>NZ_JARXUY010000001.1:2222500-4099181 GCF_029892315.1 Polaromonas sp. CG_23.6
AATGATAGGCGACGAAAGACGTGATAGCCTGCGATAAGCTTCGGGGAGCTGGCAAATTAGCTTTGATCCGGAGATTTCTGAATGGGGGAACCCACCTAGCAATAGGTATCTTTAACTGAATACATAGGTTATTGAGGCGAACCGGGTGAACTGAAACATCTCAGTAGCTCGAGGAAAAGACATCAACCGAGATTCCGAAAGTAGTGGCGAGCGAAATCGGAAAAGCCTGCACGTGATATCAGGATTCTTAGCAAAGCAGCATGGAAAGGCTGGCCATAGTGGGTGATAGCCCCGTATGCAAAAAGAGACCTGTGGTACTGAGCGTGCGAAAAGTAGGGCGGGACACGAGAAATCCTGTCTGAATATGGGGGGACCATCCTCCAAGGCTAAATACTCATCATTGACCGATAGTGAACTAGTACCGTGAGGGAAAGGCGAAAAGAACCCCGGGAGGGGAGTGAAATAGATCCTGAAACCGTGTGCTTACAAAAAGTAGGAGCCTTGAAAGGGGTGACTGCGTACCTTTTGTATAATGGGTCAGCGACTTACATTCAGTGGCAAGGTTAACCGAATAGGGAAGCCGTAGAGAAATCGAGTCCGAACAGGGCGAACAGTCGCTGGGTGTAGACCCGAAACCAAGTGAGCTATCCATGGCCAGGATGAAGGTTCAGTAACATGCACTGGAGGTCCGAACCCACTAGTGTTGCAAAACTAGGGGATGAGCTGTGGATAGGGGTGAAAGGCTAAACAAACTTGGAAATAGCTGGTTCTCTCCGAAAACTATTTAGGTAGTGCCTCAAGTATTACCATCGGGGGTAGAGCACTGTTTTGGCTAGGGGGTCATGGCGACTTACCAAACCAAGGCAAACTCCGAATACCGATGAGTACAGCTTGGGAGACAGAGCACCGGGTGCTAACGTCCGGACTCAAGAGGGAAACAACCCAGACCGCCAGCTAAGGTCCCTAAAATTGGCTAAGTGGGAAACGAAGTGGGAAGGCTATAACAGTCAGGATGTTGGCTTAGAAGCAGCCATCATTTAAAGAAAGCGTAATAGCTCACTGATCGAGTCGTCCTGCGCGGAAGATGTAACGGGGCTAAGCCAGTTACCGAAGCTGCGGATGTGCCATTTATGGCACGTGGTAGGAGAGCGTTCTGTAAGCCTGTGAAGGTGGTGGTGTAAACCCTGCTGGAGGTATCAGAAGTGCGAATGCTGACATGAGTAGCGTTAAAGGGGGTGAAAAGCCCCCTCGCCGTAAGCGCAAGGTTTTCTACGCAACGTTCATCGGCGTAGAGTGAGTCGGCCCCTAAGGCGAGGCAGAGATGCGTAGCTGATGGGAAACAGGTCAATATTCCTGTACCGATGTGTAGTGCGATGTGGGGACGGAGAAGGTTAGCTCAGCCAACTGTTGGATATGTTGGTTCAAGCCTGTAGTCGTGCCTGGTAGGTAAATCCGCCGGGCTTAGATGAGGGGTGATAACGAGGCTGCTTGCAGCCGAAGTGAGTGATACCCTGCTTCCAGGAAAAGCCACTAAGCTTCAGCTACACACGACCGTACCGCAAACCGACACTGGTGCGCGAGATGAGTATTCTAAGGCGCTTGAGAGAACTCAGGAGAAGGAACTCGGCAAATTGACACCGTAACTTCGGAAGAAGGTGTGCCTCTAGTCAGTGAAGGGATTTACTCCTGGAGCTAAACGAGGTTGCAAAAAATCGGTGGCTGCGACTGTTTATTAAAAACACAGCACTCTGCTAAGACGAAAGTCGACGTATAGGGTGTGACGCCTGCCCGGTGCTGGAAGATTAAATGATGGGGTGCAAGCTCTTGATTGAAGTCCCAGTAAACGGCGGCCGTAACTATAACGGTCCTAAGGTAGCGAAATTCCTTGTCGGGTAAGTTCCGACCTGCACGAATGGCGTAACGATGGCCACACTGTCTCCTCCTGAGACTCAGCGAAGTTGAAATGTTTGTGATGATGCAATCTCCCCGCGGAAAGACGGAAAGACCCCATGAACCTTTACTGTAGCTTTGTATTGGATTTTGAACAGACCTGTGTAGGATAGGTGGGAGGCTTTGAAGCCGGGACGCTAGTTTCGGTGGAGCCAACGTTGAAATACCACCCTGGTGTGTTTGAGGTTCTAACCTAGGTCCATTATCTGGATCGGGGACAGTGCATGGTAGGCAGTTTGACTGGGGCGGTCTCCTCCCAAAGTGTAACGGAGGAGTTCGAAGGTACGCTAGTTACGGTCGGACATCGTGACGATAGTGCAATGGCATAAGCGTGCTTAACTGCGAGACTGACAAGTCGAGCAGATGCGAAAGCAGGACATAGTGATCCGGTGGTTCTGTATGGAAGGGCCATCGCTCAACGGATAAAAGGTACTCTGGGGATAACAGGCTGATACCGCCCAAGAGTTCATATCGACGGCGGTGTTTGGCACCTCGATGTCGGCTCATCTCATCCTGGGGCTGTAGCCGGTCCCAAGGGTATGGCTGTTCGCCATTTAAAGAGGTACGTGAGCTGGGTTTAAAACGTCGTGAGACAGTTTGGTCCCTATCTTCCGTGGGCGCTGCAGATTTGAGGAAGCCTGCTCCTAGTACGAGAGGACCGGAGTGGACGAACCTCTGGTGTACCGGTTGTCACGCCAGTGGCATTGCCGGGTAGCTAAGTTCGGAAGAGATAACCGCTGAAAGCATCTAAGCGGGAAACTCGTTTCAAGATTAGATCTGCCGGGGCCTTGAGCCCCCTGAAGAGTCGTTCAAGACCAGGACGTTGATAGGCTGGGTGTGGAAGCGCAGTAATGCGTTAAGCTAACCAGTACTAATTGCTCGAGAGGCTTGACCCTATAACTTTGATTAATTCAAAGGTGTTATGCCAAGACTGACGCATTCAAAAAAGATACAGTTCCAACAGGAACTGTGCAACAATCTAAATTACAAGCTGATTTGCTCTATGAATTCGATGGACTGCTTCCCGTGTGGGAAGCATTTCGTCAACCAGTTATGCCTGATGACCATAGCAAGTTGGTACCACTCCTTCCCATCCCGAACAGGACAGTGAAACGACTCAGCGCCGATGATAGTGCGGATTCCCGTGTGAAAGTAGGTCATCGTCAGGCTCTTATATTGACATACGCCCAGCTGAAAATCAGCTGGGCGTTTTGTCTCAAGATTTCATGTTGATTTTTGTATGCATTCGTTGGAATGTAAACAAAAGTCAAACAAAATTTGACTACTGCGAGAAAAGCGGTATATAATTTGAGGCTCAGCTGATTACAGCTAACAGTGCAAAGCAAGACGGCAAAGCTGTCGAGCAGAGCGCCAGGATCATTAAAAATTTACAGCCGATAAGTATGGGCGTTTGAAGGGCGAAAAGCCAGGTCACTTGTGACCAGGTCTTTTGGACCTTAAACGCTCATGGAGATAGAAAATGTGAAGTCGTCAAGATTTCTCATCAATTCCGTTTTTATGAGTTTTCTTCGTGCGTTGGACTTTGGTCTGATGTGCGGAGTTGAAAATTATTGCAGAGATTAAACTATAGAGTTTGATCCTGGCTCAGATTGAACGCTGGCGGCATGCCTTACACATGCAAGTCGAACGGCAGCACGGGAGCAATCCTGGTGGCGAGTGGCGAACGGGTGAGTAATATATCGGAACGTGCCCAGTCGTGGGGGATAACGTAGAGAAATTTACGCTAATACCGCATACGATCTAAGGATGAAAGCGGGGGACCGTAAGGCCTCGCGCGATTGGAGCGGCTGATATCAGATTAGCTTGTTGGTGAGGTAAAAGCTCACCAAGGCGACGATCTGTAGCTGGTTTGAGAGAACGACCAGCCACACTGGGACTGAGACACGGCCCAGACTCCTACGGGAGGCAGCAGTGGGGAATTTTGGACAATGGGCGAAAGCCTGATCCAGCAATGCCGCGTGCAGGAAGAAGGCCTTCGGGTTGTAAACTGCTTTTGTACGGAACGAAAAGGTCTGCCTTAATACGGCGGGCCCATGACGGTACCGTAAGAATAAGCACCGGCTAACTACGTGCCAGCAGCCGCGGTAATACGTAGGGTGCGAGCGTTAATCGGAATTACTGGGCGTAAAGCGTGCGCAGGCGGTGATGTAAGACAGTTGTGAAATCCCCGGGCTCAACCTGGGAATTGCATCTGTGACTGCATCGCTAGAGTACGGTAGAGGGGGATGGAATTCCGCGTGTAGCAGTGAAATGCGTAGATATGCGGAGGAACACCGATGGCGAAGGCAATCCCCTGGACCTGTACTGACGCTCATGCACGAAAGCGTGGGGAGCAAACAGGATTAGATACCCTGGTAGTCCACGCCCTAAACGATGTCAACTGGTTGTTGGGTGCATTAGTACTCAGTAACGAAGCTAACGCGTGAAGTTGACCGCCTGGGGAGTACGGCCGCAAGGTTGAAACTCAAAGGAATTGACGGGGACCCGCACAAGCGGTGGATGATGTGGTTTAATTCGATGCAACGCGAAAAACCTTACCTACCTTTGACATGTACGGAACTCGCCAGAGATGGCTTGGTGCTCGAAAGAGAGCCGTAACACAGGTGCTGCATGGCTGTCGTCAGCTCGTGTCGTGAGATGTTGGGTTAAGTCCCGCAACGAGCGCAACCCTTGTCATTAGTTGCTACATTTAGTTGGGCACTCTAATGAGACTGCCGGTGACAAACCGGAGGAAGGTGGGGATGACGTCAAGTCCTCATGGCCCTTATAGGTAGGGCTACACACGTCATACAATGGATGGTACAAAGGGTCGCCAACCCGCGAGGGGGAGCCAATCCCATAAAGCCATTCGTAGTCCGGATCGCAGTCTGCAACTCGACTGCGTGAAGTCGGAATCGCTAGTAATCGTGGATCAGAATGTCACGGTGAATACGTTCCCGGGTCTTGTACACACCGCCCGTCACACCATGGGAGCGGGTTCTGCCAGAAGTAGTTAGCCTAACCTGCAAAGGAGGGCGATTACCACGGCAGGGTTCGTGACTGGGGTGAAGTCGTAACAAGGTAGCCGTATCGGAAGGTGCGGCTGGATCACCTCCTTTCTGGAAATGAAGCAATTTGCGCTTCTTACGCCCATTCTTATCGGTTGTTGTTTAAAACAACAGCATAGGCCCGCGTTTAGCTAGGCTATCTGATTGGTGCCGCCTTCAGGTTCTTCGATGAACTCAAAGGGTCTGTAGCTCAGCTGGTTAGAGCACTGTGTTGATAACGCAGGGGTCGTTGGTTCGAGTCCAACCAGACCCACCACATCAGGGTCGAGAAATTTCAGAACGCAGTCAAAGGATTTCGTTCCTGGGGGATTAGCTCAGCTGGGAGAGCACCTGCTTTGCAAGCAGGGGGTCGTCGGTTCGATCCCGTCATCCTCCACCACTTACCAGCACCGACCGGGAAAAAAGGGTAGGGCTCAATTTACTAATGCAAAGTACTCTCTTTGAGAGTGCTTTGTGTTGGTTGATTTATTTATTTATATCAATCGATTATTGGCTGTTCTTTAAAAATTCATAGAGTTAAATCAGCGCTGCTGGCGGAAACTGCACATTCGTAAAGGTTTAGTGCAGACCGTGCCGCCAGTAGCAATTTAGAGAAATTTTGATTGCGTCAAAATGAACTTTTGATTTCGAGCGGAAATGCATGAAAGTGCAAATTAGATCGAATTGAAAGATACGGCATAACGCGTCAGGTGAAAGACCTGACAATCATTCCTTGAAAATAACGGCGAGAAATCAAAGTTATAGGGTCAAGTGAATAAGAGCACATGGTGGATGCCTTGGCAATGATAGGCGACGAAAGACGTGATAGCCTGCGATAAGCTTCGGGGAGCTGGCAAATTAGCTTTGATCCGGAGATTTCTGAATGGGGGAACCCACCTAGCAATAGGTATCTTTAACTGAATACATAGGTTATTGAGGCGAACCGGGTGAACTGAAACATCTCAGTAGCTCGAGGAAAAGACATCAACCGAGATTCCGAAAGTAGTGGCGAGCGAAATCGGAAAAGCCTGCACGTGATATCAGGATTCTTAGCAAAGCAGCATGGAAAGGCTGGCCATAGTGGGTGATAGCCCCGTATGCAAAAAGAGACCTGTGGTACTGAGCGTGCGAAAAGTAGGGCGGGACACGAGAAATCCTGTCTGAATATGGGGGGACCATCCTCCAAGGCTAAATACTCATCATTGACCGATAGTGAACTAGTACCGTGAGGGAAAGGCGAAAAGAACCCCGGGAGGGGAGTGAAATAGATCCTGAAACCGTGTGCTTACAAAAAGTAGGAGCCTTGAAAGGGGTGACTGCGTACCTTTTGTATAATGGGTCAGCGACTTACATTCAGTGGCAAGGTTAACCGAATAGGGAAGCCGTAGAGAAATCGAGTCCGAACAGGGCGAACAGTCGCTGGGTGTAGACCCGAAACCAAGTGAGCTATCCATGGCCAGGATGAAGGTTCAGTAACATGCACTGGAGGTCCGAACCCACTAGTGTTGCAAAACTAGGGGATGAGCTGTGGATAGGGGTGAAAGGCTAAACAAACTTGGAAATAGCTGGTTCTCTCCGAAAACTATTTAGGTAGTGCCTCAAGTATTACCATCGGGGGTAGAGCACTGTTTTGGCTAGGGGGTCATGGCGACTTACCAAACCAAGGCAAACTCCGAATACCGATGAGTACAGCTTGGGAGACAGAGCACCGGGTGCTAACGTCCGGACTCAAGAGGGAAACAACCCAGACCGCCAGCTAAGGTCCCTAAAATTGGCTAAGTGGGAAACGAAGTGGGAAGGCTATAACAGTCAGGATGTTGGCTTAGAAGCAGCCATCATTTAAAGAAAGCGTAATAGCTCACTGATCGAGTCGTCCTGCGCGGAAGATGTAACGGGGCTAAGCCAGTTACCGAAGCTGCGGATGTGCCATTTATGGCACGTGGTAGGAGAGCGTTCTGTAAGCCTGTGAAGGTGGTGGTGTAAACCCTGCTGGAGGTATCAGAAGTGCGAATGCTGACATGAGTAGCGTTAAAGGGGGTGAAAAGCCCCCTCGCCGTAAGCGCAAGGTTTTCTACGCAACGTTCATCGGCGTAGAGTGAGTCGGCCCCTAAGGCGAGGCAGAGATGCGTAGCTGATGGGAAACAGGTCAATATTCCTGTACCGATGTGTAGTGCGATGTGGGGACGGAGAAGGTTAGCTCAGCCAACTGTTGGATATGTTGGTTCAAGCCTGTAGTCGTGCCTGGTAGGTAAATCCGCCGGGCTTAGATGAGGGGTGATAACGAGGCTGCTTGCAGCCGAAGTGAGTGATACCCTGCTTCCAGGAAAAGCCACTAAGCTTCAGCTACACACGACCGTACCGCAAACCGACACTGGTGCGCGAGATGAGTATTCTAAGGCGCTTGAGAGAACTCAGGAGAAGGAACTCGGCAAATTGACACCGTAACTTCGGAAGAAGGTGTGCCTCTAGTCAGTGAAGGGATTTACTCCTGGAGCTAAACGAGGTTGCAAAAAATCGGTGGCTGCGACTGTTTATTAAAAACACAGCACTCTGCTAAGACGAAAGTCGACGTATAGGGTGTGACGCCTGCCCGGTGCTGGAAGATTAAATGATGGGGTGCAAGCTCTTGATTGAAGTCCCAGTAAACGGCGGCCGTAACTATAACGGTCCTAAGGTAGCGAAATTCCTTGTCGGGTAAGTTCCGACCTGCACGAATGGCGTAACGATGGCCACACTGTCTCCTCCTGAGACTCAGCGAAGTTGAAATGTTTGTGATGATGCAATCTCCCCGCGGAAAGACGGAAAGACCCCATGAACCTTTACTGTAGCTTTGTATTGGATTTTGAACAGACCTGTGTAGGATAGGTGGGAGGCTTTGAAGCCGGGACGCTAGTTTCGGTGGAGCCAACGTTGAAATACCACCCTGGTGTGTTTGAGGTTCTAACCTAGGTCCATTATCTGGATCGGGGACAGTGCATGGTAGGCAGTTTGACTGGGGCGGTCTCCTCCCAAAGTGTAACGGAGGAGTTCGAAGGTACGCTAGTTACGGTCGGACATCGTGACGATAGTGCAATGGCATAAGCGTGCTTAACTGCGAGACTGACAAGTCGAGCAGATGCGAAAGCAGGACATAGTGATCCGGTGGTTCTGTATGGAAGGGCCATCGCTCAACGGATAAAAGGTACTCTGGGGATAACAGGCTGATACCGCCCAAGAGTTCATATCGACGGCGGTGTTTGGCACCTCGATGTCGGCTCATCTCATCCTGGGGCTGTAGCCGGTCCCAAGGGTATGGCTGTTCGCCATTTAAAGAGGTACGTGAGCTGGGTTTAAAACGTCGTGAGACAGTTTGGTCCCTATCTTCCGTGGGCGCTGCAGATTTGAGGAAGCCTGCTCCTAGTACGAGAGGACCGGAGTGGACGAACCTCTGGTGTACCGGTTGTCACGCCAGTGGCATTGCCGGGTAGCTAAGTTCGGAAGAGATAACCGCTGAAAGCATCTAAGCGGGAAACTCGTTTCAAGATTAGATCTGCCGGGGCCTTGAGCCCCCTGAAGAGTCGTTCAAGACCAGGACGTTGATAGGCTGGGTGTGGAAGCGCAGTAATGCGTTAAGCTAACCAGTACTAATTGCTCGAGAGGCTTGACCCTATAACTTTGATTAATTCAAAGGTGTTATGCCAAGACTGACGCATTCAAAAAAGATACAGTTCCAACAGGAACTGTGCAACAATCTAAATTACAAGCTGATTTGCTCTATGAATTCGATGGACTGCTTCCCGTGTGGGAAGCATTTCGTCAACCAGTTATGCCTGATGACCATAGCAAGTTGGTACCACTCCTTCCCATCCCGAACAGGACAGTGAAACGACTCAGCGCCGATGATAGTGCGGATTCCCGTGTGAAAGTAGGTCATCGTCAGGCTCTTATAGCCCCTGAACCAGCCCGGTTGATCTCATGATCGACCGGGCTTTTTCTTTTGGCTTGCTTTTGTTTGCTTGGACAACGCTTGGTAAGCGATAAGCAACCGGGCAATACACCGTATGCGTCCGGGCAACACATATTGAATCCGTAGCAGTGTGAACCGCCCCGAGTTTTGAGGAGGCTCAAATCTCTGTAAGCAGCCAGCGAACACAGCTTGACGCCAGCGGTCAAGGCTGTGCAGGCTTCCAGCGGTGAGGCAGCAACTCTGAGATATGGCTGTTTTTTTGTGTCGGCAGCCGTGTCAAGACATCCTTGAGGTAGGCGTACGGGTCATGCCCGTTGAGTCGGGCGCTCTGGATCAGGCTCATGATGGCAGCGGCGCGTTGCCCGGCCCTGAGTGAGCCGGCGAACAGCCAGTTCGAGCGGCCCACGGCCACGGGCCGGATTTGGTTTTCCACCCAGTTGTTGTCGATCGGCAATTGCCCGTCATCGAGGAAACGCATGAGTGCGCCCCAGCGCCTCAAGCTGTAATCGAGTGCCTTGGCCGTGGCTGAGCCGTCCAGGATCTGGCTGCGTTGCAGCACCATCCATTGGTGCAGCGCATCGGCCAGTGGCTTTGACCGGGCCTGGCGGATGCGCTGACGTTCATCCGCGCAGAGGCTTTTGACCTCGCGCTCGATCTCGTAGAGCTGGGCGATGTAGTGCAGCGCTTGGGCGGCAATCTGGCTCTGGTGATTGACATGCAACTCGAAGAAATGGCGCCTGGCGTGCGCCATGCAGCCCGCCTCCTGGATGCCCTGAGTGAACAGCGGCTTGTAGGCGACGTAATCGTCGCACACCAGCGTGCCTTGCCAATCACCCAGAAAGCTTCTGGCATGCGCGCCCGCGCGGCTCTCGCAAAAGTCATAGACCACGGCCTTCAGGTCTTCAAAGGCGCCCGGCGCGTAAGTCCACAGGTAAGCGCGGTGCGTTTTGCCATTGCCGGGTTTGAGCATCGCTACAGGCGTCTCATCGGCATGCAGCACGGCGTGGCTGAGAATTTCGCCCTTGAGCGCATCGACCAAGGGTTGGAGTTGAACGCCGCACATGCCCACCCAGGCGCCCAGCGTGGAGCGGGCAATCGCCAAGCCGGCGCGGGCAAAGATGCCTTCCTGGCGGTACCGGTGAATGTCAAGCTACTTGTCGCCTGTGAGGCTGAAGTTAGGCGGCTTTTTTGTACTCCTTGTCGTCCTCCTTTTGGTCGGTTTCCACTTGCTGATCGGGATTCAAGTGAACGACGCTCACGGGCTGCCAGTTGCGCGTGGCGCCGCTCCAGCGCTGGGGGTTGGCCGCCTTTGCCGCTTCATAGACGTCTGTGCGCTTTGACAGCAGCGCGCCGTCCTGGCCTGCATGGCGCTCCTGGGGGGTGACGAAACGAATAGCGCTGTGTCGATGTTCCAAGTTGTACCAGCGCACAAACCCACCCACCCACTGGCGGGCCGCCAGCAGGTGCTCGAACGATTGGCGCGGATAGTCGGGACGGTATTTGAGCGTCTTGAAGAGCGATTCGGAATAGGGGTTGTCATTACTGACGGCCGGGCGGCTGAGCGAAGGCATCACGCCCAGTGCCTGCAAGGTGGCCAGCATGGCTGCGCCCTTCATCGGGCTGCCATTGTCCGAATGCAGCACCACCTGCTGGGGGCGGATGTTTTCCCGCAGGCAGATGCCCGGCATGACCTCGCTGGCCAGTTCGCTGCTCTCAACCTCATAAACCTGCCAGCCGACAATTTTTCGGCTGAAGATATCGAGGAACAGGTACAGGTAGAAGTACCGGCCCATGACGCGCGTGGGCAGGTAGGTGATGTCCCAGCTGAACAGCTGCCTGGGCGCCGTGGCGCGCAGCGCACGCGGCTTGCTGCGCGGCTGCTTGGGTCGTTCTGCGCCACGGTGCTGGAGCTGGCGCTCGGCCCTGAGCACGCGGTAAAAGGTCGACTCGGAAGCGATGTACTGGCCCCGGTCAGCCAGTCGGGGAACGATTTGGCTGGGCGCCAAGTGACCAAATTCCTCGGAGTTGGCGACTGCCAGCAAGCCCTGGCGCTCCAGTGCACTGAGCCGATTCATGGGAACTTGCACCCGCGCGGGGCGTCGGTCTCCTTGGGATTCGTCGCGCTGCCAGCGCTGCAGTGTGCGCTCGCTCAGGCAAATCGCCGCGCATGCTCTATCCTGGCGGGCGCCTGCCGCAGTGGCGTCGGCCACCAGACCCATGACTTGGCGGCGCTGCGCGAGGGCGGTCGTTTGACCTCGTCCTCCCACAGCGCACGGAACTTTTTTTGCAGAATCAGCAAAGCCGCTGCCTCTGCCAGGGCTTTTTCCTTGCGCACCAGTTCACGCTTGAGCTGCTCGTTTTCATCTTGCAGATTGCGTAGCTCGCCCGTGCCTGAAACCGCTTTCGTTGGCGCGCAGAACGCCGCTTGCCAGCTCGTCAGGTGATGGGCAAATAACCCGTGCTCACGGCACCAAGCCTGCAGGGCCTCGCCTGATAAGCCATGGGTTTCGTGCAAGGCCAGCAGTTGCTCCTGGGCGGTCCAGTCCTGAGGGCGCTTTTCCTTTGCCTGCGAAATGCCGGCTTTGTTTGCCATTCCTTTTTTGACCCAGTTCCTGGCTGTGTGGTAGTTGATGTTCAGCTCCTGGGCAACGGACTCAATCGTGCGCTCTCCACGGGACAGCAGCTTGATGATGGCTTGTTCGACAAATGCGTCGGAATAGTTTGTTTTCATGGGTGTCTGTGCTTCTAAAAAGAACTTTTTAGAGGCGACATGTAGTCTGACACAGGGGGGCACCAGGGCGCAGCCTACAAGTACAGCGCCTTTTGCGAGAAGTACCAGCAGTGGGCTAGGCGCCTGAAGCGCTCGATGCGCCAGACCCACGAGGCCGGCGACAAGCTGTTCGTGGACTACGCCGGGCAGACGGTCCCGGTAGCGGTGGCTGTCAAGGAAGTTGTCGCCTAAAGTGAAGTGGAGTCAGGCTGTTTTTTGCGTGTGTTGAGACTCCTTGATTTGCGGGGTTTCTGGGTTCAGGTGCACGACATCGACATACGTCCACTGGCGAGGCTGCCCTGACCAGCGTTGGGGGTTGTTCTGGCGGGCTCGTTCATAGACGAGCTTGCGCTCCTCAAGCAGTGCCAGGTCTAAGCCGGCATGGCGCTGCGCTGGCGTCACCCCCCTGTGTCAGACTACATGTCGCCTCTAAAAAGTTCTTTTTAGAAGCACAGATACCCATGAAAACAAACTATTCCGACGCATTTGTCGAACAAGCCATCATCAAGCTGCTGTCCCGTGAGAGCGCACGATTGAGTCCGTTGCCCAGGAGCTGAACATCAACTACCACACAGCCAGGAACTGGGTCAAAAAAGGAATGGCAAACAAAGCCGGCATTTCGCAGGCAAAGGAAAAGCGCCCTCAGGACTGGACCGCCCAGGAGCAACTGCTGGCCTTGCACGAAACCCATGGCTTATCAGGCGAGGCCCTGCAGGCTTGGTGCCGTGAGCACGGGTTATTTGCCCATCACCTGACGAGCTGGCAAGCGGCGTTCTGCGCGCCAACGAAAGCGGTTTCAGGCACGGGCGAGCTACGCAATCTGCAAGATGAAAACGAGCAGCTCAAGCGTGAACTGGTGCGCAAGGAAAAAGCCCTGGCAGAGGCAGCGGCTTTGCTGATTCTGCAAAAAAAGTTCCGTGCGCTGTGGGAGGACGAGGTCAAACGACCGCCCTCGCGCAGCGCCGCCAAGTCATGGGTCTGGTGGCCGACGCCACTGCGGCAGGCGCCCGCCAGGATAGAGCATGCGCGGCGATTTGCCTGAGCGAGCGCACACTGCAGCGCTGGCAGCGCGACGAATCCCAAGGAGACCGACGCCCCGCGCGGGTGCAAGTTCCCATGAATCGGCTCAGTGCACTGGAGCGCCAGGGCTTGCTGGCAGTCGCCAACTCCGAGGAATTTGGTCACTTGGCGCCCAGCCAAATCGTTCCCCGACTGGCTGACCGGGGCCAGTACATCGCTTCCGAGTCGACCTTTTACCGCGTGCTCAGGGCCGAGCGCCAGCTCCAGCACCGTGGCGCAGAACGACCCAAGCAGCCGCGCAGCAAGCCGCGTGCGCTGCGCGCCACGGCGCCCAGGCAGCTGTTCAGCTGGGACATCACCTACCTGCCCACGCGCGTCATGGGCCGGTACTTCTACCTGTACCTGTTCCTCGATATCTTCAGCCGAAAAATTGTCGGCTGGCAGGTTTATGAGGTTGAGAGCAGCGAACTGGCCAGCGAGGTCATGCCGGGCATCTGCCTGCGGGAAAACATCCGCCCCCAGCAGGTGGTGCTGCATTCGGACAATGGCAGCCCGATGAAGGGCGCAGCCATGCTGGCCACCTTGCAGGCACTGGGCGTGATGCCTTCGCTCAGCCGCCCGGCCGTCAGTAATGACAACCCCTATTCCGAATCGCTCTTCAAGACGCTCAAATACCGTCCCGACTATCCGCGCCAATCGTTCGAGCACCTGCTGGCGGCCCGCCAGTGGGTGGGTGGGTTTGTGCGCTGGTACAACTTGGAACATCGACACAGCGCTATTCGTTTCGTCACCCCCCAGGAGCGCCATGCAGGCCAGGACGGCGCGCTGCTGTCAAAGCGCACAGACGTCTATGAAGCGGCAAAGGCGGCCAACCCCCAGCGCTGGAGCGGCGCCACGCGCAACTGGCAGCCCGTGAGCGTCGTTCACTTGAATCCCGATCAGCAAGTGGAAACCGACCAAAAGGAGGACGACAAGGAGTACAAAAAAGCCGCCTAACTTCAGCCTCACAGGCGACAAGTAGCTTGACATTCACCGGTGCTGGCGCTGGTACTCCTCCCACAGCAGTTGCAGGGTAACGCCGGCGCGCTTGAGTTCGCTGTGCAGTTCGGCGTAATCGGGCTCGAACTGGCGGGACTGGCGTGCCACCGGCGGCCGATACAACCGGGCCTGGAGTTCTTCGTCGCTTAAATGCTGGGCTTCGCTCCAGTCGAGCCCGGCGGCGCGGGTGTAGCTGGCGATGTCGCTGACGGTGGATTTGGAGATGCCCAGTGCTGCGTCGATTTGGCGCGTGCTGAGGTTGCCGCTGTGCAGCAGCTGCAATGTGTGTCGAATCTTGCTCATGGTGACCCTTGGTGTGGGCATAGCTGGTTTCCGGTCAAAAAACCGGACAGCCTACGCCTCGTTTGGGTCACTCAGGGCACTGCTGGGGTGTCCGCCTTCAAAATGGAACGCTGTCTGCCTTCACCGTGGAACGGTGTCCGCGATGACGGTGGACCACTGTCCGCCATCAGCATGGAATCGTGTCCGCCATCGCGTGGAATACGCAGCCAAGCATGACTACCGCAAGCGCAAGTGGATTGCCGAGCCGCCCAACGGCTGGATCAAGAACGTTCTGGGGTTTCGCCAGTTCAGCATGCGGGGTCTGGAAAATGTAAAAGCCGAGTTCAAGCTCGTTTGCCTGGCGCTCAATCTGCGCAGAATGGGGGCGATGCGGGCGAGTTGAGGCGCAAAGTGCATCAATATTGTCAAAATCACGCACTTGCGCCTGATTGACATGGTCTTTGCAGGCCGCGCCGATGAGGGTGACGGACACGTTCACCATGGGCCAGACCGCATGAGCGGACTCTCAACCACTTTGTGCCTGTTTAAATCGGTCTGGCGCCCAGACTCCTAGGGCTTTGTGCAAAAGAAACTCTTTAGGGCGTGGATGTCCAGATGGGCCTCGGCCAGAAGTCGCTTGAGCTTGCCGTTCTCCATCTCCAGTTCGCGTAGCCGTTTGGCCTCATAGGCATTCATGCCGCCGTACTTGGAGCGCCACTTGTAAAACGACGCATCACTGAAGTAGTGATTGCGCCCGATCTCCTTGATCTGCATTCCGGCTTCCGCCGCACCCCCAGATGGTCAAATTTCGGTCGGCGCCAATAATCCGTACTAAATTCTGACTCCACTTCAATTCCAGTAAGAATTTTCTAGAAAAGAATGCGGCTGCGAATAGTTCCTCGGACATTGGCCAGCTTGGCAAGTGCCCTATCAGAATTCCCTGCATCGATATCGATCACCACATAGCCAACAGCCTCATTGGTCTGCAAGTACTGCGCTGCGATATTTATTTGGTTATCGGAAAAAACCTGATTGATTTCCGAAAGCACGCCAGGCACATTACGGTGAATGTGAAGTAAACGGTGTTTTCCTGGATGTGCCGGCAAAGCTACTTCCGGAAAATTAACGGAAGAGGTTGAAGTGCCGTTGTCACTGTATTTCACCAGTTTTTCAGCGACCTCAATGCCAATGTTGGCTTGTGCTTCCATCGTCGAACCACCAACATGCGGCGTCAGGATGACATTGTCAAGTCCGCGCAAAGGGGATTCAAACATGTCCTTGTTGCTACGCGGCTCAAGTGGAAAAACATCAATCGCAGCGCCCAATAGTTTTTTCTGCCGTAAGGCTTCAGCTAGTGGTTCAATGGAGACCACAGTTCCGCGCGAAGCATTGATCAGCACGCTACCAGGCTTCATTTGGGCAATCTGGACGGCACCAATCATCCATTGTGTTGCCTGTGTTTCGGGAACATGCAGCGTAACGACATCCGACTGCGCCAGCAGATCCTTCAAGCTGCCCACTTGCTGCGCATTGCCAAGGGGTAGTTTGGTAACCACATCGAAAAACACCACACGCATGCCAAGTCCCTCGGCTAATACCGAGAGTTGTGTGCCAATTGAGCCGTAACCAACGATACCCAATGTCTTGCCGCGAATTTCATAAGCATTTTCTGCAGACTTGAGCCACCCGCCCCGATGGGCGACGGCACTTTTTTCAGGTACGCCACGCAGCAGCAAAATAGCTTCGGCCAGCACCAGTTCGGCAACTGAACGGGTGTTTGAGAAGGGCGCATTGAATACGGCAATACCGCGTTCGCGCGCTGCCATTAGATCGACTTGGTTGGTGCCAATACAAAAGCAACCGACTGCGGCAAGTTTCGACGCATGGGCAAACACTTCCGCAGTCAACTGTGTGCGCGATCGGATCCCGACAAAATGGACATCTGCAATCTTGCGCTTGAGTTCCTCGTCCGGTAAAGCACCTACCAAGCTTTCGATCTGGGTATAGCCTGCAGTTTTTAGTACATCAACGGCTGAAGGATGTATGCCTTCCAGCAATAGAAATTTAATTTTGTTTTTGTCCGTTGAGGTTTTGATCATGAAATAGTTTTGCTTGGGTAATGATTACGAGTGACAGTATCTATCGTCGTGAGATTGAAGTCAGGCTAGGGCACGCTTGACCCCGGTGATTGTCGGAATGCCTAAAAAATTGTTGCGGCATTGTTTTTTACCATTCCTTGCCTGAATCGGACGGGTCCACCTAAAACCTTCACCGAAACGAAGACATCGTAAAAAGCCCCGAAATTTAACGCTATAATTTGAGGCTAGATTCCTCAATAGCTCAGTTGGTAGAGCGCCGGACTGTTAATCCGTAGGTCCCTGGTTCGAGCCCAGGTTGAGGAGCCAATTATTAGCCTTAAAGGCAAAAGCCCCGACGTTACTTAGATGGTAGCCGGGGCTTTTTAATTTTCGCATCCAATTTCTCATCTAGGCAACAAAACAGCTTTTTGTAACGTGTAGGCACTATGTGGTCAAACACCAGAAGACAAAAAACTCAGCCGGTTGGGCTTTATGTTGCGATGTTAGGCAAATTTCAGGTCTTGTCCGTATCAGTAAGCGTCAGGTATGTCAGTCCAATTCATTGTGTTTGTGTTTGACGATGAATTGAAAGTGCATTAAAAAAAGCTATGACTGAAAAAAAAATCCAATCTCCCCGAAATTTCGAATTTTTACGCGTTCTCGCAATTGCTGGGTCGGACAGTGGCGGCGGTGCCGGTATCCAGGCCGACCTTAAAACCTTTGCGGCTTTGGGTTGTTTTGGCATGACCGCCATCACCGCATTGACAGCCCAAAATACGCAAGGGGTACGGGCTATTCATGGGGTGCCGCCAGAGATGCTTCGTGACCAGATTGATGCGGTGATGGAGGATATCGGCGCCCATGCGGTGAAGATCGGCATGCTCCATACGCCCGAGATTGTGCAGACCGTGGCCGATGCGATTGACCGCCATGGCTTGCAAAACGTGGTGCTTGATCCCGTGATGATCGCCACGAGCGGCGCCGTGCTGATTGACAATCCGGCCATTGACCTGTTGGTGCGCGAATTATTTCCGCGTGCGATGCTGGTCACGCCCAACCTGGACGAGGCGTCCCTGCTGGTGGGGCGTCCTTTGCATCACGAGGGCGATATGGAAGCTGCCGCACACGAGTTGATGGCGATGGGCGCACAGGCTGTCTTGCTCAAGGGCGGCCATTTGGCTGGTAATCAGGTGTGTGATCTGTTTTTAGTGAAAAACAGTGCGGCGCACTGGATGCGTGCGCCGCGCATCCACACCGCCAATACCCACGGCACCGGCTGCACCCTGTCTTCCGCCGTTGCTGCCCACTTGGCGCTGGGCGCAGGCTTGCTGGACGCCGTAGAGGCGGCACGATGCTACGTGCGCGCCGCGCTTGAAGCCAGCGCGACAGTGCGTACTGGCGCCGGTAGCGGGCCGCTGAACCACAGCCATGCACCGCTGATCATGCGCCTTAAGCCGCTACGCTGACCTCTGGCCTGTTCAACAAACTGCGTGTCAACCACGCCAGCACAAAAGTCAGTACCAGTGTGGGCAAGGCCGATCCCCATTGAGGAGAAAATTGTGCAAACAGGTGGTAGCAGGCCACTCCCAGCAACCAGATGACCACGGCGCTGGTGTCGACTTTGCGTTGTGTCATCAGCTGCACCACGTTTGGCTGGCCTGCCAGTCGCGCCAAGATCACACCGTAGAGTGGAACAAATACCGAACTGAGCATCAATAAAAACGGCTCCAGGCTGTGGATCGGCAGCACCAGCGCGAGCGCCGTACAAACTATCGCAAGGGACATGCCCCAGCGTCGAACGCTCCAGCGTGGCTGCAGGCTGTGGCCAGCAACCGAGCCCGAATAAACGTCCCCATAGGCATTGTCCACCTCGTCGATCAAAATCAACCCGAGTGCAATCAATCCACCCTGCGCGAGCAGCAAGGCCGCCACCAGATCAGTGCTGGGCGTTGTCAACGCCACCAGCAAGCCCAGTGAATAACACCACATATTGGCCACGGCATAACCCAGCCAAGTGCCACGCAGCGCACTGTTGCCATTGCGGCCATGGCGCGCAAAGTCAGCAACCAGTGGCAACCAGGACACCGGCATGGCGATCACCAGGTCCAGTGCGGACAGGCTGCTCATGCTGCCATTGCCGGTCCGATTCCATATTTCGGACAAGCCCTGCGCACTGGCCTTGGACAGGAATTGCCAGCTCAACCACACCAGCGACGCAAAAATCAGCGGCAAGCCGTAACGGCCAATGAACTTGCGTACCAGCTTGACCATTGATCCCGACAGCAGCGCCAGCAGCACAGCACCCCAAAGGATTGTTGCCAGCACCGGCCACAAGCTCGCGCTGAAACCGCCTGATTGCCGTGCAATGGCCACGGTACCGTCACGCATTACGACCAACTCAAACGTGGTCCAGCCGATGAGCTGCACAATGTTGAGCAATACTGGCAGGCGCGCAAAGCTGCTGCCATAAGTGGCATGCATCAGGCCGGCGCTGGACAAGCCACTGTCGCAGCCGATCTTGGCCGTCCAGGCCAGCAGGCCTGCGCCCAGCACCGAACCAAAAACGATCACCATCAGCGCGGCCTGGGTTCCCAGTGCGGGCACGAGGTAGGCGCCGATCTGCATGACCAGCAGGCCCACACCCAGGCTCAGCCAGAGTGCCGCATGGTCGCGCCAGCCGAACAGTCGTTCGCCCGCAGGCAAAGGCGTCAGCGCAGTGTTGCCGCCCGGTGATGGAAAAGAAGTGAAGGCCATCGGCAATACCGTTCATCAATGGCAGAGCGGCTTGCCAGACGCACCGGCAGAACGGCGGATGCCTGAAGCATGCTTCCCTGCGCGAGGATTACCTCAGTCAGGTTCAAAGGGACTTTCTCAGTCTCCGTGCTCACCCTTGGCAAGACCCGGTAACACCCCCAGCGAAAGTGCTTTTTCAAACACAGCGAGAATTGTAGAAGAATTTTCCGTCCAAATGCTTGTGCAGCATGGTCGAGGACATGCCGGTCAGCCATGAAAAAAGCCCGCACAAGACGGGCTTTAACATAAATGGTGCAACGCCTGTCAGTCGAAAACCGGCGACTCCACACCCAGCACCTTGTGCAATTTAGGGCTGGTGGTGGTGTACTGCAAATGAATTTTCTTGTCCGGAAAAATGATGGGCGCGGCGCCGAATGCAGCCAGTGCGCACTCATGGAACCCGCTCAGGATCAGCTTTTTCTTGCCAGGGTAGGTGTTGATGTCACCCACTGCAAAAATTCCTGGAATGTTGGTTGAAAATTTCTCGGTGTCCACCTTGAGTTGCTTGCGCTCGATGTCCAGGCCCCACAGGGCAATTGGGCCCAGCTTGGGGCTCAGGCCAAAAAACACCAGCAAGACATCCAGCGGCACCACACGCGTGATGCCATCGGATCCTGTTACCTTGGCCGCAGTCAGCTTGCCGTCTTTTTCGTCGTACCCGGTGACCTGGCCAACGATGAATTGCATCTCGTAGGCATCGCACAGCTCCTTCATCTTGGCAACGTTCGCTGGCGCTGCCTTGAAGCCGTCGCGGCGGTGAATCAGGATAACGCTCTCGGCCTTGTTCGGGCCTTCCGCAACAAAGTTCAATGCCCAGTCGAGCGCGGAATCTCCGCCGCCGATGATCACCAGGTTTTTTCCTGCAAAGTCGGCCGGGTTCTTGACACGGTAGAACAACTGGCTGTTGTCGAATTTTTCCAGGCCCTCAACCCGCAGCAGCTTGGGCTGAAAAGCGCCCACGCCAGCGGCGATGAAGATGGTCTTGGTCAGAAATTTCGTGCCTTTGGAAGTTTCAACGAAAAAACGGCCGTCTTCCTGCTTTTCCACCGCACTGACTTCCTGGCCCAGGTGAAAGGTCGGTCCGAAGGGCTCGATCTGTTTCATCAGGTTGTCGGTCAGTTCCTTGCCGGTGCAGACCGGAATGGCCGGAATGTCGTAGATCGGCTTGTCAGGGTACAACTCGATCGGCTGGCCGCCGGGGTAGGCAAGGGAGTCGATGACATGGGCCTTGATTTCCAGCAGGCCGAGTTCAAACACCTGGAACAACCCAACGGGGCCTGCACCCACGATGACGGCATCGGTTTCGATGGGGCCGTCGTGCTGGGCTGCGGTGTTGATCACTTCTTGGTTCAGTTGTGGTTCCATAATTTCTTGGCTTGAATTGTGTGAAAGCTCTGGAGCGAGCCCGGCGTCGGCAGTACCCATGTCAGTGAAAACGGTCAGCGCACCAGTTCGGGCAGTTTGCCGGTCTTGTCTTTCCAATCGTCGGCGTCTGGCAAGGCTTCCTTGCGCTTGGTGATGCTTTTCCAGCCGGGCGCACTGGTCAGGTCGGCATTGATCTTGATGAAATGCAATTGGTCGGACGGCAGGTCTTCCTCGGCATAGATGGCGTTGACCGGGCATTCCGGAATGCACACTGCGCAGTCGATGCATTCGTCCGGATCAATCACCAGCATGTTCGGGCCTTCGCGGAAACAGTCCACGGGGCAAACGTCCACGCAATCGGTGTATTTGCAGCGGATGCAGGGGTCGGAAACGACGTGGGTCATGGTGTTATGGGCTTGTCGGTGGAAACCCTGAATTTTAAGGCAATGCCCGACGCATTCACTTGACCCAACGCATACCTGTGGAAACCAACGGATTCCCCAAGTGATGCGTCAAGATTTGAAGTATTTCGGACGATGTAAAAAACGGGTCTGGGAAGGATGAAAAAAAGCGTGAGTTTACAGAACCAGCGCAGCGCCGGATGTCTTGTGCGAGGCGGTATCGACCAGCACCAGAGAGCCCAAAACGCGCGAGCGCAAATAAGGCAGCGTGACGAGCGGCTCTTGAAAAGTCAGTTCGACATGGCCAATGGCGTTGGGCGGGAGTTCTCTGGCGTCTTCTTCGGCCAGTGTGTTGACGTCGAGCTTGTGCACGATGCGTTTGACCTTGGCCTTGACCCAGCGGTGACCCTGTAATGCCCAATACACTCGGCCGGCTACCAACGGCTCGTCGTCCATCCAGGCCATGGTGACCGACACCTCGCGCGAGGGCGTGAAAGTATCGGGCGCCAGCAGCCAGTCGCCGCGCGACACATCCACCTCGCGGTCGAGCACAATGCCGGCGCTGTGTCCGGCCATGACTGATTGGGGCTGGCGGGTGTGGCCCAGCACCTGCGCGACGATGGCGGTTTGCCCGCTTGGCAGGATGGTCACGCTCTGGCCAGCTTGCAGGCTGCCAGTGGCCACGCGGCCCCAGAAAATGCGCCGACCCTGCGAGGTGTCGGCCGAGGCAGAAAACTTTTCAACCCATTGCACCGGAAACGCCAGAGCTTCAGTGGTATCTGCGGGTGTAGAGGGCAGCTGCTCCAGCAATGCCAGCAGCGAGAGGCCTTCATAGCCGCACCAGCCGGGTTTGCCATCGACTACGTTTAAGCCCTTGAGCGCCGACACCGGAACTGTCGCGCGGACCGGGATTTTTGCAGCCTCGGCAAAAGCGGCCAGCGCGGTGCTGATATTGTTGAAGGCCAAAGTGGCGTCTTCCACCGCATCAAGCTTGTTCACCGCGAACACGATGGACGGCACGCGCAGCAGGTTGACCAGCAGCGAATGGCGGCGGGTTTGCTGCAGCAGTTCCATGGCCGGATTTTTCCAGTCGAGCTTGGTGGCATCGACCAGCACCACGGCCGCGTCGGCGCTGGAAGCGGCGGTGACCATGTTACGGGTGTACTGTTCGTGGCCGGGCGCATCGCCTATGATGAACTTCCGGCTTTCAGTGGCGAAGTAGCGGTAGGCGACGTCGATCGTGATGCCTTGCTCACGTTCGGCCGACAGGCCGTCGGTGAGCAGCGCCAGGTCGGTTTCGCCGGCGCGCTGTACGCCCGCCAGATGGTCTTGCAGCACCGCCTTGCTGTCCACCAGCAGTCGGCCAATCAAGGTGCTTTTGCCGTCATCGACAGAGCCGCAGGTAATGAACTTCAGCGCCGATTTCAGATCATTTCGGCCTGTTGCGCTTACTGGCTGTTCGCCGTCAGCTATCAAATCAATAGTAGTCATCAGAAGTACCCGTCTTTCTTGCGCTTTTCCATCGAAGCGTCGGATGTTTTGTCGTCCATGCGCGTGGCGCCGCGTTCGCTGACATCGGCGGCCAGCGTCTCGATCACGATTTCAGCAGCGGTGGCGGCCAGGCTGTCCACCGGGCAGGTGCAGGTGATGTCGCCCAGGGTGCGGAAACGCACGGTCTTTTCAACCACCTCTTCGCCTGCGCGGGCCGGGGTCAGCTCGGTGACGGGCACCAGCAGGCCCTTGCGCTCGACGATCTGGCGCTGGTGCGCGTAGTAGAGAGAGGGCAGTGCGATGTGTTCGCGCTCGATGTACTGCCACACGTCCAGTTCGGTCCAGTTGGAGATCGGGAACACGCGGAAATGCTCGCCGGGCTGCAGCCGGGTGTTGAACAGCGTCCACAACTCGGGCCGCTGTGCCTTGGGCTGCCACTGGCCGAAGCTGTCGCGATGCGAAAAGATGCGCTCCTTGGCACGGGCTTTTTCTTCATCACGACGGGCGCCGCCGATCAGCGCATCAAAGCGGAATTCGTCAATCGCCTCCAGCAGCGTGACCGACTGGTGCGCATTGCGCGGCTCGTCGGCATGCGCCAGGCGCACGGTGCCGCGCTTCATCGAATCATCGAGATGGCGCACAATCAGCTTGGCGCCCAGTTCCTTCGCGCGCATGTCGCGGAAATCAATCACTTCCGGAAAGTTGTGGCCGGTGTCGATCATCAGGAGCGGAAACGGAAGGCGGCCGATGCCAAACGCTTTTTCGGCACATTTCAGCATCACCAGCGAATCCTTGCCTCCCGAAAACAGCAGCGTCGGGCGCTCGAAGGCGGCGGCGACTTCGCGCAGGATGAAGATGGTTTCTTCCTCCAGCGCGTCGAGGTGTGAATTGCTGAGCTTGGCCAGCAAGTCGGGTTCATGGCTGATGGGGTTGATTTCCAGTCGGGCGTTCATGCGGGTATTTCTCGGATAGGGATGATGCTGGAAAGCGGTTCGAACGCGGCGGGTTCCTGTGCTTCGTGGGTGCCGTCGGCAGCGACGTGCAGGCCGCATTCCTTGGCGCTTTCGTTTTCCCACCACCAGCGGCCAGAGCGGATATCTTCACCCAGCGTCACGGCGCGGGTGCAGGGCGCACAGCCGATGCTGGGGTAGAACTGGTCGTGCAGCGGGTTGTAGGGAATGGCATTGACCGAGATGTAATGCCAGACATCGCCCAGCGTCCAGTCGGCCAGCGGGTTGATCTTCGCGCGGCCCGCCTGGTGCTCGACGTAGGGCACTTCGGCCCGGGCGCTGGACTGCTCGCGGCGCAGGCCGGTGATCCAGCCCTTCTTGCCGTCCAGTGCGCGCGCCAGCGGCTCCATCTTGCGGATGTCGCAGCACTCCTTGCGCAGTGCCAGGCTCCGGTACATGGCTTCGTCGCCGTTGGCCTGCACAAAGGCTGCCGCCGCCTCTGGGTCGGGACGGTACACACTGACGCGGCGCTGGTAGCGTGCCTCGATGCGGTCAATGAGGGCCATGGTTTCTACGTGCAGCATTTCGGTGTCTAGCACGAACATGCCGGCGCACAGGTCGGCCTCGTACATCAGGTGCGTCACCACCATGTCTTCGGCGCCGAGGCTGGAGGCCTGGGTCAGCGGCGAATATTTGATGGCGCTTGATTCGAGCAGCGCCAGGCTGTGCGCGATTTTTTGTGCCAGGTCGGGCGAAGGTCGTGCGTAGAGCGAAATGGCACTCATGTACGGTCTCCTTAAGCGGCCAGTGCAGTCACTGGCGAGGTGTTGACGAAATGGGGGCGGGTGTCGACCGCGTCGCCCTGGTACTTGCCCACACCGTAGCCGGGGTAGGCGGCCAGCACGCGCTGCGCCACGTCCAGGGGCTGGTCGGCGCGCAGCACGGCCACGTCAAAGCCGCTGCGCTTCATTTGCGCCAGCTGGTCGACCAGCACGTCGCCGGTGGCAAAAATCTGGCCTTGAAAGCCGAGTCGGCGGCGCAGCAAAAACGCCTGGCTGAACGCGCGGCCGTCGCTGAATTTGGGAAAGTGCAACTGCACGCGCTCTACCCCCTCCAGGGAAACTTCACTTGGATCAGCGTCATTCGCCATTTCAATAGTATTTTGGCCGCTGGCGCTTATCGAGTCGTCGTTGGATGCTATCAATTTCATGGTGTTTCTCCGGTTTCAAGGTTCGGTATGAATATCAACAAGGGGTTCAGGCGGTAGCGCTTTCGGCGCTTTCACTGCGTTTGGTGCTGACGCGCGTTGCATTGGCGGCCAGCTTGAAAGCGTCAGGACCCACGCGGCGCAGCGTGTCGATGAAGGTTTCACGGCCGTTGCGCTGCGCTACATAGGTGTCAATCAGCGCTTCCACCACATCGGGCACCTCGGCGGCTGAAAACGACGGGCCGACGGTCTTGCCTGGCATGGCCGGGCCGGACAGCAGCGAGCCATCTGCGCCGCCCAGCGACACCTGGTACCACTCCTTGCCATCCTTGTCCACGCCCAGGATGCCGATATGGCCGCTGTGGTGGTGGCCGCAGGAGTTGATGCAGCCGCTGATGTGCAGGTCGATCTCGCCCAGGTCATGCAGTTCGTCCAGGTCCTGGTAGCGCTCGGTGATGGCTTCGGCGATCGGAATCGAGCGCGCATTGGCCAGCGAACAAAAATCGCCGCCAGGGCAGGTGATCATGTCGGTCAGCAGGCCGATGTTGGGGCGGGCCAGACCGGCCGCTTTAGCTGCTTGCCACAACTCGGGCAGGTCGTCGGCATGCACCCACGGCAGCAACAGGTTTTGCTCGTGCGTGACGCGCAATTCGCTGGCGCTGAAGCGGTCGGCCAGATCGGCAGCGATGTCCATCTGTTCGCCTGTGGCGTCGCCGGGGGCTTGGCCGAGCCGTTTGAAGGACAGCGAAACGGCGCGCAGCGCGGGGTTTTGGTGCGCCCTGACATTGCGTTGCAGCCAGCGGGCGTATTCGGTATTGCCCTGTGCTTGCGTACGCAATGCTTCGTGCTGGGCCTGTTCGTCCACTGTGCGCTCGCGCTGGACAACAACAGGCGGGACGAAGCAGGCGGACACGCGGTCAAACTCGGCCTGGGTGATGAGGTGCGGCGCGCCGTCTTGCTCGACGATTTGCTTGAACTCGGCCTCGACCTGGTCGATATAGCGCTGGCCTTCAGCCTTCACCAGGATCTTGATACGCGCTTTCCATGCATTGTCTCGACGGCCGTAGCGGTTGTAGACGCGGATCACCGCCTCGATGTAATTCATGACCTGGTTCCACGGCAGGAATTCGCGAATCACGCTGCCAATCACTGGCGTGCGGCCCATGCCGCCGCCGACCAGCACCTTGAAGCCGAGATCGCCGGCCTCGTTGCGCAGCAGTTGCAGGCCGACGTCGTACCAGCCGATGGCGGCGCGGTCTTCAAGGGCGCCGTTCAATGCGATCTTGAACTTGCGCGGCAAGAAGGCGAACTCCGGGTGCAGCGTGCTCCACTGGCGCATGATTTCTGCAAACGGTCGCGGATCGGCGATCTCGTCGGGTGCAATGCCGGCCAGCGCGTCGCTGGTGATGTTGCGGATGCAGTTGCCGCTGGTCTGGATGCCGTGCATGTCCACGCTGGCCAGCAGGTCCATCACGTCGGCTGCGTCGCTCAGCGGTATCCAGTTGTACTGCACGTTGGTGCGGGTGGTGAAGTGGGCATAGCCCTTGGTCAGCTTGGTGTGCACCGACAGGCCGTTGCTCAAAGGCACGGCGCCCAGCTTGTCCTGCATGGCTTGAGCATCGGCCAGCAGGGCGGCGTCGGGCTGGTCGTATTCGCGGGCGATTTTGGCCAGCACGCGCATTTGCCGGCTGGACAGTTCGCCATAAGGCACGGCCACGCGCAGCATGGGTGCGTAGCGTTGCACATACCAGCCGTTTTGCAGGCGCAGCGGCTTGAATTCGTCTTCGGCCAGTGAGCCCGCCTGCCAGCGGGTCAGCTGATCGCGGAACTGGTCGGCACGTGCTTTTACAAACTGGCGGTCAAATTCGGTGTATTGGTACATGGAGATCAGCAGTCTAAAAATTATTTAAAAAAGAGGGTTTGTCGTTATGGCTTGAATTACAACGAAATCAGCTTGGCGCCGGCATAGGCCAGCAGCACCGACAAGAGTGAGCGAATCACCCGGTCAGGCGTCTTGCGCATCAAATACGTGCCCAGCAAAATGCCGGGCAGCGAGCCGGCCAGCAGTTTGGCCAGCAGCAGCCAGTCGACCGAGCCAATGGCCGCATGGCCCAGGCCCGCCACCAGCGTCAGCGGCACGGCATGCGCGATGTCAGCGGCGACAATGCGCGGCAACGGCAGGGCAGGGTAAAGCAGCATCAGCACGATCACGCCAATGGCGCCGGCGCCCACTGACGTCAGCGTCACCAACACGCCAATCACCGCGCCAAACAGCACAGGGAAACTCCAGTGGCGCGCACGCGTGGCCTGCGCCAGTTGTTCAGGCGTAACGCGAATGGGCGACGACTTGCCGCGAACGACCTTGTAAAAGGTGGAGGCGGCGGTCAGCATCAGCGCCAAGCCCAAAGTCGTGGTCATCAGCGTCTGCGTCGCCGGATTGGCAGGGCCCAGGCGCTGCAGAAAATACAGGGTCACCAACGAGGCCGGAATGCTGCCCAGCGCCGTCTGCCCGACGATGCGCCAGTCCACGACCCGGGCGCGCGCCAGGCTTACCGTGCCGCCCATCTTGGTGAAGGCGGCAAACAGCAAGTCGGTGCCAATCGCCAGGTGCGGCTTGACGCCGAACACGAAGATCAGAAGCGGCGTCATCAGCGAACCGCCGCCCACACCCGTCAGGCCCACCACGGTCCCAACGAAAAATCCGGCGAAGATAAAAGCGAAATCATGCATAAGGACAAAAATGTAATGGCGGCGCTTATAAAACCAAACAACAGTTTTGTTGTTCGTTTATGCGAATAAGCTTATTCACCCGTCTGCATGCGGCCTGGGTATGGTTTTCTGCTGTTCGATACCCAAGTCGCATCGCATCGCCTAATGTTGCAGTTGCGTGCAGGTTGACTTGTCCGCTGTACAGTCACGGGCTTGCATGGCGGCCGCTCTGCTGCATGGCCTCCATACGACCACCCGATCGCTTTACTTCTGGAGAAAATCTTGACATTCATGAAACCTGCCTTGCTGGGCGGTGTGTTGTTGGCCACAGCCCTTTGTGCACATTCAGCGTCTGACCAGCCTATCAAGATTGGCGAAATCAACAGCTACTCGACCATTCCGCAGTTCACCCTGCCTTACCGCCAGGGCTGGCAACTGGCGGTCGAGGAAATAAACGCCGCCGGTGGCCTGCTGGGCCGCAAGGTCGAGGTGATTGCCCGCGACGACGCCGGCAAGCCCGAGGAAGCACTGCGCCACGCCATCGAACTCACCGCGCGCGAAAAGGTCGATGTCCTGGCCGGCGGCTATTTGTCCAACGTTGGACTGGCACTGAGCGACCACGCGCAGAAAAACAAGCGCGTGTACATCGCCAGCGAGCCGTTGACCGACGCCATCGTCTGGGACAAGGGCAACCGCTACACCTTCCGCCTGCGCCCCAGCACCTATATGCAGGCCGCCATGCTGGTCGAGGAAGCGGCCAAGATGCCCGCCAGGCGCTGGGCGACGATTGCGCCCAACTACGAATATGGCCAGAGCGCCGTCGCCAGCTTCAAGGAATTGCTCAAGGCAAAGCGGCCCGATGTGGAGTTTGTCGGCGAACAGTGGCCGGCGCTGGGCAAGCTGGACGCCGGCACCGCCCTGCAAGCCACCATGCAAAGCAAGCCTGACGCGATTTTCAATGTGACTTTTGGCGCCGACCTGGCCAAGCTGGTGCGCGAAGGCAACCAGCGCGGTATTTTCCCCAAGGTGCCGGTGGTGTCTCTGCTGTCGGG
This sequence comes from Polaromonas sp. CG_23.6, assembly GCF_029892315.1. NCBI lineage: Bacteria > Pseudomonadati > Pseudomonadota > Betaproteobacteria > Burkholderiales > Comamonadaceae > Polaromonas > Polaromonas sp. CG_23.6. The sequence goes on from NZ_JARXUY010000001.1 coordinate 2,250,600, forward strand.
GGAGCCCGAATACCTCGACGTGCTGAAAGACGAAACGCCCAGGGGCTGGATTGTCACCGGCTATCCCTGGGACCAGATCGACTCGCGCGAGCACGCGAGTTTTGCCGCCAACTACTACCGCCGCTTCAATGAATACCCGAAGGTTGGCTCGGTCGTCGGCTATTCGACCATGCAGGCCATTTTTGCCGGCATCAAGAAGGCCAATTCGACCGATAACGAAAAGCTGGTCGTCGCGCTGCGCGGCCTGAAATTCAGCACCCCGTTCGGCCCGGCCGAGTTTCGCGCCATCGACCACCAATCGACCATGGGCGCCTACGTCGGCAAGCTTGACCTGCGTGGCGGCAAAGGCACGATGACAAATTGGCGCTATGCCGACGGCAAGGCGTACTTGCCGAGCGACGCGTATGTGAAGGCGCGCCGGCCGGCTGATGCGATGAAATGATGCCTGCTATTGAATCAATAGCTGCTTGTGTTCACCGGTTGTGCGCAAACAGCACTTTTTATAAAGATTAGCGGGTCACGTACTGCGGCAGCAGGGCATCGGCCTGGCGCTGCTCCAGCGGCAGCGGCTCGCCATGCAGCCGGGCGGCCAGCAACTCGCCGCACAGGGCCGCGAAGGTCAACCCGCGCGAGCCCATGCCGCTGCAGACCCACGCGTCCGGCACACCTTCGAGCGCTCCCAGCGAGGGCAGGCGGCTGGGCGTGGCGCAGCGAATGCCGGCCCAGCCTTGCACCTGGCCGCTGTCAAACTGCGGCGCCAGCGCCTGAGCGGCGGCGGGCAGCAGGGTTTGCAGCTTGCTGAAATTTTGGTGATCGTCGGCAGGCCGCAGCCGGGTGCTGGTGCTGTCGCGTTCGAAGCTTGAGCCGGCGACCCAGGCCAGCCCGCCCGCCAGCGGCACGGCGGGCACCAGGCTGCCATGACCATTGACCGGAAATGGCGGCATCGCCCTGGCCCGACTGGCCTGGCCAGCGGTGTCTTCTGGCGCATGTAACGCCCAGCTGGCCTGTCCGCGAATCGGTTGCAGCGCCAGTGAATGTTCCAGCGCGGCGCTTTCGGCCAGCGCACGCGTGCCGGGGCCGGCTGCCAGCACCACGAGCCCGGCCTGTGCGAGCAGATGTCCTGCATCGTCAAGCGCCTGCCATGCGCCGGCATGCCGCACCAGCTGGCTGACGGCCGCGTTGCCGCGCCAGGTGACGCCCGGCGTGGCCAGCCAGGCCGCGACCAGCCGCGCCGGCTTGATCCAGCCGCCCTGCGCATGCCACAAGGCCGGGGTTTCGGGGGGCAGGCCGGCTGCGGCGAGCTGTGCCGGCGTGGCCGGCTGCGTCCAGTCGCGCGCGGCATCGGCCAGCGCCTGTCCGTGTTGCCACGCGGCGGGCAACTGGCGCGAATGTTCCACGCAGCGCTCCAGCACGCCGCTTGGGCGCCAGTCGCGGCCATTTTCGAGCAGGCTTTTTGCTTGTTGCAGCATGGCTCTGATGCCGTCGCGCGACAGGCGTGACAGCAGGCTGTCGTCGGGCGAAACATGCGGCGCCAGCACGCCGGCCAGCAAACCCGATGCCCCGGTCGCAGGCGCGTCGGCGGCGTCCAGCACCGTGACCTGCCAGCCGCGTCGCGCCAGGCTGGCCGCGACGGCCGCGCCGGCCAGTCCCGCGCCGATGACGATGCAGCGTGCCGCTTGCGTGCGCGCCAGCGCGGGCCGGGTCTTTTTGGGTTCCCAAACCGGGTTGTATTCCCCCTGTAGGGTGTCGCGTTTCGGGGGAGTACCGGGAACTTTGCGAACGATGAAGCCAGCCTGCGTCAGGGCATCGCGCACACTGCGCGCAATCGTCCAGGTGGCCATGCGCGTGCCGCGGCGGCAACAGCGCGCCACGGCCTTGAAGGTATGCATATCCCAGATGTCAGGGTTGCGCTGCGGGCTGAAGCCGTCGAGGTACACCGAATCGGCTTCGAATGCGGATTCGCGCAGCATTGCCTTGGCGTCGCCGATGCACAGGGTGAGCAGCACCTGCCCACTCTCGAAGACCAGCCGGTGCACGCCGGGCAGCAGGCCCCAGAGTTGCTCTTTCAAAGCTTGCGCGAACGGAATCAGTTCGGGATGCGTCAAGGCGCTGCGCAGCACGTCGCCAGCGCTGGCTGGAAAAGACTCTATTGAGACAAAGTGCAGCAGGCGCGGGCGTTGCGGGTCAGCCTTCCACGCGGCCCAGGTGACGAGAAAATTGAGCCCAAGGCCAAAGCCGGTTTCCAGGACGCACCATTGCGGCTGGGCTTGCCAGGCGCCTGGCAGGCCGCAGCCCTTGAGGAAAACCTCGCGCGCCTGTTCCAGCCCGCCGCTCTCGCTGCAGTAGTGGTCGCCAAAGCGCGGGCTGTAGGGGCTGACGCCTGCCGCGCCGTCTTCCAGCCATTCAATGCGCTCCGCCATTGGCCGCGCTCAGGCGCCGGGCGGCGTCGGCGGAACGTAGCCCTGCACCGCATCGGCGCCATCGCCGAAGAAATGCTTTTCCATCTGCCGCGCCAGGTATTGGCGCGCGCGCGCATCGGCCAGGTTGAGTCGGTTTTCATTGACCAGCATGGTTTGCTGCTTCATCCAGTCCGCCCAGGCCGGCTTGCTGACTTCTTCATAAATGCGCTTGCCCAGCGGGCCGGGATACGGTGGAAAGTCCAGCCCTTCGGCTTCCTTGCCGAGCTTGATGCAGTTAACGAGACGTGCCATGTAGAGAGTTCTTTCGGGGTGTTTAAAAGTCTAAAGATTTTTTTCGAATAAAGAACTAAGTTTTTATTCGTTATGTTTTTCATTGCCGACATCCAGAATCCATTTTGTCCGCATTTGAATGCGATTTTTCAAAACAAGGGAAGCAAACCATGAACTCACGCAGGTACTTTATCAATCTTTCAGGCCGCACCGCATTGGCCATGGCTTTGGCCGGGGCAGTGCTGTCCAGCCAAGCCCAGACGGCGCCGGTCAGGCTGCTTAACGTGTCCTACGACCCGACCCGCGAACTCTATGTGGACTACAACGCCGCCTTCACCAAATACTGGAAGGCCAAGACCGGACAGGACGTGAGCATCAAGCAGTCGCATGGCGGCTCGGGCAAGCAGGCGCGCTCGGTGATCGACGGCATCGACGCCGACGTGGTCACGCTGGGGCTGGCCGGCGATGTTGATGCGCTGGTGAAGAACGGCGGCCTGGTTCCGAAGGACTGGCAAAAGCGCCTGCCGCACAACTCGGCGCCCTACACCTCGACCATCGTGTTCCTGGTACGCAAGGGCAACCCCAAGGCCATCAAGGACTGGGACGACCTGGCCAGACCCGGCGTGTCCGTCATCACGCCCAACCCCAAGACGTCGGGCGGCGCGCGCTGGAACTACCTGGCCGCCTGGGAATTTGCCAAGCGCAAGAACGCCGGCAGCGATGCCAAGGCCAGGGAGTTCGTCGGCCAGCTCTACAAGAACGTGCCGGTACTCGACACCGGCGCGCGCGGCTCGACCATCACCTTCGTGCAGCGCAGCGTTGGCGACGTGCTGCTGGCCTGGGAAAACGAAGCCTTCCTGGCGCTGAAAGAGTTTGGCGCCGACAAGTTCCAGGTGGTGGTGCCGTCGATCAGCATCCTGGCCGAGCCCACGGTGGCGCTGGTCGACAAGAACGTGGACAAGAAAGGCACACGCGCCGTGGCCGCCGCGTATCTGGACTACCTGTATTCCGACGAGGGCCAGGACATTGCCGGGCGCAACCACTATCGACCGACCGGCGAAAAAGCCAAGGCCAAGTACGCCAGCCAGTTCCCCAAGCTCACACTGTTTACGATTGACCAGGGTTTTGGCGGCTGGACCAAGGCCGACAAGGACCATTTTGCCGATGGTGGCTCGTTCGACCAGATCTACATGCAAAAGTGAGCTTCATGCCCGCTGGCCTAACCACCATGGCCGACCAGCAGCGCGTGGCCGACGCCTTTTTCAAGCCCTGCCTGATTCCCCGGCCCGTTCGGGTCGCGGGAATGATGCTTTCTCTGTATGAAGCAAGTAGCGCTTCGGGCAATCACCAACAACTCATGAAGCAGCATTCAATAGGCAATTTTCTGATTCGTCCCCGCCCACGGCGACAGCCGCTACCTTGGTATCAGAAAAGGTGCCAGTGAAGTCAGCTTTGACTGCCTCAAACAGGTCGCCGTGGCCGCCGACACGCAAGGCAACGACGCCGTGCTGATCCCACTTGTCGCTTACGCGAAGAGCCGTGGGTCCACGCCTCCAGCGTGTTGATTGCGCTGACGTGCCGCTGAAGCCGTGCGTCCGGACTGGCCGCCGGGCTGAAAACGGGGCTGTAAAGACCTCGTTGCCACCCGGGATAGTGACTTGCTTTGGTTTTAACGGTAAAATACGTCTCCAACCCACGACAGGCAAGCGTGAAAAGCTATAAATAATATAGCGATAACGTTTGTCGGGCTGGGCTTTAAGTGGCCCGGCCGCCGATCCAACCCTGGTGACGCCGACTGGCAAAGTGCTTGAATTTGGGGATGGAACCCCCAAATCTATAACATGAACGCCATTAAATCAAACGCCCGCAAAACCGATCTGACCGTGACCCATGTGCTCGCTGAACTGCTTGAGCGACTGGAGCGCAGCGCTGTGCCGGTTGGTGCCGAACAGTACCGCTCGGTCGTTCAGCATCTGGTGAGCGAGTTGGGCGAAGTCGAGCCGGGAACGGCGCTCGGCGCCTTGCTCGACAGCCATCCTGCTGCAGCCGAACTGTACGAGAACGTTTATTACCAGCATGCCGGGCTTTGCCGCTCGGCGCTGGACGCTTCACTCGCTGCAGAGCGGCAAGCCAAAGAGGTTCTGGACCGCGCGATGCGTCGGGCCATGGACCGTTCCAATCCATCACATAAGGAAGACCCTACCCATGGCAAGAGCTGACGCAAAAACCGCAGTACTCGCAGACGGCCTGCGCTATAAATCCAAAGTTTCGGGTTCGCCCTTTGCGGCTACCACGTCGTTTGGCGCGGCTACCATGTCGTGCTTCATGTGCGGAAAGCATCGGGCTCGCTCTCTGATGGGCACGCGCAAGGTGCTGGGCAAGTCCCAAGCCGTATGCTCACCTTCCTGCAAAGGGCTGGACGAAGCGCTTGAGGCGGCTGCCGCTGCGTCGGCTGCTGCAGCCGCAGCGGCGTCCGTGACCTGAGGCCTCGCCGGTTCGCCGATTTCGCCATCGGAATTCGCTGATTTGCCCAAGACTTGATTTTTCAATGTCCGGCAGTGCATAGTACAAACCCGGGCCTGCTGGATTTTTTGTCAGTCAAGGGCAAGCGACATGTAAAGGGAAACCCGTCATGAACCCCCATTCCAGAAAAGTGTCCGTGCTGCAACCTGACGAGGCAACTGACCACATCAGCGGGTCGGTATCCGCTCCGGTCACGCTGGTTGAGTACGGTGACTTCGAATGCCCGGCTTGCTGCCAGGCCTACGGCGCAGTGAATATTCTGCGGGCTCATTTTGGCGACAAGCTGTGCTTTGTGTTTCGCCATTTTCCGCTGCGTGAAGTGCATCCGCGTGCTGAACTCGCGGCCGAAGCCGCCGAAGCAGCCGGTGCGCAAGGCCGCTTCTGGCCCATGTATGACCTGCTGTTCACCCATGCGCAGCATCTGAAGGAAAAGCATTTGCTGGACTATGCCGGTCAGGTTGGTCTGGACATGGCGCGTTATACCAACGAAATGTCCGACCATGTCTATCTCCAGCGGGTGCAGGAGCATATGCTGGGCGGCCAGCACCTGGTTGTGCGCTCGACGCCTGCGTTTTATGTCAATGGCACGTTCATCGATGTGTCGTTTGGACTGCAGCACCTGCACGATGCGGTTGACAAGGCATTGCTGCAACGCAGTTGAACCCGGCTGCCAAGAGGCTGCCAACGCTGGACCGATAATGGTCCGCTTCTGAGTCACGTCCGCAAGGGGTGAATCGCATCAAACCCCCATTAGGACCATTCCGTGAGAAAAACATTCCTCCTTAACATCGAAGGCAAGAACCGCGACCGTCTGGTTGAAGCCAGCAAGCACGACATTCGCAAATACGTCAAGCGCGAACGCAGCCGGGCTTTGCCCGCAGGCGTGGATTTTTGGGATTTTGAGTGCAAGTTCGGCAGCAACGAAGCCACGGCGGCCGTGGTTCACTTTGCCGCGCTGATGACATCGATCGACACGGCTGTGCTGGAAGGTGCCGAGCAGTTTTATGTCGAGGTGGTCACCAGGCATGGCCACCGCAGCGCCCGGCCGCAGGGCGCACAAGCCGATTCGGGCAACGACGCAGACTTCGAATAAACGCTGCAGACAGTCCCGACCAAAAGATTATTAGTCTTGCGCCGGCTTGATCTGGCCGGCCGCTTCACGCAGCTTGTCCTTCTTGCTCGGGCGCTTGCCCTTGATACCGCCTACCGACAGCGGATCTGCCGCATTGGGCTGAACGATTTCAAGAGGCTCGAAACCGGCGACCTGTTCACGCGGCACGTTCAGGCGCTGGCGCTTTTCAATCAGCCGGAAATGCGCGTCTGTGCCGGCGCTGACAAAGCTGATCGCCATGCCGCTTTCACCGGCCCGTCCGGTGCGGCCGATGCGGTGTGTGTAGTCGCTTGACGAGCGCGGCAGATCGAAGTTGACCACCACCGGCAGTTGCACAATGTCCAGGCCCCGCGCAGCCACGTCGGTAGCCACCACCACCTGCACCCGCTTTTCCTTGAAGTCGAGCAGCACCTGCGTTCGCTTGCCCTGGCTCAGTTCGCCGTGAAAGGGTTCTGCCTCGATGTCGGCCTTGCGCAGCTTGTCGGCCACGATCTCGGCGGCATGCTTTGTCGCGACAAACACCAGCACTCGGCTCCATTTTTCAGTCTGCACCAAATGGCGCAGCAACTGCGTGCGCCTGCTCGGATCAACCTCAATGGCGCGCTGCGCAATGTCGGGCTCGGCTTGTGGCGCAGCCTGCACCTCAATGCGCAAGGGCTCGCGCAGCATGCGGGCGGCCAGTGCTTCGATGGCCGGCGGAAAGGTTGCCGAGAAAAACAGGTTCTGGCGCTGCACCGGCAACAGCTGCAGAATGCGACCCAGCTCTTCGCCAAATCCCAGGTCCAGCAGCCGGTCGGCTTCATCAAGCACCAGGGTCTCAACGGCGTCCAGCGTTAGCGCTTTGTGGTCGATCAGGTCGATCAACCGGCCTGGCGTGGCGACGATGATGTCGGCCCCGCCCCGAAGGTTCATCATTTGTGGATTGATCGACACGCCGCCAAACACCACGGCAACCTTCAGCCGCTGCGGCAGGTATTTGGCCATGCTGACAAGGGCTTCGCCCACCTGGGCCGCGAGTTCGCGCGTAGGCACCAGCACCAGGCCGCGAATGCGCCGCCGGGCACCAACGGGCGATTCGGCCAGCCGGTGCAGCAAGGGCAGGGCGAAAGCCGCCGTTTTGCCTGAACCGGTCTGGGCTGAGGCCACAATGTCGCGGCCTTGCAAAATGGCGGGAATTGCCGCTGCCTGGACTGCCGTGGGCGCCAGGTAGCCCATGTCGGCAATCGCGCGCGACAGCACGGGCAGCAAGGCCGGCGAAAAGCCGAGGGATGAAAAAGGCATGGAAAAGGGGCTCGGAAGAAAGGCAGAAGACAAAAGGGAAGACGCTAAAAGCCGGTTAAGTGCTGCGACCGGTTGTCGCCAGAACCCGCAAGTTTAAGCCCCGACCTTTCAGCGCCTGTTCAACATTCGTGTGCGCCCGTCAGGCAGGCATCGGACGTTGCCTCCGGATGCTATTGAATCCATAGCTGCTTTCGTAATAAGAACGTGCGCTAGAGTGTGTTTTTACTTGAATTCAGCGGGAAATGCGCTGCGGCTTGCCTGCGTGCAGCGAGAACGCCGCAGCGAGTGATGCGTCCGGGAATTGTCATCTTCCGGGCCACGCTCCGTCAGGCGCTTCTTACCCTGGCTGCGTTGACCCGCCTACGAAGGGTGTTACCCGCTTTCGTTTTCGTAGTTGTCTCCACCGACCTTTTTTAAACTAGCGAAAAACATGCTGGCAATGAATTGCCGCGGCTTACACCGGGTGCGCGCTGAGCAAAAATTCGTGCTTGCATTGAACACCCGGGCGACGCCATCATCCGCGTCAACCGCGCCTGCATCTGCGGCTCAGACCTGCATCTGTTCCACGGCCTCGTGCCCAAAACCCGTGTGGGCACCACCTTTGGCCATGAGTTCACCCGCGTGATTGAGGAAGTAGGTGCGTCGAGGGAAAACTCAAGGTCGGCAACCAGGTGCCGTTGCCGTTCAATGCACTTTGCGGCGACGGCCATTTTTGTCAGCGCTAGCTTTACAGCAACGGCCACCACGTCAACCCCGAAATTTGTGAAGCACTTTGCCCCGTCGCTTTCGGGCCTAGCGGCATGTTGCGGCGCGGCGCTTGTAAGGGCGTGAAGGGGGCAGCCAGTCTAGATTCGGACAGGTCAACAAGTCAATATTTGTGTTGAATTGATCTATTGCGCAAGCTGATTATGCCTTATTAGCTATTAATTGAATAGCAAAAGAGGCTGGCTTGCGCTATCGGCACATGCTGTAGCCGCCGGTTTCCAGGTGGAAATGGTTGCGGTGCACCGCGTTGTAGTCAGGGCCCAGCACGCCGTTGAAAAACTGGCACGCCCCGGCATGTGCATCGTTCAGAAATTGCTCGTGCGGTCCCGCCACCAAAGGATCATCAGTGTTCGACCAGTCTTTCAATACCGTGATCTTCTGGCCTTTTTCGAGCGTGAAGCCGGCAATGTCCAGTGCGTTGGCCGTGGCATGCCGGCTTCGTGCGTCGCCTGGCGCGTCCGGTGAATTGCCTTCGCCCCGGTTGATGTTGCGGCAGGCGTAACTGCCCAGGTGGTCAATGGCGGCGACACGCTGGCCGAAATGCTGTTGCGCGGCGGCCTGAAGTGCATGCTTTTCCCACATGAAAAACGACAGCGCCATCGGGCAACTGAGTGACAGCGGTGAGCCGATGCGAACACCTGCGCTTTTCAGGCGGACTGCATTTTCAAAACCACAGCCTGGCGCCGTCATGCGGTCGGGCAGCACGTCGTACTGCATGCCGGTCTGCTCTAGCGATGCCAGGCATTGCTCAGGGCTGCTGCGGGCACGCGAGAGTTTGTAGGGGGTCAACAGGTTTGGCGGCGCCATGACATCAAGCGGTGCCAAAGGGTTAAAGCGCTCGGGAATTACCAGGCGTCCGCTGTAAAGCCCATAGCCTGCTGCGACAACAAGGCTCCATAAAACGATGGCCGTGGTGTGCGAGTTGCGTGACCGGCCAGCCGAGGGAGGTGGTGGAGAAGAGGGTGTAGGCATGGTTTTGTGGCAACGCATTTATCAAGACACGCCTGCTGGCCTTTGGCAACGCAAGCGAAAACCGGGATTCAGCTAAATAACTCAGGAATGTCTTGCCGGATTAGCGGCCTGTCTGCTGAAATAACTGCCCTGATTGTTTGTATCACCAAGAAACTTTTGCTGCCTGTCCTTTCATCTTGAAATGCTGAATCCAACGACGCATCAGTGGAAAATCGGGCCAGTTGCAGGGGAAGATTTTGCATTCCATGGCTGATGCTGCTATGACAAGTGCAACGTCCTGATGACTCGTGGGTGCGAAAAAGGTTCACGCCGCAGTGCTGTTGATGCCTGCTCAACTGCCAATATATGGACTGCCATGAAATTGGCAGGCCGGACAAATTTTGTAGACTGAATGCTTTGTACAAGTGCACCTTTATGGCCGTTTATAAAAAGACAGAAAAGGGCATGAATGAACTGCTGGCCCCCACGCACAGCCTGGATGCGAGGCTGGTCGGTATCTTGATACTGGTGGACAGCGTGCGCGAGTCGGACGAAGTCAACCGGCTGATCCAGGAGGCCAATTTGCCGGTCGATGGGCTGGAAATTTTGTTGCACGGTGGCTTCATTGACCGTAAATTCAAGGGCAGCGCCACACCGGTCGAGGGGAAAAAATCGACCCCGACCGAACCGGTGACACCCGTGACGGCCACGCCAACCCGCAAGCTTGAACGATTCAATGCGCTGTATGGCTACCTGGTCGAGCAAACCAAAGCCTTGCTCGGGCTTCGCGGTTTCATCCACCAGCTTCGCATTGAACGGGCCTCAACGCTGCTGGAGTTGAAGGCATTGATCGAGCCGATTGGCAAGGCAATTGAAAAAAGGCACGGCCCTGAAAAGGCGAAGCACTTCCTGCGTGAAAGCGAGCGGCTGGCCGTAGCGGCGATTGCCGAGCGCGACATCTAGCGCTGCTTTGCGAATCCAGTGTTTGTCCCACGGCTTGGCTTCACGGGTCACAATGAACAGCGAATCTGGAGGGCCTTGCAGCGTCATACGTCGCGCGGGGCCTGAAAACCGACTGTTTCCACCATGGAGAACCAATGAATCCTGAATTTCATTCCCTTGACAACACCCTGTTTGAACGAGCCGTGACACTGCTTGACGAAGAATGGCTGACCCACGATGTCGACCTGGGTCCTGTGGTGCCCACCGTGCTGGCGCGCAATGTGGGCCAGGACTGGCACAAGGCCGGCACCTTTCGCCATCATTTGCAGGGCGTGGCACGCACTCTGACGCTCTGGCAGCAACCGGTGCATGTGCGGATGCTGGGTCTGCTGCATAGCGTGTACGGCAACGCCTATGTTGACCTGGTGAAGTTTGACCCGGCCAGCGAGCGCGCCCGTGTGCGCGAATTGATCGGCGAAGAAGCGGAGCGCTTGGTGCATCTGTTTTGCACCATGTCGCGGACCCGCTTTGTGCAGGCTGTGCTTCAAGGCGGCATGGCGGCCGATGGCAGCCTGCTGCTTCAGGGCGATGGACAGGCGCAGCGGCTGGCGCCCGAAGAAGTGGCGGCCTTCACTGTTCTCACCATGGCTGACACCGCCGAGCAGTGGTACAGCTGGCAGGACGACATCTTTTCGCGATACCCCGACCACCGCAACACGCTGGCGGCGCCAGTGCATTGGGCGGCGTCGCTTTGGCCTGGTCCGATGCGGCCAACGTCTCGCATGGTCACGCAGGCAGCCCAACTTGGCGCAGCGCTTCGCCATCCGGCCCTCGAAGGCCTGCTGCCCATGCCGCCGGTGTTTGACCAATGCCGCAACCTGTTGACACCGCGTGACGAAGCGGCAGCCCTGTCGCTGTACTGGTCGGTGATTCAGCAGGACCAGCCGCTGGTGGATGCCGACGCGGCAACCGCGGTGCTCGAACAGGCTGTGGCGCTCAATCCGTGGGTCGGCGAGCCACAGATGTAAGCGTCCGACGAATACCATTCTTGCGCGAGGTTGATGGGCCGGGCAGTATCCGGGGAGTTGCACGCCATCATGGTGTGCACTCAACCCGGACAAGTGCACACCGTCATGGAACCTCCCAAAGATCCCCTCAAGGCCACCAAGCGCAGACACAGCGCAGCCTTCAAACGCAAGCTCGTCAAGCTGACCGAGCAGGCCGGCGCCTCGGTCGCGGCCATCGCGCTGGCGCACGGCATCAATGCCAATTTGCTGTTCAAGTGGCGGCGCGCACAATCTGGCCGCCCGGCGCGGCTCAAGCCCGTCACGCAGGCCGTACTGCTGCCGGTCACGATGGATCCCTTGCCACCGGCAAGCGCGGTCATCGATTTGCCAGCGCCAACGGTGCGGGCACCGGCGGCCGGCGTCATCGAGATTGAAGTGGGCGGCGCGCGCGTGCGACTGCGCGGCAGCGTCGATCCGGCCAGTGTGCGCTGCGTGCTCCAGGCCCTGCGGGACGCGCCGTGATCGGCCTGCCGGCGGGCACGCGCGTGTGGCTGGCCGCTGGCCTGACGGACATGCGCCGAGGCTTTGACGGCCTGGCCGCCTTGGCGCAAGGCGCGCTGGCGCAAGATCCCTTCTCGGGCCATGTGTTTGTCTTTCGGGGCCGGCGCGGTGACATCGTCAAACTGCTGTGGTGGGACGGCCAGGGCATGTGCCTGTTTGCCAAGCGCCTGGAGAGGGGCCGCTTCGTCTGGCCGCAGGCCGACGCCGGGGCGGTCTCGCTGAGCCCGGCGCAGTTGTCCATGCTGCTCGAAGGCATCGACTGGCGCATGCCGGTGCGCACCTGGCAGCCCACGCTCGCTGCCTGAGTTCATGAACGGATGACCTGCTCTGCCGAAGGGGCGCGCACGGGGAGCCGGGTGGAGGTAACACCACATGCGGGGGCTACCCGCAACCGTGAAACCCCTTCTTTTGGCGTGCCGGTTTTGCTGGCAAAGTGGCGCCCATGAGTTCACACGCGCTGCTGCAACAAATCGATGCCTTGAAGCAAGGCGTCGCGCAGCGTGACGAGCAGATCGGCGCGCTGCGCCTGGCCATCGACAAACTCACGCTGGAGCTGTTCCATCTCAGGCGCATGCGCTACGGGCGCTCGAGCGAGAAGGTGGACAGCGCCCAGTCACAAGTGCAGGCGCCTGGCGTGGCACTCGTGCCAGCGGGTGACGCGGGGGAGGCCTTGCAAGGCGCCCCCGTCGCCGACCTTGAGGACGCCCGCAAAAAGCGCCAGGCCGCTTCCCGCCGCACCGCCCCCCGCCAACTGCCCGGGCATCTGCCGCGCCAGGAGATGATTCACCTCGCATCAAGCGACTGCACTTGCCCGGGGTGCGGCACCGAACTGCGCCAAATTGGCCAGGACACCTCCGAAGTGCTGGAGTACCAGCCTGGCAGCTTCCGGGTCGTGCGCCACGTGCGCCCCAGACTCGCCTGTGTCCGCTGTCACACGATCGTGCAGGCTTCCGCGCCGAGCCGTCCCATTGATCGTGGCCTGGCAGGCGCCGGACTCATCACGCAGGTGTTGGTGGGCAAGTTCTGCGACCACCTGCCGCTGTACCGCCAGAGCCAGATCTACGCCCGCCAGGGCGTGGTGCTTGAGCGCTCCACGCTGGCGGACTGGGTGGCCGGCGCGGCGCGGCTGCTCCAGCCTTTGGCCGATGCCGTGCGCCGCTACGTCCTGCGGGCGGGCAAGATCCACACCGATGACACGCCCGTGCCGGTGCTCAGCCCGGGCCGTGGCACGACCCGCACGGCCCGGCTGTGGGTGTACGCGCGCGATGACAGGCCAAGCGGCGATGCGTCGCCGCCAGCGGTGTGGTTTCAGTATTCCCCGGACCGCAAAGGCGAGCATCCCAGGGGCCACCTCGCGGGCTTTGCCGGCACCTTGCAGGCCGACGCGTTCGCGGGCTACGACGCCCTGTTTGCCGATGGCCAGGTCGTCGAAGCGGCTTGCTGGGCTCATGCCCGGAGAAAGTACTATGAAATCCACAAGGGACAGGACGAGATGCCCGGCACGCTGGCCCATCAGGCGCTGCTGCGCATCGGGGTGCTGTACGCCATCGAGAAAGACATTCGGGGCAAGCCCGCAGAGGAACGCCGGCGCCAGCGGCAAAGCCGCGCCAAACCCCTGGTCGAGGCGATGCACGGCTGGCTCCATGACGCCCTTGGCCAGCTCTCGGCCAAGTCGTCCATGGCGCAGGCCATTGGTTACTCGCTGAACCATTGGCAGGCGCTCACGCGTTTCGTGGACGACGGGCACATCGAGATGGACAACAACGCGGCCGAGCGGGCGCTGCGCGCAGTCGTCCTCGGGCGTAAGAATTACCTGCACTTTGGCTCAGACGCCGGCGGCGAGCGCGCCGCCGTGATTTACACCCTGATCGGCTCGTGCAAGCTCAATGGCATTGATCCCCAGGCCTACCTGCACCATGTGCTGGAGCGCATTGCCGACCATCCGATCAACCGGATTGACGAGTTGCTGCCCTGGCGGGTGGCCGAGCGGCTCCGGCCTGCGTGGCCAGCAGCCCAGCAAACGCAGGACATGGCGCGCGCAGCCTGATGCGGGCCACGGCCTGTCCACCGATTTCGCTACAGTAGCCAAACATGACTGCCAAGCTGCACCGACTGCCAGGAGGCGCGAAGAAACCCGGGGCCAAAACCGCAGCCAATGCAAATGGCGAACTGCGGGCGTACCAACTCCATGTCGAGCTTGAATGGGTGTACCCCAAGGTCTGGCGCCGCCTCTTGGTGCCCACCACGATCGACCTCTCGCGCCTGCATGTCGCGCTCCTGTGGGGCACGGGCTGGCAAGGCGGGCATCTGCATGAGTTCGTCTTTGCCGATGCTAATTACGGCCCGTTGGAGCCGGATTGGGACTTGCCTGAAGGCGTGATCGATGAGGCCAGCGTCACGCTTGAAGAGGCGCTGTGCGCGCGCAGGACGTTCCTCTACGTCTACGACTTCGGGGACAACTGGCGCCACAAGGTCAAGGTGGAAAAAACCGTCACGCTTGACGCGCCGCTGTCGCTGGCGTTGTGCCTGGCCGGAGAAAACGCCTGTCCGCCTGAGGATGTAGGCGGCGCGCCGGGCTACGAGGACTTCGTGCAGGCATTGGCCGATCCAGCCCACCCGGAGCACGACGAACTTAAAAAATGGATCGGCCGCCCGTTTGACCCTGCCGCATTCGACGTGGCCCAAATCAACCAGTGGCTCAACCACACAGAGTCTTGAGTTTCAATACGGGTACTGGGCGGACGCTTACCCACAGATCGTGCTGGCACAGTTGTACCTGACGGTCGGTGAATTTGAGCGCGCCGAAGCCGCCGCCGCCAGCGGGCTGCAGATGCTGGCATGTTGGGGAACGTCATGGGACAAGCGCATTGGCTGGGATGCTTGGCTGGCCTGGGGCCGCATCCTGCTGCAGGGCGCGCAGACACGAAACTGGCCGGAACGTCTGGACAAGCTCAACAACCTGGCATTGCGCGCTGCCAGTCATTGACCTGGTGGCCGCCTGCACCGGTTGCATGTGCAGACAAGTCCAACTGCGAGCCATGGGTCAAATAATGCTTGCTTTACCAGGCGGCGCGCAAAGTGAGCTACAGATTTTGCTACAGGATTCATAGCTGCTCAGGCAATGGACACAAGCGCGTGCCGCCTGTTTAATAACAAAAAACAGTTTGGAGACCGGCACCAATGCGTTCAATGAAGGCCAGCAAGCTGCCAGCCCACTTCGCACTTCATGAATGCCTCGCTTCCAGTGGACCCGTTTTTGCGCCGGCAGGCCGTGGGTGAATCCCGGATTTTTAACACTGCGGCCTGAACACACAGAACGACTGAAGGTTTTCTTGGCGCCATGGATTTTTTCCGTCAGGCGCCAGGCAAGCCGGTGCGTTTTCGGCCTTTCCCTTTGCGCTTGAACAACAAGCGCAACGCCAGGTAGGCAGCCGCACTGCCCGCGTACACAACGGCCCGTTCCTTCAGGCTGACAGGGCGCGGCGCTTTCGGGCTGAACGCGCTGTCGACCGGGGCAGGGCGGGACGAAAGCGGGCCGATGACGACCAGATCGTCCCGCAAGGGCAGGTCAGGCAAATTACTGGCTGGCTGATGATTCTGGTCCTGCCGGCTGGCTGAGTCAGAAGATCGCGCCGCAAGGGTGCCGGTTTCTGGCTTTTGCTGACCGGCCAGCGAACCATGTTCATTGGCAAATACCCAGGTGAATTCAGCGCCGAGCAGGAAAATCTGAGCCGAGTAATACACCCACACCAGCAGTACCACCAGCGAGCCTGCGGCAGCGAAGGAGGAGGTGATGCTGCTTTTGCCGATGTACAGGCTGATCAGCCACTTGCCCACCTCGAACAGTACGGCAGTGACCAATGCCCCTGTCCATACGTCACGCCATCCCACCTTGACCTGCGGCATGACCTTGAAAATCATCGCAAACAAGACCGTCGCAATGCCGATGGAAAACACGATGTTGATGACGAAAAGCAGGTTTTCCCAGCCGGGCAGCAGCCTGCCGATCCAGCTGCCAAAAGCAGCCAGGGCAGCGCCGCTGACCAGCGACACCAGCAGCAAAAAGCCCAGACCCAAAATGAAACCGAGTGACAGCAAGCGGCTGCGAACGATGGCCCAGATGCCTGACACCTGGGGTGCCTTGGGCGCCTGCCAGATCCGGTCCAGGGCACTTTGCAATTCGGCAAAAACCGTGGTCGCACCGATCACCAGCACCACGATGCTGATAGCCGTGGCAACCAGCCCCTGCGTGGGCTGACTGGCGCTTTCGATCAATGCCTGAATGCCCTGGGCACCTTCCTTGCCGATCAGGCCGGACAACTGGCCGACGATTTCACCCTGGACGGCTTCGCGTCCCCAGACAAAGCCGGCCACTGCAATCACGATGATCATCAGCGGTGCAATCGAAAATACCGTGTAGTAGGAAATGGCTGCACCCATGCTGGGCGCGTAATCGTCGATCCAGGCGACGACAGATTTTTTGGCAAGCTGATAGAAATGTTGAAGGTTCATGGTTTTTAGTGGCCTTGAAATATCAAGTGCATTTTCCCGACCAGTTTGCCAAGTGCCTGCCAGTGCCATCGTCGGCCTGAACTCACGGATGCTGTAGGCGGCGGGCGACTGAGCATCGCCTTCGACCGCGCTCAAGGCGTGACGACAGGCGCAGATTGAATTGGCGGCCCATGGTCCCGGTCGGGACGGCGCCAGGGGTCTACGTGTGTCATCAGGTTCAGCACCCGGTGTCGCTGGAGCACGCGCTGCTGCGCTCTGACGGCAATGTCATGGCCGGCTTCCACCGTGATCAGTGCATCAACCTCGATATGCGCATCGACCACGATCATGTCGCCCATCTTGCGGGTGCGCACGTCATGCACATTCCTGACGCCGGGTGTTTCCACCAGCGTACGCCGAATTGCCTCGACTTCCTGCTCGTTCACGGCGCGGTCCATCAGGTCGTGCATGGCGTCCCAGCCAAAGCTCCAGCCCATTTTGGCGACCATGAAGCCGACAATCAGCGCTGCAATCGGATCGAGTATCGGGTAGCCCGCCAGGTTTCCAATGATGCCGATGCCCACGACCAGCGACGAAGCTGCGTCCGACCGTGCATGCCAGGCATTGGCCACCAGCATGCTTGACTTGACGCGCTTGGCCACAGCCAGCATGTAGCGAAACAGGGATTCCTTGGCAATCAGGGCACCACCCACGACCCATAGCGCGCTGGCATGCACCTGCGGCACGGTCTCTGGCGACTGCAGCTTGCCCACCGCCGACGACAGCATGCCGCCGCCCACGGCCAGCAGAATCACACCCAGCGCCAACGATGCGGCGGTTTCAAAGCGCTGGTGGCCATACGGGTGGTCGGTATCTGCATCCTTTTTGCTATGGTGTCCGGCAAATAGCACCACGAAATCAGAGACCAGGTCAGACAGCGAATGTATGCCGTCTGCTACCAGTGCCTGGGATTTCGACAGGATGCCAACACCAATCTGAGCAGCGGACAGGACGATGTTGACCGCCACGCTGACCCAGGTGCTGCGTGAAGCGGCTGTCGCGCGCTCGGCCGGGGTGTGTTGAGCGTCTTCGGGATCGTCGGCGAGGTCGTTGAAGTTCATGGGAGTTGTTCTTGCAGGGCAGCGAACGCATGCCCGGAATCGAGATGCAAAGATTGCCTTGTGGCGCCAGTCAAATCCAGATTCTGGCCGCTGTTGCTTAAGGTTGCCTGAGAATTGCGCAAAGCGCACTACTTGCCCTGATTGGGGACTGCCGCCAATCTTGCGCTTCCAGGCCGCATGGACATTGATGCATGGGCACCCAACTCGGCAAAATTCAGGCCGTGACAGAAAATAGGATCAATACGCACTTTTTCGCAAACTCTCCATCGTACGGGGCCGCCAGGTTTGGCTATTGAAAATACGCTGCACGCAAATCTTCAGCCAAATGCAAGCGCCGTGGGCCAAGGCAGCTGATACCGCACAAGCCACTTGAAAAACTTGTTAACTGGGCCGAATGACCGGGTCCACCTCGGTTTGCGCCCTAGCCGCACTCGCCAAGCAGGCCCTGCACGCCATCGTTCACTCCAGCCACTGGCGTTGCCTTGGCCAGCGCCATCCAAACGCCCAGCGGCAGGTTTTGCCTTGCACGTCGCGGTGCGGCCCGGCTCACCACCAGACGGTCGTTTTCAAGCTGCATCACGCCGCATTCGACAGGAATTTCATCGGCTGCGCCAATCGGCCGGCCTTTGGCGTCGCAGCCCAGCACGTACCAGCATTCGCCGCCCAGGTCGAGGTAGGCGCCTCGCTTGTCGGGCCGGCGCAAGTCACCGAGCAGGTCCGAGCGCTTGACCTTGATCTCGTGAACGATTGGCTCCAGGTAGGTCTCGACTGTGGTGTTGCGGATTGAGAACACGTCAGGCCGCACCATGCACCATCGGGCCTTTTCGCCTTCTGCGGCTGGTGGCAGTTGCGCTCGTAGGCTCAGGGTACGCCAGGCGATGCGGCCGGCGCGCACCATTTCGCAAGCCACGCGTTCCACCAGCGCTTCATGCGCCGACAGGGACGAGCGGTTGACGGCCAATGTGGCCGCCAGCCAGGCAACGCCCGCATCACTCACGCGCAGGGTTTCGTGGCCGGCTGGACCGGCGACGCGCTCCAGCATGCCGCCGGCCAGCAGTTCGATCTCGACCATGTCCTGGCAGGGCCAGCCAGCCGAGCGGTAAATCTCGCGCAGCCGCCGGGCATGGGTGCGGCCAAGCGGGATGACCGGTTGAACGACAGCTTCTGCCAAAGGCGCGATTGCTGCGGGCAAAGAATTTTCGGGGCTGGACACGCAATTCATGGTCAGAAAAGCGTTTTGCGCAATCCGCGCGGGCATAAGCAGCTATCGATAAAGAAGCGGTAAAAGTGCATCACTGATGTTCAGAGGCTGATTTCGAAACGTGCATTGCCCGTGTCGCGGCTCAGTGGTTTCAGGGCTGTCATGATGGCCTGGTCCTCGGCGCTTTCCCACAGCGCGATCACTTCGCGCTCTGCATCATGGTCGGCATGCGCCAGTTCTTCGGGCGTCAGCTGGCCGGTGAGTGACCGCGCCAGCATGCAGGCCTGCAGCGTGGGCACAACCAGTTCGCGGCCGCCGACGCCATCTTCCAGCGCCATGCGAAAACGCAGTTCGGCAGCGCTGCGTTCGGCAGCGCTGATGCCGGTGGCGTCCACCATCCGGAGGGTGTAGGGGGCAGTTTTTTCACTCATGAGGGCATTCTCGAATCAGAAGGGGGCTGAGGAGCGTGTGCCTTGAAGGGGCTGCGCCGCTCAAGGTCTTCCAGGTAATGGTCGATGCCCGCACCTTCGCGTTCCAGGAAACGTTCGACGGCGTCGGCAAAAGACGGGTGCGCCAGCCAGTGTGCGCTGGTGGTCTTGACGGGAAGGAGCGCGCGCGCCATCTTGTGCTCGCCCTGGGCGCCGCCTTCAAAACTTTGAAAGCCATGCGCAATGCACCATTCGATGGGCTGGTAATAGCACGCCTCGAAGTGCAGGCAGTCGACCCGTGCCAATGCGCCCCAGTAACGCCCATAAGCGGTCAGCCCCTGAAAAAGCGGATTCTCCATGCTGTCTTTTGCCGATGTGAGATTTTTCGCATCAAAAGTTCCGCTTGCGCAGTCAGGGCAGTAGTTGACTGCTATCAAACTCGTAGCAATGGCGGCGCCATCATGTTCTGCCACGAAGAGCAGCCAGTTCTCCGGCATGCTGCGCTCCATGCAATGAAAGAAGTCGCGGCTCAGATAAGGCGCATTGCCATGTTCCAGGTAGGTGCGTTCATAACAGAGGTAGAAGAAATCCCAGTCGGCGCTTGAAATCTGCGCTCCCAGCGACCAGCGAAAAGTGATGCCCGCGTCCCGCACCTTGCGGCGTTCCTGGCGGATTTTCTTGCGCTTTTCCTGGCTCAGTGTCATCAGGAAGTCGTCGAAGTCGCGGTAGCCGGTAGGCGGGGCAGTCCAGTGAAACTGCACCGTGTGACGCAGCATCAACCCTGCGTCCTCGCAGGCCTTCACATCGTCTTCGTCGGCAAACAACACATGCATGGAAGACAGTTTTTCCTCATCGCACCAGGCCACCAGTGCCTTGACCAGCAGCGCTCGCTCCGCCGCATCGCGTGCCAGCAGCCGTGCGCCGGGAACCGGCGTGAACGGCACGGCGATCAGTGCCTTGGGGTAATAGTCCAGGCCGTTTTGTGCATAGGCATTGGCCCAGGCCCAATCAAAAACATATTCGCCATAGGAATGCGCCTTGAGATACAGGGCGCAGGCGCCTACCAGCGTGTCGCCCTGCCAGAGTGTGACAAAGCGGGGCGTCCAGCCGGTTTTCGGTGTAGCGCTGCCGCTGGTGTGCAGCGCGGCCAGGTACTCGTGGCGCATAAAAGGGTTCAGGATGCCGGCCGGGCTTTGTGCGGCCAGTAAACCATTCCACTCACCGGCATTCACAGCCAGCGGCGAATCCAGAATGCGAATGACATAATCGTTTGAGTTTTTTTTCACGTGTTTCTTGGCGTTTTTCAGGGTTCGGTTTCCACATGTCACTCAAAATCTGCGTTGCCCAATTGAACTACTGTGTCGGCGACATGACGGGCAATGCGCAAAAAATTATCGCCGCTGCCCGCACCGCCTACCAACAGGGTGCCCGGCTGGTACTGACGCCGGAAATGGCAATATGCGGGTATGCAGCCGAAGACCTGTTTTTGCGGACATCGTTTATCCAAGCCTGTGATGATGCCGTGAATCTCGTGGCCCGTGAACTGGCCGGGTTAAAAGGCCTGACTGTCGTGGTCGGCACGCCCACGCACGGCGACAGCGGACTCGGCCTGCGCACCCGCAGCGTGGCGGTGCAGCAACGTCATAATGCCGCCCGGGTATTGCGCGAAGGCCGCGTCATTGATACCTATGCCAAGCGCGAACTGCCCAACTACCAGGTGTTCGACGAGCGCCGCTATTTCACGCCAGGACAAGGCACCTGCGTATTTCAGGCCGGAGAAGGGGTTGGTGCTGTCAGCATCGGCCTGTTGATCTGCGAAGACGCTTGGTTCGAGGAACCGGCGCGACTGGCCAGGCAGGCCGGTGCCGAGTTGCTGGTGGTGATCAATGCTTCGCCGTTCCACGTTGGCAAAGGCAGCGAGCGCGAACTGATGATGCGCGGACGCTGCCTGGCGACCGGTCTGCCGCTGGTGTACGCACACCTGGTTGGCGGACAGGACGAAATCGTTTTTGAAGGCCATTCGTTTGCCCTGCAGGCCGATGGCTCGCTTGCCGGCCGCGCCGAGAGTTTCAAGGAAAAACTGTTCTTTGCGCAGGCGGGACGGGTGCAAGGCGCTATTGAAATGGTAGCAGAAAGCGTGCCCTTGCGCAGCCCCGAGGCCGACCTGTGGGATGCACTGGTGCTGGGCGTGCGCGACTATCTTGGCAAGAACGGCTTTCCCGGCGCGATTCTGGGGCTGTCGGGCGGCATCGATTCGGCTCTGGTGCTGGCCATTGCGGTTGATGCGCTGGGGCCAGACAAGGTGCGCACGGTGATGATGCCATCCCCCTACACGGCCGATATTTCCTGGATCGATGCGCGTGACATGGCCGAACGCATGGGCGTACGTTACGACGAAATCTCGATCATTCCCGAATTTGAAGCCTTCAAAGCCTCGCTGGCCGGCGAATTCAAGGGGCTGCCCGAGGACACCACCGAGGAAAACATCCAGGCGCGCATCCGCGGCGTTTTCTTAATGGCGCTGTCAAACAAATTCGGCTCCATCGTCCTGACCACCGGCAACAAGAGCGAGATGGCCACCGGCTATTGCACCCTGTATGGCGACATGGCCGGCGGCTTTGCGGTCATCAAGGACCTGCTGAAAACCACAGTGTTCCGGCTGGCGCAATGGCGCAACGAAAACGACCCCTACGGTACATGCAGCGCGCCGATCCCCGAGCGCATCATCACGCGCCCGCCCAGCGCCGAACTGCGCGCCGACCAGACGGACCAGGACAGTTTGCCGCCTTACGAAGTGCTTGACGCCATTTTGAAACGCTACATGGAAAACGACCAGAGCGTGGATGCCATTGTGGACGCTGGCTTTGAGCGGGCTGTGGTCGAGCGGGTGGCACGGCTCATCCGTATTAACGAATACAAGCGGCGCCAAGCGCCCGTAGGCATTCGTGTGAGCCACCGGAGTTTTGGCAAGGATTGGCGTTATCCTATTACCAGCAAGTTTGGCGCATGACGATTGGCCGCGATTCATCCTCGTGACATTGCCGACAGCCGCCAGCTTTTTGTCCTTCAGTTTTCAGACTTATAGAGAGACTTTTTGTGAAACAAATTACCGCCATCCTCAAGCCTTTCAAACTCGAAGAAGTGCGCGAAGCCCTTGCAGAATGCGGCGTGACCGGTTTGACCGTTACGGAAGTCAAGGGTTTTGGGCGTCAGAAAGGCCATACCGAGCTGTATCGCGGCGCCGAGTATGTCGTCGATTTCCTGCCCAAGGTCAAAGTCGAAGTGGTCGTCAAGACCGACGATGTTGATCGCTGCGTGGAAGCCATTGTGCGAGCGGCGCGTACTGGCAAGATCGGCGACGGCAAGATTTTTGTCACCAGCGTCGAGCGTGTGTTGCGCATCCGTACCGGCGAAGAAGACGAAACAGCGATTTAACCGCTCAGATCTGGTCCAGCTGCACTGTCGGCAAGGCCGTTCCAGCCGCCTGCACCAGTTCGGCCATCAGCTGATCTGCATCGCTGCCGGTGCGAATCAGTCCCATCTGCCACTCATTCATGAAGCCGTCGGTGACCGCTGATCCGAGAAACGTCAGCAGGCTGTCGTAAAAGCCGTCCAGGTTAAGCAGGCCGACCGGCTTGTCGTGGTAGCCGAGTTGGCGCCAAGTCCAGACCTCAAAGAATTCTTCAAGTGTCCCGATGCCGCCAGGCAGTGCCAGAAAAGCGTCTGCATGCTCGGCCATGATGCGCTTGCGCTCGTGCATGTTTTCGACCACATGCAGTTCTGTGCAACCCGTGTGCGCCCATTCTTTTTCGACCAGCGCTTTTGGAATCACGCCGATCACCCGGGCGTCAGCCGCGAGCGCTGCATCGGCCATGATGCCCATCAAACCAGCGTGACCGCCGCCATACACCAGCTGGCCGCCATGACGGCCAATCCAGGTGCCAACCTGCCGCGCCAGTTCGGCAAATACGGGGCTGTTACCGGAACGCGAACCGCAGTACACGCACAAGGAAAAAGAAGGATTGTTCATACTGGATATATCAAGATTCATATGCCAAATCGGTTGGCCAGCGCCAAGGTCCAGGTGCCTGCGCAAAGCAGCAGGCAAAGCAGTACCGCGGCGCTGCCCGTGTCCTTGGCGCGTTTGGACAGTTCATGCCATTCGGGCCCAATGCGGTCGATGGCTGCTTCAATGCCAGTGTTGAGCAATTCGACAATCATGACCAGCATCACGGTTCCTGCCAGCAGGACGATTTCCATCCAGCTGCGGCCCAACCAGAATGCAGCCGGCACAAGCACCATTGAGGCCAGCGCCTCCTGTCGGAAAGCCGTTTCGTTCCACCCCGTGCGCAAGCCGGCCAGAGAATAGCCGGCAGCATGCCAGATACGGCTCAGGCCACGGCGGCTTTTCTGGGGATTGGCAGGAGAGGAAAAAGGAAATTGTTCAGGCATGACGATGATTTTCGCAGCGCACTATGACTCAGGACAAATGGCTTCAGGTAGACCTTGAAACTACCGCCTTGGCGGATGCCGAAGGTTTGGCCTTGGGTGGGGTGATCGAGGTGATCAACCGGGTGCCTGCCCAGGCATCATGCCAAAATTGCCGCTGCGGATGAAAGCGCGCCAGGATGGCCCAAATAACCACCCAGGCCAGGGTCAGAAAGGCGCCTTTGGTTGCCGACACTCCCAGCATCCAGCTTGCTGCCAAGGGCGGCAGAAACCACATCCAGCTGAGCAAGTAACGAAGCAGTGCGCGTTGCTGGGTGATTGGTTGCCCATTGGTATCGACGACGCGAATATGCCAGGTTTTCATGGCCAGTGTCTGGCCTTTGGCCCAGAACCAGACAAAGTAGACAGCAAAGACCACAAACACGAATGCCTGTAATGGATGGCGGTTGTCCAGCGCATTGCGCGTCTGGCTCAATGTGCCGAACAGATATCCTGCGATGAACACCACGCCAAACATGAGCATGCCTTCATACATCCAGCAGGCCATGCGCCTTGGAATAGACGGTATTTGAATATCTTTTGCAATCAAGGAAATAACTTAATAGTGAATGCGCGCAGGAAGCCGCTGCGCCGATAGGCCAGAAGGAAGGCCTGTTATGCGTGGCCGTTTCTTTGGCGCTATTGTGCCGAGCTATTTGCTGGCAGAGGCAGAGGCAGAGGCAGAGGCAGAGGCAGAGGCGGGGCTGTCGGTTGTGGCACTGGAGCTGAAGGCAAAGGGTTGATTCTAGGTGTAGGGGTTAAAACCTGCTGGCTGACAGCCCGTGCCGGAACAGTTGCCAGCTTTTGCGGTGCCACGGGCTTCACGGCAGTGGCTGCGCCACTTGGCTTCGGGCTGGCGGAAGCAGCAAGTTTTTGTTTTTCTTCAGTACTCAAGGCTTGGTAGGCGTCCCATTTGGCTTTTTTCTCTTCGGCTGTCAACTGTCTGGACAACTCCAGCGTCTTGCCGAAATTCAACCGTGCCTGTGCTCGCTGCTGGGGACTGAGGGCAACCCATTCATTCATGCGGCTGTTCAGCGTGGCTTGGGCCTGAGGGGTGAACGCAGCATAGTTTTTTGAGATCTCCAGCCACTTGCGTTTTTGCGGATCGCTCATGCCGGTGTTCCAGCTCGACGCCAGCGGTGCCAGTGCTTGCTGTTGCGATGGCGTCAACTGGGACCAGGAAGGGCCGGTTGCCGAGGTATTGCCTGAAGTCGATCCACTGCTGGCTGAAGGTGATGGATGTTGAAGTTGTGATGAAGCGGTGGGTGGCCATGCAAGCACAATGACAACCGCCAGCCCCAACAAAACTGAACGCACAGGAGCCACCGTTGGGTGCGCTATCGCCCCATTAAAAACGCCGGTGCATAACTGCGGGGAAAAATCAGCAGGGAGCATCATTTGGAGCTGTCTGACTGGCGTGCAATTTTTAGGAACTGAACAAAACCCGAGTCAGCAAATGCAGCCGGCGGCAAGTCATCGGTCAGCAGCGCCGCATCCACTTCGGCCAGTTCCTGAGTCCGGTTGTCTCTTTGAAACGAATTGATTGCCAACAGGCCCACGACCAGTGCAATCAAGGGCAGCACTGAGCCAATTCGGTTCCACCAGCTCAATCCTTCGCTGGTGGACCCCCATGTCAGCGCTGCGCTACCCCCTGAGTTCATCACTCCGACTGCGGTTTGGGTGCTGGTAATCTTGCGCTTGGAAACTGCCTGCACGCGGGCCGACCGCAACCGTTCGGAAATGTCATGGGGCAATTCTGCCGAACCGGCGGAGAGATAGGATGCGGTTTTGATACCAAATCTGTCTTGCAGATTGACAGATATTTTCTTTGAAGAAATTTTCATAGTTTGATTCCTTTGGCGCTCAGCGCTTTGCTGAGAGCGTGCACTGCACGAGAACAGTGAGTTTTGACGCTGCCTTCAGAGCAACCCATGGCAGCGGCTGTTTCAGCTACATCCATTTCCTCCCAGTAACGCATCAGAAAGGCTTCCCGTTGACGATCCGGTAACGCCTGAATCTGAACTTCGATTGCACGCAAAATCTGCGCCCGTTCAGTGGCGTCCTGCGCACTTTCTGTTCCTTCGGAGTTGGTCAGGCTCTCCAAAGTTTCCAGAAGATCAAAATCTCCATCTTCTCCGGATACAGAAAACTCGCTCAAGTTGGAAAAAAGGGCGTTACGCGTCTTCCGGCGCCTAAACCAGTCCAGCGTCGTATTGGAAAGAATTCGCTGAAACAGCATGGGCAGTTCTGCCGCCGGCTTGTCGCCGTAGTACTGGGCCAGTTTCATCATGCTGTCCTGAA
Organism: Polaromonas sp. CG_23.6; assembly: GCF_029892315.1. NCBI lineage: Bacteria > Pseudomonadati > Pseudomonadota > Betaproteobacteria > Burkholderiales > Comamonadaceae > Polaromonas > Polaromonas sp. CG_23.6. The sequence goes on from NZ_JARXUY010000001.1 coordinate 2,276,461, forward strand.
CGATGTCAAGCGCTGCTTCTTCATCGCGGACGTGGTAAATACTCCGCTTGAAAGCTCTTTTTTCAACGCTTTTCAAAAAATCGGAAAGTTCTTGTTCAGTTGCCAACTGTGAGTCCCTGTTGTCCAGCGTTTTCAAAGCGCTAAGGACTTGATGTGTCGCTGCGTTGCCTTCGGCCGATAGCCAGTGTGAAATTATCGCATCGCGTTTACGCCTGTTACGGAACTGCCTGTTCGGACATTGGCGGGTTAAAAAACGTCGGCAAGTCGCGCGCAATGCCATAATGCTGCCTGCACATCAAAAGGCAAACGGGTCATGGCTCGGCAGATTATGTTTCTGCTTATGGTTTTGGCCTCAAGTCTCGACGCGGCTTCACAAGAGCGAGCCAAGAGGCACCCTAGGTATTTCGTTAGAGAAATTCACAAAGGTTCATCATGGAAATCACAAAAGCGGAAATTGCTTCCGCCGCGGCAGCATCTGCTCAAACTCAATCTCAAGACCTGCGAGGCGCTGAAATCCTCGTGAAATCGCTTCAAGCTGAAGGTGTCAAGTACATCTGGGGCTATCCTGGCGGTGCGGTTCTTCATATTTACGACGCTTTTTACAAGCAGGACTCCATTCAGCATGTGCTGGTGCGTCACGAGCAGGCTGCGGTGCATGCCGCCGATGGCTATGCACGCGCCACTGGCGATGTGGGCGTGGCCTTGGTTACCTCGGGTCCCGGCCTGACCAATGCCGTGACCGGCATTGCAACTGCCTATATGGACAGCATTCCCATGGTCATCATCAGTGGCCAGGTGCCGACCGCTGCCATTGGCCTGGATGCCTTCCAAGAATGCGACACGGTGGGTATCACCCGCCCCATCGTGAAGCACAATTTTCTGGTCAAGGACGTGCGTGACATGGCTGAGACCATGAAAAAAGCTTTTCATATAGCTCGCACCGGTCGCCCCGGTCCGGTGGTGGTCGATGTGCCCAAAGACGTTTCGTTCAACAAAACGCTTTACACCGGGTATCCAAAAACCGTCGAGATGCGTTCCTACAACCCGGTTCGCAAAGGCCATGCCGGGCAGATTCGCAAGGCGCTTCATCTCCTGATGGCGGCAAAGCGTCCCTATATCTACACCGGTGGCGGCGTACTGCTCAGCAATGCATCGCAAGAGTTGCGCACCCTGGTGGACATGCTGGGCTACCCCTGCACCAACACGCTCATGGGCCTGGGAGCTTACCCCGCCAGTGACAAGAAATTTCTGGGCATGCTCGGCATGCATGGGACGCTCGAAGCCAACAATGCCATGCAAAATTGCGACGTCTTACTGGCTGTCGGCGCACGTTTTGACGACCGCGTGATCGGCAATCCCAAGCATTTTGCTCAAAACGAACGCAAGATCATTCACATCGATATCGACCCGTCGAGCATTTCCAAGCGTGTGAAAGTTGATATTCCCATTGTGGGTGATGTCAAGGATGTGCTGACCGAACTGATTGCCATGATTCGCGAGTCGGGCCTCAAGCCTGATGCCGATGCGCTGGGCGGCTGGTGGAGCACGATTGATGCGTGGCGCTCGCGGGATTGCATGAAGTACAGCATGGGCACTGGCGATGTCATCAAGCCGCAGTATGTGGTTGAGACGCTCTGGAACATGACCAAGGACGCAGATACTTACATTACGTCCGATGTCGGGCAGCACCAAATGTGGGCTGCCCAGTACTACAAGTTCGACGAGCCACGCCGCTGGATCAACTCGGGAGGCCTGGGCACCATGGGTGTTGGTATTCCCTACGCCATGGGCATCAAGCTCGCCAAGCCGGATTCGGAAGTGTTTTGCATTACCGGCGAGGGCTCGGTGCAGATGTGCATTCAGGAACTTTCAACCTGCCTGCAGTACAACACGCCGATCAAGATCGTTTCGCTCAACAACCGCTACCTTGGCATGGTGCGTCAGTGGCAGGAAATCGAATATTCCGGCCGCTACAGCAGCAGCTACATGGACGCGCTGCCCAATTTCGTCAAGCTCGCTGAAGCTTATGGCCACGTCGGCATGCTGATCGAAAAGCCAGGAGATGTGGAGCCGGCGCTTCGTGAAGCGCGCAAGCTCAAGGACCGCACCGTGTTCATGGACTTTAGAACCGATCCGACGGAAAACGTGTTTCCGATGGTCAAGGCCGGCAAAGGCATCACTGAAATGCTGCTGGGTTCGGAAGATCTCTGATCGCATCGAAATTTCTCCTATTCATTCACCCCGTCAACTGACGAATCTATTGCCTGCCGAGTCTGCGCATTACCGTGCGCAGGGGAGGGCAGCGAAAAGAGGAATCTATCTATATGAAACACATCATTGCAGTTTTGCTGGAAAACGAGCCGGGCGCTCTTTCCCGCGTGGTCGGCCTGTTCTCGGCGCGCGGTTACAACATCGAGAGCCTGACTGTCGCGCCAACCGAAGATCCGACGTTGTCTCGCATGACCATCCAGACCTCGGGTTCGGATGACGTGATCGAGCAAATTACCAAGCACCTGAACCGCCTGATCGAAGTGGTCAAGGTCGTTGACCTGACCGAAGGTTCTTACACCGAGCGGGAACTCATGATGGTCAAGGTGCGTGCGGTTGGCAAGGAGCGCGAAGAAATGAAGCGCATGGCTGATATATTTCGCGGGCGAATTATTGACGTGACAGAGAAGAGTTACACGATTGAACTGACGGGCGATCAAACCAAGAACGATGCGTTCCTTGATGCAATCGACCGCAGCGCCATCCTGGAGACGGTGAGAACCGGTTCAAGCGGCATAGGCCGTGGCGAGCGAATTCTAAGGGTCTGATATGGCTGGAATCCCAATATTGGATCTGGCAGTTTTATTTTTTTGCTGATTATTTAGGAGCGACAGATGAAAGTTTTTTACGATAAGGATTGTGATTTAAGCCTGATCAAGGGCAAGACCGTCGCCATCATCGGATACGGCAGCCAGGGTCATGCTCATGCTCAGAACCTGAATGACAGCGGTGTCAAGGTTGTCGTAGGTCTTCGCAAAGGCGGCGCTTCGTGGCCCAAGGTTGAAAAAGCCGGTCTGCACGTGGCCGAAGTGGCTGATGCTGTCAAATCTGCGGACGTGGTGATGATTCTGTTGCCTGACGAGCAAATCGGTTCGGTTTACAAAAACGATGTAGCACCCAACATCAAGCAGGGCGCATCGTTGGTATTTGCCCACGGTTTCAACGTGCATTACGGTGCCGTGATTCCGCGCGATGACCTTGACGTCTGGATGGTTGCTCCCAAGGCGCCCGGTCATACCGTACGCAATACCTATACACAGGGCGGCGGTGTTCCTCACCTGGTTGCCGTGCATCAGGACAAGTCTGGCAAAGCCCGCGATCTGGCCTTGAGCTATGCCATGGCCAATGGCGGCGGCAAGGCGGGCATCATTGAAACCAATTTCCGTGAAGAAACCGAAACCGACCTGTTCGGCGAGCAGGCTGTCTTGTGTGGCGGTGCGGTTGAACTGATCAAGGCTGGCTTTGAAACGCTGGTGGAAGCCGGTTACGCGCCTGAAATGGCGTACTTTGAGTGCTTGCACGAGCTCAAGCTGATCGTGGACCTGATCTACGAAGGCGGCATTGCCAACATGAACTACTCGATCTCTAACAACGCCGAGTACGGCGAGTACGTGACCGGCCCGCGCATCGTGACCGAAGATACCAAGAACGCCATGCGTGCTGTCCTCAAGGACATCCAGACCGGGGAATACGCCAAGAGCTTCCTGCTGGAAAATATTGCTGGCGCGCCAACCTTGATCAGCCGCCGTCGTTTGAATGCCGAGCATCAGATCGAGCAAGTGGGCGGTAAACTCCGCGCCATGATGCCTTGGATTGCCAAGAACAAGTTGGTTGACCAGACGCGCAATTGATCATTTCGATCACAACGGTTTTTTAAAAAGCCGCGCAAAAATATTGCGCGGCTTTTTCAATGGCGTTGGTGAAAACTGCTGCGGTCAGAAAATAGATATTTGTCCCGACCCATATGAACCCCTATGCTGAGAACGCATTGTTCACAATGCAATTTCTTGTGTGGAACCCTAACTTGCTGCACTATGAATTCAATAGCTATTTGCGCGTATCGGCCGCGTCTGAGGAGTAATTTTTATGCATGATGGCGATGAAAATCTGACAACAGCCAACGAAGTTTTACCACGTAAACGGCGCAAAGGCATTTACATACTGCCGAATTTGTTTACGCTGGCTGCGCTGTTTGGCGGGTTTTATGCCATTGTCATGGCCATGAACGGACGGTTTGACCAGGCTGCCATCGGCGTATTTTGTGCCATGGTGCTGGACAGTCTGGATGGTCGGGTAGCACGAATGACCAATACCCAAAGCGCTTTTGGTGAACAGATGGATTCGCTGTCAGACATGGTCTCGTTTGGCGCAGCACCCGCGTTAATTGCTTATATCTGGGCACTGACCAGCCTTGGTCGCTGGGGCTGGATTGGCGCTTTTGTTTATTGCGCCTGCGCAGCTTTGCGGCTAGCACGGTTCAATGTCAACACGGCAGTGGTCGACAAGCGGTTTTTTCAGGGTTTGCCTTCTCCTGCGGCTGCCGCTCTGGTGGCAGGGTATATCTGGCTTATGAACGACTTGGGCATTGATGGCGACGATGTGCGCTGGATCACCTTCGGATTGCTGCTGTATGCCGGCCTGACCATGGTCACCAACTTGCCTTTCTACAGCTTCAAGGATGTGCAAATGAAGCACAGCGTTCCTTTTTTCGTCATCGTGCTGATCGCACTTGGAATTGCCATCATCAACATTGATCCTCCAACAGTAATATTCGGTTTGTTTGTGATTTATGGATTGTCGGGTTATGTGCTGTACGGCTGGCGCAAGGCGAATGGCCAGCAGACCAGTATGATTTCAACCTCAACCGACGAACCTGACGAACGCGGCCTGCACAAATAAGTTGTGGTACATTGAACTGATGAAAAATACTTCGCTAGCACTACTGCTATCTGCCAACGGGCGGAGACGGTAGCGTACGCGTACACCTGATTCGACGGCCCGTTTGCACCAGCAACGGGCCGTTTTTTTTGTTGCTGGTTTTTTATAACCGGACACTTTAATGTCATTAAAACCTGCTTAACGTTATGTCCTGACGCTCTTCCTCAGCCTTGCTGCCCTTTTGCAACCCTGCCAATCCCATCGAATCGAGAGAATTCCCATGACTGACAAACTCATTATTTTCGACACCACCTTGCGCGACGGAGAGCAATCGCCTGGCGCTTCCATGACCCGTGACGAAAAACTGCGCATTGCACGACAACTGGAACGGTTGAAGGTTGATGTGATCGAGGCTGGTTTTGCGGCCAGTTCGAACGGGGACTTTGAATGTGTCAAGGCCATTGCAGAAGTGATCAAGGATTCCACTATTTGTTCGCTGGCTCGTGCCAACGACCGTGATATATCGCGGGCCGCCGAAGCGCTGAAGCCGGCGAATGCGGGTCGTTTGCATCTCTTTTTGGCGACAAGTGCCCTGCACATGGAAAAAAAGCTGCGAATGACCCCCGACCAGGTGTTTGAACAGGCGAAGATGTCTGTGCGGTTTGCCCGCAACCTCATGGCAGACATCGAGTTCAGTCCCGAAGACGGGTATCGCTCCGATCCGGATTTTTTGTGCCGCGTAATTGAGGCAGTCATCAACGAAGGTGCAACCACCATCAATGTTCCTGACACCGTGGGCTATGCAATTCCTGAGTTGTATGGCAACTTCATAAAAAACCTGCGTGAGCGCATTCCCAACAGTGACAAGGCGGTCTGGTCAGTGCACTGCCATAACGACTTGGGCATGGCCGTTGCGAACTCACTTGCAGGCGTGAAGATCGGCGGCGCCCGGCAGGTGGAGTGCACCATCAACGGCCTGGGCGAACGCGCTGGCAACTGTTCACTTGAAGAAGTGGTGATGGCGGTCAAAACACGCAAGGATTACTTTGATCTCGACTTGGGAATCGATACACAGCAAATACTTGCAGCCAGCCGTCTGGTGAGCCAGACCACCGGTTTTGTCGTGCAGCCTAACAAAGCGGTTGTTGGCGCCAACGCTTTTGCCCATGCCTCTGGTATTCATCAGGACGGTGTGCTCAAGGCGCGCGACACTTACGAAATCATGCGTGCAGAAGATGTGGGCTGGTCGGCTAACAAGATTGTGTTGGGCAAGCTGAGCGGACGAAATGCCTTCAAGCAGCGCCTGCAGGAACTTGGCGTTGCTATGGAAAGCGAAACCGATATCAACAATGCCTTCGTAAAATTCAAGGATCTCGCAGACCGCAAGAGTGATATTTTTGACGAGGACATTCTTGCTTTGGTCAGCGATGAAAGCGTTACCCACAGTAACGAGCAGTATGGTTTTGTATCCCTGTCACAGCACAGCGAAACTGGGGAACGTCCTCAGGCTTGCGTCGTTTTTACTGTCGCCGGAAAAGAGGTCAAAGGACAATCCGATGGAAATGGCCCTGTAGATGCATCGCTCAAGGCGATCGAAATCCATGTCAAAAGCGGTGCTGAAATGGTACTTTATTCGGTAAATGCCATCAGTGGTTCAACCGAAAGCCAGGGTGAAGTGACAGTGCGCTTACAAAATAGCGGACGTGTCGTGAATGGAACAGGCTCCGATCCTGACATCGTGGTGGCCTCGGCCAAAGCTTATTTAAGTGCTTTGAATAAACTTCAAAGTAAAGCTGTCAAGGTTGCTGCCCAGGGTTAAGTGCTTAATTTTTAACAATACCTTTTAGATTCAAGGGCTTAGCACGAGCCTTATGTTCTGTAAGGCAGTCTAAGCAAGAGACTCTGGTAGTTATTTAAGAAAGTCACGCAAGCTCCTGATATTGCGTGACTTTTTCTATTTCTATACACTTCAGCCTTTCTATCCATCGCAACCCAAACAGGCCATATTCACCATGTCCAAACAGCTTTTTAGTCGCGCACTAAAAATCGTCGGATTTTTTGCTTTGTCGTTTGCTCTGGTAGCACCGACAGCCCACGCCGCATCGGCAAAATCGTCATCCAAGCGGGCGATTGTCAAGAAACCACATGTCGAAAAATCGAAAGCTCTTAAAAAAATAACATCAGTCCGGAAAAACGTACGTTTCGAAGCAAGCTCCAAGGTAACTCGTGCCAAGCGTCCTTCGATTATTCAGGCCATCATCCCCGCCATTCCTTCTTTTGGCCAGATGGCTGGCCTGCACAGCGCAATTGATCCGCTGGATCTGAAATCCAGCGTGGCGCTGGTGATTGATCAAGACACGCGCGAAGTGCTGTTCAGCAAGAACGAACATGCGGTGCTGCCCATTGCGTCTTTGACCAAATTGATGACAGGCGTAATCATCAGCGGGGCCAGGCTCCCCATGGAGGAAATGATCACTGTAACGCAGGACGATGTGGACACTGAAAAGCACAGCCGTTCGCGGCTTAGCGTTGGCGCCACGCTGTCGCGCGGAGAAATGCTGCACCTGGCGCTGATGTCTAGCGAAAATCGGGCTGCACATGCCCTTGGTCGCACCTACCCTGGTGGCATGGCGACTTTTGTCAGTCTGATGAACGCCAAGGCAAAGATGTTGGGCATGAACGACACCAGCTATGCTGAACCTACCGGACTTTCCAGCCGTAATCAGTCCAGCGCCCAAGACCTCGCTGTGCTGGTCAATGCAGCACATGGTGACCCGGTGCTCCGTGAATTGACGACGTCTCCGGGTTATCAGGTGGCGATTGGCAGTCGGACCCTTCAGTACAACAATACCAATCGACTGGTAAAAAACCCGGAATGGGACATCGGTTTGCAAAAGACAGGCTACATCAACGAAGCCGGTCAGTGCTTGGTCATGCAGACCAAAATCGCAGGCCGCAAGTTGATTATGGTGTTTCTGGATTCGGCCGGCAAGCTGAGCCGCTTGGGCGATGCGGAGCGCGTGCGGCGCTGGGTCGAAACCAACCCGGTGGCAGATCAAAAGATCAAGATTAGCGCTTCCGACAAACACACCAGCGGTTAATGGTTCGCGATTGCCTAGCCGGATAAAGCCTGCCGATGTGTATTTTCAAGAAAAATCGTTAAATACTGTACTTTATATTGCTATAGTATTTATAGCAAAGAACATTGCAGCAGTAAGCGAAATATTCGTTTTTTTATCTTGAAATATAGCCTAGCGCCTTCGAGATCTCCTTGGCTGTGGCTTGCAGTTTGGGCAGCCAGTTGTCGTCCAGACGGTCAGCAGGCGCTGAAATCGAAAGGCCCGCCACAAGCTTGTTCTGGTCGTCATAAATGCCGGCCGCCATGCAGCGAACCCCCAGTTCCAGTTCCTCGTTGTCGCGCGCAAACCCGTACTGGCGGGCTTTGGAAAGTTCGCGTTCCAGCACTCCCAATTCGGTGATGCTGTTGCGCGTTTGCCCAGGCAAACCCGTCCGTGTGGCGTAGGCGCCCAGTCGCTGGGGATCGTCGGACGCGAGGAAAAGTTTGCCTACAGACGTCAAATGCAGTGGCGCCCGACCGCCTATCGTGCGTACCACCTGCATGCCCGATCGTTCGCCGTAAGTGCGCTCTACATACAAAATTTCGTCACCCTGACGCATGCTCAGGTTCACAGGTTGCTGTGTCAATTTGTGCAACTCGCGCATGGGAATGAGGGCCGCATCCCGGACATTGAGACGCGCTTTGACCAAGTTGCCAAGTTCGAGCAGACGCATGCCCAAGCGGTAGTTTCCCGCTGTCGGCCGTTCCACAACACGGCCCAACGCCAGATCATTCAAAATGCGGTGCGCCGTGGAAGGATGAAGACCGGACTGTTCGCTGATTTCCTTGAGGGAAACCGCTTCTTCATGGTGGGCCAGAATATCCAGCAGGGTAAAGATGCGTTCGATCACCTGTACGGTCGGTTTGGCGGGAAGATCGCTATCGGGTTTTATCATGTGCAGGCTTTCTGCAGCAAATTTTACCTTGTGAAAAATTGCCTGATTATTGTTGAATAAGCACAAAGCTTAGCCGCTGAATTGTGTATTTTGCTTATACAGCGTTGGCATTGATGGTTCGCGAATCAATCCATTTGCCGTTTAGTAATATTTGGCTGGGACTGAAGTTGAGCTTGTAGCTCATCTTGGGACTTTGGGCAATCCAGTAACCCAAGTAGACAAACGGCAAGCCGAGTTGTCGGGCTTGATCGATCTGCCAGAGCACACCGTAGTTACCATAGCCTGCGCCGGCTTCAGGTTCATAAAAGGTATATACCGCTGAAATTCCGTCTTCCAGCACATCCAGAATTGAAATCATCTTGAGTGCGCCGGCCTCGCCGTTGGTCATGGGTTCTCGAAACTCCACCAGTCTTGAATTGACGCGGCTTTGCAGCAGGAACTGGGTGTACTGGTCGATGCTGTCATGGTCCATGCCGCCGCCGGCGTGCCGGCTGTTCTGATAGCGCAGATAAAGCTGGTAGTGTTCCGGCAAAAAACACAGTTTGAGGCTGACGGCTGTAAGGGTTTGATGACGCTTCCAGGCACGCCGCTGGCTTCGGTCTGGCGCGAAGGTGTCGACAGGCACGCGAAGCGGTACGCAGGCTTGGCATCCATCGCAATAAGGCCGGTAGGTGAACATGCCACTGCGCCGGAAACCTTGCGTGACCAGTTCGGAATAGGTATCGTTGTGGATCAGGTGGCTGGGTGTTGCCACCTGCGAACGGGCCTGCCGGGCCGGCAGGTAGCTGCAGGGGTAGGGCGCAGTTGCGTAAAACTGCAAGGTGTGAAGCGGCAGGTCTTTGAGATGCGTCACGGTGTAGCGGGCAACTCAATTGCTGTTGCCTTCAAAAGTTCTTGCCAGTATAGAGAATCAAAATGCCATGTGGGCGTGTTTTCATTCACATGGCAGCGCAGGTGAGCGGCAAACGTCGCGCGGCTTATTTCAACCGCGCCCAGTGACGCAAGGTGGCCGGTGTTCTGCTGGCAGTCGATCATGGTGATCCCCTTGTCACGGCAAAAAGCTACCAGCGCGGCCAGGGCGATCTTGGAGGCATCGGTCTGGTGCGCAAACATTGATTCGCCAAAAACCATGCCGCCGAGGTTGACGCAGTACAAGCCACCGGCAAGTTCTCCATTGATCCAGGTTTCTACACTGTGGGCATGTCCTGCGCGGTGCAATTCGCCATAAGCCTGTTCCATTTCCGAAACAATCCAGGTTCCCGACTGGCCCATTCTGGTTTTGCTGGCGCAAGCGCCGATGACGCGCTCAAAGGCGGTGTCAAACCTGATTTCACAGCAGATATCGTTGATGAAATGAACAATGCGTTTGCGCAGCGACCGGTGCAGTTTGAAGTCAGCCGTTTGAAGCACCATGCGCGGATCAGGACTCCACCAGAGCACCGGTTGCCCCAGGCTGAACCAGGGAAAAATACCGCCTGAATAAGCCCGAATCAAGGTTGCGGCATCCAATGTTTCCCCAGCCGCCAGCAGGCCGGGCGCCGGATCGGCTATGCACCAAGCGTTTTCCAACGGGGGAAAATCCTGGCCAGCTCCAAGCCATGGCAGCGCAGGCATGACGGCTTGGGAAGTTTCCTTTGGAAAAGGCATGAAAAGCTTCAGGTTAAATAGCCGGGAGCGGTCAGAACATCAATTTTCGATGCTATGAAAAAAATAGCTGCTTAATCAATACTCATATGCGTAAATGCCTTATTTGGTTCCGAAAATACGGTCCCCGGCATCGCCCAAACCCGGCAGGATGTAACCATGCTCATTAAGCTGCCGGTCAATTGCTGCGGTGTAGATGGCCACGTCGGGATGGGCTTTTTGCAAGGCTGCCACACCTTCCGGGCAGGTCAGCAGGCACACAAACTTGATCGACTTGGGTTTAAGTTGTTTGAGCCTGGCCACTGCCGAAATGGCCGAATTGCCTGTGGCCAGCATCGGGTCAACAATGACGATGTCGCGCGCTTCCATTTCCTGCGGCATCTTGAAGTAATACTCAACCGGCTCCAGGGTTTTCGGGTCTCTGTACAGGCCGATGTGGCCCACGCGGGCGCCAGGCACGACGTTCAGGAAACCATCGAGGAAACCATTGCCGGCGCGCAAGATGGACACCAGAACCAGCTTCTTGCCATCGATGATTTTGCTGGTCATGGTTTCCAGCGGCGTTTCCACCTGGATGTCCTGCAGCGGCATGTCGCGCGTGACTTCGTAGGCCATCAGGTTGCTCAACTCGCTGAGCAGGGTGCGAAAGGTGCTGGTCGAAGCGTTCTTGCGGCGCATCAGCGTCAGCTTGTGCTGCACCAGCGGGTGGTTGATAAGGTGAACATTGCTCATGAAGGGACGGCTTTCTTAGGGTGTCGGGAACCGATTGTCAGCGTTTTTTGCCGCCGAACAGACTTCCCAGTACACCACGGATAATCTCGCGCCCGACCGTCGACCCCATGGTGCGGACGGCAGACTTGGCCATGCTTTGCGCCAATCCGTCATATTTTGCACCGCGCGGACCGGTGCGGCCAAACAGCATGTCGTTCAGGCCGCCCAGCATGCCGCCTGACGCCGATTGGCCTGCCGCACCGCCATTCGGCAAGGCAGCTGGCTGGCTGGCCGCTGTATTGGCGCGCTCCTGCAGCATCTCGTAGGCCGATATGCGGTCGATTTCCTTTTCATAAACACCGGCTACCAGCGAGTCTTGAAGCAGTTGTTGGCGTTGCTGCGGCGAGATCGGGCCAAGCTGGCTGCCCGGAGGCAGCACAAAGACGCGCTCGGTAACGCTGGGCCGGCCCTTGGTGTCGAGGAAACTCACCAGCGCCTCGCCCACTGCCAGTTCGGTGATCGCGGTTTCAATGTCCAGTCCTGGGTTTTGCCGCATGGTTTGTGCTGTAGCCTTGACCGCTTTCTGGTCGCGCGGCGTGTAGGCGCGCAAGGCATGCTGTACGCGGTTGCCCAACTGTGCCAGCACCGAATCCGGAATATCCATCGGGTTTTGCGTCACGAAGTAAATCCCAACGCCTTTAGATCTAACCAGACGCACCACCAGTTCAATGCGTTCGACCAGTGCCTTGGGCGCATCGTTGAACAGCAAATGTGCTTCGTCAAAGAAGAACACCAGCTTGGGCTTGTCCGGGTCGCCGATTTCCGGTAACTGCTCAAACAGCTCGGACAGCATCCACAGCAAAAAAGTCGCGTACAGGCGTGGTGAATGCATCAGCTTGTCAGCCGCCAGGATGTTGATGACGCCATGACCTGCACTGTCGGTCTGCATGAAGTCGCTGATGTTGAGCAACGGTTCACCAAAGAATTTGTCGCCGCCCTGGGTTTCGATCTGCATCAGCCCGCGCTGAATTGCGCCGACGCTGGCGGCACTGACATTGCCGTACTGGGTGGTGAACTGGCTGGCGTTGTCTCCCACGTACTGCAGCATGGCACGCAGGTCCTTGAGGTCGAGCAGCAGCAGGCCGTTGTCATCGGCGATCTTGAAGACCAGGTTCAGCACACCGGCTTGCGTTTCATTCAGGTTGAGCATGCGGCCCAGCAGCAAGGGGCCCATGTCGGACACCGTAGCACGCACCGGATGGCCCTGCTCGCCAAAAACATCCCACAACGTGGCGGGACATGCCAGCGGCCCGGGCGGCACCAGCCCTCGTTCTTTCAGAATACTTGCCAGTTTTTCACCAATGACGCCAGCCTGGCTTATGCCGGTCAGATCGCCTTTTACATCTGCCATGAAGACCGGTACGCCGATTCTGGAAAAGCTTTCAGCCAGTGTCTGCAGGGTAACCGTCTTGCCGGTTCCAGTGGCACCGGTGATCAGGCCATGCCGGTTTGCCAGTGCCGGCAGCAGCTCACATTGAGTCAGGGAATTTTTGGCAATGAGGAGCGGCTCGGCCATGATGTGGAGTTCCTGATAAAACGGCGTGAAAGTTGCACAAGCGAAAAGTAAAATGAACGCTGTAGATTAAATCAATTGCTGAAGGATTTTCCGTGGCTGGTCATAGTAAATGGGCGAATATTCAACACCGCAAGGGTCGTCAGGACGACAAACGCGGCAAGGTCTGGACGCGGGTGATACGCGAAATCATGGTGGCCGCGCGTTTGGGCGGCGGCGACCTGGCCACAAACCCACGCCTGCGCCTGGCTGTTGAAAAGGCAAAGGCAGCTAACCTGGCGGCCGACACAGTCAAGCGCAACATCGACAAGGCCACGGGCAATCTCGAAGGCGTCCACTACGAAGAAGTCCGTTACGAAGGCTACGGCATCGGAGGAGCCGCAATTTTGGTGGACTGCATGACCGACAACAAGGTGCGCACCGTGGCCGAAGTTCGCCATGCATTTTCCAAGCATGGCGGCAACATGGGAACCGAAGGCTCGGTGGTGTTTCAGTTCAAGCACTGCGGCCAGCTTATTTTTGCGCCCGGTACGAACGAGGACCAAGTGATGGAAATTGCCTTGGAAGCCGGCGCCGACGATGTGATTGCCCACGAGGATGGTGCCATTGAGGTGCTGACGCCTTACACCGAACTGGAAACTGTCAAGAGCGCCTTGGAAGCCGCCGGCTTGGTCGCCGAACTGGCCGAAGTCACCATGCGCGCCGACAACGCCATCGAGTTAAACGGAGAAGATTCCCAGAAGATGCAAAAACTGCTGGATGTGCTGGAAGACATGGATGACACGCAGGATGTCTTTCATAATGCCGAACTTTCCGAATAAAACCCTGTAGAAAACACAACAACAATGAAAGCTTCCTCATGAAAGTCTTGGTGGTGGGCGGCGGTGGCCGTGAACATGCGCTGGCCTGGAAACTGGCCCAGTCGCCTAGGGTGCAGGCGGTCTATGTCGCGCCAGGCAATGGCGGAACCGCTCTCGATTCCCGGCTTGAGAATATAAATATCACTGATCCGAAGGCTCTACGTGCTTGGGCAGCTACTGAAAAGATAGCCTTGACGGTCGTTGGTCCCGAGCAGCCCCTGGCCGCCGGCATCGTCGATGAGTTTCGCGCGCACGGTCTGCGGGTGTTTGGCCCGACCAAGGCGGCGGCACAACTGGAAAGCTCCAAGGCGTTTTCCAAGGCCTTCATGAAGCGCCACCATATTCCGACCGCCGATTACGAAACCTTCAACGACGCAGCAGCAGCGCATGCTTATGTCGACGAAAAAGGTGCGCCCATCGTAGTCAAGGCTGACGGCCTGGCCGCCGGCAAGGGTGTGGTGGTGGCCATGACCCTGCACGAGGCGCACGAGGCAATCGAATTCATGCTGGCGCCGGACCCGGAATTCAATCCGCTGGGCGTGAGCCACAACGAAGGCGGTGCGCGGGTTGTCATTGAAGAATTTTTGCAAGGAGAGGAAGCCAGTTTCATCGTCATGTGCGACGGCAAGAATGTAGCCGTCATGGCCACCAGCCAGGACCACAAGCGTTTGCTTGACGGCGACCAGGGGCCTAACACGGGCGGTATGGGCGCTTATTCGCCAGCCCCGGTGGTCACGCCCGATGTCCACGCACGGGCAATGCGCGAAATCATCATGCCTACCATCCGCGGCATGGAAAAAGACGGCATTCCGTTCACCGGATTTTTATACGCCGGCCTCATGATCGATGCCCAAGGCAAGCCCAAAACGCTGGAATTCAACTGCCGCATGGGCGACCCGGAAACCCAGCCCATCATGATGCGCTTGAAAACCGACCTGTTCGAGGTCTTGATGGCTGCCACCTCGGGAATCCTGGACAAGGTGGAAATGGAATGGGACCGCAGACCAGCGCTGGGCGTGGTGATGGCTGCGTACGGTTATCCGCTGCATCCGCGCAAGGGTGATGCCATCCACGGCTTGCCTGCACCCGCTGAAGACTGCATGGTATTTCATGCAGGAACGCAACGGCAGAACGGTGCGACGCTCACTTCGGGTGGTCGCGTGCTTTGCGTAACGGCGCTCGGCAGCACGGTCAAGGCAGCACAGCAGCGGGCTTACGAAGTGGCCCGAGGCATTGATTTCGATGGTGCGCAGTATCGCAAGGACATCGGTTACCGGGCCATCAAGTCTTGAGAACCAGTTATGTCCAGCATTGATCTTTCCGCCGTTCGCGTTTTTTTGCTGGATCTTCAGGAGCGCATCACCAATGCCGTTGCTGAAATTGACGGCCAGCCCTTTGTCAGCGATTCCTGGCAAAAGGAACCGGGCGAGATGCTTCAGGGCAACGGTATCACCAAAATTCTCGAGCAGGGCAATGTATTCGAGCGCGCCGGCTGCGGCTTTTCGCATGTGCGTGGTCCCAGGCTGCCGTCTTCTGCCACCCAGCATCGACCGGAGTTGGCAGGCGCACCGTTTGAGGCGATGGGCGTTTCGCTGGTGTTCCATCCGCGCAACCCTTATGCGCCGACGGTACACATGAATGTGAGGATGCTGGCGGCAACCCCTGTTGGTGAAGCCGCCGAGCCGGTCTGCTGGTTTGGCGGCGGCATGGACCTGACGCCTTTTTACGGTTTTGACGAAGACGCGGTGCATTTTCACCAGGTTTGCAAGGACACGCTTGCACCGTTTGGCGAAGACAAATACCCACGTTTCAAGCAGTGGTGCGACGAATATTTTTTTCTCAAGCACCGCCAGGAGCAACGCGGTGTCGGCGGCGTGTTTTTCGACGATTTTCAGGAGCTTGGCCTGGCACAAAGCTTGACGATGATGCAGGCTGTAGGCGACTCATTCCTGCAGGCATATCTGCCAATCATCAAACGCCGCAAGGACAGCATTTTCACAGAACGCGAACGCGATTTTCAGTTGTACCGCAGAGGCCGTTATGTCGAGTTCAACCTGGTGTGGGACCGCGGAACTCATTTTGGGCTGCAGTCTGGTGGACGCACTGAATCAATCCTGATGTCGATGCCGCCGCTGGCAAGTTGGTCCTACCAACGGCCCAGTGTGGCCGGATCACCAGAGGAACGCTTGTACAAAGAATTTCTTGTCAGGCGGGACTGGGTTTGAGCACCAACGCTGCTGGACAGCCCAAACGCATTGGCGTGTTCGGCGGTTCGTTTGACCCGCCACACAATGCCCATGTGGCATTGGCCAAGGCTGCGCTGGAGCAGTTCAATCTTGATGTGCTGCATGTTATTCCCACCGGCCATGCATGGCACAAGGCCCGTGTGCTCAGTGCCCCCGAACACCGTCTGGCCATGGCTCGGCTGGCGTTCGGCAACATTGAGCGTGTCGTGGTAGATGCGCGTGAATTGCAGCGCCTTGGACCTACATTTACCCTTGATACCCTCAAGGCTTTGCAAACCGAGAATTCAGGGTGCCAGCTCTATATGTTCATAGGCGCTGATCAGTTTATGAGCTTTGACCGATGGCATCAATGGAGAGAGATTCTTGAAATAGCTATAATTTGTATAGCTGATCGCACTGAATCCGCGCTGACTCAAACTGAGTTTGATATTTATGCGCCGCACAATTCCCGGTTTCTCATTCTCAAGCTACCCTTGATGCCCTTCAGCGCCACCCAGATTCGTCAGATGATGGCTTCAGGCGCGGCCACTGCGGAAGACGCCAGAAAATTCGTTCCTGAGTCTGTGGCACGTTATATTTCGCACTATCAACTGTACGACGCCGGTTAATTTTTCACCTCTATGAAGCAAAGTATTGCATGACCCCCACCACTGTCAAAACCTCAAGCACCGAGGGCAAAAAAGATGTCCAAAAACTTCAGCGCGCCATTATCGATGGGCTTGAAGATGTCAAGGCGCAAGACATTCAGGTGTTTGATACCGAACACATCACATCGCTGTTTGAGCGCGTGATTGTTGCTTCGGGCACGTCCAACCGCCAGACCAAGGCGCTTGCTGCCAGCGTGCGCGACGCTGTGCGCGACGCCGGTTTTGCCAAGCCCCGCATTGAGGGCGAAGACAACGGTGAGTGGATCATCGTTGACTGCGGAGCCGCCGTTGCCCACATCATGCAACCCACGATTCGCCAGTATTACAACCTCGAAGAACTGTGGGGCGAAAAGCCCATCAAACTCAAGCTTGGTGCCCCCACTCCACTGCCTAAGGCTGCCAAGGTCGAGGTTAAAGCTGAGATGAAGCCAGCCAAGTCGCGTGTTGCAACCGGTGGCAAGTCAAAATCTCCTGCCAAACTGTCAAAAAGTACAAAAAGCGTCAACGACGAAAGTTTGTCGGACGCCGCAACGCTGGCACGAACCGATGATGGAACTTACGTCGGTCGCGTTGGAAAAACGCATGACTGGACGGCTAAGCGCAATGCGAGTGCGCCGGCTACCGAACCTGAAGCGAAGCTGATCAAAGCACGCAAACCGTCTTCCCGGGTGGCTTCAGCCGAGTCCAAGCCATTGGCAGCCAAAACAGCTGTCAAAAAGGTTGTTGTCAAGACACCGATTGTGAAAATTCCTCTGACCAGGAAAGTTGCAGCCAAGCAAGTTGCGGTCAAGATGTCCGTCAAGAAGCCTGCTGCCAAAAAGACAGCCGTGAAGAAAACCACGACCCGGAGCGAATGAGGCTGACGATTGTCGCCGTTGGCCAGAAGGTGCCCGATTGGGCGCAGACGGCTTATGACGACTACGCCAAACGCTTTCCGCCCGAGTTGAAAGTTGAACTTAGGGCGGTCAAAACCGAACCGCGGGGATCTAAAACCCTGGAAACCTTGCTTGCCTCAGAGCGCACCCGCATTGAAGGTGCCATTGCCCGAGGCTGCCGGATCGTGGCGTTGGATGAACGTGGTACGGCTGTGACCACGATGGCGCTGGCAGAAAATCTAAAGACCTGGCAGCTGTCCGGGGATGACATCGCCATTGTGATTGGCGGTCCGGATGGACTGGACGCTGGCTTCAAGCAGTCGGCCCATCAACGCATTCGCCTGTCTGATTTGACCTTGCCGCATGCCATGGTACGTGTATTGCTGATTGAACAGCTTTACCGTGCCTGGAGCATCACGATCAATCATCCCTACCATCGCGAATAACTTTTTGCAGGCGAGTTCAGCATGGTTCAGTTTGTTTATCTGGCCTCTCAAAGTCCAAGACGGCGGCAGTTGCTTGAACAATTAGGTGTTCGGTACGAACTGCTGCTGCCCGATGTGACCGAAGACACTGAAGCCTTGGAAGTGGTATTGGACAACGAGGCGCCAGCACGCTATGTCAAACGGGTGACAAGCCTCAAACTCGATAGCGCTTCAGCACGCTTGGCCCGGCGCCAACTGCCATCAGCGCCTATCCTCTGCGCTGACACCACCGTGGCCCTCGGCTGCACTATTTATGGCAAGCCCGATGACAGGGGTCATGCCGAGCGCATGCTGTCTGAACTATCTGGTAAAACGCATAGAGTTTTGACGGCGGTCAATATTCAGTCGGGCCAAGAGCGTTTTTCCGTTCTCAGTAGTTCAAACGTCAGCTTCGAGCCCATGACAGCCGAACAAATCAGCCGCTATGCAGCCACTGGAGAGCCTCTGGGCAAGGCAGGTGCTTATGCCATACAGGGCAGAGCGTCAATGCATATCACCCGAATCAGCGGGAGTTACAGTGGAATCATGGGGTTGCCATTATGGGAAACGGCCTTGCTGCTTCGATCTGCTGGACTTGCCATTTAGTCTTACTGTTTGAGAACAATGCAACAAGAAATTCTGATCAACTGGTCGCCTCAAGAGACACGTGTTGCAGTGGTGGAGCATGCTGCCGTGCAGGAATTGCAAGTAGAGCGAACGCTTGAGCGCGGCTTGGTTGGCAACGTCTACTTGGGCAAGGTAGTACGTGTGCTGCCGGGAATGCAGTCCGCGTTTATCGACATCGGCTTGGACCGCGCCGCATTTTTGCATGTGGCCGATTTGATGAGCAGTATCAACAGCCGCCATGCCGAATCCGAAGCTGTTCCGGGTGCCACCGCTGCGGCGTCTGGAAGTCCTTCACTGCAGCCGATTGAGAAGCAGTTGTTCGAAGGACAGGCTTTGATGGTGCAGGTTCTCAAGGATCCGATGGGCACCAAAGGTGCTCGCTTGACGGCTCAGATCAGCATTGCCGGTCGTTTGCTGGTTTTTTTGCCCCAAGATAACCACATTGGCGTCTCGCAAAAAATTCTGCCCCGCCAGCGCGAAGAGTTGCGTCAGCGGGTTCAGTCTTTGGTCGCCGACATGGGCGGTGGTTTTATTCTTCGGACTAATGGCGAGGACGCCACCGACATTGAACTGGCTGAAGACATTGCTTACCTGCGAAAAACCTGGCTTCGTATCAAGCAGGCTTCCTTGCGCATGCCGGCAGCGTCTGTTTTGCATCAGGATTTGAGCCTGTTGCAGCGCGTGTTGCGCGATATGGCGCTGGAAAATACACAAACCATTCGCATCGATTCGCGTGAACAGTTTGAAAAACTCAAAGCTTTTGCTTTGGAGTTCATGCCCTCGACGGTTTCAAAGCTTCATCTTTACAGTGGTGAGCGGCCTATTTTTGATCTGTTTAGCATTGACGAGGAAATTGCAAAAGCGCTGGGTCGTCGGGTGGACCTCAAGTCCGGTGGCTATCTGGTGGTTGACCAGACGGAAGCATTGACCACGGTTGACGTGAATACAGGGGGCTTCGTTGGTGCCCGAAACTTTGACGAAACCATCTACAAAACCAATTTGGAGGCTGCGCAAGCCATTGCGCGGCAACTCCGTTTGCGCAACCTGGGCGGTATTGTCATTGTCGATTTCATCGACATGTGTAAGGAAAATCACCGTGATGGGGTATTGGCTGAATTTAAAAAGCAATTGGAGAGAGATCGAATCAAAACCGCAGTGAATGGGTTTTCAGCATTGGGATTGCTTGAAATGACTCGCAAGCGAACGCGGGAGTCATTGGCGCATCAGCTGTGTGAACCTTGCAACGCCTGTAGCGGAAAAGGAATTGTCAAAACGGCCCGCAGTGTGACGTATGACATCCTGCGTGAAATTTTGCGTGAAGCACGCCAGTTCAACCCCCGGGAATTCAGGATTGTGGCTTCTCCCAAAGTAATCGAATTATTTCTGGATGAGGAAAGCCAGCACCTTGCGAGTCTGAGCGAATTTATTTGCAAACCCATTTCCCTGCAGGCCGAAGCGGTGATGGCCCAAGAGCAATACGACATCGTATTGCTTTGATATTCAAACGGTCCGAGCATGTCCAACAGATTTACCGCAAACACCCAGCCTATCCCGATTCTGGTTTACCACCAGATTGCTGCCGCACCGGCGAAGGGCAGCCCCTTTCGAAGTCTGTACGTGGCGCCACAAGCCTTTGCCAGGCAAATGGCTTGGCTTGAACGGCTTGGCTATCAAGGATTGTCCATGACTGCTTTGGAACCCTATTTGAATGGTCATAAAAAAGGCAAGGTGGCAGGAATAACGTTCGATGATGGCTACTTGAATAACCTGTCGAATGCCTTGCCCTCATTGACGAAGCATGGTTTTTCTTCGACTTGTTATGCCCTCAGCGGACTGCTTGGCAAGACCAATGTCTGGGATTTAGAAACGGGTATTGCACAGACTGCATTGATGAATGAAGCTCAATTGCGTCAATGGGTTTTTGCTGGGCAGGAAGTAGGATCGCATACCCGGCAGCACATTGATCTAACGGCTAACGACCAAAACAAATGTCGTCTTGAAATTGCCTTGGGAAAAACCGAGCTCGAATCGGTAGTGAAAACTCCGGTGCAGCACTTTTGCTATCCGTATGGTCGCTACCAACCAGAACATATTGGGATGGTTGATACCCTTGGGTTTGTGACTGCCACCACCACGCAGCGCAGCCGTTGTCATCCCGAAATGGACATGCTGCAATTGCCCCGGGTACCTATCTTGCGTTCAACGTCGCTGCCTGTGTTCTGGCTCAAGATTGCAACTGCTTATGAAGACCGCCGAAAAAAATGAGTTCGCTCACGCCAAATTCTGCTGAAAGTTTTGTTGGTGAAAAAAAACGGCTGCGAATTGCCGTTTTCAACCGGACATTTTCTACAACTGGTGGTGGCGCAGAGCGCTACTCAATTGCGCTGGTTGAGCAACTGGCTTCCCGTCATGACATTCATGTATTTGCTCAGGAAATAGCCCATAACTGGCCTGGCGTCGCTTATCACCGGGTTTCAATGCCAATGCGCAAACCCCGATGGGTTAATCAGTTGTGGTTTGCCACCTGCACATGGTGGTCAACTCGAAGTGGTTTCGATGTCGTTCACTCCCATGAAAATACATGGCATGGTGACGTTCAAACTGTGCATGTGTTACCTGTGAAATACACGCTTTTTCGCGAGCTTTGGGGCTGGCGGAAAGTTTTTCGGTGGATCAAGGTAGTGGCCAGTCCACGTTTACTGGCTTACCTAGCACTAGAGCATTTGCGGTTCAAGTTTCGTCCCAACAGAAAAATAGTGGTCACTTCTGAAAGTCTTTGGAAGATTGTGGACGCTACCTATCCTGATTGCGAAGGGATGATTTCTGTCGTTACACCTGGAATTTCGCCGCCCCTTTTGCCACTAACGCAGCTAAGGAAAAAAAGGGCAAGGTCGCTATTAGGTTTGCCCAAGGATAAATATTGCGTATTGTTTGTCGCCAATGACTACCGCAAAAAAGGACTAAAAACCTTGCTAGCGGCACTCAGTAAATGCCCAACTGGATTTATTTTGGCTGTTGTTGGAAATCTGACTGAAATGCCTGCTTTCAACGAGCAGGTGAAAGTTCTAAATTTAGCATCCAGGGTCTTTTTTTTGGGTTCATTGAAAAATGTTGCTCCTGCTTATGAATCTGCCGATTGCCTTGCGCATCCAACACTTGAGGACACTTTTGCCATGGTCGTGCTTGAAGCCATGTCATACGGACTGCCGGTAGTGGTAAGCAGTGCTGAATACTGTGGTGTCGCCGGTCTTCTTCAGGATGGTGAAAATGCGCTGATCCTTGACGATCCGTTGGACCCATTCAAGCTACAGCGCGCTTTAGAGCAATTGCAGAACCAACCACTGTTGAGTGAAAAGTTGAGCAAGGGAGCGACAGCATTTGCAAGTTGCTACCAGTGGAGTCGGCTTGCACTGAAGCAGGAAGAGTTATATATGGATGTATACGAAGCTACAAATGCTGTCAAAAACCAACAGTAAATCAAACACAAATTCAGCCTCGCGACAATAAGCTTCAGCTAAGTCCAAACAACATAATTTGGGGCTTTTGTTTTGTGATCTGGATCTGATATATGTCAGCAGTCATCCACTGTTTGAAAAACCTGCTTTATGGGAATATTGAAGCTTGTGTCTCTGACCAAGATTCGCATCCGGATTTAATTTGGGTGCCGACATGCGCGTTAGCGTGTAGCCCAAACATGAATTTCAATTTCAAGATATGACATACCGATGTGTACCAGGCAACGCGCAACCTGATACACATGGTTAACTTCAGTCTGCCAAAACTGGCTCCAATTCAACCACTGGCACCGATGTGCGAATCAGATGGTCAAAAGCGCTTAATGCTGCCTTGGCACCATCACCGGCCGCAATAATAATCTGCTTGAAAGGTACGGTTGTTGCATCACCCGCTGCAAAAACTCCCGGCAACGATGTCTGTCCCCTTGCATCGACCACAATTTCGCCATGCTTAGACAGCTCAACCGTTCCTTTGAGCCAGTCAGTGTTGGGAATCAGGCCGATCTGGATAAAAACACCTTCAAGTTCAACCTTGCGTAACTCGCCGCTTGAACGATCTTTGTACACCAAACCGTTCACTTTCTGACTGTCACCAGTAATTTCAGTCGTTTGAGCATGCGTGAATACGCTCACGTTCTTCAGGCTGTGCAACTTGCGCTGCAAGACGGCATCAGCGCGCAGTGCACTGTCGAATTCAATCAACGTCACATGTCCAACAATACCTGCCAGGTCGATGGCCGCTTCAACGCCTGAATTGCCACCTCCGATGACCGCGACGCGTTTTCCCTTGAACAGGGGGCCATCGCAGTGCGGGCAATAAGCGACACCCTTGTTCTTGTATTCATGCTCACCTGGCACGTTGATGTTGCGCCAGCGTGCGCCTGTCGAAATGATGACTGATCTGGCTTGAAGGGAAGCACCGCTGTCGAGCTGAATCTCGATCATGTCCTTGCCCGGACCGGCGTTGGGAATCAGCGACTTGGCGCGCTGCATATTCATGATGTCGACATCGTAATCACGTACATGCTGTTCAAGCGCGACTGCAAACTGCGGGCCTTCGGTATGTTGCAGTGAAATGAAGTTTTCGATGCCCAGTGTGTCAAGCACTTGTCCACCGAAGCGTTCTGATGCGACGCCGGTTCGAATTCCTTTGCGCGCAGCATATACCGCAGCAGCTGCACCGGCAGGACCACCACCAACGATCAGTACATCAAACGGCGCCTTGGCAGCGATTTTCCTGGCTTCGCGCTCAACTCCACTGGTGTCGATCTTGGCCAGTATTTCTTCCAGGCTCATGCGCCCTTGGCTGAATTCAGTGCCATTGAGAAACACGGTCGGCACCGCCATGATCTGGCGTTCCTTGACTTCATCCTGGAACAATGCGCCGTCGATCATGGTGTTAGTGATGCGCGGATTCTGAACAGCCATCAAGTTAAGGGCCTGCACCACGTCAGGGCAACTGTGGCAGGTCAATGAGACATAAATTTCGAATTTGAAGTCTCCATCAAGGGCGCGAATTTGTTCAAGAATATCCGCTTCCACCTTAGGCGGATAACCGCCAATTTGCAACAGGGCGAGGATCAGCGAGGTGAATTCATGGCCCATCGGCAGGCCGGCAAAGCGAGGGCCGTGGTTTTCGCCTGGACGGTTGATGGAAAATGACGGTTTGCGGTGGTTGTCGTCGCGACTTTCGCTGACCTTGACCAGCGGGGAGACGTCGGCAATATCTTTTAGCAGCGACTGCAACTCTCCCGACGCTTTGCTTTCGTCAAGCGAGGCTACGATTTCAATTGGCTGCGTAGCGCGTTCGAGGTAGCTGTTCAATTGTGCTTTTGTGCTGGCGTCGAGCATGGAAGTCCCACTTTAAGAATTACGTAGAGAAATAAAAAAGCCCGGGTGCATTCGCGCCCGGGCTGTAGCGCTCACAGGTTTACTTAGATCTTGCCGACCAGGTCAAACGAAGGCTTCAACGTTTCGGCGCCTTCGTTCCACTTCGCGGGGCAAACTTCACCAGGATGAGCGGCGATGTACTGGGCTGCCTTGAGGCGGCGCAACAATTCCTTGGCGTCGCGGCCAATGCCGTCTGGGTGCACTTCAATGGTCTGGATCTTGCCTTCCGGGTTGACAATGAACGTACCGCGAAGGCACAGACCGGCGGCGTCGCCATCTTCTATCAAAACGTCAAAGCCTTTAGCCAAAACATGTGCCGGGTCGCCCACCAAAGCGTACTGGACTTTGCTCATTTCAGGCGAGCTGTCGTGCCATGCTTTATGCGTGAAGTGGGTGTCGGTTGAGACACCGTAGATGTCGACACCCATTTTTTGGAATTCAGCATAGTTATCAGCCAGGTCTCCCAATTCGGTAGGGCATACAAAAGTGAAGGCTGCTGGGAAGAAAACAAATACTGACCATTTGCCTTTGATCTTCTCGTTGCTTACCGGTACAAACTTTCCATTTTGGTAGGCAGTGGCATTGAATGGGACGACTTCGGTATTGATCAGGGACATGAATTTTTACTTTCGGGTTGGTTAGAAATCTAACTGAAGCCATAGTTTAAGACTTATAAGTACATAAATAAAATAGGTTTTATCTATACATTGAATTGAGGATGGCTATTTCGTCGTTGAGGCTTCAGGAATGGTGAAATTTTTATTCAAAGCAAAACTAAATTTTCAGCATAAACAGGCTTTTGCGCAATAGGGTCATATGTGAGCTGCTATTTAAATCATAGCGAACTGCTGTACATGAAAAAAACCTGCAATTTACACAATCAATACTCAAGCCGTTCCGGTTTGATTTCCTGAAGAATCGTGGTGGCAATTTCTTCGATGGACTTGGTCGTAGTGGACAGCCAGCGAATGCCTTCGCGACGCATCATGGCCTCGGCTTCATGAATTTCGTGCCGGCAGTTGGCCAGGCTGGAATAGGTTGAATTAGGCCGACGTTCATTGCGTATCTGACTCAAGCGTTCAGGATTGATCGTCAGCCCAAAGATTTTTTTGCGATGAGGCACCAGCGCCGGTGGCAACTGCCGACGATCAAAGTCTTCCGGAATCAATGGGTAATTTGACGCTTTCAAACCGTATTGCATGGCCAGGTATAACGTCGTCGGGGTTTTTCCGCTGCGGCTTACACCGACCAGGATCACGTCAGAGCCCGCAAGGTCCCGATGGCTTTGGCCATCGTCGTGCGCCAGCGAAAAATTAATTGCCTCGATACGGTCGTCATAGGCCTTGCTCTTGGAGGCATCTGAAAAACGGCCAACCCGATGGTTTGACTTGATGCCCAGTTCGCTTTCCAGAGGCGCGACAAACATGCCAAACATGTCCAGCAGCATGCCGTTGCATTGCGCCTTGATGACCGCCAGGATATTCATGTTTACCAGCGTTGTGAAAACAATGGGCCGCTTGCCTTCCAGGTCGCCAGTGTGGTTGATATGCCGGATCGCCTGATGGGCTTTGTCAACGGTGTCGATGAAGGGCAGGCGAACATGGCGAGGATTGATCTCGAACTGGGCCAGGATGGCGTTGCCAAAGGTTTCCGCCGTGATGCCGGTGCCGTCAGAGATGAAAAACACGGTGCGATTTGACATGATGCTCGATTCAGGCAGATGAAAAACGAGGGAAGGGGGTTGGATGACAGCCCCCTACAATCGGGTCAATTATCCAGTTTATGGTTCAGTGCGCCAGCCAAGCCCTCAAAAAGAACAATCAGGTTTAAGGCTGCACTGCACTGATATCGCCGATTTTTAACCTCCCGGAGTATTTCCATGTCTAACCTGTTTGACGCAAACGCCTTGGTTGTGCCGTTTGAAAACCTGAGGATGACCGATGTCGATTCGGTCGGCGGCAAAAATGCCAGCCTGGGCGAAATGATTTCGCAACTGCCCACCGGTCCGCAGGGTGTGCAGGTGCCGACTGGCTTTGCCACCACGGCGCACGCGTTTCGCGAGTTTCTGGCCCATGCCGGACTTGATGGAAAAATCAATGCCGTCCTTGACGCGCTTGATACCGAAGATGTGCGGGCGCTAGCCCAAGCCGGTGCGCAGATTCGTCAAATGGTAGAGGCACAACCTTTTCCCCCTGAATTCGAGCAGGCTGTACGAAGCAGCTTTGCCAGCCTGAGCGCGAGCAATTCGCAGGCCAGTTTTGCTGTACGTTCATCAGCCACGGCAGAAGATCTGCCCGATGCGTCCTTTGCCGGCCAGCAGGAAACCTTTTTGAATGTTGTCGGCATTGAGGATGTGCTGCACAAGATGAAAGAGGTGTTTGCTTCCCTCTACAACGACCGCGCCATCAGCTACCGTGTCCACCAGGGCTTTGCCCATTCCGACGTGGCCCTTTCTGCCGGCGTGCAGCGCATGGTGCGAAGTGACCTGGGCGCTGCCGGGGTGATGTTCACCATCGACACCGAAAGCGGATTCGAGGATGTGGTGTTCATCACTTCCAGTTACGGCCTGGGAGAAACAGTAGTGCAGGGCGCTGTGAATCCGGACGAGTTTTATGTTCACAAGCCGATGCTCAATGCTGGCAACCGTGCGGTCATACGCCGAAACCTGGGCTCCAAGCTCCTGCAGATGGAGTTCACCACAGCAGAAGAAAAAAAATCCAATGGCAAGCTGGTCAAGACCACTGATGTGCCGATTGAGCTGCGTAATCGCTTTTCATTAACCGACGCGGATGTCGAGCAACTGGCGCGCTATGCGGTGATCATTGAAAACCACTATGGCCGCCCGATGGACATTGAATGGGGTAAAGATGGAACGGACGGTGAGTTGTATATCTTGCAGGCGCGTCCAGAAACCGTGAAGAGCCAGGCCAAGGGCAAGGCTGAGCAGCGCTACAAGCTAAAGGGAACCGGCACCGTGCTGGCCGAAGGCCGCGCGATTGGCCAGAAAATAGGCACCGGCCCGGTTCGCATCGTGTACGACATCAAGGACATGGACCAGGTTCGTCCAGGCGATGTGCTGGTTACCGATATGACTGACCCCAACTGGGAGCCGGTAATGAAGCGAGCCAGTGCCATTGTTACCAACCGCGGTGGGCGTACCTGCCACGCGGCGATCATTGCGCGTGAACTTGGCATCCCGGCTGTGGTGGGTTGCGGTGATGCCACCGGGCAACTCAAGGACGGCATGCTGGTGACGGTGAGCTGCGCTGAAGGCGACACCGGCACGATCTACGACGGCTTGCTGGAAACCGAAATCACGGAAGTCGAGCGAGGCGAGATGCCGCCAATTGACATCAAGATCATGATGAATGTGGGCAACCCGCAACTGGCTTTTGACTTCTGCCAGATTCCAAATCAGGGCGTGGGTCTGGCGCGGCTGGAGTTTGTGATCAACAACAACATCGGCGTGCATCCCAAGGCAATTCTGGACTATCCAAATGTTGACCCAGACCTGAAAAAAGCAGTGGAAAGCGTAGCGCGCGGCCATGCGTCGCCGCGTGCGTTTTATGTTGACAAGGTGGCTGAAGGTATTGCCACCATTGGCGCGGCGTTCTGGCCCAAGCCGGTCATTGTTCGCCTGTCGGACTTCAAGTCCAACGAATACCGCAAGCTGATTGGCGGCTCGCGCTACGAGCCTGAAGAAGAAAATCCAATGCTGGGATTTCGCGGCGCCGCACGCTACATCAGCACTGATTTCCGCGAAGCCTTTGCCATGGAATGCGAAGCCCTCAGGCGGGTTCGCAATGATATGGGGCTGACGAATGTCGAGGTCATGGTGCCGTTTGTCCGTACCTTGGGACAGGCCAAGGCCGTTACTGATTTGCTGGCTGAACACGGCCTCAAGCGCGGCGAAAAAGGCCTGCGAATCATCATGATGTGCGAAGTGCCGAGCAATGCGGTGCTGGCCGAGCAATTTCTTGAGTTTTTTGACGGCTTTTCCATAGGCTCGAACGACCTGACGCAACTTACGCTGGGTCTGGACCGCGATTCGGGTCTGGAGATTCTGGCCAAGGACTTTGACGAGCGCGATCCAGCCGTCAAGGCTTTGCTCAGCATGGCTATTTCAGCGTGCAAGCGTCAGGGGAAATATGTGGGTATTTGCGGGCAGGGCCCCAGCGATCATGCGGACTTTGCCCAATGGCTCAAGGAACAGGGAATTGGTTCTATTTCGTTGAATCCTGATACCGTGATCGAGACTTGGAAACGTCTGGCTGATTGATCTGACCAACCTGCCGCACAAGGAATTTTCTTGACTGATCCGGGCTGTCAGTCATTTGCATTTCACTATTTGATAATCGAAGTGCATTTTTGTTTCTTGTGCCGACCAACATGTTGATTGTGGTCACAGCCTTCAAACTTGTTGCGGAAATTGCGCTTCTTTCGCTGTGTGGACAATGGCTTCTGGGATTTCTGACGGGTGCCAGACGCAATGGCAATCCCTTTTATGCTTTTCTCCAATTGCTGGGACACCCTTGGGTTAGAGCAGCTCGCTGGCTTTCACCCAAAATAGTGCTGGATCGCCATCTGCCGCTGGTTGCTTTTTTCCTCATGCTGCTCATTTGGACCGCAGCCAGCATGGCCAAGATTGGCATCTGCCTCCAGACGGGTGTGAATTTATGCAAGTAAAACCAGCACTGAATCAGCATCTTGTGTACCTTTTTTTAAAAATGCAGGCGCTGGTACTGCTGGCACTCGGCAATCACACAAAGGCACTGTCGCGATTCGACAGAATTCTTGAACTCTGGCCCGCAGACTGTCATGCGCTTGCCAGCTGCGCCCATGTGCTGGCATATCTCAATCGGTTTGATGAGTCAGTTTTGATTCTGCAACAGCTCACGCGTATCGTGGCATCGAAGGAGGAATTGGGAACTGTCTGGTTCAATTTGGCTTATGTGCTTCAGCAGACAGACCGTCATGAAGAGGCCTGTACTGCATTTGAGAATGCTATCGGACAATGTCCTAGCATGGACCAGGCCTGGTATGGCCTTGGACTGGTCCTGATCCGGCAGGACAAGCTGCATGATGCCAGGAATGCACTGAAGCAAGTCACGAGCCTGCAGCCTATGGCTCCCCATGGTTGGTATCGGCTGGCGCATGTTGATTTGGCATTGGGGGCTCCAGAGAAAGCCCTTCAGGTTCTTGATCACCTGCGCCGGTTTGAACCGAAGGTGGGTGCGCAACTCGAACGCGAAATTGAACAGCATGGTTGCTTGGCCAAATCGTCAGAAAAATGGACTGGGGCATGACAACACCTGGTGAATTGCATCGTCGCTACTGGCGGAAAACCCTTTTGGTCACGTCTGTATTGTTGATCGTCTGGTTCATCACTACCTTTGGAGTTGTTTATTTTGCGCGGTTTCTGACCTTTAACTTCTTCGGCTGGCCGTTCAGCTTTTGGATGGGCGCGCAAGGATCCTTGATGATTTATTGCTTATTGGTCGGTTTTTATGCTTGGTACATGAATAAGCTGGATGCCGAGCATGGCCTTGATCACAAGGACGACTAAACATGGCTGGGTTGTCAGGTCATCGTGAAGCATCTTCGCGTTCGAAAAAGAGCTTTAAATCCCAGCTGGACCGTATTTATTTATGGTTCACCCTCGGCGTGGTCATTTACGTATTACTGCTGGGGGGACTTGAACAGCTGGGCATGCCGCACGTTTGGATTGGCCTGACGTTCTTGTTGTCAACCATTGCCACATATGCAGGCATCGGCATATTGACCCGAACCACCGATGCCAACGAATATTACGTGGCCGGCCGGCGCGTTCCGGCCATCTACAACGGTATGGCGATAGGCGCCGACTGGATGTCGGCGGCTTCCTTCCTGGGGCTGGCGGGTACCCTTTACCTGACGGGTTACAGCGGGCTGGCGTTCCTCATGGGATGGACGGGCGGCTATTGCCTGGTGGCATTGGTACTGGCTCCCTACCTGAGAAAGTTTGGGCAGTTCACGATTCCGGATTTTCTCGGTGAGCGTTATGGTGGCCATCTGCCAAGGTTTATAGGACTGGCTGCTGCCATACTTTGCTCGTTCACTTATCTGGTTGCACAGATCTACGGTGTGGGTCTGATCACCTCCTATTTGACCGGCATCGCTTTTGAACTGGGCATCTTTTTGGGGGTTGGCGGCTTACTGGTCTGCTCATTTTTGGGGGGAATGCGCGCGGTGACGTGGACGCAGGTGGCGCAATACATAATTTTACTGATTGCCTACCTGATTCCGGTGGTCTGGCTGTCGGTCAAACAGACGGGTATTCCGGTTCCCCAGGCGATTTATGGCTACCAACTTGAGAAAGTGACTGCCAAGGAAAAAGAGTTGACGTTTGACCCCAAGGAACTGGAGGTTCGCGCCATATTCAGCCAACGTGCAAAAGCGCTGGATGAAAAAATGAAGAACCCTGCGCGGGCCATGGCTGCCGACAAACTCGCCGCCACCCAAAAGGTAGCTGCGCTCAAGGCCGGTAATGCATCGGTAGCTGAAATTTCTGCGGCGGGCAAGGCCTTGGCAGCCCTGCCAAAAGATGAGGAAACGGCGCTTCGTGAATGGTCTGTTTCTAAGGCCGCAAACGAAATCAAAAGCCAGCCTCTGAACGGCATGCCTGCCCACGCAGCGCAGTTCCTGGGCAATCCTGAGGGAACGCCGCAAGAACAAGCGATATATGACCTGTCAAGACGCAATTTCCTGGCCCTGGTTTTTTGCCTGATGGTCGGAACATCGGCCTTGCCGCACATTCTGATGCGTTACTACACGGTCCCCAGTGTTCGGGAAGCGCGGCAATCGGTAACCTGGTCCCTGTTCTTCGTTTTTCTTTTGTACTGCACTGCACCTGCACTGGCTGTACTGGTGAAGTACGAAATTTTTACTGTGCTGGTTGGCACCCCTTTTGACCAGTTGCCAGCATGGGTTCATGAGTGGAACAAGGTCGATCCGGCGTTGCTGTCCGTGGTCGATGTGAACATGGACAATCTCTTGCAGCTTAATGAAATGACAATCGGCGGCGACATCGTGGTGTTGCTCACGCCCGAGCTGGCGGGATTGCCCTATGTTATTTCAGCCCTGGTTGCCGCAGGCGGACTGGCCGCTGCGTTGTCTACCGCGGATGGACTGCTGCTCGTCATTGCCAACGCCTTGGGCCATGACCTTTATTACAAGATGATTGATCCGAATGCCTCGACTGTCAGCCGTGTTACCTTGTCAAAAATACTCCTGCTTGTGATGGCCCTGCTCGCTGCCTATGTGGCAGCCCAAAAGCCTGCCGACATTCTTTTTCTGGTGTCTGCAGCTTTTTCGTTTGCTGCCGCTTCTTTTTTTCCGGCACTGAGCATTGGCATTTTCTGGAAACGCGCAACTGGTCCAGCAGCCACGATGGGAATGATGGCGGGTCTGGGCGTCACAACCTATTACATGGTGATCAATCAACCATGGTTACGCGATACCTTTGGAATCGTTTCTCCGGTTCAGCTCTGGTGGGGAATCGACCCTATTTCGGCCGGACTTTTTGGCGTGCCGGTTGGTTTTGCCGTGATCATTCTGGTCAGCCTTATTACAAAACCACCCACTCAGGATATCCAGGCATTTGTTGACTACATTCGGTACCCAGATTTGAAAGTTCATCAACGGTCTTTTGCTGAATCAGTAGACCGAGAAGACAAGACATCAAAAAAGCAAATACCCGACGGGCTATAATCATGGGCTTCGCCTTGCTGCACCCAAAAACCATTCAGGTTCGACGCTGGGGCAGCTTAAATTAACCAAAAGGAGAGTTATGCGTCATTACGAGATCGTCTTGCTGATCCATCCGGATCAAAGTGAGCAAGTCCCAGCCATGCTGGAGCGTTACAAGGGCATGATTACCGCCGGCGGCGGCACTGTGCACCGCGTTGAAGATTGGGGTCGCCGCCAGTTGGTGTACCTGATCCAGAAATTGGCCAAAGCCCATTACCTCTGCATCAACATCGAAGCCAGCCAGGCCGTGATGGAAGAAATTGAACATGCGTTCAAATTCAACGACGCCGTGTTGCGCCACCTGACCGTGGTGAAGAAGAAGGCCGAAACCGGACCTTCCCTCATGATGCGTAATGTCGAGAGGGAAGAAGCCCGTAAAACCCAACAGCAGGAATTTGCGGGTTAACCGCTCATGCCGTTGAACGCCTAGGTGACGTGGAACATTAATCGTAGTGAACCAGGTTGATTTGAATGCATGTATCGCCGAGCTAAGTCCTCTGCGATACACGCCCTCTGGAATTTCCGCCATTAATTTCATTCTTGAACATGAGTCTGAAGTTCTTGAGGCAGGAGTAAACAGGAAAGTCAAGTTGACAATAAGGGCCGTTGCTTTTGGAACGCTGGCTGAGCAAGCCGTCAAGCTTCCTCTAGCCAAGTCCTTCAGGTTTACCGGATTTCTGATCAATGCGCGTACCAGTAAAGGCGTTGTTTTTCATATTCAAGCTCTTCACCCGATCCCTCAGGCAGAGCAAGTACTGAACCCTATTTAAGGAGTCCATCATGGCCGGACCAAAACGTTTTAACAAAGACAAGCGCCCCAAGCGCAATACTCAATCGCTGTTGTTCAAGCGCAAGCGCTTTTGCCGCTTCACAGCTGCAGGCGTTGAAGAAATCGATTACAAAGATATCGACACTCTGCGCGATTTCGTTTCTGAAAATGGAAAAATTATTCCCGCACGCCTGACCGGCACTCGCGCTATTTTTCAGCGCCAGATCAACACCGCTGTCAAGCGCGCTCGCTTCTTGGCGATGCTGCCTTACAGCGATCAGCACCGCAGCCTGTAAGGAGATACGACCATGCAAATTATTCTGCTCGACAAAGTCGTGAACCTTGGAAATCTGGGTGACGTCGTCAAAGTTAAAGACGGCTATGCACGCAATTTCCTGATCCCTTTCGGCCGCGCCCGCCGCGCTACCGCAGCGGCTATCAAGGAATTCGAAGTCAAGCGTGCCGAGCTTGAAAAAGCTGCTGCAGCCAAACTGGCTGAAATGCAGGCTCAAGGTGAAAAGCTCGGTGGTACCACCGTCAAGCTGACGCAAAAAGCAGGTGTTGACGGCCGCTTGTTCGGCTCTGTTACCAATGCTGACATCGCCCAAGAGGTGACTAAGCAAGGGTTTGTGGTTTCCAAATCGCAGATTCGCTTGCCAAATGGCGCGATAAAGACAGTCGGCGACCACTTGGTCAACGTCGCCTTGCACACTGACGTGGTGGTCGACATCACCGTGACGGTTTACGGCGAAACTGCCTAATCAGGTTGTCTGATCCCTTTTAAAAAGCCGCTCTTCGGAGCGGCTTTTTTCTTGGAGTAAACAGGTAATCGATAGGCTGTGAAACGAGAGTGCAAACGGCTTTCGACCACATTTTCACCTGATTTTCCAAATTCACAAACGTTCGTCTCGTGCGTTTCAAGGCTTAAGGCTTAACATTCAGCCTTCCCAAGGAATCCCATGTCTGCCGTACTTTCTCCTTTTTCTGATTCAGCTTACAGCGCTGACCGCCAGATTGCCCAACTCAGAATTCCACCGCACTCTATTGAAGGCGAATCCAGTGTTTTGGGCGGTCTGTTGCTCGACAACAGCGCATGGGACCGTGTTGGCGATCTTCTTGCAGATCAGGATTTTTACCGTCATGAACACCAGCTTATTTATGGTGCCATTGGTTGGCTCATCAATGCGTCCAAGCCGGCTGACATCATCACTGTCTTCGAACGTCTGCAGAGTCTGGGCAAAAATGACGAAATAGGCGGACTGAGCTACCTCAACGCACTGGCCCAGTATGTTCCCAGTGCCAGCAACATCAGGCGTTATGCCGAAATTGTGCGGGAACGTTCTATCTTGCGCAAACTGGTGGCCGCATCGGACGAGATCGCGACCAATGCCTTCAATCCGCAAGGCAAGTCCGTCACGGTAATTCTTGATGAGGCCGAGCAAAAAATCCTGAACATTGGCGAGCAAGGCGGCCGGTCACAGCAGGGCTTTCAGAGTATGGATACGCTGGTGGTGGACCTGCTGGACCGCGTCACCGAGATGTCTGAGAATCCCAACGATGTCACCGGCGTGCCCACCGGTTTTGTTGACCTGGACCGTATGACATCGGGATTCCAGGCGGGTGACCTGATCATTCTGGCTGCACGTCCCTCCATGGGAAAAACTGCACTCGCCATCAATATCGCCGAGCATGTCGCATTGCATGAAGGACTGCCGGTTGCTGTTTTCTCCATGGAAATGGGGGCCTCTCAATTGGCAGTGCGTATCGTCGGCTCGATTGGCCGCATAGATCAGACGCATTTGCGTACCGGCGCCTTGACCGATGAGGAATGGCCGCGACTGACGGAAGCCATAGAAAAGCTGAGAACTATTTCGCTCCATATTGACGAGACTGCAGGCTTAACGGTCAGTGAACTGCGTGCCAATGCAAGACGCTTGGCGCGCCAGTGCGGCAAACTCGGTTTGATCGTCGTCGATTATCTTCAACTGATGAGCGTATCAAGCGGCATGGCGGATGAAAACCGGGCAACTGCCGTGGGAGAAATTTCACGCGGTCTGAAAATGCTGGCCAAAGAGCTTCAATGCCCTGTGATCGCGCTGTCGCAGTTAAGCCGTGGGGTTGAGTCGCGTACCGACAAACGACCGATGATGAGCGACCTGCGTGAATCCGGAGCCATCGAGCAAGATGCCGACATCATCATGTTCATTTATCGCGATGAGTACTACACAAAAGAGGCTTGCAAGGAACCGGGTGTGGCTGAGGTCATCATCAGCAAGCAACGTAACGGACCCACAGGAACCGTCAAACTGGCCTTTATCAACCGGATCACGAAATTTGAAAGCTTGGCCCACAGTTCGGGTGATTTTTGATAAAAATCGATCTTGGCGCATACTGGATAAGCAGAGTTTGCTATATATTTAATAGCTAAAAATAAAGGCTTTTCAAGGTGTAGAGCAATGTTTATTATTAATTTGAATAACGCTCAAAGCCGCCATTGGAAGCTTATTCAAGGTCTTCCATGGCCAGCATGTGGTATTTTTGGGCATATGAAAAAGGGAATTCCCTCACCACTGTCATCAGTCGTTTCGCATCGTCATCTGAGGGTGCCTTGACCATCAAGGCATGATGCCCCTCACGCGCCAGGTTAATGTATTTATTGACGGTTGCACCTTCGGTTCCGACAGAGGGCAGTTCGACAGAGGATTCGCCGTCGATCCTGCCGATTTCCCGCAATATTACCGAAGGAGTAAGAAACATGACGTCTTGTTCGTTGAATCCAGCCTGCTCGATTTTCTGGGCTGCCTGTTGAGCGTTTTCAGCGTCTGGAAACACGACAAATGCGTATCCCGTAGGGTAAAAAACCCCTTGGATTGTCGTCATTTTGGAAGTTATAAAAAATGGTTGCACAGCACTTTCTCCTTGGTTGAGTTGCCATTACGCCACACTCTAAAAATTTTTTCTGTAGGTCAGTTTACAAGGTCACGGAGAGAAAATTCCCTGCATCCATAGCATCTACCGATATAAAACGTGCTGAAAGAACTTCAAACCGCCGTGACGTCAAGGCAACTCCTCGGACTTTAACGAGGGTTCGGACATGACACGTGCAATGCCTGCGAGATTATTCACCAGCCGATTTGTAAAGAAGCTGCTTTGTGTGTCGGGTTCCAACGCTGCGATGGCCAGGTTGGCTAAAGGCTGATTTAAGGGGATGTAATAGCTTCCCACAGGTGCATCGATTACTCCCCTTACCAGCAAAACCTCGATTTTCGGTGCGGGCCGGCCATTCGTTATTGCGCCTTCTTGCTTGTCAATTCCTGCGCGCTTTGTTTCGCGGTAAATGTCGCCCAGCATGGCACTGGGTTCAAGCACTTCAAGTACCTTCACCCCATGCAGTCGCAAACGTTCAACGGCCACTTTGGAAGATCCTGCAATCCAGTAACCGCATGGCCGAACCCTCGACTTGAGGGTTCTCAGCGCCAGTGCTGATTCCCAGTCTACCGTTACGCTCTTGTCGACGCCGGTGATGGGATCAAGCATTTGCAGATCGTACTGTGCTGGCGTGTTCGCGACCTCGATTGCCGCCTGGCCTTTGCAGGCCATGCCAGCGACTTCCTTGTCGAGGTAAGGACGCAACTGGCTCAGGTCTTTGGCTCTCTGCGCTGTGCTGCCCAGGATGCTAGTGATGGCGGTGACATGGGTATGCACCCGCCGTTGGAGATGCAGTCGTCCCAGGCCTGCTCCGCGCGAGTAGATTGCTACGCTGATTGCATTTTTCAAACCTTCCACATTGCGGATCGTGACAGGTTCAGGGCCACCCATGGACACTGTCCGGTCTGCCGTGTCCGCTGAAGTGCTGTAGTACCAATCGGTGCTCAAGCCTTGACCTTTAAGCGCTGCAAGCAATGGGCGCCGAAACCATTCTTCATCCGCCTTTGTTAAAAACTCTGGCAAATTGGCCGTGCTGGAGTATTGCAGGAGAACATCTGACTTCTGAACTGCACCAAACTTTTGCTGGTAAATGTCCGACACCTGATACTCCCCGACATCCACGACAACAGTTGCTTGGTAATCGCGGCTCAGCCGGGCCAGCGCTTGGGTTTCCGGTGTGCTGAGCAGCAAATGATCACGCGCCATGTCCTGGCCGCCGGCACCCAAGGCTTCACCCCGGGTCGCGCCATCAAGGTTGATACGCGGAACAATCACAACATTGATGCGTTCAAGCAGCGGTTGCAGCAGGCCTTGCGCGAGTTCCCGGGCGATGACCAGCAGGGCTTCGCTGCCTGCGGGTTCATCGCCATGCTGCTGGCCGATCAACAGCACCGTAGGGCGCCCTGTGGCCAAAAGACTGGCAGGGTCAGTGCCTGTTCCCCTGGTCAAAACCAGCGCTTCCAACGGTTGACCTTGCTGCGAAGATCCCATTGGCAATAGCGCTGCCTTGACCCCGACCGACCGGGACAAGGCGGTTGCCTGATCGTTCAGCCAGTTGTGGATTTCAGCCTGCGTCGTGAAATTTGTATGACCTGTTTGAAGCCCCGGGGTGCTATAGACGATGGTGGGTGATGTGAATCGGGCAGCCACTGCCGGCCCATAAGGGGGTGGCGCTTCGATGGGCAAAGACGGAATGACCGAAGGTAGAGTCACTGGAGTCGTTTGCACGACAACCCCTGGTTCCACCAAAATCGTTACGGGCCCTGTGTTTGCAGGAGCAGACGGGCGCGGTGTTCCGGGGACCCACGGCGGCAACTGTACGGAGGTGCAGGCAGTCAGAAAAATGAGCGAAGCGGTCATGATCAAACTTGCAGGGAGATGGCAGGGAGATGCGCCGCGACTGACAGCAGGTGAGAAAGAGAAATGCATGGTGATCATCCTTGTGACGGCGGTTTTGACCATGGGTCAGGCGTGATTCGCAGAATTTTCAAAGCAACGATGTTAACTTGCAGCGCTTTTACAACACGGTTTGCATGCTCTGTGGCAGAAAGATTGATAAAAACGGGGAAGCCTTTAGTGATGGTCTTTGCAGCTTTCAGGGAAAATGGAGCAATGTCAATTCCTGTTTCTATCGATCCTTCGATTCATGTCACTTCTCCTTGGCGAATGAGCGTTGCGCCCATGATGGATTGGACTGATCGGCATTGCCGCTATTTTCATCGTTTGCTCTCACGACACGCGCTGCTCTATACCGAAATGGTGACGACTGGTGCGCTGATTCATGGCGATGCGGGCAGACATTTGCGCTTTGATGCCGAGGAGCATCCGGTTGCGTTGCAACTCGGTGGCAGCGAGCCGAAAGACTTGGCGCATTGCGCCAGACTGGGTGAAGCGTGGGGTTACCGCGAAATCAATCTCAATTGCGGCTGTCCAAGCGAACGGGTGCAGCGGGGCGCGTTCGGCGCTTCCCTGATGGGTGATCCGACTCTGGTTGCTGATTGCGTCAAGGCTATGGTCGATGTTGTGGATGTTCCTGTCACCGTGAAACACCGAATTGGAATCGACAGAGACGAATCCTATGGGTTCGTGCGCGATTTTGTCGGCACTGTCAGCAAAGCAGGCTGCAACACATTCATTGTTCATGCCCGTAATGCCTGGTTGAAAGGCTTGAGCCCCAAGGAAAATCGCGAAGTGCCACCGCTGCGCTACGAAATGGTTCACCGCCTGAAAAAAGAGTTTCCAAATCTCACGATTTGCATCAATGGCGGTGTTAACACCCGTGAAGAGGTGAGTGCGCAATTGCTTGAAGTTGACGGCGTGATGATTGGCCGTGAGGCCTATCACAATCCCTGGTGGCTGACATCATGGGATGAAGATTTTTTTGGTTCCGGCGGTCGGATCAAAACCCGTGAGGAGGTAGAAGCATTGATGTGCGACTACATGCTGCGTGAAGCCACTGCAAATGGGACTGCCTTCAGTGCCATTGCCCGCCACATGCTGGGTTTACGCCATGGTTTGCCGGGCTCACGCCGTTGGCGTCAGGTGTGGAGCGACCATAAACTCAAAGCGCTTGAGCCACACGATGTTATGGCCTTGGCCCACCATGACGCGCTGACGGCTGCCTGACTCTCAAAGGTAGTCACACGAGCGATTACTTTAAAGACTTTGACGGGCTCATGCATGAGCTAATTGATGACGCGCAAACTTCTTTGAAAAAATTAATCTGCTTGTTAATAACCTTGAATACAAATTTCAGATGGGGAAAATTGTAGAGTCAGGTTGTTCAGGTCTCCGGTTCTAGTCACTGCGTCATCAAGTTCAGCATGCAAGGGAGGTTCTATGGATGTCGTCCGTAATTTTCTAACGCGCTACGAGCAAACACGGGAAGAAGAGCTATCCCTTGAGGAATACCTCGATCTTTGCAAAAGCAATCCGCTGGTTTATGCCACAGCGGCCGAGCGAATGCTTTCTGCCATTGGGGAGCCCGAGGTGTTCGACACGCACCGCGATCAGCGTCTTTCGCGTATTTTTGGCAACAAGGTCATCAAGATCTATCCGGCCTTCCGTGATTTTTACGGCTTGGAAGATCCGATCGAGCAGGTGGTGTCATATTTCCGCCATGCGGCACAAGGGCTGGAAGAAAAGAAGCAGATTCTTTACCTGCTGGGTCCGGTGGGCGGTGGAAAGTCCTCAATTGCCGAACGGCTCAAACAACTGATGGAACAAGTGCCCTTGTACGCGCTGAAAAATTCACCGGTCAACGAGTCGCCATTAGGCCTGTTCAACAACGCCGAGGACATTCCCCTGCTTGAAAGCCAGTACGGCATCGCGCCGCGTTATTTGCAGCGTGTCATGTCGCCATGGGCGGTCAAGCGCCTTGAGGAGTATGGCGGCGACATACGTAAATTTCGCGTTGTCAAGCGTTTCCCTTCGATCCTCAAGCAGTGTGCCATCGCCAAGACCGAACCGGGCGATGAGAACAATCAGGACATCTCGACACTGGTGGGCAAGATCGACATCCGCAAGCTGGAATTGTTCGCCCAGGATGACCCGGACGCCTACAGCTATTCAGGCGGCTTGTGCCTGGCCAACCAAGGACTACTGGAGTTTGTCGAGATGTTCAAGGCGCCCATCAAGGTTCTCCATCCCTTGCTCACGGCGACCCAGGAGGCCAACTTCAAGGGAACCGAGGGTTTCGGGGCAATTCCATTTGACGGCATCGTGATGGCCCATTCGAACGAAAGCGAATGGAAAGCCTTCCGGAACAACAAGAACAACGAAGCTTTTCTGGATCGCATTTACATCGTCAAGGTGCCATATTGCCTGCGTGCCTCGGAGGAAATCCGCATTTATGAAAAGCTGATCCGCAATTCATCGTTGTCAGGCGCCATTTGCGCGCCAGGAACGCTGAAGATGATGGCGCAATTTGCCGTGCTGACGCGTCTGAAGGACCCTGAAAATTCCAGCATTTTCAGCAAGCTGCTGGTGTATGACGGAGAGAACCTGAAAGACACTGATCCAAAGGCCAAGAGTTATCAGGAGTACCGCGACTATGCCGGCGTTGACGAAGGAATGACGGGTATATCGACACGCTTTGCCTTCAAGATTCTGTCCAAAGTGTTCAA
The DNA here is from genome assembly GCF_029892315.1 of Polaromonas sp. CG_23.6. Lineage (NCBI taxonomy): Bacteria > Pseudomonadati > Pseudomonadota > Betaproteobacteria > Burkholderiales > Comamonadaceae > Polaromonas > Polaromonas sp. CG_23.6. The sequence goes on from NZ_JARXUY010000001.1 coordinate 2,316,563, forward strand.
TTTTGATTCCAGTGAAATCGCCGCCAATCCGGTCCATCTCATGTACGTTCTGGAGCAGCAGATCGAGCGCGAGCAATTTACGCCTGAGGTCGAGCAGCGCTACCTGGCATTCATCAAGGAATACTTGGCGGTACGTTATGCCGAATTTATCGGCAAGGAAATCCAGACGGCTTACCTGGAGTCGTATTCGGAATATGGGCAAAATATTTTTGACCGCTATGTGACCTATGCGGATTTCTGGATTCAGGATCAGGAGTTCAGAGACTCCGACACCGGCGAGATTTTTGACAGGGCATCGCTCAATGCGGAACTCGAAAAAATCGAAAAGCCCGCAGGCATTAGCAATCCGAAAGATTTCCGCAACGAAATTGTCAATTTCGTGCTGCGAAGCCGCGCCAGCAATGCCGGCAAGAATCCGAACTGGACCAGTTATGAAAAACTGCGCGCGGTGATCGAGAAGAAGATGTTTTCCAACACGGAGGACTTGTTGCCCGTGATCTCATTCAACGCCAAGGCAAGCGCTGAGGAAAAGCAAAAGCATGAAAACTTCCTGAACCGGATGATGGACAAGGGCTACAGCGCCCGCCAGGTTCGCCTGCTTTGCGAGTGGTATCTCCGGGTTCGCAAGAGTTCCTGACAACCTGCGCGTTTCGCTGCAGACTGATTGGCTGTCCATTCACAACCGGAGAAATCCATGCTCCAGCAGGTTATCGACAGACGCTTGTCGGGCAAGAACAAATCCATAGGCAACCGGGAACGTTTCCTGCGTCGCTACAGAAGTCAGATCCGCGAAGCGGTGCGGCAGGCGGTGTCGGGCCGCAGCATTCATGACATCGAGCAAGGCGAAAACATTACCCTGCCGCGGCGCGATGTCTCCGAGCCTGTGTTTGGGCATGGTGCAGGGGGAAGTCAGGAGCGTGTATATCCCGGGAATCGGGAGTATGTGCGTGGCGACCAGATCGGACGTCCACCGGGTGGGGGCGGTGCGGGAAACGGTTCAGGTGCAGGCCAGGATGGAAGCAGCCAGGACGATTTTGAATTCCGTATCACCCGCGAAGAGTTCATGCAGTACTTTTTTGACGACCTGGCCCTGCCGCGGCTGCTGCGTACCCAGTTGTTGCCCGATGTGCCTGAATGGAAATCCCACCGGGCCGGCTTTGTTTCAGAAGGCACGCCGACCAACCTGCATGTGGTGCGCTCTATGCGCAAGGCACTGAGCCGCCGGATTGCCATGGGTGGCGATGTGCGGCGCCAGTTGGATCGGCTGGAACTGGCGTTGGAAGTGCTGTTGCTGGACTCACGTTCTCCCGCCGGCGAAATACTCGCGTTGAAAGGTGAAATTGACACATTGAAGCTTCGTCTTCAGCAAATTCCATTTCTGGACCCGTTTGACCTGCGGTATCGCAACCGTGTCAGCACCCCGCTACCGGCGTCGCGCGCTGTCATGTTCTGTTTGATGGATGTGTCTGGCTCAATGAATGAAACGCGAAAGGACATGGCCAAGCGGTTTTTCATCTTGCTGTATCTGTTCTTGAGGCGCCATTACGACAAGACGGACGTTGTGTTCATCCGCCACCACACACAGGCAGCAGAGGTGTCTGAGGATGAATTCTTTCACTCGACCGAAAGCGGGGGCACGGTGGCGTCCAGCGCCTTGACGCTGATGCACCAGATCATCCAGCAACGCTATTCCCCCAGTGAATGGAGTATTTACGGTGCCCAGGCATCTGACGGCGACAACTGGCTTCAGGATTCATCCAAATGCCGCGCACTGCTTGTGGAAAAGCTGTTGCCGGTTTCGCGTTACTTTGCCTATCTGCAAGTGGCGGAGGAAAGCCAGACCCTGTGGGAAGAATACGCCCTGGTGTGCAAAAGCCAGCCGCATTTCGCCATGCAAAAAGTCACCGATGCCTCTGGCATCTACCCGGTGTTTCGAGAACTGTTCAAGAAAGGAAGTGCTGCATGAGCGCAACCCCGCCTTCTACCGGTGCTGCGAAAGTTCATGGCGAACCTGCAGCGCCATTCCAGCGCCTAGCAGAGCGGCATGACATACTGCCAAGTCCGTCGGACTGGACGTTTGAGCTGATCGAAACCTACCATGGCGAAATCGAGCGCATGGCCAGGCGCTTCAGGCTGGACACTTACCCTGTGCAACTGGAGGTGATCACTGCCAACCAGATGATCGACACCTATGCGTCTGTGGGCATGCCTGTGAACTACCGGCACTGGTCGTTTGGCAAGCAATACATCGCCAGCGAGAAAAGCTACCGCCGCGGGCACATGGGACTGGCCTATGAGGTCGTCATCAATTCCAACCCCTGCATTGCCTACCTGATGGAGGAAAACACGCTGCCGATGCAGGCCCTGGTCATGGCCCATGCCTGCTATGGGCACAATTCCTTTTTCAAGGGCAACTACCTTTTCAGAATGTGGACCGATGCGACTTCCATCATCGATTACCTGGTGTATGCCAAGGCTTATATCGCCGAGTGCGAGGAAAAGCACGGGCTTGACGATGTCGAAGAACTGCTCGACAGCTGCCATGCCCTGATGAGCTACGGCGTGGACCGCTACCAGCGGTCACAAAAACTCTCGCTGGCAGAGGAAGAGTCGCGGCGCAATGAACGCGAATACTACCTGCAGCAGCAGGTCAATGACTTGTGGCGCACCTTGCCCAGGGCGGCTGAAAAGCAGGTTGAAAAAGCCACTTCGCGCTTTCCCGCCGATCCCCAGGAAAACCTGCTGTATTTCATTGAGAAAAATGCGCCTCTGCTGGAGCCCTGGCAGCGAGAAATCGTTCGTATTGTGCGAAAAATTGCCCAATATTTTTATCCGCAGCGGCAAACCCAAGTCATGAACGAAGGTTGGGCAACTTTTTGGCATTACACGCTGCTCAACGCAATGTATGACGAGGGCCTGCTGAGCGACGGATTCATGATCGAGAGCCTCCGCTCGCACACCAACGTCATTTTCCAGCCACCGCTGACGCATCCCGGCTTTCAAGGAATCAATCCTTACGCGCTGGGCTTTGCCATGTTCACCGACATTCGCCGCATCTGCGAGCACCCGACCGACGAGGACCGCCATTGGTTCCCTGACATGGCAGGTACAGACTGGCACGAGGCACTTGACCATGCCATGCGTAATTTTCGGGATGAGAGTTTTGTCGGGCAGTACCTTTCGCCACGCCTGATCCGCGAGTTTCGCCTGTTCTCCATCCTTGATGACTCCAAGGAACTGGCACTCAAAGTGTCGGCCATTCATGATGACAGCGGCTACCGGCATGTGCGCGAGGCGCTGGCCCGTCAGTACGACTTAAGCCATCAAGAACCCAACATCCAGGTCTGGAATGTGGATGTGCGTGGTGACCGTTCGCTGACCCTGCGGCATACCCAGCACAACAGCCGGCCGCTGAATGAAGAAGTCAAAGAAGTCCTCAAGCATGTCGGGCGCTTGTGGGGCTTCATGGTGCGGCTGGAAAGTGTTGATGCAAAGGGCAAGACCATCAAGCAATGGGAAGTGACGCCGCTGCCCCCGCGCAACGGCAGCACGGGCTGAATTTCAGGCTGCGGCGTTCAACCCGCTTTTGAAATGCGCGCGCATGCGTTGCGCGGTTTCAGCAGCATCACGCGCCACCAGCGCCGCCATGATGGCGCGATGTTCGAGCAGCGATTCCTCGATACGGCCGCTTTTCAAGAGTGAATTGTGCCGGTTCAGTTTCATTACCTTGCGCAGGTCGGCCACCATCTGGTCGCGCCAGCGGTTATTGGCAATTTCCAGAAGCCGCATGTGAAAAGTTTCATTGATTTCAAAAAACCGTTCCCGGTTTTTGACTGCTTTTTCCAGTTCGTTGTGCAAAACTTGAAGTTCCCTGATCTGCACATCGGTGGCCTTGGTCGCCACCACTTCGGCGGCGTCGCTTTCCAGCAAGGCCAGCAGGTGGTAGACATCGACAAGGTCGCTGTCCGAAACTTCGGTGACATAGGCTCCGCGTCGCACCTTCATGGTCACCAGACCTTCGGTGGCCAGCACTTTCAAAGCTTCGCGCAAGGGCGTGCGGCTGATGCCGTATTCTTCGGCAAGCTTGAGTTCGTCAATCCAGCTACCGGGGGCGAGTTCTCGTTCAAAAATGCGCTGACGCAAAAGCTCGGCAACTTCTACGTAAAGCGCTCGGGGAGAAAGAGAGGTTTCGGCCATAAGGATCCGTAGTCTAAGGCAAAGTTCGTTGAAGTATTTTGAATCAATAATTATAAATAATGTAAAATTCCGCCATTGTTATCTGCTTGCCTTGGGGCTTTCCTGTTGAAACATGGGAGCTTCGCAGGCTCAACCAAGAATGCCGACCCGCCATGAGTTCAACGCCTGATTCTTTCAATGAAGTCACCCTGGAAGCCTGGGCCAAATCAGCCGCCAAATCCGCACCGGGCGGTGACGTTAATGCCCTGAACTGGCAAACGCCTGATGGCATCAGCGTCAAGCCGCTGTACACCGCCGAGGACATCAAGGACCTGCCCTACACCAACACGCTGCCTGGGTTCGAGCCCTTTATTCGAGGCCCGCAGGCCACGATGTATTCGGTGCGTCCGTGGACCATCCGCCAGTACGCAGGCTTTTCAACGGCTGAAGAATCCAACGCGTTTTACCGCAAGGCGCTGGCCGCTGGCGGGCAGGGCGTGTCGGTGGCGTTTGACCTGGCCACGCACCGGGGCTATGACTCCGACCATCCGCGCGTCACCGGCGACGTCGGCAAGGCCGGTGTGGCGATTGACAGCGTGGAGGACATGAAAATCCTGTTCAACGAGATCCCGCTTGACAAGGTCAGCGTCTCCATGACCATGAATGGCGCCGTGCTGCCGGTGCTGGCCGGCTATGTGGTCGCGGCAGAAGAGCAGGGCGTGCGCCAAGACCAGCTCAGCGGCACGATCCAGAACGATGTGCTCAAAGAGTTCATGGTGCGCAACACCTACATCTATCCGCCTGCGCCCAGCATGCGCATCATTGGCGACATCATCGAGTACACGGCGCAGAACATGCCCAAGTTCAACTCGATCTCGATCAGCGGCTACCACATGCAGGAAGCCGGCGCGAATCAGGCGCTGGAGCTGGCATTTACCCTGGCCGACGGCAAGGAGTATGTAAAGACTGCCCTGGGCAAGGGCCTGGACGTTGACGGATTTGCCGGACGCCTGAGCTTTTTCTGGGCCATCGGCATGAATTTCTACCTTGAAGTCGCCAAGATGCGCGCCGCCCGCCTGCTGTGGTGCCGCATCATGAAGGGTTTCGATGCGAAGAACCCCAAGAGCCTGATGCTGCGCACCCACTGCCAGACCAGCGGCTGGAGCCTGACCGAGCAGGACCCGTACAACAACGTCGTGCGCACCACCATCGAAGCCATGGCGGCTGTATTCGGCGGCACGCAAAGCCTGCACACCAACTCTTTTGACGAGGCAATTGCGCTGCCCACAGAGTTCAGTTCGCGCATTGCCCGCAACACCCAGCTCATCATCCAGGAGGAAACCCACATCACCAGCGTGATTGACCCGTGGGCGGGCAGCTACATGATGGAAAAGCTGACGCAGGACATGGCCGACGCCGCCTGGACAATCATCGAAGAAGTCGAAGCCATGGGCGGCATGGTCAAGGCTGTGGACAGCGGCTGGGCGAAGCTCAAGATCGAAGCGGCGGCGGCAGAAAAACAGGCGCGCATCGACAGCGGCAAGGACGTGATCGTCGGTGTCAACAAGTACAGGCTCAAGACCGAAGACGCGATTGACGCTCGCGACATCGACAACGTGGCGGTGCGTGACGGGCAGATCGAACGGCTGAAAGAAATTAGATCAAAACGCGACTCTGCGCAGGTACAGCATGCATTAGATGCTATTACTTTTGCAGCAGAGAACAATTCTGGCAACTTGCTCGACCTGAGCATCCAGGCGATGCGGCTGCGCGCCACGGTGGGCGAGGTCAGCGACGCGCTTGAAAAAGTGTACGGCCGCCACCGCGCCGACACGCAAAAGGTCAGCGGCGTGTATGCCGCCGCCTACGACTCGGCCGAAGGCTGGGAAACGCTCAAGAGCGAAATCAACAACTTTGCCGAAGCCGAAGGCCGCCGCCCGCGCGTGATGATTTCCAAGCTCGGCCAGGACGGCCATGACCGGGGCGCCAAGGTCGTTGCCACCGCATTTGCCGACCTGGGCTTTGACGTGGACATGGGCCCACTGTTCCAGACGCCAGAGGAATGCGCCCGCCAGGCGATTGAAAACGACGTGCATGCGGTGGGCGTTTCAACGCTGGCCGCCGGCCACAAGACGCTGGTGCCGGCCATCATTGCCGAATTGAAAAAGCAGGGCGCGGACGACATCATCGTGTTCGTCGGTGGCGTGATTCCCCGACAGGACTATGACATGCTGTACGACGCCGGCGTGAAGGGCATCTACGGCCCCGGCACGCCGATTCCGGCCAGCGCCAAGGACGTGCTGGAGCAGATCCGGGCTGCTATCAAGTGATCGAGGGCGAATTGCTGGAAGGCGTGCTGCACGGCAACGCGGTTCAACAGCGCCGCGCCATTGCCAAATCCATCACCCTGCTCGAATCGACCCGCGCCGACCACCGCACGCAGGGCGACGAGTTGCTCACCACGCTGCTGCCGCACACCGGCAAGGCGTTTCGCCTTGGCATCAGCGGCGTGCCGGGTGTCGGAAAATCCACCTTCATTGAAGTGCTGGGCCTGTACCTGATCAAGCAGGGCCACCGGGTGGCGGTGCTGACCATTGACCCCTCATCGAGCGTGTCGGGCGGCTCCATTCTGGGCGACAAGACGCGCATGGAAATGCTCTCGGTTCACGAATCAGCCTATATCCGGCCCAGTCCTTCGAGTTGCACCCTGGGCGGTGTGGCAGAGAAAACCCGCGAAGCCATGCTGGTTTGCGAAGCGGCCGGCTACGACGTGGTGATTGTCGAAACCGTCGGCGTCGGCCAGTCCGAAACGGCCGTGGCCAACATGACCGACATGTTCGTGGTCATGCAACTGCCCAACGCGGGCGATGATTTGCAGGCGATCAAGAAGGGCGTGATGGAACTGGCCGATCTGGTCATCATCAACAAGGCCGACATTGACGCTATCGCCGCAATGCGCGCTGAGGCCCAGATCAAGTCGGCCATGCGCCTGTTTGGCCTGGTCAACAACGCCATGGGCGCTGCGCAGGCGGCTGACTTTGACAAGCAGTGGCATGCGCAAGTTCTGCAGCTCAGCGCTCTGCACAACAAGGGCGTCGATGCATTCTGGGCGGCGGTGATGGAGTTCAGAGGTTTGCAGACGGCAAACGGCAAGCTGGCCAGCCGGCGCCAGCATCAGGCGCTGAGCTGGATGTGGGAACGCATCGATGCCGGCCTGAAACTGGCATTTCGCCAGGACCCGGCGGTCAGCGCCCTGTTGCCGTCCCTGCTGGAACAAGTGGACAATGGCCAGCTTCCTGCCTCGACTGCAGCACGAAATCTGCTCTTTGCGCACATGCAGCGGGCATAACCAGCTATTAAATAAGTAGCATAGAGTCAGAATCAAAAGAAAGCGATGTATGCAGGAAATTCTTGAGCAATTGGAAAAAAAGCGCGCGGCGGCCCGCTTGGGCGGGGGCCAAAAGCGCATTGATGCGCAGCATGGAAAAGGCAAGCTGACGGCGCGCGAGCGTCTGGACGTATTGCTGGACGAAGGCACATTCGAGGAATGGGACATGTTTGTCGAACACCGCTGCAGCGACTTCGGCATGCAGGACAACAAGATTCCGGGTGACGGCGTGGTCACTGGCTACGGCATGATCAATGGCAGGCTGGTGTTTGTCTTCAGCCAGGATTTCACCGTGTTTGGCGGCGCCCTGAGCGAAGCCCATGCCGAAAAAATCTGCAAGGTGATGGACCAGGCGATGAAGGTCGGCGCGCCGGTGATCGGCCTGAACGATTCGGGCGGGGCGCGCATTCAGGAAGGCGTGGCGTCGCTGGGCGGTTATGCCGACGTGTTCCAGCGCAACGTCATGGCCAGCGGCGTGATTCCGCAGATCAGCATGATCATGGGGCCTTCAGCAGGCGGCGCGGTCTATTCACCGGCCATGACCGACTTCATTTTCATGGTCAAGGACTCGTCCTACATGTTTGTCACCGGCCCCGAAGTGGTCAAGACCGTGACGCATGAGGAAGTAACAGCCGAAGAACTGGGCGGCGCCATCACCCACACCACCCGGAGTGGCGTGGCCGACCTGGCGTTCGAGAACGATGTCGAAGCGCTCATCATGCTGCGCCGCCTGTACAACTACCTGCCGCTGAACAACCGCGAAAAAGCGCCGACGCGCCCCAGCGCCGACCCGGCCAACCGCATGGACATGAGCCTGGACACGCTGGTGCCCTTGAGCGCCAACAAGGCGTACGACATGAAGGAACTCATCACCAAGACGGTCGACGATGGCGACTTTTTCGAGATCCAGCCCGAGTACGCGAAGAACATCATCATCGGTTTTGCCCGCATGGAAGGACAGTCGGTCGGCATTGTCGCCAATCAGCCTTTGGTGCTGGCCGGCTGCCTTGACATCAAAAGCTCCATCAAGGCGGCACGCTTTGTGCGGTTTTGCGATGCCTTCAACATTCCGGTCATTACCTTTGTCGATGTGCCCGGCTTCATGCCCGGCACCTCGCAGGAATACGGCGGCATCATCAAGCATGGCGCCAAGCTGCTGTATGCCTATGCCGAATGCACGGTGCCAAAAATCACCGTCATCACCCGCAAGGCCTACGGCGGCGCATATGACGTGATGAGTTCCAAGCACCTGCGCGGCGACGTGAACTTTGCCTGGCCGAATGCCGAAATTGCCGTCATGGGCGCCAAGGGCGCGGTCGAGATCATCTTTCGCGAAGACAAGGGCGACCCGGTCAAGCTCGCCGCCAAGGAAGCCGAATACAAGGCACGGTTTGCCAATCCGTTTGTCGCCGGCGCGCGCGGCTTCATCGACGACGTGATCCTGCCGCACGAAACCCGCAAGCGCATCTGCCGCTCGCTGGTGATGCTCAAGGACAAGAAGCTTGAAAATCCGTGGCGCAAGCACGGCAATATTCCACTCTAAGCGCCCGAGGAAAAAATACGATGTTTACCAAAATTCTGATCGCCAACCGGGGCGAAATTGCCTGCCGGGTTATTCTTACCGCCCGCAAGATGGGAATCAAGACGGTGGCGGTGTATTCAGACGCCGACAAGGATGCCCGCCATGTCGAACTGGCCGATGAAGCCGTCAACATCGGGCCCGCGCCAAGCCGTGACAGCTACCTGCAAGCCGAAAAAATCATTGCCGCCTGCAAGCAGACTGGCGCCGAAGCGGTGCATCCCGGCTACGGTTTCCTCAGTGAAAATGCGGGCTTTGCCAAGCGGGTGGAGGAAGAAGGCATTGTTTTCATCGGCCCCAAGCATTATTCGATTGCCGCCATGGGTGACAAGATCGAATCCAAGAAGCTGGCAGGGGCTGCGGGCGTGAACTGCATTCCGGGCGTCAACGACGCGATTGAAACGGCTGAAAAAGCGGTGGAAATTGCGCAGAGTATCGGCTACCCGGTGATGATCAAGGCCAGCGCTGGCGGCGGTGGCAAGGGTTTGCGTGTCGCCTTCAACGACAAGGAAGCGTTCGAGGGCTACACCAGTTGCCGCAACGAAGCGCGTAACAGCTTTGGCGACGACCGGGTGTTTATCGAGAAGTTTGTCGAGGAACCGCGCCATATCGAAATCCAGTTGATCGGCGACAGCCATGGCAATGTAATCTACCTGAATGAACGCGAGTGCTCGATCCAGCGCCGTCACCAGAAGGTGATCGAAGAAGCGCCATCGCCCTTCATCAGCGACGAGACGCGCAAGGCGATGGGCGAGCAGGCGGTGCAACTGGCCAAGGCCGTGAACTACCAGTCGGCCGGCACGGTCGAGTTTGTCGTTGGCAAGGACCAGAGCTTTTATTTCCTGGAAATGAACACTCGCTTGCAGGTCGAGCATCCGGTCACTGAATGCATCACCGGCCTGGACCTGGTGGAATTGATGATTCGCGTGGCGGCTGGCGAAGCGTTGCCGCTCACGCAAGATCAGGTCAAGCGCGACGGCTGGGCGATTGAATGCCGCATCAATGCCGAAGACCCTTTCCGGGGATTTTTGCCCTCCACGGGCCGGCTGGTGCGCTTTCAGCCACCCAAGGAAACGATGTTTGCATCGGACATCGAACACCTACACGGCGTGCGGGTCGATACCGGCGTGCAGGACGGCGGCGAGATTCCGATGTTCTATGACTCGATGATTGCCAAGCTGATCGTGCACGGCACTGACCGCAATGACGCCATTGCGAAGATGCGCGAGGCGCTGAACAGCTTTGTGATTCGCGGCGTCAGCAGCAACATTCCATTCCAGGCGGCCTTGCTTGCGCATCCGAAGTTTGTGGCCGGCGACTTCAACACCGGTTTCATTGCCGAAAACTACGCCAACGGTTTCCGTGCCGAAGACGTGCCGCATGAAGATGCCGACTTTTTGGTGGCATTGGCTGCGTATGTGAATCGCCGCATCCTGGCGAGGGCTGCTGGCATCAGCGGCCAGTTGCCGGGCCATGGCGTCACGGTGGGCGAAGAGTATGTGGTGATTGGCCTGGGCGACAGCGGTGAAAACACCGCGCAACCTGCAGTGGTGCGGGATTATCAAGCCGTTTCAGGCTCCAGCGCAGTACAGACGGGTGATAAGCGCTATGAAATATGTAGCGGCTGGCATCTGGGCGGTGCGCGCATTCGCGGCACTGTCAATGGGCAGCCGTTTGCCGCGCAGGTCGAACGTGGCGTGGGCAAGAATCCACTGGCGATACGCATCATTCACAACGGCACCCGGCTCGATGCCATGGTCTTGTCGCCGCGTGCCGCCGGGTTTCATGCGCTGATGCCTTTCAAGGCACCGCCGGACATGAGTCGCTTTGTGCTTTCGCCCATGCCTGGCTTGTTGGCTGAGGTGTCGGTGCAAGTCGGTCAAAAGGTGCAGGCCGGCGAGCGCGTGGCCGTGATCGAGGCCATGAAGATGGAAAACGTGCTGTTCGCCATGGCAGACGGGGTGGTTGGCAAGGTACTGGCATCCAGGGGCGAGTCGCTGAGCGTGGACCAGCCGATTGTGGAGTTTGTATGATGGCGGCGGCTGACAAGCGCCCGTTCAAGGTGCTGGGCATCCAGCAGATCGCCATTGGCGCCACTCACAAGGACAGGCTTCGCCGGTTGTGGGTCGATATGCTGGGGCTGGAGGTCACCGGTAACTTCGTCAGTGAACGCGAGAATGTCGATGAAGATATCTGCAGCATCGGCACCGGCCCGTTCAAGGTTGAGGTGGACCTGATGCAGCCGGTGGATATTGATAAAAAACCGGCAGTCCACACCACGCCGCTCAACCATGTTGGTTTGTGGATTGACGACCTGCCCGCTGCAGTGCAATGGCTCACGGCGCAGGGCGTTCGCTTTGCGCCGGGCGGCATCCGTAAGGGGGCAGCGGGTTTTGACATCTGCTTCCTGCATCCCAAGTCGAATGAAGAGTTTCCGATCGCTGGCGAGGGCGTGCTGATTGAAATGGTCCAGGCTCCGGAAGAAGTCATCAACGCGTTCAGTGCACAAACCTAACGCTGAAAAGTGACTTGGTCACGACACCGCGTTGAATTTTTCCGTCAGACTGTTGCGTTAACCGCAGAGAGTCGACTCCGTGTCGAAGGTCCCAAGCCACGCATGCATTTCTCAGTGCCTTTTTTGAACCAAAGGGGCGAAGTGTTTGTTGACTGTGTCGTATGCAGGAATTTCGTTGCCAACTGATGTCAATGCCAGGATTCAATCTGGAAGTATTTTCCGCGCAACCCAAAGTTCATGTCTTTGGCACACGCTGGGCGCGTGACCGTTCCAGTGCTGCCTTGATGATTGCGCGTTTGCGTTCAGCCTCGTCGGTAGCCGGCTGCGTCCGGGCAGACTGCTGGCTTGCCGGCTTCATCGTCGTAGCTGCTGTTTCTTCAGAAATTTCAGAGACTTTGTGCTTGTCCCGATTGTTTCTATGCTTATGAACTTCATGGCGTGCATGTGCGGCTTGTGCTTGAGGCTCTGACCAGGCATTCCAGCCTGTGCGGGTCCCGGTGACGTCTTCCAGCTTGATGCAGTCGACAGGGCAAACCGGCAGGCATAACTCGCATCCCGTGCAGACGGGCTCAATCACGGTATGCATCATTTTGTTGCTGCCGACGATTGCATCCACTGGACAGGCCTTGATGCACAAGGTGCAACCGATGCACCAGTCTTCATCGATGAAAGCAACGGAACGCGGCCCTTCCAGTCCATTCAGGGGATTCAGCGGCAGCACCGGCAAGGCTGTTATGGCTGACAGGCGCCTTATTCCTTCGATTCCGCCGGGCGGACACTGGTTGATGGCCGCTTGGTCTGAAACAATGGCTTGCGCGTAGGCCGCGCAATCTATGTAGCCACAGCGCGTGCATTGCGTCTGGGGGAGTGCTGAATTGATGCGGTCAAACAGAGTGTTGGGATAGGTTGGCGTCACAACCTATTGTCCCACTGGTTGTCAAACCGCTTTTAAGGCGCTGTCACATGTTGGACCGCGCCAAGCTTTCTCATGCAGCTGATTTTTCCGGAGGAATAGGCGTGTCGGTTGATGCTTTGACCCCTGAATCCGGGGCCGAGGCCACGGTTGCATCCGGCATGGTCGTAGTCTGTGCCTCTGCAGTCGGGTTGTTCTTGGAAACAAATTCCGGCTTGTTCGCTGTATTTTTGACGGCCATCAGCACAGGCTTGCCCACTGGAGGTTTTTCTGCGCCGTTCGGAATCTCTTTTGCCGGTGATTCCGCAGCCGCCACTTTTGATTTAAGCCCGGGTGTTGTGGTTGCAGTCTTGGTGCCGCGCTTGGCAGCTTGTTTCTCAGCTTCAGCGGCGACCAAGGTCGTTGATGTCTTGAGTGTTGAAGGAGTTTCCAGTGTTGGCTGATTCACCGGCTTAGCTGCTTTTTTAGCTGCTACTGGCGCTTTTCCAATGTGTGCGAGTGGCTCGTTATGTTGGAGAATGAAGCTTTTTACCGCTGGATAGACCACGTCACGCCAGCGTCGACCGCTGAAAATACCGTAATGGCCAGCGCCTTCGGCTTCCAGATGGACCTTTTGGCCTGCTGCCACGCCACTGCACATGTCAAGCGCCGCGCGGGTCTGGCCGGAGCCGGAAATATCGTCCAGTTCGCCTTCCACGGTCATCACGGCCGTAGTTTTAATGTCGCCCGGTTTGACGCGCTCAAGATTACCTTCAGTGGACATTACGTCCCAGGTGCCATTGACGAGTTTGAAATCCTGGAAAACCGTTTTGATGGTTTCAAGATAATAGTCGGCGTCCATATCAAGAACAGCGTTGTACTCATCATAGAACTTGCGATGCGCATCTGTGCTGACGTCGTCGCCCTTGATCAAATTCTTGAAGAAGTCATAGTGACTGGTGGCATGGCGGTCGGGGTTCATGGCCACAAAACCGGTATGCTGCAGGAAGCCGGGGTAGACACGTCGTCCCTTGCCAGCAAAGTTTCCAGGCACGGCATAGATCACATTGTTTTCAAACCACTCGTAGGGCTTGGTCGTCGCCAGGTTGTTAACCGATGTGGGACACAGGCGTGCATCAATCGGGCCGCCCATCATGATCATGGACAGCGGGGTTTTTTCTCCGCGGGATGCCATCAGCGAAATCGCCGCGAATACAGGCACGGTGGGTTGGCAAACGCTGATGACATGGCAATTGCCGTATTTGCCTTGCAGATGGCGAATGAATTCCTGCACATAGTTCACATAGTCGTCGAGGTGGAAAGCGCCTTCGGACAGCGGCACATCACGTGCATTTTTCCAGTCGGTGATGTAGACCTTGTGGTCTTTGAGCATGGTCTTGACTGTGTCACGCAGCAGAGTGGAGTAATGGCCCGACAAGGGCGCGACCACCAGCACGGCTGGCTGGTCTTTGAGTTGCGTGAGCGTGTCAGAATCATCTGTGAACCGCTTGAATCGGCGCAGCTCGCAAAAAGGTTTGTCAACTTCGATGCGCTCATGGATCGCCAAACTTACACCTTGCTTGTCAACATCCACCTGATGGATGTCGAACGATGGCTTTTCGTAGTCTTTGCCAAGCCGGTACATGAGGCTGTAGCCGGCCGAGACACGCTGGGACAGCGGAGTTTTACCAAGGGGTGACAAAGGGCTGGTATAGAGCTTTGCCGCTGCCTGCGCAAAGTCAACAAACGGCTCCATCAACGTGCGCTGGGATTCATAGAGTTTGTACAGCATCGGGAGGAACCTTTTTTATGAAAAATTTTAAAAAACCAAATATGTTGCAGTGCAATATAACAGTCGAAGCTACTTGTCAACTAGGGATAATTGCCAATTTCTAACAAAAAATAACAAATTTATAAAAACAGAATACCTCATTTTAGGTATTGAGACCAAGTCTTTGATGGAACTCTATGCTAGAGAAAATTTCTTATAAAAACAAGAAGAGTTGGTTTGCGGTATCGGAAAAGCTCGCCAAGCTTTGAAGGAACTCTTCGCCAAAATATCAATTTTGTAGCAATCTACTGAGCAAGACTTTCTACTTCATCATTTCCAGAGGACAAACATGCTCAACCCGCTAAATGCCCATTCCCTTGACAGCTTGCCGTCGCTGAAAAAATCTGACAGATTGCCGGTCATGTTCATTGGGCATGGCAGTCCAATGAATGCCATTGGCGACAACGAATACCGGCGAAGCTGGCAGGCCCTGGGTGCCCGGTTTGGCACAGAACTGCCCCGACCGCAACTGATCCTGTGCATTTCGGCCCACTGGCTGACGCAAGGCTGGTGGCTCACCGCCATGGCGCAACCCAAGACCATTCATGACTTTGGCGGATTTCCGCAGGAACTGTTTGACCAGCAATACCCTGCACCCGGCGATCCAGATGCGGCGCGCGCCATCAGCGTGCTGGTCCGGCAGCGTGCGTCGGCGCCGCTGGGGCTTGATACTGGTGAATGGGGTCTGGACCATGGCGCCTGGTCAGTGCTCAAGCCAATGTTTCCCGACGCCGACATTCCGGTGATCCAGCTCAGCATGGACTACGGACGCGCGCCCGAAGACCATTACGCCCTGGCCAAGCAGCTCAAGGCGCTGCGTGACCGGGGCGTGTTGATTGTGGCCAGCGGCAACATCGTGCACAACCTGCGCCAGATGCAGCGCGGCGCCAGCGGCAACCAGGCTTTTGACTGGGCGCTGGAGTTCGACCAGACCATAGGCGGGCAACTTCAGCAAGGCAATCTGGATGCCTTGCCCAATTTTCAGAAGCTGGGTTCACTGGCCAGCATGGCCCATCCGACCCATGAGCATTACTTGCCATTGCTGTATGCGGCCGGTGCGGTTGATGCGCGCGAACCGATGCGGTTTTTTAACACCAGCTTCCAGGGCGGCTCGATCTCCATGCGCTCGATGGTCTGGGGTTGAACGTCAATGCTATGAAAGATGTAGCTGCTAAAGCAATACCAGTATGCGCAAATGCCATAAATTACTACTAATAAAATAAAAATGCCGGTCAGTTGATCGCTGACTGGCATGGTAGGTGGCGGACCCTTGCAGGCAGGCCAGGCTGCTTATTCCTTGATGTCGACGCCGTAGAAGTTATGCCGGCCAAACGGCGAGTTCTTGAAGTCAATGACGTTTTTGCGGACTGGTTTGATCTGCACAGCATGGGCAATGGTGAACCAGGGTGCCTGCTCTTTGAAAATTACCTGCGCCTGCTGGTACAGCTTGGTGCGTTCGGCCATGCTGGTCACGGTTTTGGCCTTCAGCACAATATCTTCATACGGCTGGTAGCAAAACTTGGCAATGTTGCTTCCGCTGACCGACTGCGCCGAAGCGCAGCCCAGCAGTGTGTACAAAAAGTTGTCCGGATCGCCGTTGTCGCCGGTCCAGCCCAGCATGCCCATCTGATGCTCGCCGGCCTGCATCCGCTTGCGGTATTCGCCCCATTCAAAGCTCTTGATTTCAGCCTTGACGCCGACCTTGACCAGATCAGCCTGCATCAGCTCGGCAATCCGTTTGGCATTCGGGTTGTACGGGCGCTGCACCGGCATGGCCCATAAATCAGTGGTGAATCCGTCCGGGTAGCCGGCTGCCGCCAGCAATTTCTTGGCAGCTTCAGGGTTGTACTCGTCATCCTTGATGGCGTCGTTATAGGACCACATCGTTGGCGGAATCGGATTCTTTGCGACGATTCCGGTTCCCAGATACACGCCGTCCACAATGGCCTTTTTATTGATTGCCATGTTGATGGCCTTGCGCACGCGCACGTCGTCAAACGGCTTTTTAGTGGTGTTGTAAGCCAGGTAGCCGACGTTGAGTCCTGGTTGCTCCAGAACCTGCACGTTCGGATCCTTGCGAATCGCCTCCAGGTCAGCCGGGTTGGGGTAGGGCATGACGTGGCATTCGCCTTTTTGCAACTTGGCCCAGCGCACCGACGCATCGGGCGTGATCGAGTAAATCAGGTCGTCAATCTTGGCCTTGCCGGCCCAATGCTGGGGAAACGCCTTGTAGCGGATGACGGCATCCTTCTGGTACTGAAGCAGCGAGAAAGGGCCTGTGCCGATAGGGTCCTGGTCGATCTTTTCCGGTGTGCCGGCTTTCAACATGGCATCGGCATATTCCTTCGACTGGACAGCCGCATAAGGCATTGCCAGATTGGCCAGGAAAGGCGCTTCAGGCTTGTTCAGCGTAATCTTGATGGTGTAGTCATCAACCTTTTGTACCGATGTCAGCAGCTTGGGCATGCCCATGTCGCTGAAATAGGAGTGGTTGGGGCTGGTGACCCTGAAAAAAGCGTTGTCTTCCTTCCACTGACGCTCGAACATGAACAGCACATCGTCGGCATTGAAGTCGCGCGTGGGCTTGAAGCTTTTGCTCGTGTTATGCCATTTCACGCCTTTGCGCAGATGAAAGGTGTATTCCTTGCCGTCGGCCGAGATGTCCCACTTTTCGGCCAACCCTGGCACCACAGTGGTGCCGCCACGCTCAAACTCGACGATGCGGTTATAGATGGGGTCATTGGCATCAAAGGACGTGCCCGTGGTGTTCACGCCGGGATAAAAGTTTTCCGGGCTGCCTTCGGAGCAAAACACCAGGGTTTTGGCCGATACCGGCGAAAGCGCCAGCAATGCGGGCAGAGCCAGCGCGCAAATCAGAGTGCGCTTCAGGGGACGCAGCCGGCTGGCAGGGGTGAGGGTCTGTTTCATCTGACGACTTCCTTCGAGGTTGGTGCTGCATCGCAGCGGGCTGGCGGCCAGACTTCCCACACGCTTGGCGTGTGCTTGCTGGTCATTCGAAAAGGGTTCGCAACAAAGAGGGCAAGGTGTTGTTCCTGAGTTCACGCAACCATAAAATTTTCGGCATAGTGGCAGGCAACGCGCCGGCCGGCAACATCGCGAAGCTCCGGTCTTTCGGCACGGCAGCGTTCGGTCACATGCGGACAACGGGTGGAAAACACGCAGCCTTTGGGTGGATTGAGAGGCGAAGGCAGTTCGCCCTTGAGCACGATGCGGTGCTTGATGACGCTGCTGCCGGCCAGGCTGGGGGTCGAAGCCAGCAAAGCCTGGGTGTAGGGATGCAGCGGTTGTGCGAACAGCGTGTTTTTCTCGCCCTGTTCGACGGCATGGCCCAGGTACATCACCAGTACGTCGTGGGCGATGTGGCGCACGACGCCCAGGTCATGCGAGATGAAGAGATACGCCAGCCCCATCGACTGCTGCAGGTCGGCCAGCAGGTTGAGCACCTGCGCCTGAATCGACACGTCCAGCGCCGACACCGGCTCGTCGGCCACCACCAGCGCCGGGTTCAGCATCAGCGCGCGGGCAATGGCGACACGCTGGCGCTGACCGCCGGAAAACATGTGCGGATAACGGTCGTAATGCTCGGGCCGAAGGCCGACCAGTGCCAGCATGGCCTGCGCTTTTTCGGCCCGCTCGGGCGCCGTCAGGGGCGTATTGATTTCAAGCGGTGCTTCCAGAATGGCACCGATTTTCTTTCGCGGGTTGAGCGATCCGTAGGGGTTCTGGAACACCAGTTGAACCGCCTTGCGAAGCTTCAAGTGCTGTTCGTCTGAACCGTGCACCGCATCGACGCCGGTGATGCTGAGTTCGCCACTGCTTGGGGTTTCAATCAGCGACACCATGCGCGCCAGCGTTGATTTTCCGCAGCCCGATTCACCGACCACAGCCAGCGTCTTGCCGGCGTGGACGGTGAACGACACGCCGCCGACAGCCTGAAGCAGATCGGGCCTGGCCATGAAGCCACGCCGGATTTCATAGACGCGCTTGAGGTTTTTGGCTTCGACCACGGGCGCGGTCACTGGGGCTGGGCTCCTCATCGTGCGGTTTCCGGCATGGGGTTGTCGTGCGCCATGGCCGCTTCCCTGCCGGGGTCGCCCAGCGGATAGTGGCAGCGCACCATGCCGTCCTGCCAGGCGCGCAGCGCCGGGCGCACGGTTCGCGAATGCTCGGTGGCGTAGGCGCAGCGCGGTGCAAACAGGCAGCCGGTTGGCCGGTCGTAGAGGCCGGGCACCATGCCGGGAATAGTCGCCAGCCGGCTGTTGCCATCGCTGCGCTCGGGCAGCGCGGCCAGCAATGCTTCGGTGTAGGGATGCTGGGGACTGTTGAACAAGGCGTGGGCGCTTTGCTCTTCCATGATCTGGCCGGCATACATGACGGCCACGCGCTGCGCCATCTCGGACACAACGCCCATGTTGTGGGTGATCAGCACCAGCGCCATGCCACGTTCCTTTTGCAGGCTGCGCAGCAGATCAAGGATTTGCGCCTGGATGGTCACGTCGAGGGCGGTGGTCGGCTCGTCGGCAATCAACAAGCGCGGATTGCAGGCAATCGCCATGGCAATCATCACGCGCTGGTTCATGCCGCCTGACAGCTGGTGCGGATACGCCTTGAGCCGACTTTCGGGCGCTGGAATGCCAACCTGCTCCAGCAGCTCGATGGCCTGGCGTGTGGCGGCCTTGCGGTCCAGGCCCAGATGCAGGCGCAGCGTCTCCGTGATCTGGAAGCCGACGGTAAAGCACGGGTTCAGGCTGGTGGTCGGGTCCTGGAAAATCATCGCCACGTCCTTGCCGGTGAGCTTGCTGCGCTCGCCATCCGACAGTGAAAACAGGTCGTGGCCGGCAAAACGCAACTTGTCGGCGCGCACCCGGCCTGGAAAGGCCACCAAGCCCATGAGGGCCATCATGGTAACGCTTTTGCCGGAGCCGGATTCGCCGACGATGCCCAGGACTTCGCCTTCTTCCAGCGACAGGCTGACGCCGTCCACCGCATGCATCACGCCGTTTTGCGAGGGAAACTCGACGGACAGGTTTTCTATTTCAAGCAGAGCCATGTTTAAATCCTGCCCCTTCTCGGCTCACTGCGTGTAGCCGGATCCCCGCGCTGGGGACAACACCTGCGGCCCGGCAAGGCCTTCTCCGTGCTGTTACTTGCGAAGAGGTCTATCGGGTGTATATAGATCTTATTCATCGTTTGAGTTTGGGGTCGAACGCATCGCGCAGTCCGTCGCCCAGCAAATTGAAGGCCAGAACGGTGATCAGGATGGCCAGCCCGGGAAAGGTCACGACCCACCAGGCGCGCAGCACGAATTCACGGGCATCCGCCAGCATGGTGCCCCATTCGGGTGAAGGTGGTTGCGCCCCCAAACCCAGGAAGCCAAGCGCCGCAGCGTCAAGAATGGCAGTGGAAACACCAAGTGACGCCTGCACGATCAGCGGCGCAGCGCAATTCGGCAAAATTTCGCTGAACATCAGCCGCATCCGGCCCGCGCCGCTCATGCGGGCTGCGGTGACGTAGTCTCGGGATGTTTCGGCAATAACTGCTGCGCGTGTAATACGCACGTAATGCGGCAACACCACGATGGCCACCGCCAGCATCGCATTCATCAGGCCGGGGCCCAGAATGGCGACGATGACAATGGCCAGCAACAGACTGGGCAGGGTCAGGATGATGTCCATTAGCCGCATGATGGCAATTTCAAAAACACCCCGGAAAAATCCGGCCAGCAGACCCAGCACGGTGCCCACCACCACCGATATCGCCACCACAGCCAGGCCGATGACCAGCGACAGCCGCGCGCCGTACATCAGGCGAGACAGGATGTCTCTGCCAATGGCGTCGGTGCCCAGGGGGTAGGACCAGGAGCCGCCCACTTGCCAGGCGGGGGGCTGCAGGAAAACAGTGCTGTCTGTGATGTTGGGGGAATGCGGTGCCAGCCACGGGGCAAACAAGGCCACCAGCAGCACCGTCACGACAACAACCAAACCCATCACGGCACCACGGTTGGCGCTGAAATAGCTCCAGAATTCGCGCAAGGGATGGACCGGGGCGGGTCCGCTGGAAAGCTTCGTTTTCAAAATAACCGTGCTCATCGCTGGTGCCTGATGCGGGGATTGATGATGCCGTAGGTGATGTCCACCAGCAGGTTGACCGCCATGACAATGGCGCCCAGCAGCAGGATGCCGCCCTGCAGCACCGGGTAGTCGCGCCGGCTGATGGCTTCAATTAGCCATTTTCCGACACCGGGCCATGAAAAAATTGTTTCGGTCAGGATGGCGCCAGTGAACAGCACGCCGACCTGCAGTCCTATCACGGTGACCACCGGAATCAAGGCGTTGCGCAGGGCATGAACGGCCACCACGCGCAGGTTGGACAGGCCCTTGGCGCGCGCAGTACGGATGTAGTCCTCACCCAGCACTTCAAGCATGGCCGAGCGCGTCATGCGCGCAATGACGGCCAGCGGATTGGTACCCAGCACAATCGTCGGCAAAATCAGGTGCGAAGCCGCCGACCAGAAGGCGCCCTTGTCGTCTGACAGGAGCGAGTCGATCAGCAGGAAACCTGTGGTTGGCTCAATGTAGTACTGTACGGACATGCGGCCCGACACCGGCGTCCATCCCAGCTGGACTGAAAAAAGCAGGATCAGCAGCAACCCCCACCAGAAAATCGGCATTGAATAACCCGTCAGGGAAATGCCCATCACGCCGTGGTCAAGGATGGAGTTTCGCTTGACAGCCGCAAGAATCCCGGCCGGAATGCCGATCAGCAGCGCGAAAAGAATGGCGCAGACGGCCAGTTCAATGGTGGCCGGAAACAGCGTCATGAATTCGCTGAGGACCGGTTCCTGGGTGATCAGCGACTTGCCGAGGTCTCCCTCGAGCACCCGGCCGATATAGATGCCGTACTGCACCAGCACCGGCTTGTCGAGGCCGAACTCCTTGAGTAATTGGGCATGGCGCGCCGGATCAATGCCGCGCTCGCCCGCCATGGTTTCAATCGGGTCTCCCGGCACCATGCGGATCAGGAAAAAAGCCAGCAATGTCATGCCCAGGAAGGTAGGAATGATCAGGCTCAGGCGGGTGAAAATAAAGCGCAGCATGGATTTGAAAAACTACTGGTCTGGTTCGTGGGGGACAGGGCCAGCAAATGATTGAATATAAGGACAAACTGCAGCTGGCTCGACAGGCAACATTTTTTCAGTGCCAGAACGCTTGAACTTAACCTGAAGCAATTGCAATGTAGCAATAAATGCGCAAGTCTTTTTTTAATCTTAGCCAATAATTTTCTGTCCCGACCGATTTTGGTGCGTCATTTCTCCTTGTTTACCCTAGCTGCGCAAGCAATCAGCCGGATCGGCGTCGGCACCTATTGGCAACCCAAAAAACAGGCATGAAAAAAGCCGCTGAATTGCGGCTTTTAGGATGGCTGGTGTGTAGACGTTTACTTGACGTGCTTGCCAATCAGGCCGGCCATTTCAAACATGGACACTTGTGGCTTGCCGAAAACAGCAAGCAGTTTCGTGTCTGCATTGATCATGCGTTTGTTCGCCTGGTCCTGCAAATTGTTGGCCTTGATGTAGACCCACAATTTGCTCACAATTTCAGTACGCGGCAAGGGCTTGTCGCCGACCACTGCGGACAACTCGGGGCTCAAGGTCAGCGCCTTCATGAAAGCTGGATTTGGTGTGCGCTTCTTGGCAGGCACAGCGACTTTCTTTTCTGCTGATTTGGCCGTTGCAGCCTCTTTGGCCGGGCCGGCTTTTTTGGCGGCAGCCGTTTTGGCAGGTGCCGCTTTTTTTGCAGCGACAGTTTTTTCTGGAGCCGCTTTTTTTGCTGGCGCTTTTGGTGCAGTTGCCATGATTGATTCCTTCTAGACAGTGGACAGATCGCCATCCGAAGAACAACTTCTCCGTGGCTTAACGCATGCTACTGGAGAAAATCATGTTTGAAAGCGGGAAAACACTTTATTTCCGGCTTCGTTTGGAAGATTTACCCATGAAAATCAAAAAATCAATGCCTGAGTATCGAAGTCAACCGAATACGGCGGCATGGACATACGGAAAATTTTTCAACATTTTTTTAAGGTGAAGTCGAAATGACCCCCATACCTTCCCCTGCATTCGCAACCTCTGATCTTTGCGATATTCATAAAAACGACGTCTCGGGCCAATTCCGGGTGATGCTGCCCGTGTTCAAAAACTTTGGGGGACTTGCCCGTTTTAGCGGACCTGTGTCGACTGTTAAGTGCTTTGAAGACAATTCACTGGTCAAGGATGCAGTGGATTCCCCCGGGGAAGGCCGGGTGCTGGTGATTGACGGCGGCGCTTCACTTCGCCGCGCGCTGGTTGGCGGTAACCTGGGCGCTGCAGCGGCTAAAAACGGCTGGGTGGGCATCGTGGTGGACGGCTGCGTGCGTGATGTTGTCGAGCTTGCGCAGTGCGACATCGGAATTTGTGCGCTCGCTGCCATGCCACTGCCCACTGAAAAAAAGCAGCAGGGGCAACGGGACATAGCCGTCCAGGTTCAGGGGGTGTGGATATATCCGGGAGACTGGCTGTATGCCGATGAAGACGGCATGGTCGTCATTGCGTCACCGACGAATGAATAAAGGTATGCAAACCTCAGTTCAAGCTGCTCAGCCCTTTGTACAGCATGTAGGCTGCCAGTAAATACAGGATACTGGCAAATACCCGCTTGAGTTTGCCGACCGGAATATTGTGCGCTGACTTGGCGCCCAGTGGTGCAGTGAGGAAACTGCACGTGGCAACAACAGCCAGCGCTGGCAGCCAGATGTAGCCCAGGGAGTTTGCCGGCAGGTTCTGCACGGTTTGTCCGCTGATGACATAGCCCAGCACATTGGCCAGGGCAATCGGAAAACCCAGCGCCGCAGAGGTGGCGACGGCATTGTGGATGCGAACATTGCACCATGTCATGAAGGGCACACTGATAAATCCACCGCCTGCGCCGACCAGTCCAGACAAAAAGCCGATGATGCCTCCAGCGGCCAACTGACCACCCGTCCCTGGCATCTGGCGCGTAGCTTTGGGTTTTTTGTCCAGAAACATTTGGGTGGCTGAAAAACTCACGAATACGCCAAAGAAAATCGCCAGGTAAGATCCTTTGAGCAGTGAAAACACGCCCAGGCTGCCAATGATGCTGCCCGCCACGATGCCGGGCGCCAGTCGCCTGACGATGTCCCAACGCACGGCGCCGCGCTTGTGGTGCGCCCTCACGCTTGAAAGTGACGTGAAAATAATAGTTGCCATCGAGGTGGCTATGGCCATTTTCACTGCCAGGTCTGCCGAAACCCCGCGATTGGCCAGGATGATGGTGAGGAACGGCACCATCAGCATGCCACCGCCAATGCCCAGCAAGCCAGCCAGGAAGCCGGTTCCCACGCCAAGCACGGCCAGTTCAGCGATCAGCAAAGGTTCGAGAATCATCGAGGCAGCAAACGTTGGTGAAACAGGACGGCCGCCGTATTCGGGTCACAGCGGCAGTGCCTGAAACGAGAAGTCTTGTTAAAAAAATTAGGTGTCTGCGAATGCCACCGGACCGTCATCCTGAACCGGGGTTCAGGTGGGCGAGGGCAGTCAAACTTCGGGTTCGTCTGACGCGAGACGATCACGCCTGTTTGACAATTTACCAAGCCCGTGCTCGTGGAGCATTGGTTCAAGGAAATATAAAGCCCGGCGCGCACCGCAGACAAGTCAATTGTAGGCCCATACGGCGATTCGATGGCCGCAGGACTGACCGAAAAGGTCACGCTGCCAAATTCTGGCTGGCCAGCGCGGCATCCAGTTTTTGAAGCAATGACTGCAGTTGCGCGCGGGACGCACCGCTCACCCCATCAGCGGCATCGGACAGCGGGTCTGGATTCTGCAAGACACGCTCAGGCATGGGGGGCGCAGGCTCCAGCAATTGATAAGCCAGATTCAGTGCCGCCAAGACGGCAATCCGATCACGTGCCTTCACCTTGGCGGCATCACGGATCTTGCACATGGCCGAATCGACGGTTTCAACCGCTTCACGCAGACGCGCTTCGCTGTTTTCCGGGCAGCCCAGCATGTAGTTCTGGCCCATGATTTGCACTTCTAGCTGTTTCATCGCGCAGGGTCCACAAAGGGGTTGACAACGGAGTCGGTGGTTTCGGGCAGGCGTTCGATCAGGGCATCCACGCGGGCACGGGCCGCACTGAGACGGGACCTGAGCGAGTCCCGCTCGTGCGACAAGGCTGTGACCTGTTCGAGCAGCTGGGCGTTGGTGCGCTGCAATTGCTCGTAGCGCAGCAAAAGCTGCTCTACGCGTTCGGTAATTTGGTCGATGGGATCGATTGGGTGTTGGTTCAGCATGGCATTTGCGATTGTAGGGTCAGGCGTATTTTGCCGCGTAGAATGCCCGCTGTTGGTGCTCGCCGCATGGTTCACATGCTGCAGTTCAACGGGAAGCAGGGGGAAGTCAACGTCATGAGCGCCGTACAACCGGTTTGCCAAGCGCTGCGACTTTTAACCTGCGCTGCCCCCGCAACGGTAAACGGACGAATGCAGTGCACTGAGCAAGTCAGGGTCTCTTTCAGTTTTCATCATGAGCCACTGAGCGTTTTGAACACGCGTTTGGGAAGGCGATGAAAGCAGTTCCGCGAGCCCGGATACCGGCCAACAAGGTGGACACGCACGTTTTTTTAAACGAACTGGCGTGTTCTTAACGCTCATGCACTGGCGGGGAACCCAGTGAGAGCATTTTGTTGATAGCTTGATCCCATGAAAATCTGTATTTCCAACGTGCGTATGGCCGCGCTGCCTTTGGCTTTGGCTGCTGTATTTCCGTCTTTTTCGCAAACGCAAACAGCGCCTCAACTCAAGGAAATGGTCGTCACTGCCTCCCGAACTGCCCAGCGGGCTGACGAGCTGGTCAGTGACGTGGTGATCATCAACCGTGCTGATATAGAAAAATCCACCGGCCGTACGCTTCCTGAAATCCTGGCCCGCGTTCCTGGGATTCAGTTCAGCGCCAATGGCGGGCTTGGGAAAAACAGCAGCGTGAACATCCGCGGCGCCGAAGCGCGGCACACGGTATTGCTCATTGACGGAGTGCGTTTTGGCTCGGCCACCACCGGCAGCCCGAGCTGGGACACCATCCCGGTGGACATGATCGAGCGTATCGAAATCCTCAAAGGTCCGGCGTCTGCCCTGTATGGCAGCGAAGCTGTGGGTGGCGTGGTGCAGGTGTTCCTGCGCAAGGGTGTTCAGGGTTTCAACCCGTATGCTTCATTGACGCTGGGCAGCTATGCGCATCGCCAGGTAACGGCCGGTGTCAGTGGTGGCAGTGGACCGGTGACCTATTCGCTTGGCTTGCAAAAGACCCGCGAGGCCGGATTTTCAGCCACCAATCCTAAAGTGCTGTTTGGCAATTACAACCCCGATACCGATGGCTTTGACCAGGATTCACTTAACGCATCGGTGGCTTACCAATTAAATGCTGATTGGAAAATCGATGCCGGTTTGTTGGCGTCGAACAGCACCAGCCACACCGACGATGGCCCCAACCGCGATACCTTTTACAAAGGCAAGTCACGTGTGGTCCGCACGGGCGTCGAAGGCCGCGTGCTGCCCGGCTGGAAAACCCAGTTGCGCTACAGCGAAGCATCGGACAGCAGCCGTGCAGTGGTCGCCTCCTTCTTGCCCAGCCTGTTCAAAACCACCCAGAATCAGCTGAGCTGGCAAAACGATGTGGACACTCCCATAGGCGTTGCGCTGGCAGGCGTGGAGCGTCTGGAGCAAAAAGTTGACAGCAGCACCCAATACACAATCACTGACCGCACTGTATCGTCTTACTTTACCGGTTTGAACGGCAGCGCGGGTCCGCACAGCTGGCAGGCCAACCTGCGCCGCGACCAGAATTCGCAATTTGGCGGAAGCACCACCGGTTTCGGCGGCTACGGTTTTGCCCTCACGCCGCAGTGGCGTGTCAACGCATCCTACGGCACCAGCTTTGTCGCACCGTCGTTCAATCAGCTTTATTTCCCCAATTTTGGCAATGCGAACTTGCAGCCGGAACGCGGCCGCAACACTGACCTGGGCGTGACCTGGAGTGATGCGGGGCAAACGGTGAAGCTGGTCCACTTCGACAACAAGATTCGCGGTTTTATCAGCAATACGACGATTGCCTCGAACATTCCGCGTGCCCGGATTGATGGCTATACCCTGTCCTACAACGGCAGCTTTGGCCCGCTGTCGCTCAATGCATCGCTTGATGCAATGGACCCGCGCAATGAGCTGACGGGCAAGCGACTGGCGCGCCGCAGCGCCAATCTGGCCACGCTGGGGGCTGACTATTCGGTGGGTGTGTGGGCTTTTGGTGGCTCCCTGCTGCATGCCGGCAAAAGTTTTGACGACTCAGCCAACACGCGCGAACTGGCTGGCCGCACCACTGCGGACCTGTATGTGGATTACGTGGTCAACAAGGAGTGGAAAGTCCAGACCAAGCTGAACAACGTGACCGACAAACAGTATGAAACGATTTATGGCTACAACCAGCCCGGACGCGCCGTGTATGTCACGCTGAATTACCAGCCCAAGCGGTAAGCTGGATGACCGCCCGCTGCCCTGCCATCCTTATTGCCGCTCCGGCTTCCGGCCAGGGCAAGACCACGGTGGCATGCGCCCTGGCGCGGCTGCATGCGCGGCAGGGCCGGCGGGTGCGCGTCTTCAAGTGCGGTCCGGATTTCCTGGACCCTTATTGGCTGGCGCTGGCCAGCGGCGCACCGGTGCATCAGCTCGACCTGTGGATGACCGGCGAGGCGGACTGCGCGCAGCGTCTGCACGATGCGGCGAAAGATGCTGACCTCATCATTGTCGAAGGCGTGATGGGCCTGTTTGACGGACAGCCGAGCGCGGCTGATCTGGCGCAGCGCTTTGGCTTGAAGGTGGTCGCGGTGATTGATGCCAGTGCCATGGCCGGAACCTTTGGCGCGCTGGCCTGGGGCTTGCAGCATTACATTGAAGGCTTGAATTTTGCCGGCGTGCTGGCCAACCGCGTCGCCTCGCCCGGCCACGCAGTGATGCTGGAAGACAGCCTGCGCGACCCGGCCCAATGGCTGGGCGCCTTGATGCGCAATGAAGCCCTGACGCTGCCCGAACGACACCTGGGCCTGGTCATGGACCATGAACTGGGCGATGCCATGGGCAGGCTGGATGCAGCGGCCGATGCACTGGCGGGCACGCGGCTGGGGCAGATGACAGACGACGACCTGCAAGCCTGGGCCGTTGACTTTCAGCCTGGTGATGCACCAGCGCAGAAGTTTCCTGAAGGCGCATTGCAGGGTCTGACGATTGCTGTCGCCCGCGATGCAGCCTTCTGTTTTTTGTATGCCGCCAACCTCGACTGCCTGCAGTCAATGGGCGCCAAGCTGGCCTATTTTTCACCGCTTGCAGAGGATTCACTGCCGGAATGCGACGCGCTTTGGCTGCCCGGCGGTTACCCCGAACTGCATGCTGAAACACTGGGTGCCAACACGGCCATGAAAAGCAGCATCACCGCACACGTTCAGGCCGGCAAGCCGGTCTGGGCCGAGTGCGGCGGCATGATGGCCTTGTTTGATGAAATCATCGATGCCAACGGCGTCAGCAATCCGGTGTGGGGCGTCCTGCCTGGCAGCGTGACGATGCAAAAGCGGCTGGCTGCGCTGGGGCCGCAGCAGCTTGACATGCCGGGCGGCACCTTGCGCGGCCACACCTTTCACTATTCCACCTGCGCAACGTCGCTACCCGCCGCCAACCGCACCCAAGCTGCGCCGGGACGCACCTTGCGCGGCGAAGGCGAGGCCCTGTTTGTGTCGGGTTCGACAGGCGCCGTCAAGGCGAGTTATTTCCATGCCTGGTTTGCGTCCAGCCCGGCTGCGGCGGCGCGCTTGTTTTTAAAGGAACACCATGACTGAAGCAGCAAACGACTGGCGCGCACTGGCCGCCAGCAAAGACACCACGGCCTATGGCCCGCAGCGTATCGTCTGCCTGACCGAAGAGCCCACCGAGTGGCTGTACATGCTGGGTGAAGAGCGCCGCATCGTCGGCATCTCGGGCTACACCGTGCGCCCGCCGCGTGCCAGGGAGGAAAAGCCCAAGGTCAGCGCCTACCTGAGCGCCAAGATCGACAAGATTGTTGATTTGAAGCCCGACTGCGTCATCGGCTTTTCAGACCTGCAGGCCGACATTGCCGCGCAGCTGATTCGCCATGGCATCCAGGTCACCATCTTCAACCAGCGCAGCGTGGCCGAGATTTTCTCGATGATGTACCAGCTCGCCGCAATGGTCGGGCAGGTCGAGCGCGGCATGCTGCTGATCGGGCAGATGCAGCAGCGGCTGCTGGACATCGAGCAGGCGGCGCGCTCACTCAAGCGCCGCCCCAGGGTTTTTTTCGAGGAATGGCACGACCCGCACATCAGCTGCATTGCCTGGGTGTCCGAGCTGGTCGGCATTGCCGGCGGCGACGACTGCTTTCCCGAATTGGCAAAAGAACCGATGGGCAAGGGGCGCATCATTGCCGACGGGCTGGAAATTGTGCAGCGCGCGCCCGACATCATTTTTGGCTCCTGGTGCGGCAAGAAATTCCGGCCCGAGCTGGTCGCCGCCCGTCCTGGGTGGGAGAGCGTACCGGCTGTCAAAAATAATCAACTGTTCGAGATCAAGTCGTCCGAAATCCTGCAGCCCGGCCCGGCCGCGCTGACCGAAGGCGTGGAAAAGCTGCACAAGTTCATCCTGGGTTGGGATGCAGCCCATGGATGAAATGCTGTCCGCTGCCCGCAGCGAACTGATTTTGGGTGGCCAGAAAAGCGGCAAGTCGCGCCGCGCCGAGTTGCTCGCGCGCAGCTGGCTGGCGCAGTCGCCGGCGCATCAAGCGGTGCTGATCGCCACCGCCCAGCCCTGGGACGCCGAAATGCGCGAGCGCATCGCGCGCCACCAGACCGACCGTGCCGAGCGGGTGCCGGGCATGCAAACCGTGGAAGAGCCGCTGGCGCTGGGCCCAACCTTGGCCCGTCATAGCCAGCCGCAAACCCTCGTTGTCGTGGACTGCCTGACGCTGTGGCTGACCAATTTGCTCATGCCAATGGAGAATTCCAAGCAAAATGAGGCTCTGGCGCACGATCCACGGGCGCAAGTAGCTATGCTTTTAAGAGCAATCGAAAACGCCGCCGGCCCGGTCGTGCTGGTCGGCAACGAAATTGGCCTGGGTGTGATTCCGCTCGGGCGCGAAACGCGGGCGTTTGTCGATGCGCTGGGACTGATGAACCAGGACGTGGCGCAGGCTTGCCAGCGTGTCACTTTCATGGCGGCCGGTTTACCGCTCACTCTTAAAGGCTAAGCATGAAGGATTTATCTTGCTTTTCCTCCCTCCGGGAAAGTGCTGGGGTGAGGGCTAGCAGGATGAAAACTTTCACCACAGCTTTCATCCTGCTGCTCAGCCTGGCCGTGCTGGCCCCGGCCCACGCCTTGCAACTCACCGATGACAGAGGCGTCAGCGTCACCCTGGCGCAAAGCCCGCAGCGCATTGTCAGCCTGCTGCCTTCGCTGACTGAAAGCATCTGCGCGCTTGGGGAGTGCCAGCGTCTGGTCGGAGTGGACCGCTATTCAAATTACCCGGCCAGTGTCAAAAGCCTGCCTGGAGTAGGCGGTGGACTGGACCCGAACATCGAGGCCATCGTCGCGCTCAAACCCGACGTGGTGGTCCTGGCCACTTCATCGCGCGCCAGCCAACGCCTGGAATCGCTGGGCCTGAAGGTCGTGGCGCTGGAGCCCAAGACCCATGCCGATGTGCAGCGCGTTCTGAAAAAGCTAGGCGCGCTGCTCGATATTCCCGACGCTGCGGGCGCTGGCCGAGTCTGGCGCATCATCGACAGCGGCGTTTCGGCGGCCGCGCAGTCGCTGCCGGCCAAGGTCCGTAACACCCGCGTGTACTTTGAAGTCAGCCGCGGGCCTTATGCCGCCGGCGAGTCGTCCTTCATGGGCGAAACGCTGACCCGGCTGGGCGTGAAAAACATCATTCCCGCCGCACTGGGACCGTTTCCACGCATCAACCCGGAATTCGTGGTGCGCGCCAATCCGGACCTCATCATGGTGAGCAGCCGCAACGCCGATGCCATGAAAGCGTATCCCGGCTGGGGCGCCATCAAAGCGATACGCGATCAGCGCATTTGCCTCTTCAACCCCGAGCAATCCGATGTGCTGGTGCGGCCCGGTCCACGCATGGCTGAAGCGGCACGCATCATGGCCCAGTGCATCGCCGACAACGCAGGCGCTGGATGAGCCTGACCTTCACCCGCCAGCACCGCAAGGCGTTTTGGCTGGCGATCGGTTTGGCGGTCGCGTCGGTGGCTTTGCTGCTGCTCGGCATGAGCGTGGGCAGCACCGGTTTTGACAGCGTGCTGAACATGCAAAACGATGCACAGGCGTTGCTGATCGTGTCGGAAATCCGCCTGCCGCGCACCTTGGGCGCCTGGCTTGCCGGTGCGCTGCTGGGACTGGCCGGCGCGGTGGCGCAAGGCCTGTTTCGCAACCCGCTGGCCGATCCGTATTTGCTTGGCAGCGCGTCGGGCGCCTCGCTCGGCGTGGCGCTGGCAATGGCCCTGTTTGGCATGTCGCCGCTGGCCACGCACTGGCTGGCGCGCCTCGGCTTGACGGGGGCCGCCTTTGTTGGCGCCGTGCTCGCCGTGCTGCTCACGCTGGTGTTGGCCAAGGGCGTGCAGCACACGCTGCGGCTGCTGCTGGCGGGCGTGATTGTGGGTGTGGTGCTGGGCGCCGTCACGTCGCTGATCCTGCTGCTCACACCTGAAATCATGCAGGCGATGCAGTCTTTCATGCTGGGCAGCACCGCTTTTGTCGGCTGGAGTGCCTGCGCCATCATGGCGGCGGTGTTTGCCGTGATGATGCTCGCTGCCTGGATGATGAGCCACGCGCTCGACGGCCTGGCGCTGGGCGAATCGACCGCGCACAGCCTGGGTTTGCCTCTGCCGCAGATGCGCGCGGCGCTGGTGGCGGTGCTGGCGCTGGCCACCGGCACGGCGGTGGCGCAAACCGGGCTGATCGCCTTTGTCGGCCTGGCCGCGCCGCACCTGGTGCGCTCCGTCGTCAAGACCACGCACGGCCGCCTGATCGGCCTGGCCAGCCTGACGGGTGCGGTGCTGCTCACGGGCGCCGACATCCTGGCCCGGTGGCTGGTGGCGCCGCAGGAGTTGCCGGTCGGCGTGCTGACCGCCGTTCTCGGTGGCACTTATTTGCTCTGGCTGATGCACAGAAATACCGGGCGGGGGAACGGACTGTGACGGCTCCGGCAGTCGATGTCGCTATGGATTCAATAGCTATAAATGCCCGATCCATAAGCGCAAAGCTCGGAAATGATGAAATTTTGCATGGCATTGACCTGGCGTTGCCTCATGGCCGCTGGACCAGCATCGTCGGCCCCAATGGCGCGGGCAAATCAACGCTGCTCAGGGTGCTGGCGGGATTGCTGCCGCACAGCGGCGAAGTCACATTGCTGGGCCAGTCGATGGCCGCGATGCGCGGACGCCATCGGGCGAGGCAACTGTCATGGCTGGGCCAGAACGAAAGCTCGGCCGACGACCTGACGGTGTACGACGTGGCCATGCTCGGTCGCCTGCCGCACCAGGCCTGGCTGGCGCCGCCCAGCCCCGCCGACCACGCCGCCGTCGAGCGTGCCCTGCGCGCGACGCAGGCCTGGGACTGGCGCGGCAGGGCGCTGGGCCAGCTCTCGGGTGGAGAGCGCCAGCGCGTGCTGCTGGCGCGCGCGCTGGCGGTCGAGGCTGCGGTGCTGCTGATGGACGAGCCCCTGGCCAACCTTGACCCGCCGCACCAGACCGATTGGCTATTGATGGTGCGTCATCTGGTCGCCAGCGGCAAGACTGTGGTCAGCGTGCTGCACGAAATTTCTTTCGCCTTGCAGGCCGATGCGCTGGTGGTGATGGACAAGGGCCGCGTCACGCACCAGGGCGCCTGCGCCGACGTCGCGACGCACCGGGCCGTTGAGAACGTGTTTGACCACCGCATTTCCGTGCTTCACTTGGGCGGGCAATGGCTGGCTTTGCCCCGAATCTAGTTTTTCGTTCTGCTCAGCCATGCCCCATGCACTTTACGAACCTGATTTTCAGAAAACTCAATTTTCGGGTGCTAAACTGAAAGAGAACTTCAGGTGGCCTGCAGACTTCGGTTTGCAGGCTTAAACGGGAAGTCGGTGCGCACGGGTTAGTCATTAATCCACGCCATTCCGACGCTGCCCTCGCAACGGTAAACGAGTCAAAGCCAGATCCATCACCACTGTGCCAACGCATGGGAAGGGGATCCGGCAAACAAGCTTTGTGCTTGTTCACTCGTGAGCCCGGAGACCGGCCTGATTTTTTGCGCGTGATCTTGCGATGGGCAAGGGTCAGCAGGCGTCAGTCCACAGCGGTTTCGGGCATTTTTGCACCGGCATCCGTTGCTTTTGCGGCTTCGCCTTCTTTCTCCTTTTTTCCTCCCTTCGCTTCATCACACCCATTTAATCTGTCGCGCGATGGGCGTGGAGGAGACGATATGTTGAGGCAACGTTTTTCAGCGTTGGTGTCATGAGCGGCGGCACTGTGTGGTTTGTGGGTGCAGGGCCGGGTGACCCGGAACTCATCACCGTGAAGGGCCGGGCGCTGATCGAGCGCGCGGGCGCCATTTTGTTTGCCGGCTCCCTGGTCAGCGAAGCCGCCACGCGTTGGGCACCGGCGGGCTGCGTGATCGCCGACAGCAAGGACATGACGCTGGAGCAGATGTCGGCCTGGCTGATCTTGCAGGCCGGGCGCTGCCGGACCGTGGTGCGCCTGCAGACCGGCGACCCGGGCCTGTATGGCGCGCTGATTGAGCTGGTGCAGCCGCTGGACGCGGCCGGCGTGCCGATTGCCGTGGTGCCGGGCGTGTCGTCGGCCATGGCTTCGGCTGCAGCCGCGGTCGAAAGCCTGACCCTGCCTGAAGTCACCCAGACCGTGATATTTACCAGGGTGGAAGGGCGTACGCCGATGCCTGAAGGCGAATCGCTCGAAGCGCTTGCAGCGCACCACAGCACGCTGTGCATTTTCCTGAGCATCACGCTGATGGGGCGTGTCACGGCAGCGTTGACGGCGGCCGGCTGGTCGCCTGATGCGCCGGTGGTGGTGGTTCACAAGGCCAGCTGGCCGGACGAAGAAAAAATCATCCGGGGCACTGTGGCCACCATTCAGGGCCTGTGCCGCGACGCCAAAATCGTCAGCCAGTCAATGATCATCGCCAGCCCGACGCTGGGTTCCCGGCACTGGCAAACACTGGCCAAGTCGAAGCTTTACGACGCCAGCTTCACGCACAAATTCCGGCGCGCCAGCACCGGTTTGACAACCGATACATCCCCCAATCTTCCGGAGACAACATGACAGCAGACACCATTCTTCTGGTGGGCCACGGCTCGCGCGAAAAATCAGGCAACGACGAGATTGAAGCGTTCGCGGAGCAGTGGCGGGCGCGTCAGCCGGGCTGGCGCATCGAGATTTGCTTCATCGAGTTTTCCGAAATTACCATGAGCGAAGGCCTGCGCCGCGCCGCCAGCGGCTCGCAGCGCGTGATGGTGGTGCCGCTGATTTTGAATGCCGCCGGGCACGTCAAGATGGACATTCCGCAGGCTATCGATGGTGCGCGGCTGAAGTTTCCGGGGGTGCAGTTCTTGTACGCACCGCACCTGACGGCGTGCGATCACATCCTGTCGATTGTCAAACGCCGCCTGAAGGGTGCGATGAAAGTGCTGGACATGCCGGACCCGACGACCACCGGCGTGGTGATGCTGGGGCGTGGCTCGTCAGACCGGCAGGCCAATGGCGAAATGGCCAAGATGGCGCGTTGGCTGATGGAGGAAACCGATCATCCACTGGTCGATCTGGCCTTCACCGGCATCACCTGGCCGCGCCTTGAAAAAGCGGTGCAGCGGCAAAGCCTGCTCGGCATGACGCAGGTGGTGGTGCTGCCTTACTACCTGTTCAACGGCACGCTGGTCGAGCGCATCACCCGGCAGGTCGACAATCTGAAAATCCAGTACCCGACCATCCGGTTCACCTCAACCGACTACTTCGGTTTTGAGCGGGAAATTTTTGAACTGCTGGAAGAGCGGGTGAATGACTTGAAAAGTGGCGTCACCGCGTCACGCATGCCGTGCGATGGTTGCAAATACCGCGAGTTCGGGGTCGCAAACGGCATGGGTGGCCACCACCACGACGACGCCGTTGCGCACAACCACGACCATGATCACGCGCACGACCATGCCCATGAACATGCGCATTCTCCTGCCCAGGCCACGATTCAAATTCATGCGCACCCGCACCCGCACCCGCATCCGCATCCGCATCCGCATGACCACGCCCATCCGCACGAAGTGGCTCACTCATGAGCCATGCCAACATCGTCACCGAGCAGCTCACGGCTGCAGGCCGGGCTATTGAGCACGATTCTTTTGCCGTGATTGACCGTGAAGTGTCATCGCACAGCTACACATCGGACCAGTGGCCCATCGTGCGTCGCATGATCCACGCGAATGCCGACTTTGACTTCAACGGCATGACCGACTTTCATCCGCAGGCGGTTGCGGCTGGCGTGGCGGCTGTGCTGTCACGCGGCACACGCGTGGTGGCCGATGTGGAGATGATTTGCGTTGGCCTCTCGGCTCCGCGACTGGGCCACTTCGGCATGGCCACGCACCACTTCATCTCGGACGCCGATGTGATCGAGGCCGCCAAGGCTGAAGGCACGACCCGCGCCGTGCAGGCCATGCGCAAGGCGCACCGGCTGGGTCTGGTTGATGGCGCCATCGTGGGCATCGGCAATGCGCCCACGGCTTTGATCGAGCTGGTGCGGCTGATTCATGACGAGGGCGCGCGCCCGGCGCTGGTGGTGGGCATGCCGGTTGGATTTGTTTCGGCGGCGGAATCGAAAGACCTGATGGCCTTGGAAAACGCCGTGCCGTGGATCGTGATTCGCGGCCGAAAAGGCGGCTCGACGCTGGTAGTGGCTGCGATTCATGCGCTGCTCGGGCTGGCCGAGGCGCAAGAGGTGCTGCACAAGGCGTCTGCATGATGGAAAAAAACGCGCCACGCGGCACACGCACCGGGTTCACTACCGGCGCGTGTTCGGCTGCGGCGGCGCGTGCCGCCACGCTGGGGCTGCTGACCGGACAGGTGCCTGGGCGCATTGAATGCCTTTTGCCCAACGGCGACCTGGTGACGTTTGACGTGCTGGACGGCGCTGTCAATGCAGACACGGCGCATGCCATGGTCATCAAGGACGCGGGCGACGACCCGGACTGCACCGACAAAGCGCACCTTACTGCCGACGTGACACTGCGCCGTGACCTGCCCGGCCAGGTGTTGCTGACCGGCGGATTTGGCGTGGGCACGGTGACCATGCCCGGCCTGGGTCTGGCGGTGGGGGGGCCGGCGATCAACCCGGTGCCGCGCCGCAACATCACGGCCAACGTACAGGCTGCCGCAGGGGAATTGCTGGAAGAAACCGGGTTTGAAGTTTGCATTTCCGTGCCGCAAGGGCTGGAAATGGCCAAAAAAACCCTGAACGCGCGGCTTGGCATTCTGGGCGGAATTTCCATTCTGGGCACCTCGGGCATCGTCAAACCGTACTCGACAGCCGCCTACCGCGCCAGCGTGGTGCAGGGCGTGCAGGTGGCGGGCACGTTGGGCCATGGCGTGGTGGTGCTGACCACGGGCGGGCGCACCGAGAAGTTCGTGATGGCCGAAATGCCGCATTTGCCTGAACCGGCTTTTGTGCAGATGGGCGACTTTTTGCGCTACGCCATGAGCGCGGCGGTCAAGGCCGGTTTGAAACAGGTGGTGATTGGCGGCATGGTCGGCAAGCTGACCAAGATAGCGCAGGGCGAAACCATCACCCACGCCGGCCGTGCCGAGGTTGATACCGGCTTGCTGGCCGACATTGCGGCCAGCCTGGGCGCCGAGTCCGAGGTGTGCGATGCCATTCGCCAAAACGAAACCGCGCGTTATGCCGGTGAACGCATGGATGCGCTCGGTCTGGGTGCGGCCTTTCACAAGGCGCTGGCCCAGCGTGTGATCCAGACCCTGCAAGCGCGTTATCCCGATAAATTTGATTTGAAAGTGCTGGTTTGCGACTTTGACGGTCGCAAGATAGCGGAGGCCCCTTGAATTCCGAAACGATAAACCTGATTGAAAAATGCCGCATCATCGGCGTGCTCGACGACGGCATCGCCAGCCTGAGCCGCACCGCACTGGCGCACCTGGCGCAAGCGCAACTGGTGATTGGCGGCACGCGTGCACTGCAGCTTTTGGCAGGGCAGATGGATCCATCCGCCCTGCAGCGCGACCTGACAGGTGCGCTGTCGCAGGTTCCCGAGTGGATTCGTACCGCCCAAAGCGAACACCAGCGCGTGGTGGTGCTGGCCACCGGCGATCCGCTGTGCCACGGCATCGCCGCCTACCTGGCGTCGCGCCTGTGCATCGAAGCGATTGAGGTCATGCCCAATGTCTCGACGCTGCAACTGGCCTGCGCCCGGCTGGGCCTGCCGTGGCAGGACATGAAGTTTTCATCGGTGCACAGCAAGGACGCCGGCGACTGGGTAGAAGGCGGCGAGCCAAGCCACGGCCTGTATGCGCTGCTGCGCGATATTCGCCAGAATGACCGCCTGGCCGTGCTGACCAGCCCCACCAACACGCCGGACTGTATTGCGCGCATGCTGGTCACCGAGGGCCTGGCCGATGATTTCGAGATGGCCGTGGCTGAACGCCTGTGCCAGCCCGAGGAACGCATTGTCAGCGGCATGCGCATCAGCGCTGCTGCGCAGATGCCGTTTGCCGACCCGAACGTGGTGCTGCTCTGGCGCACGTCCTTGCGCCCCGAGCCCGTGCTGCTGGGCCTGCCCGATGCCCGCTACCAACAACGCTACCCCGAAAAAGGCCTGCTCACCAAGCAGGAAGTGCGCGCCGTGTCGCTGGCCCGCATGCAATTGCGTGCCAGCAGCGTGGTCTGGGACATTGGCGCGGGTTCGGGCTCCGTGGGGCTGGAGGCCGCGCGGCTGTGCAGCCAGGGACATGTCTACGCGATAGAGAAAAATATCGACGACGGCGCCAATGTGCGCGACAACCGCCGGGCACTTGGCGTCAGCAACCACACGCTGGTGCATGGCAAGGCACCCGACGGTTTGCAGCACTGGCCCGACCCGGACGCCGTGTTCATCGGAGGCTCGGGTGGCGAACTGGCTGCACTGATCGGCCTGATATTGCAGCGCTTGAGGCCCGAGGGCTGGCTGGTAATGAATTTCGTCACGCTGGAAAACCTGGCCACCGCCGTCGAGACGCTCAAGTCGCTGGGTGTGGCCTGGGACGTTTTGCAGTTGCAAGCCTCACGCAGCAAGCCGATCTTGCACATGAACCGCATGGCGGCCGAAAACCCGGTGTGGCTGGTGTGCGCGCAAAAGGCCATCGCGCCCCAAGCCGCCTCCAGGGAGAAAAGCGATGACTGAACTGCATACTGCTGCCGTGCCTGCGCCGGGCCGCTTGTTTGGCGTGTCTTTGGGCCCCGGCGACCCGGGTTTGATCACGCGCCGCGCCTGGGCTTTGCTCGAGCGTGCCGACGCAGTGTGGACCTACCCGGTGCGCAGCCTGCGCAAGGAAAGCTACGCGCTTGACATTGCACTGCGCGGCGGGCTGGCGCTGCCTGCGCAGCACCAGCCGCTGCTGTTTCCCATGACACACGATGTGGAAAAACTCGCCCGCCACTGGCTCAAGGCTGCCGAAACCGTCAAGGCACTGCTGGCAACGGGCCAGGACGTGCTGTTCCTGGTTGAAGGCGACGCTTCTACCTACGCCAGCTTTTGCTACCTGGCCCGGGTGCTGCGCGAGCTTGATGCCGAGGCACGCATCGACATCGTTCCGGGTGTCACGTCCTTTAACGCGGCCTGCGCCCGGCTGCAGCTGCCGCTGTCGGAGCAGGACGACACCATCGCCATCGTGCCCGCTGCCTATGGCATTGCGGCGGTCGAAAAAATGCTGGACGACTTTGACACGCTGGTGCTGATGAAGGTCAAGCCGCTGCTGGACGATTTGATCGATCTGCTGGCGCGCCGGGGCTTGCTGGCACACAGCCGTTTCATTGAAAAAGCCGGCTCGCCGGTCGAGCGGATTGTTCACGACGTCGCCGAACTGAAAGGCACGCAGGTCAATTACCTGTCGTTGCTGCTGGTCAAGAACCCGGGCCGCGTGCGCGGCGACATGCAGCGCGGCTGCCGCAAGAAAACAAGCACTGAAATCGAAGAGGAAACTTTAGGATGACCATCAACCCCTTGCCTGACAACGATGCCGCCCTGCGCATCGTCCTGGTCGCCATCACCAAACACGGTGCGCAGCAAACCGCCGGATTGGCACGTCGAATGCCGCAAGCCAGCGTTTGCGTGGCGGAAAAATTCGCGCCGCTCATGGCCGGCTTGCCCAACCCGGTGCGCGCCTACAGCGGTGCTTTTCGCGACGAAATCGCTACGCTTTTCACCGAGTTTGACCAGGTTGTTTTCTTTGTCTCGCTGGGCGCCGTGGTGCGGCTGATTGCGCCGCACCTGAAAAGCAAGGACGAAGACCCCGGTGTGCTGGTGGTCGATGATGCGGGGCAGTTTGTGATTCCGGTGCTGTCGGGCCATGTGGGGGGCGCCAACGCCATGGCCGAGCAGGTGGCCGGGTTGCTGGGTGCCACTGCCGTGCTGACCACGGCTTCTGATGTGGGCAAGACCATTCCGGTCGATATTCTGGGCCGTGAACTCGGCTGGAAGGTCGAAGCGCCCAAGATCAACATCACCCGCGTCTCGGCCCATGTCGTCAATGGCGAGCCGGTGGCCGTGGTGCAGGAAGCGGGCAGCCCGAACTGGTGGACGCGGCCCACGCCATTGCCGTCCACCATTCACAAATTCGAGCGTTTTGAAGACGTTGATCTGAATCATTTCAAGGCGGTGCTGTGGATCACCCATGCGCCAGTGACAGCTGAACGCTGGCAACAGCTCAACGAGCGTCTGGTGGTCTACCGCCCCCCGCAAGCCGCATGAGCGCTGAGGCGAAGCGCATTGCCGTCGGTCTGGGCTGCGACCGTGGCACGCCGCTGGCGACGCTAGAGCAAGCGCTGGACGAGGCGCTGGCGCTGGCGGGTGCGCGTCTGGCCGACGTGGCGGCAGCCGCCAGCATCGACCTCAAGGCTGACGAGCCGGGGCTGCTGGCCCTGGCTGCCAAACACGGCTGGACGCTGAACTTCTACACCCCCGCGCAACTGGCCGCTGTGCCCGTGCCCAACCCGTCCGAGACGGTGCGCATGTACACCGGCAGCCCGTCAGTCAGCGAAGCTGCTGCCTTGCTGGCCGGATCGGCGGCAGGGCAAGTGCTTCCCGGCACGGCATTGCTGGTGGAAAAGCACAAGTGCCGGGGCACTGACGGACGCAACGCCACGGTGTCACTGGCCCGCTGCCATCGTTTTTCACATTAATTTCTTCAGCTTTTTTAACCCCGAAATGGAGCAACCCATGAACACATCTGCCTCTTCTGCCTCTCCTGCTTTGTTGCCTGTCAGTGCAACCCGCAGCCTGTTGCTGCAACTTGCCGCGGGTGCCGCCCTGGGGCTGGTGGTGTTGTACGGCGTGGCGTTTGCCGAAAGCCCACTGGCGCACAACGCCGCGCATGACGTGCGCCACGTCACCGTCAAGCCTTGCCATTGAACCAAGGAATCAACCATGATTTTTCAACGATTGATCTGGGCCGCACTGGTAGCCGCAATGATGGTTGGCAGTGTGCAGTCCGGTGTGCAGCAGTGGCAGGCCGTGCCGATTGTTCATGCCGCCGAAGTGTATGAGGGGCAAAAGGCCGAAGCACCGGACGCGCTGGCAACACCAGCCGCCACCATGACGCATGTCCACGCCGAAAGTGTTGCGTCTTCACATGATGAACACGGCACGGCAGAGGCATGGTCACCGGCAGATGGTGTCGAGCGCAATGCATGGACTTGGGTGGCCAATGTCCTCCATGCCTTCAGCATGGCGCTGCTGGTGTATGCCGTCATGGGTGTCTGCCTGTGGCGCGGCACGGTAATGCGTTCCCTGCCGCTGGGTTTGCTGGTGGCGGCTGCAGGCTGGCTCAGTTTCCATTTCTGGCCCTCGCTCGGCTTGCATGCCGAGATTCCCGGCATGGACGCGGCCCGCCTGGGCTCTCGCCAGGGTTGGTGGATGCTGGCGGCAGGCAGCGCAGCGCTGGCCTGTGTTTCGCTGGCCGGTCTGCGGGGTGCATGGCGTTGGGCGGCAGCGGCAGCGTGGCTGGCCTTGCCTTTTGTCGTGGGTGCGCCGCACATCAGCGCTGACCCGCTGGCCGGTTTTAGCGGTGAGGCTCAGGCGCAATTGCGCGAACTCGGCACGCAGTTCATCTGGGCCACCACCTGGCTGTCACTGTCTTTCTGGGTGTCGATGGGGATGGTGTGCGGCGCGGCGTTCCAGCGCTGGCTGCGTCCGGTAATGGAGGCAACGATTCAACGCGCCAGGCCGCTTGCATCTGCCGGCAAGGCGGTGAACCCATGACCCGCCCGCAAGGAAAAATCATGCTGGTGGGCATTGGCCCCGGCAGCCACGACCACATGACGCACCGTGCGCGCGCAGCCATTGCCGAGTCTGACGTGGTGGTCGGTTATGTCACCTATATCAAGCTGGTGGCTGATTTGCTGGAAGGCAAGGAAGTCGTGCGCAAGGGCATGACCGAAGAACTAGACCGTGCCGTGCATGCGCTGGCCAGCGCCCGCGAAGGCAAGAAGGTGGCGCTGATCTCCAGCGGCGATGCCGGCGTGTACGGCATGGCCGGGCCCACCTACGAGGTGCTGTTTCAAGCTGGCTGGACGCCCGAGTCTGACGTGGAGGTTGAAGTCGTGCCGGGCGCGTCGGCCATCAACGCCTGCGCGGCGCTGGTGGGTGCGCCGCTCACACATGACTTTTGCTCGATTTCCCTGTCCGACCTGCTCACGCCCTGGCCAGTGATAGCCCGCCGCCTGGACGCGGTAGCCGCCGCTGACTTTGTGGTCGCCTTGTACAACCCCAAAAGCGGCCGGCGTACCCAGCAAATCGTGGAAGCGCAGCGACTTTTTCTTCGGCACCGCAGGCCAGACACACCGGTGGCGGTGGTCAAGTCAGCGTATCGACGCCGCGAGCGTATTGAGTTCACCACACTGGACAAAATGTCGGACTGCGACATCGGCATGCTGACGACGGTGTTGATTGGCAACAGCAACACCTTTATCCGTCACGGCTTGATGGTGACTCCGCGCGGTTACGCCAACAAGTACGAGCTGCATGGCGACGGCAGTACCCGCCAGGGCGAAAGGCCTGGACGTTCGTTGTCCACCGGCTTGCTGGGCTGGATGGAAAACCTGAAGGCTGACCATACCGAGGGCGAAAGCATTGCGGCACTGGCGCTGCGGCACAAACTGCCAGCAGACTATATCGAGGCCGTGCTCATGACGCCGGCAGAAGAAGTTGCGCTCAAGGAAGACGCGGCCAGCACCGAGGAATCTGAAGCATGAACGAGGTGGTCAAGCCAAAAATTGGCAACTACAAACGCCACCTGCTGATTTGCACCGGGACGCGCTGCACGCAAGATGGCGCCTCCCAGCACCTGTATGACAGTCTGGGCGACAAGTTCAAGGCAGCGGGGTTGCACGAGGGCGAGATGCGCGTCAAGCGCAGCCGGGTGAGCTGCTTTGCCGCCTGCAAGGGCGGACCGGTCATGTGTGTGCAGCCTGATGGCGTCTGGTACTACAACGTCACCCCGGCCAACATGGACCGCATCATCGATCAGCATCTGGTCGGCGGCCAGCCTGTGGCCGATCTGGTGTTTCACCAGGGACCGGATGGCTGCGATGCAAGCTGAGGCCCTGCGGCCGTCCGGTCAGGGGTTTGTGTCCATTGTGGGCGCCGGTCCCGGCCCGGTCGATCTGATGACTCTGCGGGCTCGTGACCGGCTCCAGCGTGCCGAGGTGGTGATGTATGACCGCCTGATCACGCCCGAGGTGCTGGCCTTGATCCCCGAGGCGGCAGAGCGCGTGTATGTGGGCAAGGCCCTGGGGAATCACGCCGTGCCGCAAACCGGCATCCATGCGCTGCTGGTTCAGCATGCACGCAGGGGCCGGCGAGTCGTTCGGCTCAAGGGTGGCGACCCCTATGTGTTCGGACGCGGCGGCGAAGAGGTGCAGGCCTTGCAGGCGGCAGGCATTGCCTTTGAGGTGGTGCCGGGCGTCACGGCGGCCAGTGGGTGTTCGGCGGCGGCGGGTATTCCCCTGACCCACCGCGACCTGGCGGGCAGCTGTGTTTTCTTGCCCGGCCACCTGGCCGACGACGACGCGACGCACGACTGGACAGCCTTGGCAAAGGCCGGCCAGACGCGCGTTTTTTACATGGGCCTGCAGCGCCTGCCACAAATAGCCCATCAATTGATTGCACACGGCCTGGCACCTGATACCCCTGCCGCCATCGTTCGCGATGGCGCGCGCCCCACCCAGACCATCATTGCCACCGGCTTGCGCGACCTGGTTGCGCGTGCCACAGGGTATGGTCCTCAGCCCGGCTTGCTTATCATTGGCGAGACCGTACAACTCAGCCCTGATTTCCACCCTCCTGCACAGCGAGCCCCATGCAAATAGAAACCCCACCGTCAGACAAGCCCTACGAAAAACCCGAAGGCGAACGCCGGGGCCTGCTGATCGTCAACACCGGCGACGGCAAGGGCAAAAGCACCGCCGCCTTTGGCCTGGCGCTGCGCGCCCACGGCCGCCACCATGTGCATGGCCGGGCCGTTAAGATTTTCCAGTTCATGAAGGTGCCCAGCGCCCGCTTCGGCGAGCACCGCATGTTCGAGCAGTTGGGCATTCCGATTGAAGGGCTGGGCGATGGTTTCAGCTGGAAAAGCCAGGACCTGGAGCATTCGGCCCAGCTCGCGCGCAATGGCTGGGAAAAAGCCAAGGCCGAAATCATGGGCGGCGAGAACTTCATGGTCGTGCTCGACGAGATGACCTATCCGCTGATCTACGGCTGGATGCCGCTCGACGACGTGCTGCTGACGCTGCAAAACCGTCCCAAAGACGTGCATGTGGTCATCACCGGCCGGCGCTGCCCGCCCGAGATCATTGCGCTGGCCGACACCGTGACTGAAATGACCAAGATCAAGCATGCGTTCAACGCGGGCATTCCGGCCCAGCGCGGCATTGAAGACTGAGGGTGTGAACGCGCCTGCTGACACCGGTCAGGTCACCCACGCTTTCAGCCTGCCCGAGCGCGAGGCGGTGTACCGCGCCATTCACGAACGGCGCGACATGCGCCATTTCAGTGGCGGCACCGTGGCCGACGACCTGCTGCAGCGCCTGCTGTCGGCCGCGCACCATGCGCCCAGTGTCGGTTTCATGCAGCCGTGGCGCTTTATCCGGGTGCGCAGCCAGTCGCTGCGCGAAACCATGCACGCGCTGGTCGAACAGGAACGTGTGCTGACCGCGCAGGCTTTGGGCGCGCGTGAAGACGAATTCATGACGCTGAAAGTGCAGGGCGTGCTTGACGCCGCCGAGCTGCTGGTGGTGGCCCTGCCGCCGGGGCGAGAAGCCCACGTGTTTGGCCGCCGCACCCTGCCCGAGATGGACCTGGCGTCTGCCGCCTGTGCGATTCAAAACCTCTGGCTGGCCGCCCGTGCCGAGGGGCTGGGCATGGGCTGGGTGTCGATTTTTTGCCCCGTGAAGCTGGCCGAACTGCTGAAGATGCCCGAGGGCAGCAGGCCCATCGCCATGTTGTGCCTCGGTCCGGTCCACGCCTTTTACGACCAGCCCATGCTGCAGGCTGAAAAATGGGCGCGTCGGGCTGCGCTGTCGGACATGGTGTTTGACGACTGCTGGGGTCAATTGGCAACGCCCGCCGCCGGAGACATCCCGCAAGGCCAAGGCCCGGGCGCCTGACATGCTGATGGGCTGGGCGAGTTTTTTCCCGTTTCTGAGTTCCGGCGGCATGGCCGGATTGAGCGCGTCCGCGCTGGCGCTGGTGTGGCTGGCGGTTTTACTGCTGGCCTTGTGGATTGACCGCCGTTTTGGCGAGCCGCCGGCGACGTTTCACCCGGTGGTCTGGATGGGCCATTACCTCCAGGCCTGCGGCCGTGTCAGCGTGGCTTGCCCGCCTGCGCTGGCGTTTGTTCTCGGCGCGCTGGCGTGGTGTGTGGGCGCGCTGGGCGTTGCCGCACTGGCCTGGGCGCTTCAGGCGCTGGCCTTCTGGCAGCTGGCCCTGTTCATCCTGCAACCGGCACTGGAAACCGGACTGGCCGCCGCCGCACTGCTCATGGCAATGGCTTGGCTCACCAAGTCCATGCTGTCGTGGCGCATGTTGCATGACGAAGCCGGCGCGGTTGAGACGGCCCTGCAGCAGTCGTTGTCCGCCGGACGCGCGCGCCTGTCGTGGCTGGTCAGCCGCGACACCGCGCCGCTGACGGCGGTGCAGGTGCGCGAAAGCGTCATCGAAACCCTGG
Organism: Polaromonas sp. CG_23.6; assembly: GCF_029892315.1. Taxonomy (NCBI): domain Bacteria; kingdom Pseudomonadati; phylum Pseudomonadota; class Betaproteobacteria; order Burkholderiales; family Comamonadaceae; genus Polaromonas; species Polaromonas sp. CG_23.6. Next base: position 2,361,550 of record NZ_JARXUY010000001.1, read on the forward strand.
CTGAAAACCTCAATGATTCGGTGGTGGCACCGATTTTCTGGTTCGTGCTACTGGGCCTGCCGGGCGCAGCCGTTTACCGTTTTGCCAACACCGCCGATGCTATGTGGGGCTACCGCGGCACTTACAAAGGTCAATATTGGGAATGGGCCGGCAAATGGGCGGCGCATGCCGACGATGTGCTGTCGTGGTTGCCGGCGCGGCTGACGGGCGTGCTGCTGATGGGCGTCACGGGCAACTTCTGGCCGGGCGAAATGCAACGTCAAGCGGCAAAAACCCCTTCGCCCAACAGCGGCTGGCCAATGGCGGCCATGGCGCTGGCGCTGGGCATCAGCGTGAGCAAGCCCGGCGTGTACACCCTGAACGCCACCGGGCGCGCACCGCAAGCCGAGGATGTGCTTCTGGCGCAGAAATATGCATCAAAAGTGGTCTTTGCGCATGCTGCAGTTGCTCTGGCAGCTATTATTTTTGTAGTCATTTCATGGATATGAAAAACGCGATGCTTCCGCTGCCACTGCGCCTTCATGGCGGCCCTGACCGCTTCGGCGCGGCGCCATACGATTTTTCCACCAACGGCAACGCCTGCGCGCCGTGCCCAGCGGCACAAGCGGCCGTCCGGCAAGCCGATGCCAGCCAGTACCCCGACGCCAGCTACAGCACATTGCGCCAGCAACTGGCCGATTTTCATGGGGTCGATGTGCTGCGCGTGGTGCTGGCCGCCAGCGCCAGCGAATTCATTTTCCGCATCACGGCTCTGGCCGCGCAAACGGCACAAACCAAAGGGCAGGGCGGCACCGTCTGGCTGCCGCCGCACAGCTACGGCGACTATGCGCAAGCCGCCCGTGCGCATAAGTTGGTGGTAGCCGCCGAACCTGATGCCGCGCAATTGCTCTGGGCCTGCGAGCCGTCCAGCCCGCTGGGTCTTGCACAGGCGGAGCTGGAGAAAATGGTTTCTACGCTACTCGCTTCGCCTAGTTCGCCGTCCCTTTGCGGGGCTGAACTTGCTTGGGGCGGCCAGTCGCGGCATTCATTCGCGGGCACTGACGCGCTGTGTGTGTTGGACCGTGCCTATGAGCCGCTGCGCCTGGGCGGCGCACCAACATTGAGTACGGCGCAACTGCAAAGCGTCTGGCAACTCTGGACGCCAAACAAGGCGCTGGGCCTGACCGGCGTGCGCGCCGCGTATGCGATTGCGCCGGTGAACGCCGAAGAAACCATTGTCGCCCTCGACCAGCTCAGTGCGTCCTGGCCCGTGGGCGCGCATGGCGTGGCGCTGCTGCAAGCCTGGACCCGCCCCGATGTGCAAGCCTGGCTGGCCGAAAGCCTGGTCACGCTGCGTGACTGGAAAGCCCGGCAAATCCATTTGTGCGAGTCCCTGGGCTGGGTTTGCCTGCCCAGCGATGCGAATTTTTTCTGTGCGAATCCGGCATTGCCTGAAGGCCTGAGTTTGCAAGACTCACTGGCCCGATTGCGAACCCAAGGCATCCAGCTGCGCGACACCGCCTCGTTCGGCTTGCCCGGCCATGTGCGCATGAGTGTGCAGCCACCGCAGGCGCAAGCTGCGTTGAAAATGGCGTGGACATCGTTAACCGCCATCACCAATTGATCAATAAAGGCTTGCATGATTCCCGATAAATCGCCTTTGGCCCGCTGCGTCATGGTGCTGGGCACCACCAGCGGCGCCGGCAAGAGCTGGCTGACCACCGCGCTGTGCCGTTATTACGCGCGCCAGGGGCTGAAGGTCGCGCCCTACAAGGCGCAAAACATGAGCAACAACGCACGCGTGGTGGCGGGTGGCGAGATCGGCAGCGCGCAGTATTTTCAGGCGTTGGCGGCCCGCGCCACGCCCGAAGTACGCATGAACCCATTGCTGCTCAAGCCCGAAAAAGACACGCAAAGCCAGGTCGTGCTCATGGGCCAGGTCAGCCCGGAACTCTCGCGCATGGAATGGCGCGGCCGCAGCCTGTCGGTCTGGCCGGTGGTGGCGCAGGCGCTGGATGCGTTGCGGGCGGAAAACGACGTGGTGGTGATTGAGGGCGCGGGCTCGCCGGCCGAGATCAATCTCAAGTCTTGCGACATCGTCAACATGCGCGTGGCCTTGCACGCCAACGCCGCTTGCCTGCTGGTCACCGACATCGACCGGGGCGGCGCTTTTGCCCATTTGTACGGCACGTGGGCGATGCTCGATGACGCCGAAAAAAAGCTGATCAAGGGTTTTGTGCTGAACAAGTTCCGGGGCGACGCCAGCCTGCTGGCGCCCGGCCCGCAGATGCTGCAGGATCTGACCGGCGTGCCCACCGTCGCCACGTTGCCGATGTGGTGGCAGCACGGCTTGCCTGAAGAAGACGGCGTGTTTGACGACCGAAGCACAGCCGCCGGCATGGTCACCAGGACCGTGGCGGTGATCGCCTATCCGCGCATCAGCAACCTGGATGAATTCCAGCCGCTGAAAAACGTTCCCGGCGTGCGCCTGAAATGGGTGCGCAGCCCGTCCGGGCTGGCCGGTCTGGACGCGGCCGACTGGGTCATACTGCCCGGCTCCAAAGCCACCAGCGCCGACCTGGCCTGGCTGCGCGCGCAGGGGCTGGACCAGGCGATTGCTGCACATGCCCACCGTGGCGGCGCGGTGCTGGGCATTTGCGGCGGCCTGCAAATGCTGGGCGAAGCGCTGATCGACCCGCACGGCATCGACGGCAATGGCCCCGGCCTGGGATTGCTGCCAGTGGTCACGCTGTTTGACGAAACCAAGACCGTGCAGCACCGTCAGGCCAGATTCGAGCCAGTGCGCGGGGTATGGAGGGCTTTGTCAGGGGTTGACGTGCAGGGCTATGAAATCCACCACGGCCAGACTGCGCCGCACACAGCGATGGCGGCTGCGGGCGACATTGCGTATCCGGTCATGCGCGACGGGCTGGCCTGGCAAAACGCTGCCGGCAATGTGCTGGGCCTCTACGTGCACGGGATGTTCGAAGACCCGCGTGTGCTGCAAGCGCTGTTTGGCGCCGCCACCCCAACGCTGGAGTCGGTGTTTGACGGGCTGGCCGACTATGTCGAGCAGCATTTCGAGCCCGGCATGCTGGCATCGCTGATTGACGCGCGTGAAAAAGTGCCAGTGGTTGGCAGCAAATCAAGCCAGTCCAACGCTGATTGATCTCAACGGTTTTTCAGGGTGCTACAGGGCCGCCCGCTGCGGCAATCAGTTCGTGCAGCAGGGCGACGATCTGGTCAGGTTCGGCGGGCTTGGTCAGGTGTCCGTTGAACCCCGCCTCGGTGGCCTGGTCACGGTCGGTGTCGTTGCCCCATCCGGTCAGGGCGATCGCCACTGGCTGCCGTGCGACCGCAATGCGGCGCATGCGGCGGCAGACCTCGTAGCCGTTGATGTCCGGCAATCCAATGTCCATCAGCACAGCGTCGGGCATGTCTTTGGTCATGGCGGCCAGTGCCGACTCCCCGGTGTAGGCCACGCTGACCCGAAAGCCCATCATGTCCATCATTTCGGCCAGCAGGTCAGCCGCGTCGCGGTTGTCTTCCACCACCAGCACGCGTGCGCCGGCACCGTCAACAAACGGCAGTTCGGCTGACGGCGCCGGCACGCTTTCGGACGTGCCACCAGCGGGTAATTCGATGCGGAAGGTGCTTCCCTGACCGGGTCCAGCGCTGGTGGCTTGCACGCTGCCGCCATGCAGCAGCAGCAGCTTGCGCGTCAATGCCAGGCCGATGCCAAGACCGGTGTTGCCATGCAGGCCGCTGGGCCGGTCCTGAATGAACAATTCAAAGATTCTTTCCAGACTTCCTGCGGGCAGGCCGCTGCCGTTGTCGCTGACCTCGATGGCGGCCGTGCCGCCTTCCTGGGCAACCCGAACACAGATGCAGCCGCCAGACGGTGTGAACTTGATGGCATTGGTCAGCAGGTTGACGACGCACTGGACCAGCCGTGTCGCATCGCCGCGAATGGTGATCGGCTGCTGGTCGGTCGGGTAGGTAAGCGTCAGTCCGGCGGCATCAAGCGTGGATTGCACTGAATCGATGGCGCTTTGCACCACCGCACGCAGGTTCAGCGTTTCGAGCTGCAGATGAACCGTGCCGCGCGTGATGCGGGCAACGTCGAGCAGGTCGTCCACCAGTCGCGTGAGATGCAGCACCTGGCGCTCAATGACGGTGCGCGCCCGCTGCACCGCCAGGTCTGCCGGATTGCGAAGCCGTATCACCTCGACGGCGGTGCGGATGGGCGCCAGCGGATTGCGCAGCTCATGCGCCAGGGTCGCCAGAAACTCGTCTTTTTGACGATCGGCTTCGCGCAGTTTTTCGTTGGCGGCGTTCAGCGCCTGTTCGGCAAGCCGGATGGCTGTGATGTCATGCGAGATATGGCCGGTGCCGTAGACACGTCCGTCAATGTCGATCAGGGGAAAACTGGTGTCAAGGTAGTACAACGTGCCGCTGTCAAGTGGTGTTATCCGTTCGGTCTGGATGGCCTGCAGGGTCTGCATCACTTTCAGCTCTTGCTGGCGCGACTCATCGGCATAGGCTGATGGCACCAGGTCATACATCGTCAGTCCGCAGATGGCCTGCCGGCTCATTCCGAGGACTTTTTCCACCTTGTGGTTCACGTCTAGGAAACGGCCGTCAATGTCCTTGTACGCAATCACGGTGGGAAAGTTGTCCATGGTGCTTTGCAGCAACTGTTGGCGCTCGCGAAGCGCCTTCTCGGCACGGATGCGGTCCGTGATGTCTACCTGCGCCACGACGCCGCCGACTACCTGACCGTCAGCGCCGAGAACCGGCGCTGACGACAGCACGGTGAACCGCCGCTCGTTCGGCTGGCCAAAGGGCTCAATCTCGATGATTTCATGGCAGGTTTCCCCCTGCAACGAGCGCGCCAGCCCCCATTCATGCGCCAGTATCCGCTGTCCGTGCCGCGCCGACCCATCAGCCCACCAGCCCCTCCACTCACCGTAGTTACTGACATTTTCCGAGAATGGCGCCATGCCCCAGATATCTTCGGTGGCCTTGTTCATCCGCAGCAGCTTGCCTTCCGCGTTGGCCACGATAATGCCCGCGGGCACCGCGTTGAAGGTGGCATTGAGCACACGGCGCTCGGCTTGTTCCGCTTCGGCCGCGCTAATGGCCTCTTTGCGGCTCGCGTGGAGCGCGGCCATGGCCAGCACCCGGGCCGTCACATCCACCCCGCTGGCCACCAGGGTCGTGATCTGCCCGTTGCTCTCGCGCAGCGGGCCGACCTGGAAATCAATCGTGAAGGTGTTTCCGGAACGCGCCAATTCGATGTCGAAACGCACGGTTTCTCCGGCCGATGCACGTCCGATGGCGGCGCGCAGCTGTTGCTTTCCTGCATCGCTGGCCCACCACGAGGCTTCCCACAGTGGACGGCCCATTACGTCAACCCTGCGCACATTGGCCGCCAGCAGAAATTCCTCATTCACCTCCTGCAGCGTGCCGTCAAGGTCGAGAATGCCGACATAGACATACAGGTTGTCCAGCATCAGTCGCAGCCTCTGGCTGGATTCGCGCAACTGCTGCTCGGTGCGGTTTACACGAACCAGTGCAGACTTCATGACATTAATCACCAGGCAGTCAATGAGCAAGATAGCCGAGAAAAAAGTCAAGGCGACCATGTCGGCACCGGTCAGGGGGACTAACCGATCCGGCTGGATGAAAAAGAGCCAGGCCGCCAGAAAGCTCAGTCCAGATGCGAGCAGCCCGGGGCCGAGACCTGCCAGGTAAGTCGCCAGCAGCACCGCCGGAAAAAAGGTCAGGAAAGGAAAACCTTTGGCAGGCAAAACATCAATCAACTCAAAGCGTGCAGCAAATGCAACGAGGAAGAAAAGTATTGCCAGTGCATACCGCTTCCATCTTGAGGCTTCGGTCATGCGCTGGGCATAGGACAGGCCCAGGTAACGCATGGGCAGGGAAGCTGCAGGGGATGTTTGGTACATAAAGTAAAGACTGCTTCAGGATGAGGCTGGATTTGTCATGTCGTGCGTTGCACAAACCAGTCCATGTGCCCAGTGGTTTCTGGGCAAAAACGCCCGATCATATCTTTACCTGCTTGCGTTATGGGCATTGAGGGGGACTTCCCTTAGGTTGCTTGTAGGCAGTTGCTTGCAGCCAGGCGCTGTCTGAAATTCGCCTTCTTGCTGTTTGCAGGGTAGCCAAATATTCATGTATTGCTTTAAAAATCCTTGTAGCACCGCAGGCATGATTTGCCTGTAGGACAAGACTTTTATGCGGGGCCGTCTCAATCCGGACAGCCTAGCCTGGCAGGCGCTTGAAGGGACCAAAACAAGCCTCCAGCGACTCTTCGCGACAAACGATGAACTGGTCTTTTTTCGGGCTGAACTGAATGTATCGCGTCAGCGGCTCGCCAGGCGCCTCATGCAGGTCGCCCGAACAATCCCTTTTGCCGTTGCTGTCGGTCACGGTTTCGCTCAAGCGGTAAAAGCCCAGCAGGCTGGGAATGCGCGTGACTTCGTAGCGGCTTTTCGTCGTTTCTTCGCCGCTGCTGCCCTGGCGCGTGCCATTGGCACGGTAGTGGAGTTGCTCGGTGCATGACTTGCCTGGCAAGGTCCAGGACCAGCTTGCAATGAGGGGATGCGATGCAACCGCAGGCGTTAGCGGCTTGGCTGCATGGGCTGAAAAAAAGCTGCCAAGGATGACGGCCATAAACAAGGGTGTTCGCAAACGGGTGACTCCTGATGAATGATGGAAAGGGGACCAAGCCGGCCTGGACTGTGACGCTGATTATCAGGAAGTTGAAAGAACGGAGCATCGGACGCTGGGTTTTCCTGCCCTGCGAATCACAACAAATCAAGAGTTCTGGCCAGGCCGTATCGCTGAAATCGCGGTGGTGAATGACCCTGCACCCGCGCCGTTGTCGCAGCCGTTGCCGGCTTTTGGCCAGACTCCACCTAAACTGGCAGTCCCAACTTGAGGAGACATCCATTTCATGCTAACCCTTTGCGGCTTTCCGGTTTCAAACTATTACAACAAGGTCAAGCTGGCGCTGCTTGAAAAAGACGTGCCTTTTAACGAAGAGGTGGTGACGCTGCCCATAACCGACGCTGCGGCGCTGCAGGCTTCGCCGCTGGGCAAGGTGCCCTTTTTGCGCACGCCCGAGGGCGGCCTGTGCGAAAGCCAGGCGATCATGGAGTTCATCGAATCGGCTTATCCCGAACCGGCGCTGCTGCCGGCCGACCCGTTTGCTGCCGCCAAGGTGCGCGAACTCATCACCTATATCGAACTGCACCTGGAACTCGTCGCGCGGGAACTTTACGGCCAGGCTTTTTTTGGCGGAACGGTCAGTGAATCAACGCAGGTGCGGGTTCGCAAGCAGCTTGAAAAAAACATTTCTGCCTTCAAGCAACTGGCAAAATTTTCGCCTTATGTGGCGGGCGAGCTGTTCACCCAGGCCGACTGTTCTGCTTTTGCCAGCCTGCCCCTGGTCGGCATGGCCACCCGGGCGGTGTTGGGCGAGGATTTGCTGCTGGCGGCTGGTATTGACTACAAGCCCTACATCCGCCTGGTCAGTGAACGGCCATCAGCCAAGAAAGTGCTGGCTGACCGCAAGGCCTACCAGGCCAAGCCCGCCGCCTGAACCGGATGCAAGGCCAGGCGTTCAGCGGCTGTTGAAGGCATCAAGCGCTGCGCGACCGGTGGCCGGGTCGTCGGTGAAGAAACCATCAACGCCGGCCCGCAAAAAGGTACTGATTTCGTCAGCCAGCTTGCCATGCTGGCTTGGCGACGCCGCATCGCCTAGTTGCAGTTCGGCTGGCAGGAAGGGGTTTTCGGGGCGAAATGTGTAAGGGTGCACGAACAGGCCCGCTGCATGCGCATCCGCCACCAGCGATGTCGGCTTGCCCAGGCGGTTTTTTGCGTCGCGGGGAATCACCATACTTTTCTCGGGTCCGATGCCGCTGGCATAGCTGGCGACCTCGCGCAGGCCGGAGGCGGTGCCGATGTCGGCAAAGGTGCGCGCATCGCCTGCCAGCCTGAAGTCCTCAGGCCTGCCGCGTCCCGCCAGAAGTTGCACGCTGCGCAGGTCGGTCAGCGTGCGTATTTCTTTCAGGCTGGCCACTTCAAATGACTGGATGAACACCGGCGCCAAGCGGCCCCGGTAGCCATTGGCATGCAGCGCATCGACCAGCCGCTTTTCCAGCGGCAGGCCGATCGACCTGAAATAGCCCGGATGCTTGATCTCGGGGTAAATGGCAATCGTCCGGCCGGTTTTCAGTGTTTTGGCTTGGGCCAGATCCATGACGGCTTGCAGCGTCGGCACCGCAAACTGGTCGTTGTAGGCCATGCTGGCCGGACGGTTCAGTGGAATGCGCTCTCGGGCACGCAGCGTCTGCAGTTCGGCCAGTGTGAAGTCTTCGGTGAACCAGCCGGTGGTGCTGACGTTGTCAATCAGCTTCGTCGCACGCCGCGCAGCAAATTCCGGTTTTTCGGCGACGTTGGTGGTGCCGGAAATCTCGTTCTCATGTCGCGCCACCAGGACGCCGTCCTGCGTGCTCACCAGATCAGGTTCGATCGCATCGGCGCCATCGTCGATCGCCCGGGCATACGCTTCGAGCGTGTGTTCGGGACGAAATGCGCTGGCGCCCCGGTGGCCGATCACCAGTCGGGCGGGCAGGGGCGCGGTGGTGGCCTGTTGGGCATGCGACGTGTTGTGCGGACTGGCGCCGCAAGCCGACAAACCCACTATGGCAATGGTTGCAGCGCAGACATAGAAATGCTGTTTTATCAAGATTCCCGGGTCTCGTTTCGTGAATCCCAACGCCTGGTCCAGATACCGCTCATCCATTCTTCAGGTTGGTTTTGAAGAAGGCCACGGTCCTGTCCCACGACAGCCGTGCCGCCGCAGCGTCGTAACGCGGCGTGGTGTCGTTGTTGAAACCGTGCTGCGTCCCGGCGTATTGGTGCGCCGTGTATTGAGCACCCGCTGCGTTGAGCGCGGTTTCATACGCCGGCCAGGCGGCATTGATGCGCTCGTCAACGGCCGCCAGGTGAACCAGCAGCGGCGCCTTGACCTGGGCTGCTGCCGGCGGCGCGGGCGTGTTGCCGTAAAACGGCACGGCTGCACCCAGATCCGGCATGCGAACTGCCATTTGATGGACGATACCACCGCCGTAGCAAAAGCCTACCGCGCCAAGTTGGCCGGTGGCGTCGGGTCGTGACTTGAGCCACTGGCTGGCAGCCAGAAAATCTTCCATCGCCTTGGACTGGTCCAGCGTGGCAAACAGCGTCCGGGCCTTTTCTTCATCGCCCGGATAGCCGCCCAGCGGCGTCAGTGCATCTGGCGCAAAGGCCATGAAGCCGTCCAATGCCAGACGCCGTGCAATGTCTTCGATGTGCGGGTTCAGGCCCCGGTTTTCGTGGATTACCAGGACGGCCGGCAATTTGGTCCTGTCGGCGCTTGCGGGGCGTACCAGATAGCCGTTGATGCTGCCATTGCCGGCGGGCGATGGAACGCTGGTCCGCTCGCTCTTGAGCCGTGCATCGTCCTGCGGAACCTGTTGGCCCAACGCAAAATTGGGGCTCAGTGCTGCCAGCAGGCCGACGGCGGTCACCCCCGCCGTGGCAAACTTTTGCGCCTTGCCCAGAAAGCCGCGCCGGTCAAGGCTGCCGTGGACGTAGGCATCAAACAGAATCAGCAATTCCTGGTCAAAGTCTTGCGCGGTCAGGCGTGGCGGCATGGGGCGTTCCTTGGTTAAAAAAATAGCAGAATACGCCGCGCGCCGATCAGCCGCCGTGCGGTCTTTTCATGGGCAGCAAGCCATGGGGTTATCGCCGGGCGAGTCCGATGGAACGGCCGCGCCTGTGTCAGTGTGCGGCGCGTTAGCATCATGGCTTTGCCAGGAGCCCCCATGCGCCAGCGCGCCAGCGAACCCCAAGCCTCTGTCGCCCTTTACTGGGACTTTGAAAACCTGCACGCCAGCCTGTGCGAAGCCCGCCAGGAAGGCGCCTACAGCAAGCAGGACAACCGCTTTCGGGTGCAGGAGCCGCTGATCGACATCCAGGCGGTGGTCGAGCTGGCGGCTTCTTTCGGGCCGATTGCCATCAATCGCGCCTACTGCAACTGGCAGTATTTCAGCCGCTATCGCGACGCGTTGCTGCAATGCGCAGTCGAGCTGATCCAGCTTTTTCCGCCTGGCGGCTCGGCCAAGAATGGCGCCGACATCAGCCTGTGCCTGGACGCGATGGAAGACATGGCGCGCTTTGGCCATATTGGCACGGTCATCATCGTCGGTGGCGACAGTGACTTCATGCCGGTGTCGCAAAAAGTCAAGGCCGCTGGCCGAACCCTGATCGGCATCGGCACGCGCAAATCGACCAATCGCCACTGGGCCAAGAGTTGCCATGCCTTCCATTACTACGAAGCCCTGCTGGACAACCTGCAGGCACCTGAACACGCGCTAACGCCATCGGCGGAGTTGCTTGCCGACGATGCCGCCGCCGGGCTCTTGACACGGGCGGTTCGCCTGCTGGCCCAGGCCCAGGGCGATGCCTGGGTCAGTCCGCAAGCCGTCTGGCAGATGATTCTGCGGCTGGACTCGACCTTTGATCCGAAAGAACATGGCCACGCGAATTTTCCGGCCATGCTGTCGGCTTTCGGCGCGCTGCTGGAAGTCAGCGAAGATGGCCAGCCGCCCGTGCTGCGGCTGCGCTGATAGCCGCTTTCTTGTTCTCAAGGGACTATAAAAAAGATAGCTGATTATGCAAGCTGGGTATGCGGATAGTGCCTTTTTTGTGCTGAAAACAGATCAATTCATAGCGCCATGCCTTCCGTGGCCTTCAGGACCAGCTGGATAGGCCATCAGCCGGCGCAAGAATCCGGATAAGTTCGGGCGGCAGGGCGTATTCTTCCAGGTTGACGCCCGGTCCGCCCCGGTCGACCACCAGGAAATCAGTGGTCGCGTCCAGCGACAGCAGCGGATGGTGCCAGGTTCCGCGCGCATAGTTGACGCCCTGTCCGGGAGCGGCGATGAAGCAGCGCAGCCCCTGCAGATCAGGCGCTTCCAGGCCGGGCGCCACCACCACCAGATAAGGCAGGGCCGCCAGCGGCATGAAGGCCTGGCTGCCCAGCGGGTGACGTTCAAGGACGTTCAGGAACAGCGGGAACTGGCGCGGTTGCGAGCGAAAGATGCTGATCAGTGCCTTGGCGCCATGGCCCGCCAGATCGACGCAGGCCAGGTCGTGGTAGCGCTCGGCATGGCCCTGGTTGATTTGCAGGCGCTGTGCGCTGTCGCACGCTTCAATGACATCGCCAAACGGCGCAAATGCGGCGGCGGTCAGCGGCTCGGGCTTCAGGAGAACAGGGGTCATGGCTAGCAGTCGATGTCTTCGAGGACAGTTTCAAACGTTTCGGCGGACCCCATGCGCTGCTTGCTGCGCTTGCTGAAGGCCACACCCATGGCCAGCGTTTGCGCCAGGCTCATGGCGGCGCACAGCGAACGGAAGCCCAGCAATTCGGCGTCGTTGACTTCCAGCACCAACTCGGCGCCTTGTGCAATGGGACTGAAAATGGAATCTGTCAGGGCCAGCCGTTTCACGCCGCGCCGGCTCAGCTGCTGGCACACCTGCAGGGTGTCGCCGGCATACGGCGGAAAGCTGACGGCAATCAAAAGTTGGCCGGCGCCGGCTATCGAGGCCTGCTCGTGGATGCTGCCGCCCAGGCCGTTGATCTGCACGGTCGGGCAGCCTACCCGGTTCAGTGCGTAAGCCAGGTAGGCGGCCACGGCATACGACCGCCGCAGTCCCACCACATGCACGAGCGTGGCCTGCTCGATCAAATCGATGGCGGCTTGCAACGGCAGGCTGGCAGCGTCGGCGCGCAGATGCTCCAGCGACACCATGTTGGCCTGGCTGAACGCTTGCAGCACCTGGGCCGGATCGTCCGGATTGTCCAGCGTCTGCTCGCCGCCGAAATGCCGTATGCGTTGCGGAAAGCTGGGTTGTCCGGCGTGCTGGAGCGGTTCGCGAAACAGCCGCTGCAGGTCGCTGTAGCCTTCGCACCCCAGAAACTGGGCCAGCCGGATAAAGGTCGCAGCCGCCACCTTGGAGGTTCTGGCCAGCGTCGCCACCGGGTTGAGTGCCACCTCGTTGGGATGGTCCAGTGCGTAACGAGCGGCGGCGCGCAGGCGCGGCGTCAGCCGTTCGCTTTCCCGGCCGATCATCTCGCGCAATTCGGCCAGGTTGGCAGGCCGGGCGAGGCGTTCGGGTCTGGCGGGTGCAGGTGTTCTGGACTGGACTGTTGGTGTCACGGGGCTGTGCCGGGGAAGTTCAAAACGCCTGTACCGTACCACGCGGTACGAAGCGGCCCATGCCTTCGCGGCCCAGCCACTCCTCGCCGTCGACGATCAGCTCGCCGCGCAGGAACACTTTCTTCACCTGGCCGCGCAGCGTTCGGCCTTCAAGCAGCGTGTAGTCGCACTGGCTGTGCAGGTGTTCGGCATGGATCACCTGTGTGGCGCCCGGGTCGAACAGCACCACGTCGGCATCGCTGCCGACGGCAATCGTGCCTTTTTTGGGGAACAGGCCGAACAATTTGGCCGGCGTGGTCGAGGTCAGCTGCACGAAGCGGTTGAGAGACAGCTTGCCCTGCATCACGCCGATGTCGAACAGGCTGACCAGCCGGGTTTCGATGCCGGGCGCGCCGTTGGGAATTTTCGAGAAATCATGCAGGCCGCTCATCTTCTGGCGCTGGTAGCCCAGGTGGCCTTCCTTCATGCAAAACGGGCAGTGGTCGGTGGCGATGACCTGCAGGTCGTCGTAGCGCAGGGCGCGCCACAAATGCTTGTGGTCGTCCGGGGTGCGCAGCGGCGGCGTCATGACGTACTTGGCAATCTCGAATTCGTCGCTGTTGTAGACCGAGTCGTCGAACAGCAGGTAATGCGGGCAGGTTTCGGCAAACACCGGAATGCCTTCGGCGCGTGCGGTGACGATGTGCTTGAGCGCCTGGTTGGACGAGACATGGACAAAGTAGATCTGCGCCTCGGCCAGTTCGGCCAGCCGGATGCCGCGGTGCGTGGCTTCGCCTTCCAGGATGGCCGGTCGTGTCAGCGCGTGGTAGCGCGGCGAGGCGTGTCCAGCCTCCAGCGCTTCCTTGATCAGCAGGTCGATCACCGTGCCGTTTTCGGCATGCAACGCCACCATGCCGCCGTCAGCGCCGACCTGGCGCAGCATCTGGAAAATCGCCGCGTCGTCGGCCATCATCACGCCGGGATAGGCCATGAACATCTTGAAGCTGGTCACGCCTTCGTGCCGCATGGCGTGGCGCACGTCGGCCAGCACTTGGGCATCGACGCGCGTCACGATGACGTGCAGGCTGTAGTCCACGTTGACCTGCGGGTCGGCCAGGCGCTGCGCCCGGGCAATCGCCTCTAACGGCGAGTCGTCGGCGGTCTGCAGCGCAAAGTCGACCACCGTCGTGGTGCCGCCGAAAGCCGCTGCCCGCGTGCCGCTGGCAAAAGTGTCGCAAGTGACCGTCGGGCCGATGATGTTTTGCAGATGGACATGAGTGTCCACGCCGCCCGGCAGCACATACAGGCCGCTGGCGTCAATCACCTTCACGCCTTCGCCCACGACCATGTTTCTGCCGATGGCATGGATCACGCCGTCCTGCATCAGGACATCGGCGGTGTAATCGTCGGTGGCCGTGATGACGCGGCCGTTGCGGATCAGGGTGGCGTTCATGGTGTTCAGCCGATGGCTTGGTCAAGGTGGCGGACCAGCCGGTCAATTTCCTGCACGGTGTTGTAGTGCGCCATCGACACCCGCACCACGCCGCCCTGGCTTTGCAGCCCGAGCGCTTCGATCAGGCGCTTGGCGTAAAAGTCGCCAAAGCGGATGCCGATGTTGAACCGGTCCAGGTGACGCACGATCGATTCGGAGGGGCGGCCCTTGACCACGAAGCTGATGGTCGGAACGCGCTCTCCAGCCGTCTGCGCCGGCAGGCCGATGATGCGAACGCCGGCTTTGTTGCGAAGGAAGGACAGCAGCCGCTCGGCCAGCAGGTCCTCGTGGTGCTCGAACAGGTCGAACGCCGCCTGCATCAGCTGGCGCTGGCTGCCTGTGGCGCCGTGCGCCGTGCCCATGGCGCACAGGTAATCTGAAATGCCGATGCAGCCATACGACAGCTCATAGTTGACGTTGCCGGGCTGCAGCTTGTAAGGCAGAACTTCAGGGCCGATGAAGTAATGGTTCAGGCTGGGCAGCGGCAAGAGCATGTCGCGTTTGCCCCAGAGCACAGCGAAGTGCGGACCGAAGACCTTGTAGAAGCTGAAGACGTAGGCGTCCGCGCCACTGGCCTGCACATCGACCAGGCGGTGCGGCGCATAGGCGACGGCATCGACCATAAGCCGCGCCCCGGCCTGGTGCACCAGCTCGGCCACCTTGGCCACCGGGTTGACAGTGCCCAGGATGTTGGACGCATGCGTCATTGCCACCCAGCGGGTACGCGGATTCAGCAGCTGTTGCAGGTCTGCCAGGTCCAGCGCCAGCGAGTCGAGGTTGACATTCCAGAACCTGATGACCGCTCCGGCCTTTTCCAGCCGTGTCCAGCAGCCGATGTTGGCCTCGTGGTCGGTGTTGGTGACGATGATTTCGTCGCCCGGCCGGATGCCCGGCAGCAGCGCCTGCGTGAACAAGAACATGAGGCTGGTGGAAGCGCTCCCCATCACGACTTCGTCCTCGTGCGCAGCGTTGATCAGCTGGGCCACCGAACGCCGGGCCGCAATCACGCGCTCGCCGGCCGCGACCGATTCGGAATAGCTCGCGCCCAGCTGGACGCTGCTCGTCAGCAGGTAGTCGCGCACCCGGTCGGCGACGCGGGCCAGCACCTGCGAGCCGCCGGCATTGTCCAGGTAGGTGTAGCCGCTGGCCAGGCCTGGAAATTCGGCGCGCACCAGGTCAAGGTTCAGTGTGGGTTGCATTGGGCTCATGTTTTGGGAGTTCCGGATTCAATGGTTGACGATGGCCTGCAGGAATGCCTTGGTGCGCACTTCCCGGGGGGTGGTAAAAAATTCTGTGGGCGGGCCTTGTTCAATGACGCGGCCGGCTTCCATGAAGATGACGCGGTCGGCCACGCGGCGGGCAAAGCCCATCTCGTGGGTGACGATGACCATGGTCACGCCGGACTTCGCCAGGTTCTGCATCACGTCGAGCACTTCGCCGACCATTTCCGGGTCAAGCGCAGAGGTCGGCTCGTCAAACAGCAACACCTTCGGCTCCAGCGCCAGCGCACGGGCGATGGCCACGCGCTGCTGCTGGCCACCCGAGAGTTGCGCCGGCAGTTTGTGTGCGTGGTCGGCCAGGCCCACCTTGGCCAGCAGTTCGGCGGCCCGCTGGTCAGCTTTTGCCCGGCTCAATTTGCGCACGCGCAGTGGCCCGAGTGCCACATTGCGCAAGGCCGTCAGGTGCGGAAAAAGGTTGAAACTTTGAAACACCATGCCGACCTCGGCCCGCACCTGCGCCAGGGTCTTGCCGCGCACCACAGGCTGGCCATCGACGCAAATCTGGCCCTGCTGGTAGTCCTCCAGCAAGTTGATGCAGCGGATCAGCGTGGACTTGCCCGAACCCGACGGGCCGACGACAACGACCACCTCGCCCTCGGCAATGTCGAGGTTGATGTCGTGCAGCGCAATGAAGTCGCCGTAGCGCTTTTGCAGCTGGCTGATGTGGATCAGCGGCGGCGTGGCAGTGGTCAGGGGTTTGGACTGCAATGAAGTGGCTGTGGTCATCGGGTGGCGGCGCGGTGGCGCGCTTCAAAATAGCCGACCAGCCGCACCAGCGGCAGCAGCAAAAGCAGGTAGAGCACGGCAGCGCCGATCAGCGGCGTCGGGTTGGCGGCCAGGGCCTGCGCCTGCGTGGCCTGCTTGAGCAGATCGGGCATGGCCACGACCGATGCCAGCGCGGTGTCTTTCAGCACATTGATGCAGTTGCTGGTCAGCGGCGGCACCACGATGCGAAAGGCCTGCGGCAGCACAACATCGCGCATCGTGTCCAGAAAATTCAGCCCCATGGCTTCGGACGCCTCGAACTGCCCCTTGGGCAAGGCCTCTATGCCGGAGCGGAAAATCTCGGCGGTATAGGCTGCCGACACCAGGGAAAGCGTCAGCACGGTCGAGGCGAACGACGACAGGCGCACGCCGACGAAGGGCAAGGCGTAGTACACCAGCACCAGCAGCACCAGGATCGGAATCGAGCGAAACACGTCGATGTAGATGCGGGCGGTGCCGCGTACGGGCAAGGGGCCGTACAGCCTGAGCAACGCCAGCAGCAGCCCACCGATCAGGCCCAGCACGATGCTGACCACGCCGAGCATGACGGTGATGCCCAGGCCCTGCATCAGCATGGGCAGCGCGCCGCGCAGCACGCCCCAGTTGAAAAAAGTGTCGATCAAATCCATGCGGAAGGGCCTGCTGTGGGGGGCGTCGTTGCCGGATTTAAAAAAGGCCGCTCAGGGCAGCCCGTCCTTGCGGTTGATGCCTTGCGGGTTGACGCGCACCGGCTGCCTGGGCGGCCGGTGGCGATGACGGTTTACAGCTTCGGAATGTCCATGACCTTGACGGTGGAAGAATCAGCCGGCGGCATGGTGCCAAACCATTTCTGGTGGGTTTTGGACACGAAGCCGTCTTTTTTCATTTCCGTCAGGATGTCGTTGAGCCGGGCGCCTTCGGGCCAGTTCTTCGCCGTCATGAAGGAATAGCGCTCGCCAGTGGGAATGCGCGCGGCAATGCGGTATTGCGGCTTGTCCTTGATGTAGTACTCGACCGCCGGAATATCGCTGATGTAGCCATCGATGCGGCCTGCCGCCAGGTCCAGCATGGCGGGGGCCAGGCCTTCGTAGCGGGTGATGGTGGCAATCTTGTACTTCGCGGTATTTTGCGTGGCGTACATGTCGCCGGTGGAGCCCGTGTCCACGCCAATGGTCTTGCTGGCAATGTCTTCCAGGCGGTTGATCTTGGTGGCTTTGAGCACCGACAGCGACTGGTCGCTGTCGTAGTAGGGCTGGGCAAAGGCCACCGACTCCAGCCGCTTGGGCGTGATGGTGATGGACGACACGGCGATCTGGATGCGCCCCGACTGCACCGCCGAGAACAGGCCGTTGAACGGAATGTTTTCAATCTGCACGCTCTTGCCGGCGCGACGTGCGGCTTCGTTCACCAGGTCGATTTCAAAGCCGACGATCTTGCCGCTGGCGTCCTGGAATTCCCAAGGCACGTTGCCGACGTTGGCGCCGACCGTCCAGTCGGCGGCGAAGGCCGGGAGGGCAGCAGAAGCGGCCAGGGTGAGCATCGCGGCGCAGAGTTTGAATTTCATGCTGTCTGACTCCAGTGAATGGAAACGGTGAAAGGGCAGGAGGCCGGCTTGGCGAGAACAAAAAAAGCTGTCCGGTAGCAGTCACTCTATCAGAGTAAATTATTTGATTCAATAAGTTTTTATAATGAATTATTTGCGCCAATATGGTGCGGTGCAGTGTTTTTTGCACGCTTCCAGTGCATTGATTTGAGGGCCAGACGAACAGTGGCCCGGACAGCATGCAGGCCGTCAAAGCGCATTGCTGATTCGTTTTTAACCAGAAAGCAGAAATTTCAGCATGAAATATGCCTCTGGCGCAGGCGTGTCATGCGTTAGTAGCTATGAATACAGTAGCTAAAGACGGTCAGGCGCCTTGTGCGCCGTGAGGGGCAGCCAGGGAGATTTCGCGCTATGGCTATAGATTGATCTGACCGTTGCCCGCTGGCCAGGGGCTGAACGGGAAGGGCAGTTCTTCGCTGCCAAAGCTTTCAAACTCGGCGATTTGCAACAGGTAGCGGCCCAGGCTGCGGCCCAGCTGCTGCAGCCTCGGGTTGGGCGCGCTGGTGGCGGTCAGCACCAGTTGCAGCACGCAAAGAAACAGCAGGACCGAGGCCGCCAGCTGGAACGACGCCGCCAGCAGGATCATCAGCAGCGCCCGGACCCACAGCTTGCGGGGCGGCGGCGGGAGCGCGCGCATGTCGTCGCTCATGAGTGGCTTGCTAGCGTGTGATCAGCACGGGGATCGAAGCCGTCGCCAGGACCTTGGCCGTCACGCTGCCGACCACCAGCCGCGCCAGGCCGGTGCGGCCGTGCGAGCCCATGACGATCAGGTCGGCACCTTCATCCGTGGCAATCGTCACGATGCCTTCGGATGCCGTCAGGTCCTCCGAAATGCGGGTGACCAGGGCCACCGGCGCGCTGCCACGGCTGCACAGTTCGGCGACCTTGGCATGTGCCTGGGTGGCATGTTCATGGGCGGCGGACATATACGACTGGAAACCCAGCGGATTGGACTCACCGATCCCCAGATAGGGATAGGGGTCGACCGCGTAAAGCGACGTCAGGCGGGCGCCGTGGGTGCGGGCCATGTCAACGGCGATTCGGGCGGCATTTTCAGAGGCGACGGAGCCGTCGGTCGCAAGAAGGATGTGTTTGAACATGAGGGATTCTTTCTTTGATTTTGAATTTGCTTGTGTTTTAAGAAAGTTCTGAAGTTTCAGAAACCGATAAGGTCCTGACCACCATGTCACAGGTGCCGGGCCAGGTCAAGACCATTTGGTTCGAAAGGCTTGCTGCTGCCAGTTTCAGTTTGCTGGCAGGGGTGAATTCAGCCGTTATGCCTTTCGCAAAACACCCTGTTTTGCTGCAAATTGCAACAAGCATTTCAAGTCGAGCTTGAACAAATTTTGCGAGAAGCAATAATTTTGCTGTCGAGCCATCTTTGTTGTTTTATATAAAAATTCACAAATTTGGCTCATTACCTGTCCTGTTGAAAGTACTGGTTTCAGCAAACCAGCTTATTCGGTATGCCCACTTGTTGTAACTTTTTGGGCTGGCTGGCGCTTGAGGCCCGTGCAAGGCAAGCGTATAAATTTGACCATCGCGAATGAACCCTAGGCTTGAACACTTCCTTCGTGATAGCCGGGCCTTCAATACCTGGAGACCCTGAACCCAACCAGAGGAGAACACGAGATGTCCGATCCTGTAGGGCCGGTTTTTGCCGGTGGCTTCGAAGAGTTTGTCATTCAGGACGAGGCGGGAGAGGGGCATACGCTGCTTTTCCTGCCGGATCGCAACAACGACGCCTTGCAGCGTGAGCGCAAGCCGCCGGTTTTCTATTACATCCCGGAAAAAGTCCGGCTGGCGCGCAATGCTGCCAACAACGACTTCAAGTTCCGGCACATTCACTTCGTCGGTGTTTTCGACGAAAGCATCGCCGGCATTGACAAGGGCGAAACCTCAGGCGGCGTGCTGTCGCTGACCACGACATCGCGTTTTCCGCCCAGCGTCCTGAAACAGGCGGAAACGCAGATTCTGGAACGCTTCAGCGGCCGCAACGACAAATACTGGGGACTGCGCACGCGCGTTGCCCCGCAAATCCGCATTGCGCCTATCACCTCCAACCAGACCGCCATTTCCAGCCTGGCGCCGGATTCGTCGGGCGCCACGCCTGGCATTGGCGCCAATGCCGGCAGCGGCACCGGCGGGGTGGCCAATCCCACGCCTGGGGCGGGAGGCGGCGAGCCCGGCGCGCCCGAAGGCCCGCGCAGCCGCGACTTCATGCAGCTCGGCTCACGCTCGGCCTGGGCGCCGGTGCCGCACGGCCGCAATTTCCGGGGCGCGCAGCTTGACGCCTGGGCCTGGCGCATCCAGGGCAGCGGCCCGGGCTCCATCACGGGTGGCGAGAACGCCTACGGCGGCGTCATCGGCCCGATCCCGAGCGAGATCGTCTGGGCCGGCTTTCACGGCACCTACAGCCCGCTGTTCGTGACGCAAAACCTGATCATGCCGATGTGGTCGCAGCTGATGCGCGTGAAGATCGTCGGCAGCTGGGATCGCATCTTCCAGCATTTCTCGGCCCATATGAATGCCCGCTACCTGTGGTTTTCCGCCGACATCAAGGCCGAGTTCAACAACCTGCGCGTCAACGGCGACATCAAGGTGGAAGTGGACATCGACGGCACCATGCCGGGCGCGCAGGAAATGGAGAAGATGATCAACCAGCGCATCGACCTGATCGTCACGCAGTTCACCGAACAGGCCAAGAAGGTGATTTTCGACCCGCCCCCTCCGCAGGTCGAACCGGCCCAGGCATCCACCTCGGGAGGCGGCCTGTTCGGCTCGCTGTTCGGCTACAACGCCGGCCTGGCGCTGAAGTTCCGGCGTGACGAAACACAGCTTGACCTGAAGTATGAAGAGACGCGCTACTTCCGCTACAACCAGCCGCACACCATTTCCAGCTCGCTCGAAGGCTTCTACAACGAGATCAAGAACGATCCCAAGGCCGAGGGCAAGTACTTCCAGCGCCTGGTGCTGGGCGAACTCAGCCGCAAGCTGTTCCGCATCGTCAAGCCGGTGGTCAACTGGCCTGACAAAGCCCGGAACTGGGCCGGCGAGCCGGTGGCCTTCATCTCGGCGCAGGTTGGCTACCCCGACTCGGGCGGCACGATTGGCTGGAAGCCCGCAACCTTCCAGAAGAGCGACTCGCCCGACCTGACCTTCCGGCCGGTGTGGATCCAGTGGCGCAAGGGCGAGGTGTCGAATCCGCCCGCCTCGTGGGAGCCCGACGCCACCTACATGAAGCGCAAGATCCACCTGCTCGAGCCCCCGACCGAGAGCGAGTTTCCGTTCTTCCACATCGATGTCGAGCAAAACGTGATCGATCTGGACCCCGGCGCCAACGGCACGCTGTCGAATGACAACATCATGGAAGCCCGCGCCGACTCGGCGGGCACACTGGATGTCGGGCCGATTGCGCTGAGCGTTGAACTCCAGTCCACCGCCGAGATCGTCGAGGTCGAAATGCGCGGCAAGGGCCAGCGCGCCGACGGCAAGAACCGGGCCGACAAGGTCACGCGTTTTCGCTTCCTGTCGTCCGACCAGCTGGAGCCGCGCTTCTGGCGCATCTACACCGGCCAGGCCGACTTCAAGACCGACTACCAGTACCGCGTCAATGTCACGGTGCGCGGCAGCCTGACCACCAAGGGCCAGGCCTGGACCGGGCCATGGGAAAACGCCATTGGCAATGGCGCGATCATGATCAACGTACCGATGGCCGATGACCCCGGCGTGACCAAGCGGTCGCTGACGCAGCGCGAGATGTTTTCCGATGTAGTGGTCCGCGCCGCCGATGGCCTGGACGGCGCAGGGTCGGGCGCCAGCACTGCGGCGCCACCGGCGCCACCGGACGTGGGAACCCCCGCCAGCGTGGGCGGCCAGCCGCCAGCGCCTCCGCAGGTCACGCCGGTGGCTCAGCCGCCAGCCGCGCCCACCGCCCAGCCCGTGGTGATGGGCCAGCCGTCGTCGCCGCCAGCTGAACCGCAGGCTCCTCGTGAAAAGACGGTATCGGCGGGAGAAGTCAGTGGCTACCGCGTGCGGGCCGATGACAATTCGGTGGAAGGCTTCCGGGCAAATGACTATGCGCCGGTTGCATCAAGCCAGGGCGGTCGGGGAAAAGACAGCCTGCGCCAGACCGTTTCCAGCGGCGGCCAGGACCCAGAAGGTTGGGTCAACACCTGAGCTGGCCCGCCAGCGGCACCGGGCGGGCGCGATCCACGCGCCTGCCCGGCTTTCATGGCCCGTTACCTTGCGGGGTGCTCTATGGCAATGTCATCAACCCTCGATTCTGCGGCGGCGCGCCTGCCGCCGCAAAAGCTGTTGCGGGCGGCCATGCCTGAACCGGTTCCGGAATCTGTTCAGATGCCCGGCGGTGGCGACGCCTTGCGTCACGGCATCCTGAAGGTGCCGCGCCTGGTGGCCGGAAAAACCTCGCCAAAGTTCTCCCTGGTGCTGCTGCTGTCGCGCGCCCCGATGGCCGGTGAAGACTCGATTCGCCCGCTGCTGATGTCGGCCTACCTTGGCATGGAACTGGACTACCGGCTGCCTTCAGCACCCGGACAGCCCGATCCGGCCCGGCCGGTCTTTGCGCGCCAGGCCCAGGTGTGGCTGCATGCGCCGGGACAGCCGGCTTTCGCCGTGGCCAGCCTGAATGCACCGCTGCTGCGCGGGGCGCTGCACACGCCACTGACGCGTGAACAAACGCTGTCGGTGCTCGATGCGCTTGACGATGTGCCGGGTCCGCTGGCGTTGGCAGCGCGCATCGACTACCGTCCCGATACAGCGGCGTCCGGCGTGGCGCTAAACCTCTGCCCCGCCGAACTGTGGGACCGGCTCAAGGCGCTTGCGGTGGATGGCGCGCTGGGCGAAAACGCCTTTCAACAGGTGTTCGGCCAGTGCAATCTGCCGCCTGAGGCTTTTGCCGACTTTCGCCGCGCCTGCGACGGCCTGCTGGTGCCCAGCCAGGACGGCGCTCTCCTGGGCCGCCGTCCGGCGCCCGGAGCGGCTCGCTTGAAGACAGGCAATGGCCAGGGCGGATTGCGCTCTATCGAGGTGGACTGCCCGCTTCAGGCGGTTCTTGGCCATGCCCTGACGGCGGTGGATCGCGCGGCTTGCATCAGTGTGGTCGGACCCTCGGGCAATCTGCAGGGCGGCCCCTTGCTGGACACCTTGACGCGCAGCAGCTCGCGCTCAGCCCGGGGGTCTGTCGGCATGGGCGCCATGCTCGCCGGCAACAGGATTCAGACTGTGGCCGCGACCCTGCAGCCTTCAATCCGGCCCGTGGCGACGGCGCACCTGATCTCGGCCGAGGCGATCCGCATCCAGCAGCCGGCTTCGACGGCTCCAACCCCCGCCGTCACGAAACTGACGCACTACCTGCTGCCGGAAGCGGTTTTCCTGACGGCAAGCTTTGCAACAGAGTCGCTGCCCGTTCTGGGTGACCTGAACGCGCCGCTGTTCAGCGACAAGAACAATGCCGGGCTGCGCTGGTATTTGCCCGACATCACGCTGGTCCGGCCTGCGGCCAGCGAAGCGCCTGACGCCAGCCCCTTCCTTTTTGACCTGGAACGCATCGGCACCAGCGCCTCGGGACAGCCGGCCATCCGCGCGCGCTTGCGCTTCACGCTGGACATGTCGCAGTCTGCCGCCACGCGCGCCGCATTGTCTGCGAACCCCGGCCTGACGGCGCGGATGGTCGAGCCGGTGCAGCCTTCGGTCACGCTCAGCGTGCCTTTCATTGACGATGTTTCCGGCCAACTCCGGCGGTCTGACTGCCGGGCTTCCCTCGTGCGTTCAGGCAACCGGCTGGTGGCTACGGTGGAACTGATGAATGATGCCGCCCGCACCGCCTATGGCTCGTTGTCCACGGCCGGCTTTCAAACAGAGCCGGCGCGGCTGGAAGTGGCTTTTCAGTTTTCCGGTTATGCACCGGTCGTGAACCGGCCGCCGCTGGTGCTCGGCGGCAAGATTTCCTCTGCCGTGCTGCTGGCCAGGCAGCGCGACGACGCCGACAGCATCCGGGTGGTGTCGGGCGGACGCGAATTTGCGGTGCGGCCGGGTTCGCTGCAGACCATAAAGCCCGACCTGACGCTGGCCGGACGCATCAGCAGCTCGACCGCCGCCATTGCCTTGAACGAGAAGATTCAGTATGCCCTGCGCAACAGCATCCGCCAGCAGTCGCTGGACGCCTTTTTTTCCTGCGCCGAACTGGGCGCCTTTTACCGCGAAAAGCAGGCGGCAGCGACGGTCTCGATTGGCTGCGCCGAAGCTTTTCGCCTGGGCCAGGCCTCTTCGCTGACCTACCAGGAAGTGGTGGCGCTGAACCGGCCAAATTACCGCGTGTTTCGCAATCTTCGGCAGCCTGGCCGCTTTTTGCTGGTGCCGCTGCGCTTTGAAGTGACCCGCTACGCGCCCGGAACACCGGAGCGCGAATACCGCCCGGCGCTGATCGTCTATGCGGCGCTGGACGCCGACCAGCCGGAAAACAACCGCATCCGCTTCGAAGCCATGCTGGGCCCGTCGATTTCCCCCTACGATGTCGAGGACCTGCGCCGGCGGCTGCTGCTGGAATCTGCCAGCCCGGTGCTCGAACTGCCGAACATGCTGGCCCAGCGGATTGAATTCAGCTGGAACCTGACCGCGACGCCGCCGATCCAAGCCGCGACATCGGCCACGCCCGAAGGCTTGCATGCTGCGCTGTCAACCGATCTGGCCAGCGCGCTGCTGCTCAAGACGCTGATCCAGAACACCGGCCTGGGCGGCACCGCCCGTTTTGTGCTGGAAGACGGCAGCGTGGTCACGTCGGCGCTTTCGGTGCATCTGGGGCGCATCACCGGGCCCTGGCTGTCTGGCCCGATCACCCTGCAGCCGCAGGGTGACACGCTGCGATTGACCAACCACATCGAAAGCTCGGTGGCGGTGAAGGATGTGTACCTGTTCAACGGACCGGGCGAGCCTGCCCGCGTGCCGGTCGAGGCGTCGCTGGCGGCGGGTGCGTCGATCGACGTGGCCGCGCCTGCCGGCTACACCACCGCGCAGGCCGATTGCGTGACGCTGGCTGACGGCAACCCGACGCTTGAAGAAGTCCGCGCGATGATCGAGGAGATCGAGTGCAACGTGGTGTTCATCGATGTCGTCAATTATGAGAACCACGGGCTCACCCGGCTGGACATCGACGCCCGGCTGCAGGGCGTTCCGGGCGTTTACCGGGTCGGCATGGACAGCCGGCGCGGGGCGGTCAATTTTCTGCTGCCGCTGACCACCTACCTGGCGGCGCGCATGGTTGAATTCCGGCTCACCAAGGTGTTTGCCAGCCAGCCTGCGGAAATGCTGGCATGGCGCGCCTGGGACATGCAGACCGGCAGCAACATCGTCACGATCACCTCGGACATGATTTCCGCCTAACCGAAGACAACCCAAGGAGCGCTCAAATGTCAAAAGGAATTGCTGTCAATATCGGGCTGAATTTTGTCAATCCGGATGCCTACAACGGATGGAACGGACAGCTTGCGGGTTGCATCAACGATGCCCGCGACATGTACCAGATCGCGACGCAGGTCGGTTACAGCGCGACCCTGCTGACCGACGCGCAGGCCTCGGCTGCCGAGGTGACGCGCGTCATCGGCCAGGCGGCGCGCCAACTGGCGGCGGGCGACATCTGCCTGGTCACGTACTCCGGCCACGGCTCGCAGATCACCGATGTGACCGGCGACGAGCCAGACGGGAAGGATGAAACCTGGGTGCTGTGGGACCGCCAGTTGCTGGACGATGAACTTAATGGGCTGTGGTCCGGCTTTGCCGCCGGCGTGCGCATTTTCTTGCTGTCTGACAGCTGCCACAGCGGAACGGTGGCGCGGGTCATGAGCTTTCAGAAAAAGTTCAAGAGCGCGGAATTCGCTGCGCAGTACGACCGCCCGGTGAACGCGCCGCCGCGCATTCGCGCTGCTGATCCGGCCGCCGTCCATGCCAACTACCTGGCCAACAAGACCAACTATGAAGTCAGCCAGTGGACGCACCGCGCGGCGGTCAATGCCAGCGTCACGCTGATCTCGGGCTGCCAGGACAACCAGCTGTCGTCCGACGGCGATGCCAACGGCCTGTTCACCCAGCGCCTGAAGGAAGTCTGGAACGGCGGCGCTTTCAGCGGCAGCTATGCGCAGTTTCATTCGGCCATCGTCGCACGCATGCCGTCGGACCAGACCCCCAACCTGTTCCGCACCGGCGTGTCCAACCCGGCGTTCGATGCTGAAAAGCCGTTCACCATCGGCGCTGCCAGCATGGGTGGCACGGGTGGCACGGGCGGCACGGGAAGTGGCGGCAGCCTGTCGATTTCGGCGCCCGCGTCATTCACCAATGGCGCCACGCCCGTCAGCTTCTCGGTGTCGGTGCCCTCAAGCCATTACTTTGCCGTGGAAGTCGCCACCGATGCCAGCCTGTTCAACAGTGCGGCCAACGGCGGGCAGCGCAATGACAATAATTTTTATGCCTCCTGGAAGGTCGCGCCGTTCCGCCAGGGCAACTCGTTCACCCTGCCGCTGGACGCCTGGAACCGGCTGCGGCAGGGGGCGTCAAGGCTTTACTACCGGCTCTGGTGCACGGCCAGCCCGACCGCCTGGGTCAACTACCAGGTGACAACCCCCGACAGCGATGCGCAGTCCGCCCCCGGCATGGACCTGACGGCGCAGAGCCAGCCCGGCAGTGGCGGCGGTGACACCGGCACGCCGGCCATCACCGCGCCCACCACCTTTCCGGCCAACGGGGCGGCGCCACGCTTTCAGGTCAACCCGGGGGCTGGACGCTACTACGCGGTCGAGGTCTCGACCAACAGCTGGTACTTCACCGACCAGTACAGCGCGCAGCGCAACGACACCAATTTCTACGGCTCCTGGAAAGTCGCGCCTTTTCGCTCGTCGGCCCTGTACCCGGCGGCTTTCGAGTTGCCGGCCGATGTCTGGAGCCGGCTGCGCGACAACGCCACCAATGGACGGCTGTATTACCGCATGTGGTGGACCGAGTCGCCCACCCAGTGGGTCGGGCATGGATGCACGACACCCAACAGCTCGGGTCAGAATGCGCCGAGTTTTGCGCTGTCACGCGAATTCGACATGGCGTCGTTCGAGAACTCGGACAAATGAGGTGACCCGCGGCGCGGCTGGAAGATTTTTATGAATGAAAAAGCCTTCTGCCGCAAGTGCAGCCTGCGTAATCAGCTATTGAAAAAGTAGCAAATTGCCCGATGGGTCAAGTCAGCTCAAAACGCCTGGGCCCGCCGCAAGCCGTGCTGACGCGCAATCCGGCCCGGTGCCATTGCCGGGCTGGTAATGCGCGCAGATCGCCTCGACCAAAGACTGTGCATAGGCGGGCAGCGCTTCGCTTTCCCGTACCAGCACGTAACGCTCGCGCACACTCCAGTCGTCGATTAACTCGATCAGCGCCAGGTTCATGCTGTGCTGGTTGCGGCGCGCAGCACTCTCGGGCACGATGCCGACCCCCACGCCTGCGCCAATCATGCGGCACATGGCGTCAAAGCTGCTCAATTGAACGCGCAGCTTGAGCGGCTTGCCCAGCTTGTCGGTGACTTGTGCCAGAAAGGTTTGCAGCGTGCTGCCCTGGTGCATGCCCACGGCGTCGTCGTCAAGCGTGTCGGCAAAGGCAATGCGCTGGCGACTGGCGAGGCGGTGGTTGCGCGGCGTGACCAGCACCAGCCGGTCGGTGCTGAAATGGTGCGATTGCAGGCCCAGGGTGTCGACCTGGCCGGCCACGATGCCGATGTCGGCGCGTCCGTCGAACACGCCGCGCGCAATTTCCGGGTTGGGTTTTTCCTGAAGATCAACGTTGACATTCGGATTGGCCGCCAAAAAGCCCGGCAAGATTTCAGGCAGAAAATCGGTCACGGCGGTGGTGTTGGCAAACACCCGGACATGGCCGCGCAGGCCGCCGCTGTAAGCCTGCAAATCGCGTCGTAATTGCTCGGTCTGGCGCAGCACGCCGCGCGCGTGGTGCAAGAAGGCTTCGCCGGGCGGCGTCAAGCGCACGCCGCGCGCTTCGCGGTAAAACAGCGGCAGACCGGTTTGTGTTTCCAGCGCCTTGATGCGTGCACTGGCAGCGGCCAGCGACAGGTTCTGGCGCCGCGCTGCGCGGGTCAGGTTGGATTCTTCCGCACTCAGCACGAACAGGCGCAGGTCGGTCAGGTCAAATTGCATGGCGCGATGCTAGCGCAATGCCGCGCCAGCGTTCGGCTTTGACGAAGGCTTGGTTCTAAAATGGCAGATTGCCGTGGTACTGAAAACCCGCCATCATGCAGGGCATGACACTCAACAACGACGCGCGCACGCTGGACTCCGCCACCTTGGCGCACTTGCAAGGCTGGGTCGGCCAGACCGAGAGCCTGATCGACGAGATCAGCGCTGCGCCGGTGCGCGGGCTGTCGGCCACGCTGGACCGCGACGACCCGGCACCGCTGCCGGGGTTCGCGCTGTCGCCCTTGTGGCACTGGCTTTATTTCGTACCGCAGCCGCTGCAGCGCGAGATTGGCCCCGACGGCCATGCCCGGCGTGGCGGTTTCTTGCCGCCCGTGCCGTTGCCTCGCCGCATGTGGGCCGGTGGCCGGCTGCAGTGGTCGCAGGACAATCCTCTGGTGGTGGGCGATGCCGTCAAGCGCATTTCGCGCATTGAGTCGGTCACGCACAAGGCCGGCCGCACGGGCGACCTGCTGTTCGTGCTGGTCAAGCATGAGGTTCACAACGCCAGCGGCCTGGCCTTGCGCGAGGAACATGACATCGTTTACCGCGCCGCCACCCAGCCCGGTGACCCGCTGCCACAGCCGGTATCGCAGCCGGTATTGGCCGAGCCAAGCGCCGCCTGGCAGCGCACCGTGGTGCCCGACGAAGTGATGCTGTTTCGCTATTCGGCACTGACCTTCAACGGCCACCGCATTCACTATGACCGAAAGTACGTGACCGAGGTCGAAGGCTACCCAGGCCTGATCGTGCATGGCCCGCTGATTGCCACGCTGCTGGTCGATCTGGTGCGTGCGCATGCACCCGGCGCGTTCATCACGTCTTTCAGTTTCAAGGCGGTGCGGCCGACGTTTGACCTGCATCCGTTCACCCTCCACGGCCAGCCCTCGGAAGACGGAAAAACCGTTCGCCTGTGGGCTCAGGACCACGAAGGCTGGCTGACCATGCAGGCGACTGCCGCGCTGGCCTGATTTATTTTTTTTATTTAAAAACTGTTCATGATCAAAACTACTCCCGACCAATACCAGGAAATCCGCGATGCAGTGCGCGCGCTGTGCGCCGAGTTCCCCGACGAATACCACCGCAAGATTGACAATGAGCGCGGCTACCCGGAAGCGTTTGTCGATGCGCTGACCAAGGCCGGCTGGCTGGCCGCGCTGATCCCGGTGGAATACGGCGGCTCGGGGCTGGGCCTGGCCGAGGCGTCGGTGATCATGGAAGAAATCAACCGCAGCGGCGGCAATGCCGGCGCCTGCCACGGCCAGATGTACAACATGGGCACGCTGCTGCGCCATGGCTCGACCGCGCAAAAAGAGCTCTACCTGCCGCGCATTGCGAGCGGCGAGTGGCGCCTGCAATCGATGGGCGTGACCGAACCCAGCACCGGCACCGACACCACCAAGATCAAGACCAGCGCGGTGAAAAAGGATGGCCGCTACGTCATCAACGGCCAGAAAGTCTGGATCTCGCGCGTGCAGCATTCCGACTGGATGATCTTGCTGGCCCGCACCACGCCGTTGGCCGACGTGAAGAAAAAGAGCGAAGGCATGTCGATCTTCATGGTTGACTTGCGCCTGGCCGAAAAAACCGGCATGACCGTGCGGCCGATTCCCAACATGGTGAACCACGAAACGAACGAGCTGTTTTTCGAGAACCTGGAAATCCCCGAGGAAAACCTGATCGGCCAGGAAGGGCAGGGCTTCAAATACATCCTGGACGGCCTGAATGCCGAGCGCACATTGATTGCCGCCGAGTGCATTGGCGACGGCTACTGGTTCATCGACCGTGTGACCAAATACGTCACCGAGCGCGTGGTGTTTGGCCGTCCGATCGGGCAAAACCAGGGCGTGCAATTTCCGATTGCCGAAAGTTATATTGAAATCGAGGCTGCCAACCTGATGCGTTTCAGGGCCTGCGAGCTGTTTGATGCCCGCCAGCCCTGCGGCGCCGAAGCCAACATGGCCAAGTACCTGGCCGCCAAGGCCTCGTGGGAAGCGGCCAATGCCTGCATCCAGTTTCATGGCGGCTTTGGCTTTGCCAATGAATACGATGTGGAGCGCAAGTTCCGTGAGACCCGGCTGTACCAGGTCGCACCGATCTCCACCAACCTGATCCTGAGCTACATGGCCGAGCATGTGCTGGGCATGCCGCGCTCCTTTTAAGGGATGGCCATGACCCGACCGCTTGACGGCATCACCGTCGTTTCCCTTGAACACGCCATTGCCGCGCCGTTCTGCACCCGCCAGCTGGCCGATCTGGGCGCGCGCGTCATCAAGGTCGAGCGCCCCGGCGTCGGCGACTTTGCCCGCGCCTACGACACACGCGTCAAGGGCCTGGCGTCGCACTTTGTCTGGACCAACCGCTCCAAGGAAAGCCTGACGCTGGACCTCAAGCAGCCCGATGCGCTGGCTGCGCTGAAGCTGCTGCTGGACCAGGCCGATGTGCTGGTGCAAAACCTGGCGCCCGGCGCTGCCGCACGCATGGGCCTGTCGTTCGAGGCGCTGCGTCAGGCGCACCCCCGACTGATCGTCTGCGACATCTCGGGCTATGGCGAAGACGGCCCGTACCGTGACAAGAAGGCCTACGACCTGCTGATCCAGAGCGAAGCGGGTTTTCTGTCGGTCACCGGCACGCCCGAGGCGCCCAGCAAAGCCGGCAATTCGGTGGCCGACATTGCCGCGGGCATGTATGCCTACACCGGCATCTTGTCGGCGCTGCTGCTGCGCGGCAAGACCGGGCAGGGCTCGCACATTGATGTGTCGATGCTTGAATCGCTGGCCGAGTGGATGAATTACCCGATGTATTACGCCTATGACGGCGCGCCGCCCCCGCCGCGCACCGCCGCGTCGCATGCCAGCATTTATCCCTATGGGCCGTTTGCTGTGGGTGATGGCGGCACGGTGATGCTGGGCCTGCAAAACGAGCGCGAATGGAAGGCGTTTTGCGCCGGCGTGCTGCAGGACGCGGCGCTGGCCACCGACCCGCGCTTTGACAGCAACGCCAATCGCAACGAGCACCGCGAGCCGTTGAAAGCGTTGATCCTCGGTGTTTTCAGCACGCTGACGACGGCGCAGGTCGAGGCCCGGCTTGATGCGGCGCAAATCGCCAACGCCCGCATGAACGACATGGCCGGCCTGTGGTCGCATCCGCAGCTCAAGGCGCGGGGACGCTGGCAGGATGTCGGCTCACCCGCTGGAGACATTCCTGCACTGCTGCCGCCCGGCCGCAACAGCGCGTTTGACTACCGCATGGATGCCGTGCCCGCCGTTGGCGAGCACACCGAGGCCATCCTGCGCGAGCTGGGGCAGGGCGATGCGCAGATTGCGGCATTGCGCGCGGCGCAAGCCATTTGAGGCTTGCAGCTCGCCTCCCGCCCTGGGGTGATTCGATCACGCTAAGAAGCTATCAAAAAAATAGCTGCTTGCGCCCGTGCAGTATGCGCAAAAAGCCTATTTGACTCATAAGGATTCACCATGACCCATGCGACTGCCGAACTGGCTGCGTTTGCCGCCGGCCTGCGTTTTGAAGACATTCCCGAACCTGTGGTGCGCCGCACCGAGGATTTGCTGGTGGACTGGTTCGGCTCTGCCGTTGCCGGCCACGGCGCCCGGGCCGTCGACAGCATCACGCGCTTTGCGGCCGCCATGGGGCCGCAGCCGGTGCCGGGTGGCGACACACCAGCCGGCCCGTCCGAGGTGATGGTCAGCCGGGCGCGCACCAGCCCCTACTTTGCCGCTATGGCGAATGCCGCCGCGTCGCATGTGGCCGAACAGGACGATGTACACAACGCCTCGGTGTTTCATCCGGCGACGGTGGTGTTTCCGGCGGCACTGGCCACGGCGCAAGCGCTGGGCGCCAGTGGACAGCAACTGCTTGCCGCCAGTGTGGCGGGTTACGAAGTGGGCATCCGCGTGGGTGAATTCCTTGGCCGCTCGCATTACAAGGTGTTTCACACCACCGGCACGGCCGGCACGCTGGCCGCTGCCGCTGCTGTGGGCCATCTGCTGAAACTCGATGCGCGGCAGATGCAGCATGCCTTCGGATCCGCCGGCACGCAGTCGGCCGGGCTGTGGGAGTTTTTGCGCACCGCGTCGGACAGCAAGCAATTGCACACCGCGCATGCCGCCGCCGCCGGCCTGATGTCGGCTTACCTGGCCAAGGACGGTTTCACCGGCGCGGCACAGATTTTTGAAGGCCCGCAGGGCATGGCCGCCGGCATGTCGAGCGACGCCAATATCGCGCGCCTGACCGATCGGCTGGGAACGCGCTGGGCCACGGCCGAAACCTCGTTCAAATACCACGCCAGCTGCCGCCATACGCATCCGGCAGCCGATGCGTTGCTGCAGGTCATGCAGGAAAACCAGCTTGGGGTCGATGACCTGGCGCGTGTCGTCACGCGGGTGCATCAGGGTGCTATTGACGTGCTGGGGCCGGTGGTTCGGCCCACGACCGTGCACCAGTCCAAGTTTTCCATGGGCACGGTGCTGGCGCTGGTGGCCCGTTTTGGCCATGCCGGCCTGGTTGAGTTTGACCGGCATTTTGGCGACGACACCACCCAAAGCCTGCGCGACCGCATCACGATGGAACTCGACGCCGAAGTCGATGCCGCCTACCCGCAGCGCTGGATTGGCAAGGTCACGGTGCACACCCTTGATGGCCGCGTGCTGCACGGCCGGGTCGACGAGCCCAAGGGCGACCCCGGCAACACGCTGAGCCGCGAAGAACTCACCGCCAAGGCATTGCGCCTGGCGGCTTTCAGCCAGGGCGCCACGCCGACCGAAATGCAGCTGGCTGTCGATTCCCTGTGGCAGGTGGCGCAATGGCCGCGTGTCGGCATGTTGCTGCCGGAGGCCTGATGACTGAAGCGACTGCAACCTCCACGCATCACCTCGCACGCGCCCGCTCGTTTTTGTTCGTTCCGGCCACCCGGCCCGAGCGCTTTGCAAAGGCGCTGGCCTCGGGCGCTGACGCGGTGATCATCGACCTGGAAGACGCGGTGGCCCCGGCCGACAAGGACGCGGCGCGCCACGCGTTGCTGCTGGCGATGCTGTCGCTCAATCCGGCGCAACGCGGCCGCTTGCTGGTACGCATCAATGCGGCGGCTACGCCGTGGCATGCCGGCGATCTGGCGTGCGTGCGTGAATGGGTCACACAGGGACTCGGGGCGGTCATGGTGCCCAAGGCCGAGTCGGTGGCGGGGTTGGCAGACGTGGCCCGCGCCGCAGGGCCATGCGCGCTGCTGCCGCTGATCGAATCGGTGGCGGGACTCGACGCGGCCACTACGCTGGCCGCCTGCCCGCAGGTGCTGCGGCTGGCGTTCGGCCATCTCGACTTCCAGGCCGACGCGGGCCTGGCTTGCGCTGCCGACGAGTCCGAGCTGGTGCCGGTGCGGCTGGCGCTGGTGCTGGCTTCGCGCCGCGCCGCGTTGCCCGCGCCGGTGGACGGCATCTCGCCCGGCACGCAAGACACCGTGCAACTGGCTTCAGATGCAGCGCGCGGCCGGCGCGGCGGCTTTGGCGGCAAGCTGTGCATTCATCCGGCCCAGGTGGCGGTGGTGAACGCGGCGTTCACGCCCAGCGCCACCGAGATTGACTGGGCTCAGCGTGTGGTGGCGGGTTTTGCTGCGGCGGGCGGCGGTGTGTTCAGTCTGGACGGCCGCATGGTGGATGCGCCTGTGATGCTTCTGGCGCAGCGCACATTGGCGCATCGTCGCGACGATAACCAGGCTGGCTGACCGCACGCAGAAGTGAAATCAACGTTTTAAATCGGAATGGCGGTTTGTACTCATGACATTCAGCACTTTTGTGAATTACCATTTCCCCGCGGGCCAGACATTCGAGCTGGCCGTTTTTTTTTTAGAGACTCAGGAGACACAAGATGAAAATTGCAAATCGCATGCGCCGCCAGTTGCTTGCCACGGTCGGCATCATGGCTGGCGCGCTCGCCATGCCTATGGTTGCATTGGCCCAGGCGCCCATCGTGATCAAGTTCAGCCACGTCGTGGCAGACCAGACGCCCAAGGGCCAGGGCGCCCTGAAATTCAAGGAACTGGCGGAGAAAAAATTTCCGGGTCGGGTGACTGTCCAGGTGTTCCCCAGCTCGCAGCTGTTTGGCGACGGCAAGGAACTCGAGGCCTTGCTGCTGGGCGATGTGCAACTGATTGCGCCTTCGTTGTCCAAGTTCGACCGCTACACCAAGAAAATCCAGGTATTCGATCTGCCTTTCCTGTTTGATGACATTGCTGCCGTCGATGCATTTCAGGCCGGCCCCAAGGGTCAGGAACTGCTGGGCTCCATGGTGAACCGCGGCTTGCGTGGCCTGGGTTACTGGCACAACGGCATGAAGCAGATGTCAACTAACCAGGACAAGCTGGTCCGGCCTGAAGACGTCAAAAACCTGAAGTTCCGCATTCAGGCTTCCGACGTGCTGGAAGCGCAGTTCCGCGCCTTGAACGCCAGTCCTCAAAAAATGTCGTTCTCCGAGGTTTACCAAGGCTTGCAAACCGGCGTAGTGGACGGCCAGGAAAACACCTGGTCCAACATTTATTCGCAAAAGTTCTTTGAAGTGCAAAAGACCATCGCCGAAACCAACCATGGCGTGATCGACTACATGGTGGTCACCAACGCCAAGTGGTGGGATGGGTTGCCAGCAGACATCCGCAAGGGTCTGGGCGAAGCCATGGTCCAGGCGACCGCGCATGCCAACAAGCTCGCAAACGACTTCAACGAAGCCGACCGCAAGAAGATTGCTGAAGCCGGCAAGGCCAAGATCCAGAAACTGTCAAAGGAAGACGTGGCCGTGTGGCGCAAGTCCATGGAGCCGGTGTGGAAGAAGTTTGAAGGCGACATCGGGCGTGACCTGATTGACGCCGCCCTGAAGTCCAACAAGTAAAACAGGAATGGCCTGCTGAAGCAGGCCTTTTTTTTATCATGCGATTACTTGAGTATCTGGAGGAAGGTTTGATCACCTTCCTCATGGCGGCAATGACGCTGATCACCTTCATGCAGGTGATTGGGCGTTACGTTTTTAATTACAACTTTGTCTGGTCCCTTGAATTGACCGGG
Source organism: Polaromonas sp. CG_23.6 (assembly GCF_029892315.1). Classification (NCBI taxonomy): domain Bacteria; kingdom Pseudomonadati; phylum Pseudomonadota; class Betaproteobacteria; order Burkholderiales; family Comamonadaceae; genus Polaromonas; species Polaromonas sp. CG_23.6. The sequence continues at coordinate 2,396,219 of NZ_JARXUY010000001.1, forward strand.
GTCATGTTTGCCTGGCTGATCTTCATCGGCATGTCTTACGGTGTGCGGGTCGGCGCCCACATCGGTGTTGATGCGCTGGTCAAGTCCCTGGGCAGCACGGCGGCACGCGTCGTGGGTTCGCTGGCGGCGGCGTTGTGCATCCTGTATGCCCTGCTGGTCGCTTTTGGCAGTTTCCAGTATGTCCAGAAAATGTACGACGTCGGCATCCTGATGCAGGACATGCCGGTGCAGAGCTGGATTCCTCGCGCAATTTTGCCGGTCGGGTTCTTGCTGCTGGCGTTCCGTTTCAGTCAGGTGCTGTGGCGTCTGGCAACCGGACAAGACGCGCATCTTCTGGGCGATGAAGCCAAGGAAGCCTTGAAGCTGAGACAAGACGAGCCGGACGGCGAGGTACAAAAATGACGATTGCTGCACTGTTTCTTTTGCTGTTCGTGTTCATGGGTCTGGGCATGCCGGTGGCCGTGGCGCTTGGACTGTCGTCCATCCTGACGATCATGATGTTTGCCCAGGATTCAATGGCTTCGCTGTCGCTCAAGCTGTTCGAAACCTCCGAGCACTACACGCTGCTGGCGATTCCTTTCTTTATCCTTGGCGGTGCGTTCATGACCACCGGCGGCGTGGCCAAGCGGATGATCCGTTTTGCCAATGCCTGCATCGGGCACATGCGCGGCGGCCTGGCCATGGCGTCTGTGCTGGCCTGCATGCTGTTTGCCGCCGTGTCGGGCTCGTCGCCTGCCACCGTGGTGGCAGTGGGCGCCATCGTGATTGCCGGCATGGTGCGCGCGGGCTATCCACAGCCGTTTGCCGCCGGTGTGATCTGCAATGCCGGCACGCTGGGCATTTTGATCCCCCCTTCCATCGTGATGGTGGTGTATGGCGCGGCCACTGAAACCTCGGTCGGCAAGCTGTTCCTGGCAGGCGTGATTCCCGGCATCACGCTGGGGCTGATGCTGATGGTGGCCATTTACATACGCGCCCGCATGCTCGACTTGCCGCGTCAGCCGCGTGCCTCGACTGGTGAAATCTTTAAAGCCGGCCGTGACTCGATGTGGGGCTTGTTGCTGATCGTCATCATTCTGGGCGGTATTTACGGCGGCATTTTCACGCCGACGGAAGCGGCTGCCGTGGCTGCGGTGTATGCCTTCTTTATCGCGGTGTTTGTTTACCGCGACATCGGAATGCGCAAAGTGCCACACGTCATACTGGAGGCGGGCAAGGTCACGGTGATGCTGATGTTCATCGTCGCCAATGCGCTGCTGTTTGCGCATGTGCTCACGACCGAGCGCATTCCGCAGACCATTGCCGAGGCCATCATTGGCTGGGGCATGACGGACTGGCAGTTTTTGATCGTGGTCAACATATTGCTGCTGATTGCCGGCATGTTCATGGAGCCCACCGGCATCATTTTGATTCTGGCGCCCATCCTGTTCCCGATTGCTTCCCGGCTTGGCATTGACCCGGTGCACCTGGGCATCATCATGGTGGTGAACCTGGAGATTGGCATGGTGACGCCGCCTATCGGGCTGAACCTGTTTGTCACCGCGGGCATCACCAAGATGTCGATCATGCAGGTGGCCAAGGCCGCCTTGCCGTGGACCCTGGTGCTGCTGCTGTTCCTGGTGATGGTCACTTACATCCCGGCGATCTCGCTGTTCCTGCCCAACCTGCTGTTCTAACCCCGGTACCGCCGGCTCTGCCCATGCTGATGAGCGCATGGGCAGAGAATTCAATATAAAAAATAGCTTTTTAGCCCAATCCAGCAGGGTTTCAACGGCTATAAAAACCATCGTGTTTCGGTCTGCACTTGGCGTCAAGCCTGCAACTGCTGCGCCAGCAGCACTGCGACATGCACCGCCTCGCGCTGCGCACCATCCCTGATCTGATGCCGGCAACTGGTCCCGTCCGCGACCACGATGGCATTGGGCTGCTGGCGCACGGCGGGCAGCAGGCTGAGTTCGGCCATCTGCATCGACACTGCGTAATGGCTGGCCTCGTAGCCGAAGCTGCCCGCCATGCCGCAGCAACTGGACTCGATCAGCGCGGGTTTTGCGCCCGGAATGAGTTTGAGCACCTCCATGATCGGGCTGACTGCGCCAAACGCTTTCTGGTGGCAATGGCCGTGCAGCAGGATGGCTTGCGTCGTTGGTTTGAGTTTGGCCTTGAGTGTTTCCAGCTTTCCGGCGGCGGCTTCCCGCGCCAGAAACTCTTCCAGCAGCAGTGCCTGACCGCTGATGGTTTGGGCCGCGTCGCCCAGGCCCATCACCAGCATTTCATCGCGCATCGTCAGCAGGCAAGACGGCTCCAGCCCGACAATGGCGATTCCTTTTTCAGCAAACGGGAGCAGCGCGGCGACGAGTTCTGTGGCCTTGGCCTTGGCCTGGTCCACCATGCCGCTGGCCAGGAAGGTCCGGCCGCAGCACAGGCTTTTACCGTCTGCTACGGTTTTGGTAGCTACATGCACTGTGTAGCCGGCCGCTTGCAGCACTTTTAAGGCCGAACTGGCGTTGTCGGATTCGAAATAGCCGTTGAAGGTGTCAACGAACAGCACCACCGGCTGGCTGGCCGCCAGCACTTCTTCGCGAGTGGCGCTGACGGGTGCTGTATTGAAAAAAGTACGCGTTTTCCACTGCGGCAATGTGCGTTTGGCTGACAGGCCCAGCATTTTTTCGCTGAGCAATGCCAAGCCGGGAATGCGGTCACGCAGGTTGAGCAGCGGTGCCATGCGGCTGGCCCAGGGTGCGTAGTCAGGCAGGTGAGCAACCAGCTTGTCTTTCAGCGTGTAGCCGTGCTTGCCCTTGTAGTGGTGCAAAAACTCGACCTTCATCTTCGCCATGTCCACGCCGGTCGGGCAGTCACGCTTGCAGCCCTTGCAGCCGACGCAAAGGTCAAGTGCTTCTTTCACCGCTTCGCTGGTGAAGGCGTCTTCTGCCTTGAGGCCTTCAAGCTGGCCTGACAGCGCCAGGCGAAGGGTGTTGGCCCGGCCGCGCGTCAGGTGCTTTTCGTCGCGCGTGACGCGGTAGCTTGGGCACATGACACCTGCGTCGAACTTGCGGCAGTGGCCGTTGTTGTTGCACATTTCCACCGCCTTGGCAAACCCCTGCGCCGGGTCGCCGCCCGTGCCGGGTGCGCTGGTCTGCTCGGTGACCGGGTCGTTTTGCACATCCCAGGCGCGCCAGTCGAGCGCGGTCTTGATCGGAATCACCTTGTAGCTGGGCGAAAAACGCATCAGCCGCGTGTCGTCCATCTTCGGCGGATTGACGATGCGCTGCGGGCTGAGCAGGTTTAACGGGTCCAGGTAATGCTTGATCTGCGCAAAGGCGTCGTTGATCTTCGGGCCGAACTGCCAGCCGATCCACTCGCCCCGGCACAGGCCGTCGCCGTGCTCGCCGCTGTAGGCGCCCTTGTAGTGGCGGACCAGTTCCGAAGCTTCCTCGGCAATCGCGCGCATTTTTGAGGCCCCATCCCGGCGCATGTCCAGGATGGGCCGCACATGCAGCGTTCCGACCGACGCATGGGCATACCAGGTGCCCTTGCTGCCGTGCTTGCGGAACACATTTGTCAGCGCGTCGGTGTATTCAGCCAGGTGTACCAGCGGCACGGCGCAGTCTTCAATAAAGCTGACCGGTTTGCCGTCGCCCTTGAGGCTCATCATGATGTTCAGGCCCGCCTTGCGCACCTCCCACAGGTTTTTTTGCGGTGCGTCGTCGACCATTTCGACCACCGAGCCCGGCAGCCCCAGATCGCCCATCAGCTCGACCAGTTGCCTGATCTTGGGTGTGAGTTCAGCTTTGGAATTGCCCGAGAACTCGACCAGCAATATGGCGTCGGGCCGGCCGATCAGTGCGGTGCGCACGGTGGGCGCGAAGGCCGGGTTTTGCAGCGACAGCTCGATCATGGTGCGGTCCACCAGCTCGACCGCTGTCAACGTGCCGTCGCCCAGCCTGACGATGTGCTGGGCCGAGTCCATCGCCTGGTAGAAGGTCGGAAAGTTCACTACGCCGAGTACCTTGGTGCGGGGCAATTCAGACAATTGCAGCGTCAGCGACTTTGTCAGGCCCAGCGTGCCTTCGCTGCCTATCAGCAAGTGCGACAGGTTGACCGAACCGTCGGTCGTGTAGGGCTTTTCGTTCTGGTTGTTGAAGATGTCCAGGTTGTAGCCCGCCACCCGGCGCAGCACCTTGGGCCAGTGCGCCTGCAATTCGGGCTGAAGCGCATCGGACATCGCCTTGACGTAGTCGCCCAGCTGGCGCGCCGGTCCACCTGCCATGTCATACCGGCCCAGCTCCAGCAGGATGCCGTCGGAACGCCAGGCCGTGGCACCCAGCACGTTGTGCACCATGTTGCCGTAAGCGATGCTGCGGCTGCCGCACGAGTTGTTGCCGGCCATGCCCCCCAGCGTGGCCTGCGCGCTGGTCGAGACATCAACCGGATACCACAGGCCCTGGGGCTTCAGTGCCGCATTGAGATGGTCCAGCACGATGCCAGGCTCGACCACGGCGGTACGTGACTCGGCGTCCACGCTCAGGATGTTGCGCACATGCCTGGCGTGGTCGATGACCAGGCCCGCGCCCACCGTCTGGCCGCACTGGCTGGTGCCACCGCCGCGCGCGACGATGGGCACCTGCAGGTCACGGCAAATGTCGAGTGCGGTCTTGACCTCAGCCGCCGTGCGCGGCACGAACACGCCAACCGGCATCACCTGGTAAATCGACGCATCGGTGGCGTAACGCCCCCGGTCGGCGGCTGAAAACAGCACCTCGCCTTGCGTTTCTGCGGCCAGCCGTGCGGCCAGCCGGCCAGCGACTTCATTGCTGGCGCGGGCCACGTCGTCGTAGGCATGGCTCGCGGCTTCGCGGGTGATCTTGAGCGGGAGGGGTGCATTCATGGTTCAGGCTTGTGAAGGAGGGCGGCTGGCAGCGGCGGCATCACGCAGCTGCTGGATCACGGTTTCAAGCTTGTGGGCCAGGTGTTCGGACATCACCGCGCGCATGGCAACCGGATCGCGGGCGCTGAGCGCGGCCACCATCAGCTCATGCTCCTTGACGGCATCGCGCCATTTTTCCTCGTTCTGGTTGGAACGAAAGCGCAACGCCTGCAAGCGGGCGTTGACCTGGTTGTAGGTCGCCATGAGCACCGGGTTCTTGGCTGCGGCGTTGATGGCAAGGTGAATCGCCGAATTCAGCCGGTAGTAGCCAGTCAGGTCCCGCCGCGTGTAGGCCGCGAGCATTTCAAAATGCATCGCCTTGATCTCATTCAACTCGGCATCGGTGATGCGCTGCGCGGCCAGTTCGCCCGACTGCGCTTCAAGACCGGCCATGACCTCGAAGGTGTTGAGCACGTCGGTTTCGCTCAGCTCGACGGCAATCGCGCCCCGGTTGGGCAGCAGCTCGACCAGCCCTTCGGCAGCCAGCATCTTGATGGCTTCGCGCAGCGGCGTGCGCGAGACGTTGAGGATCTCGCTGAGTTCGCGCTCATTGAGCTTGGCGCCGGGGGCAATGCGGTTTTCAACCAGCATCTGTCGCAGCCGGTGGGCCACCTGTTCATGCAGGGCGGCTCGGGGGATAGGAATGATTTCAGCTGTCATGCTTCTATTTTGTATGCAAAAAATAAATATTTCATACAGCGATTAACTATATATTTTATTATTTTTGGTTGACAAATGAATTTTGTATGCAAAAAATAGCGACACACTTCAGGAGTTCCCTCAATATGCTGACGCTTGACTTTCATCCCACCGGCCGCCACTTTCTGCAAATTCCCGGACCATCGCCAGTGCCCGACCGTATCCTGCGGGCCATGAGCCTGCCAACGATTGACCACCGTGGCCCCGAGTTCGCCGCGCTCGGGCTGAAAGTGCTGGCCGACATCAAAAAAATATTTCAGACGAAACAACCGGTCATCATTTATCCTGCATCAGGCACGGGCGCATGGGAGGCGGCATTGGCCAACACCCTGAGCCCCGGCGACCAGGTGCTGATGTACGAAACCGGCCACTTTGCCGCGCTGTGGCAAAAGCTGGCCGACCGGCTGGGGCTGAAAACCGAGGTCATGCGCCACCCCGGCGCCAAGTTGTGGCGCCACGGCGTGGATGCCGCCCAGATCGAGGCACGGCTCAAAGCCGATACCGGGCACGCTATCAAGGCGGTCTGTGTGGTGCACAACGAAACCTCTACAGGCGTGACCAGCAACATTGCCGCCGTGCGCAAGGCGATGGATGCTGCAAAACACCCGGCATTGCTGCTGGTGGACACGATCTCGGGCCTGGCCTCGGCCGACTACCGGCATGACGAATGGGGCGTGGACGTGACCATCAGCGGCTCGCAAAAAGGCCTGATGCTGCCGCCCGGTATCAGCTTTAACGCCGTGTCCGCCAAGGCGCTGGAAGCCAGCAAGCAGGCCACGCTGCCCAAGGCGTTCTGGGCCTGGGACGAGATCATCGAGATGAACAAGACCGGCTACTGGCCGTCCACGCCGAACACCAATTTGCTGTACGCGCTGAGCGAAGCCTGCGACATGCTGCTGTCGCAGGGGCTGGAGGCGGTGTTTGCACGCCACCAGCGCTGGGGCGAGGGCGTTCGCGCCGCCGTCCGGGCCTGGGGCCTGCAGATCCAGTGCGCCGATCCAGCTCTCTATTCGCCAGTGTTGACCGGCGTCATGGTGCCTGAAGGCATTGACGCCGACGCGGTGCGCAAGATCATCTACGAGCGTTTCGACTGCTCGCTGGGCACGGGCCTGGGCAAGGTCAAGGGAAAGATGTTCCGCATCGGCCACTTGGGCGACTGCAACGACCTGACGCTGATCGCGGCGCTGGGTGGCTGCGAAATGGGCCTGAAGCTGGCGGGCGTGAAACTGTCCGGCTCTGGCGTGCAGGCCGCGATGGACTATTTTTCAAGCCATGCGGCTGTCGTGCCCGAGCGCAGGGCGGCTTGAGCCGATTCAAGTGCAAAAACCATAAAACGCTATCAATGTAATAGCTGCTTATGCCCGATGGTATTGCGCCAAGAGCATATTTCATTCAAAACTCAAGGAGACAACACCATGCATCGCAGAACCTTCATCAGCGCCACCGGCGCCGCAGCCGCCACCCTTGCCGCGCCTATGCTGTGGGCACAGGCCTTGCCCACGCAACCGATCCGCATCGTGGTCGGATTTGCGCCTGGCGGCGGCACCGACATCCTGGCGCGTGTCATTGCGCAAAAGCTGTCAACCTTGTGGAACACTACCGTGATCGTTGAAAACAAGGCAGGTGCCGCCGGCATGATTGCTGCCGAGTATGTGGCCAGGCAGCCCAGCGACGGCACAACGCTGCTGATGGCGCACATCAACAGCCACGCCATCGCCCCTGCACTGACACCGAAGATGACCTACAGCGTCGAGCGAGACTTCACCCCGGTCGTGCTGGTGGGCGTTACGCCCAACTTGCTGATCTGCAATGAGCGGCAGGCGGCGCGCACTGTCAAGGACGTGGTCGAGTTGTGCCGCAAGAACCCCGGCAAAGTCAGCTTTGGCTCGGCCGGCAATGGCTCGGCGCAACACCTGGCCCTGGAAATGTTCAAGCTGGCCGCCAACATCGACGCCATCCATGTGCCGTACAAAGGCTCCGGGCCGATGCTGACCGACCTGATCGGCGGCCAGATCGACTACAGCTTTGACACCATGACCGCTGCCACGCCGCATGTGAAAAGCGGCAAGGCGATTGCCGTGGCGCAAACCCGCCAGAAGCGCGCCAAGGGCCATCCGAACGTGCCCACCATGGACGAATCGGGTTTTCCGGGTTTTGAGGCCACGACCTGGTATGGCTTGGTCGGCCCCGGCAAGCTGCCATCGGTGCTGGCCAAACGCATGAACGAGGACATCAACAAGGTGCTGCTGATGCCCGATGTGATGGAAAAATTCGAGCAATATGGCGCCGAGGATGGCGGTGGCTCGACCGAGAAGTTCGGCGACTTCATCAAGGTCGAATCGAAGAAGTGGGCCAAGGTCGTGAAGGACGCGAATGTAAAAGGCGACGCGTGATGAATGCCCGGGACGGCACCACACAACGCCCCTTGCCCCTGGCTGGCGTGCGGGTGCTGGACATCAGCCAGGTGATGGCAGGGCCATTCGCCTGCATGCTGCTGGCCGACATGGGCGCTGACGTGATCAAGATCGAGCCGCCTGGGACCGGCGACCAGACGCGAGGCGCCATGGGCTTCAAGATGAAGGGGCCTGACAGCCTGGGCTTTTTGAACATGAACCGCAACAAGCGCAGCGTTGTGCTCAACCTCAAGTCAGGGGCCGGCCGCAAGGTGCTGCTGCAACTGGTCAAAGACGCCGACATTCTGGTTGAAAACTACCGGCCTGGCGCCATGAAGCGTCTGGGCCTGGGCTACGAGGACATCAAGGCCGTGAACCCGCGTCTGGTCTACACCAGCATCTCAGGCTTCGGCCAGACCGGGCCCTGGGCCGACCGACCGGGATTCGACCTGATGGCGCAGGCCATGTCGGGTGTGATGAGCGTGACGGGTTATCCGGGAGGTCTGCCAGTCAAGGCGGGTGTGCCGGTGGCCGACATTGGCTGCGCGCTGTTTGCCATCTACGCGACATTGTCGGCCTACATAGGGGCCAGGACCAGCGGCGAAGGCCAGTACATTGATGCTGCCCTGTTCGATGCGGCGATGGCTTTTTCGGTCTGGGACATCTGCGATTACTGGGGCACCGGCAAGCCGCCCGAGCCGCTGGGCACCTCGAACAAGATGACTGCGCCTTACCAGGCCATGGCCGCATCGGACGGGTATTTCGTGATGGGTGCCAACAACCAGAAACTGTGGCACCTTCTGTGCACCGTGATGGACCGCAAGGAACTGCTGGACGATGTGCGTTTCGGCACGATTTCACTGCGACTGGCCAACCGGGCTGCGCTCGAAGAAGAACTTGAGCGCACCTTCCGCCTTCGCCCCAAAGACGACTGGGTGGAACTGCTGCTCGCGTCCGGCATACCGGCCGGGCCCATCCTGACCTATCCGGAAGCCTTTGAAGGTGAGCATGGGCGGGCACGCCAGATGCGCATGGAAATTGACCACCCGATAGAAGGCAAGGTGCCCAACATCGGTTTTCCGGTGAAGTTGTCCGGCACGCCGCAGCAGGTGCGCCGTCATCCGCCGCTGCTGGGCGAACACAACGCCGAAGTTTTGTCTGAACTGGGTCTTAGTGCTGACGACCAGGCCGAGCTTGCGGCGCAGGGAGCGTTTGCGGCATGAACGCCGGCTCCGTTGACCTGAACATCCGAAACGGCGTGGCATCGGTCGTGTTCGACCGCCCGCAAGCGCGCAATGCCATGACCTGGGCAATGTACGAGCGGCTCGGGCATATCTGCGACCTGTTGCAGGCTGACGCATCGGTGCGCGTGGTGACGTTTCGCGGGGCGGGCGGTGAAGCGTTCGTTGCCGGCACCGACATCGAACAGTTCACGACCTTCCGCTCTGGCGACGACGGCGTGGCCTACGAACAGCAGATCGACCAGTGCATCCAGAAGCTCGAAGCGCTGCCCATGCCGACCGTGGCCGTTGTCGAGGGCTGGGCGATTGGCGGCGGTCTGGCAATTGCCACCGCTTGTGATTTCCGGCTGGCCACGCCGACGTCGCGCTTTGGCGTGCCGATTGCCCGGACGCTGGGCAACTGCCTGTCGGTGGCGAACCTGGCGCGGCTTGCCGCCGTGTTTGGCATCCCACGCGTCAAGCGCATGCTGATGCTGGCGGAAACGTTGGAGGCCAATGAAGCGCTGCACTGCGGGTTTCTGCTGCAGCTCAGCGATGCTGGCGAAATTGACGCCGCGCTAACCAGCCTGTGCGAACGCCTGTGCGCTCTGGCCCCGGTCACGCAAAGTGTCTCCAAGGAAGGCTTGCGCCGGCTGGTGAGCCAAAACCAGCCGGCCGATGAGGATTTGATTCGCCGTTGCTACGGCAGCGAGGATTTTCGCGAAGGCGTGGCGGCTTTTGTCGGCAAGCGGCGGCCGGTCTGGCAAGGCAACTGACAACGATCCGGGCTGCCAACCTCAGACTGGCGGGGCGGCGGTTTTGGGCTTGAAATCGCACCATGGCGCCACCGCGCATTGCCAGCACAGCGGCTTGCGGGCAATGCAGACATAACGGCCATGCAGAATCATCCAATGGTGCGCATCGACCAGGTAGCCAGGGGGTATTCGCCTGAGCAGTTTGAGCTCGACTTCCAGCGGGGTCTTGCCCGGCGCCAGTCCGGTGCGATTGCTGACGCGAAAGATATGCGTGTCCACCGCCATCACAGCTTCGCCAAACGCCGAATTCAGCACCACATTGGCGGTTTTTCGGCCCACGCCGGGCAGGGCCTGCAGTGCTTCGCGGCTGCGCGGCACCTTGCCGCCGTGCTGCCCAACCAACAGGCCGCAGGTCGCCAGCAGGTTTTTGGCCTTGGTGCGGTACAGGCCAATGCTCTTGATGTGGCCCTCCAGCCTTTCCAGCCCCAGGTCCAGCACGGCTTGCGGCGTGTTGGCAACTGAAAACAACCGGCGCGTGGCCTTGTTCACACTCACATCCGTCGCCTGCGCCGACAGCAGCACGGCGGCGAGCAGTTCAAACACGCTGGTGTATTCAAGCTCTGTCACCGGCATCGGATTGGCGGCTTTCAGCGTGGCAAAGAACGGTTCAATGTCTCTGGTTTTCATGGGGCAAAGTGTAGGACGATCAGACGGTTAATTGTCTGAATGCGCTTTAAAGGTGGTTTTGTGTTGAATCTAAAACGGGCTTTCAGTCCGGTATTGGCTGATGGCAGGTTTTTAAAAAGCCGTGAGCGCAGTACCATGCATGCCAGCGCTTTGGAAGCACGTCAATTTCAGCGCCTTTCCCAAGCCTTCACAGCCATTTCCACCCAAAGACCGAACCATGCCATTGCAATTTGCCGAACGCCTGAACAACGTCGAAACCTCTGCCATTCGCGAGCTTTTCAAACTGCTCGGCAAGCCCGGCATCATCAGCTTTGCCGGCGGTTTTCCGGACCCGGCGATGTTTGACATTGAAGGCATCAAGGACGCCAGCTGCAAAGCGTTGAACGAAGAGCCTGGCGCTGCATTGCAATATGGCGCCACCGAAGGCTACCAGCCGCTGCGCGAGCAACTGAGCACCTTCATGGCCAGCAAGGGCGCCACGGTTGCGCCGCAAGAGCTGATCGTGACCACCGGCAGCCAGCAGGCGCTGGACCTGCTTGGCAAAACCATGATTTCACCCGGCGACACCGTCATCGTCGAAGGCCCGACGTTTCTGGCGACCATCCAGTGCTTTCGCCTGTATGGCGCGCAGGTCATCAGCGCACCGACCGACGCGCACGGCGTGAAACCCGACGAACTTGAGCAACTGATTGCCAAGCACCAGCCGAAATTTGTGTACCTGATTCCAACCTTTGGCAACCCGAGTGGAGCACTGCTTAGCCTTGAGCGTCGCAGGCAAGTGCTGGAAATGGCCGTGAAGCACCAGACGCTGATCGTGGAAGACGACCCCTACGGCGACCTCTACTTTGGCGAAGCGCCGCCGCCGTCTTTGCTGGCCCTGAGCGACAGTGTGCCCGGCTGCCGTGAATTGCTGGCGTATTGCGGCTCGCTCAGCAAGGTGTTGTCACCCGGCTTGCGCATTGGCTGGATGATTGCCCCACCTGCGCTGCTGGCCAATGCCGTCATGTGCAAACAGTTCAGCGACGCCCACACCAGCACGTTTGCGCAGGCCACTGCTGCGCAATACCTGAAGGCGGATCGCATGCCGGCGACGCTGGCAAATGTGCGAAAGGTCTATGGCGAGCGCGCGGCCGCCATGGGCGCCGCCCTGAGACGTGAACTGGGCAGCGCGGCAGCATTCGACCAGCCGCAGGGCGGTCTGTTCTTTTGGGCCCGCTTGACCGGCGAGGGCGGAAAAATAAAGGACGCGGCTGAGTTCGCCAGGAAGGCGATCGCGCAAGGCGTGGCCTTCGTGCCGGGAGCGCCGTTTTACGCGGCAAGTCCCGATATGGCGACTTTCAGGCTCAGTTTTGCGACAGCCGACGTATCGAAAATAGAAGAGGGCATGGCGCGGCTGGGGCGGGCCATCTAAGCCCATTCAGTTTCCCTGCTTCACTCGAAGATTTTCAGGCTCTGAGGTGTTCGGCTATTTGCGTCCAGGCACTGGCTGGCAAATGGAAAATCCGGTTACTTGCTCAGGCGCCTTCACGGATGTCCAGGTGTCCATCCGTGAAGGCTGCCTCGTGTGTGGCCCTGGGTTCAGTTGGCTTCATCCGACAGTTGGAATAAAGGAACCTCAGCCAGCGGGGCGCCCAGTTGGATGACGATCGACCTGTACGACTTCAGTTCGATAGCCGCTGGGTCGCCCTGGTAAATACGCAGGTTGCCGCCATCCCGGACATAAATCACGACTGGTGTGTTGAGCTGACCGGCCACATTCGTACGGGTGAGCGGCTGACCCCATACATTGAAAAACTGTCCCAGCGTCACCTTGTCATAATTTAGCGGTTCAACATGGAGTATGCCGGTGGCATCGTGGGTGTGCAGCGGATAAAAGCAGGTCGTGTTGAAATCTGCGTCGTCGCCAACAACACCGATAAGCTGTGGAATGGCCAGTCGAACCCCGTCTTTGTAAATCGCCAGATGGGTGTGCGCGTGATAGATATATTGAAGAGTGGACTGGTTGCGAGGTCCATAGCAAGACAGTCCGTCCACTGGCTGCCCTTGTCCGCCGCGACCGTTGGTCCGGTTGTCTTCCAGACCGCCCTGGCCGACCTGCGCGGCTCTGAATTCTCCCCGAACGACGTTCAGCGCAGTGGTCGACAGTGCAGGCGGATTTTTCCACTCGTAGGTTGGAATTTCTGTCAATGACGAGCCGATCTGGATCGTGATTTCACGGTTTTCAATCAGTGGCAATGCGTCCAGCGCTCCCGTATATTCCGTCAAGGTCCTGTTGTCCCGGATGAAGACTTTGACCGGCTTGCCGGCATAACCTGCCACATTCGTCGTGGTGAGAGGTTGCCCCCACACTGCAAAAAACTGACCCAGCGTATAGGGTGTTGCGCTGCCGGGTTTTGTACGTATCTTTCCGCTGGTGTCAGTGGTTGTGAGCGGGTAGTTGCAACCGACTGCTCTGGTTGCCGGTTCGGCAATGCCGCTGCTGCCCGCGACAATTTGGCCGATGTCTTCCGGGATAGCGATTTTTTGACCGTCCACTATCAGGTTTAAATGGGTGAACCCGTAAGCCGGAGAAGACCTGACAGGTTTTTCGCAATTGAGTCCCGAAACAATTTGACCTAGCCCACCTGTTGGCGTGGCACCTTTTGGAAAAGTTGCGGTGCCTATGCTGGCGCCATCATCGAGAGTGACTACAGCGGCCAGAGTAGGGCCCGATGGTTGTGCAGGCGTTGAAACCGTCTGCGCGCCATTGTTATCCCCGCCACCACATGCCGACAGAATAGAAAGGCACAAAACAGTAAAACTGAGTTGGTTTATTCTGGATTTAAATTTTGTATTCATTGATCACTTATCAAAATGTTGGGCAGTATTATAAAAAATTTCAATCTCGACAGATTACTAAAAAATTTTATTGTAGAGCGAGCAATCAAATTGATATGGGTAGAATTTATTGAAACAATAGTAACTAAATTCTTCGAATATTAATCTGAATATATTAATAAGATCAACAAATTCATTCCTGATTTGTTTGTTACGAAAAGTTTATTAATAAATTTGGCATTTTTAGCAAAAAATTAACAGATCATATTATTTTAATTTGTGCTGGAAGCTTAGGTTTATCCCCTTACGGATGGTCTTGTAATGGTTTTTATTTTGATACATACGGTGCAATGCATGACCTCGCCGGCGCTTGAATGCGAGAACGAAAAAGCAATACCATTGGTCGCAATAGACAGGTGAAATTCAGGGCAAATAACCAATTGGTATAGAAATCGGGTTATTACTTTAACCATAAATTCAGCGGCACTTAATTGCGGCAGTATTATTTATCTTGGCCGATGACCGGATTGCGATTTATCACAATGCAATCACTCCTGCGTTTGCACTGGTGAAGGTTTTTAGCCCGTTTCATCAACAAGTAAATGTGGCAATGCCTGTTACCTGTCAGTTCTTCAATATGGCTTCACAGTGATAGGTGTCTGCGCAAGCATTGCATGTTCCGTGGATGGCAAAAATATTGATCAAACACTTTTCTGAAGCGGGCGGCCCCTTCGTGCGAACTGGTTTGTTTGACTCAACTATCTCCAAGCTCTTCCATGCGGTCTGAATTCGTGGTGCTATGGCTCCCCTTGAGGTGCATTTCCACATCGGAGGCCACATCACCCACGGCTTTCACCGCTTCGTGCAATTGCGCCTCTGTAACATCGAGTTTTTTTGCCCACTTCGCGCATGCAACTGGGTTGTTTGTATCAATGCGGTCGGGTTGAACGCCGGGTTGGGTTGTCATATCGTTTTCCTGAAGAGTGGCTGACTGATCAACACTAAGGCTTTGGCAGCAGCGACCCTGTAGGCCAAAACCGCAGCCCATATGCAACCTTTGGCGATGGGTGGTGCAAGCAAGTTGCGCCATACAAATTGAATTTGCTATCGAATACGTAGCTTGAAGTGCATACCCATCAAACGAAAAAATTTTTTTATGCTTTAAGACTAGAAATGCTTTTTTCTAGGCAGCGTCAAGTGCGAAGCCAGACGTCGCGCTTGCAACTTGAAGCCTTGCGCAATGCACCGCTTTAAACTCTGCCCCCATGTCCCCCATCATTCAGCGCGCCGCCGCCTTTGCCCGCGTGCAATTCCACCGCCTTGTCAGCCTGATCAAGCAATACCCCGTCCGGGCCGCCCTGGTGCTTCCGGCGCTGCTGCTGTTTTACGTGCTGGTGCTGATTCCCTACACGCCGGGCATCGGCGACCTGCGCAAGGCCAAGTCCGAAACGCCTTCGGTGCTGCTAGCGTCCAACGGCACGGTGCTGGCCGAATACAGGCGCAGCAACCGGCGCTGGGTCACGCTGGACAAGATATCGCCGCATGTCGTCAATGCCTTGATCAGCACCGAAGACCACCGCTTCTACGAACACCACGGCATCGACCTGCGGCGCACTGCCGGTGCGCTGCTCAGCACGCTGTCGGGGGAGCTGCAGGGCGGCTCGACCATCACGCAGCAACTGGCGCGCAACCTGTACCCCGAGGAAATTGGCCGGGCCGCCACCATCACCCGCAAGATCAAGGAGGCAATCACTGCGCTGAAGATCGAAATGGTGTATTCCAAGGACGAAATCCTGGAAACCTACCTCAACACCGTGCCCTTTCTTTACAACGCCTTTGGCATCGAGATGGCGGCGCGTACCTATTTCGACAAGTCGGCCGACAAGCTCGATGTGCTGGAAAGCGCCACGCTGATCGGCATGCTCAAGGGCACCAGCTACTACAACCCGGTGCTTAATCCCGAACGTGCCAAAGCGCGCCGTAATCTGGTGTTGGGCCAGATGGTCAAGCATGGCAAGCTTGATGCGGCCCGGCTCGACGGGCTGGAAAAGTTGCCTCTGCGGCTGGATTTCGAACGCCAGGTCGAGCCCCTGGGCATCGCCCCCCACGTCGCCCAGCACCTGCGCAAATGGCTGATTTCGTGGGCCGACAGCAAGGGTTATGACATTTATTCCGACGGGCTCAAGGTGCGCACCACGCTAGACGCCAATATCCAGAAGCTGGCCAACCAGGCGGTGGCGCGGCAGCTGGCGCAACTGCAAAAGCTGGCGGACGGCCAGCGCAAGGCCGGCGCCGAGCGCGCCATGCTGCAGGCCGGCTTTCTGGCGCTGGATCCGCGCAGCGGCGCGGTGCGGGCCTGGGTCGGCAGCCGGGATTTTGCGCAAGAGCAGTTCGACCATGTCAGCCAGGCGCGGCGCCAGCCTGGCTCGACCTTCAAGCCATTTGTCTATGGCGCGGCCTTCATGCAGGGACTGAGCCCGTCATATGCCTTGATCGACCAGCCTGTGGCCATTGACACGGGCGGTGGCGGCGTGTGGACGCCCAGCGATGCCACGCCGCCCACCGGCCAGCCCACCACGCTGCGCGACGGCCTCGTGTATTCCAGGAACACCATCACCGCCCAGCTAATGCAGAAAATAGGCCCTGCCAGCGTCGGCCAGCTGGCGCAGGCGCTGGGCGTGCGCCAGAGCAAGCTCGACCTGGTGCCTTCGCTCGCGCTGGGCACCAGCCCGGTCACTCTGCTGGAAATGGTCGCGGCTTATGGCAGCATCGCCAACGGCGGCCACTACATGCAGCCGGTGCTGGTGGCCAGTGTCGAAGACCACCAGGGCAAGATTCTCGAAACCTTTGTGCCCGTCAGGGAATCGGCGCCGGCCATGCCGCGTGCTGATTCCCTGACGCTGGTGGACGTGATGCGCGGCGTGATCGACCGTGGCACCGGCAGCGCAATTCGCCAGCGCTACGGCATCCAGGCCGATGTGGCCGGCAAGACCGGCACCACGCAAGACAACACTGACGGCTGGTTCATCATGATGAATCCGCAACTGGTGGCCGGCGCCCGGGTCGGCTTTAACGATAACAGTGCGACGATGGGCAACTGGGGTCAGGGCGCACGCAGTGCATTGCCCATGGTTGGCGAAGTCTTCCAGGGTGCATTTCGCAACCGCTGGCTGGACCAGAACGCCGAGTTCGACATACCGCGCCGGCGGCCGCCACCACCGCAGGCGCCGCCGCAGCAGCGCAATGATTCGCTGGCGGACATTGTGAATGGCCTGTTTGGCAAGATTTTGAAGCAGCTCCAATAACCGCCAGAGCAAGTTCCGACCATGTCATCAAGTGCTTCAACGACGGCTTCGGCCATCAGCCCGGCCACGCGCCGTTCCATCTTGCTGCTGTCGTTTGCCTGCTTCGCGAGCATGGCGGCGCAGCGCATTTGTGACGCCATGCTGCCTGAGCTGTCACGCGTGTTCTCGGTCGGGCTGGCGCAGGCGGCGCAGGTGGTGTCGGTGTTTGCCATCGCTTACGGCGCCGCGCAGCTTTTTTATGGCCCGCTGGGCGACCGCGTCGGCAAATTCCGCGTCATCACCTTTGCCACGCTGGCGTGCAGCATCGGCAGTGCGCTGGCGGTGGCCGCCGGAACGCTGGACATGCTGGTGTTTGCACGCCTGCTGATGGCGCTGGGGGCTGCCGCGCTGATTCCGCTGTCCATGGCCTGGGTCGGCGACTCGGTGCCGTCAGACCAGCTCCAGGAAATGCTGACGCGCACCGGGCTGGGCAGCACCCTGGGGATTGTCGGTGGCCAGCTGGTGGGCGGCCTGCTGACCGATGCGCTGGGCTGGCGCTGGGCTTTTGTGTTCATGACGGTGCTGTTCGGCGTGGTGGGTTCGCTGCTTTGGCTGAACCTGCGCCAGCAACGCACGCCGGCTGCCAAGGTCGAGGCGCCCGTGGGTGCAACAGCGGTCCGTCCTGGTTTCGTCACGCAGGCCCTGCTGATCCTGACCGGCTCCTGGTCGCGCATCATCTTGCTGATGGCGCTGGTCGAGGGCGCTGCAGGCTTTGGCGTGCTGGCGATCTGGGCTTCGCACCTGCACCGCTCGCTGGGGCTGTCGTTGTCGCTGGCCGGTGCCATCGTGGCGCTGTTTGGCCTGGGCGGCATGCTCTACATGGCGGTCGGCCGACACCTGATACGCCGCTTCGGCCAGCAGGGACTGGTGCTGTTCGGCGGCGCCATCCTGGGCGTGTGTGCGCTGGTGCTGGCGTACACGCCGCATTGGGGGCCGGCCCTTCCGGCCAGCCTGCTGGCGGGCTTCGGGTTTTTCATGTTCCACAACACCATGCAGACCAACGCCACGCAAATGGCGCCGCATGCGCGCGGCACGGCGGTGTCGCTGTTTTCCTCGTCCCTGTTTTTGGGCCAGTCGATTGGTGTGGTGCTGGCCGCCAGCTTGATTGACCGTGTCGGGACCAGTGCGGTAATTGCCGCGGGCGGTGCGGTGATGGCGCTGGAAGGCGTGTACTTTGCCTGGGTGCTGCGGCGGCGCGAGCGGATGATGAAAGACTGACAGTATTTCCGGGTCAACTCGGCGCATCTTCGCTTCGCCTTGGCCGTGAAAAACCTGACTCCGGCTTTGCGCCTGACCGCTGACTCATCTGCAAACGCCAGGCAGGCCAGCGCGGAGCTGTCTTAATTAAAAAACCTGAAATTCAACATGAAAAATGCCATTTGCGCAAGCCCTGCATACATTTCAAGCTATTAATTTAATAGCTTGAATTTTTACGACTGGCTCGTTTCGGGCTGTTTACCGAGCGTCAGGTCGTCTTTCGTCATGCTGGTGAAGTGGTCCAGCGGCACCGCGTGCTGCGGCGCGCCAATGGCATTCGCCACCCTGTCCAGCGCTGCGTAATGCACCATATGGCCGACGCCGGGCACCAGAAACAGCTCGCTTTGCGGCAATTCATCGTGCAGCCGGACGGACTGGCTTTGCGGGTCAACGATCACGTCTTCTTCTCCGGCAATCAGCGTGACTGGCACGGTGAGATTGCCGTAGAGCTTTGACATCGCATCGGCCGCAGGCACCATGAAAGCCGCATCTTCTGCATTGGCACGCAACTGCACCGGCCGCAGCATCATCTCGCGCGAAAGGGTCGGGAAGAAATTGTTGGGCACATGCCGGGGCGCAAACATGCTTCGGGCCATTTTCTTGAGCATGAGGCGCGCTGAAATCGCCGTGACGGTATAGCGCATCACATCGCCCACCACAGGCAGGGCCACCGGCGCTGTCAGCAGTGCATCAACGCGAAAGCCGGGATAGAAATAGCCGCCCGCCAGCACCAGGCTGCGCACGTTGTCCGGATGGTCCAGTGCCATGGCCATGGCTACCATGGTGCCCATCGAATGGCCAACCACCACTGGCTGCTCGATGCCCAGGCGTTCAAACGCGGCCATGAGCAGATCGGCTTGCGCCGATGGCGTCCAGAGCCGGTCACGCGGACGGCTGCTGTGGCCGAAACCGGGCCGGTCAAAAGCAATCACACGGTGGGTGCGTGCCAGCCGATCCATCAGCCCACTGGCAATGAAGTCTGCATGCGTCACGGCATTGCCATGGATCAGCAC
Organism: Polaromonas sp. CG_23.6; assembly: GCF_029892315.1. Lineage (NCBI taxonomy): Bacteria > Pseudomonadati > Pseudomonadota > Betaproteobacteria > Burkholderiales > Comamonadaceae > Polaromonas > Polaromonas sp. CG_23.6. Next base: position 2,415,328 of record NZ_JARXUY010000001.1, read on the forward strand.
GACCGGCAGGCCCTCACCGCGCTCGACATAGTGCAGGTCGACGCCGTCAATGTCGATGATGTCGCCAGCGGGCGCGTTGTTTCGCTCGGCCTGGCGCGCGCGCGCTGCCACCCAGGCAGCGGTGGCGGCCGCGCCCACGACAGTGGCAAGGGCAACAGCGATCGAAGGGGACAAGGCCACGGATTTCTTGCTTGAACTGAAACGGTTCATGAAAACTTTCCGGATGTTTAAAGATATAAAAATAAGGGTTGCCGCAAACGCAAACCCAAAAAATAAAGCCTAACGGGGATTGGTGTTTACCCGCGTGACAATGTGTTTTGTTACCTACGCATCACATTCCGCAAGCAGCTGTAAAAAGCATACAGCATGCATGCCATGCGGCCTTTGCCTACGCCCGTGCGCTCGGCGCGGGTTTAACGTTCTGTTTTCGACAAACAAACAGGAGTGAACAATGGCAAATGATTTTCTGGGCCAGATTCTGGGCAGCGTGCTGGGCAATGCCCAGTCCGGCCATCAAAGCCCGACAGGCGGCGGCGGACTCGGGGACCTGTTGGGCGGGCTAATGGGTGGCGGTGGTACAGGGCAGGCCAGTGGCAGTTCTGGTGGCCTGGGCGACTTGCTTGGCGGTTTGATAGGCGGCGGCGCCGGACAGGGCGCAAACCGGCCTGCCGACTTGGGCGGCATGGCCGGTTTAGGCCAAGGCGGCTCAGGCATGGGAAACAAGGGCAGTGCGCTAATGCTGCTGCTGCTGCCGCTGGCCATGCAATGGGTGCAACGCAATGGAGGCATTGGTGGGGTACTGGAACGTTTCCAGAACAAGGGTTACAGCCAGCAGGCCGCCTCCTGGGTTTCCAGCGGTACAAACGAGGAATTGCACCCGCAGGCGGTCAGTGACGTCGTTGGAACCGAAGAGTTGTCACGTTTGTCGCAGCAACTGGGCGTCAGCCAGGAAGATGTCTCTTCGGGCATGGCGCAAATCCTGCCTGAAATGATGAACCAGCTGACACCACAGGGCCGCGTGCCGGAGGATGGCGACCAAGTGCTCAACCGTGGAACATCGATGCTGGAACAACTCATGAACACTGCGCAGCGCCGCTAATACGTTGGGAACGGGGGCAACACGAAAAAGTGTGAGGGTTGGCGCCACCCTAGAATCGCGGCCATGAAAACGCTTCTGCCCCGCTTCAAGCAATTGGCCGCTTCGCTTCCCGGCAGCTTGCGTCGTCTTACCCGGCGCGATGTGGCTTGGAGCGTCGTGGCAGTACCGGTACTGGTGCTGCTGCTTTATGCACTGGTCCAGATACCATTCACGCCCAGTATTTCCGACCTGCGCAAGGAAAAGGCCGAAAAGGCGTCGGTGTTGATGACGTCCGACGGCCGCGAACTGGCCGTGTTCAAACGGGCAAACCGTGAATGGGTCAGTCTGGCCGAGATTTCGCCCAAGGTCATTGATGCGCTGATTGCCACTGAGGACCGGCGGTTTTACCAGCACCACGGCATGGACCTGAAGCGTACGGCTTCGGCGCTGTTTCAGACCGTCAAGGGCGACTTGCAGGGCGGCTCGACCATCACGCAGCAGCTGGCGCGCAACCTGTACCCCGATGAAATCGGCCGTGCGGCCAGCCTGAGCCGAAAGGTCCGTGAGGCCGTCACTGCGCTGAAGATCGAGTCGGTCTATACCAAGGACGAGATACTGGAAACCTATCTCAACACCGTTCCATTTCTCTACAACTCGCTCGGCATCGAGATGGCCGCGCGCACCTACTTCGACAAGTCCGCCGGCCAGCTTGACGTGCTGGAAAGCGCCACGCTGGTCGGCATGCTCAAAGGCACCAGTTATTACAACCCGGTGCAAAATCCCGAACGTTCGCTGCAGCGCCGCAACATCGTGCTCGCGCAGATGGTTAAAAACGGCACGCTGCCAGAAGCCAGCCTGGCCGGCTTGCAAAAAAAGCCGCTCAAGATTGATTTCGAGCGGCAGACTGAAACCCTGGGTGCGGCGCCCCACCTGGCCCAGCAGCTCAAGCGCTGGTTGATCGAATGGGCCGACCGCAACAGCTACAACATTTATGCCGATGGACTGGTGGTGCGCACCACCATCGATTCACGCCTGCAGGTCATGGCCAACCAGGCCGTGACGCATCAGGCCGACAGCTTGCAGCGCCAGGCCAGCGCGGCGTGGGGCATGAACGCTGGCTGGAAGGCGCGGAAAAACCTGGTGCAGTCTTTTGTGCGCGCCACACCCGACTACAAGGCCGCGCTGGATTCCGGCCAGACGCCGGCGCTGGCGATGTCGCAATTGCTGGCTGACGCCGCTTTCATGCGCCAGCTGCACGGCGACAAGACGCGCCTGCAGGCCGGGTTCATCGCGCTTGACCCGCGCAACGGGCAGGTACGGGCCTGGGTCGGCAGCCGGGATTTTGCAAAGGACCAGTTTGACCATGTGCAGCAGGCGCGTCGCCAGCCCGGTTCGACCTTCAAGCCTTTTGTGTACGGTGCTGCTTTCGAGGACGGCGCCAAGCCGGGCGATACGTTCCTTGACCGCGCTGTCGAAATTCCGCTGGGCAACGGCGCCTTCTGGCGGCCCAGCGATGGCGGCGGCCCGAGTGGCGCCAGCATGAGCCTGCGCCAGGGGCTGATGTATTCCAGGAACACCATTACCGCCCAGGTCATGCAGCAGGTCGGACCGGCCCATGTCGCTGCACTGGCCCGCTCCATGGGCGTTCGTGACAGCCGGCTGGAGGAGGTGATGTCGCTGGCGCTGGGAACCAGCCCGGTGACGTTGAAGGAAATGGTGACTGCCTACGGCACGATAGCCAATGACGGCAACTTCATCGAGCCGGTATTGGTCACGCAAATTGAAGACCGCCACGGCAAGGTGCTCGAAGCCTTTGCGCCCCGCACGCCCGAGATGGCGCTGCCCGCCGAAGTGGCGCAAACACTGCTCGACACCCTGCGCGGCGTGATTGACCAAGGCACCGGCTCCGGTATCCGCCGCCAGTTCGGCATTCAGGCCGACGTGGCGGGAAAGACCGGAACGACGCAGGACAACACCGACGGCTGGTTCATCCTGATGCATCCCCAACTGGTGGCCGGCGCCTGGGTTGGCTTTAACGACAACCGCATCACCATGGGCAATGGCTGGGGGCCGGGCGCCCGGAGTGCGCTGCCCATGGTGGGCGAATTCTTCCAGCAGGCTTTGCGCGCCAAAGTGCTTGACACAGCGCTGCAGTTTGACGCGCCAAAATCCGCCGGTTTTGCCAAACCGGGAAACACTCCGGACGGATCAGAAGCGTCGCCAACCCTGCAGGCCGAGGAAGGTGGCGGTCAAAACGGCGATCCGCCGCTCGAAGGTGCCGAGCAGCCAGATCCGGTTTACAGGGACGACCGGTCTTATCAGCCTTATCGGCCTTATCGGCTTTACCGGGACGAGTCCGGCGCGATAACGCCGGAAAGCTTGCCGCCCCAGTCCATGGCGCGCTTCCCCACGGTTCCACCTCCCCCGCAAGACCGTCAGGCGCAGGAAAGGCAAGGCATGCCCAGAGCGAATGAGTTGTTGCCGCTTGAAAAACGGCAGTTGCACCCTTTTGAACTTGCACCGCAAACGGTGCAAGGGGCTTCTGGTTAATATTACCTTTACAGGTAGAGGGCAGGGTAGTTTTACCCTGCCGGTGCTTGCATGCAGTCGACCATCATTTGTTTCATCTGAAATTTGCTTGCGGGTTAACCCAATTGCGGATGAGCTGACATGACGCGATGGATGATTGTTCCATTTGCGAATGGATTGAAACCGATCTGCTGCCTGCCTTTCGCACAGTCAATCAGGACCAGATTCAACCTGGGATTCCTGAAAAACAGGTGATCTGAACAATGAAAACTTTAATAATGGTGTGCTGCCTGTGGTGCTGCACCCTGGCGCAGGCCGGGACCGAGTGGTTCAACGTCATGGGAGACGCTGCCAACGAAAGCGTTAACACCATCGAGGTCGACCCTAGCCCGGTTTCAATCAACCCCGAGTCGCGCATCATGCGGGTGCGGGTAAGCCGTTCAGAAGACCGTGTGAACTGGGACGGTGTTCCCTACCGCTCTTTTGTTTCTGACGTTCTGTTTGATTGCTCTCAAGCTACGGCACGCTATCTGTCGATTGATTACTACCGTCTGCCCGCCTGGAAAGGCGAACCCTACCTGCGACGCGTGTATCCGCAGACAGAACCCCGCATGATGCTTTTTCGCGAGGTCGAGCCTAACCCCTACCGGCGAATCATTCGGGCGGCCTGCCAGACCTCGAACATCATCAATAACTGAAATGTTTGATGTTGGTGTTTTCTTGGGCCTGCAAATGGCCTGCAAATGGCCTGAAAATGGGCGCCGTGCATCAAGCAACCCTTAGACCATGAAAAAATCCTTGTCAGCCACCGGCCTTGTCTATTCGACCGACACCGGACGAATGTGCCCCGACTGCCGCCAGCCGGCTTCCGCCTGTGTCTGCCGGCTTTCAAAAGCAATGCCCAAATCCGATGGTGTGGCGCGTGTTTCCCGAAGCACCAAGGGCCGCGGTGGCAAGACCGTCACACTGGTGACGGGGCTGGCCCTGGACGAGCCAGCACTGGTGCAACTTGGCAAACAACTCAAGGCCGCCTGCGGCTCGGGCGGAACCGTCAAGGACGGAGTGATTGAAGTGCAGGGCGACCATTGCGAGCAGGTGATGCAGGCACTGGTCAAACAGGGCTACACCACCAAAAGGACAGGCGGCTGACGGATGAGTCCCGACGACCTCCCGCTGCTGCTGACGCGTGTCATGCCCTTCGGAAAATACAAGGGAACGCCGATTGCCGACCTTCCGGGCAACTACCTGAACTGGTTTGCCCGCGAAGGCTTTCCCAAGGGAGAAATTGGCCGCCTGCTGGCTTTGATGCAGGAAATCGACCACAACGGACTCTCGCCGTTGCTTGATCCGCTGCGTAAGCGCTGAACTTGAACCGCTGGCTAATTTGCTATTTTAATAATAGCTAAATATGCCCGTGGATATTGCGCAAAAGCCATTTTTAACCAACCATCTCGATAGAATAACGGATTCACAATACCTTGCTCAGGAAACGGCGTGTGCGGTCTTGCTGGGGGTTGTCAAAAATCGCAGCCGGCGTTCCTTCTTCAACGATGACGCCTTCATCAATGAACACCACCCGGTCGGCCACCTGGCGGGCAAAGCCCATCTCGTGCGTCACTACCACCATGGTCATGCCTTCTTCTGCCAGCGCCTGCATGACGGCCAGCACTTCGCCGACCATCTCGGGGTCCAGTGCAGACGTGGGCTCGTCGAACAGCATGATGCGCGGCTGCATCGCCAACGCCCGGGCAATCGCCACCCGCTGTTGCTGCCCGCCGGACAACTGGCTGGGATAGGCATTGATCTTGTCGATCAGTCCGACTTTTTCAAGCAACTCGCAGGCCCGAACCCGCGCCTGCGCTTGCGTGAGGCCTCGCACCTTGGACGGCGCAAGGGTGATGTTCTCCAGCACGGTCCTGTGCGGAAACAGGTTAAACCGTTGAAACACCATGCCGATTTCGGAACGCAGCGCATCGACATTGGTTTTCGGCTCATGCACCGACACGCCATGCACCAGCACTTCGCCGCCTGAGGCATCTTCAAGACCATTCAGGCAGCGAAGAAACGTGCTCTTGCCAGAACCAGACGGACCGATCACGCACACCACCTCTGTCGCCATGATGGCGCAGTCTATGCCGCGCAACACTGCGAGCTTGCCAAACAGCTTGGTCAGCCCCTTAACGCGAATCACCTCGTCCATAGCGCGCCTCCAGTCGTTTCACGCCGTAAGCCAAGCCCAGCGTCAATACCCAATACATCAGAGAAATGGTCAAATACGGTTCCCAGTAGCGTGAATAAGCCCCCGCCACGGTACGCGCTGCATAGGCAAGTTCAGCCAAGCCAATGGCAGAGATCAGTGACGAATCCTTGAGCAGCGAAATCGCATTGTTGCCCAGCGGAGGAAGCATTCGGCGGAAAGCCTGCGGCAGGATGATGTGGTACATGGTCCGGGGAAACGACATGCCCAGCGAGCGGGAAGCCTCTACTTGGCCGCGGTCAATCGACTGGATGCCAGCCCGGAAAATTTCTGAAATGTAGGCGCCTGAATTGAGTGTGAGAGCCACCACGCCAGACAGAAATGCACCGTAATTTTGCTTCAGATCACGAGCCGCTTCCCCCGAAATCAGCAATCCGTCCGTTGGGTTGATGAACAGTGGCAGCAAGGCAAAGTGAATCAGCAAGATTTGCACGAACAATGGCGTGCCTCGAAAAAAGCTGACATATACGGCGGCCGGCCATTGCAGCAGGTATTTGCATAATTGTTTGGCCGGTGCATGGCGCGCTTCAGCAACGCGTGCCAAGCCAACGGCCAGGCCCAGCGCTGTGCCTTGAACGATGCAGATCAGGGTGACGGCGATCGTCATTTGCAGGCCGCGCCAGAACAGACCGGCATATTGGGAAATGATGTCGGCGCGAAACCAGCCGAACCAGAGAACTTGCTCCATGAAGAGTCTGGCCAGTGTTCAGCGAATGCGCAGCACTGGAGCCATGCTGTCCATGCCATTTCTGCATTTTTTTCGCAAGCGCGTAGCAGGAGTCATGCATAAGGAGGCAGCTATCGCCGAAATTTTTTGTTTGAGGGTCATGATCAAATTGAAGGGATAAAAGTAACTGTTGGCAGGGGGCAAGCAATGCGCGGAATCACAACGCATTGGAAAATTCCCAAGGTCATGTTAACGCGTGCAAGCTTCATGCCCATCAATGAACCAGGTTGCTGTTCGTCCTGATCTCGTTCATGATGCAGTACGATTTTCATCCAGCATTACCACTGTAAGTGTCTTGGATCGGCAATCCGTTGAGCAGGCGCAAAGAGCACTCCAGTGCGCCTGAACTACTCATGCGGATTGGAAGCCCAAGCGATAGAGATGTGCAAAGGTGCCATCCATGGCCAGCAATTCCTTGTGGGTGCCTGACTCGATGATTCGCCCTGAATCCATCACGATGATGCGATCAGCGTTCTGGATGGTTGACAGACGGTGCGCAATGACCAGCGAAGTCCGCCCCTTGGTCAGGCGCCGGATGGCTTCTTGCACAGCGATTTCCGATTCAGTGTCCAGCGCCGAGGTGGCTTCATCCAGGATCAAAATCGGTGCATTTTTGTAGAGTGCGCGTGCAATGGCCAGCCTTTGACGCTGGCCTCCTGACAACTGCATGGCATTGTGGCCCAGCACGGTGTTCAGGCCTTCAGGAAGTCCGGCCAGCAAGGACCCAAGGTTTGCCGCTTCCAGACAATCCCTGACCCGATGTACATCGGCTGGCTGTCCAAGTGTCACGTTATCGGCAATGCTGCTGTTGAGCATCACCACATGCTGGCTGACCACTGCAAACTGGGAACGAAGGCACGCCAGGTCCCAGCCGCGAATGTCCTCGCCGTCCAGGGAAATACGCCCCTCGGTTATTTCGATGAAACGGGGCAGCAAGTTCACCAGGGTCGTCTTGCCGGAACCTGAAGCGCCCACAATGGCAAGCGTTTCTCCAGCAGAAATTGACATACTGAAGCCCTGAAGCACGGGCGGTGCATCAGCCTTGTAGGAAACGCCCACACCCGAAAATTCAATCTCACCAACGGCCCTTGCCTTGACAAAATGTCCGCTGGTTTCGTCGGGTGTCAGTTCCATGAGGTCCAGGCCACGCTCGACGGCTGCAAGCCCACGGGTGATGGGCGTGGCGGCATCCGACAGGCTTTTGATGGGGGCAATCAGCAGCAGCATGGCGGTGACAAAAGCCACGAAGCCTCCCACGGTTGTCGTGTTTTCTGCGCTTTGCATCAGCGCAATCGAAATCACGGCCGAAAGCGCCATCGCGGCAAGTACCTGGGTGATGGCACTCATGCCGGCATAGGCTGCTGTCGATTTCATCGACAGGCCGCGCAATGAATGGCTCAGCTTGTCAAAACGGCTGGCTTGGGATGCCTGAGCGCCATGCAGGCGAACATCCCGGTGCGCCATCACATTTTCTTCCACCACATAGGCCAGGCTGTCCGTGGCCGTCTGGCTTTCTTTGGTCAGGCGGTACAGGCGTTTGGAGAGCACCTGAATGACCAGGGCAACTGCAGGAAACAGAAAACCGACGATCAGCGTGAGTTTCCAGTTCAGGTAGACGAGGTAGCTGATGAGCGCCAGCAGTGTCAGTACATCCCGCGCCAGCCGCATGACCGCATTGATCAGTGCTGACGAGCCATTGAACACTTCATACACAACTGTATTGGCGATCATGCTGGAGCTTTGATCCGAAAACAGGCTCAGCCGGGCACTGAGCATTTTGCCAAACATGGCTTTGCGCAGTTCCAGTAAACCGTCGTTGGTCACCTTGGCCAATGCCAATTGCGCCAGGAACCCTGAAAGCCCCCGGATGATGAACAGCAGCATCAGCGTGACGGGCACTATCCAAAGATTCAAGTCATCCCGCTGGAAACCGCGATCCAGCAAGGGTTTGAGCAAGGCAGGCACAAAAGGCTCGGTCGCAGAGGCGACGACGGTGGAGCCAATTGCCAGCGCCCAACCTGCCCGCGAGCCGCTGAAATAAGGCCACACGCGCGCCAGCCTGCGCCGCAGGGTCTGTTTAGGGGCCGGTATCACGATTTCTTTTAAAGTCAGCTTTGTCACGCAGGCTGTTGTAGATGTGGTTGAGCAATAGGCTGTTCAAGAATGCTTAGACGACCCAATGCCAAGAGCAAACCGATCAGGATACAAAAAAAATCTCCTATCTGCGCATCGTAAAGGGAAGAATTGAAAAGGCAGGCAACAGCCAGCGAAATAAGGGTCGACTGTGCTGCGCGCGCATAGGGCGTGGGGAATTTCAGCGTGTCTCGCCAGATTGAAAACAGCAAGGCCATGAACATAAGAATGCCTGGAATTCCAAGTTGCACGCCCCAGAGAAAAAATTCCTGATGCGGGTTGCCGTTGCCGTCAATATCGACGTGGGCAGGATTTTTTTCATGTTGAAGCCGGTTGAATTGCGTGCTCCAGCTTCCAATGCCTGAGCCTGTAATGGGATGTTCACCGATGGCCTGCACTGCCGTTTTCCACAAATCAAGCCGTATTCCGGATGATGTATCGGCCGTTTTCTGGGCAGAGTAAGCCAACACCTCTGTTTGAACCAGGGTCATTCTGTCCCGAACCTTGCTGGAGGCAAAAAACAAGCCGAGAGCAAGAAGGAATGGCAGCAAAACCATAAAGGGTCGGTATTTTTTCGGCAGTTCCCACATGATCGCCAACGATATGAGCACAATCGAAACCACGTGGGCCGTGCGTCCCATGAGAACAAAAAGAATATTGGCGACTGCTGCAAATGCCACAAAAATCGCCAGGCTTCGACCAAATCGCCCGGGAACGAGTTCGCGCAAATGCCAGCAAAGGGCAGCAAATACTGCACTCATGATGCCTTGGTCAAGATAGCTGGAAAAGACGGCATATTCGGTCAATGCCATGCGGGAAGTTGCCCAGGGCACAGGCAGGTGCACGAACAGCATCCAGGAACTGGCCAGTAAAAAGACTTGCGCAGCAGCAAACGTGCTTAACGCATAAATTGCCTCGCGCCGGTCGCGGATGAGGATCACCAAAAGAAGCACCATGATCAGCTTGCCGTACTTGACCCACGAGCCAAGAGCATCCGCTTGAGGCGCCACGGTCCAAAAAAGGCTGAGCGCAAATGCCAACAGCACCAGCAGGACCGCAATCGGCGTAACCATGCCTTTCAACTGGCGCTCTGGTGTCGGAAAGTGGCGTGAAAAAAGCAGGACGCCCGCACCCAGAACAATCAACAAGAACTTTGAAATACTGATAAAAACCATCGACAATCCGACGGAAGCTGCTGCCAGGCAAATGACTGCAAGTCGGAAATTGATCGTGTTTTTAAACAAATTAGCTTTGGTGCGGAAAAGGATTTGCCCGCATTATCGGCGATTCCATTTGCCCTCCCGCAAAGCGAATTTGCAAGTCGGTCTGCTATGCTTTGCATACATCGGGTGACTGCCAAAGTCCTTGAACAGCGGTGGAAATGAACTAAAAAGGTATTTGTTGACAAGCTTGTCGGTCATCGTGATTACAAAGAATGAAGCACACAACATTGAGGCTTGTTTGCGCTCGGTTCACTTTGCTGATCAGATCATCGTGCTTGATTCCGGTAGTTCTGACGAAACCGTGCTGTTGGCCCGCAACCTGGGTGCAGAGGTCAGCATTAACACCGACTGGCAGGGATTTGGCGTTCAAAAAAACCGTGCGCTGGCACTTGCCAGTTCCCTCTGGGTGCTGTCTATTGATGCTGACGAGCGCTTGAGCGTTGCGCTTCAAGCTGAAATCAAGCAGGTCCTTGAACAGCCCGAGGCCGATGCCTACAGCTTTCCACGTCTATCCAGTTATTGCGGTCAATATATCCATCATTCAGGCTGGTATCCAGACCTTGTCACGCGGCTCTTTCGGCGTGGTTCAGCCCGATTTTCAGACGATATCATCCATGAAAAACTTGACTCGACGGGTCAAGTCAGCCCGTTGCGCAATCAGCTGCTGCATGAAAGTTTTCCAGATTTTGAAACGGTCTTGGACAAAGTTGATCGCTATTCCAGTGCCGGTGCCCAACGCTTGCTGAGCAAGGGCAAGTCGTCGTCATTTCCCAAAGCGCTCGGCCATGGTCTGTGGGCATTCATTCGAACCTACTTTTTGCAGATGGGGTTTCTGGATGGCTGGATGGGCCTGGCACTGGCCATCTCCAACGCTGAAGGAACTTACTACCGATACCTGAAGCTATGGCTGCTGTTGATTGACCGAAAGGCATCGTCTACATCGCCATGAAAATCAGCTTCATTGTCCTGACTTACAACCGTACAGATGCATTGCTGGCTGTTCTGCGCTCCCTGGCTCGGCAGTGCAATGATGGACATCAGGTCATCATTGCGGACGATGGTTCACGGCAGGATCAGGTACAGATGCTTTTCGACCTCTGTCCTGTTTTTAATTGTCCGGTACTTCATGTGTGGCATCCAGACAGCGGGTTCACCATTTCACGCGCTCGAAACTTGGCGGCAAGTCATGCCACAGGCGAATATCTGGTTTTTCTTGACGGTGATTGCATTCCAAACCGTGCTTTTGTAGCGCAACATGAGCGAATTGCCCAGCCTGGCTGTTTTGTCAATGGCAGTCGGGTGCTCTTAAACCATCAATTGACATCCTCTGTTCTTGATAATGCACTAGACCTTCTCATTCAGCCTGCGAATTTCTGGCTGCGTGCAAGGCTGCGTGGAGATTCCAACAAATTAGTGCATCTGCTGGGTTGGCCAAAAAATTTATTCAGAGTAAAAAAAAGATTCCTGTGGCGTGGCATCCGAGGTTGCAACCTTGGCGTGTGGAAAAGGGATTTCATCAATGTCAATGGATTTGATGAATCCTTTGAAGGCTGGGGCCATGAAGATGCCGATTTTGTACTGCGGCTTAGCCATCTCGGAATTCGAAGGAAAAATGGATTCCTGGCAACTGAGGTTTTTCACCTTTGGCATCCGGAAAGCAAGCGTGACAGTGAGTCGGTCAATAAAAATCGCGTAATGGCGCGTCTGAACTCCCATTTAATCCTTGCAGAAAAAGGTTTACGGGAACTCAAGACGTCGACATTCATCAAATTTACCCAATTACATTGATAAAAACCAGATATATGAGCATTACATCGCCTTTAAACCGCCGATCGGTTTTCAGTCTGTTGGCCGCAGGTGCAGTCTTGCCATTTCCGGCATTCGCCCAATTTCGTGTTGAAGTCTCGGGTGTGGGTATGACCCAGCTTCCGATTGCCATCGCGCCCTTCAAGGGTGAAGCGCAATCGCCACAAAAAATCGGCAGCATTGTCAAAGCCGACCTGGAGCGAAGCGGCATGTTTCGCACCGTAGATGCAATGGGTGTGGTGGCGGACGAGAATACCCGTCCTGATCTTGCAAGCTGGCGTCAAAAGGGTGCAGATGCCATGGTGACAGGCAGCGTTTCACCGCTTGCCGACGGGCGGTTCGAAGTGCGACTTCGCTTGTGGGATGTTGTTCGTGAGCAGGACCTGGGTGGACAAAGTTACACCGTCGCGAAAGCAGATTTAAGGCTGGCGTCGCATCGTGTTTCTGATTTCGTTTACGAAAAGCTCACCGGTGAAAAAGGCATTTTTTCTACACGGATTGCCTATGTGACCAAGGCGGGTCAGCGTTATACGCTGTGGGTTGCAGATTCAGATGGTGAAAGTGCGCAGTCAGCCCTTGCGAGTTCTGAGCCTATCATTTCCCCTGCTTGGTCGCCGAATGGAGCCCAACTGGCTTATGTGTCTTTCGAGTCCCGCAAGCCAGTGATTTACTCTCACGAGGTAGCCACTGGAAAACGGCGTCTGCTGGCGAACTTTCGCGGCTCCAACAGCGCCCCTGCTTGGTCACCTGATGGCAGCCAGATGGTCGCTACACTCAGCCAGGCAGGTGGCTCGCAACTGTACGCACTGCCACTCAATGGCGGCGAGCCCAAACGTTTGACCCAGACATCCAGCATCGACACCGAGCCTGCATTTTCCCCTGATGGACGTTCTATCTATTTCGTCAGCGACAGGGGCGGCTCTCCTCAGATTTACCGCATGAGCCCTGCCGGTGGAAACGCTGACCGAGTGACTTTTACCGGCAACTACAACATATCACCGGCCCTCAGTCCTGACGGTCGTTGGCTGGCATTCGTTTCAAGAATTGGGGGTGCATTCAAACTGCACGTCATGGAACTTGCTAGCGGAGCGACTACGGCTATTACAGATACTTCTGCTGACGAAAGTCCGAGCTTTGCTCCAAACAGCCGGTTGATTGTTTATGCAACGCAACAGCAGGGCAAAGAGGCGCTAATGACCACAACCCTCGACGGAAAGATAAAAGCACGTCTTTCAGGCGCAGGCGGAGACATACGCGAGCCAGACTGGGGTCCTTTCCAGCGATAAGCAATAATTCCGTAACTATTTTATTTAGCAGAGGTAATCAATGAAGCGCTTTTTCTCTTTCGTCATTTCATATCTTGTCCTTGCAACTGCCTTGGTGGCTTGTGGCTCTAATGTCAAACTGCAAGACGTTCCTGTCGAAGACAGATCCACTACATCGCAAGCTGACGCGGATGCTGCTGCAGCAGCAGCAGCTGCAGCCAGGGGTGTTACGCCCGTGCAGATTGGTGCTTCTGATGCATCCGTTGCAGGTCCAGCCAACACTGCAAGAATTGTTTATTTTGACTTCGACAGCTTTGTGGTCAAGCCTGAGTTCCAGAGCGTTATCGAGGCACATGCAAAGTATCTAAGCGCAAACAAGTCTCGCCGCATGGCCATAGAAGGGCATACCGATGAAAGTGGTGGCAGAGAATACAACCTCGCGTTGGGTCAAAAACGCGCTGAATCAGTTCGTCGTGCGCTCGGTTTGCTGGGTGTTACGGATTCTCAGGTTGAAGCCGTCAGTTTTGGCAAGGAAAAGCCTGCTGTTGCCGGATTTGATCAGGACTCTATGGCGCGAAATCGTCGTGCAGAACTTAACTACCGTTAACCAGGCGAACTAACGGTGAACATATCCAGAATTTTTTTTGTTGTAGTCGCTTGCATGCTGGCATTCAATGCCAGCGCGGCATTGTTTGAAGATGACGATGCTCGCAGGGCAATTCTTGACTTACGGCAAAAGGTTGACGCTTCGCAACTGCGCACGACCGAAGAGCTTCGAAGAGGCAATGAAGAAAATGTGCAACTTCGCCGCAGTCTTCTGGAACTGTCTAATCAAATCGAATCGCTCCGCAGCGAAATGGCTATTTTGCGCGGTCAAAATGAACAGCTGACGCGTGGTGTTTCCGATGTTCAGCGTTCTCAAAAGGATGTAGCCCAAGGTGTGGAAGAGCGCCTGCGTAAGATTGAGCCTGGTAAGGTGTCCATAGATGGCAAGGATTTTGAAGCCGAGCCTGCTGAAAAGCAGGAGTTCGAAACGGCGCTCGCCTATCTTCGGAAAGGTGATTTTTTGGCTGCCCAGTCAGCTTACACCGCCTTCCTAAAGCGCTATCCTCAAAGCGGTTACAAGTCATCGTCCCTTTTCTGGCTGGCTAATGCGCAATATGCCTTGCGGGACTACAAATCAGCGGCAGGTAACTTTCGCATGCTGGCCACTTCTGACCCCCAGCATCCTCGTGCGCCTGAAGCTCTTTTGTCAATGGCCAACTGCCAAGTTGAACTTAAAGACACCAAGGCTGCACGTAAAATTCTCGATGAGCTGATTGCTTCCTACCCGCAGTCTGAGGCAGCATCTGCTGCCAAGGAGCGCCTCGTTAAGCTCAAGTAACGGCTTAATTTTGGAACTGATCTTGCTTTATTAAAAGTCAGTTTCACGCGGTTGAAATCTTCAGTCCATGTGAGACCATACCCATGAGAAGCTAGTAAAAAAGATGAATCAGCCCGACTTGAATGCCATAGATCTTGAGCGTCGCAGTGGAGGGCTCACACGTTTGTACGGGGTTATTGGGGCTTCTCATATACGCACAGCCCATGTCGTCGTAGTGGGTTTGGGTGGTGTCGGTTCTTGGGCCGCAGAAGCCTTGGCGCGTAGCGGTGTGGCCCGCTTGACGCTGATTGACCTTGACCACATTTCAGAGTCCAACATCAATCGACAGGTTCATGCACTCGACACCACCTTGGGACAATCCAAAGTCCAGGCCATGCGAGAACGAATTGCGTTTATCAATCCGATATGCCAAGTCAATTGCATCGAAGAATTTGTCGATGGAGAAAACTGGCCAGGCCTAGTTTCTTTTGATGCTCAAGCCAGTTGTCACAAGACGGCGTTCATTGATGCATGTGACCAAGTAAAAGCCAAAATTGCATTGGCAGCTTGGGCCCTGCGAACCAATGCCTGTTTTATTAGTGTTGGTGCTGCTGGAGGCAAGCGGCTGGCCCATCAGGTAGATATTGAAGATCTATCGGCTGTCACACACGATCCCTTGCTGGCGCAAGTTCGATCCCGCTTGCGTAAGAATCATTCCGCAGCTCGAACTGGCAAGATGAATGTGATGTGTGTGTTTAGCCGCGAACCGGTTACGAAGCCATCAGTTGTACAAGGTGCTTCAGTGCTTTTCGGAGATATTGCCGCAAAAGAAAATTTGTCTGAATCGTTGGCGCCGCAATCTGATGGAACATTGAATTGTCATGGTTATGGTTCGATCGTTACCGTTACAGCGACTTTCGGAATGTGTGCTGCTGGTTGGATACTTAACAAAATTTCTGCTTGATTCGGAAAAGCGTTCAAAGAACGCTATAATTTGAGGCTGTGCTGTAGACATACAGCCCAGCCAAGAAAAAATCTTGGGACGTTAGCTCAGTTGGTAGAGCAGCGGACTTTTAATCCGTTTGTCGTGGGTTCGACCCCCGCACGTCCCACCAAGTTTTATTTGGGTTCTTAGCTCAGCTGGTAGAGCAGCGGACTCTTAATCCGTAGGTCGCGAGTTCGAATCTCGCAGAACCCACCAGCTTTAAGAAGCGCAAGTACTTAATTTCAAAGGCCTCCATTCGGAGGCCTTTGTTTTTTCTGGCTTTGGAGGCGGTTTTGATAGCGCTGATTGGAATGCCATAGTCGCCAGCTCACAGGTTCATATGCGTTTTTTTCGGCTTGCATGCTCCCTGCATGCAAGCCGAAAAAAAATTCATACCCCGAGCGTAGACAGAAGTCGCCTTGTGCAGGTCCCTTTTTGTCCGTGCCGTGCGCGCGCCGCCGGTTTCAGTCGTCGTCGTCGCGCAGCGTTGCACTTCGTGTCATAGGCCGGAAAAAGGCTAAACAAACCGGAGCTGTACGGTGAAGCGACGTTTCCAAAAACTTGCATATGTTGTCCTCAAAATTGGTTGCATCAAGATGACGAAATTTCGTCATACAAGGCGTTTAGCAACCTATTTTTAGAAGGTTAGTGGCGACTGCAAGGTGAAAAATGCGCGTGGGGCGACTGGCAGGCAGTAGCCAAAAATAGAATACCGAGCGTGAGCTTCAAAGCAGTTACTTCCTGGTCGGGTAACGCCTTGTGCTTAACAATTACCCGTGGTCTGATGCTGTGAGGTCATTTAAAGGAGTTCGTTATGGCAGTCGACACTTCATCAAAGCAACAATTCTCGGTAAGCCATCTCAATGAAGAAGACTTCAAAACTGGCGGCC
This sequence comes from Polaromonas sp. CG_23.6, assembly GCF_029892315.1. NCBI lineage: Bacteria > Pseudomonadati > Pseudomonadota > Betaproteobacteria > Burkholderiales > Comamonadaceae > Polaromonas > Polaromonas sp. CG_23.6. The sequence goes on from NZ_JARXUY010000001.1 coordinate 2,431,584, forward strand.
TTCGTAGCTATTCGGCCTATCGGGATTTGGGCATTGCAATGGCAACAAATGGCGTTGCCACCGCGCACGTCATCCGCATGATCGCACCATTTTCAGAGCAGTTCAGCCAGCGCCACCATCACAATGTGCAGTTTCAGCTCGTCTATGTGCTCAAAGGCTGGTTCAAAAGCGACTTAGAGGGGCAGGGGGTCCAAACCATGAAAGAAGGCTCGTGCTGGATACAGCCGCCTAATATTCGGCACACCGTCGTTGGCTGGTCGGACGACTGCGAACTGCTTGAATTTATTCTTCCTGCAGAGCATGAAACCGTCATAGACGAGTAATTTGTGCGCTGTCCACAGCTCGATAGTTTCTTGCAAGAGGCGTGAGGTAAAAGCCGCCCATGCTGGATGGAATCCGTAATTTCCAGAAAATTTGAACTTGCATCCCAAGAAGTGGTAGCCAGCAATGAACGTCGACTGGATAACTATTTCGTTCCGCGGCTGTTTGGTGCGAAAGTAGCAGGTGTGAAATTCCCTGTCCGCATTCACCTTGCCGCTGTTTTTTGCCTGCCTGCGTTGCGGAAACGCTGCGCTGCAATGGCTAAATCGTTGAAACAGCCGACTCGCGCCTGTCTGTCCGCTACCAATGCGGGAGCCGTTGATTCAGGACTCCTACTGTGCGCCGGTCTACTTTACCCTGGATTCCAGTGGTGCCCGAGCCGTTTGCCAGCTCGGTCGTTCCTTGCCTAGTGGTCGATGAATGGCTGTACGACCGTGGCCCTGGAAATCTCGCCGCGACGTTGCGCTTTCGTGCTGGCGTGGTGCTATCCATCACTTACGGCACGCGGGCAACGCCGTAATCCCGCGCCCGAGCTGATGAAGTCAAAGGCGCAGTTCCAGCGGGCTTGTACATCCCTTGGAATAGCGCGAGCCAAATTTCGACCATTGTTTTCTCATCAACCTTTTGCCGTTGTTGCCTATTGACCCGCAGCGGCGTAGCATCGTTGTCCCACCAACCTGGCAGAAAGGGCACAGCCATGAGAGTTCACGGTCTCACATTATTATTTCGCTAGCGCATTTTCATTGCAGCATGCTTGGGCTCAATGCTGGTCCCGGCGCTAGCGGCCGACTGTGACGGCTCCTTGGCGTTCAACCTGGGCGGCGCGCGCCGCTCATGGCTGCTCTTTGATGGAGGTGTTACCGCGTTTGCAAAGCGCAACATCAACATTGATGGCTATGCGCGCGCCTACCATCTGCGCAACGCTTAGGCGGGCGCGCTCACCCACCTGTGCATTGCCGGGCGGGTATACCTGCGGACGGCAACTCGTATGAAGGCTCTGAGAGCAACGCGACGTGCACCGGACGTTTTATGCAGGATTTGAAGCGCATCGGTGCTGACGGCTGGACCAATCCGTCGGTAGGCGTCGTGAACTGGTACGGCATCTTGGGCCGTGGTTCTGCCAGTGTCAACGAACGCGTCATTCAATCCGTCGAGCCAGTCCTGCAGGAGGATGGCTTGGTTTTTTTATGTCTCGCCGACCACGCTGGCTGACCGTTCTATCGCTGACGAAGCCGAGCAGTCGCGCTGTGTGAACCCGCTTCGCATTGCCGCGGCCGTCGCGCCGCGCAGCCTTGTCGCTAAATGCGTGGCAATGGGGGCGTTTGGCGTCAACTACAACGTCAAAAAGCGCATTGCCGTGCCGTTTGTAGTCGATGATACGGGTCCCCGCCTTGGTGAGGGCCGCGTCACTCAGCCGCGGTTTGCCTCCGGTACTGTGCGCGTAGACCGCTTGGGTGCCCTCGTTGCTGGCATGATGTTCGCCAATGAGCGCATGAAGCGCGTACCGTTTGGATTTTGAATCCTGGCACTTCAACTCAGCCCTGCTCAGTGTCAGTCTTTTTATTTTCCCTTTGAATCCGTAAGCATGCTTGAGCTTCGACCGAACTGCGAGTGCTGCAACCGTGACCTTCCACCGGAATCTGGCGAGGCCCACATCTGCTCGTTTGAATGCACTTTCTGCGTTTACTGCGCACAGACAGTGCTGATGTGCATCTGCCCCAATTGCCGTGGCGAACTTATGACCAGGCCCAGAAGTCCGGCAGCCAAGCTTGAAAACAATCCAGCCTCGACAGAGCGCATTTTCAAGCCCGGCGGTTGCGCCAAATCTGCATTGGCTGAACAAGAGTCCGGTGTATAGCGCCAAGGGCACTGGGTGAAATTGGCCTCAATCGCTGCGAAAAGCAGCCGGCAAGGGGTCGGTGTGAGCCCAAAAGCACGCAGCCAATGATGCTAGCCGTTGCATAGCTGCAGACGGCCTACCTGTTGCGACTACCTGCCGCCTGTGCCCAGCTTATGGATTTCGTTTGGCGATTTCATTGCCAACATAGCCGCCGCCCACAGCTCCGGCGATGGTTGCCAGGGTCTTTCCCTTGCCTCCGCCTAACTGATTGCCCAGTAATCCTCCAACGACTGCACCGACGCCGATGCCAATAGGGCTATTTTGTGCAACAGGGGCTGCTTTTTGGTAGGCGGGTGCTGGCTGCTGGTACGCAGGGGCCTGGGAAAACTGTTGGCTGGGCTGCGCATGCACTTGCGCGTGCTGGACGGAATGGTGATGCATGACGGTTTTGTGCTTCGTGCCTTCGCTGTGGACTGCCGTAGCCGCTGCGACTTGAGGAGCGACTGGCTGCGTGGGGGCAGGTGCCGGCGCGGCGGCGAGCGCCTGTGTGGCAACAGGCGCAGTTTGCACAGCAGTAGGCGCCCCTGCCGTTGCATGCGAATTCGGTAAAACACCACTCATCGTTGCGATGCCCAAGAGACTCACGAGAATGACCGACACCGCAGCGCCCGCCATCAATGGGTGAATGTGGTTCGAGGGGTTATTTATTTCCATTTAATACTCCTAGTGATGAGGCTGATTAACCGCCTGAATCTTTACAACGCGCGACTCAGCAGGAAAAGTGACGCAGAAGGCATTTCAGATGTAACGGAGTTCAACAAGTCCTAAATCAGAGGTCTCGCCTGCTTGCATCAAGTTTTCGGCTGGCATGCCTGCATTGATGAAAATACTGGCGAACAACGACAAAGGTCAGCGCGGCTGGGTATGCAAGTTCGTTGGGGCTTGCCTGGACGAGCTGCCAAATGTGTTGTATGACCTCAAGGATGGAGTGAGCGTCATGAAGGGTTACTGAAAAGATGTCGCGGGACGGCCCGACCGTGCACTGCCGACAGCAATTTCAATTTCCTCAAAAGAAAGACCGAGCGCCCACCATGACAGGATCCCCAACCAATTTCTGGCAAGAGCGTTTTGAGAAAAAGCAAACCGGCTGGGACCGCGATGCGACCAGTCCTCAGTTGCTGGCATGGCTGGAGAGTGGCGCATTGCAACCATGCCGCATTGCCGTTCCTGGTTGCGGAAGTGGCTGGGAGGTGGCCGAGCTTGCCAGGCGAGGGTTCGAGGCAATCGGCATCGGCTACACCCCGGCGGCGGACGAGTGGACCCGGGCCCTGTTGACGGCTCAGGGCTTGAGTGGCGATGTCGTGCAGGCCGATGTCCTGACGTATCAGCCGGGTAAGCCGTTTGATGCCATTTATGAGCAGACCTGCCTGTGCGCACTGCATCCGGACCATTGGGTTAACTACGCCAGGCAGCTTCGCCAGTGGCTCAAACCCCGGGGCAGCATTTGGGCACTGTTCATGCAGATGACGCGACCGGAATCCACCAGCGAAGGGGTAATAGCAGGTCCGGCTTATCACTGCGACATCAACGCTATGCGGGCTATCTTTTCCGCACAGGACTGGGTCTGGCCCAAGCCACCTTATGCAAAAGTGCTCAATTCCAACGTCAGCTATGAACTTGGGCTTCATCTGATGCTTCATCAAGAGAGATGAGTACGGCTTTAACGGACTTCATGGCCCGCCGCCGGCCTCCACTACACATACGCGACCAACTCGTCGTTGGCTACAGAATTGATGGCCAGAGCATCGAGGCTTTTAAGATTCGGCCTGACTGGCAAGACGATTTCGTTCGGCACTAAAGACCTGTGGCGAAGGCGACTTTTGTCCGCATCCAGGGCATCTGGAAAGTGTTCTGAACGTGCGCATCTTGGACGATGGCGCCGATCATCACGTCCAGGTCGGCAATCTCATCGTGCAGCTCAAGATAGCGCCGACCCAGCGACTTGAGGCCGATCCGGTAGGCAGATGCGACACGGCGATAGTCCGACAGATCGGGGCGCCAGGCGGCCAGCGTCCTGATCAGTTGCATGCGCGTCATATTTCGCAGCGGCTCGCGCAGTTCATCAGGCGCGCAGATGATCGTATTCTGAATGAGCTGCAAGGCCACCTTGCGCGCCGCGATGGCCGTCTTGCGGCAGACCTTAAGGACTCTGAGGGATTCGATCATCCCATCTCGCGTTTTGGGGGTAACGGTGCGCTTGCCGGCAAATGCGGCGTGCGCTGCATTCTCAGCGTCCAGGTCGTCGTCCTTTCCACGGCGACGGCGATCCTGTTTATCTGGCGAAGTGACCTCCAGGACTTCGATCCCGGCAGCTTGAAGATGGCGCAGCAGACCAGCGCCATAAGTGCCGGTCGATTCAACCCCCACCCGCAAGACATCGCCCAATGAGCTCATCCATTGCACCATCTGCCGATAGCCTTGCCGCGTGGTGGCGAAACTCTGCGTCCCGAGGACCTGGTCACGCTCATCAACAACAGACGCGACATGAAGGTCCTTGTGGGTATCGACCCCGCCGACCACGCGCCTGCCAGTGTTTGACTTTTCTTCCATGGTTAACCTCCAGGCTTGAACAAGACAAAAAAAAACAGCTTGGCCACGACCGAATGCCTGGGAACAGGACAGTAAGGAGACAAAACCGTCAGGCCCTTCTTGGGTCACACGCATCAGCGAGGCAAAGCCCCGCTGCAAGATGCTCCTGGGCGGCCGACAGGTCCGGGGAAAGACACAGGCGGTCAGTCAGAGTGGGGGTCAAGCCACCCAGGCGCAATTCGCAGCACCAACCCCAGTTGGTCTATCGCTGTGTGAGTCAGACCGCCCAGGAACAACTGGCACTGATATTCTTACTGTCGGAGTGATGGATCAGGGCATCGCCCGATTGCGGTTGGCGGTCATACAAGGCCTGCTCCAATGCGTCCAGAACAAAGTCTGTTCGCATGGAACTGCTCTGGCGCCAGCCCACGATCCGGCGAGCGTAGACGTCAATCACAAAGGCTACGTATTGCCAGCCCTGCCAAGTTGACACGTACGTGAAGTCCGACACCCACAGCTGATTGGGACGATCAGCCTTGAATTGCCGGTTGACACGATCCAGTGGTCGGGCAGCGGTCGTATCGCTAATGGTCGTGCGTACCACCTTGCCGCGCCGGGCCCCTTGCAGACCCAGGAATTTCATTAGTCGCTCGACGGTGCAGCGCGCCACCGTGATGCGCTCTCGCCGCATTTGCTTGTAGACCTTATCGGCGCCGTAGACTCGCATGTTGGCTTGCCAGACCCGCTCGATCTCTGGCTTGAGGATGGCCTCGGTTTTGGCACGTGCACAGCGCAAATCAGGGTTGCGCTGGTGTGCCGCATGGCGCCGGTAGCCTGACGGGGCAATCTGCAAGACCTTGCAAATCGGCTCGACCCCGTGGGTATAGCGATGCTTGTCAATAAACTGTCTCAGGACTTGCATCGGCGGCCCGGCTCCGCCGATGCAAAAAAAGCACTCGCCAGCTTGAGAATCTCGTTGGCCCGGCGCAGTTCCTTGTTCTCGCGCTCCAGTTCCTTGACACGCTGCGCCTCTGCGCTAGTAAGGCCGTCGCGTACGCCGGTATCGACCTCTACGCGCTTGACCCATTCATTTAGCGTCTGCGGCACGCAGCCAATTTTGGGGGCGATGGATTCTATGGCCGCCCACAGCGAAGGGTAGTCGCTTCGGTGCTCCTGCACCATACGCACTGCGCGTTCGCGAACCTCGGGTGAAAACTTGTTTGACTTCTTCATGGCTCAATCCTCTCAGAGATTTGAGCCTCCTCAAAACCCGGAGCGATTCAGTAGGTTTGCAGTCTGTTCCTCGTTTCTAGTCACTTCGTGCTTCTCGGGCGCAAGGAACACCATTTCTCTTGACTGCGTGAAAAGTCCCTGTAGGGGCAAGGTCAGTCATAGAGATCCTAGATATGTACCTTTTTGTTCCATTAGCGAGAATCAACAACACTAAATTTTTACATGTTAAAGGCACATCTTATTGGTATGCCTTGCCGAGCTGGCACAATCCAACATGTTTCTGAAGGTCCTTCCTTGCCACAGTCGCATCCGCTAATCGGTTCAGCCGTGTTGCGGGAGGTTAATCAACCAAGCTTTAACCAGCTAATGTTTCCCCAAGGGAAACGGAGGTCAGCGGATATGAGTTCAAACTCGCAGTCACCTGCGTCTGTCTACACAGCCTACGAAGGCAATTCCTATCTTTTCGGCGGCAATGCGCCTTATGTTGAAGAGATGTATGAAAACTATCTCGCCAATCCTGGAAGCGTTACAGATAGCTGGCGTGAGTATTTCGATGCCCTCCAGAATGTTGCTGCAACCGATGGCTCCAACGCCAAAGACGTTCCACATCTGCCTGTGGTCAATGCTTTTGCCGAGCGTGCCAAGCAAGGACAAACCAAGGTTGTCGTCGCAAGTGGTGCAGATTCTGAAATGGGCCGCAAGCGCACCTCCGTTCAGCAATTGATCGCCGCTTATCGAAATGTCGGTGCACGTTGGGCAGATCTTGATCCACTAAAGCGTGCCGAGCGTGACAATATTCCTGAACTGGACCCGGCTTTTTATGGGTTTACAGATGCTGACCAAGAGATTGTGTTTAACACCAGCAACACATTTTTTGGCACGGAAACTATGAGCCTTCGCGAACTGCTCAATGCCTTGCGTGAAACGTATTGCGGCACGATTGGTGCCGAATACATGTATGCAACCGACCAGAATCAAAAGCGCTGGTGGCAGCAAAAGCTTGAAAGCATTCGCAGTAAACCGAATTTATCTAAAGAAAAAAAGCTGCATCTTCTTGATCGTCTGTCTGCGGCAGAAGGCCTGGAGCGCTTTTTGCATACCAAGTACGTGGGCCAGAAGCGTTTCTCGCTTGAAGGCGGCGAAAGTTTCATCGCCAGCATGGATGAGTTGATTCAGCGCGGTGGCGAAATCGGTGTGCAGGAAATCGTGATTGGCATGGCCCATCGGGGCCGTCTGAATGTGCTGGTCAACTCTCTTGGCAAAGTTCCTGCCAACTTATTTGCCGAATTCGACCATACCGCGCCTGAGGATCTGCCCAGCGGGGACGTAAAGTACCATCAGGGTTTCAGTTCCGACGTGACGACGCCTGGCGGTCCGGTTCACCTGTCGCTCGCATTCAACCCATCTCACCTTGAAATCGTCAACCCTGTGGTCGAAGGCTCCGTTCGTGCCCGCATGGATCGACGCGCTGATCCCAAGGGCCTGCAAGTGTTGCCCGTGCTGGTGCACGGTGACGCGGCGTTTGCCGGGCAAGGCGTGGTCATGGAAACGCTTGCGCTCGCTGAAACCCGTGGCTATTCCACGGGTGGCACCGTTCACCTGGTGATCAACAACCAGATCGGCTTTACCACCAGCGATCCGCGCGACAGCCGTTCAACGCTGTATTGCACCGATGTTGTCAAGATGATTGAAGCGCCTGTGCTGCACGTCAATAGCGATGATCCGGAGGCCGTGGTGCTTGCCACCCAGCTGGCGCTTGAGTTCCGCATGGAATTCCAGAAAGACGTCGTGGTCGACATCATCTGCTTTCGTAAATTGGGCCACAACGAACAGGACACTCCGGCATTGACCCAGCCGCTGATGTACAAAAAGATTGCCCAGCATCCCGGCACACGCCGCCTCTACGCCGACAAACTGACGGCGCAAGGCTTTGGCGAAACGCTGGGCGACGACATGGTCAAAGCCACGCGCGCAGCGTTGGACGCCGGCAAGAGCACGTTTGACCCGGTTCTGACCAATTTCAAGAGCAAGTACGCGGTGGATTGGAGTCCTTACGTAGGCAAGAAGTGGACCGATGCAGGGGACACGGCCATTCCCATGGCCGAGTGGAAACGTCTGGCCACCAAAATCACTACTATTCCCGAAACTGTCACACCACACAATCTGGTCAAGAAAGTGTATGACGATCGCGCCGCCATGGGACGTGGTGATATTCCGGTGGACTGGGGCATGGGCGAACATATGGCTTTTGCATCCCTGGTGGCCAGTGGTTACCCGGTGCGTTTGTCAGGTGAAGATTGCGGACGTGGAACGTTCACGCATCGCCATTCCGTGATTCACGACCAGAGCCGTGAAAAATGGGATACGGGAACTTACGTGCCGCTGCAGAACGTGGCTGACAACCAAGCCCCGTTTGTCGTCATCGACTCGATCCTGTCCGAAGAAGCCGTGCTGGCCTTTGAGTACGGCTATGCCTCCAACGACCCAAGTACCATGGTGATCTGGGAAGCACAGTTTGGAGATTTTGCCAATGGTGCGCAAGTGGTGATCGACCAGTTCATCGCTTCTGGTGAAGTCAAATGGGGACGAGTAAATGGCATTACGCTGATGCTGCCCCATGGATACGAAGGCCAGGGGCCGGAGCACAGCTCGGCGCGTCTTGAGCGTTTCATGCAATTGTCAGCCGATGCCAACATGCAGGTGGTCCAGCCAACAACCGCCAGCCAGATTTTCCATGTGCTGCGTCGCCAGATGGTGCGCAACCTGCGCAAGCCGCTGATAATCATGACGCCGAAATCTCTGCTGCGTAACAAGGACGCAACATCTCCGCTGTCCGAGTTCACCAAAGGTGCCTTCCAGACTGTCATTCCTGAAAACAAGGAAGAAGTCATCAAGCGCGCCGATAAGGTCAAGCGCGTCATTGCATGCTCCGGAAAGGTTTATTACGACCTGGTCAAAAAGCGTGACGAAAAAGGATTTGACGATGCTGTGATTTTGCGTGTTGAGCAGCTTTATCCTTTCCCGCACAAGGCTTTTGCTGCCGAGTTGAAAAAATATCCAAATGCCACTGATGTCGTATGGTGTCAGGACGAGCCGCAAAATCAGGGTGCATGGTTCTTTGTGCAGCATTACATCCACGAGAACATGCTTAACGGCCAAAAGCTGGGCTATTCGGGACGCGCTGCCTCGGCTTCTCCAGCCGTCGGGTATTCGCATTTGCATCAGGAACAGCAAAAAGCGCTGGTAGACGGCGCATTTTCAAAGTTGAAGGGTTTTATCTTGACCAAATAAGGTCAAGCTATTTCCTGAAATATAAGAAAACACTCGAAAGAATCAAAATGGCAATCGTAGAAATTAAAGTTCCCCAGCTGTCGGAGTCTGTAGCGGAAGCCACCATGCTGCAATGGAAAAAGAAAGTCGGCGACGCAATCGCAATTGACGAGATCCTGATCGAAATTGAAACCGACAAGGTCGTTCTTGAGGTTCCTGCACCTTCTGCCGGCGTACTGGTTGAACTCGTGGTTGCCGACGGCGGCACGGTGGTTTCAGACCAGGTGATTGCAAGAATCGATACCGATGGCAAGGCGGGCACGGCTGCACCTGCGCCCGCTGTGGCTTCTCCTTCATCGGCAATGGCTTCTGTGCCGTCATCTGCACCGGGCACATCGTCTGGCGGCTCCATGGCCGGCGTTCCGATGCCCGCGGCTGCCAAGTTGATGGCAGACAACAACTTGGCGGCCGGCACGGTGCCAGGTACAGGCAGGGACGGCCGTGTCACCAAGGGTGATGTTCTGGGAGCGACTGCTGCAGGAGCTCCTAAAACAGTAGCTGTCAATACAATACCGACGGGCGCACCGACCGTTTCTTTACCTAAAGTTGCATCGCCGGTTAAAGCTGCTGACTTGGGTGACCGACCTGAGCAGCGGGTTCCCATGAGCCGCCTGCGCGCCCGTATTGCCGAGCGTCTTTTGCAGTCGCAATCGACCAATGCCATTTTGACGACTTTCAACGAAGTCAACATGGCGCCGGTGATGGAAATGCGCAAGAAGTTCCAGGATGCCTTTAGCAAGGAGCATGGCGTCAAGATCGGCTTCATGAGCTTCTTTGTCAAGGCTGCCGTGCACGCACTCAAGAAGTTCCCGATGATCAACGCATCGGTGGATGGCAACGATATCGTCTATCACGGCTACTTTGACATTGGCATTGCGGTAGGTTCGCCGCGTGGCCTGGTTGTGCCCATCCTGCGCAATGCGGACCAGATGAGTTTTGCAGAGATCGAGAAGAAAATTGCCGAATATGGCCAGAAAGCCAAGGACGGCAAGTTGGGCATCGAAGAAATGACCGGCGGAACGTTCTCGATTTCCAATGGCGGCACGTTCGGCTCCATGCTTTCCACGCCGATCATCAACCCCCCACAGTCCGCCATTCTGGGCGTGCATGCCACCAAGGACCGTGCGGTGGTCGAAAACGGACAGATTGTGATTCGCCCTATGAATTACCTCGCCATGAGCTATGACCACCGCATCATTGATGGCCGTGAAGCAGTGTTGGGTCTGGTCGCCATGAAAGAGGCTCTGGAAGATCCTGCCCGCCTGCTGTTTGATATCTAAACCCTGTTGGGGCAGTGGTCACAGCCAGGCGGCTGCATGTCCCCGCCCCCTATTTACTGGAAAAGCACATGTCCAAACAATTTGACGTGGTCGTCATCGGCGGCGGTCCTGGCGGTTACATCGCTGCTATTCGCGCTGCACAACTGGGCTTTAATGTTGCCTGCATAGACGAGTGGAAGAATTCCAAGGGCGGCCCAGCCCTGGGTGGAACCTGCACTAACACGGGCTGCATTCCCTCGAAAGCGCTGTTGCAATCCTCGGAATATTTCGAGCATGCAGGGCACCACTTTGCCGATCATGGCATAGAGGTCAAGGGCCTGGGTCTCGATCTCGGCAAGATGATTGGCCGCAAGGACACAGTCGTCAAGCAAAACAACGATGGCATCGTTTACCTGTTCAAAAAGAACAAGGTCACTTTTTTCCACGGTCGTGGCTCTTTTATGGCTGCCAGGGATGGCGTCTACGACATCAGGGTCGCAGGCACTGCAGAAGAAACGATCTCTGGCAAACACATCATTGTGGCCACAGGCTCCAATGCCCGAGCCTTGCCGGGTATGGCTTTCGATGAACTCAACATTTTGTCGAATGACGGCGCTCTGCGCATTGGTGCGGTTCCCCAGAAACTGGGTGTGATCGGTTCTGGCGTGATTGGCTTGGAAATGGGTTCGGTCTGGCGCCGCCTGGGTTCCGACGTGACGATTCTGGAAGGCTTGTCCACCTTCCTGGGCGCGGTTGACCAGCAGATTGCCAAAGAGGCATACAAGGCATTCACCAAGCAAGGTTTGAAAATAGAGTTGGGGGTGAAAGTTGGCGAGATCAAGAATGGCGAGAACAGCGTGTCCATTGCTTATGAGAATGCCAAAGGCGAAGCACAGACTCTCGAAGTTGACAAGCTCATTATTTCCATCGGCCGCACTGCCAATACTATTGGCCTGAATCCGCAAGCCGTGGGTCTGAGCCTGGATGAGCGCGGGGCGATCATGGTGGACGGCGACTGCATGACCAATTTGCCTAATGTATGGGCGGTGGGTGACGTCGTGCGCGGCCCAATGCTGGCGCACAAGGCCGAAGAAGAAGGCGTGGCAGTTGCAGAGCGAATTGCCGGCCAGCATGGGCATGTCAATTTCAATACCATTCCGTGGGTGATCTACACCAGCCCGGAGATTGCATGGGTTGGCCAGACCGAGGAACAACTGAAGGCAGAAGGGCGCGCTTACAAGGCCGGCACTTTCCCCTTCATGGCCAATGGCCGGGCCAGGGCGCTGGGCGACACTACCGGCATGGTCAAGATGCTGGCAGATGCTGCAAGTGACGAAATTCTTGGGGTCCATATCGTAGGACCGATGGCCAGTGAGTTGATTGCCGAATGCGTCATGGCGATGGAATTCCGCGCCAGCAGTGAAGATATCGCACGTATCTGCCATGCCCATCCTTCGTTAAGCGAGGCCACTAAAGAGGCAGCGCTTGCTGTCGACAAGCGCACACTCAATTTCTGAGGGCTTTGAGTAGTGTCAAATTTGGTTCGCTCAGCTTACAACGCTGAACTCTCCGCACGGGGCTATACAAGTGACCCCGCACAGTTGCTTGCAATTGATGCTTTGGAGCGCTGTGCTACAGAGTGGGCAGCTTATAAAGGGAAAAGGTCAAATGCGTTTAAAAAGCTGATAAATCGTCCACCTATTCCACGCGGGGTTTACATGTACGGTGGGGTAGGGCGAGGTAAAAGTTTTTTAATGGACTGCTTTTTCAATGCAGTGCCGCTCAAGCGAAAAGTACGGCTTCATTTCCATGAATTCATGCGCGAAGTCCATCGTGAGTTGATGGATCTGCAGGGCACGCCCAACCCCCTCGATGCATTGGGAAAGCGGATTGCCAAGCGGTTCAGATTGATCTGTTTTGACGAGTTTCATGTGGCTGACATCACCGACGCCATGATCCTTCATCGAATGCTCGTTTCCCTTTTTGACAATGGTGTGGGATTCGTGACGACGTCGAATTTTCATCCTGACAAACTTTATCCCAACGGCTTGCATCGGGATCGAATTCTTCCGGCCATCGAACTTTTAAAGCTCCACCTTGACGTGATCAACGTTGACAACGGTACTGATTACCGCCGGCGTACGCTGGAACAGGCAACGCTTTATCACTCACCGTTGGGCCTTGAGGCTGATGCTGAAATGACGGAAACCTTTAATCGGCTGGCGGCCTCCCAAGATGAAAATCCGGTGCTCCACATCGAATCCAGGCAGATCCAAGCGAGGCGAAAAGCAGGCGGACTGGTGTGGTTCGACTTCAAAACTTTGTGTGGGGGGCCGCGATCTCAAAATGATTATCTCGAAATTGCAACCCAGTTCCATACGGTTTTGGTTAGTGATGTGCCAAATATGCCGGTTAGGATGGCTTCGGAAGCCCGGCGTTTCACGTGGCTGGTGGATGTTTTATATGACCGTCGTGTGAAACTGATTCTTTCTGCCGCTGTACCGCCTGAAGCTTTGTACACCGAGGGCCCTCTGGTACATGAATTTGCACGGACTGTCTCTCGGCTCAATGAAATGCAATCGATGGAATTTTTAGCTCTTGAGCACAGAACGGTGGACACTACGTTGACATGAAATCTAAAGCGGCAGCACTGTTACTGCTTTTGGTCGGCGGCTTTGCATCATTGCAAATTGGACTTGTGAAAGCGCAAACTGTCGATATAAATGCGCAGAGAGCCACCATTGCTGCTGAGCGAAACAGACTTGAGGCCAGTTTTCTGACAGAAGATTCTGCTTGCTACAAAAAATTTGCTGTTAACAGTTGTCTTGAGAATGTGAACGCTAGACGGGATGTCGCCATGGCAAACCTGCGTCGGCAGGAAATCTTGCTTAATGACGCGCAGCGAAAAAACATCGCTGAACAGCAAATCCGCAAAAATCAAGAAAAGTTGTCTCCCGAAAGCTTGCAGCAGAACGGTGAACGCCAGAATAAAGCGATTGAAGATTTTCGAGACCGGCAAGGACGTGACCAGGAAAGTGCGCAGTGGCGAAATGCCGCTGTTGCCAATGAATCAGCAGCCCGAGACGCTAATGCAGCGCGAATTGAAAATCACAAGAAAAAAATTCAGATACGTGCCGAGAGGCAAGCGGATGCAGTGGAAGACGCAAAAAAATTCAGAGAGCGTCAGATTCGAGCACAGGAACGTAGAGTCCAGCATGATACGGATGAAGCAAAGCGGCTCAAACCCGCCTTGAGATCTTTACCTCTGCCTCAGTAATCGAGGTGGTTATTCCAGAGATTCAAACTTGACAATCACCAGTGATAGATTGTCACCAACGCCTCGTGCGCGCTTGCATGCTTTCTGAATCAGGAATTCAGTACCTTCACGTGGAGACAACATGGACAAAGCAGACCCCATTTCACTTGTGTTGAAGTAATGCCATACCCCATCGCTGCAAGCCATCAACACGTCACCGGGCTGGAGTTTTGGAATGTAATGCTGGGCGATCGGTGGTGCTTCTTCACCCCCCAGGCAGCCCATGAGAATATTTGACTGCGGGTGGTTGGTGGCTTCTTCTTCATTGATCTCACCCTTGTCCACCAATGTTTGAACATATGAATGGTCTATGGTTCTATAAGCCAGTTTGCTCATGTGGAAGTGGTAAATACGGGAATCTCCGGTATGAACCCAATGGCAATCTCCGTTCGGATTAATCAGGAATGCTGCCAGTGTGCTGTGTGGTTCCTGTTCTGAGGAGATTGCGGTCAATTTGATGACAATGTGAGCTTCTTCGACAATCTGCCTGAGCATTGAGGGTCCGTCGTCAGTGTCAGGTGAATAGCGGTCAAAAAGCTGCTTTGCTGTCAACATCACTTGGTCGGATGCTTTGCGGCCGCCACTGCGCCCGCCCATTCCATCGGCAACTATGCCCAGAAGGCATTCAGGAATGCGATGATGGCTTAACAAACTGACTTGGTCCTGCTGGTAGTCACGGTCTCCCTTGTGAATACCCGTAGAGGCTGTGATGCGATAACTTTTAGTCATTTTTGGCAGTGGAAGATCCGCTGATTCAGGTGGTGCCCCATTGTTTTTATCAACAGCAGCAATCGACGTATTATCAAGCGGCGCAAACGGAAAAATTCATTGATCCCAAATCATTCCTCCTCTCAACGGCTGCTGATACAGCTCAAAATTGAACATGCAGATTTGAATGCACTTGCAGACAAAGCAGTACATGCGCCGCATATTGACGAATTATTAGTCAAGCGTCTTAAAAAGCGCCGGCTCCAGCTTCGTGACCGCATCTCACGACTGGAAGCTCTGTTGACAACTCCTGAGCCCGCTTAATGGATCTTGCATCTGAAGTCGGTCGAGCGTTTTCGCCCGAAGGTGTATTGTCCCGGACGACCGAATATTTTGTTCCGCGCTCCGGTCAAAAAGAGATGGCACTGGCCGTTTCGAAAGCTATCGAGGGCGGATATCCTCTGGTCGTTGAGGCAAGCACTGGTGTTGGCAAAACCTTTTCGTACCTGGTGCCGGCCTTGCTTAGTGGCGAGCGGGTACTTTTGTCCACTGCAACCAAGGCCTTGCAGGACCAACTGTTTGGACGCGATTTGCCTCGTCTTGTGGAATCCCTCGAATTGCCAGTGATGGTAGCCTTGCTTAAGGGACGTGGCAGCTACCTGTGTCTTCATCGAATGGAGATGGCGCGTCAGGAACGATTTTTGCCAGCGGGGGTATCAGTACGCTCACTTGCCCGGGTGGAAGAGTGGTCTCAGGTCACACGAACAGGAGATCTGGCGGAGCTTCCTGGCCTTGACGAGCGTTCACCCATGATCCCCCTGATCACTTCGACACGGGATAATTGCCTCGGTTCACAATGTCCGCGTTTTCGTGCCTGTCATGTCAACCTTGCCCGCAGGGAAGCCATTGCGGCAGATGTTGTTGTCGTCAACCATCATCTGTTCTTTGCCGATCTGGCGGTTCGTGAATCAGGCGTGGCCGAGTTGCTGCCTTCTGTGCGGATTGCTATTTTTGATGAAGCGCATCAACTGAATGAAACAGGTGTCCAGTTTCTGGGAAATAACCTGAGCACTGGCCAACTACTCGATTTTTCCCGCGATATGCTGGCAGCAGGCTTGCAATTGGCACGCGGATTGGTTGACTGGCAGGAAGTGGTGGCTACCATTGAACAGGCTGCTCGTGAATTGCGCCTTAGTGCGGGACAGCATTCTCCTGGCACCAAACTTCGATGGACTGATTCAGTGCCCGAAGGCTTGACTGCAAACGATTGGCAGCTAGCTCTGGAAGCGGTTCACTCATCCTGCCTCCAGGCATGCACAGCGCTTGACACCGTCAGCGAGATTGCGCCTGATTTTGTGCGGCTACATGAGCGCGCGGTGCAGTTGGCCGAGCAAGCCGAAGGCTTTGCCAAAACCTGCCATACCGGCTTTGTACGCTGGGTCGATGTGGGCATGCAACTGCGGCTGGTCGAGTCGCCACTCGATATTTCGGCTGCTGTAAAAAGCAAAATGCTGGGCAATTCGCCCGAAGTCGCAAAGACATGGATATTTACTTCTGCAACTCTGGGCGATGATGAAAAGTTAAGCTGGTTCACAAAACCATGCGGGCTTGAAGATGCCAGCGTCCTGCGAATTGGAAGTCCGTTTAACTACCAGCGGCAAGCCGCGCTCTATGTTCCACCAAACTTTCCCAAGCCCGGCGACCCAACGCATTCTGCAAGGGTGGCCGAATCGGTGGCGATCTGGTCACGCCAGATAGGTGGACGTACCATGGTGCTGACCACGACCTTGCGAGCGCTGCGAACCATTGGAGATGTGTTGATCGCTGCTTTCACTCAGTTGAAAGACCCGCTGGTGCTGGTGCAAGGCAGCATGCCCAAACGTGCGCTGATTGACCGTTTTCGCGAAGGCGATTCACTCGGCGGCAAAGGTTGCGTCCTGGTGGCATCGGCATCCTTCTGGGAAGGAATTGATGTTCCGGGCGATTCACTTCAACTTGTCATTATCGACAAATTGCCCTTTCCTCCGCCCAAAGATCCCTTGGCCGAGGCCCGTGCAAAGCTGCTGGAGTCCCAAGGGCGCAGTGCCTTTAATGACTATTTTCTGCCCGAAGCAGCCGTCGCACTAAAACAGGGAGCCGGCCGCCTGATACGCCGGGAGACAGATCAAGGCGTCTTGGTGGTTTGCGACAGCCGGCTGGTTTCAATGGGATACGGGCGCCGCCTCATCAAAGCGTTGCCGCCAATGCACAGACTGGCATCGGAACAGGCGTTGATGGACAGGCTGGCCAGTTTCACCAGAACTTGTACCACGGATTCTCTGCCGTTTTGAAGCCTTTGCTCATGAACTGGCTTTGGGGATAGCTTTTTTCCAGGATGCGGCGCATGTCGTCACGCAACTCGTTCATTCCCAGGGCATCGTAGGATTTAAAGAGAATGAAAGTAGCTTCTTCAAGCGCGGGAACTTCGCGGTAGTCTGCTATGGCGCTTTGCGCGCGGTTAATGGCAGCGACATAGGCACCGCGTGAGTAGTAGTAGCGTGCCACGTGGACTTCTGACTGTGCCAGTGAATTGACAATGTAGTTCATACGCAGGCGTGAGTCAGGTGCATAGCGAGAATCGGGAAACCGGGTGACCAGTTCCTTGAACGATTCAAACGACTCCTTGGCTGCGTTCTGGTCACGCTCTGAAAGGTCCTGACGCGAGATAAATCCGAAAAGACCCAGGTTGTCATTGAAATTCAACAATCCCTTCAGGTACAAGGCGTAGTCCAAGGCCGGGCTGGCAGGATGAAGCTTGATGAACCGGTTAAGTGTCGCCAAGGCTTGGGCCTGTTCTGCGCCTTTATACTGGGCATAAGCCTTGTCGAGTTGCGCTTGCTGTGCCAGGGGCGTTCCTGCCGCGCGACCTTCAAGCTTTTCGTAAAGTGGAATGGCCTTGTCGTAGGCGCCCGAACTGGCTTCATCCTTCGCTTCCGCGTAAATTTTGTTGGGACTCCAGTTTGCGGTCTTGTCGGCTACCGGCGCGATTGAACAGCCCGACAACACAAACAAACCTGCGAAAACTGCTGCTACAAGCGGCGATGCTTTCGGAAAATCCGACAATCTGGCAAAAAACATAGCAATCGACCCTCTTGATGACTGATTCAAAACTGAGAAAATCTATTATATCGGGCAGCGTTAATGCCAGGCAGCCTGAAGACGATGCCCAAGATGAGGCAGACACTGCTGTCGAAATGGAACTGCGGCATGTCAGTGTTCCGGTCGAAAGCCACAACAGCCGGCTTGACAAAGCGCTGGCCGAATTAGTGCCCGAGTTTTCACGCAATTATCTTCAGCAATTGATTGAAGCCGGAGGCGTATGCGTCAAAGGCCAGAAAACCGTCAAAACCTCGGCCAAGGTCAAGGCGGGGGATGAACTGTCCGTCGAGTTGCGACCCACTGCCCAGAGCCAAGCTTTCAAACCTGAAGTCATGGCACTCGACATTGTCTATGAAGACGCGCATCTCCTGGTAATTAACAAGCCTGCCGGGCTGGTGGTTCATCCAGCCCCCGGCAACTGGAGCGGCACCTTGCTCAACGGCTTGCTTGCACACGATCCCCAAGCTTCATTCATGCCACGCGCCGGCATCGTGCACCGCCTCGACAAGGACACCAGTGGCCTGATGGTGGTGGCGCGTCAGCGTCAGTCTATGGACCAGCTGGTGGGCATGATTGCTGCACGCACGGTGAGCCGGGAATATATGGCGCTGGCGCATGGTGCATGGGAAGGCGCAAAAACCCGCCAGGTTGAAGCCCCCATTGGCCGCGACCCAAGAAACCGGCTGCGCATGGCGGTGGTTGACCTTGAAAAAAATTCGGGCAAAACCGCTTCCACTGTGGTCTCCTTGCTTGGCAACGCCAAAAATCATTGTCTGGTCAAGTGCAAGCTGCATACCGGTCGCACCCACCAGATCCGGGTTCACATGGCATTTCTGGCTCACCCGCTGGTGTCGGATGTGGTGTACGGCGGCGCGTTGGCCGGCGACATGGCGCGCCAGGCGCTGCACGCCTGCCGACTGGCATTTGCCCATCCGGCAACAGGCGAGCCGATGGAATTCAAGTCACCGCTACCACCTGACCTGCTGCATGCAATAGACGCTTTGGGCCTGAGATACAATCCTTCTATGTAGTTTTCTGCTACCGGCACCATGGTTTCCTGATCCAGGTAAAGCCTGCCTGAATGCGATGCGCTGACAAAAGCGCCTTTATCCGCTTTCCTCCCGTTTACTTCGGAACGACCAATCATGAATACGACGGATGCCCGGCGCATTCTCGAAACCGCCCTTATTTGCGCACAGCAACCGCTGACCTTGCGCGATATTGGGGTTTTGTTTAACGGGGGGTTGGCGGCCGACAGTATTAAACTGGTGCTTGGCGAGTTGCAGGACGAATGGTCGAACCGAGGCACTGAACTGGTGCATGTGGCAAGTGGATGGCGTTTTCAAAGCCGGCCGGAAATGCGCGAGCACCTGGACCGACTAACTCCTGAAAAACCAACCCGCTATAGCCGGGCGACACTTGAAACGCTGGCCATCATTGCATATCGGCAGCCTGTCACGCGGGGTGACATGGAAGATATTCGCGGCGTGACCATCAACAGCTTGTTGCTCAGACAGTTGGAAGACCGTGGCTGGGTTGAGGTCATCGGCCACCGCGAAACGGTGGGCCGCCCGGCGTTGTACGCGACGACCCGCCAGTTTCTGGATGATCTTGGCGTTGAATCCCTTGCCGGACTGCCGTCGATGAACGACACATCGGCGCAGATTGCAAAGCTTGAGCAGTTTGAACTGGGAATGTAGGGAACACCTGACAGTTTTCCAACCCTGACCACGACTGAATTGAAAATTTCGACCTATAGCGAGGACCTGGCGTCGGATGCCGGAAAAAGTTCTCCACCTGATCCGCAGTAATCCGTCTGCCCGCTATCCACCCGAACGAATGTAAAAGCATGAACTCAAACGACCATCCCGCCAGCAAGCCACTGCCCATGCCAGAAAATGAATCAAATAGTGCTCCAGCGCACGGACTGACTGCACGAGAAGCTCCTGAATCAATAGCAATTTTCGCAGGTGACAGCGTGACGTCGCCGCAGGCTGGTGCGCGGCAGCAGGGACTGAAGCCCTTGCCGTCAACCATTCGCTTTGAAGACGTGATCACCGGTCAATTCGATGCCGACGAAGAAGACGTTGCCCTTGGCCTGCCCAAACGGGTTCTGCTGCCCCAGCCAGAAACGCCCAAGCTGCACAAGGTCCTGGCCCAGGCTGGTTTGGGCTCACGTTTGGAAATGGAGCAGCTGATTCTGGAAGGGCGGATTTCTGTCAATGCCGAGCCGGCCCACATCGGCCAGCGCATCCAGTTTGGCGATACCGTCAAGGTCAATGGCAAGCCCATCCGTGTGCAGATTGATCCTCCGCCGCCGCGCGTCATCGCCTACCACAAGCCTGCCGGCGAAGTGGTGACGCACGATGACCCGCAAAACCGTCCGACCGTCTTCCGGCGCCTGCCCAAGCTGTTTCAGGGCAAATGGCAATCTGTTGGACGGCTGGATCTCAACACCGAAGGATTGTTGCTCCTGACGAGTTCTGGCGAATTGGCCAACAAGCTCATGCATCCGCGCTTCGGCCTGGAGCGTGAGTACGCCGTGCGGGTGCTGGGTGCATTGAGCAACGAAGAGAAAAAACGCCTGCTTGACGGCGTGACGCTGGATGATGGCGTGGCACAGTTCGGCTCGATTGATGCTGGTGGCGGTGAAGGCGCCAACTGCTGGTACCGGGTTACGATTTCCGAAGGTCGCAACCGCGAGGTGCGCCGCATGTTTGAAGCCGTGGGCCACGCCGTGAGTCGCCTGATCCGCATCCGTTACGGCGCCATGGTGCTGCCCCGCGGATTGAAACGCGGCGCGTTTGTCGAGCTTGACGAAAACGACATCTACGCATTGACCAGTGCGGTCAGCCGGTCGGAAGCGCGGTCAGATCCGCGTGCCAACGCAGGCGTTGCTGGCCAGCCCGACAGTGACGGCGGACCCCCGCAGCGCCGCGGTCCGCGCAGGAACGAGGGTCCACGCAGTAACAGCACCCGTCCCCGCAACGCGGGCGCAGGCCAAACCGGCATCGTCCAGCCGCTTGATGATTCGCAGCCGCCGATGAGCCGCAACGACGGCGCGCAGCGCGGCAATCGACGCGGCGCCAATCCTGGCATTGGCGGCGCAAAGGGCCGAAGCCAGGGCGGAAATGCCGGTCCGGCGACGCGCTTCGGACCGCCCGGTTCAGGATCGCCGCAAGGCCAGAGGCGCCGTGACGACCGGGGCCCGCGCATTGACAAATCCGCAGGTGCCTCACAGCCCGATCCCATGAAGACCTCGTTTGGCTATATTGGTGCCGATACCTTTACCCGACAGCGGCAGGATCAGGGCCAACAGCGCCGGGGCGGTGGCGGCAATGCGGGCGGCTTTGGTGGTGGCGGTGGCAGCGGCGGTGGCCTGCGTCGCAATGGTGGCAATTCAGGTGGCAATCGCGGTGGTGGTAACCGGGGTGGCAACCGCTAAAGTGGAACCGGATTGTTGGCATTCATTGAAAGCAATAAATCAATATTTGCTATTGAATAAATAGCTGCTAAAGCTTATTTATTCTGCGTAAAAAGCCGATTTGATACTGTAAATTAGATGATTGGCCAGAATGAATACGTTCCACAGCTTGTGCGGCACAAGACCATTTTGCTGACTTGCCCTTGAAGAGGTAACCCAGCGGGTTAAAATCATGGGCTTTATTCAGTCCCTGAATAATTTTAAAACTTAATAACTCCAATATCTTTAGGAATAAACATGGCCATCGAACGCACACTCTCCATCATCAAGCCTGACGCTGTCGCCAAAAATGTGATTGGTCAAATCTATGCGCGTTTTGAAGCCGCCGGCCTGAAGGTCGTCGCTGCCAAAATGGTTCACCTGTCGCAAGGCGAAGCCGAAGCCTTTTACGGCGTGCACAAAGCCCGTCCCTTCTTCAAGGACCTGGTGTCTTTCATGATTTCCGGCCCGGTGATGATCCAGGCGCTCGAAGGCGAAGGCGCTGTGCTGAAGAACCGTGACCTGATGGGCGCGACCGACCCCAAGAAGGCCGATGCCGGCACCATTCGTGCTGACTTTGCCGACAGCATTGATGCCAACGCCGTCCATGGTTCCGACGCTGTCGAAACCGCCAAGGAAGAAATCGCTTTCTTCTTTGCCGGCCTGAACGTTTACTCGCGTTAATGCGTAACGTCCCCATGCTTTGCCACCCTTTGACGGGGTCGCCGCTTGTGTGGGGCGACCTGATGCATCGTTGCCTGCAATGACTGTCAATCTTCTCGATTTCGATCTGGAGGGCATGGCAGCGTTTTGCGAACAGCTGGGCCAGAAGCGCTTTCGCGCGACACAGCTGTTTCGCTGGATTCACCAAAAAGGGGCCTCCGATTTTGAGCAGATGACCGACTTGGCCAAAGCGCTGCGCGACAAGCTTGCCGTCTCAGCCAACATCACGGGCCCCAAAGTGGTCTCGCGCCACGAGTCAACCGACGGCACCATCAAATGGCTGTTTGACGTGGGTGCTGGCGATGTGATTGAAACGGTTTTCATTCCTGAAGCTGACCGTGGCACGCTGTGTATTTCATCTCAGGCGGGGTGCGCCGTGGGTTGCCGTTTTTGTTCGACCGGTCACCAGGGCTTTAGTCGCAACCTGACGACCGGCGAAATCATTTCCCAGTTGTGGTTTGCCGAGCACTTTTTACGCAAGCATTTGTCTAAGGACGAACGCGTCATTTCCAACGTCGTCATGATGGGCATGGGCGAGCCATTGCAGAACTATTCGCAGTTACTGCCGGCGCTCAAGACCATGCTGGATGACCACGGTTATGGCTTGTCGCGTCGCCGCGTCACGGTGTCGACATCCGGCGTGGTGCCGATGATCGACCGCCTGGCCCGCGATTGCCCGGTCGCCCTGGCCGTTTCGCTCCATGCGCCGTACGATGCGCTGCGCAGCGACCTGGTTCCGCTGAACAAAAAGTACCCGATTGCCGAATTGCTTGAAGCCTGCACACGCTACCAGTCGGCCGCGCCCCGCGATTTCATTACGTTCGAATATTGCATGCTGGATGGCGTCAATGACCAGCCCGAGCATGCGCGTCAGCTTGTGGCCTTGATGAAGACCCACGCTGCAAATGGCCTGTCATGCAAGTTCAATCTCATTCCCTTCAATCCCTTTCCTGCTTCCGGTCTGGTCCGCTCGCAAATGCCACAGGTCTTGGCGTTTGCCAGAATCCTGATAGATGCCGGTATCGTGACCACCGTGCGTAAAACGCGCGGCGATGACATTGATGCAGCTTGCGGTCAGCTGGCGGGCGATGTACAGGATCGCACTGGCGTGGAGCAGCGCATGGCGGCACAGCGGCTGGGCAGGCTGGCCGGCATCAAGGTCGTGGTGATGAACAAGGATGCGGCATGACAAAGATTAGGGCCCATGCCTGGATATTTGCCTGCTGGACAGCCATGCTGCTGGGCGGCTGTGCCAGTCAACCTGGTTATGTCGAAGGTCTGGGCAACCGAACCGACCTGATTACCGATTCCGATGAAACCGAACTGCGTCGTCGTGCACGCTTGCGTGTTGAACTGGCCAGCGGTTATTTTGAACAGGGCCAAACCAAGGTGGCACTGGATGAAATAAAACAGTCGCTGGCAACCGATCCAAACTTTGTCGATGCATACAACCTGCGGGGGCTGATCTATATGCGTCTCAATGACATTCCGCTCGCAGAAGACAGTTTTCGGCGCGCGCTTGCGTTAAACGCGCGCGATGCCAGTGTGGCCCATAACTATGGATGGATGCTTTGCCAGCAGGCACGCTATCCAGAGTCGTTCAAATTGTTGGCCCAGGCAGCCAGCAACCCGACCTACACGGGGAAAGCCAAGACTCTGATGGCCTTGGGTGTTTGTCAAGTGAATGCCGGGCAGTTAAGTGAAGCTGAACAAAGCTTCATGCATTCCTACGAACTGGATGCCGGCAACCCCGTGACAGGCTACAACCTGTCCAAGCTGCTGTATGCGCGTGGCGATTTGACACGCGCTCAGTTCTACATACGCCGCTTGAACAATAGTGAGCTGGCCAATGCCCAGACGCTCTGGCTGGGCATCAAGACTGAGAAAAAGCTGAACAATCAGGAAGCAATGGTGCAACTCGCAAGTCAGTTGAAGAAACGCTTTGCGCAGTCTCATGAGGCTGCTGCATATGAAAAGGGCCTGTTCAATGAGTAAGGATGAAGCGCTAGTTGACCCAGCCATTGCGTTAAATCAAGATTCGGCAAGCGCGCAGGACACCGCTGGTGCCATGCTTCGCACTGCCCGTCAATCGCAGGGTCTGGACATCGCCACACTGGCAGCACTGTTGAAGGTTCCGGTTCACAAACTTCAGGCGCTTGAGCAGGACAAGCCTGAGCTTTTGGCCGATCCGGTGTTTGCACGAGCGTTGGCCGCCAGCATGTGTCGAATTCTCAAACTGGAAGCCGGCCCCGTGCTTCATCGGCTGCCTGCAATTGCCGCATTCAAGGTAACTTCCCAGAACCGGGGGATCAACATCTCGTTTCGTGCCCGACCCGGCAAAAATGCGCTTTCATTTTGGTCCAGTATTTCGCGACCAGCCGTGCTTCTGGGTCTGGTTTTGCTGCTTGGCGCACTCTTGTTGATGTTCTTGCCGTCCATCCAGAAAGAAATTTCCAGATACCGGCAGGCAGGCCAGTTTGAAACTGCTACGGGTCAGGCGGTGGGCTCTGCTGCGGCCACAACGACCGTAATAACTCCCACATTTGCAGGTAACGATGTTTCCGGCGTATCTTCGGATGCTGCGCTAACGCCTGCTGAGACCCCTTTAACTTCGTTGGAAACGGGGGGTCTGCCGATGGCAACAAACGCTGACTCCACTCCTGTTGATCCCCCAATAACGATCAATGCAAAAGGTTCATCGAAAATCAAGGTGACAGATGCCAGTGGAACGGTAATTTTTGACCGTTCACTTCGCGCAGGGGAGTCTGTCAGCCTCTCGGGCGTACTGCCGCTGGGCGTGGTGGCGAGCCGTGCCAACGTCATACAGGTGCAGATACGTGGCCAGGCCTTTGATCTTGCCAGCGTTACCAAAAACAACATTGCCCGTTTCGAGGTGAAATAGTGCAAAACTGCCTTCCCATCATTTCTGCTTTTCCAAAGCCGCATCATTCCATCCAGTCCCGGGTCGTCTGGGGCTCGCGCGTGGTTACTGTTGGCGGCGATGCGCCGGTGCGTATTCAGTCAATGACCAATACCGACACCGTGGACGCTGTTGGCACGGCCATACAGGTCAAGGAACTGGCCATGGCCGGTTCTGAAATGGTCCGCATCACTGTCAACACGCCTGAAGCTGCCGCCGCAGTTCCCTATGTCCGTGAGCAGCTTGACCGCATGGGGGTCGATGTCCCCCTCATTGGCGATTTTCACTTCAACGGCCACCGCCTTCTGACAGATTACCCGGCCTGTGCGCAGGCGCTTTCCAAGTACCGGATCAACCCGGGAAACGTTGGCAAAGGCAACAAGCGCGATGCCCAATTCGGCCAGATGATCGAAGCCGCCATGCGCTGGGACAAGGTCATCCGCATCGGCGTCAACTGGGGCAGTCTTGACCAGGAATTGCTTGCCGTCATGATGGATGAAAACAACCTTCGCAGCACACCTTGGGATGCCCGGCAGGTGATGTACGAAGCGCTGATCACCTCGGCAATTGATTCCGCCAAGCGGGCCGAAGAAATGGGCATGCGGCGTGACCAAATTATCCTGTCCTGCAAGGTCAGCGGCGTCCAGGACCTGGTGTCGGTGTACCGGGAACTGTCCCGGCGGACCGATCACACGCTTCATCTGGGACTGACCGAGGCAGGCATGGGTACAAAGGGAACGGTCGCTTCAGCCACTGCGCTCTCCATCTTGTTGCAGGAAGGCATTGGCGACACGATTCGTGTTTCCCTGACGCCGCAGCCCGGCGAGGCGCGGACGCAGGAAGTTGTCATTGCTGCCGAAATCTTGCAGGCACTGGGTTTGCGGACCTTTGTTCCCAGCGTGACGGCATGCCCCGGTTGCGGTCGCACCACCAGCACCACCTTCCAGGAGCTGGCCAAGCAGATCGACGATTTTCTGCGCGCCCAGATGCCCGTCTGGCGCGAGCAGTACCCGGGTGTCGAAGGCCTGCGCGTGGCTGTCATGGGCTGCATTGTCAATGGCCCTGGCGAAAGCAAGCATGCCGATATTGGCATCAGTCTTCCCGGATCGGGCGAAGCTCCGGCTGCGCCCGTGTTTATCGATGGTGAAAAAAGACTGACCCTGCGCGGCGACAACATTGCGCAGGAGTTTCAGGTGATTGTTGAAAACTACATAGAAAAACGCTTTGGCTCGGCTACGCTGGCCCAGGTTTCCTGAACGACATGCCTGAAAAATTGAATGCCGATCCGGCAGAAAAAACCTTGCCGATCAAAATCGAGAAACTTGCCGCCGTCAAGGGCATGAACGATATCCTGCCACCGGACTCGGCGCGCTGGGAGTGGCTGGAGGGCAAGGTTCGTGACCTGATGGCGCGTTATGCCTACCGCAACATCCGCACGCCGATTCTGGAGCACACCCAGCTCTTCGTGCGCGGCATTGGCGAAGTCACTGACATTGTCGAAAAGGAAATGTATTCCTTTGAAGATCGCTCGGACAAGCATGGCGACCACGACCACCTGACGATGCGTCCGGAAAATACCGCCAGCGTGGTGCGTGCCGTGACAGAGCACAACTTGCTGTACGACGGTGGCAAGCGGCTCTACTACATGGGGCCGATGTTTCGCCGCGAGCGGCCGCAACGCGGTCGCTACCGCCAGTTTCACCAGATCGGTGCTGAAGCGCTGGGGTTTGCAGGCCCGGAAGTGGATGCCGAACTGATCCTGCTGGCTGCAGCGCTCTGGAAGGAACTGGGCCTGAGTGACTGGCGTCTGGAAATCAACAGCCTAGGCCAGCCCGACGAGCGCGCTCAACACCGCACGCAACTGATCGCGCACTTTGAACAACACGCGGACTTGCTCGACGAAGAGGCGAAAAGGCGCCTGCATAGCAATCCTCTGCGAATTCTTGACACCAAGAATCCGGCAATGAAGTCGGTGGTGGAAAGCGCTCCGCGCCTGATAGATTTTCTCGGCGCGCAGTCGCTGGCGCATTTTGACGGTCTCAAGGCTATTCTGGACGCCAACGGGATTGCCTGGACCGTCAATCACCGGCTGGTGCGCGGGCTGGACTATTACAACCTGACCGTCTTTGAATTCGTCACCGACCGGCTGGGCGCGCAGGGCACCATTTGCGCAGGCGGCCGTTACGACGACCTGATCGCGCAGATGGGTGGCAAACCGGCGCCTGCCGTCGGCTGGGCGCTGGGTGTCGAGCGTGTGCTCGAACTCATCAAGGAAGAGGGTGCTTTCGGCGAACTTCCGGTGCCCGACGTTTATGCGGTGGTTCCTGAAATCTCTGCTCTCCCGATCGTGATGAAAACCCTGCAGGCTCTGCGAAGTGCCGGAGTCAGCGTACAGATGCACGCCAGCGCGACCTCGGGCGGCATGGGCAGCATGAAGTCGCAGTTCAAGCGCGCCGATGCAAGTGGCGCACGATTTGCACTGATTTTTGGCGCGACCGAACTTGCCGAAGGCCGTGTAGCGGTCAAACCGCTCCGCGGCGATAAAGACGGGTTGGCCGATGGCCAGTCGCTTCAAACGCTGGATGACATAGATGCATGGGCAGACATGCTGCTCACCGGCTCCGCGATTTGAGCAGCAGTTCAGCGCTCTACAATCCTTTTTCAATTTAGCCTGTCAGTATTGGCTAAAAACTCCCGGAAATTTATGGCAAAGCACCTTGATTTGGAAGAACAGGAACAGCTTGACGAGATCAAGCATTTCTGGAAGCAGTACGGCAATCTGATCACCTGGGTGCTGATTGTCGTTTTAGGCGCATTTGCATCCTGGAACGGATACCAGTATTGGCAGCGCAGCCAGGCGGCTAAGGCCTCGGTGATGTTCGACGAGATTGAACGCGCCATCGTGTCGGGTGACACCGAACGAATTGACCGTGCGCTGGCTGACATGAAAGACCGTTTCGCCAGCACCACATATGCCCAGCAGGCCGGCCTTCTGGTCGCCAAGGCGCATCACGACAAAGGCAATGCCGATGCAGCCCGTGCAGCGCTGGTCTGGGTGGCCGACAAGGCATCCGATCCTGGCTACCAGGCAGTTGCCAGACTTCGGCTCGCCGGACTGCTGCTTGAAAAGAAATCGTATGAAGAAGCCTTTCAGCAGCTTTCCGCTGCTTTTCCGAAAAACTTCGAAGCGCTGGTGGCTGACCGGCGTGCAGACATCCTGATGGTACAAGGCAAAAAAGCCGAAGCCAGAGCCGAATACGAAAAGGCCTGGAAGGCTTTTGACGAGCGTACCGAATACCGTCGCCTAGTCGAGGTCAAGCTCAATGCGCTGGGTGTTGATCCCACCGCTGGCCAGGTCAAGCTGTCGACTGCTGAAAATGCAGGAGCAAACAAATGAAAATTCAGTCTTTTTGGTCATTGGCGCTTGCCGGGCGTGCACCTATAGCTATTATTAGCGTAGCGCTTCTGACGGGTTGTTTCGGGGGTGTTAAAAAGCCCCAACCCACGGAGCTTCAACCGGTGACGGCGCTGGTTTCCGTGCGTCAAAGCTGGACCCAGCGCATTGGTCCGGTTAATTTTCCGCTTGATGTCGGTGTTGCCGGTAGTGGTGTGGCTGTTGCCAGCGATGACGGAACGGTTGCCCTTTTTGATGCCCAGACCGGCCGCGAGGTCTGGCGCCTGGCATTGAAGACGCCGATTGCCGCTGGCGTTGGAAGCGATGGCAAGGTGCTTGCCGTCATCACCAAAGACAACGAAGTCATTGCCATGCAGGCTGGACGCGAGTTGTGGCGTCAAAAGCTCACTGCCCAGGCGTTCACCGCCCCGTTCGTGGCAGGTGAGCGCGTGTTTGTTCTGGCGGCTGATCGTTCGGTCAATGCCTTTGACGGGCAGACCGGCAGAAAGCTGTGGACACAGCAACGTTCAAGTGAACCACTGGTACTGCGCCAGTCCGGCGTGCTGCTGGCCGTTGGGGACACGCTGGTGGTTGGTCTGGCCGGTCGACTGGTAGGAATGAACCCGTCGACTGGCGGCATTCAGTGGGAGGCCCCCGTCGCCACACCACGGGGTATCAATGACATTGAGCGGCTTGTTGACTTGGTCGGCAGCGTCAGCCGGGTCGGTGACAACGTCTGTGTACGGGCGTTCCAGTCCAGCATCGGCTGTGTGAATACCACCCGTGGCAATCTGCTATGGACCCGTCCTGCCAATGGCGTACAAGGTATCAATGGCGATGACCGGCTGCTGTTTGGCACCGAAGCTGATGGAACCGTACTGGCTTGGAAGCGCAGTGACGGCGAACGTGTCTGGTCCACGGAGCGCCTGCGCTACCGGGGGTTGACTGCACCGTTTCTCGCTGGCCGCTCTGTAGTGATTGGCGATGCCGCTGGCTTCATCCACCTGCTGTCGCGTGAAGACGGCTCTCTTCTCAACCGCATTGGCACCGATGGATCGCCCATTTCCGCTTCCCCGGTGCTGGCAGGCAATACCTTGGTTGCCGTCACCCGCAACGGTGGCATTTACGGCTTTCAGCCCGAATAACGGCATCTGCGCCAGAAACTGATCTACTCATTTTGATGAAACCTGTCATTGCCCTAGTTGGCCGCCCGAATGTTGGCAAGTCAACCCTTTTTAACCGGTTGACCAAGACGCGGGATGCGATCGTGGCCGACTATGCCGGTCTGACGCGTGATCGCCATTACGGTAACGGGAAACTGGGTCCCCATGAGTACATCGTCATTGACACCGGAGGCTTCGAGCCAGATGCCGTCACCGGCATCTACAAGGAAATGGCCAGGCAGACTCGCCAGGCTGTAGCCGAGTCCGATGTGGTGATTTTCGTGGTCGATGCCCGTGCCGGCATCAGTGCCCAAGACTATGACATCGCCAAATACCTGCGAAAGCTTGGAAAGCCAACCGTGCTGGCAGCCAACAAGGCCGAGGGCTTGCCCGAAGGCACGCAGGTTTCAGAGTTCTTCGAACTGGGGCTTGGCGAAATGCTGGCAGTGTCTGCATCACACGGGCAAGGCATGCGAATGCTGGTTGACCTGGCGCTGGCGCCTCTCAACCTGCCCGATCCGTCGGAATCAATTGAACAGGAAGACCCTGCGGTCATCAAGTTGGCAGTGGCAGGCCGGCCCAATGTCGGCAAATCAACCTTGATCAACACCTGGCTTGGAGAAGAGCGGCTGGTGGCATTTGACTTGCCCGGTACCACCCGCGATGCTATTTCAGTGCCTTTCGAGCATGCAGGCCAGCGGTTCGAGCTTATCGACACTGCAGGGCTTCGTCGTAAAGGCAAAGTTTTCGAGGCAATCGAGAAATTTTCCGTTGTCAAGACACTGCAGGCGATTGAAAACGCCAATGTCGTGTTGCTGCTGCTTGATGCTACTCAAGGCGTGACGGACCAGGATGCACACATTGCGGGTTATATCCTTGAAAGCGGTCGGGCGGTGGTGCTGGCTGTGAATAAATGGGATGCGGTGGATGCCTACCAGCGCGAATTGCTGCAGCGCTCGATTGAAACGCGGCTTGGTTTTCTGAAGTTCGCATCCATCCATCATATTTCGGCCATCAAGCGGCAGGGACTGGGACCTGTCTGGAAATCCATCATTCAAGCGCATGCTTCAGCGAATCGCAAGATGTCCACACCAGTCTTGACCCGTTTGCTGATGGAGGCTGTGCAGTTTCAGCAACCCCAGCGTTCAGGCGTTTTTCGTCCCAAGTTGCGCTACGCCCACCAAGGTGGCATGAACCCGCCCATCGTGATCGTTCACGGCAATTCGCTGGAGCATGTGACCGAATCTTACAAGCGCTATCTTGAGGGCCGCATTCGCAAAGAGTTTGATTTGGTCGGAACGCCTTTGCGTATTCAGCTCAAAAGCCAGCACAATCCTTTCACGGACAAGGAATAGACCTAATATTACAAGGCCACGTAAACCGCTGTGGTATGGTCAAACTCTTACTAACTCTTGAACACGGAAAATATCGTGAGCAATAATAAAGGCCAGCTTTTGCAGGACCCATTTCTCAACACCTTGCGTCGCGAGCATGTTCCTGTATCGATCTATTTGGTCAACGGCATCAAGCTTCAAGGTCAGATTGAATCGTTCGATCAATATGTCGTCTTGCTTCGCAACACCGTCACACAGATGGTTTACAAGCATGCAATTTCAACCATCGTCCCAGGCCGAGCCGTCAACTTTTCAGCGGCTGAATCCGAAGAAACTCCGACATCCTGAGAACCCACGAAGCCTCGGTGAAAATACAAACACTCGCCCTTCTGGTGGGGGTTGACCTGGGTCTACCCAACTTTGATACCGATTTGCTCGAGCTTGGTCTGCTGGCGAAAACCGCAGGTTTGGAGCCTGTGGCACGCATCACTTGCAAACGCAGGGCGCCAGATGCGGCACTTTTTGTCGGTTCGGGCAAAGCCGATGAAATCAAGATGTTGGCACTGGAGACAGGCGCCACTGAAGTCCTTTTTGACCAGTCACTCAGCCCGGCTCAGCAACGCAATCTCGAACGGCATCTGGAAATGCCCGTCAATGATCGAACCCTGTTAATTCTTGAAATTTTCGCTCAACGCGCCCGCAGCCATGAAGGCAAGCTTCAGGTAGAACTGGCGCGTCTGCAGTATGTTTCAACCCGACTCGTACGCCGTTGGTCGCATCTCGAGCGTCAGACTGGCGGCGCAGGAGTGCGAGGTGGTCCCGGTGAAAAGCAAATCGAACTGGACAAGCGCATGATTGGCGAAGCTATCAAGCGAACCAAGGAACGTTTGACCAAGGTCAAGAAGCAACGCCAGACGCAGCGAAAACAGCGTGAACGGCGAAATTCTTTTTCAGTTTCCCTGGTGGGATACACGAATGCAGGAAAATCCACCCTTTTCAATGCTTTGGTAAAAGCCCAGTCGTACACCGCCGATCAGCTCTTCGCAACGCTTGATACCACCACGCGACAGCTGTATCTTGGCGAAGCGGGTCGTTTCGCATCGCTGTCAGATACCGTAGGCTTCATTCGCGACTTGCCGCATGGGCTTATTGATGCGTTTGCAGCAACATTAAAGGAAGCGGTCGATGCGGATTTACTGCTTCATGTCGTCGATGCTTCCAATCCTGAATACCTTGAGCAAATAGAGCAAGTACAGCGCGTACTTTTCGAGATCGGTGCTGCGGATGTGCCGCAAATACTTGTGTTCAACAAGCTCGACGCTATTGAAAAAAGCAATCACCCCCTGCATCTTCAAGATAAGTTTGATCTCAGGGACGCATTTGAAGGCGCCAGCCGGAGTGTCGAGCGCGTATTCGTAAGTGCCAAAAGCGGTGAAAACTTGAATCTTCTGCGCGAATCGCTGGCGGTCCAAGGTTCACGCGCCGAGCCTGGCAATAGCCCCCAAACACCTCAATGATATTGCCCTGCCGGGCAATATCATTAGGCACAATGTAGGTGTAACAAAAAAGTGAGTTTTCTTCCATGAATTTGAATCCCGTGCTGCAAACGCTGACAAACTTTCCGGGTCGGCTTAGACAACGCGCCCAAGGAATATTCAATTTGAATGATCCGCGGTGGGGCCGGGATGAAGACAAGTCGTCGTCGGATGGCTCCAAGCCCGAGTCACCGCGCGAAGACCGTCAACCCCCCAAGCCACCCAATCGTCCGCAAGGCTCTAATCAGGGGCCGCCTGACCTTGACGAGTTGTGGCGTGATTTCAATAGAAAACTGGGTAATTTGTTTGGCGGCGCAAAGAACGGCGGCAACCGTGACGGATTTGGCGGTGGCGGAAACAAAGGCGGCGGCGGTTTTCAGCCTGACATGAAGAATGCAGGCATTGGCGTGGGCCTGATTGCTGGCGTGGTGGCATTGATATGGCTGGGCACCGGCTTTTTCATTGTGCAGGAAGGTCAACAAGCAGTTATCACCCAGTTTGGCAAATACCAATCTACGGTTGGCGCAGGCTTTAACTGGCGTCTGCCTTATCCGATACAGCGTCATGAGATTGTGGTGGTTACCCAGATTCGCTCTGTCGATGTGGGACGTGACACCATAATCAAGGCAACGGGGTTGCGTGATTCAGCGATGTTGACGGAAGACGAAAATATCGTCGAAATCAAGTTTGCGGTGCAGTATCGTCTGAACGATGCGCGGGCTTATTTGTTTGAAAGCAAAGATCCTGCAGCTGCAGTCGTTCAGGCTGCAGAAACTGCTGTACGCGAAGTCGTCGGCAAGATGAAAATGGACATGGCGCTGGCAGAAGAGCGTGACCAGATTGCCCCACGTGTTCGGGAGCTTATGCAAACGATCCTGGACCGTTACAAGGTTGGTGTCGAGGTGGTTGCCATTAACTTGCAGCAAAGTGGTGTCCGTCCTCCCGAGCAGGTTCAGGCCGCTTTCGATGATGTGCTGAAAGCTGGACAGGAGCGCGAGCGCGCAAAGAACGAAGCCCAGGCCTATGCCAACGACGTGGTTCCTCGAGCCGTGGGTTCGGCCTCCCGATTGAAAGAGGAGGCTGATGCATACAAAGCCCGTATCGTGGCGCAGGCCCAGGGTGATTCCAAGCGTTTTAGTTCGGTACTGACCGAATACCAGAAGGCTCCGCAGGTTACCCGGGACCGCATGTACACCGATGCCATGCAGCAGGTCTATACCAATGTGACCAAGGTCCTGGTGGAGTCACGTTCAGGCTCAAACCTGTTGTACCTGCCGCTTGACAAAATCATGCAAATGACCGGAACGGGTGGGGCAGGCACAACCAGTGATGCAACTACGCCTCTGTCCACGGTGCCTGCAGCGCAAGCACCGATGAATAGTGTGCCTGTGGACTCTCGGGCCCGGGATACTTCCCGCACCCGTGATCGTGAAACCCGCTAAGGAAAACAAAAGTGAATAGAGTTGGACTTGTCGTTTCTTCATTGCTGGTGCTTCTGGCATTGCTCAGTTCCACGCTGTTCGTGGTCGATCAGCGCCAGTTCGGCGTGGTGTATGCCCTTGGCCAAATCAAGGAAGTCGTTCTTGAGCCGGGCTTGAATTTCAAGCTTCCGCCTCCGTTTCAAAACGTTTCGTACATCGACAGGCGTTTGCTGACCTTGGACAGCACTGATTCCGAGCCCATGCTGACACTTGAAAAGCAGCGCGTGGTGATCGACTGGTACGTTCGCTGGCGCATCATCAACCCTTCCGAATACATCCGTAATGTCGGGCTGGACGAAAGGGCAGGTGCGAACCAATTGAATCGCGTGGTTCGTAATGCGTTCCAAGAGGAAATCAACCGGCGGACTGTCAAGGATCTGCTTTCACTCAAGCGCGAAGCACTGATGGCTGACGTCAAGAAAGAAGTGCTGAGCGTGGTGCGGGGAGCCAAGCCTTGGGGTATCGATGTGATCGATGTGCGGATTACCCGCGTCGATTACGTCGAAGCCATTACCGAATCTGTTTACCGCCGCATGGAGGCCGAGCGCAAGCGGGTGGCCAACGAGTTGCGATCGACCGGCGCAGCAGAAGGTGAAAAAATTCGTGCAGATGCCGACCGGCAACGTGAGGTCACCATTGCCAATGCCTATCGTGATGCACAGAAGGTCAAGGGCGAAGGCGACGCCGAGGCGGCTCGCACTTTTGCCCAGGCCTTTGGTCAGGATCCGCAGTTTGCACAGTTTTATCGCAGCCTTGATGCATACAAAGCCAGTTTCAGCAAGAAAAGCGATGTGATGGTGGTCGACCCGTCTTCGGACTTTTTCAAGGCCATGCGGGGACCGAACACTGGCGGCGCTTCAGGGGCTAATTCCCGTTAAGTAGTCTTCATATTGGGGAATCCAGGCAATCTGGATTGTCTTCACCCACAGGCGGTGGTCAACAGAAAAAGGGCGGTCTGCCCTTTTTCTGTTTTCGATCCATCCCGTGCCGGTAAAATCCTGCTTTTAACAGCTTACAAAATCTACAATGCCCGCTTGGTCGTCATCTTGGCAATTGCCTGATCAAATTGCCGATGTCCTGCCTTCCGAGGCGCGTCACATCGAAGAGCTACGCCGTCTGTTTCTGGACGCCGCCTGTAGCTACGGTTACGAACTCGTCATTCCACCGCTGCTGGAACATCTGGAATCGTTGTTGACTGGAACTGGCGAAGCCTTGGGCCTGCAGACCTTCACGCTGGTCGATCAGCTCTCGGGTCGCACTCTGGGGTTGCGTGCCGACACCACCCCCCAGGTTGCGCGCATCGACGCGCACCTGCTCAACCGCAGTGGCGTGGCGCGTCTTTGCTATTGCGGCCCGGTTCTGCATACGCGTGCAGACCGGCCACATGCGACCCGCGAGCCGTTGCAATTCGGCGCTGAAATCTATGGTCATGCCGGCCCGGAAGCAGACCTGGAAGCCCAGCGGCTTGCCCTGAATTGCTTGAAAGCTTCTGGCGTTACCGACTTGATGCTGGACATGGCCGACGTGCGAATTGTTTCCAGTCTGCTGGCCGGATCCAGCCTGGATGCATTGACGCTTGCACGCATCCATGCCGCTCTGGCTGCCAAAGATGCAGGCGAACTCAATATCCTGTTGGGCGAACTCAACGGCAGCTTGTCATCAGAAGCTCGCGAAGGCATGCTGGCATTATTGCAACTGTACGGCGACGAACATGTGTTGCTTGAGGCTGAAAAAGTCCTTCCGCCCATGCCTGGCGTGCATGAAGCGCTACAGAATTTAAAGTGGCTAGCATCGCATGCGACTGACGTCAGGGTCAGCTTTGATTTGGCTGACCTGCGGGGCTATGCTTATTACACGGGCACACGGTTTGCCATTTATGGCCAAGGCGCCGAACTGGCGCGCGGCGGCCGTTACGACGAGGTTGGTGCGGTCTTCGGTCGCAACCGACCGGCTGCGGGTTTCAGCCTTGATCTGAAAGAGCTGGTCAGTGTGCTGCCGCCTCGCCCTTTGAAGACGGCTATTTGTGCGCCTTGGGGCAATGATGTCACGCTCGTTGCTGCCATCGCCCGGTTGCGTGCCGGCGGTGAAACCGTGACTTGCGTGCTGCCCGGCCATGAAAATGAAGTCAATGAATTTGACTGCGACCGGGAGCTGGTGTTGAACACTGGCCGCTGGGTGGTCCAGGCCCGCGCCTGAGCCTGAGCCGCATCGACCATCGGCAAAAATGTCGTGCGCAGGGACTGGCCCGGCGGCGGATTTATCCATTTGATCCTTAACGAGAACTGAAGATGACAAACAAACCAAGCGCAGCTCCCGGCCGCAATGTCGTGGTCGTGGGTACCCAGTGGGGTGACGAAGGCAAGGGCAAGCTTGTTGACTGGCTGACCGAAATGTCGCAAGGCGTTGTGCGCTTCCAAGGCGGCCACAATGCAGGCCATACGCTGGTCATTAATGGCGTCAAGACCGCTTTGCACCTGATTCCGAGCGGCATCATGCGCCCCGGCGTGAAGTGCTACATCGGCAATGGCGTGGTGCTTTCAGCGGCCAAGCTTTTCGAGGAAATCGAAGGGCTGGAAAAAGCCGGCGTCGAGGTGCGTTCGCGCCTGCGCATCAGCGAAGCCTGTCCGCTGATCCTGCCTTTCCACGCGGCCATCGATATTGCCCGTGAAGCTTTTCGCGAAAAAGGCGGTATTGAGAAAATCGGTACGACGGGCCGCGGTATCGGGCCAGCTTATGAAGACAAGATTGCCCGCCGCGCGCTGCGCGTGCAGGACCTGAAATACCCCGAACGCTTTGCCGCCAAGCTGCGCGAACTGCTGGACCTGCACAACTTTGTGTTAACTGGCTATCTGAATGCGCCAGCGGTTGACTTCGACACGGTGTATGACGAAGCGATGCGCCATGCCGAACTGCTCAAGCCGATGATGGCCGACGTGTCGCGTGAACTCAATGACGCGCACCAGGCCGGCGCCAATCTGCTGTTTGAAGGTGCGCAGGGCACGCTGCTTGACGTGGACCATGGCACCTATCCCTATGTGACCTCCAGCAACTGTGTTGCCGGCAATGCGTCGGCCGGTGCCGGCGTCGGACCGGGCATGTTGCATTACATCCTGGGCATCACCAAGGCCTATTGCACCCGCGTGGGCGGCGGGCCGTTTCCGACCGAACTCGACTGGGAAGTGGAAGGCACGCCGGGCTACCACATGAGCACCGTGGGCGCCGAAAAAGGCGTGACCACCGGGCGCAGCCGCCGCTGTGGCTGGTTTGATGCGGCGCTGCTCAAGCGCTCGGCCCAGGTCAATGGCCTGTCGGGCCTGTGTATCACCAAACTTGACGTGCTCGATGGCCTTGACGAGTTGAAGCTGTGTACGGGTTACGAGCTTGACGGCCTGACCACCGACATTTTGCCTATGGGCGCCGACGACATTGCCCGCTGTGTGCCGATTTATGAATCCATGCCGGGCTGGAGCCAGAGCAGCGTGGGCGTGACCCAATACGATCAGCTGCCGCCTGCCGCTCAGCGCTACCTTGAGCGGATCGAAGAAGTCACAGGTGTGCCGGTTCACATGATTTCGACCAGTCCGGACCGCGACCACACTATCTTGCTTCGCAACCCCTACGCCCTCTAAAACTTTAAATTTTAGACAAACAGGCTGCTTGCGCAATAACCATAAGCGCTTGCAGCTATTAAATCAGGAGCAATTTCATGTTGACCGAAGACGGCAAGCATCTCTATGTCAGCTATGACGAATACCACAACCTGATTGAAAAACTGGCCATCAAGATCCACCAGTCTGGATGGCAGTTCGACACCATCCTGTGCCTGGCGAGGGGCGGCATGCGGCCTGGGGACATCCTGTCGCGTATTTTTGACAAACCGCTGGCCATCATGTCCACCAGTTCCTACCGCGCCGATGCCGGCACGGTGCAGGGAAAGCTGGACATTGCCCACTACATCACCACGCCCAAGGGCGAGATCGCCGGCAAGGTGCTGCTGGTCGATGACCTGGCCGATTCGGGCCATACCCTGAATGCGGTGATTGAACAGCTTCGCAACAATTACAAGCCGATCACCGAACTGCGCAGTGCCGTGATCTGGACCAAGGGTGTTTCGACCTTCCAGGCGGACTATTCGGTCGAGACGCTGTCAACCAACCCGTGGATTCACCAGCCCTTCGAAAGCTACGACGCGCTTTCGCCATTGCAATTGATAGACAAATGGCGCGTGTAGTTGCCCCCGCGGTCGCTCACTTCGTGTAGCTTCCTGCCCCCCGAGGGTGCCACTGCGCCTGCGGACTGGCAAAGCCAGATCCGTGGCCCCTGCTGAAATTAAGCCGGAGCCCCCGCTACCACTGCATTCCTATGTGCGGTTGTCGGGAGGGCTCTTCGTCGACTTGGGCTTGTCGCTATTATTGGAGCATGAGCGAACTCTCCACCACACTGATCCACCATCCCTACACGCCACCGACAGGCTTCGAGTCGGTTTCCCCTCCGGTTTACAAAGCCTCGACGATCATCTTTCCCAGCGTGGCTGCTTTGCGCCGCCGTGACTGGAAGCACAAGACCGGCTACACCTACGGACTGCACGGAACGCCGACCACTTTCACGCTGGAAGAACGCATCGCAACGCTGGAGGGCGGCAGGTTTTGCACACTGGTTCCGAGCGGCTTGGCTTCCGTGGTGCTGGTGGACATGGCCCTGCTGAAGGCGGGTGACGAAGTCCTGATACCGGACAATGCCTATGGCCCGAACAAGGCCTTCGCGCAGTCTGAACTGGCGTCTTGGGGCATCAGCTGCCAGTTTTACGACGCCATGAATCCGGCTGATCTGGCCGTACGGCTGAATGCGCGTACCCGCCTGGTCTGGCTGGAGGCCCCCGGCTCCATCACGCTGGAGTTTCCGGACATTCCCGCGCTGGTGGCCGCCGTCAAGACGCACAACGCATCCGGTACAGCGCATCCCCTGTCCGCCATCACGGC
The DNA here is from genome assembly GCF_029892315.1 of Polaromonas sp. CG_23.6. NCBI lineage: Bacteria > Pseudomonadati > Pseudomonadota > Betaproteobacteria > Burkholderiales > Comamonadaceae > Polaromonas > Polaromonas sp. CG_23.6. The sequence continues at coordinate 2,470,310 of NZ_JARXUY010000001.1, forward strand.
GCTCGACAACACCTGGGGCGCAGGTCTTGCGTTCAATGCCTTCACGCTGGGCGCAGACATCTCGGTACAGGCCCTGACCAAATACCCGAGCGGCGGCGCCGATGTGTTGATGGGTTCGGTGGTGACGAACAACGAAGCACTCCACCAGTTGGTGCATTTTTGCCATATGCGTGTCGGTTATGGCGTTAGCGGCAATGATGCTGAACTCGTGCTGCGCGGCTTGAACAGCATGGCCCTGCGCTATGCCGCGCAGGATGCCGCCACGCGCCAGCTCGCCACCTGGTTGCGGGACCAGCCGCAGATTGCCGCCGTGCTGCACCCGGCCTTGCCCGATTCGCCAGGCCATGCCGAATGGAAGCGCGACTGCCAGGGCGCGGCTTGCCTGTTCAGCGCTGTCTTCAAGCCGGAATTCACCACTGTGCAGATCGACCGTTTTTGCGACACCCTGCAACTTTTCAGCCTCGGCTACAGCTGGGCCGGGCCGATGAGCCTGTGCGTGCCGTATGACATGCCGGCACTGCGTGTCGTACGCCCCTGGCCTTACCCGGGCGGGCTGGTGCGCTTTTCCGTTGGCCTGGAAGCCGTTGCGGACTTGCAGGCCGACTTGGCCCATGCGCTGGCCGGCCTTAACGAAACGCCAGATGGCAATGCATTACAGTAAGGGTTACCTATTCACGAAAGCAAGCTGTGGCAACTCCTAATTACTCCTATGAAAAGCGTCAGAAGGAGCTGGCGAAAAAACGCAAGAAAGAAGACAAACTCAAGCGCAAGGGTGAAGGCAAGCCGGAAGACGGCGATGTGTCCAGTGACGGCGCGCCGGATCAGGACAACATCAGCGAAGCGCAAATTGGCATACCACCTGCCGGCTCTCCTCCTTGAGCGAAAAATTCAAAAAAATAGCTATCTGGCGCAATGTGAATATGCGCAAGTAGCTATTGATTTGATAGTAAGTTGATGGTCAACCCGGCACTATCCTCATTGGTGATGCCGGGTTTTTTCGTTACGCCTTGGCCAGCATCAAACTGGCAAGTTCGGTCATGGCTTGAACACTGTGGTCGCGCGGCGCCAAAGATTGCGCTGTTTTGTATTGGATGAAATTGCGCTGCATCGACTGCAGGTAGCCCGGGTCGTAGTGATTGATCAGCAATTCGAGCACCACTGACGCCACATCGCCACCGCGCGCGCGCGCCTGCCAGTCAAGAACCGTGGCCTTGCCGCGTGCCTCTGTCAAGGCGTCGAGCCGGTCGCAGAAGAAATCGATGTCGCGGACAAAAAAATCATAGTCTTCTAGCAACAGCGCTACCCGCTCGGGCTCCGGCAGGTTCAGTTGCAGGCAGGGACTGGCGCGCATGGCGGCAATCAGCCCTTCGGGCACGGCCACATTGCCAACCTTTTTGCTCTCGCTTTCAATATAGACCGGCCGCGCTGCATCGAAGCTGCGCAGCGCCGTCCAGATGCGGCGGTCATAGGCTTTCTGGCTGGGCTGGGCCACCCCGGGTATCAAGCCGAGCACCGAACTGCGGTGGTTGGCCAGCGCTTCCAGGTCGAGCACCTGCGCGCCCTGCGCTGCCAGCGCCTGCAGCAGCCGCGTCTTGCCCGAACCCGTAGGGCCGCACACCACGCGGTAGTGGTGCTGCACCGCAAGTTGCGGGAGGTCCGCTACCAGCGCTGCACGAAAGGCTTTGTAGCCACCGTCAACCAGTGTCACCTTGAAGCCGATCTGGTCCAGAATCAGCGCCAGTGAACCGCTGCGCTTGCCGCCGCGCCAGCAATACACCAGCGGCTGCCATTCACGGGGCTTGTCAAGCACCTCGCTATGGATGTGCTCGGCGATGTTTTTGGCGACCAGCGCCGCGCCCAGCTTCTTGGCCTCGAACTGGCTGATCTGCTTGTATTGGGTGCCGACGATCTTTCGCTCGTCGTCGTGCAGGCTGGGCCAGTTCACAGCGCCTGGCAGGTGGTCTTCGGCATATTCACCCTCGGAGCGGGCGTCGATGACGGTGGAAAACTGGCTCAATCGGGCCAGGGCGTCTTCGGCAGAAATGCGGTCAAGGCTCACGGGATGATTTTCTTCAGTTCTGGCCAGACATTGGCCAGCATTCTGGCTTGCGATGACGCGTTGGGGTGGATGCGGTCGGCCTGGAAATTGTCCGCGGCGTTGTCGCCATCGGCAATGCCCTTGAGGAAAAACGGCACGAGTGCGACTTTTTCTTCCTTGGCGACTTTCGAGAATAGGCCTGAAAAGGTGGTGGCATAGGCGCTGCCATAGTTGGGCGGCACCTCCATGCCCAGCAGCAGCACGCGGGCACCGGATTTTTTGGACGCCTGCGTCATGGCGCTCAGGTTCTTGGCGGTCATGTCCAGCGGCAGCCCGCGCAGCGCGTCATTGCCGCCCAATTCGATCACCACGGTGGCAGGTTGGTACTGCGCCAGCAAAGCCGGCAAACGCGAACGCCCGCCCGAAGTGGTGTCGCCGCTGATGCTGGCATTGACCACACGGACGTTTTTGTTTTCGCTCGCCAACTGCTTTTCAAGCAACGGCACCCAGCCTGTGCCGCGCTTCAGGCCATATTCAGCGCTCAACGAGTCGCCGACGATGAGGAGGGTGGGCTGCGGTCTGGCCTCGGCCGGCGCCTGGGCAAAGGCCGGCACCGCCAGCACGGCGCTCATCAACAGGGTCCCCAAGGATTTAGCGCAATGGTTTCGCGTGGCCAGGCGAGGCTTGCTACAGTGGGCAGCAATCGATTTAACGTTTCCAAAAAAGGTTGACATGTTTGAACCTGTAGTTTCCGGTAGGGGTGAAGTGGCTTCCAGGCTGCCTGAATCAGGGGAGCCTGCCAGTTCTCCAATTGTTTGCGTTGAGCATGTTTTCAAGTCGGTCACCGACTCGACCGGCACCTTGACCATTTTGCGCGATATTGACTTTTCATTGAATCCGCGCGAAACCGCTGCCATTGTCGGTGCATCGGGCTCGGGCAAGAGCACGCTGCTGACGATCATTGCAGGGCTGGACACGCCCACGAGTGGCACCGTACGCCTGGCCGGCCAGGACATCTTTGCCATCAGCGAGGACGACCGCGCCGCCCTGCGGGCACAAAAAGTCGGTTTCGTGTTCCAGAGCTTCCAGCTCATGGCCAACCTGACGGCGCTTGAAAACGTCATGCTGCCGCTGGAGCTGTCCGGCATGAAGCACGCCCGGGCGCTGGCAACCGACATGCTCAAGCGGGTCGGCCTGGGCGAACGGCTCGGCCATTATCCCAAGGTGCTGTCGGGCGGCGAGCAGCAGCGGGTGGCGCTGGCACGCGCTTTTGTCGTCAAGCCGGCCGTGCTGCTGGCCGACGAGCCGACCGGCAGCCTGGACTTTGCCACCGGCGAAACCGTGATGGAACTGATGTTCGAGCTGAACCAGGAAATCGGGACCACGCTGGTGCTGGTCACGCACGACCCGGCGATTGCCGCGCGCTGTGAGCGGCGCATCACCATTGAAGCGGGGAAGATCGCTATTTCTTGAGGTAAAAAGGCCTCTGGCGCTTACCTGGTATGCGATATGTGCTATGCATAAAATAGCATGCAGTGCGTTGATGCCTTGCCCCCGCCAGGCCCGCGCGCAGCCTTCAAAATCTGTGCAGCGATAATTGGTGCATGTCTTCTTCTCCCCAAAAAGTTCTTTTCGGCTTCCATGCCGTCGGTGTCCGCCTCAAGACCGCGCCCAAGTCGGTTCTTGAGGTTTTTTATGATGTTTCGCGCCGCGATGCCCGCATGCGCCAGTTCACCGACCGCGTTCGTGAAGCCGGCGTTCGCATGGTCGAGTGTGATGGCCTGCGCCTGGCCAAGATGTGCGGCAGCCACGGCCATCAAGGCGTTGTCGCTCGCGTTGATGCGGTTGCGCAGGTTACCTCGCTCGATGAATTGCTTGAGCAATTAGAGGCGGCCGGCACCACCCAGCCTTTGCTGCTGGTACTTGACGGCGTGACCGATCCGCACAACCTGGGCGCCTGCCTGCGGGTGGCTGACGGTGCGGGTGCGCAGGCGGTGATTGCACCCAAGGACCATGCCGCCGGCATCAATGCCACCGTGTCCAAGGTCGCCAGCGGCGCGGCCGAAACCGTGCCGTATTTCATGGTGACCAACCTGGCGCGCACCCTGGGGGAATTGAAGGAACGCAACATCTGGTGCATCGGCACCAGCGACGACGCTGAAAAGACGATTTACGACGTGGACCTGACCGGCCCCGTGGCCTTGATCCTGGGCGCGGAAGGCGAGGGCATGCGCCAGTTGACCCGCAAGACCTGTGACGAACTGGTGCGCATTCCGATGCACGGTGCGGTAGAAAGCCTGAACGTGTCGGTCGCCAGCGGCGTGTGCCTTTACGAAGCGCTGCGTCAGCGCCGCTGAAAGCCAGCCGGACGGCCAAGCCAGTGGTTAGCCTGAAGTGCTTGTCAGCAATTTTTTCAGTACCGCCGACTGAAATTGCCGCTCGACGCTGATGGCATAAAAATTTTCATAAACCTTCGGCACCACGCAATATTGCTGCAACACACCGCTGTGCAGTTCGTCCTGCACGACCACGGCCGGTAACAGCGCCACGCCGCCTGAATCGCGGGCGAGCAAACGCAGCATCGCCATGTCATCGACTTCAGCAAATATGTTGACCTTGACCTGAAGGTGTTCGCAAAGCATGTCGAACTCGGTACGTATGTCGCTGCTGTGCCCGGGAAGCAAAAGCTTGACGCCGGGCAAATCATCGGGAAAGCGAAACGGACGCGACGCAGGGCGCGGCTTGCCCACCAGACAAACTGGCTGGCGCGCAACACGGCGGCATTGCCAGGCCTGTTCGGCGTCTGCGCTCACCGGGCGATTGGACAAGACGAGGTCAAGCTTGTGCACTGCCAGGCGTGGCAGCAACTCATCCAGGCTGCCTGACTCCAGCACCAGCTGCACATCTTCCATACCCATGATGGGGCGCAAAAAATTCTCCTGAAAATTGCGCGATACGTTGGCCACGCCTCCCACCTTGAGTCGCTGTATTTTCTGCCCCCCTCCAGCGGCCACCGCCGCCACCAGCTCGGTGCCGAGCGCAAAAATGCCGTCGGCGTATCCCAACACCACACGTCCCACTTCGGTCAGCTGCAGGCTGCGGCCCTGACGCAGGAACAGGGCATGTTCCATCTGCTCCTCAAGCTGGCGGATCTGGGACGACAGGGCTGACTGGGACACATGCAGCTGCTCGGCGACACGTGTCAGGTGCCCTTCCTTGGCAACCATCCAGAAATAGTAAAGATGACGGTAGTTAAGTCGGGAAAACGGCATGGTTCTGTTTTAAAGAATGATATTTAAAAATTTATCTATTTTACTTATTGCTGGCTTGAAGGCAAAGTCGCGCCATCTCAATCAACAGAAGGGGCTGGATGACCGAATTCAACAATGGCGCACTGCTTTGGTGTGTGCCGCTGATCTATGTGCTGGCCTGCATGCCGGTCGCGCTCGGTGCCGGAATTTTTCGTACATGGGTTGTAGCTGAAGGCGCAGCACTTGCCGCGCTTGCGATCGCGCTGGCCGCTGCTGTGCTGCAAGCACTCAGCAATTCGCACATCGACAAACTGGGACTGGCCATGCTGATGCTGGTCAGCCTGCTGGGCTGGGTGGTGATCCGCTATTCCCGGCGGTATCTGAACGGCGAGGAGGGGCAAAAGCGGTACGTGCTTGCCATGCTGCTGACTTTGGCATCCATCGGCGTCGTGGTGGTGACCAACAACCTGGGTGTGCTGGTGCTGGCATGGATTGCCAGCAGCATCACGCTGCACCATTTGCTGACCTTTTACCGCGACCGTCCTGCCGCGGTAGTGGTTGCGCATAAAAAGTTTATTGCCAGCCGCCTGGCCGAGGTGTGTCTGCTGGCTGCTTTGGCGCTGATTTATCGGGAAACCGGCACGCTTGAATTCCAAGGAATTTCCCATCACGTTCAGTCGGCCAATGCCCTGTCTGCGGCACTCAATACCGCCATGGCGCTGGTGGTGCTGGCGGTGATTCTCAAGTCAGCCCAGTTGCCTGTTCATGGCTGGCTGATTCAGGTAATGGAAGCGCCCACGCCGGTGTCGGCCCTGCTGCATGCGGGTATTGTCAATCTGGGCGGTTTTTTGCTGATTCGCCTGGCCGATGTCTTGTCGGTTTCGCCCACGGCGCAAACCTTGCTGGTCGTCGTTGGCAGCCTCAGTGCGGTGCTGGCCGGCCTGGTGATGATGACCCGCATCAGCATCAAAGTGCGCCTGGCCTGGTCAACCTGCGCGCAAATGGGCTTCATGCTGCTTGAATGCGGTCTCGGTCTGTATGAGCTGGCTTTCCTGCACCTGGTGGCGCATTCGCTCTACAAGGCCTATGCTTTTCTGGCTGCAGGCGAAGCCGTGCTGGACAGCCGCCGCCGTGCGTTTTATCCGTCCGAGGCCGGGCGTTCGCCTGCTACCCGCGCGGTGATGCGTCTTCTTTGCGTCCCGTTTGCCATTGTGCTGCTGGCTGGCAGCCTCGCAGTCTGGAAAATCGGCTTGCCTGGCCTGACGATTGCACCCGTAGCCATTCTGATTGTGGGGCTGGGTCTGGCGCCCTTGTTGTGGCGCGCCGATGGGTGGGGCATGGGCACGGTGCGCGGCGTCATCGCTATCCTGGTTCTAGGACAGTTCTACATTGCAGGGCATCTTGTCTTTGGCGCCTTGGTCAATACGCCGGTTGTTTCTGCACCGTTGCCATTGATTCTCTGGGCCGGCAGTTGCCTTCTATCGCTTTATCTGCTGCAAGTGTGGTTGCTCGCCTTCCCGAACGGGCAATTTTCCAAGGCCTTTTATCCATGGGCATATGCCGGCTTTTACCTTGACGCGCACTTTACGCGGCTGACGTTTCGTCTCTGGCCTATATCCCTGCCTGCAGTATTGCTGCGGCCCCCTTATTCAACTGCTGCACTGCTGAGCGAAAAATCATGAATGCTGTTTCCTCCTTGCTCCATCCGGTGAAGTCTTCTGTGGATCTGGCCGTCGATTCGGCCTGCCGCCTGATCGCACCAACCTGGCCCCTGGACCGCTTCATCGCAGTCAATCCATACTGGGGATGGGTTGACCGTCCCATTGAAGAGGCAGCCGGACAGCTAAATCAGTTGGGTGGCAGCCGCATGCACATGCCGCAGGCGTTCTATCGCGATGCCTGGAAGCGCCAGGCTTTTCAAACCGAACACCTGGCCCAGGCCATGGCGGAGGCAGGGGTGCCGGTGAACCCAACGGCAGTGATCGCCGCGCTTGATGGTGCGCAGGAATCGTCCGGCGCGCTTCCCTTGCTGTCGGACATGCACGACGCGCAACGCCATTTGGCACGCGAACCTGCCTGGTGCTCAACCATCACCCACCAGATCAGTCAGTTCTGCGCCGCGCATTTTGATGCCGAACAGGCCGACTGGCATCCCTCGCTGAGCAGCGGCTTGTATGCCGGGTGGCGCCATTCGATTGCACATGACCATGGCGTGGCGCTGTTGATGAAAGCGCCCGAAGTACTGCGACGTTCACAAGCGCTACCTGCCGATGCCCAGCAGGCGATTGCGTTTGTTCTTGATAAATTGGCCGTGCCTGCCGACGGCCTGAGTGACTTCCTGTGCGCTGTCTTGCAACGAATCAATGGATGGGCCTCCTGGTGCGCCTATTTGCGCTGGCAAGCGCGGCTCGAAGGCGAAGACGACAACCAAATCGTCGATCTGCTGGCGATTCGTCTTTCTTGGGAATATTTGCTGGACGATGGCTCGCGCGATGAACAATCTTCCTGGATGCGTTGGCGGAACGCCTGGCAAGGACCTCGCATTCGCAGCAGCCACACAGCACCGGACCACGCCGCGTTGCTGCATCGCGCGCTGGAAATAGCTTACCAAAAGCCGCTGGCTGCCGCATTGGCGAAGTCCTCTGCAGCTTCAACCGGGCACAGTTGCGCGGTTCAGGCGGTGTTTTGTATCGATGTTCGTTCAGAAGTGTTCAGGCGTGCGCTGGAAAGCGCTTGGCCCGACGTGCAGACGATGGGGTTTGCCGGTTTCTTTGGCCTGCCAATTTCTTATACGCCGCTGGGAACGACGGCGACGCGCCCTCAGCTGCCGGGGTTGCTGGCTCCCACCTTGTGCGTCACCGACTCGTGCGGCGGCAATGACCGTGACGCTGCGTTGGTCAAGGCCAGGCAGTCAAATTTTGCTGCCAAGCAAGCGTGGCAACCCTTTGAGCGCCTGCCGGGTTCGGCCTTTACGCTGGTGGAATCGATCGGTCTGGGTTACCTGGGCAAGCTGCTCAAGCGCAGCCTGCCTTCGAGCAGCGTTGCACCGCCTGCGGACCATGACGGCCTGGGTGCGCGTTACGCCGCGCGGCCTGTGCTGGTGGCGCAAGCAGATGACACGCTCGCGCAGCGTGTTTCTCTGGCTGAAGGCGTGCTCAAGGCAATGGGTTTGCGCTCGGGTTTTGCGCGCATGGTGCTGCTCGCAGGCCATGGCAGCCAGAGCGCCAACAACCCGCATGCGGCGGGGCTGGACTGCGGCGCCTGTTGCGGACAAACCGGAGAAGTCAATGCCCGCGCTTTGGCGTCGCTGCTGAACGACCCTGCGCTGCGGCAAGCCCTCTCCGAACGTCACCTCGTGGTTCCTGAAACGACGCACTTTCTGGCGGGCCTGCATAACACCACCACCGATGAGATGCAGCTCTATGACGTTGATCTGGTGCCTGCCAGCCACGCCCAAGACCTGACTCGTCTGCGCCAGACGCTGCTTGCAGCCGGTGCCAGGACACGTGCCGAACGCGCGCCTTTGCTGGGCCTGGGTGATCTGTGCGCGCAGCCTGATGCCTTGCTTTTAGCCCTGAAAAAAAGGGCCAATGACTGGGCGCAGACCCGGCCGGAATGGGGGCTGGTCAACAATGCCGCCTTCATTGTCGCGCCACGTTCCCGCTCCCGTCACCTCAATCTGGCCGGTCGGTCCTTCCTGCACGACTACGACTGGCAGGGAGATGCCCAGGGCAGCATTCTTGAACTCATCATGACCGCGCCGATGGTGGTGACGCACTGGATCAACATGCAGTACTTTGCCTCGACCGTGGACAACGCGCGCTATGGCAGTGGCAACAAGGTGCTGCACAACGTGGTCGGCGGCCGTATTGGCGTGTTCGAAGGCAATGGGGGCGACCTGCGCATTGGCCTGCCATTGCAGTCCCTGCATGACGGCGAAAAATGGTTGCACACGCCGCTGCGCCTGTCGGTCTTTATCGAAGCCCCACGGGCCGGCATTGAAGCGGTCATGCGCAAGCATGAAACGGTACGCCAGTTGGTGGACAACCGCTGGCTTCACCTTTTTCGCATCGATCCGCAAACGAATGTTGTTGAGGCCTGGTCTGGCGGTCGCTGGCAAACCTGGGTGGCAGCTCCGGATTCGGCACGCGAATCTTGAGGGTCAAGCAATGCAGAATTTTACGGATGTCCGCAACCTGTACCGGGGCCGTCATGTTGCTCTGCTGACGCAACACGGCAAGGAAGCCATCATTGGGCCTATTCTGGAGGCGGCAACAGGCTGCCGTGTAGACCTTGTGACAGGGTTTGACACCGATCAACTTGGCACTTTTACCCGCGATATTCCACGCTCCGGCTCGCAACTGGAAACGGCGTTGAAAAAAGCCCGCATCGGCATGACGCTGGCCAGTTCTCGCGTCGGCTTGGCAAGCGAAGGTGCTTTCGTTGCCGACCCTTACACCGGTCTGATTCCCTGGGATGTCGAGCTGGTCGTTTTCATCGACGATGAAAACGGACTTGAACTCACCGGGATTGCACAGGGGCCAGCCAAAAGTGGACATCGGGAAGTGAATAATTGGGAAGAAGTGGTGGCTTTTGCAGAAGAGGCTGAATTTCCATCCCATCACCTTGTCGTCATGGCAAAAGACGATCAGGCTTCGCCTATTTACAAAGGTCTTTACAACTGGACCTTGTTGCAAAAAGCGTATGAACAAACAGCCAGCCGGTCAGTAAAAAGTGGTGTCATCGTCGAAAACGACCTGCGTGCGTATTGCAATCCGACGCGCCAGAAACTCATTGGGGTCGCAACCGACAATCTTGCGCACAAGCTCAGTTCATCCTGTCCGGTTTGCGTAGCACCAGGCTACTGGATGACCCGGACCGTTACTGGTCTGCCATGCGCCCTTTGTGCAAGCCCCACCCGGCAAGCGCTGGCCGATATCTGGTCGTGCCAGCATTGCGGTCAAAGCGAAGAAAAACGCCGGGCCGGTGCATTGCTTGCCGATCCTTCACGCTGTGACAGGTGCAATCCCTGAACAGGTCAGTTGTGTATTTTTGCGCTTAAATCCAGCCGTACCAGCCCAGCAAGGCACCTGCGCCCAGCAGCCAGAGCAGGTGCGTTCTGGTGCGCCAGACCATCAAGGCGGTAACGATCGTCACCAGCCACACCGGCCAGTCTTTCAATGAACTGCCGTTGGCGCTTGCCAGAATCCAGCCGGTGGCGATAAGCAATGCCACGACGATGGGCGCCATGCCTTGTTTGAAGGCGCGCACGGCAGGTAAATCGCGGTTGCGATAGCCCCATTGGGCAGCGGCATAGGTCAGCACCGTGCTGGGAATCAGGATGCCCGTCAGCGCCAGCACCACGCCGAGCAGGCCGGTCATCATGCCGCCGGCATTCAGGCCGACATTCCAGCCAAGCAGCGCGACGAACAGCACATTCGGGCCAGGCGCGGCCTGGGCGATCGCAATCGAGGCATTGAACTGCGCGTCGGTGAGCCAGTGCTGCTGATCGACCAGAAAGCGGTGCATGTCGGGCGCGGTGGTGATCGCCCCGCCTATCGACAGCAAAGAAAGCGTCAGGTAATGCAAAAACAGGTTGATCCAGTCTTGCGGACCAAACACCAGGGTGATCGGCTCCGTCATGGCTTGAGCTTTTGGTAGGCCACGGTGCAGGCCACGCTGCCCAGACCGAACAACACATAAAACAAGGGCCAGCGCAGCAGCGCAATGGAGACAAAGCACATCAGACCAAAAGCGATGCACAGCCGCAGACCGAGCACATTTTTCAGCAGTGCGCCAAACAGTTTCAGGCCGGTCGCCGCAATCAGCCCGGCGGCCACCGCGCCCATGCCGCGCAGCGCGCCCGCGACGCCCGGATGGTCGGCAAACTGGGCATACACCAGCGCCAGCAGCAGCACCAGGATCAGCGGCACCGCCAGCATGCCGGCCAGTGCCGCCATGGCGCCCTTCAGCCCAAAGTAGCGCCCGCCAATCATCAGTGAAAGGTTGACCACATTGGGACCGGGCATGATTTGCGCCACCGCCCAGTCCTCAATGAATTCTTCGCGTGTCATCCAGCGTTTTTTTTCAACCATTTCGCGTTGCACCACGGCCAGCACGCCGCCGAAACCCTGCAGCGCCAGGAGAGTGAAGGAAACGAACAGGTCAGTCAGGGACTGGGGTTGCGGATGGTCGGGTATCGGCAGGGAAGGCATGCGTGAATTATCGCTGCAGGCTTGAAAAAGCAAGGTCGGCGCGGGGCGATGGAATGAGCACTGATCTAATCAAAAAAACATAGCTGCTTGTGCCCGTCCAGCATGCGCCAAAGGCATAAAACACCAATAAAATGAACGCACTGAATGATAGGGCGTTTGTTGGTCACGCCATTCACGACACCACCCATCGCAACCTTGTGGCCTGCAGGCAAGCGCTTGCCCGCGCTGGCGTCAAACTTGGTGGCGTCGCAGTTGGTCTGACCAAAGTTGCCAAAGATGCCCACCACCGAGCTGGCATCGAGAATCACGCCCCGTAGCTACATGGCCTGCTCCGTGTGATGAATGAGCAGGCCATAGTGACCGCGCTTGCGGACTGCCGGGTTGACGTGCATCCCTCCGTTGATCGGAGGACAATGCCTGAAATCCACTTCAATACAAAACCGGAAAACGGGCCATTCCCGGAATGCCGCGTTTTGGCTTACAGAAAACCCCCATGACTACCTTGATAAAGATTGATTTTGTTTCCGACGTTTCGTGCCCCTGGTGCGCCATTGGTCTGAAAGCACTAGACGAGGCGCTGGCACGTGTGGCGGGCGAGATCACCGCCGAACTGCACTTCCAGCCTTTCGAGCTCAATCCGAAGATGGCGCCCGAAGGCCAGGAAATCACCGAACACATCACCGAAAAGTACGGTATCACGCCGGAGCAGGCCCACGTCAATCGCGAAAACATTCGCCAGCGCGGCGAGGATGTCGGTTTCACGTTCAGCCGGGCCGACCAGCCCGGAGGAGGGCGCAGTCGCATTTACAACACGTTTGACGCCCATCGCTTGCTGCATTGGGCCGGACTTCAGGGAAGCGGCGTGCAAAAGGCATTGAAGGAAGGTCTGCTGAAGGCTTACTTCACCGATGGCCAGAGTCCTGCTTCACACGAGGTGCTGATCCGTGTAGCTGGCGAGTGCGGTCTCGACCCGGTTCAGGCCGCCGAAATGCTGGCAAGCGATGCCTATACCGAAGAAGTACGCGAGCGAGAGTCGTTTTACCTGACCCAGGGGATCCATTCGGTGCCTGCGGTCATCATCAACGACCGCCACCTGATTTCCGGTGGCCAGCCGGTTGAGGTGTTCGAGCAGGCGCTGCGCCAGATCGCTGCGGCAGGCTGAACTGCATTCAAATCAGTCCGGCTTTTTCACGCTGGCCTGGTCATGCTGGCTGGCGGCACTGGCAGACCCGGTTTTCGTGCTGCCATCGCTCGCGTCCTTGAGCGGTTTGGAAGCAGAAAGCCTGTCTGCGCCGGACTTGTCAGCACCCTGGCCGCCTTCTTTGCTTGAACTGCCAGCATCCCGGCCGAACGAATTGTCAGCATGGCCATAGCCGCCATATTGCGCACCTGTCTGGTCAGGATGAAGCGGTGGACTGCTCTGCACTTCCTGACTGGGTACCGATTCATTTGAAGTTGTGGTGCTGACTTCAGTGGCTGGCTCTGCCAGATGCTTTGGTTTTCTTGGGTTCATTTGAATTTCCTTGATGAAATCGTTGAATTGGGACCATGCAGAAAGCATGTTTCATGCTGGGAATTGGGCCAAACATTCGGCCCAAAGCCGTGCCAGGTTGCAGACTTTGAGTAGCCTGTGATGAGGGCGCGAATTGAATGTATGAAGTTCTCAGGATTAAAGGAATCGGACCTGGATGAACTCGGTGTAGGACAAGCCAGGACTTTCCGATATGGCCACGGAGCCAAGTTCCCCTTGCTTTTATTGCTATCGAATAAGTAGCAGGTTGATCAGGTGGTTCATACGCTGGAGTGGTATTTTCAACAAAACCATTGAAAGTCAACACATGGCTTACCCGCTGCATTACTGGCCCGGTATTCAGGGGCGCGGCGAATTCCTGCGGCTGGCGTTGGAAGCGGCTGGCGCGTCCTATGTAGCGATGGTATGCGGGGTTATCTGCAGAGTGACAGGCGCATTGCGTTCAGCGAAGACGGCATTTTCCGGAACTGGAGAGCTGAGTCCTACTGCTACGTGTTTGATAGCTGTTGGTGATTACAGGACGCGCTCAAAGCGTTTATTTGGCGTCAAAAATTCTGGTTGGACCGGCACACGCGCCGCCTGGGGTTGGGTGTTGTCTGCAATGGCGGAACGGTTTTTTCCTACATCGCTGTTTGTGCTTGCCTGACCGGTGTTGGGTTTCATCCGGGAGAGTATTGATGCTGAACCGAAAAACGCTGCCCAGAGGCCTGACCTTTCAGGTATTCAGCGAACGCATCGATAGCCTGCGGTGTTGAAACGCTTGATTTCGATGGTGTTCAGTTATGTCGCAATTCGGCAGATTTTTTCAACCTTGACTTGATGGAGCCAACCCCATGCCAGCTACCAACGACGATGTGATCAGCACGTTGAACGACCTTCTTGAATCGTGCCGCGACGGTGAATATGGATTCACCACTTCCGCCGAACATACCGAATCGCCTGACCTCAAAACTCTGTTGACACGCCATGCCAGCGAGTGCCAGGGCGCTGGCCAAGAACTGCAAGCGCTGATTCGTCAGCTTGGGGGCGAGCCGGATGAAGGTGGTTCCATGTCAGGAGCGTTGCACCGTGGATGGGTTTCGGTGCGTGGCGTGTTGAGCGGTCACAGCGACCAAGCCATGCTGGACGAATGCGAGCGGGGCGAGGATTCTGCCGTGGCCAGTTACCGCAAGGCGCTCAAGCAGGACTTGCCACCGGCCATCCGTAATGTTGTTGAAAAGCAGGCTCAGGGCGCTCAAAAAAATCATGACGAGATCAAGGCCCTGCGCGATTCACACAAGGCGCGTCACTGAACTATTTCGTGAATTCCTGCTTGCCTGCCGACATTTTGCGATGCGGCAAGCCAAAGGCCTCAACTGGCTATCCGGTTGAGGCCTTTTTTCCAGTTTGCGTGTTCAGTTGTCCAAACTTCTGGCGCAACTGACCTGGGCATCAAATTGTGTTCCCTGCCGGGAGTAGTCACTGTCGGTCACGCGACAACCTGAAACCATCTCGATCGCTTGACGAAGGGATGTCTGGGCGCTGGGCGTTTGTGCAAGGATTTTTTCGTTTCCGGCGGCGCTGGCGGTCCAAGTGCTTTCGGTAATCTGCCGGACGCGAAAGGATTTGCCGTCCAGAGTCATCATGCGGGGCGCAGGCTCTGCAGTTACTCCAGGCAGGGTGCAACCACTTATTCCAAGGCTGGCTACAGCAAACGCCCAAGCAATGCACTGTTTCATGAATTACCAGCTTTGATTAGCATGGAAGCTGATGGTTGTTGTCCCGCTATGGCTGCTGACTGGCCATGGTCAGGCGTGAGTTGTGCCTTGGGCGTGGGCACCATCGGAGTAGGCGTTGGCAGTTTGGCGTCAGGACAGCCTGAAAGCAACAGGGCTGCGCAAGCCAGTGGTGGCACTAAAAAAAGACGTTTTTTCATCAGATTCTCCAAGACAGTTCTTCGGCATCTCCAAATCATAGGCGGTCATTTGTCGGCCTGACAGAAACCGAACTGATGTTGCGGCCAAGGCCTACAGTCGAATTGGATGGTCCTGGCAGCGCTCGATTGGTGTTCGGATCCAAAGGTGAAAATTCATCTTTGTTTTTGAAATTTTGGCAGGCTAGGGCAAAGGCATTTTTACCACTTTTTAAAGCGCTTGACGCGTCTATCCAGTCTTGCGACTGCCTGTCAAACCGGAGGTTGCGTACTTGATTTCGTCAGGCACCGGTGCTTTTTTCTTGGCTGACAAGGCGCTTGCCCTGACCTTGCCTTTTGCACTGTTGCCATTCCCAGGCGTGTCGGATACCTCGCTTTTGTGCAGGCTGCGCTGCAGCAAGTCACTGAGGTTCAGGATTTGCGCGCCAAAAGGAGTCGTTTCTTCGGCATCCTCTTCAAATTGTGCAATGGATTGCAGCTGTCCGGCTGCAACCTTGCGTGCAACCAGCGCCAGGATTTCGTCCTTGAAAGAATCGCTGAACTGGTGCGGGTCCCACTTGCCGCGCATGTCCTCAATCAGCGCCACGGCCATCGCCAGTTCTTTGTCACTGACGCCCGCTGCCTTCGGTCCTTTGGGTGGCAGATCAAGGTCTTCCCAAGAGCGGATTTCATCACCCCAGCGCAGCAGATTCAGCACCAGGCCCTGGCCCGACGGCACAAGCACGGCCAGATGCTGTTTGTTTTGCAGCACGAGCCGGGCCACACCTACCTGCCGGGTCTGCAGCAAGGCGTCGCGCAGCAGCGCATAAACCTTCTCGCCTTTGTTAATCGGCTCCAGGTAGTAGGGCTTTTCCAGGTAAACGAAAGGAATCTGTGTATTGGGCACAAAGCTGTCAATGGCAATGGTCTGCGTCATCTTGGGGTAGGCCTCACGGATCTCCTCGTCGGTCAGCACCACATAGCAGCCTTTTTTGTATTCGATGCCCTTGATGATGTTTTCGGCCTCAATTTCCTGACCTGTGACCTTGTTGATGCGCCGGTAGCCCACAGGATCCAGGGTGCGCTTGTCCAGCCAGTCAAAATCGAGCCCGGTATTGACCGTGGCCGAATGCAGGGCCACCGGGACATGCACCAGCCCGAAGCTGATGGCGCCTTTCCACACCGCACGTGTTGCCATGAATTTTCCTTTGGTTGGGCTTTGGGACGTTAATAAAGTGGCCTGTCCACCTTAAGCCGCTGAAGACGAAATGTCATCCGACGTGCCCCGTATATGCTTGACCAAAATGTCTTTGAACGCCGCATTAAAGGCAGGAATGTCGTCAGGCGTGCGGCTGCTGACCCAGTTACGGTCCACCACAACCTTTTCATCGACCCAATAAGCCCCGGCTTTTTCCAGGTCGCGCTTCACGTCCGGCGCACTGGTCATCTTGCGGCCCTGCACCAAGCCAGCCGAAATCAACAGCCACGGCGCATGGCAAATTACGGCAATCGGTTTGCCTTGCGCATCAATCTGTCTGACCAGCGCCTGCGCATCCGGATTGTTTCGAATGTGACTGGCGTTGACTTCGCCGCCT
Organism: Polaromonas sp. CG_23.6; assembly: GCF_029892315.1. NCBI lineage: Bacteria > Pseudomonadati > Pseudomonadota > Betaproteobacteria > Burkholderiales > Comamonadaceae > Polaromonas > Polaromonas sp. CG_23.6. Next base: position 2,486,831 of record NZ_JARXUY010000001.1, read on the forward strand.
GGCAGCAAAAGCGCGTCGAATTCATCAGCCCCAGCTTGCTTGAAGGTCGCGTCCACATCAAAAAGATCGCCCGGTTGGTCGTGATGGACGCCACGGACCTGGCCCGTTTTATCGGACAGCATGCGGATGATCGCTCCAGCTTTTTCAAGAGCGGCTCGTGGCTCGGTCAGCTCTGCCTGTTCAAAACCGTCGGTAAGAAAGATGCCAATGCAAAGGCTGCCCAAAGTGGGTTGCGAAGTGTTGGACATGGTTTTCTCCTGGGTTCACCATGGTCTCACTTTGAACCGCGCCCTCAGGGGTATTTGTCGGCGCGCCAAGTTCGATGGCGTAGGAGAAAGGCCCCAATTCAGACCGTGCAGGCCCATAAAACGCTTTCCATTAACAATCGGGTTTATTCTGTCGTTGCGTATTGTTCGCAGGATCGCAATCAATTTTCATTTATCGGGAGACCCCATGATTCAACGTCGCCAAGCCCTTCGCCTTTCACTCGCCACGCTGACTGTTTCAGCCCTTGCCGTCATTAGCGGTTGCGGCATGATGAAATCAACATCTACCGACATGGCCAGTGCCAACATGGTGGCCCTCAGCACGCAGTTGCGAGCCGGCAATGAGGTTCCGCCCAATGCCAGTCAAGCCACTGGAACCGTCGATGCCGTGCTGAACAAGGAAACCAATTTGCTGCGCTGGAAAGTTAGCTACACCGGCTTGAGTGGTCCTGCCTCCATGGCACATTTCCATGGCCCTGCTGCTGTCGGCGCGAATGCCGGCGTGGCGTTGCCATGGCCAAATCCTGTCACCAGTTCGATGGAAGGCAGTGCCACACTGACCCCTGCGCAGTCAGCCGAGTTGGTTGCCGGCCGCTGGTATGCCAATATTCACACCGCCATGCACCCCGGTGGCGAAATCCGCGGCCAGATGATGGTGAAAAACTGATTTGCAAACTTTGTCTTGGCCATTGCTTGCATGGCTGAGACCATTCAGTTACTGGGTGAAGTAGGCTTTTTGTGCTTAGAACCAGTCAAAACCCAGGGTTTGCGAATGCATCCTTGCCAGCTATGGAGCAGGATGCACAGCAGTATGGGAGCGGGCTGTACCAGCGCCCGCAGTGTTTGACCGTTGGGGTTGACCGCAAACGTGTATATGGAAAGCACTTATGGCCGTTGCCGACAAGGCAGGCAGGTTCAGTGCTTCACGTTATATAAAGCCGATGAAAATAGTTCATCGGCTTTCACCCTTTTCAGCAGCATAAGATTTTTGGCGTGGCCTTTGCCGACAGCCCATGTTGTGTGCGTTGAAATTAATCCGTGCGTACCGGGTTTGGCCGACAGGCCAGACGTTTTGACCAGTACCAAAGAGACCCGCCATGGCATCGCATGACCATCAACAGAAACATGAGCAGCAACTGGCGCAGTTTTATCTGGCGTTTGAAAACGGCGGCTTGCTTGGTGCACTTCGGTACCTCAATGCCCGCACCACGTTTCGCTACACCGCCATCTACCGGCTTGACGGGCAGATGATGCGCAATATCTTGTTGTTCGACCGTGATGGCGAAAACCCCACCAGCCTGTCAGAATTGCCGTTAGGCGACAGTTTTTGCCAGTTCGTGATGCGCGACAACGGTTTCAATACGGCCAATTCTGCTGACGACATGCGGCTGCTTGGCCATCCTTACCAGGGTATCCTGAATTCCTATTTCGGCCTTCCGTTGTCTCGCAAAGCTGGGACGATCTACGGCACGTTTTGCCATTTCGACGCCCAGCCCATGGAGATTGCCGACAGCGAAATCGCCTTCCTTGAAGCGGTCAGCACGTTGCTGATGGATCAGCTCGACAGGTAAAGCGCGGTGTGATGTTTGACGCGCCCCGGCAGAAAGTTTCTGATTCGATAGCTGCGCTCTCTTTGCAGCATTGTGTCAAGACCGTGGTCAAGGCATGGACGGCTGCCATCCACAGCATTCAGCGCACCATCGCCGACTGCATTTTTCGTCGTCCGCAGGGCATGGACTTTCATTTCCAAGGCGTATATCAACGCCGGGTTCCCCTGTCGTCGATAAAACCTTAAAATCATGGGTTAAGTAAAAATCGCAGACGTTGTCATTTGGCCGTCCGCGCGATTTCAACCATGAATCGCCCGCCATGAACGCCCCCATCGACGTCTCGTTTTTCAACCGCGCCGCCAAGCCCATCACCAGTTACCGCAAATACTGGGCTGCCCGTTTCGGCACCGCCAAATTCCTGCCGACGACCCGCGCCGAGATGGATGCGCTGGGCTGGGACAGCTGCGACATCATCCTCGTCACTGGCGACGCATACGTTGACCACCCCAGCTTCGGCATGGCGGTGATTGGCCGGGTGCTGGAAGCCCAGGGCTTTCGTGTCGGCATCATTGCCCAGCCCGACTGGCAAAGCGCCGAGCCCTTCAAGGTGATGGGCAAACCCAACCTGTTCTGGGGCGTGACCGCCGGGAACATGGACTCGATGATCAACCGCTACACGGCGGACCGCAAGATTCGCAGCGACGACGCCTACACGCCCGGCGACATCGGCGGCAAGCGGCCCGACCGCGCTGCCATCGTCTACAGCCAGCGCTGCCGTGAAGCCTACAAAGACGTACCCATCATTCTGGGCGGCATCGAAGGCAGCCTGCGACGCATCGCGCATTACGACTACTGGTCCGACAAGGTGCGCCGCTCCATCGTCGTCGATGCAAAAAGCGATTTGCTGCTCTATGGCAACGCCGAGCGCGCGCTGGTCGAGATTGCCCACCGCCTGGCCGCACGCGAACCGGTGCACAGCATCACCGATGTGCGCGGCACGGCCTTCGTGCGCCGACAGGACGACGAAACCGGCCGGGGCTGGTTCGAGATTGACTCGACGCAGGTCGATGAGCCGGGCCGCGTCGAGTCGCACATCAACCCTTACATGACCACCAGCGAACAGGCGGCCGAGCAAGGCAGCACCTGCGCCAAGGAAGACGGCGAGAAGGCTGCTGCTGAAAACGTAGCTGCTGGTGCAATGCCAGCAAGCGCTACAGGTCAATTAAGCTTAAAGACAGAGGCCAACCCGGCGATCAAGCCACTGACCTTCTTTCCGAATCCTGCGCTCTACGGCAAAGGCAATGTCAAGGTGCCGCCGCGCGACCGTACCGTAATTCGACTGCCCAGCTACGAGCAGATCAAGGCCGACCCGGTGCTGTATGCCCACGCCAACCGCGTGCTGCACCTGGAAACCAACCCCGGCAACGCCAGAGCCTTGGTGCAGGCGCATGGCGAAGGCACGACCGCGCGCGATGTCTGGATCACGCCGCCGCCCATCCCGCTGACCACCGCCGAGATGGACTACGTGTTCGACCTGCCGTATGCACGCTCCCCGCACCCGAGCTACGCCGACGACAACGGCAGCCACGACGGCGTGACCAAGATACCGGCCTGGGAAATGATCCGCTTTTCGATCAACATCATGCGTGGCTGCTTTGGCGGCTGCACCTTTTGCTCGATCACCGAGCACGAAGGCCGCATTATTCAGAGCCGTTCCGAGGAATCGGTGATCCGCGAGATAGAGGACATCCGCGACAAGGTCGAAGGCTTCACCGGCACCATTTCCGACCTGGGCGGCCCGACGGCCAACATGTACCGCCTGGGCTGCAAGAGCCCGGAAATTGAAGCCGCTTGCCGCAAGCCAAGCTGCGTTTACCCTGGTATCTGCCAGAACCTGACCACCGACCATGGCCCGCTGATCAAGATCTACAAGCGCGGCCGTGCGCTCAGGGGTGTCAAGAAAATCCTGGTCAGCTCGGGTTTGCGTTACGACCTGGCGGTGAAAAGCCCCGAGTACGTCAAGGAACTGGTCACGCACCATGTCGGTGGCTACCTGAAAATTGCACCTGAGCACACCGAGCAGGGGCCGCTGACCAAGATGATGAAGCCCGGCATCGGCAGCTATGACAAGTTCAAGCAGCTGTTCGAGAAGTTCAGCCTGGAAGCCGGCAAGAAGCAGTTTTTGATTCCCTACTTCATTGCCGCCCACCCCGGCACCAGCGACGAAGACATGATGAACCTGGCAATCTGGCTGAAGAAGAACAGTTTCCGGGCCGACCAGGTGCAGACCTTCTACCCCAGCCCGATGGCAACGGCCACGGCGATGTACCACAGCAACAAGAATCCGCTTCGCAAAATCACCCGTGACAGCGAAACCGTGGACATTGTTCGCGGTGACAAGCGCCGCCGCCTGCACAAGGCATTCTTGCGCTACCACGATGCCAACAACTGGCCGTTGCTGCGCGAAGCGTTGAAAACGATGGGCCGCGCCGACCTGATCGGCAACGGCAAGCACCATTTGATTCCGACCTTTCAGCCGATGACCGACGGCACCTACACCAGCGCGCGGCGGAAAAATTCGACGGCTTCCGTGGCCCCGGCCGCGCCTGTCAAGGGCCGCATGCTCACGCAGCACACCGGCCTGCCGCCACGGGACAACGGCTCGGGCAAGGTGTCCGGCAAACTGGTGCGCAAGCTGCGCTAGGCAGCTGCTGAAAGAGCAAAAGAAATTTCAGGTGTTTCAAGGCTCTGGGCATGCAAAGCATGCCCGGGTAGCTACAAAAACAATAGCGTCTTTTTTGCTGTCATGGCTGGCTGGCTGACAGGCAGCGCTGCGAAATAGGCGTAAGGTTGCATGGCAATAATCGTCCATCCTGAAACCTGTCCGGCGCCTACTGTAAAAACATGAATCCAAACCTGACCGATGATGTGCCCGCGCCGGCCATGCCAGGTTTTCTGGCCAACGGTGGTGAAATGGGCGCGCTCATCAGCGCCAGTGACTGGCATAAGACCTCTCTTGGCGGTGTTGAGGGATGGCCACCCGCTTTGAAGGTTGTGCTGGCATCACTGCTGAGTTGCCCGCAGCCTATATTCCTGGCGTGGGGACCGGAGCTTTTCTCGTTTTTCAATGACGCCTATCGTCCCATGCTCGGGAAGCGCCTCGAGGGTGCGATGGGAAGGCCATTTGCCGAGTTGTGGTCCGATGCCTGGCCTGATCTTGAGCCGATCGTGCGCAAGGCACTCGACGGAGAAGGCTCGCTTTACGAAAACCTGCCGCTCACCCTGACCCGCAACGGCTTTGAAGAAGCCACCTGGTGGTCGTTTTCTTATATGCCCTTGCGCGACGCCAGTGGGGCAGTCGCTGGCATGTATTGCATCACCACCGAGAAAACCGAACAGATGCTGCTGTCACAGCAGGCGGCGTTCGAGCAAAAACGGCAGTCGTTCCGGATCGAACTCAGAGATGCCCTGCGCGATGCCAGCACGCCCGAAGCCTTGATGGCGACTGCCGCAGAAAAGCTGGGCCAGCACCTGCAAGCGGGTTGCGTCGGCTATGCGCAGGTTGATGCCGAGGGCAAGTGGATGCAGGTTCACCAGGACTGGACCGCTGCGAATTGCCACAGCATAGTAGGAACCCATCGACTTGACATTTACGGTCCCGCGATGATGGCAGAGGTGCGAGAAGGTCGAACCGTTGCAGTGAGCGATGCATTGACCGACCCGATTGTCGGCGCGGCTTATGCAGCAGCTTTTGAATCTGCCGGTGCGAGGGCCATCATCAATACCCCGTTGATCAGGAATGGACATCTTGCCGCGATCCTGTTTGTGCTTAATCCTGAGCCGCGCAACTGGACGCTTTCCGAAAAAGCACTGGTCGAGGAAATTGCCCAGCGGACCTGGACATCGCTGCAGCGACTGCAGACAGAGCTTGACCTGCGCGAAATGAACCAGGCGCTTGAGCAGCGCACGACCGAACTGCTGCGCACGGAAACCGCGCTGCGGCAGTCACAAAAACTCGAAGCGCTGGGCCAGCTTACCGGTGGTGTGGCGCATGATTTCAACAATCTGTTGGCTGTCATCAGCTCCTCGGTCGAGTTGTTGCGCAGCGACAAAATACCTGTCGAGCGGCATAGCCTGTATCTGGACATGATTTTCGATACGGTGGCGCGCGCAGTCAAACTTACCAGCCAGTTACTGGCTTTCGCCCGACGGCAGCCTCTCAGTCCCGAGGTGTTTGATGTCGACCTGCAGGTAAAAAGCGTGGTTGATCTGGTTCGTCCCCTGATGGGGTCACAGGTACAGGTTGATTTTGAGCCTTCCGGGGGGAGTGTCTGCTTTGCCATGGCAGATATCAGCCAGTTTGAAACCGCGCTGGTGAACCTTTCCATCAACGCACGCGACGCCATGAACGCAAAAGGCCTTCTTACCCTCAAAGTGCATGCCGTGGACAGCATTCCGGCTGGCCCGGGTCATGACCGCCGCGTGGGTGAATTCATTGCCATTTCTATGGCTGACACGGGCTGCGGGATTGCGCATGACAAGCTGCAGGCCATCTTCGAGCCTTTCTACACCACCAAGGAAGTCGGCAAAGGCACGGGCCTGGGCTTGAGCCAGGTGTTTGGTTTCACCAAACAATCGGGCGGAGAAGTCGAGGTGCGCAGCGTACCCGGCAAGGGCTCTGTTTTTACCCTGTACCTGGCGCGTGCCATGCCCTTGCTCTCGCTACAAAATGCAACGGAGCTGACAAAACCGGATGTTCAGGGCCATCGCACCAGCGTGCTCATCGTCGAGGACAACCAAACCCTGGCACAAATGACGTGCGAAATTCTGGATGATCTGGATTACCGCACAACCTGGGCGGCCAGCGCAGAGGCTGCATTGGCCCTGTTGGCCAAGGATGCAGGCCGCTTTGACCTGATGTTTTCCGACGTGATCATGCCGGGAATGGGCGGCATCGAGCTTGGGCTTCTGGTGCGTCAACGCTACCCTGGCCTGCCGGTCGTGCTGACCAGCGGCTACAGCGCTGCCATGGCCGAAAAGGGACGACACGGCTTTGAGCTGATTCAAAAACCTTACACGTCTGAAGCGCTGGTGCGGGTTTTTTCCAAGGTGATTGCCGGTCAGTCGTCTGCTTAAAGCAGTCCGTCTTTCAGGACTGAACAGCTTGATTCGAAAATTCGAAACCTTGAAAAATCACCCATGAAAATCCGTTCCCAGCTGCTGCTCATGGCTGCGGCCATACTGATTCCCGTCATTGCGGTGTCCGGTATGGCACTCAAAAAGATCAGGGACGCCGGACAACAGGCGGAATTACGCGGGTTGAGCGAAACGGCGCATTCCACGGCCCTTATCGTTGACCGCGAGATACAAGGCTCACTGTCGGCGCTAAAGGTATTAGGCAACTCAGCAAATCTTGAAAGTCGGAACTTCAAGGCGTTTTACCAGCAGGCTGCAGCGTTTTACCAGCAAGGTGATTCGTGGATCGTGCTGTTCGACGACAAAGGCGTAGAGCTTGTGAACACTGCCGTTCCTTTCGATACCGTATTGCCGCTATTTCCAATCAGGGCGGATATGGTCAAAAACGTTCTTTCAAGCCAAAAACCATTGACTACCGATGTGGAACTCGGCACTGTTACCGGCAAGATGATCACCGCCGTCAACTTTCCCGCCGCCGCAGCGGGCGGCAGGTCGTTCGTCGTTGCCCAAGTGTTTTCCGTTGATTACTGGAAAAAACAGGCTTTGCAGGCCAACCTGAATTCCGATTGGATTACGGGCGTAGTAGACTGCAATGGACTGTTCATTGCTCGCAGCTTCAGAGCAGACGAGTTGGTTGGCAAACCGGGCATCCCTGGCATCGTTGCCGTTAGCCAGGCTTCCAAAGAGGGCATTGTGCGTTACTCGTCCATGGAAGGCGTTGACTCCTACAAAGCCTATACCCATTCTGAGCTGACGGGGTGGACTATTGGTGTTTCTGCACCAGTCAACTCTATTAACGGAACTGCCAATCGCGCCGTCTGGCTGGCGGTGGCCGGGATGCTGGCGGCCTTTGCCGTGGCTGCCCTGGCCGTCGCGGTGTTTGGCCGTCGTTTTATCAGGGCAATTAAAGGCGCCAGCCGAACAGCCATGGCGCTCGGGCGCGGCCAGCAGCCTGACGTTGAACGAACGGGTATCGAAGAAATCGATGCCTTGAACCACGAACTGGTCGGTGCAGGCGCTTTGCTGGAGGCCGAACGCAAGTTCCGCCGGACTGCTGAAGCCGACAGGGAGCGCCTTTTGCGCAATGAAACCATGGCGCGGGAAGCTGCCCAGGCACAGAACGAAACCAAGGACGCATTTCTGGCCATGCTGGGGCATGAGCTCCGAAATCCTCTGGCTGCCATCGCTGGCGCGACGGCCTTGCTGGCGCGAACCGGTCTGGACACGCCTGGCGCTGAGCGCTGCATCGCGATCATCAACCGCCAGAATCAACACCTTCACCATATCGTTAACGACCTGCTGGACGTCAGCCGGTTGATGGCTGGAAAAATTGCGCTGGGAAAAGAGCCGCTGGACATGGCCGATTGCGTGAACCAATGCGTCGAAGCACTTCGCCCCACTGAACTGGCAAAGGGGTATTCAATTACCGTACATGCCAGTTGTGCATGGTTCCGCGGTGACGCCGTGCGAATGGACCAGATACTGAACAATTTGCTGACCAATGCGCTGAAGTTTTCCGAGCCTGGCAGTGAAGTCAGGGTCACGGTTAGCGAGGTTGCCGACAGGACGGTCGTGACGGTTCAGGATGCGGGGGCCGGCATGGCGCACGAATTGCTTGCTCGCGTGTTTGAACCTTTCGTTCAGGGGCCAGCCCCTGCCAACCGACTGCAGAGCGGGCTTGGCATTGGCCTGGCGCTGGTCAGGCAATTGGTGCGCCTGCACGGCGGCGACATTGAAGCGGCCAGCGAGGGAACCGGCAAAGGCAGCACTTTTTCATTCTGGGTTCCCGCCATTGCCGCAGTCGCCACTGCAGCCGCGCAGATTCCAGAAACCAGTTGCCTGGCTGCAAACGCGCCCCGGCAGCGCAAGCTGGTTTATGTCGAAGACAATGCCGATGCCAGAACCATGATGGCCGAACTGCTGCGCCTGCTCGATTACGAGGTGACTGAAGTGGAGGATGGCGCCAGTGCGCTGCCTGCCGTGCTGGCCATGCAGCCTGATGCGGTGATCATCGACATTGGCTTGCCCGACATGGATGGCTATGAAGTTGCCCGGCGGCTGCGGGCTGATCCCTTGACGCTGTCAATTCCGCTGATTGCGCTGACGGGTTTCGGGCAGCTTCGCGACATGCAGGCCGCCACACTGGCAGGCTTCAACGCCCACCTTGCCAAGCCGGCCAGCTCGGCCGCCATTGCCAAAACCGTTGAGGAAGTGATCGTTAGCAATAAAGTTTTCAAAAGCTGAAGGCTGGTTTTTGCATGGCCCAAGCGCCATGCACTGCTGATGCAGGTAGTTACGACCTGCCGCCTGATCAATGGCGGGGCTCAAGCCATGGTGTGCAGCGGAATGTCTTTTTCCGCAGCCAGTGCATCCAGTTCCCCGCGCGTTCGCATCAGCAAAAAAGCGGCGACCGCCTTGTGCGTGGCCGGCTCGAACATTGCCTGCTGGCTGGCCGCTGCAATCCCTGCCGCCGCGCAAAGCCTCAGGGCGAAGTGCGGCTCCAGCGCAGCCAGTGCCACACGCCCGTCCCGGCACGGATAAATGCGGTAACCGGCATGGCCGCCACCAATGGTCGCCCCCGGCTGGCTCAAGCCCCAGGCGCGGGGCAGGGCGAGGTAGCCGGCCGCGCCGGACAAGGCGATTTCGAGGTAAACGCCTTCGCCCTGATGACGCTGGTGCATCAGGGCTTGCAATACCGCTTCGCTGGCCATCAGTGAACCGCCCATGTCTGCATACAGCGTGGCGGGCAGTTCCAGGCCGGGCACCAGTCCGTTTTCGGCCAGATAGGTCAGGTCGTGGCCGGGTTCTTCAGCGCGTTCACCGGGGCTGCCGACGATGGCGATTTGCGACAGTGCCGGATAGCGCGCATGCAGCGTTTCCCAGGCAATACCCAACTTATTGAAAGCCGAAGGGCGAAATGAGGTCAGCAGCACATCGCTATGAACCAGTTCGCGGTGCAGACATTCCTGGCCTTCGGCAGTTTTCAAATCCGCCTTGCGCACTGCGATGCCCTCATGCAGCTCCTCGTAGGCCGCCTGGTTGTAGTGGCGCATCGGGTCGCCGCCGGGCGGCTCAAACTTGAGGCAGGTGGCGCCCATCTGGCGCAGGCGCATCAGCGCGGCTGGGCCGGGCAGGTTGAGCGCCAGGCTCAGGATGCGGACACCGTGAAGGGGCTGGAAAGCGGCAGTGGATATAGATGTCATATGCTATAAAAATAGTAGCTGCTTATGCATGAACGATAAGCGCCAAGGGCTGAAACAATGCTCAATTTACCGCAAAAACGCATGGACCCGAAAAAAGGGACGACATTCTCAGCCGCGAACAGTTGGTTGCCAAGGCTGAAAGCGAGGTCAGCGCCTGGCTCACAACCGGTTTCGAAAACGGCAGCACTGGCCGGGCTGACCTTCAGCACGGTCACCGATCCGGCGCAGGCCGTGCCGCTGCTTTGAACCAAGCCAGCAGCCCCGAGGCGGGCTGAAAAAACAGGCGGGGTAAACTCGTCCCTCAAGCAGTTTTCGCTGCTTTCAACCTCTTTTTCCATGCCCCCTGACGACATTGCCCGGCTGGCGCTTGCTGCCTTTGACCACGCCGTGGACGCCTCTGGCGCCTTTCGCGACCGCCCCGGCCAGCGGCTGATGGCCGAAAAAGTCGCCCAGACTTTCAGCATGGCTACCCTGGGCAAAACCGATGACGATGGTGACGAACCCATTCGCGCAATTGCCGTGGTCCAGGCAGGCACCGGCGTGGGCAAGTCACTGGCCTATTGCGCGCCGGCCATTGCCGCCGCCCTGGCGCGCAACACCCGGGTGATGATTTCAACCGCCACCGTGGCCTTGCAGGAGCAGCTGGTCAACAAGGACTTGCCGGCGCTGGCGGCCATCTTGCCGCAGGACTTTCGCTTCGGCCTGGCCAAGGGGCGCGGGCGCTACGTCTGCAAGCTCAAGCTCTCGCGCCATGCAGGCGATGCAGACAGCGCGGCAGAAGCGGATGACGACCTGTTTGCCGACGAACTGGCCGCCGCCGCACCGCTGCATGTGATGCAAGCGCGCGCGGTGTTCTATTCCGCACTGGTGCGCGATCTGGGCAGCGGCGCCTGGGACGGCGACCGCGACAACCTGCAGCAGCCGCCCGAATCCGAGTTGTGGTCGCCGGTGGCGGCCGAGGCCAGTTCATGCACCGGCAAGCATTGCCCGGTCTTCAACCAGTGCACCTATTACGAAAAGCGCAAGGAACTGGTCGGCGCCCAGGTGATCGTGGTGAACCACGACCTGCTGATGTCCTCGCTCGGTTCGCGCATGCTGCCGGAACTGGACAACTGCCTGCTGGTGCTCGACGAAGGGCATCACCTGCCGGCCGTGGCGCTGGACCACTTCGCCGCTTCCATGGACCTGAGCCGCACCTTGTGGATTGAAACGCTGGCCAACCGCGCGCGCCGTATCGGCGGGCTGATGACGGTGTCTGAATCCGCCGACGTGCCGCGCCTTGCTGCCCAACTGCGCCAAGGCATGGTTGACCTGAGCCGCCTGCTGATGGACCTGCATGGCCAGGCTTTCAAGGAAGCGCGAAACCAGCAGGGGCCGGTGCGCTTTCGCCTGCCGCGCGGCGTGTTGCCCGAAGCGCTGGACGAGCCGCTGCGGCTGCTCCATGTGTTGGCCGAAAGCTTTTTGGCCATCCTGAGCACCATTGCCAAGGCCTTGCGCACGGCAATGCGCGACCAGCCCGACGAAGCGCGTCGGCTGTCCATCCTGTATGCGCAGCTGGGCATGCTCTCGCCCCGGCTGGAAAAAGTCCAGGCGACAACTGAGTTGCTGCTAAAAGCGGCCGTGAACGATCAAGACAGCGTGCCGGTGGCCAAATGGTTCACCTTCGAAACCGGCCAGGGCGGGCTTGACAGCGGCCTGGTGGTTATCAAGGCGCATGCCAGCCCGATCCTGCCGGGCAGCACGCTGCGCCAGCATTTCTGGTCGCGGGTGCGTGCGGCGGTGGTCACCTCGGCCACGCTGACCAGTTGCGGAAAATTCGACTTTTACCTGCGCGAATCCGGTCTGGACCAGGACCCTGCGGCCAGTGTGCTGGAAGTTGCCAGCCCATTCGATTACGCCAGCCAGGGGCGTTTCGTCACGGTCGAAACCGTGGCCGACCCCCGGCAGGCCGAAGCCTTCACCGCTGAAATGGTCCAGTCGCTGCTGGGCGATCTGGCGCTGGTTTCGCACGGCGCGCTGTGCCTGTTCACCTCGCGCGAGCAGATGCGCGTTGCCGTAGCAGCGCTGTCGGGCGTGCTCAAGGACACGGTGCTGGTGCAGGGCGAACTGCCGCGCGCGCTGCTGCTCAGCCGCCATCGTGCGCGCGTCGAGGCCGGCGCGGCATCGGTCATTTTCGGCATGCAGTCTTTTGGCGAAGGCCTGGATTTGCCGGGGCAATTGTGCGAGTCAGTGTTCATCGCCAAGCTGCCGTTTGCGCCGCCGGACGATCCGGTGGGTGAGGCGCGCGCCGAGTGGCTGCGCTCGGTGGGCCGTGACCCGTTCAGCGAACTGGTGGTGCCGGCCACGGCAATCCGGCTGGCGCAGTGGGCCGGGCGCGCCATTCGACTGGAAACCGACCGGGCTTTTGTCTATTGCTACGACCGCCGGCTGGTGAACACGACTTATGGACGGCGCCTGCTGGAGGGGCTGCCGGCATTCCTGCAGCAGCGCCGCAGCGCGGCGGGAACGGTTACGCCTGGCTGAATGGGCTGGTTGAGGCTGAAAGACGAACCGTTTTAAGTATTAAAAAGGTCTTTTGCGCATGTCCTGTATGCGTAAGTCGCTATAAATTTGGTAGCTTAAACCTGTCAACCCTCTCATAAGCAGGGCGCGTGTTTTTGCAATTCTGGGGAATGCCCGCTAGACGCCCAGATACTGCTGCAGCAACTCGGGCTGGTCATGCAGTTCCTGGGAGCTGCCCTGAAACACCACTTCGCCCTTGACCAAAATCACGTTGCGGTCGGTGATCTGGCTGACGTGTTTCCAGTTCTTGTCGACGATAACGCTGCTGATGCCGGTGTCCCGCACCAGTTGGCAAATGCGCCAGATTTCGCGGGCGATCAGCGGCGCCAGGCCTTCGGTGGCCTCGTCCAGGATCAGCACGTCCGGGTTCGTCATCAGTGCGCGGCCGATGGTCAGCATCTGCTGCTCGCCGCCGCTGAGCTGCTGACCGCCGTGGCCCAGCCGTTCCTTCAGCCGGGGAAAGGTGTCCAGCACCCGCTCATAGGTCCAGTCGCGCTGGCCCCGGGTGCCGGCGCGTGCAGCCATCTTCAGGTTTTCCATCACGCTCAGGTTGCCGAAGATGCCCCGGCCTTCAGGAACATAGGCCATGCCGAGGCGGGCAATTTCATACGGTGAACGCCCGGTCATCATTTGTCCGGCAATCTCGACCGAGCCGGTGCGCGGCTTGACCAGCCCCATGATGCTTTTGAGCAGGGTGCTCTTGCCCATGCCGTTGCGGCCCATCAGGCCAATGGTCTCGCCGCGCGCCACGCTGAAGCTCACGTCGCGCAGGATGTGGCTGGCGCCGTAATAGGTGTTGATCTGCCGGGCGTTGACCAGCAGTTCCTGTGGGTTGAGGCGCGGCGATGTCATGCGTTTTCTTCCCCGATGTCTTCGCCCAGATAGGCGGCCTGCACGCCGGCGTCCAGCCGGATTTGCGCGGGCGTTCCGCTGGCGATGACCTGGCCGTTGACCATCACGGTCAGCTGGTCGGCCAGGCTGAACACCGCATCCATGTCGTGTTCCACCAGCAGCATGGCGTGGTCTTTTTTCAGCAGGTGCAGCAGCTCGATCATGCGTTCGGCCTCCTGCGCGCCCATGCCGGCCAGTGGCTCGTCGAGCATCAGCACCTGCGGTTGGGTGGCCAGCGTCATGGCGATTTCCAGCTGGCGCTGCTCGCCGTGGCTGATCGTGGCGGCAACGCTGTGCACCCGGTCTTTCAAGCCTGAAAGCTCGATGGCGCTTGCTGCGCGTGCATTGATAGCTGAAAAATCAGTAGCACGATGAAACCATTTGAAGGCGTTTGGCTGGCGCGACTGGGATGCCAGTCGTACGTTTTCCCAGACCGTGAAGGGCAGGAAAATATTGGTTTTCTGGTAGCTGCGCCCGAGTCCCCTAGCCGAAATCTTTTCGGGGCTCCAGCCGGTGATGTCCTGCCCACCCAGCAAGACGGAGCCCGAGGTCGGCGGCAGGTCACCCGAGAGCAGGTTGGTCAGCGTGGATTTGCCGGCGCCGTTGGGACCGATGACCGCATGAATGCGGCCGCGCATCAGGTCGATGGACACGTCGTTAACCGCTGCCAGCCCGCCAAAGCGCTTGGTCAGGTTTTTGGCGCTGAGAAGCACTTCGCTCATGCCGCTTCCTTTTGATCATCAGGAACGACGGGCTTGCGCTTTCCTGCATTGCCCAGCCGCTCGGCAAGCCCCAGCAAACCGCGCGGCGCGAACGTCACCAGCAGCACGATGAACAGGCCCATCCACAACTGCCAGTGCTTGCCCAGGTTGACGCTGCCGACCTGCGGCAGGTCCTTGAAGACATGCAGCAAATACTCAAAGGCAAAAGCGCCCACGATGGCGCCGGCAATATTGCCCATGCCGCCGAGCACGACCATCATGATGGTGTGCGCGCTCATCTGAAACCCCATCAGTTCGGGGTTGATATAGCCGGTCTGCGTTCCCCAGAGGTAGCCCGCCAGTCCGGCCAGGCTGCCCGCCAGCGTGAAGGCCATGAGCTTGTAGCGGAAGGTGCGAAAACCCATGGCCCGCATCCGGTGCTCGTTAACGCGGATGCCCGCCAGCGCCCGGCCGAACGGGCTCCAGAGCAGTCGCCGCAAGAACACATAAACCACCAGCATGGCGGCCAGGGTGAAGTAGTAAAGCGTGCGCTTGCTGTCCAGTTCGAACGGCACCCAGCCGAACAGCGCCGCGTCGGGCCTGAAATTGATGTAAAGCCCGTCCGAGCCGCCCAGCGCCTTGTTGTCGAAGAACAGGAAAAACACCATTTGCGCAAACGCCATGGTGACCATGATGAAGTAGATACCATGTGTACGCACCACGAAAAAGCCGATGACCAGCGCGGCCAACCCCGACGCCAGCACGGCCACCGGCAAGGTCCACCACAGGCTGACCGGCTCGCCGGGGGGCGTCAGGAAAGCCAGTGCATAGCCGGCCAGTCCGAAGTAGGCGGCATGGCCCAGCGACACCAGGCCGGTCACGCCCTGCAGCAAGTCCAGGCTCATGGCAAAAATCGCCATGATCATCATGCGCGTGACCATTTCGGTGTAGTAGTCGGTGCTGGTGAAAGGAAACGCAAACAGTGCCAGCAGGCTCAGCGCCAGCGCGACCTGCACGCCGCGCGGCAAAATCTCAAGATTGGAGCGAATCATTGCTTGAACAGGCCTTCAGGTTTGTACAGCAGCACGACCGCCATCAGGACATAGACCAGCATGCCCGATACCTGGGGCAGCAGCACCTTGCCAAAGGTATCGACCAGGCCGACCAGCAGCGCGGCGATCAGGGCGCCGCGCACCGAGCCGATGCCGCCGATCACCACCACCACAAAGCACATGATCAGCACCTGCGAGCCCATATTGGGATAGACGCTGGCGATTGGCGCGGCAATCATTCCCGCCACTGCCGCCAGTCCGACACCCAGCGCAAACACCACCGCATGGATCAGCTTGATGTTCACGCCCAGCGATTCGGCCATGTCGCGGTTGAAGGCGCCGGCGCGAATCTTCATGCCCAGGCGGGTCTTTGAAATCAGGAAATAAAGGCCAGCGGCCAGGGCCAGGCAAATGCCTGACATGAACAGGCGATACACCGGGTAGGACAGGTTGTCGGTCAGCGGAATCGAGGCTTGCAGCAGTTCGGGAATTGGCACGCCATGCACGTCGTCGCCCCATAGGATGGAGCGCATCTCTTCAAAAATATAGATCAGTCCAAAGGTCAGCAGCACCTGGTCCAGGTGGTCGCGGTTATAGAAATGGCGAAAAAGCAGCCATTCCAGCGCCAGGCCAAACAGCACCGACAGCGCTGCGCCGACCACAATCGCCAGGCTCAGGCTGCCAAACTGCGCACTCAGCGACCAGGCCAGGTAGGCGCCCAGCATGTAAAAGCTCCCGTGCGCCAGGTTGACCACGCCCATGATGCCGAAGATCAGCGTCAGGCCGGCCGCCAGCATGAACAGCAGCAGTCCGTACTGCACGCTGTTCAGCAGCTGGATGAAAAAATTGGCGAGATCCATCGGCAGGCTTATTGTGAAATGTGGATGACAGAAGTCCAGAGCAGCGTTTGATAAAAGGCGTTTCCCTGCAAGCAGGGGCCACGGGACTGGCTTTGCCAGACCGCAGGCGCAGCGGCCCTCTCGGGGGGCAGGGAGTTACACGCAGTGAACGACCGTGGGGGCCATTTCTAGGCCATCTTGCAGCCCGCGCCCGAGTCGGCCAAGGCTTTGGCGGCAATGCCAATCACCTTGTTTTCATTGTTTTCAACAACGCGCAGGTAGATGTCCTGCACCGGGTTGTGCGCCTTGCTCATGGACCATTTTCCACGGGGGCTGTCGATGGTGGCGCTTTCGAGTGCCTTGTACAGGGCGGGCTTGGCGCTCAGGTCGCCCTTGACGGCGTTGGCGCCCTGGATGAGCAGCAGGCCCGTGTCGTAGCCCTGCATCGCGTACACATCGGGCTGGCTGCGAAAAGCTTTCACGTAGTCCAGCCGGAATTTCTTGTTGCGCGGGGTGTCGAGCGAATCGCTGTAGTGCATGGTGGTGACAATTCCTTCGGCCGCCGGGCCAGCAGCGTCGAGCACACCTTCGGTCAGGAACCCTGAGCCGTACAGCGGAATTTTGTCCTTCAGACCTGCCGCAGCATAGTCGCGAATGAATTTGGCCGCACCGCCGCCGGCAAAGAAGCAGGCCACGGCGTCAGGCTTGAGTGCGGCGATTTCAGTCAGCAGCGCCTGAAATTCAACATTGGGGAAGGGCACGCCGAGTTCCTTGATGATGGTGCCGCCAGCCGCCGTGTAGCTTTCCTTGAAGCCTTCAAAGGCTTCGTCGCCGGCGGCGTACTTCCAGGTGATCCAGACAGCTCTTTTATGGCCCCTGTCCATCATGACCTTGCCCAGCGCCCGGGTCGGCTGGGAATTGCTGAAGGATGTGCGAAACACATTGGGCGCGCACAGAGCGCGGGTGGCGGCATGCACGCCGGCATTCGGAATCAGGCACAGCACACCGCTGTCCCGGGCCACCTTCTGGATGCCCATCTGCACGCCCGAATGCACAGTGCCGACCAGCACATCGACCTTGTCGCGCTGAACCAGCTTGCTGGCGTTTTCGATTCCCTTTGACGGCTCGGATTCGTCATCGACCTTGAAATATTCAATCTCGCGCCCGCCCAGCTTGCCGCCTTGCTCATTGATGGCCATGCGAAAGCCGTTTTCAATCGCCACGCCAAGCTGGCTGAACGTTCCTGTGTAAGGCAGCATGAAGCCCACGCGCACTTTGGCAGACTGAGCCCGTACGATTCCGGGAATCAGCAGTGCGGTGGAGGCAGCGCCCACCAGGGCAGCGCTGCGGGTGAGGACCAAACGACGAGTAGACATGCAATTCCTTGATGGGTGACAGGTATGAATCGAATATAAAGCGACTGGCGGCAATGCGGCCTAGTGTAAAACCCGAGCTTCAAGATTAAATTGTTTAGTCGTGAAGTATTTTCATACAGGTTTTTTCTATGTGAAACTTGCTTTTCATGCGGGCACATTCACGTAGAACAGGGCCTTTGCGGAGTTGAAGTGAGTCTCTTTGGATGCGTCATGTCTTGCATAACCTGCGGCAATGCAACGACGCAGATGCCTGTATTTTCAGTCGCCATCGCCTGTGTTGTCTGGCGCACTGACTCCCGGCGTGGCGGCTTTCAGCCACTCGCGGCACCATTGGGCAGCCTTGGCCTCGGGCGGTGTGCCATCGCTTGAATCCAGAAATAAGATGTCGCCAAGGCGTTGGGCGCCCAGGTCCTGCAATCGTTCGTCAAAGCGGATCCCGCCAAAGCCATAGGTTTCCGAATGCGACATGCTGTCGACCAAGGCAATCACGCCATAACGGACATGGCCCAGATAGCGGGCTTGCGCGTCCAGTGACTGGAAAAGCAGTTGTGCATTGTCCGGAACATCACCCGCGCCATATGTGGAAATGCACACCAGAAAGAGCGTATCTGGAGCTTGTTCAGCGTCGAAGACCTGAATGTCCAGACCGTCCATCCGTTCAAGCTCGACAGCGCTTACCAAGTCCGCGCTTTCCATCTGAATGGCCTGCGCAACATGCTCCGCCGTGTGAGTCATGCTGCCGACGAGGATTTTCAGTTTCATTTTGATGTGTCCGGTGTAGTGGAAGTGCATGGCGCACCTTGTAATGAAGGCTGCTGGAACTGAGTTCCTTGTCCTGTCCAAGACAGAAAAAGTCAGGCGATGCATTAAAAATCTTTAGTCGTCTCTTAAAGCAGCGCATTTTTACGGACTATAATAATCAACTTGTCGGAGTGTGGCGCAGTCTGGTAGCGCACCTGGTTTGGGACCAGGGGGTCCAAGGTTCGAATCCTTGTACTCCGACCATCAATCAATAAAAAAGCTCACGTTGTGGGCTTTTTTTATATCTGTCCGTAGCTCAGTTGGATAGAGCATCAGCCTTCTAAGCTGAGGGTCGTGGGTTCGATCCCCTCCGGGCAGACCAGATCACTATGTATGCATTTATCAATGCCTACGCAAAATGGCCGTATCTTGTTAAAACGAATGGCCGAATCACCATAATTTCCACCATGGATTTGAATTTTCACTTTTGTTCAGCAAATTGGCGGGTGAATATTGGTCGGTCAGGATTCTGGTGTCCTCTGGCCAGTCGACTTTTGTTGAAAACAGGGGCAGCAGCCATTCCTTGCCTGTTCCAAAAAGATTGAGCTTTGCCTCCAGCCGGCCTGCATTGGCCTGGATTTGCGCCATGGGCGGCAAGTTGCCATTTGTGGCCAGGATCACACGGTTTTCAATCTTCAGGTTGTAAAAGCCGCCAAACACACTGGCATAGGTGGCGGACTCGGCGTCATAGAGCCTGGACGATGAAAACGTGTTGGCCGCCAGCACGCCGTCCTTTTCCAACAATGACTTGACTTCCAGCAGGTATTCCCGGGTCAGCATGTGCTCAGGGACATAGACATGGTCAAAGGCATCAAGAATGACAATGTCGTACTTTTTTTCTAGCTTTTGCGCACGCTTGACAAAGACCCGTCCATCCTCAATGGCGACACGGTTGGATTCGGTAGGGTTGAAATCAAAAAAGCGCTCTGCAACCTTTGCCACGGCCGGGTCAAGTTCGACGGTTTCAATGCTTGCCTGGGGAACGATTTTTTTCAGTGTTGAGGGCAGGCTGCCTCCACCCAGGCCGATGATCAGGATGTTTTTCGGCTGGGGCTTGATGTAAAGCGCGCCCAGCAGCATTCTGGTGTAGTTCAGTACCAGCGTGTCAGGATTCTTCAGTGAAATACAGGTTTGCCGACCCGTCCCCTGGCGACCAAACTTCATGCAGCGAAGGCCTTGCTCCTCATACACCAGAATATTGCGGTAGAGGGATTTTTCCTGATAGATGTCCTGCGCACTCGCCGCAGCAGCCGTCAATCCCAAGGCTGCGCCCATCAGCCATTCATGCAGTCGAGGCATGTTTGATCCTTCCCCGGTGAAACACCAGCCCTGCCATGCCGATCAAAAAGGAAATGCTCATCATTCCCCACAAAATCTGGTCCAGCTCGAACAACAGCACCAGGTAAAAAGATGTCAGCAGGGTGCCCAGCATGCTGCCGAAGGTCGATACGAAAAAGACTTTGCCCGCCACCTGTCCGCTGGTTCCCAGGCCGTCCACCAGTAACCGGACCGCATAAGGGGACACCGCGCCGGACACCGTGATCGGCAGAAAGAAAAGTGCGACCGATGCGCACAGCGCACCATAGCGGGGATCAGCCACATGGTCAAAAATGAACTCCAGAATGGGGGTTGATGCCATCACGCACGGAAGCGCTGCCAGCATGGCCAGCAGCAAAATCGCGCTCAACTTTTCCACGCTCGGCCGACGGGCGGACAACGATCCGCCAATCAGATAGCCAATGGACAGCGACAGCATGAACAGCGTGATGATGGCGCCCCATACGTAAATGCCGGTCCCGAAGAACGGCCCCAGCGCCCGTCCTCCGAGCAGTTCCAGCGCCATGACAAAAAAACCGGACCAGCCGGCCAGAAGATAGACAAAAAATTTATACGCTGTCATCCGACTGTATTTTCCAATTGATTGGACCGGGGTCGCCATGCAGGACTCGGTGCAAAAGGGTTATCTCGCCCGTCCATGATCCAGATGGCCGTACTGAAAAAGGGTCGTTTGGAAAGCCGGCATGGCATTAAAAAAAACGCAATCGCAGCACCTCAGCGCTTCTGGTATTGCGTGCTGCCAAACAGGACTTCGCGCTGTTTGTCATCCCGGAACGGTTTGCGCAATTCGGCAAGCACCTCGACACCGCGTTTGACGGCCGGCCTGGCGCTGACCAGGTCGAACCAGGCTTTGAGGTGCGGAAAGTCGGTCCAGTCGATGCCCTGGTCTTCCCAGCTGCGCACCCATGGAAAGATGGCGATGTCGGCGACCGTGTACTGGTTGCAGGCCATGAATTTGCTTTTGGACAGTTGCTTGTCCATGACGCCGTACAGGCGCCTGGTTTCGTTGGTGTAGCGGTTGACGGCGTAGTCGATCTTTTCGGGCGCGTATTTTCGGAAATGATGGGTTTGCCCGAGCATGGGCCCGACGCTGCCCATCTGGAACATCAGCCATTGCAGCACCTGGAACTTGAGCCGGTCACTTTTAGGCAAAAATTTCCCGGTTTTCGACGCCATGTAAAGCAGGATGGCGCCTGATTCAAACAGTGACATCGGCTTGCCATCGGGGCCGTCCGGATCGATGAGCGCCGGTATCTTGTTGTTAGGGCTGATGGCAAGGAACTCGGGCTTGAACTGGTCGCCTGCGCCGATATTGACCGGAAACACCTGCCAGTCGCGCCCCAGCCGAAGGCCGCATTCCTCCAGCATGATATGAACCTTGTGGCCATTGGGCGTGGGCCAGGAATAGACATTGATCACAGGAGTTTCCTTGTGTATTGACGTCAAGCGACTTTACGTGAAGTGAAAAAATCATTGGTCACGGCAAACCGCACAACTTGAGGGCTGGAAATAAAAAAACGTGAAGATTCATGCCTTTTGCGCATGCAGAACGGGCACATATTGCTATATAAAAAATAGCAATATGTGCCCGTTAAAGATTCTTCGGGTTATCAGCTGCCGCGTGTCACCGGCATCTCGACCTCACCGGGAAGAAGCATGTGCTTGGCCAGTTCCAGTTTGGCCAGCGATGCACGGTGAACTTCATCCGGTCCGTCGGCAAGACGCAGTGTGCGCTGGCTGGCGTAGGCATAGGCCAGGGGGAAATCGTCCGACACGCCGCCGCCGCCGTGGGCCTGGATGGCCCAGTCGATGATCTGGCACGCCATGGTGGGGGCGACCACTTTGATCATGGCAATTTGCGCCTTGGCCACCTTGTTGCCCACGGTGTCCATCATGTAGGCGGCATTCAGGGTGAGCAATCTGGCTTGTTCGATCATGCATCGCGCATCGGCAATGCGTTCGCTCCACACCGACTGGCGGGCAATCGGCTTGCCGAAAGCGATGCGGCTGTTGAGCCGCTTGCACATCAACTCCAGCGCGCGCTCGGCAATGCCGATGCTGCGCATGCAGTGGTGGATGCGTCCGGGGCCCAGGCGACCCTGGGCAATCTCGAAGCCGCGTCCTTCGCCCAGCAGCAGGTTGCTGGCGGGCACGCGGACATTGGTCAGGCGCACTTCCATGTGGCCATGCGGAGCGTCGTCGTAGCCGAAAACAGTCAAGGGCCGGATCACGGTGACGCCGGGCGAATTGGCCGGCACCAGAATCATCGATTGCTGCTCATGGCGGCCGGCTTCGGGGTCGGTCTTGCCCATCACGATGTACACCGCGCAGCGCGGATCGCCCGCACCGGACGACCACCACTTCAGGCCGTTGATCACATAGTCGTCACCGTCACGCTCGATACGGCACTGCACGTTGGTGGCGTCGGAAGAGGCAACTTCAGGCTCGGTCATCAGGAAGGCCGAGCGGATTTCGCCCTTGAGCAGCGGGTCCAGCCATTCGTCCTTGTTGGCTTCCGAGCCATAGCGGGCAATGGTTTCCATGTTGCCGGTGTCAGGCGCCGAGCAATTGAAGACTTCAGCAGCAAACGGCACCCGGCCCATGATTTCGCACAGCGGTGCGTATTCAAGATTGGAAAGGCCTTCGGGCGCACGCGGCGACTGCGGCAGGAACAGGTTCCACAACCCGGCGGCGCGCGCCTTGGGCTTGAGTTCCTCGATCAGCGTGGTGGGAATCCAGGCATTGCCGTTGGCCCGGTTTTCAGCGATTTCACGGAAAAACCGTGCTTCGTTCGGATAAATATGCTCATCCATGAACTTCAACAGGCGCGCCTGAAGTTCTTTTACTTTGGGGGTGTAGTCGAAGTCCATGAATATCTCCTGAAAGGGCTGCTTGTTATAAAGAAAGGCTGGCGGAAAAAAACGGTGGTTTGTCGGTCAGTGGATGTGTTGGGCCGTGCGCAGTCAGGCTTGAGCCTTTAGCGCAAAATCCCAGGCCATCCTGGCTAGCACTGGCGCGCCGGCGGCAGAACTGACTGCCTGTGCGCTGGATGCAGTGCCGGCTTCAACGCGCTTGGCAATGCCCTGCAGGATGGCGGCCAGGCGAAACAGGTTGTAGGCAAGGTAAAAGTTCCAGTCTGCCTTGAGCGCCTCGGGTGTGGTCAGGCCGGTGCGCTCGCAATACTTGGCGATGTATTGAGCTTCGGTCGGAATGCCCAGGCTCGCAACATCCAGCCCGCCAATGCCGCGAAAGGTGCCAGGCGGAATGTGCCAAGCCATACAGTGGTAGCTGAAGTCGGCCAGCGGATGACCCAGGGTGGACAGTTCCCAATCCAGCACCGCCAGTACCTGGGGCTGGGTAGGGTCAAACAGCAGGTTGTCAAGCCTGAAGTCGCCATGCACGATGGACACCATGCCTTCATCACGAGCGCTGGCAGGAATGTTTGCAGGCAGCCACTGCATCAGGCTGTCCATTTCTGGAATGGGCTGGGTGACGGATGCCTGGTACTGCTTGCTCCAGCGGCCAATCTGGCGCTCGAAGTAGTTGCCGGGCTTGCCGTAGCTGGCCAGACCGCGTTCGGCAAAATCGACCTTGTGCAAGGCCGCGATGACGCGGTTCATCTCGTCATAGATTTCGCCGCGCTGCAGGGGCGTCATGCCGGGCAGGGACTGGTCCCACAGTACACGCCCTTCGACAAACTGCATGACGTAAAAAGCCCGGCCAATGACCGATTCGTCTTCGCACAGGCAGAACATTCGTGGCACTGGAACCGCCGTGCCTTGCAAACCCTGCATGACCTTGAATTCGCGCTCGACCGCATGTGCCGATGGCAGCAGCTTGGCGACCGGGCCGGGCTTGGCGCGCATCACGTAACTGGCATGCGGTGTGATCAGTTTGTAGGTTGGATTGGACTGACCGCCTTTAAAAATTTCGACATTCAGCGGGCCTTTAAAACCGTTCAGATGCGTATTCAAGTAAGTACCCAGCGCTTCAGTGTCAAAAGCTTGTCCGGCGGTGACGGCACGGGTGCCGATGAAATGGTCAAAATTACTCATGGGGCTGGATTCCTTGGGGCAGTTCTGGTTATTTGTCGGCATCCGCTTCTGAAATACGCAGCAGTGTCTGGCGGTTGCGCACCACCAGGCCACCCGGCTCGATGCGGATGGCTTCCTCGCGTTCCATGGCCTTGAGTTCCTGGTTTACGCGCTGGCGTGAGGCGCCCAGCAGCTGTGCCAGTTCTTCCTGCGCCAACTGCAGGCTGATGCGGGTATCGCTTCCATTGGCCAGACTGGGAACGCCGTAGCTGCGCACCAGGTGCAGTAACTGCTTGGCCAGCCTTGCCCGCAAAGGCAGGGTGTTGAGGTCCTCGACCAAGCCAAACAACTGGCGGATGCGCCGAGCGTGCAGGCGCAGCAATGCTTCGTAGAGTTCGACGTGCTGCGTCAATATTTTTCGCAGATCGGCGCGCGCCACGCACAAGATCGTGGTAACGCCATGCGCATAGGCATCGTGGGTCCGGCGTTCGCCGTCGAAAATCGCCACGTCGCCAAACCAGATTCCCGGCTCGACATACGTCAGCGTCACCTGCTTGCCGGAAATCGAGGTTGAACTGACGCGCACCGCGCCCAAGGCGCATGCAATCCATTCTTCCGGCGGATCGCCGCGCGCCGCAATCAGGTCGCCGTCTTTGAATCGTTTGACATATGCGCATCGGAGAATGTCGTGCCTCAGGGAGGGTGAGAGGGATGAGAACCAACGGCCGCTGTTGATGGCCGCTCTTTCGTCTATCGTAAGAATAGGATCGTCCATGGTCTGTCTTTTGGGTGACTAACAAAAATTGGCATTGTCGCTTTAGCGACCTGCGGCGAAGTTGATTGCAATTGCTACGGTGTCGAATCGATATCTCATTGCCGGTAAGGCAACAGTCGGTTTCAAGCGGGAATCATGCAGGCTACATCAGGAAAGTTTTTGCCGAATGCACGATAAGGCATGCCCAAAATCCAGCAAAGTTGGAATACTGGTCATCACGCTGGTGGCTAATTAGAAAATTCTTATTTAAGCACAATAAGCATTTAGCGCATGCTGGTTATGCTTCAGCAGCTATCGAATCAGGAGTCATCAAATCAGGAGATATGTCAGCGGTAGTGCGGCAGGCGTTTTTTTAAAAACGCCTCAATCCCTTCACCGCCATTGGCATGGTGCAGGTTGCGCACGAAATGGTTGCGTTCGCTGTCCAGTTGCTGGCTCAGGGTGTTGGCCGCTGCGTCATTGATCAGGTCCTTGATGCTGGCCAGCACATTGGGCGCGCGGGCATTGAGCCGTGCGGCCAATACCAGCGCTTCACCGATCGCACCGCCGGCTGCTGTGACGCGGTTGACCAGGCCCAGCTGATGCAGTCGATCGGCGCTGATGCGCTCGGCCCCCATGAGCAGTTCACTGGCCAGGGCGCGTGGCAGAGCGCGCGCCAGGCTCCAGCTGCCGCCGCCATCAGGCGACAAGGCCACGGTGCTGTAGGCCATGACGAACACGGCGTTGTCGGCGGCGACTATGAAATCGCAAGCCAGTGCCAGGGAAAAGCCCGCACCAGCGGCCGCCCCTTCGACCGCCGCAACGACCGGCTTGGGATAGGTGCGAATGGCTTCAATCCAGTTGTGCAGCGCTTCAATGCTTTGAGCTTGCACTTCGGATGGCAGGCGCCGGTTGGCTTGTAATCGAAGCAAATTACCGCCAGCACAAAACATGTTGCCTTCGCCAGTGATCACCACGCTGCGGATTTCCGGGTTGTTCTCAGCGGCGTTCAGCGCCTCGATGCCTGCGGCGTACATGTCTGGGCCAAGCGCGTTCTTGTGCTCCGGATCGCTCAGCGTCAGGATCAGCGTGCCACTTTCACAGGTACTTTTCAATGCGCCGGACATGTCAGCTTTCCTCGTGCATCAGGCTTAGGCCAATGGCTCCCCGGCGACGCAGCCAGGGCGAGGGCCGGTAGCGCTGGTCACCGTACACAGTTTGCAGGTTGAACAGCACTTCCAGAATATTGGTCGGTCCATAACGGTCACCCATGGCAAGTGGGCCCATGGGGTAACCCAGCCCCAGCGTAACGGCGGTTTCCAGGTCTTTCGGGGTGCAGATGCCCTGCTGGCAAATGTCACTGGCAATATTGACGATGGTGGCCACCACGCGCTGCGTCACAAAGCCACCACTGTCGCGGATCACACTGACCGCCTTGCCGTCGCGCGCAAACAGCGCATGCGCCGCATCGCGCATATCGATGCGCGTGGCCGGGTTCGTGGCCAGCACGCGGCGCTTGGTGGCGGCATCATCGATCAGCATGTCGATGCCTACGGTGCGCGCCGGGTCCAGGCGCTCGACGACAGCAACCGTGGTGATGTCGAATCCGAGAGGTGCTACCAGCGTCAGTGCCTGTGGAGAAGGCGAGAGTCCAGTCTCGATATGGGCCCCAAGGTTTTTCAGCAACTGCAGAAGTTCCGATCGCCGTGCTGCCTTGGGTGAGACCCAGACGGGTGGCATTTCAGTCACTTCAGGAACAGGCATTTCGGCAGGGACTTGGGCCGTACCACCTTCGTAGCGGTAAAAGCCTTCGCCAGTCTTGCGTCCCAGCAGGCCACCCGCCAGGCGCTGCGCGGTGATGACGCTGGGCCGGTATCGGTCTTCCTGATAATACTGGTGATAAATGGATTCCATCACCGGATGCGACACATCCAGCGCGGTCAGGTCCATCAGCTCGAATGGACCGAGCCTGAAGCCAGCCTGGTCCCGAAGGATGCGGTCGATGGTGGCGAAATCGGCAATGCCTTCGCTGACAATGCGCAATGCCTCGGTGCCGTAGCCGCGGCCGGCGTGGTTGACGATAAAGCCCGGTGTGTCCTGCGCCTGCACCGGCGTGTGGCCGATCTGGCGCGCATATTCGCTCAGTCCATGGCAGGTCTCGGCATCGGTCTTCAGGCCAGCTATGACCTCCACCACCTTCATTAGCGGCACCGGATTGAAAAAGTGGTAGCCGGCAAAGCGGTTTGGGTGCTTGAGGCCGGCTGCAATCGCCGTGACAGAGAGCGACGATGTATTGCTTGCCAGCACGGTTTGTACCCGAACGATGGCTTCGAGCTCATCGAACAGCGCTTTTTTGCTGTCCAGTCGCTCAACAATGGCTTCGATGACCAGGTCGCAGTCGGACAGGTCGGCGAGCCTGTCCGCGATGTGAACCCGGGCTTTGTGAGCCTGCGCAATGTCGGCGCCGATGCGTCCTTTTTCATGCATCCGGTCCCACTGGGTACACAGCGCCTCGCGCGCTTTCTGCGCAGCGCCCGCTTGAGCATCCATCAGTTTGACAGTGCTGCCGGCCTGTGCGGCAATCTGGGCAATGCCCCGTCCCATGGCGCCCGTGCCCACGATGCCGACTGTTTGGTAAAAAGGTGTTTGCATGGTTGATTGACTGGATAGAAAGATTGAACGGAGCAATGACAGGGGCTAGCGCCTGACTTGCAGTGCGCCCGGATTGACGATATTCGTCGGCGTACCCTTGATGAAATTGATGATGTTGTCAAAGGCAGCGCCAAAATACATCTCGTAGCTGTCCTGCTCTACATAACCAATGTGTGGCGTGCAGATGCAATTCTCCAGCCGCAAAAGGGCATGCCCCTGCAGGATAGGCTCCGATTCAAACACGTCGATTGCCGCCATGCCGGGACGTCCCCGGTTGAGCGCGGCAATCAATGCTTCGGGTTCGATCAGCTCAGCGCGTGACGTGTTGACGAGCAAGGCGGTCGGCTTCATGCGCGACATGTCTTCCAGTGTGACAATGCCGGTCGTTTCTTCTCCAAGCCTCAGATGCAAACTCAGTACATCGCATTGCTTGAAAAGCTCGATCTTGCTGGGTGCAATTTCAAATCCGTCGGCTTGGGCGCGTTCTCGCGAGGCCGGGCTACCCCAGATGATTACCCGCATGCCGAATGCCCGCCCGTAGCCGGCCACCAGCTGGCCGGTCCTGCCGTAGCTCCAGATCCCCAGTGTCTTGCCTTTTAGCAAGCTTCCGAGGCCAAAATTAGGCGGCATGGACGCTGATTTCAGCCCTGATTGTTGCCACGCACCATGCTTAAGGTGCGACACATACTGCGGAATGCGGCGCATGGCTGCCATGACCAGCGCCCAGGTCAGCTCTGCTGGCGCAGTTGGAGAGCCCGTGCCCTCTGCCACCGCAATGCCGCGCTCCGTGCAGGCCGCTACATCGACATGGGTGCCGATCCGGCCCGTCTGGACAATCAGCTTGAGCTTGGGCAGCTTGTCAATCACCTGGCGGGTCAGGTGGGTGCGCTCGCGGATCAGAACGATCACGTCGGCGTCCCTCAGTCGGACCGACAGCTGGCCAGCGCCTTTGACAGTGTTGGTGTACACCTTGGCAGGATAGGCTTCGAGCTTGGCCGCGCAGGCGAGTTTTCGCACTGCGTCCTGGTAATCATCAAGAATCACAATATTCATGCAGATATTGTGCCTTCAAGAACCCTGTTTTTTGAAGATTACCCGCTCTCCCTTGGAATAGGCTGTTTGCTGGTTTCGTGTTAATGCCAGGGTACTACGCACGTGGCTGGCAGACTGGTTCTATTTCGTTGTGAGAATGCTGATCGATTTGGACCAACACTGGAAAAACCATCAATCCGCCACAGAGTGCGCCGCTTGCAATGCCATGCGGTCAAGTTCAGCGCAGACATCGGCCATTCGCCCTGAGATGACCATTCGTCCCGCGCAATCAGGCCGAATGTTTGCATCTGATTCACGAATGATCCGCAACACGCTGCGCGGCGATACATGTGGCATGGGAATGCACGTTGATTCGGCAATATCAGGACGTATTTTGAAACATGCGTCATTGCTTGCCGACGCCGTTCGAGGCCTAAAAGAAGACTGTGTTGCACCTGCCGACCCCAATGCCCTGGATCTAACGGTGCTGTGTGCGAACGAATCCCTGAGCCGGGTGATCCATGGCACCAGCGTCTGAACTGGTGCCGTCCAGAAGGCTTGCATGGGGGCAGGTGAAAAGCTGATGATTCGCATGAAGAGCTCCAGTTGATAAAGGTTGGATACAAGCGAGCAGGGGTCTGCCAAATGGAAAGGCGGATATTTTCAATAAAAGGCGGCAGTTTTGCTGTCATTACCGTTGACAGCGGGCTTTGTCGGAACACTGCCCAGAAAGACAAGCTGTACTACATCGAAAACTTGCCGCGGATCAAGCCGACAGCCAGCCCTTCAAGCTCGAAAGGTTCGCCAGGATGGACCACAATGGGTTTGAAGTCGGGATTTTCTGACAGCAGTTCGATCAGATGCTGATTGCGGTGAAAGCGTTTGACGGTGACCTCGTCACCGAGCCGTGCGACTACGATCTGTCCGTTTTGGGCTTCCCGAGCCTGTTTCACGGCCAGCAAGTCGCCCTCCATGATGCCCACATCGCGCATGCTCATGCCGCGCACCTTGAGCAGATAGTCTGGTTTCTGATCAAACAGGGAGCTTTCAAAAAAGTAGGTCTGTTCGATGTGTTCCTGCGCCAGGATCGGGCTTCCTGCAGCCACCCGGCCTACAAGCGGCAGGGCCCACTGGGCAATCCGATCAGGAGCCCTTAAAAAGGGTTCTCTCCGCGATTCGTTCAAGGCCCGCAATGCATCGGTCCGAAGTCGGATGCCTCGCGAGGTGCCGCTGACGAGTTCGATGACCCCCTTTTTTGCTAGAGCCTTCAAGTGCTCTTCGGCAGCATTGGGTGAACGAAAGCCGAGTTGGGCAGCAATTTCCGCCCTGGTAGGAGGCGCGCCTGTCTGGGCAATGGCGGTCTGAATCAATTCCAGAATTTGGGTCTGCCGGGCTGTCAATTTGGGTTTGTCAGCCGGCAGAGCGGAAAAATCATTGAAAGTGCGCATAAGCTGTGGGCCTTGGGTTAAAGCGGGACTTGGCTCAGATCAAAATTTCGAAAAATCCATGATGGCTGTATGAATCGCCAGTAACTGTATTTTCATACAGCCTTTATAAAAAAGCAACTAAATCTTATGAAACATCGAAAACTGGTCATTTTGGGAACTGGCGGAACCATTGCCGGGAAGGCGGATAACGCCACCGACAACATCGGCTATACCGCTGCGCAGGTAGGTATCGAGCAACTGCTCGAAGCCATTCCCGCGCTTTCTGCAAGCGGCTTGATCATCAGCGAGCAGGTGAGCCAGATTGACAGCAAGGATATGAGCTTTGAAGTCTGGGCGAGACTCGCGGCGCGTGTACGCCATTTTCTTGCGGATGATGATGTGCAGGGCATCGTCATCACACATGGAACGGACACGCTTGAGGAAACGGCTTATTTCTTGCAATTGACATGCCAGCCAACCAAGCCTGTAGTGATTACCTGCGCCATGCGCCCGGCCACCGCGCTGACGCCTGACGGTCCTCAAAACGTGATGGATGCCGTGGCCGTTGCCAGGCATCCAGGCGCTTGTGGCGTACTGGCTGTCTGTGCCGGAACTGTGCACAGTGCGCTTGATGTGCAAAAAGTGCATCCCTACAAGCTCGACGCTTTCAGTTCAGGTGACGCTGGTCCCATCGGCTATGTTGAGGAAGGCCAACTCAGATTGCTAAGAAATTGGCCAGTTCGGCAGACAGGTGCTGACTATTTTGCTATTGAAAAAATATCAAGCTGGCCGCGTGTCGAGATTGTCATGAGCTATGCAGGCGCGAACGCGCTCATGGTTCAGGCATTGGTCAGTCAGGGCTTGCGGGGACTGGTAGTGGCGGGAACCGGCAACGGCACGGTGCATGAGGACCTGCAAGCCGGTTTGATAGATGCGCAGAGGGCCGGGGTTCGGGTTGTGCGCGCTACGCGTTGCCTTGATGGCCCCATTTTGCCTCTTTCAGCCAACGCGATTGAAGATTCTCAGGGGCTCAGTCCAGTCAAGGCCAGGATCGCATTGATGCTCGCTCTGATCAATGAAGAAGCAAGATATTCAACTTCCAAGAGTGCATAAAAAAAGCCATCCTGGGGGATGGCTTGTCCGGCGTATAAACCTGTTCAGTCCGAGAGCGCCTTGAAGGCCCTTTCCGTTATCTCTTCAACACTGCCCGTGCCGCTGATAACGCGGTATTTTGGTGCTTCTTCGGATGCAGCTTCTGCCCAGCCGGAGTAGTAGGCCACCAGCGGGCGTGTCTGGGCGCTATACACCTCAAGCCGCTTGGCGACGGTTTCTTCCTTGTCGTCTTCGCGCTGGATTAACGGCTCACCGCTCACGTCGTCCTGGCCTTCGACCTTTGGAGGGTTGTACTTGACATGGTAGGTGCGGCCTGAAGCACTGTGTGATCGGCGGCCGCCCATGCGCTCAATGATGGCTTCAAACGGCACGTCGATTTCGAGCACGTAATCGATTTTTACACCGGCTGCCTTCATGGCATCGGCCTGGGGAATGGTGCGCGGGAAACCGTCGAACAGAAAACCCTGGGCACAGTCAGGCTGGGTAATGCGTTCCTTGACCAGGTTGATGATCAGGTCATCGCTGACAAGACCGCCTTCATCCATGACCTTTTTGGCCTCGACACCCAACGGGGACCCTGCCTTGACCGCAGCCCGAAGCATGTCACCTGTGGAAATTTGTGGAATGCCGTATTTCTGGCAAATGAACGTGGCCTGGGTGCCTTTGCCCGCACCTGGAGCGCCCAACAAAATAAGTCTCATGAAAGTCCTCTGATTATTGTGAATTCTGCAAGCCAAACCGAAGATTTGACGGGCCGATTGGCCCTTTGTCGTTTTGCTTATTGCCGTGCTGACCGTATTTTTTTGGCCTGACAATTTTGCGGCCTAGGATATCATGCGCATCCCTGCCAAAAGCTTACACAAATGACGCTGGATACGGCTTTTAAGCCGTCAGGCGCCTAACACGTTCCAGATCCTCTGGAGTATCCACGCCAGCGCCTGGTGCCTGCTCGGTGATGTGAACAGCTATCCGGTAGCCATGCCACAAGGCACGCAATTGTTCCAGCGACTCCAGCTGCTCCATGGGCGCTTGGCTCAACTGGGGAAAAAGGCGCAAAAACCCGACCCGGTAGGCATAGACTCCGACATGACGCAACGGCCGGGGAAACCGGCCTTGTTCCCACCACGTCTGGCCGGCCAGGTCGCGCGCAGCAGGAATGGGTAAGCGGCTGAAATACATGGCTGTCTGTTGCATGTCCAGTACGACCTTGACAACATTGGGGTTGAGAAAATCGGCCAGATCATCGATGAAGTGCGCCGCAGTTCCCATGGCACAGTCGGGACGGCTTTGCAGCAGACCAGCCACCGCGTCGACTAGGGCCGGGTCTATCAGCGGCTCGTCACCCTGAACGTTGACCACGATATCGTCGTCGGCCAAGCCCAGCAAGTCGCAGGCTTCTGCAAGCCGATCGCTGCCGCTTGGGTGATCAACGCGGGTGAGCACAGCCTGGATGCCAAAGGCTTCGCATTGCGCAATGATTTCTGCGCTGTCAGCAGCAACGACGGTATTCAGCGCACTGCTTTGCAGCGCGCGCTGCGCCACGCGGACCACCATCGGCAAACCGTTGATATCTGCCAGCGGTTTGTTGGGCAGGCGCGTGGATGCCAGGCGCGCCGGGATGAGGACGGTAAAGCTCATGCCTGATTAGAGGCCAAGCTCTTCATCTGTCAACGGCCGTGCCTCGCTTTCCAGCATGACCGGAATTCCATCATGTACCGGATAGGCAAGGCGTGCGCTGCGCGAAACAAGTTCACGGTTTTCGCGGTTGTATTCAAGATGACCCTTGGTCACGGGGCAGACCAGCAATGCAATGAGTTTGGTGTCCATGGCTTGATGGTAATTGAGAAAGCAGGGGTCTCAGCAGCACATCCAGCGCATCGAGGAACGCGGGCTCGGGCGAGAATTCAAGCGGAACTGCCAGCACCTGCAGCCCCGAGGGCATTGAAAGGGCGAACAGCTTGACGGCATCCTTTTCCGTGCAGAGGACAATTCGGTCTGCCAGTGGCTCCAGATCGGCCTTTTTGAAGTCATGGTGGTCGGGAAATGCAAAAGTTTTTTCTAGCGTAAGCCCGCGTCCCCTGAGCATGTCAAAGAACCCTTCAGGATTGGCAATACCTGCAAGTGCAACCAACGGCTGGTGCGTCAACGACGTGATTGCCAGACGAGTGCCATTGGCATCCAGCGCATGGTTGGCCAGTCGGCGCCTTGAGGTGTAGCCGTCAAACGCAGCTTTCTGGCCGGTGTGCAGAACCAAATCAATGCCCTGGCCAAGACGCCCGGGCCACGCCTCGCGCAGCGGACCGGCGGGGAGTAACCAGCCGTTTCCTGCGCCCTTGTCATCGAACACTGCAATTTCAATGTCGCGCTGCAAGGCGTAGTGCTGCAGGCCGTCGTCGCACACAACAGCTTCCGTTTGAGGATAAGCCGCCAGCAAATTATGCAAGGCGACGGTTCGCTTATTTGCTACAAAAACAGGAGCGCCTGTTGCACGCTGGATAAGCGCAGGCTCGTCCCCTGATGCCTCGACTGCAGTATTCGGCGTAACTTCCAGGCTGTCCCGGCCGGCGCGCCCGTAGCCGCGCGAAACCACGCCGACCTGTAGCCCCTGTTCCTGAAGATGCCGAACCAACGCCATAACCAGAGGAGTTTTCCCCCCACCTCCCACGACAACGTTGCCCACCACGATGATTGGTATGTCAAAGCGCACGGATTTAAAAATGCCCTGCCGGTACAGGATCCAGCGCAATCTGACCATAAGGCGGTGAACTTGCGCCACCGGCCAGAGCAGACAGGCCAGCCAGCCACGCGTGCGCCAAGCGCGCAAAAGAATATCTTTCACGCCGCTGCCATGTTGTGTCTGAAGGCCAAGGTCTGCAAGCCTATCTGGCACCTGACGGTGACGTTCCCTGTGTGGCGAAGGTGATCTGCGTTAGTCCCTGGCGCCGCGCAGCTTCCATCACGGTGATAACGGCCTGATGCGTGGCACTCGCATCCGCGCTGATAACAATAACGCTGTCCTTTCCAGCCTTGGCCGCCTGTGTCAGGGCGGCACCCAGCAACTCGATTCCTCGGCCATCGACCAGCGCCTGGTTCACCATGTAACGCCCGTCGCTGCTGACGGCCACAATGACTTCTTTCGGGTGGTCTCGCATTTGTTCAGCGTCGGCAGCTGGCAGTCTGACCTGAAGCTCGGTGAATTTGCTGTAGCTGGTCGATAGCATCAAAAAGATGAGCACCACCAGCAGCACATCGATGAAAGGAATCAGGTTGATTTCTGGCTCGGGACGCGCGCGGGGACGAAAGTTCATTTGCGCAATCGGTTCAGATGGCGTACGAACTGTTCGGCTGCCAGTTCCATCGACAACAGATAGCCATCCACACGGGGACGAAAATAACGCCAAAAGATCAGCGCTGGAATAGCAACTATCAGGCCGAATGCAGTGTTGTACAGCGCGATCGATATTCCCTGCGCGAGTTGCGCCGGGTTGCCACCGCCAGCGCTGCTTGCATTGCCAGACTGGGCACCAAAAATCTCAATCATGCCAATGACGGTGCCCAAGAGGCCGAGCAAGGGAGCTGCTGACGCAATGGTGGCCAGAGCGGCGAGGTAACGCTCAAGTTTGTGCGCCGCCTGCCGGCCCGCGCCTTCCAGAGTAGAACGAAGATCGGCTTCGCTGATGCGGGGATTGGCGCCAAGTGCACGCAAACCGCTGGCCAGCACCTCGCCAAGCAGCGAATTCTGTTCCAGTTTCAGCACTACTTCCGGTGGTGGAAGGTTGGTTCTCGAAACCACCATGGCTTCAACGAGCAATTTGGGCGGCGCAATCTTCATGGTTTTCAGGCTGGAGAAACGCTCAATGACCAGTGCCAGCGCAACGATGGAGCATGCCAGCAGAGGCCAGATGGGCCAGCCAGCTGCTTGTATGATCGAAAACAATGCGGATCTCCAGACAGATAAGGGTGCTGGATTATGGCGCAGCGCCAGTGTCAGAAAATCATTTGTGGCATCCTGTAATCGATTGTAGCCAGGCTTAATACGCGAATCATTTAACGCACAAAATCTGTGGATAACTTTGTGAGTAAGTCTGTGCTGATCTTGTCCAAAGCCGCGCCAGCCCGTCATTTCGATAAAACGATGAAAATTTAGGCAGCATTTTTTCTTTTTAAATCAATGGGTTGCACCATTAATTGGACTTCTCCACGGGTGCCTTATAAGCACCGAGTTACTTTTCTCCACCTGTGGACTACTGATTTTTTAGACATTTCTGGAGATTGCTGTGGCTGATGCTTACCCTTTGCGCGAAAACCTGCAGGCCCCTTCGTCTGCAGTGGGCGTGCGCATCTGGCCAGTCGGCTCGTTGCTGCGTGCCATTGCCGAAAGCCTGGAAGGCCGGTTTAATCCTGTCGCGGTACAGGGCGAGCTGTCCGGCTTTTCACGCGCCTCCAGCGGGCATTGCTATTTTTCGCTCAAAGATGAGCAGGGGCAGATTCGCTGCGCCATGTTTCGGCGAGCGGCGGGGCTACTTGATTTTTCTCCGCGTGATGGTCAATTGGTCGAATTGCGCG
This sequence comes from Polaromonas sp. CG_23.6, assembly GCF_029892315.1. Taxonomy (NCBI): domain Bacteria; kingdom Pseudomonadati; phylum Pseudomonadota; class Betaproteobacteria; order Burkholderiales; family Comamonadaceae; genus Polaromonas; species Polaromonas sp. CG_23.6. The sequence goes on from NZ_JARXUY010000001.1 coordinate 2,522,184, forward strand.
GCCGGCTGGGCGTCTATGAGCCACGGGGCGAACTGCAACTGGTGGTTGAATCCATGCAGCAGGCAGGTCAAGGCAATTTATTCGAACAATTTCTGCAACTCAAGGCACGGCTTGAATCAGAAGGGTTGTTCGCCAGCGCCCGAAAGCGTCCGTTGCCGGTCATGCCGCGTGCCATTGGTGTGGTGACGTCGCTGGGCGCCGCTGCGCTGCATGACGTGGTGACGGCTTTGCAGCGCCGGGTGCCGCACATCCCCGTGGTGATCTATCCGGCCCGCGTGCAGGGCGCGCAAGCTGCTGGAGAACTGCGCAGCGCATTGCTCCAGGCGGCCAATCGGCAAGCAACAGATCAGGTCGATGTGCTGCTGCTGGTTCGTGGCGGCGGCGCCATGGAAGACCTTTGGGCTTTCAACGATGAATTGCTGGCACGGACCATCATCGTCTCGCCCATGCCGGTGATTTGCGGTGTCGGGCACGAAACGGATTTCACCATAGCGGACTTTTGTGCCGATGTGCGCGCGCCAACACCCACGGCGGCAGCCGAACTGTGTGCACAGCCGCAGACTTCGTGGCTGGCTGCACTCGAACAATCTTTTTCTCGCCTGCAAAACGGTGTAGACCGGCAAATACAGGCGGCCAATCAGCGGATAGACCGGGCAACGGCACGCGCCAGCCAGCCTTCGCATCTGATCACGCGTCAGCACGGCAGACTGGGTACTGTCGCCCAAAGCCTCAGCCACGCCATGGAATTGGCACTGGGCAAGGAAAAGTATCGGTTGGAAAACCTCGGCAATGATTTTCCAAAGCTGGTTTCGACCCGTTTGACACACTGCCAGCATCGTCTGGAACGCGCCCAACTGCGGCTTGACATGCTGGATCCGCATCTGGTACTGCAGCGTGGATATGCCTGGATTGCCGACCTTGAAGGGCATGCCATCACCAGCGTGAAAGCCATTCATCCCGGCCAGCCGGTGCGCGCTATCCTTGCCGATGGGCAGGTCGATTTGACGGTCGCTGCACGGCGGCTGATTTAGTTTTTACAATGTCCTTTGAATGTCAATGGACATCTCATCAACCCCACGAGGAAAATATGGAACACACGCTCCCCCCGCTGCCGTATGCCATGGACGCACTGGCTCCGCAATACAGCCAGGAAACCCTTGAGTACCATTATGGAAAGCACCATAACGCCTACGTCACGAACCTCAACAACCTGCAAAAAGGCACCGAGTTCGAGTCGATGACGCTCGAAGAGATCGTCAAGAAATCCAGTGGTGGCGTTTACAACAATGCCGCCCAGATATGGAACCACACATTTTTCTGGAGTTGCATGAAGCCTGCAGGCGGCGGCGAGCCAGGTGGTGCGCTGGCTGAAGCCATCAATGCAAAATTCGGTTCCTACGCAGCGTTCAAAGAGGCCTTTGTCAAGTCCGCTGTCGGCAATTTCGGCTCAGGCTGGACTTGGCTGGTGAAAAAAGCTGACGGCACCGTGGACATTGTTAACACTGGCGCCGCAGGTACCCCGCTGACCACAGGCGATAAGGCCCTTATGACGGTCGACGTATGGGAACATGCGTATTACATTGATTACCGCAACCAGCGCCCCAAGTTTGTTGAAACTTACCTCTCCAGCCTTGTGAACTGGGAATTTGCCGAAAGCAACTTTTCCTGATATTCGATGCTTAAAGACTGACCTTGGTTAGCCAGCAAAAAGCCGACGCAACGTCGGCTTTTTGCTGCGCTGGCTCTCAATGTGCGTGGTTCAGCGCTGACCCTCAAACATCGTCCCTGACAACTTGCTGCCCGGCTTGATGCCTTTTTTGGCGAACCATCCCTTGTTCATTTCCAGGACATAGCGAACCGGCTTGGCTGAACAGTGCGAATCAGTGGTTTCAGGTTTCATATCCGCCGTGTTCACGATCGTGCCGTCATCGGCCACAAAGGCAGCGGTCAGGGGCAGCAGCGTGTTTTTCATCCAGAAGCATTGTTCGGTGGCTTGTTCAAACACAAAGAGCATGCCTTCATGCTGAGGCATGTCCTTGCGCTGCATCAAGCCAATCTGGCGCTGCTGGGGTGTTACTGCCAGTTGGGCGTCAATCACATACATGCCGGCGTTGAGCTTGACACGCTGAAGCGTTAATTGGGGCGCCTCTTGCGCAGCGGTTAATCCTGGCAGCAAGAATGTGGTCACTGCCACCATGGCACCTACAAAGCGGCAGACCTTGGCCGGTATATTGGAAAAGCAGTTCTTGAACCCCATACGTATCTACCCTTAAAGTTTGATCGCCGTCATTAAAACCGGCCAAAAAAAACCCGCACTAGGCGGGCATTTTGACTGAAGCGGGAGGCTGTGTTGCTGGTTTTCAGCTTTTCTTGGCTGCTGCTTCTTTCTTGGCCATGGCGGCGTCTGCCTTTGCTTTCTTCGCAGCATTGGTTTTTTCCTTTTTGGCAGCTTTGGCGGCGGCTTTTTCTTCCTTGGTCATGGCTGCTGGCTTGGCTTTTGCCATGGGTGCTGAGGCCGCTGGCATTGCTGGGGTGGCAGTGGCGGCTGGCATTGCTGTAACTGCTGGCATTGCGGGCTTCGCTGGTGCGGCAGAAGGCGTTTGTGCGTAAGCGCCGACAGCAAAAAGGGTAGCAACGAGGGCAGCGAGGATCTTGTTCATTTGGAATTCCTTGAGAAATTGGTAAGGCAAGTTATCGTTTGAAAACACCCCGAACCTTTCGGAGTCCTTTCCATAACGAGGCAGTTTTCATTGCGTTGACAGCCGCCGCAAATATCTTCGCTAAATATTTTGGGACTAAAATTTATGCGGCTTTCACCTTAATTCCCTGAAGCAACGCGCCTGCCAGGTGCGTCATCCAGGCTTACCGGAGACTTCAGCACATGTACCAGCACATCAAGGTGCCCGCCCAAGGCGAGAAAATCACTGTCAATCCAGACAACTCACTGAATGTGCCTGACGAGCCCATCATTCCGTTCATAGAGGGCGATGGCACGGGTGTCGATATTTCCCCTGTAATGCTCAAAGTGGTTGATGCTGCGGTTGCCAAGGCGTATGGCGGCAAGAAGAAAATTCAGTGGATGGAAGTGTTTGCCGGTGAAAAAGCCACCAAGGTCTATGGACCCGACGTGTGGCTGCCCGAAGAAACGCTGCATGCCGTGAAGGACTATGTGTTGTCAATCAAGGGCCCGCTGACGACGCCCGTGGGTGGTGGTATTCGCAGCCTGAACGTGGCGCTGCGCCAGGAACTGGACCTGTATGTCTGCCTGCGCCCCATACAGTACTTTGCCGGTGTGCCGTCGCCGGTCAAGGAGCCGCAAAAAACGAATATGGTGATCTTTCGCGAAAATTCTGAAGACATTTACGCCGGTATTGAATTTGAATCAGGCAGCGACAAGGCCAAAAAGCTCATCAAGTTCCTACAGGACGAAATGGGTGTCAAGAAGATTCGCTTTCCAGAAACTTCGGGTATTGGCATCAAGCCGGTGTCCAGTGAAGGCACTGAACGCCTCATGCGCAAAGCGATCCAGTACGCCATCGACAACGACAAGCCCAGCGTGACCATCGTGCACAAAGGCAACATCATGAAGTTCACCGAAGGCGGCTTTCGCGACTGGGCGTATGCCTTGGCGCAAAAGGAGTTTGGCGCCGAACTGATCGATGGCGGACCATGGTGCCAGCTCAAGAACCCCAAAACCGGCAAGGATATCGTTATCAAGGACGTGATCGCCGATGCTTTCCTGCAACAAATCCTGCTGCGCCCGGCCGAGTACAGCGTGATTGCCACGCTCAACCTGAACGGCGACTATATTTCCGACGCATTGGCGGCTCAGGTAGGCGGCATCGGCATTGCGCCGGGGGCCAATCTCAGTGACACCATCGCCATGTTTGAAGCCACCCATGGCACGGCACCAAAATACGCTGGAAAGGATTACGTCAATCCCGGTTCACTGATCCTGTCTGCTGAAATGATGCTGCGTCACATGGGATGGATTGAGGCAGCCGATTTGATTATCAGTTCAATGGAGCACTCGATTGACTCCAAGAAGGTCACCTATGATTTTGCCCGCCTCATGGACGGCGCAACGCAGGTAAGCTGCTCTGGATTTGGCCAGGTCATGGTTGACCATATGTAAGCGGATTGCCCTTTAAAAACCATGCAGACCGCCCGGGAGCGATCCCGAGGCGGTTTTTTTATGCCGGACATGTCCGCAGTATGAACCTGCAACTCAAGGCTTGAACTTTGCCTGCACACCACCAATTGATTTGTCTGATGCAATGAACGGTACCGATGGCTAGAATGAATTCCATGGCAACAAAACCCCCCAAATCGCCGGCTCAGCCGCCAAGTCCCGCTGTCGTCAGGCCCGCTGATGTCAATGGCGCGGACTCGGTGGTGCTAGAACGCCGCCCGCAAAAAACCAAACCGCCGCAGATGTACCAAGTGGTGCTTCTCAATGACGACTACACGCCCATGGAGTTTGTGGTGGTGGTCATTCAGGAATTTTTCAGCAAGGACCGTGAGACCGCGACCCAGATCATGCTCAAGATTCACCTTGACGGAAAAGGAATCTGCGGAGTTTTCTCCAGGGATGTTGCTGCTACCAAGGTAGACCAGGTGACCGAAGCCGCGAGAAAAAACGGTCATCCGTTGCAATGTGTCAGCGAGCCCATTGAATAACGGCAAAATCGGCCAATATTCTTTCAAGTCCCGAACAGACAAGTTAAGTAGTTACCCAAGCAAGCCGAAAGGAAAATCTATGATCGCCCAGGAATTAGAAGTCAGCTTGCACATGGCGTTTGTCGAGGCACGCCAGCAACGCCACGAGTTCATCACCGTCGAGCACTTGCTGCTGGCCTTGCTGGACAACCCAAGTGCCGCTGAAGTGCTGCGCGCCTGCTCAGCCAATGTGGATGATTTGCGCAAATCGCTTGCCAATTTCATTAAAGACAACACGCCACAGGTGGCTGGCAGCGACGATGTTGACACGCAGCCCACCTTGGGTTTCCAGCGTGTGATCCAGCGTGCCATCATGCATGTGCAGTCCACTGGCAGTGGAAAAAAGGAAGTGACCGGCGCCAACGTGCTGGTTGCCATTTTTGGCGAAAAGGACTCGCATGCGGTGTATTACCTGCACCAGCAGGGTGTCACACGCCTTGATGTGGTGAATTTCATTGCCCACGGCATCAAGAAAAGCGATCCGCCCGAGCCGACCAAAACCGGCGAGAGCGCTGCTGAAAACGAAGAAGGTGGCGAGAAGAATGAAAAAGCGTCGCCGCTTGAGCAGTACACCGTGAACCTCAACCAGCTTGCCAAGGAAGGCAAGATCGACCCGCTGATTGGCCGGCACTATGAGGTTGAGCGTGTGATCCAGATCCTGTGCCGCCGACGCAAAAACAACCCTCTTCTGGTGGGTGAAGCCGGCGTGGGCAAGACCGCAATTGCCGAGGGCCTGGCCTGGCGCATCACGCAAAAAGACGTGCCCGAGATCCTGGCCGAGGCACAGGTCTATTCGCTCGACATGGGCGCGTTGCTGGCCGGCACCAAGTACCGTGGCGACTTTGAGCAACGCCTCAAGGGTGTGCTCAAGTCCTTGAAGGACAAGCCGAACGGCATCTTGTTTATCGACGAAATCCACACGCTGATCGGCGCTGGTGCGGCTTCTGGCGGCACGCTGGATGCGTCCAATTTGCTGAAACCAGCCCTCAGCTCGGGCCAGCTCAAGTGCATTGGTGCGACCACCTTCACTGAGTACCGCGGCATCTTCGAAAAAGACGCGGCCTTGTCGCGGCGCTTTCAGAAGGTCGATGTCGTCGAGCCGACAGTGCAGGAAACCGTCGACATCCTCAAGGGGCTGAAGTCGCGCTTTGAAGAGCACCATGGTGTCAAATATGCCGTGGCCGCCCTGCAAGCAGCCGCTGAACTCAGCGCCAAGTACATCAATGACCGCCATTTGCCTGACAAGGCGATTGACGTGATTGACGAGGCGGGCGCTGCCCAGCGCATTTTGCCGGCTAACAAGCGCAAGAAAACCATCACCAAGACCGAGGTGGAGGAAATCGTCGCCAAGATCGCGCGCATTCCGCCTGCCAATGTCTCGAATGATGACCGCGGCAAGCTCAAAACGCTGGAACGCGACCTGAAAAGCGTGGTGTTCGGCCAGGACAAGGCACTCGACGTGTTGGCCTCAGCCGTCAAGATGGCGCGTTCCGGTCTGGGCAAGGAAGACAAGCCGATTGGCTCTTTCCTGTTTTCTGGCCCCACGGGCGTCGGCAAGACCGAAGCGGCCAAGCAACTTGCCTACATCATGGGCATCGAGCTGATCCGCTTCGACATGTCCGAATACATGGAGCGCCACGCCGTGAGCCGCCTGATTGGCGCGCCTCCGGGATATGTCGGGTTTGACCAGGGCGGGCTGCTGACCGAAGCGGTCACCAAGAAGCCGCATTGTGTGCTGCTGCTCGACGAAATCGAAAAAGCGCATCCGGACATCTTCAACGTGCTGTTGCAGGTCATGGACCATGGCACGCTGACAGATAACAACGGGCGCAAGGCCGATTTCCGTAACGTGATCATCGTCATGACGACCAATGCGGGCGCCGAGACCATGAACAAGGCGACCATCGGCTTCACTAATCCGCGCGAAGCCGGCGACGAGATTGCCGACATCAAACGCCTGTTCACGCCAGAGTTCCGCAACCGCCTGGATGCGGTGGTGAGCTTCAAGGCGCTCGACGCTGTTGTCATCTTGCGCGTGGTGGACAAGTTCCTGCTGCAGCTTGAAACCCAACTGGCCGAGAAAAAGGTCGAGGTGACCTTCACCGATACGCTGCGCAAGTATTTGGGCAAGAAGGGTTTTGATCCGCTCATGGGCGCGCGTCCGATGCAGCGGCTGATTCAGGACACCATCCGCCGTGCGCTGGCCGACGAGCTGCTGTTTGGCCGCCTGACCGAAGGCGGTCGACTGACGGTGGACATGAAGGTCACGACCGACGAAAAAGGCGTGGAAAACGGCGAAGTCGAGTTGGACATCCAGCCGCTGCCCAAGCGCGAAGGCCGCGCCAAGCCAGAGCCGGAAGCCGCAGAAGCGAGCTGATCGTTCGATGCCTGCCTTGACAGGCTGGCAGGCTAAAAAAGGCCGGTAGCATCAAGCTATCGGCCTTTTTCTTTTTGCTATTAAAATAATAGCTGTATGCGTATGTGCCGTATGCGAAAAAAGCTCTTTTTATTAAAAAAACTGGAAAAACCGGCCCATGGATTCCCACACATTTTTCTGGCATGACTACGAAACTTTCGGCCTGAATCCCCGGCGCGATCGGCCAGCACAGTTTGCCGGTATTCGCACCGATGCCGAACTCAACGAGATCGGCGAGCCGTTGATGATTTACTGCCAGCCGGCCAACGACTACCTGCCTGACCCGACGTCGTGCATGCTGACCGGCATCACACCACAGCATTGTCTGGTGCAGGGTGTGCCGGAGCATGCGTTCGCAGCGCAGATTGAGCAAGTGCTGGCGCTGCCCGGCACGATCGGCGTGGGCTACAACACCATTCGCTTTGACGATGAGGTGACGCGGTTCATGTTCTGGCGAAACCTGATCGAGCCCTACGGCCGTGAATGGCAAAACGACTGTGGCCGCTGGGACCTGCTCGATGTGGTGCGCATGGCCTATGCGCTTCGGCCTGACGGAATTAAATGGCCGCTGAAAGAAGATGGCAAGCCCAGCTTTAAGCTCGGAGATCTGGCGCGCGCCAATGGCTTGATGCATGAAACTGCGCACGATGCGCTGTCGGATGTGCGCGCCACGATTGCACTGGCCCGGTTGATCCGCTCGGCGCAACCCAAGCTGTTCGACTTTTGCCTGGGGCTGCACAAGAAGACCCGCGTGCTTTCTGAACTGGGTCTGCCGGCAACGTCACAGCTGTCCAAGCCTTTTTTGCATGTCTCGGGCATGTTTTCGCCTGAGCGCGGTTGTCTGGCGATCATGTTTCCGCTGGCTGCCCATCTGGCGAATAAAAATGAAGTGCTGGCCTGGGACCTGGCGCATGACCCGAGCGAATTGATGTTGCTCGACGTGGCCACTTTACGCTTGCGGCTGTTCAGTAAATCGGCTGAATTGCCCGAGGGCGTGGCGCGCCTGCCGATCAAGTCAGTGCACCTGAACAAGTCGCCCATGGTCGTACGTAATCTACAGACATTAACCCCAGCGATGGCCGCGCGTTGGGGCATTGACAAGGATCTGGCGCTGCGCCATGCCGAAATTGCCGCTGGTCTGCCCGATATGAGCGCGCTGTGGTCAGAGGTTTTCCAGCGTTCGGCGCAAGACATGCCGGACGTGGATGAAGACCTGTATGGCGGCTTCATTGGCAACGATGACCGCCGCAGGCTGAACCAACTGCGCGCGATGTCGGCTGATGAATTGGCGCACAGCCGCATGGGGTTTGACGACGAGCGTTTGCCCGAACTGGTGTTTCGCTACCGCGCCCGCAATTTTCCGCAAAGCCTCAATCCGCAAGATGCAGCCCGTTGGGACGCGCATCGGGCCGCATGGCTGCTCGAAGGCGAGGGTGGAGCGCGCAATGTCGATGCGCTGTTTGAAGCCATTGACACCTTGACAGAAACCGCGGACGAGCGGGGCGAGGCCATTCTGGGTGCCTTGTGTGAGTACGCAGAGTCCATTGCGCCAGAGCTTTAGAAAACTCATATTTGCTATTGAATAAATAGCTGGATATGCCCGTGGGATAAGCGCAATTGACCTGAAAGGCTTAAGAATAAAGCTTCTGTTCAGCCACTAAGCCGAACGCAATGCCCGTTTCGCCTGGCTGCCATGGCGGATACTTTTCCATGACCTGCTGGAACAGCGGTCCGGTCTGCCAGTCAAGCAGCCATGCCTTCAGGTGCGGCCAAGGCCGGGCATCAAACCAGGCTGGGTCGGTGTGCGCAAACTGTCGGACAAAGGGCAGGATGGCCATGTCGGCCAGGCTTGGTGCTTCGCCAAACAACCAGGCGTGGCAGCCAAAAACGCTTAAACGGCTTTGTAGCGTCATGAGCCAACGCTCTGCGTTCAGTCGGTTCGACTGGGCAAAGAATTGCTCGTCACCAGCATGCTCGTGCCTGTAACGGTTCGGGTACTTGTAGCGGTCCAGGTGTTGCTTGAACTCTCCGTCGTTGTCAGCGATCAGCGCGCGCATGGCGTTCAGCGTATCGCCATCTGACGCGAGCCAGTTGTGCGGGTCATGTTGTGTCAGCGCCCAGTGCATGATGTCCAGGCTCTGCTCGATCACCTGGCCGCCGGGCAGCACCAGCACGGGAACCGTGGCCTTGGGAGACGCTGCCAGCAGGTCGGCGGGTTTGTTGCGCAACACGACCTCACGCAATTCGCAGCGCACACCACTGGTTGCGATGGCCAGCCGCGCCCGCATTGCATACGGGCATCGGCGAAAGGAATAAAGCACAGGCAGGGGCTGAGTACGTTCGGCAAAAGCCGCCAGGGCCGAAATTGGGGTCATGTCAGTCGCTGCCCGGTTGCCGCACACCTATGTGCGCTTGATGGCGCTTGGCCGCCAGACCGACCTGGCGCTGGCGTTCACGGTAGCCATGTTTTTGCACGTCGGTGGTGCGGTCGTGGCAGTGTGCGCAGCTCACGCCGAGTTCATACAACGGTGATTGACGGTCTGTGGCGCTCAACGGGTCGCGGCAGGACCGGCACAGCGTGAAGTCGCCCGGCTGAAGTCCATGGCCGACCGAGACCCGCTCGTCAAACACAAAGCATTCGCCCTGCCAGCGGCTGTTTGCCTCGGGCATGGTTTCAAGGTATTTGAGAATGCCGCCTTCAAGGTGGTAGACCTCTTCGAAACCCTGTGCCCGCATGAAGGCGGTGGATTTTTCGCAGCGGATGCCTCCGGTGCAGAACATCGCGACGCGTGGCTTCTTGCCATCCACCGGCGCCAGCGCGCCGCCTTCGGCCATTTGCTTTTCGACCCACGCGGGCAACTCGGAAAAGCTGTGGGTAGCCGGATTGATCGCATTCTGGAAGGTACCGATGGCCACCTCATAGTCATTACGGGTATCGACCAGCACCAGCGCCGGGTCGGCCAGCAACTTGTCCCAGTCCTGCGGCTTGACGTACTGGCCGGCCATCAACGCCGGATTCACGTCGGGGACACCCAACGTGACGATCTCCTTTTTCAGCCGTACTTTCATGCGATAGAACGGCATCTGCGCGGCATGCGCTTCTTTGTGCTCCAGCTTGGCCAGGCGCGGGTCGTTGCGCAGAAAGCCCAGCACCGCTTGCACGCCTTCAGGCGTTCCGGCAATCGTGCCGTTGATGCCTTCGGATGCCAGCAGGAATGTGCCCTTGACGCCGTGCGACTCGCAGCAGTCCAGCAACGGTGCCTGCAGCGCAGCAAAATCGGGCATTTCAACAAATTTATACAGTGCGGCGGTCAGGAAGTCGGGCGAGGTCATAGAAAAAATCCAGGCAGAAAAAAGAGTTGAGCGCTGTCGTGCTGCGATGGGCTAATTATCCCGCCACCCGGTTTTTTTATCGCCGTGCCTTGTATCTGGGGAAAAGTGCTTACAAAAAATTATGCTGCATTGCAGCAAAATACAGCCAGCGGTTGAGCAATCAGGAGCCGGCGCATGGCGTTAACGAGATCGACCCCATTTCAGACCTTTTGACAGTTCACAAAGCCAAAATTTCCATGACAAAAAGTCTGACCAGCCTCTGGCTCAAGAATCTGCGCCGTGTTGGCAAGGCCCAGCAGGCACAGGGTCGTCAACTCTTCAAAAGCCTGTTGACGACAGCGGCCCGGGCACCGCAGGTCAAAATGACAAAACCTGCCAATGTGGCCAAGGCTGTTCGACCCGCCACCCTGAAAATCGTCAAGGCGCTGAAGCCGGTAAAACCCCCGGTGGTAAAAACTGCAAAGCCACGCCGTAGGGCGGCTGCTGTGCCAGCCCAGCCCGCAGTCGCGCTCCTGCCGGCACTGCCCGGAAGCTGGAAGAAAGCATTTTTCAGCTTGCCGGGTACAGGGCTGGCGCCAGCGCGCAGGATGATGTACTGGCTTTACCTGCCGTCAGGCGTTGCCAATGCGCCGCTTCCACTGGTCGTGATGTTGCACGGATGCAAGCAAACCGCGACCGATTTCGCCGCTTCCACCCGCATGAACCAGCTGGCCGAGCGCAAGGGCTTCGCAGTGCTGTATCCGCAGCAGTCGGCGGCCGCTGACGCGAACCGTTGCTGGCACTGGTACCGGCGCGCCACCCAGCAAGGCCATGGCGATGTCGCGCTGATTGCTGAAATGATCAAGCAGGTACGCGCCCGGCATCAACTCGACACCAAGCGAACCTATGCGGCGGGCCTGTCTGCCGGGGCTGGCCTGGCGACCATTTTGGCCTTGCGCCATCCGCAATTGATTGCCGCGGCTGGCCTGCATTCGGCGCCGGTCTATGGCACCAGTGACTCGCCGATAAGCGGCTTCCAGGCGATGCAGCAGGGCGCTGGCGTGCACCACCGGGATGCGGTGAGCGAGTTCAGTGACAGCAAGCTGCATTTTCCTGGCATGCCGGTCATGCTGATCCAGGGCAAAAGCGATTCGGTGGTGCGCCGCGTCAATGTGGACAACTTGAGCGCGCAATTTTCAATCGTTGACGCGCCCTGGATCACCAGCGCCCAGCCCGTGGTGCGCAGCTACGCCGGGCGCAGCAGCGGCCGAAGTCCGCGCCATGCGTACAAGACGACAACCTATTACGCTGGCCGAAAGCCGATGCTGGTCAAGTGCGAGATTGACGGGCTGGGCCACGCATGGAGCGGCGGCGAAGGCAGCCTGGACTACAGCGCGCCTGAAGGACCGGACGCCACCTTGCTGCTGTGGACGTTTTTCTCGGGCCAGCAACGCCAGCAATCAGTGCCTGTGGTGATGTGAGCGTGCCGGCCTGACGACATTGCCTTTTTCAAGCCGAAAATGGCTCTTGCGCAATATAGACGGACATTTATTGCTATTATTTTTGTCTATTGAGACACACAGGGCTATTTATGTTCCTCGGGTATTCTTTGCCTGACGGCATTCCAGAGACGAACCAGCGCGCCTTTTGTCATATGCCTCATGCGCCTTCCCAAACGCCAGGGCCACGAAACGCGGACCTGCCGCAGCATCCGGTCTTTCCATGCCTTCCACGGTGGGTACACACGCGAGAACCAGCCCATTTGCATGAGGGCCGGCTCAGTCAACTGGAACAGGCGCGCAGCCAATGCGGTGCCTGCGACTTTTGCCGATACCACCAGGCCGAGGCCCACGCCAATGTGACCCTTGCCCAACAGGAACAGCGCCAGCAGCTTGACGGGAATGAGCAGCAGCACCGGAACGCAAAACGCCAACAGGGCTGCCCAGGGCGGCAAACGAATGATCAGCCGCTCGATCTGCCGCCACACTGGCAGCCGGCCCAGCGCCGCGAAGCCTGCCGCCAGCGGTTCCCAGCCCCATTCCTCGAACAGCAGGAACACCGCCAAGGGTGCAAACAGGATGCCTTTGAAAATCCGTTGGAGGAGGGCGATCAAGTTACTTCAGCCATGTCTTGCATGGCCGAAGCTTATCTGAAGGTGGTGCTGTTGTCGTGCGGCAGATTGATGGTTGAAGCGCGCTGCCCCAGGCGTTGTTCCAGTTCGCCCATGTAGGCGGCCAAGGTGTTGTCCATCTGTTCCATGCGGGCCAGCAAGACTTGTTGCTGCTGGGCAAAACGGTCGGCCATGACGGTTCCCAAAGCCGTTTCGCGATGTTGCTCTGTCAGCGCCTGCGCTTCAAGATAGGAGCGCAATTCCGTGAAGCGGGAGGCTTCGGCCTTGTCGGCAAGTTCGCGCTGGGCATTGAGTTCTCGGGTATGCGTGCGTCCTTCAAGCACATGCCGGCTTTGCATGTAGATGGTGCTGCCCAGGAAAATGATAAGGGTCGCGAGCAACAGACCCAGCATCACCAGTCCGAGTGGCACATTGATGGTCGTAAAGCCCAGGCTCAAGGGGTTGGGCTGGGTAAAGACATCGATGTTCAAGGCCACGAAGCCGGCCAGCATCAGGATGGCAACGATCAAAAGAATGGTGCGAAAACGCATGGATAACTCCCTTTTTAATTGGTATGGATGGCGCAGGCGCAAAGCGGAATTATCGGCGCACAACCTGTTTTTGACTGTGGGACAATTCCGCCCTTTGGCGTCAGTAGGCACAGGAACGGCTGCTGGCGGCAGCCCGAAAAATCTCAACAAGAGACCACATGCAGAAAATCATTCGCCAGATTGCAGCCGAAATCAGGGTCCATGAACACCAGATCAAGACCGCCGTGGAACTGCTCGACGGCGGCGCCACGGTGCCCTTTATTGCGCGCTACCGCAAGGAAGCCACCGGGGGGCTGGACGACATTCAGCTGCGCGAACTCGAACAACGGCTGTCCTATTTGCGTGAACTCGAAGACCGGCGTGAAACGGTATTGAGAAATATTGACGAGCAGGGCAAACTGACACCCGCGTTGCGCATGCTGGTCGAGGCGGCAGCCGCCAAGCAGGATCTGGAAGACCTCTACCTGCCCTACAAGACCAAGCGCCGCACGAAGGGCCAGATGGCGCGTGAAGCCGGGATTGAACCGCTGGCTGACGGGCTGTTCTCCAATCCGTCGCTCCATCCCCTGGAAGAAGCGCAGGCTTTCGTCAAGGCAGAAAAAAATGAAAGTGGCGACGACTTCACCACCGTGCAAGCGGTGCTCGACGGTGTGCGCGACATTTTGAGCGAGCGCTGGGCAGAAGACGCGCTGCTGGTCCAATCGCTGCGCCAGTGGCTCTGGAGCGAAGGCCTGTTGTCGTCCAAGCTGGTCAGCGGCAAGGATGAACACCAGGCCGACACGGCCAAGTTTCGCGATTACTTTGACTACGACGAGCCGATCGGCCGCGTGCCCTCGCACCGTGCGCTGGCCGTGTTTCGCGGCCGGGGGCTGGAAATCCTGGATGCCAAGCTGGTGCTGCCGGTGCCACCCGAAGCCGGCAAGCCGAGCATTGCCGAAGGCAAGATTGCCCTGCACCTGGGCTGGAGCCACAAGGCGCGGCCGGCCGATGACCTGCTGCGCAAGTGCGTTGCCTGGACTTGGCGCGTCAAGCTCAGTTTGTCGCTGGAGCGCGACCTGTTCACCCGCCTGCGTGAAGACGCCGAGAAGGTCGCCATCAAGGTGTTTGCCGACAACCTGCGCGATTTGCTGCTGGCCGCACCCGCCGGACCGCGCGTCGTGATGGGGCTGGACCCGGGCATTCGCACTGGTGTGAAGGTGGCGGTGGTCGACATGACCGGCAAGCTGGTCGAAACCGCCACGGTGTTTCCGCATGAGCCGCGCAAGGACTGGGACGGCTCGCTGCATACGCTGGCGAAGCTGTGCGAAAAGCACGGCGTTAACGTGATTGCCATTGGCAACGGCACGGCCAGCCGTGAAACCGACAAGCTGGCTGGTGATTTGATGAAAATTATGGAAAAACAGGCGTCAGCGCACGCTGGGCAAGCGCCAGCAGCTATCGAAAAAGTAGTGGTTAGCGAAGCAGGTGCATCGGTCTATTCAGCCAGCGAGTTTGCCAGCCAGGAAATGCCCGATGTCGATGTGAGTCTGCGTGGCGCGGCCAGTATTGCGCGGCGCCTGCAGGACCCGCTGGCCGAACTGGTGAAGATCGACCCAAAATCGATTGGCGTCGGCCAGTACCAGCACGACGTGAACCAGAGCGACCTGGCGCGCAGCCTGAGCGCGGTGGTCGAGGACTGCGTGAACAGCGTCGGCGTGGACCTGAACACCGCCAGCGTGCCGCTGCTGGCGCGTGTGTCGGGGCTGAGTCAGACGGTGGCCAAGTCGGTGGTGCGCTGGCGCGATGCGAACGGCGCGTTTGCCAGCCGTGCCGACCTGCTCAAGGTGACGGGGCTGGGCGCCAAGACCTTTGAGCAAAGCGCGGGATTTTTGCGCTTGCGTGGCGGTACGAATCCGCTGGACATGACCGGCGTGCACCCTGAAACCTATTCGGTGGTCGAAACAATCATGGCGCACACCGGCAAGCCGGTAACCGAACTGATGGGCCGCGCCGAGATGCTCAAGACGCTGAAACCCGAGTTGTTTGCGAATGAAAAATTCGGCGTCATCACCGTTAAAGACATATTGGCCGAGCTTGAAAAGCCGGCTCGCGACCCGCGCCCGGACTTCAAGGTGGCGCGCTTTAACGACGGCGTGGAGGATATCAAGGACCTTCAGCCCGGCATGCTGCTGGAAGGCACAGTCAGCAACGTGGCAGCTTTCGGCGCATTCATCGACATTGGTGTGCACCAGGACGGTCTGGTGCATGTCAGCCAGCTGTCCAACAAGTTCGTGACCGACGCGCGCGAAGTCGTCAAGACTGGCGACATCGTCAAGGTGCGCGTCACCGAGGTCGACGTGGCGCGCAAGCGTATCGCCCTGACCATGAAGCTGGACGCTGCGCCAGCGCGCCGTGACGGCCCGCGCGACAACCGCTTTGAGGGCGCCAACCGTGACCAGCGCGGTGCGCAAAACCGGGGCGACGGGCGATCCGGCGTTTTGCAGCCCGTTTCGCCTTCTGCCATGGCGTCGGCTTTCAGCAAGCTGGGCGGATTGAAAAAATAGTTGTCAGCGAGCTGGCAAGCATCGCCACCCCCGCGTTTCAGTGCTGTTTGCGCAGGGGTACTTTCACTTCAAGACGCGGAATGTGACTGCTACCATGGCCGCGCTGGCGCTGGCTTGCCATTGATTGAGCTGATCCAGCTTCCCGCATGGCTGCTTGAAGCCGTCTCACATCGATTCGAGCAGCATGCGCTGGTAATCATCGCGCGTGGCAATGCGCGGATTGGTCATATGGCAGTGATCGACCATGGCGCCATCGATCACGGCTTTGAACTGGCTCTCGGTCACGCCCACTGCGGCAAGGCCCGATGGCAGGCCGAGCCGGGCATTCATGGCCCGGATGGCATCGGGAATGTCGCTGCCCGTGGCCAGTCCCATCGCCCGGGCCATGCGGTCAAGCCGGTGCTCCTTCTGCACTGACGCCGCTTCGGCGTTGAAGCGGACCACTGCCGGAAGAAACAGCGCATTGAGCGAACCATGGTGCAGTCGCGGGTCCACGCCGCCCAGGCTATGGCTCAGGGAATGCACACAGCCCAATCCTTTTTGGAACGCCATGGCGCCCTGCATCGACGCGCTCATCATGTGCAAACGTGCCTCGCGGTCACTGCCATCGCGCGTCGCGCGCTCGATGTTCGCCCAGCCGCGAGTCAGGCCGTCCAGTGCAATGCCGTCGGCCGGCGGGTTGAAGGCGGCTGACATGAAGGTTTCCATGCAGTGCGCAATCGCGTCCATGCCCGTGGCAGCGGTCAGGCCAGGGGGCAGACCGAACGTCAGTTCAGGGTCGCAAATCGCGGTTTTCGGCACCAAGTGCCAAGAGTGAAAGCCAAGCTTGCGGTGGTCGTTGACGATGATAATGGCGCCGCGCGCCACCTCGCTGCCAGTGCCGCTGGTAGTGGGCACGGCAATCAGCGGTGCAACGCGGTCGGTGATTTTGGACGAGCCGCCTTCGATGGTGGCGTAACTGGTGAGTAGGCCTTCGTGCGTGGCCGCAATCGCCACGCCCTTGGCGCAGTCAATCGCCGAGCCGCCACCGACGGCGATCAGGCCGTCACATCCACTGGTCTTGTAGAGTTCGGCTGCCGCCAGTACAGCGGCTTCCGTCGGATTCGAAGGCGTCTGGTCAAACACCGTGACTTTCAAGCCAGGCAGGGCGTCCAGCGCTTTTTGCAAAATGCCCGCCGCCTTGACGCCCGGATCGGTCACGACCATTGGACGGGTAATGCCGACACGTTCACATTCCTGCTTGAGCAGTTTGATGGCGCCAAACTCAAACTGAACCTGGGTGACGTAATAGATGAAGGCCATGGTCGTGTGTCTTTCTGCGTTGTACGATGCGATGCTGTTGACGTGAACCTTACCTTAAAGGCGGGAGCATCCCTTGAACGACATGCAAACCCTGAAGACGGTCACTTTGGCGATAGAACGTTTGTTGGCATCGGCCAGCCCCTCATTTTTATTCACGCTGTTTAGCTAAATGCATTTCCGTAGCCCAGAAAGTCTGTTGACGCCAGCCATGCGCGATGTTCTCAGCCGCATGGCTCGCGCCAATCGTCCGCCGTTTCACACGCTGACGCCCGTCCAGGCTCGCGCAGCTTACGAAGCTGGATCAAATGTTCTGGAGCTTCCCAAGCAGGCGTTGCCTCGGGTTGTTGATTTCGGCATCCCGGTGCGAGACGGCCATGTGGTGGCCGCGCGGCTGTATGCGCCATCGATGCAAAAACTGCCAGTGCTGCTTTACTTTCACGGCGGCGGTTTCACCATCGGCAGCATCAACACCCATGACGGGCTGTGCCGCCAACTCAGCCACCTGGCGGGTTGTGCTGTGATGTCGGTGGATTACCGGCTTGCGCCTGAGCACAAGTTTCCCGTGGCAGCGCATGACGCCTGGGACACGCTTGAATGGCTGGTCGGTCACGCTGCTGAGCTGGGGCTTGATGGGCATCAGCTTGCCGTTGGCGGCGACAGTGCGGGCGGCACGCTGGCCGCGATGTGCGCATTGCTGGCCCGGGACACCGGCCTGCCACTGGAATTGCAACTGCTGTTTTATCCTGGTTGTGCATCCCACCAGGAAACGGCTTCGCACCGCAGGTTTGCCAAGGGATTTGTGCTCGACGAAGCGGACATCAACTGGTTTTTCAACCATTATTTGCGGAGCCCGGCAGACCGTGAAGACTGGCGTTTCGCGCCGCTCAACGCCAGCCATATGGACGATGTGGCCCCGGCCTGGTTTGGGCTGGCTGAATGCGATCCACTGGTCGAAGAAGGGCTGCTGTATGCCGACAGGCTGCGCGCCGCCAGCGTGCCGGTGGACCTGGAAATCTACCGGGGCGTGACCCATGAATTCATCAAGATGGGCCGCCTCCTTCCGGAGGCGCGCCTTGCCCATGCAGACGCCGCCCGGGCGTTGCGCCATGCCTTTCACCTGAAACCCCACCATGAAGATTGATAATTTCCGGCTGATTCATCGCCTGCGCGTTCGCTGGGCCGAAGTGGACATGCAAAAAATCGTCTTTAACGCGCACTACCTGATGTACTTTGACACCGCCATCACCGACTACTGGCGCGCCTTGGCCCTTCCTTATGAAGAGGCTATGGTTCTACTGGGCGGGGAGCTGTATGTCAAGAAAGCCAGCGTGGAATATCACGGCTCGGCACACTTTGACGACCGGCTTGTCGTGGGGCTGAAGTGCGAACGAATCGGTAATTCATCGATGCTTTTCACCGGCGCGATTTTCAGGGATGATGAACTGCTCATAACCTGTGAACTTGTGTATGTATTTGCCGACCCTGTGTCGCAAACCTCACGTCCTGTACCACCCGGTCTGCGCAGCCTGATCGAGAGGTTTGAAGCGGGTGAATCGATTCTGGAGATCAAGCTTGGCAACTGGGCAGAACTGGGGCTGGTTGCCGCAAGCATCCAGGCGTCTGTAATTGTGGAAACAAGTGCCCCTGAAAATGAATGGAAGGAAGATGACAGTTCAGCCATTTATGCAGTGGGATTTAATGCGCTGGGGCAGCGTATAGCGACAGGCAGGCTGCTCGGGCAATGCAATGGTTCGAGCAAGATAGAACACTTGGTGGTGCATCGCGCGTTACGGGGTGCAGGCATGGGTCAAGCCGTTTTGGAGGCCCTTATCGGTGTGGCCCGGCAACGCGGTGATCACGAAGTAATGCTTCTCACACGCTGCGCAGACCAAGCGTTTTATCAGCGCGAAGGATTCATGACGCGCGCAGAACCTTTTTTTAAAGCGGACAGCATGCGCAGTGAAATGTTCAAATCCCTTTGAGGCCGCACGCTGTGTTGAAATCAAATGCAATTGATTTCAATGTAATCTACAGGTTATTTTCGAAATTTGATACGAAAATAATCAAATGTTGAAGGATATGAAAGACACAGAAGGAACTTCATCAATGCGGTCATGCAGATACGTATGTTCTGCCATGTCAATTCGCAGGAATTTGCCTGGAATTGGTTTTGACAAGCTTCTGGCCACCAAAAGCGTGCTGGTGCGCGTGCCGTAGCCATGTTCCGGGAACGCCACAAATGCACTGGACAAGGCGGCTTCCATGGCTTGCCGGGATTGGGTCATCGGCAAATTGTCAATTGAGGATCGCACGCGATTGGCGAGCGATGTCCAAAGCGGGTCTTGCCACGAATCATCCTGCAAGTCGGACTTGGCTTCCTGCTGCAACGACACCTTTAACGCGGTTTTCAGGGCAAGTGTCTTGAGCCATGGCGTATCAAGTGCTGCATTCGACAGCCCGTAAATGCCCCGTTCCAGCGTTTGGCAATGAAGTCCAGACAAAGAAACGGACGGTCTGTTGGTCATCCACGTCCATTCATTGCGCATCACATCACCCAGGACCAAGTTGAATCCTCCGTAGTTGGGACTGTCTTTTTCAAGCAGGGCTGCAAATGATGCGGCATCTGTGTCGCTTTCCAACCAGCGTGTCACCAGTTTGCCGCGAGAAAATGCGGCAACTTTTGGTTCGGCTTCGCGAACGTTGGTAATAAATGCCACCCGGCCTTGGGGAGAGGTTCCCAGCCAGGTTCCGCCTGCTCGCAGGTCGCGTCCAGAAATGATTTCCTGTCCACCATCCATTTTCCAGCGACCAAGCGGCAGCGTCGGGCGGTCCAAAAACTCATCACGGTTGGAGGCAATCACCAAAGGGCAGCGCTCTGAAGCTCCGATGGCAAAGGCGATCAGGCACATGCCTGCATTTCCTTGCGACGCATGGCTTCAAATGTCTTCAAGCAAAGGGTAGGGCAGTGGCAGCAGGGCCAGGGCCGGACCTGTCGGATTGCCCAAACTCAGGCGTTTTTCGCCCGAATGTGTTGTGGCATCGGCCGCTGCCGCCGTTTGAATCGACACGATCGCATCAAAACCACCCTCAGGGTGCGCAGCGGATGCAGCGACCAGACCGCAAGGCTGGTCAGGGTCTTGACCATGAAAAACTTCTTGCCCTGGCACAGGCGACGTATCGCTGTCGGTATGAACAACATACGCACGGCGCTTGAGCGTGCCGCGAAACTGGCTGCGTGCAACGATTTCCTGCCCGGGATAGCAACCTTTCTTGAAATTCACGCCACCCACCGATTCATAGTTGAGCATTTGCGGCACAAAAGACTCAAATACCGGCTGGCAGATCATGGCAATTCCCGATTGCACTTCGAGCCAGTTCCACATTTCCAGGTCAATGGGATTGCCATCAGGAACTGCGCAATGGACAGGTGCGCACCACAGGGTCCTTGGTTGGCTGGCGCCTGGGTACAGAACAATCAGGTTTGCCTCATCAACATCGACCTTGGTCCACGCAGGCTGAGCACTGACTGCCACGGGGTCAATCGCAGACCCCGTCAAGCCATACAGCAGAAAATTGTCGGTGGCGTCGGTGAGTTTTGCCTTTGCACGCATTACAAACATCGAAAGCCGCTTAAGTGTGGCGGCCAGAATATCGCGGCTGCACACCAGCAGAACTTCTTCCGGACTGCGCTTGAAAACGATGAAACTAGCCTGCATTCGCCCCTTGGCATTGCAAAAAGCCGCGAGGCGCGCTTGCGTCGTTCCCAACTGCGCCACGTCCTGTGTGAGCTGTCCCTGCAGGAACTTGACGGCGTCTTCGCCAACGGCGCGGATGATTCCGAGATGCGTCAGCTTGACGACGCCCGAAATTTGAGGAATTGAGCTGGTCATGGTCATGAGAAATTCGCTATAGAAGTGAAGTTGGCCTGAATTATCATTGCCCGGTGTTCGTTGGCATTGATGTTGAAAAGGTAGTAGGGTCGTGCGTCGTGTTTTTAAAAGTTTATTGATTTTTCTGTTTACCGCACCACTGCTGCTGCTAGGTGCGGCAATGTGGTGGCTCAACGCTCCCATGCCGCTTCGGCTGCCACCGGGAATTCAGGTCGTGGACCTTGAAATCGAGCGGGGCACCACGGCCAATGGCGTGGCAGATATTGTGGTGGCTAGCGGTGCGGAAGTACCGGTGCAACTGTTGCAGGCGTGGTTTCGTTTCTCGCGACAGGCCCGTCTAATCAAGGCGGGAAGTTATGAAATCGTTCCCGGCACCTCGCCCCGAAAATTGCTGAGCATGCTGGTTCGCGGTGAGGAAACGCTTAAAAACGTCACGCTGGTGGAAGGCTGGACCTTTAGCCAGGTTTTGCAGGCACTACAAAAAGCAGAGCAGCTCACGCCCGACACGCTTGCGCTAAGCCCTGAAATGATCATGGAAAAGATGGGAAAGCCAGGCGTGTACCCGGAAGGCCGGTTTTTCCCGGATACCTATACCTATGCCAAAGGCTCCAGCGATCTGGCCGTTCTCAAGCGCGCGGCTCGGGCCATGGACCGGCGACTTGACGCCGCCTGGAGTTTGCGCAGCCTTGAAACACCACTCAAGTCAGCTGACGAAGCGCTCATCCTGGCCAGCATTGTGGAAAAAGAAACCGGCAAGCCGTCGGATCGCGAACAGGTCAGCGGTGTTTTTACCAACCGGCTTCGCATTGGCATGCCGTTGCAAACAGACCCGACTGTGATCTACGGAATGGGCGCCCGGTTTGACGGCAACTTGCGCAAACGCGATCTTCAGATGGATACGCCTTACAACACCTACACCCGGACAGGTTTGCCGCCAACGCCGATTGCCATGCCGGGCAAAGCCGCATTGCTCGCGGCAGTGCAGCCGGCATCGACCAAAGCGCTTTATTTTGTCTCTCGGGGTGATGGCACCAGCGAGTTCAGCGAAAACCTTGATGGCCACAACCGCGCTGTCAACAAATACATTCGAGGCCGATAAATCATCATGACCCATCACGGCCTATTTATCAGTTTTGAAGGCATCGACGGCGCAGGAAAATCAACGCACATCGAAGCACTGGCCAACGCCTTCACGTCAGAAGGACGCACAGTGACGCTCACGCGCGAACCAGGCGGGACTTTGCTCGCCGAAAAGTTGCGTAATCTGGTCCTCGAAGAAGCCATGGATCCACTGACCGAGTCGCTGCTGATTTTTGCAGCTCGCCGTGACCACGTGGTGCGCGTGATTGCACCGGCGCTGCTGCGTGGCGAGGTGGTCTTGTGCGATCGCTTCACCGACGCCACATTCGCCTACCAAGGAGCGGGGCGCGGTTTTAATCTACGCGTGCTGGCCACACTTGAAAGCTGGGTGCAGACTGATGAGGGTCTTTTGGGCGACCCGGCAGGCAATCAACCGATGAAACCTGAAGTTGAAACGGTGATCGAGCCAGACCTTACGATCTGGTTTGACCTGCTTCCAGAAGATGCTGCCTTGCGCCTAGCTGACGCCCGTGTTCCCGACAGGTTCGAATCGCAGCCGGTAGAATTTTTTCGCCGTGTTGCGCAAGGCTACGCGGAACGTCAGCGCGATCATTTCGAACGCTTCGCGCGAATTGATGCTTCCCAGGCGCGGGATGCGGTCTGGCAGTGCGTCATGCAGGTGGTTATTGAAAAGGGATGGCTAAAGTCCGTGGCCTGACCATGAATACCCCAAATACACTCACTCTTCAAGGCCGACACCTGGCCCCATGGCTGCAGACACAACTGGAAAGTTTGCTGACGCAACGCGGTCACGCGTGGCTGCTGGGGGGGCCGTCAGGTCTTGGGCAGTTTGAACTGGCGCTGGCGTTGGCCACTGCCTGGTTGTGCGAGCAGCCTACTTCACGCGGTGCCTGCGGCCACTGCGGAAGTTGCCACGCAGTAGAGGTTCATACCCATGCAGACCTGTGCATGCTGATGCCTGAAACACTGTCACTTTCGCTGGGCTGGCCGCTAGACGAAAAAACGCAGGATGAGCTGGACGGAAAAAAGCGCAAGCCCAGCAAGGAAATCAAGGTGGATGCGGCGCGCGAAGCCGTTTCATTTACCCAGTTCACCCGTTCACGTGGAACGACCAAGGTGGTTGTGGTATTTCCTGCCGAGCGTATGAATCATGTGACAGCAAACACATTGCTGAAGACTCTTGAAGAGCCACCCGGGGCAGTTAAGTTCATTCTGGCAACAGAAGCGGCGCACCAACTGCTGCCAACCATTCGCAGTCGATGCATTGGCCACACCATGCTGTGGCCTGATTTTGAACTGGCTTTACGCTGGCTTGGAACTGAAACGGCTCGACTGGGTAGCACAGATAAAAAACCACAAAAAGCAGTCCAGCCATCAGACTCGGCTGACATGAAGACACTTTTGCTCAGAGCAGGCGGAAGACCGTCTGATGTGCTGAACTGGACGCAAGCCACCCCGGCTAAAGAGACTGCACAGCGATGGCAGGATTTCCCAAAAGCGATGCTTAATGGCGATGTCAGTGCCTTGGCGGATTTTCCACCAGCCCTAGCGGTTGTTGCCCTGCAAAAGCTTTGCCATGATTTGTGGTCAATCCGGGTGGGAGGTGTTCCCAGATTTTTCAGTGTTCAAGACTTGTCTGCAGTTCCCGTAAGAGCAGCCGGCAAAACAGTTCGTTTTTCTCAAGAGTTGGATGAAACAGGGTTGTATGCCCTTGCAAATTGGTCAAGGGACCTCAACGCTATTGCGCGCACTGTAGATCATCCTTATAACCCGGGATTGCTGATTGAATCCTTGGTAAGTCGTGCCAAGACAGCACTCACTGCCGTATAGCTTGGCATTCAGCTAATCAAAATAGATTCAACTTCCAAATCAGCATCATGAGCACAAAATCCATCTCAGGCCCTGCCACCACAGCATCCCGACCCAGCATTATTCAGTTGTCAATCAAAGAAAAGAGTGATCTATATACTGCCTATATTCCGTTGTTTAAAGAAGGGGGAATATTCATTGCCACCACCCGCGATTACAAACTTGGCGATGACGTCTATGTTTTGTTAACTCTTCCCGATGAAACGCAACGTCATCCAATCACCGGAAAAGTGGCATGGATTACACCTCCCCATGCTGCTGGCAACCAGACGCAAGGAATTGGCGTTCGGTTTCCGGTAGAAGAGAAATCACGCACACTTAAAGCAAAAATTGAAGAGCTTTTAGGCCCTAATGTGGGCGCCAGTCGAGCTACTGATACGATTTGAATATCATCTACATAAATTTATGTTTACAGATTCACACTGCCATTTAAGTTATCCAAGCTTAAAAGAAAATATATCAGAAATCCGTAAGGCTATGAAAGATGCGAAAGTGGAAAGAGCTTTATGCATTTGTACCACCCTTGAAGAATTTCAGGACGTTCACCAACTGGCATTAACCTATGACAATTTCTGGTGCACGGTTGGAGTACACCCTGACAATGAAAAAGTACAGGAACCGGATATTGACGATCTTGTTAGACGGGCCAAACTTGAAAGGGTGGTGGGAATAGGAGAAACAGGCCTTGATTACTACCGACTAGGTGAGAGAACACTTAAGGAAATGGAATGGCAGCGCGAGCGTTTTCGGGTACACATCAGAGCGGCTGGCTTGACTGGAAAGCCTCTTGTTATTCATACCAGAAATGCTTCGAATGACACGATTTCTATCTTGAAGGAAGAAATTGCAGTTGCCGCGACAAAGGGAAAAAATGTACGTGGTGTATTTCATTGTTTTACAGAAACTCAAGAAGTAGCAAGAGCCGCTTTAGATCTTGGTTTTTACATTTCTTTTTCAGGCGTAATTACGTTTAAAAATGCAGCAGATATTCGAGAAGTCGCCCGTTTTATTCCACTTGACCGACTTTTAATTGAGACTGACAGTCCTTATTTATCACCGATGCCTTATCGAGGGAAAACAAACAATCCTTCATATGTTCCCTTTGTAGCAAAACAGCTTGCCGAAATAAGACTCGAATCTCTCGACACTATTGCCCTTGCAACCAGTCGTAATTTTGAACAACTTTTTACGGAGGTCAGCACATGACAAAAATTTTTGCTGCGTTTGCAAAAAAATTATGTGTTGCGTTTGTTTTTGCAGGGACCGGGGTAGCTTGTGCAGGTTCGTTTGAAGATTTTTTCAATGCCATCCGGCAAGACAATTCAAGTAAGGTCAATGAGCTTCTTGTCAGAGGGTTTGATGCAAATACGATTGATCCAAAGGGCCAAACCGGCCTGTATCTTGCCCTGCGCGAGCCGTCGCCAAAAGTTACCCAGGTGTTGATTGATTGGCCAAAAACCAATCTCAACATACTCAATGCACAAGGTGAAAGCATTTTGATGCTAGCTTCCATCAAAGGAGAGCTGCAATTGGCCAGCAAGCTCATAAAAAAAGGAGCCGATGTAAATAAAACCGACTGGACACCGCTGCATTACGCAGCTAGCGGCGGACATACTGCACTGATCGGTCTACTTCTTGAAAATAATGCCTACATCGATGCAGAGTCGCCAAACAGTTCAACCCCGTTGATGATGGCTGCGATGTATGGCTCGGAAGCCTCAGTGAAACTATTACTTAAAGAGGGCGCAGATCCAAGACTCAAAAATCAGCAAGGTCTTACGGCACTGGATTTTGCCCAGCGTGGAAAAAGGCCTGACTCTATAGAAGCGATCGCTGCATCAATCAGAAATGAACGTCCAAAAGGTAAATGGTGAAATATTTTTGATATTCCACGATGTATATTATGTTAACTTTTAAAGTTTTTGAATGTTAGGTTGATACTTTAGAGACCATGTTTGCTTCATGAATCTAGTAGCAGAATGATATAAAGCGGCGCGACGAGGTTCACGGACCGCTCAGGCGCATGGAGAACATGTTCGACAGGATCCTGAGCGCTGCCTGCCAAGACCTGTTCCATCTCGGCACCTTTTGCCACTCACAGCGTCTGCATCGGCCCCATTCGGTGAAGACAGACCGCCAAGAGATTGAGCCCTAACTCGGCTTTTGCCTATTCCAGGACCTGCACGCTGAACTGTCAAAACTTAGAATGTTTTTAATCCAGCCTTTGGGCGGATCGGCAGTCCACTTGCGTTTGCGGTAATCTAGTTTCCGGTGTTCCGGTTGAAACTTAGCGACCATGGCTACCGCGTGCTGGTAACCCATGGCATTCTCTCGCTCTGCCAATACGTTGCCTACGTCACTCGGCGCGATCACCAGCTCGGTTTCCGGCTGAGTTGCAAAAAATTCAGTAATTACCGCTTGACTGCAGTAGCGCGCATCAGCTAATGCGCAGTCCTCCGCTGTGCCGATATGCGTTTTGACGACCGCGACGGTGGGGTTAACCGTCTCATCGACTGCGTTCTGTGCGTTGTAGCTGTAAATAATGCAAACCTCATTTCGCTTCATGCCGCAAAAATATTGTATGATTTTTGAAAATATACTAATATTAAAATCACTATTCGCCAAGACAACGTAACAAAAAAGTACCTTACGTTTTGACTCCAGCTGACTGAGGATTAACCTAGTAAAAGTAGCTCTATTTTCTTTCACTAAAAAGAGATATAAACTTATATAAAGTAATTGATAAAAAAAATAGCATGAAATTCTTCTGACAAAGACAGGTCATGTCCGCTTATTATCTAAGCCGTTTTAAAACAGTCATCATCGAGGAATTTTATGCCAATGCTCCCAAAACGTAATGTGTCCAACACGCGCAATACTATCTCTAATAAAAAATTAGAACAACTTGAATTATTTACTATTCCAGTGAATTCTGATTTAACGAGCAATCAGGGTGTTCAGTTATCAGATAATCACAACTCTCTTAAAGCTAGTGATAATGGACCTACACTGGTGGAAGATTTTATTCTCAGAGAGAAAATTATGCATTTTGGCCACGAACGCATTGCTGAACGTGCTGTGAATGCCAGAGGTTGTGGAGCGCATGGATTTTTTAAGCCATATATTTCAATGGTTCAATATACAAGTGCTGCATTTTTGCAAGATCCTGAAATTGAAACACCCGTTTTTGTACGATTTTCCGGTGCGTTGGGTTCTCAAGGATCGGCTGACACAGTCCGGGATGTGCGTGGATTCGCAGTAAAATTTTATACAGAACAGGGAAATTATGACTTAGTTGGTAACAGCATTCCTGTTTTTTATATTCAGGATGCAATTAAATTCCCAGACCTGATACATGCCCTAAAACCAGAACCACACAATGAAATGCCGCAAGCCAGCAGTGCGCACGATACATTTTGGGACTTTGCCTCTTTAGAGCCCGAGGTAACGAATATGCTGATGTGGACTATGTCAGATAGAGGTTTGCCTCGCAGCTTTAGAATGATGGAAGGATTTGGTGTGCATGCTTTCCGTTTCATCAATGCACGACAAGACGCTTTTTTTGTGAAGTTTCACTGGAAACCAAAATTGGGAGTACATGCTCTTGACTGGGATGAAGCTCAAAAAATAGCAGGCAAAGATCCAGATTTTCTTCGCCGGGATCTTTGGGAGTGTATCGATACTGGCAATTTTCCTGAATGGGAGTTAGGTGTACAGATCGTGGATGCTGGACGCGAAGATGAGTTGGGTATTAACATACTCGATGCAACAAAGCTAATTCCTGAATCACAAGTACCCGTGCAAATTATTGGGAAAATGACACTGAATAGAAATGTTGAAAATTTTTTTTCAGAAACTGAACAAGTCGCTTTTCACCCAGGAAATCTTGTCCCGGGTATAGATTTTTCTAATGATCCTCTTTTACAGGGAAGACTTTTTTCTTATACAGACTCTCAGTTGGCACGTCTGGGTGGTGCAAATTTTCATGAAATTCCAATCAATCGCAGTGTTTGTCCAGTTCACAATTATCAGCGCGGAGGCCTCCATCGTCAGACTATCAATAAAGGCAGGGTTGCATATGAACCCAATACATTGGCTAACGATATTGAATTACGTATTGATGGAAATACTGCTGGATTTAAGTCGCAATCCAATCTGATCGGATTATCAAAATCGAGGAACAGACATTTTTCTTTTGATGACCATTTTTCGCAAGCAACCTTATTTTGGAACAGTCAGAGTGTTTTTGAAAAGGAACACATCGTTGCAGCTTTCAAGTTTGAGTTATCTAAAGTAGAGTCGTCTGTTATTAGACAAAGGGTGGTCGACAACCTTGCCCATGTTGATTTGAAATTTGCAGGTCGTGTTGCCTCAGGTCTCGGAATTAATGCGCCTGATCTAAAAGCTGCATCCGGTCGAATTGGTTTTCGACATTGTAGGAATTCTTTAAAGATTCTTGAAGACGCAACCTTAAGTATGGCACCACGTAATATAGTTAATATAAAAACAAGAAAAATTGCCATATTGGTAACAAATGGAGTTGATGCTAGTCCTTTTAGAAGTCTTGTGATGGATCTGATTGAAGCAGGTGGAATCTGCAAGTTTATAAGTATTGAACTCGGGAGTGTATCTACAACTACAGGTAAAAGAATTGCCATAGATCACACTTTTTTTACTATGCCATCTATTATGTTCGATGCAGTGTTAATACCTGGAGGTCAGGAAAGTACAACGGGTCTGTGTAGCTTTGGCGGAGCAATTCATTTTGTTCTTGAAGCATATAAGCACGGAAAGACAATTTGCGCTTTGAATGAAGGCAGTCAATTACTAACAACTTTAGGATTTAGTACAGACAAAACCATTGATTCAATTACTATACCAACACCTGGAGTAATACTGGCCGACACACGTAAGGCCCTTGATGGACAAATATCAGAATTTTTTCAGACCGAAATTGCGTTTCATCGTCATTGGAATAGGATTAATCTAGACGCAGTACCAGCTTAAAAAATATCAAGTTTCACCCTGAAATTTGAATGTGACTGTTGGTACACTAAAATCTTCGAATGATGCACCAAGAGCTATCTCTCCATTAAGCAGAAGCATACAGTCCTGTCGACGTAAAGAAATAGTTGAGTCCCCATTGGAAAATCGTAACCAGGTTCCATAGCTACTTATATCTTTTAAATAGAAATTTCCAGTTCTCCACTCAATCACTGCATGTTTTCGGGATACACGGGGGTCTTGAACAACAAATTGTGCATCATCGTCACGGCCAAGATAAACAGGAAGATCAGCAACATTAAACTTCACATTAATATCAAGCCAAGATAATTCTAAATAAGTCGTTTTTAAATCATTTTTTTTAAAGGTCGACGGCATTAACCTTGCTGGTACGGTAAAAACTTCTGAATGAATTTCATCCTGCCATTCCACGCGGTAAACAATGCAAGTTTCCACACGACCTCTAATTATCATCGGCCCAAGACAGCGTGATCTAAAAGAAGATAAATTAGATATTTGGTTACTAACGCTTTCATTAATAAGTATTTGTTCTGAGCCCGAAAGATCGCTTAGCCGTGATGCAACGTTAACGGCATCGCCATAGCAATCACCATCCTGTTCTACAACATCCCCTCGCGCCATACCAATTTGAAGCCGCATTTTTAATGCAAGTGGCCAATGTCGGATTCGATCGTGATGAATTTTCTGTAGTTCTATTGCAGCAATTAGAGCATTATCACTTTCCTTAAAGAGGATAAGTACGCCGTCTCCGAGATATTTCACTACATGTCCGTTATGCTTTTCACAGACATGTCCAATCCAATGGGTCAAGCTGGTGATTACTTGAACCGCTTTTGTATTGCCAAGTTTTTCGAATATGGCAGTACTTCCAGTTAGATCTGCAAAAACGACGGTGAGTTCTGCCATGGATTAGATTTATTGATTATTTACGCATCGTTCAATGCTGATGGCCCCAGAGCAAAAATGCGTCGCGGCCCTCCACTGCTAGTGTTACGGGCATACCAACAGGCAAAACAATTTTAGTAGCAACATGCCCGAATGGAAGACCGGTAAGTACCAATGCATTTACCTGTTTTTTTAACCACTCGATCACGCTGGCCATTTGATAATTTTTATCATGTGGGACCAATTTATACTGAGTGAACTGGCCAAATATGATGGCCCTTTGTTGTGCCAATATACCGGCTTGGAGCAACTGGGCAAGCATACGCTCAACGCGGTAAGGATGCTCCCCAATATCTTCAATAAACAAGATGCCATTTTCTACCACAGGAAGATATGGTGTTCCGACCAGAGATGTCAGCATCGCCAGATTACCTCCCCAGAGAACAGAATTGTCGATACTGTACGCTGTGCTTACGCTAAATGGATCTTTTTGTTTAATAACTGTCTTTGGCATTCTCCAGCCGCTACCCTCCCCTTGACCTGTCACCATGTCATTAAAGCATGCTTCCATAATGTCATCAGAACCAGCTAAGGCTCCAAAATCCTCTCCCAGTGAAGGACCTGCCCAACTTACAGCTCCAGTCTTGGCAAATAATGCCATTTGGAATGCCGTAAAGTCGCTAAATCCGACAAATTGAGTTCCACGACTTATGGCTGTTGAAACAATTTCGTAATCTATTGCCGGAAGTATGCGTGTGAGTCCATAACCTCCACGGGAAATCATTGCAATATCTGCACCGCTCGCACAAGCCCTGTAAATGGCCGCGATGCGTGTTTCGTCATCTCCTGCAAAGCGTTGATGAATTTCTAATGCAGCTTTGTCAACTTCTACTTCATAACCTAATGATTTCAGGCGTTTTACACCCCGCTTGAAAGCAAGCTTATCGCTTACTGCGCTCGAAGGGGAGAATATATATATTGATTTTTTCATAAGACTAATTTTCCTATTACTTTTGCATATTACTATTTTATTTTTAATTAATTTTGTAGATTACATTCAATTGCAATTGATGCGCATTTAAAAAATAATTAGCGTTCAGCTTAGATTCTGAAAACTCCAGAATCTTTCAGATTCTTGTAATATCTGTAGATGATTTTCACTATTTTGGCTGCGCATCAGGTCTGACAACGAAAGTGACGCTACATGATAATTCTGCAAGATCGAAAATGACTCTTCTTTTTCTTTAGAGGAATAACTTGACTCAGTATTTTTTAATTTATGTGGATAAATTAAATCATGATCAACTTGTCGACAAGTTGCCAGTTTCCACAGGGCAATTCCTTCACACATAAAATGCACTTTTTCGGAGAATTCCCCTGCTAGATTTATTGCTTTTAGACCTCGATAACGTTTCGGTTCAGACATCGGTAATGTCAAACCCATAAGTCCTTGCCGTTCTGGAAACACCAGAACGATATTACTTAAATCAAGTGCTTCTACCAATTCCAATAATATCTGGCGATGTCGTGCAAATGTATGAAAAATAGACTTCTTGGGTTTGTCGCTTTTGCCGCACCCAATCAAATCCGGTACGACCACCCTGTCCCCAGATTGAAGTAGTTGCGGAATTATTTTTCGAAATTCGTAACTCCAGCCTGGAATATTGTGCAAACACAGATAGGTGATGGGTTTCCGTTCGGGATCTTTTACAAACGAAGCCATCTGTTCATCAAGATAGTGAATTCTCAAACCGCCCAGTGCGCACAGATCGCTGCGGTAATTCGAAATCCAGGGATAGTCAGGCAAATCATCGAAAACAGCATCGGGTGTACGCAGTGCATCATCGCGTAAGGGATGGCGTCGTAGTTCCGATGCACGCTTTTCGAACCGGCGTTGACGAAAAAAATCCTGCATCAGGCCTCGACTCGCATCGGCAAGTACGCCGCCTTGGCATTCGGTTTTATGGTTAAGTGATGATTGTGCAAACAGATTAATGACAGAACCAGCTGCCCCGGTTTTTGGCTCGGAGGCTCCAAACACCACACGTTTAAGCCTTGCATTCAGTATGGCGCCACTGCACATGGCGCATGGCTCCAAAGTGACAAACAGTTCACATTCATTAAGCCGATAGTTTCCAAGTATTTTTGCTGCCGCTCTTAATGCGACGATCTCGGCGTGTGCAGTTGGATCGTTGCCACTAATCAAGGAGTTTCGGCCCCTGGCAATCACTTGTTTTAGCCTAACAATGACAGCGCCGACAGGAACCTCCCCTGACGAGGCAGCTATTCTTGCCTGTTCAAGCGCCATTTTCATGAAGTCGGCGTCATTCATGTGCTACTTGAAGTATAGCCAGAAGCTGCACACGGCAAAGTACAGACATCATTGTTTACTCTTCATCTGAGGTTCTGGAAATTTTGAAGGCCGCTTCGAGCGACTGCCTGACATGATCTTTAATCTGCTGAGATTGCAACACAGAATTTTTGACATCAGAAAGTCCAGCTGACTCGGTGATAGTGTTTCGAGTAATCGCAGGGTCTTGTGCTGCCGTTACATCACCCATATATTTTTTTGCCAGGAGTCCAACCACAGCAAGTGCAATCAACAAACTTATCCATACAAGAACAAGACGCATTTCAAACTTTCAGAATTATTGCTGGTTATTTGGCGATGCGTTTCATCCAGCGCCCAAGGTATTGGTCGCAATCTTTGCCGTTCTCATAAATGGCCTGCATGGCTAAAGAGGCTTCGGGTCGGTGCTGGTTAAGTTTTAATTTAAATTGCAAGTCCAATACCTGCAACTCGAACCCTAGAATGACTGTCAGCATTTTCTGCGAATATGCATTCTCTATTCCCTGCCATTGTTTATCATAGGTTGGCTCATGATCATCAATAAGCTTTTTCAGAAAACTATTTTTGGCCGCAGCGTCATCCATCTGCGTCGCTTGCACGGTGCAATGCACGGCCACATAATTCCACGTCGGAACGCATGCCAAGTCAGGGTAAACCGTAGGTGACAAATAAGCGTGAGGACCGAGAAAATTCACAACTGCCTGCAGTCGGTCCCGAAAATATCGACAATGGGAATTTCCTCCGGCAAAATTTCCCAGCAGGGTGAATATCTTTAGACCTGGAAGGTCATCCGTCTTTTCCAGAGGCAGCGGCAAATGGGTGGTGAAAGGAAGACCCGACGCGTCAACACTGAAAAAGTTGGCGAAAGGAGGCTGCCGCATCAAATCCGCAGCCTGTGCACGATCACCTTCGAAATGGGGAGGCAGGTACATGGCCGCAAGCTTAATTCAGAATTACATCCAAACTGTCAACAGATCAGAAGCATTTTTTGAAAGACAGCCAAGCCAGCGCACTCGTCAGCAAAAGAGATTATTCCCACTCGATGGTTGCAGGTGGCTTACTACTGACGTCGTAGGTGACGCGGTTGATGCCACGAACTTCGTTGATGATGCGGCCTGAAACCTTTTTAAGCAGCGCATAAGGCAGTTCAGCCCAATCTGCAGTCATGAAATCATTGGTTTGCACTGCCCGCAATGCCACTACATACTCATACGTCCGGCCATCGCCCATCACACCAACGCTTTTTACTGGCAGAAATACCGCAAATGCCTGGCTAGTCAGGTCGTACCAGGTCTGTCCGGTTTCCGCATCCTTGAAGTTTCGCAACTCTTCGATAAAAATAGCATCCGCTTGGCGCAGCAAATCGGCATATTCTTTTTTCACTTGTCCCAAAATTCTCACGCCCAGCCCAGGTCCTGGGAAGGGATGGCGGTAGACCATGTCGTGCGGCAGCCCCAACGCTACCCCTAACTCGCGCACCTCGTCTTTGAACAATTCGCGCAGGGGTTCGAGCAGCTTCAGGCCCAGCTGTTCGGGCAGACCACCGACGTTATGATGGCTCTTGATCGTGACGGCTTTTTTGCTCTTGGCGCCGCCTGACTCGATCACGTCGGGATAAATGGTTCCTTGGGCTAGCCATTTTGCACCTTTATACGCGCCGTCAAGTCCCGCCTTTAGCCGCGCAGCTTCCGCCTTGAACACCTCGACAAACTCACGTCCGATGATCTTTCGTTTGGCTTCCGGATCGCTTACGCCGGCAAGGTGTCCCAGAAACTGTTCAGCCGCATCGACGCGAATCACTTTGGCATGCAGCTTGCCGACAAACATCTCCATTACCATGTCGCCCTCGTTCAAGCGAAGCAGGCCATGATCGACAAATACACAAGTGAGTTGCTCGCCAATGGCGCGGTGAATTAGGGCTGCAGCCACCGATGAATCAACGCCGCCCGACAAGCCCAGAATGACCTCTTCATCCCCAACCTGCTGGCGGATTTTTTCGACGGCTTCGGCAATGTAGTCGCCCATAACCCAGTCGGGACGGGTAGCGCAAATGTCCAGGACAAATCGGTTGAGAATGGCTGCACCCTGTTTGGTATGCGTGACTTCGGGATGAAACTGAAGGCCGTAGAAATGCCGTTCTTCGTCTGCGATACCAGCAATTGGGCAGCTGTCGGTGCTGGCCATGAGCTTGAAACCAGGCGGCATTTCAGTCACCTTGTCACCATGACTCATCCAGACGGTGAGCATGTCCTGCCCGTCTGATGTCGCGAAGTCTTGAATATCTTTTAGCAGCGCCGTGTGGCCGCGTGCCCGAACATCGGCATGGCCAAATTCACGCTTGTGTCCACCTTCGACCTTGCCGCCCAGCTGGTACGCCATGGCCTGCATGCCATAGCAGATGCCCAGCACCGGAATACCCAGATTAAACACTGACTGCGGCGCCTTATCTGTGGCTTCTTCGTAAATGCTTGCGTGGCTGCCTGACAAGATGATGCCTTTCAGGTTGCCGTCACTTGCATATTCACGAACCCAGTCATCGCTCACATCGCATGGATGGACTTCACAGAAAACATGCGCTTCGCGGACCCGACGCGCGATCAGTTGGGTGACCTGTGAGCCGAAATCAAGAATGAGAATTTTTTGGTGCTGCATGAAAGACGCCTTGGGCGATGGTTCAGTCAAAAAGAAAAAGGGCGCCTGCCGCCAGACGCCCAGAATGCATTGAAAAGGCTTTATTCAGCGCGGTAATTAGGCGCTTCCTTGGTGATCTGAACGTCATGCACATGGCTTTCGCGAATGCCTGCGGAGGTGATCTCGACAAATTCAGACTTGTTCTGCATTTCCTCGATGGTGGCGCAGCCGCAATAGCCCATGCTGGCGCGCAATCCACCAGCCATCTGGTAAATGATGGCGACCATCGAACCTTTATAAGGAACACGGCCTTCAATGCCCTCAGGCACCAGTTTGTCGGCATTGGGATTGCCAGTGCTGGACTCCTGGAAATAGCGATCAGCACTGCCTTGCTGCATGGCGCCGATGCTGCCCATGCCGCGATAGCTTTTATAGCTTCGGCCTTGAAACAAAATAACTTCGCCGGGCGCTTCTTCAGTCCCTGCAAACATGCCGCCCATCATGACCGTGCCGGCGCCAGCAGCAATGGCTT
Source organism: Polaromonas sp. CG_23.6 (assembly GCF_029892315.1). Lineage (NCBI taxonomy): Bacteria > Pseudomonadati > Pseudomonadota > Betaproteobacteria > Burkholderiales > Comamonadaceae > Polaromonas > Polaromonas sp. CG_23.6. The sequence goes on from NZ_JARXUY010000001.1 coordinate 2,557,420, forward strand.
TGGCAATATCGCCGCTGTAGCGAATGCCGCCGTCGGCTATCAGGGGAACGCCCGTGCCACGCAAAGCGGTCGCGACGCTGTCAATGGCCATGATTTGCGGCATGCCAACGCCCGCAACAATGCGAGTGGTGCAGATACTTCCCGGACCGATACCGACCTTGACGGCATCAGCGCCCGCTTCGACCAGCGCCAATGCTGCTGCTCCCGTGGCGATGTTTCCACCAATCACGTCAATGTGCGGATAGTTTTGCTTGACCCAGCGTACCCGGTCAATCACGCCCTTGCTGTGGCCATGCGCGGTATCAACGACGATTGCGTCGACGCCTGCGCGGACCAGGGCCTCGACGCGCTCTTCGGTGCCCTCGCCCACACCGACAGCTGCGCCGACGCGCAGCTTCCCATGCAGGTCGCGCGCAGCATTCGGAAAAGTCGTTTGTTTGGTGATGTCCTTGACCGTGATTAAGCCCTTGAGCTCGAACTCGTCATTGATCAGAAGCACACGTTCCAGCCTGTGCTTGTTCAGCAGCGCCTTGGCGTCCGCAAGCGTGGCCGTATCAGGCATGGTGATCAAGCGATCGCGCGGCGTCATGATGGTGCTGACCGGCACGTCCATGCGCGACTCGAACCGCATGTCGCGTCCGGTCACGATGCCAACTACCTTGCCGCCATCAATTACCGGAAAGCCAGAAATGCCGAGCTGCTCGCTGAGCGCCATAACCTGCCGCACTGTATGCGTTGGAGTGATAACGACCGGGTCGCGCAAAACGCCACTTTCGTAGCGCTTGACGCGTGACACCTCGGCGGCTTGCTGCTGCGGCGTGAGGTTTTTATGAACGATGCCGATGCCACCCTCCTGCGCAATGGCAATTGCCAGCCGCGCTTCGGTAACCGTGTCCATGGCGGCTGAAACCAGCGGCAGGTTCAGGCGGATGTTGCGGGAGAACTGGGTGGAAAGAAGGGCGTCCTTGGGAAGGACCTGGGAGAACGCTGGCACCAACAATACGTCGTCGAAGGTGAGCGCTTTGCCGAGTAGGCGCATAGAGAAAGCTCCAAAAACACGATTGTACCTTTGCCCCACTATTCACTTTACACACAGTGGCCACACACACTTTCAAGCCCTCATGGTTAAGTGTCATCACCAAAATACATTAGATATCGAAACACGGCGATACACTTTCCCCATGAACTTCAAATTTCTGACGCGAACCTTGATTCTGGCTTTAGCCGGCTGTGTATTGACGATTCCAGCCCTTGCCGAGTGGCAATGGCTGGACAAAGACGGTCGAAAGGTATTTAGCGACCAGCCGCCTCCCATTGACACGCCACAAAAAAATATCATAAAAAAGGCAGAATTCAAGGCTGACACTCGCTCTCAGGATGTAGCTGCCGGTATGCCTGCCCTTGCTGCATCAGCGCCTGCTGTGAAAACCAGCATGCCCAAGCTTTCGGGAAAGGATAAAGAGCTCGAAGCCATGAAAAAAAAGGCCGATATGCTGGATGAAACTAAAAAGCAGGCTGAGGTTGAAGAGTTTGCAAAGTCCAGGGCGGACAATTGTGAACGCGCAAAAAAAGCCCAGGCTTCCCTCAATTCAGGCATTCGTATCGCCACGACCAATACAAAAGGAGAGCGCGAATACATGGATGACGCCGCACGGTCAGCGGAAACCAAGCGATTGCAGTCGATTGCAGAAAGCGATTGCGTGAAATAACCTGCAGGCACGCTTACCGATTCAATAGCCGGCTTTTGCGCCAAGCCGCTTTTGGGTGAATAACCCCGCGCTTTTAACGCCCTGACGGTCAAAGCGCTCACGCCTCGCGGTTTTCGGATCAACACGCAAGGGTCGGTAGATTTCTATCCGGTCCTTGTCTGCCAAAGGTTGGTTGAGCCGGATTTTTCGCCCCCAGATGCCTGTTGTCGGCTTGTTGGCAAGTTCCGGATATTCTTTAAAGATGCTGCAAGCCAAAAGTGCTTGAATTACGGTTGTGCCAAGCTCTAACTCAAGCACCCACTCCCTGACTTGCCGCGGTGCGGGTGAGTAAACCAGTGTTATGTTCATCCGCAAGGCCTTTTTAGATGCCTCAAGCGTCGCCATAGACCTGAGACGCTCGCTTCACAAATGCATCTACCAGACTGCCAGCGATCTTGTCAAACACCGGCCCGACCAGCGCCGCCAGCGTTCCGTTATCGAAGTCATAGCTCATGGCAAACTCAACCTTGCATGCACGCTGGCTGCCATCGCCTAAAGGTAAAAAGTTCCACTCACCTTCCAATTTGGAAAATGGACCTTTGACCAGCTTGAGAATGACCTTCTGGTCAAGCGTATGTGTATTGTGTGTGGTGAAACTTTGCCGGATGCCAGCAATGGATATGCCCACCTTGGCTACCATGCCCTGAGCAGTCTCCTCTTCCACCGAGGCACGGTCGCACCAAGGCAAAAACTGCGGATAGCTGGCAACATCGGTGACCAGCGCAAACATTTCAGCGGGGCTGTACCAGATAAGAACGGACTTGTGAACGGTTTTCATACAATCTAAGGCTGGGGGCAATTGTATGAGCCACAAGTGCTGCTTCGCCCCTCTGCTCCAATATCTTAGTCATGGCCACCAAAGAAGCAAATTCCTCCAAAAAACCAGCTGTCTCCTCTTCGGGCAAACCGGTGGGCAAATCGGCAGCAAATCTTTCACCCAAGGCCGCTGCCGCTGCAGTGCGCATTGCCGACAACAAGAAGGCTACCTTCAACTACCACATTGAAGAGCGGTTCGAAGCCGGCATGGTGCTGGAAGGCTGGGAAGTCAAGTCGGTGCGCGAGGGCAAAGTCCAGCTCACCGACGGCTATGTGGTGATCCGGGGCGGCGAGTTGTTCATCATTGGCTGCCAGATCAACCCGCTGGGCACTGCATCGACCCATATCCGGCCCGACTCTGTACGTACCAAGAAGCTTCTGATGCACAAGGAAGAAATTCGCCGTTTGATTGGCAAGATCGAACAAAAGGGTTTCACGCTGGTGCCGCTCAACATGCACTGGAAGGCCGGCAGGGTGAAGTGCGAGATTGGCCTGGCCAAAGGCAAGGCCGAGCATGACAAGCGCGACACTATCAAGGACCGCGAAGGCAAGCGCGAAGTTGACCGGGCCATGAAGTCAAGGAACCGATAAACATATCGTGTGCGAATTCGAAAAAATTTGAGATTTGTCCGATTAGATCGACAACGAATAATCGTTCGTTGTTCTTCTTTACTTAGTGGTTTGATGAAATTATTTTGTTAATAACTTTTTATGTAGATAACATTCGTCGTGAAGATTGGCAAGTGACAGCTGAGATGCCCTGCCAATCGATTCTTCTACAGGTTTCCTAAAGGATGCGTTTGCGCACTCCAAGGACTGACGAAAAAGGCATCAGCCATGCCTGGCTTCACGTCCTCGATGCGCGCCGGCTTCCATTTCGGCATGTAGTCCTTGTCCACCGCCAGTGCGCGGATACCCTCGACAGTTTCGCTTTCTACCCCGGGGCGCAGGTAAAAGCACTGATGCACCATGTCGCGCTCCATGCGCAAGTCATCGGCCAGCGTCATGCTGCGGGCACGGCGAATCTGCTCGAGCGTGACATGCAACATCAACGGCGAGCGCTTGCGCAGTACCCCGGCGATCCGGGCAGCCCAGCGGTCGTCCTTGGCTTTTTCAAGCGCATCGACAATATGCTTGATGCGCAGCAACGAGAAAAATTGATCAATATGACCCGTTACGCAGACTGGACGGCTACTTTCAGATATAAATTTTGATGTAATCCATTGATCAGCTTGCGCCACTGACGCCCACAGCGTGGTGCCCAGTTCGACCCACAGCGTCGGCAAGGCAGCCGCATCAAGTTTCACATCTGCCAGTCCATAGTCGATGGCTTCCTCGGCCCCTATGACTTCGCCGGTCAGTGCCAGGTATTCGCCCACGTGGCCCGGACAACGGCTCAGGAAATAGCCGCCGCCCACGTCCGGGAACAGGCCGATATTGGTCTCAGGCATGGCCATTTTGGTGCGCTCGGTAACGATACGTACCCGCGCACCTTGGCTGATACCCATGCCGCCGCCCATCACCACACCGTCCATGAAGGCGATATAGGGCTTGGAATAGGTCTGGATCAGATGGTTGAGTTGATATTCCTCGGTAAAAAACTCATCCAGCGCGGCTTCGCCAGCCAGCGCTGCCTGATGAAAAAACCGGATGTCACCGCCAGCACAAAACCCGCCAAACAGGCTTTCCGGTGTTCCGGGACGGCCCGTTTTGTTGGTGCCTCGAATCGCGACCAGATGCACGTCAGGATCGTCTTGCCAGGCACGCAAGATATTGAACAGGTCACGAACCATGGACAGCGACAGGGCATTGAGCGCCTTGGGCCGGTTCAATGTGATCAGCCCGGCATTGCCTTGACGTTCGGCCAGCACATCGCCGGCTGCATCGATTTTGTTAGTTTCTGTTGTCATGCTTTCTGTTTCCATTTAATCTATTTATTCACCACCAGTGCGCAAATGACCAGCGAATCGCCTGTCAGCGCACTGGAACGCGGCACCGTGTCAACGCAAACACCACCCATAAGACATCACCGGCCTTGATTCATCGGGCGGTTGCATCAGCGCAATCGTAATCAAGATCACCACACCGCCACACGCCAAGAGATTGGCTTTATCAAGTGTGTCAGTGAGAACAGTAAAAAGGCCACTGCATGCAGTGGCCTTGAACAGCTTTTACAGGCGCTTAAGCCAGTTTTATTCAACGGCCAAAGCCGTTTTTACTTAACGGCCGGAGCGCTTGCGCTCGCTTTCGGTCAGGTAGCGTTTGCGAAGGCGAATCGACTTGGGTGTGATTTCGACCAATTCGTCGTCCTCGATGAACTCAACGCCATATTCCAGGGTGCATTCGATTGGCGGCGTGATCTTGATCGCGTCTTCCTTGCCCGACACGCGGAAGTTGGTCAACTGCTTGGTGCGCGTGGCGTTGACCACCAGGTCGTTGTCGCGGCTGTGGATGCCGACGATCATGCCTTCGTACACCGGATCGTTCGCCTTGACGAACATGCGACCGCGATCGTCGAGTTTACCCAGGGCGTAAGTGAAAATTTCACCGGCATCCATGGAAATCAGCACGCCGTTCTTGCGCCCGCCGATGTCGCCCTTGTGCGGCTCGTAGCAGTCGAAAATGTTGGCGATCAGGCCAGAGCCTCGCGTCAAATTCAGGAATTCGTTGGTGAAACCGATCAGGCCACGCGCTGGAATGCGGTATTCCAGGCGCACTCGGCCACGGCCGTCCGGGTCCATATTGACCAGTTCGCCTTTGCGCTCGCCCAGTGCCTGCATCACGCCGCCCTGGTGCTGCTCTTCGATGTCGGCGGTCACCAGTTCGATCGGCTCGTGCTTTTCACCGTTCACGTCTTTCATCACGACACGCGGCTTGGAAACCGCCATCTCAAAACCTTCACGGCGCATGTTTTCCAGCAGGATGGTGAGGTGCAACTCGCCCCGACCCATGACTTCAAAAATGCCTTCCTCGTCGGTTTCCTTCACGCGAAGGGCGACATTGTGCTGCAGTTCCTTTTGCAGGCGGTCCCAAATCTGGCGGCTGGTGACGTACTTGCCTTCGCGGCCGGCCAGCGGGCTGGTGTTGACGCAAAAGTTCATGGTCAGCGTCGGCTCATCAACTTTGAGCATGGGCAACGGCATAGGATTGACCGGGTCGGTGATAGTCACACCAATGCCGATGTCGGTCAGGCCGTTGATCAGCACGATTTCGCCGGGGCCGGCTTCAGTCGCCTGCACACGCTCCAGACCCTGGAATGTCAGCACCTGGTTGACGCGTCCCTTGACGGGCTTGCCGTCCGGACCTTCCATCACGACCACGTCCATCATCGGGCGAATCGTGCCCTGGCTGATGCGGCCCACACCGATGCGGCCGACGAAAGTTGAAAAGTCAAGCGCGGATATCTGCAGCTGCAGTGGTGCGTCAGGGTCACCTTTCTGGGCAGGCACGTGCTTGAGCACGGTGTTGAACAGGGCCGACATGTCGGGGCCCCACTGTTCGCCCTGCTCGCCTTCTTCCAGCGACGACCAGCCGTTGATGCCCGAGGCATAGACCACGGGGAAATCAAGCTGTTCGTCGGTGGCGCCAAGCTTGTCGAACAAGTCGAACGTGGCGTTGATGACCTTGTCTGGATTGGCGCCGGGCTTGTCCACCTTGTTGACCACCACGATGGGCTTGAGGCCCAGGGCCAGCGCCTTCTTGGTGACGAAGCGCGTCTGGGGCATCGGGCCCTCCTGGGCATCGATCAGCAGCACTACACCATCAACCATGGACAGCGCGCGCTCGACTTCGCCGCCAAAGTCGGCGTGGCCCGGGGTATCGACGATGTTGATGTGCGTGCCTTCCCAGGTCACGGCGCAGTTCTTGGCCAGGATGGTGATGCCACGCTCTTTTTCAATGGCGTTGTTGTCCATCACGGTATCGACGACCTTTTCATGGTCGGCAAAGGTGCCGGACTGGCGCAGCAACTGGTCGACCATGGTGGTCTTGCCATGGTCGACGTGGGCGATGATGGCGATATTTCGGATTTGTTTGTGACTCATGGTGGACTTTCTGGGAACTTGAAACGGTAATTAAATTAATGTTGAAAAAAGCCGGCTTCCGTGGGTTCGGAGGCTAGGGCCACGGAAACTGGCGTTAAAACTTCATAAGTGCGACCGGATGATTGCAGGATGTCCTGAACTTCAACCGGACTCAGCAAACGCTGGGGAATCAGCTCATCGGCACAAATATGGGCAGAACCCAGAAATGCAGCCGGCTCGTTGCCATACACCTGTACGAGTGGTGCATCGGCACCCCACTGACCCCGGCGACGCAGGCCGCTCAGGAAACGTCCGGCATTGTCGGCGTCCAGTGTGACAAAAGGGTAATCCGCTACCAGCGACTGCGGGGGCAACAAACAGGCATCACGTTCGGCTTCGTTCATCGCTTCGAGCGCAGCCAGTGTCACGCATTGCGCAGCCACAAAACCGCCGGTCTCGATCCGGCGCAGCGAACCCAGGTGGGCACCGCAACCAATGGCCTCGCCAATGTCTTCACCGAGCGTGCGAATATACGTTCCCTTGCTGCAGCTCACTATTATTTTAATAGCTGCTTGTGCCCGTGGGTCATGCGCAAGCGCCATATTTAGCTTGAAAATCGTGATGTGACGGGCTTCCCGCTCGACCTCGATGCCTTTGCGGGCATATTCATACAACGCCTTGCCATCTTTCTTCAGCGCCGAATACATCGGCGGCACCTGCGCCAGTGGCCCCGTAAAACGCCTGGTGATTGTTTCCAGCAGTTCGGGCGTGATCACAGGAACAGGACGGGTTTCAATCACTTCGCCTTCGGCATCCGCCGTGCTGGTTTTCTGGCCCAGCAGCAGCACGGCTTCATAGGTTTTATCAGCCTCAAGCTGCATCTGGCTGAACTTGGTGGCCGCGCCAAAACACAGCGGCAGCACGCCAGTGGCCAGCGGGTCAAGCGTTCCGGTGTGGCCGGCTTTTTCCGCACGCAGCAGCCACTTGGCCTTTTGCAGCGCCTGGTTGCTCGACAGGCCCAGCGGCTTGTCGAGCAGCAACACGCCGTGTACGGGACGTCGCTGGATTTTCTGGCGGGTAGAAGTTGTTTGCGTCATAAGCTTTGACAGGCTCGGCGTACGGTCTGGCCCGAACGCTCGGTGGCACCGTTGCCCCCGAACCTGTCAAAGGGGAACGGCGCAGAGTTAGTCCTGGGCGCGGGAGGAAACCGCCTTGGCAATCAAGGCGTTCAGGTCGGCCGCACGTTCAGTCGTCTGGTCGTAATGGAAATGCAGCGTCGGCACGGTGTGGGTCATCAAGCGCTTGAACAAGCCGTTGCGCAGGAAACCTGCCGCTTGGTTGAGTGCGATTTCGCACTCCTTCGGGTCGCCGACCAGCACACTGAAATAAATCTTGGCATGGGCATAGTCGGGCGTGACCTCGACTGACTGGACCGTCACCATGCCGACGCGCGGGTCCTTCAACTCGCGCGCGATCAGTTCCGTCAAATCACGCTGGATCTGGTCGGCTACGCGAAAGCTGCGGTTGGGGGTAGATGATTTTTTACGCATGTATTGGGAATCTGAAGTTGCAGTCCTTGTTTCGAGCAGGCCATTCGCCAGCCTTTGGGCTGGCGAATGGTCATGTGCTTACAAGGTCCGGGCCACTTCCTTGATTTCGAAGAACTCCAGGATGTCGCCGACTTCGATGTCGTTGTAGTTCTTCAGGTTCAAGCCGCACTCGAAGCCTTCCTTGACTTCCTTGGCATCGTCCTTGAAGCGCTTGAGCGAGTCGAGTTCACCGGTGAAGATGACCACGTTCTGGCGCAGCAAGCGCAACCTGGCGGTGCGGCGAACCACACCAGCGGTGACCATACAGCCGGCAATCGAGCCGATCTTGCTGACCTTGAAGATGTTGCGAATCTCGGCATTACCGATGATTTCTTCCTTCTTGTCAGGTGTCAGCATGCCGGACATGGCAGCCTTGAGCTCGTCCACCGCGTCATAAATGATCTGGTAGTAGCGAATGTCAACGCCGTTGTTCTCGGCCTGCTTGCGCGCCTGGGCATCGGCCCGGGTATTGAACCCGATCAGAACCGCTTTCGAAGCAATCGCCAGGTTGACGTCGGATTCGGAAATACCACCAACACCCGAGTACACCAGCTGCACCTTGACCTCGTCAGTCGACAGCTTGAGCAGCGACTGCGCCAGCGCTTCCTGCGAACCCTGCACATCAGCCTTGATGATGATGGGCAGCAACTTGACTTCGCCAGCGTTGATGTCGGAGAACATGTTCTCCAGCTTGGACGCCTGCTGTTTGGCCAGCTTGGTGTTGCGGAACTTGCCAGCACGGTAGGTGGCGATTTCGCGCACACGGCGTTCGTCGGTCATGACCATGAAGTCGTCGCCGGCTTGCGGCACTTCCGTCAGGCCCTGGATTTCGACGGGAATCGAAGGACCAGCGGTCTTGATCGGCTTGCCGTTTTCGTCGAGCATGGCGCGCACGCGGCCATAGGTCGAGCCCGCCAGCACCACGTCGCCCGCCTTCAGGGTTCCGGACTGGACCAGCACGGTGGCAACCGGACCACGGCCCTTGTCGAGACGCGCTTCGATCACCAGGCCCTTGGCCAGGGAGTCCACCGATGCCTTGAGCTCAAGCACTTCAGCCTGCAGCAGCACCTGTTCGAGCAGTTCATCGATACCTGCACCGGTATGCGCCGAGACTGGCACAAACGGTGAGTCGCCGCCAAACTCTTCGGGGACGACGCCTTCGGTGACCAGCTCACCCTTGACGCGTTCCATGTTGATGCCAGGCTTGTCAATCTTGTTGATTGCCACAACGATCGGAACACCAGCGGCACGGGCGTGCTTGATGGCTTCCTTGGTCTGCGGCATCACACCGTCGTCCGCTGCAACCACCAAAATCACGATGTCGGTAGCCTGCGCGCCACGGGCACGCATGGCGGTGAACGCCTCGTGGCCCGGGGTATCCAGGAAGGACACCATACCGCGCGGTGTTTGGACATGATAGGCACCGATATGTTGGGTAATGCCGCCGGCTTCACCGGAGGCCACCTTGGCGCGCCGGATGTAGTCGAGCAGCGAGGTCTTGCCATGGTCAACGTGACCCATGACGGTGACCACCGGTGCGCGCGGAAGTGCCTCGGACTGCTGGCCCTGCACGTCGTCGTCGGTGAAGGCTTCCGGATCGTCCAGCGCTGCCGTAAGAGCCTTGTGGCCCATTTCTTCCACCACGATCATGGCGGTGTCCTGGTCCAGCGGCTGGTTGATGGTGACCATCTGGCCCAGCTTCATCAAATGCTTGATGACCTCGGACGACTTCACGCTCATCTTGTGCGCCAGTTCACCCACGGTGATGGTTTCGGGCACATGGACCTCGATCACCTTGAATTCGGTCGGAGCGACAAAATTCGATTCCGGACGCACCTCGCGTCCACCACTGCGGCGGCCGCGCGCACCAGGACGGAAATTGCCGCGACCCGGTACCACCGGAGCGCCACGGCTCGGAATACCTTTTTTCTTGGCCGCGTCGTCTTTCCAAGTCGAAGACAAATTTTCTGACTTGACTTCCTTCTTCCCGGCGGCGCCTGGCGCAGCTGGTGCACCCGCCGCACCCGTAGCAGCAGGCTTGGCAGCACCCGGGGCAACCACCGGCTTGTGCAGCGTTCCCTTCATCGCGACCTTGGGGTCGACATGGGGAACCAGCACACGTTTGGGCGCAGACAGCATGGCGCGAATGCCAGCAGCTTCTGCTTCGGCCTTGCGGCGGCGTTCCTGCAGATCCACGGCCTTGGCCGCATCCGCCTGGAATTCGGCAGTGGCCTTGGCTTTGGCAGCCGCCTGGAGGGTTGCGGCTTCAGCAGCCTTGGCGCTTGCAGCCTCGGCAGCCTTGCTGATTTTTTCTGCTGCGGCAGTGTCCACGGTCTTTGGTGCTTCCTCGGTAACAGTTGGAGCAACCGGAGCAACGGGCGCCGGCTTGAATATTTTGCCAATGGTCGGCTTGGGCTTTTTTGCCGCTTCGGCAGCAGCAGCGGCTTGGGCCGCCGCTTGCGCCTGAGCCTGCTGGGCTTGCGCCTCGGCTTGAGCTTTCTGTGCAGCGGCTTCGCGTTCCTGTTCGCGAGCTGCGTCTTGCGCGGCCTGCTCATCGCGGACACGGCGCTTTTCCGTCAGTTCTTCTTCCTGAAGGCGCCATAGCTCGGCATTACGGTTAGCCTCGTCTTCACGGCGAACCAGCTCGGCATCTTCGGCAGCCTGAATCTGCGGAGCATTTGCAGACATGCTTGATTGGGCGTTTTCAACTGGCAGGTCGGCTTCGTCTTCACGTCTGATGAAGGTGCGCTTCTTGATGGTTTGAACGGGGATGGTGCGGGCCTTGCCCGTGGAATCGGCTTGTTTGATTTCCGAAGTCGACTTCTTCATCAAGGTGATCTTTTTTCGATCGGCCGCGACAGTGCCATGGCTGGCATGCAAGTAGCCGAGCAGCTTTTGCTTGTCGGATTCCGACAAGGGATCGCTGGCCTGCGATTTTGCAACGCCTGCGCTGGTCAATTGCTCGATCAGGGTAGCGGGAGATTTATTCAATTCAGCTGCGAATTCAGCGACGGTAGTGGTACTGGACATATTTGGTTTTCCTGACTGGCCTCCATGATCATTGCTCTTGGGCTGCTGCGGGCGCAGCAGCGTCGCCAGCGTCATCGGTAAACCAATGGGCGCGTGCAGTCATGATCAGGGCTTTGGCCTCGTCCGCAGACTGGCCGGTTATATCGGTAAGCTCATCCACGGCCAGATCGGCCAGGTCGTCACGGGTGGCAACACCCGCTTCGGTTAATTTGGCAATCAGCTCGGGCGTCAAGCCTTCGACGTCCCGCAGATTTTGCGAAACACCGCCGGCATTTTCTTCCTGGGCGATTTCCATCGTCAACAGTGCATCTTTGGCGCGCGTGCGCAACTCATTGACGGTGTCTTCGTCGAAAGACTCAATCTCGAGCATTTCTTGTAGTGGCACATAAGCCACCTCTTCCAGACTGGTAAAACCTTCGGCAATCAGGATATCGGCGATTTCTTCGTCGACATCTAGCTTGGCCATGAACAGCTTGCGACTGCTGTCGGTTTCACTGGCTTGCTTCTGGGCCGACTCGTTGGCATCCATGATGTTGATCTTCCAGCCGGTCAACTCGGACGCCAGGCGAACGTTCTGGCCCCCACGGCCGATGGCGATTGCAAGATTTTCTTCATCCACCACCACATCCATGGCATGACGCTCTTCATCGACCACGATCGACGACACGTTGGCAGGCGCCAGCGCACCAATCACAAACTGGGCAGGGTCTTCGCTCCACAGCACGATGTCAACGCGCTCGCCAGCCAGTTCATTGGTCACGCCATTGACACGGGTTCCGCGAACGCCGACGCAGGTTCCAATGGGATCGACGCGCTTGTCATGCGACAGCACGGCAATCTTGGCGCGTGAACCCGGGTCACGGGCGCAGGTCTTGATTTCGAGCAAACCCTGCTCAATTTCAGGCACTTCCTGGCGGAACAGCTCGATCATGTATTCGGGCGAGGTTCGCGACAGGATGATGGGCGCGCCACGCAGCGTGGTGTCGACTTCCATGATCATGGCGCGCACACGGTCACCGGTGCGCAGGTTTTCCTTCGGAATCATGTCGCTGCGGCGCAGACGGCCCTCAACCCGGCCGGACTCGACGATCAGGTCGCCCTTGTCCATGCGTTTGACAGTGCCGACAAATATCTTGTCGCCGCGTGACATGAAGTCATTGAGCAGCATTTCACGCTCGGCATCGCGGATTTTCTGCAAAATAACCTGCTTGGCCGCTTGCGCACCAATACGGCCAATCGGCAGGCTTTCCACCGGCTTCTCAATGTAGTCACCCTCTTCGATGTCGGCGATTTCGTCGCGCGCATCAGTCACCAACTCTTCGGCTTCGGGGTTTTGCAGGCCAGCCTCGTCGGCAACGACCAGCCAGCGACGGAAGGTTTCGTACGTCCCGCTGTCGCGATCCACCACGACACGGATATCCACGCCATCGGCATAAACTTTCTTGGTCGCCGAAGCGAGCGCAAGCTCGACAGCACCGAACACCACGTCGCGCTCAACGTTTTTTTCACGCGAGATGGCATCAACCAGCATCAACAGTTCGCGATTCATTTCACAAGCCTGCCTTTCTAAATTATATTTTTATGGATGTATCGTCAACAGGTTTGGGTCTGCGGCCCTTGAAATCAACCACGGGCGCCAAACGCGCCTGCTGGATTTCATCCAGCGTGAACCCCAGCGCCTGAAGGGGTGCAGGAATTCGTTTCTTGCTGACCTTCTGCCCAGGCTTCACGGCAGGCTCATCGCTCCAGACGATTTGCCATGACGGTTGGGCGCCAACAGGCTCAGCCTGTTCGAGCGTTCCGCGGAATTTCTTGCGGGTGGCCGAAACGGTCGAACCCGCACTTGCAGCCACGCCAATCGGTGCTTTGAGGGTAATGTCGATCAACTCCCCCACAAAACGGTCAAAATCTTTTTCATTGCGCAGCGGCCGGTCGATGCCGGGGGAACTGACTTCAAGGCGCGAATACTCTGCGCCTTCGACTTCAAGCACGAATTGCAATTGGCGGGTCACCTTCTCGCAGTCTTCGGCGTTGATGAACTGCACGGCCTCGGCCGGCGTTCCGGCAAGGTAAGGCATGTCAATCGTGACACGCAGCAAGCCGCCGCTGGTTCGCTCGATCTCTACCAGTTCGTAGCCCAGCCCCGTTACCGTTTGCTCAATCGTCTCTTGCAAAGCCATTCAGTCTTTCGTTCCTTTTAGCGATTTGCCAGCTGCTCGTCTGCCCTGTGCAAAAACAAACGCCCAAAAAAAATGGGCGGTAAAAACCCGCCCATTTGGTCGTGTGAAGTGCGTATTCTAGCGCAAAGGACGCTGTGATGCAACCAACTTTGTACCTTCTCCCCCTTCAAAACTCAGAAAATTTTCGCTCCCCGGGCCAAGTGTCAACCCTGTGCCACCAGAATTTTTGTGTAAGGATGCTGCGGCCGGTCCAGCACCGACTGCACAGTACCCGATTCAACGATTTCCCCGTCTTTCATGACCATGACATCGTGGGCCATGGCGCGAATCACGTCGATGTCGTGTGTAATTAAAAGGTAGCTCAGGCCGCGCTCCCGCTGCAGCCGCTGAAGCAACCCCAGCACCTGTTTTTGAATCGTCACATCCAGCGCGCTGGTAGGTTCATCCAGCACCAGCAGGCCGGGATTGATGATCAGCACTCTGGCAATGGCCAGCCGCTGGCGCTGCCCTCCCGAGAATTCATGCGGATAGCGCCGCAGCAGCCCCGAAAACTGCGCTTCGTCCATGCCCACATCGGCCAGCGATTGTTCAACACGCTTTCGTCTTTCGACCTGGCTCAGCAAAGGCTCGTGCACCAGCAAGCCTTCTTCGACGATCGCCTCAACCGTCATGCGCGGCGACAGCGAGGAAAACGGGTCCTGAAATACCACCTGCACCACCTTGCGAATGGCTTTATTGCCGGCAGCCTGCCGGCTCCACGACTGCCCCGCCGCCTGCAACTGGCCAGAAAACTTTAGCAACCCCAGACAGGCCAGCGCCAGCGTGGACTTGCCAGAACCCGACTCGCCCACAATACCGAGCGTTTTTCCTGGTGCAATGACAAAGCTTGCCTCCTTGACGGCGACAAACTCGCCGCTCTTGAACCAGCCCCGGATACCGGGAACCGCCACCGGATAGGCAACGCGCAACTGGCTGGCCCGCATGATCGGCGGGAGCTGCTCGGCTTTCGGACGGCCTTCATTGACATCGCGCACGGGTTTGCTGTCGATCAGCTTGCGGGTGTAGGCATGTTGCGGTCGGGCAAACACATCGAGAACCTTGCCCTGCTCGACGATGTGGCCGTTTTCCATGACCGCCACCCGGTCGGCAAACCGTCGCACCAGATTCAGGTCGTGGGTGATCAGCAGCACGGCCATGCCGTTTTTCCGCTGTAAATCACCGAGCAGGTCCAGAATCTGGCCGCGCAGGGTGACATCCAGCGCGGTCGTCGGCTCATCAGCCAAAAGAAGTTTGGGACGGCAAGCCAATGCCATGGCGATCATGGCGCGTTGGCGCTGACCGCCGGACAACTGATGCGGAAAAGACCTGGCCCGCCGCTCAGGCTCTGGAATACCGGTGCTTGCTAACAGTTCAATAGCAGCCTGTGCAGATGCAGCTTGCGTAACACCCTCTTTTAACTGCAAAACCTCGGCAATTTGCTCACCCACGGTGAACAGCGGGTTCAACGCGGTCATCGGTTCCTGAAAAATCATGGCGATGTCCCTGCCACGAATCCCCAGCAGCGCCCGCTCTGGCATGGACAGCAAATCACCCTGGCCGCCGGGCGCTTCAAAGACCGCTTTTCCGCTGATCGCCGCATCCTGAACCAGCCGCAGCAGGCTGAGCGCTGTTACCGTCTTGCCCGAACCCGACTCGCCAACCAGCGCCAGTTTTTCTCCGGACGCGATGGAAAAGTCGATGCCGCGCACCACCTCTTTGCCACCAAATGACACGCGAAGCCCCTTGACGTCCAGCAGCGGCAGGCTCATTGGTCCACCTTTCTGGGGTCCAGGGCATCGCGCAACGCGTCGCCCATGAATGTCAGCAGCAGCAAGGTGATGACCAGTACGGCAAAGGTCGACAGCGAAATCCACCAGGCGTCAATGTTGGCCTTGCCCTGGCTCAGCAGTTCGCCCAGCGACGGCGTTCCGGGAGGCACGCCCAGCCCCAAAAAATCCAGCGAGGTCAGCGCCAAAATGGCCGCACTCATGCGAAACGGCAGAAACGTCACCACGGGCGTCAGGCTGTTTGGCAATATGTGTCGCCTCATAATCTGTAGATTACTTACGCCCAGCGCTTTGGCCGCCCGCACATAGTCCATCTGGCGATTGCGCAGAAACTCGGCGCGCACATAGTCTGACAGCCCCATCCAGCCAAACAGGCTGAGCAGTAGCAGCAGCAACCCCACGCTGGGCGCGAAGATGGCGCTAAAAATAATCAGCAGGTAAAGCTCGGGCATGGAGCCCCAGATTTCCATAAAGCGCTGGCCGACCAAGTCGGTCTTGCCTCCGGCATAGCCTTGAATCGCGCCTGCCATCACGCCCATCACCACACCAATAAACGTCAACGCCAAGCCGAACAGCACGCTGAGCCGAAAGCCGTAGATCAATTGCGCCAGGAGGTCTCGCCCCCGGTCGTCGGTGCCGAACAGGTTGTCGCGCGACGGTGCCGAAGGATTCGGCTCCTTGGCGAAGTAATTGATGGTGCGCGGCCCATAGGGATTGGGTGGGTAGATCGCCCAGTTGCCGCTCTGTGTCAACTTGTCACGGATGAAAGGGTCAAGATAATCGGCTGGCGTCTCAAAATCGCCCTTGAAGGTTTTTTCGGAATAGTCCTTGACGATCGGAAAATACAGCGTTCCCTCATAGCGCACCACCAGCGGCTTGTCGTTGGACAGGACTTCGGCAAACAGGCTGAGCACCACCAGCATGCAAAACAGCAGCAGGCTCCAGTAGCCCAGTCGGTTGCGCCGAAAGCGTTGCCAGGCGCGGCGCGATGGCGATATTGCCCCCACGCTCCCCACTGCGTGTGCTTCGCTGCCCCCCGAGGGGGCTGCTGCGCCTGAGGCCCGGCTGTGCCGGTTCCGCGGTCCCTGCTGGGTTAAAGCGGGATCCACCGCAGTATTGGAATGGGAAGTACTGGCCATGTCAGTCGAATTTGACACGAGGGTCCACCCACACATAGCAAAGGTCGCTGATCAGCTTGGTCACCAGGCCAATCAGGGTAAACAAATACAGCGTGCCCAGCACCACGGGATAGTCGCGCCGGATAACACTTTCATAGCTGAGAAGGCCAAGCCCATCAAGTGAAAACAGGGTTTCGATCAGCAATGAGCCGGTAAAAAAGGCACCGATGAACGCGGCTGGAAAGCCGGTGATGATGGGAATCAGTGCGTTGCGAAACACATGCTTCCACAGCACCTGGCGTTCACTCAGCCCCTTGGCCCTGGCCGTCAGCACATACTGCTTGCGGATTTCCTCCAGGAACGAATTCTTGGTCAGCACCGCTGTCACGGCAAAGCTGCCCAGCACCATGGCCGTGACCGGCAGCGTGATGTGCCACAGGTAATCCGTGATGCGGGCGCCCCAGCTAAGTGTTTCCCAATTGGCCGAAGTCAGCCCGCGCAGGGGGAACCACTGCAGTTGTCCGCCAAACACCACCAGCAGCGCCACGCCCAGCACGAAACCTGGAATCGCATAGCCAACCAGCACCACCAGCGTGGTCAAGAAGTCGAAGCGGCTGCCTGCCCTCACCGCCTTGGCGACGCCCAGAGGAACAGCAATCAAATAGCTCAGGAAAAAGGTCCACAGCCCCAGGCTTACCGACACCGGCAGCTTTTCCTTGACCAGTTGCCAGACATCCTTGTGCTGGTAAAAGCTGTTTCCCAGGTCAAACCGGGCAAAGCGGCCCAGCATCTGAACAAAGCGCTCAAGCACCGGCTTGTCAAATCCATACAGCGCCTTGATCTCCTCGATGCGCTCGGCATCGACGCCTTGCCGGCCCCGGTAGCCAGCCCCGGTGCTGACAGCGCGTTCACCGCCCGAATCGCGGCCCTGCAGTTGCGCAACCATCTGCTCAACCGGCCCGCCCGGCACGAACTGCACCATGGCGAAGGTCAGCAACAGAACCCCGAATAAAGTTGGAATCATCAGCAGCAGGCGCTTGAAGATGTAGCTGGCCATTGGAGGTTTAGCTTCCTACTTGTTGGATGGGGATGCCCACCAGGCACTCATGGCCCAGGTGTCGGGCTGGTAATACGGCGGAACCGAGTCGGGCAACACGAAGCGCTGAGGCCGGTAGCCGATTAAAAAAGCATCGCCGTAATACTGTGGAACCGAATAATAACCATGTGTCAGCACCCGGTCCAGCGCCCGCATTGCCGCACCCAATTCAGGACGCGTACTGGCAGTCACGACCTTTTGCAGCAGCGCATCAACTGCCGGATCGGCAATGCCCCAAACATTGGAAGAACCCGGCGTGCTGGCCGCCTTCGAGCCAAACAATTCCAGCAATTCCCCGCCGGGCGCGGTACTGCCGGGCAGGCGCAGCGTGCTGATCTCAAAGTCAAACGCATCCATCTTCTGCTTGCCCAGGGAGAAATCGACGATGCGGTAGGTCATGGTGATGCCGAGCTTTTCCAGCGCCTTCTGGAACGGCCCGACGATGCGCACCAGCGAAGGCTGGTCGTTCAAAAATTCCATGGTGAAAGCCTCACCCTGTGCATTGCGCAGCGCGCCATCGCGGTAGGTCCAGCCCGCCTCGCGCAGCAGCGCCTGCGCCTGGCGAAGGTTTTCCCTCAGGCTGCCCGGTGGCGTGGTCGTCGGCGAAACCGGAACCAAGCCGAAGACGCCAGGCTTGAGTTGGGCGCGCAAGGGCTCCAGCAGGGCCAGTTCATCAGGCTTGGGCAGGCCTTCAGCATGAAACTCGCTGTTGGGAAAATAACCGTTGACGCGCTTGTACAGGCCATAGAACATTTGCCGGTTCATCCACTCGAAATCCATCGCCAGTCCAATGGCACGCCGCACCCGGACATCCTGGAACTTTGGGTTTCGCAGGTTGAACACATAGCCCTGGAAATCGCCGGGGTTGCGGTTTTCAAAGGCACGCTTGACCAACTCGCCTGACGTGAACGCCTTGCCGGTGTACTGCCGTGCCCAGTTGCGCGAGATGAATTCGCGCAGGAAATCGAATTCTCCAGCCTTCAGCCCCTCGAAACGCGAGGTTTCGTCAAGGTATATCTTGAAGCTGATGCGGTCGAAGTTGAACTGACCCTTGCGGCTGGGCAAGTCGGCGCCCCAGTAAGCCGGGTCGCGCACATAGGTGATGTCACGGCCCATGGCGGGGTTGGCGATCTTGTAAGGGCCCGAGCCGATGGGAATGTCGGACACGATCTTGTCGAACGGCTTGGCCTGGCCATCGACCTTTCCCCAGTCGCGGCTGAACACTGGCATGCCGCCCACCACCAGCGGCAGTTCCGGATTGGGCGTCAGGAAATCAAACCGCACCACCCGGTCGGACACGACAGTGACGCCCTTCACTTGTGCATAAATCGTGCGGTACTGCGGTGCGGCCAGCTTGCTGGTCAGTTGGGTGAAGGAATGCAGCACATCGGCCGCCAGCACCGGTGCGCCATTATGAAAACGCGCCTTGCCATTCAGGCGGAACGTCACCGAGAGTTTGTCGGGCGCGACCGCAACGTCATCAGCCAGCAGTCCGTAGGCGGTGGTTGGTTCTTCCGAATTTCCCGTCAGCAGGCTTTCGATTAGCAATATGCCAAGTCCATAGGGTGCTGTCCCGCGCAGAGTGAAGGGGTTGAACTTGTCGAAATTGGTTGGACGGGTCGGCGGCACCATGCGGATTTCGCCGCCTTTGGGCGCTGCCGGGTTCACGTAATCGAAGTGCGTGAAACCTGCCGGGTACTTGATGTCGCCAAACTGCGCATAGGCATGGGCGGCCCGGCTTTGCGGGGCAAGGCCAGCCACGCAGACCAGAACCAAGGCCCGTAAATAAATCAAATCCCGCATGCGACAATTCTGCACTACTTAAGTCGGCCAATTTTTTGCAGCCTGCGCAGGCGCCAAACGCCAGCCTGCGCAAAACTGTGGCCGAACCACACGCACACACTGGAGCATAAAAATGGGTTTTCTCGCTGGCAAAAAACTGTTGATCACGGGCGTGCTGTCCACCCGGTCTATCGCCTATGGCATTGCCAAGGCCTGCCACGCACAGGGCGCCGAACTGGCGTTCAGTTACGTGGGCGAGCGTTTCAAGGACCGCATCACCGAATTTGCGGCCGATTTTGACTCCACCCTGATCTTTGACTGCGATGTTGGCTCAGACGAGCAGATCGACAAACTTTTTGCCGACCTGACCAAGACCTGGCCGACCTTTGACGGCTTTGTGCACAGCATCGGCTATGCGCCGCGCGAAGCGATTGCCGGCGACTTCCTTGACGGCCTGTCGCGCGAGAACTACCGCATTGCGCATGACATCAGCGCCTACAGCTTTCCAGCCATGACCAAGGCGGCTCTGCCCTACCTGAACCCGAAATCGGCTGTGCTGACGCTGACCTACCTGGGCGCAGACCGGATCATTCCGCACTACAACACCATGGGCCTGGCAAAGGCCAGCCTGGAAGCATCAGTGCGTTACCTGGCTGAATCGCTCGGCCCTCGGGACATGCGCGTCAACGGCCTGAGTGCCGGCCCGATCAAGACCCTGGCGGCCAGCGGCATCAAGGACTTTGGCAAGTTGCTGGGCATGGTGGCAGCGGCTTCGCCAATGCGCCGAAATGTCACGATCGACGATGTAGGCAATGTGGCCGCGTTCCTGCTGAGCGATCTGGCGTCAGGCATGACTGCCGAGATCACCTATGTGGACTGCGGCTTTAACGCCACGGCAGGCGCCAGCCGCGACAGCGAGTCGGTGGCCTGAATTTATATAAAATAGACCTTTTGCGCACGTCCAGCCTGCGCTTACAGCTATTTAATACATAGCATTCATCAAACGGTTCATGATGCAGCGGCGTTTCCTTTTGTCCTTGATCAGTCTGGCCCTTGCCGCGTCGCTCCTGTATCCTGCGGCGGCCCCTGCCCAAACCACCCCGGTTTTGGCAGTGCATTCACCGGCGCCGTCATTGATGCTGGCCAATGTGTATCGCGACGGCACGGTCCTGGCCGATTACTGGGTCAGTGAAAAATATGACGGTGTTCGTGGCTACTGGGACGGCCAGGCCCTCTGGACACGGGGCGGTGAACATGTGGCTGCCCCGGCCTGGTTCACAGCCGGCTGGCCAAAAGAGCCCATGGATGGCGAACTCTGGGCAGGGCATGGGCAGTTCGCCAGAGCCGTTTCCACCGTGCGCCAGCAAACACCCCAGGACGCCGCCTGGCACAAGCTGCGTTTCATGGTGTTCGACCTCCCCGCGCAAACCGGCACCTTCACCGAACGGATTCCGGTCCTTCACGGCGTTGTGAGCCGGATTGACCAACTCTGGGTGCAGGCAGTCGCACAGTCCAAAGTGGCCAGCCCGCAGGCACTTCGCGCGCTGCTGGACAAAACGGTTAAAAATGGCGGCGAAGGCTTGATGCTGCACCGTGGCACCTCGCTTTACAAGGGGATGCGCAGCGACGACCTGCTCAAGCTCAAGACCCACGAAGACAGCGAAGCACGTGTCGTGGCCCATCTTTCTGGTCAAGGCAAACATGCCGGCAAGCTGGGCGCATTGCTGGTGGAAATTCCGGCGACTGGCAACAAACCTGCGCAGCGCTTCAAGCTGGGCACTGGTTTCAGCGATGCCCAGCGGCAAAATCCGCCTGCCATCGGCGCACGCATAACCTACCGTTTTCGGGGTCTCAATGACAGCGGCATTCCGCGCTTTGCCAGCTTCATGCGGGTTCGAGAAGATTAAGAAAAACCGGCGCGCAACAAAAAGGCTGGCGCCATCGCTGGACCGACCTTTCCCCCCTGACCCGCGCATCTGGCGGGCCACTCCTAACTACAACTTGACGCAGTCGGCGTAGTAACGGACCTTGCCCTTGGCATCGGTTTGCTCGACCAGGCCATGGATATCGGTCTCGAAACCGGGGCACTGCGCATTGAATTCGCGAGAAAACTTCAGGTAGTCAACGATTTTTTTGTTGAATACCTCGCCCGGAATCAACAGCGGAATGCCCGGCGGGTAAGGCGTCACCAGACCAACGGTAATGCGGCCTTCCAGGTGGTCAATTTCAACTCGGTCCGTCGTGCGGTGGGCTATGTGCGCATAGGCATCGCTCGGTTTCATGGCGGGCGCCAGGTCGCTCAGGTACACATCGGTTGTCAGGCGGGCAATGTCGTACTTGGCATACAGGGTGTGAATATGCTGACACAGGTCTGCCAGCCCCATGCGCTCGTACTTGGGAAACTTTTGGCAGAACTCGGGCAGGATGCGCCACATCGGCTGGTTCTTGTCGTAATCGTCCTTGAACTGCTGCAGCGCGGTCAGCAGCGTGTTCCAGCGGCCCTTGGTGATGCCGATGGTGAACAGGATGAAAAAGCTGTAGAGGCCGGTCTTTTCCACAATCACGCCGTGCTCGGCCAAAAACTTGGTGACGATGCTGGCCGGAATGCCGGTCTTGGAAAACTTGCCGTTCAGGTCCAGGCCAGGCGTGACGATGGTCGACTTGATTGGGTCCAGCATGTTGAAGCCGGTGGCCATCTGGCCAAAGCCGTGCCAGTTGTTGGCGCCATTTTTGGCCGTCTTGGCGCTGCGCGACTCGCCCTTGATGATCCAGTCCTTCGCCTCGCCAATGCCTTCTTCGACCAGTTTGTCCGGTCCCCAGACCTTGAACCACCAGTCGCTGCCATATTCTTCGGCGATCTTGCGCATGGCGCGGCGAAAGTCCAGCGCCTCGGCAATGCTTTCCTCGACCAGCGCGGTGCCGCCGGGCGGCTCCATCATGGCGGCTGCGACGTCGCAACTGGCGATGATGCTGTACTGCGGCGACGTCGAGGTGTGCATCAGGTAAGCCTCGTTGAAAAGGTGCCTGTCGAGCTTGACGTTTTGCGAGTCCTGCACCAGCACATGGCTGGCCTGGCTGATACCGGCCAGCAACTTGTGGATCGACTGGGTCGCGTACACCACAGCATTTTTCGGCCGAATGCGGTTCTTGCCCATCGAATGGTAGGTGCCATAGAACGGATGAAATGCAGCGTGCGGCAGCCAGGCTTCGTCAAAATGCAGGTTGTCGATGTAGCCGTCGATCATGCTCTTGATGGTCTCGGTGTTGTAGAGAACGCCGTCATAGGTCGATTGCGTCAGCGTCAACACGCGCGGCTTGACGGTGGCCGCGTCCACGCCCTTGAGCAAGGGGTTGGCCGCAATCTTGGCGCGAATCGCGTCAGGCTCGAATTCGCTTTGCGGGATCGGACCAATGATGCCGAAATGGTTGCGCGTTGGCTTCAAAAACACCGGGATTGAACCGGTCATGATGATGGCGTGCAGAATCGACTTGTGGCAGTTGCGGTCCACCACCACCACATCGCCCGGTGCCACCGTGTGGTGCCAGACCATCTTGTTCGACGTCGAAGTGCCATTGGTCACGAAAAAGCAGTGGTCGGCATTGAAGATGCGTGCCGCATTGCGCTCGCTGGCACCAATGGCGCCGTTGTGGTCCAGCAACTGGCCCAGTTCCTCGACCGCATTGCAAACGTCCGAACGCAGCATGTTTTCGCCGTAGAACTGGTGGTACATCTGGCCAACCGGGCTTTTCAGGAACGCCACGCCGCCGGAATGGCCAGGGCAATGCCACGAATATGATCCGTCTTCGGCATAGTCCAGCAGCGCCTTGAAAAACGGCGGCTGCACGCCTTCCAGGTAGCTCTTGGCTTCGCGGATGATGTGGCGCGCCACGAACTCGGGCGTGTCCTCGAACATGTGGATAAAGCCGTGCAGTTCGCGCAAGATGTCGTTCGGAATGTGCCGCGAGGTCTTGGTTTCACCATAGACGTAAATGGGTACGTCCAGGTTTTTACGGCGCACTTCGGCAATAAACTTGCGCAGGTCCAGCACGGCAGGGTCCAGGTCGGGACCGGGCGTGAATTCTTCATCGTCAATCGACAAGATAAACGCACTGGCACGGCTTTGCTGCTGCGCAAACTGCGACAGATCGCCGTAGCCGGTCACACCGAGTACCTCGAAGCCCTCGGTTTCAATGGCCTGGGCAAGCGCACGGATGCCCAGGCCAGAAGTGTTTTCGGAACGGAAGTCCTCGTCAATGATGACAATCGGAAAGCGAAATTTCATGGCGTATGCAGCGGTTGAGGGTGCCCTGAACCTGTCGGAGGGCATGAAAATAAACGTTCAAAAGGCATAGACAGGTTGAGCCTGAACGGTTGGATGAGAAAAGCACGAAGCGCACACGGGCAAGCAATGAAAGCCGCGCAATTCCTTGTGCATGCAGAAGCTGAATTTTCGCTTATCTCTTGAGTGGTCAATTTTCCAAGATGAAAAGACTTTTTTCAGACTGCGAAGTGTAAGGATGTATTGTGTCCTTCAGGTTGCACCGCGTTGATCTGGCTCAAAATAGAGAGAACAACTGATAAAAAGGAAACATCATGGGCGAAGCAGGCATCTGGTGGCTGTTGGCAGGCGCAGCGGTCGCCGTGGAACTTATGACAGGCACGTTTTATCTTCTGATGCTTGCCGCCGGACTGGTGGCTGGTGCGCTGGCGGCAACGCTGGGCATTGCCTTGACAGGCCAGATGCTGATAGCGGGCGCCATTGGCGGCGGCGCTGTGGCAGCATGGCGTTGGAGCCGCCGTCAGGGCCCTGCCCCCCTGGCGGCCAGGTTCAATCAGGACGTTAACCTGGACATTGGTGAAACGGTTCACGTGGTGCGGTGGAATGCAGACGGCACGGCCATTGTGCATTTCCGCGGAGCACAGTGGACTGCCATTGCTGCTGATCCCGGAGAGCCATCAAGCCCGGGAAACTTCCGCATCAAGGAAATGCGCGGCAATCGCCTGGTTATCGAACCACTGTAAAAAAAGCATATGGGTCGGATCCAGGGCCACCCACGGAAGGCCCCTCACCTGAATTCAAAGTAAAGGGTATTTCATGGAAATTGCAATTGTCTTTCTCATCCTGGCGGGCATCTTTGTCGTGCAGAGCATCAAAGTGGTGCCGCAGCAAAATGCCTGGGTCGTCGAACGTTTGGGTAAATACCTTAGTATCTTGCCGCCTGGCCTGAACTTTCTGATTCCTTTCGTTGACCGCGTGGCCTACAAGCACAGCTTGAAGGAAATCCCGCTCGATGTGCCCAGTCAGGTCTGCATCACCCGCGACAACACGCAGTTGCAAGTGGACGGTATCCTGTATTTCCAAGTGACCGATGCCATGCGGGCCAGCTATGGCTCGTCCAACTACCTTGTGGCCGTGACCCAACTGGCCCAGACCTCGCTGCGCTCGGTCATCGGCAAGCTGGAGCTGGACAAGACTTTCGAGGAACGCAACATCATCAATGCGCAGGTAGTCGCGGCGATTGACGAGGCAGCATTGAACTGGGGCGTAAAAGTGCTGCGCTACGAGATCAAGGACCTGACGCCACCCAAGGAAATTCTGCACGCCATGCAGTCGCAAATCACGGCGGAACGTGAAAAACGCGCACTGATTGCCGCATCCGAAGGCCGAAAGCAGGAGCAGATCAACATTGCAACCGGCGAACGCGAAGCTTTCATTGCCCGCTCTGAAGGTGAAAAACAGGCCGCCATCAACAACGCACAAGGCGAGGCATCAGCCATCCTTGCTGTAGCAGAAGCCAATGCCAGGGCCATCGAACTCGTTGCCCTTGCGATTCGTCAACCCGGCGGCGAGCTGGCTGTGCAGTTGAAAGTGGCAGAAAAAGCAGTCGCGGCGTATTCGCAGGTCGCCAGCGATGCAACCACCACGCTGATCGTTCCCAGCAATATGACCGAAGTTTCTACGCTGATCACCTCAGCCATGAAAATGGTGCAGTCCAGCCAGGCCTGAGTGCTGTCTGGCCAGGTTTTTTTGGAAAGGGAAACAACGATGAAAGCAAAAAACGTTCTGGGCACTGAACTCGCTTCGTGCTCTTACGATCCGCTGACTGGATACTTACGCGACGGCTGCTGCAACACCGACGCCAGCGACCACGGCTCGCACCTGATCTGCGTCCGGGTGACGGCGCAATTCCTGGATTTTTCGAAGGCTGCAGGCAACGACCTGGTCACGCCCATGCACCAGTACCGTTTTTCCGGCTTGAACCCGGGGGACCGCTGGTGCTTGTGCGCCCTGCGCTGGCGCGAAGCGCTGGAGGCCGGTGTGGCACCGCCTGTGATCCTGGATGCCACGCATGCAAATGCACTTCAGTTCGTGACCATGGCGCAACTCGAAAAGCACCGCTTTCAAGGGACGGTGCATTAACCGGCAATTTCCTGCACCTGACCGGCAAAGCCGCTCCGGGCGACTGCTATAATTTAGAGCTTCGCGGAAGGGTGGATGAGCGGTTTAAGTCACACGCCTGGAAAGCGTGCGTAGGGTTATACCTACCGCGGGTTCGAATCCCGCCTCTTCCGCCACGATTCAGCCCCAAGTAATTGAATTACTTGGGGTTTTTTCTTGCCTGTCCATTCTTGAACTGCTCACGCTTCAAGCTGCGCCGCCAAATTTCGGCACAATAAATTCAACATTTTTTGCTATCTAATTAATAGCTACTAGAGCATATACAGCAAGCAGGATCAGTCTTTTTAATTTGGTTTTTATCAGCGGTAATATACGTTAGCGAGGAGCCATTTTTTAGGAATTCGGTCCAGTGAACTCGACAAAAAGGACTGGTGACGACGGCTTGGGAAATAAGCTGGCCTTGCCTGTCACTTAAAATTTCGCGATTCTGATAACGGTACGGTCTGCGCTTGAAATAGCTTTCATTTTGATGGGGAAAAGCTGGCGCCTTGTTAAGCGGCTGTCTACGATCTTTGATTATTTTTTTTCTGATACTTACGTGATCAGAAAGAGCTATCCATATGACAGTGTGAAATATGCAGAAAGGCAATTGAAAACGCCTTGCGCAAAATATTGCACAAGGCGTTGGAAAGGCGGAACTATTGCCTCATCCTGGTCAACTGGCCACCGGAGGCCAGAACAAAAGTCAGTTCAGCGCCGATTTCTTGCCGTCTTTGTAGACGTACAAGGTGATGGCAGGGTTCTTCAACTCACCGTTTGGCTCGAAGCCGATGGTAGTCGTGACACCTTTGAAATTCGACTTGATCAGCTCGGCCGTGTAAACCTTGGGATCGGTTGAGTCGGCACGCTTCATAGCATCGACCAGCAAGAAGGTTGCGTCATAAGTGTATGGACTGTAGACCTGAAACTGGTTGGGATATTTAGCGTCATAACGCTTTTTCCAGGCTTCGCCACCAGGCATTTTCGCCAAGGACGCACCGCCTTCAGCGCATACCACATTGCCGATGGTTTTTGCGCCTGCAGCCAAACGAGCCAGTTCTGCCGTACAGATACCGTCGCCGCCGAAATACTTGACATTGCTCATGCCCAATTGTTCCATCTGACGCAACATCGGACCACCCTGTGGGTCCATTCCGCCAAAGAAGATAGCATCCGGATTCTTGGATTTCACAGCCGTCAGGATAGCCATGAAGTCGGTTGCCTTGTCGGTGGTGAACTGCTCGTCGACCACGGTCATGCCCTTGGCCAAGGCGGTCTTCTTGAACACTTCGGCAACGCCTTGGCCGTAGGCCGTACGGTCGTCAATGATGGCAACTTTTTTCAGTTTCAGCGCGTCGGCTGCATAAAAGGCCAGACCCGCACCCAGGGCGTTGTCGTTCGCAATAATTCGAAAGGTTGTCTTGTAACCTGGCTTGGTGAGGCTGGGGTTGGTAGCTGCACCCGTCACCATCGGGATACCGCAATCGTTGTAGACCTTGGATGCAGGAATCGTCGTGCCCGAATTCAGGTGTCCAACCACGCCGGCAACCTTGGAGTCGCACAGTTTTTGTGCAGCTGCTGTGCCCTGTTTTGGATCAGCAGCATCGTCTTCCGCCACCAGCTCAAACTTGATTTTCTTGCCGCCAATGACAATGTTCTGGGTATTCAACTCTTCAACAGCCATGCGTGCGCCGTTTTCATTGTCTTTTCCATAATGCGCCTGTGAACCGGACATCGGCGCCACATGGCCAATTTTCACGACAGCATCCTGAGCTGAAGCCAAGCCGCCCACCATCGCAAGTGCTGCCAACGCTGTCAATTTCAATTTCATTTGCATAAAAAAACTCCGGTTAGAAAATTACCTGTGAATGTTGAGAACATTTTTTTACTCAACTGGGCAGAACATAACGCAATTTCTAGGCCTGCACCATAGCAACGTCCCTAGGTTCTGATTGATTAGAGGGTTTACCCTAACTTTTTGTAACTTTTATGTAACTTTTATGTAAGAAATTTATACATGCAAGGTCCGCGACGACATAGATTTCTAAGTTTCTTTCTGCCCATGAGACACAGCCACCTCTTGCTCAAATGCCTGGCTAACCGACTCTCGCACGACCCGTTCAATTTCAACGATCAACAGAGGCATCAGGACTTGGACATGCGCGCGGATCAGTTGCTCGGTGAATTCAGGCAAGCGCTTCTCCAGCACCCCGCTGGCATGCCCCACAACCCGCTGAACCATCAGCGCTTGCAGGTTTGTTGCAGCGGCAATTTTGGCCTCTGCGCTTTCATCGTTTGTTGTGCCGGAAAGAGTAGAAGGGACGACTTCGGGATGCACGATGTCCGTCAGCGTGGGCACGTTCGTGGACGGCACGTGAAAACGTGTCATGACGCGCGCGTTGCCCGGTGGGCTAGGTCGTGTCTTTTCAGTGCATAGCCGCGTGCTGCGTAATGTTTCCAACGGCTGCGCCCCGCCTGTACATCTTCCGGTGATAGAGAAATTACTTCGATCAACCGTTCATATCCCTCAAATCCGGCAGGAAGTTCATTACCCAGGTTTATCAAAATGCCCTGTCGAAAATAACCAGCTGGCGAAGCCGCCAGCACGACCGGGGTGAGCGCCAGCGTGGCGGGCGATGCCGCCGGCGTGCAATGGGGTAAGAAATCAGCCCCAGAAAAAGTCCACAGCAGCGTATCGAGTTCGTCCAGCACGGCTGGTTCCGCCGTAACAGCGACTTTCATGCCGCTCAGATAGATTTTGCGCAACAGCCGACAGCCATAGGTCAGCTTGTCGGCCGTGTTGAAATGAAAAGCAATGTCGGTCATGCCCTGGTTTTGGCAACGGTTGCGCGTGCTTTAGCCACCTTTGCCTTGGACGCAGCAGGCGACGTGGCGACGGGCGTTGCCTGTGCCAGCAGAAAGTCCAGCAGCAGCGGCACGGGACGCCCGGTGGCGCCTTTTGCTTGGCCGCTTTTCCAGCCGGTGCCGGCAATGTCCAGGTGCGCCCAGGCAAAGTCAGCTGCAAATCGCTGTAAAAACTTGGCAGCTGTCACCGCGCCGCCGGCACGCCCGGCCACATTGGCGACGTCGGCAAAATTGGTTTTCAGGCCATCGGCGTAATCGTCATCCAGCGGCATGCGCCAGCACAGGTCGAGCGACGTGTCACCAGCCCGGGCCAGCGATTCGGCCAGTGGCTCATTGCTTGAAAAAAGCCCGCTGCGCACGCCGCCGAGTGCCACCACGCAGGCGCCCGTCAGCGTGGCAATGTCCACCACGGCTTTGGGCTTGAAGCGCGCTGCATAGGTCAAGGCATCGCATAACACCAGCCGTCCTTCGGCATCGGTGTTGAGGATTTCAATGGTTTGTCCGCTCATGCTGGTCACCACGTCTCCGGGCTTGACAGCCCTGTCGCTGGGCATGTTTTCACAGGCCGGAATGAGCCCCACCACGTTGAGGGCCGGCTGCAGTTCGGCCAGGGCCCGGAATGTACCCAGCACGCTGGCAGCGCCGCACATGTCGAATTTCATTTCGTCCATTTCGGCGGCCGGCTTGATCGAGATGCCGCCGGTGTCAAAGGTGATGCCCTTGCCAATCAGCACGATGGGCGCTTCGTCCTTGGAGCCGCCGTCATAACGCAGCACGATGAAGCGCAGCGGTTCGGCCGTGCCCTGCGCCACTGCCAGAAATGCGCCCATGCCGAGCTTTTCGACTTCCTTGTGGCCCAGGATTTCAGTCTTGATGCGTTTCAGCTTGCCAAGCTCCTTGGCAGCGCCCGCAAGCAAAATCGGCGTGGAATGGTTGGCAGGCCGGTTGGCCCATTCCTTGGCCAGCTCGATACCCTTGACCAGTGCGATGGCCTTGTCAAAACCTGCCTGAACAAGGGCAAGACTGTCGACAGCAACTGCCAGCTTCTGCAGTTTTGCCGCCACGGGCTTGGACTTTGTCGTGGTGTATGCATAGCTGGCGTCGGCACACGCGACGACGGCAGCTCGTACCGTCTCGGGCTGGACATTGCCCAGCAAGCCGAGGAAAAGAACGGCGCGTTGGGCATTGCTGGTCTTCAACACGCCTATGGCGGCATTGACAGCGGTACGGACGTTTTTTTCGCTGGCATCGCCTGCGCCCACCAGCACCACCCGCGTAGCCTCAATGCCGGGCGTGCGGTAGACATTCAGCAGCTTGCCTGGCTTGGATTCCAGATCGCCTGAATTGATGGCCAGTGCGGCAAGGACGGACAAGGCGTCGCCTCCGACCGCAAGGCCTTCAGGGACAAGCACAATCAGCGCATCGGTTTTTTCACAGCAGGCAAGGGCGCGGTTAAGGGTTTTAAGTTCAAAGTCCATAATTCAGGGTTAGGTAGATAAACCAGCTTACACAAAATACAGCCTAGCAAGGCAGCCATTCAGTCAATGTTATTCCAATCTTCAATACGCAAGGAACTGGCGCGCAGTTTTGGTGCCACGCTGGTGGTGCTGGTCACCATCGTCATGACCATCGTGCTGATACGCACCCTGGGCCAAGCGTCGCGCGGCTCCATCAGCCCACAGGATGTGATGCTTTACATGGCATATTCAGGTTTGGGCCGCCTGCCGACCATCTTGACGCTTGCGCTGTTCATCGCTTTGGTAAGCACCTTGAGCCGTATGTACCGCGACAGCGAAATGGTCGTGTGGTTCACCAGCGGCCAAGGACTGGCCGGCTTTTTGCGGCCCCTTTTTCACTTTTCATGGCCGGTGCTGATCGTCATCAGCCTGATGGCGGTTTTTGTCTGGCCGTGGACCAACCAGCAAACCAAGGACATGCAAAGCCGCTACCAGCAGCGCGGCGATCTGGACCGCATCACACCCGGCGTTTTTCAGGAGTCCTCCAATGGCAACCGGGTGTTTTTCATTGACCGTGACCTGGCCGGCGAGCAGGCCAGTAACAATGTTTTCATTGCCGCCACCGAAAAGGGAAAAACCTCTATTACCACCGCGCAGTCCGGCCGCATTGAAACCCGTGGCGATGCGCAGTTCCTGATGCTTTCCAATGGCCAGCGACTTGAGAATGACATTGGCAGTTCAGCGCTCAAAATCAGTGACTTCAAGGAATATGGCGTCAAGACCGGTGATTCCGGACTGCTGGGCGAAACGCTGCCAGAAGCCAAGCTGATGTCCAGCCGTGCACTGATCAAGGACCCGACGCGCAGCAATCTGGGCGAGTTAGCATGGCGACTGGGCCTGGCACTTTCCGCCATCAATCTGGTGATCGTTGCCCTGGCACTGTCCAACGTCAACCCGCGTGGCGGGCGCAGCATCAACATGATTTTTGTCGTGCTGGCTTTTGTGGTTTACAACAACCTGGTCAATCTGGGACAAAACTGGATCTTTGTCGGACTGATCGGCTTTGGCCCTCTTTTGCTGGCCCTGCATGGCGGAGTTCTTCTGTTGTCACTGGCATGGCTGGCCAAGCGGCACATGAACTGGCACTTCGGGCGCAGGCTCCGCGCACGCGTTGCGGCGTCTCCAGTCCAAGCCGGAGGCCGGGCATGAAGACCATACGCCGCCTCATCTACCGCGAAGTCCTGACATCGATAGCCTTGGTGGCCATGGGTTTTCTGGCCCTGTTCTTTTTCTTCGACCTGGTTGACGAACTGCAGTATCTGGGGAAAAACAACGGGCTGGCGGGTGACAGCACCTACCAGATTAGGCATGCCCTGTTGTATGTCACCCTCCTGATTCCCAACCACCTTTATGAACTTCTGCCCATTTCAGTGCTGATTGGCAGTATTTTCGTCATGGCACGACTGGCCCAAAGCTCGGAATACACCATCTTGCGCACCAGTGGCCTTGGCCCATGGCGGGCGCTCAAATTACTGTTGTGGCTTGGCGCCATTTTCGTCGCGCTGAGCTTTGTCGTGGGCGACTACATCTCACCCGCCAGCGAGCGAGCGGCGCAGTTGCTCAAGGCGCGTTACCAGAGCAAGATCACGGTCGGACAGACGGGCGCCTGGCTAAAGGAAAAGCAGGCCAGCAGCAGCTTCATCGTGAACGTCAGCGAGTTGTCACCGGACAACGAGATGCGTGGCGTGCGTGTATACGAGTTCGACAACAAAGGACTGATCGTCTCGACCACCGAAGCACCCAAAGCGGCGTTCTCATCAGGCACCGCTTGGCTGCTGAGCAATGCCATGCGGACAGAGTTCGCCGTGTCCAGTGGTGCAAACGCAGTTCCTGAGCAAGCCCGGGTGAATCGCACCACTGTTGCCAGTTTTCGCTGGCCTACAGAAATCAGTACCGAAATGGTGTCTGTCGCGCTGCTGAGGCCCGACGGGATGGCCACGATCGACCTGTTCAATTACATCCGCCATCTGGAAGCCAACGGCCAGACATCCCAGCGTTACGAAATCGAGTTCTGGCGCAAGGTGTTTTATCCGCTCAGCTGCCTGGTCATGGTGATGCTGGCCCTGCCCTTTGCCTACCTGCATTTCCGCTCCGGGGGCATCACTGCTTACGTATTTGCCGGCGTCATGATCGGCATCAGCTTTTTTCTGCTCAACAATGTGTTCGGCTACATCGGCAACCTGCGCAACTGGCAGCCCTGGCTGGCAGCGGCCACCCCGGGGCTGATCTACATGGCCATTTCCATGGGTGCCTTCGGCTGGCTGGTGCTCAGGCGATGACATCGAGTTAGTTATTTTCACTTTTCCAACGACCTATGACCATTACCCTACCCGCGCCATGCGGCATTGTCCTGTTTGCCCACGGTTCGCGCGATCCGCTGTGGCGCTTGCCGATCGAAGCGGTTGCCGCGCAGATCAGCGAGAGGCAGCCCGGTACTCTGGTGCGCTGCGCTTACCTAGAAATTTGCGAGCCGTCCCTGACGCAAGCAGCCGATTTGCTGGTCGCCGCAGGAGCACGCCAGTTGAGAGTTTTTCCGCTGTTTCTGGGTGTGGGCAAGCATGCGCGTGAAGACCTGCCGCTGCTCATCGAACAACTCAAATCCGCGCATCCCGATATCGCCATTGAACTGCTGCCAGCGGCTGGGGAATATGCGCAGATGACCGCATTGATGGCGGACATTGCCCTGGCCGACGGCGCAAGCGCAGCACTTGAGGAGGCGAAAAACGCTTGATTCGCCCCGCTTGTCTTAGTAAATTTCACGCACCATAAAATCAAAAACAAGTATTAATTTCATATGAATCTGCACCAATTCCGCTTTGTCCAGGAAGCTGTCCGTCGCAACCTGAACCTGACCGAGACCGCGCGTGCACTGCACACCTCGCAACCCGGTGTTTCAAAGGCCATCATTGAGCTGGAGGAGGAACTGGGCGTGGAAATCTTCGCGCGCCACGGCAAGCGGCTCAAACGCGTGACAGAGCCCGGCGAACATGTGCTCAAAAGCATTGAGCTGATCATGCGGGAAGTCGGCAACCTGCGGCGCATCGGCGAGCAGTTTTCGGCGCAGGACAGTGGAACGCTGTCGATTGCCACCACCCATACGCAGGCCCGTTATGTATTGCCGCAGCCAGTGGCCCGGTTGCGCGAGGCCTTTCCCAAAGTCAATGTCAGCCTGCACCAGGGCTCGCCCGACCAGGTGGCGCGCATGGTGCTTGAAGAAGTCGCCGAAATTGGCATTGCCACTGAATCATTGACACAATACGACGACCTGGTGACGCTGCCCTGCTACGAATGGCAGCACATGCTGGTGATGCCTAAAGACCATCCGCTGGCGCGCAAGGAACACATCACGCTGGAAGACCTTGCACAGGAACCGCTGATCACCTACCACCCGTCGTTCACCGGCCGCACCAAGATCGACCTGGCTTTTGCCGCCCGGCACCTGCATCCGCGTATTGCACTGGAAGCAATCGACTCCGATGTGATCAAGACCTATGTACGGCTGGGGCTCGGCGTGGGCATCGTGGCGGAAATGGCTGTCAGGGATGACGGCACCAATGCCGACCTGATTGCATTGCCGGCAGGGCATCTGTTCGGTGTCAATGTGGCCCGCGTGGCCTTCAAGCGCAGCGCCTATTTGCGCAATTTTGTCTACAAGTTCACTGAACTGCTCAGCGGCAAGCTCAACCGCGACCTGGTGGCCAGGGCCATGGCAGGTCGCCTCAACGACGACGAGGTTTGAACATGACGCCGAATTCACCGATTCATTCACACGCCAGCATGCCGCGAACACCAGCGATTGACAGCCGTCTGCCAAGGGTGGGCACCACGATTTTCACCGTCATGTCGGCGCTGGCCGCTGAAAAAGGCGCGGTCAATCTGGGCCAGGGGTTTCCGGATTTCGACTGCGACCCACAACTGGTCGAAGCCGTCACCGGCGCCATGCAGCGCGGCTTGAACCAATACCCGCCCATGGCCGGCATCCTGGCGCTGCGCGAAGCCGTTGCGGCCAAGCTGGCGGCGCTGTACGACCGCAACTATGACGCGGGCAGCGAGATCACCATCACGGCGGGCGCCACCCAGGCCATCCTCACCATCATTCTGGCCATCGTGCATCCGGGCGACGAGGTCATCGTGCTGGAGCCGTGTTACGACAGCTATGTACCGAACATCGAACTGGCCGGAGGCACCGTCGTCCGCGTGCCGTTGACGCCCGGAACGTTTCGTCCGGATTTTGACAAGATCAAGGCAGCCTTCAGCACCCGCACGCGCGCCATCATCGTCAATTCGCCACACAACCCGAGCGCCACGGTCTGGACCGAGGCCGAAATGCTGCAGCTTCAGGACCTCCTGGCCCCCACTGATGTCTTGCTGATCAGCGACGAGGTTTATGAGCACATGGTGTTCGACGCCTACCTGGGCCACCTTCACCAGAGCGCCGCACGTTTTGCAGGATTGGCGGCGCGCGCCTTTATCGTCAGCAGCTTTGGCAAGACCTACCATGTCACAGGCTGGAAGATAGGCTATGTCGCGGCGCCCGCCAGCCTGATGGCAGAGTTCCGCAAGGTGCACCAGTTCAATGTGTTCACCGTCAACACGCCGGTGCAGCATGGCCTGGCCACGTACATGGCCAACGACCAGCCTTACCTGGAACTGCCGGCTTTTTACCAGCGAAAACGCGATTTATTCCGCAGCGGTCTGGAAAACACGCGCTTCAAGCTGCTGC
This sequence comes from Polaromonas sp. CG_23.6, assembly GCF_029892315.1. Taxonomy (NCBI): domain Bacteria; kingdom Pseudomonadati; phylum Pseudomonadota; class Betaproteobacteria; order Burkholderiales; family Comamonadaceae; genus Polaromonas; species Polaromonas sp. CG_23.6. Next base: position 2,592,172 of record NZ_JARXUY010000001.1, read on the forward strand.
CCAGTGAAGGCAGCTTTTTCCAGTGCGTCGATATTTCAGAGGTCAGCGACCTGGGCGAGAATGATTTTTGCCACTGGCTGGCGAGCGACATCGGCGTGGCGGCAATTCCCCTGTCGGCGTTTTACGGCGACGGGTTTGACCAGCGTGTCGTGCGCTTTTGCTTTGCCAAGAAAGACGAAACCCTGCACCTGGCGCTGGAGCGCCTAGCCCGACTGTAGGCGCCTCCTGACGCCTGTATCAGCCACTTTCCTGCTTGATGCGAGCAAGCGCAGGGCAAGAATACAGGCACATACAAAAAGGAGTTTTCATGTCCCTGTCGCTTATCTTGCTGATCGTTTTGATCCTGATTTTGGTCGGCGCATTGCCCAGCTGGGGCCACAGTCGCAACTGGGGTTACGGCCCCAGCGGCGGCATCGGACTGGTGGTGATCATTCTGATCGTGCTGCTGTTGATGGGCCGGATCTAGTTCCTGCCCCGTTTCCCTGAAAAAAGGACCTTGCCTGGCAAGGTCCTTTTTTTATTGTCGGCGTCAGCTGTTGAGTTGCGCCCAGAGTTTGTCCAGCCGCTTGATGCTGACCGGCTGTGGCGTGCGCAGTTCCTGCGCAAAAAAGCTCACCCGCAGTTCCTCGAGCAACCATCGGTATTCCTGCATGCGCGGGTCAACCGCACCCTTGCGCTCGGCGAGCAGCCGCCAGTAGCGCTGTTCGTGCGGGCGCAATTCGGCCAGCCGGGCGGCGTCTCTGGCCGGGTCGGCGCGCCATTTTTCCAGACGCAGGGTGATGGCTTTCAGATAACGCGCAAAGTGCTGGAGCTGCGCGTAAGGCGTGGTCGTCAGGAAACGCTTGGGCACCAGGCGCTGCAGTTGCTGGGCCGCATCGGCCGCAGCATCGGTGGCGTTTTTGGTGTCCTTGATCTTTCGCTGCGCCGCGGCAAACTCGATCAGGACGCTGGACGCCAGGCGCGCCACTTCGCTGGCAATCAGCGTCAGGCGTCCACGTCCGTCATCGATTCGCTTTTTGAAGTCGGCCTCGTTCGTCGGCAGCGGATCGAGCAAGAACGCCCGGTCCAGTGCGACCTCGATGATCTGCTGGCGCAACTCGTCCACCGTGCCGCCGCCCGAGTTGTCGGCAGCGCGGCCGACCAGCATGTACGACGTTGCGGTTTTCTGCAGGTCGGGAAGATTTTTTTCCAGGTATTTCAGCGCATCCCTGATCTGCAGCGAGAACAACCGCCTCAGGCCTGCGCGGTGCTTGATGGCTGCTGTATCGGGCTCATCGAACACCTCGATCGTCACCGCATCGCCCAAGTCGATCAACGCCGGAAACCCAATCAGCGTCTGCGCGCCCTTGCCGATTTCCATCAGTTCAGGCAGCTCGCCAAACGTCCAGCTGGTGTAGCGCTCAGCAGCCTTGGCCACTATCTTTTCAGGAGCTGCTTGCGCCCGTCCTGCCTGCGCTAGAGGCTTATTTAATGCTTTATTTCGGTCCGAGGCACTGGCCGGAGTCACATTAAGCGCAGCGGGTATCGCCCGGCCCAGGTTTTTCAGCCCCGCCAGGGCCTGAAACGCTCCCCGCGCCTGCGAGCCCAGCTCGCCCTTGAGCGCTGCCAGGTTGCGGCCTGCACCCAGCTGGCGGCCGTGTTCGTCGACCACGCGGAAGTTCATGAACAGGTGCGGCGCCAGCATGTCGAGCTTCAGGTCGGCCCGCTTGATGTCGAGCGAGGTCGCGTCGCGCACCCATTTCAGCACCGCCTCGGTCAGCGAAAGCGCGCCGAATTTCTCTGCTGCGAGCAGTTCCTGCGCCATCCGCGCGGCGGTGTCGGGCAGCGGCACCAGGCGCGAGCGCGGGCGCTGGTGCAAGGTCTTGATCAGCGCCTGGATCTTGTCTTTCAACATGCCGGGTACCAGCCATTCGCAGCGTTCCTCGTTGACCTGGTTCAGCGCAAAAATCGGCACCTCGACGGTCACGCCATCGCGCGCGTCGCCGGGCTCGTGCAAATAGGTTGCCATGCAATCGACGCCGCCCAGCCGCAACGTCTTGGGAAACGCCTGCGTGGTGATCCCGGCCGCCTCATGGCGCATCAGCTCGTCTTGTGTCAAGAGCAGCAATTGGGGCTGCTTTTTGACCTCGGCCTTGAACCAGCTCTCAAAGCCGGCGCCTGAGCAGATATCGGCCGGCAACTGCTGGTCGTAAAACGCGTAGATCAGCTCGTCATCGACCAGCACGTCCTGCCGGCGCGCCTTGTGCTCCAGCTCCTGGACATGCCTGATCATCTTGTCGTTGGCCGCCAGAAAAGGCAGCCGGGTGTCCCAATTGCCAGCCACCAGCGCTTCGCGGATGAAGATTTCTCGCGACGAGACCGGATCAATGCGGCCAAAGTTGACGCGCCGCCCGTTGTAGGCCACCAAGCCGTAGAGCGTGGCACGTTCCAGCGCCGTGACCTGCGCGGCTTTTTTCTCCCAGTGCGGATCGAGCAACTGCTTTTTCAGCAAATGCCCGCCGACTTGCTCAATCCACTGCGGGTCAATATTGGCAATGCCCCGGCCAAACAGACGCGTGGTTTCGACCAGCTCGGCGGCGACGATCCAGCGGCCCGGCTTTTTGCTGAGCCGTGCGCCGGGGTGGCGATAAAAGCGGATGCCGCGCGCGCCCAGGTACCAGTCGTCTTCTTCGCTTTTCAGGCCGATATTGCCCAGCAAGCCGCACAGCAGTGACAAATGCAGTTGGTCGTAGCTTGCCGGCTGCGTGTTGAGATGCCAGCCCTGCTCCTTGACCACTGCCAACAATTGCGAATGGATGTCGCGCCACTCGCGCACGCGTCGAATGTTGACAAAATTCTCGCGCAGCAGGCCTTCGTACTGGCGGTTCGTCAGCTTGTGCACCGCGTCATGGCCGCCGCGTGAGTCGCCCAGCCATTTCCACAATTTCAAAAAGCCGACAAATTCGCTTTTTTCGTCGTCGAACTTGGCATGCGCCTGGTCGGCCTGTGTCTGCTTGTCCATCGGACGGTCGCGCACGTCCTGCACACTCAGGGCACTGGCAATCACCAGCACCTCGTCGAGCGCCTGCCGGTCTTTCGCCTCCAGGATCATGCGGCCGACACGCGGGTCCAGTGGCAGCTTGGCCAGCGTCCAGCCAACGGGCGTGAGTTCGTTGTCGTCGTTCACCGCGCCGAGTTCGGCCAGCAACTGGTAGCCGTCGGCAATCGCGCGGCCCTGGGGCGGCTCAATGAAGGCAAAGCTCTCAATCGTTCCCAGATGCAGCGACTTCATGCGCAAGATCACCGAGGCCAGCGAACTGCGCAAAATCTCGGGATCGGTAAAGCGCGGCCGGCCGAGAAAATCGGCTTCATCGTACAGCCGGATGCAGATGCCGTCAGCCACCCGGCCGCAGCGCCCGGCGCGCTGGTTGGCGGCCGACTGGCTGATCGGCTCGACCATCAACTGCTCGACCTTGTTCCTGAAACTGTAGCGCTTGACCCTCGCCGTGCCGGCGTCAATGACATATCTGATGCCTGGAACCGTCAGCGACGTTTCCGCCACATTGGTCGCCAGCACGATGCGCCGGCCGCTGTGGCCATCAAAAATTTTGTCCTGCTCGGCTTGGGAAAGTCGCGCAAACAACGGCAACACCTCGGCATTGCGCGTCAGGGGCTGGTGCGCCAGGTGCTTGCGCAAATGGTCAGCGGCTTCGCGGATTTCGCGTTCGCCGGGCAGAAAAATAAGGATGTCGCCAGCGCTGTGCGGACTCATCCAGAGTTCATCGACCGCATCGGCAATTGCATCATTCAGGTCATGCTCGCGCGACTCTTCGAACGGCCGGTAGCGTTGCTCGACCGGAAACATCCGGCCCGACACCATGATGACGGGCGCGGGCCCTTGGCTGGACGCAAAATAATCGGCAAACCGCTGGGCGTCGATGGTCGCCGAGGTGATGATGACCTTCAGATCCGGGCGGCGCGGCAGCAACTGGCGAAGGTAGCCCAGCAAAAAATCGATATTCAGGCTGCGCTCGTGGGCCTCGTCAATGATGATGGTGTCGTAGGCGCGCAGCAGCGGATCGGTTTGCGTTTCGGCCAGCAAGATGCCGTCGGTCATCAGCTTGACCGACGCATCGCGGCTCAGCCGGTCCTGAAAACGCACCTTGTAGCCGACCACGTCGCCCAGCGTCGTCTGCAATTCTTCGGCGATGCGCTTGGCCACGCTGGAAGCGGCAATGCGGCGCGGCTGCGTGTGGCCAATCAGCTTGCCCTGGCCGGGTGGGTAGTTGAGCTTGCCGCGCCCCAGCGCCAGGGCGATCTTGGGCAGTTGCGTGGTTTTGCCCGAACCGGTTTCACCGCAGACGATGATGACCTGGTGCGCCGTGAGCGCTGCGGCAATGTCGTCGCGCCGGCTGGAAACCGGCAGCGACTCGGGAAAGGTGATGGCCAGAGGAGACAAGGTGGAAGCAGAGGAAGCAGAGGAAGCAGAGGAAGCCAAGGAGAACCCAGCAGTCAAAGCTGCTGATTATCGGCGTTCTGCCCGCTCAGGACTGGCCTGACGGGCTTTCAGGCGCCGGTGCGCCTGTCGACGCCGGGCACGCCTTTACACTGACTGCTTATTTTTTTGTTTGCGGTGAAATGCAGCGACAGTCGACTTTGCGTGTTGCCTGGCGTTTCACCGGCCCATGCCCGAACCCGAAAGCGCGCCATGTCCACGGTATTCAACTTCACCTTTGTCCCCTGGTTCCGCTCGGTGGCGCCCTACATCCACAAGTTTCGCAACCAGACTTTCGTGGTCGGCGTCTGCGGCGAGGCGATTGCGGCCGGCAAGCTGCCGCACCTGGCGCAAGACCTGGCCATGATCCAGAGCATGGGCGTGAAGGTGGTATTGGTGCATGGCTTTCGGCCGCAGGTCAATGAGCAGCTCAGCGCCAAGGGCCACGAGGCGAAATACTCGCACGGCATGCGCATCACCGACGGCGTGGCGCTCGACTGCGCGCAGGAAGCGGCCGGCCAGCTGCGATATGAAATCGAGGCCGCCTTCAGCCAGGGCCTGCCCAACACGCCCATGGCCGGCTCGACGGTTCGCGTGATCTCGGGCAACTTCATCACCGCCCGGCCGGTCGGCATTGTCGATGGCGTGGATTTCCAGCATTCAGGGCTGGTGCGCAAGGTTGATGTGGCCGGCATTTCCCGCACGCTGGATTTTGGCGCGATGGTGCTGCTGTCGCCTTTCGGTTTCTCGCCGACCGGCGAAGCCTTCAACCTGACCATGGAAGAAGTGGCGACCAGCGTGTCGATTGCGCTGCAGGCCGACAAGCTGATTTTTGTCACCGAAATCCCCGGAATCCGCAGCAATCCGGACGAGCCCCTGAGCGAAGACAACCCGATCGACACCGAACTGCCACTGGCCGCCGCCGAAAGTCTGCTGGCCCAGGTGCCGGCCGCCCAGCGCCCTAGCGACACGGCGTTTTACCTGCAGCACTGCGTTAAGGCCTGCAAGGCGGGCGTCGAGCGCAGCCACATCATCCCGTTCGCGGTCGATGGCGCACTGTTGCTGGAAATCTATGTGCACGACGGCATTGGCACCATGGTGGTCGATGAAAAGCTCGAAGAGCTGCGTGAAGCCACCGCCGACGACGTAGGCGGCATTTTGCAGTTGATCGAGCCGTTTGAAAAAGACGGCACGCTGGTCAAGCGCAGCCGCACCGAGATCGAACGCGACGCTGACCACTACACCATCGTCGAGCATGACGGCGTGATCTTTGCCTGCGCAGCGCTATACCCCTACCCCGAGGCCAGGACCGCCGAGATGGCGGCCCTCACGGTGTCGCCGCAAAGCCAGGGTCAGGGCGACGGCGAGAAAATCCTCAAACGCATCGAGCAGCGCGCCAAAGCCGCCGGCCTGCAAAGCATTTTTGTGCTGACCACGCGCACCATGCACTGGTTCATCAAGCGCGGCTTCGTGCAGATGGAGCCCGACTGGCTGCCCGACGCCCGCAAGCGCAAATACAACTGGGACCGCAAGAGCCTGGTGCTGGTAAAGAAACTGAGTTGATCAAGAGCGATTACACCGCCGTGTGGGGTGAGCAGCCCGGCAAACCGCGAAGCGATCTAATGTATTGATATGGTGCTATTTTTATAGCATTCAGCGCTTGCTGGGCATGCACAAGCAGTGGTTTTTACTTAAAAATCTGCCTGCGTGTGCTGGATGACAAGAAAAATGGCAAAGTCTGATGCCACGACGCGCCGGTTTCTTGTAGGCTGGTGCTTTGCTTTTGATGGAGGGCCTCCATGAAAATTCCTCTTCATGTTTCTGCTGCGCTCGAAGTCCGCATTCCCTGCGGCGACACCAGGCTTTACGGCGATCTGACGGTGCCGGACGGCGCCATCGGGCTGGTGCTGTTTGTCCATGGCAGCGGCAGCGGCCGGCACAGCGCGCGCAACCGGCTGGTAGCCGAACAATTGCAGCAGGCCGGCATTGCCACGCTGCTGTTTGACGTGTTGACAGCGCAAGAAGAGCAAATCGACGTTCACACCCGCCAACACCGCTTTGACATTGCCTTGCTCACCGGGCGCCTGCAGGATGCCACGCTTTGGGCCACGGCGCAACCCGAACTGGCGAAGTTGCCGTTGGGCTACTTCGGCGACAGCACCGGCAGTGCCGCCGCCATCATTGCCGCTGCCCGGCTGGGCCGGCAGGTTGCCGCCGTGGTGTTGCTTGACGGGCGGCCCGACCTGGCCGGCCCGGTGGCGTTGGCGGCCGTCACCGCGCCAACGCTGTTAATCGCCGACAGCGCCGACCAGGGCGTCATGCAGTTCAACGAGGATTCCCTGACGCACCTGCGCGGAGAAAAGCGCATGTCGATCGTTGAAGGCAGCACCCATTTGTTTGAAGAAAAAGGGACACTGGAAGCCGTGGTCAAACTGGCGGTTGAGTGGTTCGCGACCCATCTGGGCGCACCGGAAGCGGAACATGCGCCACCCGTCAAGGCCTGAAGGTGGAAATCAAGGAATTCATGCTGTTTCTCACCTTTTTTGTCATCCCGGGCTCGACCCGGGAACCATGCCTTCTGCCCCAGGGTCATGGATTGCAGATCAGGTCCGCGGTGACAAAAGTGAATCCCAGCTGCTTTAAGGGCACCGGGCAGTGACAGCAAAACCTTGAATATCCTGCAAGCGTGAGAACCAGTCAAACAAGTTTTGCTGCACCTAAGGCGCCAGCCGTTCAGGCGCCGTTCGGCAGCGCTTGGCCGAAATGCCGCAGAACACCCTGCCCGGCTGCACGGCCGGTGGCAAAGCAAGCCGTCATCAGGTAACCACCAGTGGGCGCTTCCCAGTCGAGCATTTCGCCAGCGCAAAACAGCGGGGGCGTGAGGTCGGCGGGCACGGCGATTTGCAGGTTCGCATCCAGCCCCGCAAACCGGACGCCGCCGGCGCTGCTGATGGCTTCGTCAATCGGACGCACCGCCACCAGCTTCAGCGGCAGCGCCTTGATGCCGGCAGCCAGCGTCACCGGGTCAGCCATGGCTTCCTTGCCCAGCAGTTCGTAAAGCATGCCGGCCTTGATGCCGTCCAGATTCAGGCGGCTTTTCAGGTGACTCGACAGCGAGCGAGAGCCGCGCGGATGACGCACTTCGACCAGCACCTGTTCGGGCGTCTTGTCGGGCAGCAGATCGAGAAACAAGGTGGCGCTGCCTCGGGCTTCGATTTCTTCCCTCAGCAGACTGGAGGCGGCGTACACCAGGCTGCCTTCAATGCCAGTAGCCGTGGCGACGAATTCGCCCTTGCGGCTGAAGGCGCGGCCTTGCGAGTCGGTGAAGCGGATCGCCACCGACTTGAAGGGCTGGCCGGCAAAGCGGCTGGCAAAGTGTTCGCTCCAGCCCGGTTGCGGCTGCGGCGCCTGGCCGACCAGTTCCCGCAGAAAATCTCGCCGGGTTTCGCCGTGACCGGCAGCCTCCAGCGCAGGGCGGGCCGTCACGTAAAAGCCGCAGTTCGACGGCTGCAGCGGCGCCACCGCCACGCCGCGCTCGGCCAGCCAGGGCACCCAGGCGCCGTCCGAACCCAGGCGTTTCCAGCTGCCACCGCCAAGCGCCAGCACCACGGCATCGGCCTGCACCAGCAATTCGCCAGTGGGCGTTGAAAACTTCAAGGCGCCGTCGTCGGCCCAGCCCAGCCAGCGATGGCGCATGGAAAACTTCACGCCTGACTGGCGCAGACGGTGCAGCCAGGCGCGCAGCATCGGCGCGGCCTTCATGTCTTTGGGAAACACCAGCCCCGAACTGCCGACAAAGGTTTCGATGCCCAGCGCTTCGGTCCAGGCGCGCAGTTCGGCCGGTCCAAAAGCGGCCATCAGCGTCTGCAGCGGCAAGCTGTGCTCGCCGTAGCGCTTGAGGAAAATCTCTGCGGGTTCGGAGTGCGTCAGGTTCAGCCCGCCCTTGCCGGCCAGCAGAAACTTGCGGCCAACCGACGGCATGGCGTCATACACCTGTACGCAAACCGCCGGGCCGGCGATGGCCAGCGTTTCGGCTGCCATCAGGCCGGCGGGACCGCCGCCAATGACGGCTATGCGTAGCGGTTGGACAGGAGAGCTTGTAGTGTTCAAAAAAAATCCGTCTGCACCCTGTGTGCAATTAAAAGTTAAAACCGGCAAGCAGGCAAGCTGTGCCCTGTAATCAATAGCCGGCAACGCCCGCCAATATTGGGCTGGCCGTGCAATAGCCTGGAATTCATGTGCGGAGCGGACTTCAGGCCGGCTTGCGAGGACAGTGATTATTGCAGTTACATCGGTGGCGCAAACCCGTTGCGGCCGACGATCACGCGCAGCGCTGTCGGCTTGCCTTCTTTTTCCTGCGCGGTGATCAACACTCTGGCCCCCGGCACCAGCAGCGCTTTTTCATCGTCCTTGGCTGGCTTGAAGCTGACCACCGGCGTGCCAGATGGCACGATGACGGTTTTTTCGCCGTCCTTGTATTTAAGCTTGAGCATTTTGCCGCCCGGAACACTGGAAGGCGCTTCGACCAGGTCTGCGACGGTGGCGTTGGTCATCGTGCTTTCGGGTTGGAGGTCCCACGCAAAGTGGCCTTCTCCGGTGCCGCGCGCTGCTTCGGGAAACACCAGCACTTCGAGCGCCCGCTGGCTGCCATCGGCCTGCGGCATGGCGGCGGTGCCGATATAGCTGCCGGGCTTGATATCGGCCAGGGTGATCGCAAACACCTCGGACACACCCATGTCGGCAGGACGCGCGAGGGTGATGACTTCGCCGCTGCGATCCTTGACCGTCAGGCTGCCGGCCTCGACCGTCTGGATCGTGGCGCGCAACCGCACCGAAGGGTTTGAAGGCGCAGGCATCTGGGCCAGCGCCAGAGTGGTCGAGGCCAGCAGCGCCAGCGAAACAGCAAGCGATTTGTACATAAATCCGGTACTTTCAAAAATAAGCCGGCCTGGCCAGCCTGGGTTGCAACATGAAATCAACAGCAACGCTGCATCCAGCGCTGCTGTTTTGTGATCAGTCAAGCGCCACAACAGTTCCTTGCCCTGTGAGGAAGGCCACTTTCACCGGTGCGCCCGGGTAGATTCGCTGCACGGCGGCACGGTAGATCCGCATTTTGATGAGCAACTCGGGTTGCAGTTCGGGCTTTGGCGCTGACTTGTAGTCCAGCACCCACCACTGGCCTTCATGGCCGGCGTCCTTGCGCTGGACCAGGCGGTCGAGCCGCAAGGCCTGGCCCTGGAACACCAGGTCCACTTCATTGCCCTGCCAGGCCAGAATGTCCTCTTGCCAGGCCCAGGCCCCGTCGCCCTGGATGATGCGCTGGGCCAAGACAGACGCCTCGGCCGACTGCGCCGGACTGAGCCGGAACTCGCGCGCCACCGCGCCGACATGCTCGGCCGACGTCGGACCGCCCCACTCCAGCAGGCGGTGCATGGCCTTGCCGATGCGGGCAATCGCCGGGTCTTCGTCCGCCGGTGTTTCCGGCAGCGGCTTGGGTAACGGTGTGTCGGGCAATACCGCCAGCTCGGCCAGGTAAAACACGCCGGGCGTGTCCTGGCTGGCGGACTCGCCGGCGGGGCTAGGCGCGGCCAGCGGCGGCAGCAGGCCCTGCAGCCGCTGCCACCAGCTGTCGGTGGTCGTGCGGTGCGGCGTGATCGACGAGATGACCAGCGTGTGGCGGGCGCGCGTCATGGCGACATACAGGGCATTGAGCTCCTCGCGCTTGCGGGCCGCCTGTTCGATGGCCAGCGTGTCCTGCGCGCAGGCCGGCGGCTTGGCTTCACTGACCAGGAACACCAGCTTGTGCGGCTCGGTGGCTTCGCCTGGCCAGTCGATCAGCACGCCCATGCTGTCGGCGTTGCGCTCGGCCGTGTCGGTGTCCAGCAGCAGCACCGCTTCGGCTTCCAGCCCCTTGGCGCCGTGGATGGTCAACAGACGCACCGCAGCGTCGTTGGCCGCTACCGGCGCCAGCAGGCCGCCCGCCTTGAGCGCGCGCACCAGGCCGTAGGGGGTGGCAAAGCGGCCGCCATCGCGACCCAGCGCCACGGCCAGCAGCGCGCGCAGGTTGGCCAGCACCGACAGGCGCCGGGCGGCGGGGGCTGCTGCGGCAAAACGTGCCAGCACATCGCCATCGTCGTAGATGCCTTGCAGCGCATCGTGCGGCGGCAGGCTGTCCAGCCAGCCCTTCCAGCGCGACAATTTGGCCGACAGCCCTTGCAGCTCAGGCGCCAGCAGCTCTGTTTTTTGCAGCAAATCGTGCCACGGCAGCTTGTGCTCGCGCTGCAGCAGCGCGATCTTCACCAGGCTGGCATCGAGCAGGCCGAACAGCGGCGAACGCAAGGCTCTGGCCAGCGACAAATCGTTTTGCGGCGACACCAGTGCGTCGAGCAGCGCCACCATGTCCAGTACTTCGCAGCAGTCGATCAGGTCGGTTTTCTCGCCTATCTGCGCGGGAATATGCAGTGCCCGCAAGGCCTCCTGCACCGGCAGCAGGCCGGCCCGCTTGCGCGACAGCACCATCACATCCGACGGTGCCAGGCCACTGGCAATCTGCCGGGAAATCCAGGCGGCGGCCTGGCGCGCCTCCAGCGTTCGCAGTGTTTCTTCGGGCAATTCGCGCGGCGTCGTCAAGCTGTCGCGCCAGCCTTCGCCGGGCGGCATGCTGGCATCGGCATTCGCCCCCAGCCGGGGAATCGCCGGCAGGCAGCCGGTGGCACCGGCTTTCGTCGAATCGGTGCTGTGGTCGCGAAAACCGTCGTAGCCGTCCGCCGTGCGCGCATGGCCCATCACCGCATTGACTGTCTCGATCACCGCCAGCGCATTGCGCCGGGTGTGGTCACAACTGAGCAAGTCACCGCCCAGCCCCTCGACCACGAAAACCTGCGCGGCACGAAACACCTGCGGCTCGGCGCGGCGAAAGCGGTAGATGCTCTGCTTCGGGTCACCGACCAGAAACACGCTGGGGGCCGAGCCCGCGCCGCCGTAGCCGCTCAGCCAGGCCGACAACGCCTGCCACTGCAGCGGGTTGGTGTCCTGGAACTCGTCGATCATCAGGTGCTTGATGCGCGCATCCAGCCGCTCCTGCACCCAACCGGCCAGCACCGGGTCGCCCAGCATGACCAGCGCAGCGCGCTCGACATCGTTCATGTCCACCCAGCCCTGCTCGCGCTTGAGCTGGTTGTACTGTGCAATCAACAAGCGGCTGAGCCGGGCCATGCGCTGCTGATGCACCCACGCCTCGTGCTGCTGGCAGGCAGCCTGCACCCGCAGCACCAGGTCCTGAGCCTGGCGCACCGTGTCGATGCCGTTGATTTTTTCGCCGAACTTGCGCGGCGTTCCCTTGTCGGTCAGCAGCGCGCTGAAGATGCCGGGCAGGTCCAGTCGGCTCAAGGCCTGCTCCAGTTCGGCGCCCTTGGCGGAAAACGACGGCGCGCTGGCGCGTCCCAGAGCTGTGGCGGCATGGACCAGCAAGGCGTGGCCCCGACCGGCAGGCGCCAGGCAGTCCTGCGGCGTGGCGAGTTCGGCGAACTCTGGAAACTGCAGCGCAAACGGCTGTACCGACGCATCGACCACGCATTTTTCATCGGCCAGCACGAACTCGGTCCGCTTGTCCAGTGCGGTGTGCAGCGCCTTGTGGGCCTGAAAGCGGCCGTGGCCCAGCACCAGCGCCTCGAAGTCAGCCTGCAGCGGTGGATTGCCGGCCATCGCCGCATAAAAGCGGCGCCATACCAGCGCCCGGGCAGGCGCATCGTCTTCTAGCAACTGGTAATTCACCGGCATGCCCAGTTGGTGCAGCACGGCTACCGGCGCGCTGCGCAGCAATGCAGCAAACCAGCCATGAAAGGTGCGTATCTGCACCGAACGGCCATTGGCGAGCATGGAGCGGTACAAGTTTGACAGCTGCCGGCGCATGTCGGCATTGGATTGCAAACTTTTTTGGCTTGAAACGCCGCGCATCACCAGTTCCTGGCGCAGGGTTTCGTCGTCGGCATGGGTGAACTTTTTCAGCCATTCATCCAGCCGCTCGCGCATCTCGCCAGCCGCCTTCCTGGTGAAAGTGATGGCCAGGATTTCATGTGGCCGCACCGCCTCGCGCGGCGTGCCGTCGGCATGGTCCGAGGCGTTCGCGCCATCGAGCAGCGCCCGCACGATGCGCGAGACCAGCATCCAGGTCTTGCCCGCACCCGCGCAAGCCTCGACCGCCACACTGCGGCGCGGATCGCAGGCAATGGCGTAAAAGGCATCGGCGGAAACGGGCTGGCCGTTGCATTCGTAGGCGGCGGTCATGAAAGGTCTCTCTTGGTCATTGGAAAGCATGCATCAAACGGAAAAACAAAACGCGGGTCACAAAGCGTGGGTCATACAGTATCCGAACCAGCCGGGGGCCGCAGAACCGGCTTCGCCGGGCTGCAGGCGCAGCGCAATATGCGAAAGGACAAGCGTGGGAGCGTCATCCTCCCCGTCCATGCAAGTTCCCGCAGCGGAACTGGCTCTGCCAGGCCGCAGGCGGGGCGGCCCCCTCGGGGGGCAGCGAACCACATGAAGTGGGGAGCGTGGGGGCCTTACTCACTCCAAAAGTCTTTTCGGCACAGGCCGCGTGCCGAACAATAGTCGCAGGCCTTGCCTTCCCCAAGCGCTGGCAGCGACGCGCCCTCGGCAATGCGGGCCATATCGCTCAGAATGCCGTCGATCAGTGCATCGCGCAACTCGACGATATCGGGCTGGTCGTAGGTGCGGGTCGGCTCCTTTTCACCCAGGTTGACATAGCTGGCGGCCAGCGTGTCGTCGTCGGTCAAGGCCGCATAAAAAGCCAGCTGCGTGTCTTCCATGCCATGCTTGATTCGCTCGGCGGTGGTGGTGCGCGGCTCGGTCTTGTAGTCGATCAGCAGCAGCCCGCCACCTGCCGGCTGGTCGATGCGGTCGATCTGGCCGATCAGCGTCAGTTCGCCCAGAGGCATCTCGCGCCACTGCTCGGCACTGTCGAAGCAGGCACCGGTGGCCTCGTGTGCGGCCAGCCACGCCAGGTAGCCATCGCGCACCGGCACCCAGGCGGCGGCAAATGGCAAAAACTCGCTGCTGCTCAGGCCCAGCTTTTTCCTGGCTTGCTCCGCCGCTACATTAATCATAGCTATTCGTGTAAGCTGGTCGTGCGCAGGAGCCTCTTTTAATGCTTCATGAAAGATGCAAAGCAGGCTGTGCAGCCAGTTGCCGAAATCGCGCTTGCCCAACTCGCTTTCCAGTTCGTCCGATTCATGCAGGCCCAACTGGCGCAGCGCAAAGAAACGGTAGGGACAGGCGCGCAAATCGCCATAGCTGCTGGCCGACAGCCGCGTAACGGGCAGCGCCTCGCCGGTGGGCTGCGGCCGGGGCGTCGGGCAGACTGGCACGGCACGCAGGCTGCGCGGGTCGTCTGCCAGGTCAGACACAAGCCGGCGACCAAGCAGCAGTTCCTGCACGAAACCGCTGGGCATCAGGTGCTCGCCGGCTTCGCTGCGCCGCCACAGCAGGTCCACATGCGGCAGCTGCAAGGCATAAGCCCAGGCACGGCGCGACACACGGGCCAGCGCATCGCGTGACGGCAGGCCAAGCAGTTCGCGCTGGCTGGGTGTCCACTGGCCTGGCGGGTCGGGCGACACCGGCAGGCGAACCTCGTCGCAGCCGGGCAGTACAACCGCCTGCATCGAGCGGCCCAGCAGTTGCGCCAGTGGCAAAATCACGACCTGCTCGTGCGTTGGGTGCTCGGGAGAAAATGTTTGCGCTTCGAGCGCTTGGTTGACCCAGCTGGTGAATTCCCTGAGCTTCATCACCGGGGCGTCGGCAAACTCGGTGTCGGCGCCTTCGTGCAGGCGCAGCGTTTCCAGCACCCGCTGGCCGGCCTCATCGCGCGCCAGCAGGTCCCACTGGCCAGCCAATTGCAGCGCGCCGCGCAGGTCGCGCAGCCAGGCGGCCAACAAGCGGGGGCGAGCCAGTGCATCGCGCTGCCGGTTTACCTCCCGCACCAAAGGCTGGGCAATGGCCAGCGCCTCCATCGGCGCCGTCGGCAGGTCGCGCCAGGCGCGCGCACCGAACTTGCGCACCTCGGCTTCCGCCTGCGTGACAGTGGCAGGGGCAAAGGCCGGCGCATTTTTCAGCCAGTCGAGCACGGCGTCGGTGGACACGTCCCAGGGCAAGGCGCGCAGCAGCACCATCAGACCGGCTGCAGCACGCGAGGTGGACAGCTTCCAGCCGGTTTCATCGCGCATGAATATGCCGCGCTCGGACAGCATTGCGGCCACGCGGCGGGTCAACTGCCGGTCCTGGGCGATCAGCGCCACCGGGCAGCGGCCTTGCGCCAGGTGCGCCAGGACGCAGGCCGTGGCGCGACATGCCTCGTCTTCGGCGTCAAGCGCCGCATGCAGTGCGGGCAGCGGCGCGCCCGAGGCCTCGGGTTCGTCTTCGGGCAGGCACAGCGCAATTGACAATGCACGCTCGCCAAAATGCAGCCGCAGCGCTTCGGTCACCGGCTCGGCCTGGAAACCCTCGACCACCACCAGCAGGGCCGGCGCGGCCTGGAAAAGCCTGTCTGATGCGTAACTCGAAGCCGCCACCCAGGCCAGCGCAATGCGCCCGACGGCTGCTTCCAGCGCCAGCACCGGCGAGTCCAGCCCAACGCCCAGGGCCTCGGAAAGCGACGCGCTCCAGGCCTGGCGTTCGGCGGGCAGCACGCTGGCGGCCACGCGGCTCAGGCTCCAGGCGGACTCGACCAGCCGGCCGGCAAGCGCATCCTGTTGCGCCTCCAGCCCTGCCTGACCGAGCAGCGATGTGGCGGTCAGCATGTCAACCGACACATCCATCCGCAGATCAAAACCCGATGGCGTGAACATGCCCAGCGTGCCGCCCAGGCCGCTGGCCCAGTTCATGGTGGTTTCAAAGCGAGGCACGAAAAACGTGTCGCCAGCGTTTTCAGCCCAGGTCTGGCGCGCCTGCTGAATCAACTGGGCATAAGGGAGCAGCACAACAACCTCGGAAGGATGCAGGCCGCGCGACGCTATGATCTCGGCCAGTCCTTGGATGGCTTGACACCAGCAGCGCTCGGAAAGGGAAGGTGAAGTAGTCATAAAAGAGGAAACCGGGTTTTTTCAATCGACGAAAGAGCCGCCTGCGGCCCCGCAGCGGCAGTCTATCGGTGCGATAGTGGCTGGACAGCGCCCTTGGCCCTTGTTTCTGCCACAATAAACGCAACGTTTTCTACTCTTTCCTATCGTAACCAGACCCAAGGAGCCATCATGGCCAATGAACTGATCAAACATACCACCGATGCCACCTTTGACGCCGATGTGCTCAAGTCCACCACCCCCGTGCTGGTTGACTACTGGGCCGAGTGGTGCGGTCCCTGCAAAATGATCGCCCCGATTCTTGACGACGTGGCTACAGGTTACGAAGGCAAATTGAAGATTGCCAAGATGAATGTGGACGAGAACCGCGAGATTCCTGCCAAGTTCGGCATTCGCGGCATCCCGACGCTGATGATCTTCAAGGACGGCGAACTGGCCGCCACCAAGGTCGGCGCGCTGAGCAAGTCGCAACTGACCGCCTTCATCGACCAGCAACTGGCCTGATCTTTCTCACCGCTGGAAAAGGCCTGACGGCTTTCTCCAGCGGTTTTATGAGGCACTCTTTCTTATCATCCCATTTGCCCTTGTCTGCTGACGTTGTTGGCAAACCCAGGCATCAGCGCAAAAATTTCCTGTCATAATCAGTTTTATTCACCCGCCGGTTGCTGCCAGCGGGTTCGAGTTCCCGGTTTGTCAGCCTTCTTGTCAAGAAGCTGCTTCTTTTCAAACCTCCCCCGTTTTTCCAAATCAACTCCGCGAGGAGTCACCCCCATGCACTTAAACGAACTCAAGGCGCTGCACGTGTCTGAAGTCCTCAAGCAGGCCGAAGCCCTTGAGATCGAAAACGTCGGCCGTATGCGCAAGCAGGAATTGATGTTCGCCATCATCAAAAAGCGCTCGAAAACTGGTGAAACCATCGTCGCAGATGGTGTGCTGGAAGTGCTTCCCGACGGTTTTGGATTCTTGCGTGCGCCCGATTCGAGCTACACCGCGTCCACCGATGACATCTATATCAGCCCGAGCCAGATTCGCCGCTTCAACCTGCACACCGGCGACATGATCGAAGGCGAAGTGCGCACGCCGAAAGACGGCGAGCGCTACTTTGCGCTGAACAAGCTCGACAAGATCAATGACGGCCTGCCCGAGGACAACAAGCACAAGGTCATGTTCGAGAACCTGACGCCGCTGTTCCCGCGCGAGCAGTTCAAGCTTGAGCGCGACATCAAGGCCGAAGAAAACCTGACAAGCCGCATCATCGACATCATCGCGCCCATCGGCAAAGGCCAGCGCGCCCTGCTGGTGGCGCCGCCCAAGTCCGGCAAGACCGTGATGATGCAAAACATCGCCCACGCCATCGTCGCCAACTACCCCGAAGTGGTCATGATGGTGCTGCTGGTGGACGAACGCCCGGAAGAAGTGACCGAAATGCAGCGCAGCGTGCGCGCCGAAGTGATTTCATCAACGTTTGACGAGCCCGCCGCGCGCCACGTGCATGTGGCCGAAATGGTGATTGAGCGCGCCAAGCGCCTGGTCGAACTCGGCAAGGACGTGGTGATTTTGCTTGACTCCATCACCCGTCTGGCGCGTGCCTACAACAACGTGCTGCCCTCCTCGGGCAAGGTGCTGAGCGGGGGCGTCGATGCCAATGCACTGCAGCGCCCCAAGCGCTTTTTTGGCGCCGCCCGCAAGATCGAGGAAGGCGGCAGCCTGACCATCATCGGCACCGCGCTGATCGATACCGGCAGCCGCATGGATGAAGTGATCTTTGAAGAATTCAAGGGCACCGGCAACTGCGAGATCCACCTGGACCGCCGCCTGTATGAAAAGCGCGTGTTCCCGGCGCTCAACCTCAACCGCAGCGGCACCCGCAAGGAAGAGTTGCTGCTGGCGCCTGAAATCCTGCAAAAATCACGCATCCTGCGCCAGTTCATGTACAACATGGACGAGATCGAATCGATGGAACTCATGCTGAAAAACATGAAAGCCACGAAAAACAACCATGAGTTCTTCGACATGATGCGCCGGGGCGGCTGACTCTGTTGCCATTTAATGTGATAATAATGGGCTTCATGGAAAGTGCCTGGAACTGGTCCGGGTGGCTACCAAAACAATGAAAAAGGAAAAATCATGAAAACAGGCATTCACCCCAATTACCGCGAAGTTTGCTTCCTGGACATGTCCAACAACTTCAAGTTCGTGACCCGCTCATGCGCCAGCACCAAAGAAATGGTGAAAATGGAAGACGGCCGCGAGTTGCCGCTGTACAAGCTTGACACGTCCAGCGAATCGCATCCGTTTTACACCGGCACGCAAAAATCCGTGGACAACATGGGTGGCCGTGTCGAGCGTTTCCGCAACCGTTTCGGCAAAACTGCCGCCAAGGAAACCGCTCCCGAAGCTGCAACAGCCGCTGCCGAGTAAGCTGCTCCAGCTACTGCCCGCCAGCAAAAAAGCAGCCTGAGGTTCAGGCTGCTTTTTTTTCGGCTAAATTTCCTGCTTCGGCCGCGTTGAATTCGGCCCTTTTCCACCGTCTAGCTCCATCGTCAAGCTGTTTTGAACAAACCTTCTCCTGCCATCATTGCCCAGTCTGCCGTGCGGCGCCTGCCGCGGCGGGCACTGCTGCTGTTCTGCGCGGCCTACATCCTTCCGGGGTTCCTTGGACGCAGCCCGTGGAAAAACGAGGACATCACAGCCTTTGGCGTGATGCGCGAACTCGCCTCTTCGGCCGCCAACTGGTTGCAACCACAACTTCTCGGCCAGTTCACCGGCTTTGATGCATTGCTGCCTTACTGGCTTGGCGCGCTGGCCATCAAACTGCAGCCTTTTCTTGATCCTGCCATGGCGGTGCGCATTCCCTACATGCTCCTGCTGGCGTTGACACTGCTGACCAGTTGGTATGCGGTGTATTACCTGGCCAAAAGCCCGCAGGCGCAACCCGTGGCGTTTGCCTTTGGCGGCGAAGCCAATCCAGTGGACTATGCAAGGGCGATTGCCGACGGTGGTGTGCTGGCGTTGATTGCCTGCCTGGGCCTGGCGCAGTTTTCACACGAAACCACACCTGCCCTGGCGCAATTGGGGTTTACGTCGCTGGCGTTCTACGCCATGGCCGCCAGCCCGTACCGCCGCGCCACACGGCTTGCCGGTCCGGCGCTGGGCCTGCTGATCGGCCTGGCAGGCTTGGCCTTGAGTGGTGCGCCTACGCTGGCCCTGCTACTGGGCGTGGGTGGCACGCTGGTTGAATGGTCGCACAAGCGATGGAATCCTTCATCGCATTCGGACGCCGCGAGCGACCAGCAGTCCTGGCACTGGGTGCTGCTGATCGCCGGCATCACAGTGGCCGTTTTGCTGATGAGCTCCGGATTGAATCTGTGGCGCTGGCGGATCGAACTGCCAGGCTCCAACAGCCAGTCCACCTGGAGCGACTGGGAAAGCCTGGGACGCCTGCTGCTGTGGTTTACCTGGCCCGCCGGACCGCTGGCCTTGTGGACTCTGTGGCGCTGGCGCCGGCAACTCACCAGCCGCCATGTGGCACTGCCGATGTGGTTTGCCGGCATGGCTGTGGTGTCGGCGTTCACCACTGATGCTTCAGACCGCAGCCTGCTGTTGAGCCTGCCGCCGCTGGCAGCGCTGGCCGCTTTTGCCCTTCCGACACTCCAGCGCAGTGTGGCTTCGCTGATCGACTGGTTCACATTGCTGTTTTTCACTACGTGTGCGATTGCCATCTGGGTGATCTGGATTGCCATGCAGACCGGCTTTCCCCGGCAACCGGCGGCAAATGTCGTCAAACTGGCGCCAGGCTTTGAGCCGAGCTTTTCGCTGCTGGCATTTGTCAGCGCGGTAGCGGCCACACTGGCCTGGGCCTGGCTGGTGCGCTGGCGCACCGGCGCGCATCGGGCCGCCATCTGGAAATCGCTCGTGCTGCCTGCCGGCGGTACTACCCTGTGCTGGCTATTGCTGATGACCCTCTGGATGCCCTTGCTGGACTATGCGCGCAGCTTTGCGCCGCTGTCGCGGCAAGTGGCCAGCCTGGTCGACAAAAATGAGTGTGTTGAAATTTTCGGCGTCGAAAGCGCCCAAGCGGCGGCCCTGCAATACCACGGCAAGCTTGAACTGCGCCAGGCAACGCCGCAAGCAAGCTGCCCTTACCTGGTGGTGGACGTCAACGCCCAGGCGCGTCTGGGCAGCGCCGTCAACTTGCCCGACTGGGCGTTCCAGGCGACGGTGCGCAAACCAACCGACAAGACCGAAAACATGCTGGTGTACAAGCGCGTCAGCGTCGGGGCAGCCCCTGCAACAGCGGCTGTCCCGCGCAGCCCATGAGTGAGATGCGGCGCATCGGCCGCCATGCAGGAACCATCCTGGTCGGCCAGTTGGCGGTGATGGCCTTTGGCGTTGCCGACACCTTGATTGCCGGGCGACACAGCGAAGCAGCGTTGGCTGCCCTTTCTGTCGGCTCGGCAATTTACATCAGTGTGTATGTCGGCTTGATGGGGATTGTGCAGGCGCTGCTCCCCATATGGGCTGAAATGCTGGGGTCGCGGCGGCCTGCGGCCGTTGGCCCTTCATTGCGCCAAAGCGTCTATCTGTGTGGCGTCATCAGCCTTATAGGCATGACCGCCCTTCTGTTTCCAGGACCGCTGCTGCGCTGGGCTGAGGTGCCGGTGGCGATGCTGGACGAAGTCCAGCGCTACTTGGGCGTGCTGGCCTTTGCCTTCGCGCCTTCGCTCCTATTCAAGCTCTACGCCACGTTCAACCAGTCACTAGGCAAGCCGCGCTTGGTGACGTGGCTGCAGATTAGCGCGCTGGCAATCAAGATTCCATTGTCAATCTGGTGGGTCTCGGGCGGCGCTGGCGTCGAGGCCATGGGAGTGGTCGGCTGCGCCTGGGCAACCCTGGTTGTCAACTACGTGCTGCTGGTGCTTGCCGTGGTGATGCTGCGCACACAAGATATCTACCAACCGTTCCAGCTCTGGCAGCGCATGGAACGACCCGACTGGCGACAACTCGGCGCCTTTCTGCGGCTCGGCCTGCCCGGGGGTCTGGCCTATCTGGTGGAAGTCACTTCGTTCACCCTGATGGCTCTGTTTATCGCCCGCTTGGGTACTGTTGCGTCAGCCAGCCACCAGATTGCGGCCAGCGTGGCTACCGTGCTGTACATGATGCCGCTGTCCATAGCGGTGGCCTGCAGCGCCCGCGTTTCCTTCTGGCTGGGCGCGGACCGTCCAGACCAGGCAAGACATGCAGTTTATATAGGTTTTATGCTTACAGCGCTTGTTGCGCTTGCGTTTTCAGCTACTGTTTACATAGCAACACCCACGCTGGCCAGTTGGTATTCAGCAAGTCCTGCAGTCGTGGCCCTGGCATCCGTGTTATTGCCGTGGGTGGCGCTTTACCATGTCGCCGATGCCTTGCAAGCGCTGTGTGCCTTTTTGCTGCGTTGCTACCGCATCACCATTGCACCATTGGCGCTATACGGGCTGCTCCTCTGGGGACTCGGCCTGTATGGCGGCTACCAATTGGCTTACGTGGGTCTGGCCGGGCACCCGGCCACACAGGCCGCAAGCAGTTTCTGGGTTGCCAGCACCGTGGCCATTGGTCTGGTGGCCATGGCATTGCTGGGCATTCTGATGCAGGCGGTAAGCCGCAGCCAGCAAAGCTACCCAGACAGACTTCAGACTGGCTGAAGATGCCGACGCACCCGGGCTGCAGGAAAAATGATGCAAAAGCGTGAACCCTGCCCCACCTGGCTCTCGATTTGCAGTTCAGCCCCATGCCGCTGCGCTACGTGCTTGACAATGGCCAGCCCCAAGCCAGTTCCGCCAGTCTCTCGTGAACGGCTGCGGTCAATGCGGTAAAACCGTTCAGTCAGCCGCGGCAGGTGTTCAGCGGCAATACCCGGTCCTGAATCCCTGACGCAAAAGCTGCCGCGTCCATCCGGCAGCAGCGTCCAGGTGACGCGGATCAAACCGGCCTCAGGCGTGTAGCGAACGGCATTGTTTACAAGATTCGACAAGGCGCTGCCGAGTTCGCGCCCGATGCCTGCAAGGTCGCAAGCTGGACCGACATCGAACACCATTTGATGCCCCTGCGGCGACATCACACTGGACAGCGCCCGGGCTTCCTGCTCGCACTGCGAAAACAACAAGTGGGCAGCGGTCCATTCATGGGTACCAGGCAGCGGACTACCCTCCAGCCGCGACAGTGTCAGCAAATCATCTACCAAAGTCTGCATGCGTTGCGACTGTTGGGCCATCAGCGCCAGGCAACGGTCACGCTCGGGTTTTTTAAGTGGCAGGTTTTGCAGCGTCTCGATGAAACCGGCTACCACCGTCAGCGGTGTGCGGATTTCATGCGACACATTGGCAACGAAATCGCGCCGCATGGCTTCGGCCTGCTCAAGCGCGGTAATGTCGCGCGACACCAGCAGTTTCTTGTTCTTGCCATAAGGATGCACATGCACCGACAGCCTGACCGGCCGGCCGGCGGTGTTGAAGTTTCCCGGAAACTGTACTTCATGCGCGAAACTGGCAGCCGTCATGTAGGCACTGAAAGCCGGGTCGCGCACCAGGTTGGCAATATGCTGCTGGAGATCGCGCCGGGCATCAAAACCGAAATGCTGAGCCGCCGTCTGGTTACACCATTCGATGCGCCCTTCGGCGTCCAGCAACACCACGCCATTGGGCGACGCCTGCAGGGCCGCCAGGAATTCATCCAGACGGGCCTGGCTTTCGCGGTATTGTTGGTGGCGGTTTTTCAGCAGGCGGCGTACCCGGTCGGCCGACTCGCCCCAAACACCGGGCAGTCGCGGCTGGGGACCGGCCATCAGCACTGGCATTTCGTTGCTTTGCTCAGAGCGAAGCCAGTTCAACAGTCGCCGGGCATAAAAACTGTCCATAAATTGCCAGACAGCAGCGCCCAGCAGCAATCCCCAGGCCAGACCTTCGCGCGACGCCAGCCACCAGCCCAGTGTCCCGCCCGCCAGCGCAAAAACCATCCAGACAATCCAGCGGCCGATCATGACTCCGGGGATGCCAGAGCAGCAGAAGGTTTGGCCATGCTACCGGTCAGCCGGTAGCCCGCCCCCCGGACGGTTTCCACCATGGCGCCAGCCTGTCCCAACGCTTCACGCAGGCGCTTGACATGGACATCAACCGTGCGTTCCTCGATAAACACATGGTCGCCCCAAACCTTGTCAAGCAGGCTGGCGCGGCTGTGAACCCGCTCCGGATGTTTCATCAGGTGGTGCAGCAGCTTGAACTCAGTCGGCCCCAGCTTGAGCTCCTGGCTTTGCCAGGCGATGCGGTGCGTGGCAGCGTCAAGCACCAACGCTCCCACGGTCACCCGGTCGCCTGGTGCTTCGGGCGCACGCCGGCGCAGCACGGCGCGGATGCGGGCCAGCAGTTCCTGCGTTGAAAAGGGCTTGGTGATGTAGTCGTCGGCGCCGGCGTCCAGCCCGGCAACCTTGTCGGGTTCATCGCCGCGCGCGGTCAGCATCAGGATAGGAATGCTTTTGGTGCGCTCCTGCTTGCGCCAGTGACGCGCCAGGCTCAGGCCGCTCTGGCCAGGCAGCATCCAGTCGAGCAGGATCACGTCGGGCAATTCGGCGTCGAGTTCCCGCTGCGCGGCCACACTGTCGTAGGCCAGTACCGGTATGAAACCGCCATGCTTCAGATTGACCTGGATGAGTTCGGCAATGGCAGGTTCGTCCTCGACGATCAATACGCGGGGCAGGTGCTTCATGGTGGCTCAGGACTTGACGACTGACTCGACCTGCTCCATCGGGCTGTGCCGCACATCGGCACCCTTGACGATGTAGATGATGAATTCTGCGATGTTCTTGGCATGGTCGCCCACGCGCTCAATGGCTTTGGCAATGAACAACAGGTCCAGGCTGGCCGAAATAGTACGCGGGTCTTCCATCATGTAGGTGATGAGCTTGCGTACGAAACCATCGAACTCGGCATCGATCAGGTCGTCTTCCTTCAAGATGGACACCGCCGCCGTCGTGTCCAGTCGGGCAAAGGCATCCAGTGCCTTGCGCAGCAGACCCGAAGCCAGGTCAGCAGCGACTCTCAAATCCGACGACGGGAGCGTGCGCGACGCGCCGTTCTGCATGATGGACTTGACCATGCGCGCGATTTTGGTGGCTTCGTCTCCGGCACGCTCCAGGTTGGCAGTGGTTTTGGAAATCGCGATCAGCAGGCGCAAGTCGCGCGCCGTTGGCTGGCGCCGGGCGATGATCGAAGACAGCTCGCGGTCGATGTCGAGTTCCATGCTGTTCACGCGAAGCTCGGTCTCGATGACCTGGTTGGCGCATTCGGCGCTGTACTGGGACAGCGCATGAATCGCCAGCCGTAGCTGCGATTCCACCAACCCGCCGAGTTCCATTACGCGGGATGAGACGGCGTTGAGTTCGCTGTCGAACTGGGTGGATAAATGTTTGTCAACCATGATGCAGTTCCTGTGCGTGTGTTCAGCCGAAACGGCCGGTGATGTAGTCTTCGGTTTCCTGACGCTTTGGCTTGAAGAAAATGTCTTCGGTAACGCCGAATTCCACCAGGTCGCCCAGGTACATATAGGCGGTGTAGTCGCTGCAGCGCGCCGCCTGCTGCATGTTGTGCGTCACGATGACCACGGTGTAGTCGTTTTTAAGTTCGGAAATCAACTCTTCGATCTTGGCGGTGGAAATCGGGTCCAGTGCCGAACACGGCTCGTCGAGCAGCAGCACTTCGGGCTTGATGGCAATGCCCCGGGCAATGCACAACCGCTGCTGCTGTCCGCCCGACAGACTGGAGCCGCTCTGGTTGAGCTTGTCCTTGACCTCATTCCACAGCGCTGCCTTGCGCAAGGCCCATTCGACCCGTTCGTCCATGTCGGACGAGTTGAGGCTTTCAAACAGCTTTACGCCAAAGGCGATGTTGTCGTAGATCGACATCGGGAAGGGCGTGGGTTTCTGGAACACCATACCGACCTTGGCCCGCAGCAGTGCCACGTCCTCTTTGGAGCTGAGCAGGTTGGTGCCGTCCAGCAGCACTTCGCCCTGCGCGCGCTGCTCCGGGTAAAGCGCGTACATCCGGTTTAAAACCCTCAGAAGCGTCGATTTGCCGCAGCCCGAAGGACCGATGAAGGCGGTGACCTTGTGCTCGGGGATTTCCAGGTTGATGTTCTTCAGGGCATGAAATTTGCCATAGTAAAAATTCAGGTTCTTGACTGAAATTTTTGATTTTTCGCGGATTGCGTTCAGGGTTTCCATCATTTGCCTAGTCTTGGAGAGCTTGTTCAACGCCGGGCCGGGGTTGGCCGGACAATCAGTCTTTTTTGCGCGTCAGGACGCGCGCAAGGATATTCAAGCCCAACACCGCCATAGTGATGATGAACACACCGGCCCAGGCCAGTTTTTGCCAGTTTTCATACGGGCTCATCGCGAACTTGAAGATCGTCACCGGCAGGCTGGCCATCGGCTCGCTCAGGTTCGAGGTCCAGAACTGGTTGCTCAGCGCGGTGAACAGCAAGGGGGCGGTTTCACCGGCAATGCGCGCCACGGCCAACAGGATGCCGGTGACCACGCCAGCCCGGGCCGCACGCAAGGTGATCTGGGTGATCACTTTCCACTTCGGCGCGCCCAGCGCGTAGGCGGCTTCACGCAGCCCCGGTGGAATCAGCTGCAGCATGTTCTCGGTGGTACGGATCACCACCGGAATCACGATCAGTGCCAGCGCGATGACGCCAGCCCAGCCTGAAAATGAATGAAAGCGCGACACTACAACCGTATAGACAAACAGGCCGATGACGATGGATGGCGCCGATAGCAAAATATCGTTGACAAAGCGCGTCACCGACGCAAGCCAGCCCTTGGTGTTGTACTCGGCCAGGTAGATGCCAGCCATGATGCCAATCGGTGTGCCGACAAAGGTCGAAAGCATCACCATCAAAAACGAGCCGTAAATCGCATTGGCAATTCCACCTTCCTCGTTCGGCGCCGGCGTCATCTGGGTAAAGGTGGCCAACGTGATGCCGCCGATACCCAGCCTGACGGTTTCCCACAGTATCCAGAACAGCCAGAACAGGCCAAAGCACATGGCCCCGAACGACAGCACCAGCGCAACCTGATTGACGCGCTTGCGCTGGGCAAACCGCGCCAGGCGCGCGGCCTGCGCAGGGTTTTGCATGACGGCGCTCATGTCTTGACTCCTTCATTTTTCTGTAACTGCGACAGCAGCAGCTTGGACAGCGACAGCACCACGAAAGTGATGAAGAACAACACCAGCCCCAGATAGATCAATGACGCCTGGTGCAGGCCTTCGCCGGCCTCGGCGAACTCGTTGGCCAGCGCCGACGTGATGCTGTTGGCTGCCTGGAACAGGCTCAGGGAATCGAGCTGGTTGAAGTTGCCGATGACAAACGTCACCGCCATGGTTTCGCCCAATGCACGGCCAAGCCCCAGCATGATGCCGCCCATCACGCCAGCCTTGGTGTAGGGAAGCACGACCTTGGACACCACTTCCCAAGTCGTGGCGCCCAGGCCATAAGCTGATTCCTTGAGCAGCACCGGAGTGACCTCAAACACGTCACGCATCACCGACGCGATAAACGGGATGATCATGATCGCCAGGATGATGCCGGCAGACAAAATGCCAATGCCAACCGGCGGACCTGAAAACAGGGCGCCCAGGTAAGGCACGTCGCTGAACATGGCTTGCAGCGGCTGCTGCACATACGTCGCCAGGATCGGGCCAAACACCAGCAGCCCCCACATGCCGTAGACAATTGAGGGGACGGCAGCCAGCAGTTCGATGGCCGTTCCCAGCGGACGCTTGAGCCAGGCCGGCGACAGCTCGGTCAGGAACAGTGCAATGCCAAAGCTCACCGGCACTGCAATGAACAGCGCAATGAAGGATGTGGCCAGCGTGCCATAGATCATCACCAGCCCGCCGTACTCGTTTTTAACCGGGTCCCAGACGCTGCTGGTCAGAAAACCAAGGCCATACTTGCTGATGGCCGGCCAGGCGCCAATGACCAGTGACAACAGAATGGCAAACAACAAAGCAAGCGTGATCAATGCGGCGCCCAGCGCTGCCCAGCCAAAAATTTTGTCGGGCAGCGGGCTTCGCTTTAAAGGTCTGACAGGGGGAGGATTGGTCATGGCGCGTCCGGTTGCTGTTGCCGGAAACTCCAAAGTGGCCCGGTGTGCCGGAAGTGTAGAGGACACGAAATAAACCCCTGTATTGGTAAAGGCGCGAAACCGTTTTTTTTTTACTTATTTATAGGCAATGGCTTTGCCAGACGTGTCCTTCACCTCGGCCCAGGATTTTGCAATAACGCTTTTCACACTGTCAGGCATTGGCACATAGTCAAGCGCGGCAGCGGTCTGGTCGCCATTTTTATAGGCCCATTCAAAAAACTTCAGCGACGAGGCGGCTTGCTCCGGCTTGTCCTGCGCCTTGTGCATCAAGATGAACGTGGCGCCGGTCAGGGGCCAAGCGTCCTTGCCAGGCTGCTCGGTCAGGATCTGGTAAAAGCTCTTGGCCCACTGGGCACCCGCGGCGGCGGCCTTGAACGAGCCATCATCGGGTGACACAAAATTGCCGTCTGCATTTTTCATCAGTGCATACGTCAGCTTGTTTTGCTTGATGTAGGCATATTCCAGGTAGCCAATCGAGTTCGGCAAACGGCCAACGAAAGCGGCAACGCCCTCGTTGCCCTTGCCACCGGCACCGACAGGCCAGTTGACCGCCGTGCCCTCGCCCACCTTGGACTTCCACTCGGAATTGACCTTGCTCAGGTAGTTGGTGAAGATAAAACTGGTACCAGAACCGTCGGCGCGTCGCACCGGTGCAATGGCCGCGTCAGGCAAAGCCAGGCCCGGGTTCAGCGCCTTCAGGGCCGGATCGTTCCATTGGGTGATCTTGCCCAGGTAGATGTCGCCCAGCACCTGACCAGTCAATTTCAGCTGGCCAGGCGCAATGCCCTTGATGTTCACCACGGGAACCACGCCGCCAATCACGGTAGGAAATTGCATAAGGCCTTTGCTGGCCAGTTCTTCGTCCTTCAACGGCATGTCCGACGCACCAAAATCCACAGTCTTGGCCTCGATCTGTCGAATTCCAGCGCCCGAACCGACTGACTGGTAATTGATCTTGATATTGGTGGCCTTGTTGTAATCGGCAGCCCACTTGGAGTACAGGGGCGCCGGGAAGGTAGCGCCTGCACCGGTCACATTCTGTGCGGCTGAAAATGCAGCAAATGACATCAGGGCGGCGCCCATGGTCAGGGTCACGGAAGCTTTGAAAGTCGATTTCATCAGAACACCTTTGCAGTTGGTAAGAAAGATGTCTTCACTTTAAAAGCCTTGTGTGACAAATTTGTGACAGCCGTGCAGTCGCCTTGCGCGCGTTGGCGCAACAAATACGTATCTTGAAATTGTCAAATTTTTGTCATCGCGCGGTCATGAATTCTGCCTAAACTTTTGGCTGCCCTGCTTCATGGCAATGATGTAAAACCGCAGTGACAAGTCACGCAGTCGAGCTGCGCTATTAATATTCAAGACGAATAACTTTGTGACGTGCGGTAAAGCGCTGACGCAGACACACGACATTGTGGCGACCAAATGGCATCATGCTTGTCTAACGACTACGAACAGTCGTAGCAGGCAGAGGCGGTTTTAGACACACCTTTTTATCATGATTTATGGGCTAAGCGCTTAATGGAATTACACTTTAAGCTACTTAATTTATAGCAAATAAATACGCATTCCCAATCACTGAGACATCATCATGCCCCTGCCGTCTTGCATCATCAAGCGGTGCCAATGGGTTGCAGCCATGCGACGCATCCTGACACCGGATGGCCCCCTGATCGGCAGACAACCCGCTTCATGCCCGCGTGACGGAGCAAAAATGGCCGTCGCCTGAATGCTATGCTGACTTTTCATCAAAAAACCTGAACATGCAAAACGGAACACTGCTTGCCGCTGTGGACTTGGGGTCCAACAGCTTTCGCCTTGAAATCGGCAGGTTAGACCATGGCCGTATCCATCGCATTGAATACCTCAAGGAAACTGTGCGCCAGGGCAACGGACTGGACGCCGAGCGAAGGCTGTCACAAGACGCCATGCAACGTGGCTGGGACTGCCTGGCTCGGTTTGGTGAGCGCCTGGCAGGATTCGAAAAAGATCAGGTCCGCGCAGTAGCCACGCAGACGCTGCGCGAAGCCGTCAACCGCGACGACTTCATCAAACGCGGCCAGAAACTGCTTGGTTTTCCAATCGACGTGATTGCTGGCCGCGAGGAAGCCCGGTTAATTTATCAAGGTGTCGCACATTTGCTGTCCCAGTCAGACGAGCGCCGCATGGTGATCGATATTGGCGGACGCTCGACCGAAATGATTCTTGGTCAGGGCCTGCAAGCCCATATCCTGGAGTCATATCAAGTAGGCAGTGTGGCCTGGTCGATGCGCTATTTCCCTGAAGGCCAGTTCACTGCAAGCGCCTTCGAACAGGCTCAAATTGCCGCCAAGGCGGTACTTGATGAAACCATAAACACATACCATTCAGGCGCTTGGGATACGGCATATGGTTCGTCTGGAACAATAAACGCGGTCTGCGAGATGCTCACTGCTGCAGGCTGGCCGCCCGGTGTCGTAACGCGCGCAGGCCTCGATTGGCTGCTGGATCGCTTGATCAAGGCACAAACAGCCGAACGTCTGAAACTTGAAGGCATGAAGGAAGACCGACGGCCCGTCATAGGCGGTGGAATCAGTGTACTCAGGGCAGTGTTCGACCTGCTGGACATTGACCAGATGGTAGCTGCGCAAGGTGCACTGCGTCATGGTGTGCTTTATGACCTGGTTGACCGTGATGAAGGCGTTGCGGATGTGCGCAGCACGAGTGTGCAGAGGCTGGCCCACAACTTTAGCACTGACACTGTGCAGTCGGCGCGCTTGAGCAAGGTGGCGTTGCACCTGTTCAAACTGGCGAGTACTGGCATGCCTGATGTCCACTTACAGCATGCCCAGCGCAACTTGGGCTGGGCGGCGCAACTGCATGAAGTTGGCTGCCAGATTTCGCACAATTATTACCACAAGCACGGCGCATACATTCTTGATAACGCCGATGCACCAGGCTTTGCAGTGCATGAAATGCACCGCCTGAGCCTTTTGGTGCTTGGCCACCGGGGTAAGTTGCGCAAGCTGGAAGCTGATTTCGATGACAGGCTGTTCGTCCAGCAATTGCTTTGCTTGCGCCTGGCGGTGATTTTGTGCCATGCCAGGCGAGATCCAGATCTCAAGGGACTGCAACTCAAATGGGATGACGAGCCAGGTCGACGCTTTTGCCTGACGTGCCGCGCAGGTTGGGTTCAAGCTTTTCCTCAATCTGCGTATTTGCTCCAGGAAGAAGTTCTGGCGTGGCAAAAAACACCCTGGTCACTGCTCGTTTCCGGATTGCAATGTTGATTGGAGCGGTTTCACCGGCCAAAAAGCTATTAACGACCTGAAGCTTGAACTCCGTTTTGTACTTCCTCATAAACCCCTTTGAAGTTTGTCCAACTTCTGGGGGTCAGTTCAGTTTCGTGAAGGCCCGTTGGGGTAATTCAGACCTACATGACGGCCTGACAGGCTAATTGCTGAGAGTAGTTTTCTTAAGCTTTGGCAGGGGGAATGTATCCGATAGGCTCCAGTAGTCGGTGATGATTAAACCAGGACACCCAATCAAGCGTGGCAAGTTCCAGTGATTGCTTGGTTTTCCAAGGCGCCCTAAGGTGAATTAATACGGTCTTGTTCAGGCCGTTGCTGGTTTCAGCCAAAGCGTTGTCATGACTGTCGCCTTTGCTGCCCATAGAGGGCACAATGCCTGCTTCTGCAAGCCGCTCGCTGTACCGAATGGACACGTATTTCGAACCCCTGTCGTTATGGTGAATCAGCGCGCCGGCGCGCTCAGGCTGGCGGTCATACAAGGCCTGCTCCAATGTGCCCGTGCAGAAAACAAAGTCTGTTCGCATGGAACTGCTATTGCGCCAGCCCACGACTCGGTCAGCAAAAAAAGCATTCGTGCTCATCACGGTCAACAGTACACAAGAACTCTTTCAACGTGTTGACCCCAGCATTGGGCCCATAGCGGTGCCACTTCAGGTCTGCTGGCCCCAAATCTTCTGGCGTGCAACTCGATTGGAAAGGAGTCGGCTGCCCAACTCCTGCTGACCGCTGGCGACAATTCTGAACGAATCAACTCTGAAGCGAGCTTCGCCGCGCTGTGCGGCGTCAGCCCGGTGCCGGCCTCGTCTGGCAAGGTCACGCGTCATCGCCTAAATCGCGGCGGCGATCGAGCCGCGAACAGCGCATTGCACATCATTGCCATTGGACGGCTTCGCACTGATCCGCGTTCGCAGGCCTATGTCGCCCGCCGAGTCGCTGAAGGTCACTCCAAGCTGGAGGCGATCCGTTGCCTCAAACGCTTCATTGCTCGGGAGGTATTTGGCCTGATCCGTCAACGCGCAAAAGAAATTGCGCAATCTCAAATTGCCGCTTGACAAACAGAAGGGCGTCAACGGCGCGCCCATGAAGGGCGAAACCATGCTGGCAACCATGCAGCGCCTGGGAGTGGCCCACACGCGCAGCCGTCCGTCCGTGAGCAATGACAATCCATATGTGGAAGCGGCCTTCAGAACCCTGAAGTACCGCCCCCAGCTACCCGTCAAGCCGTTTGAAAATTTGCTGGCTGCGCGGCGCTGGGTTACGGAGCTAGCGCATTGGTACAACGATCAGCATCGCCACAGCGCGATTGCCTTCGTGACGCCAGCGCAGCGCCATGCCGGCTTAGACCTGGCACTGCTTGAGGAGCGCAAGCTCGTCTATGAACGAGCCCGCCAGAACAACCCCCAACGCTGGTCAGGGCAGCCTCGCCAGTGGACGTATGTCGATGTCGTGCACCTGAACCCAGAAACCCCGCAAATCAAGGAGTCTCAACACACGCAAAAAGCAGCCTGACTCCACTTCACTTTAGGCGACAACTTCCTTGACAGCCACCGTCTTCGCCGATGCGCTTTAACTGGCAGCCACAGGTGCAGGTGGTGCTGTCGGGTTCGTGGTGCAGCTCAACGCGGGGCAGCTCTGGCGGCAAGGCTGCGCGCTTAGGTTGCTGGCGGGGTTCTTTGGCTGCGTTGGCCGGTGGCGCCAGGTCCTGAAGCTCTTGCTCAATAGCGGCGATGTCGGCATCGATGGTTTCATCAAGCAGACTAGCCTGGCCAGCGTCGAGTTGTTCGCGGCTGCGACCAAACTTCCAGCGCTTGAGCACTGCCATCTCATGCGTGAGCTGGTCGATCTTGGTCTGGCGGTACAGGATCTCGCGGTCTTTGCTGGAGATGGTTTGGTCCAGGCTGGCGATTTGCTGGTCGAGTGCATTGATCTGCAGACTGCGCGCACCGATCTCCTGATCATTGCGAGCAACTTGTGCGATCAAATCAGTGACGAGTTCGCGCAGTTGATCTGCGTTCAAGCCGGACAGTGATTCGGGTGCGACAACCATGAACGCAAGTGTGCCCGTGCCCCCGAAAATTGCCTATTGGCGCATCCCCCAATAGACGCAAACGCACCTCGTAATCCAGAATCACACCACGCTGATAATGCCGCCCTCGCCGATGCGTGACCAGGGCAAGCCCAGTACCAAGGCATCCAATTGGGCGCGGCTCAAACTCACACGATTGACGCCACCGGGCGCACTTGCAGCACGGGTCTGGGGCCAGACAAAGTGGCCTTGGTGCAGCCGCCTTGCTGCCAGCCAGATGCCGATACCGTCATGCACCAGCACCTTCATGCGGTTGGCACGCCGATTGGCAAACAGGTAGGCCGTATGGGGGTGGGCGGCACCGAATACACCCACCACGCGGGCCAGCGCCGTGTCCGTGCCGGCGCGCATGTCCAGAGGTACGGTGGACAGCCATACCGCGTCGATGCGAATCACTTCAAGCACTCGCGCAGCCACTGCGCGCAGGCGGCGCCACCGGCAAGTGGCCAGTGCACGACGATGGTGGTATTGGCGCGTTTGACCTCAACGCGGATGTCAGCAGTGGGCTGCACGGTTGCCGGCTCTGCAGCCCAATTCAATGTGACAGGCACAAAGGTCTGTGGCCGATTGACCAGTGTGCCCTGGCTGTGTTCTCGCAACCAGCGGTGCACGATGTTGGCATTGATGCCGTGCTGCATTGCCACCCCGGCAATGGACGCGCCGGGCTGGGCGCAGGCTCCGACAACTTGCAGTTTGAGTTCGGGACTGTAGAACCGTCGCTTGGGGACTTGGGGGGTGCGAGTCTCGCTCGCAATGGTGTGCATGATGTTCATCGCGCACACTATCTCTGAATGTCAGCAAGCCTTCAATGTGTGTTTGCCGGACGCATACCGCCCGGCACTACCTGGACCATGATCGCTGCCTGGCTGGAACCCTGAAGGCACTGGGATACCCGTGCCGCAAAACGCTCGCAGCCTGGCTCAACGAGCTGCATCCCGAAACGAGGAAACGCATTGTCGGCAAAGCGCGCAGCGTGCCGCGCCCTCAAGCGCTAAAGCAGACAGCTGTTCAATCGAGCTGTGCACCCGGCAGACAAGTGCGCAAGCCATTGCACAAAAGCTGGCCGTGAGCAGGCCGACGCTGTACCAATGGAAAAATCAATTACTGGGTACTGAGGCTCCCGCATCCATGAAATGGGCTGCGTCAGCCCAATGATGTTTGAGCAACGCTGGATCGCGGCCCAGCAGCAAGACAGGAAATCCGCATAATAGGCAGCTATGAAGTATGGAAAACAGGGGCAAGATCAGTTGTCCAGAAGGCACGCCGCTGGATCGCATTACGGCAAGACGCAGGATTGGTGGCCGCCGCCCTACGGTTAATCCCCATTGAATAATTTCCTACAACACCAAATGAATATGTATCCCTATGACTTTAGCGACCCTTACGGTCCGCACTGACACGCTTGTCGTGACTTGGACGGACAGCACTACCACCACTCCTTTTCCAACAATCTGGCTGCGCGATAATTGCCCCTCTGGTTTGCATCCAGAAACCCATGAACGCTTGTTCGATCTGTTGTCAATTGACGAAGCACCAATCCTGAGGTCTGCCGCAATTGACGGCGAAACAGCCGTGCTGAGCTATACAGATGGCCATATCAGCCACATGCCTATTTCACTGTTGAGCGCGCATCGTCCGGGCCAATCAAGCTTTGACGCTGGCGACATATCTGCGCAGCATTGGCGTGCAGATCATGGTGCGGCAAACATCTCACGTCACGCGGCCAACTCCATTCTTGCAGACGATTTTGCGCTGAAAAACTGGATGCAAGACACCGCAACATTTGGTCTAACAATCGTTGACCACTTACAAGATCATACAGATGCAGGTGTCGAGATTGCTGAGCGGATCGGCTTTTTGCGGGCCACAAACTTCGGCTCCACATTTGAGGTCGTCAACAAACCCGATCCAAATAACCTTGCTTACACCTCGGTTGCTTTGCCTCTCCACACAGATTTGCCTAACCAAGAGGTGCCTCCAGGTTATCAATTCTTACATTGCTTGGCCAACGAAGCTGTAGGAGGTGGATCGCTGTTTGCGGACGGTTTCGCGATGGCTGAGGACCTTAGGATTGAAGATCAAGATGCGTTTCAGCTGTTGTGTGACATCGCCATTCCTTTCCGTTTTCATGACAAAAGCGCGGATATTAGAGTTTACAAACCAGTCATCACGCTTGGATACAAAGGCGAAGTCATCGAGATCCGCTATAACGCGCATTTGGCTGGTATTTTTGATATGTCTGCTGAGATCATGCCGGCCTATTACCGTGCCTACCGAGCCTACATGGCCAAAACACGAGATCCAAAATACCGCCTGACGTTGAAATTGAAAGCGGGCGAGATGGTCGTATTCGACAACCGGCGCGTTCTGCACGGACGGGAGGCCTTTGATCCCTCCACAGGATTTCGGCATCTTCATGGATGCTATGTAGACCGAGGTGAATTCTTTTCGCGTCTGCGGTTATTGGTGCACGAAACTGACGTCGCCATCGCGGCGTAATTCCCGAAGCAAACATACTAAAGTCACTCAAGATCGGATGAATTACCTTTGCCTTTGGCGCCGAAAGCCGCCATTCGTTTGCATTACGACATTGGTCAGCCGGGGACTCGAAGTAAATTTTCGCTGCGTACTGGCCCGAGTTCTGCGGTTTTGTCGCATTAGCAGTCCCAGCCAAGGATGGCGTTATGTGACAGCCTGAAATTCAATGGTTGGGACGGGCGATGTTGAAGATGAAGGAAATCATTCTGCTGTGCATTCATCCAGCCATTCGCAGCAAGGTTGCGGGGCATCAGCAGGCGATGGTGCAGGGGGCCATTGCAGCAATCAGAGACAACGATGTGGTGGTGGGAATGGGTTTGAACCCTTTCCCCAAGCAGGCGTGCAAGGCGCTGGACGCCATTGGCCAGCCTTACAAGTATCTGGAGTACGGCAACTATTTCAATATTTGACGCGAACGTAACGCACTCAAAATGTGGCCTGGTTGGTCGACTTTTCCTATGGTTTTCGTCAAAGGCACGCTGATTGGGGGCGCCAGTGATTTAAAGGCCATGATTGACAGCGGCGAGTTCAAACAAATACTGGCGTATGCCGCTTAAGGAAGGAGGCTCAATGGCCCGCAGGAAGAAAAGCAATGCCTCCTGGGAAGGTGTCGTGGGTTTCATTTCAGTAACCAGGCAAATAGGCCATTTGCGCCATGTGTAGCCATTACCAAGCCATGAAGGACAGGGAGCGCTACCGGCGCCACTTTGGCGTCGAGCCGCCTGACGACCTGGGCAAGTTCGATGTCTGGCCCATGTATGCAGCCAGCTTCATCCGGCGTCCGCGTGAGGCCGATGTGGGTGATGAGGCTGTGCCGGAGCGCGAAGCCCTGGCCGGCCAGTTCGGGCTGATTCCCCATTGGGCGAGCGACACCGCCATCGCCCGCCATACCTACAACGCTCGCAGCGAAACGGTTGCGACCAAACCGAGTTTCCGCGATGCATGGAAACACGGCCAGCGCTGCATCATTCCGGCTGAAGCGATTTATGAGCCGGACTGGCGAAGCGGCAAGGCCGTGCCGACCCGCATTGCCCGCGCCGATGGCGAGCCCTTGGGAATTGCGGGGCTGTGGTCCTGGTGGAAGTCACCCAAGGGCGAGCTCGTCCACAGTTTTGCAATGCTGACTATCAATGCGGCTGAACACAGGCTGATGAACCAGTTTCACAAGCCCACCGACAAAAAGCGCATGGTCATCATCCTGACGGAGGGGACTTACCAGGACTGGCTGGAGGCGCCGCTGAAGCGGGTTGGCGAGTTTCTGGTGCCCTACCCTGCCGACGCGCTGGTGGCGATGGCTCTGCCAATTCTTTGATCGGTGTGAACGCCTGGTGCGCGATACTCGCGCAATGTCATGGGTTCTGTCGCGTTAGCGGTAAAGCCGCCTGCTGGTCTATGCTGAACGATTTGACTGAAAAGGCTTGAAACGCGATGCTGACTACCAAAGGAATGCGCGTCCCAATCGACGTCATTCTGGTTTACATCCGCTGGTACGCGGCCTATCCATTGAGCTACCGTGATCTTGAGGAAATGGTGGAAGAACGCGGTGTGTGTGCTGACCATTCTTCAATCAACCGCTGGACATCCGGTTTCTGCCCTTGCTTGAAAAAGTGTTCCGCAGACACAAGCGCCCGGTGGGCAGCAGCTGGCGAATGGACGCAACTTGCATCAAGGTCAAGGCGCCTGGAAGTATCTCTACCGCGCGGTAGACAATCAGGGTAAAACGGTCGACTTCTTGTTGACTGCCAAGCGCGACAGGGCCGCAGCCTTGCGCTTCTTTGACAAAGCCATGAGGGCCAGCGGTGTTCCCGAGAAGGTCACGATGGACAAGAGCGGCGCCAACAAGGCGGCGATTGATGCCATCAATGCCGGCCAGGAAACCCCGATCGTGGTTCGGCAAGTGAAGTACCTCAACAACATCGTGGAACAGGACCATTGGGCTGTCAAACGGGTCAGCAAACCGATGCTCAACTTCAAGTCATTCGAGCCGCCAAAAATGTCCTGACCGGCATCGAACTCATGCACATGATCCGCAAGGGGCAGCTCGTGCTTGAAGGCAGCACTGAGCTGTATTTTGCCGATCAGTTTTATGCGTTGGAAGAATAAATCCGTCCCGTTTGAGGAATTGGCATGCGTTCCTACGCCAAGCACGTTCATCAGCCGGCATCGCGACAGAACCAACTCTTGAGCGCGTGCTTCGTCTGGTATCCCAATGGTCGAATGGTCGCGCCAGTGCGTTTGCCGATTTTTATAGAGCGCTTGACAGCTCGAATGCGGTCTTAGTATGAGTACATGAACTACTTTCAAGTAGTCCAAGTTATTGTCCGCACACCCCCGAAGGTTTACTTTTTTGGAAGGAAAAAAAGGGGGGGGGAAATTTCAAGCCTCCCAGCATACCCAAATAGCTGTTATTTTCGGTAACCTAACGATGATCCAACCACAACACTCAATTGAAATCACCACCGCTGTTGCAGCGGCCCGGACACGCTCATGAACCTCATCACGACATTGCCCGAAACGACTTTTCGCACCGTTTCCGCGCTGATCCGCAAGCATGCCCAGCACCAGCCACAGCGAACGGCCCTACGTGACGATCAAGGTGAACTGAGCTACGCCCAACTGGACGCCCTCATGAACCGCATCGCCGCAGCCCTGCAGCGAGACGGCGTGCGGCCCGGCCAAAGCATTGCGATTTGCGCCCATTCCTCGGTGCATTACGCCGCGCTGTTCCTCGGGGCGCTGCGGGCTGGCATCGTGGTAGCTCCGCTGGCCCCCTCGGCCAGCCAGGAAAGCCTGGCTGCCATGCTGCAGGACGCCGGGGCACAGTGGCTGTTCCTCGACAGCGCCGCGCACGACATGGTACCGCCGGACCTGGCGGCGACCCGCTGTGTGCGCCTCGACGGGGCACCGGCGGGCATTCGCTTCGAAGACTGGCTGGCCGCCGAAGGCGTGCAGCCGCAACCAGTCGACCTATTGCCAGAAGCCCCTTTCAATATCATCTATTCGTCGGGTACCACAGGCACGCCCAAAGGTATTGTGCAGTCTCACGGCATGCGCTGGGCGCATGTCCAGCGGGGCAGCGCCTACGGCTACAGCCCTGAAGGCACTACGCTGCTGGCCACGCCGCTCTATTCGAACACCACGCTGGTGGTGTTCTTTCCCACGCTCGGCTTTGGCGGCTGCGTGGAGCTGATGCCCAAGTTCGATGCGGCGCGCTATCTTCAACTGGCCGAGCAGCGCCGTGCGACGCATACCATGCTGGTGCCGGTCCAGTACCAACGCATCATGGCACTGCCGCAATTTGGCGAGCACGACCTGTCGGCGTTTCAATACAAGTTCTGCACCAGCGCACCGTTCAGCGCCGTGCTCAAGTCAGATGTGCTGGCGCGCTGGCCAGGCGGCCTGGTCGAGTTCTACGGCATGACCGAAGGCGGCGGCACCTGCATTCTTGTCGCGCACGAGCACCCCGACAAGCTCCACACCGTAGGCCAGCCCGCCGCCACCAGCGACATACGGCTGATCGACGAAGACGGCCGTGAACTGCCTCTGGGCGCGACCGGCGAGGTGGTGGGGCACTCGCCCGGCATGATGACGGGCTACCACGGCCGTCCGGACCTGACGCGCGAGGCCGAATGGTTTGACGTCGGGGGCAAGCGCTTCATCCGCACTGGGGACGTGGGCCGCTTTGACGCCGAGGGATTCCTCACGCTGCTGGACCGCCGAAAAGACATGATCATCAGTGGCGGCTTCAACATCTACCCGTCTGACCTAGAAGCCGAGCTACGCTTGCACCCGGCTGTCGAGGACGTGGCAGTGACGGGCGTACCGTCCGAACGGTGGGGCGAAACGCCGGTCGCCTTTGTGCGGCTGCGGCCTGGCGCGTGCGACGAGGCCGCGCAGATCATGGCTTGGTACAACACCCGGGCCGGAAAGACACAGCGCCTGACGGCGCTGCATTTCATTGAAGAATTGCCCCGCAGTCCGATTGGCAAAGTGCTCAAGCGCGAACTGCGCGTACTGTATTTGAACATTTCAAACTGACCATGATCTGGCGGACATGAAGGACTACAAGGTTATCGTGTCGATCAACAGGTACGCTGAAGCGGCGACCTTTAGCGTTGCCGACTACGGTATGGAAGCGGCCCTGTCCAGCACCGTGCTAGAACTAATCGTTACGCTGTAAGGTGCCTTGTTCGATCGTTTTTATTAATCATGTTAACCATAAGACAGGAGACAACCATGTCCAATTCGCTTTCACGCCGCACCCTTATCCAGGCCGCCAGCGCAGGCTTGGCCACTGCCACACTGCCATCGATGGCCCAGTCGGCCTGGCCAAATCGCCCGATCCGACTCATCGTGCCATACACGGCTGGCGGCTTCACCGACCAGATGGCGCGCCTGGTGCAGGTGGGCCTGCAAAGCCGGCTCGGCCAGCCCGTGGTCGTCGAGAACATGCCCGGGGCCAACAGCATCATCGGCGTTAACGCCGTGGCAAAAGCCTCCCCGGACGGGCACACCTTCGGCGTCGTGATTGCAGCCTATGCGGCCAACACCACGCTGTACCCCAAGCTGCCCTACAACCCGGCGAAGGACTTGGTCGGGGTGTCCCTGCTGGGCGTGTCCCCGCTGCTGGCGGCCGTGCCGAATAACGCGCCGTTCAAGAACGTCACCGAATTGGTGGCTTATGCCAAAGCCAATCCCGGCAAAGTCAGTTTTGGCTCCTCGGGCAATGGGTCGGCCGCGCACCTGACCAGCGAGTTGCTCAAGGCCGTGACCGGCACCTACATGGTGCACATTCCCTACCGGGGCTCAGCACCTGCGTTGACTGATTTGCTGGGCGGCCATATCCAGCTGTTCTTTGACGCGCCGACCAACCTGATCCAGCCCGGCAAAATGGGCCGTGTGCGCCTGATCGGGGTGGCCAGCGACAAACGCCTGCCGGCAGCCCCCGATGTGCCGACCTTCATCGAACAAGGGCTCAAGGGATTCACCGGCAGCACCTGGGCCAGCATAATTGCCCCCGCCGGCACACCGCGCGACGTGGTGCAACGCATGTCGGACGAGGTCAACCGCATCATCCGCAGCGAAGAAACCCAAGCCCGGTTAGAAGCCATGGGCACATTTGCCGAAGGCACCTCGCCGCAAGCCTGCGATGCTTTCATCGCCTCGGAAACCGCAAAATGGGCCACGGTCATTAAAAACGCAGGCGTCACCGCCGACTGAGAAAGCGCAGAAGCACCTTGCTCTGGATAACGCTCAAAACACACGAGCGAACTGCGCGGGAACAGCTTTGTGACACAGACCGTTGCGCTGTCGCTGCCACACCTGCCCGGTCGGGAATCGCATCGGCCATCATGCATGTCTTCCCGTGCGTAGCTGTTTTAAGTATGCTTTGGGTTTTGATCACTCAAACATTCCCCGCACTCCACCGGCGGTTTTCTACATCTACTTCTTGACCAAGGGGCAGGCCGATTTCGCCAGCGGCTGGAAAGCCTGGTCGCCTGGCACGGTGGCCACTAGCTTATAGTAGTCCCAAGGGTAATTCGACTCGGCGGGCTTCTTGACCTGAAAAAGGTACATGTCGTGCACCATGCGCCCGTCTTCACGGATGCGGCCATTTTTAGCAAAAAAGTCATTGATCGGCTGCGCGCGCATCTGTTTCATCACGGCGGCCGTGTCGTCGGTGCCGATGGCCTGCACTGCTTTCAAATAATGCATTACCGAAGAGTACACACCCGCCTGGCTCATATTGGGCATTTTCTTGGTACGTTCAAAAAACCGGCGCGACCACACACGAGTTTCATCATTAAGGTCCCAGTAAAAACCCTCAGTGAGCATCATGCCCTGGGTCAGCGGCAGGCCCAGACTGTGGATGTCGTTGATGTAAACCAGCAAGCCGGCGATGCTTTGTTTGCCGCTAGCGGTCAGTTTGAATTCATTGGCAGCCTTGATTGCATTGATGGTGTCGCCTCCGGCATTGGCCAAGCCAATTACCTTAGCGCCAGAGGCCTGCGCCTTCAGCAGGAAAGCCGAGAAATCTGAGGTGTTGAGTGGATGGCGCATGACCCCGAGCACTTTGCCACCGTTGGCATTGACGACCTCCGTAGTGTCTTTTTCCAGTGCCTGACCGAAGGCATAGTCGGCGGTGAGGAAAAACCAGGTATCGCCTCCCTTGCCAACCACTGCACGGCCCGTGGCATGGGCTAGGGCGTAAGTGTCATAAACGTAATGCACAGTGCTGGGCGTACAGGCTTCATTGGTCAGGCGCACCGAGCCTGGTCCGCTGAAGACCACGACACGGTTTTTTTCTCGTGCAACCTCGGCAACTGCAAGTGCGGGGGCCGACGCAGCGACGTCGAGTATGGCATCGACCTTTTCGCGGTCAAACCACTCGCGCGCCTTGCTCGCTGCAATGTCCGGTTTGTTTTGATGGTCGGCGTAGACTAACTCAATCGGTTTACCCACTACCTTGCCACCAAAATCCTCGATGGCCATCTTTGCTGCATTGACGCTGCCCATACCAGTAATATCCGCATAAAGGCTGGACATGTCCAGAATCAAGCCAATCTTTACAACATTGTCCGAAACGCCGGAGTGCTGAGCAGCAATAGAGCCGGACAGGGTAATCAGACCAATGGCGGCCAGTGGCTTAAGCTTCATAGGTTATTTTCTTCGATGGTTGCAAGTGGCACATTAGACGGTAGCGATCGGAGTGGTCGGGGAACCGACGGCACCCGGCAAGCGCAGCGGTGGCGCCGTAAGCAAAAAGCGGTGTCGGCCGTTTGCGTGCAGCCAGTCGGCAAGCTCCCCAAGGTACCAAAGTTCAGCCAGTGGCAGGCCGAGCTTGAAGAGGCAGTGATGGTGCAAAGGCAGCAACGATGCAGGCGCAGGGGCCGGTCGCGCCGGGTACGCCTCGACCGCATAGTTGTCAGCACACAGAGCAGTGATGCCACTGTCGGTGATCCATTGCAGCAAACCGTCGTCACGCCCATCGAGCAC
Source organism: Polaromonas sp. CG_23.6 (assembly GCF_029892315.1). Lineage (NCBI taxonomy): Bacteria > Pseudomonadati > Pseudomonadota > Betaproteobacteria > Burkholderiales > Comamonadaceae > Polaromonas > Polaromonas sp. CG_23.6. The sequence goes on from NZ_JARXUY010000001.1 coordinate 2,633,831, forward strand.
TGCACAACTCTCGGCCAGGAGTTTTGCGTCGGGCTGGCCCGCCATCTCCACAATGAGCTCGGCAAAACCGGTCCGAATCACCAGCATGTCGCCGTATTCGACCACCACGCCATCGGCCTGCATGACCGCGAGTAGTTCGGTTCGACCAATCATCTGGCGGGATCGACCGAAATGACGAGCGAGGTCAACCAGCACGGCCCGCCCCTGCATGCTGTGATGAGCCATGTTCTCAATACCAAGGGCGTATGCACGCGATCCGCCGCCTGCTTTTTCGCAAGCGCATTCACTGCCGTCGTCACCATAAACAACCGGACCGATCACATCCAGTTCGGCACGATAACCGTTGTAGTAAACCATCTCTGCCTCGCCGTCGCCATTGGCATCAAAGCGGGCGCCAACGTGTGCCAGTGAGTCCCACTGAGTTGAATACTGAAGCGAGATCAGCGCCTGGTCATCGCTCAGCACGTCGATGGAGTCAGCATCCAGACGTGACAAAGGAAAATTAACGAACGGCTTATGGTCGCGATAAGTAGGCGACAACTGCGGAGGAAAACGACGTGAATTAAGCGCATTGCCACCGGGCAAATCCAGTGGAAGCGACAGGCAAAAGCTGCGGCCAGCACGCACCTCGGCAACGCCTTTGAGAACTTGCTCGGGGGTTATTAAGTTGACGCGGCCCAGTTGATCGTCGACTCCGAAATCACCCCACGTGGAGCCGGTTGGTCTATGTTTCCAGCGCATACTTTGTCTCGTTATAGTTAAGAACTGACATTATGCAAAAAACGTGTTGTTTTCCAATAAAGAACAAATTTAGTAAAAAAATTTACTTCATTGAAGAGTGCATTAGGTCAGTTATGAATTGGAAATGGAAAAATATCTCCAAAATGTTTAAAGTACACACCTCCAAATTTGCGATCAGCTGTCGTTTTTTCCTTAAAGTTCAATAGACCGCTGCATACCGCGTATCTTATGGGGCGATGGATTGGTCGCCCCGCTGTGGCATCCTTTTTGTCACTTTCATTAGCCGGCTCGCTGACCGCCAAGCGACAAAACTTCGCTGGCATGAACGATCTGACCTTGCCCCTGAAAAACGTATCCCTTGCTGAGTGCTTCAATTCAGACAAGGAAAACTGAAATGACGAAAACATCAAGGGCGCGCTACACGCTCGAATTCAAGCAAGAGGCGGTCAGGCTCGTTGAAGGTGGCCAAAGCATCGCAGCGGCAGCCAGAACGCTGAGAGTGGTTGACCAGACGCTGTTCAACTGGGTCAAGGCCCATCGCCAAGGCAAGCTCACAGGCGCAGAAAGCAAGCCGGTAAGTGCCGAGCAGATGGAGATCAGCCGGCTGCGCGCTGAGCTGGCGCGCGTGAAGATGGAGCGCGATATTTTGGAAAAAGCGACGGCGTACTTCGCAAGAGGATCGATTTGAAGTACGCCTTCATCCAGCGTCACCGGTTTGCGTGGCCTGTCTCGGTGCAATGCCGGGTGCTGCAGGTCAGCGCGGCCGGCTACCACGCGTACCTCTTTCGCCGTGCCAGCGGTGCGCCGAGGCGCCACTGGTGCATATCAAGGCCCTGCACGCCGAGACACGTGGTGCTTACGGCGGGCCGCGCATCTGGCGCGAGTTGGTGGCACGCGGTGTGTCAATGGGCAAAGAGCGGGTGCAAAATCTCATGCAGTTGCACGGCATTCGCGCCAAAGGCAAACGGCGCTTCAAAGTCACCACCGACAGCAATCACAAGTTACCAATCTCGCCAAACCTGCTGAACCGCGAGTTCAGCGTGGCCGAACCCGACAAAGTCGGGGTCGGCGACATCACATATATCGCGACCGATGAGGGCTGGCTGTTTCTGGCCGTGGTGATTGACCTGTTCAGCCGCCAGGTGGTGGGCTGGTCACTGCGCGAGGACATGACGTCGAACATCGTCATCGACGCGCTGCGCATGGCCTGGTTCAAGCGCCACCCGGGCAAGCACGCCGGGGTGCTGTTTCATAGTGACAGGGGCAGCCAGTACGCCAGCGGCGCCTTCAGGGACGCGCTCAAAGAGTACGGCATCACAAGTTCCATGAGCCGGCGTGGCAGCTGTTGGGATAATGCCTGCAGCGAAACGCTGATCGGCTCGCTGCGGGTCGAGCGCTTGCACGGGCAACGCTTCGTGACCCGGCGCCAAGCCAAGGATGAAACTATCGCGTGGCTGCTCTGGTACAACAAAGTCCGGCTTCATTCAACGCTGGCATATGTCAGCCCGATGCAATTCGAAAGCGAATGGCTTGCCAGGTAAGCCAACTCATGAGCTCGGTTATGGGATACGGAATCCAGGGGCAAGGTCAGTTCGCGTACATTTTCTGTGACGACCCCTCTTTGGTTCATGTCAGGAATAGATGGATGAAAACCTGGGTACCGTTTTATGTGATTCCGGAGTAGTTCAAAGCATCCTCAGCCGCGCATTGAGAAAAGACTGACGATAAGAGGGCGTAAAATTTACGAAATCAGCGACTGCTCAAGCGACAGCGTCAGGGGGATGGGGTCGCTCAAGTGACCGGCGTGCCCAATTCTGGCAATTTCCACTCTCTTCACGGTAAGGGTACGGAAAACGAACAGCAGGTCTTCACGGCGGTGTCGTGCAGGTACGCATCTTTACCACGCCCAGTAATCGTCTTGATTCCACGGCATCCGCGAAGTGCGGTGTTGCTCCTATCCTCACAGGTGCTGCAAGCGAAGCTTACAGCGGTGGTCTGATAATTTCCTAACCCTTTAGAGGATTCTATACATGAAAGCCGTCGGTTATCGCCAACCCCTGCCCATTGATCATCCCGACGCGCTTGAAGACCTGGAGCTGCCTGCGCCGCTACCGGGGGCACGCGACCTTTTAGTACGCGTCCGGGCAATCTCGGTTAATCCAGTCGACACCAAGGTACGCAATAGCGGCGTGCCCGTGCCCGGCCAAGCCCGGGTACTGGGCTGGGACGCGGTCGGCACGGTCGAGGCGATAGGCGCAGATGTCACCGGCTTCAGGCCCGGCGAGCGCGTCTGGTATGCCGGCTCCATTACCCGCCCAGGCGCTAACAGCGAGCTGCACGCAGTGGACGAGCGCATTGTCTCGCACGCACCGGCTTCTCTCAGCGATGCGCAAGCCGCTGCCCTACCGCTGACCTCAATCACTGCATATGAGTTGCTGTTCGACCGGCTCGGGGTACCTGCTGGCGGCGGCGCGGGTCAGACGCTGCTAGTAGTCGGCGGTGCCGGCGGCGTAGGCTCCATCTTGATCCAGCTAGCGCGCCAGCTCACGCAGCTGCGTGTGGTGGCCACAGCCTCGCGGCCTCAGACACGCCAGTGGTGCATGGATCTAGGCGCGCACGGCGTGATCGACCACAGCCAGCCACTGGCCGCCGAGCTGCAAGCCGGCGGCTTCGGCCAAGTGGACTGGGTAGCCGCGCTTACGCAGACGCAGCACCACTACGCGCAGATCATTGAGAGCCTCAAGCCACAAGGCGCGCTGGCGGTGATCGACGACGCGCCTTCTCTCGACGCCGTACCGCTCAAGCAAAAGTCGCTGTCCCTCCACTGGGAGCTGATGTTCACGCGCTCGATGTTCGAAACGCCCGACATGGCCGCACAAGGCCGGCTGCTGGCCGAGGTGGCCGGGCTGGTCGATGCCGGCCGGCTGCGCACCACGCTCAATGCCAACTTCGGCCGCATCGACGCGGCCAACCTATGCCGGGCGCATGCGCTCATCGAAAGCGGCAAGGCGCAGGGAAAAGTGGTACTCGAAGGCTTCTAAAGCAGCGCGGCGCAGTTGAGATCTGTTCGTGCGGCTCCAGGTAGTGTCAGTGATCGGTTGTCAAGTGGGCGGTAGAACGAGCAGTCGTATCTGCAACGGCCATTTATGGCGGGAAATCTTGAAAAGGACAATTTCAGCCATCAAACCTATCAAACTCGATTTTCGTACAGCTTTTGTGTAGTTATGAATGGGATTAATGGTCAACCCAATTAATCAGTGTCTGGCCAACCACGCTTAACGTGCATACCATCGCCGCGGTGCTTTAGCCGTTCTCCACCAAGCGACCACAGCCTCTTGCTTGAAACCGTTGAATCTGCCAAATTGTCAGATGCAATGGTGCCTTTGCTGAAAATCAGGTGTAGTAGTAGTATCAATTTAATGGAATTGCTTGCTTATAGGCGAACCGAAATGGTCAAAAGTTATTAACCATCAACGATGTCGGAAAGTTTTCAATGAAACCCTATGTTGTCTGCCACATGATGTCCTCTATCGATGGACACGCGCTCACGGATGGCTGGGCCCGCCCCTTCAAGAAGGACGCCGGGGATCTGTACGAGAAGCTTGCTAAGCAGTTTAAGTTCGATGCCTGGATCTGCGGCAGGGTCACCATGCAGGAAATCGCGCACGGCGATGACTATCCAAGGGGATTGGCCAAAGCGCCGGTTCCACGCATTCATTATTTTGCCAAGCGTGATGCGGACTGCTACGCCGTCTCAATTGATCCCCATGGAAAAGTGGCTTGGACATGCAACGAAGCGCTCAATTCGCACGTCGTTTCAGTGGTGTCAGAAGCGGTGTCGGACGACTACCTGGCCTATCTGAAATCCATTGACGTGTCTTACATTTTTGGTGGCAAGACAGAGATTGATTTGGGCCAAGTTATTGCAATCCTTGTGGATGAACTCGGTACAAAGCGTCTCATCGTTGAAGGCGGCCCCACTGTAAGCGGATCATTTGTAAATGCCGGACTTGTCGATGAGGTAAGTGTTCTCATTTTACCGGTGATCGACGGGCGTGGAGACCATCCTGCATCGTTTGAGATTCCCAAAGATGCTTGGACCAAGCCGACCTACCTTACCTTGACTTCGGCAGATATCCAGCAGGGCGGCGGGGTGTGGCTGCGGTACACGAACCCCCGCTGAGGGTGCCGAATGTGAAAGTGCTGCATACGAAGATCCAGATTGTTGGCGCCAACACGGTTTTGTCCGCACCCCATAGCCCCAGCTGTCAGACTAGTTGACGCCTCCGATTTCTCGCGGGTTAACCGCAATCAGAGGGACATCTCATGCCCAGAACACTTCATTCCCTTCACTCCCCCGAATTCAAGGAGCAGGCACTGCTCAAAGCCCGAGGTCGCGGAGCGCGTTCACTTGCCAGCGTTGCTGGCGATCTGAACATGTCCCATGGCACTTTGAAGAACTGGCTTAAGGCTGCTGGTCCGGCAGGTCCTGCAGGTCCGCAGGCACAGGCAACGCACCCGTTACTGGAGGGCCCGGTGGCCTCCTGGTCGTCTGCACAGCGCATGGGCGCCTTGCACGAAAGCTACTCGCTCAGCGGTGAAGCCCTGGCAGGATGGTGCCGCGAGCACGGCTTGTTCGAGCATCAGTTGCGCCAGTGGCACGACGACTTCTGCGCTGCAGGCGTGTCCGCTGTACGCGAAGCACCGGGCGCGTTTCGGGAACTGCAGCGCCAGCACGATCTTCTCCAGCGCAAGGAAAAGGCACTGGCCGAGGTGGCTGCGCTGCTGGTGTTGCAAAAAAACTTCCAGGCGTTGCTGGAGGGCGCGGACAAATGACGTCCGTCCTGCAGCGCCAAAAGTTGCTCGGTTTGATTCAAAAAGCGTGTGCTGACGGGGCACGCCTGCGCGTGGCATGTCACCAGATTGGCCTGTCGTGCCGCACGGTTCAGCGCTGGCAGTGCACGGATGCACTCGACGGAGATAGGCGTCCCTCGGGCCGACGGCGCTACGTGTGCCCGCCTAACAAGCTGGGCGAGGCAGAACGCCAGGTTGTGATGGCCACCCTCAACAGCGAGGCATTCAAGGATCTGGCACCCAGCCAGATCGTGCCGCGCCTGGCTGACAGCGGCATCTATCTGGCGTCCGAGTCGACCATGTACCGATTGCTGCTGCAGTACGGCCAGCGCACCCACCGGCGCCTGGAGCGTGCCGCGCAGCAGCGCAGCAAGCCACGCGCCCTGGCAGCGACCGGACCCGATCAGGTCTTTTGCTGGGACATCACATACCTGCCCACTCAGGTGCGTGCCCAGCACCTAGACTACCTGGATACGGATTACGGTGTTTACACCGTGCCCCCATTCGTCATCAAGGTTGGAGTGCCCAGCGAGCCGCTGCGTCAGCTCTATTCGCAATACCGGTCAGACTGCGCGGCCTACATAACCGCCTGCAATCCTTTGGGCCGCAGCCTGAGTGATGCAGAAAATACGGCTCGCCAAGCCGCACTTCTAAACGAATTAACAGCTCGCAGTCTGAAGTTTATTAACGGCGTCGGGCTCGATAGCAAGAGCAAGTGGCCTGGTGAGGCGAGCTTCCTGGTCATGAATCTTTCACTTGAAGCAACCCGGGTACTGGCGAGCAAGTATGAACAAAATGCCGTAGTGTGGTGCGACAAGGATGCCGTGGCACAACTGATTTTGTTGCGATGATTTGTCGATCGATGGCATGTCTCGTTTGGCGAAAATGCATAGGTGACCTGGTCCACAGCGCCACCTAATACCCCTTCCAACTCAGCCAGCAGCAGGACCGCTTGGCGGCCAACACAACCGATCCTAGCGCGTCCAGCGCCCCTTCGCACCTCATGTGCCGGATGAGTTACAAAGATGGTCAAGGGAGCACCAAAAAATGAGTCTGCCAGTACCCCATGCCTATCGGCTTGAAGAGATCGGGCCCATGTACAGCATCATCCTGGGTCTCCCGCTTCGGGGCGGATTTCAGACGAATACCGCCAGCAGGCCGTGCATTTGTGTGCAGCCATTTTCGCCTCGTTCACGTTCAGCAGGGCAGAAGGTTATTTACGGGGACAGCGCGAAGACAGCCTGGTGTTCCAGGTCGCCACCCGGGAACCAGAAAAGTTCAAGGGTTTGGCCGCGCAACTGGCCACCGTCTTTGATCAGGACGGCATAGGCATTGTTTATCCATCGGCGCAGGATTCGCATGCGGCCGTCTACAGCCGCGTGTTGCCCCATCGAACAGGATCGCCCAGCTAAATTCCCCGCAGGTGGTGGATGTGATCGGGCTCAGGCACCGAGAGAATTTTCCTGCGCATAAAGCGCCGTCAATACCTGGCGCATGTCGCGCGGCAGGTCGGACCAGGCCTTGGCCGCGATCTCGTGCGGAATGCCAAAGCGCGCCTCGGCTACCGATGGAGACGACATTGCGCAGGGCGTCCTCGTAGCTCATGGCCTCCAGGGCGCAAACCAGCGCCTGAGGCACCGAGTCGGCGCTGGCCTCGGTGAAGCGGTAGCCCGGCCGGATCCCGTCGACCGTGCGGTCCAGGTCGTAGCCGAAACATGCCATCAGTTCCTGCCGGATGTCGGCGGCCGACGTGCGCTGGCGGGCCAGCCAGATGGCCACGCTCGTTTCCGCAGCGCCCTTGATGCCCTCGTGGTGGTTGTGCGTGATGACCGTTACTCGCTTGGAAAGCTCCAGGGCGTGGTCGAGCGATGTCGCCAGCAGGACTGCCGCGTTGACCCGCATGGACGCGCCGTTGTCCCAGGAGTTGTAGGGCTGCGGGTCGTCATCGGCCAGCCACAGGTTGAAGTGCTGCCCCCAGCCACCGTTGCTCCAGTAGCGCCGGCCCCAGTCCTGCAGCGCCTAGGCAGGAGGTCGTCCGTGAACTTGGCGCCCTGGTGGAACAACGGCTGGAAGTCCTTGGACTTGAAGTTCCTGAATTCTCACCACGAGCCCACGATGTCGCATGCGATGGCTCCGAGCATGAAGTGCTTTCCAAAAAATACCAGTTACCTGGTGGTGACTACAGGGTTTTACGGCTTTGCCTGGAGACGTTGCCCGCGCCCCGCTGCAGGGTAAGCTGGCTCGTATATCTATGGTCTGATACAAATTGCCGGACTGGCGTGACGCTGACATAGTCGTCATTGCCAATGGCCACGAAGTAGTTCCCGGGGCACAGGCTGCTAAAACTCACCCGGCCTCCCTGGCTCGGTCGGGTTTTGACGACACGGGAGGCGCCGAGCGCGCCGCTTCGCAATTCGACGGACACATGCTCGCCAAACGTTTGCAGCTCAATGTCGTAATCGATATTGCAAGCTGAAGCCGGCCAAGGCTGACTGCTCGGGGCTGGCGTTTGCCGGGCGCTTGGGGGGTATGCAGGGATCGGTAAAACGGCTGGCGTTGCCGGCGATGGCGATGGATCAGGCGCAGGCGCAGGCGCTGCAATCAGATGACGATAAAGCTCCACGGGCATGGCGAAGTTCAGGTTTTGCGATTCGGTGAGAAAAATTGTCGTGATGCCAATGACTCGCCCGAACTCGTCAAACAGCCCGCCGCCGCTCGATCCCGGTGAAATGGGCGCCGTCGTCTGAATGATCGGCAAAGGCATGCCTGGTATTGACCGAAGCGCAGACACCATTCCTTCGGCGAACGTCAACTCCAAGCCACGCGGAGATCCCAGCGAATACACACGCTGCCCAGGGGCCACGTCACCCAGAGGCCCCATCGGCGCCGGCGCCGCTGGCAAGCCCGCCACTTTGACGATGCAATAGTCCATTTTTTCTTCATCGCCTGCCACCACCACGGCGGCGTATTGTGTTTTACGGTAATAAACCGCGACGGGTCCTCGCTGGGTGACATGGCAGTTGGTCAGCACAATCCCTGGCGCCACCACGACACCGCTACCAGAGCCTTCCGGGGTCTTGAGCATGACGATTGAATTAGACGCCTGCTTGTAGATCTGCTCGGAGCTCAGTGGAGGCCCCTTGGGACTGATGTTGAGCAAGCCCACCAGGGCGCTTGCCGCAGAAAACGCTATTCCCTGCGGTGCGTTCTCGGGGGAGGCTGCATTTTCCAGACCTGGGCGGCTGATGTTCTTGTCAGCGAAGACAGAAACCGGAAAGAAACCAAGACCCAGGGCCGAGTTGGCCATGGACACCAGATCGGTATCGTTGCCCAACGCAAAGCGCTAGGCGATGCCATCGCGTTCAGTGAACAGCAATCCCAGTTTGTTTTCGGCAGCCTTGTAGAGCACTCCCCGAGCGCCGCCAGCTAGTTCCACGGCAACACCCTCCCCTTCGACCTGCGGCTGCGATTTCATGCCCGCGATGAGACCCACGATACAGGCCTGCACGCGGCAATCCTTGTCCGAGCCCAGCCAGACGGCGTACTCGGCGGCGTCTGCCTTGAGGGGGAAGCCGGCGTTGTTCAGCGCATGCACTCGCACGATCTTCTCCGGCGCGTCACCGATCCGGGGGATTTTCGAAGGCAAGAGCGCAGAAAAAGGAAACGAAGAAAGCGCGCCGAGCTGGCCGCGCAGCGCCGGATCGACCAGCTCTGTGTAATGGCTGGCCAATGCACTTCCTGCCGCTGAGCGCATGACGGGCGAGGCATCTTCTTGGTAAAGGGCGACAAGCTGGCGGCGGGCGCGGCTGGGCGACGTGGCATACCGAAGACTCAGGCCAAAGGCAGCAGCGGCCTGGACCGGTTCACCCCCCTGGACATACACGCCGGCCAGGTTGCCCCAGGCAGTCGCCCTGCGCGGCCCGGCGACCAGCGACTGAAGCAACGCACGCGTGGCAAGCTCGGTTTTTCCATCCTTGAAAAGCGCGTAGCCCAGGTTTTCAGCGACCTCGGCATCAGAGGCGTCAATTTGATAAGCCGCCAGGAACTGATCGGCGGCGAGCCGAAAATCGGACGCCTTGATGGCCGCCAATCCTTTGGCATTGTGCGCACGCGCGGCGGTGCGTTGTTGCGCGGCAATGACCGTTCGGCGGGGTTGAAGTCGAACGAGCTGGGACATCGAAAGCATGGTTGAAGCCGTGTCCGAGTTGGCGGCCGATTGCATCACTGCGTTGAATGCAGTCCTCCACTCTGGCGATGGTTCTGCAATAGCAGCCCAAGGCGATGTCAACACAGGTGAGGCATTGGGAGCCTGCAGGGGAACGGAGGGCGTGGGCGAAAGCAGGGGTTTTTGGTTGTCTGATGAGATGAACCACAGCGACGCCAGCACGACGGCACCGATCAGCATCATCGGCCCCGCACCGATCCATGGCTTCGAAGCTTTCATCCCGGGTGCATAGACCATTCGATGGTCCGGCGTCAGTGTCATTTGTTCTGAACTGGCCGTAGTGAATCGCTCGGGTTCGGGAGTTTTCATGGTTTGTTTTTTTTTATTATTTGTCAGTCTATGACATCAGAATTTCTCTGAACTTGCAGTTGGAAGGCCGAGGCAAAAATATTGAATTCTTCCAATCTTCTATTTCCTCGGACGGCGCGACATCGCTAATTTCCGATCTGTCCATGATCAACAATTCCGTTTTACGCGCTTGGGCGTCTGATACCACGCGCAGCTTGCGCACGTTCCATCATGTCGGCCTGAAGGGTTTCCTCAGGGGGCAGCCTCAGGCCTATCCTCAGGCAGGCAGACATCAGGCGCAAGGCGGCATCGGAATCGAGCTCTGCAAACCAGAGCGGTATCGGCCCGAGGTGGCTCTCGTAATCCCCGATCGCAGCGCTGACGCGTTGCCTGAGTCGTCGGGCCTGCAAACTTGCGGGTTGTGTCGGCTTGGATTTCATGGTTGTTCCTACGGATACCGAAGCGCATTCTTCGCTGGCCAGTGCCGCCGGTCTTGTTGCATCGGCGCCGCCGCAGGGACTGCATCTGCCAGCTGCTGGGACAGGGTGTCGTAATGCCTGCCAAAGTCATCCAGCAGCTTGACCAGTTCGTCTGTTGGCAGCCGGTTGTGCGACAGCCGGCAGTCCTGCAGTTGCCAGAGCCCGTCCATCAGCCCCAGCCCATGGCGGCTCTCGCAGGGCTTGCCCTGGACCAGTTCGAGCGTGGCGCAGCGCAGGCCGTTCTTTCGGACGGAGAAGAACCGGCTGGGCTCAGTGCTTTTGTTGCAGAACCGGCGGATTTTGTACAGGCAACTTGACATAGCCTGCCCCTCATCCCACAGGTCGATGTCATTGACCAGGGGGATGATGTCGTAGCACTTCCCAGTGCAAAGTCCCGCAGGCAAAGTCCCAGCACGGGGGCGCTTGGGCGCTGGCATGGTTTGTCCTGGCCTGCTCAACGACCGCCTGCTGGCGCCGGTGCCACTCGTCGGCCCGGCGTAGCACGGCGCGCCACGTCATGCGGGTCGTGACCGAGCTGTGACCCCAGGTCAGCCATTCATAGACACGCCGAAGCTGCGCCCTGGAGACGCCGCCGCAGCGTGTTGCCAGGCGCAGCAGGGTCATCTCGTCGGCTTCATGCGGCACGCCGGGCATGCGGTCAAAAAAGAGATAACTCGACTGGATGAAGTAGTCGAGGAATTTGGGATCCGGGGCGAGCTGAAAACCGTGCTCGACCAGGCTCTGGGCGTAGTGGACCAAGCTGTCAAAAGCCAGGCGCCGGTTGCGCAGGATGGGGATGAAGCTGTCCCGGCTACTGCGGCACAGCAATCGCCAGGCGGCCGGGGTGAACCGGCCCTTGATGGCATGGGCCGTCACCTCGCTGGCATCGAGCTTGACCTGGCAGCGCCTGGCGTAGCGCAGCAGCCAATCCAGGCGTTTACCCGCCGCTGGCGATGGGGGAAAAAGTTCCCTCATACGCCGGTCTTCTTGTAGAGTCCGACGACAGTACTCGCAGCAGGGTCCGCCGCAGCGCCTTCGCCCTCTGCTCGAAACCGAAACGCCAAGCCCAGTGCCTGGGCGGCCTGGTTGGCGCTGGCGATCTCGTTGCGCAATTCAGCCGCGTAGTAGCTGCTGCCGGGATGCTCGCCCTCGATGATCTCCACGCCCAGCGCATCAAGTACCTTGGCGTCCAGATCGGAAAAAAACCCAAGGCAGCACTTTGCCCACTCCAGCCGCTGTCAAACCACTCGGCTTCGCCCCAGTCAACATCTTCGTCCAGCCAGTCCTGGATGATCTCCTTGAAGTTGGCCAGGCCCGCATCGCCTTCGTGCTCCACCCAGTCGCGCCAGCCCGTATCCGGGTCATCCTGCAGCGCAGCAGCTAAAAATGCAAGGCGGCGACGCTCGACAAAACCGAGTGCGTCGTCATCGGCGTCGAGTTCGTCTTCAATGTCAGACAAATGATCGGCCGCCAGGATCGAGAAATGGCTGGCGAGCGGGGAGCAACCCTCAACCTCGGAAACGAGGTCATCCGTGGAGTGAATAAACGCCGGTGAAACGCAGTGGAACACCTCGGCCCGCAGCTTGAGCGCCGGCACACTGGGGTCTGAAACGGTACCGTACTCGGCGACCTCGTAAAAGAACAAAGGCCCGGGCAGGGGGACCACGCGGGACGATGATTTGCGCGAGGATTTCATGCTGCGGCCCTCGTTTGTTCTCCTGGCTGGCTGCAGCGCGGCGATGGCCAGCAAAAGCTGCCCTCGTCATGAAGCACGCCAGCGCACCGCAAAGGCGCTCGGACCTGAACCAGCGCATCGGCTGGGGGATAGAACAAAAAACGTTCCGAGGTCGCAAGGAACCGCTGAACGATGGTGGGCGGGTCAGCCCTGAAAATAGTGACCGGGGTCGTCTCGAATGCAGCCATGTGGCGCTCCTGGTTTAGCCGCTTCGACAAAGATGTCTGGGGCGGCAATCAGTCAAAGCCCCCAAGCGGTGGACCCCGCGAAGGGCCGGCCGGCCAGGCCATGATCAATATCCAAAACGATTCGCGTGGGCAAAAAAAAAGCCCACCATTGGTGAGCTGCCGGCTTGGTTGCGCCCGAAGGCACCACATCGCGCTTGGCGGCCACCTTGCCCCGGAAAGCAGGTTGGCGTGGGCGTTGGCCCAACTCTTAATGTCAAGCTTATTATGCAGGCCAATGGACTAGCAGGTCAATTATTTATGGAGCTCAACGCCTAAAACTACAGTCCGGTTGCCATGCGTATCCGCGCCATCAGTGAACTGAACAATCAGGCCAGCCTCGGCCTGTAGGCAGCTGACATGCCCAGCGCAGGCTTGAAGCCGGCAAAGTCAACCGGCATGGCGTCGACGTTTACTCGGGCCGGGAGCGTTTGAGAGTGCGGCCCTCGCGACCAGGCCCTTGATACGGCCGACGTGTCCCTGCCAATAGCCCAAGTCCTCCTCGGACTCTTATTGGCTCTTGAACTGGTTGCGCGTCGGTGCCGGCAGTTACCGGTTGCCCATCCCTTGAGAGGCTTCGCTGGATGCTGCTGTCATCCATTTACCTAATCATCTATTTATCCAGTCATGCAGTTGCTGCACGTCCGGCGCCCTTCCGTGCTCTTGGCTGTACTCCTCGATTGCCTGCGCCTCGATGGCCTCCACCTCGATCGCCTCTGCTTCAATCACCTCCGCCTCGGACTTTTTCGGCGACGATCGCGCGCGCCCGATCACGAGCCCGTTCGACTCTTCCATAAACTTCTTGCCCAGCTCCGGGTCGTAGCCCTTGAATGTGCCCTTCATACGAATCCTTTTCTGCCAGTTCTGATTGTGCGCCGCCAAAAATGACGGTTGCATCGGAGTCCAGGCCGTCGATGTCGTGGTTGATTTTGCCTGACAACTCCTCGGTTGTCATGTTCGTGAAGTTCAGGGCATCAATGTTGTTGCTGGATGCTGAGACCCACGGCTACGGACTCGATGGCTGTCAGGATCTGGTTGGCGTACTTGTCGGACCTGACCAACTGCTTGAGCCACACCAAGGCTGTTGCTGGAGCCGGCGCGCTTGTCGACCAGCGCTACCGAGTCCTGGTCCCAGAGCCATGCCGATGGCCGTTTGCAGGGCGTACGCCTGTGTTAAGGAAACCTGCGCGGTTAGGTACTCGGTGATCAGGTTCGAGTTGACTAAGCTAGCAAAGCCGGCCATTGCGCCCGTTTTGCCGACGGGTCGCCCATCATGTCAGGACGCCGTCCTTGACCTTTTAAGTGATGGCAGTGCGGTCCTTTACAAACCTAGCACTAAGGCGTTTCACGCTATTTCTTCGAATCAACGACGAGACAAATAGTGCGCAAAGCAGATATGGCTTTTCCGTACTATTTCCGTACAGACATAAATAAAGGACTTAGCCGCAAAGCTAAGTCCTTTATTTTATTATTTATTGTGGTGGGCGGTGCAAGTTTCGAACTTGCGACCCCTGCAGTGTGAATGCAGTGCTCTACCCCTGAGCTAACCGCCCTATTGATTAGCTCTAGATTATATGCTGCTTTTCAGAAATTATTGAGTACGCTCAGATCGCCAGACAGTTTTTCCACGACTAGCCTTGTCGAGCATTACCAAGAATTTTTGATGTGCATCCATTTCCGTGGCATTGGCCGAAACCACAGGAAGATCAAAAATGCATAGGTCGATGATAGGTTCGTCTTGGTCCGCCTCTACAGGGCCAGCAATGTCCATCATCAGGCTGTTCTGGCCGCGTGTCAGGTTGATGTACACATCTGCCAGCAATTCAGCATCCAATAATGCTCCGTGCAGGGTTCGTCCCGAATTGTCGACTTCAAGCCGATCGCACAAGGCATTGAGAGAATTTCGTTTGCCCGGAAACATTTCCTTGGCCATTATCAAGCTGTCGGTGACCTTGTCCACCCAACGCATTACAGGTTCCCTGCCAATCAGTTCAAGTTCCTTGTTCAGGAAACTCACATCAAACGGTGCGTTGTGAATGATGACCTCGGCACCTTGCAGGTAGTCGAGCAGTTCGTCCACTACGGCTGAAAACCTTGGCTTGTCTTTTAGGAATTCATTGCTGATGCCGTGAACCTTCAGTGCATCTTCATGGCTATCACGACCTGGATTGAGATAGAAGTGCTTATTTCTTCCGGTCAACTTGCGCGCGACAAGTTCTACGCATCCGATTTCGATGATGCGGTCGCCGTTTTCGGCAGAAAGACCTGTTGTCTCGGTGTCCAGAAAAATTTGGCGCATGTTCAGAATTTCCGACCAAGGCACATTTAATGATTTTCCTTGGCGTGGTTGATGGAGTATTTTGGAATTTCTACGGTGACATCTGCCTGTGCCAGAAAGGCTTGGCAACTGAGGCGCGAATTGGGCTCCAGACCCCAGGCACGGTCGAGCAAATCCTCCTCGCTTTCGTCCATCTCGTTGAGTGACCTGAACCCCTCACGAACGACGACATGGCACGTTGTACAAGCGCAGCTCAGGTCACAGGCATGCTCGATATTTATTTTGTTGTCGAGCAACGCTTCGCAGATGGAGGTACCTGCAGGGGCCGATATTTCGGCACCTTGTGGGCAGTATTCAGGATGGGGAAGAATCTTGATGATGGGCATGGTGTCGAACTGTAGGTAATATAAATGCGGAGAGATGTTCAGACCGACTCGATGTTTTTTCCGGCCAGTGCTTTTTGAATTCCACGGTTCATGCGCTGGGCTGCAAAGGCCTCCGTGCCTTTGGCAAGCGCCTGCGTTGCAGCTTCGATGGAAACAGTATTGCCCTTGGTACGCGCATCAACCAGCTCAGCCATCAAGCCGTCAGTCGACACACGTTCGCTTGAACTGAGAAGGTCGGCATCAGCTTCCAGCGCACTTCGAATTGCCAGAATCATGCGATCCGCGTCCACCTGCGCCTCCACCAATGCACGCGATTGCATGTCTTGATGGGCAGTTGCAAAACTATCCTGCAGCATGCGGGCGATTTCGTCATCCGAAAGACCATAAGAAGGCTTGACGTCAATTTGGGTTTCGACCCCGCTGATCTGTTCTTTGGCATTGACGCTGAGGAGGCCATCGGCATCTACAGTGAACGTCACACGAATGCGCGCAGCGCCAGCGACCATCGGCGGAATTCCGCGCAACTCGAAACGCGCCAAGCTGCGGCAGTCAGCCACCAGGTCACGCTCGCCCTGCACCACATGCAGCGCCAGTGCAGTTTGGCCATCCTGATAAGTGGTGAAGTCCTGAGCCATGGCCGTGGGAATGGTCTGGTTGCGCGGGACGATACGCTCTACCAGCCCACCCATGGTTTCCACACCCAGCGACAGCGGAATCACATCAAGCAGCAACAGGTCGTCACCGGTATTGTTTCCTGCCAGTTGATTGGCAGAAATGGCCGCCCCCAGCGCCACCACTTCGTCAGGATTGAGATTGACCAGCGGTTCACGTCCGAAAAAAGTTGCAACAGCCTTGCGTACCTGCGGCATGCGCGTTGAACCACCCACCATGACCACACCATCAATCTCTTCATGTTTGAGCCCAGCGTCACGCAGAGCCTTGCGCGCAGCAGTCAGCGTACGCTGGGTAAGATTCGCCGAAGCGGCGTCAAAATCTGCTGCCGTCACCTCAAAAGCAATGTAGGCGTTGGACAAGTTAACAGAAAATGGCACCGATGACGCCTCAGACAGAGCCTCTTTGCAAGCGCGTGCAGTTTTTTGTAAATTAGCTTTGTCCGATGCGCTGAGCTTGTCCGGTGTTACCCCGCACTTGGTCAGTATCCAGTCAACCAGTGCGCGATCATAATCATCGCCGCCGAGGGCAGAATCTCCACCTGTGGAGACCACTTCAAACACACCTTGCGACAAGCGCAGGATCGAAATATCAAATGTTCCGCCTCCAAGGTCATAGACAGCAAAAACACCTTCGCTGGCATTGTCCAGTCCATAGGCAATGGCTGCTGCAGTGGGTTCGTTAATTAACCGCAGCACATTCAGCCTGGCCAGTTGCGCGGCATCCTTGGTTGCCTGGCGCTGGGCATCGTCAAAATAAGCAGGCACGGTAATCACGGCGCCATAGATATCGTCATCAAAGGTATCTTCGGCACGCTGTCGTAGTGACGCCAGAATTTCAGCACTGATTTCGACCGGACTTTTTTCACCGGCTACAGTTTGCAGTGTGACCATACCCGGTTTGTCGATGAAGCGATAAGGCATTTGCTGACGGTTGCCAATGTCGTCGATACCCCGCCCCATCAGCCGTTTGACCGAAGAAATCGTGTTGTACGGATCATCGACCTGGGCCGCAAGGGCATCAAAGCCGATTTTTGTTCCGCCTGCGAGATAACGCACGACACTTGGCAGCAACACCCGTCCTTCGTCATCAGGCAGGCATTCAGACAACCCGTTGCGTACGCTGGCCACCAGCGAATGGGTGGTGCCGAGGTCAATGCCAATGGCGATGCGCCGCTGGTGCGGATCTGGCGTCTGGCCGGGTTCGGATAATTGCAAAAGTGCCATGTCGCGGTTCTTTACTGAGTTTCTTGGGTGTTTTGTTGTTCCAGCAGATCAATGCGGGCATCGACCTCACGGGCAAAGCGTTCAATGAACATGAGGCTTCTGACCTGTTGTGCGGCTTCAGGGAAATTTTTTTTCTGATCCAGTGTTTGCTCAATTTTTAATAGCTGTTCATGCCCGTCCACCTTGGCCAGAAGAGAAATTTCATTCAAACTATTAATACTTTGGGCATCTTCCAATGCTTCACGCCATTCCATTTGCTGCATCAGGAAGTCGGATGGCATGGCCGTATTGTTTTCGGCATTGATCGGCGCATCATGCAATTCGCACAAATAACTCGCGCGCTTAAGTGGATCTTTTAACCGCTGATAGGCCTCATTAATCCGGACAGACCATTGCATGGCCAAACGCTGAGCGGCTTGCCCCTGCGCGGCAAACTTGTCTGGATGGGCTTCGCGCTGTAATTCTTTCCAGCGCGCGTCGAGTTGCGGCTTGTCCTGGGCGAACTGCACAGGAACGCCAAAAAGCTCAAAATCGTTGGATTGAAGATTCATGAAATGAAAAAGCCGCCGGCACGGTTAGTGAAGGCGGCATTTGAAAAAATCGATACGCAATATTGCGCCGTACAAAATATCGCCTGCCTGCCGCTCAAACGCGAAAGCTCTCCCCGCAACCACAGCGGTCACGTTCATTGGGATTGATGAACTTGAAGCCTTCATTCAAGCCTTCGCGTACAAAATCAAGCTGGGTGCCGTCAATGTAGGCCATGCTTTTGGGATCGACCAGCACCTTCACGCCGTTGTCTTCAAACACGACATCTTCAGGCGCGATTTCATCGGCGTATTCCAGCTTGTAAGCCAGTCCTGAGCAGCCGGTGGTCTTGACGCCCAGGCGGACACCCACACCCCGGCCACGCTTGCTCATATAGCGGGTCACGTGGCGGGCGGCAGCGTCGGTAAGGGTAACGGACATATCAATCGCTCGAAGTAAACAGATGGTTGGTCAATGTGCAGTTGCAGCGGCAGTCAGATGCTTTTTCTTGTAATCGTTCACTGCTGCCTTAATGGCATCTTCTGCCAAGATAGAGCAATGAATTTTTACTGGGGGCAACGCCAGTTCCTCGGCAATAGCACTGTTTTTGATGCTAGCCGCCTGGTCCAGCGTCTTGCCCTTTACCCATTCAGTCACAAGTGAACTGGAGGCAATGGCCGAGCCGCAGCCGTAAGTCTTGAAGCGAGCATCCTCAATCACGCCAGTAAGCGGATTTACCTTGATCTGCAGCTTCATCACGTCGCCGCAAGCCGGCGCACCGACCATACCGGTGCCCACGGTTTCGTCGCCCTTTTCAAAAGAACCGACATTCCGGGGATTTTCATAGTGGTCGACCACTTTTTGACTGTAAGCCATTAAATTAACTCCTTGAATTCTGGTTATAGGGCAGATGACTGGTTCAAAGTCACCTGAATGCCTGTTTGATTAATGCTCTGCCCACTGGATGGTGGACAGATCAACACCATCCTTGAACATTTCCCAAAGAGGTGACAAGTCGCGCAGTTTGGCCACGTTTTCCTTGATGGTGGCCACGGCGTAGTCAATTTCTTCTTCGGTGGTCCAGCGGCCAATCGTCATGCGAAGGCTGCTGTGCGCCAGTTCGTCGCTGCGGCCCAAGGCACGCAGCACATAGCTGGGTTCCAGGCTTGCCGAAGTACAGGCTGAACCACTCGACACCGCCAAACCTTTGATGCCCATGATCAACGACTCGCCTTCGACGAAATTGAAGCTCATGTTCAGGTTGTGCGGCACGCGCTTTTCAGCATGGCCATTGAGAAAGACTTCTTCCACGTCCTTCAGACCATTGAGCATGCGCTCATGCAACATTCGGATGCGCTTGTTCTCTTCATGCATCTCGGCCTTGGCGATGCGATAAGCCTCGCCCATGCCAGCGATTTGATGGGTCGGCAAAGTACCCGAACGCATGCCGCGCTCGTGGCCACCACCGTGCATTTGCGCTTCAAGGCGAACGCGCGGCTTGCGGCGTACATACAGTGCGCCAATACCTTTGGGACCATAAGTCTTGTGCGAGGTCAGGCTCATCAAATCGATCGGCAAAGTTGCCAAGTCGATGTCAACTCGACCAGTGGCCTGCGCTGCATCAGAGTGGAAAATAATGCCTTTCTCGCGGCATATCTCACCAATGGCAACCATGTCCTGAATCACGCCAATTTCGTTGTTGACGAACATGACGCTCACAATGATGGTGTCCGGGCGAATCGCTGCCTTTAGAACCTCAAGGTCCAGCATACCATCGGCCTGAACATCCAGATAGGTGACATCGAAGCCCTGACGCTCCAATTCGCGGCAGGTATCGAGCACCGCTTTGTGCTCGGTCTTGACCGTGATGAGGTGCTTGCCCTTGGTCTTGTAGAAATGGGCTGCGCCTTTCAAAGCCAGGTTGTTTGACTCGGTGGCGCCACTGGTCCAGACGATCTCGCGCGGGTCGGCACCGATCAATGCAGCCACCTGTTCGCGGGATTTCTCCACCACGGCCTCCGCTTCCCAGCCCCATGCATGGCTGCGGGATGCAGGATTGCCGAAATGCTCGCGCAACCACGGGATCATTGCGTCCACTACCCGCGGATCGCAAGGGTTGGTGGAACTGTAGTCCATGTAAATCGGGAAGTGTGGGGTTTCCATTGGGAAGGCTCTCTTGTTTTTAGTGGCGGACGACTTGATAAATAATTGCGTTGCGGCGATGGGTTTCGAAAACCCGTCAAGATTTGGAAAAAGCGTTGCCGAGTGCAAAAACCGAATTGGGTGCATTCACACGCATCGGCTTGACGATGGGGGATGCAAAAACAGCTTTTTTAACCTGCGGCGTACTTTCAACCATCACGCCTTTGGCCAGTTGATCATCGACCAGCTTTTGCAAACTGACCGAGTCAAGAAACTCGACCATTCGGGTATTTAAAGAAGACCAGAGGTCATGTGTCATGCACCGCGTGCCGTCATCCTGGCAATTTTCCTTGCCACCGCACTGAGTGGCATCGATGGGCTCGTCTACCGAGACAATGATGTCGGCAACGGTAATTTCAGACGCCTTGCGACCCAGCGTGTAACCGCCACCGGGCCCACGGGTCGACTCGACCAGTTCATGGCGACGCAGCTTGCCAAACAACTGCTCTAGATAGGAAAGGGAAATTTGCTGGCGCTGGCTGATCGCTGCCAGCGTGACCGGGCCGTTGTTCTGGCGTAACC
This sequence comes from Polaromonas sp. CG_23.6, assembly GCF_029892315.1. Lineage (NCBI taxonomy): Bacteria > Pseudomonadati > Pseudomonadota > Betaproteobacteria > Burkholderiales > Comamonadaceae > Polaromonas > Polaromonas sp. CG_23.6. The sequence goes on from NZ_JARXUY010000001.1 coordinate 2,654,191, forward strand.
CCAGATCAATCATCGCGGTGACCGCAAAGCGGCCTTTGGTTGTAAGACGCATAACAAGCTCCTTCAAGTGTGCTTGACTGTCGTTTGACCCCGAAAGCTTGTGACTATCAGGGAACTTTTTCTCGGTTTTCTGATTAGCATCAATGTTGCTAGCAGGAGTTTTCTAATATTGCAAGGTTCTTGACTAATTTCGTCAAGTATAGCACGCGAGGTCATTTTTAGCATGTCAGCGTTCTGTGAAGCAGGGCAATAACCCCAATCAAAACAACATCCCGAAGGCTGGCGGCAACCAAAGTCACAGTCAGGCCGCCGATGAAATTGGCACCACATTGTCGCTACCGGGCGCGCCAAAAGCCTGCTCCTTCAGTACATGCAACTGGTCGCGCACCCGGGCTGCCTTTTCAAACTCCAGGTTTTTCGCATGCTCGACCATCTGCTTTTCGAGGCGCTTGATTTCACGCGAGACATCTTTTTCGCTCATGTCCTCGACCAGCGCTTTTTGCAATTCCAGCTTTTGCGCATCCTTGCCGGATTTTTCGCTGTACACCCCATCAATCAGGTCCTTGATGCGCTTGACGATGCTGCGCGGCGTGATGCCATGCAGGGTGTTGAAGTCCAGCTGCTTGTTTCGCCGACGTTCCGTTTCGCCCATCGCTTTTTTCATCGAATCGGTGATCCGGTCGGCATACAAGATGGCGCGGCCATTGATGTTGCGGGCAGCGCGGCCAATCGTCTGGATCAGGCTGCGCTCGGACCGCAGGAAACCCTCCTTGTCGGCATCCAGAATCGCCACCAATGACACCTCCGGAATGTCCAGCCCTTCGCGCAACAGGTTGATGCCGACCAGCACATCGAAAGCGCCCAGTCGCAAATCACGCAAAATCTCGACCCGCTCGACGGTTTCCACGTCACTGTGCAGGTAGCGCACCTTCACGCCGTTTTCGCTCAGGTAATCGGTCAGCTGCTCGGCCATGCGCTTGGTCAGCGTGGTGATCAAGACCCGTTCGTTGATATTGACGCGAATGCGGATTTCCTGCAGCACATCATCAACCTGATGCGTGGCAGGCCGCACCTCGACCTGCGGATCGACCAGCCCGGTCGGCCGCACGACTTGTTCGACCACTTGTCCCGCATGCTCATTCTCGTAAGCCGCCGGCGTGGCGGAGACGAAAATCGCCTGGCGCATCTTGGTTTCAAACTCCTCGAATTTCAGTGGCCTGTTGTCCAGCGCGCTGGGCAGCCGAAAGCCGTATTCAACCAGCGTCGTCTTGCGTGCCCGGTCGCCGTTGTACATGGCGTTGAGCTGGCCGATCATGACATGGCTCTCGTCCAGGAACATCACCGAGTCCTTCGGCAAATAATCGCACAGCGTGGACGGCGCCGAACCGGGTGGCGCGCCGCTCAGGTGGCGGGTGTAGTTCTCGATGCCCTTGCAGTGGCCGATCTCACCCAGCATTTCGAGGTCAAACCGGGTGCGTTGCTCAATGCGCTGGGCTTCAATCAGCTTGCCGTCGGCGATGAACTGCCCTACCCGCTCGGACAATTCAAGTTTGATGGTTTCCACTGCCGTCATCACCTTGTCGCGTGGTGTGACGTAATGGCTTTTCGGATACACCACGAAACGCGGGATTTTCTGCCGGATACGTCCTGTCAGCGGGTCAAACAGCGAAAGCGTCTCGATCTCGTCGTCAAAGAGTTCGATGCGTATGGCCAGTTCCGAATGCTCGGCTGGAAATACATCAATCACGTCGCCACGCACCCGGAAAGTGCCGCGTGCAAAGTCGGCATCATTGCGGCTGTACTGCATGCGGATGAGTCGCGCAATCACATCGCGCTGGCCCATCTTGTCGCCAATCCGGGCAATGAACCGCATCTGGGTGTAGTCCTCCGGGGCGCCAATGCCGTAGATCGCACTCACGGTCGCCACGATGATCGTGTCGCGCCGCTCCAGCACGCTTTTTGTCGCCGACAGCCGCATCTGCTCGATGTGCTCGTTGATGGCCGAGTCCTTTTCAATGAACAGGTCGCGTTGCGGCACATAGGCTTCAGGCTGGTAGTAGTCGTAGTAGCTGACAAAATACTCGACCGCATTTTTCGGAAAAAACTCCCGGAATTCGCTGTACAGCTGCGCAGCAAGCGTTTTGTTCGGCGCAAACACGATGGCGGGCCGGCCCAGCCGGGCAATCACATTGGCCATGGTGAAGGTTTTGCCCGAGCCGGTCACGCCGAGCAGGGTTTGAAAGACTTCACCGTCCCTGACCCCTTCGACCAGCTTGTCGATAGCTTGCGGCTGGTCGCCCGCTGGCAGGTAGGGCTGAAACAGCTCAAAAGGCGAATCCGGATAACGGACAAACTGGCCGACGCCGGCGGAATCCGTCGCATCGGCCGTCACTTCCATGATTTCTGGCATAAAAACCCTATTCAAGCCCCGTTAAAATCCAGGGCAACTAAACACACTATGACATTCGGGCGAAGGCGTAAATTGCAATCCCCGCCGTCCGTTGATCAGACCTTTTGCCGGGACATAACCCGGCGCCATCCGCCTTGCCCAAGGCAAATTTTTCACTTCTAAGGATATTCCATGTCTTTGTTTACCGCCGTCGAAATGGCCCCGCGTGACCCGATCCTGGGCCTGAACGAACAATTTGGCGCCGACACCAATGCCGCCAAGGTCAATCTCGGCGTAGGCGTCTACTACGATGACAACGGCAAGCTGCCTTTGCTCGAATGCGTGCAGATTGCTGAAAAACACATGATGGAAACGCCCAAGGCACGCGGCTATCTGCCCATCGACGGGATTGCCGCCTACGACTCGGCCGTCAAGGGGCTGGTGTTTGGCGCCGACAGCGAACCCGTCACCTCGGGCCGGGTTGCCACGGTGCAGTGCATCGGCGGCACCGGCGGGCTGAAAGTTGGGGCCGACTTTTTGAAGCGCCTGAACCCCAATGCCAAGGTGCTGATCAGCGACCCGAGCTGGGAAAACCACCGTGCCCTGTTCACCAACGCGGGCTTTACCGTCGAAAGCTACCCTTACTACGACGCGGCAACCCGCGGCATCAATTTCGACGGCATGCTGGCCGAGCTGAATGCCGCGCCAGCCGGCACTGTCGTCGTGCTGCACGCCTGCTGCCATAACCCAACCGGCTATGACATCACCGCTGCCCAGTGGGACCAAGTCGTTGCCGCCGTCAAGGCCAACAAGCTGGTGGCGTTTCTGGACATGGCCTATCAGGGTTTTGGCTACGGTCTTGAAGAAGACGGCGCTGCCATTGGCAAGTTTGTCGCTGCCGGCCTGGACTTTTTTGTTTCCACCTCTTTTTCCAAGAGCTTCAGCCTGTACGGCGAACGCGTTGGCGGTCTGAGCGTGGTGTGTGAGAGCAAGGAAGAAGCCGGACGCGTGTTGAGCCAGCTCAAGATCGTCATCCGCACCAACTACAGCACCCCGCCGATCCATGGCGGCACGGTGGTCGCCACGGTGCTGAACACGCCCGAGCTGCGTACGTTGTGGGAAAAAGAACTAGGCGAGATGCGCGTGCGCATCAAGGCCATGCGCCAAAAGCTGGTCGATGGCCTGAAGGCCGCTGGCGTGAAAGAGGACATGGGCTTCATCACGAAGCAGATCGGCATGTTCAGCTACTCAGGTCTTTCCAAAGACCAGATGGTTCGCCTGCGCAATGAATTCGGCGTCTATGGCACTGACACCGGCCGCATGTGCGTGGCAGCGCTGAACAGCAAGAACATCGATTATGTTTGCGCATCGATTGCCAAGGTGATCTAAAGCCATCGCGGGCGGGCCGAAAAGACGCCGCTTCAAACCCATGCCAGTCAGCACTGCGCTGACTGGCATTTTTTTCATCAAATCAGCCTTTCGCGCTTGCCTCATATTCAGTTACAGCTATATTTTCAATAGCAATTAAAGCAAATGGCAGCGCTTGACCGAATCATCGCTGACGGGACTGCCTGACAACCAGTGTCAACGCCATCACAGCAATCAGCGCAAAGCAGACAAAAGACCAGTTGGCAATCGAGCCGCCCAGAAAGGTCCAGTCAATCGCGGTGCAGTCGCCGCCGCCCTTGAAAATCATGGGAATCGCTCGCTTGAGCGGAAAAGTTTCGATCATTCCGTAGAAGTCACGGCCGCACGAGACGATTTCCGGCGGATACCACTGTAAAAAACTCTGCCGTGCCGCCACAAAGGCGCCAAAGCCCGACAGCAACAAAAGCAAGCTGGCACCGGTGATCAGGAAATTTCGCCGGGCGCTCAAGGCGCTGACGCCTGCAACGATGGCGACCAGCACCAGGGCATAGCGCTGCACGATGCACATGGGGCAAGGCTCGAGCCCCACCACATGCTGCAAATAAAGACCAAAAGCCAGCAGCGCAACACACACTGCGGCTGTCAATGCCAGCAAGCGGCGCGGCATGGTGTCGAAATACGTCAAAAACATTCAATTCCCTCTTGGTTGATCAATTTAAGGATTGTCCGATGGTTCGTTGAAACCGCCCCGGATTAGTTCCTGCAAAAATCGACTTGGTCGCGCTTTAGAAGGCCTGCAAGGGTAAGAGCGCAACCCGCGTGACCGGAAACGACTACCAATAAGAATCAGCATTTTTGCTACTGAAAAAATAGCATCAAGCGCTTAACCAGCCTGCGCATGAGACCCTTTTCAGCAACAAAACACTATTTTTTTGTCAGAACTGACGCGCGTTAGCCGTGCTTGTCGTCAAATTCCCTCGCCTGCCTCAACGAAGACACGTGCCTTGCGGGGCGTGACCACCAGCTTTTCGCCTTCCTTCAGACCCATGTCCCTGAACTGGTGCGACGGCATTTGCACTTCGATCAGGGATTCCGCCGACGGTTTGTCAGAATCGACCGGAACCAGTTCCAGCCGGGCAATCGGGCCGATGACAATTGCGCGGTCCAGCATCGCGACAATGCCGTCGGCGCCAGGCGCATAACGCGCCACCTCAAAATCGTGCGGACGCACATAGGCAAAGGCCTTGGCGTTTTGCGCGCCGCTGTGCTCGGGCGAGTCCAGCTTCATGCCATCCAGATGCACCTCGCCTTCATGGGCGCGGCCATGGAACAGGTTCACGTCGCCGAGGAAGCCATACACAAACGGGCTCGCAGGATGGTCCCAGACCTGTTGCGGCGAGCCAATCTGCTCAACCTTGCCCTGGTTCATCAACACCACGCGGTCGGCGACTTCCAGCGCTTCTTCCTGATCGTGCGTGACGAAAATGCTGGTGACATGCAGGTCGTCATGCAGGCGCCGCAGCCAGCGGCGCAATTCCTTGCGCACTTTGGCGTCGAGCGCACCGAAGGGCTCGTCGAGCAATAGCACCTTGGGCTCGACCGCCAGCGCGCGCGCCAGGGCAATGCGCTGACGCTGCCCGCCGGACAGCTGCGACGGAAAGCGGTCGGCCAGCCAGTCGAGTTGCACCAAACCGAGCAGTGAATGGACTTTCTCCTTGATCTGCGCTTCGCTCGGCCGCTGGCCACGCGGCTTGACACGCAGGCCGAAGGCGACGTTCTCGAACACCGTCATGTGCCGGAACAACGCGTAATGCTGGAACACAAAGCCAACGCCGCGCTCGCGCACATGCACGTCGGTGGTGTCCTCGCCGCTGAAGAAAATGCTGCCCTGGTCGGGCGTTTCCAGCCCCGCGATGATGCGCAGCAGCGTGGTCTTGCCGCAGCCCGAGGGGCCGAGCAAGGCGACGAGTTCACCGGCTTCAATGTCCAGACTCACGTCTCCCAAGGCCTGGAAGTTGCCAAACTGCTTGCTGACGTTGCGTATTTCGATACCCATGATTTATTTTTCCTGCGTGTTTTCAGCGAACGGCAGCCAGCGCCTGCGGCCGCTCGGGCGGTAACTCGGCCGCAGACTTGAGTTCAGAGTCGTGTCGCCATTCGGCGACCGACTTGATGGCCAGCGTGACCAGCGCCAGGATAGCCAGAAGCGATGCCACGGCAAACGCAGCCACCGACTGGTATTCGTTGTAGAGGATTTCCACGTGCAGCGGCAAGGTGTTGGTCTGGCCGCGAATGTGGCCCGACACCACCGACACTGCGCCAAATTCACCCATGGCGCGCGCATTGCACAGAATGACGCCGTAGATCAGGCCCCACTTGATGTTGGGCAGCGTGACGCGCCAAAACGTTTGCCAGCCGGTGGCGCCCAATACGATGGCGGCCTGCTCTTCGTCGTTGCCCTGCGCCTGCATCAGCGGAATCAGCTCCCGCGCGATGAAGGGAAAGGTGACAAACACGGTCGCCAGCACGATGCCCGGCACGGCAAAGATGATCTTGATGTCATGCGCCTGCAGCCAGGGCCCAAACCAGCCTTGCGCGCCGAACAGCAGCACGTACATCAGCCCAGCCACGACCGGCGACACCGAGAACGGCAGATCGACCAGCGTCGTCAAAAACGACTTGCCGCGAAACTCGTACTTGGCAATCGCCCAGGCGGCGGCTACGCCAAACACCAGGTTCAACGGCACGGAAATCGCCGCAGCGATCAGGGTGAGCTGGATGGCCGACCAGGCGTCGGGCTCTTTAAGCGCTTCCAGATAGGCGCCAAAACCCTTGCGCAGCGCCTCGGTGAACACGGCCGCCAGCGGCAAAATCAGAAACAGCAGCACGAACAGCAGCGCCACCGTGATGAGCAGGTAGCGGACCCACGGCGCTTCGGTCGTGCCAGCCCTGGCGCGGCGAATAAGTTGCGAAGACGTGTGCAGCGACGGGCCGCCCCTAGCAAGCACCGCCCCCTCGGGGGGCAGCGCAGTACGCGAAGCGACAAGCATGGGGGCTTTTTTATCGCTCATGACGAGGCTCCGGTGTTTTTTCGCTGCCAGGTCTGCAGCGCATTGATGACCAGCAGCAGGACGAACGAGATGACCAGCATCACCACCGCCACGGCTGTGGCACCGGCATAGTCGTATTGCTCCAGCTTGCCGATGATGATCAGCGGCGTGATCTCGGAAATCATCGGCATGTTGCCGGCAATGAAGATCACCGAGCCGTATTCGCCAATCGCCCGCGCAAACGCCATGGCAAAGCCAGTCATCAGGGCCGGGGCGATATGCGGGAAGATCACCTTGGTGAAAATCTGCAAGCGGTTGGCACCTAGCGCGGTCGCGGCTTCTTCAAGCTCTTTTTCGGCGTCTTCGAGCACCGGCTGCACCGTGCGCACCACAAACGGCATGCCGACGAAAATCAGCGCAATCACCACGCCTGCAGGCGTGAAAGCCAGCTTGATGCCCATGGGTTCAAGGTACTGGCCAAGCCAGCCATTGCCGGCCAGCAGCGCTGTCAGGGAAATGCCGGCGACTGCCGTGGGCAGCGCAAACGGCAAATCCACCAGCGCATCGACGATTTTCTTGCCCGGAAACTTGTAGCGCACCAGCACCCAGGCCAGCAGCAGGCCAAACACCAGGTTCACCAGCGCGGCAATCAGCGACGCGCCAAAGGTCAGCCGGTAAGACGCCATGACGCGCGGCGACGTGACGGCGAAGATGAATTGCTCCCAAGTCAGCGTGAAGGTCTTGAAGAACAGCGCGGTGATCGGAATCAGCACGATCAGGCTGAGGTATAGGATCGTGTAACCCAGCGTCAGCCTGAAGCCCGGCAACACCCGCTGCGGGGTTCTTTTGGGGCCGGAACGAAGAGGGGGCGCCACCCCAGCGGATGACGCCCCGGAAGTCAAGGCACGCATGCTTACCGGACGGTGTAGAGCTTGTCGAACTGGCCACCGTCATTAAAGTGGACTTTTTGCGCTTCGCTCAGTGAGCCGAACATTTCCTGCACCGTGAAAAGCTGGATTGGCTTGAAGGTGTCGCTATACTTTTTGAGGATGGCTTGCGAATACGGACGCATGGCGTGCTTGGCTGCAATTTCCTGGCCTTCGTCCGAATACAGGTAGTCAAGGTAAGCCTTGGCCAGAACCGCCGTGCCTTTCTTGGCCACGGTGCGTTCCACCACTGCCACCGGGTTTTCAGCCAGGATGCTGATGGACGGGTATACCGCGTCCGCCTTGCCTGCGCCAAACTCCTTGTTCACCGACACCACCTCCGATTCGAACGTTACCAGCACGTCGCCAATGTTGCGCTGCAAGAAGGCCGTGGTCGCATCGCGTCCGCCCTTGCCCAGCACGGGCACGTTCTTGTACAGCTTGCCAACAAACTCGGCAGCCTGCGCGTCGGTGGCGCCCTTTTTCTTGGCGTAGCCCCAGGCCGCCAGGTAGGTGTAGCGGCCGTTGCCTCCAGTTTTTGGGTTAACCACAATCACTTGAATGCCCGGCTTGGTCAGGTCGTCCCAGTCCTTGATGCCCTTGGGGTTGCCGTTGCGCACCAGAAACAGCATGGTCGAGGTGGTGGGCGAGGCATTGCCGGGGAAGCGCTTGGCCCAGTCCTTGGCCACCACGCCGGCATTCGCCAGAAACTCGACATCGGTCGAGGTGTTCATGGTCACGACATCGGCGTCCAGTCCGTCGGCCACCGATCGCGCCACGGCGCTGGATCCGGCATGCGACTGGTCGATCTTCACGTCCTTGCCGGTGGTTTTCTTGTAATGGGCGATGAACGCTGCGTTGTAGTCCTTGTAGAACTCACGTGCCACGTCGTACGAGCCATTCAGCAGGGTCTGGCTTGAAGCGATACCGCTGGCGGCCAGGGCCAGGGTTGCCAGGGCAATCTTGAGTTTAAAAGTCATGCGGGGTCCAGAAAAGCAAAGGGAAAAATCGGAAATGATAGCTGATGCAATGCTTACTTGTTGGGCTGGGGCGTCATGCGCAGATAAGGACGCACGGCGGTGAAGCCCTTGGGAAAGCGCTGCGCCAGCTCGGCCGGGTCCTGAATACTGGGAACGATGACCACGTCGTCGCCGTCTTTCCAGTTCGCCGGCGTTGCCACCTTGTGGCTGTCGGTCAGTTGCAGCGAGTCGATCACGCGCAGGATTTCATCAAAATTGCGGCCGGTGCTGGCCGGATAGGTGAAGGAGGTGCGAATGATTTTTTTCGGGTCGATGATGAACACGCTGCGCACCGTGGCGGTGGTCGAGGCGTTCGGGTGAATCATGTCATACAGGTTGGCCACGGTCTTGTCGGCATCGGCCAGGATCGGGAAGTTCACCGTCGTGTTCTGGGTTGCATTGATGTCGCTGACCCACTTGCCATGCGAGTCAAGCGGGTCGATGCTGATGGCAATCGGCTTGACATGGCGCTTGGCAAATTCGCTGGAGAGTGCAGCGGTTTTGCCGAGTTCGGTGGTGCACACCGGTGTGAAGTCGGCCGGGTGTGAAAACAGCACCACCCACGCATCGCCCGCCCAGGCATGAAATGCAATAGGGCCTTCGGTCGAGTCCTGGGTGAAGTCAGGTGCCGTGTCGCCGAGTCTCAAAGTGGTCATGGTGTGCTCCCGGGATTATTCAAAAAAATCATTGTGGACACAAAAACTTAAAACTCAAAAGAATACATTCTTCTTAATTTATTAATTAAATCGAATAAGACAAGCCTATTGAAAAATTGAAAAATGGCTTCTCAATGTCGATTACTCATTTTTTAATAGCATTCTGCGCATGTATCTATTGCGCAAAATGTCAATTCAATATGAGGAATTCTCCTTCAACCAGCGTCTTGCAGGACCGTTCCGATGACTTGATCGCCCTGCATGTGCTGACCCAGAAAATCAAGAAAACTGCGTACAGCGGGTATCTGGCCACGCCGTGAAGGAAACACGGCATGCACCATGCCGGGCTTGGGCACCCATCCGGGCAATACCGGCACCAGCAATTGCGCCTGCAATTCGGCCTGGCTGATGCTGTCCGGCAAAAAACTGACGCCTGTGCCGGCAAGCACCGCGAGCTTGAGTGTTTGCAGGTCGTCGGCCACATAGCGTGGCTGGTGATGAAAGGTAAATTCCTGCCCTTCCGGCCCCATCAGCACCCAGGCGCTTTTGCCGTCTGCCGAAGACATGGCAAGCGTGTCCAGCCCGGCCAGGTCTGCTGGCGTAGCCGGCATACCCTGGCGGCGCAACTGCACCGGGCTGGCCAGCAGGTGCCCGGAAGTCGCACCAAGCTGCTTGACGACCAGGCTGCCGCTGTCGTCCAGCGTTGGCCTGACGCGCAATGCGACGTCAACGCCCTCCTCCACCAGATCAACCACCCGGTTGGTCACTCGCAGGTCCAGTTTGACGCGCGGAAACATCGCCAGGTAACGGGGAATCAAATAGCCCAGCGTGCTTTGGGCCAGTGTCACCGGACAGGTCACGCGCAGCAGGCCGCGCGGCTCGACCTGCAACTGCGCCACGGCATCGGCGGCGGCGATGGCTTCGTCGCGCATGGCGCTGCAGTGCCGCAAGTAGATGTCGCCCACTTCGGTCAGCGAGAGCTTGCGCGTGGTGCGCTGCAACAGGCGAACGCCCAGGCGCGCCTCCAGTTCGGCGACCCGGCGCGACAGCCGGGACTTGGGCACGCCAAGCGCCCGCCCGGCAGCGGCAAAACCGCCCCGCTCGGCCACTTCGGCAAAGTACAACATGTCGTTCAGGTCTTCCATGCGGGTTCCTCCGTACCGACCATTGTCCTGCATGCAGAACAATCTATCGCGATTTTGCCGTCTTATCAAGGCATTGGCCTAGCTGGACAATCTATCCATGGTCAACACCAGACTGTCACCTTCACAAACTCTTCAAAACCGGGGATTTTTTATCATGACCAAGCTTCTTCACATCGACTCCAGCATCCTTGGAACCAACTCCGTTTCGCGCCTGTTGACGGCGCAAATCGTGGCCTCTTGGCGTGCCGCCAACCCGGCCACCGAGATCAGCTACCTTGACCTGGCGGTCGATACGCCGGGCCACTTCTCAGCCGATGCCATGGGTTTTCGCCTGCCGCCCAGTTCAGCCACGTTGAGCGATGTGCAAAAGAATGAAAACGCATTATCTGAAGCCCTGGTGGCGCAGTTTCTGGAAACTGACGTGCTGGTGATTGGCGCGCCGCTCTACAACTTCTCCATTCCCACCCAGCTCAAGGCCTGGATTGACCGCATTGCGCAGGTTGGCCGTACCTTCAAGTACACCGAAAAAGGCCCGGTCGGCCTGGCAGGCGGCAAGACGGTGATTGTGGCGTCCACCCGCGGCGGCATCTACTCCACCAGCGATGCCGGCATTGCAATGGAGCACCAGGAAAGCTATCTGAAGACAGTGTTCGGCTTTCTCGGTGTGACCGATGTACGCATCGTGCGCGCCGAGGGCCTGGCCATGGGAGAAGCCGCCAAGTCGGCTGCACTGGCCTCCGCCGGGCTTGACATCCTGGCCCAAACCCGCCTTGCCGACAACCAGCCCCAGGCAGTCCTGGTGGCTTGAAACGGTTACAGGCCTGGCCGGCCTTTCGGCCTGGATGCAAAAAACCCGCAGGCGCGGGTTTTTTGCATTGGTGAAGGCAAGGCTTCAGGCGTGTCGCTTAACCCAGGCCACGTACGCATCCACCCAGCTCTGCATGAATTTCTGGCTGGCTTCGGCGATGTTGCCGTCGGCGTCATACAACCCTTCCTTGTTGTGGATGAAGGCTTCAGGCTGGCCAAGCGTGGGCATGTTCAGATAAGCCAGGATATTGCGCAGGTGCTGCTGCGCCATGGCCGTGCCGATCGGGCCGACCGACGCGCCCATGATGGCGGCTGGCTTGCCGTTCCAGCTGCTTTTGCCATACGGACGCGAGGCATGGTCAATCGCGTTTTTCAGCACGCCGGGGATGGAACGGTTGTATTCTGGCGTGAAAAACAGCACGCCCTGCGCGGCCGCAATCTCGCCCTTGAGGCGCGTCACCTGCGCGCAGGGATGGCTGTCGTCGTCCTGGTTGTAGAGCGGCAAGTCGTCAATGCGGACCTGGATGAAACTGAAATCTGCCGGAAACAGCTTTTCCAGTGCCCCGGCGAGTTTCCTGTTGAACGAGTCTTTGCGAAGACTGCCGACCACGACGGCGATTTGGTATTGAGCCATGAAATACCTCCAGAAAACCCACCGGCAATCCGGCAAGACGGTTTATAAAAAAAGGCGGCACGAGCAGCCTATTATGCAAAGTTCTGCCAAATTTTTTGGCCGGCCGACCTGCATCCCGGCCACGCAATGCACGGACATTGATCCAAATCCTGTTGCCCGTGACGGTTTACTGCACTGCTGACCCAACTCGGGCCGGCCAAGGCATTAACATTATGGGTATTGACAAGTGCATTCCTCCAGGGACGTAAATCGTCAGGAAATGCCGAAGCGCAGGAAAGCGCCGTCACTCCCTAGCTACAAGGATTCCGATGAAAAGAGTTGATGATTTCCGCCTGAAATTCGGCCAAAAGGAACTGGTGCCGATCATGATTGGCGGAATGGGGGTTGATATATCCACTGCCGAGTTGGCACTGGAAGCGGCGCGCCTGGGCGGCATTGGCCATATCTCCGACGCGCTGGTGCATGACGTGTCCGACCGGCGTTTTGACACCTCGTTTGTCAAAGGCAAGACCAAGTTCTACAAGAGCAACATCACCAATTCAGACAAGAGCAGCGTCCAGTTCGACCTGGGCGAACTGGCAGAGGCCACCCGGCTGCATGTCGGCAAGACCATGGAAGCCAAGCGCGGCGACGGCATGGTGTTCGTCAACGTGATGGAAAAGCTGACCATGAATTCGCCGCGCGACACGCTGCAGGTTCGGCTCAATTCGGCGTTGGACGCAGGCATTGACGGCATTACCCTGAGCGCCGGACTGCATTTAGGCTCGTTCGGCCTGATGGCCGAGCACCCGCGCTTTCGCGAAGCCAAGATGGGCATCATCGTGTCGTCGGTGCGTGCCTTGCAGTTGTTCCTGCGCAAGACCGCCCGCCTGGGCCGGCTGCCGGATTATGTGATCGTTGAAGGTCCGCTGGCCGGCGGCCACCTGGGCTTTGGCATGGACTGGGAAAAATATGACCTGGCCACCATTGTGAGTGAGATTTCGGCTTTCCTGAAAATCGAGCAGCTTGACATTCCCCTGATTGCCGCCGGCGGCATTTTCACCGGAAGTGACGCGGTCGGGTTCCTTGAAAACGGCGCGGCGGGTGTGCAGGTGGCCACGCGCTTCACCGTGTCCAACGAATGCGGCCTGCCGCCCGAAGACAAGCAGGAATACTTTCGCGCCAGCGAAGCGGACATCACGGTCAACACCATTTCGCCGACCGGCTACCCGATGCGCATGCTGAAAAGCTCGCCAGCCATTGGCTCGGGTATCCGGCCGAATTGCGAGTCCTACGGCTACCTGCTCGACGGCAACGGCAACTGCGCTTACATCACGGCCTACAACGAGCAGATTGCCCTGCATCCGGACGGCAAGAACATCGTGGTCATGGACAAGACCTGCCTGTGCACCCACATGCGCAACTACAACGTCTGGACCTGTGGCAGCAGCACCTACCGCCTGAAGGACACAACACACCTTCAGTCCGACGGCACCTACCTGGGCCTGAGCGCTGAACACATCTTCCGGGACTACCAGTTCAGCGTGGACCACCAGGTGATGCTGCCCGCCTAAGCGCCCAAATGCCGCCGCCCACTTCAGCCATGCCGCACGCCACGGAAGAAATGCATGAATGAACAGGCGGCCCGGGACGTGGTTCTGGTTCGCGCCATTGAAACGGCTGACCACGCGCGCGAAATTTTGAGTGAGGACGACCGCCGCCATGCAAGCCGCAGCGCCACGGAACTGGCGCAGTGGCAGGCGTCCCACGCGGGCTTGCCCGTGACGGCAGACACCTTTTTGCAGCAGCGCGCCGGACAGATTCTCCAGCGCCTGTCCGAGCGGCATGCGGCGTTCGGCGCCATGCTTCGTCGGTCCGGGGCTCTGAAGCTGTTCTGGACCGGGCTACCGGTCGTGGCCCTGCTGGCCGGAATTTTCATGGACCGGATCACTGACGCGCACCGGGTTGACCTGCTGTCGCCGCCATTGCTGCTGATCATCGGCTGGAACCTGGCGGTCTACGCAAGCCTGCTGGTCTGGCGCTGGCTGCCATTTGGCAAGCTGAAGAATTCCGAATCGACTTTGGTGCGCCTGCTCAGCATGGGCCGCACGCGTCTGCCGCGCAAGCTGCCGCCCGTGCTGGCAAATGCCTTGCTGGCCTTCTTGGCCGAGTGGGGCCAGCTCAGCCGGCGGCTGACGCTGGACCGGCTGGCCCGCACCCTGCACCTGGGTTCGGCCCTGTTTGCCATCGGTGCGGTGCTGTCGCTGTATGCGCGCGGTTATGTCGCGCAGTATTCGGCAGGCTGGGAAAGCACTTTTCTGGATGCGGGCCAGGTTCATGCCTTGCTGTCGGCGCTGTTCATGCCCGCCATGGCGATTTTTCCGCTGCAGGGATTTTCGCTGGCCGACATTGAAGCCCTTCACTTTGGACAGACGCCTTCGTCTTCATTGGGTGGCGCGCGCTGGGTGCATCTGTATGCCGCCACGCTCTTCTTGCTGGTTGTGCTGCCGCGTGTGCTGCTGGCCGGCGCTGCCCAATGGCGCGTCAATAAAGAAACCCGGAATTTTCCGCTGAACCTGGAGCAGCCCTATTTTCGCAAGCTGCTGAAAGCACTTGGCGGTGCGCCCGGCATGCTGCGGGTGCTGCCCTACAGTTTTGCGGTGGATGAAGCGCGAGACAAGGGTTTGAGCCAGCTGGCGGTCCGACTGCTGGGCGAGCATGCGCGGCTCATGCTTCGTCCATCAGTGGCCTATGGCGACGAACCGCACGATGCGCTGCGCGAGTTCAAGCTGAACGACAGCGAAGCCACCGTCACGGCGGTCCTGTTCAGCCTGGCAGCCACGCCTGAAAAGGAAAACCATGGCGCCCTGCTCGACCACTTGGTGCGGGCATCGGCGCGCGGCATTGCGGTGCTGATTGATGAATCAGGCTACCTGGAACGGGTCGGCACGCAAGCCGGTGGCAAGGAAAGAATGGCTGAACGCATTGACCTGTGGCGCCAGTTCTGCCGCTTTCACCAGGCACCCGCCACCTTTGTCAACCTGCTCCATCCCGATGCCCATACGCTGGACGACGGCGCTGGCCTTGCCTTGTCGGCAACCACATGACCGACGCCCCGGTCCAGATCCAGCTGGCGCTGGTGTCGCACACCAACAATGGCAAGACCACGCTGGCCCGGACGCTGCTGGGCGCCGATGTCGGCGAAGTGCGCGACGCCGCCCATGTCACCCTGACATCCGAAGCGCATCCGCTGCTGACGACAGGCATTGGCGATGCCCTGCTGTTGTGGGACACGCCCGGCTTTGGCGATTCGGTGCGGCTGCTCAAGCGGCTCGGTATGGCCGACAACCCGATTGGCTGGTTTTTGCGGGAAGTGCTGGACCGCTACAGTGACCGGCCGTTCTGGCTCAGCCAGCAGGCATTGCGCACCGCCCGCGATGCGGCCGATGTGGTGCTGTACCTGGTCAATTCGGCCGAGCATCCGGGCGACGCCGGCTATCTGGCGGCTGAGATGAATATTTTGCAGTGGCTGGGCAAGCCGGTGATGGTGCTGCTCAACCAGACAGGACCGCCGCGTCCGGCGCCCGAAGAGCAGGCAGAACTGATGCGCTGGAGCCGTCACCTGGAAGCCTTTCCCATCGTGCGCAAGGTGCTGGCGCTCGACGCCTTTGCCCGCTGCTGGGTGCATGAACGGGTGTTTTATGAAGCCGTCGGCCAGTGGGTCGAACCTGACAAGGCCGCCGGTTATGCCCGCCTGCTGGCAGCCTGGGACGCGAGCCATGAAGCACGCTTTCAGGCGTCAATGCAGCTGGCGGCGCAACAACTGGCGACGGCAGCGCAGGACCGCCAGGCGGTCGATCCCGAGAGCCGGTCGTTGCTTAATTCAGCATTACAGGCAACCGGCTTGCGTAAGAGCTTCAAGCTCAAACGCGAAGACCAGGCCATGGGCATTCTGGTCGAGCGGCTCAACGACAGCATTGCCGAAACCACACGCAAGCTGCTGACCCTGCACCGGATCGACCCCGGCGAGGCGACGCGCATCAACCAGCGGGTGCGCGAGAATTTTGCCGTTCGTGCGCCTATTGACAAGGCGCAGGCGGGCATGCTCGGCGCAGTGCTGTCGGGCGCGGCAACCGGCTTGTCGGCGGACCTCATGGCGGGTGGCCTCACCCTGGGTGCCGGTGCCCTGCTGGGCAGCGTGGTCGGTGCCTTGGGATTTGCCGGTGCGGCCTGGGGTTTCAATTCAAGCACCGACCGCGAACAGACCACGGTGCAATTTACTGATGAATTCATGCGCACGCTGCTGGTGACCAGCGTGTTGCGCTACCTGACCGTGGCGCACTTTGGGCGCGGGCGTGGCCATTTTGCACAAAGCGAAGCCCCGGCTTTCTGGCAAACTGAAGTTGAACGGGCCGTCGCCACCGAAGAAGCTGCCGTGGGCCGCTTGTGGCAGACACTGCGGCAACCGGCCTCATCTGCAGACACATCGGTCAGTTCTGCGCAGGCGCTGCTGATGCGCATCAACTCGTCCGTGCTGCGTCAGCTGTATCCGGACGCTGCATTCCCGCATCGCGCTTAGCGCGTACGGATTTCAGTTCAAACAAACTTTAGACATGAAAAATGGCTTTTGCGCTTATCTGTCTTGCTTTATCAGCTATTTATTCGATAGCAAAATCGCCATAGACGGATTCGACACGGGGAAAGCCGCTCTGCTTTCGCGCTAAACCACAGCCCCGAACAGCGCGCCCACCCCAGCGGTGATCGCCATGGCCAGCGCGCCCCAGAAAGTCACGCGCCAGGCGCCGCCCAGGATTCCGGCACCGCCCGCACGCGCCGCTGTGCCCCCGAGCAAGGCCAAAAATCCAAGTGAAGTGACGGGCACCCAGGCGCTCAAGGCATTGACAGGCGCCAAAGCCGTGACCGCCAAAGGCAGCGCCGCCCCTACGGCAAAGCTCGCCGCCGATGCGATGGCGGCCTGGATTGGGTTGGCAAGCAAGGCGGTGGAAATACCCAGTTCATCGCGCACATGCGCGCCCAATGCGTCATGTTTCATCAGTTGACCGGCCACCTGGTCCGCCAGTTCAGGCGTAAGGCCGCGCTTGACGTAAATGCCCGCCAGTTCGGCATGTTCGGCCTCGGGATGCAGCTCGATTTCCCGGCGTTCGCGTTCCAGTTCGGCCTTTTCGGTGTCGGCCTGCGAATGCACCGAGACATACTCCCCCGCCGCCATCGACATGGCCCCGGCCATCAGCCCCGCCATGCCAGCCACCAAAACAGCCTGCGGGGTGGCTCCGGCGGCCGCCACGCCCAGCACCAGGCTGGCGGTGGAAACAATGCCGTCATTGGCGCCCAGCACTGCGGCGCGCAGCCAGCCGATGCGGTCGGTCCGGTGGCGCTCCTGGTGGCGATTCAATGGTTTCATGGAATCAACACTCCGGTAATAGGTAAAGTCATTTCTGATTTGGTGCCCAATTATTGAGCGCTTTACCAGGGTGAAGCATTTGAGTCATTCAAGCAGTCTCTTTTTGAGCTCGCCTGGCATTCGCAAAAAGTTTTAGAAAGTTTTTGCATTTTGCAACCCGTTTTTTTCATCCTTTTTCCCGCGACATCCACGCCGGTCATGGAAGTTGACACCACTACCGGGAAGCGGCATTCTCAGCGGAGTTCAGTTGAGAATTGAAAATGAAATCAAAGCATCTCGGGGGACTGAACGGTCACCACAACGGTCTGTATCTGGCCCTCGCGTTCCCGGGTACGCAGCCACCAAACCGCCCCTTTTTTGATGGCACAGTCGCTTTCATGCAAGCCCAGCAACCTGGCAATTGTTTGGCCCAGCGTGGGCTGGTGCCCTATCACCAGAATGAGCGACTTGCTGTGAGGCCATTGCACCAGTTCCAGCAAGGCATCGGGCATGGCGCCGGGCACCAGCTCGGACCGGATTTTGAACTTTCGTCCCAGCGCCAGGGCCGTTTGCTCGCAGCGCCGCGCCGGACTCGACACGATGCGGGCGCTGCCGGGCAGTTGCCGGTCCAGCCATTCGGCCATCTTGGCCGCCTGCTTGTCGCCGCGCGCAGTCAGTTTACGTTCCAGGTCACTGCGCGCATCGGATGTGCCCTCGGGCAGCGCGTGTGCTTCTGCATGACGCCACAGGATCAGGTCCATGCTTGACTACCTTTCGCGGGGTTTCAAGGCCGAGTAGCGCGCCATCAGCGCGGCTTGCGCGCCATGGCGCTTTTCAGGGTCTGCCGGGTTCACCAGCACATACGTGCCATCGGCCTGCAAATCCCACGCATCGCATCCGTCGTGAAGGTAAGCGACCAGGCATTCGTCGATGATGCGCTGGCGAATCACCGGGTCGTTCACCGGCCACGCCAGTTCCACGCGGCGCAGCATGTTGCGGTTCATCCAGTCGGCGCTTGACAGCAACAAGGTTTCTTCGTCGCCAGAGCGGAAGTAAAACACCCGGGTGTGCTCCAGAAAGCGGCCAATCACCGAGCGAACCCGGATGTTGTCGGTCACGCCCTTTACCTGCGCTGGCAGCATGCAGGCACCGCGAACGATCAGGTCGATCTTCACCCCGCACTGCCCGGCCTTGACCAGCGCGCGCATCAGGTCCTCGTCGGTCAGCGCATTGGTCTTGACGACGATGCGCGCGTCCTTGCCAGCCTGCGCTGCCTGGGCAAGCGCAGCGATTTTCTCCAGCAGCTTGCGCTGCAACTGGAATGGCGCCAGCAGCAGATGGTGCAGTTTGGGCAGGCGGCTGTGGCTCGCCAGGTGCACGAACACATGGTCGATGTCGGCCGTCAGCAACGGGTCGGCCGTGAGGTAGCTGATGTCGGTGTACAGGCGCGCTGTGCCGGGGTTGTAGTTGCCGGTGGACAGGTGGGCATAACGCACCAGACGCCGCCCTTCGCGCCGGGTGACGAGCAGCATCTTGGCATGTGTCTTCAGGCCCATCACGCCATACACCACTTGCGCACCGATGGATTCGAGCATCTCGGCCCAGTTGATGTTGGCCTCTTCGTCGAAGCGCGCCTTCAGCTCGACCACCACCATGACTTCCTTGCCGCGCCGCACCGCTTCGCGCAACAGCAGCATCAGCTCTGAATCAGGACCGGTTCGGTAAATGGTTTGCCGGATCGCCAGCACCGACGGGTCGTTGACCGCCTCGCGCAAGAAGGCCAGCACGCCGTCAAAGCTTTCAAAAGGCTGGTGGATCGACACGTCGCCCAGGCGAAGCCGATCGAAAAACGACTGGCCTGGTACCAGTTGCTTCGGATAACAGGCCTTGTAGCGTGGAAACAGCAGTTGGGGGTCATTGACCAGATCGACCAGTTGCGTCAGCCGCACCAGGTTGACCGGGCCATGCACGCGGTACAACGCCTGCGTTGGCAGGCTGAATTGTCCAAGCAAAAAGCTCGACAGATACTCCGAGCAACCGGCTGACACTTCGAGCCGGACCGCCTGGCCGTAGTGACGCTGCTCCAGCCCCAGGCGCAGCGCAGTGCGCAGGTTCTTGACATCGTCCTCATCAACTTCCAGGTCGGAATGGCGGGTCACACGGAATTGCGAGAACTCGCCGACTTTGCGGCCGGGAAACAGATCGGCCAGATGCGCGCGAATCACGCTGGACAGCGACAGGAACAGCTTGTTGCCCTTTTCAGCCCCCCGGCTCGGCATGTGGATGAGGCGCGGCAGCACACGCGGCACCTTGACAATGGCGATTTCATTTTCGCGGCCAAAGGCGTCGCTTCCGCCCAGCCGGACGATGAAGTTCAGCGACTTGTTGGCCACCTGCGGAAACGGGTGCGACGGATCAAGCCCGACCGGCACCAGCAACGGCCGCACTGCGCGTTCAAAATAAGTTCTCACCCAGCGCCGCTGCACTGCATTGCGCTCGCCATGCGAGACGATGCGGATGCGGTGCCGGGCAAACGCTGGCAGCAGCTCGTCGTTATAAAGCGCATATTGGCGTGCCACCATGTCGTGCGCCATGGCAGAAAGCGTCTTGTACGACGCGACCGAACAAGTGCCTTTCAACTCGTTGTTGCGAGCCGCTGTCAGGTGCGCCACCGCGCGAACTTCAAAAAATTCGTCCAGATTGGACGAGACGATGCACAAAAACCGCAAGCGCTCGAGCAAGGGCACGTCGGGGCGCCGCGCCCAGTCCAGCACCCGCTCGTTGAAGGCGAGGATGCTGTGGTCGCGGTCAAGAAACTTGACGGGCACGGCGACAG
Organism: Polaromonas sp. CG_23.6; assembly: GCF_029892315.1. Classification (NCBI taxonomy): domain Bacteria; kingdom Pseudomonadati; phylum Pseudomonadota; class Betaproteobacteria; order Burkholderiales; family Comamonadaceae; genus Polaromonas; species Polaromonas sp. CG_23.6. Next base: position 2,674,401 of record NZ_JARXUY010000001.1, read on the forward strand.
AGACCGGAGATAAGGTCGAGGCTGAAGGTAACAAGACAGGTCTTTGTGGTCAAAAAAATAGCCCCTAGTGTTGTCTGCTTTGATGACAGCCTTGTGACAGCTGGCAGCCTTTATGGAGCGACTGTCATCGCCGCCTGACAAATTGAAAAGTCTGATTTCACATCATTTCTTAAGAAAAAAAAGCCGTTTGCGCAATACCCACGGGCGCAAGCAGCTATCATTTTCACAATCCCTTTTGCAGTGCGGCCTGCGTGATCGATGACAGCGTGGCGCGCGTGGTGATGACTTCGGGGTCGAGCATGACCTCGATCAGCGTGCCTTCGGGCCGGGCCAGCGCAGCCAGCAGTTCGGCCTCGAATTCGCCGGTGCGGGTGATGCGCACGCCGGCATAGCCGTAGGCGCGGGCCAGGGCAGCAAAGTCCGGGTTGTTCAGACGCGAGCCGCTTTCGTGCTGCGGATAGGTTTTTTCCTGGTGCATGGCGGATGGTGCCGAACATGCCGTTGTTCAGCAGCACGATGATGCTTTTGGCGCCATGCTGCACGGCCGTGGCCAGTTCCTGGCCGTTCATCAGGAAGTCGCCGTCGCCGGCAATCGTGAACGCCACGCGTCCGGTCGTGATGGCTGCGGCAATGCCGGCCGGAACGCCATAGCCCATCGCGCCAACGGTGGGCGCGAGTTGCGTCTTGTGGCCCTTGACCAGCCCGTGGTGCTTGAAGAAGCGGTGAATCCAGCTGGCGAAATTGCCTGCGCCGTTGGTCAGCACCGCGTCTGCCGGCAAATGCTGCTGCAGCAGGCCGACGATGGCCGGCATGTCGATGTCGCCGGGCAAAGCTTGCGGCACCAGGTTGGCCAGATAGTCTTCGTTGGCCGAAGCAGTCCAAGCTTCCCATGGCACGTTAACCGGCGCGGTCAGCACTTCGAGCGAACGCGCGGCGGCATTCATCGTGGCATTGATCGCTAGGTCGGCCTGGAACACGCGGTTCAGTTCCTCGGCACTGGCGTGGATGTGCACCAGCTTTTGCTTGGGGCACGGCGCTTCGATCAGCGTGTAGTTGCCGGTCGTCATTTCACCCAGGCGCGGGCCGATGGCGATGATCAGGTCGCTGGCCTTGACGCGCGCGGCCAGTTTCGGGCTCAGGCCAATGCCGACATCGCCGGCATACAGCGGGTGGTGGTTGTCAAAGGTGTCCTGAAAACGAAAGGCGTTGCCGACCGGCAGCTTCCAGTTCTCGGCAAAGCGCTGCAAGGCCTGCGCCGACTGCGGCGTCCAGCCGCCGCCGCCTGCAATGATGAGCGGCTGCTTCGACGCCAGCAGCATCTCGCGCAAAGTGCGCAAAGCGCCGGGGTCGCTCCAGGCTTGCGTCGCCTCCACACGCGGCAAGGGCTGGGCAGCGGTCATGCGCGTCAGCATGTCTTCGGGCAGCACCAGCACCACCGGGCCGGGACGGCCGTTCATGGCCGTGGCAAAGGCGCGCGCGACGTATTCCGGAATGCGGTCGGCGTCGTCGATGCGCTCGACGCGCTTGGCGAAGCCCTTCGTGCTTGGGCCGAAAAAGCTGGAATAGTCCACTTCCTGGAAAGCTTCGCGGTCGCGGCAATCGCTGGCCACGTCGCCGACCAGCAGCACCATGGGCGTCGAATCCTGGAACGCCGTGTGCACGCCAATCGAAGCGTTGGTGGCGCCCGGCCCGCGCGTGACCATGCACACGCCGGGACGGCCGGTGAGCTTGCCATGCGCTTCGGCCATGAAAGAAGCGCCGCCTTCCTGGCGACAGGTGATGAAACGGATCCGGTCCTGGCGCGCATGCAAGCCGTCGAGCACGGCAAGGTAGCTTTCTCCGGGAACGCCGAATGCATGGGTGACGCCCTGGGCCAGAAGGCAGTCGACAAGAAGGTGGCCGGCAAGTTGTTGGGTCATGCGCTTTATTGTGCCTTGGCGAATGCGGCACCAAACCGCCGCGGCCGTCTCGAAACGCGGCGGCGCCCGGCTTATTCCGGCGTGGCCGGGTCGGCGTCTGCGCCACCGCTTTCCAGCGCCTGGCGGTCCAGTTCCTCGTCACTCAGCGGTGGCGCGTCTTCCAGCGCGGCGAGCTCTTCGAGCAGCGCTTCGTCAGGCGGCTCGTGGCCAAGCAGCACTTCCTCGATGCGCTGGGTATAGGTTTCGGCGTGAAGCGCATCAAGCCCGCTGGTGGCGGGCGGAAATTTGTCGCCGAGGTCGGCCATGACAGTGTCTGATTTTTCTTCTACCCAGCGGACAAAGTCGTTAGCGGGAGGGGTCTGTGAAGCTGTCATTAAATTCTCCTGAAGTTAGGCCATGGTAGCAGTCGCGTGGTCAGAAAATGCCAATGTACGCCAGCAACTCCGCCCGCGCAACCGTAAGCGTTTCGCCTCAAGCCAGCGGTGGCGGCAAAGGCTGATCGAGTGCCTTGTCCTGCGCTTCACGCAGCACCAGTCCGGCCGGCTTGACCAGTGAAATATCGGCCTCGCGCAGCCGCCTGAGCACGTCGAACAGCAAGGCGCTGCGAACACCGTAAGCCATGCGCGGCGAGTCGACGAAGGCGGTCGCGTTGAACACCATGCCGGCGCTGTCGATGGCATCGAGTTGCACGCTGGGCTCGGGCGTCTTCAGCACGTCGGCATGCGCTGCAAACAGCTCCAGGATCAGGCTGCGAACCTGGTCAGCGTCGGCGTCCAGCGGCACCGGCAGCAGGATCTTGACCAGCCCGAGCGGATTGGCGTGGGTGACGTTGCGCACGGTCTTGGTGATGAACTCCGAATTCGGCACTATCACTGTCGAGCGGTCACCCATCTGGATTTCAGTGGCCCGCACATTGATGCGGCGGATGTCGCCCTCAATACCGCCCAGCGACACCCAGTCGCCGACCTTGACCGGCTTTTCGGCCAGCATGATGATGCCCGAGACAAAGTTCTGCACCACCGCCTGCAAGCCAAAGCCGATGCCCACCGACAAGGCGCTGGCCACCCACGCAATGCGTTCCAGTCCGATGCCGACGGCCGCCATTCCCATCGACAGCGCCAGCAGGTTGCCGGCATAGGCAAACAGCGTGGACGTCCAGACCTGCATGCCGGCATCGAGCGACGTGGTTGGCAGGAATTCTTCCTTCAGCCAGCGCCTGAGGATACGCACCACGACCAGGCACAAGATGATGACCAGCGCGGCCTGCAGCACCGCCACCGGCAAGATTTGAAATTCGCCAATCGAAATCCCCTGGTGCAGCTTGTCGGCGCGTTCAAACAGCTCGGACGGTCCTTCGCCAAACGGCGCCAGCAGCAGCAGCACGGCCAGCGCCACCACCAGCAGCCGGCCCACACCGGACAGCAGCACGGCGGCTTGCGCCCGCATCTTGAGAAAGCGTGATGCCGGCATGTCGGCGGCTGCAGCGGCGTCTGCCGTTGAGCTGGCATTGCTGGCGTCGCTGGCCGGGCTGGTCTTCGGTCCCAGCAGCGCCATGAAACCATCATCGACAAGCACCGCCAGCAAATAGGCAGAGCCCAGCACCACCGCCATCCAGGCCATCTGGTGCACCACAAAGCTGCCCAGTGCCACGTAGCCAAGCAGCAGCGCCATCAGGCTGCCCGCCACGCCCACACAAGCCAGCCCGAACACCGTTGTCAGCCACAGCGGACTTGGCGGCCAGCTCGCAGCCGTGTTCGGGTCGCGCAGGGCGCGGCGGCGCGCCAGGTCAGTCAACAGCAAGCCCAGACCCATCGCCAGGCCCATTGCCAGCGCGACAATGCAGTCGGCCGCCACTGTGGTCACCAGGCTGGCATTGATCTGCGCGGTCAGTTGCATGAGCGCCCAGGTCAACACCATCAGCAGCGCCAGGACCGCCGGCAGCCACCGCAATCTGAGGGCCACCACATCGGGCAATGGCAGCAGCCGCCATGACGACCGGACCGGCAGCAGCAGCGCGTGGCCCAGGCCGACGACGTAGCCGCCAAAACAGATCACACCGGCCAGCCGGCCCATCAGCGGCGCCAGCGACTCGGGCAGCGGCGCGACCCAGACCAGCCCCAGGTAAACCGCCTCGGCCATCAGACCGGCCGTAATGGCAGGCAACAGCACCCCTGTCCAGGCATACAGCGACCGGCGCAGACGGCCGGGTGGCACGCGCGTGGTGGTCAGCCTCAGCAACGCACGCCCCACCCAGACATACAAGCCCAGCAGCACCAGCAGCGCCACGCCCACACTGACCCAAACCGCCGTGCCACTGGCGCGCGCGGCAAAGGCCAGCGCGTCGGCTTGGCGGCGTGCACGCAGCAGGTCGCCAGGAATTTCCATTCGCAGTTCGGCCCAGAACAGGCTGCTCAGGATCGACGAGGTGCGCTCGCCCAGCCGGGCCTGGAATTCGGAGCGCCGCAGCGCCGAGATTTCACCGGCCGTCTGCTCGCTTTCCACCGACAGCAGCTTGGCCCGCTTGAACTGGGCGTCAAGTTCGGCGCGCACCTTGTTCAGCTGGGTACGCAGCACCGCCACGTCGGGCGCCTCGGGCTGCCCCGGCGTGAGCGGGCCGAGTTCAGCCAGTCGCGCCTGGACGCTCGCCAGCTGCGGCTCCAGCAATGCGGCCGCCGCGTCAGCCTGGGTGCCAGCGGCCAGCACGCCAGCGCGCAACGGCAGCAGGTCGGCAGCTTCTTTCGGCGGACTGTCGAGGACTTTGCGCGCCTGGTCAATCTGCGCGCGCGCAGCGTCCAGCGATGGGTCGATGTTGTCCGGCTGCGCCTGCGCGCTCAACGCCGCCAGCACCAGCATGCCAACGGCCAGCAGACGCAGCCAGCGGAGTCCGGTCCAGGCACCGGCCCGGTGAGAAGGAAAGTCGGAATGGGGCGACAAAACTAGGCGCATCACAAGGCTGCAACGCGGGCACGTGGCAGGCAGGAGTCAAGAAGACCGCCATCATAGAGGGGCTGGCGGCACTGGTCCGACCGGCGCTGCTTCAGGCGGCGACCAGCACGGTGCGACGCACCCGCCGCACATTGAAGGCGCTGGCAATCAGCACACCCTGGGTGAGCGCCAGCCCCAGCAGCACGCCACGGTACTGGCCATGGTCCATCATGACGCCAAAGATCAGCGGCGCTACCGCCTGGCCGATGTCCAGCCCCGCATAGACCACGCCATAGACGCGGCCGGTCGCGTTTTCAGGTGTCGAACGCTTGACCAGCAAATCACGCGACGGCCCCGCCATGCCCGAGGCAAAACCCATCATGCCGAACAGCACCGGCACCACACCCGGAGGCAAGCTGCCCAGGGCCAGCACCAGCGCCACGGCCGCTGCCATGCCATAGCCAATGCCGACGATGCGCTCGCACCACGTCGGATCGGCTGCCAGAAACCCGCCCAGCACCATGCCGCCAGCAGCGCACACCATGTACACCGTCAGGCACACAGCCACCAATGTCAGCGGCATGCCGTGCAGCTGGCGCGCCGCCTCGGGCGCAAAGGCCTGCACCACGCTGAGCACGACCGCATTCCAGAAGAAAAAGGAAAAGCACATCCAGACGGCAGGAATCTTCAAAAAATCCAGATTGCCACCGGCCGCTGTGGCATTGGCGGTCGGCTCGGCCGGCTGGAGCGCCAGCTTGTCACGCTGAAGCAGCAGGACCAGCAGCACGCCAAACACCAGCACTCCGGCAGTCGTCAGCGCGATGCGCCAGGAAAAGGCAAACGTCAGGGACACCACCAGCGCCGGCGCCAGCGCCCAGCCCAGGCTGCCGGTGATGCCGTGCACGCTGTAGGCATGGCCCAGCCGGGACGCGCTGACCTTGCGGTTCAGCAATGTGTAGTCAGCCGGGTGGAACACGCCGTTGCCAATGCCGCCGACCACCGCAAAGCAAGCCAGCATGCCGTAGCTGGTGCTGATGGCGTAACCCAGCGCCGCTAGACCCAGCAGCGCCAGGCCGCCGAACAAAATGGGACGCGGGCCGAAGCGGTCCACGACAAAGCCAGACAGCGCCTGCACCGCGCACGACACGACGAAGAAAATCGTCATCAAAAACCCGAGCTGCGCATAACTGACGTCAAACGCATCCTTTAACCAGGGAAACAGCGGCGCCAGCAGCAACTGGCTGAAGTGACTGGTCATGTGGCCCAGCCCGACCAGTCCAATCACGCCGGCGTCGGTGCGCAAGGAAGAAGCGCCAGCGGGCGGCTGAAGGGTGCTTGAAGTGCTCATGGCTGCATCGTAATACTGGCTCCAGAATTCTGAAATGCGACAAATCGTCATGTTTCATCGAATACCGGACAAACCTGCCCCGCCGTTGTTTCCATTCACATGCGTAGCAACACCGGCCTTCTGCCCTTTCCCGTCGGCGACAGCGGCCTGTTCACGCCCCGCTGGGCGGCAGATGTGGGCGCCAGCGAACGCTCGGTGACGCGGCTGTTTCGCGAGCAGCCAGGACTTGGCTAACAGCAATGGCGCCAGCAGGCCATCCTGGCGCATGCGCTGCCGATGCTGGCGCGTGGCGAGTCGGTAGGCAATGCCGCCACTGCCAGCGGCTACGCCAGCGAAAGCGCTTTTTCAGCGATGTTCAAGGCCACCATGGGCCAGCCACCTAGCCAGTTCCATGACACGCGGGTGCGGCGTAAAAACTTGGCCTGGTTTGCGCTTTAAGTCCCATACCAATCCCGAGAGACAAAAAACCAAAGCCAGCGATCTGAGTGAGAGCGGCATTGGCTTTCGGTGGAGGTTTGGAAATGTTGTCTCAGCAAATCATTGCCCGGCCCCAGCCGTACGATTTCGACCGGTTGGCCCGCAAGGAACCCGTTGGACGCCGCAGACTGCGCCCGATTGCGTTTGGACATGGTTTGGATTTCGGCCCGTGCCGTCAGTCCCTGCGTCGATTCGGTGGAACAAGCCAAATTCAAAAAGGCCCTGAGCGAGGCCGAGCTCGACCCGGCCGAGCAGATGCGGCAACAATGGCGCGAGAGACACCCGGCCAACCGCTGCTACGACGGGTAGGAGCAGATTGTGGATGCCTGCTGCGACGCCTGGAATGCCTTCACGCAAATCCCTGGCGCCATCCGTTCCCTATGCTCCCGAAGCTGCGCAATACGGCCTTCGGCTTCGGTTATCTCATGACACGAGGGGTCAGCATGCCAGGCACTCCTCCAAAACTCATGGTGTTGATGCCCTCCTGGCTGAGTTGATCCTGCAGGCCCGTGGCCAGGCCATCGAGCCTCATCTCGCGCAGCTGCGCCACTGTCGTGTTCATCATCATCGGGTTTGTCTGGCCTCTTTTCTAATCTGCGCGGAGCTGCACTAGAGATCATTTTGGGCAGGTCGCGGCAATCTCAACAATAAACTGAGGCGCAGGACTACAAGCGTAAGTAACCTGCAAGGTTACAAATGGAACTGTCCTTCACATTCGTTTTCCCTGCTTCACAAATTGCCTCATTTTTTTCAAAGCTGCACCAGCCAGCTTTCGCGCAAAGCTGACATGTTGGTTCTGCGTGGCAGTAAGTACGCCAAGCTCCATGCCGACGCATGGCCCGGTCTGGTGTCGGTCTGATGCAAGCGCGCATCGGCAGTCACACCGTCCATCGCACTGGAATGGCGCTTAATGCTCGCAAAAGCACACAGAAGAGGCACATGGCAGGGCAACTCACTACATCGAACTTATAAGGAGCCTGTCCTGTGTCAGTTAGTCCATTTGCAATCCACGAATTGCAGCTTTTAAACAACTCCACAATGGAACCAGAGTTTTTGACAAAAAGCGCTTTCCCGTCAGCCGAACTTTCTCGGGTTGAGCACCCTGGCCTACCTTCGATGTGGCCGGGCTTCCTCACCGGCCAGGCCGAGCAACCAGTGCGGGTGCTGCTGGTCGATGACGATGCGAACATGCGCCGCGTGATTGCGCACGAATTGCTGGCCGACCTGCGCATCGACCTGGTGGAACAGGGCGCCAGTGCACGCGAAGGGCGCCGGCTGATCAGCCAGCGTGAATTTGACGTCATGCTGGTTGACCTGAACCTGGGCGACGGCACGGGCTTTGAGCTGATCGAACACATGAAGTCGGTGCGCCCCACAGCCGAGGCCATTGTCATTTCGGCTATGGAAGATGCGCAGCACGCGATGCATGCGTTCAAACTCGGCGCCACGGGCTACCTGGTGAAGAACTCCTGGTTCGGCAACTTTGCCCAAGCCGTGCTGCAGGTAGTTAATGGGGGAGCCTCCATCACGCCCGGGCTGGCGCGCATGCTTTTGGGCAAATTCGAACCTCAAAATACGAGAGGCGCTGGCACGCCGGACAGTGAAAAAGTCAGGGAAAAACTCTCCGAGCGTGAAAAAGGCGTCCTGCAGTTGGTGGCGTTAGGCCATACGAGCACGGTCATTGGCACGCGCCTGAATATCAGCGGACAGACCGTCAACACGCATATAAAAAACATCTACCGCAAGTTCAACGTGCGCAATCGCGCGCAGGCGGTGAGCTTTGCAGCAGCCCACGGCGTTTTTTAACGCAGTCGTTCAACGCCAGCGTGCGGGATTGCTGCATCAGCAATTTGCAGTTTGGTGAGCTGGATTATTTGTATGAAAGGTTAAGGTTGCCTACCCGGTCTGCACCATGACGAAGAAAATCGCCCTGCCGTCTTCCAGGCATTGGGCAAGGCCACAAGTTGATGGGAAAAAGTTGTCAAAAGCGGCCTGCTCGCGCAGACGTTTCTGGGCCCGACATGGATGTGCATGACCAGAGGCTTGATGCCCGCCACACGCTGCGCGGCATAGCGGGCGCGCTGCTTGTGCGGGTAAATGTCCACCTCGCAGGCCAGCGTTAGCGTTCCGTTCACCGCTTCGTAATGGATTTTTTGCATGCTATTGCGGCTCTCATGCCAATTCCTCGGCGATTTATCTTTCAAAGTGCAGATCCGGTTTCCTCTGGTGTCACTTTCAGCACAAACTTGACGGTAAAGAGTTCGGTAAGCCAGCCACCGAGCGGCTTTGATGACATGGGTGCCGTTTCTTGCGGGTAAGCCGCTGCTGGGCTCTATCTGTCAATAGCGCTATCTTCGCGTGCCGGGCAGGTGTGCGACGCAGGAAACGGCGGCTGATGCGGGCAGGCAATTGTTCTGCTTTTATTCAGCAAACAATGACAAGCGCATGGGGCAATCAGGCGAGTCGTCAGCTCACCTGAAGGGCTGTTTGCACCGTTGAGCGGCAAGCCCTTCAGGAGCGCTTTTTAGGGAGATGGACAGGTTAAGGATCGCCGTTAGCACCGTGTGATTGCACTTCACTGTTTCCCCTAGCGACGCCAAGCCGCACAAACTTCGCATGGCTGCAGCCCTGCTTCGCCTTAACGCAGACAAAAAAACGTCGTGCCAGCGGCTATGTCCCGGTTCCACAGGCTGACGCTCAAAAAGCGCACCGTCGGAAGGTACTGCCTGGCCTTGGATTGGTTTATTTTTGATGCTCAAGTCGGCTGAACGAACTTGTTTATCCACCCAGCAACACCGACACCCATAAATTTGAGAAATTTGAAAAAATCTGATCATTTGCTCAGCAATACTAAGTAACATTAATACAAATTTAGCTTTTTTAAGAAACAACAAGTCATGCGTAGCTTGCTCCATTCATACGCCTTCATCCAAGTGCGCAGCCTCCGACACAAACCGGTTCAATGCGATTTTCGAGGGGCTTGGCCGCGTGCTTGGGTGAACGCCTGCCAGCTATGGGTCAGGGTCGCAGCATCAGCCGTCGTTAACGGAAATACTGTTTTCTCCCTGACCGGGAATTTTGACGGGAATGGCACGGCGTTCGGCCTGTTGCGTGCCGGCGCAACTTGGCGCTGGTGTCTCAAGACCGTTCCTGCGCAAGGCCGCCTTGCACGTGACCAGGGAATTGCCGATGAATGGCACGATGGTCAATGGAGCTGGAAAGACCAACGCCACCAGCCAAAAGCGCAAGGCTTCGAAAATTCACGAGGACCCGGGCCATGCTCCAAACCAGTAGCCCCTTGATCCTGTGGCTGGCCGCTTGCGTCCTGCTGCCGGGCCAGCTGGAGGGCTGGGCCGCCCCCTCGCACCAGAATGCTCAGGGCGTTGCCAGGGCGCTGCCGGTACAGGCGCCGCTTCTCCCGGCAGCGGTGCAAATGACAGCGCTTGGGATTTCGGAATTAGGCCGACGCAGCGTAGTGACCATAGGCTTTGACAAACTGCCGCTAGAGCTTCAATGTGCTCAAAAAGCGACTTCGGAGTCGAAAAGCCCTGAGCCCTGCAAAGAAGCCAATACGACCACAGCACAATAGTACGGGAGGGAATTTTTTTGATCACTGCCACTCCCGTTAACCTCTTGCTTGTCGACAATGAGCCCGACAGCCTGGAGTTGCTTCAGGCGTTTCTGGCTGCACCCGGGGTCGACTTCACACTGGCCAGTTCAGGGTTGCAGGCATTGGACAACATTGAAACTCTTGATTTTGCCGTCATCGTGCTTGACCTGCATATGCATGGAATCAGCGGGTTCGAGCTGGCCCAGCGCATTCGCAACTGCGAGCGCTCCAAATCCACACCCATCATTTTCGTGACCGGCGCGGATCCCCGTGCGTTTCCGATCGAGCAAGCCTATGCGCTTGGAGCCGTGGACTACCTGATCAAACCGGTCAATCCCATCATCTTGCGCGCCAAGGTGGCGGTGTTTATCGAACTGTATCGCCTCATGGTGCATAAGCACCTTGAGATCGAGCGCGAGCACCTGCTCAAAGATGTGCAGGCGGCCAACCAACGGCTGGCCGACGTCTTCAGGCAAGCCCCTGCATTCATGGCCGTCCTGCGCGGACCCGAGCATGTGTTTGAGATGATCAACAATTGCTTCCTCGCGTTGGTGGGCAACCGCACGCTGATCGGCCTGCCAGTCCGGCAGGCGCTGCCCGATCTGGCTGGCCAAGGTTTTTACGAGCGGATGGACCGGGTGTTTGCAACCGGCGAGCCGTTTGTCGGAGTCGATCTGGCGATAGTGCTGCAACCCCACGTTAATGGACCGACCGAAACACGATCGGTCGATTTTGTCTATACGGCGCTGCGCGATACCAATGGCGCCATAAGCGCTGTGCTCGTGCATGGTGTGGACCAGACGCAGCGCAAGCAAGCCGAGGCGGCGTTGCGCGCGAGCGAAGCGCGTTACCGCATGCTGTTCGAATCCATGGGCCAGGGTTTCAGCATGGTTCAGATGTTGGACGGCGCGGAAGGCGCGCCTACCGACTTTCGGATCCTGGAGGTCAACGCCATGGCGTACCAGCATACCGGTCTGTCTGGGGCGGTAGGCAAAACTCTGCGTGAGCTCGCACCCGATGGCGAAAGCCGCTGGCTCGAGCGCATTGCCCAGGTGGCGTTCACGGGGCAGTCGGTGCATTTTGAGGACTTCAGCAAGGTCTTGAATCGCTGGCTTGAGGTATTCGTGCATCCTGTCGACGAACCCGACAACAATAAAGTAGCGCTGCTGTTCAGCGACATCACAGCGCGAAAGCAGTCAGAAGAAGCACTGCAGCAACTCGCCTCTAGCCTACTCGTGGCAGACCGGCGCAAGACCGAGTTCCTGGCCACGCTGGCGCACGAGTTGAGAAACCCGCTGGCGCCCATCACGGCCGGCCTGACCATTGTGCGCTTGCAGACCGATCCGGCGCAGGCCCGCCAGACGCTGGACATGGTGGAGCGCCAAGTCAGCCAGATGGTCATTTTGGTCGATGACCTGCTTGACATTGCACGGATCGGTGGCGGCAAGCTCGAGCTCAAAAAGGAGCTGGTGGAACTCAAGGCAATTGTGTCCGTGGCTATTGAGACCAGCCAGCCGCATATTCAGGATAAGGACCATGCGCTGCGAGTCCAGATGCCAGAAGAAACGCTGGTGCTTGAGGCAGACCCGACGCGCATTGCACAGGTCATCGCCAATTTGTTGAACAATGCCGCTAAGTACACCCCTGGCGGAGGCCGAATCGAACTGTCGGTGCACCGTGACAATGGCCAAGACGGTGAGAACGCAGACGCTGTCATTTCAGTCTCGGACAATGGCATAGGGCTTGCGCAAAAAAGTCTGGACACGATCTTCGAGATGTTCAGTCAGGGCGATTTGAGAGCGGACCGCACGCATGGCGGCTTGGGCATTGGATTGTCACTGGTGCGCCAGCTGGTTCAGATGCATGGCGGAGCTGTGACAGCAGCCAGTGCAGGGCTGGGCCAGGGAAGCACTTTCACCGTCAGGCTGCCCCTGGCGAGTCGCACAGCACTTCCGGCGCTGGACCACAAACGGTTGGGCAGCAAGCCGCCTGCCAGCATCAAACAGCTGCGCATCCTGGTGGTCGATGACCATGTTGATGCGGCAAATGCCTTGGCCACCGTTCTAGCGTTCAAGGGCCATGTGACCGAAATGGCCCACAGCGGCTTGAGCGCCCTGGGCATGGCTGTTGAGTTCAGGCCCGACGTTGCTTTTCTTGACATCGGCATGCCAGGAATGGATGGCTTTGAGACGGCGCGAGCAATGCGCAAGATCGCAGGGCTCGAGTCCATGCGGTTGATCGCGCTAACTGGCTGGGGCTCCCAGTTGGATCGGGCGCGATCGGCAAAAGCAGGCTTTGACCATCACCTCACCAAGCCGGCAGCGCTTGACGCGGTTGATACATTGCTGGCCATGATTGCTGATACCTTGCATTAAGGAGCGGCAGTTGCGCCGACCCATAATCATCGCTGCACCGTCTCATGGTTCAAGCTTAAAACTGGTTGGCCCGATTTCCACGGATAGGATGCGCTTGCCTATCGCATATAGCGCCGAAAAGGCGTTGGAGTTGACCCGTTTCCACGGACAACTTATGGTTCACGATGCTGTTCGGCCTTCCTTCAAGGAGTTTCCCCCAATGCGCACTTCCAACTTTTCTACAGCTTCTACCGCTCCCATCGCTTGCCTGCCCTTCTCCATTTCGCGCCATTGGCGGCGCGCTGCCCTGGCCGCGGCCCTGGTCCTGAGCGGCTGCGGCCTGTCCAGCGCCGAGGAAGTCGGCGCCGTCGACACCGTTTTCAAGTTCATCGGCCCCGACCACAAGATCGTCGTCGATGCCTACGACGACCCCAAGGTCAGCGGCGTGACCTGCTACTTGTCGCGCGCCAAGACGGGTGGCATCAAAGGCGCCTTCGGCCTGGCCGAGGACAAGTCCGATGCGTCGATTGCCTGCCGCCAGACCGGCGTCATCAGCTTTCCTACCGGCAAGCCGTTCGACAAGCAGGAGGAAATGTTCAGCGAACGTATTTCACTGGTCTTCAAGCGGCTGCGCGTGGTGCGCATGGTGGACGCCAAGCGCAACACGCTGGTTTACCTGACCTATTCCGACAGGTTGATCGAAGGCTCGCCGCAAAACAGCGTGACCGCTGTTTCGGTGCCGGTCACGACACCGATTCCGGTGAAATAGCCGGACGAGCCCATGGCTTACACAGCGGCCTGATACAGGACAGTGAAACCGGCGCGTTTTTGCGCTAAGGTGGCTGATGGCCCGCCATGGGTCGCATCTGCACTAAGAAGGCCTTCATGGAATTCAAGGATTACTACACCGTCATGGGCCTGGCCCGTGATGCCGCGCCTGACGAGATCAAACGCGCCTACCGCAAGCTGTCACGCAAATACCATCCCGATGTCAGCAAGGAAAAAGACGCCGACGCACGCTTCAAGCAGCTGGGCGAAGCCTACGAGGTGCTGAAAGACCCGGAAAAACGTACCGCCTACGACCAGCTGGGCCAACACTGGAAAGAAGGCCAGGACTTTCGTCCACCGCCCGGCTGGAACGCCGGCGCCGAACATGCCGGCCGCAGTGCGCCGCGGGATTTTCCGGAGGGCAACGGCGACTACAGCGACTTTTTCGAGTCGCTGTTCCGCCAGGGGTTTGCCACCGACGGCAACCCCGGAAGTTCACGCGCGGGCGCCGGCGGCCAGCGCGCCCGCTACAGCGCCGCTGGCGAAGACCGCCATGCCAAGATCCTCATTGACCTGGAAGACGCCTACAGCGGCGCCACCCGAACCATCAGCCTGCGCGTGCCCGAGATGGACGATCAGGGCCATGTCGTTCCGCGTGAGCACCAGATCAGCTTCAGCGTGCCCAAGGGCATTCGCGCCGGGCAGCATATCCGCCTGAGCGGCCAGGGCGCGCCCGGCGTTGGCGGCGGCAGTGCGGGCGACCTGTACCTTGACGTGGAATTCAACCCACACCCGCTGTTCCGCGTGGAACTGCGCGATGTTTACCTGGACCTGCCCGTGGCGCCATGGGAAGCCGCACTGGGTGCCGATGTGCAAGCGCCCACGCCCACCGGGCGCGTCGAGGTCACGGTGCCGCCCGGCTCGGCGGCCGGACGCAAACTGCGCGTCAAGGGACGCGGCCTGCCGGGCAGCACGCCGGGCGATTTTTACTTCGTACTGCAAATTTCCGTGCCGGCCGCAGACAGCGACAGCAGCAAGGCCTTTTACGAAAGCATGGCCAGGCAGTTCAACACCTTCAAACCCAGAGCCAAACTGCAAGGCCAGCCATGACCACCGACTTCCAACTTGTACACGTCACCGGACTGATCCTCGAAGACCAGACCGAATTGAGCCTGAATGAGCTGTGCCGCGCCTGCGCCGCGCAGACCGAGCGCATTGTCGAACTGGTGGACGAAGGTTTGCTGACGCCGGCCCACAACGCGCCCGGCGAATGGCGCTTCACCGGCGTGCACGTGCAGCGCGCCCGCGTGGCGCTGCGGCTTGAAAGCGACCTGGGCGTGAACCTGGCCGGTGCGGCGCTGGCGCTGGAACTGCTGGAAGAACTGGACACGCTGCGCGCCCGCGTGCTGCGGCTCGAAGCCAGCGGCCGCTGACCGGCAGCGCGGGATTCACCAGATAAATGCCTGTCGCTCTCAGCCCGGACACCCGGAATCAATCGAACCAGCCCGATATGGCATGACACTTTTTATGTAAAAAAGTCCATTCGCGCTTATTGGAAAAGCAGTTTTAGCTATTAAATTTATAGCAGAAAGAGACAAACGCTTACAGCGCGTGGACCAATTCACGCTTATCGTGTCGAATCACTGCCGATGATGCTTTTTTTCTTCGTCGTTGTTTGTTACTTATCCGGAATTTATGAATACACACTTTTTCAATTTCGGATCGCCATGCATCGCCACCTCTGCCCGGCTGGCGCCTGTGCTCGCACTGGCGGCATTGCTATCGGCCTGTGGGGGTGGCAGCGACGGCAATACAACATTGCCGCCACCCGCCGCGCAACCTGCGTCGCCCAATCCCTCCATCGTGTCCACGGTGGCCACGCCGACCAACTATCCGCCAAACAGCGAGGAGTTGTCGGCCTATCAGTTGCTTAATGCCGAGCGGGAGCGCTGCGGTTTCGGGCTGCTGGCGTCCAACATATCGCTCGACAGGGCAGCGCGCGCGCATGCCGACTACCTGATCATCAACAGCCTGAATTCGCACCTGGAAGACGCCAACCGGTTTCCGGAAGGCTTCACCGGCACCGACCCGGCCGCCCGCGTGCGGGCGCAGGGCTACACCGACCTGGGTGGCGTGACCGACGAATTCGCTTTTTTCACTTCCAGCAACGCATCGTTGCCCAAGCGCGGCATCGGCGTGCTGGGAATTCGCGCGCTGTTGAATGCGCCCTACCACCTCAACGGGCTGATGAGCGGCTACCGCGATGTCGGCGTGGCGGTGCGTTCCAGGGACGACACCGGCAAGGGCCAACCCGGTGTTTTTGTGCAGATCAACGCTGCCTACACCGCCAGCGCCGGCCAGCAAAGACTGGGCAGCAATGACGTGCAAACCTATCCCTGCGAAGGCACGGGCAGCGTGAACCCGCAGCTGAGCAATGAAACCCCCAATCCGGTACCAGGCCGCGACCTGCGCACGAAACCGCTGGGCTCTACCGTGTACATCGCGGTGCGGGAAGGAAATCGACTGGCCATTACCAGCGCAGCCATGTTCCGGGCGGCCACTGGCGAGGCCGTGGCATTGAGGGCTCCAATCACTTCAGCCAACGACCCGTACGGGCCATGCTTGACTGGCTGCTTCGGGCCACACCAGGCCTATGTCGTACCGGACGCGCCCTTGCTATCGGAAACGGGTTATACCGTGATGCTCAGTGGCACCAACAATGGCACGTCTTTCAGTCGAAATTTCACCTTTTCAACCGGCAGTGGCGGCTGAAGCCCCTGGCCTGCATTGCCATGGCAGGCATTGCCATAAAAACGACTTTTCAGGGAATACAGGCTTGGGCTGGAGGCTGTCCAAATTTGACTGCGCCTGAATTTCGGGTCTGGTCCCTATTCAAACGGACGAAATACCGGGTGCACAGCGGCCTCCAGGCAACAGACTGAAAAGCCCGGGTTTTCAATCTGCTGCTGGTTGACACACGGGCGAGCACAGCCACCGCTTTTAAGATTTCACTTGGCAGCATGACGCACTGTCAGGCACACCCGTGTTTGCTGATTTTCTAGCTCCAAAACCGCACTTGAATGTAATTCTTCATTGGCCAAGCCATTGACAGTTATTCAGTAGAACCGTCCTCACCCTGGCGGCAAGACCTACTCCGGCTAGCCCAAACCCTCAGCAGCTTCGTTGCAGGCGCTTACCGCCAGAAATGGTGGATTCTTACCTGCCCACACAAACCGGCACATTAGTCTTGAAGGCAATTTTCAACGTTCCCTGCTTTAGTTTTTATAAGTTTTTCTACCCGGACAACTTGATGATTCACCTTCTTGCCTCTGGCCTGGATGGAAAGCGGCTGCACCCGGCAGCCCGCATTCATCCGATTCATAACGATTTAATGTTCCATTGCAACGCCACGCTTGATCGTGCATGCCGGTCATGCTGGGCATAGTCATACCCGTTCACAACGAAGAGGCGTGGCTGACCAGTTGCTTGCAGGCTGTCGCTGCTGCGGCGGCGTCGCCCAAACTTCACAGCGAAATCGTGCATACCCTGGTCGTGCTCGACAGTTGCACCGATGGCAGCGCAAATATTGCCGCCGCCCATGGTGTTCAAACACTCCACGTGCAGGCGCGCAACGTTGGCATTGCCCGCGCAACTGGCGCACAACGCTGCCTGGACATGGGCGCGCGCTGGCTGGCATTCACCGACGCGGACACACTGGTTTCGCCCGATTGGCTGGCGGATCAACTTGAGCAGTGCAGCGATGCAGTTTGCGGCACGGTAGCCGTCAACGACTGGAGCGGGCATTCGCCGCAACTGGCGATGCATTTCAAGACCACTTACAACGATGCGCATGGTCACCGGCATATCCACGGGGCCAATCTGGGCGTCAGCGCCCAGGCTTACCGCGATGCAGGCGGCTTTCCGCCACTGGCCTGCAGCGAAGACGTGGCACTGGTGCATGCGCTGCAAGCCTGCGGCGCCCTGATTGCCTGGTCGGCCGCGCCACGCGTCGTGACCAGCGCCCGCAAAGATTTTCGCGCAGTTGGCGGATTTGGCGCCACTTTGCTCAACGTTTTTCCTGAATCCGGCTTGGGCGGCGAGGCGGCTGCATGCCTCTAAGCGACAGCCCTGAGCACGCTCTTTCCATCAGTGCGGCTGTGCCAGTTCCGTCGCATGAACTCGAGGTTGCCCAAAGTCTGCAAGAACTTGTGGCTACCGGCCTGGCCGACTTGCCTGCTCCAGGCAGCGGTCGCACGCTGGAGCGTTGGCAGGCGCTGGCACGGGTGGGTTCGCAGGACTTGTCGCTGGCCAAGTTGTTCGAGGGCCATACCGATGCGCTGGCCATCATGCGCGAACTGGGGGCACCACCAGTTCCGCCCGGTTCAAGCTGGGGCATGTGGGCCGCCGAGCCGCCCGATGCCAAGGTGGTTTTCCTGCCGATTGGCAACGACGCTGAAAAGTCAGACGCTGATGACGGCGCGCACGGCATCTGGCTTGAGGGCCGCAAGGCCTGGTGCTCCGGCGCCAGATCGGTCTCGCATGGCCTGCTCACCGTGTGGCGCAGCGACGGCAGCGGGCCGTTTCTGGCCAGCGTAGCCATGCGCCAGCCCGGCGTGGAGGTGTCCAAAGAAGTCTGGCCAGCCATTGGCATGGCGGCCAGCGCAAGCGTCGACGTGGTTTTTTCCTCCGCCCGCGCGCAACTGATTGGCCAGGCTGGCGCTTACCTGGAGCGCCCCGGTTTCTGGCACGGCGGCGCAGGCATTGCAGCCTGCTGGCTGGGCGGCGCGCATTCACTGGCGCATGCGCTGTGGCAAGCCACGTCGCAAGTCGGCCAAAGTGACAAACACCTGCTGCGCCATATCGCCCTGGGCAAAGTTGACCTGGCGCTCCAGCACACCGCTGCATTGCTGCGCGAGGCAGCGGCCTGGATTGACGCGCATCCTGCGGCCGACGCCAGCGCGCTGGCGTTGCGGGTGCGACTGAGTGCTGAAGCCAGCGCCGAACTAGTGCTGACGCAAACCGGCCGGGCGCTGGGCGCCTCCCCTTTTTGCAAGGATGCCCGCTTTGCACGCATGGCCTGCGACTTGCCGGTGTATCTGCGCCAAAGTCATGCTGAACGCGATTTTGCGGCCCTGGGCGAACGCGCTGCCGCGGCAGAACTACAGTCATGGGCGCTGTAGTGTTCGACCGCCAGATCGCAGGCGAAGGCACGCCTGAAATCCAATGGCAGGCGTGGTCCGGCCTGGGCCAGCTGCCCTTGGTGACACTGGACGACCTGGTGCCCCCGGCTTGCCGCGCCATGGTGCTTGCGCCGCATCCGGACGATGAAGTGATTGGCTTTGGCGGCCTGCTGTCGATGCTGGCTGCGCGCGGCAGCCCCGTTCTGGTGATTGCGCTGACCGACGGCGAAGCCAGCCATCCGGGCTCACGGCAGTGGCCGCCTGCGAAGCTGGCCGAGGCCCGCATCAGCGAAAGCCTGGCGGGTCTGCGCCAGCTGGGGCTGCCACCATGCAGCCAAAACCGCCTGGCATTGCCGGATGGCAAGCTGGCCGTTTCGGAGGATTTTCTGGCGCAGCGACTCGCCGAATTGCTCCAGCCCCGCGATGTGGTGTTTTCCACGTGGCAACTGGACGGCCATCCCGACCATGAAGCCGCTGGCCAGGTTGCCGCGCGGGTTTGCAGCCAAAGGGGCTGCCGCCATTGGCAGGCCCCGGTGTGGATGTGGCATTGGGCACGGCCTGGCGATACGCGTGTGCCGTGGCCACACCTGCGCCGGTTGGCATTGCCTGCCAACAGCTTGCGCAACAAAGCCTTGGCTCTAGCCGCCCACCGAACCCAATTGGTGCCGCAAGACACCGGCGCGCCTGCTGTGCTGCCCGGCTTTGCCTTGGCGCGAATGCAGCGTGGCTTTGAATACTTCATGCCAGTCGAGGCCACGTTGTGAACCCGGACAGAAAAGAATTCACCCAGCTGTTTG
Organism: Polaromonas sp. CG_23.6; assembly: GCF_029892315.1. Classification (NCBI taxonomy): domain Bacteria; kingdom Pseudomonadati; phylum Pseudomonadota; class Betaproteobacteria; order Burkholderiales; family Comamonadaceae; genus Polaromonas; species Polaromonas sp. CG_23.6. The sequence goes on from NZ_JARXUY010000001.1 coordinate 2,693,779, forward strand.
AGCGCGCAGACGATCCGTGGGGCTTCAAGACCCGCTGGTATGAGGCTCGCAAGCGCGACCTGACAGTGGCGAGCTTGCCGCGTCAGCGCTACCGGCGCGCTTACGAACCCGGTTGCGCCAACGGCGAACTGGCCGCTGCGCTGGCACCGCGCTGTGCTGAATTGCTGGTATCCGATGGCGTGCCGGCCGCGCTCGAACGCGCACGCCAGCGGCTGGAAGGCTCGGCGAATATCCGTTTTTTGCAGGGCTGGGTGCCTGACAACTGGCCAACGGGCAGTTTTGACCTGATCGTGTTCAGCGAGATCGGCTTTTACCTCGACCATGGACAACTGGCCAAACTGATTGACCAGATGAAAGCGGCACTGGAGCCTGACGGCACCTTGCTGGCCTGTCACTGGCGTCATCCCGTTGAAGGCTACGCGCTGAACGGTGACGACGTGCACCGCGCCTTGGCAGCGCAACTGGGCTGGCTCCGTCTGGCGCGGCACGAGGAAGCCGACTTTTTGTTGGAAGTGTGGTCGCCCGACCCGCGCTCGGTGGCGCAACTGGAAGGGTTTGTGGACAGTTAGGCACACCAAATCACCGGCTGCAGGCATTGCCCTTTTTGTAGAAGGCATGCATTTGAATGACGAGTCGTGGCTGGCGCAAAGCCAAGGCTGCAACATAATCCGGCCAGCGCTGCGCCGGACATGGCGCTTTCGCCTCAAACCACACCTTCATTTCACAGGAGCCTTCATGCTCATTCTTCATGGTTACTGGCTGTCACTGGCCGCCTACCGCGTGCGCGCAGCCCTCAAGCTCAAGGGCGTGGCCTTTGAAGAACGCATGCACGACCTGTCAGCGAGCCACCACAACCTGCCAGCGTTTCGCGCCCTGAATCCGGCCGGCGCAGTGCCTGCGCTCGAAGGGGGCACGCCCGAGCCGCTGACGCAAAGCCTGGCGATCCTGGAGTGGCTGGAAGAAACCTACCCCGCCACACCGCTGCTGCCGCCCGATGCAGCCGGGCGGGCGCGTGTCCGGTCAATGTTTTTATTGGCTGCAGCCGACACCCATCCTCTGGCAGTACCACGCGTGCAAAAGCGCCTGGCCGCGCAGTTTGGCGCTGACGCCGCAGCAGGCCGCGAATGGGCTGCGCACTGGTATCGCGAAGGTTTGAGCGCTTACGAAGGGCTGCTGCACGACGGCGCCACACGCTGCCACAACGAAACGCTCAGCCTGGCCGACCTGGCGCTGGCCAGCCACCTGATCGGTGCGGAACGCTTTGGAGTCGATGTGTCGGCGTTTCCCCGCGTGGCGGCTGTAGGAACATCGCTGTTTAAGTTGCCCGAGTTTGAATCGTCGCATCCACAGTATCAGGAAGGTGCCGTCGCGCCCTGAAAGTCAAGGCTCGAAAAGAGCCTGGCAGCTGCTAAATCTTATTAAAAACTGCCTCTGACGCCTGCAGGAAAAGCGCGAGCTGCTATTTATTAAATAGCAGCTCGCGCTTGTTCATAGTTCTGCCGCCGCCGCGAACTTGAAGACACCCGGCTCGTGGATCGGGTCCACATCCACAGGAATCGTGCTTTTGGGTGGAAAGCGGCCTTCAAGCAGCAGTTTGGACAGCGGGTTTTCAATCCGCTGCTGAATCGCACGCTTGAGCGGCCGGGCGCCAAACACCGGGTCAAACCCCACCTTGGCCAGTTCGGCAATCGCCGCTTCCGACACCTCCAGCGTCAGGTCCATCTTTTCAAGCCGCGCCATCAGCACCTTGAGCTGGATGCGGGCAATCGATTCGATGTTGCTGGCGTCGAGCGCGTGGAACACCACCGTCTCGTCAATCCGGTTCAGGAACTCGGGCCGAAAATAGTTTTTCAACTCGTCCGTCACCGCGTCCTTGATCTCTTCATACGGCTGGCCGACCATCGACTGGATGATGGGCGAACCGATGTTGCTGGTCATGACGATCACCGTGTTCTTGAAGTCCACCGTGCGCCCTTGGCCATCGGTCAGCCGGCCATCGTCCAGCACCTGCAGCAAAACGTTGAACACGTCCGGATGCGCTTTTTCCACCTCGTCGAGCAGCAGCACACTGTAGGGCTTGCGGCGCACCGCCTCGGTCAGGTGGCCTCCTTCCTCGTAACCGACATAGCCCGGCGGCGCGCCGATCAGGCGGGCGACCGAATGCTTTTCCATGAACTCGCTCATGTCGACCCGGATCAGGTGGTCTTCGCTGTCGAACAAAAAGCCGGCCAGCGCCTTGCACAATTCGGTCTTGCCGACGCCCGTGGGGCCGAGGAATAGAAAACTGCCGGTGGGGCGGTTCGGGTCCGACAGGCCCGAGCGCGAGCGGCGAATGGCGTTGGCGACGGCACCGATGGCTTCTTCCTGACCGACGACGCGCTCATGCAGCTTGTCTTCCATCTGCAGCAGCTTGTCTTTTTCGCCCTGCATCATCTTGGCGACCGGAATCCCGGTGGCGCGGCTGACGACCTCGGCAATTTCCTCGGCGCCCACCTGGGTGCGCAAGAGCCGGGGCTTGTTGTCGACACTCTTGTTTTCTTCGGTATCCTGCGCCTGTTTCAGGCGTTTTTTCAATTCGGGCAGCTTGCCGTATTGCAGTTCGGCCACCTTGTTGAAGTCGCCCTTGCGGGTGAATTCATCAATCTGGGTGTTGATGCTGTCGATTTCCTCCATCACGTCCTTGGAGCCGAGTGCCTGGGCTTTCTCGGCCTGCCAGATTTCGTCCATGTCGGAAATTTCTTTTTGCAGCTTTTCAATTTCCTCCTCGATCAGGCCAAAGCGCTTTTGCGAGGCTTCATCCTTTTCGCGGCGAACCGCTTCGCGCTCGATCTGCAGCTGGATCAGCCGGCGGTCCAGCCGGTCCATGACTTCGGGCTTGGAATCAATCTCGATCTTGACCTTGGCGGCAGCCTCGTCAATCAGGTCAATCGCCTTGTCGGGCAAGAACCGGTCGGTGATGTAGCGGTGGCTCAGCTCGGCCGCCGCAACGATGGCCGGATCGGTGATCTGCACCCCGTGGTGGGTTTCGTACTTTTCCTGCAGGCCGCGCAGGATGGCAATGGTGGCTTCCACGGTCGGCTCGCCCACCAGGATTTTCTGGAAACGGCGTTCCAGCGCAGCGTCTTTTTCAATGTACTTGCGGTATTCATCGAGCGTGGTGGCGCCGACGCAGTGCAACTCGCCGCGCGCCAGCGCGGGTTTGAGCATATTGCCCGCGTCCATCGCGCCCTCGCCCTTGCCGGCGCCGACCATGGTATGCAACTCATCAATGAAAACAATGGTCTGACCTTCGTCCTTGGCCAGCTCGCTGAGCACGGTTTTCAGTCGCTCCTCAAACTCGCCGCGAAACTTGGCACCCGCCAGCAACGCAGCCATGTCGAGCGACAGCACGCGCTTGCCCTTGAGCGAATCGGGCACCTCGCCCGCCACGATGCGCTGTGCCAGGCCTTCGACAATGGCGGTCTTGCCGACGCCGGGCTCACCGATCAGCACCGGGTTGTTCTTGGTGCGGCGCTGCAGCACCTGAATGGCGCGGCGAATCTCGTCATCGCGGCCAATCACCGGGTCGAGCTTGCCCATCCGGGCGCGCTCGGTCAGGTCCATGCAGTATTTCTTCAGGGCTTCGCGCTGGCCTTCGGCGTCCGCGCTGTTGACGTTCTGCCCGCCGCGCACCGCGTCAATCGCCGCTTCAAGCGCCTTGCGGGTCAGGCCGTTTTCGCGGGCGATCTTTCCTGCGTCGGCCTTGCTGTCGGTCAGGGCCAGCAAAAAGAGCTCTCCGGCAATGAACTGGTCGTTGCGCTTGATGGACTCCTTTTCGGTCGCCTGCAGGAGCCGGGCCAGTTCCTGGCCAACCTGGACCTGATCCTGACCCTGCACCTGCGGCAGCTTCTTGACGGCAGCGTCGGCAGCCTGCATCAGGCCTTTGACATTGACGCCGGCCCGCTCCAGCAAAGCGCGCGGCCCGTCGTCCTGGCGCAGCATGGCAGCCAGCAGGTGGGCGGGCTCGATGTAGTTGTTGTCGTTGGTCAAGGCCAGGGTCTGGGCTTCGCTGAGCGCTTCCTGGAACTTGGTGGTGAGTTTGTCTTGTCGCATGAAATCTCCGATAGAACTTTAAAAGGTCTGACCCGGCGAATCTTGGGGCTTTTGCGCAGCTTTGCAAGCCGCCGTGGTGCCGTCAGGCTATCGGCATGACGGGAAGTTTGACAAAGGTCAAGCTTGGGCGCTGCAGGCTCAGGCGTTGGTCGCGCCGATGCCCCACTTGGCCAGTGCCGCATCGTCGCTGACACGGGCATCGACCCAACGCGCGCCTTCGGGCGTCTGCTCTTTTTTCCAGAACGGCGCCTGGGTTTTCAGGTAATCCATCAAAAACTCGCAGGCCTTGAAACTCTCGCCCCGGTGCGCCGACGTGACGGCAACCATCACCACCTGATCAAGCGGCTGCAACAGGCCGATCCGGTGAATGATGCGGGCGGAAAAAATATCGAAACGGCTGACGGCTTCGTCAATCATCGCCTCAATGGCTTTTTCGGTCATGCCGGGGTAGTGCTCCAACTCCATGGAACTGACATTCAGGCCGTCGTTGCGGTCGCGCACCGTGCCGGTAAAAGTGCAGACGGCGCCAACGCGCGTGTCATTTTTACGCAGCGCGTCGACCTCGTCGGTCAGATTGAAGTCGTCGGTTTGGACTGTGACGCGGGCTGCCATGCTGCTCAGCCTCCAGTGACCGGTGGGAAAAAAGCAATTTCGCAGCCGTCGGTCAGCAGCGCAGCTTCGCCCGCCATGACCTGGTTCAGGGCCATGCGAACCGCTGTGCCGCGCGCCAGGCTCGCGGCATGCGCCGGGCTGGCGGCCAGCAGTTCGTCGCGCAGGCCGGCCAGCGTCAGGGCGGACGTCTGGCGTGTCTCGCTGCCCTGCCCGATGGCTTCGCGGATCGATGCAAAGTACCTGATGGTAACGTTCATGGGTCAACAGTCCTTCAAGACAGCAATGCTGAAAACGGGATGAAGCGCACCGTGTCGCCGTGCGCAATGGTCTGGCCGGCGGGGTTGTCCACCAGCCCGTCGCCCCAGACCGCCGAGGTCAAGACGCCAGAACTCTGGTTGTCGAACAGGTCCAGCCCGCCTGCCGGATTCAGCCTGACACGCAGGAATTCACGCCGTTTATCGGCTTTTGGCCAATCGAAATGGGCGTGTATCGCGATGGATTCAGGCGTAATTTCAGTCGCTCCCTGCAGCTTCAGGATAAAGGGCCGCACCAGCAACAAAAAGGTCACAAAGCTCGACACCGGGTTGCCCGGCAATCCGATGAAATGGGCGGCGTCAATCTTTCCGTAGGCAAACGGCTTGCCGGGCTTAATGGCGATCTGCCACAGGTTGAGGGTTCCCAGCGCCTGCACGGCAGGCTTGATGTGGTCTTCCTCGCCAACCGACACGCCGCCACTCGTCAGGATCAGGTCATGCTTCAAGCTGGCGCCTTGCAACGCGCCAATGGTCGCGTCGAGCCGGTCGGGCACGATGCCCAGGTCGGTCACGGTGCAGCCCAGCCGCAGCAGCAAGGCTTTCAGGAAAAAGCGGTTGGAGTTGTAGATTGCGCCGGGCTTCATGTCGGCAGGTGCCACATCGCCGGGCATGACCAGTTCGTCACCGGTGGAAAACAGCGCCACCCGCACACGCGGTGCGACCTGCAACCGGTCAAAGCCAATGCTGGCCGCCAGTCCGAGCGACGCCGGTGAAAGGCGTGTTCCATGCCCCAGCACAACAGCACCGGCAGCCACATCTTCGCCACGGCGCCGAATCCACTGGCCGGGCCGGGGCTGCGCGGCGATGCGGATGACGCCCTCCACAGCATGGCAGTCTTCCTGCATCACCACCGCATCGGCACCCGGCGGCACCGGCGCGCCGGTAAAGATTCGCGCAACGCTTGCCAGCGCCAGCGCATGCCCGTTGCTGCCAGCCGGTATACGCTGGCTGACGGGCAGCGGCGTTTCAGCACCCAGCCAGTCAGCGCAGCGCACTGCGTAGCCGTCCATCGAGCTGTTGTCGTGTGCCGGCACATCCAGGGCGGACACCAGGTCTTGCGCCAGAACGCGGCCATCAGCCTCGAAGGTCGAGACGCTTTCGGCGGGCGCCAGCGGCGCGGCGAAGCCCACCAGTTCATCCAGCGCCAAATCGAGCGGCTTCATGGGCGGACGCTCGGGCCGTGCAGGCGCCTGCGGGGATGAGGGAACTGAAGGCATGGCGGGTATCCGGAACGGTGAAAACGATGGAAACAGATGAAAGAGCTGCTCAGGCTGGCCGGTCTTCAAACGAATAGTCAAAGCGGTTTTGATTGTTGACCAGAAAATCAGCCACGGCTTCGGCATCGTTCAAATCCAGCACCGGACGCAAGGTTGCCGTGGGTAACTGGCCGGGGGAATCGGTGGCAATGGCCACCACGTAATCGTCATCGGCGTAGCGCGTCGGCTTGCCGGACGAAGCCCGCCACACCTCGATCTTGGTCAAATCGCTGTGCTTGAAGCCTTCGACCAGCACCCAGTCCACGCCTTCGTACAACTCGGCAATCAGCTGGTGCACGGTGAGTTCGGCGGGCTGCTCGAACTCGCGGATCAGCGCCAACCGGTTTTGCGAAGCCACGACCACCTCAAAGGCACCTGCCTGCCGGTGGCGAAAGGTGTCCTTGCCGGGGTGGTCGATGTCAAACTTGTGGTGCGCATGCTTGACGACAGACACCCGCAGGCCGCGCAGCTTGAGCACGGGAATCAGCTTTTCAACCAGGGTGGTCTTGCCAGAACCCGAGTAGCCGGCAAATCCGACAACTTTCATCAGGCAAGCTCCCTACAATTTAGATTGCTATTAAAAAAATAGCTGCTTGCGCCCGCTGAATATGCGCAAACTGCCGATTTAATGCACATTTTCAGCAATGTACTGCTTGATCGCCGTTGCGTCGGCCGGCAGCAGCTTGACCCGCTTGGGCAGCGCTTCAATCCCTTCGAAGCCCGCAGGCCGCACCGGCGGCTGGCCCAGCGCCTCTTCAATCGTGGCGGCAAACTTGATTGGCAAGGCGGTTTCCAGCACGATCATCGGAATGCCGGGCTGCAGATGCTCACGCGCCACCTTCACGCCGTCGGCGGTGTGGGTGTCGATCATGGTGTCAAAGCGCTTCCATGTGTCCCGAATCGTTGCCAGCCGGTCAGCATGCGTGCTTTTGCCACTGACAAAACCGTAACGTCCGGCCGCCATGGCAAACGCCGGGTCGGCGCCCAGCTCGAAACTGCCCTGGCTGGCAATCTGGTCATGAAACAGGGAACGCACCCGGCCACCGTCACGGCCAAGCAGGTCGAACACAAAGCGCTCGAAGTTCGACGCCTTGGAAATGTCCATCGACGGGCTGGAGGTTTCATGCGTGTCGGCACTGGTCCGAACGCGGTAGATGCCGGTGCGAAAAAACTCGTCGAGCACATCGTTCTCATTGGTGGCGACCACCAGTTTGTCAATTGGCAGGCCCATGCTGCGCGCCACATGGCCGGCGCAGACATTGCCGAAATTGCCGGACGGCACGGCGAAGCTGACTTTTTCAGCGTTCGATTTGGTGGCTTGGAAGTAACCGGCGAAGTAATACACCACCTGCGCCATCAGCCGTGCCCAGTTGATCGAGTTGACCGTACCAATCTTGTACTGTCGCTTGAACGCCAGGTCGTTTGACACGGCTTTAACGATGTCCTGGCAATCGTCGAACACGCCGTCGATGGCAATGTTGTGGATATTCTCGTCCTGCAGACTGAACATTTGCGCTTGCTGGAACGGGCTCATGCGGCCGTTGGGCGACGTCATGAAGACGCGAACGCCCTTCTTGCCGCGCATGGCGTATTCGGCCGCGCTGCCGGTGTCGCCGCTGGTGGCGCCCAGAATGTTCAGTTCTTCGCCGCGCCGGGCCAGTTCATATTCGAACAGGTTGCCCAGCAGTTGCATGGCCATGTCCTTGAAGGCCAGCGTCGGGCCGTTGGACAGCGCTTCGAGGTACAGGCCGGCACCCAGGGGACGAAGCGGCACGATTTCCTTGCTGCCAAAGACTTTTTCTGTGTAGGTCTTGATGCAAATCGCCTTCAGGTCAGCGGCGGGAATGTCGTCGATGTACAGCGACAGCACCTCGAACGCCAGTTCGGCGTAGCTCAGGCCGCGCCACTTGGCAAGCGTGGCGCCATCGACCTGAGGATAGTATTCGGGCAAATAGAGCCCGCCGTCGGGCGCCAGGCCTTCGAGCAGGATTTCGCAAAAGCGCTTGCGTTCGAGGGGGTTGCTAGATGAGGCGCGCGTGGAGATGTAATGCATCAGGCCAGTTCCTCCTTGCGGATGCGGACAATGGACGCCAGCACGGTGGGCAGCGCCTGCATTTGCACCATGGCTTTGTTCATTTTGGCTTCAACGCAGTCGTGCGTCAGGATGATCAGGTCGGTCTGGGTCGAACCTTCGCCACCCACTTCGTCGGCTTCGCGCTGCAATACCGCGTCGATGCTGATGCCGAATGAGGCCAGGATGCCGGTGACATTGGCCAGCACGCCGGCTTCGTCGGCCACGTTCAGGCGCAGGTAGTAGCTGGTGACGATTTCGGACATCGGCACGATAGCCAGATCACTCATTTCGTCGGGCTGGAACGCCAGGTGCGGCACGCGGTGCTCAGGGTCGGCGGTGTGCAGCCGCGCAATGTCAACCAGGTCAGCAATCACCGCGCTGGCGGTCGGCTCGCTGCCAGCGCCCTTGCCGTAGTACAGCGTAGTGCCGACGGCATCGCCATTCACCACAACGGCGTTCATCGCGCCTTCAACATTGGCCAGCAGGCGTTTGGCCGGAATCAGGCTCGGGTGAACACGCAACTCGATGCCACCCGATACGCGCTTGGTGATGCCCAGCAGCTTGATGCGGTAGCCGAGCTGCTCGGCGTAGCGGATGTCCTGCGGCGCCAGGCTCGTGATGCCCTCGACATAGGCTTTGTCAAACTGCACCGGAATGCCAAAGGCAATGGCGCTCATCAACGTCGCCTTGTGCGCGGCGTCCACGCCTTCGATGTCAAAGGTCGGGTCGGCTTCGGCATAACCCAGGCGCTGCGCTTCCTTGAGCACCACACCGAAGTCCAGGCCCTTGTCGCGCATTTCTGACAGGATGAAGTTGGTCGTGCCGTTGATGATGCCGGCAATCCACTGGATCGAGTTGGCCGTCAGGCCTTCGCGCAGCGCCTTGATGATCGGGATACCGCCGGCGACTGCCGCCTCGAAAGCCACCATCACACCCTTGCGGTGTGCTGCGGCAAAAATCTCGGTGCCATGCACGGCCAGCAGCGCCTTATTGGCAGTCACGACGTGCTTGCCCGACTCAATGGCTTCAAGCACCAGCGCCTTGGCAATGCCGTAGCCACCAATGAGTTCGATCACGATGTCGATGTCAGGGCTGGCCACCACCTTGCGTGCATCGTTCACCACCAGCACGCCGTCGCCGACCAATGCTTGGGCACGCGCCACGTCCAGGTCGGCGACCATGGTGATCTGGATGCCTCGTCCGGCACGGCGGCGAATTTCTTCCTGGTTGCGCTGAAGCACATTGAAAGTTCCGCTGCCCACGGTTCCAATACCCAGAAGGCCTACCCGGATGGGGCTCAGATTCGTCGTCGTTTTTAGGTTCACCTGGTGTCCTGCATGTCTTGGTTGGGCAAACTGGCCGTTGAAAGGGCGCAGCGGGAAATAGGAAAAAGGGGGAAAAGGAAACTCAGATCAGCTTGTTGCGGTATTTTTCAAGAAACTGGGCAATGCGTTTGATTGCTTCGCGCAGATCTTCCTCGTGCGGCAGAAAAACAATTCGGAAGTGGTCGGGCGCGGCCCAGTTGAAACCGGTGCCCTGCACCAGCATGACCTTGGTTTCCTTGAGCAGCTCAAGGAAAAACTGCCGATCGTCGGTAATCGGATAGACCTCTGGATCAAGCTTGGGAAACATGTACAACGCGGCGCTGGGCTTGACGCAACTCACGCCCGGAATGGCGGTGATCAGCTCGTACGCCAGGTCGCGCTGGCGCCGCAGCCGGCCGCCCGGGCAGGTCAGGTCATTGATGCTCTGGTAGCCGCCCAGCGCCGTCTGGATCGCCCACTGGCCCGGCACGTTGGAGCACAGTTTCATGTTGGCCAGCATGTTCAGGCCCTCGATGTAATCGAGTGCCCTTTTCTTGGCGCCGGACACGACCAGCCAGCCTGCGCGGTAGCCGCAGGAGCGGTAACTCTTGGACAAGGAATTGAAGGTCAGCGTCAACACGTCGGATGACAGGCTGGCCAGCGCGGTGTGCCGGACGTCGTCGTACAGCACTTTGTCATACACCTCGTCGGCCAGAATCACCAGGTCGTGTTCGCGAGCGATCTCGACAATACTTTTAAGCAATGCGTCCGAATACAGCGCGCCGGTGGGGTTGTTGGGGTTGATGACGACAATGCCCTTGGTCCGGGGCGTGATCTTGGCACGGATGTCTTCGAGGCTGGGCATCCAGCCATTGCTTTCGTCGCACATGTAATGCACCGGCGTACCACCGGCCAGGCTCACGGAAGCGGTCCACAGCGGATAGTCGGGCGAAGGCAGCAGCAACTCGTCGCCGTTGTCGAGCAAGGCGTTGGTGGCCATCGAGATCAATTCGCTGGCACCGTTGCCAAGGTAAATGTCCTCCAGCGTCACGCCCTTGATGCCCTGCTTTTGCGTCTCATGCATCACCGCCTTGCGCGCTGCAAAAATGCCCTTGCTGTCAGAGTAGCCCGCTGACGCGGGCAGGTTGCGGATCATGTCCTGCTGAACTTCTTCTGGCGCATCGAAACCGAACACTGCGAGATTGCCGATGTTGAGCTTGATCAGCTTTTGGCCCTCTTCTTCCATCTGCTTGGCCGCGTCCATGATCGGTCCACGGATGTCGTAAAGCACGTTGGCCAGTTTTGCAGACTTGGTGATCGGTTTCATGTCGCTTCTGATGAAAGGTTGGGCAAGGCCGCTTCGCCCATGCGATGCGCCGAAAGAGAAAACCGGTGCAGCCACCTGAGTTTTGGACGGAATCTATAATTTGACCACATAAAACGCTGATTTTTACCTTCCACTCAGCCGCTTGGCGGCAGTGGCCGACCCAGCCGTTCAGGCAAATGCCACAACCTTCAATACCGTATGAAACTTCAACCAGATCGTCTTGATGTCCAGTCCATTCTTGCCTATGGCGCCGGATGGGTCGGCCTGGGCAACAACGGCGTTGCTGAAAAAATCGATTACAGCATCGTGATCGGCTCACGTGGAGAAAAACTGCCGTGGAAATGCCAAAGCTTTGAGCAACTGACTGCAGAGCACTTTGCGATGCTCGCAGACATGAAGCCGGAACTGGTGATTTTTGGCAGCGGTTCAAGACTGCGGTTTCCACCCCCGGCCTTTTTGCGTGGCCTGATGGAGCACCGGATCGGCCTGGAAACCATGGACACGCTGGCAGCCTGCCGCACCTACAACATCCTGGCAGGTGAAGGGCGTCATGTGGTTGCAGCCCTTTTGATAGATCCCGATACAGTCTGAGGGACAGACGAAGCCCCAATCAGAGTAAAATATAGGGTTGCACTTGGCACCGCACCCAGTGAAGGATATCTGTCTTCACTGGCAAAAGCCGCGGCTAATTACAACTACTTTCGTCAGGGTACCCTTAGTATGGCAGTCGTCGTCAATAAACTTCTTCCCGAATTTGAAGCACTCGCCACCGGCGGCCTCAAAGTTTCAAACCAAACGCACCTGGGCAAAGTGGTCGTGCTGTTTTTCTACCCGAAAGATAACACGCCGGGCTGCACCACCGAAGCGATGCAGTTTCGTGACCATCACAAGGATTTCCTCAAGGCCGGCGCCACTGTTTTTGGCGTCTCGCGCGACAACATGAAATCCCATGATGAGTTCAAGTCCAAGCTGGAACTTCCGTTTGAACTGATCGCCGACACTGAAGAAAAAATGTGCCATATGTTTGGCGTGGTCAAAAACAAGATCATGTACGGCAAAAAGGTCAAGGGTATCGAGCGCAGCACTTTTCTGGTGGGCGCGGACGGACTGTTGAAAGAAGAGTGGCGCGGCCTGAAAGTTCCTGGCCATGTCGAAGAAGTGCTCAAGGCTGTCAAAGGCCTCAAGAAAGAGGCCTGAAACATGTTTAGCGCGTGTTGCGATGGCGGTCATTTGAGTTGTGCATAATGACTTCATGCAATTGACCCCAGCAACCGCATTCAAAAAAAGCCGCCCCGGCCCCGAGGCGGCTTTTTTTATTTCTGAAACTTCATGTAAAGAGTTTTAAGCACCATGCCCATGCCACCCGCTCCTACCAAACGTGCTGCCTTGCTTTCACCAGATGTGCTCAATGCGCCGGCGCGCGCGTTGGCTAAAGTACCGAGAAAATCTTCCAAGCCAGTTGAGTTAACGAGTCAGCCTGCAGCCATGCGGTTGATGGACAGCCTTGATGTCACAGAACGCGAACAACCCATTGTGTATGCAGAAAAAAAGACTGCTCCTGCAATGGATGTGCGGGTGATCAGCTCTAAAAAAGAGAGCGTGCCACGTGTCCTGGCCGCTTTCAGGCCTAAAAAGACCCAACCGTCGGCCCAGCCGAAGCTCTTCGTACTTGATACGAATGTCCTGATGCACGACCCAATGTGTCTGTTCCGTTTCGAAGAACACGATATTTTCCTGCCGATGATCGTGCTGGAAGAACTTGACGGGCACAAAAAAGGCATGACAGAAGTGGCCCGCAATGCGCGTCAAACCAGCCGTACGCTCGATGGTTTGGCCGGAGCGAAAGGAGCTGACATCGGCAAGGGTCTGAAGCTGAACACCACCGGCCATTCTGAAGCCAATGGCTGCCTGTTTTTCCAGACCAAAGTGCTTGACTACACTTTACCGATGAGCCTGCCTCAGGGCAAGGCAGACAATCAGATCCTGGGCGTGGTTGAGGCTCTGCGCAAGGAGTATGCACCGCGCGAAGTTGTGCTTGTCTCCAAGGACATCAACATGCGCGTCAAGGCGCGTGCCTTGGGTCTCAATACCGACGACTATCAGAACGACAAGGTTCTTGAAGACGGCGACTTGCTGTATGCAGGTTCGCTGGCGCTGCCGCCCGACTTCTGGACGCGACAGAGCAAAACCATCGAAAGCTGGCAGCAAGGCATTCACACGTTCTACCGCATCGGCGGTCCGATCGTGCCGAGTCTGATGATCAACCAGTTCGTGTTTTTCGAATCTCCTGGCGAACCACCGCTGTATGCCAGGGTCACTGAAATCCAGGGAAAAACAGCGGTACTGAAAACCCTGAAGGATTTCACTCACCTGAAAAATTCGGTCTGGGGCGTCACCATGCGCAACCGCGAACAAAATTTTGCCATGAACCTGCTAATGGACCCAGAAGTGGACTTTGTCACTTTGGCAGGTACAGCAGGCACCGGCAAGACGCTGATGGCTTTGGCCAGCGGGTTGACGCAAGTGCTTGATGACAGGCGTTATACCGAAATCATCATGACCCGCGCGACAGTATCGGTTGGCGAAGACATCGGCTTCCTTCCCGGTACCGAAGAAGAAAAAATGGGGCCCTGGATGGGCGCGCTGGACGACAACCTGGAAGTTCTTGGCAAGACCGACGGTGGCGCAGGTGAATGGGGCCGCGCTGCTACAAACGAGCTGATCCGCTCGCGCATCAAGGTCAAGAGCATGAACTTCATGCGCGGCCGGACCTTTATGAACAAATACGTCATCATTGACGAAGCGCAGAATCTGACGCCCAAGCAGATGAAAACACTCATAACCCGCGCCGGGCCTGGCACCAAGATCGTCTGCATGGGCAATCTGGCGCAAATCGACACGCCTTATCTGACGGAAGGATCTTCTGGCATGACATTTGCCGTTGACCGTTTCAAGGGCTGGCCCCATGGCGGGCACATTACGCTTGCACGTGGAGAGCGGTCGCGTCTAGCCGATTTCGCCAGTGAAGTACTTTGATCATGTTTATCCAAAATTCCTGTGCGCCGCCGCGGGTTTTCAGGAGGCTTGTATCTCTGACAGGATTGAGCCATGAAGAAGTCAAACAAGTTTTTTCCTGCGTTGAGCGAACCCTCAGTACGCATGGTGCATGAACACCTGGGCGAGTTCCCTTCGCGGTGGTGAGCCATTGATTCCATCGCCCCGAAGATCGGCTGCGTGCCGCAGACACTGAACGAATGGTTCAAGCGCGACGAAGTCGATACTGGGGCCAGGGCCGGCACCACAAAGCCGAACGCGAAAGCGTGAAGGCTACCGGATGCGCTGGAGCAGGCGCTGTACACAAGACAGCCCGAGCGTGATGGCACACTGAATCACCACTCGGAAAGGGAGTCGCCATACACGGACATCGGCTACAGCCAGAGACCGGCCGAGGCCGGGATTACCCTCTCGGTGGGCAGCAAGGGCGACAGCTACGACAACGCCCTGGCCGAGACGATCAACAGCCCGTACTAGTCCGAGCTGATTCATCGCCGTGCACCTGGGGAAATCGCAGAATCGGTGGGGCTGGCAACCCTGGAATGGGTGGCCTGTTTCAACCATCACCGATCGCTTGGGCCTGTCGGGTATGCCCGCCTGCAGAAACTTAGGCGAAATACTGTCGGCAACTCGCCAGTCAGGCTTCCATAGCTGAAGCCTGATTTAAATCAACAGGCTTCTACAAAACCCGGGGCGGTTCAACATTGGGCTTGCTTGGTTTTAGGCTTTTAAAGAACTGACGTCTGCGCGATGGCAAAGCGAAGGGTAACTTGTCGACCCTGACGGTACAAACCGACATGCTCTGCCAGCGCTAACGCCTGAACATCGGCCCACACCAGTTTTCGGTAACCATCGTCATAACGATCCAGATGACCGTCTTCAATTAAATCGGCTTGCAAAATGACCGTGACTTCTGACCCACTGGCCTGGGCATGGATCGTCACGGTGGCAGGATCGTCAATGGTGTCGGTCAATTCAAACAAAGCAGCGCTCAGCACCATGCGCAAGGAATCGCGCATGACTTTATATGGCAGGTCTTCAACCTCATTGACAAGCCGGAAACCACAAAAATGCAGCATGGTGGCCATCAGACCGACGCATTCAAGCACGCCCGATTCGACATCGGTCACGACGCCCGGCTCAGGTGCCAGCCAGGTGCCCATGTCCATGCACTCATCTAGCGCCGCCTTGGCAAAAGCATTGATCTTTTCGGCCTCTTCACGAACCGACTGCAAATCGGGCTGGGCTGCCGAGAGCTTGTGGTGCATGACCCCGTAAATCAGACCAATGGGCTGCAGCGGCCGAACCATATGGTGGCGCAAGCAAGGCGCCAGACGCCTGAGGACCGCATAGCGGGCGGACTCGACCTGCTGGGCTGTCACTTCAGCGGGCAAGCCTGAAGCAATTGAGGCCTGAGGCGGTTTCTGAATGGTCATTGGTGCTGCTCTCCAGGAAAAATGAGTTGGCTTTCTTGTGTGGGGCTTTTTAAGCCAACCCAAGGCATCGCGTTAAAAGCAGGGGCTGCAAGAGGCAAGTTTTCTGAAAAATCAGCTGAACTGTTTGTACCAAAAAAAATACGCTTAAGTACCTTCAAAAATCTGAATTTGTAACGAGCGGCTGCTGATCCGGTGTTTTGCTCACATCGGTTCAAGTCGCAAACCATCCACCAGCGTACGACCATCTCTAGCGGCATGAATCAAAGCGGGTCGTTTGGAACCAGCTGGGCGATGCTCTGGCAGATGTGCGCCACCGTAGCGGGTTTAGAAAGGTGAGCATTGAAGCCGCTTTGCAAAGCTCTTACCGTGTCCACCTGTCGGCCATAGCCGCTGAGCGCAATTGCCTTGAGATTTCGCCAGTCAGGGCGCTTGCGAATCTTGCGGATCAGCTCGTAACCATCCATGTAGGGCATGCCAAGGTCTGAAATCAGCAGGTCGTAGCTGTTTTTCTCCAGCATTTCCAGCGCCTGCTGGCCGCTGCAGGCCATGTCCACATCAGCACCCTCCAGACGAAGCAGTGCCGAGAAAGGCTCCAGCAAGTCAATCATGTCATCGACCGCCAGAATCCTGAGCCCTTTGAGGTTTGCACTGGATTGGCTGGCTTTTTTGTCCTGCATCCTGGTTTGCGCCAGTGGCAGCCAGATGGTGAAGCAGGTGCCCTTGCCCAGGCCTTCCGAATCGGCCAGCACCCTGCCACCCTGCGCCACGGTCAGGTCGCGCACCAGCGTCAGGCCCACGCCCAAACCGGTGTTGGTGTTGTAGATTATTTGTTCAGGCGCCTGGACAAACATGCCAAAGATATGGGGCAGGAATGCCGGATCAATACCCTGCCCAGTGTCGGTCACGCTCATGGTGGCAAATGTGCTGTCGCGGCCGAGTCGCACGGTGACAGTTCCGCCCGCAGGCGTGAACTTGATGGCGTTGTTGATGAGGTTCCACAGAATCTGCTCTGTGCGGACGCGGTCGCACAGGGCCACCAGTTCTTTTTCGGTGTATTCGTAAGACAGCGTCAGGCCTTTCTTGCTCGCATCATCGCGCGCAGCACCGGCAATCGAGGTCGCCATTTCAGCCAGGTCGACCGGTGCCAGCCGCAGCGTCAGTTTACCGGTACGGGCACGCGACAGGTCCAGCAAGTCATCAATGATCTTCGTCTGGCTGACCACGGCGCTGCGAATGGTTTCGCCGGCCCGGGCCACTTCGGGAAGCGCGCGCACCTCGGGGTGACTCAGCAGCAATTCGGTGTTGACCTGAATCAGGTTCAGCGGGTGCTTGAGTTCATGCGACATCACAGCCAGAAACTGGTCCTTGAGTTCGTTAGCGTGTTTTTCCATGGCCAGCAACTCGTCGCGGCTCACCTGCTGCGACCGGCTTTCGGTCATGTCCTTGGCAATCTTGGCATAACCGCCGGCCTTGCCTTCGAGCCGGGTGACCACGCCGCTGCAAAAAAAAGTGCTGCCGTCCTTGCGCAGGTGCCAGCGCTCGTCCACGCTGCGGCCGTCTTCGTGTGCGCCGCGCAACTCGCCTTCCGGTGCCCCGGCGGCACGGTCTTCGGGGGTGAAAATGATGGAAAACGGCTGGCCCACAATCTCTTGCGGCGTATAGCCAAAATTGCGCTGGGCACCCACGTTCCAGCTGGTGATGATGCCTTCCTCATCGATGGTCAAGATTGCGTAATCTTTGGTGGTTTCAGCCGCAATGCGAAGCCGTTCCTCGCCAGCGCGAAGCCTTTCCTCGGCCTTGCGCAATTCGGTGACGTCCACAAACGTCAGGACGACGCCGTCGATGTGGTCATCCATCGTGCGGTAGGGACCAATGCGGGCCAGATAATGCCTGCCGTCGCTGCTGCTGACCGGCCGCTTGATCGGGTTCAAGGTTTTGAGCATGCCAGCGGCATCTTTACCCAGCGACTCATAGTCAAGCTTGTGGGTGATATCCATCAAGGGGCGATTGATGTCGGACTCAATCAGGTTGAAGATGCGGGTTGCCTGCGGAGTGAAGCGTTTGATCTTCAAGCTGCGATCAACGAATACCGTGGCGATGTCCGACGATGTGATCAGGTTTTGCAGGTCGTCGTTCATCATGCTGGTTTCATCGACCTTGACTTTTAATTCAAAGTTGACGGTGGTCAGTTCCTCATTGATCGACTGAAGTTCCTCCTTGCTGGTTTCCAGTTCCTCGGTGGCCGAGCGAAGTTCTTCATTGACGGCTTGCTGATCCTCATTGGAAGACTTGAGTTCTTCGGTCGAGACTTCAGTCTGCTCGATGATTTGCTGCAGATTTTCCTTGAGCTGCCTGATCTCGGCTTCCAGTTGTTCGACCACCACTTGGTGCGCCTGCCCGGTACTGCTGGACTCCAGGAGCGGCTTTTCCGGCACCTCTTCGAACATCACCAGCGCCAACGCTGATTCAGTGCTGACTTCTCCGAAGAAGTGCACGCTCATTTGCACAAGAATCGTGCTGCTTCCGCGCCTAAGCGGGACAGCATGTGTCTTGACCTGCTTGCCGGTGTGCATGGCCTGGTAAAGTGCCGTGCGCAATTCGGTGCGCAACTCGGCCTGTGTGTTGTCCAGAAGATTGACCGACGGCGCGCCGCTACCCGGCAACAGGAATTTGCCAACATTCTCCGACAGATGCAGGATGTTGTGCTGGCTGTCAATCAGCACACTGGGCAGGACGACCTGCTCGATCAGCGAGCGATGCAGCTCTGCAGACGAAGCCGGCTTGGGCGCGCGCCGGTCGGGCCCACGGCGATTGAAAACCGGGCTGTCACTGGGCGGCTCCTTGGCGAGCAGCAAATGGCGGGTGGAAGTGCCACTCGGATTGACCTTGAAAAACCGGTTTTTTTTGTCCACCACGGTGTAGAGCTTGTGCGCGGCCTCCACAGCTTCCGAACTGCCCAGGAACAAAAACCCTTCAGGCTTGAGCGCAAAGCGAAAGGTTGACAGCACACCGGCCTGGGCCGCCTTGTCCAGATAAATCAGCAGGTTGCGGCAGCAAATCAGGTCGATGCGCGAAAAAGGCGGATCGCGCAGGACATTGTGGTTGGCAAAAAGCACTTTTTCACGCATTTGCTTGAGCACCCTGAACTGCTCTTTTTCGAAAGTAAAAAAACTTTTAAGCCGGGCGGGCGACACATCGGTTGCGATCGATGCCGGATACAAACCATTGCGGCCAAAGTTGACGGCCCTTTCATCAATGTCCGTGGCAAAAATCTGCAGTTCGGACGTGCAGTGGTGCAACTCCATCTGCTCCTTGAGCAAGATGGCGACTGAATAAACTTCCTCTCCGGTGGCGCATCCCGCCACCCAGACGCGAACCGACTCGTCTGGCGAGCGGTTGGCCAGTAGCGCTGGAAGCACATCGTTTTCAAGTGCCTCAAAGGCTGCCGGATCGCGAAAGAAATTTGTGACGCTGATCAGCATGTCCTGAAGCAGCAGCTTGAGCTCTTGAGGGTGCACACGCAAAAAGTCGCGATAGGCCGGCAGGTCATGAACGCCATTGACCTGCAACCGGCGTGCAATGCGGCGCAAGACAGTGGCGCGCTTGTATTGGCGAAAATCATTTTTTGAATAAATGCGCAGCGCAGACATGATGTCGCGCAGCGCCTCTTCGGCAAGCCGGGCGGACTCGTCGCTGTCCGCAATGTCAGCCCGGAGCGACAAGCCATCCTTACGGGGCAGACTGATGCGGGAGGCATTGGCCCAGAGTTCCTGCAGCCGCCTTGGCATATCTGACGCCGTCGCGACGAAATCAACCATGCCGGTGGCAATGGCGGCTTTGGGCATGTCGTCATATTCGGCATCCTCGGGTTGCTGCACCAAGGTGACGCCGCCCTCTTCCTTGACCCGCGCCAGGCCGGAGGCGCCGTCGTGGCCGGTTCCCGACATCACGACGGCAACGGCCCTTTCCTGGTGAACCTCGGCCAAAGTGCGAAAAAACAGGTCGATGGCCAGGTGGGCACCCCGAATACGCGAATGGCTTGCCAACTGCAGGTGCCCGTCGTTCATTTCCAGGTCGTGCGTGGGCGGTATCACATACACATGGTTGGCTTCAATGGCGGTCAGTTCCGTCACCTGCATGACCGGCATGCGGGCAATACGCTGCAGTATCTCGGCCACATTGCTTTCATGGTCTGGCGACAGATGAAGAATGACGACAAAGGCCATGCCGTTGGCAGCGGGCATGCGCTCGAAGAACCGCAGCAGGGCCTGCAGTCCACCCGCCGATGCACCAATGCCGACTACAGGAAATTTGAGCGGACTTTTAATCAAGTCGTCGCTGTTTTCAGGGTTCAGGGAAGCGTCGCGCGGATCTGCCATGCTGATGAACCAGTCGGGGTAAATGGAATCTGATATTACCTTTGCATGCTGACACAAAAGCCTTCCAGGCTGACGCCGCATCGCATATGACATTATTCATCCGGAGCAGCTTAAATAATCAGATTCCGGAACCTGTTTTCAGGGAAATTGACAAAAAACCTGAATTTACATTGTTTAACGCTTGCGTCCGATATAAGGCGGGTATTGCTCGAAGGGCTTGGCTTCCAGCAGCTCCTCACAGCCGCTGCGGAGAATCATCACATTGCATCGCGCACTCCAAATAGGCAAAAAGCGCTGCCTGACTGAACTGGAAGCGCTTTTTTGCAGAAAATACCGATTTTGTTTTTGCTACTATTTTTATAGCTGACTATGCATATGGGATATGCGCAAAGCCGATAAAAAGCTTCAAACTTATGGAAGAAATCACGCCTCCTGCTGTTCCTTGGCGTAATTGGCGATGCCGTCGGTGATTTCCTTTTTGGCGGCTTCCGGACCTTCCCAGCCTGATATCTTGACCCATTTGCCTTCTTCCAGGTCTTTGTAATGCTCAAAGAAATGGGCGATGGTTTTCAGGCGCAGCGGATTCATGTCCTCGGGCTTTTGCCAGTGGCTGTACAGCGAGCATTTCTTGTCAACGGGCACAGCCAGAATCTTGCCGTCTTCACCGGCTTCGTCGGTCATCTTCAGGATGCCGATGACGCGGCAGGTCACCACCACGCCGGAAATCAAGGGCACCGGTGTGATCACCAGCACATCGACCGGGTCGCCGTCACCGCTCAGGGTCTGGGGAACATAGCCATAGTTGCACGGGTAGTGCATCGCGGTGCTCATGAAGCGGTCCACGAAGATGGCGCCGGACTCCTTGTCGACCTCGTACTTCACCGGATCGGAGTTCATCGGGATTTCGATGATCACGTTGAAGGCGTCGGGAGCATTTTTGCCGGGAGTAACTTTATCTAGGGACATGGTCGCTTTGAAGTTGATGAAAACACGTTGATGAAAAAACGGCCTGCCGGGCCGCTGCGTTCAGGTTGCCCGACAGTCGCTGGTTGCGGGTCGGGATTTGCAGGCCGACAGAAGATTAATTGCCCGCATTTTACTGATGCCGACCTTACGGGTTGCCAACGGCAGGTGTTTTCGCGTTTAATTTCCCTGAGTTGGCCAATCGTCCTGTCGCCCACCGAGCGAGCCACGAGGAAGCAACGCAGCGGGGGTCCGCTTGCGTGGCACCCATCAAAGCAAAAAAACGTCGGAGGTATTTATGACAGGTCACTCAGCCGCGCTCATTCTTGCGCTGGTTTGCGGGCTCATTGCCGTGGGATACGGTTTTTGGGCACGCCACTGGATTCTTTCCCAGGACGCGGGCAACGCCCGAATGCAGGAAATATCGGCCGCCATCCAGACCGGCGCTGCCGCTTATCTGGCCCGGCAGTACACCACCATTGCCATCGTTGGCGTCATTCTGGCGGTGCTGATCGGGGTGTTTCTGGACAGCAAGACCGCCATTGGCTTCGTGGTCGGGGCGCTGTTGTCAGGGGCCTGCGGCTTCATCGGCATGAATGTGTCGGTGCGCGCCAATGTGCGGACCGCGCAGGCGGCCACGCGCGGCATTGGCCCGGCGCTTGACGTGGCCTTTCGCGGCGGCGCCATCACCGGCATGCTGGTGGTGGGCCTGGGGCTGCTGGGTGTGACCGGATTTTTCTGGTTCCTGGTTGGCAATGGCAACTATTTGCCCACCAGCAAACTGGCCGACCTGCTTAATCCGCTGATCGGCTTTGCCTTTGGCTCGTCGCTGATTTCGATCTTTGCCCGACTCGGCGGCGGCATCTTCACCAAGGGCGCCGATGTGGGCGCTGACCTGGTCGGCAAGGTCGAGGTCGGGATTCCCGAAGACGACCCGCGAAACCCGGCCGTGATTGCCGACAACGTGGGCGACAACGTGGGCGACTGCGCCGGCATGGCGGCCGATTTGTTCGAGACTTATGCAGTGACGCTGATTGCCACCATGGTGCTGGGCGCGCTGCTGGTGGCCGCCGCGCCGGTCAACGCCGTGCTGTACCCGCTGGCGCTGGGCGCCGTTTCGATCATCGCGTCGATCATTGGCTGCTTTTTTGTCAAGGCCTCGCCCGGCATGACCAATGTCATGCCGGCGCTGTACAAGGGCCTGGCCGTGGCGGGTTTGCTTTCGCTGGCCGCGTTTTACTTCGTCACGATCTGGCTCATGCCTGACGACGCCATTTACGTCACGGGCAGCCAGATGAAGCTGTTCGGCGCCTGTGCCGTCGGCCTGGTGCTGACCGCCTGCCTGGTCTGGGTGACCGAGTACTACACCGGCACGCAGTACGCACCGGTCAAGCACATTGCGCAGGCGTCAACCACCGGCCACGGTACCAACATCATTGCCGGCCTGGGCGTGTCGATGCGTTCGACCGCCTGGCCAGTGATTTTTGTCTGCATTGCCATTTTGGTGTCCTACAACCTGGCCGGGCTGTACGGCATTGCCATTGCGGCAACGTCCATGCTCAGCATGGCTGGCATCGTGGTGGCGCTTGACGCCTACGGCCCGATCACCGACAACGCCGGCGGCATTGCCGAAATGGCCGACATGCCGCCCGAAGTGCGCGCCGTGACCGACCCGCTGGACGCCGTGGGCAACACCACCAAAGCCGTCACCAAGGGCTACGCGATTGGCTCGGCAGGGCTGGCCGCGCTGGTGCTGTTTGCCGACTACACCCACAAGCTGGAGAGCTATGGCCGCGCCATCAGCTTTGACTTGAGTGACCCGATGGTCATCGTCGGGCTGTTCATCGGCGGCCTGATTCCCTACCTGTTCGGCGCCATGGCGATGGAAGCCGTGGGCCGTGCTGCGGGTGCCGTGGTGGTGGAAGTGCGCCGCCAGTTCAAGGAAATTCCCGGCATCATGGAAGGCACGGCCAAGCCTGAATACGGCCGCGCCGTTGACATGCTGACGACGGCGGCGATCAAGGAAATGATCATTCCTTCACTGCTGCCTGTCATCGTGCCGATCGTGGTCGGCCTGCTGCTCGGCCCCAAGGCGCTGGGCGGCCTGCTGATGGGCACGATCGTCACCGGCCTGTTCGTGGCGATTTCGATGTGCACCGGCGGCGGCGCCTGGGACAACGCCAAGAAATACATTGAAGACGGCCACCACGGCGGCAAGGGAAGCGAAGCGCACAAGGCGGCCGTCACCGGAGACACCGTGGGCGACCCGTACAAGGACACCGCCGGCCCGGCCATCAACCCGCTGATCAAGATCATCAACATCGTGGCGCTGCTGATCGTGCCGCTGATGATGAAGTTCCATGGCGGCGAGGTGCAAGCCGCGCCAGTTGCTCCACTGCAGGCGCCAACGGCGTTCAGCGGCCCGGCCGCACCGGTGATGACGCCGATGGCGCCAGGCATGCCGGCACCGGCCGCTTCTCGATAGGGTGCGAATCGGCCTTGCCACCACTTGCTTGGGCGGGTGGTGGCTTGGTTCTTTCTTGTCGCTTACCGCTATCCACGGCTTTGGCAGCGATTGCGTTGATCACGACAACACACAGAAACACTGCGTTGAAGCACCCTGCGCGTCCGTTCGCAGGCTAAACAATCCAGTCCGGAAATCGCTGCTTGATGCTGTCCACAAAAGCCAGTGTTCCGGCCAGGTGCTGGCGCAAGGCCTGTTGTGCCCCTGGCGCGTCCTTGCGCGCGAGAGCTTCGACGACGACCCGATGGTCCCGCACGATCGACTGGGGCTTGCCTTCTTCGGGCATGTTCAGGCGGCGCAGCCGGTCCACATGACCGCTTTGTCTGCGCACCAGCGTCCACAGTGGCCCCACACTGGCCGCTGCGTACAGTTCCTGATGGAATGCAAGATCGGCCAGGGCCAGTTTTGGAATGTCCAGCGGGTTGAGCGCAGCCTCCTGCACGGCCAAGCTCGCGTTCAACCGCCGCACCAAATCGCCGTGTTCCGCTTGCGGCAATACACACAGGACAGTCAAAATTTCCAGTTCAATCGCCCGACGCAGGAAATGCGACTGCAGCGCCGCCGACAAATCGATGCGGCTGACCACCGTGGCGTGTTGCGGAAAAATATCGACCAGTTGCTCTTCGCCCAGACGCAACAGGGCATCGCGAATTGGCGTCTGGCTGATGCCGAAGTGATCCGCCAATTCGGCGCGCTGCAACACCGTTCCGGGCTCCAGCTGCACCGAAACGATCAGTTCCCGCAAAACTTCAAACACTTGCGGCGCCGACTGGCGGGTACGGTCCAGTTTGAGCGGCGCAATATTCGCGAGAGCAGTCATGCGGTCTTTACGGTTGGTAAGGGTGGCGGTCAGGGTAAATCATAGCATTGACACACTAATATATTAGTGCTTTAATTTTCCCACTATTTTGAACCACAAGCCCTTCTGATGAAACACAAGACCTATGAAGAATTGCGCAGCGCGCGCTGGTTTGCGCCGGACGATGTGCGGTCTTTCGGCCACCGCTCGCGGGTGATGCAGCTGGGCTACGGCCCCGAGGACTGGGAAGGCAAGCCGGTCATCGCCATCCTGAACACCTGGAGCGACATCGGTACCTGCCACGGCCACTTCAAGCAGCGCGTCGAAGACGTGAAACGCGGCGTACTGCAGGCCGGCGGCTTTCCGCTGGAGCTGCCTGCGCTGTCGCTGTCCGAATCGCTGGTCAAGCCGACCACCATGCTGTACCGCAACCTGCTGGCGATGGACGTCGAGGAACTGCTGCGCAGCCACCCGATTGACGGCGCGGTGCTGATGGGCGGCTGCGACAAGACCACGCCCGGCCTGGTGCTAGGGGCGCTCAGCGCCGGCATGCCCTTCATCTTCATGCCGGCCGGCCCGATGCTGCGCGGCAACGTCAAGGGCAAGGTGCTGGGTTCGGGTTCGGACACGTGGAAATACTGGGACGAACGCCGCGCGGGCAAGATCAACAAGGCGCAGTGGCTGGAAGTCGAAGGCGGCATTGCGCGCAGCCATGGCCACTGCATGACGATGGGAACGGCCAGCACCATGACCGGCATTGCCGAGGCGATGGGCCTGACGCTCCCCGGCGCGTCGTCGATTCCGGCCGTGGATTCGAACCACATCCGCATGGCCACCGAATGCGGCCGCCGCATTGTCAGCATGGTCTGGGAAGACCTGACACCGGCCAAACTGCTGTCGCGCGCCTCGTTCGAGAACGCCATCACCGTCGCCATGGCGATGGGCTGCTCGACCAACGCCATCATTCACCTCGTCGCCATGTCACGCCGTGCCGGCGAGCATTGCGCCGTCGGACTGGACGACTTTGACGCCGCCAGCCGCAAGGTGCCGGTGATCGCCAACATCCGGCCGAGCGGCGACACCTACCTGATGGAAGATTTTTACTACGCCGGCGGCATGCTCGGCATGATGAGCGTGCTGAAAGACCACCTCAAGCTCGATGCGCTGACCGTCACCGGCAAGCCGCTGGGCGACAACCTGGTCGGCGCCGAGGTTTACAACCACGACGTGATCCGGCCGCTGGACAACCCGATCTATGCCGAAGGCGCGCTGGCCGTGCTGCGCGGCAACCTGGCGCCGGATGGTTGCGTCATCAAGCCCAGCGCCTGCGCGCCGCGCTATTTTCAGCACACCGGCCCGGCGCTGGTGTTCGACGACTACCCGTCGATGAAAGCCGCCGTCGACGACGAAAACCTCGACGTGACGGCCGACCACATCATGATTTTGCGCAACGCCGGACCGCAGGGTGGCCCCGGCATGCCCGAGTGGGGCATGCTGCCGATCCCGCTCAAGCTGGTCAAGCAGGGCGTCAAGGACATGCTGCGCATCTCGGACGCGCGCATGAGCGGCACCAGCTACGGCGCCTGCATCCTTCACGTCGCGCCCGAGGCCTATATCGGCGGCCCGCTGGCACTGGTCAAGACCGGCGACCTGATCAGCGTCGATGTGCCGGCCCGGCGCATTCACCTTGAAGTCAGCGACGACGAACTGGCCCGGCGCCGCGCCGCCTGGACGCCGCCGCCCAAGCGCTTCGAGCGCGGCTACGGCTGGATGAGCGCCCGGCACATCCAGCAGGCCGACACCGGCTGCGATTTTGATTTTCTTGAAACCTCGTTCGGCGCGCCCATCGGCGAGCCCGACATTTACTGAAAGCGAAAGACCCTCCAATGGCACTCAATCCCGCGACGCGTGACAAGCTCAAGACCGTCAGCACCGCCACGCTGTGCACTGCCCTGTTCAAGCGCGGCCTGCGCAACCAGTTCATCCAGGAGGTGCGTCCCATCAACCCCAGCCTGCCGACCATGGTGGGCGAAGCCTTCACGCTGCGCTATATTCCAGCGCGCGAAGACCTGAACCCGATCAGCGTGTTCCAGGACCCCAAGCACCCGCAGCGCGTCGCCGTCGAGCAGTGCCCCGAAGGCGCGGTCCTGGTGATCGACAGCCGCAAGGACGCCCGCGCCGCCTCGGCCGGCTCGATTTTGATCACGCGGCTGATGGTGCGCGGCGCCGCCGGCATCGTCACCGACGGCGGCTTTCGCGATTCGCCCGAGCTCGCCGTGCTGCCCTTCCCCACCTACCACCAGCGCCCGTCGGCCCCGACCAACCTGACATTGCACCAGGCGCTGGACATCAACGTGCCGATTGGCTGCGGCGACGTGGCGGTGTTTCCGGGCGACGTGATCGTCGGCGACCAGGAAGGCGTGTTCGTGATTCCGGCGCACCTGGCCGACGAGGTTGCCGACGAGGCGGTGGAAATGACGGCCTTCGAGGATTTCGTGACCGAAGAAGTGCTCAAGGGCCGCGCCATCATCGGCCTGTACCCGCCCACGCAGCAGCAATCCAAGGACGATTTTGCAGTCTGGCGTCAAGCCAAGGGGCGCTGAATCGCCGTCCATTGGCGCGCTGCGCCCTGCCACACGCCAACCTACTTCATCAGGAGATAAATTTATGTCAAAAAGACGTCTTGCGCTTATCACCATTGCATTTTCAGCTATTGTTTTCATAGCATCAACGGGCGCAGCCCTGGCCCAGTCCGACTACCCCAACAAACCGGTGAAGATCATCGTTCCCTTCCCCGCCGGTGGCACCAGCGACGTGATGGGCCGGCTGGTTGCCGAGGAACTGGGCAAGATCCTCAAGCAACCCTTCATCGTCGAGAACATCGGCGGTGCCGGCGGCGTGATCGGCACCGAGCGCGGTGCCAAGGCCACGCCCGACGGGTACACCCTGATCCAGACTGGCGTCGGTCAAAACGCCGTGGCCCACGGCCTGGAGCCTTTCCCGAAATACGACTCCAACACCGATTTCATGCACATCTCGCAGGTGCATTCCGGCCCGAATGTGCTGGTGGTGCATCCCAGCACCCCATTCAAGACGGTGAAGGAACTGGTCGACTACGCCAAGGCCAACCCCGGCAAGCTGGACTACGGCTACACGCCAGCCGCCTCCGGCCATATGGCGATGGAGCAGTTCAAGCAGACCGCCGGCATCTTCATGCTGGGCATTCCCTACCGTGGTGGCGGCCCGATGATGACCGACATCCTGGGTGGCACGATCAAGATGATGTTCATCAACCAGGACGTGGCGCTGCAGCACGTCAAGGCCGGCAAATTGCGCCCGCTGGCGGTATCGAGCGCCCAGCGCAATGCGCTGTACCCCGATGTGCCAACTGTGGCCGAGTCCGGCTACAAGGGGTTTGAAGCGCTGTCATGGTCGGGCATTTCCGCACCCAGGGGCACACCCCAGCCGATCGTCGACAAGCTCGAAGCGGCACTGGTGCAGGCCATGGAGTCGCCTGCCGTCAAGCAGCGCCTGGAATCGCAGGGTTTTGTCGTGCCGGTGCAAGGCGCCAAACACTACGCCGGGTTCGTCAAGAGCGAAGAAGCGCGCTGGACACGGGTCATCAAGACTGCAGGCATCAAGACGCCCTGAACCGGTCAAGGGCTACGGCGCGGTCCGTTCCATAACTGTTGCTGGCAGCAGTCGGGCTTGCGTCGCTTCAAGCGGCGGGGCGGGGCTGTCGTGCTGAAGCTTTCGGCGAAGAGGTAGCCTTGTACGCCACATTCACGCAAAATCATGTCCATGCAACTCAACTACATTGCCAACACCCGCGTCCCGTCCCTCTCCGGAAAGACCATTGCGGTCATTGATCCTTCCGATGGTCAGGTTTTCGACAACATCCAGCGCAGCACGGCGCATGACATCGACGTGGCGGTGCGCAGCGCCAGAGACTGCCTGGAACTGGTCTGGTGCCGGCTCAGCGGCACCGAGCGCGGACGGCTTTTGATGCGCCTGTCGGTCAAGGTGGCCGAACATGCCGATGAACTGGCCCTCATCGAGCAGCGCGACTGCGGCAAACCGACCCGGCAGGCCAAGGCCGACGCCCTGGCGCTGGCCCGCTACTTCGAGTTTTATGCCGGCGCCTGCGACAAGCTGCATGGCGACACGATCCCCTACCTGGAGGGCTACAGCGTGATGACCTGGCGCGAGCCGCACGGTGTGACCGGCCACATCATTCCGTGGAACTACCCGATGCAGATTTTTGGCCGCAGCGTTGGCGGCGCGCTGGCGGCGGGCAATGTCTGCGTCGTCAAACCCAGCGAAGACGCCTGCCTGTCGTTGCTGCGCGTGGCCGAACTGGCCGCCGAGGTGGGCTTTCCGGCCGGCGCCCTGAATATCGTCACAGGCTATGGGCATGAAGTGGGCGACGCGCTGGCCCGCCACGCCGGCATCGACCACATCAGCTTCACCGGCAGCCCCAACATAGGAACGCTGATTCAGCAGGTGGCGGCCGAGCGGCACTGCCCGGTCACGCTGGAACTGGGCGGCAAAAGCCCGCAGATCGTGTTCGCCGACGCCGACCTGGACGCGGCCATCCCCGCCATCATCAACGGCATCGTGCAAAACGCCGGGCAGACCTGCTCGGCGGGCTCGCGCCTGCTGATTGCACAGGCCATCTACGATCCCTTGCTGGCGCGACTGGGGCAGGCGTTTGAAGCTCTGCGCGTCGGCCCGGCCGCCATGGACCTGGACGTCGGCCCATTGATTCGCCAGAGCCAGCAGCAGCGCGTGTGGGACTTTTTGAGCGATGCCCATGTCGCCGGCATTCCGATGGTGGCGCAGGGCCAGATCGTCGATGAAGCGCCGGACAGCGGCTTTTACCAGGCGCCTACGCTGCTGTGCGACGTGCCGGCCGACCACCGCCTGATGCAGGAAGAAGTCTTTGGGCCCGTGCTGTGCGCGCTGCAGTTTAAGGATGAGGACGAGGCCGTCGAACTGGCCAACGCCACCCGCTTCGGGCTGGCCGCCGGCATCTGGACCGCCGACGGCGCGCGCCAGTTCCGCATGTCCAGACGCATCAGGAGCGGCCAGGTGTTCATCAACAACTACGGTGCTGGCGGCGGTGTCGAGCTGCCCTTCGGCGGCGTGAAGTCGTCAGGCTATGGCCGGGAAAAGGGCTTCGAGGCGCTGTATGGGTTCACCACGCTGAAGACGGTAGCCGTGCGGCATGGCTAGACAGCCGCGCGACTTGCGCCGCAGCCTGTTGTCGGGTTCAGGCTTGCCCAGCCCCACCGTCCTGCGATGAATTGCAGACTGTGCGGGCCCGACTTGCGCACCACTGATGGCACCGAATGGCGCATAAGCCATGGAGTGGCCGAGACTTGACAACAGGCTTCACAAAAGACAAATAACGATTAAAAAAGGCTTCCAGCCCACAGCTGGCAAGCGCTGACAGCTATCAAATAAATAGTAACCAACCCGGAGACAACACCCATGCGCGTCAAGAACAAATCCATCATCGTCACCGGTTCCGGTGGCGGCATCGGCGAAGGCATCGCCCGGCGGCTGGCGGCCCAAGGCGCCCAGGTCATCGTCAACGACATCCATGCCGAACTGGGCGAAAAGGTGGTCGCCGCCATCGTCAAGGCTGGCGGCACCGCGTCATTCTTTGCCGCCGATGTCACCAAATCGGATGAAGTCAAGGCACTGGTCAACGCTGCCGTCCAGCGTTACGGCCGGCTTGACGTGATGGTCAACAATGCCGGCTGGACGCACCGCAACCAGCCGGCGCTGGATGTGAGCGAGGACGATTTTGACAAGTGCTACGCCATCAACGTCAAGAGCATCTATTTGGCGACCATCCATGCGACGCCGGTGTTCAGAAGCCAGGGCGGCGGCAGCTTCATCAACATTGCCTCCACCGCCGGCGTGCGGCCCCGCCCCGGCCTGACCTGGTACAACGGCTCCAAGGGCGCAGTCATCACCACCTCAAAGTCGCTGGCGGCCGAACTGGGGCCGGACAACATCCGGGTCAATTGCGTGAACCCGGTGTTCAACCCCGACACCGGCCTGTCAGCCGACTTTGCCGGCGGCCCGCTCGATGAAACGCGCAAGGCACGCTTTCGGGCGAGCATTCCGCTGGGGCGGTTTTCGACCGCGCTGGACGTGGCCAATGCGGTGCTCTATTTGGCCAGCGACGAGGCCGACTTCATCAGTGGCGTGTGCCTGGAGGTGGATGGCGCCCGTTGTGTCTGAGGAAAAAAGACGCGAGCCCTTGACCTGGGCCGCACCGATCACGCATATCTTCCGTGGGTAAAGCAGGCGGCGCGGGGGCGGGACAGACCGATGGGGTAAATTCTCCCCTAAGGCCCATCACCATGACAGACACACCACGCAAGATCATTCCCCTGGCAGACCTGCGTTATGCCAGCCGCATTCCCGCCGTCCCGGCCCACCTGACAGCGCCAAGCGGCCTGCTCAGCGATACACTGGGCCGGCCGCTGCGCGATTTGCGCATCAGCGTGACGGACCGCTGCAACTTTCGCTGCAACTACTGCATGCCGAGCGAGATTTTCGACAAGGACTATGCGTTTTTGCCACAAAGCTCGCTGCTGAGCTTTGAGGAAATCACCCGTCTGGCGACGATTTTCGTCGCCCACGGCGTCGAAAAAATCAGGCTTACTGGCGGTGAACCCTTGCTGCGCAAGAACCTGGAAGTGCTGGTCGGCATGCTGGCAAAGCTGCAAACCCCTGGGGGCAAGCCGCTGGACATCACGCTGACGACCAATGGATCACTGCTGGCCCGAAAAGCCCAGTCGCTGAAGGACGCCGGTCTGCAGCGCGTCACCGTCAGTCTCGATGCGCTGGACGACGCGATTTTTCGCGGCATGAACGACGTTGACTTTCCGGTCGCCGACGTGCTCCGGGGTATCGAGGTGGCGCACCAGGTCGGCCTGGCGCCGGTCAAGGTCAACATGGTCGTCAAGCGCGGTACCAACGACCACCAGATTCTGCCGCTGGCTCGGCATTTCCGGCATTCCGGCGCGGTGCTGCGGTTTATCGAATTCATGGACGTGGGCGCGACCAACGGCTGGCGCATGGACGAGGTGTTGCCCTCCCGCCAAGTGATTGATCGCTTGCACGCCGAATTCCCCTTGACGGCCATCGACCCCAACTACAGCGGCGAAACCGCCGAACGCTGGCGCTATCTTGACGGCGCGGGGGAAATTGGCGTGATCAGCAGTGTGACCCAGGCGTTTTGCGGCGAATGCAACCGCGCGCGGCTGTCCACAGAAGGCAAGCTGTTTTTATGCCTGTTCGCCAGCCAGGGCCACGACCTGCGCGCCTTGCTGCGCGGAAATCTGGCCGACGAGCAGATCGCCGCTGCCATTGGGCCGATCTGGCAGGCGCGTTCGGACCGCTATTCGGAATTGCGCGCCGGGTTGCCGCCCGATGCCAGTCCGGCAGGCGATGCCAAGCGCATTGAAATGAGTTACATCGGCGGGTGAGTGTGGCCCCCACGCTCCCCACTGCGTGTGGTTCGCTGCCCCCCGAGGGGGCCGCTGCGCCTGCGGCCTGGCGAAGCCAGTTCCGCGGCCCCTGCTGGGGAAGAGGTGACGCCACTGCGCTTGTCGCTTCGCATAATGCACATTTTTAGGAACACTGGATGACCATGAACATGAAGACACCTTTGCATGCCGAAGCCATCACGGGCGTGATCCTGGCGGGCGGACGCGGCTCGCGCATGGGGGGCGCGGACAAGGGGCTGCAAAACTTCAACGGCGTGCCGCTGGCATTGCACACCTTGATGCGGCTGTCGCCGCAGGTGGGCGAAATCATGATCAATGCCAACCGCAACCTGTCTGCCTACGAATCCTTTGGCGTTCCGATCTGGCCTGACACCACTTCGCTGGGCGACTATGCGGGGCCGCTGGCCGGTTTCATTACAGGCCTGGAACGGTGCGAAACACCTTATCTGCTCACCGTGCCGTGCGACACGCCGCTGTTTCCCACCGATCTGGTCGCGCGCATGGCCGACGCGATGGCGCGGGAAGGCGCTGACTTTGCCGTGGCCGCCGCGCGTGAAGAAGTTGGCCAGTTGCGGCCGCAGCCGGTGTTTTGCCTGATGGGCGTGGACATGCTTGAAAGCCTGGCGCGTTTCACCCAGGCCGGCGGCCGCAAGATCGACGCCTGGACGGCGCAGCACCACACCGTCATCGTGCCGTTTGACCAGCCCGGCGATGCGCCGCATGCCTTTTTCAACGCCAACACGCTGGCCGAACTGCATCAGCTCGAAGCCAGGCAGCCGTGAACGCCATCGACGCCATTGCCGCCCAGTTGCAGGGCTATGACCCGCAGGCCATGACGGCCGACGGCGTGCGCGATTTTCTGGCCCGGCTGGTGACGCCGGTTCAGGACACGGTCGAGACGCCCTTGTTTGAAGCGCTTGGCCGGGTTCTCGCAGCCGATGTGGTTTCGCCCTTCGACGTGCCGCCGCATGACAACTCGGCCATGGACGGTTTTGCATTTTCAGGTGCTGAACTGGCGTCAAATGCTGCGCTGGAGTTGCACGTTGCTGGCACGGCGCTGGCCGGCAAGGCCTGGCAGGGCAGCGTCCATCCCGGCCAGTGCGTGAAGATCATGACCGGGGCCATCATGCCGGCCGGTCTGGACACGGTGGTTCCGCAGGAATTCGTCCAGTTGCGCCGAACCGGTGAGCAGGAAACCGTCACGATTCCGGCGGGCCTGCTGTGTCTGGGGGACAACCGCCGCCTGCGCGGGGAAGACCTGGCGCAGGGCCAGCCAGCGCTGCAAAAAGGCGAGCTTCTCACGCCCGCCCGGCTTGGGCTGGCAGCCTCTTTGGGTCTTAAAACACTGTTAACCTGGCGGCCCCTGCGCGTGGCCTACTTTTCCACCGGCGACGAAATCCTGTCGCTGGGCGAAGCGCCGCGCGAAGGCGCCGTGTACGACAGCAACCGCTACACCGTCTTCGGCCTGCTCAGCCGACTGGGTTGCCAGGTTATCGACCTGGGCGTGGTGCGCGACGAACCCGCACTGCTCGAAGCTGCGTTCACCAACGCCGCCCGGCAGGCGGACGCCATCATCACTTCCGGCGGCGTCAGCGTCGGCGAGGCGGACTACACCAAGGCGATGATGAAAAAGCTCGGTGACGTGGCGTTTTGGCGCATCGCCATGCGGCCGGGCCGGCCCATGGCGGTGGGACGTATCTCAAACATCAAATTGGCACCTGGCGCAAGTGGAACGGGCACTAACAGCTATCAAAATGAAAGCAAAGGCGCGGTGTTGTTTGGCCTGCCCGGCAACCCGGTGGCGGTGATGGTGACCTTCCTGGCGTTTGTGCGCCCTGCCCTGCTGCAAATGATGGGCGCAACACCCGAGCCGCTGCTGCTGCTCAAGGCCCACAGCCGCGAAGCCCTTCGCAAGAAACCGGGCCGCACCGAGTACCAGCGCGGCTGGGTTTCAACCGCGCCGGATGGTTCGCTGCAGGTCAAGACCACCGGCAGTCAGGGCTCGGGCGTGCTGCGCTCGATGGCCGAGGCCAACGGGCTCATCGTGCTGCACCACCACCAGGGCAACATCGCCGTAGGCGATGAGGTCGATGTGATGATGTTCGACGGCGCCATATAGCGCCATGACAGGTCAGGAGGTCAGGCGGGCGCCTGGCGGCCTTTCCAGAACTGCCAACGAGACGACGTTTTCAGCCGTGGTCTGCGCATCAGCAGGTAAACAGCCGGAATCACGAACATTGACAGCAGCGGCGCGGTGATCATGCCGCCCACCATGGGCGCGGCGATGCGCTGCATTACCTCCGAGCCAGTGCCCGCACCCCACATGATCGGAACCAGGCCGCCCAGGATCACCGCCACCGTCATGGCCTTGGGCCGGACTCGCAGCACGGCACCGTCCCGAATGGCATCCAGCAGATCGTCGGCAGTGGCCTTGCCGCCCTCGATGCGGTCGTTCCACGCACTTTTCAAGTACAAAAGCATGATCACGCCGAATTCCGCAGACACCCCTGCCAGCGCAATGAACCCGACAGCGCCCGCCACCGAGAAGTTGTAGTTGAGCAAATACAGCAGCCAGATCCCCCCCACCATGGCGAAAGGCAGTGTCGCCATGATCAGCAACGCTTCTCCGAAGGAGCCAAAGCACAGGTAGAGCAGCACAAAGATAATGAGCAGCGTGAACGGCACCACCACCTTGAGCTTGGCCGTGGCACGCTCCAGAAACTCGAACTGGCCTGACCAGGAAATCGAATAGCCTGGCGGCAAATTAACCTGTTTGGCCACAGCCTGCTGCATGTCCTTCACGGCAGAGCGCAAGTCCCGGTCACGAATATCCACGTAAACGTAGCCTGTCAGCCGGGCGTTTTCGCTGCGAAGCATGGGGGGGCCGTCTGTGACTTTTACATCCGACACGTCGGACAGCACCAGACGCTGGCCACGCTTGGTGATGATGGGCAGATTTCGAAGTTTCTCCAAAGAATCCCGCATCTCTCGGGGGTAGCGCATATTGATCGGGAAACGCTGCAGTCCCTCGACGGTTTCCCCGATATTTTCACCCCCGATAGCAGACGAGATGACCGACTGCACGTCTGAGATATTCAGCCCGTAGCGCGCGGCGTCGTCGCGCCGGATGTCGATGTCCACGTAACGCCCGCCCGTCAGGCGTTCGGCAAGCGCGCTGCTCACACCCGGGACATCTTTGAGCGCCAGCTCGATCTCGCCGGTAATCCGGTCAATCGTGGCAAGGTCGGCACCCGCCACTTTCACCCCCACCGGGCTCTTGATGCCGGTGGCCAGCATGTCAATGCGGTTGCGGATCGGCGGCACCCAGATGTTGGACAGGCCCGGCACCTTGACGATGCGGTCCAGTTCCTCGACCAGCTTGTCGGCGGTCATGCCGGCGCGCCACTGGTCCTTGGGCTTGAACTGGATGGTGGTTTCAAACATTTCCATCGGTGCCGGGTCCGTGGCGGTTTCAGCGCGGCCCGCCTTGCCATAGACGCTGGCCACCTCGGGAACGGTTTTGATCAGGCGATCGGTCTGCTGCAGCAGTTCGGCCGCCTTGCCCGCCGAGAGACCCGGCAAGGCCGTGGGCATGTAAAGCAGATCGCCTTCGTCAAGTCGGGGCATGAATTCGCTGCCGATGTGCTGCAAGGGCCAAAGGCTGAGCACCAAAGCCACGCCAGCTACCACCAGCGTCATCTTGGGCGCACGCAGGACCACTTCCAGCAAGGGGCGATAGACAGCGATGAGCAAGCGATTCAGCGGATTGCTCTTTTCATCGGGAATACGGCCCCGGATCAGGTAGCCCATCAGCACCGGAATCAAGGTGATCGACAAGCCGGCGGCGGCGGCCATGGCATAGGTCTTGGTGAAGGCCAGCGGCGAGAACAAGCGCCCCTCCTGGCCCTCCAGTGTGAACACCGGAATGAACGACAGCGTGATGATCAACAGCGAGAAAAACAGCGCCGGGCCCACCTCGGCAGCCGCCTCGCCAATGACGTGCCAGCGGGCAGGCCCTTCGAGTTTTTCGTCCGGGTGCTTGTGGTTCCAGTTTTCCAGGTGTTTGTGCGCGTTCTCGATCATCACCACTGCCGCATCGACCATGGCGCCAATGGCAATCGCAATGCCGCCCAGCGACATGATGTTGGCGTTGACGCCCTGGTAGCGCATCACGATGAATGCCGTCAGGATGCCCAGTGGCAGCGAGATGATCGCAACCAGGGCCGAGCGCATGTGAAACAGGAAAATAAAACACACCACCGCGACCACCAAAAACTCTTCCAGCAGCTTGTACGTCAGGTTCTCCACCGCACGCTCGATCAGGCCCGAACGGTCGTACACCGGCACGATTTCCACGCCCTGGGGCAGGCTGGCCTGCAGGGTCTTGAGTTTTTTCTTGACCGCTGCAATGGTCTCCAGCGCATTTTTTCCGGAACGCATCACGATGACGCCGCCGGTGGCTTCGCCTTCACCGTCAAGCTCGCCGATGCCGCGCCGCATTTCAGGCCCTATCTGGATACGTGCCACGTCGCCCAGGCGTACAGATACACCGGCGTCGGTCGTCATGAGCGGTATTTTCCGGAAGTCGTCCAGGCCTTGCAGATAGCCTGATGCCCGGACCATGTATTCAGCTTCACCCATTTCGAGCACCGAACCGCCGGCTTCCTGATTGGCGTTTTGTACGGCTTCTACCACCTTGGTGTGCGGGATGCCGTAAGCGGCCAGCTTGTCAGGGTCGAGCACGATCTGGTACTGGCGCACCATGCCGCCCACCGAGGCGACCTCGGCCACATTGGGGATGGTTTTCAATTCATACTTCAAAAACCAGTCCTGCAAGGCCCTGAGCTGGCCGGCATCCTGCGTCCCGCTGCGGTCGACCAGCGCATACTGGTAAATCCAGCCGACACCCGTTGCATCCGGCCCAAGCGTGGCCTTGGCGCCTGCGGGCAAGCGCGACTGCACCTGGTTCAGGTACTCCAGCACCCGCGAGCGCGCCCAGTAAAGGTCGGTGCCATCCTCGAACAGCACATAAACGTAGGAATCGCCGAAGAACGAGTAGCCCCGCACCGTCTTGGCGCCGGGCACCGAGAGCATCGTCGTCGTCATCGGGTAGGTGATCTGGTTCTCGACAATGCGCGGCGCCTGGCCCGGGTAGGTGGTCCGGATGATCACCTGGACATCGGACAGGTCCGGCAAGGCATCAAGGGGGGTTTTAAGCACCGAATACACGCCCCAGGCGCCCAGCATCACGGTCGCCAGCAGCACCAGAAAGCGGTTGACGATTGACCAGCGAATGAGTTGGGCAATCACTTGGCGCCTCCGGCGGCTTGAGGCATAGGTGCCAGCGGGGATACGCGGGTGAGTTGCGGCAATCCCTCGGCATCCATGTAAAACTCAAAACTCACCCGGTCGCCAGCTTGCAGATTGGGCGGCAGCTTCTCAGCGGGCGGACGCTTGAAATCCATGGTCATCGCGCCCCACTTCAGCGCCGGGATGGGGCCATGGGACAGGGTGAGTGCATCAGGACCCATGGCATCGAGCTTCGCTTCACTTTCATACCGCAGCGCTGCGCTGGCAACCGCTGGCTTGGGCGCCTCATTGAGACGTGCCTCGACCCCTTTAAGGCTGGCCTCGGAATCGATCAGGAATTGCGAAGACACCACCACGCGTTGACCGGCCAACAGGCCGCGCTTGATCTCGGTCTGTCCGCCGCTTTCGATCCCGGCCTGCACATTGACCGGGCGAAACCTGCCATTGTCCTCGGCCAGTATCACCACCATGCGCTTGCCGGTCTGGATCACTGCTTCGGTCGGAATCAGCAGGGCTTTTTCGTTACGCGTGTCCGTGAACTGCATCTCAACGAACATGCCGGGAACCAGGCGATCGCCAGGATTGGCCAGTTCAAGCCGGGCTTTCAGTGTCCGGGTGGCCGCGTTCACCTCCGGCAAGATAGCCTGCACCTTGCCCTCAAACGTCATTCCCGGCACGGCCGGACTGCTGGCCTGCACCTTGGCCCCCACGCGTACCAACGCGGCCTGGCCCTCGGGCACCTCGGCATTGGCCCAGACCGTGGACAAGCCGTTGATGCGGAACAAGGTGGCCCCTGGCATCACGGTCATGCCCTCGCGGGCCATCAATTCCACCAGCACCCCGGCGATGGGGGCCACGACGGTGATGCGCGCCTGGATTTTTTCAGAGGTTTCCACCCCCCGAATCTGCGCGTCGCTCATGCCGGCCTGGCGCATGCGCTGGCGGGCACCGTCGACCAGCACGGCCAGATCGGTGCCTTGCATGCGACGCACCGAAAGAAATTCCTCCTGAGCGGCCACCCAGTCCGGCACATAGAGTTCGGCCAGTGGCTGGCCCTTGGCGACCCGATCCAGCGTGGCACGCACATACAGGCGTTCCACATAACCGGTTGCACGTGCCTGGACGATGGCCTGGTCGCGCTCGTTGAAGGCTATGCTGCCGACAGCAGACATTTTTGGCGACAGTGTGCCTTCGGTTACCTGTGCGGTGCGCACCCCCAGGTTTTGCTGGACGCGGGCACTCACGGTCACCTTTCCCTGGTCACCATCGCCGCCGGCATAGACGGGCACCAGCATCATGTCCATGAAGGGAGATTTGGCCGGGTTGTCGAACTTGTTGCCAGGCACCATCGGGTCCTGGTAATACAGGACCTTCTTGCCAGCGACAGGGTCCATATCGCCCGCCTTGATGCCAGAGCTGATATGCCGGCGGGTGGCATCTTCGCCTTCGGCGATGCTTTGCGGAACCGTACCGGTCGCGGCATTGGGGCCTTGAGGGATGGAAACGGCAGCTGGGGCCATGCCCATGCCGCGCTGCATGCCGACCATGTACACGCCGTAGCCGGCGACACTGAGAAGGCTGGCCATGACCAAGCCAATGATGAGGGGTTTGAGTTTCATGTTCTTTTTTTTGGTTGTAGGTTCATGGGTGTGCGTTGAAAGCCATGTCTTTCGCCGCAGGAATCAGATAGTTGATCTGGGCCCACAGGCGCGCAGTGTCCATCTCCAGGCGGAGTCTTTCCATTTGCATATCGACTTCCCCACGCCGCGCCTCCAGCACGGCAGTGAGCGACCCCGCCGCACCGCGATAGGCCGCGATGGCAGCGCGCGTTCGTTCTGAGGTCAGCGGCAACAGCGAGGCGTCATAGCGGCCCAGGCGTTCACGGTTGCTGCGCCACTCCTGCAACATTGCCAGCGTCTGCGCGACTTGCATGCGCGTGCCTTCTTCGCGTTCGGCGCGCACCTGCTCCAGCAAAGCCAGCCTGGCCCCAAGCTCCCGGTCTTGGCGGTTTTTTTGATTCCATTGCAGCGGAATCGACATATTTATCGAAACCATGTTGGAGAAAGCCGGTCCACGCTGGGAATACATCAGCTCGACGCTGACATCGGATTTTTTGTTTGCCAGCGCCAACTCGACATCGGCTTGTGCCGTGGCCTCCTTGCGCATCAAAACATCAATTTCTGGCTGGTTTGCAAGCTGAGATTCGAGATTTCCCGAATGCAGGCTGACCCTATCAAGGGCAGGCGGCGCACCCAGTGGCTTTGCGGCTTCGGCACCTACCCAGCGGGCCAGTTGGGTGGTTGCGGTTTCAATTTGCCGATCGGCCAACGCCAGTCGGTCGTCAAGTTGCGCCACCGCAGAGCGCGCCGCAAAGAGGTCAGCCTGCGATCCGCGACCACCCCGGTAGAGGGCATCTGCCGCTTCGATCTGCAGCTTGGCTTCGTCCCGCTGGGTGCGCAGTAACCCGCGCATTCGTTCCTGGTAAAAACGGTCGAGCCAGGCAATGGCTGTCTCGCGCTGCAAGCTGGCAAGCGCCACCCGGCGCCCCGCTTCGGCCGTTTCGGCTTCTCGCTCAAGACGGGCAGACCGCGCCTGTCGCTTGTCACTGCGGGTAATTTCCTGCATGACGCCCACAGAGCGCATCGTCATGAAGTCGCGCGTCAGGCTGAATTGGTCCGGGCCATCGGCCGGCAGGTTGGTCACGCCGAGTTTGAGGACCGGATCGGGCAACTGGCCGGCCGACACCGCCATTTCCCGCGCCGCTTTCGCGCTGGCATCCTGGGCCAGCAATTGCTGGGACCGGGCGGCAGCCAGCTGCTGTGCTTGCGGCAAAGACAAGGGTTCGGCCGCCCAAAGCGGCATTGTGGCGTTAGCCAGCAGCGCAGCCGCTGCGACCCGTCGAATGAGACCCATGGAACAAAGAGAAAACATAAAACCTCCAGACAACAAAACAAGCTGCCGGCACGCATGGCGTGCTCAGGCAGTGGCTAGGAGCTGGAGGATTTAAATACGAAAGCAGCAGTTGCGCACGGTCAAAGGCGGCACGGTGGTGCGCCTGAGAAGCGGTGCTTGCAGCGCCGCACCCATGGGTGTGGGGACAACGCGGGGCAGCGGGAAGTCGGTTCCCAGATCAGCCAGAGTTGCGATTCCAGGCACCTGGTATTTGTCGGTACTCTGCTGGCTGGCCTGGCAATGCGCATGGCACAGGCTGGGTTGCTCGTCATCCATGGTGAACGCCATGGATTCGGCGCAAGGCATGTCAACCTGCGTCGTGATGGTGATCTCCGCCGCCTTGATGCCCATCGCCAGACCGCCAGGGCAAGAATAGGCGGCCACGGCGAAATGCATGAACAACAGACTCGCCAACGCAAACACTACCGTGGCAAAACGGTTGCGACGGTTTGAGGTCATAGGGCCTGATGGGCAGGCGTGGCGAACAAGGGGATGCATGGCATTGGAGATGGCGGTGAGGCAGTGTAATTCCATTTCCGAAGCAAACAGGCAGGCCCTTGCTTGACCTTGCAGCAGCGAAGTTTGTTTTACAACTTTGCGAATGATTGCACTGATTTGAAAAAAATAACTGCATCAAGTCAATTTTTCAAACCCTTGTCGTTTGAAATTTCGACTCTGAAAAAATTGATTCTTGTTGGTGAAAATCAGCCGGCCTCTACATAAGAGCCAGTTGATCGACATGGGCATGGTGCGCGGCAAACTACACCAAGGCGATTATGAAGTAGCCTGGCAACGCGGCGTTCCGGCGCATCGCTACCTGTCCTTTCAAATCAATGGCAGCTGGCGCCATTTGAAACCGGTATTGCTTCAGGCCGCCGGGCGGGAATTGCGCGCCGACAGAATATGAAAGCCGCCGGCCAACACCAGCATTAGCACCAGCACCACTCCCCAGATGACCCAGACCAGCGGCGACAGCCAGCCCAGCATTGGCACGATCCAGCTGGTGGCCGTGACCACGGAATCCATCAGTTCGCTGATACTGGCCTTCAGCGGCTCAATGACGCCGGGCGGCATCCACGCGGCCAGCCAGTCGGGCAAGGGCCACTGCGCCATGGCCTGAGCGCCGCGAATTGCCGGATCAGCGGACGAGGCGGCCAGCCAGTTGAGAGCAGCCGCCAGCATGGAAGCGGCACCGGTCCACAACAACGCAAAAAAACCGGTCACGCCCCAGATCAGCAGTTTCATTATTTTCACCCTCTTGTTTTAACGCCAAGCCAGCGCAAGATTGCGCCGTGGATGTATTTGAGCAAAAGCAGTGCTTCACCACTGTACGCAGGCCCAAAAGTCCAGAAGAAAATCGGGGTCAACCGTTTGAGTGCCTCGGGTGATATTGGCAAACACTTGAGCGCTTCAGTCCGTGTGGCTGGCTTCCCGCCAATGCGGGAACGAATGACGGGAAATCATTACTTTTGACATCTTTATTTGCCAGCCAGCGGCTATTGCCCGGCAGGCGCCTCCCGCACCTCGGCAGTTTTCGCGCCGGGCACCGAAGAACGGGCAAACAGCGCATACATCGTTGGCACCACAAACACGGTCAGCAGCGTGCCCAGCGACATGCCCCCCACGATGACCCAGCCAATCTGGGTACGGCTTTCAGCCCCGGCGCCTGAAGCCAGCGCCAGCGGCAATGCGCCCAGCACCATGGCGCCGGTGGTCATCAAGATGGGGCGCAACCGCTGCGAAGATGCTTTCACCAGCGCATCGATCATCTCCATGCCCTGCATGCGCAGCAGGTTTGTGAACTCGACAATCAAGATGCCGTGCTTCGTGATGAGGCCAACCAGCGTGATCAACCCGATCGGCGAATAGACATTGAGCGAGCCGCCGCTCCACTTGAGCGCCAGCAATGCGCCAATCATCGACAGTGGCACCGACAGCATGATCACCAGCGGATCGACTAAGCTCTCGAACTGTGCGGCCAGCAACAGGAAAATGAATACTAGCGCCAGCACGAACACAATCACCAGGGCCCCTTGCGAATTCCTGAATTCCCTTGACGTGCCGTTCAGGTCGGTGCTGTATCCGGACTTCAAAACTTTGGCGGCCGTCTGGTCCATGAATACAAGCGCTTCACCCGGCGAAGAATCAGCCGCCAAACTGGCAGTGATGGACACTGAACGGCGTTGGTCAAAATGGTTCAGCTCGCGCGGCGACACGCTTTCGGTTACCTTGACCAGGCTGGAAAGCGGGATCATGGCGTCATTGCGGCCGCGCACGTAAATACGGTCAATGTCTTCGGGTGTGGTGCGGCCGCTGGCGGCTGTTTGCACCACCACGTCGTATTGCTCGGCACCGCGCTTGTAGCGGGTCATGTTGCGACCGCCAAGCAGCGTTTCAATAGCCTTGGCCACGACTTCAACACTCACCCCCAGGTCGGCTGCCTTGTCGCGCTCCACATCGATGCGCAGTTCAGGCTTGTTCAGCCGCAGGTCCACGTCGGGCGAGACGATGCCGGGGTTTTTGGCAAGCCGGCGGAAAACGGGTCCATGCCCTCCTCGATATGGCGAAAGATGTTTTCCAGCATCACAATGGCGTCATTGACCACCAGGCCGATGGCCAGCGCCAGCGCGAC
The DNA here is from genome assembly GCF_029892315.1 of Polaromonas sp. CG_23.6. Classification (NCBI taxonomy): domain Bacteria; kingdom Pseudomonadati; phylum Pseudomonadota; class Betaproteobacteria; order Burkholderiales; family Comamonadaceae; genus Polaromonas; species Polaromonas sp. CG_23.6. The sequence goes on from NZ_JARXUY010000001.1 coordinate 2,736,336, forward strand.
CAGCAGGACGGCCTCGAAGATGGTCTGGTACACGTTCTTGACCGAGCGATCGATGAACACCGAGTTGTCGTTGGCAATGTCGATCAGCACATCGGGCGGCAGGACTGCCTTGAGCTGGGGAATGGCGGCCTTCACGCCTTTGGACGAATCAAGCGGATTGGCCGTGGCCTGGCGGATCACGCCCACGCCGACGGCCGGGCGGCCATTCAGCCGGACGACGGTGCGTTCGTCAGCCGCGCCTTCCTCGACCCGCGCCACATCGCGAACCCTGACTGAAAACCCGTTCACGGTCTTGATCACGATCGCGCCAAACTGCACCGGCTTGAGCAGGCTGGTTTGCGATGTCACGCTGAATTCACGCTGTTGCGACTCAATGCGGCCTGCGGGCAGTTCCAGGTTGCTGCGGCGAATCGCGTACTCGACATCCTGCGTCGTCAGTCGGTAGGAGGCCAGCTTGTCGGTGTCCAGCCAGATGCGCATGGCGTACTTGCGTTCGCCGAAAATACGCACGTCGGCCACGCCAGTGACGGTTTGCAGGCGCGGCTTGACGATGCGGTTGACCAGGTCGTTGATTTGCAGCGGCGTCAGGGATTCGCTGGAAAACGCCAGCTGGATGACCGGAAACGCGTCGGCTTCGACCTTGGCGATTACTGGCTCTTCAATCGCCTGCGGGAGCTTGTTGCGCACCCCGGAGGTGCGGTCGCGCACCTCGGCGGCAGCCGAATCGGCGTCTTTCTCCAACCGGAAGCGCTCACTGATCTGCCCTTGGTCAGCGCGGCGGAACGAGGTGATGACATCCACGCCGTCGATGCCGGCAATCGAGTCTTCCAGCGGCTTGGTCACTTGCGACTCGATGACTTCGGCCGAGGCGCCGGCATAGCGAACACTCACGGTGACGACCGGCTCGTCGATCTTGGGATATTTACGCACCGTCAGCCGGTTGAAGCTGACCGCACCGACCAGCACAATGAGCAGCGACAGCACGGTGGCGAACACCGGGCGGCGGATGGATATTTCAGCGAGTTACATGCGGCAGTCCGGCGTTGGTCACGAAAACTCGGGCAAAAGCCAGGACTCAGCCCGGATTGCGGATGGCAGTGGTGGCTGGTTTATGCACGGCAGGAGATATGCCTGAAGTCGGCATGATGCTGCCTGCAACGGCAATCACGGTATAAATTGCTTTTGATGCCATGGTGGGAGGGAGTAGAAAGTTAACCTGACAGAAAAGAAATCGCAAATGTATGTAGCAGGAAGGATGGAAAAACGCAGGGTACACGCTGGAATTAACCGAGCTTGAAACCGCCGCTCACCAACGCTCTGGCCCAAAGGCGAATTTTTTGCAAAGCCAGACGCGTCAGGGCTCTGGCGCCGGGCTGCATCAAATGCGTCCTAGTGCGCGTTCCACGCCCTTGTTGGCCAGCGCATCAGCGCGTTCGTTGCCCGGATCGCCGTTGTGACCCCTGACCCAACGCCAATCAATGGTGTGCCCACTGGACACCATCAGCGCATCCAGCCGCTGCCACAAATCGACATTCTTGACGGGTGCCTTTGCCGCCGTGCGCCAGCCCCGGGCTTTCCAGCCATGAATCCACTCGGTGATGCCCTTGAGTACATACTGGCTGTCAAGGTAAAGGGTCACATTGCAAGGTCTTTTCAGGGCCGCAAGGGCCTCGATGACAGCGGTCATCTCCATGCGGTTGTTGGTCGTTTCCATCTCGCCACCGAAAATTTCTTTCTCGGTACCGCTTCCTGACAGCAAGGCACCCCAGCCACCAGGCCCGGGGTTGCCCTTGCAGGCACCGTCGGTGTAAATCACGATGTGTTGACTGGGAACGTGTGGCTCTGCTGCTAAATCGGTCATGGACTACTTGTGGTGCCAGGAATGCCTGGTGGGTTTAAAAATTGGGAAAATCTCAGTCGCTTATTTTGACCCAGCCGGCGGGCTTCCTGCTGGCCACGATGGCAGGAGCAGACACTGGTGATTTGCGTGTTTTCCAGTCAGGCTCCAACAAGCGCATGCCGCGCACACGCTTGACGGCCACCAGAAAATAGACCGCCCCAAAGATCGGCCACCAGCGTTTTCCGGCGCGGTCCATCCAGTTAAACCGGTCCAGCCAATGCTGACTTTTCAGCGCAGGGCGATAGCAACCAAACTGAGCCGATTCCACCTCGAAGTCGAGCAGCCTGAGCCAATCGCGAAGCCGCCAATAGCCAATGTATTCGCCAGCATCCGGCAAAAAAAGTCCCTCGTATCCAAAACGCTGGTAAAAGTGACCACGTTGCTGGCGCAACCCCCAGAGACTGGCCGGATTGAAGCCGCTTATGACCACCCGCCCATCAGGTACGAGAACGCGCGCCACCTCGCGCAAGGTGGAATGCGGGTCAATGCCAAGCTCCAGTGTGTGCGGCAGAACCACCAAATCCAGGCTGCTTTCGGGAAACGGCAGCGCTGCCGAATCGGCATACAAGGCAGCGCGTGGGGAACTAATCGACTCAGGCCCTGTCCGATTATTCGGTCTGCTTTTTGAAGGAAGGGGTAAGGTCTGTTTTTCGAAGGCATCTAGGGCCACCCATTTGTGCGGCATGCGGTTGGCTTGCAACGCATCAAGCTCAGGAAACCCCAGTTGCAGAGCATGGTAGCCAAAAATATCACTCACAGCCAGATCAAAGAGGGAACGTTCCCAAGCGAGCAAATAGGCCCCCGGCGGGGTATCAAGCCACTCTGTCAATCCTGTAATTTCTGAATTCATCGAAACCGCTGCATGTTTTTGATTCCTGTTTCCGCATTTGTCGACAATTTTTTCAGTGAGTTACGTCTATCTGTTTAAAGCAGCTCCAGCGCATATGCTGGCATCGATGACAAGCTTGGTGCATTGCCGGCGAAACACGTGTCTGCTGCGCACACAAGTACATGGTAGCCAACTTGCGTTTTGAGCTTGCCTTTGAGCCTGATAATGCGGAATTGGATACTTGTGAAAAGCATTGCCGCCAGTTGCGCAAACAGAGCAAGCCTGCCCTGTACCATCAGACTGGAAGTCCTGATCAATACTTTTTTACGAACGCGCGAAACCGACACCATGACCGCCGTTCACCACCTTGATGCGTCAACCCATGACGACAGCACTGTATTTTCTGCCCTGCGGCAATGGAAAAACCAATTCAAATGACATCTGTCCCTCGAACCGCCCAGCTTTCCTTTTTTGCTTCATCCTGTTTTTCCTTCCAGCGCTTTCGGCTGGTTTCACTTGCGTTCCTGATGGCATTGGTTGTTCTGGCAGGTTGCGCCACGCAGCCGCCAGGCCTGCCGGACGACCCGGTGCTGTCTACCGGGCCCGGAACCATCCCGGGCCAGAGGATTCCAACCGGCCCATTGCGCGCCATCACACCCGGCCAGGTAAATTCCTTCCCTATTGCCTCCACCGAGCCGCCCAAGGAACTATGGGACCGGATTCGCAAAGGATTTGCAATGCCCGACTTGCAAAACGAACTGGTGACAGACCGCGAGCAGTGGTACGCCAGCCGCCCTGATTACATCCAGCGCATGACCGAGCGCTCCAGCAAATACCTGTTTCACATCGTCGAAGAACTGGAGCGCCGGCAAATGCCGACCGAGTTGGCCCTGCTTCCCTTCATTGAAAGCGCCTTTAATCCGCAGGCGGTATCCAGCGCCAAGGCAGCTGGCATGTGGCAATTCATGCCCGCTACCGGAAAATATTTCGACCTCAAACAAAATAATTTCAGAGATGACCGTCGCGACGTGCTGGCATCGACGCGCGCAGCGCTCGACTATCTGCAAAAACTCCATGGCATGTTTGGCGACTGGCACTTGGCATTGGCCGCTTACAACTGGGGCGAAGGAAGCGTCGGCCGGGCCATTGCAAAAAATCAGAAAGCAGGGCTGGGAACAACTTACGACGAGCTCAACATGCCGGCAGAAACACGCCTTTATGTACCCAAGCTTCAAGCGGTAAAAAATATTGTTGCCAATCCACAGGCGTTCAATACAGAACTGCCGCTGATTGAGAACCACCCGTATTTTCAGCAGGTGCAGATCACGCGAGATATTGACGTCGCCCTGGCGGCACGGCTGGCCGATGTTGAAATCGATGTTTTCAAAGCGCTCAACCCTTCTGCCCGCCGCCCTGTCATCCTGGCATCGGGAACGCCGCAAATCTTGCTGCCTTGGGACAACGCATTGGTATTTCAGCGCAACTTCGACGCCTACACCCAAGGCCAATATGCCAGCTGGACCGCTTGGACAGCGCCCAGCACCATGAACGTTACGGAAGCGGCACGGCACACCGGAATGAACGAATCCGATCTGCGCAGCATGAACAATATTCCGCCTCGCATGCTTATCAAGGCAGGCTCGACGCTGCTCGTGCCGCGCCCTGCCCGGATGGACAACGACGTCAGCAGCCAGGTGGCGGACAATGCCCAAGTTTCGCTGGCGCCTGAAATCACCACGCGCCGTACGACGGTCAGGGCTCGCAAAGGCGAGTCTGTTACGAGCATTGCCAGTCGGTATAACGTGGCTGAATCCAGCGTTGCCAGCTGGAACAATGTCAATATTCAGACAGCCTTCAAGCGGGGCCAGCAAATAGTTCTGCATCTGCCCATCACCGCACGCGGACTGGCCAAAAATGCGGTTGGCAAGCCTAGCGGATCAAGGTCAAAAACTGCGGTTCAGGCCGTCAGGCGCGACACTGGCAAGGCAGTGGTCAAGTCAAAAAGAAAGTAAATCACCGATGATTGAGGGGCAGCCAGTCTGGCCATGTCAAATCCGCAACGAGCCGGTTCCAAACAGGCCAATCAGACCAATGACAATCAGGTAGACGGCGACGATATAGTTCAGAAGACGTGGGATCAGCAGGATCAAAATACCTGCTATCAGCGCCACGATCGGACCAATGTTCATGTGAAGATTCATGGATACTCTCTTGATATTTATGGATTGAAGGTTCCGTATCGGCCTGAAGCGGGAATGTACGAACAACTCAATCGCTACGCTAGACAATCAAGTTGATGCAAGTTGCAGGACGACATGTATTGATTGCAAGCGTGCTGGCAAACCGTTTGTACACGATCCATTATTCTCACAGGGTTTGGATTCAAGCCTTGAAACGCTCTTTGGCCCGCTGTGCAAATGAGTTGGTGTACGTCTTCGACAAGTCAACTTTGCTGGCTCTAATGCTCGCGTCAAAACCGGCAATCGCCTTTAATGCAGTGCGCGGTGCTTCGTCGGCAAGGATGCCATCCAGGGAAATGGATTCTCGTACCTTGTTGAAAGAGGCGATGTACAGCCCACGGTCACCCAGCAAGTAGTTTTCGGGAACGGTTTTGATGATATCTCCCGGTCCAGCCGTCTGAAGCCACTTCAGGCCATGCACCATGCCATTGGCCAGTGCCTGGCATGTATTGGGATTTTTCCGGATGAAGTCATGTTGCGCAAACAGGCAGGCCGCTGGCATGGGGCCGCCAAACAATTCAGCTGTACCCTTGAGGGTGCGGGCGTCGCTGATGATCCGGACCTCCCCTTTTTGCTCCAGAATGGTCATGAGCGGGTCAGTGTGGCTAATGGCATCCACTTGACCAGAGCGCAGCGCAGCCAATGCGCCTTCCAACTCGCCAACTTCCAAAAAGCTGACATCACTGGCGCTCAAACCGCCTTGGGCTAACACCATGGAAGCCATCAGGGTACTTGCGCTTTTCAATGCGATAACGCCTATTTTCCTGCCCTTCAATTCCGCAATTGATTTGTAACGCGAAAGACTTCGTGTCGAAATCCCAAAGGCAATCTGAGATGCCCTGCCGAGCAGCACAATCGACTGAACCATCTGCTGAGCTGCCTGCAGGTGAATAATGTGCTCGAAACCTGCCAAACAGATATCAGCCGATTTTCCTGTCAGCGCATGCACTGCTTGGGCTCCGCTTTCATAGTTGTTAATTTCAACGACAAGGCCTTCAACCCGAAAGTAACCAAGATGCTCGGAAATGGTCAGGGGCAGGCTGGACAAAGCGGCCTTGTTGTCCACCGAGATTGTGATTTTTCTAATTTCAGGCTGACCTTGTGCATGTAGTGCAGGCCAACAAAGTGTTGCCGCCGCCAGCACGCTGGTGCCAGTAAATAGCCGACGGGAGATGCGAGGGAAACGTTCCATTCCAAATTTCTTTCTGCTCTGTAACCATGCGTTTCAGCATATCGAGCCCGAAAGAATTCCGCATCAGGATCATCCCGTGTATGAATGTAACAAAAAACTATTTATGTTGTAAAAAGTGAATCAGAAAGTTCAAACGAGTCAGCGAAAACCAGAAAAAAGAATGCCTATGTTAATGAAAAAGGACAGCGCCCAAATGATGGAGCGCGCATTGGCCTTGTTGCCGACATAAAGCGCGATGTAGACGACACGCAGTGCAACATACAGTACGGCAAGACTGTTGAGCAGAACCTGGCTGGCCTGCAGCTGTTGGGCAATGATGACTGCGGCAAAAAAGAAAGGGTTAGCCTCAAAGGTGTTGGCCTGTGCTGCATTGGCCCGTGCCCGCCAGTCCGTCTGACTTGCCAGCCAGGACCGGGGATTGTTGTTGTCGTAGCCGCCTTTTTCAGGAGCGGTTCGCATCAATCCATATTTGGCAATGCCGGCGCAGATGATAGGCAGCAAGGACGCCACCAGAATGCACCAGTAAGCGATCGTGAAATATTCGAGCGTCATGAAAAACCTTATTTTTTCTTCCTGACAACGGTTCAGGCTGTCCGCAAGCTCATCGCCGATCGGTCAATGCGTGGGCAATTGTTCCCAAGTCTACATATTCCAGTTCGCTGCCCACCGGTACGCCGCGCGCCAAACGTGTGACTTGCATGCCGCGGCTTTTAAGCGCCTGGCCAATTACATGCGCTGTGGCTTCCCCTTCGGCAGTGAAATTGGTCGCCAAAATAACTTCCTGAACTTCACGGTCAGCAGTCGGCAAAAGTTCTCCGTTGTCATTTCGGGGCGCCACACGATCAAATAATTTTTGCAGGCCGATGTCGTTCGGGCCTATGCCGTCCAGCGGGCTAAGCTTGCCCATCAGCACAAAATACAGGCCCCGATAGGCAAGCGTTCGCTCAAGCGCCGCTTGATCGGCCGGTGTTTCCACAACGCAAAGCTTGGAGCGGTCGCGCTGCGTATCAGCGCAGGTCACACAAACCTCCTGCTCGGTCAGGGTGTTGCACAACGCGCAGTGCCCAATGCTTTGAACTGCGTGGTCCAGTGCGCGCGCAATCTGCAAAGCGCCAGACTTGTCGTGCTGCAGCAGGTGAAAGGCCATGCGTGCTGCCGACTTGGCACCTACGCCTGGAAGTTTGCGCAATGCCTGGGACAGGCCGTCAAGGGCGTTTATGTTCATTTACTGCATTCGTCAATACGGGTATAAATCAGCAGGGGATAGAGAGACAAAAAGACATGCGCCTGCGTCGGACTGCCCTCCAATAAATTAAAAAGGAAACTTCATGCCGCCTGGCAGCGCTGGCATGCCCGCCGTGAGCTTGCCCATTTTTTCCTGGCTGACTTCCTCGGCCTTGCGAACGGCAGCATTGAAGGCGGCGGCCACCAGGTCTTCAAGCATGTCCTTGTCTTCTGCCAGCAGGCTGGGATCGATCTCGATACGCTTGACGTCATGCTTGCACGTCATGGTGACTTTCACCAGTCCGGCGCCGGCGTCGGCCGTGACTTCGACAAACGCCAGGTCGTCCTGGGCTTTTTTCAGGTTGTCCTGCATGGCCTGTGCCTGCTTCATGAGGCCTGCGAGTTGTCCTTTGTTGAACATGTTTTTTCCTTTGGATAGGGTTGCTGAAACTGTCGTTGATCATATCGGCTGAAGGTGTCAAAGCGCAGACCGGCTCAGGACAAAACGCTCTTGATACTGCCAGGAACAATCCGGGCGCCCCATTCGCGGATCATGTCCTGCACAAAGGGGTCGTTTTGAATCAACAGCTCTGCAGTACGCTGACGCCCGGCCAACGCTGCACTGTTCCGGCGCGCCGGCGTGTCGTTCACTTCGCCCAATTCGACGGCCAACTGGAGCGCAGGATCGGCCAATATCGTCTGAAGCGCAACCTTCAGCTTTTCACGCGCCGCCGCCTGGTTCAATGACTCGCGTTCGACGCGCAGCGTCCAGAGGCTTTCCCGGCGGCTGCACAACTGCGACTGCAACGCCAGTTCACGCGTCAGGGCTGCAATAGATTCCGCTGACACCAACTGATTGACGATCTGTTCCCATACATCGTCAAGGGAAGCGCCTTCTGTTGCAATATTTTCCGGTGGCTGCTTGGGTGTTGGCGCAGCCTCAGCGAACGGTTTACTATTCATAGCGCTCGGCGCACTGTCTATATGCGCAGACGCTATATTTTGCTCATAAGCCGACGTCAGCGCCAGTGCTGGTGCCTCTCGGGTGGGCAAGGCCTGATACGGGTCTGCCAGTTGCACTACGGGCTCCGCCTCGACTTGTACCGCATGAAAGTCGCTGACAGCAGGCGCCGCGACTTGATCAGGCAGCGACTTTTTTACCGGCTCGACGGCACTCCCCGGTGCAATCCTGATGGCGGCAGACTGCGCCCCGGCAGTCGCCTGAACAACAGAGCCTGACGGTTTAAAAGCCAACAGGCGAAGCAGCACCATCGTCAGCCCCGCATATTCATCAGGCGCCAGACCCAGTTCACCGCGTCCATGCAGGCACAGGCTGTAGAGCAGCTGGGTTTCGTCGGCAGGCATGGCATGGGCCAGCCGGGCGGTTTCAACAATCTCAGGATCGGTGTCGTCATCGCCAGCACCGATGCCGGGAACAGACTGCAGCACCGCCATGCGCTGCAGCACAGTGGCCATTTCTTCAAGCGTCGAGGCCGCGCTCAGGCCATTCAGGCGCAGTACTTCGGAAGTTTCAACCACCGTGCGTCCATCGTTACGCGCCAGCGCATCGAGCAGGCGAAACACATAGCTACGGTCGACGCTGCCCAGCATGACACGCACGCTGGCCTCGTCAAGCCGACCCGAGCCAAATGCAATCGCCTGGTCGGTCAGCGACAGTGCATCGCGCATCGAGCCGCGCGCGGCGCGCGACAACAGGCGCAGAGCTTGCGGCTCGGCAGGAACATTTTCAATGGCCAGCACATGCACCAGATGCTCGAGTACCGTCTCAGGCGCCATTGGCCGCAAATTAAACTGCAGGCAGCGCGACAGCACCGTAGCAGGTACTTTTTGTGGATCGGTCGTGGCCAGTACGAACTTGAGGTAGTCGGGCGGCTCTTCCAGCGTCTTGAGCATGGCATTGAAGGCCGTGTTTGTCAGCATGTGGACCTCGTCGATCATGAAGACCTTGAAACGGCCGACCACCGGTTTGTACACTGCCTGTTCAAGCAGTTGTGCAATTTCATCGACACCGCGATTGGACGCGGCGTCGAGTTCGGTGTAGTCGACGAAGCGTCCACTGTCGATGTCAAGGCAGGCATTGCACACACCACAGGGTTCGGCAGTAATGCCGCCTTGCCCGTCAACACCGGTGCAATTCAGCGACTTGGCCAGGATGCGCGACACCGTGGTCTTGCCGACGCCCCGTGTGCCTGTAAACATATAGGCATGGTGTAAACGCCCGGTGCCCAGCGCATTGCCAAGAGCCTGCACGACGTGCGACTGACCCACCATTTCAGAAAAATTCTTGGGCCGGTATTTGCGGGCGAGCACTAGATAGGACATGAACTCATTCTAAATTGGCTAGGCAGTGCCTGAACCGCAGCTTGCTTGCGGGGGATTAGGTGGGCGACCCCTGTTTTCTGGAAGACTGAAAGCTCAGGGTTCAAGCGCGGCATGCAGCTCCACCAGCGCCTGGGTCAGCTTATGGCTGGGGTCCATGTAGATCATCGGCAGCGATTGTTCGTGCGACTCGCGAATTCTGATGGAAGCCGGCAGGTAAGGATGCAACACAGGCAATCCCTCCTCTATCAGTTCATTGACAATTCGTTGCGGCAAATTGGCGCGAGGCTGGAACTGGTTGACCACAATGCCTTCCACCACCAGCCCGGCGTTGTGATCCGCCTGGATTTCCTGGACATTTTCAAGCAAGGTATACAAGGCCTTGCGTGAGAAGTCGTCGCAGTCAAAGGGAATCAGGCAGGTGCGAGCCGCGATGAGCGCCGAACGGGTGTAAAAATTGAGCGCTGGCGGTGTGTCAATGTAAATCCGGTCGTAGTTGCCGGACAGTTGCTGCAGTGCCTCACGCAGCTTGAAGATTTTGTGCCGGGACTCCAGCTTAGCTTGCAATTCGTCAAGCTTTGGGCTGGAGGGCATCAAGTCCAGCCTTTCATGCGGAGTGGCAACTATGAATTCGGCCGGCGAAACGGTACGCAAACTGAAGCTCAGGGTATTTTCAAAAAATCCGCCCACGTCCGGTAGATCACCAGTGGCCGTTTTACCCATCAGATAAGCACTGGAGTTGCCCTGCGGGTCCAGATCGACAACAAGCGTGCGTAAACCCTGGCTCGCGCTGATGGCGGCCAGATTGCAGGTGATGGTGGACTTGCCAACACCCCCTTTTTGATTGAAAACGACGCGTGGCATGAAGGCTTCCTTGTGCGGCAATAGTGAATGATCGATTGTGCCTGCGATGCCTTGGGCTTGAAGGAGTGGTGCTTGCACAGGCAGCAATTCAAGTCGAAGGTCTGCCAAATGCAAAAAGGCATTCTGCAGCTTTTCCCGGGACTAATGCATGAGGAATAGACGAAGCTGCAGGTACGTTTTTTCTGAAAATTCTCCGCGTGTGCCAAAGGGCCAAGCCCTCGCCCCTATAATCAAAGACGACGGGCCTTCCCGCATGGTAAAGCGGCCAACCGGGTCAGATGGGGAACCAAGCAGCCCTAACTGCGGAGCCAGTGCCGGGGTCAAGGTCCGTCACCTAATTTCTTCGGCGCATTGCTTTTAAAAGCAAGCCATACACACTGTATCGACAGTTCGCGCAACGGCCGCAATAGCCTTACTCACTGACCTCTTCGATCGCAAGCGTTGTCTGCAGCGCATGGCTGGCAATCTGCTCGGACATCAACGCCAATGACGCTAGCGCATAAGTTCCACTGATGATTCCCTTGTAGGCTATTTCGGCAGCCACTGCCTCTTGGTCAAGACCTTCTGTCGCAGCGACGATACAGTCCTCCACAGAACCGAGGCCCACATCTGAGTACAGCATTTCCCCTTCGTAGCTAACACTGTATTCATACAGGTCTTGTTCCATCGGATCGATATGAAAACGAACGATCATGTAATACCTTTGTCTTTTTTATGTCAATCACGATAGCTGACAACGCATGTGGATATTAATCGAGGATAAAAAATACAGATTAACGTAGCTTTTACAACCCACTAGTAGACAGTCAACCTGATTCGTTGTCTGCGTGCGGATAGACCCAAGCCATTTTTTGGCGTGCCTTGCTTAAGTTGAATTGCCAGCGTATTGGTTTGGCCTCAGCATTTCTGTGCGCACAGATCGCATCAAGTTCGCGTTGCAATTGCTCTTTATCGGAGATCCTCTTCTTGAAGACCGTGCGGCCCAGGACTGCAAACTCCAGCTCGGCGATGTTGAGCCATGAGCCATGCTTGGGCGTGTGCCTGATCTCGATTTTCTTGGCCAGTCGGCGTGCCTCTTCTGGCGCAAATGTGGTGTAGAGCGCACCCTTGGTGTGCGTGTTCAAGTTGTCGCAGACCAGCGTGATCTTCTGGGCTTTGGGAAACATCCCGTCAAGCTCCTTGCACACGGCGGCGAAATCAGTCTTTTTGCGATGCTCCATCACCAGGCATTTGCGCAGCCCAGCCGCTGGCTGGCAGATCATCATCACTTCTGCCACGCCGCAGCGCTCGTATTCGCAATCCTCGCGCCGGGGCCGTCCTGGTGCCCCCGGCATCGCCTCGCGTACCTCCCGCAGTAGCTGAAACGGGCTTTCATCGAAACACACCACTGGATTTTTCTCGTGGAGCGGGAGTCCGTAAATTTCAATGACGTCCTCCATGCAAGCGACGAACTCTTCATCGACTTTTGCGATGCACCACTCCTGCTTTTGCCACGGCTTGAGTTCGCTTTTTTAAAAGCTGGCGCACGCCTTCATGGCTGTATGACTGGGCAAAGCCGAGTTCCACGATTTTCGAGCCCAGCAGGCGTAAGGTCCAGTGGTCGTGCCCATCGGGTGCTTTTGAGCAGGCGATCGCCGTAATCATCGCCGCTTGCTTGGCGTCAAGCTTGGGTTTGGAGCCCGGGCGGGGCAACTCACCCAACGCGGCCTCCAAGCCGCCTTCAGCGAGACGCTTTCGGATTTTTAAAACGGTAGGTAACGAGACATCCAAGGCTAGGCAGATATCTTGATTGAAGTGGCCTTTGGCAAGTTTGGTCAAGATACGCGCGCGGGTGATCACGCGAGCGCTGTTGACGCCCTTGTGGATGATGGCGAAAAGATGCTCTTGCTCGTCATCGCTGAGTTCGATTCTGTTAGGCGATGTGATTCGTGGCATGGCCGTCTCCAAGTGGTTTCGGAGAATATCGCCCACAAAACTGGCAAAAGTAACCCAGCAGAAAAATTTAGACTTTAATTAACGAATCAGGTTGACTGTCTACTAGTTCAACAATCCGTTTCATATGCTGCAGCCTCTAAAGTGGACCCCAGATTCAAGACAGCCGTTTGAACAGGACGCTCGCGCAATCCATGCGCAAGACGAAGACCTATGACATAGGCAGGGGGATGGCTTAGCATGCCCAGATCAGCGGCAATACAGGCATTTCCGTGGGTTTTTATGACCCACACAGTTCTTGGCAAAGACGCAGCAACGAGACCATCGATGTTTAGGTCGCCAGTTCCTGCCCAAAGCAATGGACTTGTCAAGCTACAGCCAGGAGCAGTTCGATGGGATTGCCGAGCTAATGAATGGGCGTCCCTGAAAAACGCTCGACTGGTGCGCGCCGCATGGGGCTAACAGCGCCTGGCTGGCCAGTTTTGAGAACTGCGAACCGATTTTCCAATAAACTGTCGCCGTGTTGCACTTGGACTTGAGAGCGCCGTCTAATGAAAAGTAGCAACGCGCTATGAAAAGCTGGATAACCGCTTTGTCATCATCGTCTAATTGGCTGGCGCCATGGAATGGCTCCATAGCTTAAATAACTGGCACTTGAACTTGATTCCAACAATCGTTTTACGTCCGCTCTTACATCGTATAAGCAAGAAAAAACCATGCTATATTTTCAATAGCATGGTTTCATTATAAATACTGGGGTGGCTGATGGGGCTCGAACCCACGACAACAGGAATCACAATCCTGGACTCTACCAACTGAGCTACAGCCACCGGAGAAACAGATTATAGCGGCAAAGACAGCTTGAATTACCTGCTTGCAGCAGCTTCCGGATTTTGTAGTCCAAGTGCGGGCTTGGTAACCAATATTTCTGCTTTGAATCGATCTTTCAGACCGTTGTAGTAAGCCAGCGTTTCAGCAGAAGCCCATTGCTGGCCATACTGATTGCGTTCCTGCAAGGCTGCAGTTTCAGCCGGTCGGTCACGCGGCACGACCTTGTTGATTTTGACGATTGCATAGCCCTGAACTCCCGAGTCAACGCCTACAAAAGAGGGTAAAACGCTCGTATCCGCACGCATCGCCGCATCAACAAGCGGTGCAGGCAACTGCTGGCTCTGCTCACGCGACACAAATATCGGCGAGGCCAGTGTGGCGGCAGCGGGTGACGCCTTCCAGGCCGCAAGCTTGGCAATCCCATCTTTGCGCGCTTCTTCTGCCCCATGCTGTGCAAGCCAGCGCTGACGCACACTGCCTTTTACTTCTGCCAAGGGCAAGGTTCGTGCCGGGGTGTACTGGACGATGCGTCCTGACACCAACTGGTTGGAGCCCACCTCAACAGCTTCAGTATTGCGTTTTTTCTCGATTGCATCAGGTGAGAAAAGCGCATTGAGAAACTTCGCATTGCCCAACGGACCGCTTACGCCTGAAGCGGGTTGGCGCAATACAGTTGCCGCAGTTTTGATCTCGAGTTTTAAACGATCAGCTACCGGTTTCAAGCTGTCTGACTGCTCATACACGGCGTTTGAGAAAGCTTCAGCGGTTTCGGAAAACTTCTTTTGTGCCTGCTGCTTTTTCAGGTCGGCTTCAAGCATCGGCTTCATTTCTTCGAAACTGCGTTGCTTGGGGACTTTGATATCGGTCAGCTTGATGATGTGGTACCCAAAATCAGATGCAACCACATCGCTGATGTCACCCTTTTGCATCGAAAAAGCAGCGTCTTCAAATGGCTTGACCATGGCGCCCTTGCCAAAGAAGTCGAGATCGCCACCGCCAGCCGCAGAGCCTGGATCCTGCGAGTTTTTTCGAGCCACTTCGGCAAAGGTATCAGGGGCTTTTCGAATAGCTGCGAGCAAAGCCTCAGCTTTTGCTTTTGCTTCTTCGCGCTGAGCTGCTGACGCGGTAACGGGAGCGGTAATCAAGATGTGGCTGGCACGGCGTTCTTCTGTACTACTCAACTGCTTGGCGTTCTGCTCGTAATATGTCTTGAGGTCAGCGTCATTGACGGCTATTCCCTTGGTCACCGTGTCCAAGTCAAGCACAACATACTCAATACTGGCTTGTTCGGGCGCTTGAAAAAGTTTTTCATTGGCTTTGTAGAACTGCTCGATATCCGCGTCTGAAGGGCTGAGCTTTGAAGCGTAATCAGCTGCGTTGAATCGGGCAAGCTGGATCTCTCGCTTTTCGAAAAAGGCGTTCAATGCAAGGTCAGCCGCCACGCTGGAAGTCAGGCCGCTGCCCGATACACCGGCCAGTACCTGTCGCCGGGACAAGTCGGACCTGACGTTGGCTTCAAACATCTCAGGGCTTAAACCCTGGGCGCCGAGCAACTGACGATAACGCTCCATGTCAAGCGAGCCGTCGGCACGACGCAAGGCAGCGATCTCTGGACTGCTTTGCAATTCCCGTGCAAGATGCTGGTTGCTGGTGGAAAGTTTGAGCTTTTCAGCTGCTACGGCAACAACACGGTCACGAACCATTCGTTCTAGCGTGGCATAGCGTGCTTCAGGTGTATCCAGCAGCTTGGCATCAAGTGTCGGCATTGAAGCACGCAAACGGTCAACTTCGCTGAGATGCGCCCGATCCCATTCAGGCTGGGTAATCTCGGTTCCATCTACCTTGGCCACCACACGTCCTTTTTCAGCAGAATGGTTGCTGTTCATGCCAACCAATATGAACGAAGGCACGATCAATAAAAACAGCAATGCCATTGTCCATTTGGTGTGCTTGCGAATGAAATCAAACATCTTCGAATTTCCTGTGTGATGGCCCAAACGGGCTCAACAAAAAAAAAGGCGAACTCTGGTTCGCCTTTTTTTAGTGGGTGGTGGGTGCTGACGGACTCGAACCGCCGACCTACGCCGTGTAAAGGCGCTGCTCTACCAACTGAGCTAAGCACCCCACTTTGAAAATATTACATCAGTTCAACGCATCTTTGAGCGCTTTGCCTGGACGGAATTTTGGAACCTTGGCTGCCTTGATTTTAATCGCATCGCCAGTCCGGGGATTGCGACCCGTCCGGGCTGCGCGTTTGCCGACGGCAAAAGTACCAAAACCCACCAGAGACACCGAGCCTCCTTTTTTAAGGGTTGCCTTTACCGCACTAATAGTTGACTCCAAAGCACGGGTGGCCGCAGCCTTGGAAATGTCGGCATTCTGCGCAATGTGCTCAATCAATTCAGTCTTGTTCACAAAAAGCACCTCATTATTTGATCGGTTGGTCTGGTTGGCTTGATACCTGTTTTCGCAACCCGCGGTAATGCGGTGTTGGGGACAACAGGACAATTTGGTTTATTAGTCCATTAAAACCATGGACATCCAAGCTGTCAACTTGAGGCAAGTATTTAAGCTCTGGAGCGGAATTCTAGCTTTGTTTTGATAACTTCTGATTGTCTTGCGAAGCAAGCGCTTTAATTTCCACGCTTGACAAAATCCGATTTAGCCTTTGGCTAAAACTTGCGCGATGGCTTTGCCGACATCCGTCGTACTGGCCTGTCCCCCCAGATCGGGTGTACGTGGTGCCCCGCTCTGGGTACCAAGAACCTGTTCAATGGCGGAAAGAATGCCGTCATGCGCGTCCTTGTGTCCCAGGAATTCCAGCATCATGGCGCCGCACCAGATCTGACCGATCGGATTGGCGATACCGCGCCCGGCAATGTCTGGCGCCGAGCCATGGACCGGCTCGAACAACGACGGAAATTTGCGCTCCGGATTGAGGTTGGCACTGGGCGCAATGCCAATGGTGCCTGTGCAAGCAGGGCCCAGATCGCTCAGGATGTCTCCAAACAGATTGCTGGCCACGACCACGTCGAAAAAGTCTGGTCGTTGTACAAAATGCGCCGTCAGGATGTCGATGTGAAACTTGTCGAGCTGAATTGCCGGATAGTTTTTGGCCATTTCAGCGACACGTTCATCCCAATAAGGCATCGAAATTGAAATACCGTTGGATTTGGTTGCGCTCGTCAGGTGTTTTTTGGGTCGGGTTTGAGCCAACTCAAAGGCAAACTTCAGTACCCGATCAACGCCGATGCGTGTAAATACCGACTCTTGCAGCACAAACTCCCGTTCGGTTCCGGGAAATGCCCTGCCGCCGATGCTGGAATATTCGCCTTCGGTGTTTTCGCGGACGATGTAGAAATCAATCTCTCCGGGCTGACGCGGGCTGCCATCGCGCCGCACGACCGGCGCAATGATGCCGGGCATCAGACGTGCAGGCCGCAGGTTGATGTACTGGTCAAATTCGCGCCGAAACATCAGCAGCGAACCCCAGAGCGACACATGGTCGGCAATCTTGTCGGGCCAGCCCACCGCGCCAAAATAAACGGCATCGTGTCCGCCAATCTGGTCTTTCCAGTCGTCGGGCAGCATTTTTCCGTGCTTTTCAAAATAGTCCCAGCTGGAAAAATCGAAGTGGTCGAACTGCAGGTCAATGCCGTACTTGACCGCTGCGGCTTCCAACACGCGAATGCCTTCAGGCATCACTTCCTTGCCGATGCCGTCCCCTGCGATGACGGCGATTCTTTTTTTACCCATGGTGATTTCCTTTGATTCAGTTTTCGAAAAACTCAAGCGCCTGCGCCAGCACTTGTTCAGGCGCCTCTTCCGCGATGTAGTGCCCGCTCGCAATGCTTGCTCCGGATACATCACTGGCACGTTCCCGCCACAGATGCATGACGTCAAAATACCGGCCAACCGCGCCATGCTCGGCCCAGAGAACGCGAAGCGGCTGCCTCAATTTCAGGCCTGCAGCCACGTCGGCACGGTCATGCACGAGGTCAATCGTCGCCGCAGCGCGGTAGTCTTCGCAAATGCTCAGGCCTGTGCCCGGAATCTTCGCGCAGCGCTCGTATTCAGCCCATGCGCCAGGCGCAAAAGCTGCGAGTCCCGCATGCCGCTGGCCCATCACGCTGCGGAGATAGCGAACAGGATCCGAATCGATCAGCGCCTCGGGCAATGGCGACGGCTGGATCAGGAAAAACCAGTGCCAGTAAGCGCGGGCAAAAGCGTCTGAAGTGTTGTCATACATTCCCAAGGTGGGCGCAACATCGAGTAACATCAACCGTAGAACCGCCTCAGGATGGTCTGCCGCCAGTCGGTGCGCCACCCGGGCGCCCCGGTCATGGGCCAGCACCTGGAATTGCATAAATCCGTGGTGATGCATCACAGCCATGGCATCAAGCGCCATAGCGCGCTTGGAATACGCCTTGTGTTCCGCATCGGCAGGCGCGCGAACCGAATCGCCGTAGCCGCGCAAATCCATCAACACCACGGTGAATTTCTTTGCCAGCGCATCGGCCACGGCATGCCACATCACATGCGTTTGCGGATGCCCGTGCATCAGCAGTAGCGGAGCACCGGACCCACCCCGCAACGTGTGCAGGATTCCGGCTGGCCCAACTATGTCACTGGCAACGAAATCTTCAAACATCGATCGACCTCAAGTTTTAACCGTCTGCATATGCAACAACCAGAATGAATTTTGTCGCAATCAAAGAGATGATTCAAGCAATAATTTGGCAATCAATTATTTCTACCAAGGCAACAATGGAGCGCAGCGATCTTGAACTGGTGGTGGCGGTACGAAACCAAGGCAGCATGGCAGCAGCCGCGCGCAGTCTGGATCTGGCGGCGCCTGTCGTCACCAAACGACTCGCGGCACTTGAAGCACGGTTGGGGCAGCGATTGTTCCAGCGGACCACCCGGCGTATCAGCACCACAGCGGAGGGCGAAACCGTTTATGAACGGGCGTTGGTATTGCTGCAGGGCTTCGACGCGCTTGAGGCCGAGCTTCAAGAGCGCAAGGCCGAGCCTTGCGGTCTGATACGGCTGGCCGCGACTTTTGGCTTTGGACGCCTGTGGCTGGGACCGGCGCTGGCGCTGTTTCAGGAACGCTATCCACGAATTGACATTCAGCTGCAGCTCACCGAGCAATTGCCGGACCTTGGCAGCGAAGGCTTTGACGGCGCCATCTGGCTGTGGCAAGTGCGCGGCAGGCAGGCTGCCCAATGGGTGTCACGCCGGCTGGGGCCCAACCGGCGCGTGCTGGCAGCGTCGCCCGACTACCTGCGGCTGCACGGTGAACCGTTGACGTTGAGCGCCCTGCGCGACCATGACTGCCTGATCGTGCGCGAAAACGCTCCCGCACAGAGTCAGAGCTTCGATACCTGGACGCTGCACAAAAGCGACAGCAAGACACCCGAGCAAGTCAGGGTGCGGGGTCCGCTGTCGAGCAACTCCGGTGAACTCGTGCGTGACTGGTGCCTGGATAGCCGCGGCATCATGCTCCGCAGCCTGTGGGATATTGAGCCCTGGCTGGCTTCTGGCCAGTTGGTCCAGGTGCTCCGGGACTATGCCATGCCGGATGCCGACATTCACTGGCTGGCGCCTTACCGCACGGATTCGCCGCGCCGCATTCGGCTGCTGATCGATTTTCTGGTCGCGCAGTTCCAAGACGAGCCCTGGAAAACTACACGGCCTGCGGCTTCGCGGGCCGCACCACCAGGCTGACGCCCAGCGCTGTGAGTGCCGTACCGGCGACAGTCGCCAGCGTGATGGCTTCTCCAAACAGCAGCCAGGCCATCACGGCCGTGGTGGGCGGCACCAGGTAAAGGAGGCTGGTGACTGCCGTGGCCGCGCCGCGCTGTATCAGCAGGTACAGCAGCGAACTGCCGCCCAGCGTCAACGCCAGCACTGACCAGGCCATGGCGCCGATAAAATCAGTGTTCCAGACAATCGCCTCGGTTTCCAGGAAGGAAAAAGGCAGCGTCACCAGCAAGGCAGCGGCCAGCTGTATAGCATTGGCCGTGCGCACGTCGGTTGGCTGGACAAAGTGTTTCTGGTACAGGGTGCCCACGGTGATGCAACCCAAGGCAAAGACGGTGCAACCCAGGGTGAGCGCGGTCACTTCGCTGCCGCTGCCGAATTTGCGCGCCACCACCAGCAGCAGGCCGCCCAGTCCCAGGGCCAGCCCGGCCCACTGGCGGGGCGTGACCTGCGTTTTTGTCGCGGTGGAAGAACCAGATGCGCCGGCCCATGAAAGCCACAGGGCAGTCAGCACTGGCTGCAGCCCAACGATCAATGCTGTCAAGCCAGAGCCCATACCGCTTTTCACCGCGACCCAGACGCCGCCAAGGTAACCGGCATGCATCAGCACCCCGGTCAGGGCCAGGTGCAGCCACTGCTGGCGCACGCGCGGCCAGCGGGCGCGGCTGAAACCGATCCAGATCAAAAAGCAGGCAATGGAAAACACATAGCGCAGCACCAGAAAGGTCAGCGGCGGCGCGTAGGGCAGGCCGAACTTGGCCACGATAAAGCCGGTGCTCCAGATCAGCACAAACACGGCGGGCATGGCCCGGATCAGAGGGCTGGAGGGCTGCGAAAGGCTCACGACCGGCTTGCGTCAGGAAACATTCATTTGGCCCGAGCGCGGATTTCGGGAATCGCTTTTTGCAGGTAATAGACCATTGACCAGACCGTCAAAATGGCCGAAATCCAGATCAGCCAGGTTCCCCAGACCGGGGTGTTGATGATGCCAAACAGGCGGCCGTCATACAGCAGGAAAGGAATGGCGATCATTTGTACCGTCGTTTTGACCTTACCGAGCATGTGAACCGCCACACTGCGCGAGGCGCCAATTTGCGCCATCCATTCGCGCAATGCCGAAATGGCAATCTCGCGGCCAATGATGATGAGGGCTACGAACACATCGGCCCGTTGCAGATGCACCAGTACCAGCAGCGAGGCGCAAACCAGGAACTTGTCGGCCACCGGGTCAAGAAAAGCGCCAAAGGACGATGTCTGGTTCAGCTTGCGTGCCAGATAACCGTCAAGCCAGTCGGTCGCGGCAAACACGACGAACATCACCGTGGCGATCAGGTTGCGTTCAACCGCAGGAATGTCCAGGTAGAAGACTCCCACGATCAGCGGAATCGCGATGATGCGAGTCCAGGTCATTAGGGTGGGTATCGTCAGGAACATGGCACCGATTTTGGCATGAGCGGCAAGCAATCTGCGTAAGCCATGCAGCCGTCCTGTGCGCTGCAAGCTGCGCTGCGATGCGCCGTCAATGCAGCGCCCGGTAAATTTCCTCGGCCAGTTCGGTTGAAATGCCATCGACCATGGCGATGTCCTCGACGCTGGCCGACGCAATGCCGCGCACGCCGCCAAAGCGCTGCAGCAGGCTGGCACGCTTTTTCGGGCCAATGCCGGCAATGTCTTCGAGCCGGCTACCGCCCACACGCACCTTGGCCCGCTTGGCGCGCATGCCGGTGATGGCGAAGCGGTGCGCCTCATCGCGAATCTGGGCAATCAGCATCAACGCAGCCGAATCGCGGCCCAGGTAGACCTTGTCCCGGCCGTCCGCAAACACCAGTTCTTCCAGCCCCACCTTGCGGCCCTCGCCTTTTTCAACGCCGGCAATCAGCCCCAGGTCCAGCCCGAGTTCGACAAACACCTCGCGCGCCATCGACACCTGGCCCTTGCCGCCATCGACCAGCACCAGGTCGGGCAATGTGGCCTCGCCATTGCGCGCGGCCTCGGCCAGCTTGCTGTAGCGCCGCGTCAGCACCTGGCGCATGGCGGCATAGTCGTCGCCCGGGGTGATGCCTTCGATGTTGTAGCGGCGGTATTCGCTGTTCTGCATCTTGTGTTCCTTGAACACCACGCACGACGCCTGGGTCGCCTCGCCCGCGGTGTGCGAAATGTCGAAGCACTCGATGCGCAGCGTGTCCAGGTTGTCCATCGGCAGTTCCAGCGCTTCGGCCAGTGCCCGCGTGCGCGCCTGTTGCGAGCCCTGCTCGGCCAGCAGGCGCGCCAGTTGCAGACCGGCATTTTTCTGCGCCATTTCCAGCCAGACGCGGCGCTGCTCGCGCGGCTGGTGGACGGCAGTGACGCGGCTGCCGGTTTGCTCTGCCAGCGCAGACATCAGATCCTTGTCGACCGGCTCGCTGACCACCAGCGTGGGCGGCACCGGCACGTCGATGTAATGCTGGGCAATAAAGGCTTCAAGCACCAGCGCCTCCAGCGACTTTTCCTTCAGCGCAACGGCTGGCGACTCGAGCTCGGCGTCCAGCGCGGCCACGTCGGCGGCATGCTCCACATGCGTTGGAAAGTACGGCCGGTCGCCCAGGTGCCGGCCGCCCCGCACCATGGCCAGGTTGACGCAGGCCTTGCCGCCCTGCACTTTCACCGCCAGGATATCCACGTCCACATCGCCGTTCTTGCCGCCAATTTCCATCGACTGCTGGTGCAGGATTTTCGACAGCGCCGACATCTGGTTGCGCAACTCGGCCGCCTGCTCAAACTCCAGCCGCTCTGAATGCGCGAGCATTTTCTTTTCCAGCTCACCCAGAATTTCCTGTGTCTGGCCTTGCAGGAAGCGCTCGGCGTTCGCCGTGTCCAGCGCATATTGCTCGGGCGACACATGGCCCACGCACGGCGCGGAGCAGCGCTTGATCTGGTACAGCAAGCAGGGCCGCGTGCGGTTGTTGAAGACCGTGTCTTCGCAGGTGCGCAGCCTGAACACCTTTTGCAGCAAAAGAATAGTGTCCTTCACTGCCCAGGCGCTGGGGTACGGGCCGAAATAACGGTGCTTTTTCTCGACCGCGCCCCGGTAATAGGCAATGCGTGGAAAGGCGATGGCCGCCAGCGCGTCGCCCTCGGGCCGGGACTGGGCGGCGGTCAGCTTGAGATAAGGGTAGCTCTTGTCGTCCCGGAACAGGATGTTGTACTTCGGATGGAGCGTCTTGATCAGGTTGTTTTCCAGCAGCAGCGCCTCGGCCTCGGAGCGCACCACCGTGGTTTCCAAACGCACGATCTTGGTGATCATGTGGCCGATCCGGGTGCCGCCATGGTTTTTCTGGAAATAGCTGGTGACGCGCTTTTTCAGGTTGCGCGCCTTGCCGACATAGAGCACGCCGCCCTGTTCGTCGTAGTAGCGGTAAACACCGGGCAAGGGCGGCAATGCCGCCACTTCGCTGAGCAGTTGGGGATCGAATTCGTGGGTTGGTGTCATGGTGTCAAGGTTGCGCAATGGCCGTATTGTGGACAATCCTTTCATGAATCACCGCCTGCAATGGGACATTTTTTGCAAAGTCATCGACAACTACGGGGACATTGGCGTGTGCTGGCGCCTGGCCGCCGACCTGGCGACGCGCGGTCATCGCGTGCGCCTGTGGGTGGATGACGCTTGCGCGCTGCAGTGGATGGCGCCTGGGGGTTGCGACAATGTCCGGGTCATCGCCTGGACACCGCCGCTCGCCCTGCAGGCAGCCGACTTTGCCTTGCAACCGTGCGATGTACTGGTCGAAGCCTTCGGCTGTGATGCAGCGCCTGAATTCATAGCTGCTTGTGCAGACCAGCAAAGCGCAAACGGCCTGAAACCCGTATGGATCAACCTCGAATACCTGTCTGCCGAGGCGTATGTCGAGCGTTGCCATGCCCTGCCCTCACGGGTCCAGCGGGGCCCGGCGGCGGGCTGGGAAAAATGGTTTTTCTACCCCGGCTTCACGGCAGCCACCGGCGGCTTGTTGCGCGAACCCGGGCTGGCCGACCGGCAGTCTCGCTTTGACGCTCCAGCCTGGCTGGCCGCGCAGGGCATCACATTCAGCAGGGAAAAGCGGGTGTCACTGTTTTGCTACGAACCCGGCGCGCTGCCAGGCCTGCTGAAACAACTGGCGCAGCATGGACTTGACGGCGAGGCGGTGCGCCTGTTTGTGGCAGCGGGCCGGGCCAGCCATGCCGTTAAAGCCGTTTTTAATGATGAAAAATGCCTTTTGCGCAATACCAGCGGGCGAAGTCAGCTATCAATATCATATTTACCGCTGTTGACCCAGAATGGGTTTGACCAGCTGCTCTGGGCCTGCGATCTGAATTTCGTGCGCGGCGAGGACTCGCTGGTGCGTGCGCTATGGGCCGGCAAACCATTGGTCTGGCAAATCTACCCGCAGGATGATGCGGCGCACCTGGACAAGCTGGCCGCCTTTCTCGACATGCTCGAAGCCCCGGCTTCGCTGCGCCACTTTCACCAGGCGTGGAACCGCGCGGGCACAGGCCATGAAGCACCTTTGGTACTGCAGCGCGACCTGCAAGACTGGCAAACCTGCTTGGGCAATGCCCGAGAGCGCTTGATGCGCCAGAACGACCTGTGCACCAGCCTGCTTAGCTTTGTGGCAAAAAACCGCTAAAATCGTGGGCTTTGCGATCCAGCCTGTTGAGGCAAGACGCATGAATGGCCTGGAAACCGGCCCTGTCACTGGCGCCATCACTGGCCCCGTGACCGGTCCTGGTCTGGCCCTATAACCCGCCGCAGAACCTGCACCACAACTGCAAAGGGTCAGCGGTTCACCACACTGAAATTGCTATGAAAATCGCTCAAGAAATCCGCGTCGGTAACGTCATCATGCACGGCAAGGACCCGATGGTCGTGCTGAAAACCGAATACAGCCGGGGCGGGCGCAACTCTGCCACCGTGCGCATGAAGCTCAAAAGCCTGATTGCCACGTTCAACACCGAGCAGGTCTTCAAGGCCGACGACAAGCTTGACCAGGTTTTCCTGGACAAGAAGGAATGCACCTACTCCTACTTTGCCGACCCGATGTACGTCTGCATGGACGCCGACTTCAACCAGTATGAAGTCGAAGCCGAAAACATGGGCGACTCGCTGAACTACCTCCAGGACGGCATGGAACTTGAAGTCGTCTTCTATGACGGCAAGGCCATTTCGGTCGAGGTGCCGACCAGTGTGCAGCGCGAGATCACCTGGACCGAGCCCGCCGTCAAGGGCGACACGTCCGGCAAGGTGCTCAAGCCAGCCAAGCTGGCCACCGGTTTTGAAATCGGCGTGCCAATCTTCGTGGCGCAGGGCGACGTGGTCGAAATCGACACGCGTACTGGCGAATACCGCAAGCGTGTCTGATCCGGCACTGCCCTGCCCCGTCAAAAGGCTCCCGTTGGGAGCCTTTTTTATTTTCCCGCAGCAAGCCGGACACAAACCGTCTTTATGATGATTCCGTTACCGGTTGCTTGCCTTGCGCGAGAGCGAGTGGTCAAACACCGGTTTCATGCCTCACCCAAACATAAGCCCAAGCCCCAGCCCATGAAACAAACACAAGACTTATCCGAAGACCGGCTGGCCCATGCCTGGTCTGAGCTGCATGCCCTGTCCAGTGACAGCACGCCACTGCGGCCCGATGCCAACCGGCTGGCTTTTGCCGATCCGGAATTCCTGCTGCGGCGCGAAACCCGCGCCATCCGCATCCAGCTTGAAATGCTCAAGCCCGAAATTGACCAACAGGCCCAAGGCATTGAAAACACCATCGTGGTGTTTGGCAGCGCCCGCTTTCCGGCGCCCGAGCAGGCCCAGGCAGCGCTCGTCCTGGCCGAGCAAGGCGATGACGAAGCCGCACTGACGCTGGCCCAGCGTCATATGCGCAATGCCAGGTATTACGACCAGGCGCGCCTCTTCGCCCGCATCGTGGCGGGCTACAGCAACCCGCGTCCGTCGGCCGAGCAGTTGTTCATCTGCACCGGCGGCGGCCCGGGCATCATGGAAGCGGCCAACCGCGGCGCGCAGGAAATGGGCGCGCTGACCGTCGGCCTGAACATTGTGCTGCCGCACGAGCAAGGCTCGAACCCCTATGTATCACCGTCGCTGAACTTCAAGTTCCATTACTTTGCCTTGCGCAAAATGCATTTCATGATGCGTGCCAAGGCCTTGGTGGCCTTCCCGGGCGGCTTCGGAACGCTCGACGAGTTGTTCGAGGTCATCACGCTGGTGCAAACCAAGAAGGCCAAACCCGTGCCGATCATTCTTTTTGGTACTGAATACTGGAAACGGCTGTTCAACTTCGACGTGATGATCGAGGAAGGCACGATTTCACCGCAAGACCTGGACCTGATCCAGTATGTCGATGAGCCCCAAGCCGCCTGGGACGCGATCAAGAGCTTTTACGAACTTTGAGTTTTCTGCCCCGCTGAAAGATGCGGCGACATGCCGGTCATTGATCAGCGCGGCGTGTCGCCATGCGGCGCAGCGGCAATGCCGTCCCGGAGCCGCCAGGCCAGGCGAGAGCCCATGCCCACCAGGGCGCCGGTTGCCCAGAACACGCCGGCAATGCCGACCAAGGCACCGGCCGATCCGAACAGCATCGGCATCACCACGCTGGAAGCATTGATGGCCATCAGCCGCAGGCCCAAGGCCTCGCCGTGGCGTGCCTCGGGCGTGATCTGGTGCAGCATGCTCATGATCATCGGCTGCACCATGCCCAGCGAAAACCCCAGCAGCACTGAACAAATGCCCATGCCGAGCGCCGAGCGCGTCAGGGGATAGGCCGCAAACAGCAAGGCCGTTGCCAGCATCGAAGCGGCCAGCACCTTCCATTCCTTCAGGTGTGCGGCCAGCCACGGCATCAGCAGGCGAATGGCGGCGGCGGCCAGCGCAAAAGCGCCCAGGATCGTACCGATCACCGAGGCGCTGATGCCTCGCTCGAACCCCAGCACCGGCACGACAAAAGTGTGCACATCCCAGCACGACGACAACAACCAGTTCACGCCCATCAGGCGGCGAAACATAGGCTCGCGCAGCAAGTCCCAGGCCTTGGGCCGTGTGCCATCGTTGGCCGCCAGCAGCGCTGGCAGTTCGCGGGTTTGGCGCACCAAAAACCAGGTGACGAGGGGCAGCAGCGCCATCAGGAAAAATGCTGCCCGGTAGCCCGTCAGGCTGCCCGGTGACGAGCCAGCATGGTCAATCAGCAGGCCGGCGGAAAACGGGCCGACAAAATTGGAAATGGCCGGGCCGATCGCCAGCCAGCTGAACACCTTGCGCAACTGCAAGACGCCGCCGGCAGCCCGCCCGACATGGCGCTGCAAAGCAATGGTGGCCACGCCGGTGGCGCCGCCCGTCAGCAGCGCGGCCAGGCAAAGCACCGGAAACACCGGAAAAGCAACGGCAGTGCCCGCCCCGGCCACAGCGGCCAGTACGCCGTAGCTGACCGGACGCCGCAGGCCATGCCGGTCGGCAAAACGGCCCGCCGGCAGCGCCAGGAACACCTGCGTCAGGGCAAACAGCGCCAGCAGCACCCCCACGGCCGCCGGGCTGTAGCCTTCGCGCAGCGCCAGCAGGGGCGCTGACAAGCGGGTGCCGGCCATGCAGGCGTGCAGGCAGATCTGCGCCAGAATCAGCCGGGCCAACTCGGGCGTCATGCGGCGGCTGTGCTCATTCCGGCTCCAGGTCTTTGTCCAGGGGAATCATCCGGACCGCTTCCGAGTCAGGCAGCGCTTCGACGTTGCGCAAGGCCTTGCCCATGACCCGGCTGCGCTGCTCGGCGCTGCTGAGTGTGTTGAGCACGGTTTCGGTTTGCGACTTGGCCTTGGCCAGCACGTCGCCGAACTTGCCGAACTCGGTCTTGACCGCGCCCAGCACCTGCCAGACTTCGCTGGAGCGCTTTTCCAGCGCCAGCGTGCGAAAGCCCATCTGCAGGGAGTTGAGCATGGCCAGCAGCGTGGTCGGGCCGGCCAGCGTGATGCGGTGCTCGCGCTGCAGGCATTCAATCAGGCCCGGGCGGCGCAGCACCTCGGCATACAGGCCCTCGGTTGGCAAAAACAGGATGGCAAAGTCGGTGGTGTACGGCGGCTCGATGTATTTTTCGGAGATCGACTTGGCTTCCAGCCGGATGCGCATTTCCAGCGCCTTGCCGGCCACCTCAGCGCCCGGACCGTCGGCGCGCTGCTGCGCATCGAGCAGGCGTTCGTAGTCTTCGTTCGGAAACTTGGCATCGATGGGCAGCCACAGTGGCTCGCCTGAATCGGACCGGCCCGGCAGCTTGATGGCGAAATCGACCGGGTTCTTGCCGCCGCGCCGGGTCACAACCTGGGCGGCATACTGCTCCACGGTGAACACCTGCTCCAGCAGTGCGGCCAGCTGGGCTTCGCCAAAAATGCCGCGCGTTTTCACATTCGTCAGCAAATGCTTGAGGTCGCCCACGCCCTGCGCCAGCGTCTGCATTTCGCCCAGGCCCTTGTGCACCTGCTCGAGCCGGTCAGCCACCTGCTTGAAGCTCTGGCCCAGCCGGGCTTCCAGCGTGTTCTGCAGTTTTTCATCGACGGTGCGGCGCATTTCGTCGAGCTTGGCGGAATTGGTCTGCTGCAGCTGCGCCAGCTGGTGCGCCAGCGTTTCACGCACCTCGCCCATGCGCCGGGCATTCGATTCGCTGACCGACTGCAGCTGGGTCGTCAGCGTGTCGGAAACGCTTTGCTGCAGCACGCTGAGCTGGCGGGAAAAGGCATCGATTTGGGAGTTTTGTGTGCGCGTGGCTTCGGCGCTTTGCTGCACCAGCGTTTGCTGGAAAGTGGCCAGCGTCGAAGCCAGTTCCTGGCGGCTGCTGCGCGCACTGTCGCTGATCTCGCGCCGCAGTTCGCGCTCCAGCCGGTCGCTGATCTCGGCAAACCCGTTGAGCAGTTCGGCATGCCCTTCCCCAGGTGCGGCAACCGCTACGGGCGCGGGATTGCGCACCAGCAGCCAGACCAGCAGCAGCAAATTGACCAGCAGCAACGCCGCTGCCAGCCAGAATTCAAGTGGATAAGTCACTCTTTATTTAATAGCTAACACCGCAGCATTCAAGGGCGTAAGAGGCTTATTTCCTGTAAAAAAAGCGATCAGGTTGTCAGCCGCCAGGCTGGCCATGGCCAGCCGCGTTGGCATCGTGGCGCTGGCGATGTGCGGCGTCAGCACCACGTTGGGCACGCTCAAGAGGTCCGGATGCACCGACGGTTCGCCCTCGAACACATCGAGGCCCGCCGCCGCAATCGTACGGTTGCGCAGCGCCGCCGCCAACGCCGCGTCATCGACAATGCCGCCGCGCGCAATGTTGACGAGGGTGGCGGTCGGCTTCATCAGCGCCAGTTCGCTAGCGCCGATGGCGTGGTGCGATGCCGGCGAATACGGCAGCACCAGCACCAGGTGGTCGGCGGTCTTGAGGAGTTCTTCCTTGTCGACATAGCGGGCCTGGCATTCGGCTTCCAGGGCGGCGTCGAGCCTTGAGCGGTTGTGGTAAATGACCTTCATGCCAAAGCCGAGCGCGCCGCGCTTGGCGATGCCCTGCCCGATGCGGCCCATGCCCAGAATGCCCAGTGTGGCGCCGTGGATATCGGCGCCGGCGAACATGTCGTAGCGCCATTTCGTCCATTTTCCGGCGCGCAGGAAATGCTCGCTTTCGGTGATGCGCCGGGCCGTGGCCATCAGCAAGGCAAAGCCGAAGTCGGCGGTGGTTTCGGTCAGCACGTCGGGCGCATTCGTGGCCAGCACGCCGGCAGCGGTCATCGCGTCCAGGTCAAAATTGTTGTAACCGACCGCCATGTTGGCGCACATTTTCAGTTCTGGGCAAGCGGCCAGCACATCGCTGTCGATGCGGTCGCCGCCCGTGGTGAAGGCACCGGCCTTGCCTTGCAGGTGCGCAATCAGTTCGGCCTTGGACCAGGTGTGGTCGTCCTGGTTGGACTCGACATCGAAATGCTGCTCAAGCCGGGCAATGACTTCAGGAAAAACGGCGCGGGCGATCAGGATCTTGGGTTTGCTCATGGGGAAGGGTTGCTTTCTTTACTTGAACCAGAGGAAGGTCATGAGGATGAACAGGGGAATCAGGACACCGCCTGACCACAGCATGTAGCCAAAGAAGCTCGGCATTTTCACATTACGGTCTTCGGCAATGGCCTTGACCATCAAATTGGGCGCGTTGCCAATGTAGGTGTTGGCCCCCATGAACACCGCGCCGGCCGAAATGGCGGCCAGCGTCGGGGCAAAAGTGGTCATCAGCGCCTGCGGGTCGCCGCTGGCGGTGTTGAAAAACACCAGGTAGGTCGGCGCGTTGTCCAAAAAGGAACTGAGCGCGCCGGTGGCCCAAAAGTACATCGCCGGGTCGGGCGAGCCGTCTGGCCGGGTCACGCTGGCCACCACCGCGCCGAAGGGGCCATTGGCGCCCGCCTTAAGCATGGCGATCACCGGGATGATGGTCAGGAAGATGCCGGCGAACAGCTTGGCGACTTCCACCATCGGTCCCCAGGCAAACTGGTTGTCTGCATGCACTTTTTTGGAGGTGATGCCCAGCGAAATAAAGGTGATGGCGACCAGGCCCGCGTCCCGCACCAGCCCGGGCAGACCGACTCGGGTGCCGGCAATATCGAACGCCACGGGCGACTTCCAAATGCCGCTGAGCAGCACCAAGCCGGCAATGGCGCCCAGCAGCCAGAAGTTGGCGCCGCCGTCAAATCCGACGCGCCCGGTGTCGGGGGTCGGGTCGAGAGGCAGCGTTTTTGTCGGGTGACGGTAAAACCACGAATCCAGCGCAAAGAAGATGACCAGCAGCGAACCGACAAGAAACAGCGTTGCGGGAAAAATATGCCGGACGGTCCAGAAAAAATCCACGCCTTTGAGGAATCCCAGGAACAGCGGCGGGTCGCCCAGCGGCGTCAGCGAGCCGCCCGCGTTGGAGACGATGAAGATAAAGAACACCACCACATGCGCCTTGTGCGAGCGGTTGTCGTTGGCCCGGATCAATGGCCGGATCAGCAGCATCGACGCGCCGGTGGTGCCCATGAAGCTGGCCAGAACCGCGCCAATGCCCAGTAGGGCGGTGTTCAACCCCGGGCTGCCGTGCAGGTTGCCCCGGATGTGGATGCCGCCGGCGACGGTAAACAGAGCCGTCAGCAACAAAATGAAGGGAATGTATTCCTCCAGCAGCGCATGCAAGAAGCTGAACGCCGCCAGCCCCGGGCCGTACAGGGCGGCAAAGGGCAACAAGAAAGCCAGCGACCAGCCGGCCGACACCTTGCCGAAATGGTGGTGCCAGAAGCATGGCGCCAGCAGCGGCAGCAGCGCAATCGACAGCAGCAGGCCGGCAAACGGCACGGCATACAGCACCGGCAGCACACTGCCATCAAGCGCTGCAGCGAACGACAGGCCGGGCAACAGGCAAAGCAGCGCGAAGGCGGCCATGCAGCGAAAAAATGTCATGCAAAAGTCCGATGAAAAACGCAAAGATCCGTGGCAGCCAATCGCAGGCCGCAACGGTCAGGACAGCGAAGTCACATCAAACACCTGGCGCAGGTAGGCCAGGTATTTTTCGTCGTCACACATGTTCTTGGACGGTGTGTCGGACAGCTTGGCCACTGGCTGGCCATTGCAGCGCACCATCTTGATGACGATCTGCAGCGGCTCGTAGCCCAGGTCGTTGGTCAGGTTGGTGCCGATGCCGAAAGCCAGCTGGCAGCGGCCCCTGAATTGCCGGTACAGCTCGATGGTCCGGGGTACCGTGAGGCCGTCGCTGAAAATCAGGGTTTTGGTCTTGGGATCGACCCGGTTTTCCACATAGTGGCCAATCATGCGTTCGCCCCACTGGAACGGGTCGCCGCTGTCATGGCGGGCGCCATCGAACAGCTTGCAAAAGTACAGGTCAAAGTCGCGCAAAAAGGCGCTCATGCCGTACACGTCAGACAGCGCAATGC
The DNA here is from genome assembly GCF_029892315.1 of Polaromonas sp. CG_23.6. NCBI lineage: Bacteria > Pseudomonadati > Pseudomonadota > Betaproteobacteria > Burkholderiales > Comamonadaceae > Polaromonas > Polaromonas sp. CG_23.6. Next base: position 2,767,406 of record NZ_JARXUY010000001.1, read on the forward strand.
CCAGGTCACCCCGGTACTCCTTGGCCCACACTTCAAAGCCGAACACCTGGCTGTCGCGCAGGCGTGGCCCCAGCGCCTGGCAGGCCTGCAGGTATTCGTGCGCCATGGTTCCCAGCGGAATCAAGCCGAGCTTCATGGCATACAGCACGTTGCTGGTGCCGGCCAGTTGCCCTTCGGCGCCGCTGCCCAGGCCGGTCACCAGGGTGCGCAGCACTTCTTCATGCCAGGCCTTGCTGAAACGCCGGCGGGTGCCGTAGTCGGCAATCTTGAGTTCAGTCAGGTTGCTGGCCTGCAACTGTCCGATCTTGGTTTCCAGCCGCTTGCGGCCTTCGTCAAGATCAGGCTGCTTTTGGGTGTTGCGGAAATACACCTCGTTGATGATGGCCAGCACCGGAATCTCGAACAGGATGGTGTGCAGCCACGGGCCCTTGATCAACACTTCTATCTCGCCCGAAGGCAGGGCTTTGACGCTGACATACTTTTCGTTGAGCTGGAAGATGCCCAGAAAATCGACAAAGTCGCTCTTGATGAAGCGCATGGCCTTCAAGTAGCCCAACTCGGCATCCTGGAACTGCAGGCTGCACAGTCCGCGAATTTCCTCGCGTATCTCGTGCACGTAGAACGACAGGTCGCCAATGCCGGGCGCGCCGGCGTTACGGCACTTGAACTTGTATTCCACCTCGGCAGCGGGGAACTGGTGCAGCACCACCTGCATCATGGTGAACTTGTACAGGTCGGTGTCGAGCAGGCTGGTGATGATCATGGTGAACCCTGGAGCCCTGTGGAGCTAAATGCGATGCACCAGGCCCGTCGCCGGACCTGGCGCTTCTTGACGATGGTTGCCAGGGGCAATCAGGTGCCGAGGAAGTCCACTTCGAACAGCAAGGTGGCATTTGGCGGAATTGCGCCGCCTGCGCCGCGAGCGCCATAGCCGAGTTCTGAAGGAATGACCAGACGGCGGGTTCCACCGACCGACATGCCCTGCACGCCCTCGTCCCAGCCGCGAATCACCTCGCCAGCGCCCAGCGAAAACTGGAAGGGCTGGCCACGGTCCTTGCTGGAATCGAATTTCTTGCCCTGCACGCCGTCGTTGTACAGCCAGCCGGTGTAATGCACCTTGACGCGCTGGCCGGCCTTGGCGATGGCGCCGGTGCCCAGCACGGTGTCTTCATACTGCAGTCCCGAGTCGGTGGTGGTCGTCGTCATGGCAATGTCCTTTGTAGCGATAAATTGAAAAATGAATGAGCACCCGAAATGGCGCCTGTTTCACGAGTCTCTGACTTTACCCGCAACCAGCCACAGCAAGCGGTCGGCGCGCGAGGCCAGCAAACGATTTTGCTCGACCACCAGCAACGCCAGGCCTTCGGACCTGAGGGCCAGCAGGGCATCGCGGATCGACGCCACCAGCACCGGCGCAATGCCTTCGCACGGTTCGTCGAGCAGCAGGACTTTCGGGCCGGTCATCAGGGTGCGGGCAATGGCCAGCATCTGCTGCTGGCCACCGCTCATCTGCGCTGCGGGCCGGTTCAGCAGGGTTTTAAGGACCGGAAACAAATCGAGCACCCGGGCTTCATGCGCCTTGGCATCGCGTCCGGCGGCGACATGCAGGTTTTCGCGCACCGTCAGTTCGGAGAACAGCCGTCGGTCCTCGGCCACATAACCCAGGCCTGCCTGCGCGCGACGGTGGGTTTCCCAGCGTTCGACATTCGCCAGGCCAGACGGCATCTGGTAACGGATCGTGCCTTCGCTGCGCACCTCCAGTCCCATCACTGCTTTTAACAATGTTGACTTGCCAGCGCCGTTCAGCCCCTGCAGCACGACCATCTCGCCCGCGGCCACGCGAAGCGACACCTCGAACAGCGCTTGCGCCGATCCATGGAAAGCGCTGAGCGTGTCGATCTCAAGCATGGGCTGCTCCAATGGAATTTGCGCGATCCGCGCCATAACCGGCATCTTCCAGGCCATCGCCCAGATAGAGCCGGCGCACCTCGGCATCGCGGGAAATCTCTTCAAACGAACCCTGCGCGGCCAGTCGGCCTTCGATCAGCACCAGCACCCGGTCGGCGACACCGGCCACCGCGTCCATGTTGTGCTCGGTATACAGCACGGCCATGCCTTGAGCGGCCAGATTTTTCACCAGCTGCATCAGGCTGGCGCGTTCGGCCTCTGCCAGGCCCGCAGCCGGTTCGTCGAGCAGCAGCAGCCGGGGCGAGGCGGCAAGGGCAATGGCCAGTTCAAGCCGCTTTTTGGCACCGTAGGCCAGGCTCGCCACATCCTCGCCAGCGGCATCGCGCAGACCGGTCTGGTCCAGCAGCGCCTTGGCCGCCTCGACCGACTGCCGGTCGAGAAGCTTGAAGGTTGAAATGGCTTTTTCCCCAATGCTGGCCTGTATCGCCAGCTGCACATTTTGTAGCACGGTCAACGCCTCAAAAACCTGCGCCACCTGAAAGGTGCGCGCCACGCCATGCCGCAGCCGCGCGGCCGGCGACAGTTTTTCCAGCGCCTGGCCATTCCACAGGATGCGGCCACCCGTGAGCGGGTACTGGCCGGCAATGCACGCAAAGCAGGTTGATTTTCCAGCGCCATTGGGGCCGATCAGCGCGACACATTCACCCGCCGCCACGTCGAAGCTCACACCATCGACCGCATGGATGCCGCCAAAATGCTTCACCAGCCCTTGCACCTGCAGCATCAGCGTGTCCCCTCGATGGCGCGCCAGCCGTTTGCGCGGTGCAGCAAGCCAAGCAGCCCGGACGGCGAAGCCACCATGATCAGCATGATGAACACGCCCAGCAGGCCGCGCCAGTACGTGACTTCACGGCCCAGTTCGGCGCCCAGATAGGTCAGCACCACGCTGCCTACCACTGCCCCCCAGAGCTGGTGCACGCCGCCGAGCAACACCACCAGCAACGCATCGACCGAGGTAGAAACCGCCGCCAGCGACGGAAACACCGCCCCCTTGTGCGCCGCAAACAAACCGCCCGCCAGGCCTGCCAGCACCGCACTTTCGACAAACACCCGGTACTTGAGCCAGCCCACCGACAGTCCGGACGCGGCGGCGCGCAGTGGCGCATCGCGCATCGCCTGCAGCGCCGCGCCCATCACCGAGCGACCCAGGAAACGCAGCGCAAACACAGCCATCAGCGCCAGCGCCACCAGCAGCGCATAAAACACCGGCCGGCCGTCATCGCCTACCAGCTGCAGGCCAATCAATCCGTTGTCGCCGCCCGTCAGGCTGACCCATTGCGTCGCGCCGGCCCAGACCACCTGCGCCAGGGCGAGCGACAGCATCGCCAGATAAACGCCGCTGCTGCGAACCACCGCCGCACCAAACACCGCCGCCACGGCCAGTGCAGCGCCGCAGCCCACGGCCAGCGCAACCGGAAGCGATGCGCCCCACAGGCTGTGCGACAGCGCCGCGCCATAGGCGCCGAGCGCAAAAAATGCCGCATGGCCAAAGCTGACCAGCCCGCCCAGCGCCATCATGGCCTGCAGGCTGATGCCGAAAATCATCAGGATCAAGCCGTCGGCAGCCAGTGTCTGCCAGTAAGGCCCTCCGGACCAGGCCAGCGCAGCGAGCAACACAAAAGCCAGCACCACACCCGATGTCCAGCCACGTCCCAGCCGAAGGCCGCGAAACTTTTGCGCCGCCTCGCGACTGCCGCCATGTTCCAGCGACATGGCCGGCTTGCCCATGAGCCCCTGCGGCCTGAACACCAGCACCACTGCCATCGTCAAAAACACCACCACCAGCGTCGCCTGCGGAAACCAGGCGGTGCCAAAGGCATGTACCAGGCCAATCAGCAGCGCGGCGACAAAGGCACCGCCAATGCTGCCCAGCCCGCCGGTGACAACGACCACGAAGGTCTCGACAATGACGTTCATGTCCATCTGCAGGTGCGCCGGCTCGCGCGGCAGCTGCAGCGCGCCGCCCAACCCGGCCAATGCGCAGCCCAGCACCACCGCGCCCAGCATCAGCGGCTTGGGGTTGACGCCCAGCGCCGCCAGCATGGTGCGGTCCTGCGTGGCGGCGCGCAGGCGCTGGCCAAACAGCGAACGGCGCAGCAACATATGCAGACCCCACCAGACCAGCGGCCCCAGCGCAATCATCGCCAACTGGTAGACCGGGAAAAATTCGTCGCCAATCTGCACCGAGCCCTTGAGCCCGGGAAAGCGCGGCGCAAACACCTCGTCCGGCCCGAACCCCCACTGCATCGCGTCATGCATGGCCAGGCTCAGCCCAAAGGTCGCGACCAGCTGGTACAGCTCGGGCGCGCCCGACATTCGCCGCAACAAGAAGAATTCGGCAATGGCGCCCGCCAGTCCTGCGCAAGCAGCTCCCAAAAGAATAGCAAGCAGGTAGAGCGGCAGACTTTCGCCCCACGCCGGAAACCAGTTGGTCACCCAATGCGCGGTGAACAGCGCCCCCAGCATGAAAAAGCTGCCATGCGCAAAATTGACAATCCGCGTGACGCCAAAAATCAGCGTCAGCCCCGCCGCCATGAGGAACAGCGTGGTTGCGTAAGACAGCCCGCCAAGCAGCTGGACGACGGAAAACGTCATCGGTCAGCCGGCCTGGCACCCCGCTCCGAGGCCGAGCGCAGCAAGCCACACAAAATGGGGGAACAGGGTGAAACCCCCTCGCCATCAGCAGGGGCCGCGGAACCGGCTTTGCCGGGCCGCAGGCGCAGCGCCCCCCCGGGGGGCAGCGAGCCACACGCAGTAGGGAGCGTGGGGGCCATCACTCCAGCCAAGTTGTGAATTCAGCAGCGCTCACGCGCGGCGTGCGAAAGGTGTTGACCAGCGCCGATTCGTCGGCATAGCCCAGGGACATGCCGCACACCAGCATTTCAGCGTCGCCTGCGCCGATGTGCGGCAGGATGATCTTGGCAAAGCCGTTCCAGGCCGCCTGCGGGCAGGTGTGCAGGCCATGGCCGCGCGCGGCGACCATGAAGTTTTGCATGAACATGCCGTAGTCCAGCAGCGAGCCCCGGCCCATCACCCGGTCCAGGGTGAACATCAGCCCGACCGGCGCATCGAAAAAACGGTAGTTGCGCTGGTGCTGCGCATGCATCTTGTCCTTGTCCCCCTTGGTGATGCCGAGCAGGCCGTACAGCCCCCAGCCATTCTCGCGCCGGCGGTCGATGTAGGGCGATACCCATTTTTCAGGGTAATAGTCGTATTCCTCCCTGTACTCGGCCGCGAGCGACGGGTTTTCTCGCAGCGCGTCATGCGCGCGGCAGACTTTTTCAGCCAGGCTGTCCTTGCTTGCGCCCTGGAGCACATAGGCTTTCCAAGGCTGGGTGTTGGTGCCCGACGGCGCGCGGCTGGCCAGTTCGAGCAAATGCACGATGAGTGCGCGCGGCACGGGCGCCGGCAAAAATTCGCGCATCGACTGGCGGCTTTCGATGGCGTGGTCCACCGCATTGACCGGCGGCTGGAAGGCGCTGCTTGGCGCATCGTCGGATGCGAAATCGCCTGCAACGACAGGGTGGACGGAAGAATCGTTTGGGTTCATTTCAACAGCTCCAGGACAGACAATAATTCAGGCGGCAATTGGCTTGCTGGCCGGCGCGTGGTCCGGTCAACATACACATGGATGAAATGGCCCCGGGCCGCACATGGCAGGCGCTCATCGGCCGGAAACAGCGCCACCTCGTAGCGCACGCTGGAGCCGCCGGCATGCGCCACGCGGATGCCGGCCACCACCGGCTCGGGAAACGCCAGCGGTGAAAAGTAATTGCATTGCGTCTCGACCACCAGGCCAATCACGCTGCCGGCATGGATGTCCAGGGCGCCGCGCTCAATCAGCAGGCCATTGACGGCGGTGTCGAACCAGCTGTAATAAACGACGTTGTTGACATGACCGTACAGGTCGTTGTCGGACCAGCGTGTCCCGATGGCCCGAAAGGCCCGGTAGTCGCTGCGGTATTCAGGCTGGGGTCGGGGGGTGGGGCTCATGGGAACGCTATTTTGCCAGCGCATCAGCCGGCCGATTGCCACCGGCGCCAATATTCAAGCGCTACGCGGTAAGTGTTGACCTGCACCTGCACGGTTTCGTCAATGTTGTTGCCGTAGCCGCCAGCCATGGAAAACGCCAGCGGAATGCGCCGTTGCCAAGCCCAGTCAAACACCCGCCGGTCGCGCGCCTCCAGGCCGTCGAAGCTCAGGCTCAGCCGCCCCAGACGGTCGCCTTCGTACGGATCGGCGCCCGCCAAAAACAGGACAAGGCCAGGCTCAAAGCGCCGGTCCAGCTCGTCCAGCGCGTGTTCCAGCGCCTGAAGGTAAGGCGCGTCCAGACAACCATCCGGGAGTTCGACATCCAGGTCGCTCGCCTCCTTGCGAAACGGAAAATTCTTTTCTCCGTGCAGCGACAGCGTGAACACACTGGCGTCACTGGTAAAAATGCTGGCTGTGCCATTGCCTTGGTGAACGTCCAGGTCAATCACGGCCACTTGCAGCGGCTGGCGCGCCTGGCGGTGCCGCCGCGCCCACTCCGCCTGCATCAGCCGAGCGGCCACCGCCGCGTCGTTGAACACGCAAAATCCGCCGCCCTTGCCTGCATAGGCATGGTGGGTTCCGCCTGCAAGATTGGCAGCAAGGCCCTCGGGCCGGACGCCCGGCACCAAGCCCAACGCGATCCGTGCCGCCATCACAGTGGCGCCGACCGAACGCCTGGCGCGCTCGGCCATCGCCGGGCTCCAGGGAAAGCCTATCTCTCGCTGCGCCAACACCGGCAGCGTGCCGTGGGCGATGGCCTCTATATAGGCGGGCGCGTGCACCAATGCCAGTTCGCCATCGCTGGCGGCTGGGGCTTGGCCCAGCCGCACCCCGGGCAACTCACCCGCCAGACGCTCGCGCAGCAGCTGGTATTTGGGCATGGGAAAGCGGTGTCCGGCGGGCAGCGGCAAGACAAAGTGGTCGGCGTAGAAAGCTTGCACGAGGCGTGATCCTGAAATATCTGATTCAAATCAGAGTAACCCATCTAAATTGTTGCATTGCAGCAAAATAAATTTGCAAAAGCGCTGGTTTCTCCTATAATTAATTCCATGTTGCAGTGCAGCAATTCAGCGCAAAGCAACTATCAACCTTAACAACACATTTGGAGATTACCTATGCTGACCGCTGAACAACTCATGGCTTCCCACAAAGCAAACATCGAAACCCTTTTTGGTTTGACCCAAAAAGCCTTTGAAGGCGTCGAAAAACTGGTTGAACTGAACGTTCAAGCCACCAAGGCTGCCTTGGCCGAAACCGCCAACAACGCACAAGCCGTCATGGGCGTCAAGGACGCACAGGAACTGCTCGCGCTGCAAGCCAGCATGGTCCAGCCCCTGGCTGAAAAGACCGCTGCCTACAGCCGCCACCTGTACGAAATCGCCCAGTCTGCTGGCGCCGAACTCGGCAAGACCTTTGAAGGCCAAACCGCCGAAGCCCAGAAAAAATTTGCCGACCTGGTCGAAAACGCCACCCAAAATGCACCTGCCGGTTCTGAAACCGCAGTGTCCATGATGAAAAATGCCATGACCGCTGCCAACTCGGCTTTCGAGTCGGTGCAAAAAGCCGTCAAACAAGCCGGTGACATGGCAGAAACCAACTTCAACACGGTGTCCGAGTCTGCCTTGAGCGCCACCAAGAACGCCTCTAAAAAGCGTTAATTTTAATTTTCTGTGTTCAAGGTGCCCGGCGCACTTTGAAGCACACGGAGCCTGCTTAGTGAGACAGGTCCGAACCGACCGGTCCCAACCAGTTGTCTCCTCGGTTCCTTGCAGAAACGTCTGGTTTCGCGGTTCCGTTCAAGCCCAGTCTCGCGACTGGGCTTTTTTTTGATCAAATCAGCTCAATTCGCAGGCGCAGCAAGGATAAGCAGCTATTAAAAGATGGGTAAACCTGTATGCAACCTCAGGGCCTGGTGGCAATACCCTCAGCCAGCCGGGTCCTTAGTGCCGGAAGCGCTGCCAGCATGGCCGCCCTGCCCGACTCGATCGCCAGCTTGCGGGCCGAAAAATCGGCACTCCTAAGCCCTGCCTGCGAAGGCCGCACCACCACATCGGCGTCCTTCAACTCGTAGTGGTTGATGCTTTTGCCCATGATGGCAAAGGTCTGCAGCAGGATCTGCAAAGTGCCTTCAGCCGGGTTGCTTTCGGGCGGATTTGAAATATCGACCGCAATCACGATGTCGGCGCCCATCTGCCGGGCAAAACGCACCGGCACAGGCGACACCAGGCCACCATCGACATATTCGTGCCCGCTGATCCTGACCGGCACGAACACCGCCGGCACCGCGCTTGACGCCCGCACCGCCGTGCCGGTGTCGCCGCTGCGAAACAGCACCGCCTGGCCGCTGTTGAGGTCGGTGGCCACGATGCCCAGCGGAATCGCCATGTTCTCGATCAGGCGCCCGCCGACCAGCTGGTTGACATAGCGGCCCAGCGCATCGCCCCGAAACATGCCCTTGCCGATGATGGGCAGCATCCAGTCGGTGATGGCGACTTCTTCCATGCTCAAAGCAGTTTGCTGCAACTGCGCGCTGGTCTTGCCAGTGGCATAAATTGCCGCAACCAGGCTGCCGGCCGAAGTTCCGACCACCATTTGCGGCCGCAGCCCGGCTTCTTCGAGCACCGCGATCACGCCGACATGGGCAAAGCCGCGCGCCGCGCCGCCGCCCAGCGCCAGGCCGATCTTCAGCGGCTTTTTGACGCCGGGCAAAGTGACTGCGTCTGGTGGCTTGACAGGCACCACTGGCGCGGTGGTACAGCCAGCGACCAGCAGGGCGGGAAGCAGCAGTTTGCCCAGCCACGCCGCAGAAAACCTGTATTTCAGTGGTCCACTCGAAACAAAGCCCGGATTTGATCTGCCAGCCGAAAAGATATTGCGACTTATTCGCATTTGCATTAAACTCATTAACTTTAAAGCCTTCAGGAATTTTTCAACATGATCAAAAGTGCGCCAATTTTTACCTGTCTTGCCCTTGCGGCCGCTGCCCTGATGGGCGCTGCAGGCAGCGCAAGCGCCCAGGAACAGGTGGTCAACCTGTATTCTGCCCGCCACTACCAGACCGACGAGGCGCTTTACAGCAATTTCACAAAGGCAACCGGCATCAAGGTGAATCGGGTCGATGCCGACGATGCCGGCATCCTGGCGCGCCTGAAGGCTGAAGGCACGGCGTCACCAGCCGACGTGATCCTGCTGGTCGATGCCGCCCGCCTGTGGAAAGGCGATGAAGAGGGGTTGTTCAAGCCAATCAAGTCTCCCACGCTTGAAGCGAATATTCCGGTCAATCTGCGCGCCAAGGCAAGCACTGAAGGCACGACCTGGTTCGGTTTTTCCACACGCGCCCGTATCGTGGTGTATGACAAGCTGAAGGTCAAGAAAGCCGATGTCGACACCTACGAAGAACTGGCCGACCCGAAGAACAAAGGCCTGCTGTGCACCCGTTCCGGTGCGCATCCGTACAACCTGTCATTGTTTTCAGCCGTCACCGAGCATCTGGGCGAAGCCAAAACCGAGCAGTGGCTCAAGGGTCTGGTCGCCAACATGGCACGCGACCCCAAGGGCGGCGACACCGACCAGATCAAGGCTGTGGCCAGCGGTGAATGCGGCGTGGCACTGACCAACTCGTATTACCTGGCGCGCATCATGCGCTCCAGCGCACCCGAGGACAAACTGGTGGCCGAGCGTATTGGCGTGGTGTTTCCCAACCAGGAAACCTGGGGCACACATGTGAATATTGCCGGGGCAGCCGTGGCGAAAAATGCCAAGCATGAGGCGAATGCCATCAAGTTCATGGAATACCTGGCCACCCCTGAGGCGCAAAACTACTTTGCCAACGGCAACAACGAGTGGCCCGCCGTACCCAGTGTGAAGGTGAGCAACCCGGCGCTGCAAGCCATGACCGGCGGCAGTTTCAAGTCAGAAACCATTCCCGTCAGCGCCATCGGCTACAACCAGGTAAAGGTGCAGCAGATGCTGGACCGCGTGGGTTACAAATAATCGAACCAATGGTTCATGCCTGAGCAAAAGCCCGGCCGTTGAAAGACCGCCGGGCTTTTTCATGCGCGATAATTGGCGGCTGGATTGACGTTAACGTCAACGTAAGCTTCAAACCGCTTGACCGACTTTCGTATCCCCTTTTTTCAACCTTTCAATTTCAAGGAACATCCCATGGACATCGCAGGCAAGGTATTTATCGTCACTGGTGGCGCATCCGGACTGGGCGAAGGCACGGCACGCATGCTGGTCGCCAACGGCGGCAAGGTCGTGATTGCCGACATGCAGGCTGAAAAAGGCGAAGCCATTGCCAAAGAGCTGGGCGAAGGCGTTGCTGCATTCGTCAAGTGCGACGTGAGCCAGGAAGCCGACGGCCAGGCCGTGGTGGCCAAGGCCGTGTCCATGGGAAAGCTGATGGGCCTGGTCAACTGCGCCGGCATTGCACCGGCAGAAAAGACCGTCGGCAAGAACGGCGCGCACAGCCTGGCCGTGTTCAGCAAGACCATCACGGTCAACCTGATCGGCAGCTTCAACATGATTCGCCTGGCGTCCGAAGCCATGTCCAAGAACGAACCCGATGCCACCGGCGAGCGCGGCGTGCTGATTTCCACCGCGTCAGTGGCGGCGTATGACGGCCAGATGGGCCAGGCCGCCTACAGCGCTTCCAAAGGCGGCGTGGTCGGCATGACGCTGCCCATTGCCCGTGACCTGGCGCGTAACGGCATTCGCAACATGACGATTGCCCCCGGCATTTTCGGTACGCCGATGATGTTCGGCATGCCGCAGGAAGTACAGGATTCGCTGGCTGCCTCTGTGCCCTTCCCTTCACGCCTTGGAACACCGCAGGACTACGCCAAGTTGGCCAAGCACATCATTGAAAATGACATGCTCAACGGCGAAGTGATCCGCCTTGATGGCGCGATCCGTCTGGCACCGCGCTAAAAAGCCATTGGCATGCGCGGCCAGCTCCAGTTTCGCATGCTCTGTTTTTGATAGCTGAAAGTGCACGCTGTGCTTGCGAAAAGTGCAAAAGAAAACACTAAAACCATAGCACGGATACTGCAAACCACACAAACGCAACGCGTTGCCGTAGCATGAAGACTCACCCAACCCGGAGGAGATCGCATGAAACGTCTGTTGAGTACCGTTGCTTTTGCCAGCCTGCTGGCTGCCTGCGCCAGTTCACCCCCTATCGGTCCGCCGTCCGCCACTGCACCGTCCAGCCCCCCAGCCCCAGGCGCGACCGTACAGCAGCCTGAAAGCGCGACCGGCTTCACGCCCAAGCCCGGCTGGGCCACCAGCAAATTCGCTGTTGCAGCGGCTAATCCGCTGGCCACCGAGGCAGGCTACCAGGTGCTCAAGGCGGGCGGCTCGGCGATTGATGCGGCCATTGCCGTGCAAATGGTGCTGACGCTGGTCGAGCCCCAGTCCAGCGGCATTGGTGGCGGCGCTTTTCTGTTGCATTCCAGCGGCACCAAGGTTGAAGCCTTTGATGGCCGCGAGACCGCGCCCGCATCGGCCAATGAAAACCTGTTCATGGGCGCTGACGGCAAGCCTATGCCGTTTTACGACGGCGTGGTCGGCGGACGTTCGGTGGGCACGCCGGGCACAGTGCGCATGCTGGAGATGGCCCACAAGCAATACGGCAAGCTGCCGTGGGCTAAATTATTCGAGCCGGCCATCGCACTGGCCGACAACGGCTTCAAGGTCAGCGCCCGGCTGGGCACCTTGCTCAAGGACGAAAAATACCTGAAGAACGACCGCACCGCGGCCGCCTACTTTTACAAGCCTGACGGCTCGCCGGTCGACATTGGCACCACGCTGCGCAACCCGGCGCTGGCTGACGTGCTTCGGCAAATTGCCAGCAAGGGTTCCAGCGCACTGTTGACCGGTGCGGTGGCGCAATCGATCGTGGCCAAGGTGCAAGGCCACACCAGCAACCCCGGCAAGCTGTCTATGGGCGACCTGGCCGGCTACCAAGCTAAAAAGCGCGAGCCGATTTGCTCCGATTACAGCGCACGCGGCAAGGCTTACGTGCTGTGCGGCATGCCGCCGCCCAGTTCAGGCGCCATTGCCGTCGGGCAAATCCTGGGCATGCTGGACAACACGCCAGCGTCCACGCTCGGCCTCGTCACCGGCATGGGCGGCGTGCCCGGTACCACCGGTCCCACGCCTTCAGCCGACTGGCTGCACCTGTACACCGAAGCCTCGCGCCTGGCCTTTGCCGACCGCGCTCAATACCTGGGCGACCCGGATTTCGTACAACCGCCCGGCGGCAGCTGGATGAGCCTGCTCGACCCTGCCTACCTCAAGTCGCGTGCCAGCCTGATCCAGCCCAGCGGCCCGAGCATGAAAGTGGCCAAACCGGGCGTGCCCGGCATGGTCAAGACCGCTTACGCGCCCATGCCGGACCAGATTGAGCACGGCACCTCGCACATCAGCATCGTGGACAGTTTTGGCAATGCGCTTGCCATGACTACCACGATCGAGGACCAGTTTGGCTCGCGCCTGATGACCGACGGCGGCACCGGCAAGGCGGGCGGCTTTTTGCTGAACAACGAACTGACCGACTTCAGCTTTGCGCCCACCGACGCCGAAGGCAAGCCGGTTGCCAACCGCGTACAGGCCAACAAACGTCCACGCTCGTCCATGGCACCCACGCTGGTGTTCGACAAGGCGACTGGCCAGCTGGTCATGAGCGGCGGCAGCCCCGGCGGCGCGCTGATCATCCACTTCACCGCCAAGACGCTGTATGGCGTGCTGAACTGGGGCATGCTGCCCCAGCAGGCTATCGACCTGCCCAACTTTGGGTCGCTGAACGGGCCGACGCTGCTGGAAGAAAAGCGCTTTGCGCCCACCACTGTCGAAGCGCTGCGCACACGCGGCGCCGAAGTGCGTGAACTGGCCATGACCAGCGGCCTGCAAGCCATCACGCGCAGCGTGATCCACGGCAAGCCGATGTGGCTGGGCGGCGCCGATCCTAGGCGCGAAGGCCTGGTGATGGGAGATTGAGCGGAGCGAGGGGAATATCAGATAAATAGTGTCCCAGCGCTTGATGGACGGGCGCTGATAGCTACCAAAAAAAGAGCACGCTGGCAGTCTATGCAAGCGTGCTCATTTTCATTGGTCTCTAAAACCATCCTTTCCTCGGTCGCTTCGGTAGAGTTCCCTGGAGGGCCTGCGTCACTTGCCCAAAATGCTCTCCCAAAGGGAGGATCGTCAGGTTGTCAACCAGGACGGCGCTCACCCAATTTGTCATGTTCGACACGGCCCCCTGCTCCTGGCGCGGAGGGTCATTCGTCAGACCCTTGGCATCTGGCCTTCCAGACCTGGAAAACGACGGCTGCAGTTCGGTATCCTTGCCGGCGAATTTTCAGCACCACCAGCGTCATCGCACTTATTGGAGACGACGGGAGAATTGACCTCGCTCGATGTCAATGCACTTGAAGCGCTGTACGGGAAAGCTATTCCAGCCCCTATCCGTCCCGTCGGATTTGCCTTCTCTCCAGCGCCTGCGTGCACTACGGGTCGAGACCAGAAGTCTGCCCTTCAATAAAACACCGCCAGCCAAACCGTTTCCTCATTGGCCGTGGTCCACTCGACCCGGTGCTTTTCATGTGCGGCGATGTTGACGTAGCTGCCGGGCGTCAGGTGGAGGGTCTTGTTGCCTTGCTCGAAACGCAGCGTGGCTTCGCCCTTGACCAGCAGCACCCATTCAGCCTCGCTCTGGTCGTACCAGAAGCCGGGCGGTGAATGCTGGCCATTGGACACGATGCGCTCAATCCTGACGTGGCTTGATTGCAGCAGGCAATCGCTGATTTCGTCCGGCAGGCTGGCCGGGAGGGCGTGAAGTAATTGGCCGGTTTGCATGTTGCACATCCTTGGGTTGCAGGCGGCCTCAGGCGGCCTGGCTGAACTTCAGCGCGCCTCGCAGCAGGTTGCACGCCGCCTCTTCAAACGCCTCGGCCTGACTGGCCTTCATGCGCAGCACGAGGGTGACGACTTCGGCATACGCGGCATCCAGCACCGTGACCTGCTGCTGTTCGCACAGCCGGCGCAAACTGGATTCATCGGCAAACTGCAGCACGCAGCGCCGCTCGCACTCGGGCTCGACCGGCTGCAGTTCAGCATTCTTGACCGCCTCTGAAATAGCCTGTCCGTAGGCGCGCGACAGGCCACCGGCACCCAGCTTGATGCCGCCCCAGTAGCGCACGACCACGGCCAGCACGTTCATCAAGTCCTTGTGAATCAGCACGTTGTACATGGGCCTGGCTGCTGTGCCTGAAGGCTCGCCGTCATCGTCCAGCCCCGAATCACCGTCGCAGACCAGCGCCCAGCACACATGGCAGGCACCGGGATGCTGCTGGCGTTGCCCGGCCAGCAGCCGTTGCGCTTCAGCACGGCTGCCAGCAGCGAACAGCATGCCGATGAAGCGGCTTTTCTTGATGACAATTTCAGCACTGGCGGGCGCGGCTACCTTGTACATGGCAGAAAGTTCAGGCGTTCTCTAAGACCTGTCCGGTTTGGGTCCGCTGCGCCATGCCAAGCCGCAAGTCGTTGCCGGTGGGGCTTTGGTAGAGGCGCAGGCCGAACTCGGGGAGGATGGCCAGCAGGTGGTCAAAGATGTCGCCCTGCGTGCCTTCATACACGGTCCAGTCGGTGCTGGCTGTAAAACAATACACCTCGATCGGCACACCCTCAGGCGTGGGCTCCATGGTCCGCACCATCAACATCATGGCCTGGTGAACAGCTGGGTTGCCGCGCAGGTAAACCTCAGCGTAGGCTCTAAAAGTGCCAATATTGGTCAGGCGGTACTGGTTGGCCGGAAACTCTCCTTTTTCACCAAGCTGAACCCTGGCCTGGCTGTTGCGCTGGGTCAGCGATGCGCGTTTGCCTTGCAGATAAGGACGCAACAACGCAATGTTGCTCAGGTAAACCAGGTCGATTTCCTCCAGAAAGCGCACGGAACTTGCATCCAGCCGCAAGGTGCGCTTGATGCGCCGGCCACCCGACTCGCTCATGCCGCGCCAGTTGCGATAACTTTCCGACATCAGCCGCCAGGTGGGAATGGTGGTGATGGTCTTGTCCCAGTTCTGCACCTTGACCGTGTGCAGCGCAATGTCGATGACATCGCCGTCTGCCCCGACCTGCGGCATTTCGATCCAGTCGCCCAGTCGCAGCATGTCGTTTGACGAGAGCAGCACGCCGGCGGTGAAAGACAAGATGGTGTCCTTGAACACCAGCATCAGGACGGCTGACATGGCACCCAACCCGGACAGAACGATAAAAGGCGAGCGGTTGAACAGCGTGGCCGCCGCAATAATGGCGGCGGCCACCATCAAAATCAATTTTCCCAGTTGCACATAACTCTTGATGGATCGCACTTTCATGGCGACCGTCTGGCCGTCACCTGACACGCCCTGGTGTTGCGCCAGCAGCAGCGCATCGAGCATGGCGAGCAGCGAGCGCACCACTTGAATGACCATGAAGGCCATGGCCACATTGCCCATCACCGTGGCCAACTTCAAACTCAGGTGCGGCACTTCCTCGATGCCCATCAGAATCACCACCAGCGGCAAGACCTGCGCCATGCGGCGTATCGCGGCATCGGCCAGAACCACATCGGTCAGGGGCGAATCAGCCCGGCTGCGGATGCGCCGCAGCACCGGCATGAACACCAGCACCACAACAAAGCGCACCACCACGGCCAGTGCCAGCAGGACTGCCAGCCCCGCAAAGGCCTGCAGCCAGGGTTCCAGTTTGATGAAATACGTAAGATTCAATGCGGGCTCGTCGTTGTGTTGGTGAGCCGGTCAGACCGGCAAGAATGCGCTTGATTCAAAAGTAACGGTGCGGGGCTGCTGCAGCGTTAAAAATCAATGAAAAGTGACTTTTGCGCATGTAAGTGAATCGCAAGTAGCTATTAAATTCATAGCAAAGTCCTGTTATCGATTCATACAGTCAAAACCGTTTTTCGGATTCGAACCACAGGAGTTTACCGGCCGGGCTTATTGGCCGGTCGCCCAAAACCATTGGGCAGGCTATACAAGCGGCTAGTTCGTACGCAGGGACTGAGGCGGCGTTTTCGGCCCTTCGGTGCCAATACGTTCATATTCTGAAATCACCTGCGCGCCCAGCAGCAGCAGCGTCGCGGCAATTTCAAGGCTCAGCAAGACCACGATGGCAGTGGTCAGTGAGCCGTACACCAGACCGACCTGTGACAGCGTGGCGAAGTACCAGACCAGCACATGGCGGGTGACTTCCCACAGCAGCGCGGCCGTCACACCGCCCAGCAGCGCCTTGCGCAGCGACAGATGGCCCACCGGCATCACCATGTAGACCGAGGTCAGCACAAAGATCTCGCCGGTCAGGCCCAAGAGGTAAAGCAAAATGCCTGAAAAGCCGCTCAGCGACCAGCTCGCGCCCAGAAATTCAATACTCTTGTCGCCCAGCGCCTGAAAACTTCCAGCCACCATCGTCATCAGCAAGAAACCCAGACCAAGGCAAAAAATATAGCAATACGGCAGCACGGCCGACACCAGGAAATGCCGTCGCCGGATCGCCACCCGGTGCAAGAAAATCACCGACATGGCGTTTTCCAGCACGGTAAAGGCGAGCGAACTGAAAAACAGCATCGTGCACAGCAGCACCCAGCCCATGACGTCACGGTGCTCCAGGAAATTGGTCAGTTCATTGACGATGAAACTCGATTCGCCCGGTGCCAGCCAGCCGATGTAACGGCTCAGCGACGCCAGCAAGGCCGACTGGTCAATTACATGCGAAAGCGCAATCGCAATCAGGATCAGCAGCGGAACAATGGAGAGCAAGGCGTAGTAGGCCACCGCACCGGCCAGCAGCAGACCCTGGTTGGCGCGAAAGCCCTTGAGGATCTGCCAGGCAAAGGCGCCTGGGTGGCGCATCACGTAGGCGGCCTGCGGTTCAAGCTTCATGAAGCGGTCCTGCGATGGAGCACAGGTAAAAAAAGAATCCATTATGTGGGGCACGCAGCAAGCCGGACGACGCCTTCGGCCCAATCGGTTGTAGGCAGCGAGCTGTGCTTAAATTGGCTTTCAACTTCTTTCCCCCATGGCCATCCCCCAATCATTCATTCAGGAACTGCTGTCACGCACCGACGTGGTCGACATCGTCGGCCGTTACGTGCAGCTCAAAAAAGGCGGCGCCAACTTCATGGGCCTGTGCCCGTTCCACGGCGAAAAATCGCCCTCCTTCAGCGTCAGCCCGTCCAAGCAGTTCTACCACTGCTTTGGCTGCGGCAAGAACGGCAACGCCATCAGTTTCCTGATGGACCATGCCGGCATGACCTTTATCGAAGCGGTGAAAGACCTGGCCCAGCAATACGGCCTGCAGGTACCCGAAGACGACGTTTCACCCCAGGACCGCGCACGGGCAGCGCAGGTGCGCGAGCAGCAGGCGACGCTGACCAGCGTGCTCGAAAAGGCCGGACTCGCCTACATCAGGAGCCTGCGCACGTCCGACCGTGCCATCCAGTATTTCAAGCGGCGCGGCGTGTCGGGCGAAATTGCCAAAACCTTCGGACTCGGCTATGCCCCGGAAGGCTGGCGCAGCCTGGCCAGCGTGTTCCCTGACTACAACGACCCGTTGCTGGTTGAAAGCGGACTGGTCATCACCGGCGAGCCCGGTGAAGAAAACACCGCTGGCGAAGCCAAGCGCTACGATCGTTTCCGGGACCGGATCATGTTTCCGATCCGCAATGTCAAGGGTGAATGCATCGGCTTTGGCGGCCGGGTGCTGGGCGACGACAAGCCCAAATACCTCAATTCGCCCGAAACGCCAGTGTTCAGCAAGGGCCGCGAACTGTACGGCCTGTTCGAGGCACGCACCGCCCTGCGCCAGCACGGCTACGCGCTGGTCACCGAAGGCTATATGGATGTGGTGGCGCTGGCGCAGCTGGGCTTTCCCAATGCGGTGGCCACGCTGGGCACCGCCTGCACCTCGGAGCATGTGCAAAAGCTGTTCCGCTTCACCGATTCTGTGGTGTTCAGCTTTGATGGCGACAGCGCCGGCCGGCGCGCAGCACACAAGGCGCTTGGCGCTGCCCTGCCCTTTGCCAGCGACGTGCGAACCGTCAAGTTCCTGTTTTTGCCAGCCGAACACGACCCGGACAGCTTTATCCGCGAACACGGCCAGGAAGGCTTTGCCGCCTATGTGGGCAAGGCGGTGCCGCTGAGCCGTTTTCTGCTGGAAGCCGCGGGCGAAGGCTGCGACCTGGACACTGCCGAGGGGCGCGCGCACATGGCCAGCAATGCCCGGCCGCTTTGGACCGCGCTGCCTGAAGGCGCGCTCAAGCCGCAGTTGCTGGCAGAAATTGCCGACCAGGTGATGATTGACAGCCGCGAACTGTTGCATCTTTGGCAACCGGCACAGGGCGGACGCAAGGCCCCATACAAAAAATCCGGCGGGTCGTCTTCGTCCGGCGCGGGCTTCGTTGCCAAGGCAGTGCCCGACCTGGACCACGGAATGCCCGAGTTCGGAGATTACCTGCCGGTGGATCGGCATGACGACGCCGATTACGGCGCGTCGGAGCCTTACTTTTCACAGCCGTCTTCTTATGCGGCGTCACCGGCAGCCCCTTCGGACAAGCCGGGAAAATTCGGCCGCAAGCCTTTCTCCACCCGCAGCGCGCCGCGACGGGTGACAGGCCGTATCCTGCCGACCAGCCGCGAGGATCGGGTGCTTAGACGGTTGCTGACCGAGCCGCAAAGCTGGGACCGGCTCAGCACCGAAGAGCACCAGTTGCTGTTGGGGCTGCCAGCGCCGCACGGCGCGCTGTTTGCCTGGCTGGAAAGCCAGTTGCATGAGCACGGCCCGCAATCCTGGGCCGTGCTGCGCGAAGGCCTGCGCGGCCATGCCCATGAACACCATGCCGTGGCGCAGTTTGCCGAAGTGCTCGAAGGCGTGGACTACGACTGGGGCGAAACCCGGCGGATATTGGCGCAACTTCAGCAAATCAGGCTCGACACTGAAATTGCCGATTTAGCCGCGCGCGCGCCGAATGACCCAGCCGTTCTTGAACGATTGCGTGAGCTTCTGGCCCAATCACGCAACCGAAGCGTCCCCTCCAAACCCGCATGAACATTGAATTAATTCGAAATTGATGGTATAATCCGATTTTTTCCGGTAAGCGCGACAGCAACACCTCCGGCACCGGCCCCCTTTCAGTCAAGGGAAACTCCACAGGAGACGGCCAACGCATCGCAAGGACTGCATTCCAAATGTTCGCCCAAACAGCTTGCCTAAAACTATTAGCGTTCTTGTGCAAAAGCACAAGCTGTCCTGATTTATTACTGCATCCGATTTGAATCCTGATTTTTTGCCTCGTGCGTCCTGACCGTGGTCAGTGCAACAGTGCGTGAATGGCCTGCGGATTTAAAGGTTGAAAAAGCCAAAAAAAACGCCATATCCATTACAGCCTGTTTTTAGTCAGCCCTGCTGGCCAAAAAATCCTTGAATTCTGCAAAAACCGATACGCCCTTGAAGAAAGTTCCTGCCGTGCAGCCAAAATCCACCCAAGCCCAACTTCTCGCCGCTGCAGACGCCCTGCTCAAAGGCGCTGCACCTGCCAAAAAGAAAGCCGGTCGTCCACCCAAGGCGGCTGCCACCGAAGGCGTGCCACCGACAGCCGCAGCCGTACCGAAGCGTGGCCGGAAAATAAATGAATCCGGGCTGGATGGTGACGAAGACATGTCGGACATCGAAGCCGAATTTGCCGAAGAGCCGGCAGCGGTCGAAGTAACGGCCACAGTCGAGAAGGTCAAGCCTCTGCGCATGAAGATCAGCAAGGCCAAAGAGCGCGCCTTGATGAAGGAATTCGGCCTGGACGAAACCGTGCTGTCCGAAGAAGACATCCTCAAACGCCGCGTGCGCCTGAAAACCCTGATCAAGCTCGGCAAGACCCGCGGCTACCTGACACACGGTGAAATCTCCGACCACCTTCCCGACAAGTTGGTCGATGCCGAAACGCTGGAAGTCGTCATCAACATGCTCAACGACATGGGCGTGGCGGTGTACGAGCAGGCGCCGGACGCCGAAACGCTGTTGCTGAACAATACCGGCGCCACCGTGGCGACCGAAGAAGAGGCTGAGGAAGAAGCCGAAGCCGCCCTGTCCACCGTGGACAGCGAATTTGGCCGCACCACCGACCCGGTCCGCATGTACATGCGTGAAATGGGCACAGTCGAGCTGCTGACGCGAGAAGGCGAGATCGAGATTGCCAAGCGCATCGAGGGCGGCCTGATGCGCATGATGGAAGCCATCTCGGAAAGCCCGGCAACGATTGCCGAAATCATGCGGCTGGCCGAAGAGATCCGCGAAGGCAAGGTTGTCATTTCGACGGTCGTCGACGGCTTTACTGTGGCCAACGAGGCCGACGACTATGTGGCCGAGGAAGACTTCGACGAATTCGACGAAGACGACGACGACGACGGCAAGGGTGGCTCCAAGGCGCTGACCAAAAAGCTCGAAGAGCTGAAAAAGGAAGCGCTCAGCCGCTTTGAGAAAGTTGGCGCGTATGCCGAAAAAGTCCAGAAAACCTACGAAAAAGAAGGCTACGGCACGCCGGTTTACCTGAAAACGCAAAAAGCCCTCAGCGACGAGTTGATGACAGTGCGGTTTACCGCCAAGACGATTGAAAAGCTGTGCGATCTGCTGCGCGGCCAGGTGCTCGATGTGCGCAAGAAGGAACGTGAGCTGCGCAAGATCATTGTTGAAAAGTGCGGCATGCCGCAGGAAACCTTTATCAAGGATTTTCCGCCCAACCTGTTGAACCTGAAATGGGTTGAAAAACAGGTGGCTTCGGCCAAGCCCTGGTCCACCGTGATGGCGCGCAACATTCCGCCGATTCAGGAACTGCAGACCAAGCTTGGCGAATTGCAGGCGCGCGTCGTGGTGCCATTGCTGCACTTGAAGGACATCAACAAGCGCATGAACGAGGGCGAATCGAACTCGCGCGATGCCAAGAAGGAAATGATCGAGGCCAATTTGCGGCTGGTGATTTCGATTGCCAAAAAATACACCAACCGTGGCCTGCAATTCCTCGACCTGATCCAGGAAGGCAACATTGGCCTGATGAAGGCGGTGGACAAGTTCGAATACCGCCGGGGCTACAAGTTCTCGACCTATGCAACCTGGTGGATTCGCCAGGCCATCACCCGCTCGATTGCCGACCAGGCGCGCACCATCCGCATTCCGGTGCACATGATCGAGACCATCAACAAGATGAACCGCCTGAGCCGCCAGCACTTGCAGGAGTTCGGCTTTGAGCCCGACGCCAGCATCCTGGCCGAGAAGATGGAGATTCCGGAAGAAAAAATCCGCAAGATCATGAAGATCGCCAAAGAGCCGATCTCGATGGAAACGCCCATTGGCGATGACGATGACAGCCACCTGGGCGACTTCATCGAGGACGGCGCCAACACCGCGCCGCTTGAAGCGGCGATGCAGGCCGGCTTGCGCGATGTGGTGAAAGACATCCTCGACAGCCTGACGCCGCGCGAAGCCAAAGTGTTGCGCATGCGCTTCGGCATCGAAATGTCCACCGACCATACGCTGGAAGAGGTCGGCAAGCAGTTCGACGTGACACGCGAGCGCATTCGCCAGATCGAAGCGAAGGCACTGCGCAAGCTCAAGCACCCAAGCCGCAGCGACAAGCTGCGCAGCTTTATCGACACGCTGTAAACCGATAGCACGGCGTTACGCGCTGTCAAATCTACAAAGAAATAGCTGGTTAGCGCCCGTCCAGCGGGCGTTTCCAGCTATTTTTTTTAGAGCAACGCCACCAGCTGGGCTTGAATGTTCGGACTCAATCCGGCACAAACCGGGTGTTGAACCGGGCTTCGTCTTCGGGCAGGTCAACAGTGACCAGCTGACCCATTTTCTGGTCGCTCAGCCGGTAGGCGGCAAACAGGCTGTACTTGCCTTGAAAGTTATAGCTTTCCAGGTCGATGAGCATGTAGGGATAAGGCACGAACACCTCGTACTGGAACAACGCCCGGTGCCGGTTTCTCGGCGACGGGAAAAGCTTGTAGTGTTCGGTGGTGATGCTTTTGGCTGTGGCCATGGTTGGGTCAATGCTGGAGTTGATGGATTTGCAAACGGGGGCGGTAAGCTCTACCCTTATTTTCACGCATTGGATTTCATGACTGAATTGCACCCCACCCCGGACAAGGACCAGATCGCGCTGCTGGCGCCTTTCGAGCGCCTTGAATTGGGCCAGATTCATCTGGTGGCAACGGCGCAGCAGGCTACGCGTGCGCTGAAAGAACTTGACGGCGTCACGGCGCTGGGATTTGACACCGAGTCGAAACCGACGTTTGCCAAGAACGAAGCCTCTACCGGGCCGCACATCGTCCAGCTTTCCACACTGGACCGGGCCTATATCTTTCAGCTGGAAGACGCTGAATGCCGGCGAGCCGTCGCCTTGCTGCTGGAGGCGCAAGAGGTCGTCAAGGCCGGCTTCGGGCTGGGCGACGACCGCCGCCGCATCATCCACAAGCTCGGCGTCGACCCACAGGGCGTGCTTGACCTGAACACCGTTTTCAGGGAACGCGGCTATCGCAAGGACATGGGCGTGCGCGGCGCGGTGGCCGTGATGTTCAACCAGCGTTTCATCAAGTCTCGCAAGGCCACCACCTCGAACTGGGCCAATGTCCATTTGCAGGAATCCCAGCTGATCTATGCGGCCAACGATGCTTATGCGGCGCTGCGCGTTTACCAGGCGCTGGGGCTGGGCTGATCTTTACAAAACGAGTCTGAATATTTGCGCGGGCGATATATGGACAGGTCAAGATGAGGTTTCACCAACCACTGGAGTGACTCCATGACATCTAAAACTATCATTTGCGCCATTGCTGCCGCATCCTTCAGCTTTGCTTCGCTGTCTTTAGCAGACAACGACGACCGGCGCGGCCCGGGGAAGAAAGGGCATGATTCGAGTCACCGGAATATTGACCGGCATGATCAGCGCCATGGCAACGCCAACTATTACGGCAACCACGGCGGCCACAAGCGTCATGATGCGCGCGGCGAGCGGAACTACGGTGCCCGGGGTCCACACTACCATCGTGGCGGCTATATCCCACGGGAATACCGCAACCGCCAGTATGTCGTGACCAACTGGCGTGACCATCACCTGAATGCGCCACCGCGTGGCCAGCAATGGGTGCAGGTCGGCTCCGACTATGTATTGATTGCGATCGCCACCGGCATCATTGCGCAACTGGTGCTGAGCCGATAAACCGGTTCAGTGAAGATGGCGCGGTTTGCGCCCACCGTTACCATGGCCGGAGCCGCCCTGCGAGCCGCCTGAGCCGCGGGGCGGCCGTCCCAACTGCATGGAATTGACCAGGTCGTCAAAACGGCGGCCGAACAGCTTGTCGACGGCCTCGACGACCTCGCCTAGTTCGGAGCCGTCGAAATGCCGCTCCATCAGGCCGATCAGGTCTTGCACCAGCAGGTCTCGCTGGACCTGCATGATGGCCGCCGGTGTCGGGCCGACAAAGAAGATGACGAAGTCATCGCGCGCCTCTTCTTCCTCACTGCCCTCTTCTTCCTCGTCGAAGTCGGCATCGTAGAAAGTGACTTCAATCGGCGCGCCAACTTCAGCCAGTTCGTTCAGCCCCATGCACATTTCGTCGAGGGACTGGCGGAAATCGTCGCCGCCAGGAACTGTCCAGCACATTTGCAATAAATGCTTGGCAGCGTCAAACCGGATACCTGGCTCTTCCTCGTAAACGCTGGCAGCGCCTGCAGCCAGCGACTTGGAACCGGAATATTTCCACAAAGGCTTGAGTGCTTCCTGAATTTGCTCGAAGGTAACATCGGCGCGCAGGGGCACTTCGCCGTGGACGTGAATTTCAAAAGGGGTGTTGTAACGCGACATGGAATTATCTTATCCAGTTTCAATGGGTCTATGGGACCGAAATACCGCCCCATGCATTTTGTACGCCTGCAAAGCGTGAGCCTGTTGACAGATACGGCTCAAAACATGGAGCGCTCCCGTGGTGAGCGATTTCGATTCGGGGCTTGGGCCGCTCCTGAAACGTTTGAATGGTATTGTGCCATCCACACGCCCGTGTAAAAGCGGTATGGTGAGAGACTGAACGTGGTGGCTTGTTCGCCCACTGCCCCTAAACGACACAGTCCTACAGAGCGCAAGCTGAAAACGTTTTCCAATCAAACGCTGTTTGCATTACACGCCAAGGCCCCCCGTGAAAATTAACGACCTGCTTTTCAAACTGCCGTCTGCGGCATCGTCCGTGCCAACGCCCCGCTTCATCAATCTGCGCGAAAGCGAATCCAGCGAGCTTCAAACCGGCAGCATCGCCAGTGAATTGACGCAAGGCTTGACCGCGCAATCGGCTGCGCTGTCGCCGAAATTTTTTTACAACACCCTGGGCTCCAAACTGTTTGAAGCCATCACGGTCCTGGACGAGTACTACCCGACGCGCACAGAAGCCGGCATTTTCCAGGCCGCTTCGACACAGATCGCAAGCGCACTGGCACAAACCGGCCTGAATGATCCGTGCCTGATCGACTTGGGTGCGGGCAACTGCGCCAAGGCGCTGGCATTGATGCCGGTGATCACGCCGCGTCAGTATGTGCCAGTCGATATTTCGGCAGATTTTTTGCGGGATGCGGCTGGCCAGGTGCAAAACAGTTTTCCGGCGCTCGACATTGTTGGCGTTGGCATGGATTTTTCAGCCGGTTTGCGCCTGCCCGATGAAGTGCAACTGCATGACCGTGTGTATTTTTACCCCGGCTCCAGCCTGGGAAACTTTCAGCCGGCACAGGCACTGGCATTCTTACGCAACATTGCCGACAAGGCGCAAGGCAAGGCGCGCGGCCTGCTGCTCGGCATCGACCTGGTCAAGGACACCGCCACACTGGAAGCGGCATACGACGATGCGCTTGGGGTGACAGCGGCTTTCAATAAAAACCTGCTGCGCAACGTGAACGAACTGCTGGCTGCAGACTTCGATGTGCGCCAGTGGAAGCATGTTGCGGTGTTCAACGCTGAACATTCGCGCATTGAAATGCACCTGGAGGCCCTGAGCGACCTGAGGGTCACCTGGCCTGGCCATTCGCGTCATTTCGTTGCGGGCGAGCGGATTCACACCGAAAGCTCGTACAAATACACGGTCGAATCGATGACTGACTTGCTGAAGCAGGCCGGATTTAGCCAGGTACGCCACTGGACCGATCCACAGCAGTGGTTTGCGGTGTTCTGGGCTGCGGCATAGCAACGCGCTACGGCTTTACGCCGTCTTCCTGCTTTTTGTCGCCAAGCCAATCACTCATGCCTGTAGCGCCGCACTGAATCCCGTTTTCCAGCAAGCTGATCAGTGCACCAGCCTCTTGCCCTGAACGGCAGCGGGTGCCTGGATTGCCCCTTCCACATCTCCTGGCAACTGACCCGCAGCCATAGTGACGCCATTCACGGCATCAAATACGCCTGCTACACCGCCGCCTGCTTGAGAACCTAATCCACGCGAGCCTGCGGCCCTCATGCGCTGCGTGAAAATCAACCTGCGAGGTTGACCTACCAGCCCCAAACCAGCCCACGAGAGATCCAGCCCTTGGTTCCTCCATCGCGCTGCACCTTCACCCACTGGCT
This sequence comes from Polaromonas sp. CG_23.6, assembly GCF_029892315.1. Classification (NCBI taxonomy): domain Bacteria; kingdom Pseudomonadati; phylum Pseudomonadota; class Betaproteobacteria; order Burkholderiales; family Comamonadaceae; genus Polaromonas; species Polaromonas sp. CG_23.6. The sequence continues at coordinate 2,793,048 of NZ_JARXUY010000001.1, forward strand.
TTGGCTTTCCAATGTGCGCAAAACCTCACCGTATTCAGCCTTGCCGAGAATGCGGCTGTTGGTGCTCGGCGCGCTGCGAACATTCACCACACGCCCCTTCACAATCACATGCGCTTTTTTACTCACCATTGGCCGGTAAACCCAGCCTTTGTCATTCTCAAAGTCGCGCACCTGCAACCAGTTGCCCTGGCGGCGGGTCACTTCGAGTGGATAGCCCTTGCTGAGTGCCCACAAAACAGGGTGCTTGGTGCTGCTGCCCGAACGCATGTTGACCACTGCGCGGTCCACGCTCACCATCTCCTTGGCTTGTACTCCTGCGGCAAACACCACCAGCGACAGGGCGGCCAGAACGCCGGACAGGCTTTTCAATCGGGACATGAGACTCCAGTTGTATGACTTGAAACAAAAAAACGACGTTTCATTGTTTCACCTTATGCCGATACAGCCAAACCGGCCCTATCGCGCAGTCGCACACGGGGAATTACCCAGCGCGATGACGCGTCAATCTCCCGGGTGTGTTATCCGCACCCGCGCCCAGGAAACCCCACACCGTCCATGCACTTGAGCGCTATTTTTTACTCGAACAATATAAAGTTCTTGTTCAATAAAAACGGGCACTTGCAGCTCTTGAATAAAAAGCTGCAAGTGCCCGCTGTAGGGACCGTTCCAGTTTTATTTTCAGACGCGATCAGCGACCCATGCTTGCACGGATTTGAGCGCCGCCTCCAGCCCTGACGGATCGGTGCCGCCAGCCATCGCCATGTCGGCCTTGCCGCCGCCCTTGCCGCCGACCTGGCTGGCAACAAAATTGACCAGTTCGCCAGCCTTGACCTTGGACGTAGCGTTGCTGGTCACACCCGCCGCGATCTGCACCTTGCTGCCATCGACCGCCGCCAGCACGATGACGGCCGTTTTCAGCTTGTCTTTGAGCTTGTCCATGGTGTCGCGCAGTGTCTTGGCGTCCGCCCCTTCGAGCTGGGCAGCCAGCACCTTCAGGCCATTCACATCGACTGCTTGCAGCATCAATTCGTCGCCTTGCGACGAAGCGAGTTTGCCCTTGAGCGCAGTGACTTCCTTTTCAAGCGACCTGACCTGCTCAAGCACCTGGCCAATACGGTTCTGCAATTCGGATGGGCTGGCCTTGAGACTGCCGGCAGCCGACTGCACCGTGGACTCGAGCGACTGCAGGTAAGCCAGCGCGTTTTGACCGGTGACAGCCTCGACACGGCGCACGCCCGAGGCGACACCGCTCTCGGCGACGATCTTGAACAGGCCGATGTCGCCGGTGCGCCCCACATGGGTGCCGCCGCACAGTTCCTTGCTCGAACCGATGCTGAGCACGCGCACGGTTTCGCCGTATTTCTCGCCAAACAGCATCATGGCGCCGGATTGCTGCGCAGACTCCATGTCCATTTCGCTGGCATCGGTGGCGCTGTTGGCCAGGATTTCGGCATTGACCAGAACTTCGACCTCGCGAACCTGCGCATCGGTCATGGGCGCGTTGTGCGCAAAGTCAAAGCGGGTGCGCTCGGCATTCACCAGACTGCCCTTTTGCTGCACATGCGTTCCCAGCACTTCGCGCAGCGCCTTGTGCATCAGGTGCGTGGCGCTGTGGTTGCGCACGGTGGCAGCGCGTACCGCCTTGTTGACCTGTGCGTTCACAGAGTCGCCCACATTGAGCGTGCCTTCTTCCAGCGTGCCGTGGTGACCAAACACGTCGGCCTTGATTCTGAGCGTGTCGCTGACGGCAAAATGGGCTGAACCGCTGATGAGTTCACCTTCGTCACCCGTCTGGCCGCCGCTTTCAGCGTAAAACGGTGTCGAGTCCAGCACCACCACACCGCCTTGACCACCTTTTAAGGCTTGTGCGCTTATCCCGTCTATATAAATTGCTATGATTTTTGAACTTTCTTCCAGTTGTCCGTAACCAGTAAAAAGGTTGATGTTGCCGGTGTAATCAAGCGCGCGGTCCATCTTGAACTTGCCGGCGGCTCTGGCCTGGGCTTTTTGCTGGTTCATGGCGACAGCAAAACCGGCTTCGTCCACGCTCAGGCCGCGCTCCCGGCACACATCGGCGGACAGGTCAAGCGGAAAGCCGTAGGTGTCGTGCAGCTTGAAAGCCACTTCGCCCGGCAACACCTGAACGCCATCGGCCAGCGCGGCATCCAGAATCTGCATGCCGGTTTCCAGCGTCTCGAAGAAGCGCTCTTCCTCGGCCTTGAGCACGGCGGTGATGCGCACCTCTTGTTCGCGAAGCTTGGGATAAGCATCGCCCATGAGTCGCACCAGGTCGGTCACCAGCTTGTGGAAAAACGGTGTTTTCTTGCCCAGCAGGTAACCGTGGCGAATCGCGCGGCGGATGATGCGGCGCTGCACGTAGCCGCGTCCTTCGTTTGACGGGTTCACGCCGTCGCTGACGAGGAAAGACGTGGCGCGGATGTGGTCGGCAATCACGCGCAAACTCTTGTGGCCCAGGTCTTTTTCGCCGGTTTCGCGCGAAGCGGCCTTCACCAGCGCATCAAAAATATCGATTTCGTAATTGCTGTGGACGTGCTGCAGGATGGCCGCCAGCCGCTCCAGCCCCATACCGGTGTCAACGCAAGGTGCGGGCAGCGGCGTTACCGAGCCGTCTTCGGCCATGTTGAACTGCATGAACACGTTGTTCCAGATTTCGATGAAGCGGTCGCCGTCTTCACCGGGGCTGCCAGGCGGGCCGCCGGGAATGTGGTCGCCGTGGTCATAGAAGATTTCGCTGCAGGGGCCGCAGGGGCCGGTGTCGGCCATCATCCAGAAGTTGTCGGACTTGTAGCGCCCGCCCTTGTTGTCGCCGATGCGAATCACGCGCTCGGGCGGCAAGCCGATTTCCTTCGTCCAGATGTCGTAGGCCTCGTCATCCTCTTCATAGACGGTGGCCAGCAGGCGGTCGGCGGGCAGCTTGTACACCTCTGTGAGCAACTCCCACGCCCATTTCAACGATTCGCGCTTGAAGTAGTCGCCAAAGCTCCAATTACCGAGCATTTCAAAGAAGGTGTGGTGGCGCGCGGTGTAGCCGACGTTTTCCAGGTCGTTGTGCTTGCCGCCGGCGCGCAGGCAAGCCTGCACCGAGGTGGCGCGCACATACGGCCGCTTGTCGGTGCCAAGGAACACGTCCTTGAACTGGACCATGCCCGAGTTGACAAACATCAGCGTCGGGTCATTGCCCGGCACCAGCGAGCTGGAGGGCACCACGGTGTGGCCCTTGGAGGCGAAGAAGTCGAGAAAGGTCTTGCGGATGTCGGCAACGGTGAAGTCGGGTGTGCTCATGGGTGGGTTCAACTCTCAGGAAATGGCATAAAACAGAATCGGGCTGCTGCAAATGCAGGCAAGCGGCTGATTTTAGGCGGCTTTGAGGGTCACGAGGAAACGCAGCAAGGCATCGTCGTCGGACCAGGCGACATTGAAACGCAGCCACGGGCTGGGCTCCAGATCGACTGAAAACAGGTGGCCCGGTCCCAGCAGGATGTCCTGCTCGGCCGCTTTATAAGCCAGCTCGCCGGCGTTCTGGATGGCCGGGTGGCGCGCCCACAGGAACATGCCGGCCTTGGGTTCGCAGAACAGCTCGAAGCCAATCGCCAGCAGCAGGCTGGCCAGGCGCCGCTGGCCCAGCGCCAGCCGGTCGCGCAGGGTCTTGATGTGCTTGCGCCAGCGGCCGTCCACCAGCGCGCCATACGCCAGGCGCTCGGTGAATTCGGAGGAGGTCAGGCCCGAGATCATCTTCAGCCGCGCCAGGTCTTCCAGCAGTTCGGGGGCGGCGGCGAGGTAGCCGGTGCGGATATTGGGGGAGATGGTCTTGGAAAAGCTGCTGATGTAGATCACCCGCTTCAACTGGTCCAGGCTGGCGAGCGAAGGGCGCGACTCGGGGTCGAGGTCGGCATAGATGTCGTTTTCCACCACCACAAAATCGTACTTTTCAGCCAGCTGCAGCACCCTGTGCAGGTGCGACAGCACGGCGGTGGAGCCGGTCGGGCTTTGCATGCGCGGCTGGGTAAAAAACACCTTGGGCCGGTGCTGGATGATCCGCGCTTCCAGCGTGTCCAGGTCGTAGCCCGCCGGGGTGCGTGGCGCACCCACCAGCCGGGCGCCCAGAAAGCGCAGCGAGAATAGCAAGTTGGCATAGCCCGGCTCATCGACCAGCACGGCGTCGCCGGGTCGCACCAGCTGGCGCGCGGCCAAGTCCAGGCCCTGGCTGGAACCCTGGGTCAGCAGCACCTGCTCGACATTGACCACGACTTCGCGGCTGGCCAGCAGGTCACGCACCACCTGACGCAGCGGAGAATAGCCCTTGGGCTCGCCGTAGCCACCCAGATCGACGCCCTCGGCCGCCAGGTTGCGCAAGCTGCGGCGCATGCCTTCGGTGAACAGCCAGTCGCCAGGCAGCCAGCCACAGCCGGGTTTGCAGCGCAGTGCACGGTTTTCAAAAATGCGCCGCAGATACCACATCGAGTCAAAGCTGTAAGGGCCTGAAGCGTCCACGAACAGTGCGGCCGGAATGACGCGGTTGCGAACAAAAAAACCTGAATTGGCCTGCGACTGGAAATAACCGAGGGCCACCAGCCGGTCATAGGCATCAACCACGGTATAGACGCTCACGCCATGGGCATGGGCAAACTGGCGGATGGATGGCAGCTTGGCGCCGGGGCGCAATGCACCATCATCGACCATCTGCCGGAATCCCCCGACGATCTGGGTGACCAGCGCAACGGATGACTGGGGATCAAGTACGAACATGGAAAAGCAGGCCCCAACAAGGGGCAAAGGGTTTGTATGTACAGGTGGTGCTGGCAGCACAGTACACCGCGCAGCAGAGGTTATCTGTATATGGTAACGCCGGGCTGCCGTGCCTAAAGTACAGGCATAAGCTCAACAACCGATGACGAGCCCGGACGTCAACTACCCACAAGGATGTTTCCCATGCACCGTGAACCTCATTTGACCAATGCCACCCTGTTTGCCCGACGCGAAGCCGCCATTCCGCGTGGCGTGGGCCACAGCCACCAGATTTTCATTGCGCGCGGCGAAAATGCGGAAATATGGGATGTCGAAGGCCGGCGCTTCGTCGACTTTGCCGGCGGCATTGCCGTTCTCAACACAGGCCACCGTCACCCAGCCGTGATCCAGGCGGTAAAAGACCAGCTCGACAAATACACCCACACCTGTTTCCAGGTGCTGGCCTATGAGCCTTATATAGAGCTGGCCGAACGCATCAACGCCAAAGCGCCAGGCGATTTCCTCAAAAAAACCCTGTTTTTGACCACCGGCTCGGAAGCGGTTGAAAACGCCATCAAGATCGCCCGCGCTTTTACCGGCCGTTCGGGCGTGATCTGTTTCAGCGGCGGCTACCATGGCCGCACGCTACTGACGCTCGCCATGACCGGCAAGGTGGTTCCGTATAAAGCCGGCTTCGGTCCTTTTCCGGCAGAAGTTTTTCATGCCACCTTCCCGAACGCGCTGCACGGCGTGACGGTCGAGGACTCCATCGCATCGGTGGAAGCGATTTTCAAGAACGACATCGAGGCCAGACGCGTGGCCGCCATCATCATCGAGCCGGTGCAGGGCGAAGGCGGTTTTACCGTGGCGCCGCCCGAAATGCTGCAGCGCCTGCGTGCCTTGTGCGACCAGCACGGCATCTTGATGATCTGCGACGAGGTGCAAACCGGCGCCGGACGCACCGGCACCTGGTTTGCCGTGGAGCAAAGCGGCGTGGCGCCTGACCTGATCACCATGGCCAAGTCGATGGCGGGCGGCTTCCCCATTTCAGCCGTGGTGGGCCGCGCCGACGTCATGGATGCGGCCGCGCCCGGCGGCCTGGGCGGCACCTACGCTGGAAGCCCGATTGCCTGCGCCGCTGCGCTGGCCGTGCTGGACGTATTCGACAAGGAAGATCTGCTGCAGCGCAGCCGCGATGTCGGCGAACGTTTGACAGCAGCGCTCAAGGCAATGGCCGCCCGCCACGCCTGCATTGGCGACGTGCGCGGCATGGGCGCCATGGTGGCTGTAGAGCTGTTCAAGAACGGCGATGTGAAGCAGCCCGACGCCGACCTGGCCAGGCGCATCACCGCCGAGGCCACTGCGCGCGGCCTGATATTGCTGACCTGTGGCACTTACGGCAATGTCATCCGCATCCTGGTGCCGCTGACCGCCAGTGACGCGTTGCTTGACGAAGGGCTGGCCATCATGGCGGACTGCTTTGACGCTGCGGCCTGATCGGTCCATGATGCGCAGGCATGCTATTGAACAAACATCGTCAGTCATTCTGGCATGCATGTTGCGCGTACGGTTGCAGCACGGCGACCGCCCTTAGCCCTCCAGAATCAGGCCTTACACGAATGACAAGCAACCCCACACTGGTAAGTTTCAGCGGTGTCCAGAAAACCTACGACGGCATCCACCTGGTGGTTCGAGACCTGAACCTGGACATCCGGCAAGGCGAATTTTTGTCATTGCTCGGTCCCTCGGGTTCGGGCAAAACCACCACCCTGATGATGCTGGCAGGATTCGAGTCGCCCACGGCGGGCGATATTTTGCTCAATGGCCGGCAAATTACCCGCACGCCACCGCACAAGCGCAATTTCGGCATGGTGTTCCAGAACTACGCCTTGTTTCCGCACATGACGCTGGCCGAGAACATCGCCTATCCGCTGACGGTGCGCAAGCTGCCCAAGGCCGAGCGCGAGGCCAAGGTGCTGCAAGCGCTGGACATGGTGCAGCTCGGCCGCATGGGCAGCCGCTACCCCGGCCAGCTTTCGGGCGGCCAGCAGCAGCGCGTGGCGCTCGCTCGGGCGCTGGTGTTCGACCCGCAGCTGGTGCTCATGGACGAGCCGCTGGGCGCGCTTGACAAGCAGCTGCGCGAGCACATGCAGATCGAACTCAAGGCGCTGCACCGACGGCTGGGCGTGACGTTTGTGTATGTCACCCACGACCAGACCGAGGCCCTGACCATGTCCGACCGGGTCGCCGTGTTCAACGACGGAGCCATCCAGCAGATCGACGTGGTAGGCAATCTGTATGAAACGCCCAGCAACCGCTTCGTGGCCGGATTTGTCGGCGACAGCACGGTACTGCAGGCCGAAGTGACCCGGCTGGACGGCGCGCATTGCGAGGTTCGCCTGCCCTGCGGCATTGTGCTGCGCGGCCTGAATGTCAATGCATCCCGCGTTGGAGACACCGTGCAATGCGGCACGCGTCCCGAGCGCCTGAAGCTTGCCGAAGGTGCTGGCAGCAACACCTTTCAGAGCAAGGTGCTCGACGTGATTTATTTCGGCGACCACCTGCGCCTGCGCTGCGAACTGCCCGGCCAGCCAGACGCAACCATCAAGATGCCGCTGGGCCACCACCAGCTGCCCGAGCCTGGCCAGACCATCCATGTGCATGCGCCGGTTGAACACCTGCGCATGTACCGCTGAGCTTTAGTCCCGCCTGACATACCCCGTTTTCTTTCGCCCTAGCCAACCTCCCACCAAAGGAATTCCCGATGAAACTCAAGCCCCTGATCATTGCAATTGCAGCCGGTATCTGCCTGCCGGCACTGGCCCAAAGCCAGCTGACCGTGGTCAATTTCGGTGGCGCCAACGGCGCGGCCCAGAAGAAAGCTTATTTCGAGGCCTTCGAGAAATCGGGCGCCGGCAAGATCCAGCAGGTCGAATACAACGGCGAGCAGGCCAAGATCAAGGCCATGGTCGAAGCCAAGAAAATCACCTGGGATGTGGTGGAGGTCGAAAGCCCCGACGTGAACCGCGGCTGCGACGAAGGCCTGTTTGAAAAAATCGACTGGTCCAAGGTCGGCAACAAGGCCGACTTCCAGCCCGCCGCCGTTCATGAATGCGGCGTTGGCACCTTCATTTGGTCCACCGTCATGGCCTACGACGCTGACAAGCTAAAGACCGCACCCGTCACCTGGGCCGACTTCTGGAACACCCAGAAATTTCCCGGCAAGCGCGGCATGCGCAAGGGCGCCCGCTACAACCTGGAATTTGCCCTGATGGCCGACGGCGTGAAGACCGCCGATGTGTACAAAGTGCTGGCCACCAAAGACGGCGCCGACCGCGCTTTCAAGAAGATGACCGAACTCAAGCCCAGCATCCAGTTCTGGGAAGCCGGTGCGCAGCCGCCGCAGTTCCTGGTTGCCGGCGATGTGGCACTGACCACCGCCTACAACGGGCGCATCGACGCTGCCCAGCGCGAAGGCAAGAACCTGCAAATCGCCTGGACCGGCGGCATCTACGACCTCGACTACTGGGTCATGCCCAAGGGTGGCGCGAACAAGGACCTGGCACTGAAATTCATCAGCATGGCGTCCAGCCCCGATGCGCAGGCCGAATACGCCCGGAACATCTCCTATGGTCCGACCAACAACAAGGCCCTGGCCAAGTTAGATGCCAAGGTGCTGGCGCTGCTGCCGACCTCGCCGGCCAACGGCAAGGATGCACTGCAGTTCAACATTTCCTTTTGGGCTGACCAGGGCGAAGCGCTCGAAAAGCGTTTTGCCGCGTGGTCTGCGCAGTAAGCGCTGGTTAACAGCTCAAGGAACACTGCAATGAACGCAACGGCTTCGGCTTCCCTTCCCCTGATGCCATCGGCAACCGATGGCGCCACCGGACCGGCCCTGGCCGCCCAGTTGCGGCGGGTGGAGCGCCGCAAGCGGCTGCGCGCCATTGCACTGACCTTGCCGCTGCTGATCTTCCTGGCGTTCACCTTCCTCGTGCCGCTGGGCGCCCTGCTCGTCAGGGCGGTCGAAAACCCGGAAGTCGCCGGCACCCTGAGCCGGACCGGCGATGCGCTGGCCGGCTGGGACCGCAAGGCCGCGCCACCCGATGCCGCCTATGCCGCATTGCTGGCCGACCTGGCGGCCATTCCCGAAACCGCGCAGGCTGGCGTACTGGCGCGGCGGCTGAACAGCGAAGTCAGCGGCGCCCGCTCGCTCATCATGGGCACCTACCGCGCCTTGCCGCTGGGCACCAATCTGAGCCCCGCCGAGGCAAAAGACAAGCTGCTGGCACATGACCCACGTTGGGCCGAGCTGCCCTACTGGTGGGCGATTGCCAAGAACAGCTCGCGCTGGACCCCCGACTACCTGCTGGCCTCGGTCGACTTGAAACGCGATGCGCAAGGCCAGGTCATTCGCGTGGGCGCCGATGAAGCCGCCTTCAGCAGCATTTTGCTGCGCACCTTTTCCATCAGCGCGGTGGTCACGCTGATCTGCATCTTGCTGGGTTATCCGCTGGCCTACTGGCTGGCCACGCTGAATGAACGCAAGGCCAACCTGATGATGATCCTGGTGCTGCTGCCCTTCTGGACATCTGTGCTGGTGCGCATCGCCGCCTGGATCGTGCTGCTGCAGACCAACGGGCTGGTCAACCGCTTTTTGATGTTCACCGGCTTGACCGGCGAGCCGGTGCCGCTGCTGTTCAACCGGCTGGGTGTCATCATTGCCATGGTGCACATCCTGCTGCCCTTCATGATCCTGCCGCTCTACAGCGTGATGAAGTCGGTGCCCGGCAACTATGTGCGTGCCGCCGTGTCGCTGGGCAGCACGCCGCTGGCCGCATTTTTCCGCGTGTACGTGCCGCAAACCTATCCCGGCGTGGCCGCCGGCGGCCTGCTGGTGTTCATCACCTCGATTGGCTACTACGTCACGCCAGCCCTGCTGGGCGGCCCGGCCGACCAGATGCTGAGCTACTACGTCGCCCAGTACACCAATGTGGATGTGAACTGGGGCATGGCCTGCGCGCTGGGCTCGGTCTTGCTGGTCACCACATTGATCCTGTATGCGGTGTACCGCCGATTTGCCAAAGCCGAACTGAGTCTGGGCTGAACACACCATGAAACTTGTTGCCGTTCCTGTTTTTCCCGCCTACTACACGCCGCTGGACAAGCTCGGCTGGTATGGCCTGCGCGTGCTGTGCGGCGCGGTGCTGCTGTTTTTGCTGCTGCCGATCATCGTCATCATTCCCCTGTCGTTCAGCGACTCATCGTTCCTGTCGTACCCGATTCCGGGCTGGTCGCTGCGCTGGTACCACGAACTGTTTGCCTCCAGCGACTGGGCGCGCGCCACACGCAACAGCTTCATAGTGGCACCGCTGGCCACCTTGCTGGCCACAGCGCTCGGCACAATGGCCGCCGTCGGCCTGGCGCGGGTGCAGTTTGCCGGCAAGGGCCTGCTGACCGCCCTGCTGATCTCGCCCATGGTCGTGCCCATCGTGGTGGTGGGCGTCAGCACCTACCTGTTCTTTGCACAGATCGGCCTGTCGGACTCCTACACCGGCCTGGTGCTGGTGCATGCCGCGCTCGGCGCGCCGTTTGTCGTCACCACCGTGATGGCGACGCTGCAGGGCTTCAACCAAAACCTGGTCAAGGCCAGCCTGAGCCTGGGCGCCGGGCCGCTGCAGACCTTCTTTCGCATCACGCTGCCGGTGATTGCGCCCGGCGTGATCTCGGGCGCGCTGTTTGCCTTCGCCACGTCCTTCGACGAGGTCGTCGTCACGCTGTTCCTGGCCGGGCCGACGCAAACCACGCTGCCGCGCCAGATGTTCACCGGCATCCGCGAGAACATCTCGCCGACGATTGCCGCCGTGGCGACCTTGCTGATTTTGTTCACCGCCTGCCTGATGATGACGCTCGAATGGCTGCGCGGACGCGTGAAGAAATAGCGTCATGGCGTGGAATCCACCAGGGTGACATTTGCTACTTAATCAATAGCTGCTCGAGCTTTCCTAGCATGCGCAAACGGCCTTTTTGATGCCTAACATTTGTTTTCAGGTCAAGCCCAAGGCGTTTTGGCCACCTCACTTTTTTGAGAACGGAGATTCATGACCTTCAACCAACCCTTGAGCGGCAACGCCATGCCGCGTTTCGGCGGCTGGGCCAGCATGATGCGCTTGCCAATGTGCAACGAGGCCCATGGCCTGAATGCCGGCTTCATCGGCGTGCCGCTGGACATTGGCACCAGCCACCGGCCCGGCGCGCGTTTCGGCCCCCGGCAGATCCGCGCCGAGTCGAGCCTGATCCGCCCCTACAACATGGCCACCGGCGCCGCGCCTTTCGATGCGCTGCAGGTCGCCGACCTGGGCGACGTGGCGATCAACACCTATAACCTGCAAAAGTCGGTCGAGATCATCGAGCAGCATTACCGGCCCATCATCGACACCGGCTGCATTCCGCTGACGCTGGGCGGCGACCACACCATCGTGCTGCCCATATTGCGCGCCCTCGCCCGCAAGCACGGGCCGGTGGCGCTGGTGCATGTCGATGCCCATGCCGATGTGAACGACGACATGTTCGGCGAGCGCATCGCCCACGGTACGCCGTTTCGCCGCGCCGTGGAAGAAGGCCTGCTGCAGGGCAACAAAGTCTGGCAAATCGGCCTGCGAGGCACCGGTTACGGCATGGATGATTTCGACTGGCCGCGCCAGCAGGGTTTTACCGTGGTGCCGGCGCACGAGGTCTGGTACCAGTCGCTTGCGCCACTGATGGCCCGGGTGCGCGAATCAATCGGCCAGGCGCCCTGCTACCTGAGCTTTGACATCGACGGCATCGACCCGTCCTTTGCCGGCGGCACCGGCACACCCGAGGTCGGGGGCTTAAGCGTGCCGCAGGCGCTGGAGATCATTCGCGGCTGTCGGGGCCTGAACCTGGTCGGCGCCGACCTGGTCGAGGTGTCGCCACCCTATGACACGTCGGGCAACACCGCCCTGCTGGGCGCCAACCTGCTGTATGAAATGCTGTGCGTGCTGCCCGGCGTTCACTACCGGTAACACCCTCAGGTTACATCAAGCAGCCACGCGCGGTATCCTTGCCCGTTGAAACCGCCCTTTAGCCGTCCGTCTCTTCGTCAGCGGCAAGCTCTTCAGAAAGAACCTCCATGGACATGAAAACTTCTCCCCTTTCGCTGCTCAACGACCCGAGCCTGCTCAAGACCGATTCACTGGTGAATGGTCAGTGGCTGGCCGGCACTTCGCGGTTTGATGTATTCGACCCGTCCAATGGCCAGAAGCTGGCCGACGTGGCCAACCTGGGCATGGCCGATGCCGAAGCGGCGATTGCCGCCGCCAATGCCGCCTGGCCCGCCTGGCGAAGCAAGACCGGCAAGGAGCGCCATGCCATTTTGATGAAGTGGTTCCAGCTGCTGATGGCCAACCAGGAAGACCTGGCACGCATCATGACCGCCGAACAAGGCAAGCCGTTTGCCGAAGCCAAGGGCGAAGTGGCTTACGGCGCAAGCTTTGTCGAATGGTTTGCCGAGGAAGCCAAGCGCGTCAACGGCGAAACCTTGCCGCAGTTCGACAACAACCGCCGCCTGACGGTGCTCAAGCAGCCCATCGGCGTGTGCGTGGCCATCACACCCTGGAACTTCCCGCTGGCCATGATCACCCGCAAGGTGGCGCCCGCGCTGGCCGCAGGTTGCACGGTCGTCATCAAGCCGGCAGAACTCACGCCGCTGACCGCCTTGGCGGCGGTCGAGCTGGCCGTGCGCGCCGGGATTCCCTCGGGCGTGCTCAACATCCTCACGACGGACGACAGCGCTGAGGTCGGCAAGGTGTTTTGCGCCAGCGACGTGGTGCGCCACATCAGCTTTACCGGTTCCACCGAAGTGGGCCGCATCCTGATGGCACAAAGCGCTCCGTCAATCAAGAAGCTGTCGCTGGAGCTCGGCGGCAATGCGCCGTTCATCGTGTTCGACGATGCCGACATCGACTCGGCCGTGGAAGGCGCCATGGCCAGCAAATACCGCAATGCCGGACAGACCTGCGTCTGCGCCAACCGCCTCTATGTCCAGGAAGGCGTGTACGACCAGTTCGTGACCAAGTTTGCAGAGAAGGTCAAATTGCTCAAAGTCGGCAATGGCTTTGAGGACGGCGTGGGCCAGGGCCCGTTGATCGAGGACTCCGCGATTGAAAAAGTACAGCGCCATGTGCAGGATGCGCTGGCCAAGGGTGGCAAGCTGCTGGTCGGAGGCCACAAGCTTGAAGGCCAGTTCTTCGAGCCAACGGTTATTTCAGAAGCCACTGCCGACATGCTGTGCGCCAGAGAAGAAACGTTCGGCCCCTTTGCGCCGATATTTCGCTTCAAGCTGGAGCAGGAAGCCATTGACGCGGCCAACAACACCGAATTCGGCCTTGCGAGCTATTTCTACAGCCGCGACATCGGCCGCATCTACCGTGTAGCGGAAGCGCTGGAGTACGGCATGGTCGGCATCAACGCGGGCGTGATAGCCACCGAGCATGTGCCGTTTGGCGGCGTCAAGCAGTCCGGCCTGGGCCGCGAAGGCTCACACCACGGCATGGATGATTACGTCGAGCTCAAGTACCTGTGTATGGGTGACATCCTGAGCTAATCAGCACCGACAACCAGAACGTCCGGATTTCGAGGCATGACTGCCTTCACTCATTAAAAAAAGGGCTTTCAGTAGCCCTTTTTTTATGCGCGCGCGGAAGGCACTTTGTCGCTAATCGGATAGCTGACTCAAATCCTTGGCTTTTTACCGCCACAGCGAATAAATATGTTAAATATGAAATAATTGGTTTTATCGATTTATTCACCAACTTTATGTTGCGCGGTTGTTGTGCTCAGCCTTTATCGCTTTCAACTTATGGCCAGTCCCGTGTAGTGCGCGAAACTGCCGGACAGCGCTGGGCGATATTGTTTTGTTGCCACTGCAGTCAGTCAATGCGCGTTTTTTCATGATGCGCAGGGCTATCACCCAGGAATTTACGCTTATGAATATTGCCCAATCCGTGTTGCTCGCGGCCGTACTCGGCTCGCCCCTGTTGGTCCAGGCCGCCGAACCTGCCACATGCAAAAATGTGCGCTTTGCCGACGTCGGCTGGACCGACATCACCGTCACCTCTGCGGTTACCAGCAAAATCCTGAATACCTTTGGATACAAGACCAAGACCCACCTGGTCTCGGTACCCGTGACCTACAAGTCGCTGGAAAACAATGACATCGATGTGTTCCTGGGCAACTGGATGCCCACCATGGAAGCCGACATCAAGCCTTACCGCGACAACGGCAGCGTAGAAACAGTGCGTGCCAATCTGGAAGGCGCCAAGTACACGCTGGCCGTGTCTGCTGCCGCATACGATGCCGGATTGAAGTCGTTCGCCGACATCGCCAAGTTTCAGAAAAAACTCGGTGGCAAGATCTATGGCATAGAACCCGGCAACGATGGGAACCGCCTGATCCAGGGCATCATCGACGAAAACAAATTTGAATTGGGCAAATTCAAGCTGGTCGAGTCCAGCGAAGCCGGCATGATGTCGCAGGTTGAGCGCGCCGAGCGCCGCAACAAGTGGGTGGTATTCCTGGGATGGGAGCCGCATCCCATGAACAGCCGCTTCAAGATGAGGTATCTCGAAGGGGGCGACGACGTGTTCGGCCCCAATCTCGGCGGCGCCACCATCTATACCAACGTGCGCAAGGGCTATGTCGCAGAGTGCGCCAATGTAGGCAAGCTGCTGAGCAACCTCAAATTCAACCTGAAGATGGAAAATGAGCTTATGGGCGCTGTCTTGAACGACAAGAAAAAGCCCCGTGCCGCAGCCACCGCCTGGCTCAAAGCCAACCCATCCGTGCTGGAAGCCTGGCTCGACGGCGTAACCAATTTTGACGGCAGCAAGCCGGCCCTTGGCGTGGTGAATGCCGCGCTGGCTAAATAAGGCCGCTCCCTGAGCCTTGGTGGTCACAAGCCGCAAAGAGCTCAAAAGCCCTCACCCGCATCACCAGGTGAGCCCGCCTTTTGGCGATCTTTCTTCGCTCCATGGAAATTCAAAAAATCCCCCTTGGCAATTACATTGCTAACTTCATCGACTGGCTCACGCTGCACGGCGCCGACTATTTCGACGCTTTCGCTGACACCCTCGGTGCAGCCATTAATGGTTCCACCCAATCGCTGCTCTGGTTTCATCCCTTGGCGCTGATCGCCATTTTTGGTTTGATTGCCCATGGCATTCAGCGCAAATGGATGTTGACCCTCTTTTGCGTTGCCTCGTTTTTGTTGATCCTTAACCTGGGTTACTGGCAAGAAACCATTGAAACACTGGCCCAAGTGCTGTTTGCCACTTTGGTGTGCGTGATCATTGGTGTACCGATTGGCATTTACGCTGCCCACAAACCCCGCTTTTATATGGTCATACAGCCGGTGCTGGACCTGATGCAAACGGTGCCGACGTTTGTTTACCTGATACCCACACTGACCCTGTTTGGACTGGGTGTCGTGCCCGGCTTGATTTCTACAGTGGTCTTTGCCTTGGCCGCGCCAATTCGCCTCACCTATCTTGGCATCAGCGATGTGCCCACCGACCTGATGGACGCTGGCAAGGCCTTTGGCTGCTCGCGCACCCAATTACTCACCCGTATCGAGTTGCCCCATGCCATGCCCAGCATTTCCGCGGGCATCACTCAGTGCATCATGTTGTCACTGTCCATGGTGGTAGTGGCGGCCCTGGTGGGCGCTGATGGCCTGGGCAAGCCGGTCGTGCGCGCCTTGAACACGGCGGACATTTCTGTGGGTTTTGAAGCTGGTCTGGCAATTGTGTTGCTGGCCATCATCCTGGACCGCGTGTGTAAACAGCGCGCTCCATCGAAGGGAGGAGCCGCATGAGCCTGATCCAGATTCAAGACCTTGATGTCGTTTTCTCCAACTCGCCCAAGCCCGCGCTCGATCTGCTCGATCAAGGTTTTTCACGCGATGAAATATTCAAAAAAACCGGTCTGATCGTTGGGGTGGAAAAAGCCAACTTGTCGGTTGAACGTGGCGAGATTTGCGTGCTCATGGGCCTGTCGGGCTCCGGCAAGTCCAGCCTGCTGCGCTGCATCAATGGCCTTAACACCGTGAGCCGTGGCCGCCTGCTGATTGAGCATGAAGGTGTCCAGGTAGACATGGCCAATTGTTCGGCCGCACAGATGAAAGCCATGCGCACTCAGCGCATTGCAATGGTTTTCCAGAAGTTCGCGCTCATGCCGTGGCTGACCGTGGCAGAAAACGTGAGCCTGGGCCTGGAAATGCAAGGCTTGCCCAGCGGTGAGCGCAAGAAGCGCATCAACGACAAGCTTGAATTGGTGGGTCTTTCTCAATGGCGCGACAAACGCCCCGACGCGCTATCGGGCGGCATGCAGCAGCGCGTCGGCCTGGCCAGGGCGCTTGCCATGGATGCCGACATCTTGCTGATGGACGAGCCGTTTTCGGCACTTGATCCACTGATCCGCCAAGGTTTGCAAGACGAGTTACTGGGCCTGCAACGCCAATTGAACATGACCATCGTATTCGTGAGCCACGATCTGGATGAAGCGCTCAAATTGGGAAACAACATTGTCATCATGAAAGGTGGCCAGATTGTTCAGCACAGCAAGCCGGAAGAAATCGTGCTCAACCCGGCCAATGATTACGTACGCTCCTTTGTTGCGCACACCAATCCTTTGAACGTGCTCAGAGGCCACAGCCTGATGCGACCGATTGCCGAGTTTGAACAATGCGATGGTGAAATCTGTGTCGATGACGTGGCCCACATCTGGCTCAAGCTCAACGATCAGGGCGCACTGGACAGCGTTCGCCGTGGAGACGACGCCATCAGTTTGCAACACTGGTCGGCCGGTGACAGCATTGAAGCGCTCAACTCCCGACTGCCTACGGTCGTCAATGCCAAGATTGGCATGCGCGACGCGCTGCACATCCGCTACCAGACTGGCCAGAAACTGGTGCTGTGCGATGGCGATCGGTTGGTCGGCATCCTGGGTGATCGCGAGCTCTACCACGCCCTGCTGGGCAAAGCCATGGGCTGACCTGCGTGTCTGCACTGCAATCGGCTTTTAAGGGCTGTTGCGCTTTGCTATTTTTTTGAACACTGAACAAGGAGGCCTTTCATGCCTGCCATTTCCCTGCAACAACTCTATATTGGTGGCGTCCGCGTGAATGCCACCAGCGGCGACACGTTCGACACACTCAACCCGGCTACAGGTGCCGTTCTCGCCACCCTGCAAAGCGCCTCCAAGCAAGACGTTGACGCAGCCGTAGCCAGCGCAAAGACCGGTCAACGCATCTGGGCGGGCTACACCGCGATGCAGCGCTCGCGTGTTTTGCGCAAAGCGGTCGAAATACTGCGCGAACGCAATGACGAACTTGCCGACCTGGAGACGCTGGACACGGGCAAGCCAGTGTCGGAAACGCGCTTCGTCGACATCGTGACAGGAACAGACGTGCTGGAGTATTACGCGGGGCTGGCCACTGCCATTGAAGGCATGCAAGTGCCGCTGCGCGACACCGCCTTTGTCTACACACGCCGCGAGCCCATCGGCGTGGTCGCGGGCATCGGCGCGTGGAACTACCCCATCCAGATCGCGCTCTGGAAGTCGGCGCCGGCCCTCGCCGCAGGCAATGCCATGGTCTTCAAAGCCAGCGAAGTGACCCCCTTGACCACCTTGAAATTGGCCGAAATCTACACCGAAGCCGGCCTGCCCCCTGGCGTGTTCAACGTGGTCAACGGTGGCGCAGCCGTGGGCACATGGCTCACCGAGCACCCGGGCATTGAGAAAATCTCGTTCACCGGCGGTACCATCACAGGCAAAAAAGTCATGGCCAGCGCCTCAAGCTCCACACTCAAGGATGTGACCATGGAGCTGGGCGGCAAGTCGCCTCTGATCGTCTTTGCCGATGCCGACCTGGACCGCGCTGCAGATATAGCCCTGATGGCCAACTTCTACAGCTCAGGCCAGGTATGCACCAACGGCACCCGCGTGTTTGTTCACAGCTCAGTCAAGCAGGTTCTTGAAACAAAAATCGTGGAGCGCGTCAAGCGTATCCGCCTGGGCGACCCACAAGATGAAAACACCAATTTTGGTCCCTTGGTGAGCCATGCACACATGGAAAAAGTCCTGGGGTACATCGCATCGGGCCAGGTCGAAGGCGCCAGGCTTCTGGTTGGCGGTAAACGCGCCACCGAGGGCGCATTGGCCAAAGGCGCTTACGTGCAAGCCACGGTTTTCACCGACTGCGCCGACCACATGAAGATCGCAAGAGACGAAATCTTTGGCCCAGTCATGGCCATCTTTGGTTTTGACGACGAAGCCGAAGTGATCCGCCGTGCCAACGACACGGCCTATGGCCTCGCTGCTGGCCTGGTCACGCAAAACCTCAACACGGCGCACCGCGTGATCCATCAATTGCAGGCTGGCATCTGCTGGATCAACACCTGGGGCGAATCCGCCGCTGAAATGCCGGTGGGGGGTTACAAGCAGTCGGGCGTGGGCCGGGAAAACGGAATCGAAACGCTCAAGGCGTACACCCGCAACAAATCCATTCAGGTCGAACTCGGCGCATACGCGTCGGTGTTCTGAGCCAGCAAGGAGAAACACACCCCTATGGCCAATCAAGAATTTGACTACATCATCATCGGCGCCGGTTCAGCAGGCAATGTGCTGGCCACGCGGCTGACAGAAGATGCCGATGTGAGTGTCTTGCTGCTTGAAGCTGGCGGTCCCGACTACCGTCTCGACTTTCGCACCCAGATGCCTGCCGCCCTGGCTTTTCCGTTGCAAGGCCGCCGCTACAACTGGGCCTATGAGACCGATCCAGAACCCCACATGAGCCACCGGCGCATGGAATGCGGGCGCGGCAAGGGGTTGGGTGGCTCGTCACTTATCAACGGCATGTGTTACATCCGCGGCAACGCCCTAGACTACGACGGCTGGGCACAGCGCGAAGGCTTGGAAGACTGGACCTACCTCGACTGCCTGCCCTATTTTCGAAAAGCCGAAACCCGGGACATTGGTGGCAACGACTACCACGGTGACAGCGGACCCCTGAGCGTCGCCACCCCCAAACCTGATCACAGCCCGCTGTTCCAGGCCATGGTGGATGCTGGTGTCGAAGCCGGCTACCCACGTACTGACGATCTCAACGGCTACCAGCAAGAGGGTTTTGGTCCAATGGACCGCACCACCACGCCCAAAGGCCGACGCGCCAGCACGGCCCGCGGCTACCTGGATCAGGCCCGGCAGCGTCCCAACCTGACCATCATTACCCATGCGTTGACCGATCGCATCGTGTTCTCCGGCACGCGCGCCATTGGCGTGGACTACTTGCTCGGGGACAAGTCCGCAACTGCCAACGCCAAGCGCGAAGTGCTACTGTGTTCAGGCGCAATCGCCTCACCGCAAATTCTTCAGCGCTCAGGCGTCGGACCTGCGCCGCTGCTGAAATCGCTTGACATTCCCGTGGTGCACGACCTGCCTGGCGTGGGTGCCAACCTTCAAGACCACCTGGAGGTCTACCAACAATACGAATGCCTGCAACCGGTGTCGCTGGTGGGCGCATTGAAGTGGTGGAACCAGCCTGCCATTGGCACTGAATGGATGTTTTTAAACACGGGCGTCGGCGCGAGCAACCATTTCGAGGCGGGTGGCTTCATCCGGTCATCGGACCAATTCGACTGGCCCAATATCCAGTTCCACTTTTTGCCTGTCGCGATCAACTACAACGGCAGCAATCCCATCAAGGTTCACGGCTTCCAAGCCCACATGGGCTCCATGCGCTCGCCCAGCCGGGGTCGTGTGCACCTGCGCTCAAGAGACCCGCACCAGCACCCGAGCATTTTGTTCAACTACATGTCCACGGAGCAAGATTGGGCCGAGTTCCGCTCAGGCATTCGCATCACGCGCGAGATCATGCGCCAGCCAGCACTAAAGCCTTACGCAGGCCGCGAAATCACCCCCGGTGAATCTGCAAAAAGCGATGCCGAGCTCGACGCATTTGTGCGCGAAAATGCCGAAACGGCATACCATCCCTGCGGCACCAACGCCATGGGTGTCGGCGACATGGCCGTGGTCGACAACGAAGGCCGTGTCCATGGCCTGCAAGGGCTAAGGGTGGTGGACGCGTCCATCATGCCGGAGATCACCACCGGCAACCTGAACGCGCCCACGATCATGATGGCCGAGAAGATCGCGGACAAGATTCGTGGCAAAACACCGCTGGCCCGTTCAACAGCGCGATATTTCGTGGCTGGCGAAGCCCCGGCTCGACGGGTCTGACAAATGGCTTGAGGCAAAAAGCATGAAGCGCCATCACCTCAAGTAAAATATTTGCCATGCGGGTGTAGTTCAATGGCAGAACATAAGCCTCCTCTAAAAAAGCCTTTATCTCTCCAAAAGCTACGCCAAAAGCTACGCTAACCCCACCAGCTTGACGAAGCATAGAACCAGTACAGCACCGGCAATGATCCAAGCAAAGTTAGCTGGATCAGCATCGCCCTTGGCATAGTGTTCAAAAATCACTTTGACAAAGCCTACGACAACAGGCACCAAAGCAGCCGATCTCAAACCAAAAGGCAGGGCTACCGCAGCGCACACCATGCCGATCAGAACGTGAATACAGGGCCCTGTCGCGAGAATGCACCAGGCTTGTTTTTCAACCACGTTCCCCGTTGAGTCTGAAGTCCAAAGTACAGACAGATAAGACGGCTTGGTGAACATGGTGACGCTCCCCTGATGTTGGGTAAAAACCAGTGATATGGCTTTTCAGAGCATACGTCTCTACATAAAAGCTTTACCAATGAGTGAGTAGTCCGTTTGCCCTACTGCCGCGTGCACTGGAGTAACCATCGCTGCATTGGGAACTACATAGTTCTTTCCCACTCAACAGTTCAGCGGTACGAAGCCCGCGACTGGGAAACGTCAGCATTTGTAAAGCCGGATTTCTTCAAAAATTCTTCCACCACCTCAGTTGGTGTGACGTGCTTGGGGCCCAAGACCACCTTCGTGATCGCTGCTGCGGGATCGTCCAAAGAAAATTCGATGTAAGGAATCAAGCAATTGGAAGCCGGTCTGAAAAAATCTCCTTTTCTAAATGTTAGAAGCCTCCATTCCTGCTCTTCCTTAAAAGCATCAGACTTAACCCTAAACTTTTGTCTATGTAGCCCATACATATAACTTTGACGGCTTCTAATATATTGACGAACATCTGCATAGTTATTGGCTTTGTCTGCATCAAGCGCTTTGGCAAACCCCTCAAATTCAGCGATGACCTTGGCATCCGTAAAATATTCAACCTTATTCAGTTCAATTTCATCAGTTCTATTAATCGGAATCATAAATTGATCCAAATATTTTCTAGAAAAACCTATGGATAAACCCATACCATCCATCGCATAGCCTCTCCATTGGCTCAAAAGATCTCCCGCTTCGGACAAGCAGAAGCCCAGCGCGTTTCCGAGGTGATCTTCTGTGACTTTGATTTCAGACAAAAGCTCTTCATGCTCTTTTCCTAGCGGTTTTATAAGTTTTCTCACGGTTTCTGGAACAATTTTTCCTTCCAGCGAGTCATTAGAAAGGGCCAGCGAGGAAAGGCGAATGGTTTTTGAATCAACGATGGCATGGAAGGTTTGCGTGGAGCAGTAGTGGTACAAACAATCGTCATGTGGCATAGGAAAATCCAAAAAGTTTGACTATGGCTTTAATGTACTCAAAGCTTGAATCTAGCCACTTTCCTGCTGAGCATCGCGCTAATGCTGACCGCTTTAAGGAAGATTCTTTTCTCGCTCCAAAGCAACCTTTTAAGCTGACTTGGAATAGTTTTTCGGAGAACTTGGTAATGCAAGCAGATCTTGGCTTTAAGCTGATGACGTATCAGTTGCGTGAGATTGATGCGCATGAAAGCAGCGCGCAAATGGGAAGATAAGCCAGAACGATTGCCTGCTGGAGAGCAGCTTTATCTCTTAGATTTTCCGAACTCCTGCAGAGTCCAGTTGCTGGCTTGAAATCTATCAGATGTAGAAGACAGCCCCTCACCCCTGGACCGATTGGCGTCCTGCGACGTAAGCCGCATGCAAGGCTTTCTCAATCGACCAAACAGCCAGTTCATAAAAATCCTCGCCATCGCTGTTGCGGGTGACCAGATTCATGACGCCCAGCTTTTCAAGCGCTATTTTTGACAGGCAGGCGCTTAGAGCCTGCGCGGTTTGGTCGGCGGTGATTTGTGTTTGCATAGCTACAGTACAGCTCTGGTGGCCGGCGGAGTCAACCCAGCACGAGAGTGTCCCCACGTGCCGGTTTGAAATGACTTAAAACAACCCAGCAGGCTCAGCCGCCACGTCCCAGCTACTGATGATCAGCTCGATCCGGTCTACGCCCTGGCCGCCTCCCACGGTGTACTTGATCGGCACCTCTTCGATGTGAAAGCCTTCGAAGCAGCGGCGGATGTCCGGGTGGTCGTTGATGCTCAGCATGGCCTTGCCTTTCAGGTCGCGCATCACGGTTGCCATGGTTTCGTATTCCGCCCACGGGAACGGCACCCCGTAGCCCTCGGTTTCCCAATATGGCGGGTCCAGGTAGAAGAAGCTGTGCGGCCGGTCATAGCGCTTCATGCAGTCTTTCCAGTCCAGCCGCTCAATGTAAGCGCTGGACAAGCGCAGATGGGCGGCACTGAGCTGCTCCTCGATCCGAAGCAGGTTGACAGCCGGCGCCGTGGTGGCCGTTCCCCAGCTCTACCCTTGCACGCGACCGCCGAACGCCTGGTGCTGCAGGTAGTAAAAACGGGCTGCGCGCTGAATGTCGGTCAGGGTTTCGCTGGCTGTGGCCTGGGTCCACTTGAAGACCTCGCGGCTGCTCAGCGCCCACTTGAACTGGCGAACGAATTCTTCCAGGTGGTTCTTGACGACGCGGTAGAGGTTGATCACGTCACCATTGACATCGTTGATGACCTCGACGTCAGCGGGCTGGCGTAAAAAGTAGAGTGCCGCGCCGCCCGCGAACACCTCGACGTAGCAGGTATGCGGGGGAAATCGCGGAATGATGGTGTCGGCCAGGCGCCGTTTGCCGCCGAGCCAGGGAATGATGGGAGAGGCCATTTGTGAATTTCAGTAAGAGGTGGTTACACTTCCCCTGCCTCGCGAGGTGGCAGGGTCTTGGCTGGTTCACAGGCGTGTTCTGTGGATTGGTGGCTGGATCGGGTGTTGACGCACTCAGTCCAGCCGCCCTGTATTTTTTGCTATTATTTCTGCGGCTTGAAGCCCTTTCCCGCTTTGCGATCACGCTTGATCAGTTCAATCGCGCAATGAACGCCTTGGGCATGGCTGATGCGCCCTGCCCTTTGATGTTGCGCGCCCAGGCTTTTCAAGCGCGCCAGCAGGTGCTCTACTTCGAACAGTGCAGGCGTCTGCACGGCACTCACCGCAGCACCTCACGCAGACTCAAGGCATCGAGCCGGCACGATGTATAGGCCAGGTTCACTTGGTCTGCGTCTGCGGCCTGGCGGAGAAGAAATTCAGTAAGCTGCTTTGATAAAAACCCACGGGCCTCGGCTTCGTCTGCAGCACCACCGCTGGAATGGGTGGAATCTGCGCCCGAGGCGCCACCACCACCGCTCCCACATCCTGCATGGCTGGCGCTGGGGTCGCGCAGCCGGCCAGCAGCGCCGGCAGCAGCACGCAAGCGGCCAGCCAGACCCGCAATAACGCTTTTGTTTTCTGCATCGTGTTTCTCCCGTTCAGTTCTAAATTCGACCAGCTTGGCCGTGGCGGCATTGGCCCTATCGGTTTCCGTCTGCAGCAGCTGAACAACCTTGGCTTTTTGCTTGTCGATGACGGTGTTGTAGCCGGCCGTTGCCCGCGCTTCGCCAATACCCTGCTGGTGCGTGACCCATGCTCCATAGCCTAGATACAGCACGGCCAACAGTCCGCTGATGGCCAAGACGCGGTAAAGCCAGCTCATAATTGCGCCGCCATGCACTGTGCGTGCCGCTTGAGTTGCCGTGTCCAGACGCCCATGCAGCGCCGGTTGCCAGGCGTGCTGCAGTCGTAACCGTCAGAGAATTTGTACTCCAGCAGCGCATGGCATGCCGCCACATAGTTGCCAGCGCGCAGTTCGCGCAACATGCTAGAGTTGCGCCACCTTGACGCGCCATACTGGTAGCGCCAGTCGATGTAGACGTCGTACTCAGCTTGGTGCAGCGCCACGCCATCAAGCGACTTTCGCATATCAGCTTCGTCGGCCTGGATGTACTGCAATGTTCTGGCCAGCGCCTTGGTGGGCGTGGTAGTGTCGCCCATGCGCACCGGCCGGCCATCCGCATGCGTGGTGCTGCCAAAGCCCAGCGTGGGCACGTCCCCCCGGGTCGGGATAATGGCACCGCTGGTGTAGCTCTCATCCAGTGCCAGCCCGACGAGGGCCGTCGCGCTCAGACTGAGGACCGCCACCATGATCCGGTTTTTCATGCCGCTCATCTCGACTGCCCTCCCGTCTTGACCGCCACCCAGACGGCTGCGACCGCCAGGCCTGCTTTGAGGATGTAGCCCAGCGGCTTGGCCAGCTTGCCAACATACTCCAGCACCTTCATCGCACCCTTGAATGCCTTAAAAATATCCACTAGCTCGGCCGTGTTGGTGGCCACCTCACGGGTGGCTGCGGTGTTCGCCGCCAGATCTTTCTCAACGCGGTCGAAGCGGGCGTCACCCGCGTCGAGCCGGGCCGTCAGGGTCGCCGTGCTGGGCGTGTGCACCAGGTTGCCAAAGTCGTCTTGCACCAAATCGTTCTCCTTTAGATTTCAATGATTTCGACAGGCAGACCAGGTGCAAGGCCCTCGATCTGCCCGTCCCGGACAAACACACGCTGGCCAGCCGTCGCCTGACCATGCGCCTGCACCATGCCGCCCCCAGGCAACTCGACGCGGGCGATGCTGTTGGCGACAGACAGCACAGTGCCAACCAGCAGCGGCCGGTCCGGGAGCAGATCGAGGAATGCTTTGAATAAGTTGCTCATGGATGGGTCCTCAGGCGTGGGTCTCGACGGCGATGGTCTGGCGCAGCTTCGGGCGGCTCCAGACAAGCGATGTGCTGCGCACCAGACCAAGCCGGGAGCCGGCACCGTCCTGGTAGCGTACGAACTGCCCAGGCTTGATCAAGCCTGTTTCAGCCAACACGGGCAGCGTCAGCGAGACGCGTGCCTGATTGCCGGTGTCTGACAAGATAGCCAGGCCGCGCTGGCGGGCTGCAATTGCTTGCGTGATCAGGGGGTCTGTCACCATGGGCGCCACGCTTGCACCCGCTGTGCCGGCGCGAGTGACCTGTCCCAGCACGCCGTTTTGGATGCCGCTGACAAACACGCGGTCGTAATCGGCTTTGCGCGTCCAGTCAATGCCCTCGACGCTGACCACCGCTGAGGGCAACTCGAAGTCCGGCGTGACGCTGGCCCAATTCCAGGGCGCTGACGGGTAGCGCGGCAGGATACGCAGCGCCTGGTCGGTGTCATGCGGCTGCACGTAGCCGCCTGCAGCCTTGGCAATGTCGAGGATGGCGGAGATATAGGCGCCGTGGTGCGTCCAAGTGTTGCCAGGCACCAGCCAGTCGGTCAGAGCCCAGTCCACCGCCCAGCCAAACCCTACGCCGTTGACGCTCAAGACATCGGCCATGAGTTGCTGGGCTGTGCGGGCGGCCGTATTACCGTGGTTGCCAACCGGCGCATACGGTGCGTCCAGCACCGCCGCCAAGCCGCGCCCCTTAACGGCAATGCGACCCTGGGCGAACTGGCGCTGACTGGATATGCCCTCGGCACAGAGCCGGTAAGGCA
This sequence comes from Polaromonas sp. CG_23.6, assembly GCF_029892315.1. Lineage (NCBI taxonomy): Bacteria > Pseudomonadati > Pseudomonadota > Betaproteobacteria > Burkholderiales > Comamonadaceae > Polaromonas > Polaromonas sp. CG_23.6. The sequence continues at coordinate 2,818,638 of NZ_JARXUY010000001.1, forward strand.
CGCCGTTGACCATCGCCTCGACCTCAACCGGCGCGCCATCGTTGCCAGGTTGCACCAGCGCCAGCGCGGCCAGCGGGATTGAGGCGCTCCAGGACCAGGTCCACGAGTCGGCATCGAGCGACATTCCAAAGGCATGGAGTGGGATGGGCACGTTGCCGTCGATGCGGCGCAAGACAATGGAGTTGATGGTCACATAAGTCCTCAAGACAGGCACGGCGACAGCGCCAGGAATGACGGGTGGCACTAGGGTGTGGCGCTCGCAGACAAACAGCATTTCCATGCCGTTGGTGTAGGCCTCGGAGAACAAAAGCTCAGCGCTGGGGATGTAGCACGGCGCAAGGACAATGACCGGAAGAGGCAAGATGCTCAGGCCGTTTTTCGCCTGACCCGCCACTTGCCAAGGCATGAAGGTGTTCGACTTGCCACGGTGCTGCAGGCTGGCCCCGGAACGGCCTTGTTGGTTGCGCACTTGCGATACAGCGTCCTGCCATCGCCCCGCGTACTCGGGGGCGTGGAAAATACCTGTCTGCAGCCTGCACAGCATTTCAAGTTGACGGCGAACGGCGACCTGCCAATCTGTCTCCACAACCACCTCGTGAAATTCTGCCTGCTGGTGCGTGGCATTGAACTGTGCTTCGACGGGGTCCGCTGGAGTCCATGTCGATGCTGCATCCAGGCGCTGTGCCAGCGATACGAAAAATCCCGACTCGTTCTCATGCTGGTCAGGACGGGCGGTTTGCCACTGGGGAGACACCGCGTCTCGATGGGGAGTGGTTCCGGTCCAGGCGGAAACCGAGCCTGTGCTTGCCGGGTCAGCGGGCTGGTGTGACGCCTTGACGCGACTGTCCAGCCAGTTTGTGACTTGGTTGTCGTAGGCCATCCCCATGGTCCCTGATAACCCCGGAAAGCTGCCCGAAAATGCCAAGTACGCAGGTCGCACCTGAGAAAATGGAATGACCCCGGACAACTCAGGCAGTCCCCCGCTGAGCAATAGCAACGTGGGCAGGCTGACCGTTAACGGCACTTCACCTGACAGGGACGGAAAGGTTCCTGCCATCGTCAGGCGAGACACCCCCTGCACAGTCAGCGCAAACGTACCGACCAAACTTGGAAGACGTGCGGTGAATGCCGTACTGTTGGTGGCGTTCGTCTTCAGCAATACCTGCCCGGTCAACGTAGGCAGGGTGCCGACCAGTGTCAAGCGATCCCCTGCCTGCCCCAGCCGTACTGCACCACCTAACCCCGGCAGGTAGGCACTGAGCGCGAGGGTCGCGTCTTTGCTGACAGGCCCTGCCGTGTCTCCCCCAAACACCAGCGCACCACTGGTCGCCGGGGTCTGGGAAAAGAGCAGGTCAACCGTCACGGATCAGCTCAGGTCGGTGACGCCAAGGACCACATAGCCTCCAGCGTACAGGCTGGTGCCTGCTGCCGAGGAAATCTTGAAGTCGCCCGTTCCGACGGAGTCTGAGACCGTGCCTTCTGCCACGGTCTCACCATTGCGGTTCAGCCATGTCGCTTTCGCGGCAACACCATCTGCCGTGATCTGGTCTCCGTTAGCGGCTGCTTGCTTGAGGCGTATTGACCCGGACTCAAGCGTGCCGCACGGCTTGGTCAGGTTAACCGTCACAAGGACCGTATCGCTCGCGTCCTTGATCTGGATAAACGCATTTCGTTATACACAACTCCGGCAAAATTCCCCTCAAGAAAGATTTGAAGGAAAACGATGGGCTGGGCAGGCACTGAATTTGAGACGATAGACTTGGGCGATGAGCGGCGCAACAAGCGGGCCATCCGGCTGGTGGAGCGCTTGAGCGCCCAGCCCATGGCGAGCGTGCCGCAAGCCTGCGGGGACTGGGCCGACACCATGGCGGCGTACCGGTTCTTCGGCAACGAGGAAGTCGATTGGCGTGCGATTTTGGGCGCGCACACGGACTGCGCCAAGACGCGCATGGCCGGGCACGAGGTGGTGCTGTGCATTCAGGACACGACCGAGCTGGACTTCAACGGGCAGGAGGCCAGCGGCCTGGGGCCGCTGAGCTACGAAGCGCAGCGCGGCATGTACGCGCATCCGACCTACGCCGTGTCGACTTCGCGCGAACCGCTGGGCGTGCTCGACGCGTGGATGTGGGCACGCGAACCCAAAAACAAGGACGGCAGCCGCCCCGGCATCAAGGAGAGTGTGCGCTGGGTGGAAGGTTACGAGCGGCTGGCCGAAATGGCCGCCGAGTTGTCCGGCACCCGGTTGGTGTACCTGGCTGACCGCGAGGCCGACATCATGGAGTTGATGCGGCGTGCGCGCGCGCTGGGCACGCCTGTGGACTGGCTGCTGCGCTCCCAACACAACCGCACCCTGTCCAGCGGCGACAAACTCTGGATCTCTGTGTTGCAAAGCGAGCCTCTGGGCGAAATACGCTTTGTAATGGCCTCGCGCAAGGGCCAGCGCGCCCGTGAAGTGGTCCAGCAGGTGTGGGCGCAAATGCTCGAACTGCCCGATGGCAAAGGCCACTTTGTGCAGGCCAGTTGCATCGTGGCCAAGGAAATGCAGCCTGCCGCAGGCGACAAGCCTGTCGAGTGGCGGCTGCTGACCAATCTACCGGTGCAGAGCCTGGAGCAGGCCGCGCGCATGATTGACTGGTACCGGGCCCGCTGGGAAATCGAGATGTTCTTTCATGTCCTGAAGAACGGCTGCCGCATCGAGGCGCTGCAACTGGGAAGCATCGAGAAGATTGAGCGCGCGCTGGTGCTGTACATGGTGGTGGCCTGGCGTATCGCCCGGCTGATGCGGCTGGGGCGAAGTTGCCCGGACCTGGATGCCCAGTTGATGTTCGAGCCCGATGAGTGGAAAGCCGCCTACATCCTGAACAAGCAGAAGCTGCCAAGCAAGCCGCCCACGCTCAACGAGGTGGTGCGCTTGGTTGCCAGACTCGGTGGCTTTCTAGCGCGCACGGGTGATGGTGAGCCGGGCGTGAAAACCATCTGGCTTGGTATGCAGCGCATTCTGGACTTTGCCGCCGGCATCAGGTTCTCACGCGAGCTTCAGGCTCAGGGGACTTGTGTATAACGAAATGGGATAAACGAGCCCCCCACCCCCTCGTCTGCGAAGGCAATCGTGGCAAGTGAGCGGGCGTCACGGTGAGGGGTTGAGATAGAGAGGGCCATGGTCTTATTCCGGGGTTAGGTGGTCGGCAATGACAGCCCTGAAGCTGGTTGTCGGGTGGATAGCGATCACGGTGTAGGTCAGGTGCTTATCGATTTCGCTGAATTGGTATGCCCCCGTTACGGGGTCGGTCCACATGGAGCGAACGGCCACGAGGTCTATGTCGCGCAAGAGAACGACGCGGCAGTAGGTCGGGGGAGGTTCCCCGGATACCGCCTTGGTTTTCACCGTCCCGGTTATGGACCCTGTGACAAGAGCGCCATTCACGTAGTCTTTCAACGAGTTAGACAGTGGAGGTATGGCATACATGGACGCAGCATTTGTAGCCATGATTACGCCCAAGGTCCGGTTATGTCAAAAAAGGCAGCTGGGTGGTAGGGCTGGGCTGTTGGATCAATGGGCGAGGCTGTGGCCGGTATGGCGAGCAGCCGCCTACCCAGTGTCAGCCCTTGCCCTGAAATAGTGTCAAATGGCGGTATTTTCGACGCCTGTAATATGGCTTGCGGGCAGTGGAGCACCTCGGTTAACACCGACCGTATCCCGTTACTACTCACAGGAGTTACTGCTAAGCCGGGGGACGCCAACATTAGTTTTCCTGTGTTTCCGGGGAAAACCCCGAAAGTAGTCGCGTTGCCTGACCCTTCGCCAGACCCACTGGCATAGCCCGGTATTTGCTCTGCGGTGACGGAGGACCCTGTACCCGCATTGCCGCGTGCCATGTACAGACCTGGATTCGCATGTAGCGCGAGACCAAAGTTGGCATACATCTGATTGGTGCCGGTTTCTCCTGCAATCATGCAATTGAAGGAGTCCACCGTGGACTTCAATGACGGGAAGTCGCCGAAGCCATGGATCGCCATTGCCGTATAGGTGGGTCCACCATATCCGGGCGAAGCTGCCCACGCATTTCCGAGGTACAGACGCTTTGTGTTTGCGATGAGCACCCACGGGATAACGTCTGCCCCCGCTGCATAGGCTTTCGTTAAGTAGAGACCCCCGCTTTGCTGGGTGCTGGTTGGGAAAATTCCTGTGCCTGCGCTCACCGTGGTCATGGTCTCGTAGCCCAAGATCCGAGTGTCTATCGCGTTGGTGTCATTGACACGCAGGTTGAAGCGGTTGCCTGTCAGATCAAGGCTGCGGTACACCGCCAAGTTGGTTCCGCTAAAGCGCTTCTCCCAACCCGCAGGGGCCATCTTGGCGGTGATAGTTCCAGTGGCCGTTCCGTTTGCTACCGCTGTAGCGAACTTGATGACGTTAGCGGCGACAGCGGTCACCTTTTGCTCGCCATTGAGGTCGGCAATGGACGAGCCTGCCACCAGCACCACGGCTTCCACGGGGGCAGCGTGATCCAGTGGAAAAGTCATGGTGCAGACGCCCCCTGAGACGACGACTGACGAGGCGGTTTGAATGCCCCAGCCGTTGACCAAGCAGGCGTCCATGAGGGCGATTAGGGAACCAGCCTGCCCACGAAGAACAGGTGCCCCGAGCATCCCGGAGTGGAAGAATTTAACAGAGGTATCTACGGGTGAAGTCATGGCGTTTCTTTCTTACGGGCGGTCCACATCACCCCGAAAGGCGAGGGAAAATTGGTCGCTGTCGAGTGACGATGGGCCTTGCATCACAGTGCGGATCACCCAAAATGGCGAGCCACAGGCGGCGGTATTGAAGCGCAGCACGTTACCCACGGACCAGCCTGCGCCCCATCCACCTTCAGGCAACGTGAAGTAGGGAGCCGAGGTCGCGGGGTTGATCGGCGAGCAGTTCGCCCCTGTGATGCCTGTACCGATGATTCCAACGGACTCCCCCACGATCCGGTATTCGGTGGAACTGGTGAAAATCATGGCCCAGCGTTCGGAGATCGCCCCCCGGTTCGTGACAGTGATGGGGAACTGGCCCTCGTTGTAGGCTGGCAACGGTGCAGTGCCAATCAACTCGTCAGCCCACAGTCCTGCCCACGTTTCCTGCTCGATGTACGTGTGTGGTCGGGCGAACAGGTCGCCAAACGGCAGCGCACTGGAGACAAACGAGGTGCCAGCCGGGAAGGCGTGCGTCAGGGCTCGGGTGAATTTCACCTGCCCTGAAATGTCGGCCTGCGAGCAAAGCAGCAAGTCCTCAATCCGGTGCTCCACGCTGAAGGGCTCGGTGTACATCGACAAGTCAGCATCGGTGTTCAGGGCCAATGTTCCGGGGGTGAGGATCGAGACGTACAAATTGCTTGGCACTAAGGCCCCTGCCGCGTCCTTGACACGCACAGAGGCCAGCCGGGTGCGCCCCAGTGGGTACGCGGTCCCCTTGACGGCAGGGTTGGGCAGTTGGGTGGTCAGCGTGTTATGCACCACCACCAGGTCGCCCGTGCGGTAGATAGGCACGCGCCCGTCAAGCGGCAGGCGCACGGTGTCGATGCCCAGCAATGCTTTGTCCAGCGGCAGGTATTGCAAAAACACGGCGTTGTAGCTCAAGGTGTCCGCTGGAATCTCAGGTGAGGATGCCCACTTGACTGTGCCGCGCTGGAAGTCCACTGTGCCCGTGAAGCCGTCCCCTAACAAGACGCCTGACTCATTGGCACTGGCGATTCGCGCCCCTGACTGCAGTTGCATCACGCCGGTCTTGAGCGGGGCGCTGGCTGTGCGGAATACGCCACCGCCGACTTGTTTAGCTGCCTCATCCTGTACGGCATTACTCCAAGTGATCGCATTGGAAAAGTTGGCAGGCAGGCTCGTCACCGTGATGACTCCATCGCTGGTTAGCGTGCCTGCAGACGCAACAGCCGGGACCCCTGTCAAGGTATCCCAACCTCGCCGCAGTACACCATCAACCACAGAGTAGGTTTCTCCGCCCATCGTGAATGCCATGCCACTCATGCGCAGAGGAACGCCCCCCGTGTAAACCACTGCAGTCCACCCCGTTGCGGTTTGCACGTTGGTAACTGCCTTCTCAGTGCTGATCGTCTCGTAGGTAGTCGTGGTCGTGGTCGTGGTCCCGGTGGAGTAGGCTGGGGCAGTCAGTGCGCCGAAATCGGCGATGGTGAACTGCGTCAGCACCAGCTTTCGGCTCTTGTAGGTCTCTAGTACCCATGCGCCTACAGGTGCCGCGTCCCAGTCAAACCACATGTAAATGTCAGCCGAAGCCATCAGGGTAATCAGGCCCGATGCGTAGTCGATAGAACCGACCCGTATTTCGCTGCCGTTGTTCGCAATGCCGTCCTCTTTGTTGCCGTGGTAGCGGGCGTAGACGTTGCCGTTGCGGTCAAACACATCCACCACGGATGCAGGATAAATCGCGTTCGGCGGGGTCGTGATGGTCAGCTTGCCGACAAGAGTGCCCGGCCCAACGGGAAGCTGACTAGCGTCCGCTTGGTACTGGTAGGCATTGGCATTGGTCACAGGGGTTACGGTGATGTCCACTCGGGTCTCGAACACTGTCCCGGTGACTGAGACCAACCCATCGGGGAAAACGTCGGGCTCAAAGGTGGCTGTTCCACCACCCAGTCGCCCGGTGGCGTCCCCGGTGATTAGTCCCGTTGCGTCAACACTGGCGGTGTAGGTGGTCCCTGCCCTCGACCATGACATCGTGACGGGGAAGGACGACGATTCAGGCATCTGCAGTCGCGCACCAAAGCGCAAGGGAAGGCGGTCAGGATGGACGGCCACAGCGCCAGCTTTATTGCCCCATGTGGCGATCAGCAAGCTGCCAACGTCAGGGACAGCGCCCAGCGTTGCAGCCATGGAGCCGGTGGTGGGGTCGAGCATGCCCGTGCCGTAGCTGATGTCCGTGCCGCCAAGTTTCCCCGTGCCGTTGTCCACCATCTCGTACCAGCGCCCCTGTGCCATATACGCCAGCGTGAAGCTGCTCGCGGCAGGCGGTGGCTCAAACGCATTGACATAGGCCCGTCCCTGATTGGCAACGGTGACCAAGAATGACGCCGAGTGACTTGCCACCTGCGCCACAGTGGCGGGCAGGTACGTCGCAGTGACGTTGTTGTATCCGTAGTCCGGTGCGTCACTCGCAAAGGTCACGGTGCCCAGCTTGTACTCGACTTTCCCGACAGTCAGCGTCCCCTGCTTGAGATCGCCTGCATCGTCGGTGAAGTCGCCAGAACTTGTTACCAGTCGCAAACTGCCGGGGGATATTGGGGTGGGTAGCGTTATCAGTGTGCCCGGTCCAATCTGCCCCCCGCTCGTCATAGTGAGCGTTGACTGTGCCGTAGTAGCAATGCCGGTTCGGTTCAGCAACGGGTACAGGTCGATGATCGGGCTTTCCACCGTGGCCGCTGGCACGACAGGGGTATAAATGCCGCCTGCTGCTATGACACTAAAGTCGCCAATTGCACCAGCCGAGGCCAGCGGCTTGATGCCGAAAAACTTGGCCCCGCCTGCAATGTTGGTTGAATAGGACTGTGCATACGCTTCTTCGTCTAGCCCCACGCGAAGCGAGGGCGGTCCAAAGAAGTCGAATTCCAAGGGATTGCCGATTTCACAACTTGCCACCAGCGCTGACACCAAGACGGTGCTACCGGATTCAATCACGGCGACTTGCTGACGCGCAGTGCTCACGCGCAAGATACGCACGTACTGTTCCTCCCCCGTGGGGTTGACCAGCACAATGGCGTCCCCGCCTGCAGGCGGCGTGCCTTCAACCATGCAGATCAATTTGAGAATCAACGACCCGGTGTAGTGGGTGTCCCACAGGCGAAACACCAAGCGAGGGCCTTTGACAAGGTACTTTTCAATCCGGTCCTGCGCGACACGGCGCTCGTCGGCCCATCCCGTTGTCTGCATCAAGGTGCAATGCACCAGTTCGTCGTCAGGAGCGTCCGTGACGATGGCATGCGCGCCCATCAGGGTGTCGGTGTCATCCGAGTGCGCCACGCCGAACAGTTTGCGGGCGGCGACACGACCCAGTGCGCGGTCCACTGCCGAGGTGTCGGGAAACAGGTTGTTGCTCTGCCCGTCGATCACGGCAACGCCCGTCATGGCACCTCCGCCTTCGGGCACATCGGCCATGACGGCGGATTTCAGCAGCTTGATGTCTTCGGTGAGGATCGGCATAGTGAGTTATTTCTCCAGGAAGCGAAAGGTGGGCAGGTAAAGCGTCTCTTCGGTGTACTCGCCATCAGACAGGCGCCAGACAGGTGCGGCGGTGAAGCCTTTTCTGGACTGGTCAAAAAAGACGGCGCGGGGCATGCCACGCACGGTCAGGGTCAACTCGATGCCCGGCAGCGCGGCCCAAGCCTGCAGCGTGTCGCACACGGCGCGAGTCAGCCAGGCGGCGGTTTCCAGCCCTTCGAGCGTGATGGGCCGGCCGGCCTGCTTCATGGCGACATCGACAAGCAGCGCGCCGGTCGTGCTGAATTCGGTGCTTTGCTCGACTGGGCTCCAGTCGTATTCATCAAGCCACTGCAACCGGTCGCTCAAGGCGGTGGTGGTGCCGTTGTAGGTAAGGAGGATGGTCATTTAGCCGGCCGTGAGTCGTGCGTTTTGGAAGGCAGCGACCAGGCGCTGGGCGTCCGCGTCGCTGGTCAGGTTGAATTCATCGGACTTGCCGTTGTTTTCCAGAACGACGCGGTACGTTTTGGTCTGGGCGCCACTGGTCGAGCCGGCCGCGTTGGACAGCACGAGCTGGTCGATCTTCTTTTGCAGGTTGGTGCTCCAGTTCGAGCCGTCGTCCAGAGGCGAAGCAACCCTGAGCCCGGGGCCGTTGTAGGGCAACGCGGTTTTCTTCGACAGTTCCAGCGCCTGCGCTTCGGTCAGGCCCGAGTCCTTGGCGCGCTGGTAGATGCTGGCCTGGCTTTCTACGGCGACATTGACGCGCTGGCCGGCCGTGTTCAGGCTGTAGCCTTCCTTGTCGATGTTCAGGCGCTCGCGCTCCAGGGCATTTCGCCGCTCGACCAGGGCGTTTTCTTTTTCAAGCAGGCCGATCTGGCGCTCGGTGTAATCGGCGCTGAGCTTGTATTTCATCGCCAGCCGGTCCTGCGCGTCTTCAAGCGCCCTCACCTGCTCGGCGGTCAACTTGACCTGTTCGCCCAGCTTGGCCGTGGCTGCCTGACCTTCGCCCATCGCCTTGACGACAGTCTTGCCGGCGCTGTCGGTCTGGATCTCCAGGCCGCGCATGGCCGCCTGGCTCTTGATGGTTTCCGTGGCCACGCCGTTGTTGGCCGCGATGGCTTTTTCGGCATAGGCCTTGAAAGCATTCGTTAGGTCTGCAGCGGTCGATGTGCCATCGGCCTTGATGCGGTCATAGTAGATCTTTGCCGAACTGGCGACCATCATCAAGCTGGCCTGGCTAGAAATGCCCAGCGCTTCGAAAGCTTCAGCCGTTAGCTTGGCAGCATCCTGCGCCGCCTTGACCGAGTCCTTCGCTGCTGCAGGCGTAGCCTGCAAGGCTTTTTTGATGTCCTTGATCTTTTCGGCGGCCGCTTGCAAGTTGCCGCTGGCGATCAGCGCGGCGTATTCGTCCTTGAGCTGGCGCACAGCGACTGTGGCGGCAACGTCAGCGGCGCGCTTGTCGTCGGTGGCCTTTTGCGCATCACGGCTTTTTTGCCGGGTTGCTTCGAGCTTGGCGCCCACGTCGTCAATCGCCTTGGCAGCCACATCAGCGGCTGGCTTTGCGCCCGTCATGGCCCCGGCCAGCCGGGCAAAGCCGTCACGGGCCTGCTGGGCACCATCGGCCACATCTAAGAACGCGGCGCGGGATTTGTCGCTCAAGGCCTGCGCTGCAGCAGCGGTAGCATCCGACGACAGCCGGATCTCGGCCGCAATCGCTTTGTACTGCTGCGACAGCGCGCCAAAGGTGACCTTGCTTGATGCTTCATAGAGCGCCGCCAGACCCGACTGAATGCCACTGGCCACCGTGGCAAAGCCGCTTCCCAGCGCGTAGATGCTTCCCAGCACGGCATTGGTGCCGCCCGACATCACGCCATAGGCGAGCTGGACACTGTTACCGGCCTTGGTGGCGTATTCACCGATGCGGGTGAATACCTCGCCAGTTCGGTCGGCAAAGCCGCGCAGGTCGGCCGTGATCTGCTTGAAATCGATCTGCGCGGCAAATTCGCGCACCCACTTGATGCCCGCCTGAAAGGACGCGGCAATCGCTTCGCCGAAGCGAGCAATGGTGCCGTCCGAGACGGCCGACTTGAAGGCGCCGGCCAGCTGGTCCACGCCATCCTTGAGCACGGGCAGTACCGGCGTGGCCAGCGCGTTCTTGAGCGTGTCCCACGCGCTGGACAGGTCGCTGAGCGAGCCGTTCAGGTTGTCCTGCATCACCTTGGCGGTGGCGGCGGCACTGCCCTCCGCATTCTTGAGCTTGGCGGTCAGGTCGTCCAGCGCGCCCATGCCTTGGTTGAGCAGTGCGCGCAGCGCCGGGCCGGCTTCCTGCCCGACCGCGTTGATCGCCTTGGCGCCTGTCGGGCCGGCCTTGGCCAGCTGGTGCAGTGCGGTCTCGAAGTTGCTGGTGGTGATGCCGGCCGCGCTAAGTTCCTGGCGAAACTTGCTGGCCGGGTCGCCGAACTGGCTCATGATGCTGTTCAGGGCCGTGCCCGCCCGGCTGGCATCAATGCCCGCGTCGGCGAATTTGCCGATGATGGCGACCGTGCTTTCGAGCGACATGCCAAGGCTTTGCGCCACGGGCGCTGCATAGCTCAGAGCCTGCGCCAGACCGGTCACGCTGGTGTTGGTGGCGTTCGCACCCAGCGCCAGCACATCGGCCACGCGGCCCGCGTCGGTAAAGGCCAGGCCCATGCCCATAACGGCCTTGGTCAGGAATTCGCTGGCGGTGCCCAGCTCGATGTCGCCGGCCTGCGCCAGGTTGAGCACGGCCGGCAGCGCGGCAATCGCGTCCTTGGCCGACAGGCCCGCCTTGGCCAGGTTTTCCAGAGCGCCCGCCGCTTCGGTGCTGGTGAATTTGGTATTGGCGCCCGCGTTTTCGGAGGCCTTGCGCAGCTGGGCCATTTCGGCAGCACTGGCTCCCGTGGCGGCCTGCACGCGGCTCATGGCCTGCTCGAAGTCGGCGGCGCCCTTTACTGCGCCGGCAAAGGCCTGGACACCAAAGTAGCCCAGGATAGCCACGCCCACGGCCATGACCCGGGCCTTCAGGCTGTCGAACACCGAAGACGCGTTGTCCTTGGCGTTGATCAGGATCTCAATGGGCTTCATGGCCATGGGCGGTGTACTCAATAAACAGGGTTGACGGGCAATGCAGCGGCTTCAACTAATGCCGTTTTGGCAGCAGCACTTGAAGCCGCACGGCGCTGTGCGGCGCCGTGGCGGGGGTGGCGCGCAGGCTGCGCGCCGGCAGGGTTAGGCCATCGAGACCCTGTAGTAGCGGCTGATGCCCACGCCGGTCTTGGTCGAATCGAGCAGCACGGAGCCCTCGACATCCAAGGCGCCGAAGTCCTTGTTGATCAGCGCGAGCTTTTTGGTGATGCCCTGGCTGGCGCGGTAGATGTCCACCACCACCGGCTTGCCGCCGTCCGCCTCGTTCAGGCCGCCAAAGGTCAGCGCCAGCTCGACCGACTTGGTGGTCATGGCCTCGATCACGGCATAGGCGCCGTAGGTGTAGCTGATCCAGAGCTTGTCGGCGTCTGTTACGCCTGCAGCATCGGCATTGATGAAGATGCCTTCAGGGCGCACTTCGTAATTGCCCGGCGCGGTAACCACCGTGGCAGCGCCAGCGGTGGCGCCCTTCTGGACCGTCACGGCCGTGGGCTGGATGTGCGCCAGGCGGACCAGACCGCCCAGCGTGGCGGCATGCTCCTCGTCGATCACGTCACCGGCGGCCTTTTCCGACGCCTCGCCAAAAATGGCGCGGGACAGGTTGACCACGTTCAGATCAGCCAGCTTCATGGTGATCTTGGCGTCCTTGATACGGCGTACCTCGGCATGGGTGCCGCCACCTAAGGCGGTCATGTCGTCTTGCTTCTTGACGTCCTCATCGTGCTCCAGTCCGAGTTCGAGCACGTTGCCAATGGGCATCGGCAGGCCTTCGCTGCCGTAGATCTTGGCATACACCTGGCCCACGGTCATGGACGGCTTGTAGATCTGTTTGATGATTGACATGGCGGGGATTCTTTCGGTAAGTGGTTGGGAAAATAGAAGGTTCAGCGCGTCAGCACCTGGCCGTGGTACACGGTGCTGGTGGCAAAGACCAGCTCCAAGCCAGCCTGCCCTTCGGCGGCAAACTCGGGCTCGCGCACGGTCTGCAGCGCCAAGCGCCGCCACACACGGCCCGATAACTGGCCGGGATGCCAGTTGTGCAGGCTGCCGATGACAGCGGCCAGCGCGGCGTCCAGCTGCCCGGCCGCCTGGTCGCTGCGCGGCACGACCAGGGTGACGGTCCAGGCAGGATCGAGCGTGACGGCAGTCGCCTCGCTGTCGGTCGTTCGCGCCCCGGTACAGCGCACGTCGGCAGCGGGCATCGAGCGTCGCTCGCTTTGCTCGGTGCCGGTGCGCACGGCCCAGCCGGTCAGGGCGGACAGGGCCGCCAGGCGGGCCTTGAGGTGGAATTCGAGCGCGAGCATCTAAGCCACCGGGAACACTTGCAGCTGCAACCAGCCGGTTTCATCGGGCACCGTGCCGCCTGCCACGCGATGAGCCGCGCCATTGATCAGCAGCATGCTCCCCTCGACGATGCCGGGCGCATGCCCGCCATCGAACCCACAGATGCGGCTGGATGCGTCCAACACGCCGTTAAACGGATCGGCGGGCGCACTGTCCAGGATGACGCCGAACGGCGCGCCGCCCTGGTAAGACGCCACGGCGTTGGCCAGCGTGGCAGCGCACCCCTGGTTGATCAGCGCGTCGATGTCGAAAAAGGGGGGAAGCGTCATGGCAATCAGGTCCGCTTGGCGCGCTGGAGCATGCCCGGGCGGGTGCATATGAACAGCGGGTAGCTGTAGATTTCGGGCCGCGCCCAAGCCTGGCGATCCTTGTCGATTACCACCATGGCGTACACGTCCTGGCCAGGCGTGTTGACGAACGGCAGGAACTCGCCTGGCGAGAAGGCCGACACGAACGCACCAGGCGCGCCCGCCGGGAAGAACTTGCAGGCGTTGGTGTTGATGGCCACCGTGCTGTTGTCGTCGGTGCCCCGGTAGTTGACGAACAGGATGTCGCCATACATGAATGAGCTAAAGGCCCGGCCCACGTTGTTGCGCAGTTCGCTGGCGCCTTGCTGATTCAGAAAAGTGCCGCGCACTTCCGGGTTGGCCGTCAGGTCATCCCAAAAAGCATCACCACACAGGCCCACCGCATAGGTGTTGCCGTCGAGCCAGGCGCCACCGGCCGCGCGCTGCATGGCGCGGGTCACGGCATTGCATTTCTTACGTACCGCGCCCTCAGCTGCAGCAGCATTGTCCAGGTCAAAGTCCAGTTCGTCGGGCTGGGCAATACCGAACTCGTTGAACCAGTTGTAGATCGTGCTTCCATCGGCATCGACCACGATGCCCTGCACCGCACCCAGGCGCATGTTCTCGTGCGTCAGTTCCACGGCCGAGCGCAGGCCGGTGGTTCCATCCATGATCTCGGCAATCTCGTTTTGCACACTTTGCAGTTCGCTCTCGGTGCCAAACGCACGGATGCCGTCGAGTTCGGTGGCATACAGCGTGTGACCGCGAGCGATGCGTGCCGTGCGGAAGTCCTTCATGTCGCGCTTTTCGCGCTTGCCCTCTTCCAGCGGCGCACCGCGCTCGCTGGTCTGGATGAGGGAGAGCACGCCGCCCTTACCTTCAATCGAGACCATCTGCGTGCGCACGCGCTTGGTGGTGAACAGGTTGAGGTCGCCGAGAAAGCGCGGCTTGTAGGGCGCGCGCTGCACGGCGGCGGAGAGTTCGACCATGTTGAAGGGGCGACCGCTGAAAACATCCATGTGAGCCATGTCTTGTCCTTGTGTGATTTGTGGTGGGTGCTGACGATCAGCGGATGACGATGCCCAGCAGCTTGAGCTGGGCGGTGGCGGCGATTTTTTGGTTGCCGGTGATGCCTGCGGGCCAGCCCAGGGCGGTGCCGTCCAGTTCGGTGTCGCGGGCGCTGACGACGGCGGCCTTGTCGGCGGCGCTGGCGTTGACTTCGGCAAACAGCACGGCAGCGGCCGCTTCGCTGCCATCGGCGGCTCCGGGCGCGAGCTGGGTGTATTTGCCGCTTAGAGTGATCTTGCCCAGCACGCTGCCGGGCGCCAGGTTCTGGCCGCTGATGAGCGTGACGACTTCGCGCGAGCGCGTGCCGCTGGCTTCGCTGATGAGGTGTTCGCCGGTGTGGCGGCCTTCGGTGAGGGTGGTCATGGCAGTGATCCTGTTGCGTTGAAGAGTGCGTTAGGGGTGAAAGCGGCGCGTCAGGCCTTGATGCCAAAAGCGCGGTTCCACGAACCGGCCAGGGTCGCCGGGTCGTCCTGCGCATCGGGCTTGCCCTCGACGCCGGAAACCTTCGGATTGCCGACATGGGCCATGGCGGCGGCAAACGGGTTGCCCTGGCTAGCTGCTGCCACGGGCGCGACGCCCAGAATGCCGTTGGCCTGCTCGGCGCTCAAGCCGGTGTTGACGCACTGAATCGCCAGAGCCATGTTGGTCGCCGCGCCCTGGTGCGTCAGGATGGCGCCGACGCGGGCGCGCTCGGCGGCCGCGCCCTGGGCGCGGCCGCCGTCCACATCGGCCTGCGTGAAGCTGGCCGCTGCGGGTGCGGAATTGGCGGGGGTTGGACCGCCGGGGGTGGTGTTGCCTGACATGGTGTTTCCTTTGTGGTTGTCGTTGGCGGTGGATCGGGCCGATGGCCCGGCGGAATACGAACGCACGCGCTGCGCGGCCAGTTCGGTAATCAATTGGTCGGTGGTCGAGATGCGGTCGGCCAACCCGCAAGCGATGGCGGCCACGCCCCGGTACATCGCGGCCTGCGTTTTGCGCACCTCGTCGGGCGCCATCTTTCGCTGCAGGGCCACGGCGTTGATGAACTCGTCGTACAGGTCGTTCATTTCGCCCTGCAGCTGGACGCGCACGGCTTCGGGCAGCGGCTCGAAGGCATTGCCATCGACCTTGCGCGCGCCGGCAAAGATGTGCGTGACGGCCACGCCTTCCAAAGCCAGCGCCTGCGATAAATCCACATGGCGCATCACGACACCGATGGAGCCGGCGTAGCCGGTGGTGGTCAGTACCAGCTCGTCGGCGGCGCTCGCGCCCAGGTAGGCGGCCGACGCGGCCATGCTGTCAGCAATCGCCAGCATGGGCTTCTTGCCGCGCAATGCAAAAGCGCGTTGCGCATACTCGAAGGCGCCAGCGACCTCCCCGCCCGGACTGTCGTACACCTGCAGCACGGCATGGATGTCCGGGTGGTGCATGGCCTCTTCCAGGTCAGCCGCCACATCGTTGTAGCCCAGCAGCACGGTCGAGTCCGCTTCCATGCGGGTGCGGTGCACCAGCGCGCCGCCAATGCCTAGCACCGCCACGCCATCGACCACGCGGTAACCCCGGTCCGAGCGCTCGCCCTTGCGGGTCGTGAACATGGTGGGCACGGCGGGCTGGCCGATGGCGTCAAGCTGCAGCGGCGCGCCGGCCAGGCGCTCGCCCAGGCCGGCGATGATGGCGTCGAGCTTTTGCGGGTGGATGAGCAGCGGCGTGTTGAAGATGCGCGCGGCCAGGTGGGGGTATTTCATTCGTTGCCTTGTGGTTGCGCGGTGCCGGGAACGGCGTCATCTAGCTGTTCTTCAGGCTGCTCGACGGGCTGTGCAGACGTCTGCACGGGCGCGGCCGTATCGAGCGGCAGGCCGCGCGCCAGCTTCATGGCACGCTCGACGGCCAGCTGGTCCATCACTTCCTCGTAGTCGTCGCCCTGCTCCGCGCATTCCTTCTCCAGCGTGGACAGGCCCGCCTCCATGCGCATGACGGCCGCTTGCGCCTCCTTGACCGGGTCCACCCAGCCGCGACCGCCGAAGATGAACTTGGCCCGGGTGTAGGCGTACTTGTTGGCGTAAAAACCGGGCGCCTCGATCTCGCCCGCGTTGACGGCTTCCTCGAACCACAGCGCATAGATGGGCTGGAGCCAGTAGTCCATCAGCCAGCGGCGCCGACCGTGAAAGTAGCGCCACGCCTCCAGTAGCGTCGCCCGGGCGCTGGACCAGCTCGTCTTGCTGAAGTCCTTCATCAAGAGTTCATACGGCAGGTTGACGCCCACGCCGATCTGCCGATGCAGCACGTCCATGAAGGCCGAGAAGGCCGCGTTGGGCCGGCCCGGCGTGAAGCTGCTCATGCGCGCGCCGGCGGGCAGCGGAATCACCGCCGCACCCTGCAGCTTGCCGATGCTCTGGGCCTGGCCCACGGACTTGTTCCAGGCGGTGCGCGGGTCGTCGCCGAACAGCGCGGCAGCCGATTCCTGGTCAAGGTCCGACTCCAGAAACGCCGCCACCAGCGAGTTGGCGAGACTCGCCTGCAGTTCGTTGCTGGCGTATTTGCCGGTCATGTGAAATTCGCGCATCACGGCCGACACAATGGGCCGGCCCCGCGACTGGCCGGTGCGCTCCTTGTCGTGCAGATGGATGACGCGCGGGCGGCCCCAGTCGGTGAAGGCCGGAATGCGGTCCCACTGCTTGAGCTGCGAAACCGTCGCGCCATAGACGCCGTAGGCGTCGCCCGGATGGCGGCGCAGCAGGTGGTAGGCGGTCGGCGCGCCGTAGGTGTCCAGCTCGATGCCAGCGCGAATGTCGTCGCGAAACTGCAGGCCGTCGGGCGTGCACAGGCGGTCGGCTTCCATAACCATCAGGCGGGTGCTCCAGCGGCTGCCCGGGCGCGGCAGCCACAGCGGCAGCGCAAACGCATCGCCGTTGAGCATCGCGCCGCCCAGCGCCTGCACCGTCATGCCCAGCAGGTTCAGCGAGCGGGCCGCATCGCATTCGGTGGTTTCGGCCCAGCTGCGGAACTTGGCCTCGACATCGTTGCCCCAGGCGTGAGCCTGCTCCCGCGTCCAGCCCAGCAGCCGGTAGTCGGGCATGGCGCTCAGGCGCAGGACCGGGCCGACGATGTTGTCGCGCAGCGTCTGCATCGCCCCGCCCATGACGCCGTTGTTGCGGCTCAGGTCGCGCGAGCGCGCGGTGAGCGCGTCCAGGTCGGGCAGCAGGTCGGCGTCGGCGCTGGCCGCTGGCGGGGTCCAGCCGCTCAGGGCCAAATCGGTGAACGAGGCGCCCTGGTAGGCGGATAGGCTGGCGCCCGCACCTGCGCCCTTGAGGGCATGCGCGGCGTGGCGGCTGGCGGGGCGTTTGCTGCGTGCCATACGTCAGACCAGGTAGATCGGGCGGCGGTCGAACTGGCCGTTGCGGCGGGCCAGCTCGGCAGCGACCTCGGCCGCCTCTTTGCGGATGTGATCGGTCTGCTGCTGGAACTGGACGCTGCGCCCGTTGCTGGTAGCCGAGGTCGGGCCAGTCAGCCGGTCATGGAGCGAGTCCATGAGGCGCTGGCGCAGCGCTTCAAGATCAGATGTGGAGTAGTAGCTGTAAAGACCCATGCCCCGAGAATGCCGGGGCGGCGCGGACATTTACAGCTGACATTGTCACCAAATCATGTCCGCTTGCTCAAATATTCGGACAAACGAATTCGTAAACGAATAGTCAATGAAAAGCTGCTGTGCAGCGTTAGCTGCCGTCCATGAACGACCGTTTTTGTAATATGCAGATTAATCTTTATAGATAAGACAATGACTATGGAAGTGCTTCGTATTCTTTCTGGCTCATGCTGCTGTACTCAGGTTCAATCATTTTCACTTCGTCATACGTCAAGCCATAAAGCTTATAAACCATATCGTCAATCTGTCGCTCCAGCGTAATCGTGTTTGCACCTTTTGCTTTGGCCTTCAAAATTGAATTTATCTTGGCAATGAAGGGTTGCTGTGCTTGTTTGCCAATAACAGGTATGGGCAGCTTAGAAACTTGATTTTCAAAATATTCAAATACGCCGTTGCCAGTTTGCTTGCCGATTGATTTATAGTGAAAATTCAGGGTTTTTGAATTCAACAAAGCAAGTGCGTATTTGATGCATACCTCGGGGTTGGTTGCAAAAATTGCCGTGGTGTTGGTAAGGCCAATGAATTCAGTGCTTTCATCCAGACAGAAAATGTTTTCCTTGGCACGGTATGAGCACCACAACTTATCATATTTATAATACTCCTTGTGCATGGGGCGGCTAAAACGCCACCAAACACGGCCTTCATTTTTGACGGTTGCGCGGTTTTCTAATTTAGCTTTAAACGACTGCAGGTGTGCTTTTATATTTTTATCCAATTTCTCGTAACTTGGTATATCTTCAAAATACAAAATAAATTCCAAAGCCGATTTATAAGTATATTTTTCAATAACTCCACCACTCATGCGCTTTTTAATATACTTTGCATCGAATTGCACAGGGTAATGATCGAAGCAAAATACCTCATTAGCGGCAGTTTCCATACCCTTTCCAACGTGGAATAAGTCTCCACAGGTTTTGTGAGAGCTTTCAATTTTTTTATTGAGCGCTGCAATGTCATTTTTAGCCAAAGCAAAAACACGGTTCTCTTCTAAAATAACATTGAAATATCCAGCATTACTATTAACCTCACGTATCAATTTGTTCTTGTCATAATTTGCTTCAACGAAATTTTTCACCTGTGTTGTGCTGTTGGCAACATGAGGTTTGTTTAAAAAAAGCATCATTGACGTGATGCTGGCTTCGTCAAACACTTGATACTTTTCAAAATTTATTATTTTTTCAATCGAACTACTTTGCAAAAGATGATTGCGCAGTTTCTGGGCTTTATCCGAGTACATCATTGCATTTGAGATAATAAATGCAGTTTGTAGCTTTGAAATTTTTCCAGCCAATGCCAAAAAGTAAAACAGGATGTCGCTCTTATCCATATAAACTTGTGGATAATTGAGTGGCAAGTAACGCAACATAGTTGAGCCGCCGCCAAAACTGTCAATGTTAAAATATGGAGGATTTCCAATAACTATATCAAATCCATCATAATTTCCTGCTTCATCCAGAACTTCGGGAAACTCCAGCCTCCATTCAAATGAATTTGAATAAATTTTATTGCTCTTGGCATTTTCAACAGCTAGTTCCCATTTGACAATGTCAGCGTTAAGATTAGCAGCAAGCTTTTGTTTTTCTTTTTTCTTATTGCTGTCTTCTTCAAACAGTGCAGCCTGTCCTTTCAATGTCTTCAACGCACCTTGCACTTTTTTAAGTTTTTCCAGGTTGGGATCATTGGTCTGCAGCTCTTCTCGGAACTTATTTTTAATATCGTTGATTAAAATCTCAAGCTTCCGTTTTTGCGTTTTGTCACTTGTGTTGCGGTAGCTACTTACGGCAGCACGATAATCTTTCACAGATATTTTACTTTTCTTCAAAGCGTTTTTTAAGTCTGTATCCAGCGCAAAGCGGCTTATCAGACTATTGCCACATTTGATATTAATGTCGATGTTAGGAAGCGTTTCCAGCGTACCATCTGGCAGATAATAAGCACTCTTCAATAACTCGATCCACAATCGGAGTCGGCAAATATTTACCGAGTTTGGGTTAATATCAACCCCAAACAAGCAGTTTTCAATGATTTTCTGCTTTTCCTGGAACATGGTTTTTTGTACTAGGTTTTTTTCTTTACTGCCTTTCTTGTATTCAAACAGCTCGCCTTCGTCGCTGGTCACAATAAGCTCATCGTTCTCTATGGTGATGTCGTAATCGAGCAAAGTGCCCTCTTCATCCACCAGCAAACCCAGCCTGCTTTTAATATACAAAATCTCATTGAGGGCGGAAACTAAAAAATGTCCGCTGCCTACCGCAGGATCACAAATTTTCAGGCTGTCAATCAGTGCGTTACTGTCTTTCTTTTTGATGTGGTGATCTTTGATCTCGTTTTTTAATCCCCCTTCGCCCACAAGCGCCGTACAAGTCCAGCTGTATTTTTCATTAAACTTTTGGAGAATAGCTTTTTGGATAGTTTGACGCGCCATATACATGGTCACAAAGCTGGGGGTATAGAAGCTACCGTCTTTATAGCCGTTGATTTTCTCGAAAATCAATCCAAGCACCGATGCACTGATCAGATTTTTCGTTTCAACTACTACCTCATCACTGCTGTCATTGGCAAAGTTATATGCATCTAAAAACTCAAACAAATAAGACAGTGTTTTTGTTTTTCCATTTTTACAGTTTTGTGCGCTGTCTTTCACTACGGTTCTTGGATAGTAAGCAATTTGCATGCTATCAGACAATGCACTGATGCCAATACCAGAATTTTCTTCATTCTGCATCTCAAACAGTGAACTGTTGAGGTATGGTATATATGAAAAGCTCTTATTTTTTCGGTTCGGTAGGCGCCGCGCTAAAGTGTCAAAAAACAAACTTTCTAATTCATCGTAACTGCTGATTTTTTCGATATTTAAAAAACGGCTTTTTTTATCTCCTGTCCAAGTCACGATTTGTGACTCCAGAAGTTTTAGAAATAAAATGCGGTTTACCCAGATGATGATGAGTTTGATCACATCTTCAAACGCATGAGGTTTCCCTTGCTGGTCTAGCTTATCAGCAATACCATCATACAGGCCGCCTGCAGTGCTTGACGCACTAATCAGTCTTTTGCCACCGTCCTTTGTCTCCTGCAAACCCAGTATGTATAGCAACTCGTTATAAAACTCACGATTCAAACTATTGGCATCATTAGGATTAAATGCCTTTATCAAACCATCTGGACTGAGGAGCTTATAAATGGCTGTCAGATCTTTGTCTTGAATTTTATCAGGCGCAGATATATTAAAGTAGGCGCAGTCAATGGTTACTTCGGTAAATAGATCATTTAGCATCTTGGGAAGATGTGCTTCTATGGCTGCATAGACTTCAGCCGTGCTTTTGGTTAGCAGATTAGGATTATGATAAGCATGAAAGTTTTTTTTCAACTGCTCATTGCGCCAAAATAAACGATCAAAATCTTTGGCATCAAATACAAACCACGCATAAAAATCAGTGATGATGATATGGGTTAGCTTGTCGTTGCCTCGCTCTCGCTCTTGCATGAAGTAAAAAATAGCTTCATGAAACGATTTACGATTCAAATCATGAACCGTAATCATGTCTTTACTGCCAACGACTTTGGCTTCAATGATGACGTTAATATCGTTGCCAGTCAGAATTGCAAGGTCAATTCCGCTTTGCCCTTTCTGACTATAAGGGCGGCAGTTATAAGCAAGCGGATTCGATTGTAAAAATGGCATCAATGCCCCAGCAACGATATTTGGTTCGCTTTGCTTGCTAGCTCTTTGCTGCTGCACGTCCTGGACATACTTTAGAGCAGCAACTTTAAATTCCTCAAAATCGCTTGAAACAATACTTTTTTGTGAAAGCAAGGGATTAAGAAATTTGCGTGGAGTTTGGATGGAAATTTGCATTTTTTCTAAATTGTTCAGGGTTTCGTGAAAACTAGTTAATTAAATTTAGACCTCAGCCTCGGTCTTTTCGGCAAGTTACCTATAGTAGTTTGTTTCAGCTCCGTCCAATGAAATATATGTATTCAGATTTGGCAGTAGATGGTTGAGCCAGAAAACCTGTTTAAGGGATCCTAGCTCAACAACTTTAATGATCTCTTAAAGCGCTCGGCAGTGAATTGATTCGGTCTTTATAGTCCATTGATTGCTTTGGCCACGGCATCAGTAATGATTGTTTACGTTAACAACATCACCAAATTGACAAGCATTTGGAATGCCAATGTTAATTTTGAGTTTCGAAAACAGAGTCGAGCAATTAAACGACGCCAATCAGTCTGAAACGGACTTCCGTTTTTCAGCGTATCCAGGTATTCAACACCGGCAGCTTTCTGGAAGTTCAATTCCTACATCTTGCCTGCTCGTCTGCGGTCATTCACGACGGCCCACATGGTGCCCATTGCTGACGGCCAACGTACGGCATCCTACGTTGGCGACCCGGCGCCCAAGTCCGGTTGCAAGATGATGTCCCTCTACGTTTAAGATCATCTCATCGATCACGACACAACCGTACGAAGCGCATCATGTACGACACAACCCCAGTCAACCCGCTAAGCCTTGAGGCTCAAAAGGCCTTCTTGAACTTGTTTGCGCCGATCATGGACGAAATGTCAAAGGAGGCACAAGTCGAGATTGAGCGATTTGATGCGGCATTTTCTGCGGACCACAACGCGATAGGACGAATACTTCGCGTACACCTTGTGATCGAACAGTACATGAACGAGCACATTAAGGTGGAATACAAGATCAACAATTTGGAGGAACTCAGGCTTACATTCAGCCAGAAGACAAAGCGCTTAAAGGATGGGCTTTCAGCGGCGGCATTCGTAAAGCCCGCGATTCAGAACGTAAATTCAGTGCGCAACAAATTCAGTCATACGCTGACTCCAAAAATCGAATGGGGAGCCATCAACAACGTGACCGATGTGATGAAAGTCGCGCGCAAGGGCTTGGTCTATTCCGAGCCCATCGATGCCATAGAAGCGTTTGCCCCAGTTGCCTGCGCGTTCCTGATCAACGCTCCTAGCAGTAGGCGCGCCCAATTTGAGCAATTATTTCAGTCGGGCAAGATGAAGTTCTCAGCGAATACTTTCTTTTGACAGCCGTTGGTTTTACCTCAAACCAGTCGGCAACGAGCGCCCGCTCCCGGTCGATTCCCGAAATAGGCCTTGACGAAAGCAGGGCCATATTGCTGACAGTCGGCGTATGTCACCCACGGGCAGGTTTGAAGTAGGAAAATCGCAAACGGCTACAGCCGGTCTCAGTCTGAAACGGACTTCCGTTTTGCAGCGGTTGCCGTCGTTTCCCAGCGAGAGTCGAACAGGTACTATCGGCTAGGAGCGGACAACCGATGGAATTTGCCCGTGACTGGAATCCCGTTGTGCGCCTAGAGCAAGAGTGCCTGCACTAGGCGAGCAGGTGTTGAGCGCCTTAATGAAAAATGAGACGACATGAGTAATGATCTTGGGCTTTCCTTTCACGCCACAGCTGGTTGGTTTTCCGCCGTTAAGAGGCCATCCTACGTTTTTGTAAGCGTGACAAACGCACATGCCGCCGCGCTCCCCACAGCCCTTGGGATGGCGATACGCCGGTGCTACATCTCCGATGACAGGGTCAACATTCAGGCCATCCAATACCCCCCGGCAACCCAGGTGATTGCGGCCGCTTTGCCAGATCCTGGGTCAGTGATGTCGGGCGAGTTCGGCGAGATCTTGACCTACTTCTACCAAGGCGCAACGGCTCTGCCAAAAGCGGCGGTTGGGCTCAGAAGATGGCATCTCAAGCAAGACCGCAACAAGGCAGCACCGTACTCCGATGTCGTACATCTGGTTTTACCTAACTGGCCCACTTCGTCTGCAATGGACACAGTGCTCTGCTCAGAGGTGAAAGCAAAGTCGACCAAGAGCAAGTTCGAGCCCATAAAGAATGCCATTGAGGGTTGCGAAACCGACCGGACGAGTCGGCTAGCAGGAACACTGGTCTGGCTCCGAGAACGCGCCATCACTGGAGCAACTGAGGGTGCCTCCGTCGCACAGTTGAATCGGTTCATCAAGCTCGCAGGACTTCCACCAACGGTCAAAAAATTTCAAGCTGTCGCCGTTGTATGCGACTCGCTCGTAACCGAGGAGGCTGCGAAGGCCCCCGCGACCGCTTCTCCGGATTACGAGGTGGTGGTCATCTCAGTTCCGAAGCTGAAAGCCACATACGAAGCCGCATACACAGCTGCCATGAACGCGGTGCCGTCGGCTGTAGCAACCGCCAAAATTACGAACACTAAGTAGTTTCATCTCATCAAAAATGGACCAACACCTTCTCCGATGGATTGGCGATGCAGACGCAATCAGGCACATTGAGCATTTTAAAGTTCCCCAAGTCACTGTCGAGCAGGCAGAAGTGCGGGCGCGAGTCGATGACTACTACATAGCTCTGGTGGGTGAGCTTTTCACCAGGATGCGCACCGGGTCGGAAGACGCTGAGGGCTGGTCTAAGCTAGGTAACGCCCTTGCGCAGATAGCAGCACCTGGCCAAGAGAGCGAGCTCAAGCGCGTTGGCATCTCGCAGTCGGAAGCAACGCTATTCGCTGCAGCTGCGTTTTACTGTGGTGGGTTCCCCGCCTCGGCTTACATCACCATCCGGAGTCAATCTGTCGATCTTGCTGGGCCAGAAAGCTACCTAGCCTGTACTGACCTCCTCAAGCGACCGAATGCCATGAGATCAGCGTTGGGGCAATCTCTGCTTGATGCACTTGAACGGGGAGAACTTTCACAGATTGATGACGCCCGCCGTGAAACAGAGAACGCGTCCAAAGAGAAGCTAGATGACAGTGCCAGTGAATGGATCCCAGCAAGACTGCTCGAGAACCTTGTGCGGCGCTTCACCAGCACAAACGTCTGTGGGGGTCAAGTTATTTCGGACACATCAATAGGTGGGTTGAGTTGCCGATTTATGCTCGAAAGCATTGGGTGACAAGTTGCCCAGTTTGGAGTGCAACCGCACGGAGTTGTAGAAGTTGACGATGTAGTCAGCCACGTCATGGATGGCTTCACTGTGATTGGCGTAGTCACGTTGCCAGACCCGCTCCATCTTCAGATTCAAGAAGAAGCGCTCCATCACCGAGTTATCCCAGCAATTGCCCTTGCGGTGTCGGCGCCGATTGAATATTGACCCACCCTGCCGATCCAATAGTGACCCAGGGCGGGTCGCTGGTGTTGGAACCAGCAACTGTGGATAAGTGTACTCAGCAGCTGGTTCTTGGCTTTCCTTATCCAGGCTTTTTGAATTCCTAGACTGCACGGGGAAAGGAGCGAAGGGCGTAGCCCGTAGCGGATTTCCCCGTGCGCGCCCGGCTCAGAACGGCTCGTCTGGCCGTGCTGCTTTTGCCTCCTTGCGCACTTGCTCGCGCGCTTTGATCCGCGACTTGGCGGCCAGGGTGCTGTGCTGAAACCGGTACGACTCGTTGCCCGTCTCCACGATGTGGCAGTGGTGGGTGAGCCTGTCGAGCAGCGCTGTTGTCATTTTGGCGTCCCCAAAGACGCTCGACCATTCGGAGAAACTCAAATTGGTGGTGATGACCACGCTGGTGTGCTCGTACAGCTTGGAGAGCAGGTGAAACAGCAAGGCGCCGCCCGCCTGGCTGAACGGCAGGTAGCCCAGCTCATCGAGAACGACCAGGTCCATGCGCATCAAGCTCAGAGCCATGCGTCCGGCCTTGCCGTCACGCTTTTCCTTCTCCAGCACATTGACCAGATCGACCGTGGAGTAAAAGCGCACGCGCTTGCCCTCCCCCCGTGTCAGACTAGTTGCCGCTCCCCCGTGATTGCGGATGATCCGCATTGGAGCGCTATTTATGAAAACAAATCGACATTCAACTGAATTCCAGGAACAGGCGCTGAGCAAAGCCAGGCAACGAGGCACACGCAGCGTGCAGGACGTTGCCAATGATTTGAATATGCCAGTGGGCACCTTGAGAAAATGGATCAGCAAGTCCAACCGAAAGCATGCCGTCACTGGCCTCGCTGCGCAACTGCTTGAGAACTTACCGGCCCAATCGTGGAGCCCTTCCCAGCGCTTGCTTGCGCTGAACCAGACGCATGCCATGACGCCCACACAACTGCATGCCTGGTGCCGGGAGAAGGGGTTGTTTGAGCACCAGCTCAAGGCCTGGGGTGAAGCGTTTTGCAGCGCCACAGCGCCTGAATCGCGCGAAGCCAGGACGGCACTGCGCGAGTTGCAAGTCAAACACGATGGGCTGCAGCGCGAACTGCGTCGAAAAGAGAAGGCGTTGGCGGAAGCCGCAGCCCTGCTGGTGCTACAAAAAAAGTTCCAGGCCCTGTGGGAGGACGAGGAGAAATGACCAGTTGCCAACAGCGTCAGACGCTACTGACGCTGATAGGGCAGTCCTGCGACAACGGCGCACGTCTGCAAAAGGCCTGCGCCCTGATTGGGTTGGATGCGCGTACTGTTCAGCGCTGGCGGCGCCCGGAGAACCAGCAGGGCGACCTCAGGGTCGGGAACAAACGCCGCATCACCGTGCCGCCTAACAAGCTCAGCGAGGCTGAGCGGCAAGCTGCGCTGGAGGTGGTCAACAGCGATGAGTTCAAGGATCTGCCACCCGGCCAGATCGTGCCGCGCCTGGCTGACCAGGGCCTGTATGTGGCCAGCGAGTCGACCCTGTACCGGCTGCTGCGTGAAACCGGCCAGTTGAGGCACCGCCGCCTGGAACGGGTGGCGCAAAAACGCAGCCGGCCACGCGCGCTGGTGGCGACCGGGCCCGACCAGATTTATTGCTGGGACATCAGCTACTTGCCCACCGAGGTCCGCGGCATCTACTTTTACCTTTACCTGTTTGTCGATCTGTTCAGCCGCCGGATCGTGGGCTGGCAGGTGTTCGATTGCGAGAGCGCCGAGCTGGCCAGTCAGTTGCTGCGGGCCATTTGCGAGCGGCGCGGCATTGCACCCCATCAGCTCACCGTTCACTCGGACAACGGCTCGCCGATGAAGGGGGAAACGATGCTTGCCACCATGCAGCGCCTGGGCGTAGCTGCCTCTCGCAGCCGACCGGCAGTCAGTAACGACAATCCTTACTCCGAGGCTTTGTTCAGGACACTGAAGTACCGCCCTCAACTGCCCGTCAAACCGTTCAACGGCCTGTTGCAGGCGCGGCGCTGGGTGACAGAGCTGGTGCACTGGTACAACCACGAGCATCGGCACAGCGCCATTCGATTTATCACCCCAGCGCAGCGGCACTTAAAACTCGATGAGGCCATTTTGGCTGAGCGCGCCAAGGTCTACGCCGCGGCCCGAAACGCTAACCCCAACCGCTGGTCAGGGGGGACTCGCAATTGGTCGCCAATCACCGAAGTGCACCTCAACCCGCAAACACCAAAGGAGCAGAATCAACCAGAAAAACTAGCCGCTTGAGCATCGAACTTTTTGCGGCAACTACCTTGACAGCGCCCGTCCCTGGCCTTGAGCCGTTGCAGCACTGTTAACGGCTTTGCGATGGCGGTGATTGAGCAGTGCAAATGGCTCGAACCCGGCAAGAGCATAAAAGATGAATTTCAAGCCCCCCGCTCGGCTCGGCAGATCATGCAGTGGTGGGGCACTGAATACCGCCGCACCTACAGCGGCCAGGACTACTGGACACGCACCCTTAAGGCATTTCGTTATACACAAGTCCCCTGAGCCTGAAGCTCGCGTGAGAACCTGATGCCGGCGGCAAAGTCCAGAATGCGCTGCATACCAAGCCAGATGGTTTTCACGCCCGGCTCACCATCACCCGTGCGCGCTAGAAAGCCACCGAGTCTGGCAACCAAGCGCACCACCTCGTTGAGCGTGGGCGGCTTGCTTGGCAGCTTCTGCTTGTTCAGGATGTAGGCGGCTTTCCACTCATCGGGCTCGAACATCAACTGGGCATCCAGGTCCGGGCAACTTCGCCCCAGCCGCATCAGCCGGGCGATACGCCAGGCCACCACCATGTACAGCACCAGCGCGCGCTCAATCTTCTCGATGCTTCCCAGTTGCAGCGCCTCGATGCGGCAGCCGTTCTTCAGGACATGAAAGAACATCTCGATTTCCCAGCGGGCCCGGTACCAGTCAATCATGCGCGCGGCCTGCTCCAGGCTCTGCACCGGTAGATTGGTCAGCAGCCGCCACTCGACAGGCTTGTCGCCTGCGGCAGGCTGCATTTCCTTGGCCACGATGCAACTGGCCTGCACAAAGTGGCCTTTGCCATCGGGCAGTTCGAGCATTTGCGCCCACACCTGCTGGACCACTTCACGGGCGCGCTGGCCCTTGCGCGAGGCCATTACAAAGCGTATTTCGCCCAGAGGCTCGCTTTGCAACACAGAGATCCAGAGTTTGTCGCCGCTGGACAGGGTGCGGTTGTGTTGGGAGCGCAGCAGCCAGTCCACAGGCGTGCCCAGCGCGCGCGCACGCCGCATCAACTCCATGATGTCGGCCTCGCGGTCAGCCAGGTACACCAACCGGGTGCCGGACAACTCGGCGGCCATTTCGGCCAGCCGCTCGTAACCTTCCACCCAGCGCACACTCTCCTTGATGCCGGGGCGGCTGCCGTCCTTGTTTTTGGGTTCGCGTGCCCACATCCACGCGTCGAGCACGCCCAGCGGTTCGCGCGAAGTCGACACGGCGTAGGTCGGATGCGCGTACATGCCGCGCTGCGCTTCGTAGCTCAGCGGCCCCAGGCCGCTGGCCTCCTGCCCGTTGAAGTCCAGCTCGGTCGTGTCCTGAATGCACAGCACCACCTCGTGCCCGGCCATGCGCGTCTTGGCGCAGTCCGTGTGCGCGCCCAAAATCGCACGCCAATCGACTTCCTCGTTGCCGAAGAACCGGTACGCCGCCATGGTGTCGGCCCAGTCCCCGCAGGCTTGCGGCACGCTCGCCATGGGCTGGGCGCTCAAGCGCTCCACCAGCCGGATGGCCCGCTTGTTGCGCCGCTCATCGCCCAAGTCTATCGTCTCAAATTCAGTGCCTGCCCAGCCCATCGTTTTCCTTCAAATCTTTCTTGAGGGGAATTTTGCCGGAGTTGTGTATAACGAAATGCCCTTAAGGCCCGAGTTCATGCCCAGCAGCAAAGCAAGCAGTTTCGCCATGTCATCAGCGACGTACGGTTTGCCAATGAAGCCGCAGCGGTGCGTGCCATGGGCGGCGTGATCTGGGACATCAGGCGCCTAGGCCTGAAGCACAACACCAGTCACATCAGCGAAGCGGACGGCAGCCAATTTGCACCAGATCTGGTGATCCACAACTGCTACGACATCAAGCACCTGCAGGGCGTTGTCACAGGCGCTTGGCTAATGGCCGAGACAGGCATGGGCGATGCCGATGTGATCAACATGGGCGTTACCTATTCCAGGCTCAGCCGGTCATGATCCGCACCACGCCATCGCCCCAGACGCTGCGCATGCTGGCAGCAGTCGCCATGCGTGAGTTTTCGCTGCGCCACCACCAGGGCGCTGCCCTGCCGGTGCAGACGCCTGCACCCGCTACGCCTGTGACACAAATGTGCGACCTGCCACACGTTGCGCGCCACGTGCTGCGCTTCATGGACAAGGTCCAGCTGACCAGCGCGCAGATGCTGCGCCGCGAGACCGGCCGGGAAAGAGACATGCTGCCCGCCCTTGGCGCACTGATCCGCTTCCAGCTTATCGAGCCAGTGCATCGCAGCTACCGCATCACGCCGGCAGGCACCGCCTGCGTCAACGCAGAGCCGGGCCAGATCTTGCTGCGCCGCACCGCTTTCACGCATTAACACCAAGGAGCCAACCATGGCCAAAGCCGCTTCCAAACTCTCGACCCTACTGATTGGCAAAGAGGTCGTTCTCCACATAAATTTGAGCGACATCAGTGGCGACCCGCATCCCGCTGCCGGTCAAAAAGTAACCGTCATCGTGTGCAATAGCAAGACCGCCTACCAGGTTGAAACGCAGGCGGGCCAGGTCTTTGTTGTCCACGAAAGTGACTGGACCCCCTATCCAAACAAGCTCCATCCAGACACCCCGGTTCTGACCGAGCACCGCAAGACGCTCAACCTTTACCTGGACAGCAAGCTCAACCAGGTGCAGCAGCTGCTGCCGGCCACGATCCACGCCTCGCCTTTTAACCCGCGCACCAACTACCCGGAAGACGCGATGCAGGAGCTGACCAATTCGGCCAAGGAAGTGGGCATTATCCAGCCGGTGCTGGTGCGCCCCAGGGGCAATGGCAGCTACGAGCTGGTGTTCGGCCACCGCCGCCACCGCGCCGCGCTGCAAGCCGGGCTAAGCATCATGCCGGCCATCGTGCGCGACCTCACCGACGCGCAAAGCGCCCAGCTGCAGGCGGTCGAGAACGTCCAGCGCCGCGACCTGGACCCCATCGACGAGGCGCTGGGCTATGCGGCATTCATTGCCGCGCACGGCATCACCAAGGACGAGCTGGCACGGCAGACCGGCAAGAGCCGCACCCATGTGTACAACCGCCTGAAACTGGCCACGCTGCACCCGGCCGGCCAGGCGGCATTGCGCGCCGGCAAACTGCGCACGGAAGTCGCCACGCTGGTAGCCCGGGTGCCGGGCGAGAAGAACCAGGCCAAGGCGCTGGCCCTGGCGCTCGAAGGCGGCTATGCAGGCGAGTTGAAAAGCTACCGCACGGCCCGCTCCGAACTGGCCGAAAAGTTCACGCTGGACCTGAAAACGGCGCTGTGGGCGCTCGATGACGCTGACCTGGTCGAGAGTGCAGGCGCCTGCACAGCATGCCCCAAGCGTTCGGGCGTTGACCCCATCGTGTATGCCGACATGCTCGACAAGAAGGGTTACAACGACTACACGCCCAAGGGCGACAACGTCTGCACCGACTCCGACTGCTTTGCAGGTAAGAAGTCGGCCCAGCTCAAGCGCCAGCAGGAAGCGCTGGAAGCCAAGGGCAAGGTGATGGTGGTCGGCAACGCAGCGCGCAAGGCGGTCGATGCGCAGGGAAACGTCAAGGGCGACTACATACCGATCAGCGAGATGCGCGAAGCGCTCAAGAGCGTCAACAACGGCACAGCCGGGCCGGCCGTCACCATCCTGACGATCCAGGACCAGCGCAGCGGCAAGACCATCGAGGTGGTCAAACGCAAGGAAGCCGAGGCGGCAGGCGTCAAGACGCCAGCGGCCAAAACCACCAATTCCCGCATGAATTGGAATGCCTACGAGCTTGACCGCAAGGAGGAGGAAAAGGTTCGCGACGCCAAGGCGGCGGCGCAGACCCGGCTGAACGTCGTCGCGCTGCGCAAGGTGCGCGAGACAGCGACCCGGGTGAGCACTGGCGTGTTCGAACTGCGGCTGATTGCACAGGTGGCCATTGCCGGCGTGGCCTACAAGGACAGGGACACGCTGCTGGCGCTGCACGACACTAAAGACATTGAAGCGTTGAGGATCAAGGCCGGCCGAATGTCGCACAAGGAATTGAACGCCCTGCTTCTGGACTGCGCGCTGGTGGACCACGTCCGTGCCTTCAGCTACGGCAAGCCCGAGGCGCCAGCGGCGTTGTTAGCCGCTGCCACGCAGTACGGCGTAGAGGTCGAGGACGTGCGCAGCGCATACCCCGTCGAGACGGTCGAAGAACCAGCCGAGCTGGAAGCCTGACCATGCGCCACTACCCGAAACGCTCACAAGCCATTTACGTTGCGCAAGCACTGGCCCTGGTCGCCGGCTGCGTGGTCGTTGCTGAAATTGTCCTGAGGATTTTTTTATGAGAAAAACCACTGCCCACGGCCGCAAGCTCCAGCGCCTGCAGGCCCATGCCTTGGCCAGCCGGTTCAACTCCGCCCACGCCAGCCCGGTGGGCCGGGCCGTTATCGCCAAGGAAGAGGTTGACTGCGTGGCCGCGCTGATGACCCGCATGACCAGCGTCAGCACCCGGATTTACTTCACACAAGACGGCGAGCGTGACACGCGGCTGCTGTCCCACTTGGCGCTGGTGCTGGGCGTCGGCGCCGAGACCGCACTGGCCCTGGCGCTGCACCACCCCGATTCCAAACGACTGCACGCAGCCCTGCGCACCGTCGTGCAATTCAGCGTGGACGGCGGGCGCTGGCGCAGCAGCCAAGCCAAGATCCTGCATGAGGCAGCCCAACTGGCCACGGAAGTGTTCTTGGCGCAGCCAGTCTTTGGAACGCGTGCTTTTCCAGGTGCGTTCGAGCTGGCCGACAAAGTCCGAAACGGCACGGCCCGCATGACGGACGTGGCCGGGCCTGAAATTTACAACACGGGAGCAAAGGCATGAGAAAGGACACCATCATTAGCCTCAAGCCGCTGTACTTGGCCAGCGCGCAGGCTGCATCGTTTCTGTCGCTGTCGGAGAGCATGCTGATCAAGCTGGTCGCGCAAGGCAGCTTGCCCAAGCCACGCAAGCTGAGCGCCGGCCGCAGTGCCTGGCTGGTGGAAGAACTAGAAGCCTGGGGGAAAAGCCTGCCAGTGTCAGACCTGCTACCACCGACGAATTGCGGCTTTGGACGTGCAGGCAAAGCTGCCTGATCTTTTAGAGATCGGGATCATCTAGAGAAAGAATTGATTTTAGTAGATCTGCTTTATCAAAGCTTATTTCTTATTCAAAAAAGCCTAAGAGATATAATTTCTCTAAAACTAATCTATTTATTATTTAAGTTTTGCACTTTAAAAGTATCTATAAATTTCATCAATAAAGATTGAATATTAATTCCGTAATTATCTTCAATTTTCTCGTCTTTTGCATTTTGAAAAAATATCTTTTCAACCATGGCTGCTTTCACTTTTTCTCGTAGTTCAGGAGATAAGGATTCAATGAACGGTCCTAACGCAGCCATATCCAAAGAGGTTTGAAGATGGCTGTAATGATGGCTTCGATGTCGTGACGACTCACGAGCCAAGTACGCAATCGGTACTGACAAAAATAGAGAAATAATTAGGCGTAAGCTAATTTCCTTCCAATTCATCTCATTATTACTACTTTCAAAAAGCGTTACTGAGAGTAATACTACAACCATCATCATCAATACTATTGAAAAGATTCTAAACCAGTTAGCACTTTTTTGCTCATTAGTAGCACTTTTTGCATAACCACCAGCAATTACTGATACAGCTAGATTTCCAAGTAATTTTACAACCTCGAATTCTTTTAATTTAAGATTTGCAATAGTCTCTTCATATTGGCTTTCAAGATTAAGGCCTTGCTGCAAAACACTCTCTTGGGCAGCATTTATAGCAAAGTTTATTTGCTGAGATATTTCTGCCTTTTCATCTTCCAATTTTCTCAAATTGGTATTGATCGATTCGCTGAACGCTTCAACTCTAGATTCATATCTTGCTAAATCACTCTCAGCCACATCCAATTTAGAATGAAAATTATTGCTACGATCCAAAAGATCACTTTCCAGCATTTTCCAGTTTTTTTGAAGTGCGATATTAGGCAACATTGGTCCGTTTCCAGCATCAATAATGCCAGCCACACTAACCTGCAAACTACCTATATAATTTGTAAGTGCCTGACCTGCCGCTAAAATCTTTGAGAATGAAGTACTCAGTTGACTAGTTGGAAGTAATACCGCACCTTGCTGTCCCAATGCTGTCGCGTAAATTCCTATTGCATTTGCAACCTTTAGAGCTTTCTCAAAGTCCTCAATCCCATCTACGATGCCAAAATTAGAAAATATTTCTATATTATTATTTAATTGTGAAACATATTCAGCCAGCACTCTTGGTATATTAATACTTTGATCGCTTGGAAACATTATCTTAGCTAATGCAACAACTTCAGAAATTTTAGAATATATTTCCGGTAGTTTTTCCAAAGGATTTTCAATTATTAAGTTCATTTAATTTCGCCAATTTGTAATTTGAATAAAAATTAAGAAAATTTATATGTCAATTATTGATTAATAGTAAATTATTCCACTAAAGATAAACAGCCAATATTTGAATATAGGCTTATTACTAGATCAAGTTAATCTGAAGGCGATCTATACCAAGCTTTAATGATTGCTTGGGCTTACTTCCTTTAAACAATTTGCAATAGTTTAAACGGCCAAGTCCTCTAAATAAGCTGCCAGTAACTCCAGCCAGTGGCGACGCTCGGCATCGTAGGAATAGGCGTTGTACGTGCCCACAATGTCTTTCGGCAGGTGCCCAATCACCGCCTCGGCAATCTCATCCCGGCATCCCAGCGACGCCAGCAGCGTGCGACCGGTGCGCCGCAGATCGTGCGGTGACCAGCCCGACACCGGCAGCACCAACCCTTGACTCTGTCGATTGACCACCTTGGGCGAATACGGCTGCAGGTTGTAGATATAGGTCGAGAAGAAATGCTGTGTGTACTGTTGGCCCTGGCCATGCTCGAACAGCCAGCCCGAAGGCCCGACCGCCGCCATCCGGCGCTGCACAATGTCCAGCGCCCGCCCGATCAGGGGCACCCGCAGATCCTCGGCTTCCAGGCTTTTGGCATTCTTGGTTTCATTTTTCGGCACGGTCCACCACCAGCCATCAGTTTCGTGCGTAATGTGTTCTGGTCGCATGCCGAAAATCTCGCCGCCCCGGGCGCAAGTCCACAGGTACAGCTGCAATGTGTCCCGGCCGGTGGCGTGCAGGTTGGGCAGCCAGGCCAGCAACATGGCAATCTCGACAGGCCGCAGCACCCGGCGCTGCTGCCCCTGGTGCTCGCCGCCGATTCGCTTCCCCTGGCTCTTGAGCCGCCCCTTCATGACGGCGCGCCACCAGTTCGGCGTGTCACCGTCAAGCCGCCCGGCGTCAAGCGCGTAATCCCAGGCCGCGCCCAGCATCGAGCGTAGCTTTGCTGCAGAGGTCGGCGTAGCTTTTCGGGCATCAAGGATGCTAAAGGCATCCGCCCGCTTGATAGACTCAGCCGCCCGGCCCGCAAAATCCGTGTCGTCATCAAGCAGCTTGTCCAGCGCCCGGCGGGCCGCCAGCAGCCCAGCCGGTTTGCGCGATGCCGACAGGTGACCCTCGACATAGTCCTTCACCAGCTCGCGCACGGTGTACGCCTTGGGCGTGTCGTCAATGCCCCGCTGGGCCTGGCGCTCAGAGCGGCGCTGCTGGCCCGGGTCAGTGCCGGCGCCGCGCTGGTCCCGCAGCTGCTCCCACTGCGATGCCGCTGATTGCACCGACACCGCCGGCCACTGCCCGAAAGCGACCTGTTTCATGCGGCCGTCGGCGAGCGACTTGTACCGGTAGATCCACGTTTTTCGAGTGGCCGACACCACCAGGCGCAGGCCCGGACAGCCATCGATCGTCATGTGCTCGCCAGGCCTGAGCAGCTTGGCAGCGCGTGCATCGAACAACATAAACCGTATACTCCCGAATGTTCCAGACGCAGAAAAAGCGACGGCAGCGCAGGCCCGACAAAGCAGCAAATAAAAGCTACGCCGAAAGCTACGCTGACATGTGAAGTGTATAAGGTCTAGTGTGGTCTATTCTGAGAAAGCCAGTTCAGGCAAAAAGAATAAAAGCGCATGGAATTCAAGCACTTACGGGAATAATCTGTTGTAAATCAACAGGTTACAAAATGCGGGTGTAGTTCAATGGCAGAACGGCAGCTTCCCAAGCTTCATACGAGGGTTCGATTCCCTTCACCCGCTCCAAATTGTCATATCACAGCGTTTCACATTCACTCAAAACCCGCGTAGTTCATAGCTACTGCGGGTTTTTTCATGCCTTATGTCGTTTCAGGCTCAACCATGCCATACCAACCTTTTTCAGGTAGAGATGTGGGCAGGTCAGCGGGTGTCAGCTTTGGCTATCAGTACCATTACCAGCCAGCCTCCAACTGCTTCCTACAGATGATCGGGTGTTTTGCCCTGTTTGCATGAAGCAGAACCATGGACGATGGCCTTGTCGGCATTACCTCGGGGAAAAACCATGAAATATCGCGGATTGCTTTTCTCCGCTCTGATCGGCGCTGTTGCCAGTGCACGCTCCATGACGCCCATGGCAAGCATTGCGGCTGCACGGCTTCTTGGCCATCGCACGCCGGGAAAACTCGTACTGCTGGACCGTCCTGTATTCACCTATGGCGCCTTGGCCATGGGGGTTGGCGAATTGTTCGGAGACAAGATGAAGACAGCGCCTGACCGCACTGTTTTTCTGGGCTTGCTGGCCAGGGTAAGTAGCGCCGGGATAGCAGGCGCTGCGTTGGCTCCCCATGGTTGCGAACAGGCCGGCGCTGTGACTGCGATTGCAACCGCCGTACCTCTGGCCTACCTGAGTCTGGCCGGCCGTGAACGAGCAATGGCGCGCATGGGCCAGACTCGCAGCGGTTTGATCGAGGACGCGCTGATTGTTGCCCTGGGTGTGACGATTGTGGCGCTGGCGGTCAGGCCGAAAAACGCTTGGTGAACGCATCGAATCGGGCGCAGTGACCAAAGGCCCGGTTTTGTTCGATGGCGGTGAACGCACCCAAAAAAAAAGCCCCTCAGGGCCTTTTTTCTTGTACAAGGCAAATCGCTTCAGATCAGCGTGACGCCGGTCTTGGCTTGCAACGCTTCCTGGGTAACACCCGGTGCCAGCTCAACCACCTTAAGGCCCAGGGGCGTCACGTCCATCACCGCCAGGTCGGTGATGATGCGGTCAACTACACCGACGCCAGTCAGGGGCAATGTGCATTTCGGCAGGATCTTCAGGTCGATGGTGCCGTCCTTTTTCTTCGCAACATGCTCCATCAGGACGATCACGCGCTTGACGCCAGCGACCAAATCCATCGCGCCGCCCATGCCCTTGACCATCTTGCCCGGAATCATCCAGTTGGCCAGGTCGCCCTGCTCGCTGACCTGCATCGCGCCCAGGATAGACAGGTTGATCTTGCCGCCGCGAATCATCGCAAAGCTATCGTGGCTCCCGAAAATAGACGAGCCCGGCAAAGTGGTCACGGTCTGTTTGCCGGCATTTATCAGGTCGGCATCCACTTGATCTTCCGTCGGGAACGGGCCGATACCGAGCATGCCGTTTTCTGACTGCAGCCAGACCTCCTTGTCGCTGGGAACAAAATTGGCGACCAGCGTCGGAATACCGATGCCGAGATTGACATAGAAACCGTCTTCGAGTTCCTGGGCAGCGCGGGCCGCCATTTGGTCTTGGGTCCACGGCATGCTTCAGGCTCCTTGTTGGCCGCTGGCGGCCTTGATGGTGGATGGGACGGGTTCGTCGGCAGTGATAACTGCTGCCTGGGCAATGGCGGCCTGCGCTTCGACCTTGGCGGCGGCGGCATCTACCGGGGCTTGGGTGACGGTGCGTTTCTCAATGCGTTTTTCAGGGCTTGGGTTGTGCACGATACGGTGCACGTAAATGCCTGGCAAGTGCACCTGGTCAGGCTCTATGTCGCCCGTTTCCACGATTTCTTCCACCTCAACCACGCAGATTTTGCCTGCCATGGCCACAGCGGGGTTGAAATTGCGGGCGGTCAGGCGAAACTGCAGGTTGCCGGACTTGTCGGCACGGTGCGCCTTGACCAGTGCCACATCAGGCACCAGGGCGCGTTCCATCACATAGGTTTCGCCGTCGAATTCACGCAGTTCCTTGCCTTCAGCCACCAGCGTACCGACACCGGTCTTGGTGAAAAAAGCAGGAATACCGGCACCGCCGGCGCGCAGCTTTTCGGCCAGCGTGCCCTGCGGCGTAAATTCAAGTTCCAGTTCGCCGGCCAGGTACTGGCGCTCGAACTCCTTGTTTTCGCCCACATAGGACGAAATCATTTTCTTGATTTGCCGCGTCTCGAGCAGCTTGCCCAGGCCGAATCCGTCTACTCCGGCATTGTTGGAAATCACGGTCAGGTTTTTGACGCCGGTATCGCGCAGCGCATCGATCAGCGCTTCGGGAATTCCGCACAGGCCAAAGCCGCCCACAGCGAACAGTTGTCCATCTTTGACGATGCCCCGAAGGGCTTCTGCAGCAGAGGGGAAAAGTTTCTTCACAAAAATGTCTCCTTGTTTGGTTCAGCCTTCAGGACGCTTTCACGCGCCTGTCCGGTCCATTACGATACTACCTATTGCGCTACGTAGTTTTTCTTAAAGGTTTGTCCTGATGTCAACGGATTACCAACTGGCTTTCGACTTGGCACCGGTGGGGCTTGTGCTGTCCCGCAACCGCTCGATTCTTGATTGCAACCAGCATGTCTGCGAAATGTTCGGCACCACGCGTGAGTATCTGGTGGGCCAGTCTTTCCTCATTCTCTACCCGAGCGCCGACGAGTTCGAGCGCATCGGCGTACGCATGCTTCCTATTTTGAATGCTACCGGCATGTATTCGGACAACCGCATCATGAAGCGGGTCGATGGGCGATGCAAAGACGAAACCTTCTGGTGTCACGTCACAGGCCGGGCACTGAACCGAAGTGTGCCGCATGAATCAGGCATCTGGACGTTTGAAGACCTGAGCGCCAGCCGTCCGGTAACGGCCGAACTGACTGCACGCGAGCGCGAGGTGGCAGCCCACCTGATGCGCGGCCTGACCTCCAAGGAGATCGGCCGCGCCTTGATCATCAGCCACCGTACAGTGGAGATTTACCGTGCACGCCTGATGCGAAAATTCAAGGCATCAACCACGGCCGATCTGGTGCAAAAACTCATGGCTGGGGATTGATGCCCTGCTCTGGCAGAGGTTTTCCGTCTGCTGGGAGCCCGCAAAGCGTTCAGGCCCTCACGCCAGGGATTCAGACGTTGTCGAGATCTGGCTCGCGGCGGATTGATTCACGCGCACGGTGGTCACGCAGTTTGCCAAGGGTGTGTTCAAGCACGCGCTTGAGCTTTTCACTGGCCCCCCGGAAGGCTTCGTCCTGGTTGGCGCCATGGTGGTTGACGGCCACAGGCTCACGGTTGGCGAGCCGGGCCTCCAGCATGCAGCGCTTGTGGTCGGGGCTGACCTTTTCGCCGTTTTCGTCACTCATGTGCACTTCGATGCGGGTGATGTCGTCCTTGTAGCGGCTGAAAGATCCAGTCAATTCGGCGTTCGCCCAGCGTTCGAACGATTCGCCCGTGTCAATACTGTTGTTGGAGTTGATCTGAATTTGCATCTGGATTATTTCCTTTTCTGGATGAAGTGCAGCACTTGGCCAAGCGGCCGTGCGGCACGGTGACACCGCCCAAAAGGCGGAAGCTAAAAACCATTATGGCCCCGCAAGCGGAAAGGGCCTGTAGTCCCCATGCCCAGTCCGGATGTTAAGCCTCGACAACGACAGGGGCAAATCGATTTTTAACGCAACTGCTAGCTAATCAATAGCGTAAAAAGCAGACGGCTATTGCGCAAATTCACTAAAGCCCTTGAAATTTCGGCTCTGCGGCACCATGGCAAAGCTGGATATGAGATCAGTTTTTCTTTGTTCCATCCACGACTTCAGCGGCCGTGCGAAAGGCCTCGACGGCTGTGGGTACACCGCAATAGACCGCTGCATGCAACAACACTTCCTGCAACTCGGCCGGCGTGGCGCCGTTGTTCAGCGCGCCGCGCAAATGGCCCTTGAGTTCATGCTGCTTGCCGAGCGCCGTCAGCATCGCCACCGTGATCAGGCCGCGGGTTTTGAGGTCAAGGCCGGGGCGCTGCCAGACGTCGCCCCAGGCCTTGGCCGTGATGTGATCCTGAATTGGCCGGGTGAAGTCGGTCACGCCAGACAGAGCGTTGTCGACAAACGCTTCGCCCATGACTTGCTTGCGGGTGGAAAGGCCTTTGTCGTAGGCGTTGTCGGATGTTGGGTTCATGCTGCGGGCTCCTTGCAATGAAAAACCCTCAGCATAGCGGCTGCGGCTGCTCACCCGCCTGTGGCGGCATGTGGCGCATCACACAACGCCGCCAAGCGTCAGACAAGCTGCGCTAGGATGGCCTGTGCAAGCGCCTTCAGTCCAAACCAAGCAAGCCATTCAAACCTTGCAATCGATGGCTTTCGAGGTGGAATTCTTACCCAGCCAACCGGAGACCCGACATGCCACGTTACCCTGCCCCCATGCTCAATGACCTTCCCGATGACATCAGGACCAAAATTCTGGAAGTGCAGGAAAAAGCCGGTTTCGTTCCCAATGTGTTTTTGGCGCTGGCCCGCCGTCCGGCCGAATGGCGCGCTTTTTTTGCCTACCACGATGCGCTCATGCTCAAGGAAGAAAGCGGCAATCCCAACGGGTCGCTGACAAAGGGCGAGCGCGAAATGATCGTCACCACAACGAGCGCGGCCAACGGCTGCCTGTACTGCGTGGTGGCGCACGGCGCGATTTTGCGAATTTATGAAAAGAAACCGCTGGTGGCCGATCAGGTGGCAGTGAACTACCGCAAGGCGGACATTTCACCGCGTCAGCGCGCCATGCTCGATTTTGCGATGAAGGTCTGCCTGCACTCTGACCAGATTGAGGATGCCGACTTCGAGGCCTTGCAGACCCACGGCTTTGACGACGAAGACGCCTGGGATATTGCGGCCATCACTGCATTCTTCGGCCTGTCCAACCGCATGGCGAGCTTCAGCGGCATGCAGCCGAACCCGGAGTTTTATCTGATGGGGCGTTTGCCGAAACCACCCAAGCTGGCCTAAAGCTATTTATTTAATAGCTAAAAACATATGCTGGTATTGCGCTAAGTGCATTTTTCGCTGTATTTTTTAACCCACAGCCCGCAAAGCCAGCACCGCATTCGTTCCCCCAAAGGCAAACGAGCTTGACAGCATGCTTCGCAGCGCCACGCCCTCGCGGGCAGCGTTGGGCACATAGTCCAGGTCGCATGCCGGATCAGCGTGCTGCAGGTGCATGGTCGGCAGTGCCACCGAATGCTGCATCGCCATGAACGACAGCACGCATTCCAGCGCCGACGTCGCGCCCAGCAAATGACCGTGCAGCGCCTTGGTCGCGCTGATCGGGATTTGGGCCGCACGGCTGCCGAACACCGCCTTGATGGCAGCGGTCTCGACGCCGTCATTGGCCGGGGTGCCGGTGCCGTGGGCATTGATTGCATCCACTTCGTCTGCCGACATGCCGGCGGATTGCAAGGCGGCTCGCAGGGCGGCCGCCTGGCCGGCGACGCTGGGCCGGGTGATGTGGCCCGCATCGGTGAACAGCCCATAACCCGCCAGTTCGCCGTGAATCGTCGCGCCGCGGGCGAGCGCATGGTCCCAGGGTTCGAGCACCAGCAGGGCCGCACCCTCGCCCAGCACCATGCCGCTTCGGTTTTTGGAAAATGGCTTGCACGAGGCAGACGGATTGACCGGATCGATGCTGGCCACGGTGCGCAGCGCTTCCCAGGCTTTCAACGAACCGAAGCAAAGCGGCGCTTCGCTACCGCCGGCCAGCGCGATGTCGATGTCACCACGCGCCACCCGCAGCCAGGCCTCGCCGATGGCAACAGCCGACGATGAGCACGCGGTTGAATAGCTCAGGTTCGGCCCGCTCCAGTTTTGCTCGATGCCGATCCAGGCGGCCGGCGCATTGTGCATGCCCATCAACACCGTGAAAGGCTTGATGCGGTCGGACTTCTCGCCGTACAGTGTCTGGTAGCCGTCGTCGATGCTGCCAATACCGCCCATGCCAGTGCCAACGAAAACACCGGCGCGCTGGCGATCTGCATCTGCCAGCATTGGCCGTGCCTCAGCCAATGCCTGCCGCGCCGCCACCAGCGCGAACTGGCTGATCCGGTCCAGCATCCGCAGTTGCGGCGGATCGAAATGGTCGGCACAGTTGAAGGCGACCGTGGCGCCCAGCGGCGCGGACAGCCGGTGGGCGAAAGGAACATCGAGCCGGTGAACGGCAGAGCATCCCGCGCGCGCGGCAGCAAACGCTTCTGCAGCGCTGTTACCCAGAGGCGACACCACCCCCATGCCGGTAACGGCAACCCGCCTCACGGCACAGTCGAAGAAATGGCTCCCGGCAAGATGCCAGACGACGCGGCGCTTGGTGCGCCAGCTTGGTTCTGCTGCTTGGCCAACAGTCCGTCGATGAAACGCGCCACGTCGCCAACGGTCAGAAGTTGCACCGGCTCGGGCGGCAGGGTGATGCCGAACTCGTCCTCTATATTGAACAGCAGGTCGGCCACACC
The DNA here is from genome assembly GCF_029892315.1 of Polaromonas sp. CG_23.6. Classification (NCBI taxonomy): domain Bacteria; kingdom Pseudomonadati; phylum Pseudomonadota; class Betaproteobacteria; order Burkholderiales; family Comamonadaceae; genus Polaromonas; species Polaromonas sp. CG_23.6. The sequence goes on from NZ_JARXUY010000001.1 coordinate 2,860,302, forward strand.
CAGCGAATCAATGCCCAAATCTTCAAGCGGTGCGTCCGGCGTAAGTTGCGCGGCGTCAAGCTTGTAGTCCTTCATCAAAATGGCGAAAAGCCGGTCGAAGGTCGTGGTGCTGGGCATATCTTTCCTTTGTTTTATACCGGGTCGGGATGGATGGGCTTCACTGCGCATCAGGCCTGGTGGATCGTGTGCTGGCACCCGCTGCCAGCCAGCTTGCCGTGTCAACGCTGATGGCGCACCTGACCTTGCCGCCGCGGCGCGCGCCATGCGTCATCAGCGCGGGCCAGCGACCCAGCAGCCCCAGCCATGGCGATGTCAGCGCGGGCCGCATGGCCAGGTGGGCCAGAGTGGCGGCCAGTCGAAGGCGCGGCGCGAACTGACGACGCCATTCGGCTGCATAGCGGCGGCGCACGCTGGAGTGCCATACGGTGTCGGCCAGGCCGTCATGTGGTGCAGCCGAACGCAGCAGTTGCGCGCACAGCAGCCACGCCGACTGCATCGCCATGCTCATGCCTTCGCCGATGATGGGATGCGCCTCGCCCGCCGCATTGCCAATGCGAAACAGCATGTCGTCAGCGCGCAGCCTGATGCCCGGATCAATCGGCCCGGCGGCCAGCCAGGCGCCCTCGCGTTGCGCCGGACCCAATGCCTGCGCCACGCCGTGGCATGACGCCTTTAAAAAAGCCTCGACCGCGTCGCCTGCACACAGACCCGGATACAAGCGGCGGCAGGCTTCAAGGCGGTCTTGCCGGATGCAGCAGGCCAGCGTGGTGATGCCCTGATCGGCCAGCACCATGCCGCCATAGCCACCGTCGAATGACAGCACCGGCAGCAAGCCGGGCGCCAGGCTTGCATGGCGAAAATTGGCCTTGAACGCGAACAGGTCACCGGGCTGGCGCGCAAGGCGTCGTTCGGCCCGGTCGGTCGGCAAGGGCTCCCATGAACCATGCGCGGCAATCAGCACCGGCGCCTGCAGTTCTTCATGCTGGTCAGAACCGATGGCACGAATTTCGCACGAGTGGTTTCCCACGCTGCCACCAAGCGCTTGTACAGCCCACGGCTGCAGCACCACCGCACCACTGGCACGGGCCTGCGCCAGCAGCAGCGTGTCGAGTGTTTCGCGGCCCAGCGCCCTGCCCCAGGCACGCTTCGGCTGGTCTGCCGCCGGCAGGTCGGCAATGAAGGTTCGCGCTCCTTGCATCAGCGCAACCTGGCGCAGTTCAGGTCCTGCGCTGGCGTCAAACTCTGCGCCGATGCCCAGCGCATCGAGCAGCGGCAGGTTGCTGGCGGCCAGGCATTCACCGCAGACCTTGCGACGCGGAAAACTCTGTTTTTCAACCAACGCCACCGACCAGCCAGCCCGTGCCAGCAGCACGGCAGCAGTCGATCCGGCGGGCCCTGCACCCATGATGATGGCGTCGAAGCGGTGGTTCATCATGGTGAGCCAGCCCTGCCCTGACCGCTGTGTTTGGCCAGAAAACAGTGGCTGAACAGGCCCGCCGAAGATTCACTGAGGGTCCAGAAAGACGGGTCTCCGGTCCACAGCGCGCTGAGTTCCTTGCCCCTGAATCCGGCATGAACACTCAGCACCGCGTCCTCGCGTGTGACCGCATTGGCGCCCACTGCCCCGACCAGATGGCTGCCTGCCAGCGCCAGCCCCGCGCGGCGCGGCTCGCAAACCAGAAAATGCCGGGTGCGCGACTCGATCGCCGCCAGCAATGTGACCAGCTCAGGCTCTTCGAAATGGTGCAAAAACAGATTGGCCACAATGACATCGAAGCGCGTATTTAGCCCGTGCATGCCAGGCAATGGGGTCGAAACCCAGTCGAATACGTCAACCACCTGGGAGCTGGCGGTCCAGCCCAGGCTGGCATAGCTGTCGAGGGTGGAGCGGGTCACCAGGTCCTGTCGGTCGAGCAATGTGATTTCGACTGCCGGCCATTGCGCGCCCAGGGTACGGGCAACGCCCAGCATCAAACTGCCGTCGCCCGCGCCAAGTTCGAGCAGCCGAAGGGGCGCGGTTGGGGGACGCGACGCCAGCAGCCGCTGGAGCGCCCGCGCCATGATGCCGCGCGTGCCCATGAGCCAGTGAATGCGCTGCAGGTCCCGGCGTGAGCGCATGGCGGACGGATCGCCCTCAGCCAGTCCATCGAGTGTTTCGGCTGTCACGGTGCGCGGCATGTTCAGCATGCGGGCTGCACTTCCAGCAAGGCGCCATGGCAGCTGAAACCGGCGCCGAAAGACGACAGCCACCACCAGCCGCCCGGTGCACGCTCTTGCAGCGCAGCTTGCAATACGAAATAGACAAAAGCACTGGACAGGTTGCCGTACTCGCGCAGCATGGCGGCGCTGTAGCGCAGATCGGCGGGCGCAAGCTCCAGACGCCGCTCCAGTGCCCGCAGCACATCGCGGCCGCCGGCATGCATGATCCAGGCGCTGATATCCTGGCGGCCAATGCCGGCCCGATGAATCACGGTGCCCAGCACCTGTTGCGCATAATCGGCCGCCAGCGCCGGAACCTCCCGCGTCAGGATGTTGCGCAGCATGCCAGCCCGTTGCTCAAACTTCAGGGCTTCGCGCCGGGATGGCTCCAGCAGCGACGCGCTGTCCTTCCACTCTACCTGCCGACCGGTCGTGCCCGGATTGCGCGACAGGACAGCAGCACCGGCGCCGTCGCCGAAAAGGCAGGCACTGATCAGCACACCGGGGTCATTGTCCAGGTACATTGCGGCACTGCTGACCTCAACGCACACCGACAGCACGCGTTCGCAGACACCCGATTTGAGCAACGCAGCACCCAGTTGCAAATTGGGCAAGGCTGCAGCGCAGCCTTGGCCGACCAGATCAAACGCCTGGATTTCAGGCCTCAGACCAAGCCGCTCGGCCACATGTCCCGTCAGGCCCGGACACACATAGCCTGTACAGGTGCTGACCACCACCGCATCGATGTCATGAGCCAGGCAACCGGCGTTTTCCAAGGCACGCACGGCAGCCTGTGTAGCCAGCGCTGGCGCATGGTCCAAAAAGCGTTTGTAAAGGGTGTCGGGGTCAATGCAAAACACATCGGCCAGCGAATCGACGGCCAGCCAGCGTGCCTCGATGCCGTTGTCACGCTGCAGCACGGTTCGCGCCACAAAATGCGCACGGGCATCAAGCCGTTCAAACCAGTCAGAATTTTGGAACGCTTCCAGGCACTCGCTCTTTGTATAACGCGAAGCGGGTGTGGCCGTTCCAATTCCGAGAAAAAACATGGTGCAGCTTGCCTTCTTGCGTGACAGACCAGCAGGATACGACCTTTCAAAATTCTGCGCGCAACCGTTTGGAGGCTTCAGGCCGTAGGACAGTGCCGCAAGACCCATCAGCAGTTACGCTGGCGACTTGGTTTAAGGCAAACCGTCAGGAATGGGACTCAAGTCGCTTTCGGCACTGCAACGCCTTGCGTCAACAGGCGCTGCAGGAAGTCACTGATCTAAGCTGTCTCCGATTGCTTTGACTGAATACGACGGCTCCGCACGCGACTCCGGGCTTCACGCAATTGCTGCGTGAAGCCCGGAGTCTTAAGGATCGGATGCAGTTAAAGAGGCAAGGGTTTCAGGTCTTAGCAAGCAAACCGGGACCAGAAATAAGTACTGATGGTCGGGTTATAGCCTGGATTGGCGGAGGTGGCTTTGTACTTGTAGCCATTTGAATACGTCACCACGCTTCCAGCAGGGTATTGCTTGCCTTGAGTCCAGGTCGAGCTGTTGCATGTCGGTGCAGGTGCCGGAGCTGGTGCTGGTGCAACCGCAGGCGCAGGCGCAGGAGCAGAAGACACCGCACAGCTGTATTGCGACCAGAAATAGCTGCTGATGATCGGGTCGTACCCTGGATTGGCAGACTTGGCGATGTACTGTTTGCCATTGGAGTAGGTCACGATACTGCCGGCAGCATATTGCTTGCCTTGAGTCCAGGTCGAGCTACTGCATGCTGGGGCGGGTGCCGGAGTTGGTGCCGGAGCAGGGGTGAATACAGGAGCAGATGACGCTGCACACATGTATTGCGACCAGAAATAGGTGCTGATGGTCGGGTCGTACCCTGGATTGGCAGAATTGGCGATGTACTGTTTGCCATTGGAATAGGTCACGATACTGCCGGCAGCATATTGCTTGCCTTGAGTCCAGGTCGCGCTGCTGCACGCGGGAGCTGGTGTTGGCGAAGCCGTTACTGGCTTCGGTGTTGGTGTTGGTGTTGGTGTCGGTGTTGGTGTTGGTGTTGGTGTTGGTGTCGGGGCAACGGAATCAGCAGCTGTCTTGAAGATGTTCAAGAACTGGTAGTTAGACTGTGCGACGCCACTGAACGAACTCAGATCGGTCGAAGCATTCGTGGCTTGCGCCCGATCGCGCTGGAATGACCAATAGGAAAGCAGGCCAATTCCATTGGCTTTGGCGAAGTCGGCAATGGTTTTTGCATCAACCAGCGAGAAAGTCGAACCGTCATCGTTCTTTCCGATCATTGGCGTCAAGCCCATCATGGCATGCAACTGCGCCTGGGTCTTGTTTGGATACAGGGTTGCCATCTGGCTGACCGCAGAACGGAAGGTCATGATGGACGCCTGAGCTAATGTGGAAGGCACCACCATGGTCCTGAGGTTTTCAAGGCCAAAGCTCATGGACATCACATTGACCATGCTGATTCGGACACCTGCGGCGATCGTCGACCTCAGCAGATCCATCGAATTGTTGTCTACACCGCGCAGCCAGCCAGGCAAGGTGAATGACGTGTAGAGATCCGGGTACTTGGCCTGAAGGCGAACCAGTACACGCGTCCTGCGGGCAGTGCCTTCGACATCAAGCAACTGATGGCCTTCGACATCCCAGTCAATCCGGCGAGTTCCCGAATCAAGCATCAGCTTTTCCAGCATGTTGAAAAGCTGGTTGTCGTCCTTGCACGCAATTTCTGCATACACGCCGTTTTGCCCACCGAAAGAAATAATCAGTTGTCCACCTGAACCGACATAAGTGCGTGCATCCGGCAGTTTGTTGAGCAAGTCTTGATCCAGCGCGCAACTTCCCTTTGTGATGGCGAAGGCGAGCGTCGCACTGTCCAGGCCGGCTACTCGTTTAGCTTCAGTGAGGGTATCGCCGCCCCACGCATGAAAGTAAGGGGCAATTTCAACCGCACTGGCTGATTGACCCAAGCTAATCAGGACCGCAGCAGTAGCAGCTGCAGCAATTTTTGAGAAGTTACGTTTTTGCATAAAAATCCATTCAAATGTAAAAGTTGCCAAAATTTCGCTGAACAAAAAATCAACCGAAGCGGTCGTTTTCACTTTTGAAGTGATTTCGATCTGCTTGATAAGAGTCTTAATGCTTGGTAAATCACCAATCAACCTTGCCAGTTCTTTCAAAAACCTGGCTTTAGTTCAAAACCTGGCTGAATCTTAATAGGTACCCAAACCCATTAAATTTACATATTTTTGGATTCAAGGAGAATTCACCTACACAAAAAGTAGTCCTTGTCTTACAAAAAATTTAAGATTTTTAAAAAATTTTCAAAAAACGAAAAATTAAAAACTTTTCCATCATCAAATTTTTTCAATTCTCAAAAAGGCTTTTTTGCAGAGACTTTGGTTTTTTCAGAGCAAAAAAAATCAGGCTTTCCCCTATGAAAGCAACAATTAACAAGCTTAAAAAGCTCAAAACCAAAACAAGTAACAAAGAGTCTATAAATTATCATTTTGTAAAAAACTTACAACTTATTTTTTTATGGGAAATCTATAAAAAAATTTTATAAAAACAATAACTTTTTTGTTTTAATTAGTAAAAATAATTTTTTAATGCAAAAGACCATTAGTTACAAGTAAACATAAGGTAACAAATTAACACCTTTTATCAAAAAAAACAAAGATTTAAATTAGCAAACTGATAAATGTAAGAATTTGTTTCGTATTCCTACTCGCCTGTAGGCAAATTCCGATTGGGAAGGACAGGTTTTTGCTATGAGAAAGAAAGAGCCAAAGCTTTTCATCCTGAAAACAGTCGCTTGGCGCAGGGCGTACGAGGTGTCAGATCACCGTCAACAAACTGATTCATGGGGCGCTGTGGTGACTAAGCAAGATCGGCGAACAATTGGGTTTGGCGCGACGTTATTGGTGGCTGGCAGCGTTGCCTGCGGCCTTATTGATTGACTCCAACACAGCACAGTGTTGATGGCACCGCTGGTTGGTCCTGGTCAAGCGAGACCTCAATAATTAGGTGCTGCGCATTACGAAAGCCGAAGAGACATGATTTATGGTGTCGGAAATGACGGCCATGGCGGGAGCAGTCCGCGCAATATGAACACGGGAAAACCGGGCTGGTCCGGCCAAATGATTGATGCTTTTTTTGATTTCGCCAAGCCGCACTGGTCAACAGCGAAAAGTATCCCGTGGGGTGCATGGACCAGACGCACCGGCAGTTGATTCGTCAAACCCGCGAATTTATTGCCGCAGCGTCTGGGCGGTCCGGGCGCCATGTCTGCGAATACAAACGCTGCGGCCGGTGCAACATCTTTCTGGCCAGCTGGTGGCTGGCCGGCAGGCGACTGACCAAGGCGCACCGAGCGCCGGACCAAACTCGACTGGGCGGTGTTTGTGCAGGACATCGCCGCAAGCTCCCCTGATGCGCAGAGCATCACGCTGGTCATGCATAACCTCAACACGAACACCCCGGGCTCGCTGTACGGGGCGTTTGTCCCCGGCCAGGCCAAGGCGCTGTGGGGCCGCTTCGAGTTCGTCTACACCCACAATCACGGCAGCTGGCTGAACATCGCAGAAATCGAGAAAAACGTCATGGTGGGCCAGTGCATGGACCGGAGCATCGACAGCATCGAGACTGTGCGAAGCGAAGTCGCTGCCTGGCACGCTCGCAGCGACAACCTTCAGGGCAAAGGCAACTGGCAATTCACGACCAAAGATGCACGCGTCGAACTCAAACGCCTTTATCCGACAACTTCGTCAAGAAGCGACAACGGTCCGAATCAACTGTTCTTCAGTCAAACAGCACACATTCAACAAGTGAAGCGATACCGTAACAACCTCCAAAAAAAATCGACATAAACCTGAGGAAAACAGAAAAAATCCAGACTATTAAAAACTCTTACAGTTTTTTTGATAGCTACACATACAAGTGCAGCAGGCGGATAATGGCTTTTTGATACCTAAATCAGTCTTGTATCAGCTGACGTATCCAGTCAGGCAGGTTTTTTGCTTTTTGCGCGGGAAAATCAACCCAGATAGTGGTCGCACCGCCAGCGGCGCAAATGACCCCAGGCTGTTCAGCACGTTCCATCGTCGCCCAGCTTTCAAAAGTCGTTCGGCCTGGGTCGCTGACAAACATCCTGATCAGCACCTCGCCTGGGTATTCAAGCTGTTTGTAGAAATTGCAAAATGCATTGACGATGACCGGCCCTTCTCCCTTCGGATCAGGCTTGCACCCAATGGCATGCATCCAGTCAATGCGGATAGTTTCCATGTAACGAAAGTAGGTTCCATTGTTCAGGTGTCCCATGGCATCCATGTCGCCCCAGCGAATGGCAATACGCATTTCATGAACCAGTTTTTTCTTCTCGGGTATTTCAATTTTCATGGGTCGGTAGTTTGTAAAAGGGCTCAAAGACGAACCCGGAAGAATGCCAAAAAATGTCGAAATCCAACCGTGCACAGATATCAATCTGTATCGGTGTATTTCAGTAGTCATTTCAGACAAAAGAATACAACAAGGCAAACTGCGTTTTATTTTCTGTAAATTGACCGCGCAACACGCCGAACAGTGCCGAAAGCACCAGTGCCCGATACAGCGATGACGCAAACCCCACCTTGACTGAGCAAGTTTCAAAAGCGAGATTGCCCGACAGATTTGAGAACGGATTGAACTCGCTTATGCCCGACTGAGTCATGGCTGTTTGTTGCCAGGAAACAATGTCAGACTCGTCACTGACGCGACACAGCCTGTTAAATTCTTGTCCATACTAAAAGCCACCGGTCTCATATCAACATTTGGGAATTTGAAAAATGAATGATCGGTTTTCAGCCAATTTCACGACATAAAATTGATGAAAACCTAACGACCAAAAATCTCACACACAACCGTAATCAGCGAGTGCCACCGATGCAAACCCAAGAAATCTTGTCCCAGCACGGACCCCGAGAATCGATGGACTACGACGTGGTCGTGGTCGGCGGCGGCCCGGGCGGGCTGTCGGCGGCCATTCGCCTGAAGCAGCTCGCCGCCGAAAAAGGCACGGAGCTGTCGGTCGTCGTGCTCGAAAAAGGCTCCGAGCCCGGCGCGCACATCCTGTCGGGCGCCGTCATGGACCCGAAAGCCTTGACGGAGCTGATCCCCGACTGGAAAGCGCTCGGCGCGCCCTTGACGCAGGGCGTCACCGCCGACGAGGTGCTGTTCCTGAGCGAGACCGGCTCCACCAAGACCCCGGCGTTCTTCGTGCCCGACTGCTTTCACAACGAGGGCAACTATGTCATCAGCCTGGGCAACGTCACGCGCTGGCTGGCAACGCAAGCCGAAGCGCTGGGCGTGGAGATCTTTCCCGGTTTTGCCGCTAGCGAAGTGCTGTACAACGACGACGGCTCGGTCCGGGGCGTGGCCACGGGCAACCTGGGGCTGGGCAAGGACGGCGAGCCCACGGACAACTTTCAGCTCGGCATGGAGCTGCTGGGGAAATACACGGTGTTTGCCGAAGGCGCGCGCGGCCACCTGGGCCGCCAGCTGATCGAGCGCTTCAAGCTGGACGAAGGCCGTGACCCGCAGGCCTACGCGCTGGGCGTGAAGGAATTGTGGGAGATCGAGCCGGCCAGGCACCAGGCGGGCCTGGTGGTCCACACCGCCGGCTGGCCGATGACCAGCGACACCTACGGCGGCGGCTTTTTGTACCACCTCGAAGGCAACCAGGTCACGCTGGGCTTTGTCACCGGGCTGGACTACAGCAACCCCTACCTCAGCCCGTTCGAGGAAATGCAGCGCTGGAAGACACACCCGGCGATCCGCAAATACCTCGAAGGCGGCAAGCGCATCGGCTACGGCGCGCGGGCGCTGACCGCCGGCGGCGCACTCAGCCTGCCCAAGACGGTGTTCCCCGGCGGCGCCTTGATTGGCTGCGAGGCGGGCTACCTGAACGCCGCGCGCATCAAGGGCAGCCACGCGGCGATCAAGACCGGCATGCTGGCCGCTGAAGCGGCCTACGAAGCCGTCACCGCGGGCCGGCAGCACGATGAACTCGCCAGCTACCCGGCAGCGTATGAAAGCAGCTGGCTGGCCGCAGAGCTGGACCAGTCGCGCAACTTCAAGTCGTGGTTCAAGAAGGGCCTGTACGTGGGCGCGTTGATGACGGGCGTCGAGCACTGGCTGCTGCCGCGCATCGGCATGAAGCGCCCGCCGTGGACGATTCACCGCACCCAGCCGGACTACGCGATGCTCAAGCCGGCCGCCGAGTGCCCGCCTATCGTCTACCCCAGGCCGGACAACCGGCTGACCTTTGACCGCCTGACCTCGGTGTTCATCAGCAACACCAACCACGAGGAAAACCAGCCGGCGCACCTGACGTTGAAAGACGCCAGCGTGCCGGTCAGCATCAACCTGGCCACCTACGCCGGCCCCGAGAGCCGTTACTGCCCGGCCGGCGTCTATGAGTATGTGAAAAACCCGGACAACACGGACCGGCTGCAGATCAACGCGCAGAACTGCGTGCACTGCAAGACATGCGACATCAAGGACCCGACGCAAAACATCGTCTGGGTCACTCCCGAGGGCGGCGGCGGGCCGAACTACAGCGGCATGTAATTCAGAATTGACCGTTGAATTTTTGTATTTAGAGCACTTCAACCTAACTTGAAGTCAGGGAACAAGTCAATAACTTACTGCGGTTTTGCCATAAATCGTTTTCCGTGGCCGCTTGCATGCATTGAACATCACCTCGTGCGCAAGCCCTCTCACGGCCGCCTCGCGCGGCCTAATCGAGCGCTATTTCAGAATTCCAGACAGTTGTTTAAGCCAGATTGAATGCGATCCAACGTCAAAACAGGCTTCTGGTTTGTTTCGATATATCCAAAAAATCGAGATTATCAGTGCGATGGCGTCTGTCATCGTTTATCAGTCGTGATGAAAGCGTGGCTGTTGTAAGTAGCTGAGAAAGTCAGCTTTTTCTAGCAGTACAAAGCAAAAGCCATTTCGATTGCGAAAGTGGTGTTTAACATCACCCCAGCCCGCGGTTTGGTGAACTTTCTAAAAAAACAACGTTTGGCACGTTTGTACGCTTTCAATAATCAAAGCTACTACCTAGCGAAAAAACCACAAATTCCTAAAGTTTTTATTTGCAAAAATGCAAAATAAAGAAACAAAAATGCAACTTTATGTTGGTAAAAATCTTGGATTCATCTACTGAAAATAGTTCGTGGGCCATTCGGACTATTGCAGATTGAAGGGTTGGCAAACACACTTCAGACTGTTCAAGTAATGGGAAATTCATGTGCAGAGCACCGTTTTCAATTGTATTTTCGGCTGTCTTGCTGGGCGCGGCATTTCATGTGTCGGCGCACGAGTCGACAGCGGTCGGCTTGGCACAGTCCACGGTTGGAAGCCACAACGGTCTGCCCATTTCTGAGCGTTTGGATATTGACAAGGTAAGAAAATCCAATGCGGTATTGACTTACAAAGAAAATCCGATTCAAAGTCAGATTGCTCTTTCAACTTCTGGTGACGTTGATCGTCTAATTTCCAAACCTGCATTTAATACCGCTTCAATCCAGCCATATCAGGTTGACTCTGAGTGGCGCTTCATAGCTGCATTGCTGGGCACTATGGCCATCATCGGCACAATTGCAGTTCGCCGACGGAAACCAAGCGAGCCTTGGCCATGAGCGGACTTGGACAATCTGGCGTTACAGCGGTTAAATGGAGCGCCGTATCAACGCTGGCACGTTTTGTACTGCAACTAGTCGCTCAGGTGGTTTTGGCTAGAACTCTGGGTCCGGAGATATTTGGAATTTTTGCCATTGGCATGGTGGTACTTACTTTTGCCAATTTCTTCTCAGGATTTGGATTTAGTTGGAGCCTTCTTCAGCGCACCTCGCTGTGTGACGAGGATGTGCGTTTTGCCTGGACATGGCAGCTTGTTGTCGGTTTGGTGACCATGATTGGCGTTTATTTTTTGGCGCCGGCACTTGCCGACTACTTTAGGGAACCCAGAGCGCAATCGGTCATCGAGTGGCTTTCAATTGCTTGCTTGCTTTCCGCGGCTTCCGCACCCGCGACTTATCTCTTGCAGCGCGATCTTAACTTTCGTGCTGGTGGATTGATTCAAGTAGGTAGCTACATGGCAGGTTACGTCGCCGTTGGTGTGCCCATGGCGATTTTGGGCTGGGGAGCCACATCGCTGGTTGCAGCATGGCTGGTTCAGGCAGCAGTAGTCTTGGTAGCAAGTTATGTAGTCAAGCCGCACCCACTACGTCCTCTTTTCTGGTACGCGGATGCAGCCTCTGCGGTCGGTACAGGAAGGGCAGTATTCCTTACTAATATCGTTAACTGGATGTTAAACAACTTGGACCGGGTAATGATCGGTCGCTTGCTCAATACGCAAGCACTGGGTCTGTACAACGTAGCCTATAACCTAGCAGCAATGCCCAACAACCTGCTGCTGGGTGCATTGCAACCTGCATTTCTGGCAGCAGGTGCACGTTTGCAAGATGAACGTGAGCGGTTGGGACGTGCATACCTCCAAATGCTGGCGACGATCTTTGTACTGGTATTTCCAGTTTTCGTTTTTCTAGCACTCGTTTCAAACGACTTGATAAAGCTTCTGTACGGTTCAAAATGGAGCGATGCAGGTACCGTCTTAGGTCTCCTGTTCATGAGCATGCCGGCTTATGTAATTTGGGGTTTGTCAACGCCAGTTCTCTGGAACACAGGCCGCAAATATTACGAATCATTGTTCCAGTTGCCTATTCTGGTAATCGGTGCACTCGGGTTTTACTTTTTTGCGGATCAAGGAATTCAAGTTGCAGCGTCAGTTGCCGCATTGATGCTGGTGTTGCGTTCAGCGGTGGTGGGTACTACTGCGTTTCGAGCACTTAAATTAAGCTGGATTGAATTGCTGCCTGATGTAGGTCGCGGAATACTTTTTAGTTCTTTGTGCGCAATAACCGTTAAGGTAACTCAGACAGCCGTATCTAATTATCAGATGCCTCTGCTGTCACTGGCAGCCAGCATACTTGCCGCATTGTCCATTCTGTTGTTACTTCTATTTTTTCGTCCACAGTTACTGGGCGTTCAAAGCGCGTCCATGGTAGTCAGATTTTTTCCAGGTCTGGCTCAGTTTTTGAGTCAGGATGGTCTTGGCATTCAACGTAGTCCCATCATTGACTCAACGAGCGAACAGCGTTTCTAAGGCCGGTTGTAATGCAAGAAACACTCATCACTTTTATTCTGGTTGCTGGCGCAATTTTGGCAGCCTTAGCGGCCACCACGGTCATGGTTGGTACTGTTCATCTGACATCCCATCGTTCGCATGGCTATCTTCACCTGATTTTTTATGCCATGGTAGTTATGGTGGCGCTCAGTACGATTTTGTCAGGACGAGATCTGTCTGTTGTCAATTTGAATTTTGAAGAAGCACCTGTCACGTTACGTCATCCCATCATGCGATGGCTCCAGCCTATGCTTTCCTTGTTAATGCTTACAGTTGCAGGCGAACGCATTCTCAGCTATTGGTTTAACAAAGAAAAAACATTAAATGCACCATTGGTATTATTGTTCAGCTATATCATTTTCTGGTTAGGTACTGTAGTGTCTCCTGCCTTATTGGGGGCACATCCAACCATCACTCACGATTACGTATATCCGCTGGTTATTGGAGTCGCAGCAATACTGGTTTCGGGAGTTGAACGCGACGTAGCATTCAAAGCTACGCGTAATATTTTATTTTTATTCATGACAGCAAGCATGGCGTTAATTCCGTTTAAGACTGGAATGGTTTTAGAAACAACATATTCGCAAGGCTTGCTGCCGGGGGTACCACGTTTGGCTGGTCTAGCCGCACACGCTGTGTCTTTGGCAATATTGGCGCAACTTGGATTAATATGCTTACTGACACTTCCTTATGAAAATAAATGGCTAAATCGTTTGGCTTGGGTATTAGGACTAACTGTACTTTTTCTAGCACAATCCAAAACAACCTGGATAGCCTTTCTTATTTGCTGGCTATGCTTTATAAGTATTCAAAAAGGTCCTATATTTATGCGCCGTTTAGGAGATCCGGCTCGTCCAGAATTTGGAATTGCATCAATTTTAATTCTCATGCTATCCGTTTTAGCTGTGGGGCTGGTATTGATGTTTGGTGACTTGGGAACTCGCATCAATATCTTCTTCAACAGTGCAGAAGGCGCCCAACTTGCTTCATTGACAGGAAGAGATAAAATTTGGGCCATTGCCTATGATGAATGGCAGCGAAATCCCATATTTGGTTATGGCCCATTGATCTGGGAAACGGACTTTCGAATCAGTATTGGTATGCCTAATGCCACACATGCCCACAACCAATTTATGGATACATTGTCACGTTCCGGCATTGTTGGTTCAACGGCGCTTTTACTTTATATATTGGTATTAACAGCTATGTCGGTGCGCTATGCACGTGAAAGCAAGGGCCTGACGTTGGCACTGTTTATTTTATTGATGATGCGTTCTGTTAGTGAGGTTCCACTGTCTCTTTTTGGATATGGCCCAGAGTTTATTGCTCACCTGTTGTTACTAATGGCACTTGCATCAAGTGCAAGTGAGGTTCGTACCCGCATGCACCAAAGAAACTTCACACCAAGATATACAGGTACATTTTCGAAATATCCTCCAGCAAGAAATCCGCTGAATGCTGCAAGGACAGGTGCATGAAGTTTTCTGTAGTTATTCCGCTTTATAACAAAGCGTCTTACATCTGCTGCTCGGTACAGTCAGTACTGAGCCAATCTTTTACGGATTTTGAAGTAATCATCGTTGATGATGGTTCGAGTGATGGTGGATCTGAATTAGTCAGGGTAATGACTGATCCTCGTATTCGCGTGGTACATCAAATCAACGCCGGTGTGTCCGCAGCCCGAAACCGGGGTATTGCACTGGCGCAAGGGGAATGGGTAGCCTTTCTTGATGCCGATGACTGGCATCATCCTAATCACCTCCAATGCCTCCTGGATGCTCATAAAGCTTGGCCGGTAGCAGATGCAGTCGCAACTGATTTCATTCTGATCTCAGACTCAGATGGTTCTTGGCCACCGCCTTGGCCAACCTGCAAAGAGATTCCCGAAGTGGAACTCATCACAGATTTGCCACGCCGGTGGATGGTCGGGCCATCGCTTTGTAGCAGTTCCGTGGCAGTACGAAGAGAGCGATTACAACAGATGCAGCCATGCTTTCCAAATGGCGAATCCCAAGCCGAAGACCTTGACTTCTGGTTTCGCTTGGCAGAGCAGACTCCGATTGCTTTGGCACATGCACCACTTGTTGCGTACCGGATTGATGTTGATGGAAGCCTTTCAGCCGGACATAAAGTAGTCACCATACCCCGTTCACTAGAACGGATGGAAGTTCGCGCTACATCGGGCTCAATGACAGCGACGCAACGTCGATCAGCTTTATGGTTCATTGCACAGCACAAATTGACTCTAGCCAGAAGTGCACTTTCATCGGGAGAGCGCATTCAAGGCATTAAATGGCTGATGAAGGGACGCCATGCCATCACCAGCAAACGCTGGTGGATGACAGCGGTCATGGTTTTATTTTGTCCGCAAGCCCTGGTAACAAGTTGGGAACAGTGGCGCACAAATCGTAAATACCGTCACTCCAACATCACGGATGTCAGAGGCTGATATGAAACCTGAAAATTTCTCTGATAGTTTTTCGGCTATGGACTGCCGGATAACCATCATTATCAAGTCATTAAACGAAGAACAACGAATTTCACTTGCCATAGAAAGCGCACTGCGTGCAATTGAAAAGGTGGGCGGCGAAGTAATCTTGGCTGACTCAAATTCGACTGATAGAACAATTGAGTTGGCCTTGGCGTATCCGATACGCATTGTGCAACTTGCCAACGCTGAAGATCGTTGCTGTGGAGTGGGCCCGCAGCTGGGCTACCAACACTCACGTGGGGAGTTCATCTATCTTCTTGACGGAGATATGGAGATGCTGGAAGGTTTTCTGGAAGTTGCACTGGACTTCATGATGAAGAATCCCGATGCCGCGGGCGTAGGCGGCCAATTGGTTGAACTGAATACCGAAAGCCTTGAATATATAGCCAGAAGTGCACAGAAGCGCGCTCACGTAAATCCAGGAATTGTAGACCGCCTTGACGGTGGCGGACTATACAGGCGTGAAGCCATCGAAGCAGTAGGATATTTTTCCGATCGGAATCTGCACAGTTATGAAGAATTTGACTTGGCCATTCGTCTACGCAGCAGAGGTTGGAAACTCTGGCGCCTTTCCTTGGATGCTGTTCGTCACATGGGACATGACGCTCCACCCTATAAATTGCTTAGGCGACGTTGGGAGACAAAATATCTTTGGGGTTTGGGCGAGCTGGTCAGAGCTTCAACAGGTCACAATCGTTTAAAAATGGTGTTTCAAGGTCTTCACGAACTTAAGATTTACTTGAGTATTCTAGGTTGGTGGATATTATTGCTCAGTATTCTTGTTTGGCCAATTTCTGGATCGGCCAAATTCGTTTGGTTTGGCATGTTACTTACAGCGCCACTTGCCATGATGAGTTGGCGCAAACGTTCCTTTACTAAAGCACTTTATAGTATTGTCTCATGGTGTTTTAACGCCGTAGGACTGGTGCGGGGCATTATGCAACCGCAACGACCTGCAAACTCATTAATTCCGAGTCTGATTATCAGGGATTACCATGACTTATCATTACATTCAACATCAGGCGTACCGCGATAAAGCAGAAATAATAATCACTGGGTTCATATATGCCTGCAAAGCAACTACTAGGTATTCAAATTTTAAGATTTATTGCGGCCATGTTGGTCGTGATAATGCACACCACTGAAGCCATCTCGGTTCGCATAACCGGTGCAGGACCAGATCATTACTGGAGTAGCGGAGCAATAGGGGTAGATATATTTTTTGTCATAAGCGGTTTTGTTATGGCTATGTCTACAGCAAAATTACCTACAGACTACAAAATTCATTTTTATTCAGCATGGATATTCATGAAGCGGAGACTTATCAGAGTTGTACCGCTTTACTGGTTCTACACGTTTTTAAAGACAGCACTTGTGCTAATTTTGCCAAGTCTGGCTCTTAGAACTTCAATCGATCCTGATCATCTTTTGGCTTCCCTATTTTTTATTCCAGCAATCAGTCCATGGGGAATGGTTCAACCAACTTTACCTGTAGGTTGGACACTAAATTTTGAAATGCTCTTTTATATAGTATTTTCTATTGCAATAGCTTTTGGAACTGCACGTATTAGGTTTTGCTTTATTTTCTTTTTAATAATTTTCTTTGCTGCACAAGTTTTTTCTGAATATGCAGCTTTAAAATTTTACGGTCAGTCATTACTTTTTGAGTTTATCCTAGGTATGAGCATTGCTCACTTATATATTAAATATCCATATGCACCACCAAAAATAGGTTTAATAGTGGGAATTATCGGAGTTATACTTATTTTATCAATAAATTGGAAAGACTTACTTTACGGATTTTCAACCTGGGAAGTCGGTGCTGGTTTTACAGTGCTTGTTGTAGTTTGGATTGAACCGTGGATTGTTCGATTTCGGCTCGCGTCCAAAATGTCGTTTTTAGGTGACTGTTCTTATTCAATTTATCTTTCGCATACCTTTATAGTTCCTTTTGGTGTTCTTGTACTTAAAAACCTGGGCTTCCAGGAGAGCATTATAATTATTCCATTAATCAGTCTGGCCGTTATTGCAGGAGGCTTTCTGTCTTATAAATTTATTGAATTGCCAATGATAACAATTCTTAACAAAGCTTTTTTTAAAAGACCCGTATATTCATTATAAAAATTTATTTATAAATATGCAAAACGAATTAATTCGGGATTAATCTTGCGCGAACATATGGAAAACTATATTTATATAGCCTGTCCTTGGACGCCAAAGGGTGGAGGCATGTTTAAAGTTGCAGATTATTTAATTCAAGCACAAGACAGAGATGCTATAAATGCGGCTACATTACGACCGCTTGATACACGTGGTGGGAGCAATGCACTTTATTCTTTCTTTATTTTGATAACTGCTCTTACGAAACTAATACGAGGTCGATATACCGGACAGTTGGCAGGGGTTCATGTCAACATGGCTGAGCGTCTTAGCCTTTTTAGAAAAAGTGCTGTAGTGGTTTTTTGCAAAATGTTGGGTATACCTGTAGTGCTACACCTTCACGCGGCACAACTCCCTGCTTTCTATCGAAAGTTGCCACTACCATTGAAAAGTCTCACACGCTGGGTGTTTTCACTTCCTGCCACTTGTCTAGTACTTGGTGAAGAATCACATCGCTTCGTAACAGAAGAGTTACTTGTTCCTGAAAATCGAGTACAAGTCATTATCAACGGAGTTCCCGAACCTATCAACACCAGGCGAAAACCAGATAATTCAAGGGTAAAGCGTGTGCTTTTTTTAGGGAATTTATCAGAACGCAAAGGTGTTTCAGACCTTTTAAAGGCACTTGCCTTACCAGGATTCGACATTTCCCGCCTTGAAGTCACGCTTGCCGGAGGAGGCAATATATTGGCTTACGAAGCAACTGCACTTAAGCTTGGAATTAACGGGTTCGTGCGATTTACCGGGTGGTCAAATCAGCACCAGGTTTCTGAGTTAATGTCACATGCCGATCTGCTTGTGTTGCCCTCATATGACGAAGGGCTGCCTCTTGTAATTCTTGAAGCACTGGCCAATAGCGTCGCAGTCGTTTGTACACCCGTAGGTGAAATTCCGTCTGTGCTGACCGATGGATTAAATGCCTGCTTTGTCCAACCTGGTGATGTGCAAGGAATTGCATGTGCTCTCCAATGTGTGCTGAACAATCACGAATTTATGCTGGAACTTGAAAAAAATGGACGTAGGCTTTATGAAGAAAAATTTTCGGTGAATCAATTTTTTGACAGTGTGGCTAAAGTTCATCAACGCCACTTTGGTATAGCAGGTCAAGTGCGTTTAGACAACACAGCACATCATAAGGAAGTATCGTGATCTGTAATGCTGACAGCATTCCTAATGGTTCATGCCTTCGTGCTGACGTATGTATCATTGGAGCTGGTCCTGCAGGCATAGCACTTGCACTCGACCTTTCAGAGCGTGGATTTTCAGTTCTATTGCTGGAATCAGGTTTTATGGAAGAAAACCCAACAACACAGCGGCTCTATGAAGGTGATGTGGCCGACAAAAAACTGCACAGTCCACCCGACAAATACCGTCAGCGTCGCTTTGGTGGTTCCACTGCCATATGGGGTGGGCGATGTATGCCCTTCGACCCTTTGGATTTTGAAGCGCGCAGCTATGTCCAACACAGCGGTTGGCCGATTTCTTATGATGATTTACTTCCTTACTATCCACGAGCCAATGATTTAGCAGAAGCGGGTCGATTCAGCTACCGTGCGGAAGATGCACTGGGCGCAGATACTTTGCCACTGATCCGCGGTTTTGAAAGCGAGCGCGTTCTTACCAACGGATTAGAGCGTTTTTCATGCCCTACGCACTTCGGAAATCGTTATGCCAGACAGCTTCAATTAACACCTTATGTCAATGTTTTGTTAGGGGCTAATTGCACGGGTATTCGCCTACAGCCAAATAAAATGGCGGTTCGTACTGTCGATGTGCAAACGCTCACCGGTACTCGCTTCTCGGCTACATGCCGTATAACCGTCCTGGCAGTGGGGGGTCTAGAAACAGCGCGCCTGCTACTGGCATCAAATGATGTTGCACCTGAAGGTATAGGTAATTCTCATGATGTAGTGGGTCGTTATTACATGTGTCACATAGCAGGCAACGTTGGTAGGCTCACTATCAAAGGGCCTACAGAGAATGTTAAGCATGGTTATGAGCTATCACCCGAAGGAATTTATTGTCGTCGGAGATTGGCAGTAGCACCTGCAGAACAACAACGTCTAGGTCTGTCGAACGCAGTAGCTAGACTTCATTTTCCTCGCATCACGGATCCTGTTCATCGTAGCGGTGTACTTTCAGGACTATTTCTTGCGCGTAGGCTGATCAGCTATGAGTATGGCAAACGACTGAATGATGGCAATAGCTCTACCACATCAGCAGACTATGCTAGACATGTATTGAATGTAGCTACTGATCCAGTTGACACTACTGCATTCCTGATGCACTGGCTCAGCCATCGTTCGCTGGCTGACAGGAAATATCCATCAGTTATTTTACGAAATCGAACGAATAGGTTTAGTCTCGAAATGCATGGTGAGCAAATTCCTCAGTGCAACAGTCGGGTAAAGCTCAGCGACAAAATTGATACGCTTGGTATGCCAAAACTGCATATTGACTGGCGATATAGTAATTCAGATATCGAATCCATACGTGGCACTCTGAACGTATTGTCGCAAGAGTTTGCTGCCAGTGGCGTTGCTCGATTTGAATATGATGACGAAAATCTGGAAGAAGACCTCACACGCTTTGGCGCTTACGGAGGCCACCATATCGGTACTGCGCGAATGGGCAATAACGAACGATTCAGCGTTGTGAATGCTGAGTGCCAAGTGCATACAGTGAATAATTTATTTATTTCTGGCAGCGCAGTTTTTCCTACTTCAAGCCAAGCTAATCCGACTCTAACGATCATCGCGTTGTCACTCAGGCTCGGGCATACACTTGCAAAGAAACTTGGGACACCTCAACAAGCGTCTGTAATCGACAGGGAGTTCGCATGAAAGTACTGGTAATAGGTGGCTCGGGTTACATTGGAAAGCGTTTACTAGAAATAATTTCTACAATTTACCCTGACAAACTTACTGGGGCTTCGAGGGGACTAGAATTATCTAATTCCTCGACAGTGGCTTGGATAAAGCTTGACACTTGCAACGTTTACGAGTTAACAAGTGTTTTAAAAGGATTCGATGCAGTAGTAAATTGTGTTGCTGGAAATGCCAAATCGATTTCGCAAGGAGCTCATGCTCTTAAAGAAGCTGCAATACATGCAGGTTACCCGCGCATAGTACATTTGAGTACCATGTCAGTTTATGGATCTGTAGAAGGAAATATTCGGGAGGATGCGCATCTTAACCCGGATCTTGGTTGGTATAGTCGATCCAAGTTTAATGCAGAACAACACATACGCGAGTATGCATTAAAAGGTGGTGAAGCAGTGATATTGCGGCCAGGCTGCGTATTTGGTCCGAACAGTGAACTCTGGGTTGGCCGCATAGCACGATGGTTACAGTCAGGAAGATTAGGCGACTTAGGCGTGCATGGAGATGGATGGTCAAATTTGGTATATGTAGATGACGTATGCCAAGCAATAATAGCAGCATTAAAGTTACCTATTGAACCTAAAGATGTGCCAACTTTCAATTTGGCAGCGCCAGACAGTCCACGTTGGAATACCTATTTTATAGATTTAGCGATTGGGCTGAAGTTCACGCCTGTGAAACGAATCAATCGCCGACAACTCCAACTGGACTGTTTGATTGCTGGACCACCATTAAAGCTTGCACAGATGATTTTCAAGCGTTTAAGATCTAATCATGCAATACTTCCTGATTACATGCCGCCAGGATTAATGGGTTTATTCGCACAGCACATTCATCTTGACTCAATACACGCGAGTCAGGAGCTTGGTATGATTTGGACTGATTACATTACAAGTTTGAATAACTCACAAGCTTGGGCAAGCAATTCAGTTTTCAGCATGAATTTGAAAGACAGGGCTATATGCATGCATTGAAAGCAGACATATTTCGACTATGCGGTCGTTTTAGCTGGATACTAATTGCCAAAACTGTAGTATCCAATAAAGCATTTTTTTTAATTTCAACAATACGTTTTTGTCAGTCAGCACAACGTCAGTCGTATATTTTGCGAAAGACATTATTATTTCCTGCAAGGCTTCTGCACTTATTAGCAGGACATATTATGGGGGCAGAAATTCCATGGAAAACCTCCATAAATCCGGGGTTAACTTTGACACATGGCAGAGGTATTGTCGTGAATGTCAATTCGTCAATAGGAAGTAATGTAACCCTATTCCAGGGTGTCACACTAGGGCAACGTGACTCGATTGCAAAAGATGGAACTAGAAAAACAAGCTATCCAGTTATTGAAAATAATGTTTGGATTGGGCCTTATGCAATTATTGCGGGTGTAAAGATTGGAGAAGGAAGTCGTATTGCAGGAGGTGCATACGTTTTAGAAGATGTGCCGCCACACTGTATAGTAATAGGCAATCCTGGAAAAATTGTTAAAACTAATTGTATAGCTGACGTTATAAACCCATGGATAATTTATTAGTCTTGAAAATCTGTATAAATTGGGTTCAGTAAATTTTTAATTTACTTGTAAATCATATTTTACAAAAAAAATATATAACTATAAATTTTCATAATCAACTATTATAAATAGTTACGATCTAAATTACGTTTTGATATGGATAAAACTAAAACTCGAAAAAGAAAAATAATATTACCAATGACGTAACGCCTAAAAAGTCTTCTTGGTTCCATTTGCAAACGATATAGCCATTCAATCCCATTCTCACGCATCCACAAGGGAGCTCGCGATGTTTTGCCACCCCAAAAATCAATGATCGCGCCTCCGCAAATTATCAGGCAAGGATGTGTAATTTTTGATCGCAGGTAGATAGCAACTTCTTCCTGCCGTGGCATCCCCATACCCAAGATAATCAATGCTGGACGGAATTTGTATGATAACGACATATAGTCATCATTATCCAGAAATCCATTGGCGTAAAAAAAATCACTTTTTGGAGCAAGATCTCCTTTAACAAACTTAACACCTTCTTCTAAATAGGGTGTTTGAGTACCAAATAAAGCAATTGGGCGACCATTGAACACTTTAACTAGGACTGGAATCAGGTCTGTTCCGTTCAGATTAAAGCCTGGTAAAATATTAAGCTGATTTAAAAGTATTACAATACCAGAGCCATCTCGAAGGATGGTATCGGAAGTGTAAATTGATTCAAAAAAAGATTCTGATTCAGCAATAAGATTCATTGCATGAGCATTTACAAACGAAAGAACCTCAGGTTCTTCCGGATTGCATAATTTTTGTAATAATTCTTGCTTGCTATCCTGAGTATGAATTATATTGGTCTTATCAATTAACTTACGCCAACGAATTTTCCAATTTACACTACTCTTCATTATTAAACCTGAATATACTATTCTTAAGAATCATTAAGCACTGAACCAACCAATGTCACGCCAAATTCACGCAAACTGTTTGTAAATTTTCCAAGCTGAACCATTGAACTTTTATCTTGACGTGCAATAACAAGAGCAGCACCTGTACGAACCGCTACTGTATGAGCGTCAGCACATACATCAGCTGGTGGCGTATCAATAATGATCACGTCAAAGTTTTCTCCCAATGAAAGTAATAACTTAGAAAAACTCTGACGTCCAAGTAATTCTTGCGGATTAGGCGGATTAGCGCCCGAAGCAAGAACTGACAAGTTCTGCAATACCTCGATACTTACAATAGCATCTAATCCAGCGCGCCCAACAAGGATATCGGAAAGCCCAGCCCGTTTTCCCAGATTAAAAAGATTGTGTTGACGAGGTGATCGCATATCAGCATCGATCAGTAATGTTCTCTCTCCAAGCTGTGAGAAAACGATCGCCAAATTAGCAGCAATATAACTACGACCATCGCCGGTACCGGCACTAACAACAGCAAGACATCTCTGATCAAAGCTTTTGTTGAACCAGCGCAGCATAAGCTGACTTCTAAGCATGCGAAGCTCTTCAACAGGCAAACTATCAGGCTGGTACGCCGCTATAAGTTCATGACTCAAGCTACTCCCTGTGGGAATGTACGAATAATTGAACTGAACTGACAAAGCAAAACGTACATCGTCTTCAGTCAATAATCCGAGCGCTCTTCCCGCCTCACCGAACCTAACTCCGTTTTGCCTTTGGTAAGTCAATATTTTTTCAGCATTTGTTATTGAAAGCCTACCTGAGTCAATTAATATTGAACCAATAGGTCTGGCTTGGCCTGTTTCTACAAGTAAATTATTGCTAGCTTCAGGTAAAGGAACAGACCTCACTATTTGTGAATTTTGTAAACTCATGCTGGACTTCCATTTGACAACGCAAGCCGACCTGAACTACCGTTCAATCGACTTTTTGAACCGGTGGAAGAAATTTTTGCAAGAACTGGAAGGTCAAGCATTTGCATAAGATCCTCACTTGACCGGATACGGCGATTCATAAGTTCAAAAAGTAATGCAAATCCAACACCAAGCAGAGTTCCAACAAATGCGGCTATAAGCAAATTCAACGATAGTTTTGGACCAGATGGCTCAATAGGAACTAAAGCAGTATTCAATCGAACTGTGTTTGTTTGATTGGTCAAACTTTGCAAACGAGTCTGTGATGCACTTTGACTGACTGTTTCATAAGCACGCTGTGCAGCCTCTACGTCACGTCGGTAAACATTAAGTTCGTCACGCTGTTTGTTCAATCCGAGTACCTTGGTCTTTTGTGTATTAACGGCTGACTGCAGTTCGCGTTCACGGTCTTTGCCTACACGGTAAGCTGTTTCTATGGAAGCAGAAATTCGACTAGATTCTGTAGAAAGTCGGTTTCTAAGAGATGCAAGTTCAGCTTCAGCACGCTGGCGTAAGGGATGATTTACGCCTAAATTTACATTATTTTCATTTACTTTTGCTTCAAGTCGAGCAATATCAGACTTAAGTCCATTTATCAATGAACTCTGCATGACTTCTGCAACTGTGTCTCCACGAGCATTTCGCTTGCTCTGGCTATCGGTGGTTTCACCTTGTACGGCTGTAAGTTGTGTCGAAATTTGCGATAGCTTGGCGGTTTCATAGTCCACTCTTTCATCTGATGAAACTATTCCCGCTTTTTGTTGATAATCAGATAATCGTGACTGTGCATCTTCAAGTTTCGCACGTGAAACTTTTGTCTGCTCGTCAAACCAAGTTGCATACAAACGAGCAGGCTCTGTTTTTAATGATAAATTTATATCCATATAGGCTTGTGCAAAAGCGTTTGCCAATTTAGCAACATTTTCTGGATTACGGCCTTTGTATGTAATATTGATAACATTACTTTCTCTGGCCGGTTGAACCAGAAGGCCACTTTGAATATCCTTAGCTATCCATGAATCAAGTGAGCCTCTACCTTCTGTAGCTTTCAACCATGCAGCTTTTGTTTCAGCGTCTTCATTTAGCTTCAGCATCTTTACCACTAGTTGAGCAACCATATCGCCACTGATAATATCAACCTGAGTTGCCATGTAATTAGGGGAAGTGACGCCTGACATTCCTGCGCCAGAAACTGGATCTGGAGTTCTTGCATCAACCAATAATGAAGTCTGGGCAGCGTATTTATTAGGAATTAACAAACTAACTGCCAATGCTAAAGCCAATGCCAAGACCAGTATTGAAAGAACAACACTGTATCGCGCCCGAAGTATCCGAAAAAATTGGTATAGATTCATAGCAACTTAAAACAGGCTTTCACGCACGTAAATAACATCTTCTGCTTGAATTGCATCAGTTAAATTTGGCGTAGTTTCAACAACATTGCCATTCAGATCTCGTCTATGCAATCGCAAGCGGTTTTGGCTACCACGCACTGTGGGTCCACCGCCCGAAGCCAGCGCTTGCATCATCGTCATGCCACGCTCAATACGATATGGACCAGGACGTTGTGCTTCACCATAGATATAAAAAACCGGTGCTTTATTAACATATAGGGTATCACCACCAGACAAGACAACATCATTGTCTGACTTGTCGTTCAAAAACAATGCCGGTATATCAATAACTTTACGAAAAGGCTTGTTGTTGCGCTGACCTGTAATAATTAACACGTCATCGCCTAGAACAGTTATACCCCCCGCCGCTGCAAGCATATCGCTTACCCGGGTATTGAGTGTTTCCAAAGGAAATCGACCAGGTTTACTTACTTGACCTAAAACGGCTACCTGACTACCTCGAATCTGGCGAAGTACTATGTTTACCTGAGGAACTTTAACAAAACCGCCAGTTCGCAAGGCATCAGCAATTTTTTTCTCTGCTTCGGATATGGTTAACCCGCCAAGTTGAAGGGTACCAACCAAAGGATAACTAATGACGCCAGTTTCGGAAACGCGCGCATCCACTGACAAATCAGGACTTTGATAAACCTGAACGCCGATCGAATCGCCCGCTCCAAGTTTGTAATCTTGCTGCGTTTGGGGGTCTCCGCTTCCCGCGGATCCTCCAGAAACAGAAGGCTGGCTAGACTGTGAAAATGCAGTCAGGGCAAATAGTAAGAAAAAAACCGAAGCAAGAGAGCGAATGAAGATATTCATCGTTGCGCCTTTGGATGAACCATAAAAGTAAGGTTACATCTTAAAACGACACATAAAAAATCTGCAATAGCCCTTTCTTCCTAATGCTTTAGCTATTTAGATGCGAAAAAGAAATTTTTTAGTACTACTTATAAAAAATTTGATCTTAATAATATATTAAATAGTAGTTTATTTAACGCTACTATTAAAAGCCAAATATTTGCATTATTAAACCCGGGATTTATACCAATTAAACTAAATACTACATTAGTATAAAAATTACTTTGAATTTTTAAATGTAGTTAATCTTTTAAAATTTTCAAGATAAATCAAAAAATATTTTCGTTCCAATTGATAAGGTTTTTTGCTTTTATAAATTTTGACTAAATGTTTGAGGTTTGCCCATTTCATCCAAGGTTTTTGAGCTCCAACAAAATGAATAACATTAATATCTTTCAAGCCAGCTTTAAAATTATCTGAAGTACGATAACCATGCTGGCCAATATATACATCAAGGTCTGTAAAAAAAATATTGTACCCCTCGTCAAGATGAAGGTCTTTACGATCAGGCCAATCAGCGTAATAAGCATTTATCACGTCTTGGTCGCCTATTTTATTACCACCCAACGCTTGAACTTCTATTACAGCACGACTGGATAAATTGCCAATTTTTTGTGCAAGATTTTCTTCAGGCTCTATAACCATCAATCCCGAATTTAGCCGCGTCCAATCGGGGTGTTCTAACTGACCTGCTGCAACAGCAGAAAGATGGGGTTTTTCAAATAACACATCTATGTTTTTGAGAACAATCATGTCGCTGTCAAGATAAACAAGTTTTGAAAATTTTGTCAGTCCAAAAAGATGAATCTTGTCAAATGTATTTCCCCAGTGACCCGATTCTTCCTTGAAAGTTGCAGGAATTTCAATAGGCATGGGAAGTCTCAAAACATCCATTCCCCTGCCCTCCAACTTGTCAATAATATCTTGAGAAATATTCCATGAAACAGCAACCCAAAATGGATAGTGACTTTGGGTTTTCCTCAAAGAATCATGTAAAACGATCACACCTGGTAAATAACTTGGTGTACTCAATAGAGTTATATAGGCTTTCATCATCGATATGGTGCACGCTAATTAAAAAAATTAACGTTATAAAATGCAACAGCAAGCAACACAAGAAAGTTGAAATTCCCATAAAATTTATTCTTGCCTAATAAGATCAGGCAAGAATTATCAAAATTTTATTATGGGAGAATGTATATTCGTATCACAATACAATTTAAAAACTGGCGAGAACACTAAAGTTTATACCGTGGCTTTTATAATCAGCACCAGATTCGTTAGATTTTCGTCGATCAGAAAATACTGATGTTGTCAACTTTAAAGAACGAATTACATTCCATTCAAAGCCCAAGACACTCAGATTAGTCGTATCGCGTCGATCAGTTGATACAAATCCAGTTAACGGACCTCTATAATTTCTGACACCATGGTCATAGCGAAACTTAAGAGAAGTTTTTTCTGTAGGCTTCCAGGTTGGTGCTATAAAAAATCGATTGCCCTGATAATAACTTATGTTATTTGTTTGATAATCACCCAAGTC
This sequence comes from Polaromonas sp. CG_23.6, assembly GCF_029892315.1. Taxonomy (NCBI): domain Bacteria; kingdom Pseudomonadati; phylum Pseudomonadota; class Betaproteobacteria; order Burkholderiales; family Comamonadaceae; genus Polaromonas; species Polaromonas sp. CG_23.6. Next base: position 2,887,442 of record NZ_JARXUY010000001.1, read on the forward strand.
TCTTGCAATTCCGCCATTAATACTGGTTTTTCCAGTTGGCTTCCAAGTGGCCTCAAGTTGTCCGATAAATCCAGAAAAGTCTCTTACTTCAAGCCCTTCATGTTTTCGATCAAAATATGATAGACGTGATTGAATCGTAGTTTTTCCAGTGATAGGCCATAGGAGCTTGAATTCATGCTCGCGATCTTTGAAATCACTTGCAAACACAGAAGAAAGAATCCGATTTGGGTATTCACCGCTTCCTTGCTTGAGCCGGTATGCCAATGAGCTATCCGATGCAAAAACATATCGTGCGCCAGCTTCGACTCCTCGTATTTTTGAATCACCTTCAAATGTGAGAGGCTGACTGTTTGAACTGCTTCTCTCGAATACACCCCCGACAATGCGCCATGGACCATCTACAGCATATTCAGCGTCCAATAAAGTCAATCTATCCGTGCGTCGGTTAAGTTGATCTTGATTTTGATTCTGATTTAGGAAATTCGCTGTGTTATCAGTATATTCCTGACGATCTGTTGTGAAATTTCCGTAGAACGATGGCGTAAGACTCCAGCGCCATGCTGCCGCGTAGTTAACAGCGGTGAAGTCAAGTGTCGAAAAATTTTTATATGTATACCGATTCGCATTAACATCCAACTCGAAACGCTGCAGTCCGTAACTCTTGTCAATCTTCGCACCTAAGGTGGTAACACCAAAGTGGTCTGAACGAGGACCTGACACTGCATCCGACAACCGGAATATATTGCTGTCATATTGCCACGTTTGACCCACTCTGAACTGAAGCGTATCAAGTTCATCTGCATGCACGTTTAAAGAAATCACCCCAGCCAAGGCCAAATTCATCACTAGCAATTTACGAAGCAACATTGTGGAAATCCTTTTTCAAAAATTAAGCAACTTCAAAAAGCCAAATGCGATCTAAATATTACATTATTGTAATATTTTCAATTATATAATATATTTTAGCTGTTTTGCAATAGTTCTTTTGCCCCATTGATAAATTTTAATACGCTGCGCTATCTTTAAATACCAAACGAACAGTCTTCACTACAATGAACAGGTCAAGCAGCAAGGACCAATTTCTTAAATAATCGAGATCGTAATCGATCCGTGCCTGCATTTTATCCAATGTATCGGTTTCTCCACGGTAACCATTTACCTGAGCCCAACCAGTGATTCCTGGCTTGACTTTATGCCGCACCATATATCCCTTTATCAAAGTTCTGTACATTTCGTTATGTGCTACTGCGTGTGGTCGCGGACCCACAATACTCATTCGACCTTGCAACACGTTAAAAAATTGAGGCAGTTCGTCCAACGACGTTTTTCTAAGAAGCGCCCCGAATTTAGTAATCCTTTGATCATTTTTTTTCGCTTGTTGAATGATTCCACCATCCTCAACCACCGCCATCGACCGAAATTTGTAAACCAGTATCTGTTCGCCATCAAGCCCATAGCGACGCTGCTTGAATATAGCGGGTCCTGACGATCCCATTTTGACCATGATGGCAATAAAAACCATGATGGGCGAAACAAGGAGAAGAATTATCAGAGAAAGCAAAATGTCGCTTGTACGTTTCAATATCCCATTAAAACCTCTAAAGGGTGTGTCACACACTGAAATCACATTCACACCACAGACAGATCCGCTTCTTCCTTGAATCAAGTCAGTTATAAACATGTCTGGTACAAAGTAGATAGACGCAGTGGTGTCCTTGAGATCGTCAAGGATTTGCAGAACACGGGGACGGGCAATCATTGGCAAGGATAGATATATGTTTTGAATTCTGTGCTTCTTTACATAACCGGCAAGATCATCTATCTTTCCCAAAAGCTTGTATTTGTCCTGTTGGTGACGTCGCACTTCGCTGCGATCATCGAAAAATCCCCGCAGCTCCATTCCTGAATACGCTGCATCCCCAATGTTTTCAGCCAGCGATACACCTTGGTTATTCATGCCCACAATAACGACCCGTTGTGCAGGTCCTTGCATTTTCAATAATTTTGTGCTTGCTGCTCCCAAGGTCAGGTTTCCAACAATCTGGGCGATTGGAACAATCCACAACCAATTAATTATTAAAAATGTCGGGAATCTATAGATATAATCGGTTGCAAATCCGACGAGAATCAAGATTCCGGCTATCCATAACCAGTTAAGTAGTATATTAAAAATTAAACGCTCTACAGAAAGCCGTAACCGTGCAGCGCCTGGGAATGTCAGAGAAAAAACAACTACTGAAAGAATTAGATACGGCGGATTGATTGCACCTTCGAAATTAAATGCCAAAATCCAGAGTGATGAAATTAAAATAATTGGATCAAGAATACTTTCGACTATTCTAAAAAAATAGCTTCGCCCCAGACTTGATCGTGAATCCAGATTGTTTTTCCATACAGCTGCCGACTTTTCCCTGGTAATTTCAACCATTGAATGTCACCCCGTTTATTTTTGAAACAGCTTGCGCACGGTTAAATACATTCAATTTCTGGAAAATTCTTTGCATATGATTTTTTACAGTAAATCCACTAATATTCAATATAGTACCTATTTCGGAATTTGTTTTTCCCATGGCAACCCAATCCATGATCTGGATTTCGCGATCACTCAAACCAAAGACTTCGTCTTGTCCCGCACGTAGTGATTTCGAAAACGGTTTTTGCTGTTGTGGAAGTTGAGAGATCTGACGCAATGCGCTGTCAATTACGGGCATCAGCACCTTCATGGCGGTGCTGGTTGGCTCTGGTGAAATTTTCTGGCTGCTTAAAAGTACATATAGGCACTCACACTGCCCACGCTCATCGCGCATACCGTGAATCATTCCTGATCGCATGCTGCGTAACGCACTGCTGAAAGATCCAGGCAAACTGGCATTACCCAACAGATATTCGAAATTGCGAAAGTCAAGTGAGCTTGGTTGGCGGCCTCCAAAAACCCAACTTTCGTGAAATTTTCCCATTAGGAAAGGAAGGCCATCCGTACCCACGGCGTAAGACCGCACACCTGGCAACTTGGACACAATGTCGTGTCGGATGGACCCTTCCTGAAAGTTTCCCCATCCTGCCAGCAGGATTTCGTGCGGCATGCACTGTTGCACATCGCCCTGCAACCAATGAAGCAAGTCGATATGACGCCGGATAGCAGTTGCACTTTCAATCAGCCTGAGATAGTGGCTGGAATTACCAGACACGGGCACCGTATGACTTTGCATTTTTTTATTCTCCCTGAATACGTTTTGTCGTTTGCGCTACCGATTGCATCGATGGAATGCGAAGCCTAAAGCTACTTTATATCAAGCGTTCACGCAGGATATACAACAATTTACAAGTCATCAAGCATGCTGTGAAAAATTCAGGAAGCTTCTCCGTCATTGTCCGCGTTGCTTGTCATCCAAAATCTGCAGATGGATCCAAGCAACCCGTAAAAACATCCCTATTCAGAGCATGAACGACCTGCCAAGCCCTGAAATTATCTGATTTTTAAGCGAAAACCCGCGCACGTTCGACCGCTGTCAGCAGCAATAATCAAAATGTTTACGGCGCTTTGCCCTAATCCATAATTTTTATCGCAATTACTTTCCGGAGACAGCATGAAGCTTTCGAAACTTCTCATTTGCCTGAGCCTGGGCCTGGGATTCATGGCTTCGGCCACTGCACAGACCACCATGCGGATCAGCATCTCAACAGCTCAGAACTCACACCAAGGTGTGGCGATAGACACTTTTGCCAAGGAGGTTGAAAAGCGCACGGCAGGAAGATATAAGGTTCAGACCTTCTACAACGGTGCTTTGGGCGGCGAGCGGGAGTCGATTGAAGCGGTACAGCTGGGGACGCAGGCATTGGCATTCTCGTCGTCGGGCCCCATTCCCAACTTTGTTCCTGAAACCAAAATCCTGGATGTACCGTTTCTCTTCCGGGACAAGGCCCATGCACGTGCCGTGCTCGACGGACCAATTGGCCAGGACTTGCTGACCAAATTCGATGCCAAAGGCTTCAAGGCACTCGCCTGGGCCGAAAACGGCTTTCGCCACATGACCAACAGCAAGCGCGACGTCAAGACACCTGAAGATCTCAAAGGTTTGAAAATGCGCACCATGGAAAACCCGGTGCATATTGCTGCCTACAAGGGCTTTGGCATCATTCCCACACCTATGGCCTTTCCCGAAGTGTTCACTGCACTTCAGCAGGGCACCGTAGATGGACAGGAAAATCCTCTGTCGGTCATCATTTCAGCCAAGTTTGATCAGGTGCAAAAGCACTTGACCTTGACGGGCCACGTTTATTCGCCTTGCATCTTCGTGATGAACAAGGCGCAGTTCGACGAACTCAGCGCAGCCGACAAGCAAGCCTTTCTTGATGCCGCCAAAGAAGGAACCAAGGCCAATCGCGCCCGGGTGGACGAAGACGATGCCAAGGGCGTAGCCGACCTGCGCGCCAAGGGAGTGACCGTGATTGACACGATTGACAAGGCCAAGTTCGTGGCCGCACTGGCACCGGTGAACGCCGAGTTCGAAAAGCAATTCGGCAAGGTTGCGCTCGACAAAATTCGAAACTACAAATAAGCCAATATCTTTTTTGCTACGTTTTCGGTAGCTTGATATGCCCGTAGCTATTGCGCTAACGGGCGTTTTCTTTAAATATCGGTGTCATTTCATGAAACACGCCTTTTTAACCGTCGAACGCTGGACGACCGGATTTTCCATGCTGGTGGCATGCCTGATGCTGGTCATTGCCTCGTCGCTGGGAATGTTCCAGATCGTGACCCGTTTTGTATTGGAGCAACCCGCAGAATGGAGCGAAATCCTGATCAGGCTGAGTCTGATCTGGATGGTTTTCATGGGTATCCCGGCGGCTTTTCGCCAAGGGGCGATGGTCAGTGTCGATGTGCTTTATCGCTGGAGCCCACCCCGGATCAAGCGTGTGCTCGACTGGGCGGTCTGCCTTGCGGCGCTGGCCCTGATCGGTGTCATCATCTGGTGGGGCTGGGACTATTCGCTGCGCGGTCGCGTTCAGTCGATGGCCGGGCTTGAATCCATTTCAATGTTCTGGGGATATGTGGCCATGCCGGTTGGCGGGCTCTTTTGCGTGATGGGAATCATTGGCAACCTGATCGATCCACAACGCCAAGAACTGGAAACAGCCCAATGACCGCCGTCATGCTGACGACCATGGTGCTGTGCTTTGCATTGACCATTTCCGTTGCCGTTTCCATCGGACTTGCGTCGGTTCTGGGCATTCAGGCGACCAATGCCAACATGCTGATTTCGGTCAAGGAAATGTTTTCTGCAATCAACAAATTTCCGTTGGCTGCCATTCCCTTCTTCATCCTGGCAGGCAATCTGATGGAAACCGGCGGCATTTCGCGCCGGCTGGTGGAGTTTGCAAAAAGCATCGTGGGCGGCGTACAGGGCGGCCTGCCGATGACCTGCGTGCTCACCTGCATGATTTTTGCAGCGGTTTCAGGCTCGTCGGTGGCAACCACCTTTGCCGTTGGCGCCATTTTGATTCCGGCACTGGTGAAGCATGGCTATCCGACAACCTATGCCGCAGCCCTGCAGGCGACCAGTGCCGAGTTGGGTGTCATCATTCCACCGTCGATTCCGCTGATCCTGTATGGCGTGAGCGCCGAGGTCTCGATTGGCGAACTTTTCGTCGCTGGCATAGGGCCGGGCATCTTCATCAGCTTGTCGCTGATGATTTTTGTCTACGTGTATTGCCGCTTCAAAGGCTGGGGCAAGAACGACGGCGACGGGCGACTCGGTTTTTTCAAGGCAAGCTGGCAGGCTGGCTGGGCGTTGCTGATGCCGGTCATCATCCTGGGCGGTATTTACGGTGGCATTTTCACGCCAACCGAAGCAGCAGCCGTCGCGGTGTTTTATGCACTGGTGGTGGGCGTGGTGATTTACCGGGAAATCAGCCTGGCCAGTTTGATCGTGGTGCTGCGCAAGTCGGTGTTGTCCAGCGCCGTGATCATGTTCATCATTGCCAACGCCGGGCTGTTTGCCTTTCTGATCACACGTGCTGGTGTGCCTGACGCGATTGGCCACTGGCTCGAGGCTGTGCTGCAGTCACCCGCGCTGTTTCTGCTCGGGGTGAATGTTGCGCTGTTTTTCATTGGCATGTTCATTGAAACCAGCGCCGCAATCATTGTGCTGGCGCCGATTTTGGCACCTGTGGCCATGCACTTCGGCATCGACCCGGTGCATTTCGGCATGGTCATGGTGGTCAATCTGGCGCTGGGCATGATCACCCCGCCCTTTGGCGTGAACCTGTTTGCCGCCTGCACGGTGGCAAAGGTCTCCCTGGACCGCATCATCCGTCACCTGATTCCTTTCGTGCTGGTGATTCTGGCGTGCCTGCTGGTGATCACCTACGTGCCGCAGTTGTCGCTGGGTTTGCGTGACCTGTTGTACGCGAAATAGAAGCCTGGGAAAGCCCCGAAAAGCCTGAAGGAGCGCGCAAGAGAGCGGCTTTGCTCGGCTACACTTGGCAGCGTCAGGAGAGAGTTTTCCCAGAGAAAACCGCCGAAGGCGCATGCGCCACCCCCAATGGTGGACTGAACGCTCAGGCAAAAGGACTGGCAACCGCCCCTAGGCGCATCAACTGCCAAGGGGCGTTCCCAACTGGAGAGAGACCGCTTTGAAGGCGGTCCACCGAAGGAGCAACCCTGCATCGCCAGGCGAATCTCTCAGGTAAAGTGGACAGAAGGGGCAGCCCGTGGCGTTTGGCCACGGAATCATGTTTGCCCCTTTGGAGAACGCCATGTCCCACGACCCGTCTGCCGCCCCTGCCCCTTTGCTCAGCACACCGCTGCATGACCTGCATAGGGAACTTGGCGCCCGCATGGTGCCGTTTGCCGGTTATTCCATGCCGGTGCAATACCCGGCCGGCCTGATGGCCGAACACCTGCAAACCCGCAGCAGCGCCGGTCTGTTTGACGTGTCGCACATGGGGCAGTTGCGGCTCGTTGGCCCGGATGCCGCCGCCGCACTGGAAAGCCTGATGCCGGTCGATGTGATCGACCTGCCTGCGGGCAAACAGCGCTACGGCCTGCTGCTCAATGAAGAAGGCGGCATCATCGACGACCTGATGTTCTTCAACCGCGACTACGCGAATGGCGGCGATATCTTCGTCATCGTCAATGGCGCGTGCAAGACCGGCGACATCGCCCATATCCAGGAAAAAATTGGCAGCCGCTGCGAAGTCATCCCCATGCCCGAGATGGCCTTGCTGGCGTTGCAAGGCCCGCTGGCCGTGAACGCTCTGCAACGCCTGTCGCCGGGCGTTGAAAAGCTGGTGTTCATGACCGGCGGTGAGTTCACCGTGGCGGGCTGCGACTGCTTCATCACCCGCAGCGGCTACACCGGGGAAGACGGTTTCGAGATTTCAGTGCCCGCCGCGCAGGCCGACACCCTGGCTCGAACCCTGCTGGCCCAGCCAGAAGTCAAGCCTGTTGGCCTGGGCGCGCGCAATTCACTTCGTTTAGAGGCCGGCCTGTGCCTGTATGGCAGCGACATCGACACCACGACCACGCCGGTCGAAGCCAGCCTGAACTGGGCGATTCAAAAAGTTCGCCGTACCGGCGGCGCTCGTGCCGGAGGCTTTCCGGGCGCAGACAAAATCCTGGCGCAGCTGGCCGAACCGGCCAGTTTGAGCCGTAAACGAGTTGCCTTGATGGCCAGTACGCGCGTTCCGGTCCGCGAACCCGCCATGCTGGAAAACATGGACGGCCAGGCAATCGGCCAAGTCACCAGCGGCCTGCTCAGCCCCACGCTGAACCAGCCGATTGCGCTGGCCTATGTGCATCCTGACTATGCGGTGGTTGGCACCGAGTTGTTTGCCATGGTGCGCGGCAAACCCGTGCCCATGCACGTGTCGACCACGCCCTTTGTTCCCACACGCTACCACCGTGGCTGATTCATCTATCTCTTTCGTTCACTTCCCTTTTTCATACAAACTCCCGGAGAAACCGCATGACCGTCAAGTACACCGAAGACCACGAATGGCTCAAGATTGAAGACGACATGGCCACTGTCGGCATCACCGTGCATGCGCAAGACGCACTAGGCGATGTGGTGTTTGTCGAGCTGCCGGAAGTCGGCACGACATTTGCCCAAAAAGACACCGCTGGCGTGGTCGAGTCAGTCAAGGCGGCAGCGGATGTCTACATGCCGGTCAGCGGCGAAGTCGTTGAAGTGAACGAAGCACTGCGTGATGACCCGTCACTGGCCAATTCCGACCCGCTGGGCGCCGGCTGGTTCTTCAAGGTCAAGCTCTCCGACCCGTCGCAGCTCGACGCGCTGATGGATGAAACCAGCTACACCGCCTTTTCTGCCGCCTGAATTTTTCATCAAGACTGATACGGAATCCTGACATGCTGATGCCATCCGCCACGCCGCTGGGCGCGCTTGAAAACCCTGCCGAATTCATTGCCCGGCACATCGGCATTGATGAAACGGATGAAGTCCACATGCTCGGCGTTGTCGGCTCTGATTCGCTCCGGGCGCTGATTGACGGCATCGTGCCGCGCTCGATTGCCCGAAGCAGCGCCATGGCGATTCCGCCGCCGGTGTCTGAAGCGGCCGCGCTCAAGCAGCTCAAGGCCATGGCCGCCAAGAACAAGGTATTCAAGAGCTTCATCGGCCAGGGTTATTACGGCACCTACACGCCGGGCGTGATCCTGCGTAACGTGCTGGAAAACCCCGCCTGGTACACCGCCTACACGCCCTACCAGGCCGAGATTTCGCAGGGCCGCATGGAAGCGCTGATCAACTTCCAGACCATGGTCTGCGACCTGACCGGCATGCCGATGGCCAATGCGTCGATGCTCGACGAAGCCACTGCCGCCGCCGAAGCCATGACGCTGGCCAAGCGCAGCGTGAAGAGCAAAAGCAATGTGTTCATCGTGGCTGGCGACTGCCATCCGCAAACCATCGAAGTGATCCAGACACGCGCCCGACCGCTGGGCATCGAGGTCAAGGTCAGCACCCTTTCACGCACTGTGCCGCAGTTGATGGCAGAGGGCAATTACTTCGGCGTACTGGCCCAGTACCCGGCCACCAGCGGCGCCATTCATGACCTTCGGCCGCTGGCGGGACAAGCGCATGCCGATGGCGCAGCCTTGTGCGTCGCAGCCGATTTGCTGGCGCTGACGCTGCTCACACCACCGGGCGAATGGGATGCAGACATCGTGCTGGGCAGCACCCAGCGCTTTGGCATGCCAATGGGCAACGGTGGCCCGCATGCTGCTTATCTGGCGTGTCGGGATGAATTCAAACGCTCGTTGCCGGGCCGCCTGGTCGGTGTCAGCATCGATACCCATGGTCATCCGACCTACCGGCTGGCGCTGCAAACCCGCGAACAGCACATCCGCCGTGAAAAGGCCACGTCCAATATCTGCACGGCACAGGTGCTGCCAGCGGTCATAGCCAGCATGTACGCCGTCTACCACGGCCCTCAGGGCTTGAAGCGCATTGCCGAACGTGTGGCCACTTACACCGCCATTTTTGTGAATGGATTGCGCCAGATGGGTTTTGACATCACCAACAAAGGCGCCTTTGACTCGGTCACCGTCAAAACCGGTGATGCTACTAATTCAATAGCTAAGCGTGCAAGCCAGTCGTGCGCAAACCTTAGATTTCGCTTGAAAAATCACTTGGGTGTGTCGCTGGACGAAACCACCAGCCGCAGCGACATTGAACTGCTCTGGTCTTTCTTCGCCCAGCCCGGCCAGACTGTGCCGGTGGTGAGCAGTTTCGAGCAAGGCATCGAATCCCTGATTCCAGCTGCGCTGCGCCGCACCAGCGAATTTTTGACGCATCCGGTGTTCAACACCCACCACAGCGAAACCAGCATGCTGCGCTACATCCGCAAGCTCAGCGACAAGGACCTGGCGCTGGACCGCAGCATGATCCCGCTGGGCAGCTGCACCATGAAGCTGAACGCCACCAGCGAGATGATTCCCATCACCTGGCCGGAATTCGCCAACATCCATCCATTTGCGCCGCATGACCAGTTGCTGGGCTATGCCGAACTCGACCAGCAGTTGCGTGACTGGCTGTGCGAGGCCACGGGGTATGCCGGCATCAGCCTGCAGCCAAACGCCGGCTCGCAGGGTGAATACGCCGGCCTGCTGGTCATCAAGGCTTATCTTGAGGCGAATGGCCAGGGCCACCGCAATATCTGCCTGATTCCCTCGTCAGCCCACGGCACCAACCCGGCCAGCGCCCAGATGGCCGGCATGACCGTGGTGGTCACGGCCTGTGATGCACAGGGCAATGTCGACATGGCCGACCTGAAGGCCAAGTGCGAAAAGCACAGCGAGAAATTGGCTTGCGTGATGATCACCTACCCCAGCACCCACGGTGTGTTCGAGACGCATGTCAAGGAGCTTTGCCAGCTGGTGCATTCGCACGGCGGCCGGGTCTATGTCGATGGCGCCAACATGAATGCGCTCGTCGGCACCGCCGCACCGGGTGAGTTCGGCGGCGACGTCAGCCACCTCAATTTGCACAAGACCTTCTGCATTCCGCATGGCGGAGGCGGCCCCGGCGTCGGCCCGGTCTGCGTTGTGGCGGACCTGGTGCCCTACCTGCCCGGCCATGCAACGGCTGGCATGCCCGTGAACGGCGTGGGTGCGATTTCAGCTGCCCCGCTGGGCAATGCAGCGGTGCTGCCAATCAGCTGGATGTACTGCCGCATGATGGGGCCCGAAGGCTTGAAGCGCGCGACCGAAGTGGCAATTTTGAGCGCCAACTACATCAGCGCCCGCCTGCAAGACCATTATCCGACGCTGTATGCCAGCGAGAACAAACATGTTGCGCACGAATGCATCCTGGACCTGCGTCCGCTGAAGGAAACCAGCGGCGTGACCGCCGAAGATGTGTCCAAGCGGCTGATGGACTACGGCTTTCATGCGCCAACGCTCAGCTTCCCGGTGCCCGGCACGCTGATGGTTGAACCCACCGAAAGCGAGTCCCTGGCCGAACTGGACCGCTTCATCAATGCCATGGTTGCTATCCGCGAAGAAATCCGCCAAGTCGAAAACGGTCACTGGCCACAAGACAACAACCCGCTGAAACATGCACCGCACACCGCCGCCAGCCTGCTGGGCGCGGACTGGGACCGGCCCTATTCACGCGAAACCGGTGCCTTTCCGCTGGCCAGCCTGAAAGCGGTGAAATACTGGCCACCGGTGGGCCGTGTGGACAACGTCTACGGCGACCGCAATTTGTCCTGCAGCTGCATTCCGATTGCAGATTACGCTTGACGCGCACTGCACACTGCCTGAACGCCTTAACGCCTTAACGCCTCAACTCCTCCTTCTCTCTTTGAGAGAAGTTTGGGGTAAGGACCTGTAGTGACGGCAGCGCTAAACCCCATTTCAATCCCTCCATCATTCACAGGAAAACCATGAAATCAAACTTCTCCCTGCTCGCCCTCGCCGCTTTTGCGACCAGCGCCTTCGCCGTGGCGCCGCCTGAAACCCTGCCATCGGGTGTAAAGATCGTCCACACGGTAGACGGCACAGGCGCGCAGCCCAAGGCATCGGACACCGTCAAGGTGCATTACCGCGGCACGCTGGCCGACGGCAAGGAATTTGACAGCTCCATCAAACGCGGCCAGCCGGCCTCGTTCCCGTTGAACCGTGTGGTGCCATGCTGGACCGAAGGCATGCAAAAGATCAAGGTTGGCGGCAAGGCGACGTTAACCTGCCCACCGGCCACGGCCTATGGTGATCGCGGCGCCGGCGGCGCGGTGCCACCCAACGCCACACTGACGTTTGAAGTCGAGTTACTGGCGATTGAAAAGTAAGCTGCGTTTGGCTTACAAGGCTGCATTCAATGCGGCAAGGAGCGCGGCGTCAAATGCTTCTGTCCGCTCGAACTGCACCCAGTGGCCGGCTTCTTCGATGAGGGTGAAGGCTTTGAAACGGGGTGCTTGCCGCATAGCCGTCTCCACCGCCGCCAGTTGCCCCTTGAACAACGCGTCTTCACGGCCGTAGATGGCATGCAGCGGGCACTTTAGCAGCGGCAGCGTGCAGGCCAATACATCGGTGCGCGACAGGTTGCGACCCTGCATGCGGTCGCGCAAGACGTTGGCTACATGCAGGCGCAGCGCCAGATCGCTGATCGACGTCGGGTGGTGCAGCATCAACGCAGCCAGGTTGCCACGGTGAATGGCGTCACGCTGGCCGGCGTCCTTGAAATGGCGCCAGGCCCGCAAATGAAACGGCGTGTCGGGCGCAATGCCCAAGCCGGGCGCGCCGACCAGCACCAGACGCGCCACACGTGCCGAATACTGCGCCGCCAGAAAACCGGCGACCATGCCGCCAAATGAAAATCCGACCAGGTCGCAGGCTGCATCGCCCAACAGGCTTTGCAGCCCCTGCTCGACAAGACCGGGAAGCGCATCGGCGTCGGTTCCGTGCAGGGGCGCAGACGAATCGCCAAAACCCGGCAGATCGGGCACCAGCACCCAGCGGCCCGAATCGACGAGTGCGTCAATATTGCGCAGCCAGTGCATCCAGCTGCCACTGCCGCCGTGCAGCAACACCAGCGGTGCCAGGGCCGGATGGCGCGTCGCCTTGCCCCAGTGGTGCCAGACCATGGCGCCCGTCTCACAAGGGGTTTCGGAACAGGTGGCGGTTCTCAGGAGCGCTTGCGCTTGCAGCGGCAATTCAACGGAAGATTCAAAAGTCATCGCCTGTTTATACCCTTGCGCCGCAACGCGGCGGCGTCAATCGAACAGCCGGTCAAAACCACCATCAGGCTCAAAACGCTTGTTAAGGGCTTGGTAATACAGCCGCGTTGGTCCCGGCATGGCCAGATCGCGGACCGAGTGGCGAACATCGCCGGGATAACAAATCACCCGGTTCCCCTCCAGATCGAACGGCTCGGGCTGGATTAATGGGGGCAGGCGGCTGCGGGCTTGCGCCATCACGCTGTCCACGCTGGTGTGGCGCGCCAGATGGGCGAGACTCATGATCTGCGGCGGCGCCAGCGCGATCAGGCCGGCCCAGTACTGTTCCAGCGCCGTGCGCGGCGCAAGCCAGATGCTGTCGGTGGTTTCATGGTTGTCGTGAATCGCCACCTGCCCGGTGGGCACGGCAGACACAAAAAACCGGGTGTCAAAGCGCTTGTTCGTGACCGACGGCGCTGTCGGCGTGACCCAGCGCGCCCAGGGCACCAGGCTTCGGGTCTGCAGGCGCAGCGCCATTTGCGCCAGCACATCGTTGAACCCATGGCCTTCGCGCAGCAGTGCCGCTGCCCGGGAGCAGTCAACGCCCTCGCATGCAATGCCTTGCGCCATCAAGATGCCCGACTCCTCAAACGCTTCCCGCAGGGCCGCCACATACAACCCACCCGCCGTGCGTTCGCTGATGTCGGCTTCGTTCAGGCCGGCATGCAGTACCTGCAAAGGCTGGTCCAGATGCGCATCCATGTCCAGTTCGGCATCAAGCGCATCCACCTTGCCGCCCGGAAATACATAGGCGCCGCCCAGCACATCGGACAAGGTGTGGCGTTTCATCAGGAACACCTCCAGCCCCGCCGGCGCATCGCGCAGCATGACCACCGTGGCCGCCGGGCGCAAGGGCGTGGTGACAATTTCCAGATTCAATTCCATCGTCTGCTTTCAGGGGAAACGCCGCGCGGACCAGTCCGTACAGCCAGACAGCAGAGGCTATCAGAGTCTCTGCACTCGAGACGTTTCGAGCGTGACAGGAACGACGCGGCAACCACATTCCAAGGATTCCAATCAGGTATAAAAAATCATCAAATCCTGCTCTGGCGCAATCAGAATATGCATAAGCAGCTATTAATTCAGGAGCGATCAAGACGGGTAATGCACAAGCAGAAGTTGGCAGTCATACAGAATGCATTTCAGGCGCCTGTCTGCGAACTTTGGTTGCGTTCTATCAGGTCGAATAAACCTTGATCACACAGCACAAGTTTGCCGTGTCAATGCCTGAATGCCAGTGCTGTCCTCAGTTGGCAACCGCCGCCCCAACCAAGCCGCCAAGAGCCTTGCTCAGGTTCTCGACCACAGGGCACTGCGCCACGCCATGGCGCTGGGCAATGAATGCGGGATCGTTGTACCCGACCCAGACCTGAGCGGCGGCATCTTCCCACACCAATGCCTTGAGCGGCAGATCAATGCCAACCGTCTGCGCGCACTCCATAAACGGGGTGCCTCCCTGCGCGTTGCCGAAGATGAGCACTTCGGTGGGGCGCAGGGTTTTTTCTACCTTCTTAGCGCCAGCCGCGTGATCGATACGCGCGAAGACGGTCAGGCCGCGTTGCTTCACGACTTGTTCAAGCCTGTCCATGGTGACTTTGGCATCATGGGGACTTTTGACGGCCACCAGTCCATCGGCAGCATTGGCGGCGCCAAGGGTTGCAAACAAAACAAGGGCAACAAAGGTTCGCAAGAGATTCATGGCTGTGTTTTCCTGAGTGGTGTTGGCGCAGCTTTATTTGCCACGATAAGAATGAGACCCGCCGCGCACTGAGAAGTTCGCTGCGGGTGATTTGACTCCACACCTCAACATATCCTGCCGAACCGGAGAGTTCGCTTTCAATCTTTGAATTTTTCAAACTGGCTTGATGAAAAAATGCTACCTCATCGACCGTAAGTTTCAGCGATGACGCGTTGCAGTCACTGTTGCGTTGCCCCACATTTCGAGTCTTTGCGGCTCAGTCCCGAACCCAGCAGCTTTCGCTGGTGGGTTTTCAGTTTTTCACACCCGGCTTGGCCAGGTTGGGCAATAAAGGATGCAAAACAAAATACTTGCTGCTCAACGCCGCAGCAGGATGACGGCCAGCACAAACGCAGCCATCCACACCGTTTCGATCAACAGCAGCGCAAACGGCTTCCAGCCGGCACGCGCCAGTTGCATGAAGGATGTTTTCACGCCCAGCGCGGCAATCGCCACCACAAGGCAGGCGCGCGACACATCGTTCAGTCCGGTCTGCACGATGGCAGGCACGCCGCCCAGGGAATTGAGCACCACCAGCGCGACAAAAACCCACAGGAACCACGGCACCAGCGGCTGCTTCTTGGCCTCGTTGCCTTCGGCCATCAGTTCGCGCTGCTTCTTGAACACACTGGAGACGATAACCACCACGACGGCCAGCATCGACACGCGAAACAGCTTGACGATGGTGGCGTAATCGGCAGTTTCCGGATTCACCATGTAGCCTGCGCCCACCACCTGCGCCACATCATGAATCGTGCCGCCCAGGAAAAGGCCGGCCAGCTCGGGCGGCAGTCCCAGTGCCTTGACGATCAGCGGATAGGCCACCATGGCCACCGTGGACAGCACGGTCACGGTGACCACCACCATCAGTGTGGAACGGTCACTGTCCTTGTCACGCGGCAGCACCGCCGAAATCGCCAGCGCGGCCGAAGCGCCGCAAATGGCGACTGCGCCGCCTGACAGCACGCCTTGGGCGCGCGTCATGCCAAAGTGCTTGCCCAGAAACGTACCGCACAGCAGCGTCGATACCACCGCAATTACCACGATGGCCGCCGTTTCCCAGCCCAATCCGGCGATTTGCGAAGCGGTGATGCGCGCCCCCAGCAGGCCCACGCCGAGTCGCAACACGCCACGCGCGCAAAACTCGATACCCGGCCGGGTCTTGGTTTCCTGGCTGAGGTAATGAAACGCAATGCCGAAAAACAGCGCGTACAGGAATTGCGGGCCGCCGTGCAGTATTGACACTGTGGTGGCGGCCATGGCAATCACAGCCGACAGACCGACGCCTGGCAGCAGGTAGGGCACTTTGCGCAAACCGGAAGGCGGGCCAGCGGCCAGCGGGTCGTTGCTGGCGCTCATGCCACACGCTCTTTGGAGTTGGCGGGCGGGCACATCAACACGGCCAGCGCGCAGGAGGCGATGCGGCTGGAGATCGAGTCGGAACGGCTGGTCAGCACGATGGGCACGCGCATGCCAAGCACCAGCCCGGCACATTCGGCGCCCGCCAGGTAAACCAGCAGCTTGTAGGCCACGTTACCGGTTTCCAGGCCAGGCATCAGCAGCACGTCGGGTCGGCCGGACACGGCGGAAACAATGCCCTTGTTACGCGCCGAAACAGCCGAGATGGCGTTGTCAAGCGCCAGTGGGCCGTCTAGCACGCCGCCCGTGATCTGGCCGCGCTCGGCCATCTTGCACAGTGCGGCAGCATCCAGCGTGCCGGGAATGGCGAGGTTGACGGTTTCCACCGCCGACAGGATGGCCACATGCGGCAGCTTGATGCCAATGGCGCGTGCCAAATCAATCGCGTTTTGCGCAACGTCGCGCTTTTCTGCCAGCGTGGGCGCAATGTTGACGACGCAATCGGTCATCAGCAGCGGCCGCTCATAGCCGGGAACGTCCATGACGAACACATGGCTGGCGCGGCGCGCGGTGCGCAGTCCGGCATCACGTGAAACAGCGGCGGCCAGCAGATCGTCGCTGTGCAGGCTTCCCTTCATCAACACAGCGGCCTGGCTTTCACCGCACAATGCGGCAGCCTTGGCGGCGGTGATGCGGGGATTGTCGGGCGTGTCGTGTAACTCGATATTCGAAAGGTCCAGGCCTTCGGCTTCAGCCAAGGCCTGGATGCGGGCGGTAGGTCCGACCAGGATGGGGGTGATCAGACCGGCTTGGCACGCCTGGACAGCGGCGCTCAGAGAAGAAGCATCGCACGGGTAGGCCACAGCAACGCGGACCGGGCCGCGCGCCTTGGCCATCTGCACCAATGCGTGCAGATGCGGGTGGGTGGCGTCGCCCGATGACGACACGCTGTCAGCGCGGGGGGCAAGCTCGGAAAGAGTCATGGTTCAGAGTCTCCACACAAGATAAACAAAAACGCGCCGCATGGCCTGAATGGACCATGCGGCGCGCTGGAAGACTTACTTAGACGTAGTCCTTGTATTTCTCAAGCAGGCGCACTGGCTTGGCCAGGGCGTCGCGGCGGAACGGGTCGCCCAGTTCACGGGTGCACATGATCTCGATGACGCAGGTCTTGCCTTCGTTCATCTGCATGTCGATGGCCTTCTTGAGTGCCGGACCAACGTCTTCCAGCTTGTCCACGATGATGGCTTCGGCGCCCATGGCCTTGGCCATGCCGGCCCAGCTTTCGCTTTCAAGCTCGCCCGCCACAAAGCGGCGGTTGTAGAAGTCAACCTGGTTCTTCTTCTCGGCGCCCCATTGGCGGTTGTGGAAGACCACGGCAGTGACCGGGATGTCATGTCGCACGGCGGTCATGATCTCGACCATGCTCATGGCCCATGCGCCGTCGCCAGCGTAGGCAATGGCCGGACGTTCAGGCGCGGCCAGCTTGGCACCAATCATGGTGGGCAATGCGTAACCGCAGTTGCCAAAGCTCATCGGCGCAAAGAAACTGCGTGGCTCTTCAAAGCGCAGGTAGCTGTTGGCGACCGAGTTGATGTTGCCGATGTCGGTAGACACCATGGCGCGCGGTGGCATGGCCTTTTCGAGTTCGCGCAGAACCTGACGGGGGTGCAGGTAATCACCGCCGTTAAAGGTTTTTTCCTTGGCATTCTCTTCGATCATGTCCAGGCTGTAAGCATCTTTTTCGTGCGTCCATTCGTCCAGTTCCTTTTCCCAGGCGTCTTTTTCGGACTTGATGGTGGCGGCACGTTCGGCCTTGTTGGAATCGCAGGCCAGGGTCTTGCCCGTCAGGCGCTTGGTCAGCTCGGCGGCAGTGGCCTTGGCATCGCCACAGATACCGACGGTGATTTTCTTCACCAGACCGAGGTTGGTGTGATCGGCTTCGACCTGGATGATCTTGGCGTTCTTTGGCCAGTAGTCCATGCCGTGTTGCGGCAAAGTGCCGAACGGGCCCATGCGCGAACCCAGCGCGATCACCACGTCAGCCTGGGCGATCAGCTTCATGGCGGCTTTGGAGCCCTGGTAGCCCAATGGGCCGGCCCACAGCGGGTGGCTTGAAGGAAATGAGTCGTTACGCAGATAACCGTTCACAACGGGCGCGCCCAAGCGCTCGGCGAGGGCCTTGCACTCTTCCACCGCATTGCCCATCACCACGCCGCCGCCGGACAAGATAACCGGAAATTTGGCCGTGGCCAGCAGTTCGGCAGCTGCACTCAGCGACGCTTCGCCACCCGCGCCACGGTCGACGCGCATGGGCTTTGGGATCTCGCACTCGATTTCGCCGTAAAAGTAGTCACGCGGAATGTTCAGTTGCGTCGGGCCGTTGTCGGACATGGCGCGGTCAAAGCAGCGTGCCGTGTATTCAGCCATGCGCTTGGGGTGTGTGACATGTCCTTGGTACTTGGTGAACTCCTCGAACATGGGCAACTGGTTGGCTTCCTGAAAGCCGCCCAGGCCGATGCCGGTAGTGCCGGTCTCTGGCGTGATGATCACGACCGGGCTGTGGGCCCAGTAGGCGGCGGCAATGGCGGTCACGCAGTTGCTGATGCCAGGGCCGTTCTGGCCGATGGTCACGCCGTGGCGGCCCGACACGCGGGCATAGCCGTCAGCCATGTGGGCAGCGCCCTGCTCATGCACTACAGGAATCAGGCGGATGCCGGCAGGTGCGAAGATGTCCATTGCGTCCATGAAGGCCGAGCCCATGATGCCGAACATCTCGGTCACGCCATTGGCAACCAGGGTTTCGACAAAGGCTTCCGACGGGGTCATCTTCTGGATGCCGGTGACGGCAGAATTGACAGGCTTGTTCTGGCTCATGAAAGTCTCCTACGGTTAGGTTTACATCTGATTAATCAAAAAATCGATACGTTTAATTCCATTTATCCGGAATTGAACTGAATGGTATGAAATTTTTTTATAAACGTCAACAAAATTCAAAAAATAGAATATTTCATCTCATTTTTTGTAATTCCACTATCATCGATGCATGGAAATCGTGAAAACCCTCAAGCCAGACCCCGTGGAAATCAACGGCGACACGCCAACGATGCGATTGTTTTCGTTGCTGGAAGCCATTGCGACCAAGGACCAGTTGTTTTCGCTGCAAACGTTGACAGATGAAACGCAAATTCCAAAACCAACGCTTCATCGCATGCTCCAGCAACTGGAAACTGCAGGACTGCTGGAACGCAGCGCCGACGGACGCCATTACGGCACCGGCACGCGCCTGCGCCGGCTGGCCGAAAACCTGTTGTTGAACGATATCCTGCATGGCGCGCGCCATGCAGTGCTGCGTCACCTGGTCGATGAGATCGGTGAAAGCTGCAACCTGACGGCACTGACCGGCAGCGAGGTGATTTATCTGGATCGCGTCGAGACAGCAGCGCCGCTGCGCTTTTATCTGCATCCGGGATCGCGCGTGCCAGCACACTGTTCGGCCAGCGGCAAGGTGTTCTTGTCTGAAATGACGCCTTCGCAGCGTCAGCGGCTGCTGGCCCATTCGCCGCTGGAGGCATACACCCCCAAAACGCTGACGAACATGGAGCAGCTCGAGCAGGAGTTCAAGCAGATCAAGCGCCAGGGTTTCGCGCTGGACAACGAGGAATTTCTGCCGGGCCTGCTGTGCGTGGCCGTGCTGGTGCCCAACGCCAGCGGCCGTTCGAACCTGTGCGTGGCGGCGCAGGCGCCCATCATGCGGCTGACGCTTGAGAAAGCACTGCAACTGCTGCCGGCACTCCAGCGCGCTGCCGAAGCGCTCAGCCGGATTGAAGCCAACGCCGCGCCAGCCCTGCCCGCCAGCGTGAGCGCGTGACCCCGTTTTCAAAAAGAATGACCATGACTGAACTGCCCCATATTCGTCCCGACCGCATGGTTTCCGTGCGCGATGTTTTCGGCATCGACACCGACCTGCAGGTCCCTGCTTTCAGCGAAACCGAAGACCATGTGCCGGACATCGATCCGGCCTACCGCTTCAACCAGGACGTGACACTTGCGCTGCTCGCCGGCTTCAGCCGCGACCGCCGCGTGATGGTTCAGGGCCTGCATGGCACCGGCAAGTCCACCCACATCGAGCAGGTGGCGGCGCGGCTGAACTGGCCTTGCGTGCGCGTCAACCTCGACGGCCACATCAGCCGCCTGGACTTGGTAGGCAAGGACGCCGTGGTGCTGCGAGACGGTCAGCAGGTGACCGAGTTTCAGGAAGGCATCGTGCCTTGGGCACTGCAGCGGCCGGTGGCCCTTATTTTTGACGAGTACGACGCAGGGCGCCCCGACGTGATGTTCGTGATCCAGCGGCTACTGGAACGCGACGGGAAATTCACCTTGATGGACCAGAACCGTGTGCTCAAACCGCATCCGTTCTTTCGCCTCTTTGCCACGGCCAACACCGTGGGCCTGGGCAACCTGAGCGGGCTGTACCACGGCGCGCAGCGCCTGAACCATGCCCAGATTGACCGCTGGAACATCTTTGCCTCGCTGAACTACCTGCCGCGCGACGAGGAAGTGGCCATCGTTCAGGCACGTGTGCCGCATTTCGCCGATGACAGGGGCAAAAAATTGATTGAGTCCATGGTCACCGTGGCCGACCTGACACGCAAGGGTTTCACGGCCGGCGACCTTTCCACGCTGATGTCGCCGCGCACTGTCATCACCTGGGCCGAAAACGCAGAAATCTTTCGCGACGCGGCTGTGGCGTTTCGCCTGTCTTTCCTGAACAAGTGCGACGAGGCCGAACGCTCCATCGTGGCCGAATACTTCCAGCGCTGCTTTGACCGGGAACTGGAAGAATCCTACGCGCTTGGCGCTGGTGCTGGCGCGGCCATACCGTGACACCCACGCCTGTCGATGTCCAGGCCGCTTCCAGGCAGCAGCAGCGGGTCGAGGAGTTGTGCGCGGCGTCCATTCGCGCCATCAGCGGTGAAGCTGACCTGCACTTTCGCGGGCGCCGCCTGCACCGGGGCGAGCAGGCGCTGCCGCTGTTTGCTCCGCACCTGAGCCCGTCGCTGGAAACCGATGACTTTGGCTCGTTCCGTGGCGCAGCCGATGGCATGGCACTGCGCCTGGCGCATTCAAACGCCGACTTGCACCAAAACTTGAGCCCGGTGGAGCCATTGGCGCGCATGCTGTTCGAGATACTGGAGCAATTTCGCTGTGAAGCGCTGGCGACACCGGACATGCCGGGCCTGGTCCGAAACCTGAGGCATCGCCATGAGCAGTGGTCGCTGGCCTTTCACCACAGCGGCCTGACCGAATCCACTAGCGGCGTTTTGCTCTACACCGTGGCGCAAATCTGCCGCGCCCGCGTAACCGCCGAGCCGGTGCTGCACGACACCGAGGACTTCATCGAGGCCACGCGCATGAGCCTGGCGCCCAAGCTGGGCCACAACCTGTCGCGGCTGCGGCGCACGCGTTTTGACCAGGAGGCCTACGCGCCACATGCCCTCGCCATTGCCCGCGCTGTCTCCGACATGGTGCACAGCACGCAGGAAGCCGGCGACGATCAGCGCGATACGTCGGAAGAAGACCGCAGCAAACTGCCGCGCAACGCCTTTCAACTCTGGACGGATTTTGACAACGAAGAAGCGGGCGAAGGCATTGCCACGCCAGCCTCTGGCAACAGCCGTGTGCTGGAAGAGTCCGAAGACGGCTACCGCGTGTTTACCATGGCCTATGACCGTGAGGTACGGGCGAGCGAACTGGTGCGCGCGGAGCTGCTGCGCGAATACCGTGAGCGGCTGGACCAGCGCATTGCCGGCCAGGGCATCCATGTGGCGCGCCTAGCGCGGCAACTCAAGGCCCTGCTGGCCGTGCCGACGCGGGACGGCTGGGACGGTGGCCAGGAAGAAGGCTATATCGACGGCCGCCAGCTGGCGCAGCTGGTGGCTTCGCCCACCGAGCGGCGACTGTTTCGCATCGAGCGTCACGAGGCGGTGTCCAATAGCCAAGTGAATTTCTTGATCGACTGCTCGGGCTCGATGCGCGAGCATATCGAGTCGGTAGCGATGATTGTCGACGTGCTGGTGCGCGCGCTGGAGCAGGCCGGCGTCGACAACGAGGTGCTGGGCTTTACCACCGGTGCGTGGAATGGCGGACGCGCCCGGCGTGACTGGCTGCGCGCCGGCCGGCCAGCCAACCCAGGGCGGCTGAACGAAGCCTGCCACATGGTGTTCAAGAACGCCGACACGCCCTGGCGCCGCGCCCGGCCCGACATTGCCGCCCTCCTCAAGGCCGACCTGTTCCGAGAAGGCGTCGACGGCGAAGCCGTGAACTGGGCCTGCCAGCGCATGCAGGGACGCAGCGAGGGGCGCAGGTTGCTGATCGTCATCTCCGACGGTTGTCCCATGGACGGCGCGACCCATCAGGCCAACGACCAGCATTACCTCGACCACCACTTGCGACAGGTGGTGGCGCATTTGGAGCAGAGCGGACAAGCAGAGATTTTTGGTGTGGGCGTGGGGCTGGATTTGAGCCCGTACTACAGCAAAAGCCAGGCGCTGGATTTATCGGCGTCGGTCACCAACGAAGTCTTTCGCGACATTTTCACGCTGATCGCCAGCCAGCGCCGGCGCTGAACACCATGCAACAAGCCACCACGCCGCGCCATGGCTGACTTGTTGACACCCCCGCTGGCACCCTTGCTGCTGGCCTTCAGCTTGTGCGTGGTGTTTGCCGCAGGAATGGTGCGCGGCTTTGCCGGCTTCGGATTTTCGGCTGTCACGGTGGCGGGCATGTCGCTGGTGGTCTCGCCCGCAATGGTGGTGCCAGCGCTGTTCATGCTTGAAATTTTGGCCAGTTTGAGCCAGTTGCGCAGCGTGGCGCGTGACATCGACATGCCGTGGTTCAAGTGGCTGGCGCTGGGCACCTTGCTGGCGACGCCGCTGGGTCTGGTGCTGCTTGCCTGGCTGCCGGAAACCCAATTGCGGCTGCTGATTGGCTTCTTGTTGTTGATGGCTGCCCTGTTGCTGCGCAGCGGTCGCCATGCAGCGCTGACACCGACCGCGCCGATGAAATTTGCGGCTGGATTGGCGTCGGGCTTCATCACTGGCGTGGCGGCGATAGGGGGCATTGCGCTGGCCGTGCTGCTCAGTGCCACTCGCATGGCGCCAGCAGCGCTGCGTGCCACATTGATTGCGCTGATCCTGTTCAGCGACGTGGTGGCGCTGGCCGGCGCCGCGCTAATCCCCTCCTCCGCCTCGGCGACGGGTCATTTGTTTGGCAGTGGAACACTGAAATGGGTACTTTGGCTGGCGCCTGCCATGCTGGCAGGCATCGCCGTCGGTCAACGCTCGTTCAGCGGCGTGTCACAGAAAAAATTCCGCAGCCATGTACTGAACCTTCTGATCGTGCTGGCCGCGTTGAGCTTGGGGCGCTCGCTCTACGCCCTGCTGGGGTGAACGCGTCAGTGGATTCATACACTGGCAAAGATCTTCAATCACATGCAACGCCTTGTCACGGTGCTGGATGATGGCGCAGGTGGGCGCCTTGTGGTCATCGCCATTCCTGTATCGCGAGCGACAGGCGAAATGCGCGCTGCACTTGCCGTTCATGCGTTTACCACTCAGGCCTGCTGGTGGGTTGCACTCAGGAGGACCTGGCCGATGCGGTCGATTTCCCGGATAAGCATGTCCAGGTCGGCCCGGGTGGTGCGGTGGTTGGTGATATTCACCCGAATGGCGTTGCGGCCGTGCACAATGGTCGTGGAAGGTGCGGCCAGCCCCTGAATTTGTAGCTGCACCACGATCTCGTCATTGAGGCGGTCCACCGCCGGCTCTTCCTTTCCCGAGGCAAGGTAGCGAAAGCAACAAATATTCATGGCCACGGGCGCCACCATGGTCATGCAGGAATGGGCATCAACCAGCGTCTTCAGGTACGCCGCCTGCGCACAGTTCTGTGCGATCAGTGAGCCCAGCTTGTCAGTGCCGTGTTCAGCCAGTTGCGTCCAGATTTTGAGTGCCCGAAAGCCGCGCGAAAGCTCTGGACCGTATTCGACAGGCCAGGAGTTGCCCGCTGCCAGACCGCGTTCAGCGCCTTTGAGGTATTCGGGGCGTTCGGAAAATGCACGGCGATGCAGCTCCTCCGAGCGCATCAAAATAAAGCCCGCGTCGTAATTGACATGCAGCCACTTGTGGAAATCAAAGGCCAGAGAATCGGCCCGTTTGATGCCCGTCAATCTGGGACGCAACTGTTCGCACAGCACGCCCAAGGCACCAAACGCACCGTCAATGTGCAGCCACAGCTTTTCGTCCTCTGCAATATCAGCCAGTGTTTCCAGGTCATCGATGGCACCCACATTCACGGCCCCCGCAGTACCCACAATGACGAAGGGCGTAAGGCCTGCAGCGCGATCTTGTGAAATCGCCGCTTGCAGCACAGAAGTGTCGATTTCGAAGTTTTCATTGACCGCAATTTTGCGCAATGCGTCCGAGCCCAGTCCCAGAATGTCAAAGGCGCGGGCAACGCAGGAATGGGTTTGCGCCGAGGTGTAGCCCACCAGTTGGCCCAATGCTGTTTTTTGCAGTCCGGTTTTGCGGCTGGTGAAGTCAAAGCAGCGATCACGCGCCGCTTTCAAGGCGACGATGGTGGCAATGGATGTGCCGCTGACAATCAAACCGCTCGATGTTTCGGGGAATTGAAACATCTCTCGGCACCAGTTCACCACCTGCTTTTCCACATACATCGCGCCATGGTCGCGGCCGCCAAGATTGGCATTGATGGCGGCAGCGGTGATGTCGGCCAGCAGGTTTCCCGGCGTGCCCGAACCATGGACCCAGCCGAAGAAGCGCGGATGGGTATTGCCGACACCGTAGGGCAACAATGCCGTCAAATGGGACTGGATGGCTTCAGGACCAATGCCTTTGCTGGGCAAAGGTGCTTGGTAATCGGCTTGAATATCCGGTGGCAGCGGCGTCCAGACCGGGCCTTCGCTGTAGCCCTCCATACGGCCAATAGAGGCGTCGAGCAAGCGGTGGGCCTGGGCACGAAAGGCGTTCCAGTCAGCGGGGTCCAGCGTTTGTTCCAACGGAACGCTTGCGTATTGCGAAGAATTCATGGCTTGTCTTTCGCCTGTTCGCCGACCGGTTGGGCAGCTGCGATCGTGGTGGCGATTTGTACAATCTGACCGATCAACTGGCAGTCCTCTGGGGTCAACGACAGCGGCGTGCGCAGGTCAAGCAATTGGCGGAGCACCGCTTGGGACTGCGGCATCGGCGCTTGCTCGGGCAGGTAGTGCCAGTGTCCAAAATGGCTGGTGAACGCGGTAGGAACGGTCAAGCCGAACCACTTGACGTAAAGGCCACGGGCTTCGCATTCGCGCAAGAAGTGCTGAATTTGCGAGGCCGACAAATCAAGGGAAAACTGGATGGAACTGGGCACAAAGTCTTCGCGTTCATCGCGCACCGGCAGTGAAACATGGGGCACACTCGCGAACGCATGGGCCAAGTCACCATACATGCGACGCCAGCGCGCACCGCGTTCGGGCAGCAGCGCCAGTTGGGGGCGAAGCAACGCGGCTGCCAGATTGGACATGCGCATGCTGAAGTTGGGTGTGACATAGCGCCAGCGTTCGAACACCTCGAGCTCTGGGCGCAGGATATGCTGGTCGTACATCATGTAGCAGCCCGACATCAGGATCGCCTGGGCGGCGATGTCGTCGTCGTCGGTAACCAGCAGACCGCCTTCGCCAGAGTTGATGTGTTTGTAGGTCTGGCTGCTAAAGCAACCAATGTGGCCAAAAGTCCCGGTGTGCTGACCGTCCCAGCGCGCACCCATGGTGTGGGCGCAGTCCTCCACCAGCGCGATGCCATGGCGGTCGCAGATCTCGCGCACCGCGCGCAGATCGGTGATATGACCCCGCATGTGCGAGAGCAGAAAAACCTTGGCACTACTGGTGGCCGCCTTGCGTTCCAGGTCCGACAGGTCGGTGGTGTAGTCGTCACGCGTCTCGACCAGCACCGCCAATGCAGCCGCGTGGGCGATGGCGCCTGGCACGGGGGCCAGTGTGAAGCTGCTGGTCAGCACCTTGTCACCTGGTTTGACGCCAAGTGACTTTAGAGCGAGAAACATGGCAGCGCCGCAAGAGTTCACGGCCACGCAGTATTTGCTGCCCACATAGGCCGCATATTCCTGCTCCAGCAACGAGGGATCGGGCGTGCCAGCCCCCTGTTCTCCATAACGGTGCAGCCTGCCGCTGCGCATGAGTGCCACAGCCTGTTCAATGGCCGTCTCAGGGATGGGCTCGGACTGGCTCAGGTCTTTGCCGAACCAGAGGCCGTCTGCGGCGCGGGGGGGGGGGTTGGTGCTGTTCATGTCAGTGCTGGTGGCCTTGCAGCGTGCCCAGTTCAAACTGTTCTTCGGGAAAATATTTCTTCAGTCGAATGTCCCCCGTGCGCGCGTGGCCCTCCATGCCTTCCAGCCGCGAGATGCGGGCGGCCACTTGGCCCACATCGCGGCTGGCGGCGCGGTTCAGGCGCTGGTAAGTCACGGTCTTAATGAACTTGCCTACGCTCAAACCGCCGGAATACCGCGCTGCGCCGCGCGTGGGCAGGATGTGGTTGGGGCCTGCGCACTTGTCGCCATAGGCCACGGTGGTTTCTTCGCCAAGGAACAGCGAGCCGTAGTTGGTCAGGCGGTCCAGCCACCAGTCCAGGTCGTCTGCCAGCACCTGCAGGTGTTCGGGCGCATAGCAATCGCTGATCTCGCATATTTCTTCGCGGCTGGAGGCCCAGACCACCTCGCCGTAATCGCGCCATGCTGCCGTGGCTGCCGAACGAGCCGGCTCTGGCAGGGCGGCAATGACACGCGGCATGATCTCGATCACTTTGTGGCCCAGCTCACGCGACGTGGTGTACAGCCACACAGGCGAGTCCGGTCCGTGCTCGGCCTGGCCGGCCAGGTCGGCAGCCACGATTTCTGCATCGGCATTGTGATCGGCAATCACGGCCGATTCGGTGGGGCCTGCCACCACATCAATGCCAATACTGCCAAACAGAGTGCGCTTGGCTTCGGCCACAAAGCGGTTGCCCGGGCCCACAATGATGTCGGCAGGCTGGGCTGCGTACAGCCCATAGGCCATGGCTGCAATGCCTTGCACGCCGCCCAGCGCCAGCACGGTGTGTGCACCGCAGAGCTGCATGGTGTAGAGGATGGCGGGGTTCATGCCGGCTTCTTTGTGAGCCGGGGACGTAGCGATGATATTGGGCACGCCAGCCACCTTGGCCGTACAGACGCTCATGATGGCCGAGGCGGCATGGGCGTACCGTCCTCCGGGCACATAGCAGCCTGCGGTGTTAGCCGGGATGAGCTTTTGTCCGGCCACCAGGCCACTCATCAACTCCACTTCAAACTCGCTCAGCGATCCACGTTGGCGCCGGGCGAAATCACGTACACGGGTGTGCGCAAAAGTGATGTCGTCGCGCACACCTTGTGGAACGGCTTTGGCTGCCGCGGCGAAGTCGCTTTCGTCGAGCACGATCTTGCCGTTGTAACCATCCAGATCGCGTGCATAGCGCTCCACGGCTTCTCGCCCTTCGCGCTTGATTTCAGCCAGCATACGCTGAACGGTCTCGCCGGTGGCTGTATTAATTGTCTCGACAGGCGGGGTGGCTTTCTTCAGGTATTCGGTGCTCATGGAGTGCCTTGGTGGTGGTGTTGAGGAATGTTGCTGATGCTAGGCCTGCACCTTCTTTGGTGTTAGATCCATAATCACATTTGTTTGGTGCCAGAATTCAATTTCAATCGAATCGATCACAAGGAAAATTCATGCGCCCAGCGCAAGACATTGCGGATATATGGGCCGGCCTCTTGCCCCGCTTCGCAGGTAGCAGCGCCACACTGCAAGGGCGAATCAAGGAAATGATGGTCCACAGTATCCTGACGGGGCTGATCCCTGCCGCTGCAGCCATTCCTCCCAGCCGTTCGCTCGCAGTAGCGTTGGGTGTGTCGCGCAACACGGTCACGCTCGCTTTGCAGATGCTGGTAGACAAAGGCTTTCTGGTGGCGCGCGAGCGCAGTGGCCTCTTCGTCAATCCTGAAATTGTCATGGGGCAGGCGCGCCAAGCACACGTCCCTGGCGGCGTTGTTGACCCGCTGTCCTGGGCAAGCCGCTTGAAAAGCGATGTCGCCAGTCAGCGCAACATTGCCAAGCCGACCCACTGGCAGGACTTTGCTTATCCCTTTGTATATGGGCAGTTCGATGCCAGCCTCATGCCTTTGGCCGACTGGCGTGCGTGCTCTCAACAGTCCTTGCTGACGCCAGCGGTCAGGACATGGTCCCAAGACCATGTGGACCGAGATCACGAAGGTCTGGTGAGCCAGATCCAGCATCGCTTGCTGCCTGCGCGCGGTATCGTGGCCCAGCGTGACGAGATCCTGGTAACTGCCGGCGCGCAAATGGCTTGTTTTTTGCTCGCCCAAGTGCTCATCGGGCATAAGACGGTGGTGGGCATGGAGGACCCGGGTTACGCTGATGCGCGTAATAATTTTGAAGCACGCAGTTCGCGTGTAACGCCGCTGGCCGTAGACGAACAGGGGTTGGTGCCGTCTCGCAAATTGGGCCAGTGCGATTACGTCTATGTGACGCCCAGCCACCAATGTCCCACCAGTGTGACGATGCCGCTGGCGCGCCGCCAGGTTCTACTGGATTTGGCGCGAAAGAAAAATGTGGTGCTGTTTGAAGACGACCATGAGAGCGAGCTCAATTTTTCAGGGCGCCCACTGCCTGCACTCAAAAGCATGGATACCGAGGGGCGAGTGATCTACCTGGGCAGCCTGTCCAAAACATTGGCCCATGGCCTGCGACTGGGCTTCATCGTGGCGCCTGCGGAATTGATTCGCGAACTGCGGGCGGTGCGCCGGTTGATGATGCGACATGTGCCCTCTAACAATGCCCACATTGCCAGCTTGTTCATAGCGCAAGGGCACCACGATGCATTTATTCGCAAGTTGAATGTCACCTACCGGGACCGGCGCCTGGTGTTGCTCACGGCC
Source organism: Polaromonas sp. CG_23.6 (assembly GCF_029892315.1). NCBI lineage: Bacteria > Pseudomonadati > Pseudomonadota > Betaproteobacteria > Burkholderiales > Comamonadaceae > Polaromonas > Polaromonas sp. CG_23.6. The sequence continues at coordinate 2,916,318 of NZ_JARXUY010000001.1, forward strand.
ATGCAGCGCTGGATGCCGGACTGTTTTATAAGCAAAGCCCAGGGAGGATCAGGCGCATGGGTTCAGGGACCGGCTGGTTTTGATTCGCTGGCGGTGACACGGCAGGCACAGGCACGCGGTGTGCTGATTGAATCAGGGCAGGTGTTTTTCGCGCAGCCCAACGTTGCAAGCCGTCGATTCTTTCGCATGGGTTACTCGGCGATTGGCAGTGCTGCTATTGAAGCGGGCGTACGTGAACTGTGCGAAGCGCGAAAGCAGGCAGGCGTTTAGCCCTTTATCAACAGAGAATCTCGCCCTTGGCATTGCCTTTTGAGAGCGTCGAATGCAACCAGAATCAACTGGCCCTGATGACCCTTGGCGCACAATTCGTTCTTTGATTTTTTCGACTTACAACAGCTTTAGGATTTTCTGACATGGCCCAACCGCTCCAAGGCGCAATGTGGAAACAGCTGCTGCAACACAGTGCGCGTGAAAACCTTACCTTGCAAGGTCAAATCCGGGAAATGCTGGTTTCTGCGATTCTGGACGCACAGCTCAAACCAGGCACGCCAGTACCCTCCAGCCGCGAGCTGGCCATCGAGTTGGGCGTGGGACGCATCACCGTCGTGCTCGCTTATCAACAACTCGTGGACGACGGCTATCTGGTCTCGCGCGAACGCAAAGGCCACTTCGTGTGCTCAGCCTTGCTGGGTGAACGTGTCCAGGCCCGCAACCCAGCCGACAGTGAACAGCGCGCCCCTTCCATCACCTGGGCGCAACGCCTGCACCAGCGACCCAGTGCGCAGCGCAGCATTGTCAAACCTGCGAACTGGCAGAAAAGCGCCTACCCGTTTCTCTATGGCCAGTTTGATGAATCCCTGTTTCCCACCGCTGCCTGGCGTGAGTGCTGCCTCAAGGCACTCAGCGTGCTTGACATACGTGATTGGGCACCCGATCAGATCACTCGCGACGACGAATCTTTGGTAGAGCAAATATGCACCCGTGTGTTGCCCCGACGTGGCGTCTGGGCCACTGCAGACCAGCTCATGATCACAGTGGGTGCGCAGCATGCGCTTTACATGGTGGCTGACCTGTTGATGCGCGAACGCACAAAGGTCGGCATTGAAGACCCTTGCTACCCCGATGCACGCAATATCTTCAGTCGACGCACCAAACAAATTGTGCCTTTGCCTGTGGACGACAATGGCCTGATTGTGGACGACAGGCTGCGCGATCTCGACTACCTTTACACCACACCCAGCCACCAGTGTCCGACCGGCGTGACCATGCCCCTGCACCGACGCGAGGAACTGCTGCGTCTGGCCGATGCATCAGACCTGGTCATTATTGAAGACGATTTTGAAAGCGAGAACAATTTCGCAGGCAATCCGATTCCAGCGCTCAAAAGCCTGGACCGCAACGACCGCGTGATCTACATCGGCAGCCTTTCGAAAAGCATGGCACCGGGCCTGCGCGTTGGCTACATCGTGGCAGCGCCCGAACTGATCACCGAACTCCGTGCGCTGCGGCGCCTCATGATCCGCCACCCGTCATCGTTCATACAGCGCAGCCTCTCGCTGTTCATCTCGCTGGGCTATAACGATGCACACCTCAAACGTCTGGCGCAAGCGCAAAAGGAGCGCGGAGCCCTGATGCTTGACGCCTTGGCGCGCCATATCCCTCAGTGCACGGTGACGCCGTTCAATGGCGGCGGCTCCTGCTGGGTGCAACTTCCCAATAATGTGTCAGCCACCGAGCTTGCTGAACGTGCTGCAGAATGCGGTGTTTTGATCGAACAGGGCGATATATTTTTTCAGGCCGAACATCCCGCAGGCAACTTTGTCAGACTGGGTTTTCAGTCGATCAATGCACGCGTAATCGATAAAGGCATCGCAACCCTGGCGGCTGTGATCGACGCCCTTCAAAAACGCTGTCCGCCAACATTGACAAGCTTGAAAGTCTGTTGAAGTGACTGGTTTTAATCAATATCCCATCAGCGAGGGCAGCCAGAGCGAAATTTGCGGCACATAGGCAATGATGAACGTCGCAATGGTGGTCACAAGCACGAAGGGCAACACCTTGACGATGATCTTTTCCACAGGCTCCCCGCCAATGCCAGAGGCGACGAACAAATTCTCCCCCAGTGGCGGCGTCATGAAGCCGATCGACAAGGTGCAGATCACGACGATGCCCACATGGGTCGGGTCGGCGCCGGTCATGTACATCACTGGCAGCAGCACCGGCACGAGAATCAGGATGGCCGCCAGCGTTTCCATGAACATGCCCACAAAGAGCAGGAACACGATCACCAGCGCCCAGATGATGTAGGGGTTGGATGTCATGTTGAGCATCGCCTCGGCAATATCGCTGGGGATGCGCTGCTCCACCAACAGCCGCCCGAACGCCGTGGCAGTGAACAGGATCAACAACACACGCCCGGTGATCCAGGTGGTGGTGCGCAGCGCCGTCTTGATCGCCTTCCAGCGCATCTCGCGATGCACGAAACAACCAACGAACAGCGTGTAGAAGATCGCAACGATGGCGGACTCGGTCGGCGTGAAAATGCCTGCGTAAATACCACCCAGAATAATCACGGGAGCCAAAATGGACCAGACGCCCCGTTTGAGCGCAGCGCGGAGTTCACCGCCCGACCAGTTATCCGACAGGCCGCGATAACCGCTCTTCTTCGAAATAAAGTAGTTCATCAGCAGCAGGCTGCCCGCCATCAAGAATCCGGGCATCACGCCAGCGACAAACAGCTTGGGGATGGACAAAGAAGCGAACGTGCCGAACTTTTCCACCGCTTCGGGCGGCGGGGCCATCCCCAGCGCAGCGATGCCAAAAATCACCATCGGGATTGAGGGCGGAATGATAATGCCCAGCCCTCCCGACGCGGCAGTTACCGCCGAGGCGTAAGCGCGGTCATAGTTGCGCTTGGTCATTGCAGGAATCATCAACATGCCTACCGCTGCGGTAGTCGCCGGGCCCGAGCCGGAAATGGCTCCGAAAAACAGGCATGCCAGCACCGTGGCAACACCCAGGCCACCGGTAATGGGACCGGCCATTGCTTCAGCGATGTCGACCAGGCGCCGTGAAATGCCAGCGGCTTCCATCAACGCGCCAGCCAGCACGAAAGCAGGCAAAGCCATTAGCGGAAAGCTGCCAACCGAATTGAACGCGATCTGCACCAATGCAATCGGGTCCTTGTCGAGCACCATATAGGCGGCCATGGCGGCACCACCCAGCGCCACCGTAATCGGTGCGCCCAGAAGCAGGAGCAGCATGAAGCCGCCAAACAAAATCTCAGGTAAGTACATTTCCATGGTGTTGTCTCCGGTGCGCGTTCAGCTTGTGGCCCGCGCGTCATTGTTCTTCTGCATTTTCTTGATCCCGGCCGTTTCCGGATCCAGCAACTCCTCGCCTTTGACGACGCGCAGGTAAATAGTCCACAGCACGCGGATCGACATGAGGGTGAAAGCAATCGGCAAAATCATGTAGATGTATTTCATCGGCACACCCAGCGTCTGCGACTTCCAGAACAGGTTCATGCGGTTGAACACGAAGTCATAGCTGAGCCAGACGAAATACATGTTGAAGGCGACCCAGAGAAGATCGCCCACAGTCAGCAGTGTCGTGGCCAGCCACTTGGGCATGAACTGAAAATGCACCGTGACCCGGTTGTGCGCCGACATCTTGGCCGCTACCACGGCGCCAAGATAGGCAAACCAGACGAACATATAGGTGGACAGCTCCTCCGACCAGGCGAGCGAGTGGTTGAACACTTGGCGCGAGACGATTTGCGCGAACAGCAGGACCACAAACAGTGCAAGCAACCACTCGCACAGCAGTGTCTCGATATCGTTTAACCAGGCCAGCGAGTTGCGCAGGAGCGTCATGGCATTTTCCTCAACAAACAGCGCGCAAAGAGCGCCAGGGCAGGCACGTTCATGACGTGCACTGCAACACAAATTCATAAAAAAAAAGCAGCCACACCGGGTGGCCGCTGCTCTCAAGCTATCAACGTCCCAAAGTTTTCAGAACTTTGTCGAGCTTGTCTTTGCCGCCAATGCTTTTATAGAACTGCGGCCACACTGTGGTCGTGGCCTTGGCAATCCACTCTTTTTCGCCATCGGCCGGGTCGGTGATCTGCATGCCCTTGGCTGTCAGCTCTTTCTTGATTTTGTCTTCGGTCTCAGCCAGCCACTTGTAGCTGTGTTCGGTGGCTTCGGCACCGGCATCCAGAATCGCTTTCTGCACATCGGCCGGCTGCTTCTTGAACAAGCCCTCGCCAACAATGATGGGTTCGAGCGAGAACACATAGCGGATGTTGGTGATGTACTTCTGCACTTCGTTGAATTTCATCGAACTCACCGTGATGTACGGGTTGTCCTGGCCATCGACCACGCCTTGCTGCAAAGCAGTGAACGTTTCTGACCATGCCATGGGCGTCGGATTGATACCCCATGCCTGGTAGGAGGCGATCATGATTTCATTCTTGGGCACACGGATCTTCAGACCCTTGAGATCAGCCAGCGTCTTCACCGGCTTCTTGGAGTTGGTCAACACACGAAAACCAGTGAAGGTCCAGCCGACGATACGCACACCCGCGTCGCGTACGGTGTTGGCAGTGAGTTCCTTGCCGACATCGCCAGTCACCAGCTTCTTGGCTTCCTCGGCGCTCTGGATCACATAAGGCAGCGTAAGCACGCCCACCGTAGGAGAAAACGGCGTCACGTTGTTGATCGCCAAAACGGAAAAGTCCAGCGTGCCCATCGAAGCGCTGTTGATGGTGGTTTCTTCGCTGCCCAGCTGGCCATTGGGGAACAGGTCAATCTTGTGCTTGCCAGCGGTCTTGGCTTCAAAGGACGACTTGAACTTGTTGGCCATTTCCCATTGGGCGCTGCCCTGGGCATCGCCCACGGCGACCTTGAAAGTGGTAGCCAACGCACTGCCGCCCACAAAGACGAAAGAGGCTGCCAGCAACGCTACCAGGGTGGTGGTTTTGAATTTCATGAAAATCTCCAAAAATGATTAAGGCAAAAAAACCGTCGACTTAATGCCGATCTTGATAACGCAAGAATCAGACCAAATTTTGGAGATTGCGCTCCGCTTCAGTCCAACTTAAAACTGTGCTGACCGAGGAATGCGGACTTACTCAAGCAGCCAGTGCCGGACGGTCTTTGCGGTAGGCGTTCTTCACCAGAATCTTGCCGTCCTGGAAAGTGAACACATCGACCATGCGGGCCTCAATGCGCGAGCCGTCGGCCTTGGTACCCTTGAAGGTGCATTCCGACACGCCCCGATCGCCCACCACGAAGTGTTCGCCATCAAGCCAGGCGGCGTCGGGGAAGTTGGTCCAGGCAGCCTTGAATCCATCGCTGACTTCTGCACGGCCGCTGAATGTGCGACCCAGCAAATCCGGGCCCGCCACGGCATGAAACAAGCAGTCGTCGTGCATGAAGCTCATCAGGGCGTCAAGGTCGTGACGATTCCAGGCGTCTGCAAAGGCGGCGAGGGTTTGCGGTGTGATGGTCATTTGTGGCGCTGTCATCTTGTCTCCTGCGGTTTGTGTCAAGGTCTTCGCATGTCGCGACATTGGGATTCGACGTTTGTCGCCAGTGCGACCTGTTTGCGAGCGGACTGTATTGTTGAATCCAAACCACTTCGGGCTGTAGAACCAGCCTCGCAGAATCGTTAGAGCCAAGCACACGGGTTAACCCTGGACAGTCTTTTTTTGGGTTATACGCGAAGCCATTGCTGGTTCCATGGAATGGTTGCAACTGGTCCTAACCAGAGTTCTCCTCTCCTGCCTATCCTACGCTTCGGTGTGGTCAAAAGAACATGATTTTCAAGACCTGCACGCTGTCGTGCCACCAACTCTTGCCGACAGCCCTGCGCACTCGCTACAAACTCCGGAGACAATTCATGAACTCGACAACAAATGGCGGCCACCTGATGCGGCCCTATGAACCCACCTACGATCCGCTGGTGAACGCCACGCCCGGCCAAGGCACCGGATATGCGCCCAGCTACTGGGTCGCCTCGGCGGGCCGCCCGCCACCGGACGATGGTCCGATCCGCAGCGACGTCGATGCTGACGTGGTCGTGATCGGCTCGGGATCCACCGGCATGTCCACCGCGCTTTACCTGGCACGTGAACACGGCATTGTCGCGACCGTTCTCGAAGCGGCACAGACCTCGTGGGGCTGCTCCAGCCGCAGCGGCGGCCAGGGGCAGAATGCCAATGGCCGCCTGAGTCGCTCGCAGTGGATCGAGCGCTGGGGCCTGGACGTGGCCAAGCGCCTCGACACCGAAGTGCGCACCGGCTTTGAAAACTTCAAGGTGCTGACCAAAGAAATCGAGTGCGAAGCCTTTGACGGCGGCCACCTCTACATGGCGCACCGCCCGAAAAAACTCGACTACCTGCGCGAGATGATGCGCGTGCGCAACGAGGTGTTTGGCTACAAGACGCGCATGCTGACGCCGCAGGAAGTGCGCGAACAACACTGCGACGAGCGCGAGCACCTTGGCGCCATGTTTGAAGAAGAAGGCGTGGGAATCCACCCCTTGAAATTCACCTTCGGCTTGATCTGCAAAGCGCGTGAACTGGGTGTGAAAGTGCACCCGGCCAGCCCGGTCCAAGGCTGGAAAACGGTCAACGGCGTGCATCACCTGCAAACGCCCGGCGGTGTTGTGCGTGCCAAGCGTGTGGTGGTGTGTACCGGCGGCTATACCGGGCAAAACCTCACGCCCACGTTAAAAAACAAAATCCTGCCCATCCTCTCCAATTCGGTGGTGACGCGCCCCTTGACTGACGGCGAGATGGCGGCATGCCAGTTCCACTCCAAGACCTTCATGACGGACACGCGCACCTTGCGCTTTTATTACCGTCTGCTCGAAGGCAACCGTCTGCAGCTGGGCAGCCGCAGCTCGATCACAGGCGCCGATGCCGAAGACCCGGTCCATTTGAAGTTGCTCACCGACGCGATCGCGCGGAAATTCCCCCCACTGGCCGGCATCCAGATTGACCACTCGTGGTGGGGCTGGGTCGACGTGAGCCACGACATGATGCCGCGAATTGCCCGCCCGGACCCGAAAGAGACCGTATGGCACGCGCTTGGCTATGGCGGCAACGGTGTCGCGGCCTCCACCTGGGCGGGAAAGCGAATTGCCGAGCGCGTAGCAGGCAAGGACGCTGGCCGCGAAGTATTCAACCTGCCGATCTACAACTCGCCACTTGAATACCCGAATGTCTTGAACATGGTGCGTTCGGAAGCCTTTGCGCCTTTTCGCCGCTTCGGCCAGTTTTTCCTCTACAAATGGTATTGGCTGCGCGACGAAAAAATCTGAACGTGCATTTCACAAGGCAGAGACACCCGCATGTCCAGGTCACTCAGGTGATCTGCTTCCAGCGCAACGAGGGCCAACACGACACCCCATGACGAGGCGCCATCGTCTGACGACGACTATTGAGGAGTTCTGGATTTTTCCAGTGTTGTCTCGGTTCGCGGCAAACAAACCTTTTGCTCTGGTTATGTAGCCGTAAACGCGTGACTTTTTCTATTTTTTGGCCAAGCTCAAAATACCCCATGCGCTGTAGTGCGGTCAATCAAACGGTCAGCATGGACCAATGCATTGCGGATTGCCGGGCTGTCATTGGCCATCAAGCGCCTGGAGTCAAACGTTTACTGTCTCGTGGTGGGGCAGGCTGAACCGCGACAAACCCCACTCCAGCACCGTCCGGCACAACGCACGACAATCAATTTTATGAAAGACCTCCACACCATTTCCCTGTCCATGCTCGATCTGGTCTCGGTCCGCGAAGGCGGCTCGGTGGCCGATGCACTGGCGATTGCCCTGCGCACTGCGCAGCATGCCGAGCAGCTCGGCTTTGTCCGTTACTGGCTGGCTGAACACCACAACATGCCGGGCATTGCCAGTTCGGCCACTGCCGTGCTGGTAGGCCACATTGCCGGCGGCACGCACACGATTCGCGTTGGCTCGGGCGGCGTCATGTTGCCCAACCATGCACCGCTGGTGGTGGCGGAGGCTTTTGGCACGCTGGCCGAGCTGTACCCGGACCGCATCGACCTGGGCCTGGGCCGTGCGCCGGGCACGGACCAGGCCACCATGCGGGCGCTGCGGCGCGAACGCACCGAGACGGCAGATGATTTTCCGCAGGACGTGGCCGAGCTGCAGCGGCTGCTGGGGCCAGTCCAACCCGGCCAGCGCCTGATCGCCATGCCCGGGGCCGGCACCAATGTGCCGATCTGGCTGCTGGGTTCGAGCCTGTTTTCAGCGCAACTGGCTGCCGAGCGTGGCCTGCCCTATGCGTTTGCCTCGCATTTCGCGCCACGCATGCTGCTGCAGGCAATTGCCCTGTACCGCCAGCACTTCCGCCCGTCGTCCACGCTGGCCAAGCCTTACGTGGCAATTGGCGTGCCGCTGATCGCCGCCCCCACCGATGAGGAAGCAGATTACCTGGCCAGCAGCACCTATCAGCGCGTGCTCGGCATCCTGACGGGCGAGCGGCGCGGCCTGCTGCCGCCGACGGCCAATTTCCTGTCCCAGCGGCATCCGCAGGAGCGTGCGGCCATCGGCGACTTCCTGGCCGCCGCCGTGATTGGCGGCCCCGACACCGTGCATGAAGGCCTGAGCGCACTGGCCGAGGCCACGAACGCCGACGAGTTCATGCTGGTTTGCGACATCTACGATCCGGCTTTGCGGCTGCGCTCGCTGGACATTGCCGCTGCCGCGCTGCAGGCCCAAACGGCCTGACTTTCAACCAAGGTTTTCAAGGCGTCGTGCAGTGTTGCTATTTAATAAATAGCTGCTCGCGCATACCCACTGTGCGCAAGCGGCCTGTTTGATGCTTGACTGACTGAAAAAGCTCTCTTCAGTGCGCACCGGCCGCTGCGTCGGCACTGCCCGCGCCTGCGTGTGTCGGCCGCGTCAGATAGATCAGCGGAATCAAGAGCAAAAAGATCAGCGCTGACGCATAAAACACGTCGTTGGCGGCCAGCATGTAAGCCTGCTGATCAACCAGCCGGTTGATGGCGCCCAGCGCCTGCTCGGCTGACAGCCCGGCGCTGGCCAGACCGGAAAGTGCAGTGTTGGCAGCCACGCTGCCCGGGTTGACATACTCGCTGAGTTGCGAATGGTGCATGGCGGCACGGTTTTGCCAGACCGTGGTGGCAATCGAGGTGCCGAACGAGCCGGCCAGGATACGCACGAAGTTGGACAGCCCCGAAGCGGCAGGAATCCTGTCATACGGCAGGCCCGACAGCGTGATGGTCACCAGCGGAATGAAAAAGCAGGCCATCGCCACACCCTGGATAACGGTCGGAATCAAGATGGTGCCCATGTCGGCCTGGGTGTTGAAGTTCGAGCGCATCCACAGCACCAGCGCAAACACGGCGAACGCCACGGTGGCAAAGTGGCGTGGGTCGGTCTTGCCGATGTTCTTGCCAACCAGCGGTGACAGCAGCAAGGCCAACACCCCGACAGGCGCCAAGACCATGCCGGCCTGCGTGGCGGTGTAGCCCATGTATTGCTGCAGCCACAGCGGCAGCAGCACCACATTGCCGAAAAACAGGCCATAACCGACGGAAAGCGCGAGCGCACCGGCCCAGAAGTTGCGCCTTTTGAACAGGCTGAGGTCCACAATCGGATGCTCTTCAGTCAGCTCCCAGATCACAAAGGCGATCAGCCCGACCAGCGCCACAATACCCAGCGCAATGACTTGGCCGGAATGAAACCAGTCCAGTTCCTTGCCCTTGTCGAGCATGATCTGCAGTGCGCCGACCCAGATCACCAGCAGCGCCAGGCCAATCGAGTCGATAGGCAGCTTGCGGGTCTGGCTTTCCCGGTTTCGGAAAATGCTCCAGGTGATGAAGGCCGCGCCAAAACCCACGGGAATGTTGATGTAGAAAATCCACGGCCACGAAATGTTGTCGGTGATCCAGCCGCCCAGCAATGGCCCCATGACCGGCGCGCCCAGCGTGGTCATGGACCACAGCGCCATCGCCGTCCCGGCCAGCGCTTTCGGATAACTGGACAGGAGCAGCGCCTGCGACAGCGGAATCATCGGACCGGCCACCAGCCCCTGCAACACGCGGAAAAAAATCAGCGTGGTCATGTTCGGCGCCAGTCCGCACAGCCAGGACATGATCACGAACAGGATGATGCTGGTGGTAAAAAGCCGAACCTGGCCAAAACGCTGCGACAACCAGCCGGTCAGCGGCACGGCAATCGCGTTGGCCACGCCAAAACTGGTGATCACCCAGGTGCCCTGGGTCGGGCTGACGCCCAGGTCACCTGCAATGGCCGGCAGCGAGACATTGGCAATCGACGTGTCGAGCACATTCATGAAGGTGGCGGCCGACAGCGCCAGCGTGCCCCACATGCGGGCCGAGCCACTCAGCGGCGGCGGCGGAAGGAAATCGGATGCGGAGGGGGTTGCAGTCGCCATGAAAGCCTTGACGGAACGTTATGAAAAACAGGTCTGATCAATGTGGCAGCGCAGCCTGTCCGCCGGCAAGTGACGAAGAAACCAACGCTTTGACGTCGGTGTTGTCAGTCTTGCCCGTCTTGACGGACCGTCCGGAATTCGCGGCAATCACGCGCCTGACTTCCTCGTCGCCGGCATCGTCCTGCATGGCAAACGCCTGCGTGTGCGACTGGGCGGCATCGCGTGGCGCATCGGCCAGCGCCTTGCCTTCCTTGTTGCTGATATCGACTTCGGCCTCCATCGACAGGCCCACCCGCAGGGGATGTTGGGCAAGTTGGGCTGGTTCCAATGCGATGCGCACCGGCACGCGCTGGACCACCTTGATCCAGTTGCCCGTGGCGTTTTGCGCCGGCAGCAGCGAAAACGCCGCACCGGTGCCCACGCCCAGGCCGGCCACGGTGCCGCGGTAGTCCACCTTCTTGCCGTACAGGTCGGCCACCAGCGTCACCGGCTGCCCGATGCGGATATCGCGCAACTGCACTTCCTTGAAGTTGGCATCCACCCAGACCTCGTTCAGCGGAATCACCGCCATCAGCGGCATGCCGGCAGCCACCCGCTGGCCCAACTGCACCGTGCGCTTGGCGACATAGCCATCGACCGGCGCGCTCAGGGCGGTGCGCTGGGAAGCCAGAAATGCCTCGCGCACCTTGGCCGCCGCCACCAGCACCGCGGGATGCTGCTCGATGGCCGTGCCGTCGGTCAGCGCCTGGTTGCTGGCAAGCTGTTCGCGTGCGGCCACGACGCCGGCCTGCGCAGCCGCCAGCGCGCTTTTGGCATTGGCCAGTTGCGTTTGCGCATGACCGAGTTCTTCTTTGGACACCGCGCCATTGCCAGCGAGCGACTGGCGGCGCGCCAGGTCGTCGGCGGCGCGCGCGATGTCGCTGTTGGCCTTGCTCACCTCGGCATTGCGCAACGTGATCTGCGCGCTCAGCGGGCCGTTGTTGGCATACACCGTGCGCGCCTGGCGCACCGCCTGGGCCAGTGCGGCTTCGGCCTGGTCCAGTGCCACGCGGGCATCGGCCGGGTCGAGCTGCACCAGCGGCTGGCCGGCCTTGACAAAGTCGGTGTCGTCGGCCATCAGCCCCACGACAGTGCCGCCGATTTGCGGTGTGATCTGGATAATGTTGCCCTGGACATAGGCGTTGTCGGTCGATTCGTAATGGCTGGCCACCAGGTATTCATAAGCCGCCCAGCCCAGGCCGGCGACGACCACGATGCTGGCAAGCGCCGTCAGCGCCTTCTTGCGCTTGGGATTGCCCCCGGGCCGTTGGACGGGCGCGTCCGGGCTGGGGGAAGCGGAGTTGGCCGGGTTAGCGGAAGAAGCAGGAACTTGGGGTGCGTTCATGGTGTCGTTCAATGTGTGTTGGAAATGGCTTGCGCGGCTGCAGCGCTGTTCAGAAACGGTTGGCCAAAGTTGCTTTATTGGTCAGACAGGCTGTTTGCGCTTTAGGGACGGGCACTGACAGCTATGATTTTTGAATTCTCTTGCGCGGCGGGCACTGACTTGGACGCATAACCGCCACCCAGCGCGCGAATCAGCGCGACTTGCGTATCGAGCGCCCTGCCCGCCAGGTCAACACCCAGCCGGCGCTGGGCCAGCACACTGGTTTCGGCCGTCAGCACATTCAGGTAATTACCGAGCCCGGCCTTGTAACGCTGCACGGCGATGTCGTAGGCACTTTCGGCCGCATCCTGCGCCGCGTGCTGTTCGGCCTGCTGACGGCTGATGGCTTGGGAAGACGCCACCTGGTCGGCGACATCGCGCACCGCGTCGATCACGGCGGCGTTGTAACTTTCGACGGCGGCATCCAGATCAGCCGTTTTGCCGCGCAGGGTGGCGCGCAGCCGGCCCGCCTCGAAAATCGGCAGGCGTATGGCCGGACCGACGCCCCATTGCTGGCTGCCCGAGTTCAGCAGATTGCCCAGGCCAATACTGGAAAAACCGGCAAAAGCGACCAGGTTGATGTTTGGGTAAAACTGGGTTTTGGCATTTGCCACATCACTCGACGACGCTTCGACGCGCCAGCGCGCAGCGGCAATGTCGGCGCGGCGGCCCAGCAGGTCAGCGGGAATTACCGCTGCAAGAACTACATTTTTAATAGCTGATTGTGCTGATGGAATAAGCGCAGAAGCAGTATTTGATTGACCCGTCAGTGCGTTGAGCGCGTTGCGCGTCAGCGCCATCTGTTCCTGGATGACCTCCAGTTGCAGGCGCGCTTCGGGCAGGCCGCCTTCGCTCTGGCGCAACTCCAGCCGGGTGTCCAGGCCGGCATTGACGCGGTCGGTGACCAGCCCCAGGGTTTGTTCGCGCTGCGCCAGCGTGCGGCGCGCCACGGCGGCCTGCTCGTTCAACCGCACCAGCTGAAAGTAGCTTCGGGCGACCTGGCTGGCCAGCAGCACGCGGGCCGCTTGGGCATCGGCCTCGGCCGCATTGGCGCTGCCCAGTGCGGCATCGAGCGCCGCCCGGTTCTTGCCGAAAAAGTCAAGCTCCCAGCTGGCAGCCAGCTGCGCTGTTCCGCTGTCACGGATTGAACCGGCCAGCGGCGGGGGCACTGCGCCGTTGGCGGTGTAGCGCTGACGCGTCAGATCGAGCTGGCCATTGACTTGCGGCAGCATGGCGGCATTAGCCACTTCCGTGACGGCTTGCGCACGCGCCAGACGGGCTTGCGCCAGCTTCAAATTCGGGCTGGCTTCAAGCGATCGGGCAACCAGGGTGTTCAACGTTTCATCGCCAAAGTCGCGCCACCATTCGGTCGCCACCGTTGTCTGCGGCTGGGCTTGGACAAAGACCGTTCCCAGGCCGAGCGACGCGGCATCCCGCAGGCTCGCCTGCGGCGCAATGCCCGACATGTCGGCGCATCCCACCATGCCAGTGGCAATCAAGCCGGCCGCCACCACGCTGGCCGCAGAAACCAGCGCCATGCGCACCGAGGCGCGCCACACGGGCAAGGCAGCCCCGCCGGGGGTGCACGCCAGTTCGGTGCAAGCCTGTGCGCGTTCTTCGTCACAGAAAGTTGGGGATTTATTTATCATTTTTTTCTGTCGATGCGTGAAGGGTTTGCGCTGTGTCCAGCATGCGGCGCAAGTAACTTTTGAGGATTTCCCATTCTTCGGCCGAAAAGCCGGCCAGCAATGCGTTTTGTACGCCGCAGAGAACCGCAGGAATCTCCTGAGCTGCCGCGCGTCCCGCATCGGTGAGTTCCAGGTTGACCACCCGCCGGTCGTCTGACGAACGGATGCGGCTACACAGTTGCTTGGCTTCCAAACGGTCCAGCAGTCGCGTCATCGAGCCGGCGTCTAGCTCGCACTGGCGCGCCAGTTCAGCAGCAGTCGAAGCGCAGCCCATGTAGAGCTTGAACATGGGCACCCATTGCGCATTGGTCAGGCCCGAGGGTTCGAGTTCGCGCTCGACGCCTTGCGCGACCAGGGAAATGATGCGTCGCATCATGTAGCCAATGCTGTCGTCAGGCGTGTAGCTTTCTGCACGGTAGAAATCAGCCGGAGGGCTGGCAGAGGCTTCTTGGCGAGGGGCGGAATTGTGGGTTGAATCCATAACCTGAATAATACTTGCTTGGGCAACTATTGTCAAGCCTGTGTTTGCAATGCCAAGCTTTAACGATAAAATAACCCTCATGGTTACTTCCACCGCGACGCCCCTTCCCTCCCGCACTTCAATCCTTCCAAATTCCCCGCCCGCCAAGGGATCGCCCCGGTCGCTGTCGGGGCTGATTCCTTTTCTGCGGCCGTATTCAGGACGCATCGGACTGGCAGTGCTTTTCCTGGTGATGGCCGCCGTGGCGACACTGGTGTTTCCGCTGGCCTTGCGCGGACTGATCGACGGCGGCATGGGCGCGGCCGACAAAGGCGAGCAACTGATGGCGCTCCGAACCCATTTTTTCGAACTGTTTGGCGTGGCGGCTGCGTTGGGGCTTTTTTCGGCCGGGCGCTTCTACACCGTCAGCTGGCTGGGCGAGCGCGTCACGGCTGACATTCGCAACGCGGTGTATTCGCATGTGCTCCGGCAAAGCCCGGAGTTTTTTGAAACCACACAAACCGGCGAGGTGCTGTCGCGCCTGACGGGCGACACCACGCTGGTGCAGACGGTGGTGGGCTCGTCGCTGAGCATGGGTTTGCGCAACGCCGTCATGGGCGTGGGCGCGCTGGGCATGCTGGTGTTCACCAACCCCTATTTAATGGTGCAGGTGCTTGGTGCGCTGCTGCTGATCGTCGCGCCTTCCATGTGGTTCGGACGGCGCGTGCGCAAGCTCTCGCGCGCCAGTCAGGACCGCGTGGCCGACTCCAGCGCAATTGCCGCCGAAGTGCTCAATGCCATTCCGGTGGTGCAAAGCTACACCGCCGAAGACCGGGAGGCGGCACGTTTCGACCGGTCCACGGACGATGCCTTCGCCATTGCCGTTCGCCGCACAAAAGCGCGCTCGGTGCTGGTGGCATTCATCATCATCGCCACCTCGGCAGCATTGCTCTGGGGTCTGTACCAGGGCACACAGGCAGTGATGCGCGGCGACATATCCGCCGGCCATCTGGGCCAGACGGTGGTCTATGTGATCATCCTGGCCAGCGCGGCGGCGGTGCTCGGCGAGGTCTACGGCGACCTGCTCCGCGCAGCAGGCGCCACCGAACGGCTGATGGAACTGCTGGACAGCGAGTCCCCTGTCACTTCCCCTTCGAATCCGCTTGCTGCGCATGTCACACGGGCAGGGAGTGCTATTAAATTTGAAAACATCACGTTTCACTACCCCTCCCGGCCCACGCAGCCGGCGCTGGTGGATTTCAACTTGAGCGTGGCGCCGGGTGAAACCATCGCCATCGTCGGCCCCAGCGGTGCGGGCAAAAGCACGGTGTTCCAGCTGCTGCTGCGCTTTTACGACCCGGCCTCGGGCCGGATTGAACTCGACAGCGTGGCTACCCGCGACATGTCGCTGGAAGATCTGCGTGGCCGCATCGGCCTGGTGCCCCAGGATGCGGTGATTTTCTCGACCACTGCACTGGAAAATATCCGCTACGGCAAGCCGGACGCGACGGACGAGGACGTCAAGGCCGCAGCCCAGGCTGCGTTTGCGCATGAATTCATCAGCGCGCTGCCCGAAGGCTTCGACACCTTCCTGGGCGAACGCGGCGTGCGCCTGTCGGGCGGCCAGCGCCAGCGAATCGCGATTGCGCGGGCGATGCTGAAGAATTCGCCACTGCTTCTGCTCGACGAAGCCACCAGCGCGCTGGACGCTGAGAGCGAGCGCATGGTGCAGGCGGCGCTCGAATCCGCCATGAAGGACCGCACCACGCTGGTCATTGCGCACCGGCTGGCGACGGTCAAGAAGGCCGACCGGATCGTGGTGATTGACCATGGCCGCATCGTGGAACAGGGAAGTCACGAACAGCTGATGGCTGCCAACCAGGTGTATGCGCGTCTGGCTGCGCTTCAGTTCGTGGCATAACCCCCCTCAGGGAAAACGTTTCGCACGAAGCCCCGCACTGCTGACTGACTGACTGACTGGCTGGCTGGCTGGCTGGCTGGCTGGCTGGCTGGCTGCTGACAAACTTGACATGCTATTGATTGAAACTTCTTCGAACGGCCCAGTGTTACGCAATGTTCCAATTAGCCATCCGAACGAATTTCGGGGCAATTTTCAAAAACTATGCATTTAATGCATAAATACGCATAAAGTAGGCCTTGGACAGTCGAGGTTGCGCGCTTTAAGCTGCGCTACCTTAATTTTTTTACAAGGATTTCTTATGTCACAAAATGCTGCTGAAGGTGAAAGTACGATCGTGGCGGGCTCGTCCCTTCCGTCCTACCTTCAGGCCGACAACCTTGGACCGTGGGGAAATTATCTCCAGCAGGTCGACCGGGTCATTCCACATTTGGGAAGCCTGGCGCGTTGGGCCGAAACCCTCAAGCGACCCAAGCGCATTTTGATAGTCGATGTGCCGATTCACATGGACAACGGCACGGTGGCGCATTTTGAAGGCTACCGCGTGCAGCACAATGTTTCGCGCGGGCCCGGCAAGGGCGGCGTTCGCTTTCACCAGGATGTCACCTTGTCCGAGGTCATGGCGCTGTCGGCATGGATGTCGGTAAAGAATGCGGCCGTCAATGTGCCCTACGGCGGCGCAAAGGGCGGCATTCGCGTCGACCCGAAAAAGCTCTCGCTCGGCGAACTCGAACGCATGACGCGCCGCTACACCAGCGAAATCGGCATCATCATCGGCCCCAACAAAGACATACCGGCGCCTGACGTCAACACCAACGAGCAGATCATGGCCTGGATGATGGACACTTATTCCATGAATACCGGCTCCACCGCAACCGGCGTGGTCACGGGCAAGCCGGTCGATCTGGGCGGCTCACTGGGCCGGCGTGAAGCCACCGGGCGCGGCGTGTTCACGGTAGGCACGGAAGCAGCACGGCACATCGGGCTGGACATTGCCACGGCGCGGGTTGCAGTGCAGGGTTTTGGCAACGTAGGCGGCGTGGCCGGCAAGTTGTTTGCCGAAACGGGCGCACGCATCGTTGCCGTGCAGGACCATGGCGGCACGATTTTCAGTGATGCCGGACTGGATGTTCCCGCACTGCTGCAGCATGTAGCCAACACGGGTAGTGTGGCCGGCTTTGCCGATGCCGACGTCATCGCCGACGAAGAGTTCTGGGGCGTCGATTGCGACATCATGATTCCGGCAGCGCTGGAGCAACAGATTACCGCCGCCAATGCCGGCCGCATCAAGGCCCGCATGATCATTGAAGGCGCCAACGGACCGACGACCCCTGCAGCTGACGACATCCTGCAGGAACGCAATGTCCTGGTGCTTCCCGACGTGATTGCCAATGCCGGGGGCGTGACGGTCAGCTACTTTGAATGGGTGCAGGATTTTTCCAGCTTTTTCTGGGACGAGGACGAGATCAACGCACGTCTGGTGAAAATCATGAAGACCGCCTTTGCAGCCGTCTGGCAAGTCGCACAGGAAAAAAAGGTCAGCCTGCGCACAGCCACTTTCATCGTGGCCTGCCAGCGAATCCTGCATACGCGCGAACTGCGCGGCCTGTACCCCTGATGGTTGCCAGGTTGTCAAACGGCAGGCGTAAACGGCCTGCCCTGTGATGGCCTGCTACTGCAGGGTTTCCTTGAGGGCGGCGAGCATGGGCAGCGGGAGGACCTCAATCCCTTCCTCCAAAAGTTCCACTGCCTCGCGTGCGCTGGCCTGGCCGCGAATACTGCGCGCTTCGACTTCCCCATAGTGCATTCTGCGAGCTTCCTCGGCAAAGCGCGTGCCCATGTCTTCGGTCCCTGCCACCACTTGACGCAAAGCGTTCAAAAAGGCAGCCTGTGCGGCAAGGTCGGGTTCCGACAGCGTGCTTTTTGCTTGACTAGTATGCGCCGTTTGGTCTTGCGACACAGAATTACCCCTGGAATGGGAAGGCGCCTCAGGGTCAGTGCGGCTTGGGCCAGTTTCAGGGGCGCAATGCCCGCCAAAATTGAGCCGGGGAGCGCTGGGCATTTTTTGAATGCTGGTGTCGGCACACAGGGGACAGGCCATCAGACCGCGTTGTTGCTGGTCCTGGAATTCACATTCCGAACCGAACCAGCCTTCAAACGAATGCAGGCGCGAACAACGTAGATTCAGGACTTTCATGGTCGCAGTATGGCAAGACCGTTAAGGCTGTGCTGCCTGCCATTGCAATGTCCATGCACCCGACAACATGTTCGCCAACCACAGCATCCCGGTGAGCGTCTTGGCATCGGTCACCTTGCCGCTGGCGCACCATTTCATCAACTCGTCAGGTGTCGCGCTGAACACCTCTAGAAATTCGCCGCTGTCGAGTTGTTGCTCGCCAAGTGTCAATCCGCGTGCAAACCAGATGTCGATGAATTCAGTGGAATAAGCAATAGCCGGATGCAGCACGCCTGCTTTGACCCACTCACGCGCGGTATAGCCCGTTTCTTCCTGCAGTTCGCGTTTGGCGCAAGCCAACGATGATTCGCCGGCATCAAGTTTTCCCGCAGGAAACTCGACCATCACGGCATGCAGCGGATACCGGAACTGGCGCTCCAGCACCACGCGTCCGTCATCCAGCAACGCAATGATCATCACGGCACCTGGATGGACCACATATTCGCGCGTGGTATGCCGTCCATCGGGAAGACTGACCGTATCGCGGCAGATCTGAAGAAAATTCCCGGCAAGGATCTCGTCGGAACTGATTTTTATTTCAGCCAGTTGAGAAACGTCACCCGCAACGCTGTCCTGCGTATTAGGTTCAGTCGTCATGATCGGTGCTTAAACAAATAGCGGTAGGTAAAACCGGGAAAGGCAAACGTCAGAAAAAGGGTTCCTGTGATCGCATAAAACTCCCAGCCCTGAGGTGCAATTTGCCCATTTCGCTGCTCAAGGTACAGGCCCACGCCACCCACCACCAAATACCAAACCAATAATTCTGCCAGCCGGACGGCTAGATTTTTAGGCGAATTGAGTGCGTAGACTGCAAATAGCCTATTGCTGGCAAAAGGCATGTTAGCCATTAACAAGGCAAGCACTACTACCAGCCATACCGAAACAGTCTGGTCCAACCTCAGACTCCGAGCGAGTTGACGATGCTGTTGATCGACTGGGCACACAGGGCCATCAAACCGCCTGGGGCAATGCCCAGCACCAAAAGCAGCGCGCCATTGATGGCCAGCACAATCCGGGCATCAGCCGGCGCATTGATTGGCTGCGCATTGTGGGAGTGAGGGGCGTCAAAGTACATGACTTTAATCACCCGAAGGTAGTAGAAAGCACCAATCAACGACATCATCACGGCAAAGACAGCCAGTACCAGATAACTTGTCTTGCCTGACGAGATCAAGGCCTGCAGCACACCCAACTTGGCGTAGAAGCCTACCAGCGGGGGCAGTCCGGCCAAAGAAAACATACTCATTGCCATGACACCGGCGTACAAGGGGCTGCGCTGGTTTAACCCGGAAAGATCGGTGATTTCTTCGGATTCGTGCCCATTACGGGCCAGCAGCAAAATGATGCCGAAAGCGGCAAGTGTGGTCAGTACGTAGGTCAAGGCATAGAACATGGCGGCGCTGTAAGCCGATTCAGTGTTGAGTTGATTGCCATTGACCACCCCCGCCAAAAGACCCAGCAGCAAAAAGCCCATCTGGGAAATGGTCGAAAACGCCAGCATGCGCTTGAGGTTGGTCTGCGCCACAGCGGCCAGGTTGCCAATCAGCAGGGATCCTATCGCCATCAATGCCAGCATCTGCTGCCAGTCAATCGCCAGCGGCAGCAGGCCTTCGACAAGAAGGCGAATCGTCATCGCAAATGCAGCCAGCTGCGGTGCACCGCCGATGATCAGCGTGACGGCAGTCGGTGCGCCATGGTAAACGTCGGGTAACCACATATGAAATGGCACTGCTCCCAGCTTGAAAGCCAGTCCCGACACAATGAAAACCAGACCGAATACCAGTACCTGATGCTTGACCTGCCGACTGGCAATGGCGTTGAAAACCTCATTGATGTTCAGCGAGCCGGTAGCGCCATAAAGCATGGAAAGGCCGTAAAGCAGGAAACCGGAAGCCAGTGCACTGAGAACGAAATATTTCATGGCGGCTTCGGTTGCCTGCGCGTCGTCCCGGCGCAAGGCGACAAGTGCGTAGCTGGACAGCGCCATCAATTCCAGGCCCATGTAGAGCACCAGGAAGTTATGGCCTGAAATCATCACGAACATGCCCAGCAAGGCAAACAGGCTCAGCGTAAAGAATTCACCACCGCGCAGCATGTCGCGGTCAGCGGCATAAGGCCGGCCATAGACGATGGTGACCATCAAGGCAATGCTTGCAAAGCATTTCATCCAGCTGCCCATGGGGTCCACCACCACCATGTTGCCAAACCCATAAAAAACCTGTCCGCCGAGTGCCGTATTGGCTTCCATGATGGCTACTACTGCAAGGGTCAGCAGCGTCAACCCATAGGTGAGCGAGCGTCGTGGCGTCTTGACGCCCAGATCGACCAGCGCGATAACGCAGGACATCACCAATAAAACAAGTTCCGGATAAACCGCGATCCAACTGAGTTTGTCAATCATCTGAATTCTTTGAGTTTTCTTAGTTCAGTTTCGAAAGCGCGACATGCCTTAGCAAGTCAGCCACAGACGTGTTCATCACATCGGTAAACGGCTTGGGATAAAGACCCATGTAGAGCACTGCGACAGCCAGCATCGCCAGCATCAGAAACTCTCGACTATTGATATCAAGCAAGTTCTTGACCTTTTCATTCGTCACAGGGCCGAGGTACACACGCTTGTACATCCACAGCGTGTAAGCCGCACCCGAGATCAGTGCCGAAGCCGCCGCCATGCCAATCCAGAAATTCGACTTGACTGCACCCAGAATCACCATCCATTCGCCCACGAAGCCTGCGGTTGCCGGCAATCCACAATTGGCCATGGCAAACAACAGTGCAAAGGCTGCGAACTTGGGCATGGTGTTGACGACGCCACCATAACTTGCAATCTCGCGCGAATGCACACGGTCGTACAGCACACCAATACACAGGAACATGGCGGCAGAAACAAACCCGTGTGCAATCATCTGGACAATGCCGCCCGAAACACTCAGGTCGTTGAACAGGAAAAAACCGAGCGTCACAAAACCCATGTGCGCTACCGATGAATAGGCTACAAGCTTTTTCATGTCACGCTGGACCAGCGCCACCAAGCCCACATAGATCACGGCTATCAGGGAAAAGGTAATCATCAACCATGCCCACTCGCGCGAAGCATCGGGCACGATTGGCATTGAAAAACGCAAAAATCCGTAAGCGCCTAACTTGAGCATGATCGCTGCCAGCACGGCAGAGCCGCCGGTTGGCGCTTCAACGTGGACATCAGGCAGCCAGGTATGCACCGGAAACATTGGAACCTTGACAGCAAACGCGGCAAAGAAAGAAAAGAAAAGAAGGGTCTGCGCTGTGGCTGAAAGGGGAAGTTGGTGCCACGCCAGAATGTCGAAACTACCGCCCGACTTGTTGTACAAGAAAATAAGCGCAACCAGCATCAGCAGTGAGCCAAGCAGCGTGTAAAGGAAAAACTTGAAGGCTGCGTATATCTTGTTCGGTCCGCCCCAAATTCCAATGATCAGGTACATTGGAATCAATGTAGCTTCAAAGAAGACGTAAAAAAGCATACCGTCCAGCGCTGCGAAAACACCAATCATCAGGCCGCTCAAGATCAAAAAGGACGCCATGTACTGGTTGACACGGGTCGTGATGGCTTCCCAGCTGGCGATGATGACCACCACATTGATAAATGCCGTCAAGAGCACAAACCACAGCGAAATGCCGTCCACTCCCAAGTGGTAATTCATGTTGAAACGTGGAATCCAGCTGCTTTTCTCAACGAATTGCATGGCCGACGTGCCCAATTCGAAACCTGTATACAGGGGCAACGTGACCAGAAAACTGATGGTGGCGCCGATCAGTGCGATCCAGCGAACGGTGCGCACATGACTTTCCTTACCCAGGGCCAGTAAACCGACACCAAAAAAAATCGGCACCCAGATGGCGAGGCTCAACAATCCCATTTTTCTCTTCCTTCTTCTTCTAGATTGTATTTATCGGTTGAGCCAGACGAAATACGTCATCAACACAAAAATGCCGAGAATCATGCCAAAGGCATAGTGATAGATGTAACCCGATTGCAGGCGCCTGACCATGCTGGACACCCAACCAACGAGCTTCCAGGAACCGTTGACCAGCGCGCCATCAATCACCATCTGGTCACCTACCTTCCAAAACACAGTACCAAGTCCACGCATGCCCCGTGCAATGACGTTTTCATTGAACCAGTCGAGGTAGTACTTGTTTTCGAGCAGTGTGTAGATAGGGCTCAGGTTGCGCTTGATGGCTGCAGGCAAGGCAGGATTGACCATGTACATGTAATAGGCCAGTACTACACCGCACAGGGCGAGCCAGAAAGGAGGCGCAGTCAAGCCATGCGTTGCCATCTGGAGGGGCCCATGAAACAGCGCAGCCATTTCTTCCATGGCGGGATGCCGTTCCAGATTGACAAAAATCGCATCTTTGAAAAATTCACCATACAGCATCGGCTCAATCGTTAGAAAACCGATGATGACCGACGGAATGGCCAGCAAAACCAATGGCAAAGTCACGACCCACGGAGATTCATGGGGTTCGTGGTTAGCATCGTGATGACTGTGGTCGTCATGTGAATCATGGTGCGCATCAGGATTCTGGTCGTAGCGTTCCTTGCCATGAAAGACAAGGAAATACAGCCGAAAAGAGTAGAAAGCAGTTACAAAAACACCTGCCAAGACAGCGAAATAAGCAAAGCCACTGCCCCATAGATGGCTTTCGGCCACAGCCTCAATAATGCTGTCCTTAGAGTAAAAACCGGCAAAGAATGGTGTGCCGATGAGGGCCAGCGAACCTAACAAAAAGGTGATCCAAGTGATGGGCATGTACTTGCGCACGCCACCCATCCAACGTATGTCCTGATTGTGGTGCATCCCAATGATCACAGAGCCAGCTCCCAGAAAGAGCAAGGCCTTGAAAAACGCATGGGTCATCAGGTGAAAGACGGCTACCGAGTAGGCTGATGCGCCCAACGCCACGGTCATATAGCCCAGTTGAGATAACGTGGAATAGGCAATGACCCGCTTGATGTCGTTCTGGATGATGCCCAGAAAGCCCATGAACAACGCGGTGATGGCACCAATGACCATGATAAAACTCAACGCCGTATCGCTAAGTTCAAACAGCGGCGACATCCGGGCCACCATGAAAATACCCGCCGTGACCATGGTCGCGGCATGAATCAGCGCCGAGATCGGTGTTGGACCTTCCATGGAGTCGGGCAGCCAGACGTGCAAGGGGAACTGGGCCGACTTGCCCATGGCACCGATGAACAGGCAAATACAGATTACGGTGATCAACATCCAGCCAGTGCCGGGAAATGTCAGCCTGGAAAGCTCGTCGGCTTTTGCAAAAGCCTCGCCATAGTTCAGCGTACCTGCGTAAGCAGCAATCAGCGCAATCCCCAGAATAAAGCCAAAGTCGCCGACCCGGTTTACCAGGAAAGCCTTCATATTGGCAAAGATCGCACTGGGCTTGTTGAACCAAAAACCGATCAGCAGATAGGAAACCAAGCCTACCGCTTCCCAGCCAAAGAACAGCTGGAGCATGTTATTGCTCATCACCAGCATCAGCATGGAGAACGTAAACAGAGAAATATAGGCAAAGAAACGGTTGTAGCCCGCATCTTCTTCCATATAGCCGATGGTGTAGATATGCACCATGAGCGAAACAAAAGTCACCACGCACATCATCATGGCGGTCAAACCATCTACCAGAAAACCAACCTCCATCTTCAGGTCGCCCACCATCATCCATGTGTAAAGCGTTTCGTTAAACCGCGCACCATCACCGACGACACTTTGCAGTGTCATGGCAGAAATGATGAAGGCTACAAAAACACCCAGAATGGTCAGGGTGTGCGCGAGACGGCGTCCTATCCAGTTGCCACCAAAAGTGGTTCCAAGAATCCCGGCCAGCAGCGCGCCGGTTAGAGGTGCCAGCGGAACGGCCAGCAACGTCGATGCAGAAAGGGTTTGGCTCATCTTGTTGTCAACCCTGAAGCGTATTGAGGTCGTCGACGTTGATACTGGATTTATTGCGGAACAGCAGCACCAGAATCGCGAGACCAATGGCAGATTCTGCCGCCGCGACAGTCAGTATGAAAAATACAAATACCTGGCCCGCCATGTCATTCAGATAATAAGAAAATGCAACAAAATTCATATTCACGGCCAATAACATTAGTTCAATGGCCATGAGCAGCACGATAAGATTTTTCCGGTTCAAAAAAATACCAATGACAGACAGGGCAAAAAGCATGGCGCCAAGTGAAAGAAAATGTCCAAGAGTAAGCATCATTATTTTTTTTCCTCAAGCGATGCGGCAGGCAAAATGTCAGGTGCGGCAACAACTGATTTCATCTTGACAAGCCTGACACGGTCTTGTGCCTTCACACGAACCTGCTCTGCCGGATTGGTTCGCTTAGAATCCTTGCGCTCACGCAAGGTCAAGGCAATAGCCGCAATAATGGCCACCAGCAAAATCACGGCTGCGATTTCAAGTGGATAGATATATTGCG
The DNA here is from genome assembly GCF_029892315.1 of Polaromonas sp. CG_23.6. NCBI lineage: Bacteria > Pseudomonadati > Pseudomonadota > Betaproteobacteria > Burkholderiales > Comamonadaceae > Polaromonas > Polaromonas sp. CG_23.6. The sequence goes on from NZ_JARXUY010000001.1 coordinate 2,940,980, forward strand.
AATAAAGCAACTTTCCCAATTCCTTGGTGTTGGACACCTGGGCCGCAAGGTCGCCTGGCACAGCGGCTGATGCACCTTGTGGCGGCTCACGAAAACCACCCATCAAGACGTATGACATTTCCAGTGCAATAACCGCGCCCACTGTTCCAGCCAGCGGAAAATGCTTCCAAAATCCCTTTCTTGCGCTGTCCAGGTTGATGTCCAGCATCATCACCACGAAAAGGAAAAGCACCATCACAGCACCCACGTAAACCAACACCAGAGTGATCGCCAAAAACTCGGCTTCAAGCAAAATCCAGATAGCAGATGCCTGAAAAAATGCCAGTACCAGAAAAAGTGCAGCGTGCACCGGATTGCGTGCAGTGATGACGCGAAACGCCGCAAAGAGCAGTATTGCGGCAAACACGTAAAAAAGACCTGTTTTAGCGTCCATGTTGAATGGGATTCTTTCTACTTACAAAAGCGAACAATGGAGCCGATTTTTCAGCGGTATTTGGCATCTGCCGCCCGGTTGGCAGCAATTTCGCTCTCATAACGGTCGCCTACGGCCAGCAGCATTTCTTTGGTGAAATACAAGTCCCCCCGCTTTTCACCGTGGTATTCCAGAATATGTGTTTCAACAATGGAATCGACCGGACAGCTTTCTTCGCAAAATCCACAAAAAATGCATTTGGTCAGATCAATGTCGTAACGCGATGTACGTCGGCTGCCGTCTTCGCGAACATCCGATTCAATAGTGATCGCAAGCGCCGGACACACCGCTTCGCAAAGCTTGCACGCAATGCAGCGCTCTTCTCCATTTTCGTATCTGCGTAATGCATGCAGTCCGCGAAAACGTGGACTCAATGGGGTTTTTTCTTCAGGGAACTGAATCGTGATTTTGCGGCTGAACATGTATTTTCCGGTCAGGGCCATGCCCTTGAGCAGTTCGGTCAACATGAAACTTGAGACAAAATCCTTGACGGATGCGACAGCAGACATGACTTTTTTGCCTATTTCCAGATGTTGTAAGAGGTCTGCATCCAGGCCCCAACGACCACCAACCAGACCAGGGTTACAGGTATAAAGATTTTCCAACCCAAGCGCATGATCTGGTCGTAGCGAAAGCGTGGAAATGTTGAACGAACCCATAGAAAAATCGTGACGACCACGAAACTCTTCAGACCCAACCAGATCCAGCCGGGAATCCAGTTGAACAATGCATGGTCAATTGGCGACAACCAGCCGCCGAGGAACAACAGCACACAAAGAACAGAAACCAGAATCATGTTGGCGTATTCAGCCAAAAAGAACATGGCAAACGACATGCCCGAATATTCCACCATGTGACCAGCCACGATCTCAGATTCGCCTTCCACCACGTCGAACGGGTGACGGTTGGTTTCTGCCAGACTGGAAATAAAATATACGACGAAGATAGGCAGCAAAGGCAGCCAGTTCCATGACAGGAAGGTAAGGCCCCTGCTGGCAGCCATGCCTGAGCCTTGGCTCATGACAATATCTGTCATGTTCAAGCTGCCGGAAACCATCAGCACCACCACAAGGCAAAAGCCCATTGCGATTTCATAGCTCACCATTTGTGCCGATGCGCGCATTGCACCCAAAAACGCATACTTGGAATTTGAAGCCCAGCCAGCAATGATGACGCCGTAAACTTCCAGAGAAGTGATGGCCATGATAAACAGTAAGCCAGCGTTCACATTGGCCAACGCCACATCAGGACCAAACGGAATCACCGCCCAGGCTGCAAGTGCTGGCATGATGGTCATGATCGGACCCAACACGAACAAGCCCTTGCTGGCTGCTGTGGGAATGATGATTTCTTTGGTCAGCAGCTTGAGTGCATCAGCAATCGGCTGCAGGAGGCCGAATGGTCCGATTCGATTTGGACCAAGGCGAACCTGTGTAAAACCAATGGCTTTTCTTTCCCATAAAGTGAGATAAGCCACGCATCCCATCAGCGGTGCCAGTACTGCCACAATTTTGATAAGCACCCAGAGAACAGGCCAGACAGTGGCAGGCCAAATTCCTCCCATCAAGCCTTGCCCCGTTGCATATATTCCATCAATCATGCGCCCGACCCTTCAAAACTTGCAGCCTTACGCGCATCGGCTGTCAGCTGCAACGAAGTAGCACGTCTGACCAACCCATCGAGTTGGTAAATGCTTGCCACCACTGGTGCAGGACCACTCACGGCAGAAACATCCACCTCGTGCTTGATTGAATTGCCCAATCGATCTGAAGCAATGTGACTGGCACCGGCATCACCAATGCTCTTTAGCACATCGCTTGACGATTCAAAATTAAAGCCTGACAAACCCAGCAAATTGGCCAGTACGCGCAGGACTTTCCATGCAGGACGCGTTTCCCCATTGGGCTTGACCACTGCATGAAAACTCTGGATACGACCTTCAGCGTTGATAAAAGTGCCTGGAGTTTCGGTAAAAGGAGAAATCGGCAACATCACATCGCTGAAACTCATGTTGGCCTTGAAAGGACTCAAGGTGACAACCATCTGTGAAGAATTAAGTGAAGCTTTGGATTGAACACCGGGAGCAGAATCGAATTCAGGTTCGCTGTTCAGCAGAATTACGGCCTTGAGTCTTCCATCGAGCATCTGGCCTGCATTCAACCCCCCTTTGCCTGGGAGTGCATTAACGAATTGTGCGCCAACGGTGTTGGCAGCTTCCGTCAGGAAACCCACGCTGGCGGCGCATTGCTCTCCTATCCAGTTGGCCAGTGCCAGCAGACTGGAAGCATTGGCATGATGCGCAGCGGCATTACCAAGCAGGATCGCTTTGCGCTCACCACTCATCAAAGACAGTGCTATTGCTTTTGCCGTCTCAGTGATTTCGCCGGAAACGGGAGCGATCACTCCCTTTTCAACAGCAATTGCCGCGGCAACATTGGCCAGCGATTGCGCCCAGTTTTCAGACGATGCCAGCAGCGCGTTGGAGACAGGCATTGCCCATGCATCCGTTATGGGCAGTTCTTTCAGAGAATTAACCGTACTGAGCACACAGCCATTTCGGATCGACTGCCTGATACGCAGTGCAAACAAGGGATGGTCCTTGCGCAGGTTGGAGCCAACCACCAGGACGCGCTGCAGTTGCGACAGCGAAGCAATGGAAGTGCCGAGCCATCGAATCAAAGATGATGAGGTGAAATCTGCATTGCGCAAGCGATAGTCAATATTTTCGCTGCCAATCCCGCGCATCAGGGAAGACGCCAAATGGAGTTCTTCCAGCGTGCTGTGAGGGCTTGCAAGTGTGCCAATGCTGTCGGCACCGTACTCTGTTTTGATCTGTTTCAGTCCATTGGCGACATATTCAAGTGCAGTTTGCCAGTCAACCGTTTTCCATTCACCGCCCTGCTTGAGCATGGGGCGAGTTAGCCTGTCATCGGTATTAAGGGCTTCATAGGAAAAACGGTCGCGGTCTGCAATCCAGCATTCGTTGACAGCTTCGTTTTCAAGCGGCAGCACGCGCATTACTTTGTCATGCTTGACCTGGACGATCAGGTTGGCACCTGTCGAGTCATGAGGACTGACCGACTTGCGGCGCGACAACTCCCAAGTACGGGCGCTGTAGCGAAACGGCTTGCTGGTCAGTGCGCCCACCGGGCAAAGATCAATCATGTTGCCGGACAATTCCGAGTCCACCGACATGCCCACAAAAGTTTCAATTTCAGCATGCTCGCCTCGGTGCGACATGCCCAACTCCATCACGCCGGCCAATTCCTGTCCAAAACGAACGCAACGGGTGCAGTGTATGCAACGGCTCATTTCCTGCATAGAAACCAAGGGTCCCACATCCTTGTGGAAAACTATGCGCTTTTCTTCCTGATACCGGGATTCACCAGCGCCGTAGCCTACAGCAAGATCCTGCAGTTGGCATTCTCCACCCTGATCACAAATCGGGCAGTCCAAAGGATGATTTATCAGCAAAAATTCCATCACGCCCTTCTGGGCTTTGATGGCTTTATCATTCTTGGTGTGCACGACCATGCCTTGCGTGACAGGTGTAGCGCATGCAGGCATGGGTTTAGGCGCCTTTTCCACGTCGACGAGGCACATGCGGCAGTTGGCGGCAATGCTCAGCTTCTTGTGATAACAGAAATGCGGAATATAGGTACCTGCTTTTTCAGCTGCATGCATCACCGTGCTGCCTTCAAGCACCTCTACCTTCTGGCCGTCCAGTTCTATTTCAACCATATTTTTTTCTTTCCGCAGTTCAGGCTTGTGCCGCAGTTCGACTGATCGACTGAACGGTGCTTGGATTCATGGCAGGAGGTGATTCAATTTTTGGAATCATCGCTTCAAATTCATGTCGATAGTGCTTGATCATGGCGCGCACCGGCATGGCTGCGGCATCGCCCAAGGCGCAAATCGTTCGCCCCTGAATGTTGTCGGCTACCGAATTGAGCAGGTCCAGATCGCTGGCACGACCAAGTCCGTTGTGGATGCGGTCCACCACACGCCACAGCCAGCCCGTTCCTTCGCGACATGGTGTACATTGACCGCACGATTCATGCATGTAAAAGTATGAAAGACGCTTCAAAGACTCGACCATGCAGCGGGAATCATCCATAACGATCACTGCCCCTGAGCCCAGCATGGATCCAGCTTTGGCAATCGAGTCATAGTCCATGGTGCATTCCATCATGATGGTCGCAGGCAACACCGGCGACGATGACCCACCTGGAATCACAGCCTTGAGTGTGCGACCCTTGCGAACACCGCCAGCCAACTCCAGCAGTTTGGCGAAGGGCGTTCCCATCGGGACTTCGTAGTTTCCAGGCAATTCAACATCGCCGGAAACTGAATAAATCTTGGTGCCGCCATTGTTTGGCTTGCCGCACTCAAGGTAGGCCGAGCCACCATTGCGGATGATCCATGGCACGGCAGCAAAGGTTTCGGTGTTGTTGATGGTGGTGGGCTTGCCATACAGCCCGAAGCTTGCCGGAAACGGCGGCTTGAAACGCGGTTGGCCCTTCTTGCCTTCCAGGGACTCCAGCAGAGCGGTTTCTTCACCGCAAATATAGGCACCAAAACCATGCGACGCATGAAGCTGGAAATTGAAGCCGCTTCCCAGAATACCGTCACCCAACAAGCCTGCAACACGCGCTTCATCCAGCGCTGCCTCGAAACGGCGATAAGTGGCAAAAATTTCGCCGTGGATGTAGTTGTAGCCGACGCTGATACCCATGGCATAAGCAGCAATCGCCATTCCTTCGATCACGCTGTGCGGGTTGTATTGCATGATGTCACGGTCTTTGCAGGTGCCTGGCTCGCCTTCATCAGAATTGCAGACCAGATACTTCTGACCCGGGAACTGGCGTGGCATGAAGCTCCACTTGAGACCGGTCGGAAAACCCGCACCACCCCGGCCTCGCAAGCCGCTGGCCTTGACTTCGGCAATGACTTGGTCGGGCGTTAATCCAGCGCCACCATCCTGGCCAAGAATTTTGCGCAACGCTTGATAGCCGCCACGGGCTTCGTAGTCATCAAGGCGCCAATTACTACCATCAAGATCGGCAAGGATTTGCGGGTGGATATGTCTGCCATGAAAGCAGGACTGCACCCCAGTGGCTGTAAATTGCGACAGCAAGGACTCGGCAATTGCGTTTTCGCCGGAATTTAATGGAAGCGTCATAGACTTAAGCCTTCGCTATTTTTAGACCATCAACCAGCTGGTCCAGTTTTTCGTTGCTCATGAAACTGCACATGTGGATGTCATTCACCAGCATCACCGGCGAATCGGCACAAGCACCCAGACATTCAGACTGCTGAAGCGTGAACAAGCCGTCTGCCGTTGTTTCACCCATCACGATACCGAGTTTTTGCTCAAGATGGTGCAGCGCCTTGGCACCGTCACGCAACTGGCAAGGCAGATTCGTGCAGACATTGAACTTGTACTTGCCCACTGGGCGCTGGTTGTACATGTTGTAGAAGGTCGTGACTTCATGAACTGCAATTGGTGCCATGCCCAAATATTCAGCCACTATTTTTTCGCTTTCAGCGCTGACAAAGCCCTGTTCCTGCTGCACGATCTGCAGGCAGGCCATGACAGCCGACTGCTTCTGGTCAGATGGATACTTTGCAACTTCGCGGTCAAAAAGCGCTTGAGTTTTTTCAGAAATCATTGAAGAAGTCATACGGTTAGCGGTCAATTTCACCAAACACGATATCCATCGTGCCAATCACCGCCACGGCATCGGCAATCATGTGACCGCGGGCCATTTCATCCATGGCCGCAAGATGGGAAAAACCAGGTGGACGGATCTTCAGCCGGTATGGTTTGTTAGCGCCATCACTGACGATATAGATGCCAAACTCACCCTTGGGATGCTCGACGGCGGCATAGGCCTCACCTTCTGGCACGTGAAAACCTTCAGTGAACAACTTGAAATGGTGAATCAGCTCTTCCATGTTTGACTTCATGGATTCGCGGTTCGGAGGTGCCACCTTGTGGTTGCTGGTGATCACTGGTCCAGGATTGACACGCAGCCAGTCCACGCACTGCTTGATGATTCGATTGGACTGGCGCATTTCGGCAATACGCACCAGATAGCGGTCATAGCAGTCACCGGTTTTACCCACCGGAATATCGAAATCCATATGCTCATAGACTTCGTAGGGTTGCTGTTTGCGCAGATCCCAGGCGAAGCCCGAACCTCTGAGCATGGGACCGGTAAAACCCAGATTCAATGCCCGCTCGGGTGACACCACGCCGACGCCGACGGTGCGCTGTTTCCAGATGCGGTTATCGGTCAAGAGGGTTTCATATTCATCAACCAGCTTTGGAAACTTTTTCACAAAGTCGTCGATGAAGTCCAGCAGCGAGCCTTGACGATTTTCGTTCAAAGCATCAATCGCCTTGGCATTGCGAATCTTGTTGACCTTGTACTGCGACATGCTTTCAGGCAGGTCGCGGTACACCCCACCCGGACGGAAATACGCTGCATGCATGCGGGCGCCAGACACCGCCTCGTACATATCGAACAGCACTTCGCGCTCGCGAAAGCAATAAATCAACATATTCATTGCGCCGCAGTCGATGCCGTGCGCGCCCAGCCACATCAAGTGGTTGAGCAAACGGGTGACTTCGGAAAACATCACACGGATGTATTGCGCCCGAACCGGCACATCCACACCAATCAGTTTTTCGATGGCCAGGCAGTACGCATGCTCATTGCACATCATTGACACATAGTCAAGTCTGTCCATATAAGGCAAAGACTGAATATAAGTTTTGCTTTCGGCCAGTTTTTCGGTTGCTCGGTGCAGTAGTCCGATATGCGGGTCGGCGCGCTGGATCACTTCTCCGTCAAGTTCGAGCACAAGGCGCAAAACGCCATGCGCTGCCGGATGCTGCGGTCCAAAATTGAGCGTGTAGTTTTTAATTTCAGCCATGTCTAATCTCTTGCGAAAACCGCCTATTGAAGACCGCCGTAGTTTTCCTCGCGAATCACGCGGGGAATCATCTCGCGCGGCTCGATGGTGACAGGCTGATAAATTACACGTTTTTGCTCGGCGTCGTAACGCATTTCCACATGACCGGTGGTTGGAAAATCTTTGCGAAACGGATGTCCAATAAAACCATAGTCAGTCAGAATGCGACGCAGGTCGTTGTGACCCTCAAAAACAATGCCATAAAGGTCAAAAGCCTCACGCTCGAACCAATTGGCGGAATTCCATATGCCGTTGACCGAATCGATTACAGGAAAATCGTCGTCGGGACAAAATACTTTTAGCCGGACCCGTTGGTTAAGACTGACAGATAACAAATGCAACGAAACACAATAGCGCAGGCCATCATATTGGCCATTTTTGTATTCGGAATAGTCCAGTCCGCAAAGGTCCATTAATTGCTCAAATTTGCATGCTGGAGTATCACGAAGCAATGTTGCGGCCACCAGATAATCGGAAGCCGACACAGTTACTGTGATTTCCCCAAGTGCAATCTTGACTGTTTTAGCTTTGCCAGCCAATGCCGATGCAATCGTTTCAGCCAACTGTGAAATTGAAACAGGAGGAGAGGACAATGTCATCAAGCCCTCGCAATCGTGTTGGTCCGGCGAATCTTCTGTTGCAACTGGATAATGCCGTAAAGCAATGCCTCTGCGGTTGGTGGGCAACCGGGCACATACACATCCACCGGCACGATACGATCACAGCCACGAACGACGGAATAACTGTAATGGTAATAACCACCGCCATTGGCACACGACCCCATGGAAATCACCCAACGCGGCTCTGCCATTTGATCGTAAACCTTGCGTAGCGCCGGGCCCATCTTGTTGCACAAGGTTCCGGCAACGATCATGAGATCGGATTGACGCGGGCTGGGTCGAAACAACATACCAAAACGGTCAATGTCATAGCGCGCAGCACCCGCATGCATCATTTCCACGGCACAGCAAGCCAGACCAAAGGTCATGGGCCATAGTGAACCGGTCTTGGCCCAGTTGACCACCGAGTCGTAGCTCGTGGTCACAAAGCCTTCTTTGAAAACACCTTCAAGTGACATACCCGTATCCTTTTGAAAACACCTTTGTAAGGCTTTTCCTAAACCCCAGTACAGCGCACTCTTATTCCCAGTCCAGCGCACCTTTTTTCCACTCGTAGACGAATCCGACGACCAAGATGCCAAGAAAAACCATGACCGACCAAAATCCAAGCGGGCCAATTTCCTTGAGTGAAACCGCCCACGGAAACAGAAAAGCAATTTCAAGATCAAAAAGGATGAACAGGATGGCGACCAGGTAGTAACGCACGTCGAACTTCATGCGGGCGTCTTCGAAAGCCTCAAAACCGCATTCGTAAGGAGAGTTCTTTTCGCTGTCCGGCCGGACAGGCCCCAGCAAGCGACCCAAGACCATCGGCAAGATACCGACACCCACACCCACCAAGACAAACAAGAGAACAGGAAGGTATTGGTCGAGGTTCATCGTGGGTTTCAACTTTTGAAAAGCCACTCGCAAAGAAAGCCGCGCAGATTGCCTGCACGGCTTGTGCGAGTTTGCCGTTTGAGCCGAAAGCAGCCACCGGGGCATGCTGCCGATACTATTCAATTTGGTGCGGACGGCGAGACTCGAACTCGCACACCTTTCGGCACTACCCCCTCAAGATAGCGTGTCTACCAATTTCACCACGTCCGCGATACTTGCTTTTGCCTGGATGGCTTGAGGAAACTTTGCAGCTTTTTTGCTTTCCAGACAGTCTTAGAGTTTACCCTGAAATCGCAAGGTTTCACTTTGAAGCCTTGGCTTTGTTGTCTTATTTCGTGGGAATTTGACCCGCGCCTGAAGCAGGCACAACTGGTACTGAAGGAACTGCCGTATTGACAGATGCGGGTGCAGATGTGCCAGGAATTTGCGCTGCGCCTGATGCGGGAAGGGCTGGAGCCATGACAGCCATACCGTCCAGAACACTCGAACCGCTGCGAGGCTGTTGCACCCCTCCAAAATAAGCAAGCAAGAGGGTGCAGGCAAAGAACAACGCAGCCAGTACCCCGGTCGTGCGTGACAGAAAATTGGCACTTCCACTGGCGCCGAACAAGCTTCCAGAACCGCCGCTGCCAAAGGCTGCACCCATGTCGGCGCCCTTGCCATGCTGAACCAGAATGAGGCCCACCATCGCCAGCGCGGACAACATTTGGACGGCCAGTACTGCAGTCAGTAAAAAATTCATGATTACTCCTAATTTAGTAGCGAATTCTGCCCGTCAAACCGACGCAGAAGCAATAATTTTCAAAAAGTCAGGAGCCTTGAGCGAAGCACCGCCTATCAGCCCTCCGTCAATGTCCGGCTGGGCCAGCAAAGTAGCTGCATTGGCAGCGTTCATGCTGCCGCCATACAGTATCTTGATACGGGCCGACTGGTCGGTCGCCGCTTTCAACTGAGCCCTGAGCACCGCATGCACGGCCTGGGCTTCTTCTGGTGAGGCGGTCTTGCCTGTACCGATGGCCCAGACCGGCTCATAAGCAACCACCACCTCGCTGATGCAGTGCCCGTTGGCATGGATCACGGCCGCCAGTTGGCGCTTGACGACTTCTTCAGTTCGGCCAGCTTCACGCTCAGCCAACGTTTCACCTACACAAACGATGGGTGTGACGCCTGCTGCGAGCGCGGCCCTGGCTTTTTCAGCCACCAGCGCATCGGTTTCAGCATGGTATTGGCGTCGTTCTGAATGGCCGACAATGGCGTAGCGACATCCAAACTCCTTGAGCATGTCAGCACTGACCTCGCCGGTGTATGCGCCCGAACCCTGAGCAGACACGTCCTGCGCGCCCAGGTCCAAAGCCGACAGCGCCGTGTATTTCGACATCAGGGACTGGACTTGCATCAAATAAGGTCCGGGGACACACACGGCCACTTCGCAGACCTGGCCTTGTGCCAGCCCTGCAGCAAGGGCCGCTAGCAGTTCTTCATTGGCAGCCACACTGCCGTTCATTTTCCAGTTTCCTGCAATCAGCTTTTTCATAAGGTTCTTTGGGTGTTGCCTGCTGATTACCAGGTCAGGACGATCTTGCCTATGTGCCGGTTCGATTCCATCAGGGTGTGCGCACGGGAAGCGTCGGCTGCAGCAAAGGTGCTGTGAATAACGGGCTTGATCGCCTCGCTGGAGATCAAAGGCCAGACCTTTTCCTTCAGCGCCGCTGCAATGGCCGTCTTGAATTCCAGCGAACGTGGCCGCAGGGTCGATCCGGTGATCGTCAGCCGCCTGCGCAACACCATGCCGGCGTTGAACTCGGCCTTGACACCGCCCTGCACGGCAATGATGACGAGCCGGCCATCCTCGGCCAGGCATTCGACCTCACGCGCGACGTAAGAGCCGCCGACCATGTCGAGGATGACATCGACGCCCTGCCCTTTCGTCAGCGTCTTGACCTGCTCGACGAAATCATTGGTTTTGTAGTTGATCGCATGGTCGGCGCCGAGTGCCACGCAGGCCGCGCACTTTTCGTCAGTGCCTGCTGTCGCCAGCACTGTGGCGCCCATCGCTTTGGCAATCTGGATCGCAGTCACGCCGATGCCGCTGGAGCCGCCCTGCACAAGCAGGGTTTCGCCTTTTTGCAGACGTGCACGTTCAAAGACATTGCTCCACACGGTAAAAAACGTCTCAGGCAGCGAGGCTGCCTCGGTGTCGCTCAGCCCCTCAGGCACTGGCAGGCATTGCCCGACAGGCGCTACGCACAGTTCGGCATAACCTCCACCCGCGACCAAAGCACACACCCGGTCGCCGATTTTCAAATCGGCCGCCGACATCGCAGCAGCATCACCGTTGACGATCTCGCCGGCCACTTCCAGCCCGGGGATGTCGGACGCGCCGGGCGGCACTGGGTAATTGCCAGTGCGCTGCAGCACGTCAGGACGGTTGATGCCGCTGGCACGCACGCGGATTAGCACTTCGCCTGCAGCCCACACAGGGTCTGGACGCGTACCCATCTGAAGCACTTCAGGCGCGCCAAAAGAAGTGATTTCAATGACTCTCATGATGTTTCCCGGTCATTTGTGCTGCCAGCGCACACCAAGCATGCACTGACAGCTACAAAATCTATAGCGAATTACGAATCAACCCTGATGAACAGGACGGTCCAGCAGTGCCTTCATGGAAAGCTTGACGCGGCCTTTTTCATCAGTTTCCATGACCTTGACTTTGATGATCTGGCCTTCCTGGAGGTAGTCGGTGACCTTCTCGACACGCTCGTGGGCGATCTGGCTGATGTGCAGCAGACCGTCCTTGCCGGGCATCAAATTGACCAGCGCACCGAAGTCCAGGATCTTGGTGATCGCGCCTTCGTAGACCTTGCCGATTTCGACTTCAGCGGTGATTTCGGCGATGCGGCGCTTGGCTTCATCAGCCTTGGCGCTGTCGTTCGAGGCGATGGTGATGGTGCCGTCTTCCTCGATGTTGATCTGCGTGCCGGTTTCCTCGGTCAGCGCGCGAATGACAGCACCGCCCTTGCCGATCACGTCGCGGATTTTCTCGGGGTTGATCTTCATGACGTACAGGCGAGGCGCAAAGTCGGACACTTCGGCATTCGCCTGGCCCATGGCTTCCTGCATTTTGCCCAGAATGTGCATGCGGGCTTCCTTGGCCTGGGCCAGCGCGACCTGCATGATTTCCTTGGTGATGCCCTGGATCTTGATGTCCATCTGCAGCGCGGTGATACCGAACGTGGTGCCGGCCACCTTGAAGTCCATGTCGCCCAGATGATCTTCGTCACCCAGGATGTCGGTCAGCACGGCAAAACGGTTGTCTTCCTTGATCAGGCCCATGGCGATGCCCGCCACATGCGCTTTCATCGGCACACCGGCGTCCATCAGCGACAGGCAGCCACCGCAGACCGAAGCCATCGACGACGAGCCATTGGACTCGGTGATCTCGCTGACCACGCGCATGGTGTACGGGAATTCTTCCTTGCTAGGCAGCACGGCGATCAGCGCACGCTTGGCCAGACGTCCGTGGCCGATTTCGCGGCGCTTCGGGCTACCGACACGGCCGGTTTCGCCAGTGGCGAACGGAGGCATGTTGTAGTGCAGCATGAAACGGTCTTCGTAGTCGCCGCTCAGGGCGTCGATACGCTGCGCGTCGCGCTCGGTGCCCAGCGTGGTGACGACCAGCGCCTGGGTTTCGCCACGCGTGAACAGCGCCGAACCGTGGGTGCGCGGCAGCACGCTGTTGCGGATTTCAATCGGGCGAACGGTGCGCGTGTCGCGGCCGTCGATGCGTGGGTCACCGGCCAGGATCTGGCTACGGACGATCTTGGCTTCGATGTCGAACAGCATCCCTTCGACGGTCACGCCGTCAAATTCGACGCCTTCGGCCTTCAGGCCGGTCTTGGTCAAAGCGGTTACTTCACGCGTGGCCTGTGTGCGGGCCTGCTTGTTGCGGATCTGGTAGGCAGCGCGCAGCTTTTCCTCGGCCAGCGCACCGACCTTGGCGATTAGCACCTCGTCCTTGGCGGGCGCCTGCCAGTCCCAGACCGGCTTGCCGGCATCGCGCACCAGTTCATGGATGGCGTTGATGGCAATGTTGCCCTGCTCGTGGCCAAACACGATGGCGGCCAGCATGATTTCTTCGGACAACTGTTTGGCTTCGGACTCGACCATCAGCACGGCGACTTCGGTACCGGCCACGACCAGGTCCATGGTGGAATCCTTGAGCTGGGTCTTGCCGGGGTTCAGCACGAACTCGCCACCGATGCAGGCCACGCGGGCCGCGCCGATCGGGCCGTTGAACGGAATGCCGGAAATCGCCAGCGCGGCACTCGAAGCGATCAGCGCGGGAATGTCGCCTTCGACTTCAGGGTTGAGCGACAGCACGTGGATCACGACCTGCACTTCGTTGAAAAAGCCTTCGGGAAACAGCGGGCGGATAGGGCGGTCGATCAGGCGCGAGGTCAGCGTTTCGAATTCGCTCGGGCGGCCTTCGCGTTTGAAAAAGCTGCCGGGAATACGGCCTGCGGCATAGGTCTTTTCCAGGTAGTCAACGGTCAGCGGGAAAAAATCCTGGCCGGGCTTGGCATCCTTCTTGGCGACCACGGTGGCCAGAACGACAGTGCCGTCCATGTCCAGCAGCACGGCGCCGCCGGATTGGCGCGCCATTTCGCCAGTCTCCATCGTGACCTTGTGTTGGCCCCACTGAAAGGACTTGGTGACTTTATTGAAAATGCTCATGTGTTTTCTCCATTTTTTCAGGGCACGTCAGGCTGTACCGAAAGCCCGGAGCGGCGGCTGGTTGAACACGATGCCATTCCATAAAACGCCTGCAAGTGGAACTCTGCAGGGCTTGTCTTGTGGAATGACACAGCGCGTGCTCACTGGGCCTTGCTCCGAAGTCATCAGTCACACCATGGGCACGACTGAAGTTTGAACAGGTTTTTTTGCAGTTTTGAAGTGCAAAACGCCTGAGCTAGTGAACTAACTCAGGCGCTTTTCGATGGGTTTACCGATTATTTACGCAGGCCAAGCTTGGCAATCAGCGCAATGTAGCGGCCTGCATCCCTGGACTTCAGGTAGTCCAGCAGCTTGCGGCGGCGGCTCACCATGCGCAGCAGGCCGCGGCGACCGTGGTGATCTTTCGCATGGGTCTTGAAGTGGGGCATCAATTCGTTGATACGGCCAGTCAGCAGGCCGACCTGGACTTCAGGACTGCCGGTGTCGGTGGCGGAACGGGCATTATCCTTGACAATCTCGGCCTTGATTGATTTTGCGATCATGGGTTTTCCTCTTGCAACGGTGTTGCGACTGGCGAGCGAAGCAGATTTCCCACAATTGGGAGATGACCGCTTTCGTCGTGATTTCTGGTGGTACGGGCTGCTTTTTCAAGCCGCCGCATACATCTCAGAGCCTCACATTATAGCGCAAGCCATCGCTGCAACCGCTGCACGCCCTGCTCCAGCCTGACCACATCGTGGCTGGCAAAACACCAGCGCATCCAACCCTGCGCTTGTGGTGTCGGGTTGACCATGAAGGCATTGCCTGGCGCCAGGCCGAGCCCGGCCTCGACCACCAGGCGCTTGGCGGTTTCCAGCGAATCACCGAATCGGTCTTGGTCGGACAGCCTGAAAAAAGCGTACATGCCGCCCTTGGGGGTGGCCACTTCCACACCGGGCAGTGCCTGCAGCAGCGGCACCAGCGTATCGCGGCAGGTTTTCAGGTGCGCCACCAGTTGGGGCGTGACGTCGTTGGTCCCCTGCAGCGCGACCAGCCCGGCACGCTGGATGAACACCGGCGCACAGGAGGTATTGAACTCCACCAGCTTGCCCATGTGCGGTGTCATTGACGCCGGCATCACCAGCCAGCCCAGGCGCCAGCCGGTCATCAAAAAACTCTTGGAAAAACTGTGCGCCACAACCAACCGGTCTTCGGGGTCGGCAATGTCCAGAAAGCTGGGCGCGCAGCCATTGGGCGTGTGATCAAAGTACAGCCGCTCATAGACCTCGTCGGCCAGAATCCAGGTACCGGTCAATCGGCAATGCGCCAGGATCGAAGCCTGCTCGGCCCGGCTCATCGTCCAGCCGGTGGGATTGTTCGGCGCATTGACGATCAGCAGTTTGGTGGCCGGCGTGATGGCAGCGAGCAGCTCAGCCATGTCAAGCCGCCATTCGCCTGCCACCGGCTTGAGGCTGACGCAGCGCAGCTTGGCGCCCATGATCATCGGCTGCGCCGTCAGGTTGGGCCAGACCGGCGTCACCGCAACCACCTCGTCACCTGCATCGACCAGCGCCTGCACGGCGAGCATCAGCGCATTGACACCGCCCGAGGTCACGGCAATGCGGTCGACCCGAATCGGTGCGGCGCCTGGGCAACGCAGGCCGGTGGAATACGCGGCAATGGCGTCGCGCAACTCCGGCAAGCCGAGGTTGTGCGCGTAAAACGTTTCGCCCAACTGAAGCGAAGCAATCGCGGCATCGCGGATAAACGCAGGTGTGGCCTCGTCGCTTTCGCCAAACCAGAACTTCAGCACGTCGCTGCGGCCCATGCCCGCATTGGCCACCTGACGGATCATGGATTCCTCGAGATTCAGGACTGTCTGTCGCATGTACGCCCTTTTTGAGATTGAAAAAAATGAAATCGGCAGGATAAAAGCTCAGGGGCGGACCATTTGGCAGGTGGTCGGCTGCTCGGCGCGCTGGGCTGAAATGGCCTTGATGATGCGAAAACCGTAGCCCGATCCCTCAACATCGAATTTAACGCCAGGCGCGCCCTGCTTGCCCATCATGGCCACCGCCAGTGGCTGCTGAAACTGGTGGTCGCTGGCACGCATGCGGCCCTTGAAACCAGAAAAATTTACTGTGGCATTTTCCATCTGCGCGGCGACGGCACCTGCTTCGCTGCTGCCGGCTTTTTCCAGGCTCTGGGCCAGCGTTTCCACCATCAGTTGCATGCGCATGTGGACATAGTCGTCCTGCGGCCGGGGAAAGCGCTGGCGAAACGACTGGTAGAAATTCTCCGAGGCCGCGCCCGGCGTGTTGGGGAACCAGTCGGCCACGGCAATCACCTTGCCGACACCGGCATCGCCGAGCGCAGCGGGCACGCCCAGCGCATTGCCATAGAAGGTGTAGAACTTGCCGTCGTAGCCGACTTCCCTGGCAGCCTTGATGAGCAGCGTCAGGTCATTGCCCCAGTTCCCCGTCAGCACCGCCTGCGCGCCGCTGGACTTGATCTTGGCCGCATAGGGAATGAAATCCTTGACGCGGCCGATTGGATGCAACTCGTCGCCGACGATCTGTACATCGGGCCGCTGCGCCTCAATTTGCTTGCGCCCTTCGCGCAGCACGGCCTGGCCAAAGCTGTAGTCCTGGCCGATCAGATAGACCTTTTTGACCGCCGCATCGTCCTTGAACACGTCCATCAGCGCAGCCATGCGCATGTCGGCATGGGCGTCGAAGCGGAAATGCCAATAGCTGCACTTCTCGTTTGTCAAAATGGGATCAACCGCCGAATAGTTCAGGAACAGCACGCGCTTGCCGGGCTCGCGTTCGTTGTGTTTGTTGATGGCATCGATCAGTGCCGCCGCCACAGCCGACGAATTGCCCTGTGCGATCACGGTCACGCCGTCGTCAATCGCCGAACGCAGGGCAGCCAGCGATTCCTCGTTCTGGCCCTTGTTGTCGTAGCGCTCAACCACCAGGTTGTGCGCACCGTCGGCCAGTTTGACGCCACCGCGCGCATTGACGCGTTCGGTGGCCCAGACCAGGTTGCGGAACACGGCCTCCCCGGTGTTGGCAAAGGAACCAGACAGGCTTTCGATCAGCGCGATGCGCACCGGCGGCGGGGAAACGGGCTGCGCCTGGGCCAGCAATGAAAGGCTAAGACCCAAGGCGGCGGCGGTGCGCTTGAAAATAATTTGCATAAGAGAAGAGAGAAATTCCTGTGTTGATGGCGTCAGAATGCAAGCCAGACAGACGTGGTCGAGCCCGCCGAATGATCAGGCGTTCAGCCCATCGGAACGGGTCGGGGCTGGAATTCCGAAAGATTCCAGCGCGGCTTCACGTCAAAGGTGTAGCTGCCCTGAAGCCCCTGCAAATCGACCAGTCCGGCCTGCAGACGCATGCCGGCGGCCATGGCGATCATCGCGCCGTTGTCGGTGCAGAACGCCAGCTCGGGGTAATGCACGCGGATACCGCGCTGCCGGCAAGCCGCATTGAGCTGGCTGCGCAGCAAGGCGTTGGCGCCAACGCCGCCTGCCACCACCAGCCGCTTAAGCGCGGTTTGCGACAGGGCAGCCAACGTTTTTTTGACCAGCACGTCGACGATGGCCGCCTGCGTGGACGCGGCCAGGTCGGCCTTTCGGCTTTCCAGGTCGTCGCCCAACTTTTTGGCCTGCGTCAGCACGGCGGTCTTCAGGCCGGCGAATGAAAAATCCAGGTTGCCGCTGTGCAGCAAGGGCCGGGGCAGCTTGAAGGCCGCACCGTCGCCTTCAAGGGCGAGTTTTGCCAGGTGCGGCCCGCCCGGATAAGGCATGCCCATCAGCTTGGCCGACTTGTCGAAAGCCTCACCGGCTGCATCGTCAATCGTTTCGCCAAGCAGCTCGTAGCTGCCGACGCTATCGACCCGCATCAACTGGGTATGCCCTCCCGACACCAGCAGCGCCACGAACGGGAATTCGGGCGGATCGGCACTCAGAAAAGGCGACAGCAAATGGCCTTCAAGATGGTGCACGCCCATCGCCGGCTTGCCCAGCGCAGCGGCGAGTGAACACGCCACGCCGGCACCGACCAACAGGGCGCCGGCCAGGCCCGGGCCGCGCGTGTAGGCCACCACATCGACATCGGCCAGCGTGCGCTGTGCGCTTTGCATGACTTCCTGCGTCAGCGGCAGCACGCGCCGGATGTGGTCGCGGCTGGCCAGCTCGGGCACCACGCCGCCAAAGGGCTGGTGCATGGCAATCTGGCTGAACAAGGCGTGCGACAGCAGGCGCGGCACGCCTGTGCCGCTGGCATCGACCAGCGCCACGCCGGTTTCATCACAACTCGACTCAATTCCAAGAACCAGCATTTTTTCAAACATGGCGGCTAGTTTAGGCGACGCGCTTAAGCCCCTAGGCCAGCATTGCCCACCCTACTTCATCACCAGCCCGCCATCGACAAACAGCACCTGGCCCGTCATGAAGCGGCTCCAGTCCGAGGCCAAGAAGAGCACCGGCCCGGCCACGTCGTCGGGCGTGGCCACCCGGCGCAGCGGCGTTTGGCCGACGATCATCGCCTTGACCTCTTCAGGCGTCCCCTGGCTGGCCGACGTGGGATAGACCAGTCCGGGCGCGACGCAGTTGACGCGTATGCCCAGCGGCCCCAGCTCGACGGCCAGGTTGCGGCTGAAGCCCACCAGCGCGGACTTGGCCGTGGTGTAGTCATGGTAAGGAATGGACGGCCGCTCGACCAGATCGCTCACCATGTTGACGATGCTGCCCCGGGCGCGCTGCCTGAAATGCGGCAGCACGGCCTGGCAAACGTTGTAGGCGGCGTGAACCGCGCCGTCCACCTGCGCCTCGTAGTCGCTCCAGGCCAGTTCCCAAAACATCTTGCGCTGGTCGGGGTCGAAGCTGAAGGCCCTGAACGCGTTGTTGACCACCACGTCGAGGCGGCCGACTTCGTCCAGTACCTGCGCCACCATGGCCTGAACCGCCGCTTCGGAACAGACATCGGCCTGAATCGCCAGGCCATCGCCGCCCACGTCCTGGCAGCGCGCCACCACCGCATTGGCGGCCGCTTCGTTACGCAGGTAGTTGACGACCACCAGCGCGCCTTCGCGGGCGAAGGCCAGCGCAATGGCCGCACCTATGCCCCGGCTGGCGCCGGTGACCAGCACCACCTGACCCTTGAATTTCAGGGCATTTGCGCCGTGGGCTGCGGTGCTCATGGCGCGGGCAGCAGGTCCTGGCTAACCACCTCCGAAACCTTGATGGGGCGCTGCACCAGCCCCAGCGCAAGGTAGGTGTCAGCGGCTTTTTGCAGCACCGCGAGGTCAAAAGCACCCAGCCCGTTTTTGCGCGTCATGGCCGACACACTGGCCAGGTTGCGCAGGCCGATGATTTCGCGATTGATGGCAGCGTCCTTGCCGTCAATCGCATATTTAACCGCCAGCGCAGCCGCCTCGTCGGGTTGCCTGATCATCCAGGCGGCGCTGTCGCGGTAAGCTGCCAGAAACTGGCGCAGCAGCGGCTTTTTTTGCTGATAGGTATCCTCGCGCACGACAAACAGGTCGCTAGAGACGTTCAGGGTGTCCTTCACCTCCATGACATTGACATCGGCAAGACCTTTTTGCCGGCCAACCAGCAAGCCCGTGTCGGTGGCGGCGGTGGCATCCACCTGGCCCTGCATCAGTGGCGCGAAATTGAGCAAGCCTGTCACCACAATAGTCACATCCGACTCGCTCAGACCGGCCTGATGCAGCAGCACCAGAAGGTTCTGCCGCGTGCCGCTGGACAGGCTGTACACGCCAATCTTTTTGCCTTTCAGGTCTGCCGGCTTGTTGATATTGCTGCCCTTGAGCGAGACCACGTTGAAGACGTTTTGCGGATAGATGTCGTAAATGGCACGCAGCTTTTCCCCTTTTTCCAGCGCCGAGAAAAAGGAACCCGGGTCGGTGAAGGCGATATCGGCTTGTCCGGTCAGCAGGTTGCGCAGCGCGTCGCCGCCACCCGCGCCCGGTACGTAACGCAACTCAATGCCTTTGGCCTTGAAAAAACCCTTGTCTTCATCGACAAGCAGGTTGGTCACTTCGGTGATCGGCTTGCTCCAGCCGGCAACAACGAATTTCTCCAGGCTGGCGGGCGGCGCAGCTGATGCGGCCAAGGCGGTGCCGGCCAGGCTGGGGTTAAGCAGTGCGACAGCGGTGGCAGCTGCAGCCAGCCGGGTAAATGAGCGACGGGCAAGCGAAGAATGCAAGATTTTTTTCATGATGGAGTTTGTTTGGGAAGCAGGGTGATACGTGACGCCAGCAGGCGTTTTTCAAGCAGGATAGACAACTGGTACAGCAGCAGGCCGAGCAAGGTGATGAGCACCAGCACGGCAAACATCAGCGGCGTGTCCATCATGCCCTGCGCGGCAATGATGAGCGCGCCCAGGCCGGAACTGCCGCCAATGAACTCGCCGACGACAGCGCCGACCAGCGCCAGCACCACGGCCACGCGAAAGCCGCCCAGGATGCCGGGCAGCGCCGAGGGCAGCTTGAGCCGCAGCAGCGTCTGCCAGCGCGTGGCGCCCAGCATGCGAAACAGCTCCAGCCGCTGCCGGTCGACCTGACCCAATCCGGTCATGGTGTTTTCCATCAGCGGGAAAAAGCACACAAGCGCCGTGATCACCACCGTCGAGGTCATGCCAAAGCCGAACCAGACAATGAACAGCGGCGCCAGCGCCAGCTTGGGAACGACCTGGCTGGTGATGACATAAGGCATCAACAGGCGCCGCAGGCTGGGCGATTCACCCAGCGCCACGCCGCCGACCAACCCCAGCACGCCGCCGGCCACCAGTCCCAGCACCAGCTCCAGCACCGTCTGCACGAGGTGCGGCCCCAGGTAGCCCGACAGCAAGCCTTTGTACAGCGCGTCAAACACCAGAGACGGCGGAGGCAGCACCAGCGCCGACAGCTTGAGCTCGCGCGCCGCCATCTCCCAGACCAGCAGCCCGGCAGCAAACAGCAGCCAGGCAAAAAAGTGGGTTCGGCGAGCGCTCATTGCGCGCCTCCACTGCCATCCATGCCCGCCCTGAGCTGCGCGCACAGCGCGTTGAAGGCCGGGCTGTAGCGCACGTCGCGTCCGCGCGGCCGGGGCAGCGCCACCGGCAGGTCCTGGCAGATGCGCCCGCCCGCCATCACGGCCACCCGGTCGGCCAGGTAGACCGCTTCGCTGATGTCATGCGTGACGAAAAACACCGTGGTCTGGCGCAGGCGGCACAGCGCCAGCAGATCGTCCTGCAGGTCTTCGCGGGTGATGGCGTCGAGCGAAGCAAACGGCTCGTCCAGCAGCAGCAAGGCGGGCTCGACGACCAGCGCACGGGCAATCGCCACCCGGCTTTGCTGGCCGCCCGACAGATGGCGCGGGTAGTGATTTTCCAGGGCCGACAGGCCCATCAGCGACAACAGTTCGCGCGCCTTGGCCACTTCCTGCAGCGCAGGCGGATGGCGCAGCGACAGCGGCAGCAGCACGTTGTCAAGCACGGTGCGCCACTCCAGCAATGTCGGCGACTGAAAGACAAAGCCCAGTTCGGGGCCCGGCCGGGTGTGCGGCACGCCTTGCAG
The DNA here is from genome assembly GCF_029892315.1 of Polaromonas sp. CG_23.6. Classification (NCBI taxonomy): domain Bacteria; kingdom Pseudomonadati; phylum Pseudomonadota; class Betaproteobacteria; order Burkholderiales; family Comamonadaceae; genus Polaromonas; species Polaromonas sp. CG_23.6. The sequence goes on from NZ_JARXUY010000001.1 coordinate 2,962,232, forward strand.
GCGTATCACCCCGGCGCTGGGCTGCAGCAAGCCGGCAGCCAGTTTGAGCAGCGTGGTCTTGCCGCAGCCGCTGCGGCCCACCAGGCAATGGAACTCGCCCTGCGCGATGCGCCAGTCCACCCGGTCAACCACGGCCGGCCAGCCCGGATAGGTGTAGCTGACCTGCGCCATGTCCAGGAAACTCATGGCTGGCGCCCGTTTTTACAGCCCAGGGCGCTAATCGACATAAGGGGCAAAGCCTTCAGCGGCGAGTTCGGCCGATTGTTCAATCTCGACCATCTGGACCAGGTCCAGCAAATTGAAGCGTCCGTCATGGTGCCATCCTGCCTCGGGCGAGGTCATGCTGCCCAGCGCGCAGATACGGGTCACACCGGCCTGCCCCAGTAACTCGGCCAGCGCAAACAACTCCGTGGGCGCGGCCGCCAGGCCCACGGTCTGCAAATAAACGCGGCTTCGGGCAATTTCAGGAAAGACCTGCGCCAGGTCGTCCACCGCCACCACCAGCACGGTGCGGTTCAGCGCGCTGGGCGCCAACCCTTGCAATTGATCGGCATAGGCCACGCGCCAAGGCGTGTCCGCATCGCCCATCAGGCTGGCACCGGGCTGCGTCATCAGCCGCAGCTCCTGCGCCTGGTTCCAGCGCGCCACCTCGCTGGCCTCGTCCAGCGCCAGCGTGCGTCGCGGAAACCGCGGCTCCAGGCTGGCAATGGCTTGCGCCAGGTAGTGCGCGAAGGCCTGCGGCGCCACCTTGCCGCCGCGCTCGACGTAGAACAACTGTGGTGAATAGCAGCCTTGCTGGTCGTAGCGCACCACGTCGCAAGCTGCCTGCTGCGCCGTGGCCGGGGCCTTGCGCGCATCCAGCGCAGCACGGGCCACCATGCCAAAACTGAGCTTGTGGCCATACCCCAGAAAGCGCGTGGTGACGGGCACCTGCGCGCGCAATGCCTGCAGCGCGCCATTGCCGCCATAGGCGAGCACCACGTCGGCCTGCGCAAACAACGCCTGCTCCAGCGGCGCGTCACCGCCCTTCCACCACCCTACTGCCAGGCAGTCGGCCAGCGCCGGGTCCAGTTCCACCAGCAGGTGGGCGAACCAGCCGGCAAACAGCGGCTCGGCGCTGGGCAATTTGCCAATGCTGCCCGACTTGACCAGCAGGCTTGAAATCAGACTCCACAGCGGCAAACCCGGTACATTGCCGGCCCAGACGTGCACCAGCAGTTCCGGCCCCACGGCCTTGGCAAAGCCGCCCTTGGGGCGCGGCTGGAATTCATCGAGCAGCTTGGGGTTGGCAAAATCCTCGGCCACGAAGCGTTGCAGTTGCGGCTGGCGAAAAGTTTTCAGGTAACTGGTCAGCCCCAGCCGCACCGTCTCGGGGTCGTAGCCGGTGACCAGCGGGAGCAGCCGGTCGGCCTGCTGGCGATACGGGTCGCTGCGGTCCAGCAGCCGCGCAATGGCGCTGTCGACCAGCGCAATGATTTGCGACACCGTGCGCGTCTTCAGGTAGGCCCGGCTGCCCTGCTTGACGCGCTCGGCCAGGGCCGCCCATTGCACCTGGCTCAATACCGGCACGGCCACTTCGAGCCGTTCGCTGCCGCTGCCGAAATGCAGCGTCTGCCACGCCAGTTCATCAGCCTTGAAGCCCGGCAGGTAGCCGGCCACGGCATGCCACACCGTCATGCGCGGGCGGCCTGCAAAAATTCTTCCACCGCCAGCGAGCAGCCCTTGGCCTGTGTGCCTTCGGCGCGGCCAACTAGCAAAAATCCGTCCGTGACCGCCACGCCGACGTCTTCCGTGAGGATGGTCGTCACCGAGTTGAAATTGGCCAGGTCGCAGTGCGCCAGCACGCCCTGCTCGCCATGCGCCACTTCCGCGCCGCTCAACGGGTTCACCAGGCGCGAGCGGATCCAGTGCGGGCCCGACTTGACCGCCGGCAGCTGCGCACTGCCGTTGTCGTAGAACTGCGTGCTCAGCTCGGTCATGCCGTACATGTTGATGCAGTCCTCGGGCGGCACGCCCAGCAGCGCCGTCAGCTGCGCATAGAACTGCGCCATGGGAATCTCACGCGACTGGCCCTTGAAGCCGCCGGTGTCCAGCACCCGGCTGCCTGCCGGCAGGGCAAATTTTCGTCCCTGCTGCGCCAGTGCATCCATCAGGTGCACCAGGCTGTAGGACGCGCCCAGCAGCGCATAGGGCTGCGCCATGGCCTCGGCCTGCGCCAGCGCCGCGCACACGCCCGCCGTGTCCAGCCCGGCGGCGTCGATGAAGTAGCGACTGTCGTCCGCGCCAAAGGTCTGCAGCGCCAGCGCCAGGTAGTGCGCCAGCGATGAGTTCGGCATCACCTCTTCGGTGGGAAATAAGATGCCCATGGCCATGCTGCTCTGGCCGCGCATGAAGCGCCGGGCGAAGTTGGCGCGCATTGAGGCGTCGTACACCGCCAGGGTCGGATGGTGGTGCTTGCCCTTGACGTCGCCCTGCGTGGTGCCGCTGGTCATGAACACACGGTCAGTGCTGGAGGGTGGCTGGCAGGTCAGGCACAGGGCCTTGAAGGCACTGATGGGAACGGCCGGAATGTCTTGCCAGGTCTTGACCGTTCGCGGCGTCTTGCCGCGTTGCCGGCAAAAGCGCTGGAACGGTGTGTTGTGGGCAAACTGGTAGGCAAACAACGCCAAAGCCTGGGCGTTGAAGGCGTCGTCAGTGACGCCATCCTGCGCTATGAAAGCCAGCACGCCGTCAACGATCGGGTCGGCAAGCGCTTGCGGGCGGGCGGGTGTTGCGTTGTCAAGGGCATCCATGGTCGTCATTCCTTCAAGAGTCTGCGGTGGCAGGGTGCTCCGAAAGTCGTGATGGCGGGAGTGAACCCTGTCCTGACAGCTCTTCTTACGTCGGCATGACCCGAAATCAAGTTCGCGGGTTTGGTGAAACCATCTCAGCCGCCCTGCCATCACTGACCGGACTGCACCCCGAAGCGGAAATGATTCTAAGCGCAAGGACCTGCGCTGTGGTGGCACCTGCGGTGGCCTGCGCAGGGCAGCGTGCCGCAATGCCCCGACCGTGCACGAAAACCGGATGCCTTCCCGGCAAAACCCACCATCGGCATAAATTTTGCTTGTAGACACCATGACATTGCCCCATTCCCTGCGCCTGGTGGTCATTGCACCGGACCTGATGGTTGCCGATACCGGTGACGAGGCTGCCGTGGCGCTGGCCGAGCGCTCGCGCCAATTGCGCATCGGCCTGCTCGAAGGCGGATTCAATCTGGTTGCCACGCTGCCAGCCGACACCTTTTTGCGCGAACGGCTGGCGCAGTTGCAGCCCGACATGATCATCGTCGACGCCGAAAGCGATGCCCGCGACTCGCTCGAACACGTCGTCATGGCCACGCGCGACGAGCGCCGGCCCATCGTGCTGTTCACCAATGACGACGACACCCGCCACGTGAAGGACGCGGTAGCCGCTGGGGTTTGCGCCTATATTGTTGCCGGCCTGGCGACGTCGCGCATCCGCCCGATCCTGGACGTGGCCATGGCGCGCTTTGAGCACGAACAAGGGCTGCGCCGCGAACTGGCCGATGTGCGCACCGAACTGAAAGACCGCAAGATCATTGACCGGGCCAAGGGCCTGCTGATGCAGCGCCAGGGCCTGTCTGAACAGGCCGCGTACGAAAAGCTGCGCAAGGCGGCCATGGACAAGGGCCTGCGGCTGGGCGACGTGGCGCAGCGCATGCTGGATGTGGCTGACCTGCTGGGCTAGTCAGCCCAGGCCGAAATGGTGCAGTGCACAACCGCAGTGCGTCTCCAGGAAAACGGGGCCTTGAATCGCAAAAAATCAAAATGCTATTTATTTAATAGCTGCTTGCGCAAGCAGGACAAGCGCCACAGCCCTATTTATCTTAAATTTTAAGCGTTGATCAAGCCTTCTGTTCAGTTGGCACAGCTTTTGCAATAACTACGACACCGGACCTTCGGCTTCAATGGCGAAGCAGAAAGTCCCAGAACAAAGGCGTTCGTCCCCTGCCCTCACACCCCTTGTGTGCCGGCTCCGGTCGAACGCCTTTTTTGTTTTATTTTTTCATTTCCAGGAGTTGCTGACATGACAGACCTGCTCAAACCTTCCCTCTCACGCCGCAGCGTGCTGCAGGCCGCCGCCGTGGGTGCCGTGGGCATCAGCCCGGCATTGCGCGCCGCCGTCTATGCGCAGGGCTCGGACGCGCCAGAGAAAAAGGAAGTCAGGATCGGCTTCATTCCACTGACCGATTGCGCCTCGGTGGTGATGGCGTCGGTGCTCGGCATTGACAAGAAATACGGCGTGACCATCATCCCGAGCAAGGAAGCCAGCTGGGCCGGCGTGCGCGACAAGCTGGTCAACGGCGAGCTCGACTTTGCCCATGTCCTGTATGGCCTGATCTACGGCGTGCATTTAGGCACCGCCGGGCCCAAAAAGGACATGGCCGTCCTGATGACGATCAACAACAACGGCCAGGCGATCACGCTGAGCAAGAAGCTCGCCGACAAGGGCGCCGTCGATGGCCCCGGCCTGGCAAAACTCATGGCCAGCGAAAAGCGCGAATACACCTTCGCCCAGACCTTCCCGACCGGCACCCACGCCATGTGGCTTTACTACTGGCTTGCGGCCAACGGCATCAACCCGATGTCGGACGCCAAGGTGATCACCGTGCCGCCGCCGCAGATGGTCGCCAACATGCGCATCGGCAACATGGATGGTTTTTGCGTCGGCGAACCCTGGGGACAGCGCGCGATCATGGACGGCATTGGCGTCACCGCCGTGACGACGCAGGACATCTGGAAAGACCATCCGGAAAAGGTGTTGGGCACCACCGCCGAATTCACCCAGAAATACCCGAACACCGCCCGCGCCGTGACCGCCGCCATCCTGGAGGCGGGCCAATGGATTGACGCCAGCCTGGCGAACAAAAGCAGGATGGCCGAAACCATCTCCGGCAAGGCCTATGTCAACACCAGCGTCGACGCCATCAACCAGCGCATCCTGGGCCGCTACCAGAACGGCATGGGCAAAACGTGGGACGACCCGAACCACATGAAGTTCTTCAACGACGGCGCGGTGAACTTTCCCTACCTGTCCGACGGCATGTGGTTTTTGACGCAGCACAAGCGCTGGGGCTTGATGAAAGAGCACCCGGACTACCTGGCCGTGGCCAAGCAGATCAACCGGATCGACATCTACAAGCAGGCTGCCAGCGCCGCCAAGGTGAGCGTTCCGAAGGACGTGATGCGCACCAGCAAATTGATCGACGGCACGGTCTGGGACGGCAAGGACCCGAAAAAGTACGCCGACAGCTTCAAGGTTCACGCCTGAAACCGCCCTTTGATTTTTCGTTGAATTACTTTTGAAGAGGTGACGCCATGGTCAGTGCCGTATTTCACAGCCCGCTTGAAAGCGCCCCGCCGACTACCGCCAGCGTGGAGCGAAGCGCTACGCATTCGATAGCTGCCAATGTAGATGAGGCGAGCGCAAAGACCGTAAAAGACCATAAAAAGACGGGTGCGGCCTTGTCCGCGACACCCCGGCGGGATTTTTCTGCGTTGTGGTTGCACGTCCTGCCGCCACTGCTCGGACTTGGCCTGCTGGCGCTTGTCTGGGAATTGGTATCCATGGCCACCAAGGCCAGCATTCCCTCGCCCAAGGACACCTTCCTGCAAGCCGTCGTACTGTTCAGCGACCCGTTCTACCGCAACGGCCCGAACGACCAGGGCGTCGGCTGGAACGTGCTGGCCTCGCTCAAGCGCGTGGCGCTCGGCTTTGGCCTGGCCGCCATCGTCGGCATTCCGGCCGGTTTCCTGATTGGCCGCTTCACGTTTTTGAGCCGCATGTTCAACCCGCTCATCAGCCTGATGCGGCCGGTGTCGCCGCTGGCCTGGCTGCCGATCGGCCTGCTGGTGTTCAAGGGCGCCGACCCGGCCGCCATCTGGACGATTTTCATCTGCTCGATCTGGCCCATGGTCATCAACACCGCCGTTGGCGTGCAGCGCGTGCCGCAGGACTACATGAATGTCGCCCGTGTGCTGAACCTGTCGGAATGGAAGATCGTCACCAAAATTTTGTTCCCCTCGGTGCTGCCCTACATGCTGACCGGCGTGCGGCTGGCTGTCGGCACGGCGTGGCTGGTGATCGTCGCGGCCGAGATGCTGACTGGTGGCGTCGGCATCGGCTTCTGGGTCTGGGACGAGTGGAACAACCTCAACGTCATGAACATCATCATCGCGATTTTCGTCATCGGCATCGTCGGGCTGGCGCTGGAGTTTGCGCTGATCAAGCTGGCCACGGCGTTCACGTTTGAAGAAGTCAAGAACTGAGCTGCCGACCCAACCCAAGGAACATGACCATGAACACCCCCGTCAATCCCCAGTACATCGACATCCAGGGCGTCGAGCAGGTTTTCAAGACCAAGAAAGGCCCGTTCTGCGCGCTGCAGAACGTCAACCTCAAGGTCGCCAAGGGCGAATTCGTCGCGCTGATCGGTCATTCGGGCTGCGGCAAATCGACGCTGCTCAACCTGATCGCCGGCCTGACGATGCCCACGCAGGGCGTGCTGCTGTGCGCCAACCGCGAGATCGCCGGCCCCGGCCCGGAGCGCGCGGTGGTGTTTCAGAACCACTCGCTGCTGCCGTGGCTGACCTGCTTCGAGAACGTCTACCTGGCCGTCGAGCGCGTGTTTTCCGCCACGCAAAGCAAGGCCCAGCTGAAGGCGCGCACCGATGCGGTGCTGACGATGGTCGGCTTGACGGCCGCAGCGCAAAAGCGCCCCGGCGAAATCTCGGGTGGCATGAAGCAGCGCGTCGGCATTGCCCGTGCGCTGTCGATGGAGCCCAAGGTGCTGCTGCTTGACGAGCCCTTCGGCGCGCTCGATGCGCTGACCCGCGCCAAGCTGCAGGACGAGCTGCTGCAGATCGTCGCCAACACGCAGAGCACGGTCGTCATGGTGACGCACGATGTCGATGAGGCGGTGCTGCTGAGCGACAAAATCGTGATGATGACCAACGGCCCGTCGGCGACGATTGGCGAAGTGCTCAGCGTTGACCTGCCGCGCCCACGCAACCGCGTCGAACTGGCCGAAAGCACGCAGTACCTGCACTACCGCAAGGCGGTGATCGACTTTTTGTACACGCGCCAGGCGCATGTCGAAAAACTGACGGCCTGAGTGGCCGCTCGTTTCGCGTCAAACACCCGCAACGCGGGTGCCGGAAAACTCGATGCAACAGCCCACGGGCGGGCACCGGTTTTTTTCCTGTTTGGCAATTCGCACTTTTTCACGGGCATTCTCCAGTGAACTTCTTCAAGCAATTCCTCAAGTCCGGACACTCCCCCACCCTGTTCGCTGCCTTCCTGTATTTCGCGTTCTCGTGCTGCATCTGGGTGCTCAACGGCGCCATGGCGCCCTTCATCTCGGAAACCTTCAACCTGAGCCCGGCGCAAAAGGGGCTGATGCTGTCGGTGCCGATCATCGCCGGCGCCTTGATGCGCTTCCCGCTCGGCCTGCTGTCGCAGTACATCGGCCGCAAGAAGGCCACGCTGGTCGAGATGGGGCTGATTGCCGTGGCCATGCTCTTCGGCTTCTTTTTTGTCAAGAGCTTCAACGACCTGCTGGCCATGGGCGTGCTGCTGGGTATTGCCGGCGCCAGTTTTGGCGTGGCGTTGTCGCTGGGTTCCGGCTCGTTTCCGGCGCGGCACAAGGGGCTGGCGATGGGCCTGGTCGGTGCGGGTAATGTCGGCACCGCCGTTTCGGTGCTGATCGCGCCGCCGCTGGCGCAGGCCTTTGGCTGGGTCACGGTGTACGGCTTTGCCGCTGTCGCCATCAGCATTCCCATGGTGGTGATGATCGTGTTCGCCAAGGAACCCGACGACCTCGACAAGCATGCCAGCTTCAAGCAGCACATCGCCTGCCTGTATGAAAAAGACGGCTGGGCCTTCAGCCTGATCTACGCCGTGACGTTTGGCGGCTTCATCGGCCTGGCGACATTTTTGCCGACCTACTACTACGACCAGCTCTCGGTCAGCAAGGTGCAGGCTGGCCAGCTGACGATGCTGGCGGCCTTCATGGGCGCGGCGCTGCGCGTGTTTGGCGGCTGGATTTCGGACCGCTGGGGCGGCATCAACACCCTGACCATCGTGCTGGTCACAGTGGCCGTCACGCTGATGCTGTGCGGTCTGGCCGGTGGTTCGCTGGTGCTCACGACGCTGCTGGTGATGCTCTGTTTTGCCGCGCTGGGGGCTGGCAATGGCGCTTTGTTCCAGCTGGTGCCGCTGCGCTGGCCGATGGCCACGGCCGTGGCCGGTTCGATGATCGGCGAAATTGGCGCGCTGGGCGGCGGCCTGGTGCCGAGCGCGATGGGCTTGTCGAAGCAGTATGGCGGCACCTACGCCTGGGGATTTTTACTGTTCGCGGTTCTGGCGCTGGCGATGCTGGTGATGCTGCGGGTGATGCAGATGCGCTGGACGCGGACCTGGGCGGAGAAGGGTGGGCGGGCGCGTTCGGCTTGAGTTGCGCTATGGCTTCCTGCTGTGCTTGTGGCTTGTTTGGTGGTTATTTGGCTCTGCTGGGCCGGGCAGCCCCCGGCCAGCCCAACCATGCAGAGCCAGATAAGCTATTAATTTAATAGCAAACAACCAAAGCTGGATATGCTCCAACACCGATTTCATCCAAAAAAAACCAGTCACTTCGGCAAAAACAGCAACCAATAAACCAGCAGGAAATTGAACAGCAGCGACACCCCGAGCGCCAATTTCCAGACGGCCGTCGGATCACGCTGCATCAAAGGAGACGCCTGCGGCGCCGTCAAAGGCCGCGAAGCCCCGCGCTCCAGCGCCAGCAGCAATTCCTCTGCGGTTTCAAAGCGCTGGCGCTTGTCGCGCGCCACGGCCTTCAGCACGATGTGGTCCAGCCAGATCGGCACCTCAGGCCTGGTGCGGCTGGGCGCCACCGGGTCGCGGTAGTAGCGGCCCGACTGGTAAGGCAGCACCTCGCCATAAGGCAGCCGGGCCGTCAGCAGCTGGTACAGCGTCACGCCCAGCGCGAACAAATCGCTTTGCGCGTCAGGCAGCTCCTCCGGGCCGACGGCCGCCAGCGCGCTGTAGCCCCATTGCTCCGGGTTGATGAAGCTCGGCGTACCGGCATGCAGCTGGCGCATCGCCTCGGGTTCGCGCCCGCTCAGCGCCACGCCCAGATCAAGCAGCCGCAGCACGCCGTCCTTGCCCTGGTGCAGGTTGGCCGGCTTGATGTCGCGGTGAATCACGCACTGGCGGTGCAGCCGGGCCAGCGCCTGAGCAGTCTGGGTGGCGGCAGCCAGCGCTTGCTGAACCGTGAACTTCTGTCCACGGTCCAGCTGCTGCTGCAACGTGTCGCCGCTGTGCCAGTCGTACAGCAGGTAAAAGGCGCTGCGCTCGCGGCCGCTAGGCAGGCGCTCGTGCAGATGCACCAGGTGGTCCGCCGCGCGGCCGGTCTGCATGCGGGTGGCCAGCCAGGCTTCATGCGCCAGCATGGTGCGCTCCTGCGCGTCGTGCGCCCGGGCGGGGTGCAGCGTCTTCAGCGCATACAGCGACTGGCTGGCGCTGTCGCGCACCTGGTAGAGCAGGTTGATGCCGCTGTCGGCGACCAGCGCCGTCACGCACAAGCCATCAATCACCTCGCCCACCTTCATCAGGCGCGGTGGAATCGGCAGGCCCTCCACCCTGCGGTTGACATCGGGCAGACTGGCGTCCAGCAGGCCAAGGACCCGCACCACGACAGCGGTGACGTTGTCCTGGCTGCCGGCGGCCAGCGCGGCATTGACGAGGTTCTGGCTGGCCAGCGGCGCGCTGTCGGTCGCCTGAAGGCCGGCCAAGGCCTGCAACCGGCGGTCGGTCAGCACGCCGTACACCCCGTCGGTCACCAGTACGAAGATGTCGCCCACCAGCAGTTCGCCCTGCAGGTAGTCCACCACGACATGGTCTTCAGCGCCGACCGAGCGCAGCAGCTGGTGCCTGAAATCCGGATGATTGACCACGTGGTCATGGGTCAGCTGGCGCATCTCGCCGCCGCGCAGCAGATAAGCCCGCGAATCGCCGACATGCGCCACGGTGTAGGACTGGCCGCAAAGCACCAGCGCGGTCAGCGTGGTCAGCCCCATGACAGGCTGGCGTCGCCGGTTGATGCCAGCCAGCCAGGTGTTCTGGGCGGCGATGATCCGGTCCAGCGCGACGGTGGTGTCCCAGGTTTCGGGCGTGGCGTAGTAGTCGCGCACCAGGCTGGTGACGGTGGTCTGGGCGGCTTCGCGGCCCATGCCGCCGGCGCTCACGCCATCGGCAATCGCCACGATGGACCCCATGCCTTCCTGCCCCGGATCGGGCAGCATGGCCGCGCAGAAGTCTTCGTTGCCGGGCTTGCGCCCCGCCTGCGTTGCAAAACCGATGTCTATGTTGAATGCCATGCACCAAGCCTGATAAGTGTTACGCCCAACATGGGTGCATTGCAATCCGCCCAGCAAAATCAGCTTTGCAGCTGGGCCAGGTTCTGCAGGCTGCGGTAGAGGAAAGAGTTGGTGCGCAATCCCTGACTGGCACGCGCGGCGAGCAAGGTGCCTGACAATTTTTGCTACTGAATTTATAGCTACTCGCGCTCACCAGCCATCCGGAAAAGGCATATTTTATGTTGAAAAACCGCTTGCCGGTTAATACGGATGCCTCTGCGTCAACGACCCAGCAGGGGGAAACGGGGCCGGCCTGTTGCGCGCGAGGACTGAAGGCATTTCAGGTCGTTTTACCGGCCGCCGCCACCGCCACCTCCTCCTCCTCCTCCTCCTCCTCCTCCTCCTCCTCCTCCTCCGCCACCGCCACCGCCACCGCCACCTCCGCTACTGCCACCGCCAGACGAGCCGCCTCCTGAGGATCCGCTGCCGGATGAACCCGATGAGCCAGAGGAGCCAGAATTCGACCCAGACGAGCCGGAACTCGATCCTGACGAACCGTCGGAGCTGCCTTTGCCGCTGCTGCCACGGTCCGAGTTGCCTTTGCTGCGGCTGCCCGAACTCACTCCCTTGCCGCTTTGTGCACCGCCCGAGCCCCCTCCTGCGCCTTTGACTTCAACCCGGTCCACCGTGATGCGCTCGTCAGCACCGACCCGGCCACTGACCTGGATCCGTTGATCGACCGCGAGCGGCGTGCCGCTGCTGCCGGAAATCTGCACGTTGGGCGCCAGCGTCATCTTGCTGCTGCCAAGGCTGAGTTCAGTTCCGCTCAAGGCATGCACGTAGCCTTCCAGCACCACCCTCTCCACACCGCCCACGCCCTGGCGCGTCGGATCCATCTCGATAGCCTGGGCAAGCAAACTGCTGCCGTCCCAGGTGCCGCGCACCAGCACCTCCGAGCCCGTCACGGCGCCGGGGGGCAGGCTAAGGCTGGCCAGACGGACGCGGCTGCCGTGGAGCGTGAAACCGAAAGTGTCGACCTGCCCGATCTGCCCGGTAATTTGCGCCTGCGACCGCGCGGCAATCGGCTCGATGCGTGAAGCCGCCACCTCGCCCGACGCCAGGCGATAGCCGCTCACCTGCACCCAGTCGCCGGGCCGCAAGTTCGACAACTCGCCCGGAGCGCTGGCGAACACCGACTGGCCCAGCAGTTCCAGTTGGCCCGTGCGGGCATCGACATGACTCACCGGACCGACCACGGCATGGATGACGGCAATGTGGCGTGCCGAGAACTGCGCCCCTGCGCCTGAAGCCCGGACGGCAACCACCTGGCCCACCGCCAGTTCGCGTGCCGTCGCCCCTCGGCCATCGGCCATGACCGGCGTGCTGCTGTCGTAGTTGACTTCCAGGCCGTTGACGCAAATGCTGGCAAAACCGGTGATCACCCCAACAATGCCGGTGCCGCCCACGCCGCCGTTGTTGATGCCTGTGCCTCCAATGCCGGGGCGACCTGCAACCACGCCATCACGCGCCGCGCCGGTGTCGCCCATCGCGCCTTCAAGGATGCCTGTGCCACCGATACCACCGCCGCTGACGCCTGTGCCCCCCATGCCCGGTCGGCCCGCGACCACTTCATCCCGCGGCGCGCCGGTGCCGCCAATACCCGGCGTCAGCGCGGCTGGATTGACCAGAGAGGCCTGGGTTTCGCACATGTTTTGCGCCTGCACGGACGCGCACAACAAAAGTCCTGCGGCCAGGGCAGCCACCGCAGGACTTAAGACACGACGCGGCATGAAAGTTGAGCTGGTGTTCACGGCGTGCTTCTTTCTGTTTGTCAAGCGTCGGGCGGCGGCTCTTTGCCGGGCATCGCCGGCTCTGCATAAAAGTAGATGCCAAACGTCATGCGCTGGCGCGGCGCCGTGTCGCTGGCGTCGGCCGCTTCCAGCGCCATGGCGCTCTTGTTGATGGCCAGCAAGGCCTGCATACCCACTTGCTCCGACTGCGCGGCCAGTGCTGCGATGGAGTTGGCGCTGAGTTCGTCGCAGTGGACCGTGCGCTCAAGAAACGGTTTGCCCACACCCATGAGGTTATGCGCCGCTGCGGCCACGTGGTCGTGCAGGTTGTGGCCAAAGTAAAAAGCTTTTTCATCAAAGCCTTCGACCGGAACAAAGGCGGCCACATTCAGGCAAACCCGCTGCTCCTCGTCGAAACGCACCACCCCCAAGCGCAGCCACTCGTCGAGCACGACGCGCGGCCGGATGTCGCTGTTCACGCCGGCCACCAGCGCCTCGAACGACAGGGCACCGCCGTCGCTGACAAACCGCGCCAGTGGCTTGGGGCGGTTGTATTCATCAATGTAGTGGGCCGAACCCAGCCAGACGGCCACCAGCTGTGCGCCGAGCGAGACCACAGACGGAACAATTTCAGCGTCCGAAGCCATTTCCTGACGCAGCCGATTGACCTCTTTGCGATGAACGCCCGAGATCAGGCTGACGCGGCTGTCGGTCGGCGGCTTTGCGTCAAGGCGGAAATCCTTGTCGGCGATGTCAACAAAAAGTGCCTTGAGCAGCTCGGCCAGGTAAGGATAGGTGATGCCCTGCGCGAGCAATAGCTTGACCATGGGGCGCAGCACGCGGCGCAGCGCCAGAACAAGTGCTGGTGAAGGCGTGGCAGGGGTTTGCGAGGTCAGCATGTTGGGGAAGTTGCCCTTGTTAAAAACAACTCTACCACGTGGCGTGGGAAATAGTTACACAAATATTTTAACCCGAGCACTTCTTCCTTTAGAGTCAATGCGTGTGTGGGAAATATTCACACATAAAGCGGAACAAGAAAAAGACAGCCGGTTCAAGCCAAGTTTTGCGACCTGCGTTTACTCAAATCAAAATAACTGATTTGTCTGGTTCCATGTTTTTTTTCAGCTTTTGGTCAGGAGAATTTTCATGTTCAACCTCAAGAAATTGACAGTGGCTGTCGCAACCATGGTCACTCTCGGCCTGGCCGTAGCGCCCGCCCTGGCGCACGGTGGCGGCGGCTCTGGCGGCGGCTCTGGCGGCGGCTCTGGTGGCGGCTCCGGTGGCGGCTCCGGTAGCGGCTCTGGCGGCGGCGGATCAGGCGGGGGCCACTCAGGCGGCGGCTCAAGCAGCGGTTCGAGCAGCGGCAGCTCAGCGGGCAGTTCCAATTCCGGCAGCGGAAAGTCAGCCAGCAGTGGCGAAGACAGCCGGGGCCGGAATGGGGCCGATGATGGCGCAACTGGCAGTCGCGGCCGCGCCCGCAGTGCCGATGACGCGCCAGGCCACATGCGTGGTGCCGATGACGCGCCAGGGAAGCGTCTCTAAGAGCGCTTTGCGAACGACAGGAGGCGGCAGCTTTGCTACTGCGGTCTCCTTCTCAACCGTGACGATCCGGTTCTTCAGCCGCGCTGGCCGGAAATGTAGTGTTCCAGCTGCTCGATGACGAATTTCTGCTCGGAAATAATGTTCTTGACCAGGTCGCCGATGGAAATCAGGCCGATCAGCCTGTCGTCCTGCACGACCGGCAGGTGGCGCAGCCGGTTGTCGGTCATCAGTGCCATGCATTCCTCGCTGGTCTGGCTGGGCTTGACGAACATGACCGACGTGGTCATGACGTCGCGCACCTGCGTCAGTGCCGAGGTGCGGCCCTTCAGGGCAATCTTGCGGGCGTAGTCGCGCTCGGTGACGATGCCGACAATCTGCTCGCCTTCCAGCACAAGCAAAGCGCCAATGCCCTTGTCGGCCATGCGCTGCAGGGCATCGAAGACCGAGTCGTCCGGTCCGATCGAATGGACGATGGCATCGCCCTTGGCTTTGAGAATGTCGGCAACAGCAGTCATGGCGATCTCCCTCTTGAAACAATGGACAGGCACATGCGAGTTTCAGGCCAGACGGGCAGGCAATGCAAGCGGCCTGACACCTGCAAGGGCTGATTGTGGTGTTAAAACCTTGCAAGCCACTTGCAAGCGCGATGAACGCACAAGATCGGCAGGGGAAACGCCGGCATGCGCCCGGCTGGCCTCCACCGCCAGGGTGCAACGCACAATTTCAAGGCACCCATGCACCACCCAAGGTCTTGGCCACGCCCGATAGCGGCTATCTATTTGATAGCTGTATGCGCTTATTCAGCATGCGTAAACAGACTTTTTGTTCCTCGACCGTGCCATGGACAAGGCATGGCACAACCCTTGCATGAATAACGACGCGGTCAATGGTGGCTGCATGCAGGCCCGGTGCAATGGCGGATTGGGTCTTCAGGACGATGGCGTCCCCACGGATATGCTGGCTCAGGCCCTGCAACCCGTGCGGGCGCCTTTTTTGTTTTTGCGAACTGCCCACGGGGGTCATGATGAAAAAATCCAGACTGGTGATGATTGGTAACGGCATGGCCGGCGTGCGTGCGCTTGAAGAGCTGCTGAAGATTGCGCCCGAGCTTTACGACATCACCGTGTTCGGTGCCGAGCCGCATCCCAACTACAACCGCATCCTGCTTTCGCCCGTGCTGGCCGGCGAACAGACGTTAGACGAGATCGTGCTGAACGACTGGTCCTGGTACACAGACAACCACATCACGCTGCATGCCGGCTGGACCGTCACTGAAGTGGACCGTGTGCGCCGCGTGGTGCATGCCAGCAATGCAGCAGGCGAAACCGTCAGCGCCGAGTACGACCGGCTGATCATGGCCACCGGCTCGAACCCGTTCATTCTGCCGATTCCGGGCAAGGACCTGAAAGGCGTGCTGGCCTACCGCGATATTGCCGACACGCAGGCCATGATCGATGCCGCCGTGCTCTACAAGCATGCAGTCGTCATCGGCGGCGGCCTGCTGGGCCTGGAAGCGGCCAACGGCCTGATGAAGCGCGGCATGCAAGTCACCGTGGTCCACGTGGGCGACTGGCTGATGGAGCGCCAGCTCGACGACGTGGCGGGCAAGCTGCTGCAAAAGTCGCTGGCTGAACGCGGCATGAAATTTTTGATCGGTGCCCAGACGCAGGAGCTTGTCGGCGGCGAAGACGGCCGCGTCAAGACTGTCAAGTTCAAGCCTGTCCCGGGCGCCGACCCGGGAGACGGCACCGAGATCCCGGCCGACCTGGTCTGCATGGCTGTCGGTATCCGCCCCAACACCGGGCTGGCTGAAAAAATGCGCCTGCATGTCAATCGCGGCATTGTCGTGAGCGACACCATGCAGACCACCACCGACGCGCGCATCTACGCCGTCGGCGAATGCGCTGCGCACCGGGGCATCGCCTACGGCCTGGTGGCGCCGTTGTTCGAGCAGGGCAAAGTGCTGGCCAACCACCTGGCGATGTTCGGCATTGGCCGCTACACCGGCTCGCTGACCTCGACCAAGCTGAAAGTCACCGGCATCGACCTGTTCAGCGCCGGTGACTTCATGGGCGGCGACGGCGCCGAGGAAATCATCATGAGCGACCCGTTCGGCGGCGTGTACAAAAAGCTGGTCATCAAGGACGACAAGCTGATTGGCGCCTGCCTCTACGGCGACACGGTTGACGGCAGCTACTACTTCAAGCTATTGCGCGACGGCCGCAGCGTGGCCGAAATCCGCGACAAGCTGATGTTTGGCGAGTCCAACATTGGCGACGTGGGCCATGAAGGCCACAACAAGGCCGCCTCCATGCTTGATACCGCCGAGGTTTGCGGCTGCAACGGCGTGAACAAGGGCACGATCTGCAAGGCGATCAAGGACAAGGGCCTGTTCACGCTCGACGAGGTACGCAAGCACACCAAGGCCAGCGCCAGTTGCGGCTCATGCACCGGGCTGGTCGAGCAGATACTAATGTTCACCGCCGGCGGCGACTACTCGGCCACGCCCAAGCTGAAAGCCATGTGCGGCTGCACCGACCACGGCCACCAGGCGGTGCGCGACGCCATCCGGTCTAGCAAGCTGCTGACGATTGCCGACGTGTACCAGTTCCTGGAATGGCGCACGCCCAACGGCTGCGCCAGCTGCCGCCCGGCCATCAACTACTACCTGATCAGCAGCTGGCCCAAGGAAGCCAAGGACGACCCGCAAAGCCGCTTCATCAACGAACGCAGCCACGCCAACATCCAGAAAGACGGCACCTACAGCGTGATTCCGCGCATGTGGGGCGGCCACACCACGCCCGACGAGCTGCGGCGCATCGCCGACGCGGCCGACAAATACAGCATTCCCACCGTCAAGGTCACGGGCGGCCAGCGCATCGACCTGCTGGGCGTCAAGAAGGAAGACCTGGCCAACGTCTGGAAGGACATCGGCATGCCCAGCGGCTTTGCCTACGCCAAGTCGCTGCGCACGGTGAAGACCTGCGTGGGCAGCGAATGGTGCCGCTTCGGCACGCAGGACTCGACCCAGATGGGCAAGGACCTGGAACGCGCGCTGTGGGCCATGTATTCGCCGCACAAGGTCAAGCTGGCGGTCAGCGGCTGTCCGCGCAACTGCGCCGAGGCCGGCATCAAGGACATCGGCATCGTCGGCGTGGACTCGGGCTGGGAGCTGTACGTGGGCGGCAACGGCGGCATCAAGACCGAAGTCGCCCAGTTCCTGGTCAAGCTCAAGACCAGCGACCAAGTGATGGAGTACAGCGGCGCGTTTTTGCAGCTCTACCGCGAGGAAGGCTGGTACCTGGAGCGCACGGTGCATTACATCCACCGGGTCGGGCTGGAGCATGTCAAGAAGCAGGTGCTGGAAGACAGCGAGCGCAGAAAAGCGCTGTGGGAGCGCCTGCAGTTCTCCCTCGACGGCGAGCCCGACCCGTGGTTCGAGCACAAGGACGCGGCCGTGGACACGCGCCAGTTCAGCGCCATTTCAGCTGTCACAGCCTGATGGACAACGCCCGCATCCTGGGAATCAATGAGGAGTTAGCGCAATGAGTGAATGGAAAAAAATCTGCCTGGTCGATGACATCCCCGTGCTCGGCTCGCGCCGGGTCAGGCGCCCGCAAGGCATGGACGTGGCCGTTTTCCGCAACAGCGAAGACCAGGTGTTCGCCCTGCTCGACCGCTGCCCGCACAAGGGCGGCCCGCTGAGCCAGGGCATCGTTTTTGGCACCCGCGTGGCCTGCCCGCTGCACAACTGGAGCATCGGCCTGTGCGACGGCCAGGCCGCGCTGCCCGACGAAGGCTGCACCACCCGCTTTGCCTGCAGGGTCGATGGCGGCGAGGTGTACCTCGATGCCGGCGAACTGGCATCGCTGGCGCTCGATTTAATGCCGCCCAGGGCCGGCCCGGGTGCTGCATCCGCCGGCGCGATTGGCGACGCGACCTTTGATGTGCAGACTCCGCACAGCGCCTGAACACGCCTTTTTTTTGACCCAAGCCAGCAGGAGCCGCCATGACTGAAACGCGATCAACCTGTCCCTATTGCGGCGTTGGCTGCGGCGTGATCATCGAATCGCAGGGAAACGAGATCACCGGCGTGCGCGGCGACCCGGACCATCCGGCCAATTTCGGGCGGCTGTGCACCAAGGGCTCGACGCTGCACCTGACCGCATCCAGCGCGGTCACGCTGCAGACGCGGCTGCTCCATCCCATGCGGCGCGAGCACCGTGGCGAAGCGCCCAGGCGCACGTCCTGGGACAACGCGCTCGATTTCACCGCCAAAAGTTTCGCGCAGATCATCCTCGATCACGGCCCCGACGCGGTGGGCTTCTACATTTCGGGCCAGTTGCTGACCGAAGACTATTACGCCTTCAACAAGCTGGCCAAGGGCCTGATCGGCACCAACAACATTGACTCGAACTCGCGCCTGTGCATGAGCAGCGCCGTCGCTGGCTACAAGCAGACGCTGGGCGCAGACGCGCCGCCAGCCTGCTATGAGGACATCAATCACGCGCAGTGCCTGTTCATCACCGGCAGCAACACCGCCTTCGCGCACCCGATTTTGTTCCGCCGCATTGAAGACGCCAAAGCTGCCAATCCGGCGCTAAAAATTATTTATTGCGACCCGCGCCGCACCGACACCGCCGAGATCGCCGACCTCTACCTGCCGCTGCAGCCCGGCACCGATGTGATGCTGTTCAACGGCATGCTGCACATCATGCTGTGGGAAGGCTGGATCGACCCGGCCTACATTGCCGCCCATACCTCCGGCTTCGAGGCACTGAAAGCCACGGTGCGCGACTGCACGCCCGACCTGGTGGCGCAGGTTTGCGGCCTTAAAAAAGAAGACTTGTTCGCTGCCGCCAAACTGTTTGCCACCTCAAGCGCCACGCTCAGCCTGTATTGCCAGGGCCTGAACCAGTCGAGCAGCGGCACGGCCAAGAACGCCGCGCTCATCAATTTGCATTTGGCGACTGCGCAAATCGGCAAGCCCGGTGCAGGGCCGTTTTCGCTCACCGGCCAGCCCAATGCCATGGGCGGGCGCGAGGTGGGCGGCATGGCCAACCTGATGAGCGGCCACCGCGACCTGTCGAATGCCCAACACCGCGCTGAAGTCGCCGCGCTGTGGGGTGTGTATTCCGTGCCGGAAAAACCGGGCAAGACCGCCGTCGAGATGTTCCAGGCGGCAGCTGACGGCGAGATCAAGGCGCTGTGGATTGCCTGCACCAACCCGGCGCAGTCCATGCCCGACCAAGCCACTGTAAGGCGCGCGCTGGAGCGGGCCGAACTGGTGATCGTGCAGGAAGCGTTTTCCACCACCGCCACCTGCGCGTACGCCGACCTGCTGCTGCCGGCCACCACCTGGGGCGAAAAGACCGGCACCGTGACCAACAGCGAACGCCGCATCAGCCGGGTCCGGCCCGCCGTGGCAGCGCCCGGCGAAACGCGGCATGACTGGTCGATTGCAGTGGCCTTTGCCCACAGGCTTGAGCAGCTTTTGCCTGGACGAAGCGCCGCGCCTCTCTTTCCTTATTCAGTTGGGGATGCATCGATGGGTGCCGAAGCCCTGTGGAACGAGCACCGCGAATCGACGCGCGGCCGCGACCTGGACATCACCGGCATGAGCTATGCGCTGCTGGAGCAGGCGCCGCTGCAATGGCCGATGCATGAAGGCGAAACGGCGGGAAAAACCCGGCTGTATGAAGACGGCATCTTCCCCACGCCCGACGGCCGGGCGAATTTTGTCAACACCGTGTACCGGCCCGTGGCCGAGCCGCGCGAATCACGCTACCCGTTTTCGATGACCACCGGCCGCCTGCGCGACCAGTGGCACGGAATGAGCCGCACCGGCACGCTGGGCCGGTTGTTCGGCCATGTGGCCGAGCCGTCGATCCAGATGAACGGGCAGGACATGGCGCGCCGCTTGCTCAAAGACGGCGACCTGGTGCATGTCACCTCCAAGTGCGGCTCCATCGTGGTGCCAGTGCAGGCTTCACCGGAAGTCGCGCTCAGCCAGGCCTTCATGGCGATGCACTGGGGCAGCGAATACCTGAGCGGCCTGTCAAGCGTTGGCCAGCCGCTGGCAGGCGTCAACGCCCTGACCACCTCGGCCTATTGCCCAAGCTCCAAGCAGCCAGAACTCAAGCACGCCGCCGTCAAGATATTGAAGGCCGAACTGCCTTGGTCGCTGCTGGCGATGGCGTGGTTCGACAAAGGCGATGCGCTGGCCGCCCACGAACAGCTCAAACCCCTGCTGGCCGCCTTTGCCTTTGCCAGCTGCGTGCCGTTTTCCAACAACAAGCCACTGGCCGGACCCCAGCCTGAACGCAGCGGCATCATGTTCCGTGCAGCCGCCCATGAGGCGCCGAACGACGAAACCCTGGCGCTGCTGGAACGAATCTTTGGACTTGATGGCTCCTACATCCTGCGCTATGCCGACCGCAGGAAAGGCCAACGTCGCACCGTGCGGCTGGCACGCACCCACGAAGCGGCCGAATTGACTGGCTTCGTGCTGGCCGGCGACACCAGTGCCGAGGCATGGATCAGTACCTTGTTGCGGGACGAGCTGCCGGCGCAGGCCTATGGCCGGCTGCTGTTGCTGCCGGGGGCCAAGCCGCCGGTGGCCATCCAGTCGCGCGGCAAGGTCGTGTGCAGCTGCCTGAACGTCACCGACGTGGCCATCGACCACCAGCTGGCGCTGCTGGCGCAGGATGCGGCCGTTGCCGACACCGACGACGCGCGCCTGGCTTCGCTGCAGCAGGCACTGAAATGCGGCACCAGCTGCGGCTCCTGCGTTCCCGAGCTCAAGCGCAGACTGCGCTCGGCCAGAGCCGACATGGCAGCGCCGACGCGCGCCGTGATTCCGATTCGGCAGGTGGCTTAAGCCATTTCGTTATACACAACTCCGGCAAAATTCCCCTCAAGAAAGATTTGAAGGAAAACGATGGGCTGGGCAGGCACTGAATTTGAGACGATAGACTTGGGCGATGAGCGGCGCAACAAGCGGGCCATCCGGCTGGTGGAGCGCTTGAGCGCCCAGCCCATGGCGAGCGTGCCGCAAGCCTGCGGGGACTGGGCCGACACCATGGCGGCGTACCGGTTCTTCGGCAACGAGGAAGTCGATTGGCGTGCGATTTTGGGCGCGCACACGGACTGCGCCAAGACGCGCATGGCCGGGCACGAGGTGGTGCTGTGCATTCAGGACACGACCGAGCTGGACTTCAACGGGCAGGAGGCCAGCGGCCTGGGGCCGCTGAGCTACGAAGCGCAGCGCGGCATGTACGCGCATCCGACCTACGCCGTGTCGACTTCGCGCGAACCGCTGGGCGTGCTCGACGCGTGGATGTGGGCACGCGAACCCAAAAACAAGGACGGCAGCCGCCCCGGCATCAAGGAGAGTGTGCGCTGGGTGGAAGGTTACGAGCGGCTGGCCGAAATGGCCGCCGAGTTGTCCGGCACCCGGTTGGTGTACCTGGCTGACCGCGAGGCCGACATCATGGAGTTGATGCGGCGTGCGCGCGCGCTGGGCACGCCTGTGGACTGGCTGCTGCGCTCCCAACACAACCGCACCCTGTCCAGCGGCGACAAACTCTGGATCTCTGTGTTGCAAAGCGAGCCTCTGGGCGAAATACGCTTTGTAATGGCCTCGCGCAAGGGCCAGCGCGCCCGTGAAGTGGTCCAGCAGGTGTGGGCGCAAATGCTCGAACTGCCCGATGGCAAAGGCCACTTTGTGCAGGCCAGTTGCATCGTGGCCAAGGAAATGCAGCCTGCCGCAGGCGACAAGCCTGTCGAGTGGCGGCTGCTGACCAATCTACCGGTGCAGAGCCTGGAGCAGGCCGCGCGCATGATTGACTGGTACCGGGCCCGCTGGGAAATCGAGATGTTCTTTCATGTCCTGAAGAACGGCTGCCGCATCGAGGCGCTGCAACTGGGAAGCATCGAGAAGATTGAGCGCGCGCTGGTGCTGTACATGGTGGTGGCCTGGCGTATCGCCCGGCTGATGCGGCTGGGGCGAAGTTGCCCGGACCTGGATGCCCAGTTGATGTTCGAGCCCGATGAGTGGAAAGCCGCCTACATCCTGAACAAGCAGAAGCTGCCAAGCAAGCCGCCCACGCTCAACGAGGTGGTGCGCTTGGTTGCCAGACTCGGTGGCTTTCTAGCGCGCACGGGTGATGGTGAGCCGGGCGTGAAAACCATCTGGCTGGGCATGCAGCGCATCCTGGACTTTGCCGCCGGCATCAGGTTCTCACGCGAGCTTCAGGCTCAGGGGACTTGTGTATAACGAAATGGGCTTAAGCTCATAACCGCAAGTCATCTGCATTCACGCACAATCGCCGCATGAGCATCAGCCACTACATCAAGGAAATCGGGCGCGGCAAGGACGGCGCCCGCCCGCTGTCGCGCGAACAGGCCGCCGACCTGCTCGGCCAGGTGCTCGACGGCGTCGTCACCGACTTGGAAATCGGCGGCTTTTGCCTGGCCATGCGCATCAAGGGCGAAACGCCCGAGGAAATGGCCGGCTTTCTCGACGCCGTGCACCAGCGCCTGAACTTGTTGGCGGCCAGCGACGGCCCGGTCGTGGTGCTGCCCAGCTACAACGGCGCGCGCAAGCTGCCGGTGCTCACGCCGCTGCTGGCGCTGCTGCTGGCGCGCGAAGGCGTGGCGGTGCTGATGCATGGCACGCCCACCGAATCCAAACGCGTTTTTTCATCGGAAGTGCTTGCTGCGCTGGGTGTGCCTGCGCTGACAGATATCAAACCCATAGCACCTGGCGACGTGGCGTTTGCCCCCACCGAACTGCTCAGCCCGGCGCTCAAGCGCCTGCTTGACGTGCGCCGCGCCGTCGGCCTGCGCAACCCGGCGCACAGCCTGGTCAAGCTGATGAACCCGGTCGCCGGCAAGGCGCTGGTGGTCAGCAGCTACACGCATCCCGAATACGCGCTGTCCATGGCGGCCACCTTCGCGCTGGTCAAGGCCGATGCGCTGCTGCTGCGCGGCACCGAGGGTGAGGGCGTGGCCGACCCGCGCCGCTCGCCGCAGATGCAGGGTTTCATCCAGGGCGAGCGCGTGCTGAACGAAGAAGGACTCAAGGGCACCCTGCCGTCGGTGCCCGACCTGCCCAAAGCCATCGACGCCGACAGCACGGCGGCCTATATCCGCTCGGTGCTGGCCGGTGACAGCCCGCTGCCGCCGTCGATTGCGCAGCAGGTGGCGCATATCTTGCAACTGCTCAGGCAACTATGAACAACCCCAAAGTCACCCTTGTCGGCGCCGGTCCAGGCGATCCTGAACTGCTAACCCTCAAGGCCGTCAAGGCCATCCAGCAGGCCAGCGTGCTGTTCGTCGATGACCTGGTCAGCGAAGAAATCGTCGCGTTCGCTGCCCCCGGTGCCCGCATCGTGTATGTCGGCAAGCGCGGCGGCTGCAAATCGACGCCGCAAGCCTTCATCGAAAAACTCATGGTCATTGCCGCCCGGGAAGGCGAAAACGTCGTCCGCCTCAAGGGCGGCGATCCCTTCATCTTTGGCCGCGGCGGCGAAGAGCTGGAACATCTGCAGGCCGCCGGCATCCGGGTCGAGGTGGTCAACGGCATCACCGCCGGACTGGCGGCGGTCACATCGCTCGGCGTGCCGCTGACGCACCGCCAGCATGCGCATGGCGTGGTGTTCGTTACCGGCCACGCCAAGCCCGGCGACAGCGGCACTGACTGGCGCGCGCTGGCGGCCACCGCCCACAGTGCCCGGCTGACGCTGGTGATCTACATGGGCGTCAGCGGTGCCGAGCACATCCAGCACGAACTGCTCAGCGGCCTGCCCGCCGACACGCCGGTGGCCGTGATCCAGAACGCGTCGCTGCCGACGCAGCGCCACATCGCCACCACGCTCGCCCGGCTGTCCCGCGACCTCAAGCAGTCGGGCCTGGCCAGCCCGTCGGTCATCGTCGTTGGCGACGTCGTCAGCGCGCTGGCGCAGGCCGCCGAGCATCCGGAAGTGCGCCGCAGCGCCTGAAACACCACGCTCAGCTCATCCGCCTTGGCGCGGCTACACTCCGGTGTTTGATGAAACGCAGCCACAGGATATGCTAGACCGCTATGATATTCATAGCTAATTTCGCCCGCCCTGCCTGCGCAAAAGGCTGATTTGACTTATAAATTCGATGTGGTCGTGATCGGCGCCGGTGCGGCCGGCCTGTTTTGCGCGGGCCAGGCGGGCCAGCAGGGCCTGAAGGTTTTGCTGGTTGACCACAGCGACAAGGTCGCCGAGAAAATCCGCATTTCGGGCGGCGGCCGCTGCAACTTCACCAACCGAGACGCCACGCCTGCCCAGTTCCTGAGCGACAACCCGCACTTTTGCCGCTCTGCCCTGTCGCGCTACACGCCGCAGGACTTCATTGAACTGCTGCAGCGGCATCAGGTTCCGTTTCACGAAAAGCACAAGGGCCAGCTGTTTTGCGACCGCTCGGCCGAGGACATCATTGACCTGCTGCTGGCCGAATGCGCTGCCGGACAGGTCACGCACTGGCAGTCTTGCGGCATCAAAAGTGTGGTTTACGCAGAACAGGCCGGCACCACCAGCTATCAAATCCAGAGCGATCGGGGACTGATCGAAGCGGATCAGGTGGTGATTGCCACCGGCGGCCTGTCGATCCCGAAAATCGGTGCGACCGATTTCGGTTACCGCATCGCCCAACAGTTCGGCCTGCGCCTGATTGAACCCCGGGCCGCGCTGGTGCCGCTGACCTTCGACGGCGAGGCCTGGGCGCCCTATGCCCAATTGGCCGGCCTGGCGCTGCCAGTGCTGATCGAAACCGGCCCACCGGACGCCAGCCCCAAACAGCGCAAGAAAGCGGTCGTGTTTGCCGAAGACCTGCTGTTCACCCACCGGGGCCTGAGCGGGCCGGCGGTGCTGCAAATTTCCAGCTTCTGGCGCGAAGGCCAGCCAGTGCGCATCAACCTGGCGCCTAGCGTGGACGTGGCCAAGCTGCTGCTGCGCGCCAAGACCAGCTCGAAAAAGCTGATCGCCAACGAACTCTCCAGCCTGGTGCCCGGCCGCCTGGCCGACGCCTGGGTCAGCGAAGATGCAGCCTTGCAGCGCCCGATCGTCGATGCCTCCGACAAGGCGCTGCTAACCCTGGCGCAGCGCCTGGCCGACTGGCAACTCACGCCGAACGGCTCCGAAGGCTACAAAAAAGCCGAAGTGACGATCGGCGGCGTCGATACCCGCGATTTGTCGTCGCAAACCATGGAGTCGAAGCAGCCGGGGTTGTACTTCATCGGCGAAGTGGTGGACGTGACCGGCTGGCTGGGTGGCTACAACTTCCAGTGGGCCTGGGCCAGCGGCTTTGCCTGCGCGCAGGCGCTGGCGGCGCGGCAGGCCGAGCGGGCGCTATGATCATCGATTCTGGCCGAGTTATAGACTGCTATAATCACAGGCTTTGCTAGCAAACCCGCACCTGGCCTGATCCTGATCAGATCAATGTAAAGTGCATCTTTTGAATCGATTCATCAATGACAACCATCCGCGTAAAAGACAACGAACCCTTTGACGTCGCGCTGCGCCGCTTCAAGCGCACCATCGAAAAACTCGGCCTGCTGACCGACTTGCGCGCACGCGAGTTCTATGAAAAGCCAACCGCCGAGCGCAAGCGCAAGAAGGCAGCCGCCGTCAAGCGCAACTACAAGCGCATTCGCGCCATGCAGTTGCCCAAGAAGCTGTACTGATCCATCATCGGTACTTGCCTCACGGCAGCACAAGCCCGCAAGAGGACGCTCTGCGGGCTTTTTTGTTTTTCAAACCCTCTTAACTTTTTAGCCGCACCCTTCAGGAGCCTGCCATGACACTCAAAGAACAAATCACCGATGACATGAAAACCGCCATGCGCGCCAAGGACAGCGAACGCCTGGGCACAATCCGGCTGCTGCTGTCGGCGATCAAGCAAAAGGAAGTGGATGAGCGCGTGGTGGTCGATGACGTCATGGCCGTCGCCATCGTGGACAAGCTGATCAAGCAGCGCAAGGACTCGATCGAGGCGTTTGAAAAAGCCCAGCGCCAGGATCTGGCCGACAAGGAAAAGGCCGAGCTGCTGGTGCTGCAGGCCTACCTGCCGGCCCGCCTGAGCGCCGAAGAAGTCACAGCCGAAGTCAAGAGCATCGTCGCAACCCTGGCCGGCGAACTGGGCCGCACCGTAGGTCCCGGCGACATGGGCAAGGTGATGGCCGCCGTGAAAACCCAACTGGCCGGCAAGGCCGACATGGGCCAAGTGTCAGCAGCGGTGAAAGCCGCGCTGGCCGGCTGACCAGACAAGACCAGCCGCATTAAAGCCACATCCCCTGACCCATCTCCACCAACAGGGGCCGCAGGACCGGCTTTGCCGGACTGCAGGCGCAGCGCCCCCTCGGGGGGCAGCGAACCACACGAAGTGGGGAGCGTGGGGGCTTATCAGCTCCCCGCCACCTTCATCCGGTTGACCAGGATCGAGCCAACGCTCTTGGCACCGTAGTTGTAGACGTCGGCGCCCACGGCCTGAATGCCCATCAGCATGTCTTTCAGGTTGCCGGCAATCGTGATTTCTTCCACCGGGAAGGCGATTTCACCGTTCTCGACCCAGAATCCCGAAGCGCCACGTGAATAGTCGCCGGTCACGTAGTTGACGCCCTGCCCCATCAGCTCGGTGACGAACAGGCCGGTGCCTAACTTGCGCAGCATGGCGTCGAGGTCGTCACCCGCCTTGGTCTTGCGGCTTGTCAGCGTCAGGTTGTGCGAGCCGCCGGCGTTGCCAGTGGTGCGCATGCCCAGCTTGCGGGCCGAGTAGGTACTGAGGAAATACCCTTCGACCCGTCCGCCGTCCACCACCTGCCGTGCGCTGGTCATGACGCCTTCGTCATCAAACGGCGCGCTGCCCTTGCCCTTGAGCTGGTGCGGGTCTTCGTGGATGTCGATGTGCTTGGGAAAAGCCATCTTGCCCAGGCTGTTCGCCAGGAAAGTGCTCTTGCGGTACAGCGCGCCCCCGCTAACGGCCTGCACAAAGCCGCCCAGCAGGCCGGCCGACAGCGGCGACTCGAACAGCACCGGGCATTCAATGGTCGGGATCTTGCGGCCTTTCAGGCGTGCCAGCGCGCGTTCGGCGGCATAGCGGCCTACCGCTTCAGGACTGGCCAGCTGGCCCGCATCGCGCATCGAGCTGTACCAGGCGTCGCGCTGCATGTGCTTGCCCTTGCCGGCAATCGGCGCCACGGAAATGCTGTGGCGCGAACTCGCATAGCCGCCGCGAAAGCCCTTGGTATGGGCGCTGAAGAAGTGGCTTTGCTGCGCGGACACGCCCGCGCCTTCGCTGTTGGTGATCAGGCGCGAAGTGGCGAAAGCGGCGGCTTCGCACTGCAAGGACAGATGGGCGGCTTCCTCGGACGTGATGACCCACGGGTGGAACAGGTCGAGCGCCGGATGTTCGCGGGCGATGTCCTGCTCGTCGGGCAGGCCCGAGGTCTCGTCTTCCGCCGTGAAGCGGGCAATGTCGTAGGCGGCGCTCACGGTTTGCTGTATCGCGGCCTTTGAAAAATCGCTGGTCGAGGCATTGCCGCGCTTCTTGCCGACATACACGGTGATGCCCAGCGACTTGTCACGGTTGCGCTCGACCGATTCAAGCTCGCCCTTGCGCACGCTGACCGAAAGGCCGCAGCCTTCCGAGGCTTCGGCGGCTGCATCGGTGGCGCCGAGTTTTTTGGCATGGCCCAGCGCGGTATCGACCAGGTCTTCAAAAAAGTCCCGGTGGTAGCTGAAACCTGCCTCGGGTTGGCGGGTTTTGGTGCGGGAAACGCTGCGAGGTGAACGGGAGGGAGTTTTTTGGGTCATGTATCTATGATACTAAGCGCTATGAACAACAAGACTCCCAAGGCCATCAAAGGCTACTGGTCCAACGGCCGATTCGTGAAACCCGAAGAAATTGCACTCGAAGAAGTGGGCCCGCCCAGCAAGACCCAACTGAAAGCAGAGGCGGATGAAAAGCAGGCGCTCGGTGAGGCATTGCTGACCCTGCGCACCGACCTGATGGTGCGGCTGGACCTGCCCGACAAGCTGCTCGACGCGTTGAAGGAAGCCAAGCGCATCACCAACTTCGAGGGCCGGCGCCGCCAGATGCAGTTCATCGGCAAGCTGATGCGCACGCTCGACATGACGCCGATCCGCGCGGCGATTGACGAGCAGGCCAATGGCTCGGCCGACCTGACGCTGGCGCTGCACCTGGCCGAGCAGTGGCGCGACAAGCTGATGGAATCGGACGATGCGCTCAGCCAGTGGCTGACCGACTACCCGTCAACCGACTCGCAGCAGTTGCGCGCGCTGATCCGCCAGGCCAGAAAAGACATGGCCAAGCCCGAAACGCCGGGTGAGGCGCCGCGCCACGCCAAGTCCTACCGCGAGATTTTCCAGCTGGTCAAGCTGGCCATGGCGCAGGAAGCCAAGCCATGAGTGCGCATTTCGATGCGGTCAAGATCGGCATCGTGTCGGTCAGCGACCGGGCCTCCAGCGGCGTCTATGTGGACAAGGGCCTGCCCGCGCTGAAAGACTGGCTGACGCGCGCGCTGCGCAACCCGGTCACCTTTGAAGAGCGCCTGATTCCCGACGAACAGGCTGGCATCAGCAGCGCGCTGATCGACCTGGTTGATGCCGGCTGCTGCCTGGTGCTGACCACCGGCGGCACCGGCCCGGCACTGCGCGACGTGACGCCCGAGGCGACGCTGGCCGTGGCGCACCGGGTCATGCCCGGCTTTGGCGAGCAGATGCGCCAGATCAGCCTGAAATTCGTGCCGACGGCCATTTTGTCGCGCCAGGTGGCGGTGGTTCGCGGCCAGAGCCTGATCCTGAACCTGCCCGGCCAACCCAAGGCGATTGCCGAAACGCTCGAAGGCCTGAAGAACGAAACGGGCGAATCCGTCGTGCCGGGTATTTTTGCCGCCATTCCTTATTGCATCGACCTGATCGGCGGGCCTTACCTGGAAACCGACCCGGCAGTCTGCAAGGCTTTTAGGCCCAAAAACGCCATTCGCGCGGTATAAAAGCAAACATCTCTGCATTCGCAACCCGTGCATGCAGCGGAAAAAGCCGGGCCACAGCGCCTTGGCATTTTTGTTTGATTTTTTTACCCGAGTGACTTCATGAACGCTACTTTTCGCACCAGCCTTTCCATCGTGACCCTGGCTGTGGCTTCCCTGACACTGCCTTCGCTGGCCCATGCCAAGCGCATGGGCGGCGGCATGAAATCGGCACCGCGCGCGGCAGCCCCGGCGCCTGCCAGAGCCCCTGCAGCGGCAACGCCGGCAGCAGCTGCACCAGCCCCTACAGCAGCCGCAGCACCCGCCGCGGCCCCTGTAGCAGCAGGCTCCGGCATGATGGGCACCATGGGCTCCATGGCCTTGGGTGCGGTGGTGGGGTCGATGGCCGGCAGCGCCATCGCCGGGACGATGAACCCGGAAGAAAAACAAAAAGCCGCAGCAGAAAAAGCGGCCGCAGCGGCGTCGGCCCCTGCCGCCGCCAAATAAATCTTTTCAGGGCCGGCGCCGCCGCCGGCTATTTACCGATCAGCTGGTTCAGCTTGTCGGCTTCAAAGTTTTCTTCCAGCGCGGCATCCTTGGGAACGCAATTGCGGTGCGGCTCAGCAGCGGGCAAATTCGACAACTTTTCAATCGCCTGCCAAAGCAGCGAAATCTGGTACTCCTGGCCCGAGGCATTGTCGATCAGCCCTCGCAAGGCTTGGCTGAGCGGGTCGTCGCTCTGCGTCACGCCGTAGGCTGAAAAGCCCATCTGGCTGGCCGCCTCCTCGCGCTTGACATCAGCACCCGCCTGAATGATGCGGGCCGGGTTGCCCACGGCTGTGGCGCCGTCCGGCACGGGCTTGACCACCACGGCGTTCGAGCCGATGCGCGCGCCATCACCGACGGTGAAGCCGCCGAGCACCTGCGCGCCAGCGCCAACGACCACGTTTTTGCCTAGCGTCGGATGGCGCTTGGCGCCCTTGTACAGAGAGGTGCCGCCCAGCGTGACACCGTGGTAAATCGTGCAGCCCGATCCGATTTCAGCGGTTTCGCCAATCACCACGCCCATGCCGTGGTCGATGAACACGCAGCCGGCAATTTGCGCACCGGGATGGATCTCGATGCCGGTGAACCAGCGCGCTAGGTGCGAAATGAAGCGCCCCAGCCATTTGAAGCCATGCGTCCAGCACCAGTGCGCGCGCCGGTGCAGCACCAGCGCGTGCAGACCGGGGTAGCAGGTCAGCACCTCCCAGCGGGTTCGGGCGGCGGGGTCGCGTTCAAGGATGCACTGGATGTCGGAGCGGAGTCTGGAAAACATTGCAAGGAGTTTAGGGGTTGGCGGGCGTGTCCGCTGACGCCGGCGCCTTGTCCTGTGCCGGCCGGGCTTGAATGGCGGTCTGCCGCATCATCATTTTGGCCACGCCGCGCAGGATGTGGATTTCCTCAGGACTCAACTGGGCGCGGTTGAACAGCTGGTTCAGGCGCGGCATCAGTTTCTTGGGCGAAGCCGGGTCGAGAAAGCCGATGTGGACCAGCGCTTCTTCCCAGTGCCTGAGCATGCCGCCCACGGCAGCGGCATCGGCCAGCCGGACTTCTTCAGGCGCCGCCTGAATGCCAAAGCCGCCCAGGGCCTCACGCCAGTCGTAGGCCACCAGCTGCACCGCCGCACCGAGGTTGAGCGAGCCGAATTTTGGATCGGTCGGAATGCTCAGCGCCACATGGCAGCGGTAGACGTCGTCGTTCTGCATGCCGAAACGCTCGGAGCCAAACAAAAAAGCAACCGAATCAGGCTTTTGCGCAATACGGTCGAGAACAGACAGCTCATCTTTCGATAGCACATCTGTCGCACCCAGCAGTTCGGCAAAGTGCGCGCGCGGCGCCCGGGTGGGCGGGCCGAAGTCGCGCGGCGTCATGGCCGTGGCGCACAGGTGCGCCATGCCGTCGAGCGCCTCATCGAGCGTTTCGACGATGCGCGCGTTGTTCAGCACATCGAGCGCGCCGCTGGCCCGCTGGATGGTTTCCTCGCGCCGCAGCACATTCGCCCAACGCGGCGCAACCAGCACCAGGTCGTCAAAACCCATGGTTTTCATGGCGCGGGCGGTAGCGCCCACATTGCCGGCGTGGCTGGTGTTGATCAGGATGAAGCGGGTTTTCATGGAGATAAAAAGTGGCCGGAGGGCCGCTGCAAAAAACCCGGCGACCGTCGTGATTCCGGGCCAGGCGGGCGAAGCCGGTAAAATCCGCTATTGTCGCCTGCCACCGGTTCCCGGTTTTGCAGTTCTTGCCCGCTCTTTCTTACAATTTATGTCCAGCAATCTACACCCCATGCTCAACGTGGCCGTCAAGGCTGCGCGCGCCGCCGGCGCCCTCATCAACCGCGCCGCCCTTGACGTCGAAGCGGTCCGTGTGTCGCTCAAGCAGACCAACGATTTCGTCACCGAAGTCGACAAGTCCGCCGAGGCCGCGATCATCGAAATCCTGCTGACCGCCTACCCCGACCACGGCATCCTGGCCGAGGAATCGGGCAGCGAACATGGGGCGAAAGACTCCGAATTCGTCTGGATCATCGATCCGCTGGACGGCACCACCAATTTCATCCACGGCTTTCCGTTCTACTGCGTCAGCATTGCGCTGTCGGTACGCGGAAAGATTGAGCAGGCGGTGGTGTACGACCCGAACCGCAACGATATTTACAGCGCCAGCAAGGGCCGCGGCTCTTACGTCAACGACCGCCGCATTCGTGTCGGCAAGCGCACGCGCCTGCAGGAATGCCTGATCTCGACCGGCTTTCCCTACCGCCCCGGCGACAAGCTCAAGCCTTACCTGAACATGCTGGGTGAAGTCATGAGCCAATGCGCCGGTGTGCGCCGCCCGGGCGCTGCCGCGCTGGACCTGGCGCATGTCGCGGCCGGCTACACCGACGGCTTTTTCGAGACCGGCCTGCAGCCCTGGGATGTGGCTGCGGGCTCGCTGCTGATCACCGAAGCGGGAGGACTGATCGGCAACTTCACCGGCGAGTCGGACTTCATGGACCACAGCGAATGTGTCGCCGGTAACCCGCGCATCTACGGCCAGCTGGTCGGCACGCTGGGCAAGTACAGCAAGTTTGCCGGTGCGGGCGACAAGGCAAGCGTTCGCCAGGCCCTGAGTGGCGCCGAGGACGAGACAGCGGCCAGCGGCAACGAAGAAGCCGCGCCCGTCGCCAAGCCGACGCTCAAGTCCAGGCGCGTCAAGGCCGACAGCGCCGCCGCGCCCGTTGGCAGCGCAGCCCAAGTGCCCGACGCGCCTTTCTGAGTCCCTGCGCCGGCCCTGCACGCCCCGACAGCGTGCAGGGCCGGCGCACTGAGCGGGCAGGTTTGGGTACAGTGGTGGCCACACCATGAACCGCCATCCGAGTGACCCATCCCCCTTGACCGTGCTGGCAGGCCGGCTGCGCAGCAGGGCACAAGAGCTGCTTCGCGTGTCGTTGAGCCACTACGTTACCAACGGCCTGAGCGTCTCTTTCGGTCTGGTGCTGATCATGCTGGCGCTGTTCGAAACAGCCGGACTCGGGGCCGCCGCCAGCGCCGCCGTCGGCGTGCTCATCACCAGCCTGCCGGATGTTCCCTCGCCGCGACGGCGCAAGATCATGCAGGTGCTGCCTGCGCCGGTGCTCGGCACGCCGCTGTTCATGCTGGTGCAACTGACGCGCCAGGACGATTTGTTGCTGGGCTGTGTGCTGGTGGGCGGCACTTTCTTGGCCGTGATGCTGATGGCCTGGGGCAAGCGCGGCGGGCCGATCTGCTTTTCGCTGCTGTTCTCGATGCTGTTTTCCATGGCCGCGCCGCCGATGACTTCGCTCAACCAGGTGCTGGCGCATACCGGCTGGTTTGTCGCCGGCTCGGTGCTTTATCTGCTGTGGGCGGTGCTGACCACGCACCTGCTCAACCGCCGCTACCGGTTGCAGTTGCTGGCCGAATGCCTGCACAGCTTTGCCGCCATCTTGCGCATCCAGGCGCAGCGTTTTGACGACGAGCCCAACCACCAGGCGCTGCTTGAAGCCATGCTGGCGCAGCAGGCCAATTTTGCCGACCAGCTGCAGGACACGCGCAACGTGGTGCTGGAGTCGCCCACCACCCGTCCGCGCCAACAGGTGGCTGCCATGCTGCTAAGCCTGCTCGAAGCGCGCGACCACCAGTTGGCCTGCGACCTGGACCTGGACGTGCTGCTGGACCGGCGCGCCATCGCACCCCACCTGCCCAGACTGCAGCAGGCGCTGAACGCCACGGCCGATGAATTGCAGTCGCTGGGTATGGCGCTGCTGCTGGGCCGGCGCCAGATGTCGATCCGGCCGATTCCCGACCTGCGGCCAAAGCTGGCCGGCACATTGCCGCCCCGCCCGACCGACAACCCGAAGCTGGCACTCGAACCGGTCCGCACCGACCCGCCCGACACCGCCGCCCTGCTGCGCAACATGGCCGACCGCATTGGCCACATCAATGACGAGGCGGTAAAGATCGCGGCGCTGGCACGCGGCGACGTGGCGCCCGAGCTGAGCCTGGTGCGCAACCAGTGGCAGCTGTTCGTGAGCACCACCAAATGGAGCGTCAAGCCGCTGCTGGGGCAATTGGGCTGGCGCGCGCCGACCTTGCGCTATGCGCTGCGCGCCACGCTGGCCGTGGCGACAGGCTATGTCGTGGCGTTGCAGCTGCCATGGGCCACGCACGACTACTGGATCCTGATCACCATCGTCGTGGTGATGCGCGGCAACCTGGCGCAAACGGTACAGCGGCGCAATGCGCGCGTCGCCGGCACTGTGCTCGCATGTCTGCTGGTGATGGGCCTGCTGACTGTCCATTCGGGCGCCAAGGTGCTATTCCTGATCGTCGCGCTCAGCGCCGGCCTGGCGCATGCCTTTGCCTTGCGGCGCTACCTCTACACGACGATTGCCGGCACGGTGACCGGCCTGCTGCAAGCGCACCTGATGCTGGTCGGCCTGCAGCCCACCTTTGCCATCGGCGAGCGGCTGGCCGACACGCTGCTCGGTGCACTGCTGGCCTGGCTGTTCAGCTATGTGCTGCCGTCATGGGAACGCAGCCAGATTCCCGGCCTGGTCAAGCGCAGCATTGAGGCGCAAAGCCAGCATGCCACGCTGGCGCTGGCGCTGCTGGACACCCCCCAGACAGCGGATGTGAACTGGCGACTGGCGCGCCGCGAAGCCTACGACAGCCTGTCGGCGCTGACACTGGCCACCCAGCGCAGCCTGGCCGAACCGCGCCAGGTGCGCTTACCGCTGGAGCCGCTTGAAGTGCTGCAGGCGCGCAGCTACCAGTTGCTGGCGCAGCTGACGGCGGTCAAGTCGCTGCTGCTGCTCAGGCGCGGCCAGCTGGACCTGGCCCAGGCCACGCCGGCGCTCGAGCAGGCCGCCCGCTGCATCGAAGCCGAACTGTCGGGCCAGGCGCCAGCCACCTCAAGCATGAACCCGCCCGGTTTCAGCCTTTCGGGCCAGCCCCACCTAGCGCGGCCGGATGTGTTGCTGGCGGCCGACCTGACGCCCTGGCTGCTGCGCCGCCTGCAGCTGGCCTGCGCCATTGCCATTGAACTGCGCCTGGCGGCCAACCGGGTACACGTCTGAAAGCTTGTAAAGCCGACTTCAGGCGCACCGGTTAAAAAGGATTTCATGCGGCTTGACGGCTGCAGCGACAGTCGGTGGTTTGTTGTGCCGCCGAAAATATGCCTTGTCCAATCTACCGGCCTGTTCCGGAAGAGCAATGAAAACCAGTCCTTGCGCCAGAACCCCGAACCCACCCACAGACAAGGCCCCGTAAAGTTTGATCTTTGCAAGGTTTTTCTGGTCAAATTTTCATGGAAAAACAAGACGCAAGAAACCAAACACTGGAGCGACTGCACGAGCGGCGCAAGCAAGTCGTGCCAATGACGGGACTGAGCTACCCGACAGTGCGCTCGGCCATTGAGCAACGCGCCAAGGCCCAGGGGGGGTGAGATTCACTGGGGCGATGAAACAGCCTTGGTCAATACCGACGTGCGGGGCAGAAGCTTCTCGCCAGCGGGCAAAACCCCGGTGGCCATGGCGGTAGGCGGCACGCGCCACAAACTCTCAATGATCACTACAGTTACAAGTCAGGGGAAAACGCGATGGATGATCATTGATGAGGCGTTTGATGCCGGAAAACTCATCGAATTTTTGCCGGCCTTGACCCAGGATGCAGGCAAGAAGGTGTTTTTGATTCTGGACAACCTGCGGGTGCATCACAACCGCATGGTGAAGGCCTGGGTAGCTGAGCGGCATGATCAGATTGAACTGTTTTACCTGGCCCGCTACAGCCCGCAGCTCAACCCGGAAGAACGGCTCAACGCAGACTTGAAACAGGAAATGGGCAAACGTGTGCCCGTCAGAACCAAGGCGTAAATTACGCGAAGCTGCCAACGATCACATGGCGATGCTGGAGCAAAACCCTGAACGTGTTGTGGCCTAATTCTAGGATCGTCTGGTTCACTATGCAGCTTAAAACTTCAGAGTTTTTGCGGAACAAGTCCTGAACGCACAACGCGGACAGAAATAGTCCCTGGATGCTTTTGAAGAAGTTATTTTTCTTGGGCTTTGCTACAACCGCATCGACGGCTTCCATGCGTTTGCAGACATGGCCGTGGCGACGCCAGGACTTAAGCTGCACTCAAAAATTTTGAGCATGTCACTGACAGCTTGGTAAATCGGCATCGAGACCATTCAAGCCGCCGCGCGAAAACCATGACGGCGCCGAGGGGCGAGTTCGTCGTTGTAGACGCACACGCAATGTTGGGATTTCAATTTTGCCATGCCGATGTAGATGGACAAATACACGAAATCACTTGAGCCAATCGGAAAGCAAGGCCGCAGTACCCACGATTCCAACGATTGCCGAATCCGGCCTGCCGAGCATTTGAGTCTCGGTCCGGCGTTCGCTGATGCTCACCAAACACTGCGCGAACGCGGAGCAGCCAAACATTGATTCCCTCATTAAGAAAAACGTGAGGCATTTTTGCGGTGTGAATTATCCTCGGTTGGATGATTACCACCCCTCCTCCCGCCGCCGCCGCTGGTGCTGCCACCAACCCCGCCAACCCCGCCAACGACATTACCGAACTCGATGCGGTCAGTCTCTCGCGCGCCATCCAGACGCGACAGCTGTCGTGCGTGGAAACGCTAAATGCGTTTTTAGACCAGGTGGCCTGGCTTAATCCGCGGGTCAATGCGCTGGTTGCTTTGCAGCCGGCAGAAGGACTGCGCCAGCAGGCACAGCAACTCGATGCAGAGCTCGCGCGGGGCAATTGGCGGGGACCGATGCATGGCTTTCCGCAGGCGCCCAAGGACATCATGCCGGCAAAAGGCATGGTCACCACCAAGGGTTCACCCATATTCAAGGGACAAGTGAGCAGCACCGACGCGGCAGTGTTCGAACGCGTGCGCCAGGGCGGTGCAGTGTTCATTGGCCGCAGCAACTCCCCCGAGTTCGGCTTGGGCGGCCATACCTTCAACAGCGTCTACGGCACCACCGGAAACGCCTTCAACCCTGACAAGACGGCGGGCGGCAGCAGCGGGGGGGCCGCCGTAGCAGTGGCGCTGCGCATGCTGCCGGTGGCCGACGGCTCAGACATGATGGGATCGCTGCGTACGCCGGCCGCGTTCAACAACGTTTACGGTATGCGCACCACGCCGGGCTGCGTGCCGCACGGGCCGACCGATGAGGTGTTCTTCCAGCAGTTCAGTGTGTCTGGACCGATGGCGCGCAACATTCCGGATCTGGCGCTGTTGCTGTCCGTGCAGGCTGGCTTCGATGCACGCTTGCCGCTCACGCGCCGCGATCAAGCCATCGACTTCACCGCGCCGTTGCAGCGCAGTTTCAAAGGCAGCCGTATCGGCTGGCTAGGCGACCTGGGCGGCCACCTCGCTATGGAGCCCGAGTTGTTGGCCCTGTGCGAACAAACATGTAAAACCTTTGAAACGATCGGCTGCCAGGTCGAGCCGGTGCTGCCAGCCTTCGACCTGGAGCGCCTGTGGCGCGCCTGGCTCACGCTGCGCAGCTTCAATGTGGCGGGCAGCAATGCGGCCCTGTACAACGACGTGGCCCAGCGCGCCCTGCTCAAGCCCGAAGCAGTGTGGGAGATCGAGCGCGGCCTGGCGCTCAGCGGGCCAGATGTGTTCAACGCGGCATGCGACCGCTCGGCTTGGTACCAGGTTCTGCGCGTCCTGTTCGAGACCTACGACTACCTGATACTGCCAGCGACCCAAGTGCTGCCGTTCGACGCCGCGCTGCACTGGCCCGCCCAGGTTAATGGCCGCAACATGGACACTTATCACCGCTGGATGGAGGTAGTGGTGCCCGCCACCATGGCAGGCCTGCCCGCTCTAAGCGTGCCGGCTGGCTTTAGCGTCAATGGCCTTCCCGCAGGCCTGCAAATCCTGGGGCCGACACAGGCCGACTGGTCGGTACTGCAAATTGGCCACGCCTATGACCAGGCCAGCGGGCACGCGCACGCGCGCAGCACGCTACTGGGTTGAAGCCTGTACATGATTCATCGTCTTTTTGTTTTTTGGTTCAATCCATGCGCGCCGTAGCCGTTCAAGCCGGGATCAAGGCCTTATGACCTGGAAAGACGCCACAAAGTGGTACAACGACTTTTGCTGAGCGCTTGCTGGCATTGGATTGATCTGCGAACAGTAGCAACCGTTAAATAGCAAAGCCAATTTTTTTTCTTTGCACAATTCGTACCAAGATTTTCACGATCTTGGCGTCAGTCGAATCGATTTAAAAGGCGGCGAAAACTTTTCTGTTGAATCGACAAACAAGTCGCCTTTCGCGTCTAAAGGTCACGCCAAATGACACGATTTTACTGGACCCTGTGCCAATCGCGGTGGCAGAGGCCCAAGGTTGGGTCGCTCAAAAACGATAGCCCTGGGTCAAATCAATTTCAGCGCCAACACGGGTCTTGATGAAGTACATGTGAGTTACAGCACTGGTGGCTAGGTTGGGTTGGGTTGTGCCTGTGGGTATGCACGTCTGGACATCTTCGTGATCGATACCAATGGCGTTGCCCTTTGGAGGTAGTTGAATCAATTTTCTGAAATTTGCTT
Organism: Polaromonas sp. CG_23.6; assembly: GCF_029892315.1. NCBI lineage: Bacteria > Pseudomonadati > Pseudomonadota > Betaproteobacteria > Burkholderiales > Comamonadaceae > Polaromonas > Polaromonas sp. CG_23.6. Next base: position 3,000,119 of record NZ_JARXUY010000001.1, read on the forward strand.
GAGGCAACAGAACTTCTGCCTGAGGGTAAACACGTTTTCACAAGACACGATACGGTGAGATGCTTGGACTTATGCGGTCGCAGTTCCTACCCTTTGAAAATACAGGAGATATTTATGTCATTGAAGTCGCTCAAGCACGCGTTCGCTGTCCTGGGTTTGTTGCTCAACCCGCTGCTCCCAGGCGCCCAGGCGCAGCCGGCGCTTGGTGCCTGGCCGACCAAGCCGGTGAAGATCGTGGTGACCTTTACGCCAGGGGGCGCCCCTGACACCCTGGCCCGCATACTGGCCGACAAATGGAGCCAGTCGCTGGGCCAGACATTCACCGTGGACAACAAGCCTGGTGCTGGGGGCAACATCGGTGCCGACTTCGTGGCCAAAAGCCCCGGTGACGGCACAACGCTGCTGGTCGGCACGGTAGGCACCCACGCCATCAACCCGGCGCTGTACGCCAACATGCCGTACAACAACATCAAGGACTTCACACCCATCAGCTTTCTGGCGTCCACGCCTAATGTGCTGGTTGTCAACAACGCGGTGCCGGCCAAAAACGTACAGGAGCTGATCGCCCTGGCCGGCAAGACGCCGTTGACCTTCGGCTCTTCTGGCAGCGGCACATCGATTCACCTGTCTGGAGAGCTGTTCAACACCCTTGCGGGTGTGAAGATGCAACACATTCCCTACAAGGGCCGCGCGCAGGCCGTACCTGATCTGCTGGGCGGGCGTATCACCATGATTTTCGACAACATGCCTTCGGCTTTGCCGTTGATCAAGTCGGGCGAAGTGCGTGCCATTGCCGTCACCAGCGCGACCCGCTCGGCGGCCGCACCGACGATTCCAACGATTGCCGAGTCCGGCCTGCCGGGCTTTGAAGCCACGTCCTGGTTTGCCCTGCTGGCCCCCGCCGGACTGTCCCGGGAGGTGCAGGCCCGCATCAGCACTGAAACTGCCCGGGTGCTGGCGTTGCCCGATGTGCGCGAAAAGCTGGCGCTGTTGGGGCTGGACGCGGCACCGGGAACACCGGAAGCACTGGCTACATTCATCCAGAGCGAGACCATCAAATGGGCCAAAGTGGTGAAGGAGTCAGGCGCTAAACTGGATTGACGTGCAAGATTTTGGCGCTGTTCTGACTTTTCAAAAGCTTTCTGACCGGTCTTACTGATGATCCATATCGACGGCTTTTCCAGACCTGCTCGCCCGCTGCAAAACCAGAGATCGAATCAACGTACTCACCGAAGATGTCAAGGTCACTGCCCCATGTTTCCCGGATTGACTTGAAACAAAAGAGCGTTCCACCACCCAGCGCTGAGGTATCACTACAAAACATTCAGCGCGCGCGGCGCCACTGGCAGGCACAAAAGCGCCAAACTTCTCGGCCAGGTATTGCAAAAAAGCGCCGGACTCGCATACCCGCACCGGCTTTGCACCATTGATGGCCCATCAATGCAGGAATCTTTGAGTTTGGGTTCGCAGGCGATAAAGCTACTGCTGAACTTATCATCATCATGGATACAAATCAGCCAAACGTCGTGCTCGGTGCCGCTGTGGCCCAGCGCCAGCAGTTCACGCATGAACGTCACCTTGACACTACTGGGCGTTGCCAGTGCGTAACGCTGTAGGAGCGACTCCCGACTGGCAAGTCCTTGTAGTGCGTGGCATCAGCGATAGGCCGGTTAATGCTGGCGAACTTGCCGCCGCTTTCTTTGTCCCAAAGCCAGACTTTGGGTGGGACGTATTCGGTGGTGCACTTATAACGTGACCTTATTCATATCAAAAGCGCTCGACCCAGGGACGCACCTCGATCTCCCAGGACCAGGTGTTTCGCGGTTGCGTGAGTAGGTGCACATAGCTGGCAGCAATGGCGTCAGGGTCAAGTTGCGTGTCCTGGCCGTCATTGGGCGCGCCGGCAGGTCGGATGGAGCCGTCAACGACCACATGGGCGACATGAATGCCTTGTGGCGACAGCTCGCGCGCCATGCTTTGCGCCAAGCCGCGTAACGCAAACTTGCCCATCGCAAACGCGGCCGATTGCGCGTATCCCTTGACCCCAGCCGACGCGCCCGTGAAGAGCACCACGCCGTTTCGGTGAGGCAGCATGCGGCGCACAGCTTGCTGGGCAACGCGAAAAGCAGCGATCGCGGTCACGTCAACCGCCCGCGCGACAGCATCGGCATCCACCTCAACGAAAGCGCCGCGAACGCGTTGACTGGCGTTGTAAACAACAACATCCGGCGAGCCACCCAACGCCAGCGCAGCAGCGTCAAACAGAGCTTCAACTGAGGCTGCATTGCTTGCGTCAGCAACGAGCGGGACGGCGCCGGTTTCGGCCGCAATCGCCTCGAGTGGCTCACGCCTGCGCGCCGCTATCGCCACACGCATTCCACAGTTACCGGTAAAGGCGCGCGCCAAACTCGCGCCAAGCCCGGGGCCGGCACCAACAATCAACGCCCGCCGATACTGTGTATCACTCATGCGGCCGCCGGCGTGGCGAGTCGAGCGTTTTGTGGGAACATCACCTTGCGGGAGTCTTCGTCCATCTCGGTTTTGTAGGCGTGCTTGGTTTTCAGGGCTTCGGCACGCTGGGCAGCAGGGCGCGCATTGATCTCGTCGAGAAGTCGCTTGACGTTCGGTAGCGTCGCCCAGGCTTCAGCCCCCAGAATGAAGGGCACGGCGCGCGCCCAGCCCCACACGGCCATGTCTACGATGGTGTAGGTATCACCCAGCATGAAGCGGTGTTTTTCGAGTTGCGCGTCAATCAACGCCCAGTGGCGCTGCGCCTCGAAATCGTAACGGTTCACTGCGTAAGCCTTAGGTTCAGGCGCGAAATGTTTGAAGTGCACTGCTTGGCCTGAATAGGGGCCAACACCAGTGGCAACCAACATCAGCCACGACAGCATCTGGGCGCGCTGCGCAGGCGTGTTCTCCGGCAGGAATGCACCCGTTTTCTCAGCGAGGTAGATCAAAATAGCATTGCTGTCAAAGACAACAGCGTCTCCGTCAACCAGCGCCGGAGTTTTACCATTCGGGTTGATAGCGGTGAACTCAGGCAAGTGCTGATCTCCCTTGCGCGTATCCACTGGAACGACTTCGTAAGGCAGACCTGCCTCCTCAAGAAACAAAGCAACTTTGGCGGGGTTGGGGGACGGGTGGTAGTAAAACTTGATCATGGGGTTCCTTATCAGAGTTGTGCGATCGACTGCTGGAGCTTTTGCTAGGCTCTGGCAGTGTAAGTTTGTTATACGTTTAACCTTGGACACACTGCTTAAACCCTGATGGCCAAATCGAAAGCATCGTTTGCCGTCGGGTATTCCCGTGAGGAAATCAGTAAGCGAATGTCTGGAATCGGTACAGTTTGCAACTGGCGGCTCTTGGGCGAATGTGTGAATTTATCTGCCCAAGCCGAGGGACGGAAATCGCAGCAATACTGCCGCTCATCGTGAGAGCACAGACCGACGATAAAAGCCCAGACTCTAGATCTGATCGGCTCCAGCTTACCGCGATAAAGCTGTCGCTCGTATAAATGCGACTGTTAAAAACGTAGTCGTTATCCATCGATCCAGGCCGTGTTCAGAAAGTCAATGATGCCATTTCCTGGTGCCGGCGATATGCACAAAGCCCAGGAACGTGACGTCGAGCTTGTCATAGCGGGTAGCCACACGGCGAAAAACCTTCATGCGCTGGAAAAGGTTTTCCACCAGGTGGCACGCCTTATAGCGGTGCGTGTCCAGCACGCGTGGGTTCTTTTTGCGGTTGACCCGGCAGGCGATGATGATGTCCATTTCCTGCTTTTGTGCAGCCTGGACAATTTTGTCTGAGTCCTATGCCTTGTCTGCCAAAAGCGCCTTGGCCTGCAGCCCACCCAGCAGTTCGGGTACGGGTTTGGAGTCGTGACGCTGGCCTGCGGTCAGCACAAAGCGCAGCGGGTTGCCCAGCGCGTTGCATATGGCGTGGATTTTGGTGTTGCGCCCGCCGCGCGTGATGCCGATGGACTGTGGGCCGTTGGTTTTCCTTGCCCCTGCCGAGGATAGGTGCGCCCGGCAGCAGGTTGAATCCACCGTCATATCCTCCATGTCGGGCTGCTGCACGCCCTGGAAAAGGTGCTCGAAGTGCCCTTTTTTACACCAATACGCATAGCGTTGGTACAACTGCGTTCCATTCGCCCAGCCGCTCGGGCAGGTCGCGCCAGGGCGAGCCCGTGCGGGCCATCCACAGCAGGGCATCGAAAAACGCCCTCTAAGCCCCGCCGGGGCGGCCTTTGCAAGGCGGCATTGACGGCTCGATACGCTGCCATTGCGCATCGGTGAAGATGTGGCGTTCTTGAGTCATTTGGCTGCCCAAAACGGGGGATTACATCACTGCTCTAGCGCTCCAAAAAGCGTGCGGCGGTCATCTGAAGCTTTTTCTTCAGGTCGCACAACTTCAGCGCATCAAACTTTCCGATCACGGCCTAGCAAGCACGTAGTTCGTTACAACATATTGACCGATTGACCGATTGACCGATTGACCGATTGACCGATTGACCGATTGACCGATTGACCGATTGACCGATTGACCGATTGACCGATTACTTTGCCCTTGCCCTTGCCTTTGCATTTGCCTCTGCTGTCGCTTCCGCGAAGCGCATTGTTACTCCCTGCATTCGCAAACGATTCTTGCCGAAGTCGTAAAGGCCAAACCCGGAGTGCGACTGGAAATCGATTTGTTGCTGCTGCGGGTCGAGCAGGAAAATCACGTCATCCCGAAAACCCGCAGGCGTCTTAAAGACTGCCTTGACCATGCTCTCGTCCTTCTGATAGATGGTCGCCTCCGGAAAACTTGCCAGTGTCGCTTCAAGCAGTGCCAGTCCCTGCGCCCCGGTGCCGGTAAAACGCAGTGGCGACAGACCATTACTGGCACGCGAATTGACGCAATTCGTTGGAAGCACGCAGTTTATCCTCGGATCGATCTCGGTATTTTCCTGGGTCAGCGCTGGGAGCGTTGAGGCACAGCCAGCTGCGACCAACAGCGCAATGATGCTCAAAGTAATCTTGGGTTCGCGTTGCCGATACATCCATAGCTCCGTTCAATAGTAAATATCGTTATGGGGGATCAGCGCTTGCATTAAAACGAATCTAAAGAGTTCGCCCACGTTACAGCCGGCGCGCTGATAAGAGCTTACGGGTCAACGGCAGTTTGCGCTGCAACTGCAGCATCAAGATCGCTTCGTTGCCAGTCAGTCTGGAGACGGACAAAGTCCAGATTTGCAGGGCTTCGACTTCGCAAGCTGGATTGGGTCCACAGCTGACGTGTAATGCATCATTACAACGGCAGCGTCTGCGGCACGCGAAATTCGAGGGTGCGCAATGTTTGACAGCAATAGCCCTGGCAAAGCCGACTGGCGTGGTCTATGTTTAAGGGGCAAGGTCATTACGACAACGAATCAACACCCACCACGCTCGCATCTTCGGCCCCATGCCCTTGAGCAATAAGTTGGTCCATCCGCTGGGCAATGCCTGGCAGCACGGACATAGGGAGATCACCCGCAGTCTCCAACATCAGCCGCACATCCTTGCGAGCCATTGCCAATTCAAAGCTCACCGAAAAGTTGCCTTGGGCCATTTTCTTGCCGCGCCCAGCCACCATGGCGTTAAGGTCCAGCAGCTCCAGCAACTCGATCGCATCGTCCCCCTTGACGCCGCTGGCTTTGGCGATGGTGAGGATGTCAGCCAAGGTGGACGACATCCCAATGATCATGGCATTGCCAAACAGCTTGTTGACTGCTGCCAGGTCTTGACGCTCCCCAAGATATTCCAGGCGTGCAGTCATCCGCGCCAGATCACCTTTGACCTGCTCAAACAGGGCTTGAGGCCCTGCCACCATCATGGACCCCTGAGCAGCGAGGGCCGCTGCTGGCCCCATGAATACCGGACAATGCAGGTAGTTCACGCCCTCTGAATTCAGCCGCGCAGCGCGAGTCGCCGTACTGGCGGGCAGCGTGGTGGTGTGGTCCAGCACCAAGGCGCTGGGTGACAAGGCAGTTCGTGCGGCCGCCAGCACCTCTTCAACCACCGCATCGTCTTTCAGTATCAGATGAACCCGGGACGCGCCCCGGACGGCATCGGCAGGGGTTGCCGCGACCGCTATGCCGAACGCCTTAAGCGCTTCAGCCTTTTCGGATGACCGGTTCCAGACAGTGACGGTCTCGCCTCGCTTGGCCGCAGCTTCTGCGAACGCGCTGCCCAACAAACCGGTGCCAAGAAATGTGATGTTCGCCATGGAGTTTATCTTTCGTATTGGATAGGTACTGGGGTGCAAAAAGGTGACTGCTCACGCTATCTTATCGAGTGAAGCACATTCGCAGTTGAGTTGCTAACCGCAATATTTTGCGTCTTTACAACCAATGAACCATTAATCCGAAAAAGCCACGGGTAGTTTGTAAAAGATACAGTTGAGGCGATGAGCTTTGACAATACCGTCCGGACCATCCATCGCGGCAGGTTTGAACGCAACGTCCACGAAATCAAAATATGGTCCGGGTCAATATGCTCTACCCGTGGTCTTTCGCAAGGAGACTGGGCGGCAAAAGGATTCAAACAGGCGCGAATTGGTTCTTAGCCCGCTCATGCGGTCTGGCGCATGGAGAACGTGTCCGTCACCACCGTCGGCGCTATCTGCGAAGACCGGTCTCATCGGGCTCAGGGGCGTGATTTTTGCAATATGGGTCCGCTTTGCGACTCAACAGGCCCGCACCGCCCCATGCTGCGCAGATTGAGCGCCAGGCAGACGAGCTTGAACTCAGCTTTCGCCATTGCCAGTGAACTGCGCCTGGCGGCCAAACGGGTACATGTCTGAAAGCTTGCAAAGCCGACTTCAGGCGCACCGGTTGAAAGGGATTTCATGCGGCTTGCCGGCGGCAGCGACAATCGGGGGTTTGTTATGCCGCCGAAAATATGCCTTGTTCGATCAACCGGCCTGTTCCGGAAGAACAATGAAAACCCGCCCTTGCGCCAGAACCCTGAACCCAACTAACGGCTTACCGACAAAGCCAGCGAACTGAATGCAAAGAGAAAAATCCCCGGCCGTCCAACCCCCGGACAAGGCCGCGCTGCACACGCCGATGATGCACGGGTGCAGTTACCTCTGAAAAAATGTCTAGGAAATCAATTACTACGCCAATTCCTACGCCAATCTATGGCATTACCGGATGCAGATTGACCGATTGATCAATTCGGCAATTTCACAGCCGCCAAACGATGGCAATACATGGCCCACAGCAGCCGCTTTCAGCATCTTTGGATGAGTGGTTTTAGAGTGATCCAGGGTGTTTAAGGGACTTGACCAGATGTAACAATTCTGGCTCAAATAATAGAAAATTGGTACTATCGCGATGTTCAACAGCAAACCCAAGCTCACAATCAAGCCAAATGCAAGACTTTTCAATGTTCAACGAGCGCAAAGCAGCCCAAGCTGCCGCCTGCCTGCTGCATAAAGCAGGCGGGAAGTTGCCGTTGCTTAAGCTGATGAAGTTGATGTACTTGGCTGAGCGTCTTTCGATGCAGCGTTATGGCGACACCATCACTGGCGATTCCTTCGTTTCCATGCCCCATGGCCCCGTGCTATCAATGACCTACGATCATATGAACGGAGCTTTGCAGTCAAGAGAAGACGGATGGGATAAATGGGTTTCAGACCGTGCAGAAAATGCGGTTGCTCTTCGGGATGAAAGCATGATCCGTACGCCAGAGGAAGATCTTTTGGCATTGAGCGACACTGACTTGGAGTGCTTAAACGAGACTTGGTCAGAGTTTGGTCACTGGGATAAATACAAGCTCAGGGATTACACGCACTCTTCCGCCTGTCCTGAGTGGGAAGACCCTAAAGGCTCCAGCCGTCCAATTCCACCGGCGCGACTACTTAAAGCGGTCGGCTATCCGCCAGAGCAAGTAGAGATTCTGAACAAGCGACTGCACGAGCAGCGTTACATCAACGCAGCTTTCGCCTAAGGTTTATGTCCGAGGCCTGGAATTGCCAGAAGGGTGCAAGCCTTCTGATTCCCTCCGGCCCGGAGAACAAGAAACACCTGTTTGCCCTGATGCTGGACCCTGTGCTGGTGGACGGCTACGGTTCCAAGCCTCGTGTATTGCTGGCGTGCGTGACAAGCGTGCAGCATGGTATGCCAGGCGATGACTCTTGTTTGCTTGGGCCTGGCGATCATCCATTTATCGAACATGACAGCTATGTGGATTACCGATTTACGCGGCTTGAACCAGTAGAACATCTACAAGGCCGGGTGCAAGAAGGAACCTTCATCGCGAAGGAGCCATGCTCGTTGGAATTGATCAAGCGGATCATCCGAGGCGCACTGAAGTCTCGGCGAATTCCAAGAGAATTTAAGCTGCTTCTTGAGAAAGTGCTCTTCGATTGAGTGGCAGGCTCATCCGCCCGGCGGCTTTTTCGGCAGCCAGAGACTGATCCACATTATCATGATCGACATGGGGGTCATTTCAGGGCATCCCGGATGTGAATGGCGTCGGCCCTGCAACTGGCGTAGGCGATGTTGATTTTGTCTGCACTGGCTGTCTGGCTGAGAAGAAACTCAGTAAGCTCTCTTGATAAAAGCCCACCTGCTTCGGCATTGTCTCCAGCACGATCGCCGGTACCGGTGGGATCTGCACCTTGGGCGCCAGTACCACCACCCCCACATCCTGCAGCGTTGGGGTCGCGCAGCCGGCCAGCAGCACCGGCAGCAGCGCGCAGGCGGCCTTGAAGGTCAGCGACGGTTGTCTGGTTTTTCGCATCTTGCAGCTCCTGTGAGATTTTGAAATCGTTTAATGCCTGGGTGACGGCGTCTGACTTGGCCGTCTCGATGTCCAGAACGCGCTGCGATTCAGCTTTTTGCCGATCGACTTTTACCACCCACTCGGCCGTGGCCCGGTCATAGCCAATTTGCTGCCGGGCGGTGTCGAGCCACAGTGCGGCCAGTACTAACCCCACAATTGACACGCCCAGCACAAGCCAGCGCGTCGGGCTGAACCAGCTCACGCCAGCACCTGGATGCCCACACGCGCCCCAGCATCGGTGATCGTGATGACACGGTTCGCCAGCTTTTCCGGCGTGCGGGTCGAGACATGCACCCACTGCTTGCCCTTGATGCCTTCAAGGATCAATTGCCCGATGCCCAGCGTCGACACCAGCGGGGCCAGCAGACGGGCGACCTCAAAAGGCGAGCCGTAGCCTGGCGCGACGATGTCGGCCGCATGGCCCTGCGCATGGTCCGAGCTGGTGACGCCGCCCACCGCGTGGTTGACGCGCGGCGCGCGGTAGCCACTGGTGACAGTGACCGGCACGCCGAGCGTGGTGCGGATGCGCTCCAGCATCTCTGCCGTCAGTACAAGACGCGGTACCAGCTCGGGCGCGGGCGTGTTGTCCAGGCCCAGGCGCTGCGCGGTGGCGCTGGCCGTGAGTTCGGCCAGGGAAAAATGCTGCGTGAGTTTCATCGGGTTTCCTTGGATTGCTCAATGCCGAGCCGCTTTTCAATGATTCGCTGGCCGACGGTCTCGATCCAAGTCAGAGCCTTGACCCCGGCGTGGCCGCTCATGCCGACAATCGCAGATGTCAGCAACGGGTTGAAGTTGCTGTATTCACACAGCCAGAAGGCCACCAGTCCGGCGAAGGCGCTGACGCACAGCTCGCCGATCAGCGCCGACAGGTTCCAGGCCAGCAGCTCGCCGCGCCGGACTTTCATCCACCAGCTGGCCAGGCCGCCCAGTAGTGCCGTCGCCAGCACAATGCCGTATTCCTGCAGGCTGTAGCTGAGCGGCGTTTTAACGATGACTTCTGCCCAGACCGTGACCGGGATCAGCAGGTGCGCGCACAGCAAGATGGAAATAAATAAGCGCATGGCTATGGCCTTGCGTAGTTGAGGCTGCTGAGCGGCCTGGCAGCAGTGATGACGACTGAGCTCAGGCTGGTTTTAATCGACGAAATCATATTTTTCACGCGTAGAACTTCAAGAAAGCCCACAGTGCATCCCCGATCTGCTGGTAGCCGGACACGGCCGGGTGTACCCCGTTCGACTGCCGGGCTACGGTGATGGCGCTACGGGAATTCACCGGACTTGTCGTGCCAAAGTGCATACCGTTGACGGTATCGAGCGCCGTGTTGCTGGGCACGATGTAGATGCGCGCGGCCTCTTGCGTGGCGTAGCGGGATGCCAGTTCGCGCGCCCAGATCAAAATGTTGCGCTTGAATCGGGCGGTCGTGACCGTGGTGCCGTAGTTGGCACCAAAGGCATCCTGGCTGGACGATGGCGGCGTGGGCAGCATCAGCCCGACTTTCACACCTGCACCAGCCGCTTTGATGGAGCTGATGAGAACGTCAAGGTTGGTAAATGCCGCGTTTGCAGTAGATGCCGCCGCTGCATCAGTGGTCTGCCCGAAAACATCATTGATGCCCAGCCCGATGAATACCCAGTCCGGCACCGCGACAGCATAGTTCGTCAGGTACTGCGGGAAGTTGACCGCGCCACCAATCCAGAACGGATTGCCTGCAACTGCTACGCCAGCAGAAAAAGCAATCGTGGCATCGCCCGTCACCGCATTGCTTTTTGTCAGGGTGCCGCTGGCCAATGGAGCGCCCCCGCTGACCACACTGCATCGCAGCGTTCCTGACCCGCCCGACAAGTTGACCGTCTGCACGCGATAAGTTGACCCATTGTTGGTGTACTCCGTGGCATTCAGCAATGGTGAAGTAGTGACGCCCGACACCGTGAAATCGTAGTAGGTTGGACCGGCTGCCGTGTAGTTTGCAACCGTCCAGCCACCGCGCCCTTCGTGCTTGTTCGGGGCCGTGCCTTGCGTGCCCAAGAGCGTCACTCCCATCGCATCAGCAGCCGCAATATCCATCAGCGTTTGCGTGATGACTCCTGCGTTGACCAGACTGTCACCAATCACCATGACATTTTTTACCATGCCTGTGCCAGCGCTTGCGGCTGCGGCCCGTTGCGCCATGGTTTTGGTCGCCAGCAACCGCCCGCTGCGTTTGTCGCGGGCTTCGATGGTCAGGTTGCCCGATGCAACAGCGCCGGGAGGTGTCCACGTCCAACGCTCGGCCTGTTGCGTGCCGGTGCTGGCTGCCGTGCTGTCCGCATTCCACCAAAAACCAAGGCTGTCTGCCGCCGTGTGCAGGTTGTCAAAATAGACATTGCATTCGCGGTTTTGGACGCCATAGACGACAGGCGGCACAATCAGATCAAGCGAGCCTGCCAGCTCGTCAATCGCTGCCTGAATCGTTATCGCCGCAAGCAAGGAAGTTGACGGGTTGTAGGCCGCAGAAGTTGGTGCTACAAATTTCCTCAATTCTTCAGATTGCAGCAGCAGCTTGATCGAAACAGCATCATATGCACCACCAGTAGAGCTGATTGAGAATGTGTTGTTCCAGCCCGCATTTATGGACAAGGTAAAGCCATGCCGCGCAGGAGAAATCGCCGCATTGTAGGTCCACTTTTTATGGCTGACAGACGTGTCATCGACAGCCCGAAACATCACCAGCACATACTGCCCCGCCTCTGCCAGCAAGGGTGCGGGGAGTTGTAGCGTGTAGAGGCTGTCAGTCACCGGAAAGCTGCCAGCGGAAATCGTCCCAGAGGCGTTTGGTGCAGTGCTCAGGGTGTTAAAGGTCGTGAGGTTGGGGCGTAGCCACACCTTCCATTCAATATTCGTGGCGCTGTTCGCTGCCCATACCCTCGCCTGAATCGCATTGAACAGGCTTTTGCGTGTCATGACCTCGTAGAGGCCCGGCACCTTTGAAGTGTAGGTCCCATCCCCCACCAGCTCGGAATCCCCAAGCGGGTTCTGGTAAACGACATAGGGCACCAGTGCGCTTCTAATCTCGTTTGTGCTTGCATCGGCCATTACCGAGCTTGACTCCAGCGCAGCAACGCGCGAACCAAACTCAGTATCCCGCAGCGCAAAATAGTTATCGGTGAGCGTCGGCCAGCTTGGGCCAGCGTTGGAATCGCCCTTGAACGCCCAACAAGCCAATAAGTCGAACCCGGTGGAGCCGCTGAGGTTGTACGGGTAAAGTCGCAAGCGCGTGGCCGTCGCTGGCACCACGATGCTGATGCGCAGCCATTGCGGTGTAGCGCCGGGGGTGATGTTGTTCCCGCCAGTGCTGTTGAGCATAGAGCCGCCTGCGCCTGCATTCACCGACTCAGAGTCAGTTGTGAATTGATAAGCGCTATAAGTAGTGCCGCCTGACGCGCCGGTAATGAGGACGTAGGCTGTCACCGTATCGCCCGGCAATGCGCCAATTTCGTCTAGCCACAAGTAGGGGCCAGAGTAAGAAGTGTTGTTGTAGCCGTCAACCCGGCGCAGCGCCTTGCCATCAAAAATGCTGTTGTTGACGTGAGTCCACCCAGCAAAATCCATGCCTGCACCGGTGTTGCTTTGATACCAGCGGTCACGGCCTAAAAATTTCTGCGAAGTCAGGGAAAGTTTGCGAAAAAATGGATCAGGCCAGCCATTGACTTTGCCCGACCATGCGGGCTTTTGCACTGCTGCTGCGTTCGAATACCGGTCTTTCTCCACCGCAACGCCCGCAGTGTTGAGGTACAGGATCAGGAACTGGTTGGATTCCGCCGAGGGCACGCTGAAATACTTGCCTGCAGGCGTGCCGGCAAGGCCCGCTGCTGCACTTGAAAAGACCTCAACCGACAACGCCATCTGGCCGGCGTCAAGAATGCTGGCAATGGTCTTTTTGACATTGCCAAGCCGGTCGGTGGCCGTTGGGCTGGCGGAGGTGGCAATGGCCGCAATGTGGTCGACGTCCGATTTCGCGTTGTTCAAGTCGCTGAGGTTGATGGCTGGCATGATTTCCTTGGGCAATAAAAAGTGTCTTGACGGGCGGTCAGTTGATGACGGAGGCTTTGGCGGGGATCGCCACGTAATCGGCGGCGTAGTAGCTGGCGGAGTAGTTGATGGCGCGCACGGTGCAGTACTGCCCGTCGCTGATGTCGATTTCCTGCACCAGCCAAGCCATGGCGCCGCGCGCCGAGTCAGCCGCAAACGAATAGATCGTGCGGATGCCGTCGGCGCCGTATTGCGTCGTGATGGCCTCGGTGGGCAAGCTCTGCAAAATCACTTTATTGGCCGCGCTGCCGGCGGTCACAGGGATGCTCTGCAGCGAGCCATCGCGACGCATCAGCACAATGGAGTGCGGCAGGCCGGGCGCAAAGGCCACGCCCTGGCTGAGCGTGAGTTCCAGACCCGCCTGCCCGAGGACTTCGCCATCAAAGGACTTGAACCGGGTGTTGTCGACCACGTCGATGCGGCTGTTGGGCAGCAAGCTGCGGGCGTCCAGCGTCGTCGTGGTCTCGATGCTGATGCGCTGGCCAATCAGCTTGCGGTATTCGCGGTTGGCCCTGAGCCATGCCTGTGAAAACGAGCGTATCCCGGCAATCTCGAACTTTTTGAGCTTCGTGTAGGCGCCACTGAGCGGCAGCGTGATCGTTTCCGATTGGTTGCTGTCCGGGTCCACATAGACGAACTCGACGCCGTCGTATTCGGCATCGCTGGCGAACTTGCGGGTGATGGTTTCGGCGTTCGGCTTTTTGTTGCGGTGCGTGAACAGCGCGGTGCTGCTGGCCTGCGCGCGGTCAAAGGCGAGCCGGATCTTGCCGTTTTGCCGGTAGGCGATGCAAAACGCGGCGTTGGCAATGCTGATGATCGTTTCTTCGAAGCTGATGTTGTCGGAGTCAAACGTGAAGTTGAACTGGCCACAAACAGGATTCCACGCATTGAGCAAGGTCTGCACGCCGTAAATCTGCGCCATGTCCACTTCGGTGTACAGGTCACGCGCGCCGATCTTGGGATCTTGCGCGACGGCGGGAATGATGTCGCAAATGCGGCTGGTCGCTTCAATGGTGCCGCTGACAAGCCGCCCGCTGGCGTCAAACGCGCCGCTGTAGCTGCTGCCGTTGTAGATGGGCAAGCGGCGCGAAGCGATGCAGTTGACCTGGCGCGACTTGACCGCCGTAGCGCGCGCCGTGGCCTGCGTGACGGTGTGGATGGTTGTCTTGTTGCCGAACTCGTTCTTGGTCACCGGGCTGACGCTGTACAGGTCGGCCCACTTTATTTCGTCCTGCACCGTGCCGCTCCAGCCGTAGTCGTAGTCGGTGGTGCGGGTCATTCGCACGCGCGCCGGGCCGGTCCAGGCGGTGGCGTGCTCGATGGTGTCGGCGCGCTCGTCGGAGACCGACCCGGACAGCGCGCCGGTGACGGTCTCGACAATGCCGGTCGGCGCCAGGCTGACAGCGGCCAGCTTTTCAATCTCCAGGGTGAAATTGACGCTGGCCACGCTTTTTCCGCCGTTGTCCTTGAACAGGCCGTTCGGTGCGGTGATGTTGATCCATACTTCGGCGCGGTCGGTGTCGGGCAGCGTGACCCAATCGGTCGTCGCCGACACGCCGGCAAGCTGGACCGCCGCCGCCGTCTCGGGGACGGGCTCGGTCCATGACACCGACGTAAAGCGCATGCTGCCATCGCTGACGGACGCCACCGCGTAACTGCCCGAATAGTTCACGGCCGGCACCGGTTTGCTGAATACGGCGTTGCTGCTGGTTTCATTGACCAGCGTGCCGGTGACTTCGATCTTGTTCACGCTTGGCTTGGCTGCGGCGACATACGTGCCGTTGTTGTACAAAAACCCGGTCACAGTGAAGGTGTCGCCCGCATTGATGCCCGTAAAGGCGTCGGTCCCAAAATCATTGAATGAGTTAATGCCCGAGGCGTCGGCCTGCACGTTGCTGACCGGCGACGTCCAGCTGGCGTCGTAGGGCGCCATGCTGATAGTCACAATGTCGCCGACAGAAGTAATGGCGTTGATGTTGGGCTGCTTGGCCGACTGCGTGAGGATGTCGCCCCCGGCGTCTGGCGTGAAGGTGTAGCTGGCGCTGGCCGGCAGCTGCACCTGGTTCAGCGCCTTGAGCGTGATGCCGTCGACCTCAATCGCCCGCTTGACGGTCAGCACGTTGTCAATGATGGCGTCGCCCACCTGCAGCACCGGCGCGTGGCCGCTGTTGGGGGAGGTGAACGGGTCATACACCGACGCGCTGGCGCCGGCAATGTCAGCAATCAAGGTGTCGCCGTCGCGCAGTTCGGCAAGGGCGTAGTAGCCGCGCCCAACGCAGTAGTAACCGTACTCGAACTTTTTGTGGCCGATGTACTTGTTGTACGTCGGCATCATCAGGCTGGGGATGCTTTTGACCGTGCCGTAGATATCCTCGACGCGCTCCAGCAGGCGCACCTGGTTTTCTCTGGAGCTCAGCGCGTTGTTGGGGCTCGACTGCGTGCGGTTGATGTTGCCCGGCATGACGGGCTTGGGAATTAGCAAGATGGCAGTCACGGAGACTGCTGCCGCGCCAATCATTAGCCACGTGGCCAACGTCCAGGACGCCGGATCGCCCGGCGTTTGCAGCACGGTATAGGCTGGGCAGTCGCCGGCCAGGATGGCAGCGACGTCGCTTGAAATGTCACTGTCCAGGCTTGGTTCGCCCTGAAAGATCTGCACCCCGACGGTCAGCGTTTCGCCATAGTGGCCCAGCAGCCATGCAGCCAGGCTGGGCACCTCGAACACTTGCTGCGCGACGGGTGCCAGCGGGTGCGCATACAGCGTCACGCGGATCACGCCAAGCTCCAGTACTCAATCAGCGCGTACTGGTCCGCCACCGACGACAGCTCTTCAAAATAGACGCCGCTTTCCAGCGCATGCAGCAGCCGGCCATCAATCAGCACACCGCAGTGGTGCAGTCCGAGCTTTTCCGTCTTGCCCAGCAGCACCACGCAGTTTTCCACCGGCGCGGCGATCTGCTTGAAGCCGTTCGGATTTTTGTAAATCGACAAGCGAAAGGCGCTGGCAATCGAGCGGATCGAGTTGTTGACGGTCTGGAACGCATCGACCGGCTGGCCGAGTTCGGTCGTGTATACATCGGCCACCAGGCACCAGCACGGAGGCGCCGGGTACTGGCGCGCCAGGTAGGCATTCGCATCGATCATAAAAAGCCTCGCAGCATCGGAATATCTTTCGGGGTGTAGGTCTCGCCGGTGCGCAGCATGTTCAGCCGGGGCGAGACGGCGGTGAGGTTCGCCGCGCCCTTGACGTAGCTGATGGCCTCGACCTGCAGCCGGGCCGTGGCCTGGGGCGCCGTCAGGTCATCGCTCAGGAATTCGCGGTAAACGATGACGATCTTTTCGAGCGTCGCCACCGGGATGCGGTCGAGCTCGTTGCGCAGAGTGTTGTCCGGGTCAACGGTGTCAATGGCAATACTGAATTTCTGGTCCAGGTGGCCTTCGCTGCCGGCTAACTTGATTTCGAAGTTGACCGGGCGCATGGCGCGCGCCACGCCTGCCACGCTGGTGGTGCCGGCGTAGGGCTCGCGCCACAAGTGAAAGGTCTGGCTCATGGCGCTGTGGCTGATTTCCAGCGTCTGCACCGGGTGAACCGTCTGCGGTGCGCTGGCCAAAAAGGCGCGCAGACGGCTTTCGAGGTCCAAACTCATGACAGCACCAAAGTATCTTGATTGGCGAACTGGGCGATGCGTGCCACCAGCAGGTCGCCCTCACCGCCCGTGGCATTGTAAAAATCAACCATGGCCTGCGCCTCGGCGGCGCTGAAGTCATAGGCTTTGTTTTCAGCCTCGACGACGAACGACACCACCATGGCTATACCGCCCGTGCGGCTGGCAGAGTAGCTGCCCGGCATGATGTTGCAGGCATGCAGTTCCGTGCCAAAGCCCGAATCAAGCGGCATTTCAAAGGTGTAGGCGCCCTTCTTGATGATGTGGATGAAGAAAGCCACCCAGACCGAAAACTGCAGCTTGTTCAGGATCAGCGTGACATTGAACTTTTGCATCCCACGTTCAAAGTCCAGGGCGTACCGGGCCGCGCCGCCTGCAATTTCAGTGCGCAGCACGCCACCGGGGCCGTCGTGCGAATAGGCCGCCACCGTGGGCTTGAAGCCATTGGGCAATGTCGGCATTTATCGGCTCCTTTGCGTGGCGTAGTTGCGGCTCATGGCCCGGCTGGTCTGGCTGTTGGGGTCGCCGAACTGCGCGGCCGTGGCGCCTACGGCCTCCTGGATAATCAATGCACGCTCGTTGGCGCTGATGCGCTGCTCAGTCACCTGCCCTATGGGCGCGCTGGTGTTGTTGACGATGGTCAGCTTCATCTCGCCGCCGGCGCCGCCATTGCTGGCAAGGCCGCGTATCACGTCAGCCTGCGCCTTCGGGAGCACCATTTCGCGCTCATGAAGTTGTGTCATGGGGTTGGTGCCTGCCGGGATGTCGTAGCCGCCTTCGGCGCTGGCTTCGGCAATGGCAAGGCCGCCCACCAACCCAGCACTGGCGTAACCCGCCACACGGATACCCATGGCCAGTGCGCTACCAAACACCGGAAACATCGCCGTGGCCTTGGCGGCTGCGACTTCGGTGTTAATGATGATTTCAGCAATAGCCATGGCCTTGCTGGCCAGAAACACGGCCTTGCCCAGCGCACTCTGGTCCATGCCGGCCTTTAGCATCAGGCCGTACAGCTGGTCGGCGCTGTTGCCGGCCATGCTCAAAGCCTGCAGGTCGTGGGCGGCTTGAAGGTCCAGCTTCGTCTGCTCGTGTCTGGCATTCTCGGCCTCGATCAAAGCATTTGCCTGGGTGACGTTTTCCAGCTTCAAGTCGTGGAACTTTTGCAGCTCGCCCAGCCGCAATTCATGCGCCAGTGTTTCCTGCCCCAACTCGCTCATGAGGCCAATGCGGATGTTTTCGACGTTGGCGGCGTTCTGCTGGTTGGCGCGGGCGGTGTCGGCCTCGATCTGGCGGATGGCGTTGAGGCTGTCCTGCTCGTCCTTGCGGCGCAGGGCCACGCGCTCGCTGGAAATGCGGATGGCCTCCTTGGTGGCGTCAATGTCGTTGGCAATGCCCTTGAGCGTGGCCTCCTGCCCAGCGTTCACCGTCAGGCTGCCACTGCGGATGTCTTTCAGCAGCTTTTCAACGGCGGTCAATTCCTGCACTTTGCTGATCTGGCTTTCGAGCTTCTTCATGTAGGCTTCAAAGCCGGCGTCCGGGTCTTTGCCTTTTGCCCCAGCCGTGGGCGTGCCCGCAATACGGGGCGCCGCGCCCTTGGGCTGCAACGGGCCGACAAAGCCGCTTGCTGCCGCCTGCGGGTTCATTATTTTGGCAATAAACGCATTGTGGTCGGCCAGCGCCTTGGCGTCGTCCGCAATAATCATGTCATTGATCGCCGAAAAACGGCTTAATGAAATCTCGCCGGATAGGGCCGCCTTGCCCAATCCCACAACCATGGCCGCAGGGCCGCCCGCGATGTCACTGAAGGAGATCCCCAGGGCTGATACCTGCGCCGCCATGCCGCCAAGGGTATTGCCGACGCGGCCGAAGGTAAAGGCAACCTCAGAGCCCAGAACCACCAGCGTCTGCAGCGTGACCTTGATCCCTTCGGCTGCCACTTTGAACTTGTCGGTGTTGTCGCCGGCGCCCAGCATTTCGTCGGCAATTGACTGCAGCACGGGAAGGACGGCGGTGGTCACGGCATTGGCAAACGCAGTTTGCTGTAACGACAATTTGCTCATCGTGTCGTTGAACACCTCGGCGGCGCGTGAGGTTTCGGTGTCGAGCACCAACCCCATTCGCCTGGCTTCGTCGGCCATGTCCTGCAGGCCGTCGGCGCCGCTGTTCAGCATGGGAATCAACTCGGCGCCCGACTTGCCGAACAGGTTAACTGCCAGCGCCGTTTTTTCAGCGCCGTCCTTGAAGCCAGCAAACTTGCCAGCCACTTCGGACAGCACCGCGTCGCTGCTTTTGAGCGTGCCATCGGCATTCGCCACCGATATGCCCAGCGCATCAAAACCCTTCTTCGCTTCGCCGGTTCCGTCTGCGGCGTCGCTCATGTTCTTTGTCAGCTTAACCAGCGCACCGCCCAGCTTTTCCTGGTTGACACCCGACATGCCGGCGGTGTATGACAAGGCGGACAGGCTTTCCACCGCCGTGCCGGTCTGCTGCGCCAACTTGCTCATGGTGTCCATGGCGTCGAGCGATGCCTTAACCATCACCACCAAGGCGCCGACACCGGCCACAGCCATGGCGCCGATGGCGGCGCCGACCATTTCGGCATCCTTCTTCATCTGCTTCATGGCCTTTTCGGTCTGATACGCGGCCTTGTCCATGCCAGCGGTGAATTCGGCCGTGTTGGCGGAAAGGCTGACAACCAGAGAACCTAGAGCGGCCATGTTTTACCCATAAAAAAAGGCCCACGGATTAGCGTGGACCTTGGAATGAAAGCCCGCACTTGGCGGGCTGGTCTGATTACCAGTTAAAAGTTTTTTAGACGATCTACTGCCGATTGGTTTTTGATTGCGCTTCCAACACCGTCAGCTATGCGATTAAATTGCTCAACAATTTGCGGATAGTCCCTTTTGGGTGGAGAGGTCCAGCCACAAGACAACATCGGCGCGCCCTCAACTAGAGTTAACTGCAGCCTGGCTCGCTCGTCCTTAGCGATGAAAATGATGTTGTAGTTTGAAGCACAAGGAATATGGGGAATCAACAATGAATTGTTTGACAAATTCCACTCTGCGACAGCTTTTCCGATAATTGTTCCCTGGTCCTGATCCTCTAGCCTGCTTACTTCCTTGCTATTGCCGTATGACATAGCAAAGTAATTTTTAGCATCTTTGAACAATTCTTTTTTTGATTTTCCAGGTGCTGCGTATTCATAAGTGAATTCGCGCTTTTCAGTAGTGATGGGCATTTGATCAAGGGGAATGGTCACACAGCCCATAAGCGCCAAAACCATAGCACTAGCAATTACTCTTTTCATCATCCACCCTTTGTTACAAAGGGTGGATGATGCCCTACCCTGGCGCCTTTCCAAACATCACCGCCCGAATCAGGTTCGACTGCGCCACAGGGTCATCCAGAAGCACCGGTTCGGCTTCTTCTGCCGGTCCTGAGTTGCGCCAGTGGATAAAGTCATCGGCCCGGTAAGGCTCCGGCCGGTCTTTGACGCTTCGGTTCACATTGGCCAAAACCGCCGTGGCCACGCCGTGCCGAAGGTCTGCAATTTCCTCACCGAACGGCTCCAGCGTGTAGTACGCCTGCCATTCGGTGAACTCAAGCGAGCTGATTTCCATCTGTGCCTGGCGCACGCTTTTACCCAGTTGAAGGGCGAGCCGGAACCAGAACAGGCGTTCCGGCTTCGCCTTCAGGCGTTTTTTGCTTCTGCAATCGCCGCGCCGCCCAGGCCGTTCAGGCGCATTGCTACAGCGGCCGGGGCGTCGAGCGAGGCAGCGCTTTTCTTTTGCAGCGCGTCAATGTCTGCAGCACTGAAAAGCCGCGCGCCGGCTTCATCGGTCAGCGTGGCCACCAGCAAAGCGGCAGCAAACTTACCCACCGGTACGCCGCCCTCTTCGGTGCTGATGGAGGTGCGGAATTCATCGCGCTCCTGACCGGTCATGGCGCGCACGCGCACGGTGCCGCCCCAGGCGGGCACGTTGACATCCTCGTGCTTCAGGTCGTGTGCGCCCAGGATGGCGCTTTTGCTCAGCAAGGTCATGGCGGCTCCTTAAGACCAGACGACCGGACCGCTGATCTTGGTGTCGACACTGCCCTTGAGCAGCGCGTTGACGCCGCCGGCGGTCGGCACGGACTTGACCAGCACGTTGAAGGTGGCAACGGCCGCATCGGGCAGTGTCAGCTTCAGGCCGGTCAGCACGCCACTGGTGCGGGCGGCGCGTACTGCCATCTGGCCTGCATCGGTCTTGAGGCGTTTGATCTCGAAACCGAACTTGCCTTCATCGACCAGCCCGCTGATGTATTCCATCGCCGTGCTGTCAAGGTCGGTGCTGTCAATGTCAGACGCCGAACCGTCCATGCCGCTGAAAGACAGCAGGCCATTGATCTTGGTGTACACGGGCACGGCCAGCGTGCCCGTGTTGATTTGCAGCGTGCTGCCTTGGGCGGAAATTCCAGACATAAGCGTCCTTTAAAGGTAAAAAACCCGCATTAAGCGGGCGGATTGGGAAAAAATGGCAGACTAAAAATGCCAGATCGAAAGGTCCAGCAGCACGCGGTGCAGGCCGGTGTCGCCTTCATACAGGTCCTGCTCGTCCAGCAGCACGTTTTCAACAGACCAGCCTTTCAGCGCGGCTTTCACGGCGACGGCCAGGGCCTGCGCCTGGCTGTAGCTCAGCGCCCAGACATCGACCTGCAGACGGGTGTTGATGGCGTTGCCGGTACCGCCGTTGGCGTCCAGCGTGGTCTGTTCCAGGGCGGTAATGCGTGAATAGGTGCAATACGGCGCAGCGACCTTGGCCCGCACAGTCTGCGGGTAGACGTGGCCAGCAAACAGGCTGCCGACTTGCGTGACGAAATCGGTTTGCATGCTCATAGCTTGGCTAACTCCCGAGCGTATTTTTGGATGCGTTCGTCGAGCTTGGCGCCTATGGCATTCACGGCATCTTCCTTTTTTGTCTCGAAGGCCGGGCGCAGGAAGGGACGCGGCGCGATCTTGCTGGTGCCGAATTCCATGAAGCGCCAGTAAAACGTGGTGCCGTCGTCCTTGTAAGCCTTGCCGGCTTTGCCCGAACGCTTGTTGGCCTTGTTGCTGGCGTACTTGGCGACGCCCTTGCGCACCCCGACGTAAAACGTCTGCTGCATGGGCCCCGACTGCTCGCGAATCTGCTTCTGGTAAAAATTGGCCTTCAGCGCGCCGGTGGCCTCGGGCGCCTTGGCGATGGCTTCTTGCTTGATGACGCCGGCGCCGGCATTGACCGCCGCGCGCAGACCGTTGCGCGCCACGCGCTCAGGCAATTCGCGCAGAGCGGCGGCGAGTTCCTTGAAGCCGGTCAGCTGCATGAATTCAGCCATTGTTCACTCCCCTGGTGCACATCAGCAGCAGCGAGCCGTCGCGCTGGCGCAGCACCGTTTCGATGTTGTACTGGTCCGCGCCATGCACGACGCGCATAGAAGCGCTGATACCGGCCAGCGCGCGAATAGCAATCTTCGACTGGACCGCGTTTTGCGTGGCAGCGGCGGCTAGGTACTCGCGGCCACTCAGGTCGGTGATGCTGGCGGGCACGTTGACGGCGAAATCAGTCCAGCCCGTCAGCGGCTCGCCGTAGGCGTCCTTGCCCGTGGCGGGCGCCGTGATCGTGACGCGGTGGCGCAGGGTTCCGGCTCGCATCAGGCGCCGTAATGCCGGTAGGCATCGAGCAGGCAGCGGGCGCCGTTGGGCACCGGCGTGACCGACACGCCCACAGCGGTGTCTTCACGGTTTTCCCACAGGTCGCCCAGGATCAGGAGCATGGCCGACTGGATGGCCGAGTTGATCACTAGGCCCCGGCGGATCCGGGCGGCTGCAAACTTGGCCTTCAGGTACGTGTCAAAGGCGTAGGTTTTTTCGATCAGGCACAGGTCAGTGTCGGCAATCAGGGTGGCGGCGTCATCGGCGGCGGCGTATGCGGCCTTGGCGGCGGCCAACGCGGCCGGCACCAGCGCAATCGCCGCATCGAGCTGCGCCTGGTCCTCGTACACGGCGCGGTCCAGGTAGCTGATGGCCGCCTGTTCCGCCGCCTCGGCCTTAAGCGTGATGTCTGCGCCCACGTCATTGCCCACCAGGCGCAAGTGGGCAGCGGCGATTGTGGGAGTGATGAACATGGATGGTTTTTGGGTTATTCAGTAGCACTGTTTGCAGCAAGTAGCGCAACCGGGTTGGCTTCGCCTTGATCGTCTTTGGCGGTGCTTGGCACGTCGTCTAGCAGAGGCGAGGCCGTTGTCGGCTCGGCTGCGCCTTCAGCAGGTGCTGCAGTAGCGCCCGCCTTGCGCTTGCGGGTAACTGGCGCGGCTGGCGCAATGGCCTTGGTCTGCTTGACGGGCTTGGCCGTGGTGTATTTGGCAGCGGCGCAGTCTTCCACCAGGTGCTTGGCAAATTCGGCGTCGGTGCGCAAGATGTCACCGGTGTTCAAGGTGCCGTAGCGTGCGGTGATGGCCTGGCCGGTGATTTCAACTTCTACGAGTTCCATGGGATGCTCCAAAAAAAGAGCCTGCAGTTCAGGCAAGCTCTTTTGGGTTGCTAAGCCGGTTTAGGCCGGGGTCAGGTCGCCGTAACGGGCAGCGGCGGGCTTTTCAACCGTCAGGGCCATGCGGCGCATGGCGCGGATGCTGACCAGGCCGAGTTGGAAGTTGTTTTCATCGCTGTCGGACAGATCGACCACGATGCCTTCCCGGTTGTGCAGCGTGGCCGCCTGCGACAAGCTGCCCACCCAGACGTTGTCGGCCGTCATGGCGTTGCTGGCAACCACAGGGCGGCCAAACAGGGACGGCACCACGGCAGAGCCCGGATCGCCCAGCAGGTAGCGGCCCTGGCCATCCTTGGTCAGGCGCATGGTCCACCAGTCGCCGGTGTTGAGAATCACGACGTCGGCCGGGTAGTCGGCCAGTGCGCAGTCGCCCATCATCTTGCCGATTAAGTCGAACCGGTTGGTCGGCGACAGGCCCAGGGCGGTCAGCGCGGCGGCGCTGTAGCCATGCGCGGTAAAGTTGCCGGTGTTGGTCAGGCCGTTCAGGTTGGGTGCGGTGCCATTGCCGGCGACCAACTGGTTTTCGGCGCGCAGGTTCACGCCGTAGACCATGCGGCGGTTGATGTACGCAGCCAGGGCGGCGTTGTCCATGGCGAGCTGGCGGGTGATCTTGATGAAGTGCGTGACGTTCTGCACGGGCATGGTGCCGGGCGAGAAGGTGATGCTCGACTGCGGCATCTGCACGCCTTCGGCGGTTTCAGCGGCGGCATTGGTGAAGACGTTTTCACGCACCCAGTCAATCGCGTTTGAAGTCGTCGGAATGCTGGTCAGCAGGTCTTCGATGGTGAAGACGCGGAAGGCGCCTTCGACAATGCCCGGGCGGCGCTCGCTGTAGGTGCTGCCGATCGTGTTGGTAACGGTGTTTTTCACTTCCATCGAAACACGGCCGAACTCTTGACTGGCATTGGTCTTGATGGCGGCGTACTTGGTGCCCGCGATGAACTGCGCGCCGTAGGATTCATCAGCGGGTGCGCCGTCGCCCTGAGCGGAAGACTTCTGTTCGATCTGCAGCAGGCGATCGGCCAGCTCGCGCTGCTGGGTGCCAATGGTGTCCAGGGCCGTCTTGGTGTCTTCGGAGACCTTGCCCAGTGTTTTCGCTTCGCCTTCGGCCTTGCTCGCCATGGTGGCCAGGTTCTGCTCGACCTTTTCGAGCGATTTCATGACCAGCGTGATGTCGCCCACGCACAGCATGGACAAGCCGGCCAGCACGTCGGCATGCTGGACTGCCAAGCCCTGCACATCGACGCCGAAAGCCTGTGCGCTGAAGGCCAGGGCAGCAATACCCAGGCCGAAGAGAAAGCGGGAAGAAAAACGGGTTGATTTCATGATGATTGACCTTCTGAAAGTAAAAAAGCCACCCGGAGGTGGCGAGATTTGCGGGAATACGCGCTTATGCGCCAATGCTTTCCAGCGCCTTGCAGCGCTTGACCAGCTCGGCCATTGCTTTCACGTCAGCGTCTTGAGGAGCATCCCGCCCACTCAGGATCGTTTTCGCGCGGGAGACCAGCGCCATGGCCTCCCATTTGCCCAGCCCTGCATCCCGCAGCAACTGTTCAATGTCTCGCTCTGTCTTGCACTCGGGCAGCAGGGCTTCAAAATCCATGTGTTTGACGCTGGCCAGGTCCACCCGGGCAAACTTGTCGGCCGGAAAGGTGACGATCGACGTTTCCACCAGGCGGTGCACCTTGCGGATGGTGCGGCCGGCGGTGGTTTCGTCAAAGTCGCCCGACTTCAGGCTGTAGCCGATGGACATGGAGTCCACCGTGCCGTGCTTCAAGGCGGCGCGGACCTCTTCGGCCTTGGCGTTGCCTGGCGTAAATTCGCCGGTCAGCAGCAGGCCGTAATCGTCTTCTTCGGCCTTGACCCACTTGCCCAGCGGCACTTCGTAGCTGTCGTGGTTGAAAAACATCTTGGGCAAGCCATTGGTTTTCAGCGTTTCGGCATAGGCGCCCTTGATGATGGTGTCACCGTAGGAGTCGACGTTGCCAAAGGTTGAGGCATAGCCTTCGAACGTGGCGGTGTCGGCCTGCAGCTTGATCTGTACGGCTTGCATTGCGAGGGCTTTGCGGAGGATGGCGGCCATGAAATTCCTTTTTTACTGTGCGAGGTTGCTGCCATTGCCGCCGCTGGTCACCTTGGTGCCCAGCAGAGGAAGCGGCAGCAGGTTGCTTTGCGCGGTCAGCATGTCGCCGCCGTCAAGCGGCGGATCGTTTTCGAGCTGGCGGCATTCGTTGCGGGTCTTCAGGCCGTTTTGCGTGGCCTTGGCGTAGATTTCAAAGCGGTCCTTGATCGAGGCGCGCATCATCGCGTCCATACTGAATTCGGCCGTCATGCTGGCGCGCTGCTTGGCGGTCATGACGCGCTTGCGAAAGGCCTGCTCGATGTTCTTGCACAGCGGCGCCAGGGCCAACGTGTAGAAACCATCCTTGATCTCGAAGATGCCGGTGCCCCAAGCGGTTACGTTGGAGTGGTGCACCAGCACCGGCGGGACGTCGAACCAGCGGCAGATTTCTTCAACGCTGAACTTGCGGGTTTCCAGCAGCTGCTGGTCCTCGGGCGTCATGGACAGCTGCTGGTATTTCATGCTCGCCTCTAACACTTCGAGCCGGGAGGTACTGCCTTCAGCCAACCCCTTGAAGGCTTGCTGCACTTTGTCGCGCTGTTCCTTGGTCAGGACCTTGTCAATCATCAGCACGCCGGTCGGCTTGCCGCCGGCACCGAACAGCTTGCTGGCGGCGGTCTGTGCCTTGGTGGCTTCGTCAGTGGCCGAACGCATGAATTCGAGTTTGGACAGGCCAACGGTGCCGTTGCCCAGGTTCTTGATGTGCAGCACGTTCTCTGCGGCCAGCACCGCGACATCGTTGCCGTAGCGATACAGATAGACCATGGCGCCGTCGTCGAGCACCCGCACTTCGACCTGGTCGGCAGCCATGGGCCACATGGCCAGCACTTCGCCGGCGTTGTCGCGCTCGATGCGGGCGTAACCGTTGCCGCGCAGGTCGTGGTTCATGACCAGGGCGCGCCAGAACTCGAACGGAGTCATGCGGCTGTTGGGCGACTCGTGCAGGATGGCGTACAGGCGCGTGTTGCGCGCCAGGCTGCGCTGGCCGTTGAGCGTTTGGTAGACGAAAAACGGAAGGCTGGCAATGGTGCCGGCGCGCCGGTCGATGCAGGCCCACACGGTGCTGATCTGTAGTGCGCCATCGACACCGACATTGCCGACATCGGGCACCAGCGAGGTGCCCGGCACCGGGTTTTGCGGGCCCGCCGCTTCGCCAATTGAGCCAGAACGGCCAAACCAGCTGCCCACACGGCTAAAAAAGCTCATGCGCCAACCGGGGAGTTGAGAAAGTCATCAATGTTGTCCTTGGGTTCGTTCACCATCGCCCGGCCCAGCGCCATCAGCATGGCCATGGGACCGTCGATCTTATTTTCCGGGCGCTCCTTGGTGGGCGAGCGCAGTTCGTTGAACTTGCTGACCTTGACCACCAGGTTGCTGACCATCCAGGTCATGACGGGGTTGCCGTCGAATTTCAGTTTCTTTTCCAGCACCATGTTCTCAACCTGGATCAACGGGGGCGTGAAAAACAGGGCGCGCTGCGCAATCTCGACCAGCGGCAGGCCTTCTTCGATCAGCTTGCTGGCAAAGTACATGCTCAGCGCCGGGTCAAAAGCGATTTCCTGCACGTCAAACTGGCGGCAGTAGCTGCGCATGTCGTCGGCCAGCACGTCAAAGTCGGTGATGTCGCCGTCGGTCACGATCACATGGCCGGCCCGGGCCCAGCCGCTCAGGTGCGCATTGCCGCTTTCCTGCACCGCCAGCTCGTTCAAGTACAGACGTGTGCACACATGCCATATGCCCTCGCGTTCGAACACCAGGCACAGCGCGGCAAAGTCTTTTTTCTGCGCCAGGTCCAGGCCCATCCAGCATTTCTCGCCGGCAAAGTCGGGCAAGTGCAGGGTCGGCTCGGCGCACTTGGCCCACGCCACCATGTCCATCCAGGCGCTTTCGCCGTTGACCCAGACGTTCAGGCGTTTGGTAAAAAAGTTGTTCCGCGAACTTTCGCTGTTCTCTGCGTTGCGGCTGGCGGCTTCCATGTCTTCGCGCAGCACGCTGACCAGCCAGTTTGGGTTGGCCTTGGCCCAGCTGGCTTCAATGAACGGGTTGTCGCCGTCGTCAATCGAGTAAATTACGCCGAAAGTGCTGTGGTCATCGATCACACCGTCAAGCACCTTGGTCAGATAGGTGCGCCGTTCGTAGCAAATGCCGCTCAAATCGGTGCCCGACGTGGTGATGTTCCACAGCAGCGACTGCTCCCGGGCACCCCGGGCGGTGTCAATCACGTCGTACACGGCGCGGGTCTTGTGCGCATGCAGCTCATCGAGCACGGTGAAGTGCACGTTCAGCCCGTCGAGCGTGCTGCCTTCAGCGGCCAGCGGCTTGAATGCGCTGGCGGTCTCGCGCACCGTCAGGGCATGTTGCAAGATAGCCAGTCCCAGTTCGCGCAGGCCCGGCGAACGCTCGGCCATCGCCTTGGCGTCGTCGAACACGATGCGGGCCTGGTCTTTAGTCGTGGCGGCGCTGTAGATCTCGGCGCCCTGCTCGCCGTCGGCGGTCAGCATGTACAGGGCGACGCCGCTGGACAGGGTGGACTTGGCGTTCTTGCGCGGAATCTCCAGGTACACATCGCGAAAGCGGCGCAGGCCAGTGTCCTTGTGGACCCAGCCGAAAATCGTTGTCAGGATGAAAGACTGCCAAGGCCCCAGCTCGATCAGCTTGCGGTCGCGCGCCCACTTGCCCTTGATGTGCGGCAGCAGCTCTATGAAGCGGCACGGCCTGGCAGCGGCGGACTTATTGAAAACCCACGGCCATTCGTCGGACACAGGCTTTGCCAGGTCGTCTTCCTGGCGTTGCACGGCCAGCCGGACCCACTTGCAAGCAGGGACCAAGCCTTCAAGCACGTCGCGCATGTAGCCGCGAGCGGCGGCAATGTGGTCAGTCATCGAACGAGGGCAAAGGCAGCAAAGCCTTGCGCTGTCGGCTTGGCTTCAACGCCGGGCAGCTCTTGCTGCAGATAGTTCGACGGCTGCACCCGGGCACGGGCTGCAGGGCTCAGGCCGAAGTGCATGAGGTAGCGGTTGACCTGCTCACGTGAAGACTTGATCAGTTGCACCATGACGCTTTGCTGGGCGTAGCCGCTGGGCGTGACTGCATGGCTGGCGTTGTACACGGCGTCTGCATACTTCATGCCACCGGACACCAGCAGATCGACCTGGCCATTGAAGGCGATTTCCAGCTCGGTCATTCGTCCCACGGCCTGGCAGTACAGCCCGAGCGCGGCGCGGTCCAGGCCACTGACCAGGCCCAGTTCTTCAAGCAGCGGCGTGATGCGTTTCCATTCCTTGCGCGCCTCGATGCCCAGGTGCTTGGGCATCGACGGCACTTCAACACGCGGGTTCACGCCGTCCGATAAATCGAGCGCGCGCTTGCCCGGGTTGCCTTCCAGCAACTTCAGTGCGGCTGGCTTCGGCAGTGGTCCGCGTGATCCAGTCATACTGAAAATTCCTTGCTACTTTATTGATAGCTCAAAAGCCATATTCGACAATCGGGAGTACCCCTCCCCCCTAAACCTGCGCGCGTAAAAAAAGAGGGAAGCGTCCGGTTTCCGGTGCGGACACCTCAGACTTTTGACCCGCCCCCTACCCTGCCAGTCGCCGACCTCGAAGGGCTTCTGCCAGGCTCTTGCCCTCATGGCAGGGCACACACAGGCCCTGCTCGTTGTCGCTGTCGTCAAGGCCGCCCTCAGCCAGTGGCTTGATGTGATCGCGCTGCGTGGCCAGAGTCACACGGCCCAGGCGCTGGCACTCGACACATAAGGGATGGCGCTGAAACAAATCAGCGCGCATGGCCTGCAACCGCCTTCCCGTGACGCGCTTGGTCGCCGTTGGCTTCTTTGCCCACACCGCTGACGGATGGCGTGGACACCGACTGGTGCCGTCACGCACCAGCACACCGCACCCGGGATGACCACAAGGTTTCGGTGCTGCTTTTGCCATGATTGATTTGCCCAAAGAAAAACCCCGGCAAGCGGATAGCCTGTCGGGGTCTTGATCTGATTGCAAAGTGGGTGGAGACACCTTGCGACCAGCTTGCCTGAAATGTACAGGAAAGCTCTATGGTGTAAAACTCTTTTTCTTCGCCTCTGCCCGCTCGCCAAACCATGCCGACAGCGCAATGTCTGCCTGATCCAAATGCGCATGCACGGTGGATTCGGCCTTACAGGTATGCCGTGCCGTACCCTTGATGCCCATGTCTCGCAGGTAGATGCAGCACAGCGTCAGGTACAGATGCTCGCGCACCGGGCGCAGCGCTTGAACCGCACGGTCGGTCAGGTCAGCGTCCACATCGTCAATCGGGATGATGCTTTCCCGGTAGCCGCTGCTGGGTTCGGCCAGCAGCACCGACTGCGTGGCAAAGCCCAGGCCGCCGCCGCTCTCGCGTTCCTTGTACAGCGCCCAGTTGTGCAGCCGCTGCTTGACCCATTCAATGCGCGCCATGAGTCTCATCCTTGGAAAGCAGACCCAAGCGACTGCCTGAATCCAAAACCATGACGCGGCAACCCGGCAGCACCTGACTAAACATCGCCTTAATGAATGAACACTGATCCCCACTTAAACGCAATGGGCTCATGAAAACAAACGTGTCGCCCGGCTGGTACGTCACCCGCTGTAGCTCGCCTACCAGCGTGACGCCGTCGGGAAGATCCACAGCGTTCATTTCTAGGCTGGAGTTATTCATCAAGCAGCTCCCTGTTCAGGCGAATTAAAGATGCAGACAAACGCGAAGCCAAACTCCACCATCAGCCGGGCTACGTGGTCAGGCAGCGGACCGACGGCAAAAGGCGTGCCCACAACCCGGCCACCTTCAAAAGCATAAAAGCAGTTTGGCTCGCCGCGCAGGCCCTTGCGCACCAGCTCGAAGGCCACATTGCCGATTTCCACCGACTTCGACCTGATGGCCTTGTATGTCTCGGGCATGAACTGCTTGATCTCCTCGATCTTGGCATTCACATCCACTTTTGCTGTCTTAGTGTCCATACTGTCCAACCTTTTCTATAGAGTAAATAAGTGAAGTGCGATGCCCGCGAGCGCGAGCGTGGATGGGTGCCTGCCTGTGCCTGCCCGCCTTAAATCAAGGCAAAGGACACAGGCTTGGAAATCCAGGTGGCAATGCAGCAGCTTCAACCCCCAGAAACTGGGAAGAGAGGGCTGCCGGCGGCATCAATGCAAACCGCTGGACGCCTGGACACCTGGACACTGGCTAGGTCATGGGCGCGTGCAGTGACTTCCCCGCAACCGCACCGCAATGGGGATGCAGCGCACCTCCCAGCCCTTCGGGCGCACTGGCGCGAATCACGCCTCCCCCAGTGCTTGCAGCACGGCGCGTTTGCTGCGCTATGACCGTCTTCGGGTCATGGCGCATCGTCACCGTCCTTGTGATTGAAACCAGCATGGCTTGCATTTATCCAATAGCGTTAGAACGGCTCATCGTCGGCAATGTCTTCAACCGATGGCGGTACGACCGGCATGGCCGTCATGTCAATCTCTTCGTCTTGCGGCGGCCAGTTCGACGGCCGGGTGTATCCCCAGGCCCGCGCGCCATTGATCTGTTTTTTGACCCGATCCCAGCCTTCATGGTCCAGCCAGCCGCGAATCTGCGCTTCCAGCGCCGGGCTGCTCTTGGCCGCATCGATGCCCAAGGCCAGCGTGAGTTGCGCAATCGTGACAAAGCTGGTCAGGTTGTTGACGATGGCGCCAATGCCCGACGCCTGGGTTTCTCGTGTCAGCAGGTGCAGCAGTTCGCTGACCACGGCCGTTTCCACCAGCCGGCTTTCCTGCATGGGCTCGAACAGCCGGCGCTCCTGGTCAGGCGTTGGCGTAAAAGCCGTGCCTTCCAGGTACATCGCATAGGCTTCGGCCAGCAGTTGGTCCCGGTACTTCACCAGCCACTCCGTATTGATCACATGCTTGACCGGTACCGGCCAGAAGCGTCGGTTGCCCGTTCGGTCGCGCAGGTACGTGTTTTCATTCGTAGTGCCGACCAGCAGGCATTGCCGCGCAAAGCTGCCCACAGTCGAGCCGTAGGCCACCCGGTACCGGTCCACCTTCGACGAGATGAACGCCTTGATGGCACCGACTTCGGACTTGCTGAAGTGCGTCATTTCGGCAATCTCATACACCCACAGGCCCTGCACCTGTTCCTGCGCTTCCTTGCCACGGCCCACCTCGAACGGCGTGTCGCTGTAATACTTCGAGCCGCCCAAAATCTCCACCATGGTCGATTTGCGCAGGCCGCCTACGCCTTCAAGCACTGGGCAATAGTCAAACTTGCAGCCCGGCTGCATGACCCGGTTCACCATGCCCAGCAGCCAGCAGCGGCCCACGATCTGGAAGTACTCCAGCATGGCCGGGCTCAGCTTGTCGGGTGCTTCGCCCAGTACATGCACCAGCCACTTGTCGATGCGCTTCTTGCCATCCCACTCCAACGCGGCCAGCTCTTCGCGGATCGGGTGGAACCGGCGCGTGTGCGCCACCGTCTGAATCGCTTCCATCAGCGCCGCGCGCGACACGCTCGGCAGGCCGTAGCAGTCCGTCAGGTACTTGCCCAGCAGCAGGTCCACCGCGTCCGTCACGTCGCCCACCTGCGAATGCGGCCAGGGCCACAGCACACGGCTTTGCACGTTGTTGCTGAGTTCGTTGTACGCCAGCACCGGCTCCAGGGCCGGGTCACGTTCCAGGATCAAGATCACCATCTTGCGGCTGGCCAGCCAGCGCTTGTTCACCTTGTCGTAGTACGGCAGCAGCCAACCCGGAATCGGCTTGCCGTTGATCATCGTGAAGCCTTCGCCACCCGCGTCCATACCACTGTCACCCGTGCCAACGGGGGCGTCGATTTTTTTTACTCCACCGCCACCAGCCGCCGCCGTGCCCACGTCTGCATCGGCATCTCCCGGCAGCGCATGGGCCCTGCCAAAGAAGGCCAGCACTTTGTCGGCGTCCCAGCCATCGGTGTTGATCGCGTCGGCGCAGTCCCAGCCGTC
Organism: Polaromonas sp. CG_23.6; assembly: GCF_029892315.1. Lineage (NCBI taxonomy): Bacteria > Pseudomonadati > Pseudomonadota > Betaproteobacteria > Burkholderiales > Comamonadaceae > Polaromonas > Polaromonas sp. CG_23.6. Next base: position 3,032,335 of record NZ_JARXUY010000001.1, read on the forward strand.
TATTACCGCGCCAGGCGCAGGAATCGGCAGCAGCTGCACCGCACAGGCATGGTCGGCGCGCAGCATCGCGCCAATGCCCAGCATCGCCGCCATGCCCGGCTGCTTGTAGGCTGGCAGCATCGGCTTGGCCGCTTGTGCAATGGTGCGCGCCAGCTCTTCAGTGAATTCCTTGCGTTCGGCAGCGGTCAGCGGCTCGTGCTTGGCGTCGCAGTCAGGCCACAGCAGCACCGTGCAGCCTTTGAGCCAGTCCCACAGCGCCTTCTTCCATGCCTTGCAGCCGCCTGGCCAGCTCACCACCAGGTACACGCCCGGCACGCTGGCTTCGAGCAGCGCATGCAGCGCCTCGGCTTTCTTCTCGCCCTCGACCAGCACCACCGTGCGGCCCTCCGGCATGGTGGCCGCTGGCACAAACAGTGGCCGGGGTTCGTCCCATTGCTTCCAGTTCCAGCGGCTTGCGCCGTCCTTGGCACTGGTGCAGAAGGTGTGCGGCAGTGTTTCCTTGCCGCCGTCACTGGTGCGAAAGCGCACCACGTAGCCCAGCAGTTCGCCATCCATCCGGTAAGTGGCCGTGTGCTCAATGTCGCCCGGCAAACGGAACTGGTGTTTGAACGTGGCAGCCGGTGCGTAGCCAGGCACCGGAACCAAGGTCTGCCAGCCCTCGGGCTCAGCCTGGCGCGGCACAGCGACTGGTACAGGCCGTGGTTCACGCTTGGGAACGTCTGTACCACTGCGAACGGGCTGCACGCCCGCCACGTCTTCCAGGCCTTCTTCGCGGGCCACCTGAAGCGCCGCCTTGCCCATACTCAGGTCATGGCAAGCCGCGTACAGGCCCACCAGGTCCTTGCCCTGCTCGCCTGACGCAAAGTCGGCCCACTTGCCCGACGTCAGGTTCACTGCGCAGCTCGTGCCCGCGCCGCCCTGCACCGAGCCGCACACGTATTCATGGCCGCGCTGCACACCGCCGGGCAGCCACATCGGCACCAGCGTGTCGGCTCTGGCCAGCAGCGCATCGGCCAGGGCGGCAAAGTTAATGGGCGGCAAAGGGTCACGGGGGGTCATGGCAGGCATCCTTCAAGGCAGCAGGGGGCAGTGATCCAAACCGGCAGCTCCACCACCGGGGTTTGCGAAAAAGGCATGGGGTTTACCGCGCCCAGGCTTGCAGACAAAGGCCCAGGTCCACCCCGGGCGATGCGCTCACGTCTGCGGCACACACTAGCGCCGGTGCATATTCCGCCACCGGCCGGTTGCGGTAGCTGACCCGGCGCAGGCCCACGATCTTCAAGTGGCCTGACCGGCGCAGGTTCTTCACCGTCACCGTCGCCGCCTGCCGACCCACGCAGGCCCCGGCCGCCAGTTCGGCCAGCGTCACCGCCCGCCCAGCGGTCGACAGCCGATTGGCCGTGTTCAGCAACGCCTGTGAAACTTCACTGAGCGGTCTCATGCTGCACCGCCAATGCGTTTGAGCTTGCCTGCCAAGTTGCGGCATTGCGCCGTCACCAGCAACTTTTGCAGCGCCGCCATCAGCTCGCCGCCTTCACGCTGAATGTTGGCCAACTCGTTGTCATTGATGTCGCCGTCCATGCCCAGCGCCTTGCACAACTCCTGGCACACATCGCCCGACTCACGCACCACAGCCGACAGCGCCGACATGCATTCGTCGCCACTTTCCTGCAGGCTTTCAGGCAGCGGCAGGCACATCTGCCCGAATTCGGCCGCAAAGGCCAGCAAGATGCGCAGGTCACCCGTGCGGCGCGTCATCTTCAGCGCCGTCTTCAGGCCCAGCTTGGCAGTCCCGGTTTCGTTCAGCTCATGCAAAAACGTCCAGTGGTTTTTGTCAATCGCACGGGCCAGCGCTGAAGCGCCGCCTGGAAAGTCTTCGGCCACATTCAGTGCCATATCCATGACGCTCATGTCAAACCCCTGTTTTGTTGTTAAAGACAAACTGAACGCGCCGATTGACACTGCAGCCATGAGCACAAAAAGAAAAACCCCGCGCCGCCCTGCCCTGCGGAACACCGCACACCGGCCCGTGTGCGGCAACCGTTTGAAGTTGGGGGGAGTGGCCCATCGGGCCGCATGGCAGACCGTGGCGGCGCGAAGTGAAAAGCATGGTTTAAGTACCTGCACCTGTGATGTCGTGACCCTTGACAGAAGTCTGTGTGCGCAGCCAGTCAGCCCGGGCGACAGATGCGGGCGACACGCGCCGGTCAATGGGCGCATCGAGCTTGCGGCGCTCGGACTTGCCGTCCCACAATTCATCGGCCTTACGGCGATCAGTGGCACCATCCCAGGGTTCATCGTCCTTGAGCAGTTCTTCGGCCACGTGCTTGATTTCAGCTGCGGCCTGACCCACTTCCTGCCGAATCGCCGCCACTGCTACGGCCTCGACGTGTTTGATGGCGGCATGCGCGTCTGCTACGGTTTCAATAGCTATTGGCGCATGCCCTGCTTGCGGTTGAGCCAATTCCGGCCAGTGCTTTTGCCAATCGCCAGGCCTAAGCATGCGACGAGTCACTTCGCCGTTTGTGGCTCTCTCGATCGGCATGCAATGCTCGATAGGCACAAGCCCACCACGTTTTATCCAGTTAGCCACAGCCGTCTGCCCAAGGCCTATGGCTTCGCCAAGGGCTCGCTGACCGCCAACGATTGAAATTGCTTTGTTTAATGCATCCATCCGTACATTAAATCACATTCGTGATATTCAATCAACCACCAACGTGTTTAAGTTTTCTGGCTCAATCACACAAGTGATTACTATTGCAGAACGTTTAAAGTCCGCTCGCGAAAAAGCTGGACTAACACAGGGTGAATTGGCAAACGCTGCTGGCGTTACCCAAGGAACAGTTGCCAACATTGAAAGTGGCTTGCGTAAAAGTCCTCGAGAACTTTTAGCCATCGCCCGCGCAGCTAATGTCCAAGCAGAATGGCTTAAGAGCGGCAAAGGCCCGCGAGATCTCTTATCTAACGAATTAACGGATGGGCCAAGAAAAGCTGTATTGAAACTGGCTTTTCGCGTAGGCATTGTGCAAGGTGGTGACAATGGATTCATTGAAGATTACGTATCAGCGCCTACGGGCCAGGACCCTGATCCCATTCCCTATGCATCCACCTTGAATGACGAGCAGGCTTATGCCGTCAAGGTGCGCGGCAGCAGCATGGAGCCGACGATCATGGCGGGGTGGGACGTGGTGGCATCGCCCTGCCGGCCTGCAGAGCCGCCCGATCTTTGTGTCATCTATTTCACCAACGAACGCAAGGCGCTGAAGCGTCTCCTGTGGCGCCGCGATGGCATGGTATGCCTGGAATCCATCAGCGCTGGCTACGAAAAGATCACTGAGCCGGTGGAGAACATCATGCGCATGGACAAGGTAATTTCCATCGTTCCCAACTGACAGCAGGATCACCCTTGAAAAAAATCTCCACCGTCATAGTCGCCATGCTGGTCTGTGCGAGCGCAAGCGCTGGCTGGGTTTATGACGACAGCACCGACAAGATGACCGGCAAGAAAACAAGCACCGCCAGCATCGAAAGCAATAACTCCCTGAGCCTGGCCTTTCCTTATCAGGGAAAGAACTTTGGCAATATTTTGGTGCGCCAACATCCCTCTTATGGCCTGAATGTCATTTTTTATGTCGATAAGGGCCAGATTCTTTGTCGCTCCTACGCTGGATGCAGCGTCACAGTCCGCTTCGACGACAAGCCTCCAATGAAATTCGAGGCGAACGGGTCAGAAGACAACGATCCAAAAGTTATCTTTTTGAAAGGGGCATCTCGTTTCATCGAAGCGGCCAAAAAAGCCAAAACTATTCTTGTTCAAGTGACGATGTACCAATCAGGGGCCCCAGTACTGGAGTTTCATAGCGCCAGCCCGCTTGATTGGGCAGCGCCAAAGCCAGCAAGGCCGGCAGCGGCAAAAACCGCACCACCCAAGGCCGCTGTTGTTAAGTCCGAACCGGTCAATGCGTGGCCGGCCGTCCCGGAAACTCTTAATGGAAATCGTTGAGCAGGGCCTTTTGTGACCCTCGCGCTGTTCTTCCTAGGCCTGCTGCCGATGACTGCAAAAGCCCGCATCCAGCACAGCCAGAGGGCCAATGTCCTGTTCAAGGATCAACTTCCCTGCCCTGCCACAGCAGCAGGCAACGGGTGCCACATAAAGCGCACTGTTAATCCCCTTGTCATTGACAAAGTTAACTCATAGGTTAATATTCGTGCGTGTAAAACTCTTGTTTGAAGACCTTTTCCAGATTGTCGCCGTGATGGATGGCAACGATTGTCCGGCCGATGCATTCATCAATGACGGCGAGGACAACTTGAAAGCAAGGGTCGGTCTTCAGTACATGCTGGGCCATGTTGCGCAAAGAGGGCTGGCTGACATTCCATCGGGATGGGTTCATGAAGCCAATAAAAATGAAAAGATTTATGAATTCATCAAAGGCGACCTTAGACTTTTTTTCTTTAAGGGTGAAAGAAATCAGATAGCCGTTTGCACGGCTGGCGTACTCAAAAAAGGTCAAAAGGCAGACAAGGCCGCTGTTGCCAAGGCCGCCATATTTCGTAAAACATACATTGCGGCAGCCGCCGCCAACACCATAGAGGTAATTCACGATGAAGATGAGTAAAGGCATCCGCGCTTTTCTTGAAGAGGCCAAAAAAACGGACTCTTACTGGGTAGAAAAGGCCAAGCTTGATTTTTCTCTGGCTGTTGAGAAACAGCGCCGATCTGGCGGTTTCACCTATGCGGCCATTGCGAAGAAGATTGGCACCAGTGCGGCCTACATCACCAAAATATTTCGCGGCGACACCAACATGACTATCGAAACCATGGTCAAACTGGCGCGAGCGACTGGCGGCCAGCTCGACATCCAAATTGTTGACAGTGCAGCCCAGGCCGGGCATTGGGACCTTTCCAAAATTCCCCCCGTCCCACAAAACCACAAGACGATGCAAAGCGCCACGGTGTATACATTTCCAGCCGCCGCTAACCACGATGACTATAAATGGAAAGTCGCGGCATGACGCAGGAAGCGCCACACCCCATCTCTTTGGAACAGGTCCTTTTCACACGCTGCATCGTAATTTCGCTTCCTGGACATGTTCCGCAACCAGGCATGGTGGCCACCGGCCCAGTCAATTCACTCACAGTTACCAAGCTTGAAGGGCCCGACAGGCGCTACAGCGCCCTCATGCGGGCAGAGCTGAATGCGGCAGCAGACAACTCGCAACCTTACCAAATCAACATGGAATGCCTGGCCGTCCTGTCAGTAGATGACACACTGGAAGAAAATGAGGCTTTGCGCGGTGTGTATATCACCGCAAACAGTGTGCTTTATGGCGCCATCCGAGAGTCTGTTGCTTGGCTGACCAGCCGCCAGCCGTATGGTTCGCTTGTATTGGGCCTGTCGGTGTTACGCCCTACCCCCCCAGCCGAACCACTGCCTGGGCCCTGATGATTTGCACAGCCTCTGCACCAGCCCGCCCCTAGCGGGCTTTTTAACGCCAACCTTTTTTAAGCCGCCCCATGAGGCGGTTTTTTTCGTCGGGTATCTGAAATCGCGCGACCGCTTAGGGCAAGAGTTTTCAATAACAGAAATTAATATCACGTTTGTGTTGACTAAATAAATCACTATCGTGATAATTCACCTATCCCGCCAATTCCCGGCGGCAAAGGAGTGAAACATGCCTTCCCCGTCAGCAACGCTTGACCGTGCACACGTCTGTACTGATAACTGTCCAACCATCACGGCCGCAAGGATTGAATCTGTCATTCGTCAGTGCGGCGAATTTGCCACCATCGGCCAGATCATTGGCGATCTGGGCGTCAACCCCCACACATCGTCCCCAGCCTTTGAGGCCCGAATCCGCTTCTGGCTGGATCGCGCAGGCTGGCAACGCGTCAAGAAAACAATCGGCGGTGCGCGCGTCTGGGGTTATGTACGGCCTGCCACCCTAGACCCTAAACCAAAGGCCTGGAAAGCCTATTTGAAATGGGCAGCCCAAGACCTTGCCGATCCGGCGATTCGCGCAAACCCGGAGCGCCTGAGCCTTGAGCGCCAAGTCACTGCAACCCGGCTAGGTCCTTACATGGAAGAAATCGTGCAGCTGGCCTGGGCTCAGTTGCAGACTCAGGAATCCGCGCTACCTAACAGGCCAGCGCCATGATGCACCGCGCCATCCCACTGGAACTGCCGAAGGCTTTGGGCTGCGCAGTCGCGCAACGCCAGACCCTGCGCGGACAGATACAAGCTGTCATCGAACAACTCAATGGTGCACAAGTTGGCTTGGCTGTCGTAAAAAACCTCTTTAACCAGCTCGTGAAGGCCCTTTGCTGCAGCCAAGCGCGCAAAGGTCAGCATTTCAGCCATCTCGTCTGCCTTGCCATAACGCGTAAGCAGGCCGATGCCAAAGGCCGTCAAACCGTCATCGCTGATTTGATGCGCCTTTTCAGCAAAAAAATCCATGGTTCCACCCTTGAGTTTAAAGAGCCGATTTTGTCTCACTTGTCGAAAGGTGCCGCATGAACCCCGTCACCAAATTCATGGCCGTCGCACTTGTTGCCATTGCCCTGCTCATCATCGGTGCGCTGATGGACGGCCCGGGCGAGCTGCAGGCCGCGCAAGACGTGGCCGACGACGCGGCCTATGCCGCGGCGCTGGCCGATGGCGGCGCGTCCAAGTGCGCAGCGCTGGGCCGCACGCCGGTCTGGACGGGCGAAGGCCACCTGGTGTGCCGCCTGCCCCAACGCCCCACTGTGATGGCGCAAGGAGGCAGGCCATGAAATGCTGCACCCACGACTGCCGCCAGGGCGACGACTGCCCCGTGCGCCTGGCGCGCCTGGCCGGGCTCACCGCCACGCCCCGGAACACCGACAACAGCGACAACAGCGACGCCATTGACGACTTTTTAGATGACACCGGCCTGATGCTGCTGCAGGGCATCGCGCTGCTGGTTTTCATCGTGTCGGTCATCTTGTACGCCAGCCTGTGACCACCCGGCCCCATGACGCGCCCGTGCCCACCGTGTACCGGCGCCTGGCTTTCACAACGCTGCACTGGCCGGGCTGGAGCTTTGAAGCGGCCATGGCGCACCCCACGCGCGCCCGAATCATCGACCAGTGCGCTACCTACTACGAAAAGAAAATGGAAACGATCATCCCGATTTCGCGCATCGAGCGCGAAGCCAACGCCGCGGCGCTGCAGTACAGCGACATCAATGCCGCCTGCCCCTACCCCTTTGACACCGGCGCCGGACGGCTGTTCAAAGAGTTCTTTTTGCTGGCGCGTGAAATCAGCACCAAAACGGCACTTTGCGAAGTTCCCACGGGCGCAAGCAGCTACTGAAAGCATAGCTATGAAAACCACCACCAAACCCCATACTGCCCCGGCGCACATCCTGCGCCCGGCCCGGCTCAAAGTGCAAACGCCGGCCGAGTCCGCGCTGTCGGCGCTCAAGGCCGATCGCCGCGCATCAGCCATCGCCCGAGCCGCTAATGTGCGCGCCACGCCCCGGCTGATGGCCTTCAGCAACTACACGCCCGAAGGCTACGACGGCGCCGAACTCAAACCCTACGCCGGCCGCCCCGGCACCGAGCAGGTGCACGCGCTGCCCAGCCGCAGCGGCAACCGCCTGCGCTATCCCGACGGCCGCATCACGGACTTGTCGGGCAACCTTCTTGACGAATCCAGGAGCACCACATGAAAGAGTATTCAAGCGACAGCGGCGCAGAGTTACCCCAGGTGGACCCGGCCAGCGGCGTCCATGGCAGCTACCAAAGGGTATGGAGTGCGGCCGACACCACCGTCGACCAGCCCGACAGGGAGGCAGACGACCATGCTGAGCAAGCGCTCGCTATGGTCGCCGAAGCCTTCGCACACATCCCGCTGCGCCAGCTCGTGGCCAGCCTGACCAACCCGCGCACCTCGTTCAACCCCGCCAAGCTGCAGGAACTGGCTGACAGCATCCGGACCAGCGGCGTGCACCAGCCCATCCTGGTGCGGCCGCTGCCCGGCGCACGGGTGGCTGATACAGACCGGCATGTTCAATATGAGATCGTGGCTGGCGAACGCCGCTTTCGCGCCTGCCAGCTGGCTGGGCTGACCAACATTCCGGCCATGGTGCGCGCCATGGCCGACGGCGATGTGCTGGAAGTGCAGATCATTGAAAACCTGCAGCGCGACGACCTGAGCGATTTGGAAGAGGCCGAGGGCTATGACCGGCTGATGCGCCACAGCAGCTTGAGCGCTGAACAGGTGGGCGCCAAGATCGGCAAGAGCCGCAGCTACGTCTATGCCCGGCTCAAGCTGCTTGACCTGTGCTTTGAATGCCAGACCGCCCTGCGCGAAGGCCGCATCGACACCAGCGCTGGGCTGTTGATTGCGCGCGTCCCCGACGGCAAGCTGCAACTCAAAGCCCTGAACTTTGCCAGCACCGGCGCCAGCCAGAACGACCGGCCCAGCACGCGCGCGCTGCAAGTGTGGCTGCAGCAAAACGTCATGCTGCCGCTGGAGCGCGCGCCGTTTCAAATCACCGACGCACGGCTGGTGGAAGCGGCCGGCAGCTGCAAGGACTGCCCCAAGCGCACGGGTGCGAGTCCCGACATCTTTGCCGATGTGGCCAGCGCCGATATTTGCACAGACCCGCCCTGCTACAACGCCAAATCCGAGGCGCACCAGCTGCGCAACCTGGCCCGGGCCGAAGCCAAGGGCATGCGCCTGATCAGCGGATCGGAAGCCAAATCCATCTGCTACGAGAAAAGCAGCACGCTGAACGGTTACAGCCCGCTCAGCCAGGTGCGCGCCGACGCCGATGGCCAGCGCCTGGACAGCCTGCTGGGCAAGGATTTCGAAGGCGCGGTCTTGATCGAAAACCCGTGGACGCTGCAGCTGATCGAAGCCGTGCCAACGCAGGAAGCCGAAGGCGTGTTGCTGGCGCGTGGGTTGGTCAAGGTGGTCATCGAACCCCAGGCAAAGGTCGACAAGGCCGAGCTGGAGATCGAACTGCTCAAGAAGGGCATCGAGCGCGAAACGGAAAAGGAATTCCGGGCAGCGGCTTACGACACGATTGCCAGCAAGGTTCGCAGCACGCCCACGGGCGCATCGGCGCGTCAGCTCATCACATGCAGTTTTCTGCGCACCTGGCTAAGTCACCAAGTCGACGACCACCCTGCGGAACACATCGCCGAAGCGCTGCAGCTGACGCTTGACACCAACCAGCCTGAATCCCTGCGCGAAGAATCCGTTCGGCTGCGCTTGCAATCGTCAGACAGCGCGGCCATCTTCCAGGCGGCCATGCTGTACATGCTGCGCGACGACCGGGACTTGCCCTACCAGCTGCAGGAAAAAAACCCAACGGCGTTGTTTGCAGTAGCCGCCGCAGGCCTGTGCATCGACCTGCCCGGCCTGCGTACGAAAGTGGCAAAGGACGTGAAAGCGCGCATTGCCGGTGAAATTGCCGCCCTGAAAGCGCAGCTGAAACCGCCAAAACCGCTTCCCACGACCGCCCCGCTGGCGCAGCCAGCGCTTGCGCCCGTCGCTGGCGCGGGTACGGGGAAGGCCCCAGCCAAGGCCCTGGCGAAACCGGCCCCGCTGCGCAAGCCAAAGCTTTCAGCTCAGGAGGCAATATCAGGCATCGCCGAGGCGATGCAAGACATTGAAGCCGGGCAGGTGCCCTGCCCGGACGCGCCCTTGGCTGAAAGTGCGCCGGTGCCTGAAGAGGGCCTGCAAATCAAAAAGGACGGGCCAATTCAAGGCACGCTGCCAGTCGGCGTGGTGGGCATCGGCTCGCGCGTCAAGGTGCTGGGCAACGTGTCGATCCGCTACACCAAGTGGATCGGCAAGACGGGCACGGTCACAGGCAAAGTCGGCGCGGCCTTTGACGTGACGTTCCGGGGCCGCAGCGGCGGCATTGCCAGCTTTGACGCAAGTGAACTGGAGTGGGTGGCAGCATGATCAAAGAAATGATTCTTCGCAGAGCACAGGCTCGATCGCCGGATTTCGTAATCGGTGGCAGTCAAGATCCGTACTTGCGGCGCTGGTGGCTCATTCCGCGCAACCGGTTTTTCAATGTCTACGTCCACCAGTTCCTGCGAAGTGACGATGACCGGGCGTTGCATGACCATCCCTGGCTGTTCAATGTCAGCATCCTGCTCCAAGGCGGCTACCGGGAGTGGTTTTTCGTCAGGCACTTCACTGAAATGACGGGTGTGAACTGCACCCACTTCAAGGACTGCCGCGCTGGTGCCGTGAAGTTCCGCTTCGGCGGGGCACCTCACCGCGTCGAGTTGACCGATGGAACCTGCTGGACGCTGTTCATCACTGGTCCGCGCTACCGGGAGTGGGGCTTCCACTGCCCTAAAGGCTGGGTTCACTGGGAGAAATTCACAGCACGGGGTGACAAGGGCGCCATCGGCCGGGGGTGCGAGCAATGAACGCCCAACGCTTGGCATGGCAAGCACTGCCCAAGTTCTGGCGCCCCAAGCTGGCGCCATCGCGCCAGATACTGTGCCAAGTCATCCACTGGGATCTGATCACTGCATTCACTAACGGCACGGCTACGGCCGAGACACTTTGGGACTGGATCGAAACCGGCTTCACGTACACGCAAATGATGCGGTTGCTGATCGCGGATGGCTTGGATTTCACTGACGACGCCATTCACGCGATGAACCAGCAAATCGAGTGCTACGAGGGCGTGATTGCCCGCCTGCGGACTACCGGCCGCGCCGGCTTCAATGCTCAGGAGCTGGCCATTGCCCGGGCTGCTGCCAGCGTGATGGACAGCTTGATCGAACTGGACCGCCACGGCATTGCTGATGCCGCCGGGCGCTGGAGCGTCGAGCAGATGCGCGCACTGCGCACGACCGGCCGGCTGCCGGCAAATCAAAACAAGAAACGGAAAAAATCATGACCGCTTTGAAAATCCGTCCCGTGGCCCTGAAGCAGGAAGACGTGGCCGACTTCCTTGGCCTGTCGGTCTCGACGCTTGAATCGCTGGTCCGACAAGGCGACTTCCCGAAGCCGCGCCAACTGGCAGGCAGGCGCGTCGGCTGGCTGGTGCGCGAACTCGAAGCGTGGGTGGAATCCCGACCGGTTTCCACCCAGCTGCCACCACCCAACACTAACCGCCGGGCCGCGCCTGCCCGGCCCTGATCTTCGGCGATTGTCATTATGTTTAACAACCAACCCGAGGAATTTCAAGTGAACAATGAACAAGTCACCGCCCTGGCGCTTGCCAACGGCTTCAAGCTCAAGACCCAGCCCGATGGCGCAGAAGCCCTGAACCTTTATGTGTTTGACTTCGCCCGTGCCGTTATAGCTGCCCACGAGTCGCAGCGTCAAGACGCCGAGACATGGAGCCTCTACATAGCAAGCATGGTTGAGGCGTATCTGCAAAGTCAGCCAGCAGCAGACAAGCGAGAGGCTGCTATCTTTGGGATCATAAGCCGGAGACTATGGGCGCTGCCTGACAGGGCGCAGCGTCAAGCGGGACAGCTAGCGGCGTGCTGGATAGATACCAATGATCTGAAGCAAATGCAAGACAAGGGACGCGGCATTGTGTGTAAGCGGCCTCAGGACGGCTACGAGCAAACGGCGCTCTACGCAGCGCCCCAGCCTGTACAAGCGGACAAAGATGCCGACTACTGGCTTCGTCAGTTCACTACGTCACGACAGGCTGAGTTTGAACTACGCCGGGAATTGGACGACAAAAATACCGAGATTGCAGCGCTGAAGGCGCTGCTCAACGAGGTGCGCTGCAGCTTCACCCGTGATGACGACCTACCCGACGATCTTCTTCCCCGCATCGACGAAGCCCTGCAAGCGCAGGCGGTGAAGTTGTGAGCGAGCCGCTACCATTCTTTGACGCGCTGACAGATTCGACAAAATACCCGAACTTGTTGCCTAGCGCGACAAACCCGAACCACAAGCCAACAGGGCCGTACACGGGGCGTTGCAAGCGTTGTGAATCCGACGACTTGTGGGATGACTGCAGCGCTTACGGCTGCAACAACTGCGGTGCCGTCTACAGCAACTGACGCATAGCCCTAAGTTAAGTGCAATTAGCTTTGGCCGCCGGGCAGCGTCAACGCAGCGCACCGCTCCAAATGCGCCGACAGCTGCGTAAGCCACTCCCGCATTTCGCGGTCGTACTGGTGCCGGTTGTACACGTTGGGCTGCATGTGGCCCAACACCGATTCGCCCACGTCATGCGGACAACCCAGCGCGGCCAGCATGGTGCGAGCGGTGCGGCGCAGATCGTGCGGCGCCCAATGGCTCACCGTCAGCCGGGGCCGGATCGACTCAGGCGTCGTGGCCGAATAGGGCTGGTGGTAATACACCGTCGTCTGCACGGCTTTTTGCGGCATCGGCTGGCCAGGCGTCCGGGACGGGAAAAGATAGCCGTCGTGCACGGCCATTCGCCGGCGCACGACCAGCTCAGCGCGGCCCACCAGTGGCACGCGCAGGTCCGTAGCCAGGGCGTGCCGTGCATTTTTGGTCTTGGCCTTGGGAATCGTCCACCACAGGCCATCGACCTCCTCTGAAATCTCCCCGCGTTCCATGGCCATGATCTCGGCTCCACGGGTGCCAGTCCACAGGTACAGGGTCAGCGCATCGTGCACCGACTTGCTGAAGTTCGGTAGCCAGCGCACCAACTCCCCCGCCTCGGCATCTGACAACGACCGCTTCACTGCCCCGATTTGCTCGCCGGCAATGCGCTTGCCTTTGCTGCGCAGACGCCCCCGCATGATCTGACGCCACCAATTCGGGGTTTCATCGGGCAGCCGGCCGGCGTCCAACGCATAGTCCCAGGCGCCCGCCAGCTCCTGGCGCAACTGGCTGGCCACGACCGGCTTGTCAGCCATTGCCTCAAGCAGACTGAAAGCCTCAGAGCGTTTGATGGCGGCAGCCTGCTGGCCAGCAATGGCGTCGGCATGTCGCAGGAACAGGCGCTGCACTTCAGCGGCGCCCTTGGGCTTTCGGTGCAGCAGGATGTGCCCTTTTATATAGTCGTCCCACAGCGCCTGCACCGTGAAGCCTTTGTCAACCCGGGCCGGGCGGGCTGCCGTGCGCTGGGCGCGCTTTTGGGTAGCCGGGTCGGCACCCGCACTGCGCGCACCACGCAGCTTTTCCCACTCCGAGGCGGCGGCAATCAGCGACATCGCTGGCCAACGGCCCAGCATCGTCTGCCGCATCAAGCCTTCGGCCGACTTGTAGCGGTAGATCCAGCTGCGTGTATGCTTGCCCGCCACCAGGCGCAGGCCCGGATACTCATCGAGAATAATGTGCGCACCATCGGCCAGCAGTTTGGCAGCGCGTGGGTCAAACGGCATGGAATAATCCAGGCGTAGGAAATCCCGGAAGTCTGAGCAGCTACACGGCGTAGCAAATAAAAATCAGAGCCCCATTTCCTACGCTAAACCGTCGAGTGTAGACAAGTTTAGGCAAGGCTAGAAAAGGATTGAATGAAGCAGGACGAAACAGCCAACCCCAAGCACCATGCGGGCTCAGCGGCTGAAAGCTCTACAAAACAAGGGGTTAGTAGCGAAGGATTTTCGAAGCATACCCCCATGATGCAGCAGTACCACGCCATCAAGGCCGAGTACCCCGACACGCTGGTGTTCTACCGCATGGGCGACTTCTACGAGGTGTTCTATGGCGACGCCGAAAAGGCCGCGCGCCTGCTCGACATCACGCTGACGCGGCGCGGCCAGTCGGCCGGTGAGCCGGTGATGATGGCCGGCGTGCCGTTTCATTCGCTGGAGAATTACCTCGCCAAGCTGATCAAGCTCGGCGAATCGGTAGCAATCTGCGAGCAGACCGGTGACGTGGCTACAGCCAAAGGCCCGGTCGAGCGCAAGGTGGTGCGCGTGGTCACGCCGGGCACGCTGCTGGACGCGGAACTGCTCGACGACAAGACCGAATTGATTTTGCTAGCGGTGCACCAAGGCGCGCGCAACACCTGCGGGCTGGCCTGGCTCAGTGTGACGCAAGGCGAAATCCATCTGGCGCATTGCGTCAATGGCGAGCTGGAAACCTGGCTGGCGCGCATCGCCCCGAGTGAACTGCTCTACAACGCCGATATCACGCCGGCGTTCGAGCAGCGCCTGAAAAGCTGGCGTTGCGCCGCCAGCGCGCGGCCGGCCTGGCAGTTTGACGCGGCCCTGGGCGCGCGCCGCCTGCTGGAGCAGCTCAAGGTGGCTTCGCTGGCGGCGTGGCAGGCCGAAGCCCTGGGCGAAGCGCATGCTGCCGCCTCGGCGCTGCTGGGCTATGCCGAACACACCCAGGGGCGCGCGCTGTCGCATGTGCAGGGCCTCCAGGTGGTGCGTTCGGGCGAGTTGATCGAACTGCCGCTGACGACCCGGCGCAACCTTGAACTCACGCAGACCCTGCGCGGCGAAAGTGCGCCGACCTTGTTCTCGCTGCTTGACACCTGCGCCACCGGCATGGGCAGCCGGGCGCTGAAAAGCTGGCTGCTCAGCCCGCGCCGCGACCGCGCCCAGGCCGCCGGCCGCCTGGAAGCCATCACGCAGCTGCGCGCCAGCAGCCAGCAAGGTTTGCGCGCGCAACTCAAGGGCAGCAGCGACGTCGAGCGCATCACGGCGCGCATCGCGTTGCGCCAAGTGCGCCCGCGCGAACTCGTCGCGCTGCAGTTGACGCTACAAAAAGCAGAGCTGCTTGTGCCCGTGGGTATTGAGCAAACGGCACTTTTAACCACTATTTTCGAGGATTTGCAGCCGCCACCCGGCTGCGCCGAACTGCTGCGCCATTGCATCCTGGACGAGCCGGCGGCATTGGTCCGCGACGGCGGCGTCATCAACCGGGGCTGCGACGCCGAACTGGACGAGCTGCGCGCCATCCAGACCAACTGCGACGGCTTTTTGCTGGAACTGGAAAGCCGCGAAAAAGCCCGCACCGGCATTGCCAACCTGCGCGTGCAGTACAACAAGGTGCACGGCTTTTACATCGAGGTCACGCAGGGCCAGCTGGACAAGGTGCCCGCCGACTACCGGCGCCGCCAGACGCTGAAGAATGCCGAACGCTACATCACGCCCGAACTCAAGGCCTTCGAGGACAAGGCGCTGTCGGCCTCGACACGCGCGCTGGAGCGCGAAAAGTGGCTGTACGAGCAACTGCTCGACCAGCTGCAGGCCTTCATCCCCGCGCTGAGCCGGCTGGCACGCGCCATTGCCGCGCTGGATGCGCTGTGCGCGCTGGCCGAGCGCTCGCTGACGCTGGGCTGGTGCGCTCCCGATTTCGTCAAGGAACCGTGCATCGACATTGCGCAGGGGCGGCACCCGGTGGTGGAAGCCCGGCTGCTTGAGACGGGCGGCGGTGCCTTCATTGCCAACGACTGCAGCCTGACCGGAAAAAGCCGGATGCAGATCATCACCGGCCCCAACATGGGCGGCAAATCGACCTATATGCGCCAGGTCGCGCTGATCGTCTTGCTGGCCAGCATCGGCTCCTATGTACCTGCCAGCCGCTGCCGGCTCGGGCCGATCGATGCGATTCACACACGCATCGGCGCGGCTGACGACGTGGCCAACGCGCAATCGACCTTCATGCTCGAAATGCTCGAAGCCGCGCAGATTTTGCATGCCGCCACACCCCATTCGCTGGTGCTGATGGACGAGATCGGGCGAGGCACCTCGACCTTCGACGGCCTGGCGCTGGCCGGCGGCATTGCCGCGCACCTGCACAACAAGTCGCAGGCGTTCTCGCTGTTTGCCACGCATTATTTCGAGCTGACCGGATTTCCGGCTCAGCACCATGGCGCAGTCAATGTACATGTCAGCGCGGTCGAGTCGGGCAGCGACATCGTGTTTTTGCACCATATCGAACCCGGTCCGGCCAGCAAGAGCTACGGCATTGCCGTGGCCAAGCTGGCCGGCGTGCCCGCCGCTGTCCTTAACCATGCGCGGCATGCGCTGGCTGCGCTGGAAACCCAGCAAAGCCAGGCCAGCGCGCAGGTTGACCTGTTTGCCGCACCGCCAGAACTGCCGGCGACCGAACCTTCGGCCATTGAAACAACACTGGCCTCCATAAATCCTGATATCTTGAGCCCCCGGGAAGCGCTTGATGCGCTGTACCGGCTTAAAAAGCTTGCGAACGCCGCCTAGATCCGCAGCCCTCCAGGCATCCCATGTACTCTTCAACCCCTCTTCACGCCATGACTTACTGCGTCGCCATCAAACTCAATGCCGGACTGGTTTTCCTGTCCGACTCCCGGACCAACGCGGGCCTGGACCACATCAGCACCTTTCGCAAGATGATCGTCTATGAAAAGCCAGGCGACCGCTTCATGGTGCTGCTGACCGCCGGCAACCTGTCGATCTCGCAGTCGGTGCGCGAGATATTGCAGACCGAGGAAATACCCGATCCCGCTGGCGGCGAGCCGATCACCATCTGGAACGCCAAGAGCATGTTCGACGCCGCCCGCGTGCTGGGGTCGGCCATACGCCGCGTCTACGAGCACGACGCCCAGGCGCTGCGCAACGACGCTGTCGGCTTCAACGTGTCGCTGGTCTTCGGCGGCCAGATCAAGGGCGAAGGCATGCGCTTGTTCCAGGTGTATTCGCCCGGCAACTTTATCGAGGCCACCGAAGAAACGCCCTACTTCCAGGTCGGTGAATCTAAATATGGCAAACCGGTACTGGACCGGGTCATCCGGCCTGAAACGCCGCTGGACGAGGCCGCCAAGTGCGCGCTGGTGTCGATGGACTCAACCATGAAGTCCAACCTGTCGGTCGGTCTGCCGCTGGACCTGGTGGTGTACGAAGTCGACAGCTTGAAAAGCGACAAGATCGTCTGCATCGACCAGGACAACCCTTACTACCAGATGATGCACAACAGCTGGGGACAAAAGCTGCGCGAGGTGTTCGACAGCATCGAAGACCCGGTGTGGGACGATGCGCACACTGAAACGCCGATCAAGATGCCGGCTGGCCGCCATGCCGTGCTGAAAAAAATCAGCACGCCGCATGAAAAACTGATCTAGGCCTTTTTATTGCTCCCGCATTGCTTTTTCACTGACATTAACCTCCGGGCAAAATTGCAGCCTGCGCGCTCCAGTTCCCCTTTATCCCCGTGTCCAAAAGTACCCTACCCCTCATCATTTTTTCCCATGGCAACAGCTTTCCGGCCAGCACCTACGGCGTGTTGTTCCAGAGTTTGAAGGCGCGGGGTTTTCAAATCCAGGCAATTGAAAAATTCGGCCATGACCCGCGTTACCCGGTCACCAGCAACTGGCCCAACCTGGTGCAGCAACTGGCCGACTTTGCCAGCCAGGAAGTCGAAAAGTCGGGCCAGCCCGCCTTTCTGGTCGGCCATTCGCTGGGCGGCTTTTTGAGCCTGATGTGCGCTGCCCGCCACCCCCAGCTGGGCGGCCAGAAGGTCGGCGGCGTGCTGATGCTCGACTCGCCGGTGCTGGGTGGCTGGCGCGCCAAGGCGCTCAGCGTGGCCAAGCGCGCGAAGCTGGTGGGGTCGATCTCGCCGGGCGCCATCAGCCGCAAGCGCCGCCACCAGTGGCTGGGCCGGGACGAGGTGCTGGCGCACTTTCGCAGCAAGAAAGCCTTTGCCTGCTGGGACGAGCAGGTGCTGCGCGACTACATCGACCACGGCACCCACGACGAAGGTGGCACTGCGCAAGGCCAGCGCCTGCTGAGTTTTGACCGCGACGTGGAAACGGCGATTTACAACACCCTTCCCGACAACCTGGAGCAGCTGCTGAGATCGCATCCGCTGCAATGCTCATCGACCTTCATCGGCGGGCGCCAGTCGGCCGAGATGAAGCAGGTCGGCATGGCGATGACGCAAAAAGTCACCCAGGGCCGCATCATGATGCTCGACGGCAGCCACTTGTTTCCGATGGAAAAGCCGCTGGCCACAGCGGCCGCCATCGAAGCGGCGCTGCTGAACTTCATGGGGTGAAGGCGGCTTTCGAGGCATTTCTGTATGCTGCAGGCCAAGCGCTCGTGGCCTGCTATGCAATAGATAGCTGTAAAGCTTTATGCAGCTTGCGCAAAATCGGTTTTTTATTATTTTTTTAGCTGCGAACGCTTACCGTTTGATCGCTGTTTCTATTGTTTGGTTTTGGGCTTTGGGCTTTGGGCTTTGGCTTTAGCAGGCTTCTTCTGTGGTTTGAGGGGTGAGCGCCTTCCCGGCGGGGGTGACTTTCTTTTCTGGCAAAAAAGAAAGTCACCAAAGAAAGTTGCCTGGAAACGGGAGCGGGTTAGAGCTGAACGCTCTGACGGGCCATCGCTTCGCTGGGCCCTTGGCACCTTGATTTGATGGCGGTTAGCAATTTCGGCGGCTGGCTGGTTCTACCGCTCGTTCGCCAACAGCTTCACGCTCTGCTTGATCTTTTTCTTTGTGCTTTAAGCACTTATGGCAGTTTCTTTTTCTAAATTTTTTCTTTGTTAGGGCGGGGCGTGGGCTGACAAGGGACAGTAAAAAAAGGGCAATGGTGGTTCCACAGCCACTGACCCCCAGAAAGAAAACTGGAGTTGCCGACAGCAAACAGCGAAGCGCAAGCCAAGCAGATCAAGCAGATCAAGCAGATCAAGCAGAGCGTGAAGCTGTTGGCGAACGAGCGGTAGAACCAGCCAGCCCAAGTCAGAGCCACCAGCCGCCGATCAAAGAACCCAGGGCCTAGCGAAGCGATGGCCTGTCAGAGCGTTCAGCTCTAACCCGCTCCCGCTTCCAGGCAACTTTCTTTGGTGACTTTCTTTTTTGCCAGAAAAGAAAGTTACCCCCGCCGGGAAGGCGCTCACCCCTCAAACCACAGAAGAAGCCTCCAAAGCCAAAAAACAAAAAACAAAAAAACCAAAACTAAAGAACAGAGACCGCAAGTTGACCTGCAGTCAGGTAAGCAATCACTATTTCTTGCTCAGTCCGCCCAGACCACCAGGCCGCTCCAGGCTGTGGCCAGCACCACGATGCCGAAGGCGATGCGATACCAGGCAAAGTACACAAAGTCGTGGTTGGCGATGTAGCGCAACAGCCAGCGAATACACATCCAGGCGCTTAGAAAAGAAAACAGCAAGCCGACGCCGAACATAGGCACGTCCGCCATTGACAGCAGTGCTCGGTCCTTGTACAGGCTGTAGACGCCTGCGCCAATCAGCGTCGGAATCGCCAGATAGAACGAAAAATCAATCGCTGCCTTGCGCGACAGGCCAAGCAGCATGCCGCCAATGATGGTCGAGCCGCTGCGGCTGGTGCCCGGGATCATGGCCAGGCATTGCACCAGACCGACCTTGAGCGCGTCCATCGTCGTCATCGACTCGACATTGTGGATACGGACAGCCGCCGGGTTGCGCTTTTGCCGCCTCTCGGCCCACAAAATGATGAAGCCGCCGACGATAAACGCGCTGGCCACCACCACTGGCGTGAACAGGTGCGCCTTGATGGCCTTACCAAAAAGCAACCCCAGCACCACAGCCGGTATAAAAGCCACCAGAACATTCAACGCAAACTGCTGCGCCTGCTTTTCATTCGGCAGCGCGATAACAGTACTGCGGATTTTTTGCCAGTACACCAAAATCACGGCAAAAATGGCGCCCGTCTGGATGGCAATGTCGAACACCTTGGCTTTTGAGTCGTCGAAACCCAGCAATGCGCCCGCCAAAATCAGGTGCCCGGTCGATGAAATGGGAAGAAATTCGGTCAGTCCTTCGACAATGCCCATGATGGCGGCTTTGACCAGCAAAACAGTATCCACGCTTACTCCTTGAATGAAGGCGCGATTATCGTCGCTGGTTTTTAGCCCTGTGGTTATTCCGGCGCCAACAGGTCAGGGGCCTTACAAAAGCCGGCTCAGGCGCTGGGCTGCCGCCTGCAGCGCCGGCAGCCGTTGCAGCGCCTGCTCGGCAGAAAGCCGGGAAACCGGCGCATGCACAGCCAAAGCCGCGCGCATGATGCCGTTTTCATCCCACACCGGCACGGCCAGCGCGAGCAATCCGTCGATGAACTCCTGGCGGTCCAGCGAATAACCGGCACGGGCAATACTTTCGCACTCCTGAAGCAACTGCGCTCTGGACGTGATCGTGGCGTCGGTCATGGCCGTCAAACTCAGCTCTGAAATCAGTAACTCTCGCTGCCTGGCGGGCATCAGTGCCATGAACATTTTCCCGCTGGCTGTGCAGTGCAGGGGCACATGCTCGCCCACTTCCAAGGTCAGTCGCCACGGCCAAGGCGCTTCGACACGGTCCAGGTACAGCACCGAGGCGCCGTCCAGGGTGGTGAAGTTACAGGTTTCCCCCACTTCCTTGACCAGCTCCGTCAACACCTGATGCCGCAGGCCCCGGACTGTGCCGTGGGTCAACGTGTCAAAAGACAGCTTGCGCAGGGCTGGCCCGACGACGAAGTCGCGCTCGTTGATGTCACGCGCAATGAATCCTGTCTCCAGCAACTGTGCACACAAACGATGGGCGGTGCCTTTAGGCAAGGCCAGGTCGGCAGCCAGATCCGCCAGTGAAAGCGCTCGGCCTTCCCTGGCCAGGCGCGCCAGCAATCGCAAGCTGCGCTCGGCTGAAGAGCCGGTTGAAGAAGTTGAAGTCGAAGTATTTTTTTTGGTCATAGGGTAACTTCTAATATCGGAACTAAACGTTCCAATAAATAATTATTCATGTTTAATAAATGGAATGAAAAGGTCCGGTAATTTTTCACCCTTTATTGAAGGGCAGGAAATGAATCTCAAAGCAGCAATGCCATGGCAAACCGAACAGGCAAAGCAAGAAGTATGACCAAAGAATTTGATTACATCGTTGTCGGCGCTGGTTCCGCAGGTTGCGTCCTCGCCAACCGGCTGTCTGAAGACCCGGCAACCCGGGTGCTGTTGCTGGAGGCCGGCGGCAAGGACTGGAATCCCTGGATCCACGTTCCGGTGGGCTACTTCAAGACCATGCATGACCCCAACCTGGACTGGTGCTACAAGACCGAGCCCGAGGCTGGCACCGCCAATCGCCAACTGCAATGGCCAAGGGGCAAGGTGCTGGGAGGTTCAAGTTCGCTGAACGGCTTGCTCTATGTGCGCGGTCAGCATGAAGATTACGACCACTGGGTTGAACTGGGCAATCCGGGCTGGAGCTACGCCGACGTGCTGCCCTACTTCAAGAAATCCGAGGACCAGGAGCGCGGGGCAAGTCAATACCACGGCGTCGGTGGTCCGCTGAAAGTCTCTGACCTCAGGCTGCGTCGCCCCATTGCAGACCATTTCATTGCCGGCGCCATGGACATTGGCATTCCTTTCAATGAAGACTACAACGGCGCAGTGCAAGAGGGTGTGGGCTACTTCCAGCAGACCGCTTACAAGGGCTTTCGCTGGAGTACCGCCCGCGGCTTTTTGCGCCCTGCCCGCAAGCGCGCCAACCTCACCGTCAAGACCAAAGCACAGACCACGCGCGTGCTGTTCGAAGACAAGCGCGCCGTCGGGGTGGAATATATCCAGGACGGGCAACGCCTCCAAGCCCATGCCGGGGCCGAGGTGATCCTGGCCGCTGGTGCCATCGGTTCACCGCAGTTGCTGCAGTGCTCGGGCGTCGGTCCGGCAGATCTGCTGGCCAGGGTAGGCGTGCCGGTGGTGCATGCCTTGCCAGGGGTTGGCCAGAACCTGCAGGACCACCTGCAAGTGCGTCTGGTCTTCAAGACCAGGGAGCGCACGCTCAACGATGAGGTCAACACCTACCTCGGTCAGTTGAAGGTCGGCATGCAGTATGCGTTCAGCCGCACCGGGCCGCTGACGCTGGCGGCCAGTCAGGTCACCATCTTCACCCGTTCGGGCCCGGACGTGACGCGTCCCGACATCCAGTTCCACATGCAGCCCCTGAGTGCCGACAAGCCGGGCGAAGGGGCGCACAAGTTCTCGGCCTTCACGTCGTCGGTCTGCCAGTTGCGCCCCTACAGCCGTGGCCACATAGAAATCACCTCCCCCGATGCGCTGGTCTACCCCGCCATTTACGCCAACTATCTGTCCGACGAGCGCGATCATGCGGTGGTGATTGGTGGTGTCAAGGTGGCTCGGCGTATTGCGCAGTCTTCCTCGATGGCGCCGCACATCATTTCTGAATTTGTGCCGGGGGCGCAGTTCCAGACAGATGCGGAGTTGCTTGACGCTGCCCGCCGTTACAGCCAGAGCATTTACCACCCGAGCGGCACTTGCAAGATGGGAATTGACGCCATGGCAGTGGTCGATCCCCGATTGCGGGTGCATGGCCTGACCGGTTTGCGCGTGGTCGACTGTTCCATCATGCCGGAAATCGTCTCCGGCAATACCAATGCCCCCGTCATCATGATTGCCGAAAAAGCGGCCGACATGATTCGGGAGGATGCCAGGAAAACAGCGTCTTATGCACGCTAGACGCAGCGCAACCGACAGCTTTCATTTATACAAAGGAGACAAGACATGAGCACGCACAATGAAAAGGCGATCCGCAAGGTCGTCATATCGGCGCTGGTTGGCGCCAGCCTCGAATGGTATGACTTCTTTTTGTACGGCGTCGTTGCCGGCATCGTCTTCAACCAGCTGTATTTCCCGTCGGACGACATCACGGTGTCCACCATGCTGGCGTATGGCACGTTTGCTGTCGGCTTCATCACCCGTCCGTTGGGGGGTGTGATATTTGGACATTTCGGCGACAAGCTGGGCCGCAAAAGCATGCTGGTCATCACCTTGATGATCATGGGCATTGCCACTTTCCTGATCGGCCTGATTCCCACGTACGACCAGATCGGTATCGCCGCACCCTTGCTGCTGCTGCTGATGCGCGTGATGCAAGGCATCGGGCTGGGTGGTGAATGGGGCGGCGCTGTACTCATGGCCTACGAATATGCGCCCAAGGAAAAGCGCGGCTTTTACGCATCCTTGCCGCAAATCGGCCTGGCTATCGGCCTGTGCATGGCCTCTGGCGTGGTCGGACTGTTGTCCTGGGCGCTGACGGATGCGCAGTTCATGGCCTGGGGATGGCGCATTGCCTTTCTGCTGTCAGGCGTGATGGTTGCCGTCGGCATGTACATCCGGCTGTCGGTGCAGGAAACCCCGGAATTTACCGCCGTAAAAGAAAACAATGCCGAAGCAGCTATTCCGTTTTTCGACATGATGCGGCGCTATCCGGCCAATGTGCTCAAAGGTATGGGCGCACGCTATATCGACGGTGTGTTCTTCAACATCTTTGGCGTGTTTTCGATCAATTACCTGACCAACACAGTCAAGATTACCCGCACCGATGCCCTGCTGGGCGTAATGATTTCGGCTTTGGTCATGATTGTCAGCATTCCCTTCTTTGGCAGGATGTCCGACCGCCTGGGCCGGACCAAGGTCTTCATGTGGGGCTCCATCATTACGGCGCTGTCGGCCTTTCCTGCTTTTTGGTTGATGACGAATTCAGGCGGCAATGTCACGCTTATCTGGATCTCGATCGTCATTCCTCTGGGCATCCTTTACGCAGCGATTTATGGTCCTGAAGCGGCGCTGTTTTGTGACCTGTTCGATGCCAAGGTGCGCTACACCGGCATTTCTTTCGTTTACCAGTTCTCGGGGATTTTTGCCTCAGGCATCACGCCCATCATTGCCACAGCGCTGCTCAAGACGGGTGGCGGACAACCCTGGCACATTGCCCTGTACGTGCTGTTTGCAGGCGCTGTGTCGGCGGCCTGTGCATGGTCCATAGGACGCGACAAGCTCAAGCTCGCGGCGCTTGGCACGCCAGCAAGACAGCCGCAGCGCGCTTGAGGTTGACGCAGGCAACAAGCCTGCAGTCCATGAAAGCCGAACGACCGGGACAAGCATTGCTTGTCCCGGTCGTTTCTTATTGCATTGACCAACCCAAGCACCGCCATTCGTCAAGAATCCTGTTCAAAAGCAGATTTCGACTTGTTGCGAGCGCGAACAAGGAAGGGTTGCCTCGCAGAGTGGAAAATAATGAAGCGGCCCGCACCATGACCACCAGCACACCACACGCCACTTTGCCACCCGGCGTCCACCTGCTAACGCCCACCGACATCCTGAGTTTCTGGCTGGGTGATGGCTTGGCGCTGGGCTGGCCGTCCAAAGGCATGAACCGGCGCTGGTTCCTGGGTGGTGCCACGCTTGACGATGAAATCCGGGTCCGCTTCGGCCAGGCGGTGCAATCCGCCCTGCAAGGTGGACTGGCGACATGGGAGTCATCGCTTCACAGCCGGCTGGCACTGGTGATTCTGCTCGACCAGTTCACCCGCAACCTGTTTCGCGGCACGGCCCGTGCTTTTGACGGCGACGTGCAGGCCCGGCAGCTCACGCTGAACACCCTGGCGCAGCAAGAAGACCAAGAACTGCCGTGGGTCGGCCGGGTGTTTTTGTACATGCCGCTGATGCACGCCGAAGACCTAGTGCTGCAGGAAAAATGCGTGGCCTCCTTTTCGCAACTGGTGGCCGACGCGCCGACCCCCCTGAAGCCCAAGCTTCAAGGAAGCCTCGACTCTGCCATCAAGCACCAGGGCATCATTGCGCGGTTCGGCCGATTTCCGTACCGCAATGCGGTCATGGGCCGCAAAAGCAGTGCAGAGGAAAAAGAGTTCCTGCGCAATGGTCCGCGCTTCGGGCAATAAGCGGTTCTGGCTGCCTGGCTTTTTTCACATGCTGGAAATGCCCCTCAGTGAGTCAGCGCAGCGTCCTACTGTCGTGCTTGCCGCGCCGCTGTGTACTTGAGCGCACAACAACCCCTGAGGAAACTGATGAAAAACGCACATTCTCCCGTCGGCATGCGCAGCAAAAACGCCCTGTTGGCGCTGGCTTTCGTGACCGGCTCGGTCGCCCTGCTGGCCGGATGCGCCGGTGTCAAGGCGCCGCCCAAGGAATACAGCCAGGACCGGCTGGACGACCAGATCCTGGTGCCATCAGGCCATGTAGTGGCGCTTGAAACTACAGCGGTTGGCATCCTCAACTATGAATGCAAGGCCAACCCCGCCATGGGCGGCGCCATCGGCTGGGTGCTCGCCAGCCCGCAGGCTGAGCTGATGGACCGCACCGGCAAGACCGTCGCCAGATACACCGGCCCGCCGGCCACCTGGATCCACACCGACGGTTCCAGCGTTGTCGGCACGCAAGTCGCCCTTGCACCGCGCACGGGCGCCACCAACCTCGCCTACCAGTTGTCCAAGGGAACGCCTGGCGTGGCGCCAGGTGCCATGCAAAACATCACCTATATCCAGCGCATCAAGACCAAGGGCGGGCAGGATTTAAGCAAGGCTTGCACCCAGACTGATGTCGGCGACAAGTTGACGCTGCCTTATCAGGCTGACTATATTTTCTGGAAAGCGGCTTGATACCACCAATTGAACGGTGTTTGATCACCACGCGCCCTTCATAACGGCACCACAAACGTAAAAAGCCCGCAAGCTTCAGCCTTGCGGGCTTTTTTATGTTCACCGACGTTGCGTGAGCGGATCAGCGGCGGCCGTCGCGCCGGTCGCCGCGATAACTGTCGCGGTCGCCACCCTGGTAATACACCTCGCCATAACCCGGGCCGTAGCCGTTGCCCTGAATATAGTTTCCGCCGTCATGGCGCCAGTTGTGGCCATGGCGACGTTCGCGCTCGTAATAAATAGGCTGAGGCGACAGGTACACCGGCGCTGGCCTTACAAAAACCGGACGCGGATCGTAATAGCGAGGCGCGGGCTGCACATATACCGGCTGAGGTTGTACATAAACCTGCTGAGGCTGAACGTACACCGGCTGTGGCTGGACATAGACGGGTTGTGGGTAGATCGACCCCACATTGCCAAAACTGACCACCGAGCCTGGAATGCCTACGCCAATTGACCAGCTTATGTTGTCACGCGCTTGGGCAGCGCCTGCAAAACCCAAGGCGACCACCGCCAACGAAGCAGTGGCGCCTGCCAGGATGGCAGACTTGATTCTGCGGATGCTTGTGTTCATGAACGACTCCTAAGGAAGGGCGCTAAATGCCCGTATGTTTAATTAAACGCGCCAGATCCAATGTCGCCTACTGCATGCACAGTTAAGAACGTTTCCAAACGTAAGCTCAACTTTCTACCCCCTAAAATCAGGAGATGACTTCACCCGCCTTCTCCAAAGCCGTCGCGCCTGCCCCTGCTGCCCTTGACAAGGAAGCCAACAAGCCCAGCAACTTCCTTCGCCAGATCATTGAAAAAGACCTGGCCGAAGGCACCTATGCCACCCGCCGATGGGGAGGCAGCCCCGGCGATGCCGCGCACCATGCCAGCGGTCCGCTGGACCCCGCCAAGGTGCGCCTGCGATTTCCGCCCGAGCCCAATGGCTACCTGCATGTCGGCCACGCCAAAAGCATCTGCCTGAACTTTGGCCTGGCGCGCGACTACGGCGGCGTGTGCCACCTGCGCTTTGACGACACCAACCCGGAAAAAGAAGACACCGAATACGTAGATTCCATTAAGGACGCGGTGCACTGGCTGGGCTTTGACTGGTGCAACCATGGCGAAACCAACCTGTACCAG
Organism: Polaromonas sp. CG_23.6; assembly: GCF_029892315.1. Lineage (NCBI taxonomy): Bacteria > Pseudomonadati > Pseudomonadota > Betaproteobacteria > Burkholderiales > Comamonadaceae > Polaromonas > Polaromonas sp. CG_23.6. The sequence continues at coordinate 3,058,800 of NZ_JARXUY010000001.1, forward strand.
GCCAGCGACTACTTCGACTTCATGTACCGCGCCGCCGAATACCTGATTGGCGCTGGCCACGCCTATGTCGATGAGCAGAGCGCCGAAGCCATGCGCCTGAGCCGTGGCGACTTCGTCAAACCCGGCACCGACAGCCCGTTTCGGAGCCGCACCCCGGCTGAAAACCTGGCCCGATTTCGCGAAATGCGCGATGGCCATCTGCCCGACGGCGCCGCCGTGCTGCGCGCCAGGATCGACATGGCCAGCCCCAACATCAACCTGCGCGACCCGGCCATCTACCGCATTCGCCGCGCCCACCACCACAACACCGGCGACAAATGGTGCATCTACCCGATGTACACCTTTGCCCACCCGATTGAAGACGCGCTGGAGCAGATCACCCACAGCATCTGCACGCTCGAATTCGAAGACCAGCGCCCGTTCTATGACTGGCTGCTCGACCGCCTGGCCGAAGGGGGCTTGATTTCCACGCCGCACCCGCGCCAGTACGAATTTGCCCGCCTGAACCTGACCTATGTGCTGACCAGCAAGCGCAAGCTGGCGCAACTGGTGAATGAAAAGCGCGTCAACGGCTGGGACGACCCGCGCATGCCGACCATCGTCGGCCTGCGCCGGCGCGGCTACACGCCCGAAGCGCTGCAACTGTTCGCCGAGCGCATCGGCGTGACCAAGAGCGACAGCTGGATCGACTACAGCACGTTAGAGGGCTGCCTGCGCGAAACGCTCGACGGCAGCGCCCCGCGCGCCATGGCCGTGCTGGACCCGGTGAAACTCGTGCTGACCAACTGGGACGACGTGATGGGCCTAGGTGCGCTCGACGATTGCAGCGCGCCGATTCACCCGCACCACCCGGAACTGGGCAAGCGCGAATTCAAGATCGGCAATGAAGTATGGATCGAGCGCAGCGACTACGAAGAAACCCCGCCCAAGGGCTTTTTCCGCCTGTTCCCCGCACACACCAATGCCAGCGGCCAGGCCATTGCCGCCAGCAAGGTGCGCCTGAAATACGGCCACGTCATTGAATGCGTCGGCGCGGTGAAAGACGCCGAAGGCCTTATTACGGAAGTCCACGCCAAGCTGCTGCCCGACACCAAGAGCGGCACGCCGGGCTCGGATTCGGTCAAGGTCAAAGGCGTGATCACCTGGGTTGGCGTGAACGATGCAGTGCCGGCCGAAGTGCGCCTGTACGACCGCCTGTTCAGGGAAGCGCAGCCTGAAGGCGGCGGCGTGGACTTTTTGACCAACCTGAACGCCGACAGCCTGAAGGTCATGAACGCCTACGTCGAGCCTTCGCTGGCCAGCGGCGGCTCGATTGAAGCCAAGGCCGATGACAAGTTCCAGTTTGAGCGCCACGGGTATTTTGTGGCGGACCGGGTGGACCATGTGGCGGGGAAGCCGGTATTTAACTTGGCTGTGGGGTTGAAGGACTCATGGGGCAAGTAATGCCCCGCCCACAAACCATCCAAATATTCCTCCCTGCAGGCGATCCGCGTGGCATGCGCGTGGCCGAAATCACGACCCGCATTATTCGCGTGATTGAAGTTCCACGCAGCCAGCTAGCAGAGTTCATCAAGACGCCCGAGGCGCAGCAGGTCGGCGTGTACTTCTTGATGGGCGAGCTATCTGAGGCGGGCTTGCCGCGCGTGTACATAGGCCAGTCCGGCAGCGTCGGTAGTCGGCTGGTGCAGCACAACCAGGGCAAAGACTTCTGGAACCGAGCAATGGTGGTGATCTCGCTGACCAACAGCATGACGCAGACGCATGCGCTCTTTCTGGAGTGGTTCGCGATTGCAGAGGCCACTAAAGCTGGGCGGTACTGCTTGGAGAACGGCAACACCGGCTCGCAACCCTACACCCCCGCGCCGCTGCAAGCCGATTGCCATGAAATTCACGAGACTGCCGCCACCCTGCTCGCCACGCTGGGACAGCCCATTTTTGAACCGCTGATCAATGTGCTAACGCCGAAGGGCGAGGCAGAACTGTTCTATTGCAAAGGCTCGGGAGCTGATGGCATGGGCGAGTACACCGCCGAGGGTTTTGTCGTACTCAAAGGCTCACGCGGTCGGCTGGAAAACGTGGCATCCATCCAGGGCAAAGCCAATGAGCGCTTTCGCGAGAAACTTTTAGCGGAAGGCATCCTTGCCGCCAACGGCAGCGACGTGGTGCTCACTCGCGATTATTTGTTCTCCAGCCCCAGCATGGCCGCGGTGGCTTTGCAAGGCCGCTCTGCCAACGGCTGGCTGGAATGGAAAAACGCCAAGGGCAGAACGCTGGATGATGTGAAGCGGCAAGCGATAGCCACTCCAAACCAATAGTCACTACGTTTTTGATAGCTGCCAACGCTTTTTTTACATGCAGCAGAAGCCTATTTCATCTAAATAAACCAAAAGAATCCCAATCAGGGTACGATGCACCCCAATATGGGTATTTTAACAACACAGCCTGATTCATCATCCATCGCAGACGCCCTCTTCCCCAAGGTGCGCCAGCGGGTTCTGGCCGTGCTGTTTGGCGCACCGGATCGCAGCTTCTACGCCAACGAGGTAATTGCACTGGCGCAATCTGGAACAGGAGCGGTACAGCGCGAACTGGCGGGTTTGAGCGAGGCGGGCTTGCTGACGGTCACCAAGCAGGGCAACCAGAAACATTACCAGGCCAATGCAGCGGCGCCTGTGTTTGCCGAGTTGCGTGGGTTGGTGCTCAAGACAACCGGTTTGGCCGATGTGCTGCGCGCTGCACTGGTGCCGCTGGCCGCGCAAATTGAGCAGGCCTTTGTGTTTGGCTCCATCGCCAAGCAGACCGATACCGCGCACAGTGATGTCGATTTGCTGGTGGTCAGTGACTCGCTGGGTTATGGCGATGTGTTCTCGGCATTGGAAGCTGCCACCCAAACACTGGGTCGCACCATCAACCCGGCCCTTTATACGCGGGCTGATTTTGCGGCGCGGCTGCAGGACGACAATGCCTTTTTAGTCCGCGTGATGCAACAACCCAAGATCTGGCTTTTGGGCCAGGAAACCACTTTGCCGCATGGCCACCAACACACCACTGCATAACCTCAGCGGCCCCGGCAAAGCGCTCAAAGCCGAAGCACCAGACGCGGCTGAACTGGCAGGCTTGGTTCGCACCGGAAAGGCCCGTCTGACGGATGCCCGCAACATTGCGCTGGCATTGGAAAGCCGTTTTGACCTGGCCTACAACGCAGCCCATGCGCTGTGCCTGGCTGCGCTGCGCGCCAAAGGCTTTCGCGCAAGCAACCGCTACATCGTGTTCCAGCTGCTGCCCCACACGCTCGGACTGGGCCCCGAAGTCTGGCGGGTGCTGGACCTGTGCCACAACAAACGCAATCTGGGGGAATATGAAGGCTTGCTGGAGATTGATCTGCGCCTGGTGCTGGACCTGATAGAGGCCACACAAAAAGTGGCTGATGCGCTCAACGCGCCGACTTGAACCTGAAAACAACACGCGACATGGCAAAGTTTCTGAACACCAGCGCGACCTGACGAATATCTGATTCGCTGCGTCAAGCTGCGAGTGGCCCTTGGCGGGCATGATGTGCCGGCGGATGTGCTCAAACGACGATTTGGCCGCAGTCTGCAAAATTTCTTACAGCTCTACCTTCCATCGGCCGATGAATGGGCTTTGTTTAACAATTCATCTGCCCATCAAGCGCTGCCAGTCGCCACGCAATTTGCCAACCAACTCACCATCACGGAGGCCGTCACATGGCACAAACTGCAAAAACTGCAAAAACTCAGTCAAGCCGTCTGATGCTCACACCCAAAGAACTGCAAAAGGCTTTGGCCCAGTCAGCACAGCAAGCGCACAAGCTGGCCGCCGCTTTTGGCATGACCGTGCCGGGCATCAAGCCCAAAAGCCCCGTCAAAGCGAACAAATCAGAGAATTCGGAGTCAGCCTCCAATCAAGTCGCGATCAAGCGCCTGGATTTTTGAGCTGACGCGAGGACCCGGGCGGGCGGCATTGACCATGACGCAGCGGCGCACATGCTCCGCAGCGGCCACCCCAAGCGCTTACTGGCGGCTTTTCTCAACCGGGTTCGCCGTCAGCCAGTTGGCCGGATAGGCCCGCATGAACTCTTTGGCCTTCTCCGGGCGGGCGCCCAGCCAGGCGTCGAAAGCGCCCTCGTTCAGTATCGCCAGCATGCGTTTTTCATTGCCGGGCTGCTGGTAGCGGCTCATCAGCGCGTGGCTGTTGGCGTTCACCGTGAGCAAGGTGTAGCTGACGATGACTTCGCCGTCAGCCCCGGTCCAGCTTTCCCACAGGCCCGCCACGCCCAAGGGCTTGCCATCGACTCGGGAAATGCGGGTGGGCACGGCCTTGCCGCTGCGCCAGTCGTCTTCCATGAACGCCATCATTGGCACGATACAGCGCTGCCCGGCCAGCCAGGCGTCGCGGAAGTTGTTGGACGTGGTCACGGTTTCCGAGCGGGCGTTGACCAGCTTGGTTGAACGCAGCTTGGCGTCAGAAGCCGACTTGACCCAACGCGGCACCAGGCCAAATTGCCCGGCGACCAGCGCACGGGCCAGCGGCTCGCGGGGCGGCATGTCGGCTTCTGCGCCCTCTTCGGCCTTTTCAACCTTTTCAACCTTTTCGGCCACTTCAGTCTCATCGGTTGGCCGGGATTGGGCCACGCGGATGAAAACACCCGGTTGGCGTGGCCAGACTTCACGCCCCACGGGGACGACAGGGGCGTCCACACGGAACGCATCGGGGTAAAGCAAGGCGCTGTGAACGCTCTGGTAATGGGTACTCATGCGGCGATGCTATCGCACTGCAACCCTTCGCCGCTGCGGGCGTGACTGGAAAATCCTGGGTCGGCATGCGCTGGGCAAGGAAATTTCGGGAGCGGGCGTGCTGACAGGTCCGCCTGATGTGACTCGCCAAGAATCGCATCCGTCAGTGTGACACTCATTGCTATGCAATTGATAGCTGCTTACGTCCATCCCCTGTGCGCCAGAGCACTTTTTCATTCGAAATACAGGGCGTGTCGATGCCGCAACGCTTGCGCATGGCTCAAAGCAAGCCGCGCGCAGTTGAAGTGTTTTGCCGACAGGTTATGCTCAAAAGCTGAAGCTCAATAGGCCTTAGTGACTTTTTCAGACTGTCCTCCACCTTCTCAAGGAAATTACCATGTCCCAGTTCGCCATGATTACCGGTGACGTCACCTATACCCCGGGTGACGGTACGCCCATCGAAATCCCGCGCGTCCGCGTGGAAGTGGAACTGGCGCCCGACAGCGCCACGATGAGTTGGGAAGCCGCCGAGGGCATCGCCGGCCTGACCGCCATTCCACGCACGCAGTTCGACGACTACATTCGCGACGGCAAGATCACCATGACGCCGGAGCAAGCCAGCTAAACAGCCCCAGTGGTGCTGGCAACAAGCTTCAGCGCCGGACTGCCTGGCCCGATCTGCTTCTGGCTTCACAGGGCTTCAATGAATCCGAGTGAAGCCTGCTTTCGGCGTACAAGCGCCGTGAGTCCAGGCGGACACATCAGCCACAGCATTCCCAACCTCTGCAACCCGCCTTGCGCAGGGTTGCAGTCAGCAGCCAATGGCTGCCATGAAGCAGCAGCCAGCAGCCAGTCACAGTCCATTTCAAAACCCACCCTCGACGTCAGCCACACAACGCAGACGGCCCACTGGGCGCGTCCGTTGTCGGCCTTGCGCCAGAGCTGCTGATGCACGCAATCAGGTCAATCAGCACACACCCGGTAACGGTGCAGTTGCGGGACAGCAGCGCAGCAGCGCAGCAGCGAGCCTGTACAGACGCAGAGCCTGCACAACGGGCTCATCATCAAAGCCATATCAATCTTGAGCATCATCTTTATCATTTACACCCATGCCCACTGACCACATTGACCTCACTTCACCACTGCTGAACCGCCGCGCCGCTGTGCTGGGGGCCGTTGGCCTGTTGGCGCTGCCTGCATCGCAACTGGCGGCCGCTGCCGTGCCACCGGCACCTGATGTCTGGCCGAACGCGTTGCAGGTTCCGGGCGGCGTGGCGCGGCTGTCGCTGGGACCGGCGGCGGTGCGTCCGGTGGCGCATGCGGGCGAGGTGCCGCTGCTGGTGCTGGGCGATGTCATTGAATGGACGGCGCTGGTCGGCATACCCTTGTCGGCGGCGCCCGGCCGGGCAAGCATCACGGTAACGACTGCGGAGGACAACAGCCCGCGCCAGGTTGGCTACACCGTGGCGCCCAAGCGCTACACCGAGCAGCGCCTGAAGGTCGCGCCGGGCACGGTGGACCTGTCGCCCGAGAACCAGGCCCGGTACGAACGCGAGCGCGCGCACCAGGCCACGGTGATGGAGACCTTCAGCGAACCCCTTCCGCAAGCCGCCGCATTGCAGATGCGCGTGCCGGTGCCGGGACGGCGTTCCAGCTCGTTCGGCCTGCGGCGCGTGTTCAACGGCCAGGCGCGCAATCCGCACAGCGGCATGGACATTGCGGCCAGCACGGGCACGGCCATCGTGGCGCCGCTGCCGGGCCGGGTGATTGACACGGGCGACTATTTCTTCAACGGCAACACCGTTTGGCTGGACCACGGCGGCGGGCTGCTGAGCATGTACTGCCACCTGAGCGCCATCGGCGTCACGACAGGCGATGTGCTGAAAACCGGCGAAACCCTGGGCAAAGTGGGTGCCACCGGCCGCGTGACCGGGCCGCACCTGCACTGGGGCGTGATGCTGAACCGCACCATGGTCGATCCGTCGCTGTTTTTGCCGGCCTGAGCCGGCGCTGCGCCCGCTGCAAAACGGTCAACACTCTTTTTTTCATAGCTGCCAGAGCACGTCCATCGTGCGCTAAAGCCACTTTTTATACTTAAACCCAAGCGTCAACGCTTTTGACCATGCCCGACTTCAGCCCCGCCGCCGACCGCAACAAGCAACCCATCCTGACCATGCTCCGCCAGGTATTGCCCGACGCCGGCAACGCGCTCGAAATCGCCTCGGGCACCGGCCAGCATGCCGCATGGTTTGCAGCCGGCCTGCCGCGCTGGACCTGGCAGCCCACCGATCTGCAGCACACCGCGCTGGACAGCATTGCCGGATGGGTGGCGCAGCACGGCGTGGCGAATGTCCTGCCGCCCTTGCGGCTGGATGTGACGGCGCCGCGCTGGCTGCCAGACGATGCGCGGTTTGACTCCATCGTCTGCGCCAACATGCTGCACATCGCGCCGTGGGCCACCTGCGCCGCCCTGATGCAGGGCAGCGCACGGCACCTGGCAACAAACGGCTTGCTGATCACCTACGGCCCCTACCTGGAGGACGGCGTTGTCACCTCAGAAGGCAACCGGACGTTCAACCAAAGCCTGCGCGCGCAGGATGCCGACTGGGGATTGCGCCGCCGCGAAGACGTGGAAGTCGAAGCGGCGCGGGCCGGCCTGCAGTTGGCGGCACGGCATGCGATGCCGTCCAACAACCTGCTGCTGGTGTGGTCCCGGGCGCTGTAATCCTGTCGGCCGTGTCAAAAGCGGTTTTTCCTACGCAAGAATTAGCAGGTCGGCAGATGGCGGTCGTTTGGCCCGGGTCTACCTTGCAAGGCATGGAGACTTTTGTCATGCCGCTGCCACCCCTGGACCCGCCGGACGACATCGCCTTTTTCATCGTGGAAGGCACGCACCGGATTGCCATCATCTCGCTCAACGACTACGGCTTTTTGTTGTCCGCCCAAATGGCGCAAAGCTACCTGGGGCAGGCAGAACAAGTACTTGACCGCAAACGCGGGTTTGACAGGGAATTTTTCAACGAGGTCAACACGCTCAAGACCATGGCCGCGTCGATGGGCTGCGAATACGCGCAGTTCGAAACCTTTTGCGCCGACTGCGACCGGTTTGGCCGCATGGCAACCCGGAACTGGCGTGAATGGCTGTCCAAAAACGCTGTCCGCGCCATTTCTCACGGCTACCGCGCAAGGGTCAGCCAGCATCTGGCCTACAAGATCCGCCTGTTTCACTCTCGGCTAAGCGCCGTGCTGACCGAGGGGTAGAGGGCCGACAGGGATACGGAAATTGCAAAAGTGCCGGTTTTAAATGGCTGTCATTGCGGGCTTGATGAGCCTGCCCCGGGCTTGATCCGGGGCAATCCATGGACCCAAATTCATGGATGCCGGGTCCCCGGATCAGGTCCGGGGCAGGCTCAGCCCGGCATGACATGGGTACATAGGGAATATCTGTTTCCCTTAGCGGCCGCGCACCATGGCCATGACCTGGCCCGCATCCAGCGTGGCGGCCTTCTGCTGGATCTGCGGCAGGTAGTCGGTTTGCATTTGCTTGGCCGGCGCCAGCAGCCCTTGGTAGGTTTCGCGCAGCAATGCCGTGTTCATGACCCGGCCGCCGGCGTAGTAGCGCTTGGCCAGTTGCCCCAGCGCATAGGTTGTGGCAAAGGAAAACGCCATGCCGGTGCCGGCGCTGCCGACCTTGCCGATGGTTTTACCGGCCAGCTTGCCGAGCAGGCCGCCCAGCAGCTTGCGGCCGAACTGCTCCAGGTATTGCGAGGTCAGCCCCACGCCGGCGGCGGCGATGAATTCCTTCACATGCCCCTGGTCCAGCGTGACGCCGTGGGCCTTGCCGATGCCATAGACCATCTTGACCTGCAACGGAATGATGGCCATTGACGCCCACGACTGCGGCAGCAATTCGAGTGCGCCATTGACCAGCGCATGGTTCAGGATGGAGCGGTCCAGTTCTGCCTCATTGGCGGTGGACGGCAGAGCGGCCATTGCTGGCGAAGGCACCAGAAGCGCGGTGTCGGGCAGGTCCACTTCAGCTAATGCCGCTGCCTGCGCCTCAAAAGCCCGGGTCTGGGCTGGGTCAAGTGCCAGCTGCTGGCGCAAGTCGGTCAGGAAGCTGCGCTCTGCATCGGTCTGCTGGCCATCGGCATCGCACACGCAGACCGCCATTTCGTAGGCCAGCTGGCGGTGGCTGGGGTCGCTCAATTTTTGCACGGCGGCGTCAAGCTTGATGCGCTTGAGCAGCACGTCCTGGTACAGCCGCGTCAGGTTGGGCGCATTGGCTTCGGTGGACAGCGACTCGGCGATGCGGCGGATTTCCTCGCGTTCGGCGTCGGCTTTGTTGCCATCGGCAAAAGCGGCAAACAGGGCGATGGAAAGCAGCGCTTCTTGCTGTTCAGGGGTCATGAGGGGTTATCTTTCGAGCTAGGGTGGGCAACAATGCAGGGCCCGCGTGCCGTTGAGGGCATTGCACGCACAGGGCGGCGGGCCATATCGCAATAATAAAACCGAGCATGCCGGGCTCGTCATGTCTGGCAAATTTCTCATCCAGTCTGGTGTGGATTTAAGCCGCCAGCCAGACAGGTTTCATCGTGCCAGCAGCCTTGCCCCCACCGACAGAAAAGAACGTCCCATGAGCTTGCTCCACCTCATCAAGAACGGCGCGCAGCTCATCGTGCGCGAGTCCCAGCAAGTGCAGTTTGTCGCCGCCGGCCAGTACGCCGACCTGTTCAATCCAGGCAAGCAAGCACAGCCTGAGCACGGAAAACGTGTCGCTGCCGCCCGAGGTCGAGCAGGCCATCGACAAGCGCTCCAGCTTGGGCGTGATCGGCAACCTGAACGACTAGGGTCAGCTACACCTACGGCGCGCACCGCTTCCAGTTTGTGGCCAACGGCTACACCGGCGCCATGGCCGGCGAACAGCCCTACAGCTGGGTGAAGATCGGCTTTGCCGTATTGGCAGTGCTGCTGCTGATTTTGCTGTTCGTGTCCCTCAACCAGTGAGCGTCGGGGTTATGCCTGCCAACTGTGAATGGCCCTGTGGACAAGTCACTGGACAAGTCCCGAAAGTGGCGCCAGTCGTGGCCTGGCGCCGCATGCCTAAAAAAAAGGCAGTCGTGATGCCACCCATGACCTGCCGACGGCCGACAAGCTGCTGATAATGGCGTTGATGAACACCTCCTCCTTCCCCTCGCCCAAGGTTTTGGCCTTTGATGTTTTCGGCACCGTGGTGGACTGGCACGGCGGCATTGCCCGCGAGATGCAGGCGCTGCGCCCGTCAGTGGACGGCAACGCCTTCGCCCTCGCCTGGCGCGCCGGCTACCAGCCGGCCATGCGCCGGGTGATGTCGGGCGAACTCGGCTGGACGCTGATCGACGACCTGCACCGGCTGATTCTTGACGGGCTGCTGGCGCCGTTCGGCCTTGACGACTTGAGCGAAGCCGAATTGCAGCACCTGAACCAGGCCTGGCACCGGCTGGACCCGTGGCCCGACGTGGTGCAGGGACTGACGCGCCTGAAGTCAAAGCACATGATTTGCACGCTGTCCAACGGCAACATCGGCCTGCTGGCCGACATGGCCAAACACGGCGGACTGCCGTGGGACTGCATCTTGTCAGCCGAGGTGTTCCGTGCCTACAAGCCCGACCCGGCGACTTATCTGGGCGTGGCCCGGGTGTTCGGCGTGGCGCCGTCCAAGGTGATGCTGGTGGCCGCCCACCAGGACGACCTGGCCGCCGCACGCGCCTGTGGCCTGCAGACCGCCTACATCGAGCGTCCGGCGGAGTTTGGCGCGGATCAGCCGAAGGACGTGTCGCCTTGCCCGGCCAATACCCGGCATGCCCGCGACTTTCTGGCACTGGCTGACCAGCTGGGCTGCTGATGGACTTGCCAGGGCTGATCGTCTTCAACAAGCCGTATGGCGTGCTCAGCCAGTTCACGCCGGAGGGGCGCTGGCGCGGGCTGAAGGATTTCATCGACCTGCCGGGTGTCTATGTGGCCGGCCGGCTCGATGCCGACAGCGAAGGCCTGCTGCTGCTGACACGCGACGGAAAGCTGCAGGCGCGCATTGCCGACCCGCGCTTCAAGATGGAGAAAACCTACTGGGTCCAGGTGGAAGGCGAGCCCGGCGAAGCCGCGCTGCAAAGCCTGCGCCAGGGCGTTCAGCTGAACGACGGCTTGAGCCTGCCGGCACGCGCCAGCCTGATGCCGGAGCCGCCCGGGCTCTGGCCTCGCGATCCGCCGGTTCGTGTCCGGCAGTCGATTCCTACCGGCTGGATTGAACTGGCGATTCGTGAAGGGCGCAACCGACAGGTGCGGCGCATGACGGCGGCGGTGGGATTCCCGACACTGCGCCTGATTCGCGCCGCTGTCGGACCTTATTCGCTCGACGGCTTGGGGCAAGGCCACTGGCGAAAAGCCGATGCCAGCCTGGCCATGGTGGCTTGACGATCAGTTGTTGGCGTCGTCCACCACCAGGTAGCGCCTGACCAGGTCAAAAAAGCGGTCATAAAACGCGTCGGATGAAATGGTCCTGCTGCCGATCTTGACCATGGCGTCGTTGCTGGAACTGAAGGGAAGTGACACCGAACCGAGCGCGCCCACGCCCAGGCTCGCTGAATTGTTGCTTTTCTTCAGGGAGTACACATCCTGCAGCGCGGTGACAAAACCCAGGCTGACCTTGCCGTCGGGCGTATCCGGTGCGCAGACGACACGGATTTCCATTTGCAGGTGCGATTCGGGTTCGGGCTGAAAATTCTTGCGCCCTGCGACCATGTCTTCCGAAGACAAGCTGATCACGTAACCCTGGCTGAGCAAGGCCCGCCTGGCTGCCTCGCAAGTTTGCGCTGGTGTGGCATCGAACAGCCGGGAATAGGTCACGGTCGAGCTGAATTCCTCCTGCGACACAAATGATTTCACCGGGCTGGCGCAACCGCCCAGCAGCCCCGAAATGCCCAGAAAGCCTGCAACCATCACCAGCCCGAGGGTGGGGCTGCGGCGCATGTTGAAGAATCTCAAACCAGTCACTCCTTGCGTGTCAAAAACGCATTTTCCTCTAATCAGCGCTCGGGAATATGGCGAGGCTGTCACATTTCCCCGCTGGCACACCAGGACGCCATGCCTTGCCAGGCGCTTGAAATGCCGGTGTGCGGCCCCAAGCTTTGAAAAATGACCGATCCACTTCACATTGTTTGCCCCCATTGCCACACCACCAACCGGGTTCACGCCGACCAGATGGGCAGTGCGCCGACCTGCGGAAGCTGCAAGCAGGCACTCTTTGCCGCGCATTCGGCTGCTTTGGACGAAGCGGCTTTTGACAAGCACATCAGCCGCAACCAGATTCCCGTGCTGGTCGATTTCTGGGCGCCGTGGTGCGGCCCTTGCCGCCAGATGGCGCCAGCCTATGAACAGGCGGCAGCGCAACTCGAGCCGCAGGTGCGACTGGTCAAGGTCGACACCGAAGCCGTTCCCGGCTTGGGAACGCGCTTCAACATTCGCAGTATTCCGACGCTGGCGTTGTTCAGGGACGGCCAGGAGATTGCCCGGCAACCGGGCGCCATGGGCGCCGCCGACATCGTGCGCTGGGTGCAATCCAACCTGCGTTGATTCCATGGCTTTACAAGTTCCCGGAAAGTTGATCCAGACCGGCCGGTCCAGCCTGAATGCTATTTTTTATATAGCTATTGATGCATATGTAACCTGCGGCCAAGCCATTTTTAGCATAAAAAACCAGTCAGCCCAACCCGCTTGTTCCAGGCTTTCTGTCTGATGCAGACCCGCTCAGGCGGCGCGCAGTGTCGCCGCCCATTGGGCTGGCTTAACCGCGACCATTGCGGTCGTTGTGCATCATGCGTTCCACCTCGTCACGCAGGGCATCGAGTTCGTTGCGCAGCTGGCGGCGTTCCTGCTGCGTCACCACGCCATCGGATTTGAAAAAAGACTCGTGGCGCGCAATCTCACGCTCCCGCCGGTGCAGCCTGTGGGCTTCACGCTGGGTGATGCGACCGGAGCGCACGCCTTCGTCAATGCGCCGGCTTGCCTGGTATTCCTGATGGTCGATGCCGGGGGTTTGGGCGGCATTGTTGGGTGGGCGCACCATGTTGGTGTTGGCCATCATGCGTTCCACGTCGGCACTCAGCGCGCTCAGGTCATTGCGCAACCGCTGGCGTTCCTGCGGTGTCGCCGTTCCGTCGGACTTGTACTGGGCTTCGCGCAACTGGATGTCGCGGTCGCGGCGGATCAGAATTTGCGCTTCGGAAGGCGTGATGTAGCCCGATGCCAGACCCTGCTGGATGCGCTCGCCGATGGCCTGCTGCGCCTGGTCGATGCGTGGGGTGCTGGTCTGGGCCATGGCCGGGCTCATGCCCAGTGCGCCCAACGCGGCAATGGCCAGCAAGGAAACGATCAGGAATTTCGATTTCATGGGGTTCTCCGATAGTGATGATTTTTCAGGCAGTCAGGGGGCGGGTGGCAGAGGGGAAAAACTTTTCCCCTCTGCCCTCAACCGCGCCACCCAGACTGCCACTGAATCGCTGCTTTTCCAGGGCTCCGTGTGATCCAGTGAAGGCATTATTGGCTTGCATTTGTGAACATCCTGCAAAGAAAACAGCTGTTTACCCGCTATTTACCTCGCCACTACAAACGTGTCTTGATGCGTTATTCGTTCCCACAGCTTGTAGCCATGCCGTCACACGCAGCCATTGAACCACGGGAACTCGTCCCAAGTTCAAGGAGTCGCACGTGGCTGGCTGCCGCACAGGCGCTGCCCTTGCCCCATTTATTTATTGGAAACCCTATGTTCAGAACCCTCAAGGACTTGTTTGACACTTTCACCGGACCGGCCGAGGAAAGCCCCGAAGTGCGCGACCATGCGCTCAAGCTGGCCACGGCCGTGCTGCTGGTGGAGGTGATGCGCGCCGACCCGACCCGCCATGCCGAAGAACGGCAGGCCGTGCTGGCCAGTCTGCGTGAAAAGTTTGCGCTGCAGGGCGAAGAACTGGCGCCGCTTGTCGAGATGGCCGAGCAGGCCTCGCGCAATGCCTCGGATTACCACCAGTTCACCACGCGCATCAACGACAACCTGAGCCATCCGGAAAAAATCCGCATCGTTGAGCACATGTGGCAGGTCGCCTATGCAGATGACCACCTGCATGCGAACGAAAATCATGTGATCAGCAAAATGGCCGGACTGCTGCATGTCACCCACGGCGAATACATCGGCGCCAAGCTGCGGGCCAAGGAAGCCGCCAGTCTGGCCTGAAAACGGCCGGGGACAGGGTTCAGGCAGCGCTTTGCCCTGCAGACTCCAGGCGTAAATCTCGGGATTGGGAAAAGAAAGGTGGCGGCGACTGCCGGGGCAGGCCCCACTGCAGCATGGCTGCGGCCAGCACAATCGACTCGGTGTCGGCCAGAAAACGGTCGGCCTCGACCAGGGAAATGCACAGTTCCATTACTCGGCACTGAAGCGCGGGATCGTCCACTTCGCCCAGCACCTGGCGCAGCGGGTCGGACCGGACCTGTGACAGGTCGGCCCAGCACATGCCGCTTGAAGCCGCCATCAGGTCTTCGCAAAATGTATGCACCACGGCGTGCAGTTCGGTGCGGCTCAGGCCGAGTTGCGCATGCACTTCGAGCCGTTCGAGCAGGGCCAGCTCCGAAGGGCACTGGTGACCATCGGCGAGCATGGCCAAGGCCAGAATCCGGCTGGCCGCTTGTGGACTGTTGCGGGGATAGCTGCGCATGAGATGTACCTTGAGTGGTCGTTGAAGAAGTTGAAGGTTCAAACGTCGGCGGCGAATGGACGCTGGCGCGGCTGTGGGCGCTGGCGCACCTGACTGCGCTGCACGCTGCGAACGATGCGCCGCGCCGCCCTGCTGAGCGCACCTTCGAGCGCTGCGCGCCAGTCGGCGGCCATCGCGGTGCTGACGATGCGACCATTGCCTTGCGCGCTTAACTCGACCTGGCAGCGCTTGTCGATGCCGCCGCGCGGACCATTTACATCCGACATCCGGATGCTCACCTGCGGCACCAGCCAGCTCAGGCGGCGCAACACAAAACGCACGCGCTGCTCGGCCAGGGCTTGAAACTGACGGCCTTCGTTGTCGCGGGATTCAAAAATGACTTGCATCGCAGTACTCCAGGGATGGGTTGAAGATCAAAGCAAGAATAGGGGTTGGCTTGGTTCTTGAAAAGCAGATAATTCTTGAGTAAAACTTCTGAAAAACCTGACCATGAGCACTCTTTTCAGCTACCGCCATCTCTATTATTTCTGGGTCGTGGCCAAGGAAGGCGGCATGGTGCGCGCTGCCGAACGCCTGGGCATGGCGGTGCAGACCGTGAGCACGCAAGTGCGTGAATTGGAACGGTCGCTGGGTTTTGAGCTGCTCAAGCCGGCAGGACGTGGCCTGGCGCTGACCGAAGCCGGCCTGGCCGCCATGCGCCAGGCCGAACAGATTTTTCAGCTGGGCGAGCAGTTACCGGCGGCTCTGCGCGAAGCCACCGGTTCGCCGTCCGTACGGCTGGCGCTCGGCGTGTCCGATACGCTGCCCAAGCTGGCTGTCAGGCTGTTGATGCAGCCGGTCATGCAGGCGCCGGGCCTGCGGCTGATCTGCCATGAAGACAAGTTCGACGACCTGCTCGGCGACCTGGCGCTGCACCGGCTCGATGTGGTGCTGGCCGACCGGCCGGCACCGTCCAACCCCAACCTCAAGGTGTACAGCCATTCGCTGGGCTCGTCCACGCTGGCCTGGTATGCGCCGCCGGCGTGGGAAGCGGCGGCAATACAGGATTTCCCACGTTCGCTGGCCAAAGTGCCGGTGCTGCTGCCAAGCGGCCACGCCGATGTTCGAACCGCACTCGACCAGTGGTTTGAACGCCTGGGCATCCGGCCCCACATCGTTGGCGAGTTCGAGGACAGCGCACTGCTCAAGACCTTTGGTGCCAGCGGCATGGGCGTTTTTCCGGCGGCCGCGCTGGTGCATGAGGAATTGACCAGCCACTATGGCGTGGCGCGCGTCGGTGCCTGCGATGGCGTGGCGGAGCATTTTTTTGCCATTGCCGCGCACAAGAAAGTGCTGCATCCACTGGTCAGGATGCTGCTGGCCAAGCCGGGGGTGTGAACGCGCAGACCCTTTAAAAAAGGGCATCTTGATATCGCACTGATGCTTTTTTTCAGTGGCTAAAAATGCTCACACGCTGTGTGAATTTCACAAAAAAGCTACGCAGATTGACGTTTTTTGACCCGGCCTGCGGTTGCGGAAATTTTTTGCGCATCAGTTACCGTGAGTTGCGTCTTCGGGCCAGACCGGGAACAAGGGCGTCGCCAGCGGCGCGGCGCGCACGTCCGCTCATCACCCCTGCGGAGCACAGGCCCCGCCATGACAAAAAGTATTCAAGAATTTTCGTGGGTCAAGTGGAGGATGACCATGAGCCTGTCCGACATAATGAATTCGCTGAAGTTGCAATGCCCAGCGTCTCAAAACACGCGCACCTGAACCCATGAACCCCTCCTGGTACGACCGCTACATCCTCCCCCCGGCGCTGGACTTTGCCTGCGGCCTGCCGATTGTCAGCCGCCAGCGCCAGTTGATCGTGCCGCTGGCGCGCGGCCGGGTGCTGGAAGTCGGCATTGGCACCGGACTGAACATGCCGTGGTACGACAAAACCCGCGTCACCCGTATCACCGGGCTGGACCCCGCTTTGCAACTGCATTCACGGGCGCGTGAACGCATTGCCGAGGCCGGGCTGGAGGTGGAACTGGTGGGCCTGTCAGCCGAGAAAATTCCACGACCTGATGCCAGCTTTGACACGGTGCTGGTCACCTACACGCTGTGCACCATTGCCGACCCGCTGGCGGCGCTGCGGGAAATGCGCCGCGTGCTGGCGCCCGGCGGACAGTTGCTGTTTTGCGAGCATGGGCGCGCACCCGATGCGTCGGTGCAGCGCTGGCAGGAGCGGCTGCAGCCGCTGTGGGGAAAAGTGGCGGGCGGCTGCCACCTGGGGCGCGACATTCCGGCATTGCTGCAAGAGGCTGGCTTCACTGTAGCGAGTTTGCACACCCGCTACCTGCCCGGTCCCAGGCCCTTCACCTTTCACTACTGGGGTGAAACGCTATCGGGTTGAGTTCGGGTGTCAAAAGCATGGTGGGCCTTTGACACCCAGTGAAGATCAGGCGCAGGCCGCACCAGTGAGGTTTGCGTTTTAAGTCAAACCTCAGTCAAATCAAGCGCTGCCCTTGTTCAATACGCTGTTTTGCATGGCTGTGCGGGCAACGCTGTCCAAGGCGCCTTCAACCATGCCTTGCTGACTGACAATCTTGACCAGATTCAGCGAAAGCAGTTTGCGCAGCACGCGGGAGGTCATCGAATGCTTGCGCCCGCCCTGGCTGGTGAACATGAACAAGGTGCCCAGCGGGCTGACCCATGTCAGTTCTGCGCGCAGCCACTGCATGTCCACGAGCAGGTCAACCCAGTCGCCCAGCTCCAGCGCGATCTTTGCATTCACATCAATCGGGGAGCCAAACCCGCTGACTTCAGACTCTTGCAGGCTGACTGTGGGCAACGATGGGATGGGATCGTCCTGGTCATCCATGAAGCCGGAATCCTGCACCTCGGACGGTGCCAGCCACAGCGGCATCAAACCGGAATTTTCGACAAACATCTTGCCCAGCGATTGACTGGCTTTTTCCTGCTGCGCAGGCATGTCAGGCACCGGTTTGAGTGCGGCACGGTGGACTAGGATGAGTTCATCAAAAAATGGCTGGGACTGGTCGACTGGAAAATCGATGGACAACAGCCCCTGCTTCAGCGAGTCGAGCAACTTCGGGATCAATGTGAGAAGCCGTTTGCGGTGCCGGGTCACCTGCTCGACATTCAGGCTCCAGAGAACATCGTCCAAAGTCAGGCTGAATGTCAGGGGAACACTGCCCGGAGTTTTGCCCTGCACGGACAGCCGCTCCTGGGCCAGGACCTGCGACCAGGGACCGGTCAGAAAGGCGGTGATGATGCGGTTGTCGTTGATGAAGTCAGGGCGCGCCCTGATTTCAGCAGCAATCTTGACCGCCATCAGGTTTCGTTGTTCGGCCTGAAGAAGAGTCTGGACGGCAAGGCGTTGCACCTTTCGATTTGCAGGGTTATTGCGTCCCTGCCTGCGTTCGAAGTCCTTCAGCAATCTGGCGAAATTTTCGGAATCACAGACCTGCTCGTCTGCAAGCAGGACAGCGAGTTCGCGCAAGTGTTGCAAAAATTCCGGGAAACCCGCCGCGTTTTCACTTGCATATCCCAGGCTTGCGCGGGTGATGGCTTCCAGCAGCTTTCTTGCGGGATGGCTTTTATCACTGAAAAACCGGGGGTCGGTCACCGCCAGACGCAAAAACGCGGGTTCCGCATTTGCAATCATCCGCCGCACCGGCGTCAGCAGCCGCTCGTCGTTGGCCATCTGCTCGATCATCAGTCCAACCACTTCAATGGCCAATGACTGGCCCAGCGTCTTGGCATCGGTCTTTAACTGCGCCCGCAGGTCTGCCACCGGCGTCGGGGGCAACGGCCGGGTCAATTTCGTCTTGGCGGAAACCAGGCCCATCTCTTCCAGTTCGGTCAGTGCATCAAGCGCGGCAGGCACCGTGTGCGCAAAATCCTGTTGCGTCAGTTCTTCAACGCCAAACTCGGAAAAAGAAGTCGGTTCGTGGTCCGAAACGTCATAGTCCCCGACCAGCAGATGGTGCAGGTGATCCAGCGTGAGCATGGGCTTGCGCGCGACAGGTGCGGCGGTATTTTCATCGGCAGATTCCTGTTTGGGAATGTCGAGTTGCTCGGGAAATAAGGTGTCAGGTGCGGCTGCAACAAGCTTTCTGGGCGGCCAGCCGCCTGAAGTCCCGGCCTGGGATGCACCCATGACTTCATAAACCGCAGAAGCAACGCCCTGAGCGGCGAGGAAATCATTCAGCCACACATACAGCGACTGAAGTTCCTCGCCCATGATCCTGGAGCCATCCAGCAGCCAGTAGGCCCGTGTTTGAGCCGACATGGGAAGGGACTGGAGCAATTCAATCAAGACCAGCGCCATGATTTCCGGGCGCAGGGGATTGCTGTCATTCTTGACTGCCCGCAACCCCTGTGCAGTGCTCATCCGAGCGGAAAAACTGGCCAATCCGGCTTCGCAGCCTAGTTTTACCAGTTGGAGCATGCGCGCGTTTTCCACAGCTTGCTGGACCTGGTGTTCGCCCATCAATTCGAGATCATCAAAGCTGACAGACGACAGCAGACGACCGGAGGAGACCGCCTTTTTGCCTGAACTTTTGGTGAGGCCATCTGCAGCAATGGCTTTTTCCAGTCGCTCTGGAAAACCTTGTTCAATACTGATCCGGTACTTCCTGAGCACTGAGATCGCGTCCTGAAGCTGATGCCGCTCCCAGGAATCGGCAACACTTATGGAACGTTCATGCATTGCATCCGCAAGTTTGGCAGTCCACCGGTCAATCAAAAAAGGACTCTGCTTCAAGACTTCGTCAATGCAAGACGTGAAGGCCACACTGGGAGCGGGTATTGGGTTTGTCATGACGTGGCTATCTCAATTCAGACAAAAGTTTGCAAAACAGAACAGTGAATCCAGGCAACAGCCTTTTTTATTGGGCATGGATCAAACCCAGGAACCCGCGCTCAAGCTCTGCCAGCCGTTGTGCCCGAGCTTTTCAAGCGTTCGGATATTTTCTTCAAAAATGGCTTCGGCGCGGGGAAATGACGCCACTGCACGCTCTATGCTTTCCTCGCGCAGCAGATGAATCATCGCAAACGGCGCGCGGTTAGTGTAATTGCCAATGTCGTCCGCCTCGGTGCCGTCAAACTGGAACTTTGGATGAAAGCTGGCCAGTTGCACCACCCCTTCGAGTTCATGCTCGTCGAGCACGCCTTCGGCAATTTCCATGAAATCGTTGAAATCCAGAAAATCTTCAAAGAGCGTCGGATGGATCAGCAACGTCGTATCAAGCTCCCCGGCCGGTGTATTGACCAGACGGTCCAGTTCACTGTCGAGTTCTTCCAGCAGGTCATCGGCATGGCGCGCCTGGCTGACGACCAGGCGAACCTGGTTTTTCACATACACCGCCTTGGCAAACGGGCAAAGGTTCAGGCCAATCACGGCTTTTTCAAGCCAGTGACGGGTCGCAGAGACAACTTGTTCGTCAGTCATAGACAGCATTTCCAACCATAGTGCATTCATCCAGGCGGGGGTCGCGGAGCCGGCTTTGCCGGGACACAGGCGGCGTAGCCCCCTCAGGGGCACAGGAGCTACACGCAGTGTGCAACTGTAAGCGCATTACTTCAAATCTTTGAAGCGCATGCGCTTGGGCTTGGCGCCCTCCTCGCCCAGGCGTTTTTTCTTGTCGGCTTCGTATTCCTGGTAGTTGCCGTCAAAGAAGGTCCACTGGCTGTCGCCCTCGGCCGCCAGAATGTGGGTCGCGATGCGGTCCAGGAACCAGCGGTCATGGCTGATGACCATGATCGAGCCGGCAAATTCGAGCAGTGCGTCTTCCAGCGCACGCAGGGTTTCCACGTCCAGGTCGTTCGACGGCTCGTCGAGCATCAACACGTTGCCGCCGGCAATCAAGGTCTTGGCCAGGTGCAGGCGTCCGCGCTCGCCGCCCGACAGCGTGCCGACACGCTTTTGCTGGTCGCCGCCGTTGAAGTTGAAGCGACCGGCGTAAGCGCGGCTGGGCATCTGGAACTTGCCGACATTCAGGATGTCCAGGCCGCCCGAGATGTCTTCCCAGACGGTTTTCTCATTCGCCAGGTCGTCCCGGTTCTGGTCCACAAAGGCCATGCGGACAGTCGAGCCGATCACGACCTCGCCGCTGTCCGGCTTTTCCTTGCCGGCAATCAGCTTGAACAGCGTCGATTTACCCGCGCCGTTCGGGCCGATGATGCCGACGATGGCACCAGCAGGAATGGTGAAGCTAAGGTTGTCGATCAGCACCCGGTCGCCAAACGATTTGGTCACGTTGTGGAACTCGATCACCTGGCTGCCCAGACGCTCGGCCACGGGGATGAAAATCTCGTTGGTCTCGACGCGTTTCTGGTACTCGAAATCGGACAGTTCCTCAAAGCGTGCCAGGCGCGACTTGCTCTTGGCCTGACGCGCCTTGGGGTTCTGGCGCGACCATTCGAGTTCCTTTTTCAGCGCCTTGGCCCGGGCTTCTTCGCCTTTTTGCTCCAGCGCCAGGCGATCACCCTTCTGGCTCAGCCAGGAGCTGTAGTTGCCCTTCCACGGGATGCCGTGGCCGCGGTCCAGTTCCAGAATCCATTCAGCGGCGTTGTCGAGGAAATAACGGTCATGGGTGATGGCCACCACGGTACCCGGATAGCGCTGCAAGAACTGCTCCAGCCAGTCCACCGATTCGGCGTCAAGGTGGTTGGTGGGTTCGTCAAGCAGAAGCATGTCGGGCTTGGACAGCAACATGCTGCACAGCGCGACGCGGCGCTTTTCACCGCCCGAGAGCAGGCCGATCTTGGCATCCCAGGGCGGCAGGCGCAGCGCGTCGGCGGCAATTTCAAGCTGGTGCTCGGAATCGGTGCCGGCGGTGGCAATGATGGCCTCCAGCCGAGCCTGTTCGGTGGCCAGCGCATCGAAGTCGGCATCGGGCTCGCCATAGGCGACATACACCGCCTCCAGCTGCGCCTTGGCGGCAAACACCGCACCCATGCTGGCTTCGACGCTTTCGCGCACCGTGTGCTCCGGGTCAAGCTTGGGCTCCTGCGGCAGGTAGCCAATGTTCAGGCCCGGCATCGGCGTGGCTTCGCCTTCGATTTCCCGGTCCAGCCCGGCCATGATCTTGAGCAGGGTCGACTTGCCGGAGCCGTTGACGCCTAGCACGCCGATCTTGGCGCCCGGGAAAAAGCTCAGGGACACGTCTTTGAGAATCTGTCGTTTGGGCGGCACGATTTTGCCGACCTTGTTCATGGTGAATACGTACTGGGCCATCAGATCACTTTGTTAAATAAAAACGGAGAAGGATAAATTGCAGGCCCGCCAGTTGGCAAATGAATGCCGGAATGCGCGGGCCAGGCGACATGCCTGAACACTCTACTAGAGGCGAAATTCAGGCGTTGATCACCTGATTATCGTTCCGTGCAACAATAGCGGAGTCGCAGGGCTCCAGTTGCCTTCGACATTCGGGCACATCCAGGGACAGGTTTAGCAACCCAACTGCGATGTTTTTCAGCCCGGCTCCATGATCCCATCTGCCTATGACTGGCGGGTTGCCTTCAAACCAAGGCGCCCAACAGGCCGATCAAGAAGCGCCCCAGCGGTGCACCATTCCATGAAATTTGAAGAATTGAACCTGGCCCCGGCCATTTTGAAGGCCGTGCTTGAGCAGGGCTACGACACCCCCACGCCCATCCAGGCACAGGCCATTCCGGCTGTGCTTGCTGGCAGCGACCTGCTGGGTGGCGCCCAGACCGGCACCGGCAAGACCGCAGCCTTCACCCTGCCGCTGCTGCAGCGCCTGTCAAGCGAGCCCCGCCTGACCAACCGGCGCGGCGTCAACGCGGTTCGCGCCCTCATCATGACGCCGACACGCGAACTTGCTGCGCAGGTCGAGGAAAGCGTTCGCACCTACGGCAAATACCTCGACCTCACCTCGATGGTGATGTTCGGCGGTGTCGGCATGGGCGCGCAGATCGAAAAGCTCCGCCGGGGCGTTGACATTCTGGTCGCCACGCCCGGCCGCCTGCTGGACCATGCGAGCCAGGGCACGCTGGACCTGAGCCAGGTGCAAATTTTGGTGCTCGATGAAGCCGACCGCATGCTGGACATGGGCTTCATCCACGACATCAAGAAAGTATTGGCGCTGGTGCCCAAGCAGAAGCAGACGCTGCTGTTCAGCGCCACCTTCAGCGACGAAATCCGCGAACTGACCAACAGCCTGCTGCGAAACCCCGTGTCCATCCAGGTCACGCCGCGCAACACCACCGTGCAGCGCATCACGCAGACCATCCACCCGGTCGGCCGCAGCAAGAAAAAAGCCTTGTTGACGCACATCATCAACGAGCACAACTGGAGCCAGGTGCTGGTGTTCACCCGCACCAAGTTCGGCGCCAACAATGTGGCCGAGCACCTGACCAAGGCTGGCATTCCCGCCATGGCGCTGCATGGCAACAAGAGCCAGACGGCCCGTACGCAGGCGTTGCAAGGATTCAAGGATGGCAACATCCGCGCACTGGTGGCGACCGACATTGCCGCTCGCGGCATTGACATTGACGAATTGCCGCATGTCGTGAACTACGAAATCCCGAACGTCAGCGAAGACTATGTTCACCGCATCGGCCGCACCGGCCGCGCCGGCAACAGCGGCGAAGCCGTCAGCCTGGTTTGCCTGGACGAAGAAGGTTTCATGCAGGACATCGAGCGCTTCACCAAGCAGAACATTGAAAAAGTCATTGTTCCCGGCTTTGAAGCCGAGCCGGGTGAACGCGCCGAGCCGCTGGCCATGGGCCGCCAGACCATCTGGGGTGGCCTCGGCAAGCCCCCAAGCCGCGACGTGATGCAGGCAGCCGCCAAGGCTGCCCGGTCCGAAATGATGACGCGCATCCGCGACACCAAGGGCGCTCAGCCTGCGCGTGGCGGCAATGCCGGTCCCGCCGGACGCGGTCCCCGCGCCCCTGCCGGCAACAGCGCTGGCGCTGGCCGTGGCGGCAATGGCGGCGGCTTTGGTGGCAACGGTGGCGGCAATGCCGACCGCCGTGGACCGGCCCAGCCGCGTCAGAATGCCGGCTACCCACAAGGCGGCCAGCCGTCTTTCAGCCAGCCAAGAAGTGCGCATGCCCCGGCTCCGCGCCAGCGTGAGCACGAGCAGCGCAACGATTTTGACAACCAGCAGCCGGCCAGCCATGCCTCTTCGGGCTTCCCCTCGTCAGGCCAGCCCAGCGGCAACCGCAACAACTTCCGTGGAGGTCCGCGCTCCGGTGGCGGCGGTGCAGGTGGCCCAGGCGGCCGCAGCAACGGTCCTCGCCGCTCAGGCGGTCCTGGCTCGTTCAGCGGCCGTTAAGCAGGCTTTGGCGGCAGGCTGATTTAAAAAATCAAGTCGCAGTCCGGCGCATATCGCCCGACAACCCTCTGGGGTTGCCGGGCGATTTTCGTTTTTGAAGCAATATTTATGATAAAAATACCTCTCCCGCAATACCAGAAAGCGCTTTTAGCTATCAAAAAAATAGCAATATGAATACGCTGCCAATGCAGGTCATGACCTGAACCACTCCCTGCCGACAGGCATTGACGGCCGTCCATGGTCAGGCGAATAGCATATTAGCGCCGCCAGCTTATGGTCAATTGCTCACGGCTTGTCCCGCCGGGCTGAACTGCCGCGCCGGAACATGCCAAGCATTTGACTGCGCCACCTCCTTTACTTCTCAATGCGGTCGCCAATCAAAAGCCTGTCGCGCAAACGGTCAACCCAGAGGCGGACTTTGGAAAATCAGAAAAACCCTCACCCAGCCTGCCGGGTTGTGCCCGACAAATTGCAACGACGACTGATGAGGCTTCGAAGCCTTTATGCGCATACGCGGAATGCTACAAAATAAATAGCGCAAAGCTCATATAACATAAGCGCATGGACACCAAATCATCAAAAATCAACTTTGGCCTGGCGGGCCGCATCTGTATCGTCACCGGAGGCGCGCAAGGCATTGGCGAAGCATGCATCCGGCGATTTGCCCGCGAGGGCGCTGCAGTCGTCATTGCCGACATCGACGATGCGCGCGGTGCGGCGCTGGCGGACGAACTGGGCGGCCTGTTCGTGCATTGCGATGTGGGCGACAAACTGCAGGTCGAAGCAGTGGTGGCGCAAACGCTTGCAGCGCATGGCCGCATCGACGTGCTGGTGAACAATGCAGGGATTTTCAGGGCTGCCGATTTCCTTGACATGACCGAGGACGATTTCGATGCCGTGCTGCGCGTCAACCTCAAGGGCGCTTTTTTGATGGGCCAGTCGGTGGCGCGCGAGATGGCCAAGGCCGGCCGGGGCAGCATCGTCAACATGAGTTCGGTCAATGGCGTGCTGGCCATCCCGACGATTGCCGGCTACAACGTCAGCAAGGGCGGCATCAACCAATTGACGCGGGTGATGGCGCTGTCGCTGGCTGACAAGGGCATACGCGTGAACGCCGTGGCGCCAGGCACCATTGCCACCGAACTGGCGGCCAAGGCGGTGCTGACCAGCGAAGAGGCCACAGCCCGCATCATGAGCCGCACGCCGATGCGGCGCCTGGGCGAGCCGTCGGAAATTGCCGACACCGTGGCTTACCTGGCCAGCGACGCCGCCAGCTACGTTACCGGCGAGATCGTCGTGGCCGATGGCGGCCGCATGACGCTGAATTACACGATGGCGCCATAAAACGCAAACCGGCCACTCGGCCAGGCATCTGTACGGCGGGCTGCACAGAGTTGCGCCGGCACTTTTCGCGGCTCAGTCCTCAGCGCGAAAGACAATGAAGGTGTTCATCAGGAAGTTGGCCACAAAAGCAGTGGCGACGCCGCCGATTTTGGCCAGTGTCGGTGCAATGGGCAGTGTGCTGCCCAGCCACCAGGTGGCGCCGGCATTGATGCAAAGGCCAACGCAAGCCAGCATGAAGAACAAGGTGGCACGGCGCAGCGATCGCCACTGCCGCCGATAGACCCACAGCGAAGACAGGGAATAATTGACAACCGCCGCCACCACAAAACTGGCAATGGCGGGTAGCAGCAAGCTATTCAGGCGCTGTGACAACAAATGGAAAAGGCCGATGTCCACCACCGCCGCCAGCCCGCCGACCATCAGGTAGCCCAATGCCTGACTCGCCAGACGCGGTGCAGCACCTGTCGTGGTGGCGGCTGGTGCAACGGGCGGGACGGGCGTGGCGTCAGTCGCATTCGTGGGCGCCGTGGTGCGGCTTCGCATCATGCGGCCGCCCGCACGGGCGCACCCTTCAACAAGGGGTGAAACACCGGGTCGGCGTAGGTCTGGAAGGTGGCAAATTCCGGATGCGGCTTGCGTGAGCGGATCAGCGCGTGAACGCCGGCCCGTTGCGCGACTGCACCATCCCGGTCAAAGCGGTCTCCGATCATCAGCGTGCGCTGCGGTGCAATATGGGTCTGGCGCAGGATGGACAGCAGCCCGGCCGGGTCGGGCTTGAGCCGCGCGATGGACGGGTCCGTCGCACACACAACCAGATCAGCCTGCAGCCCCAGCGCCTTGAGTTTGTCCACGGCCGGGTAATCAGAAAAAACAGCAATGCGTTTGCCTGCGGCTTGCAGCCCGGCAAAGACTGCCTCCACCTGCGCATAGCGGCAGGCGGGCAGCGCAGGCAGCGGGCGCTGCTCCAGCCAGTCAGCGGTGAGCAGGCGCACGTCGTCTTCAGTCTTGTGATGCTGCGCTGCGGTTCTGGCGTATTGCAAGCGCATGAAATCAGCTTCGGGCTTGTCGCCAAGTGCTTCGCGCACGCGCCTGAAGGTGCGCAGGGTTTTCAGCGTGTCCAGGCTGCGCAAGCGCCAAGCGTCTGACAGCAGCAAGCCCAGCATGGCGAACCGCAACCGGCGCTGGTCGTACAGCGTGCCGTCCACATCAAAGACCACCAAATCGATATGGTGCCAATCGGGCAAGGCCTTCAATGAACAGCCCTCCGCAGCAACTGCAGTCCAGACAAGATGGAATGAATCGCACCACCGCATCGTGCAGAGGCCAGTGTATTTTTTTCAGGTTTCACGGTTGGCCTGGTTTGCTTTTTTGGAATTCAGGATCAAGCAGCGTCAGCCGATAAGGCTGGTGGCCGTCAATCCCGGGCTTGTCTTTATTATCCGCAGGCAGCCATTCAAACTCCCAGACACGGCGGTCGTCAAAATATTGCCTGAGTCGATTGTCTTTTTCAGTGCCCAGTCGATGCGCCCAGACAATATCGGCTTTGTCAATATCCGGTTCGTTGTTGACCATTTCATAACCCAACGGGTTGTTCGGACCGCTTTTCACCAGCACCAGGTCGCGCCCCGGACTGTCCAGCAGCATTTGGCGCAGTGCGGGCCTGAGCTTGTCGGAAGTGGTGCAACACACCGTTTGGGTCGCGTTGACCCCCATCGACGGCGACCCGAAAATAAACGACGTGGCGGGCAAGGCCAGCATCAAGAGCGCAGCCACCGGCATCGCGCGCGCCAGAAACAGGCCGGCGGGATTTCGGACCGGGTCACGGGCACGCAGCCACTCGAAACCCCGCATCATGAAGATGAGCAGCAGCGGGAACAGCGGCGCCGTGTATTGCGGAAAGTTCCAGGTCTCCAGAAAATAGCCCCCCATGAAGAACGCCGTCGTGCCCAACAGAAAAGGATCACGCCTGCACGACCAGAGCCCGGCAAAAAACGCAGCCGAGAAAATTGCACCGATGTAGAAATTCCAGGTGTGGAAAAGCTTGGCCACTCCGCTGCGCAACCACAGCAAGGGCGACTTGCGCAGCCCGTAGTTGGCGCCTTCCATTGCAAAATAGTCCTGGAAATAAGCCGGACCCTGATGCAGCGACTTGAGGGGGGGCGAAATCAGAAAGGCGGGCACGCTTGCATACGTCTCGCGGTTCAGCTGGTAGGCCGCCTTGAGCGGCTGGCCGGTCGTGGCCTGGTTGTAGGCCAGCAGCAAGCCGCCCCCGGCCCCCACCATCAGCACTGCGGGCAGCGCCACCCTAACCAGAGCCAGCCGTACATGCTGCCAGCGACTGCGAATTAAGTGAAGCAGCAGGGCCAGCGCCACGGGAAAGCACAGTAAAAAGCCTTCGTAAGGCCGAGACGTCATCAAAATGACCATGCCCAGCCCCATCAGCAAGCCGTGGCGCCAGCGCGGTGCCTGCAAGATGCGCGGCAGTGCACCGATCACCAGCATCGCACCCAATGCAATGAAAGCGCCGCCGTAATAAGAATTTACCCAAAAGCTGAAAACTCCCAGGCGAAGGGTCACCAGGATGCCGCCGAGCAGCGCCATGGGCAGCACAACCCAACCCTGCAGCATCCAGGTCGCGGCCATGCACATCAGCACCATGCTCATCCACACGCCAACCCACGCATTCTGGGCCAGCAGCAAACCGGCGGCCAGCGGTGCCCCCCTGCCCGGAAAATACATTGATGCGTAAGCGGGCACCTGGTTGACGTAAAAGGTTTCGAAATGCTCCCAGAACGGATGCGTCGGATTGGCCAGCCGCCCTGCGGCAAAGGTCTGGGCTTGCAGCAAAATGCTTGTTTCGTCTGCGACCGATGCCTCGGCAATGCCCATCCAGGGCAGCATGAGTGCACGCAGGGCAATGGCCAGCAAGCCAACGGCCAGTACCTGCCTGATCGGCCGGTGCGCCAGTCCACCAAACAAGCGTTCCACGGTGTCGAACCTGCGGCTTCCCCAGCGTGGAGCAAAGGCCGCCAGGGCGAGCAAAGCCAATGCGAGCATGAATTCAGCCAGCGTGAACACCCCGAGGGTGGCACTGGAGAGCGCAAGCAGCTTGTCGTACACGTGAACCAATGAAAAATCAGAATTCATACAATGTGACAAGCAAGTAAAAAGCGGTCTTCCTCATGTTCAAAAGCGGTATGTCAGTGCGCAATCGCCGCCCCTAGCGATTCGATGCAAGCTGGTCCAGCATCAGGAAATGCGGCTCGCTTAGCCCGTGCAACACCGACAGATCAACAAAGCTCAACACGATCAGCGCCAATACCGTCGCCGCGCTGATCACCATGAGGCGCTTTTCGCGGAACAGTTTTTCAGGCTTTTGCGCCACCGAGCCGCTGCGCATCGACAAACCCAGGTAATGCGCGAACAAGACAATGATGAAAGGAAAGGCCAGAACATATTCAATGCGGTACTTGATCAAAAACACGCCCATCAGGAAGGTTGCAAACAAGGCATACACAAAGCACGAAATGGTCAGGCGCTCTTCGGTGTAATGCTGGAACGAACGGCGGTAGCGGTGCAGCAGGGCCACACCGCCCGGCTCGGCGGTGATCTCGCGGTATTCTGACAAGCGCTTGGCGCCCATCAGGAAAGCACCGCCCATCCAGTAAGCCAGCAGCAGCGAGACCGGCGCAATGGTGAAGTGGTCGATCATGGCCCAGCCCAGCATCATGCGAATGGGGTTGTTCAGCGACTCGGACAGCACATCCAGATAAGCCTTGTCCTTGGAGCGAACGGGCTGGACGTTATAGACCACACCTGAAACCCAGAACAGCACACTGACCAGAAAAAACAGGGTGCCGACCTGATACGCCAGCAACAGGCCCAGCAGACTGAACGCGGCATACATGCCATACACCCGGGTCGGCGTCATCACCATGTTGACCGCCGGACGGCTGGACTTGTCAGGGTGAAAGGCATCGAATTCGCGGTCCAGCCATTCGTTGATGATGTAGTTGGACGAGGCAATCAGTACGGCGCTGGCAAACCCCAGGAGGATGGACCACCAGACGTTTTGCAGCGGCGGGTCGCGCAGCACATAAGCCAGCACCAATCCAGGCAGGATGAAGACATGCTTGGTCATATGGTCCAGTCGCGCCATTTGCAGGTAGTCGCGCCAGCTGGCCGGGGTGTTGAGTGCATTTTGCGAATGCAGGGTTTGGGAGGTCATGGCGTAGATCCTTGAATTGACAGATTGGGCGTTGAGGTCGAATGCCGAAACGCAGAAATTCCGGTATCGGAAAGCCAGGCTTGACGGGCGACGGCCAGCATGGAAAGGGCCAGAAAAGGCAGCAGCCAGATCACCCGTGCCTGAAAACGGTCAAGGGACGAAGCCAGTGCGGCGCAGACGACGGCATTTGCAACGACACCCGCAATCACCACGACGGCAAAGTCCCTCATGCGGCGCTGCGTCAGGTCAAATGCCGTGGGCAGTCGGTCCAACGGGTCTGACTGGTCATACAGTCGGGCGCGCCCGCGCAGCCACACGGCCAGCACCAGCGAAGCCAGCACCATGGCGTAGGTTGCCGCAGACAACCCGTCGTTAAACGGCCAGAGCTGGCCGGCACGGCTGCGCTGCATAGCCAAAAAAATACTGTCGGGCACGCGCCCCTCGTACATGGCCAGGACAGCCGGGGGGTAGACGCCGATATCGACCCTGAACAGGCCCAACTGGCGCAACACATCGAGTGCCACGCCGCGGGTCACGCCCAGCGGGTCAAAGCGCACCACGTCAAGCACGAAACGCAACTGTTCGTCAGACAAGCGCCGCTTGATGCCTACGTCTGCCAGTGCGAAGGCGCCTTTGGCCGGATCACTGGAAAACAAAAAGTCTTCCCACGCTGTGGGATAGTTCTGCACAAAGTCGCACGCCGCATAACCTGCGCCAGGGCAACGCTGCTTGAGAAAGGCCGTGCCCGGTCCCAGGTCGATGAGGCGCGCCATCGGGTGCGGCAGGCGCAGCGGCGGCGCACCCACGGCAGCGGTCACCGCCTTGCTGAAAGCCCACTCTGCAGCCCCGGCGGCGGCAATGCAAATGGCCAGCACCAGCAGCGCGGCGCCCGAGAGGCTGCGCCAGTAGGCGCTGAACAGCCTCCCTGCCAGGGCCAGCACCAGCATGAGCACAGCCAACGCCACATGACTGCTGTGCGCGCACAAACCGAACAGCAAAATTGCCGCCAGCGCGCAGCACTGCCCGCGCGTCAGCTGCCGCCAGTAGACCGACATCGTCCCGATAATCAAGATCACCAGCGGCGCAAACACATCAGGCATTAAAAATCCGGTGTAAATGCCCAGCGGCGTGAGCAAGCTCAACGCCGCCACTGTGCCCAAGACCTGGCCAGTGCTCAGCGCCCAAAGTCGCACCATCAGAAGTTGCAGCACATAGGCCACGCACAAGGCCTGAACCATGACTGCCAGCCACATGCCCCCGGTCAGGTAACCGGCATAAAGCAAGATGCCGTAGTACACCGAACGCCCGGCCAGTACCACCTTGTCAGCCACGGAAGTCAGGGGTTTGAGCTTTCGGGCCGTCTGCACGGGCTCTGAGGGCATGACCGGCTCGGCCACGGACGAGGACGCTGCTGCCGAGGCAACAGCAGATGCATCAGGTGCGGGCAGCCACGGCTTGAGCGTGTTTGGGCCAGCCAGCCTGGACGCGCCCATTTCAGCGCCGCGCAGGTAGGTTGGCGTATCCGGGTAAAAAAACGGTTGGCCATTGAACAGTGCAATCAGGCACAGCATGAGTGCGATCGACACCCACAGCCCCAGGCGCCGTGCCCATTCCCTAAAGTTGTCAGCCTTCACGCCGCCCTCTTCAAGCAATGGAAACTGCCAGATTTAAAAAGTTGGATGCACCGCTTCAATTTATGCCTTCGGTCTTGAATGTGTGAATGCTGTTGCCTGGACAACAGGAATTCACCCTGAAGGCCACCATCTCAACCAGGTCGAATGCCAGGAAATTCATGGAGGTTCAGGGCGCAAGGGAATTCGACAGAGTTTCTTTGGGGCGCTTCATTCACCCAATAGGCCGTATGGCCCAAGAACCTGTTTTGAAGATTTAAAGGGTTACCCACCTTGCGGCAAAATGCAAAATCGATTCGAGATCGATGCGAAATCGATGAGTGAGCTAGTAACTTGAAGTCTGTGCCGCCGCCTGCCCACACCGTGATACGCGCATCGGGTCCGGCTCGAATTGTTTTGAAACCGGAGTCAGCGTCGATCAACAAGGCAGGAAATTCCGCAAAATCACCCTGATCGCTTAGCTTTTTGAAGAATTTTTTACATCCCGATGAGCTGTCTCTGATGCGCACAGGCAACACAGGAAGGTTCAATTTGCTGCTAATACGAAAGGCAGACACCGCCTTATCGCGTCCTTCGGCGCGCGCCTACAAGCACTTGGCGTTGTCTGAGGCACAGTGGGTTCTTTTAGGAGACTGACGGTGAAAAAATGGAAACTAATCCTGACCCAAGGGGTTGTGGCGGGCAGTCTTGCCAGCCTGATTTCCACAACCGTGCTGGCACTTGCCGGCCGTCGCGAATCAGGCAGCGCTGCGGCTCCGCTGAACGCCGTCAGTCACTGGTACTGGGGTGACGAAGCCTTGCGCCACGACAAAACCGACCTTACGCACACAGCGGCGGGCTACCTGACGCACCATGTCGCGGCCACCTTCTGGTCCACGCTCTATGCGGCCCTTGCCAGCAACCGGCCGGCTTTGCGCACCACGCCCGGCATCGTCCTGGGTGCAGTGGCTACCAGCGCCACGGCGGCCTTGATAGATTTCAAATTCACGCCACAGCGCTTTACACCCGGCTACGAGCATCGCCTGTCAACCGGCGCGCTGCTGGGGGTGCATGTCGCGCTTGCGATTGGCCTGGCTGCTGGCGCCCTGGCCCTTCGCAGCCAGTACCGGGACGGTGAACGGCCAGATGCAAAGGATCCTGAAGCTTTTGAAATCCCCGAGCCGCGCATTGTTCGGCATGTCAGAGCCGGCCGGGCAAGGTATGTCGAAGACGACGACACAAGCAGATTTTTGAGCAAATCTCCTTGACACCATACGAGGCCTGAACTGATGCACAAGCGCGTGAATCCGTCTGCTACTCTTTAAATAGCAAGCTTTTCTTTACCCTAAAGCGCAAAATTCCATTTTTTTCAGTATTTCACAGCATGGCGGCGCAAGCACCGCCGACAAGGGGAAAACCGTCAGGCTCGGCAAACTCCCTGCACAGCCATTTCGCTTGCATCATTGCGCCTTGCGCGGCACCACCAGCTTGTAGACTGAAAGCTGCAGCACATGGCCGTGCTGGTTTTGCGTTGTGCTGCGCACCACCACCAAGCCGCGTTCTGGCCGCGAACGCGAAGGCGTGACGCTGACCACTTCGGTCTCGACCTGCAGGATATCGCCGGGCCGTGTGGGCTGGGGCCAGCTGATTTCGCCGCCAGCGCCGATGATGCCGCCCGCCAGCGGCAGGCCGCCGCCAACCAGCAGGCGCATGGTGACGGCCGCTGTGTGCCAGCCGCTGGCAGCCAGGCCGCCAAACAGCGTTTCTTTGGCCGCCTCGTGGTCCAGATGGAAAGGCTGGGGGTCGAACTGCAAGGCAAAGGCCTTGATCTGTGTCTCGTCAAGCAAGAAGCCGGCGCTGGAAAAACGATCCCCAACCTGCAGATCATCAAGGTAGCGAAGTGGAGCGGCAGGGGTTTGGGACAGTTCGGACAGCGTGGAATTCATGATGATGTGCTTTCTGATGATGCAGTTTTTTAGCTCAATTAGAGTGATTTCACTTGCTCCAGGCGGCGCAGCAGCGTGGCCGGTGCGCAAGGCCAGCCCAGACGGCCAAACCAGGCCCCCCCGGCAATCGCCGCTGCAATCACGACGCCATACACCACCAGGGCCGCAGCCTGCGCCATGAAGACACCGACCAGTCCGCCGCCCCAGCGGATCACCAGCCAGCCACCGACGGCGGCCACAGCCAGCCGCGCGACATTGCCGGCCACGGGCCAAAGCAGCCGGCCGGCACCCTGCGAGGCGAAGTACAGCACCAGTCCGACACCGAAAAAACCATAGAACGGCGCCACCGTGCGCAAGTAAAGCGTTCCGGCGTCAAGCATCGCCGGGTCACTGCCGAACAGGGACAGCCATGCCCGGGGGAAAAGGGCCGCAGCCAGGCCAATCCCTCCGGTCAGGGTGAACGCCATGGCCGCGCCTGTCCACGTGGCACGCAGCGCGCGCGCATGCTGGCCGGCCCCCATGCAGGTGCCGACCATGGCCACCAGCGGCGCACCCAGGCCGAACACCAGCGGCACCAAAAGGTATTCCAGCCTGGATGCCGTGCCGTAACCGGCAATCGCGGCCGGACCGAAACCACCCGCAAGCGTCGTGGCCACGCCAATCGACAGGTTGGTTGCCACGGTGGAGATCGAGCCGATCAGACCGATGCGCAGAATGTCGCGAAACAACCGCCAGCGCAGCCCGGACCATGCCAGCGACGGCTTGAGCAGGCTGCGGCGGGAGCACAGGTAAGCCGCCAGCGCCAGGGTGCCCAGCGCGTAGTACAGCAGCAGCGCGATGGCCCCACCGGCAATGCCCAGCGCCGGCACCGGGCCCCAGCCAAAAATCAGCAGCGGCGACAGCGGGACCAGTGCCACCACGCCGGCCACGGTCACATTGGCTGGCACCGTCATGTTGCCGGTGCCGCGTATCACCGCCGCCAGCGAATTGAACAGCCACACCAGTACCGCACCGCCGAACACCCAGTGCGAATAAGTCAGCGCCGCCTCCAGCGAGGCGCCACTGCCGCCCATCAACGCAAACAGCCAGCGCCCGCCGAGCAGCAACGCCAGCGAAAACGCCAGGCCAAAGCCCAGCGCAATCACCAGCGCATGCAGGACCAGCGCGTTGGCGTCCTCGCGCCGCCCACCCCCAAGGGCGCGCGCAATCGACGAGGCAATGCCGCCACCCATCGCACCGGCCGAGGTCATCTGCATCAGCATCACGACCGGAAACACCAGCGCCATGCCGGCGAGCGCGTCCAGGCCGAGCTTGCCGACGAAATAGGTTTCGATCAGGCCGACGCAGGCCTGCGCCACCATCACCACCACATTGGGCAGGGCCAGGCGCAGCAGCGTGCGGCCAATCGGCGCTTCCAGCAGCAGGCGGGTGCGCGGGTCAATGGCGGTCATTGATTTCTCCGTGGGCAGGCAGTGCGCCAGGGACTGGAAATTTATTCATCATCGGCGCCCGTGCCACTGTCGACAGGCACCAGCAACTCAAGGGATTCATTGATCAGGCCGTGAAGCGCCAGCACGCGACTCGCACCCAGACGTTGGTTCAGGCTTTCCTGGGCAATCTTCCAGTGGCCCAGCGCTTCCTTGCGCTTGGCATGGCCGGCCGGCGTGATGCTGACGGTCCGGCTGCGCGCATCGCTGCCGGTGGCCAGTTCGACCCAGCCGGCGTCCACCAGCGGCTTGAGGTTGCGTGTCAGGGTGGAGGCGCTCATCCTCATGCGCCTGGCCAGTTCGCCCGGCCGCAGCGGGCCGAGCTTGAGCACATGACTGAGCAGCGAATACTGCGTGGTCTTGAGTCCGGCGCCCACCATTTCCACGTCGTAATGCTGGGCCACCTGGCGCATCAACTGGCGCAGCTTGAAGTTGGTGCAGCCCAGAGTTTTTAGTGCGGCCAGGAGTTCGGCGTCAGGCAGGCTTTGAACAGGTTCTGGCTTGTCGTGCATAATTTAATTGTAGCTGCAACTGTTGCATATGCAAATTAATTCAAAGGAATGACATGACTGGCAAGCGGGACACATTGGCCGAATGGATGGAAGAAAGCGCGGCGGTGCGCATCAAGATGCTGGCCGGCGGCGGCAAGCCTGGCCTGGCCAGCACCGAAGGGGTCGCCGGCAAGACCGGCATGCAAATCATGCAGGCCATGCTGGATGGTGAACTGCCCTACCCGCACATCGCCGAAACGCTGGACTTCGCGCTGATCGCTGTCGAGCCCGGCAAGGCCACCTTCCAGGGCACGCCGCAACTCAAGCACTACAACCCATTGGGCACGGTGCATGGCGGCTGGTATGCCACGCTGCTCGATTCAGCAGTCGGCTGCGCGGTGCACACCATGATGCCGGCGGGCCGTGGCTACACCACGGCTGAGTTGAGCATCAACATCGTTCGGGCAGCCTCGCACCAGACCGGGCCGCTGCGCGCCATCGGCACGGTGATCCACTGCGGCAAGCAACTGGCCACGGCCGAAGGCCGCATCGTCGGGCCGGACGGCAAGTTGTACGCCCATGCCACGA
Organism: Polaromonas sp. CG_23.6; assembly: GCF_029892315.1. Lineage (NCBI taxonomy): Bacteria > Pseudomonadati > Pseudomonadota > Betaproteobacteria > Burkholderiales > Comamonadaceae > Polaromonas > Polaromonas sp. CG_23.6. The sequence continues at coordinate 3,094,290 of NZ_JARXUY010000001.1, forward strand.
CCACCTGCCTGGTGTTTGAGTTGCCAAAGCGGCAGTAAAAAGCCAGAGCGCTATATCACCCTGCACTTGCTGCATGGCGTTGAAAGCATGCCAGTCCACTGAGCAACCAAGGTGTCCCAACCTGCGAAAAAAAGTTAATGCATCACGCGAAAACGTGTGCCTCGAAAACTGAACACCGAACTTTTCGCCTGGATTTCCACCAGTGTCACTTCGGGGGCGGCCAGGCTGCCCTGCGCAAGCACCTGGTTGTTCACCAACAACAGCCGCTTGTCGGGGTTGGCCGAATAAACCGAACCGGTGATGGCCAATGGCGGAATCTGGCCACGCAGGTCCGGGGGCAGTTCGCCGAGCAGCCGCACGGCAGGCGCCGCCTGGCTTGGCGCTGCCTTGGCGACCGGGTCAGGCTTGGGCTTGGACATAGGCGGCGTTGCCATGGCGCGCACTTCTGGCTCTGCTTTTGACGCAGGCCTGGAAGCGGCGGGGGCAACAGCGGGCAGCGGCGGCGACACGGCTTCGCGTGGCGTCGACGCTGGAGCGGGCTGTTGCACGGATGGCGATGCGGTCACTGCCGGGGGGGGGAGTCTGGACGTGGGTCTGGGCGTCGGTGTCGGTGTCGGTGTCGGTGTCGGTGTCGGTGTCGGTGTCGGTGTCGGTGTCGGTGTCGGCATGAGTATCGGCGCGGGTACCGGTGGCATTTCCACGACAGGGTCTACCGCTGCCAGTCGTACGGCCGCGTCGGGCTTTTGCCAGAGCCACAGGCCGGCCGTCGCCATGCCAGCCAGTGCCAGGGTGATGCCGGCGCCTGTCCAGATGCGGCGTTGTGTGCGGCCAGCCGTCTGGGGCGCGGGGGTGATCGCCTGGCGGGCATGCACACCGGGCACGGCGCCAAGCTCGCGCTCGGCTTCGGCGCGTTTGAGGGCATCAAGGATATAGGACATAGATTTACCGGAGCGATGGCGGTTGGGTTTGCAGGTGCGGCGCATTCGCATTCGTGGCGCTGTCGATCTGCATGAAGGTCAGCGGGCCGGGTTGCCCGTCGGCTTCCAACCCCTGGGCGCGCTGGAAGGCGCGCACACGCGCCCTGAGGAACGTATCCAGCAGCGGCGGTGAGGCATAAGCGAGCGGCACGGGCGCGCCTTCCAGCACGGCCAGTTGACTGGCCAGCTGGCGGATCACCGGAACGGCGCTGTCGCCCTGCAGTCCCGGCGTGTAACCCGGAGGCGGGCGCCAGTAAGTGGCGAACTCGCCGCGCCACAGCCGACCCAGCGACACCAATCTGACGGTGTGCAGGCCGGCAGCGTCCTGCAGCGTGGCGGTCTGGTCGTCCAGCCCCACTAGGATGGCATGCACCGGCGGACCGTTGCCTGTATGCAGCGTCAGGATGCCGGGGCGGTCAAGCTGGCGCAGCAGCGGCACGCTCAGGTTACTGGTGCGGTAGCACTGCAACTGCTGCGCGCTGGCGGCCAGGCACGGGTCGCCGTCAGAGGCGGGCAGCTTCCAGGCGGGCGCCAGCGCACGCCAGGCCGTGTTGATGTCGGCCGGGAATTGCGCCACAAGGGTATCGAGTTCTTCGGCAGGCCGCAGGGCCGGCGGCTTTTCAGGTTCAGGTGATGAAGCGCCAGCCTGGGGCGCCGGCGCGCTTGAAGCCAGGGACGGCGCCAACTCTTTTTGCGCTGGATTGACCAGCAAAAAACCCGCCACCACGGCACCGGCCAGCAAGGCCAGGCCGCCCAGTGCGTAGGAAACTGGCCGCTTGCCGACGCCCCTTGCCTGCCCGGCATCCAGCCCGAACACCTCGACCGCCGCCTTGTCGACCACGGGCCGGTTCACGCGAAACAGGCCATTGGCCCAGGCGCCCAGCAGCGCGCGCCCGCACAGCAGGTTGATGCGGCGCGGCACACCGCGTGTGAGGCGGTGAATGCGCTGGATCGCGGAACGGTCAAACGGCAGCGGGCCGGTGAACCCGGCCACCGACAGGCGGTGCTCGATGTACTGCGCGCTCTCGGCCTCGGTCAGCGCGTCGAGGTGAAAGCGGGCAATCACGCGCTGCGCCAGTTGCTCCATTTCAGGGCGGGCCAGCAGCGTGCGCAATTCGGGCTGGCCGATCAACACGATCTGCAGCAGCTTGCGCTCGCTGGTTTCCAGGTTGGTCAGCAGGCGCAGTTGCTCCAGCACATCGGCGCTGAGGTTCTGCGCCTCGTCGATGATCAACACGCTGCTTTCCCCGGCGGCATGGCTCTTGAGCAAAAAGCTGTTCAGCGCATCGATGTAGTCCTTCACCGTCGGCGCGCCTGAAGCCGTCGCCGCCGCCGCCGTGATGTGGAATTCCTCGCAAACCGACTGCAGCAGCTCGGTCACGGTGAGCTTGGGGTTGAAGATATAGGCGACATGGCAGCCGGCGGGAATCTGCTCCATGAAGCAGCGGCAAATCGTGGTCTTGCCGGTGCCGATGTCACCCGTGAGCAGCACAAAACCGCCGCCCGTGCCGCTGCCAGCGCCGTGCGGCCCGGCCACGCCATACAGCAGATGCGCCAGCGCCTCGCGGTGGCGCTCGCTCATGAACAGGTAACGCGGGTCGGGCGCGATGGAAAACGGGTCCTGGCTCAAGCCGAAATGGTGCTCGTACATAGGGTGCAAGCATAGCCGGCACGGGACTGGCCGTTAACCCCCGTGGGCAGGAGGAACGTGCGGCGGCTGCCGTTATGTGCGTTTGATCCATGATTCAGGCACTTGTCCGCAGTGATCCCGCAGGCTGATGACTGTGCTTTCGTAGCTCGGCATTCCCTGTTCCAAAATGAGAGGTCTGCGGTTTCCTCACTTTTGGCTTGCTATCCAACCCCTCAATCCGGCGCAGCCGGGTCAGTGGACGCTCCGGGCTTCAACAGCGTGTCGGCCTGCAAACGTGTTCCCCAGGCTTTTTCGACAAAGCTGTCCGTGACACCATAGTGCCCGTGCTTGACGCGCATCAGCAAGTTGGCCGAAGTCATCAAACCCAAAACGCCCTGAACTTCCTGGGTGGTGGTTTCCCGGCCGATCCGGGCTGAGTATTCCTTCAGCGCGTCGGCGGTGAACACGCCCTTGACGTTGCCGCCGATGCCGCAGATGCGCGAAAAGACGGCTTGCGCCAACGGGCCGAAGGCTTCAATTTTTTGCAGCTCGATGTCCGCCGCCGCAGCACCAAACGACTGGGCGATGGTCGGCAAATGCTCGTCGGGGTTGGCGCCCTGCGGCAGGGCGCGCAAGACATTGAGGGCTTTCATCAGTTCCTCGGGCCGGCTCCCCATTCTTTTGAACGCCGCTTCAGTGACGCCGGCCGAGGGCGCCATGACGCCCAGTTGCGGCGTGACTTGTGCCAGGACGTATTCGACAAATTCAAGCCCCAGCACCGGAAACTCGTGCGTCACCGCGCCGTTGAACGCCTGGTTGCCCTTCAGCGAGAGTTCCTGCACGCGCGCGCGATGCGAGCCGGTCCCGACAAACAAAAAGTAGCCCGGCGTTGCGGGCCGCGTGTTGATGGCGTCGCGCGCGGCTTTCAGCGCGTGCAGCATGTTGTCGCCCTCGGCGCTGCCCAGCGCATGCTGCACCTCGTCAACAATCAGCACCAGGTCGGTTTTGGACTGGGCGATCAGTTCGGTGAACGCCTGCGCCAGGCTGACGCCGCCTTCCTTGCCCACATCGGCGAGCTTGAAGCCAAACTTGAAGCCCGCCGCCCCTGCTTCGACGCTGGCAACCCGTTTGAGGTGCTGGAGCATCGCTGAACCGGAGGTTTGTAACTCTTTCAGGCATGCGCGGATGGCGCCGTGCACCAGGTCCGCCGGGTTGGCCTGCGGCTGGCTCCACAGGTCCACATAGATGACGATGGCCCCCAGGTCCTGCAGCGCCGGGATCAGGTCGGTGGCGAGAAACGTGGTTTTGCCGACCCGCCGCTGCCCGGAAAGAAAAAGCCCGGAGCGCAATGAGGTGTCAAGAAAAGTGGGCCGGAGCAACTGCTTGGCCATTTCCTGCGCGAGGGCGGTGCGGCGAAAGGTCATGGTTTATGGATTTCTGGAGAAGTTTGATAATTATGGCATTTGCATAATTTTAAATAAAGTGGGGAGTTTTTTCCTTCGAGTCGCCTTGCGCTAGGCGCTCATCGGCGTTCCACAGCTGCTTTTCAAACAAGGTTTTTGGATTAAATCGGGCGTTTACGCAATAGGCATGGGCGTTAGCAGCTATCTTTTTTGTATCGATGAGAAGCGTCAAAATGGTTTTTCCAGTGGCTCCTTTGCAGCGTTTGCGGCCCTTCGCATTTCGGATTCGACGGGCCTCAAAGGGCTAATAAGCGACACTCAGGAGCCGTCTTCAGAGACGTACACTCATTCGGCTCCAGCCAGAGCCAAACCAGGCATTTCGACCGCCATCGCTCCTCAAGTGGTGGCGGTTGGATGGCGCAGCGCAGAATGGCGTGCGACTGAACCTGAAGGCCGCAATGCAGTGGCGCAATTCCCGTACCTACAAGGATGTATGAAACGCAACGACAAGCTGGCCGCCGAACCCAACCCCCTCGCATTTTTGTTGGGGGGCGGCGAAATGGGCGGCTTGATCCGGTCGATGGACTGGTCAGCGACCCCGCTGGGGCCGGTTGAGGTGTGGCCGCAGAGCCTGCGCACGACCGTCAGCATCTGCCTGGCCTCGGATTTGCCTATCTGCGTCATCTGGGGGCCGGGCCTCGTCCAGCTCTACAACGATGCCTACCGGGTCATTTGCGGCAACAAGCATCCTCGCTCCATGGGGCAGAACTTCGCCGAGTGCTGGACGGAGGCATGGCCGGTCATTGGCGAGGCGCACGACACGGCCTTGGCTGGCAACACGGCCTTCCTCGAAGGCCAGCAAATTTTCCTTGAACGGCACGGCTACGTGGAAGAGTGCTTCTTCACGTTCTCATTCAGCCCCATTCGGGACGAGGCCGGTCGGGTCGGCGGCCTGTTTCACCCCGTCATCGAGATGACGACCCAGATGCTCAGCGAGCGGCGGACACGGACGCTGCGAGACCTGACCGCTCAAACAAGCAAAGCGAAGTCCGTCAGCGAAGCGCTCGCCTTGTCCGCTCAGGCTCTTGCGGAGTACGCCCTCGACCTGCCCTTTGTCCAACTCTACGCAGTAGACAAAGACGGAGATCACGCCCGGCTGGTTGCTGCGACCAACCTCGAGGCGGAGACCGTCGCCAGCCTGGGCAAGGTCGGTTCGAGCGCTCAAAAGCAAACCCCATGGCCCTTGGAAGAAGTTGTTCGCTCGGGGTCTGCAGTGCAGGTGCAGGTACACGACGTGCGGCACAGGATCGGCCAGGCGGCCCTCGGTCCCTATCCCGAACCGCCCACCGAGGCCTTGGCGCTGCCGATCATCCTGCCAGGAGCCAGCGACCCCGCCGCCATCTTCATTGCGGGGGTCAGCGCTCGCTTGAGGATGAACGAGGCGTACCGGAGCTTCTACGACCTGCTCGCTTCTGCCGTGACCACCGCCGTCGTGAATGCCCGTGCATATGACGACGAGCGGCAACGGGCCAAGGCGCTGGCCGAACTCGACCGGGCCAAGACCACCTTCTTCTCCAACGTCAGCCACGAGTTCCGCACGCCACTGACCTTGATGCTGGGGCCAGTCGAAGACGCGCTGGCTGCATCGGACGAGCGTTTGCCGCCGTTGCAACGGGAGCGCCTGGAAGTCGTTCACCGCAACGGGCTGCGACTCCAACGCCTCGTGAATACCCTGCTGGATTTCTCACGCATTGAGGCCGGTCGGATCCGCGCAGCCTATGAGCCGACAGCTCTGGCTGAATTCACCGCCGAGCTCGCGAGCAACTTTCGCTCGGCTTGCGAGAAGGCCGGGCTGAAACTCCGCGTCGATTGCCCACCGCTTGGCGAGCCAGTGTTTGTCGACCGGCACATGTGGGAAAAGATTGTTCTCAACGTGTTGTCAAACGCATTCAAGTTCACCTTTGAGGGGGCAATCGCCGTCTCACTGCGACAGGTTGACCGCGCGGTCGAACTGCGCGTCAGCGACACGGGTACGGGCGTCTCCGCAGAGGAAGTTCCGCGGCTGTTTGAACGCTTCCACCGGGTCGAAACCGCACGGGGACGGACACACGAGGGCAGCGGCATTGGGCTGGCCCTGGTGCAGGAACTGGTCAAGCTGCACGGCGGCTCGATCCGCGCCGACAGCGAACTCGGGAGAGGCACGATGTTCACCCTCTCGATTCCGCTGGGATCGCAGCACCTGCCAGGTGACCAGGTCCGCAACCGGCCCCTCGCCGCGCAGCTCACCACGGAAGCGAATCTGTTCGTCGAAGAAGCGCTGCGCTGGCTGCCCGACGCCGATCAGCAACCGGCACCCGGCTCAAAGTTGCCGGCATTCCAGGACGACCCAACGGGCCCCGCCCCGTCACCCCAGCGAACCGAGGACGAACGTCCCCTGGTACTGGTCGCCGACGACAACGCCGACATGCGGCAGTACGTCGTCCGTCTGCTGGGCGCGCATTACCGCACTGAGGCCGTGCCGGACGGAGAGGCGGCGCTGGCGGCGGCGCGCGAGCGGACGCCGGATCTGATCCTGACCGACGTGATGATGCCCCGGCTTGACGGCTTCGGGCTGTTGAAGGCGCTGCGCGCCAACGCCCGTACCAGCGCCGTGCCGGTCATCATGCTGTCTGCCCGTGCCGGGGAGGAAAGCCGGATCGAGGGCTTGCAAAAAGGGGCCGACGACCATCTGGTGAAACCTTTCAGTGCCCGGGAGTTGTTGGCCTGTGTGGCGGCTCAACTTCAAATGGCACGAATGCGGCGTGAGAGCATAGAGGCAATCCGGGCCAGCGAGAATCAGTTCCGCGCTCTGGTCAGTGCCAGTTCGGACGTCGTGTATCGCATGAACGCGGACTGGACCGAGATGCGCCAGCTTCAGGGCCGGGAGTTCATTGCCGACACCCACGAGCCGAACCGCTCCTGGTTGGAGAAGTACATTCATCCTGACGACCAGCAGCGCGTCATGGAGACCATCGGGGCAGCCGTCCGCACCCAAGGCACCTTCGAGCTGGAGCACCGGGTCTTGCGGATCGACGGCACGCTGGGCTGGACGTTCTCGCGGGCCATCCCGCTGATGGACAAAGACGGCACGGTGGTCGAGTGGTTCGGCATGGCCAGCGACGTGACCGCCCGCAAGCAGGCCCAGGAGGCCCTAAGGCTGAGTGAGCAAAAGTACCGCACGCTGTTCGAGTCGATGGATGAAGGCTATTGCGTGATCGAGATGATCTTCGACGCCGACCAGCGGTCTGTCGACTACCTGTTTCTGGAAGTGAATCCGGCGTTCGAGAAGCACACCGGCCTGCGCAATGCGCAGGGCAAGCGAATGCGGGAGCTGGCCCCGAATCACGAAGCCCACTGGTTCGAGACATACGGCCGGGTGGCCGTCACCGGAGAGGTAACGCGATTCGTCGGCCAGGCCGCGGAACTGGGTGGCCGATGGTTCGACGTCTACGCGTTTCGCCTCGGCGGCACCGGAAGTTACAAGGTTGCCCTCTTGTTCAACGACATCAGCGACCGAAAGCGGGGTGAGGAGGAACGAGAACGGCTGGTCGCCCGTCTTCGAGAGGAGGACCAGCGCAAAGACGAGTTCCTGGCCACGCTGGCCCACGAACTGCGCAATCCTCTGGCTCCGATCCGCACTGGCCTGCAGATCATGCGTCTGGCACCAGGCGACGCGGAAGCGACCGAGCGGATCCGCTCGATGATGGAACGCCAGCTTGGGCAGATGGTGCATCTGATCGACGACCTGCTGGACCTGAGCCGCATCAGCCGCGGCAAGATCGATCTTCGCAAGGAGCGCATTGATTTGGCAACGGCCATTCAGCAGGCCATCGAGGCCAGCAGACCGTCCATTGCACAGGCTGATCACGAGTTGCTGATCAAATTTCCCTCCGACCCAATGCATGTGGACGCTGACCTGACACGGCTGGCACAGGTGTTCGCTAACCTGTTGAACAACGCCGCCAAGTTCACGGATCGTGGAGGTCAGATCCGATTGAGCATGCAACGCCTGGGAGCTGAAGCGGTCGTCTCGATTCAGGACAACGGCAGCGGCATCCCGACGCACATGCTCCCGCACGTCTTCGACATGTTCGCCCAGGTTGAAGGCAACCTGGAACGCTCGAAGGGTGGTTTGGGTATCGGCCTTTCTATCGTCAAGCGCCTGGTCGAGATGCACGGCGGGTCGGTTGAGGCCCACAGCGACGGTCAAGGCAGGGGCAGCGAGTTCGTTGTGCGCCTGCCGGTGGCTTTGTCGGCCGCCGGGGACGAGCCTACTAATCAGCCTGACCCCGTCTATCCCGCTACACGCCACCGCATTCTGGTCGTGGACGACAACGTGGACGCGGCGAACTCGCTCGGTCAGCTTCTCGAGATGTTGGGGAACGAGGTCATCACTTTCTACGACGGGGAGTCGGACATCAAGGCGGCCAAGGAGTTTCGGCCCGACATACTGTTGTGCGACATCGGGATGCCGAAGATGAACGGGTACGACACAGCCCGCAGCATACGAGCCGAGGAATGGGGCAAGGACATCGTGCAGGTGGCCCTGACCGGCTACGGCCAAATGGACGACCTGCAAAGGAGCGCGGACGCGGGTTTCGATCATCACTTTGTCAAACCGCTAGACGTCGACGCCTTGATGGCGCTGTTGGCCGGCTTGCAGCCGCAGCGCGCGTGATGGTTCACCCCGACGGCACGCTTGTCTAACCTCAACGTGTTGAAGACTGCCCAAGAGGGGCACACCCGCCTGCGCACTGTTTTGCTCCCGCATGACAGATGAAAAGCGAGGTTTGAGTTGCATGAAAGGGCCGAGCAAAACTCGATAGACAAAGCGATTCATTGGGCACTTGCACGGGCAATGCGCTTGATCGATGAACGTCTTCTTCCCCATCCTTGCAGGAACTGCGGACATGGTGCTTCAGTCAATCCTGCTCCATCTGGCGAGCGGCAACTTCGAGGAAGCCAACAGAGCCGCTGGCCTGGCCGCTTTGTCGTCGTGTGCTGTCCGGGACGCTCCGCGGCTAACTGACCGCAAATAGTCTAAAGATCGAACTGCGCCACTTTCCCGTAAAACGGCGCCACATCCTGTGATCGCTACTGGTTGAAATTAACTAATTGTTTTAACCATATCAGGCATCAAATCGGCCTCTGGCGCAATACAGGCATTCGCAAACAGCTATATTTTCAATAGCAAAAATTTCCACCCACGTCTTCTCTGCCGAAAAAGCCGGCGGCCCATCTTGCCCGGCCCGCTGCGATGTGTACGATGACGTCGAGCGCTTCAACATCGCAACCAAAGGGAACAATCCATGGCATCCGGAAAAATTCTTGTCGCCCAGGGCGGCGGCCCGACGGCGGTGATCAACCAGTCGCTGGTCGGCGTGGCGCTGGAGGCGCGGCGCTTTGGCGAGGTCACACGCATCTACGGCGCGCGCCACGGTGTGCGCGGCATCGTCGATGAAGACTTCGTGGACCTGACGCAGGAAACCAGCCACAACCTTGAACTCGTCGCCAACACGCCGTCGTCGGCGCTCGGCTCGACGCGTGACAAGCCCGACGTGCGCTATTGCCAGGAGATTTTCAAGGTGCTGCAGGCGCACCAGATCGAGCACTTTTTCTACATCGGCGGCAACGACTCGTCGGACACGGTGCGCATCGTCAGCCTGGAAGCGCAAAAGGCCGGTTACCCGCTGCGCTCCATCCACATTCCCAAGACCATCGACAACGACCTGGTGGGGAGCGACCACACGCCGGGCTTCCCGTCTGCGGCGCGCTTCGTGGCGCAGGCGTTTGCCGGCGCAAACCTGGACAACGCCGCCCTGCCCGGCGTGTACGTGGGCGTGGTGATGGGCCGGCATGCCGGATTTTTGACGGCCGCCTCGGCGTTGGGCAAGAAGTTTCCCGACGACGGCCCGCACCTGATCTACCTGCCTGAGCGCACCTTCGTGCTGGAGAATTTCCTGGCTGATGTGAAGGCGACTTATGCGCGCTTCGGGCGCTGCGTGGTCGCCGTGTCCGAAGGCATCCACGATGCGTCGGGCGCGCCGATTGCCAGCCTGCTGGCGAAAGACCTGGAACATGACGACCACGGCAATGTGCAGTTGTCGGGCAACGGCGCACTGGCCGACCTGCTGTGCGAGGAAATCAAGGCCAAGCTCGGCATCAAGCGGGTGCGTGGCGACACCTTTGGCTATCTGCAGCGCTCGTTCATCGGCTGCGTGTCCGACGTGGACCAGCGCGAAGCTCGCGAGGTCGGCGAAAAAGCCGTGCAGTTCGCCATGTGGGGCGCGCAGGACGGCTCGGTCGCCATCAAGCGGACGGGCTTTTATTCGGTCGATTACGAGCTGCTGCCTCTTGAAGCCGTGGCCGGCAAGACGCGGGTGATGGAGGATGAATTCATCAGCGCCAGCGGCACCGACGTGACCGATGCGTTCAGGATGTACCTGCGCCCGCTGCTCGGCTCAGGCATGCCCGACGCGTTCAGGCTGCGCCACCATCCGGTGGCCAGGGTGCTGAACCGCAACCCTTGAAGCGGCCTTCCATGCGGCAGTGCCGCCTGCACAGTTCTCACGCCGACGTGATAATCCGGTGATGCGATTACTTCATACCATGCTCCGCGTTGGCAACCTTCAGCGCTCGATTGATTTTTATACCCAGGTTCTGGGCATGCAGCTGCTGCGCCAGTCAGAAAATCCGGACTATAAATACAGCCTGGCCTTTGTCGGTTACGAGGGCAATCCGGCGCAGGCCGAAATCGAGTTGACCTTCAACTGGGGAACGGAAAGCTACGAGATGGGCACGGCTTACGGCCACATTGCCCTGGGCGTTCCCGACGCGTATGCCGCCTGCGAAAAGATCAAGGCCGCCGGCGGCAACGTCACGCGCGAAGCCGGTCCGGTCAAGGGCGGCAGCACCGTGATTGCCTTTGTCACCGACCCGGACGGCTACAAGATCGAGCTGATCCAGCGCGTCGAGGGTGCCAGCGGCGGCGGCCTGCGCTGATTTGTGGGGGCTGAGGCGACGGCAAATGCCATTGCTATGGTTTAAATAGCTGTCAGCGCACGTCCCATGTGCGAAAACCGCCTTTTACATGCTTGATTCGTAACTACTCAGGTCACTTTTCAGTTTAAAGCGCAATGAAATCAGCCTCTGTCATCCCGGCCCCGGATCAAGCCCGGGGTTTCAGCACCCGGGAACCATGACTTCTCCCCAAACGGGGTCATGGATTGCCCCGGATCAAGTCCGGGGCAGGCTCATCAAGTAAGCAATGACAAAAGAGATTACGGAGAGCTTCGAGGGAGCTGAGTAATTACCTTGATTCAGTCCTTTAGCGAATTCAACCAGTCAACCGGCCAGCAGCGCCGGCACCCAGCGGTTGATCAGCGCACCGCCAACCACCAGCCAGGCAAACAGGATCAGCGCCAGCAGCATCGGCTTGAAGCCGGCCTTGCGAATCGCCGACATATGCGTTGACAAACCCAGCGCAGCCATGGCCATGGCCAGCAGCGCCGTGTCGATATCAGTCATCACGGGCAGCACTTTGGCGGGCAGCAGGTTCAGCGAGTTGAACAGCACGACGGCGACAAAACCAAGGGCAAAGCCGGGAATGGCCAGTTTGGTCTTTGACGGCTTGCCTGACGTGTTCGACGCGGCGCTGGCGTCGCCAGACCGAGCGGACGAACGCGCCTCGTCGCGTGCCAGCCAGGCCGACAGCATGATCAGGAACGGCGCCAGCATCATCACGCGCACCATCTTGGCGATCACCGCCGTGTCGGCGGCCTCGGTGCCAATCGAGCGCGCGGCAGCCACCACCTGCGCCACCTCGTGAATGGTCGAACCGACGTAAATGCCAAAGCCCTGCGTGCCGCCGCCAATGAAATGGAAGTGCTGGTTCAGCTCGAACAGCAGGGGGTACAAAAAGATCGACAGCGTGCCAAACATCACCACCGTGGCCACGGCCACCGTGACCTGCTCGGCGCGGCCCTTGACCACCGGCTCGGCCGCCATCACCGCCGCCGCACCGCAGATCGAGCTGCCCGCGCCTATCAGCATGACGGTCTTGCGGTCCATCCCCAGCCAGCGCGTGCCGACCCAGCAGGCCAGCGCAAAGGTCGAGCCCAGTACCAGCGCATCGATCGCCACACCGGCCATGCCGACCTGCCCCACGTCCTGCACCGTCAGGCGCAGGCCGTACAGCACCACACCCAGGCGCAGCAGCGTTTGCTTGGAAAAGTTGACGCCCGGCCCGCTGACACTGGCAAAACGCGGGTAAACCGTGTTGCCGACCAGCATGCCGAGCACGATGGCGAGCGTCAGCGCGCTCAGGCCATGGTCCTGCAGCCAACGGATGTTTCCCAGCGAAACGGCGGCAGCCGCCAGCGCGGCACTGAGCGCCAGGCCGGGCAGCATGCGCCGTGCCCATGACGGCGCGGGCGGCGATGGCGCATGGTGACGGGCTTGGCTGGCCAGGCTGGACAGGGGGTTGCCGGGGGTGCTCATGGCGTTTTCCTCTCAAAAGCAGGAGTCGAATAATGTTCAATGCAACTTTAGGAAAATTCACGCAACCCGTCCAACGGCTAGTTTCAGTAAGATTTACCCATTCAATCGCTATCAAGAACGATCAGGAGGTTTTAAATGGATGTCTTGCGACTCACCCTGCGCCAATTGCAGATTTTTGCCGCTGTGGCGCGCAACGGCAGCACCACGGCGGCCAGCGCCGACATTGCGCTGTCGCAGTCGGCCACCAGCTCGGCGGTCAACGAGCTGGAGCGCTTGCTGTCGTTGCGCCTGTTCGACCGCGCCGGCAAGCGCCTGCTGCTCAATGACAACGGCCGTGCCCTGCTGCCGCGCGCGCTGGCGCTGCTTGACGGCGCGGCCGACATCGAGCACATGGCGCGCGACGCAAGCGCGCAGACGCAGTCACTGCGCATAGGCGCCAGCACCACCATTGGCAACTATGTCCTGCCGGCTTTGCTCGGGCAGTTCCTGGCGGCCAGCCAAGCCGGCAGCGCTACCGCCTGGCGCTCGCGCGTCAGCATCGGCAACACCGAAACCATCTGCGATGCGGTGGCGGCCTTTGAACTGGACATTGGCCTGATTGAAGGGCCCAGCAATCAGGCGGCACTGGCGATCACGCCCTGGCTGCAGGACGAACTGGTGATTGTGGCCAGCCCGCGCAGCGAACTCGTCGCGTCAACGCAGGGCGCTACCGACGAAAATATCCGCGTGCCACTCAAGGCGCTGCGGGGCGCCCTGTGGCTGCTGCGAGAGGCCGGCTCGGGCACACGCGAGGTCACCGACCAGCTGCTGCTGCCGCACCTGCACACTTACCGGCGCAGCATCGAGCTGGGCAGCTCTGAAGCCATCAAGCATGCCGCCGCCGAAGGCCTGGGCGCAGCCTGCCTGTCAATGCTGGTGGTGCGCGACCTGATGGCCACCGGGCGGCTGAGCCCCGTCCGCACCACACTGCCGCGCATGCTGCGGCAGTGCTTCCTGGTCGTTCACCGCGACAAGCAGCCTACGGCAGCGCTGGAAGCCTTTATGACGCAAGCCCAGGCTTTTCCGTCCGCCCATTTAGGCCCATTGAAGGGTAAACCCCATGCAAACAAACTGAAACCGAGGGAATAAAGCGCCTTTGCCAGTGCTCTTGTACACATGATCCAGACGGCCGAGTCCCGGTACAACCAATGGGTGCGCGAGCACTACCGCTTTTTGCTGCGCAGCGCCTGGGGCCTGACGGGTTCGCGCGCCATTGCCGAGGATGTGGTGCAGGACTGCTTCACCAGCGCCTGGCAATACCGCAGCCAGCTGCGCCAGCCCGAATTGGCGCGCGCCTGGCTGTTTCGCATCATGCGCCGGCATGTGCTGCGCCATGTGGTACCGGGCCCGCAACGGCTGGATGAGGACTATGGCGAATTCGATGCCGCCGAACCGCAGGCCAGCACGGAGCGCCTGGACAACCAGCGCGACGTGGTGCAGGCTTTGGGCCGCATCGCGCCGATTCACCGTGAGGTGCTGGTGCTGTTTTACTTTGACGACATGCCGACGGCGCAAATGGCCGAGGCGCTCGACATTGCGCCGGGCACTGTGTTGTCACGCCTGTCGCGCGCCCGCGAGGCCCTGAAGGCGGCGCTTGATGGCCATTCCCGGACAGATGCGCCCGGGGCCGCTGCCCTCGCTCCGGCTTCCAGCGTGCGCCAGTTCAGAAAGATTTGAATGACGGACTTTGAGCTTCCGCCCGACAGTGCCTTTGACCTGCGCGCCCGCGCAGAGATGGCGCTGGCCTTTGACCCTGGCCAGCCCCCGGCGCATCTTTTCAGGCACACCCCGTTGTTGTCGCGGCGCAGCTTTCAACGCGGTCTGGTCGCGACGCTGCTGGCGGCCACTGGCACCGGTGCGGTATTTGCAATGCGTCCGCCCACGCTGGTTCGCGGCGCCATCGAGCACGAGTATTACGAACGCACGCTGCGCGGCAGCTTCATGCAAACCAGCCAGTTGCTGGCGCACCTGGGGTTAAACCAGCAGCAGCCGGTTCCGGGCTACCCGCAGTTGATGCGGCCCTGCGACATCGACGGCCGCCTGGCCTACCACCTGACCACTTTCCTTGAAAAAGGCGGCATGGTCACGGTGTTTGCCTTTGACCAGCCGGTGACACTCAAGACCGGCAGCGGCTGGTGGAACGACATGTACTGGCAGGTCATTGATTCGCGCCAGGGCAAGCCACTGGTGTTGGTGGCGCAGAAAAAGAAGGCGCTGGCCATGGCAAACCACCATTTCGGCAAACCGTCCGGCCAAACTGCCCACGTGGGCGGCTAGGCAGATTCTTGAGTTATTCAGCAAGCCCGTTTTTCGTTCGTACTCACGTTTCTTTTCACGTTCCCTTTCAACAACTCACGGAGACACACATGATCGACACCCCCAGCTCATTGCCCCGCCGCCACCTGCTGACCCGCAGCGCCACCGCGCTGGCGGCCGCCGGCCTGGCGACATGGAGCCACGGCGCCATGGCGCAAGCGGCAGCCGCCAAGCCATTGCCCACCGACCTCGCCTGGAAAGACCTGAACAGTGTCATCGTGCACAGCGGCAACACCATCGAGACCAAGCGCGGTGCTTTTGGCACCAGCGTCATCACGCCGGCCGATCAGCTCTACATTCGCAACAACCTGCCCACGCCTGACGCCTCGATCGTGGCCGACCGCGACGCCTGGGTGCTGACGCTGGACGGCGTGAAAAATCCGCGCTCGCTCACCGTGGGCGACCTCAAGACCATGGGTCTGGAGACCGTTGCCATGGTGCTGCAGTGTTCGGGCAACGGCCGGGGCTTTTTCCCCTCCAAGCCCAGCGGCACCGGCTGGACGGTGGGCGCCGCCGGCTGCGTGGTCTGGAGCGGTGTGCCGGTGCGCGAAGTGGTGCAGGCGCTGGGCGGCGTCAGCCCCGGCATGAACTACATGACCAGCACCGGCGGGGAGAAGCTGCCAGCCGGACTCGACCCGAAAAGCATCATCGTCGAGCGCTCGGTGCCCGCTGCCGCCATGCAGGACGCGCTGCTGGCCTGGGAGATGAACGGCGCGCCGATCCCGCTGGCCCACGGCGGCCCGCTGCGCTTGATCGTGCCGGGTTTTACCGGCGTGAACAGCATCAAATACGTCAAGCAACTGGCCTTCACCGCCAAGGAAAGCGATGCCCGGATCATGGCGCACGGTTACCGCCTCACGCCCCCCGGCCAGAAAGCCGACCCGAGCCAGCCGTCGGTGCAGGAAATGTCGGTCAAGTCCTGGGTCAACTCACCCAGCCCCGACGATGGCGCCCACCGCGAAGGCTGGATGCAGATCAACGGCGTGGCCTTTGGCGGCATGCATGCCGTCAAGGGCGTGGAAGTGTCGATTGACGGCGGCAAAACCTGGCAACAGGCACGCCTGGTCGGCCCCGACCTCGGCAAATACGCCTGGCGCCAGTTTGTGCTGCCCGCGCACTTTGCGCGCGGCAACTACGTCGTCACCAGCCGCGCCACCGACAGGGCCGGCAACGTGCAACCCGAAACACGCGGCGAGAACGTCAGCGGCTACAACAACGCCAGCTGGCAGGACCACGCAGTGAAGGTCAGCGTGGCGTGATGCGTTTCAACCTGTTCCCACTTTTAAAACTTTACAGGCCCAGTGATGCCATGACCCCATCCCCTTTGCTTTCAAGGTTTTCGGCGCAACCCTTGCGACTGCTGCTGTCGCAAGGCCTGCTGCTGGCGGCTGCAACCGTCATCAGCCTGCCGGCCAGCGCCGCTGAGGACGCCGACAAGATGGCGATTGGCAAACAGCTGTTCACCGCCGGGGCCGTTCCGGCCTGCGCGCTGTGCCACACCCTGAAGGACGCCGGCAGTGAAGGCGCGGTCGGGCCCGTGTTCGACGACCTCAAGCCCAACGCCGCGCGGGTAAAAAAAGCGCTGTACGACGGCCTGGGCGCCATGCCCTCCTACAAGGCCACCTTGACCGAAGCCCAAATCGACGCGCTGTCGTTTTACGTGTCCAGGGCATCAGGCGCGGAGAAATAAGCCACCGCCGGTCAACCGGAACCAAAGCGGCATGAACGGGCGCTTTCAGCTACTTTTTTGATAGCTTAAAGCGCCCGTCCTTTATGCGCAAATGGATGATTTCATTAAAAATCGTACCGATTCACACGCTCATGCTCTGCAACTTGGCTTCAGCACCTTCATCGCAAGGCCGCAGGTCATGGCGATGCCGGGCCGATGAGGCGCCAAAAGATGGATTTCCGCGTTGCGCTCACCACCATGCATGCGCTGCTTCAGACCGCGCGGCGTGTCAAAAGGCAGGCCTGACGCGCCAGGTCGGTCACGCGGTCCCAGTCGCCAGACGCCAGTGCATCGGCGGGCGTGAGCCACGAGCCGCCAACGCAGGCGACGTTGGGCAGCGCCAGAAACTCGGCGGCATTGGCCATTGACACACCACCCGTGGGGCAAAACTTCACATCGCCAAACGGCCCGCCCCAGGCTTTGAGCATGGCCGTGCCGCCAGCCTGCAGCGCCGGAAAAAACTTCAGTTCGGTCAATCCGTCTTCCTGCGCCATCATGATTTCGCTGCCGGTGGCCACGCCGGGCAGCAGCGCCAGTCCGGCATCGCGGCAGGCCTGGCCAACCGCATGGGTGTAGCCGGGGCTGACGACAAAGCGCGCGCCGGCCATGGCACACGCCTGGGCGTCGGCGGCGCTGCGCACTGTGCCTGCGCCCACCACCGCCTCGGGCACATCGCGGGCAATCGCCTCGATGCAGGCCAGCGCCTGCGGCGTGCGCAGGGTGACTTCAAGCATGCGGATGCCGCCCGCCACCAGGGCGCGGGCCAGCAGCACCGCCTGGCCAATATCGTTCAGCACGATGACCGGAATCACGGGCGCATCCTGCATCACCTGCAGGGCACTGAGTTTTTGGCTGATGTTCATCGTTACATCCATGACATGGCTCCTTCTTCTGCTGTCAATGCACGGGCACGCATGCCCGAAAACAATCCCCGCCCCATACCGATGCCGTTGCGCTGACGCAATGCGTCCGGCATCACGCTGACAGGCCGTGCGGCCCATTCGGCCTCATCCACCAGCACCAGCAACTTGCCGGTGAGTCCATCAACACGGATCACATCGCCATCAATCACCTTGGCGAGTGGCCCGCCGGCGGCTGCTTCCGGCGACACATGAATCGCCGCTGGCACCTTGCCCGATGCGCCGCTCATGCGGCCATCGGTCACCAGCGCCACCCTGAAACCCTTGCCCTGCAGCACCGCCAGCGGCGGCGTGAGCTTGTGCAGCTCGGGCATGCCGTTGGCCTGGGGTCCCTGCCAGCGCACCACGCAGACAACGCCGTGTTGTGGATTTTCCAGGCACATCCGTTCAAGCTCGCCCGCACTGAAGGCCGCCAGCAAGTCTTCCTGCGAATCAAACACCCGGGCCGGCGCTTCAATCACATGCCGGTCATCCGGCACGGCGGACACCTTGATCACGCTGCGCCCGAGGTTGCCGGTGAGCAGCTTGAGCCCGCCGGTGGGGCTGAAGGGCCGGTCTGCAGGCCGCACGATGGACTCGTCCTTTGAGTCGCCCACCTCATGCCAGGCCAGCGACGCACCGTCCATCACCGGAATGCGGCCATATTCACGGATGCCGCCTGCGCGCACTGTCAATACGTCCTCATGCATCAGGCCGGCGTCCAGCAGTTCCCGAATCACCAGCCCCGGCCCGCCGGCGGCCTGGAAGTCATTCACATCGGCGCTGCCGTTGGGATAGACATGCGTCAGGAGCGGCACGACATCGGACAGCGCCGAAAAGTCATTCCAGTCGATCATGATGCCGGCCGACTGCGCCACCGCCACCCAGTGGATCAGGTGGTTGGTCGAGCCGCCAGTGGCCAGCAGCGCCACCATCGCGTTGACGATGGCGCGTTCATCGACGACATGGCCGATGGGCGCAAAGCGCTTGGCCTTGGTGATGCCGAGCACAGTGCGGGCCGCCTCACGTGTGAGTTCGTCGCGAAGCGCGTCGCCGGGCTGGACAAACGCCGTGCCGGGCACATGCAGTCCCATGGCCTCCATCAGCATCTGGTTGCTGTTGGCCGTGCCATAAAAGGTGCAGGTGCCGGGGCTGTGGTAAGACTTGAGTTCGCCTTCCAGCAGCGCATCGCGCCCGACCAGACCTTGCGCGGCCTGTTCCCGGATGCGGGCTTTTTCTTTGTTCGGCAGGCCCGACGGCATGGGGCCGGCCGGCACGAACACCATCGGCAAATGGCCGAACTGCAGCGCGCCAATCAGCAGGCCGGGAACGATCTTGTCGCACACGCCAAGCAACAGCGCCGCATCAAACATGTCATGCGACAGCGCTACGGCCGTGCCCATGGCAATCACATCGCGGCTGAACAGGCTCAACTCCATGCCACTGGTGCCCTGCGTGACGCCATCGCACATGGCCGGCACACCGCCAGCCACCTGCGCCGTGGCGCCGTGTCTGCGCGCCTCGTCCTTGATCAGCGCGGGGTAACCCAGCAGCGGCGTGTGCGCCGACAACATGTCGTTGTAGGCGGTGACGATGCCGATGTTGGGCTGGCGCTCGGTCACGATCTTGAAACGGTCATCCAGCGGCATGCCGGCCACTGCATGCGCGATGTTGGCGCAGCCCATGCGGTCCATGCTGGGGGGGCGAGTGCTGTCGGCCTGCAGTTGGGCCAGATAGGCATTGCGTGTTGGCCGGCTGCGCTCCTGAATGCGGGCGGTGATGTCTGCAACGGCGGAATGAAGCGCCATGGTGAAACCTTTCAATTTAGCCATCCCGGACACGGGGATGTAACTTTATTACGGCGTCCATGGTAACTAATATCGCGGCTGTTTTCACCCCGAATGGTTACTTTGCGGTTACCAAACGAAGGACAGGCAAAAAAAATCCGCCGGGCGCAAAGCACTGCGGATTCATTTCGCCCGCCATGCGGGCCGCAAGCGTGCGAGTTACTGCAGGCTGATTTCGACGCGGCGGGCTTCGGCATCGCTACCCGTGGCGCTGGAGGCGATCGGCTCGGGCTTATTGAGTTCGATCTGGCTCTCAGGCACGCCCGCCGTCGTCAGCGCATCGCGCACGGCCAGCGCGCGCTGCTTGGCCAATTCGGCATTTTGGTCAGCATCGCCAGTTGCGTCGTGAAAACCAGAAATAGCGACCTTGCGGCCAGCCTGCGCGCCCTTGACCACATCAGTCAATGCTTCGCTGGCGCCAGCGGCCAGGTCGGCCTTGCCCGAAGCAAAGTAAAACTTGACGATGCCCTGCTCGACCTTGACGCTGGCTGCGTCGGAAGCTGCCTGCGCCATTGCAATGGAGGCATCAGCTGGCATGGCCGGCGCAATAGCCACCCCGGCAGCCGGGGCGACTGCCTGGGCCGGAGCGCCGCGATGCTTCACGGCAAACACCAGCACCGAGGCAACCACGATGGCAATCAATCCAAACACCAAAAACAGCGCCACGCGTTGCGGGCTGTCGTCACTCTGAGAAACCATGGAAAACTTCCTTTTTAAAAAACGTGGCGATATTGTAAAGTGAGGCTGTGACCACTCTAGCAAACGCCCCTGACGAATTGGCTTACAAAGCCCGTGACCCCGCCACAATGCTCGACGCTACCATCCGGCAATGGGGCGGCCAGACCGACTTGTGGGTTTTTGGCTACGCATCGCTGATCTGGCGACCCGAATTTGAATCAGCCGAGCAGCGCTTTGCCACGTTGCACGGCTACCACCGCGCGCTGAAAATGTGGAGCCGCGTCAACCGCGGCACGCCTGCCCAGCCGGGCCTGGTGTTTGGCCTGCTGTCGGGTGGCAGCTGCAGGGGAATGGCCTATCGGCTGCCCAGGGACCATGTGCCCGCTGCCCTGCCCGCCCTGTGGGCGCGCGAAATGCCCAACGGCATCTATGACCCCAAGTGGCTGCGCTGCCGCACGGCGCAGGGCGACATCAAGGCACTGGCCTTCACGCTGTCCCGCCGCAGCCCCAACCACACCGGTGTGTTGAGTGAAGACCACTACCGGCAAATATTCTCCAGTGCCTGCGGCCGTTATGGCACGACGCGTGACTATGCGCAGCTGACTTATGACAAACTGCGCATGATGGGCATTGACGACCAGGCGCTTGGCAAACTGCTGCAACTGGCCAGGCACTGACAGGCCTCGCGCATTGGGCGGCGCTGGCTTGAATCGTCAGATGCCCCAGCCTTGCATATTGAACAACAACCCTCCGGGAGTCTTCATGACACGCACTTTCATCTTGCTGGCCAGCGTGCTGGCACTTGGCGCCTGCGCCAGCACCGCCACCACCGGTCCGCGCGCCGTGGCCCAGCTGCAAAGCACCACTGGCAATACAGCCAGCGGCTCGGTCACCTTCACCCAAAGCGGCGACAAGGTTCTGGTTTCTGGCATGGTCAGCGGCCTCAAGCCGAATGCCGAACATGGCTTTCACCTGCATGAAAAAGGCGACTGCTCCAGCGGCGACGGCGTAAGCGCAGGCGGCCACTTCAACCCAACCGGCCAGCCCCACGGCCAGCATGCCGCCATGCATCACCATGCAGGCGACCTGCGCAGCCTCACAGCCGATGCCAACGGCGTCGCCCGGTTCAGTTTCGAAGCCGCAGGCATTTCTGTCGGTAGCGGCACCGGCAACATCATCGGGCGGGGGCTGATCGTTCACCGCGATCCTGACGACTACACCACCCAGCCCACCGGCAACTCCGGACCGCGCCTGGCCTGCGCCGTGGTGACCCCAAGCTGAGCCTGAAACGGCGCGAATCGGACGCCGGACTTTATACTCCGGGCCATGCTTGACCACACCTCCATCGCCGACCTTCGCAAAAGCTATGAGCGCGCCGAACTCAATGAAGACGCCTCGCATGCCGATCCGCTCAAGCAGTTCGACCAGTGGCTTGGCGAAGCCATTTCAGCCCAGGTGCCCGAACCCAATGCCATGACCCTGGCCACCGTGGGCAGCAACCTGCGCCCATCCACCCGCGTGGTGCTGATCAAGGGCCTGGATGCGCAAGGCATTGTCTGGTACACCAACTACGCCAGCCGCAAGGGGCTGGAACTGGCCGGCAACCCGTATGCAGCGCTGCAGTTCCACTGGGTCGAGCTCGAACGGGTGGTGCGCATCGAAGGCGTGGTGGAAAAAATTGCGGACGAAGAAAGCGACGCCTACTTCAACAGCCGGCCGCTGGACTCGCGCATTGGCGCCTGGGCCAGCCCGCAAAGCGAAGTGATCTCCGGCCGAGGCGTGCTGGTGGCCAACGCCGCCAGGTACGGTGCCAAGTTCATGCTGAACCCACCGCGCCCGCCGCACTGGGGCGGCTACCGCCTCAAGCCGGACAACTGGCAGTTCTGGCAAGGCCGCAAAAGCCGCCTGCATGACCGCCTGCGCTATACGCTGCAGGACGATGCCAGCTGGCTGCGCGAACGTCTAGCGCCCTGAAGGCTCAGGCGGTCAAGCCGTCATCAAGCCGCCCAGCCGCTCGATGGCCTGGTGCTTGACCGAATCGAGCGCGCCAGCGCTGACCTGATCAGGCGCAATCTCAGCCAGCGGTGCCAGTACAAAAGCGCGCTGGTGCATGCGCGGATGCGGCACCGACAGCCGGGCCGAGTCGATGCGCGCGCTGCCATACAGCAATAAATCCAGGTCCAAGGTGCGGGGCGCATTGCGAAACGGCCTCTCGCGCCCGGCTTGCAGTTCCAGCTGCTGCAACCCGTCAAGCAAGGCGCATGCATTCAGGCCGGTTTCAATTTCCACCACGGCATTCAGGTAATCCGCCCCGGGCGCTGGCGCTTCATGGCCGGTATCGGTGTTTAGCGGTGCGGTTTTATAAAGTCCGGACTGCTGGCGAACTTGCGTCAGGGGCAGCCCGTCAAGGGCTTGCACCGCGTGGCGCAGTGCAGCACGTGCATCGCCAAGGTTGGCACCCAGCGCGATAAAGGCCGTGACCGGCTCGCGCCCTGCCCTGGCCGCTTTTTTTTCATCCGTAGCGGCTGTGGCCATGTCGCAGCGTTGGCGCTCAGTCACCGCCAAGCGGGGAAGCACCGGCGGGCGGTAGCGACTCGCTGCCGCTCTCCTGGCCCTCGGCGGCACGGCTGACGGGTTTGCGGCGGCGGCGGCGTTTTTTGGCGGGGGCGGCATCGCCTTCTGGCAAGGCCAACTCCAGTCCGTCACCGTCAACCCGATTGCTGGCCGGCGACAGCGCTGGTGCCGTGTCGGAAGGTCGACCATCCTCGACATCGGCACGCTTGACCCGGGTGCGCGCCTGCGGTTTTTTCTGCTGCGTTTCGCGCATTGCCTCGATCATGTCGTGGCGCTCGTCGTCGTAGGCGGTGCTGAACTTTTCCCACCATTCGCCCAACGCCGGATCGATTTCGCCGACCTGGCCGCGCAGGCGCAAAAAGTCAAAGCCGGCGCGAAAGCGCGGCTGATCCAGCAGCGAATACGGCGCATTGCCGACGCGTTTTTCAAAACGTGGCTGCATGGTCCAGATTTCGCGCATGTCGATGCCCAGCTTGCCGCGTCCCGACACATCGCCGATCTTGCTGTTGAACGCTTCGTCAATCGCGTCCTGCAGCGCCGGCATCGGGGGTTCATTGCGCTTGAGGCGCCGGTCCCAGCCGCTGCGCACATCATTCCAGAGCACGCACGACAGCAAAAAGCTGGGCGCGACCGGCTTGCCTTCACCAACGCGGCGATCGGTGTCCTGCAAGGCCAGTTTCAGGAACGGATCGTCGGACATTTCAACCACCACGTCGAGCAGCGGATAAATGCCGGTGCCCATGCCCAGCGCCTTGAGCTGCGCAATGCTGGCCAGCGAATGGCCGGTCTGCAGCAGTTTGAGCATTTCGTCGAACAACCGTGACTGCGGAACGTCGGCCAGCAGGCCGCACATTTCCTTCAGCGGCGCCACCGTTTTTTCCTCGTACCTGAAGCCGAGCGCATTGAGCTTGGCGCCAAAACGCACGGCGCGAATGATGCGCACCGGGTCTTCGCGGTAGCGCAACGCCGGGTTGCCGATCATGCGGACAATTCTCTTTTTCGAGTCGCCAATGCCGTTGTGGTAATCAACGACTACTTCAGTTTCCGGGTCGTAGTACATGGCGTTGATGGTGAAGTCACGCCGCGCAGCGTCTTCTTCCATCGGTCCCCAGACGTTGTCGCGCAGCACGCGGCCCGACGCATGCACGGCATGCTTCATGCCGGCGAGTTCGCTCTTGCTGGTGCGCTCGTTGCCGCCGACCTGCTCGGCCAGGGCACTGTCCATGTGGGCACGAAAGGTCGAGACCTCGATCACCTCGTGCTCGCGACCCCGGCCATAAATGACGTGGACGATGCGAAAGCGCCGGCCGATGATGAAGGCGCGGCGAAACAGCGACTTGACCTGTTCCGGCGTGGCATCGGTGGCCACATCGAAGTCTTTCGGCTTCAAGCCCACCAGCAGGTCGCGCACCGCGCCGCCGACGATATAGGCCTGGAAACCGGCTTGCTTGAGCACATGCACCACGTCCATGGCGCGTTCGTCCACCAGCTTGACATTGATGCCGTGGTCCTTGAACTCGATGTCGTGGCGCTTGCCGAAGGGGGACTTTGGAACCCGTTTGGAGAGGGATTCGGCGCTGTCGGATTTGCCGAACAGTTTGTCGATGAATTTTTTGATCATGAAATTTAAATTTTTGAGGGAGATGCCGCCCCTTGGCAGCAAGCGTTGTCCCTGCCTTTTTCAGGCCGGAGGCGGCCGCCGCTGCCCGGCGGCAAGCGCCATTCGCGGCGCTTAAAACAGGTCAAGTATGCGCCATCCGCGGTCAAGGGCCAGCGCCCGCAGGCGAGCATCCGGGTTGGTGGCGACCGGATGGTTGACCTTTTCCAGCAGCGCCAGGTCATTCATTGAATCGGTATAAAACGTCGTGTGCACGTCGCCCCAGCCCAATTGGCGGGCAGCCAGCCATTGTTCCATGCGGGTCACTTTTCCTTCGCGGGCCGATGGCGTGCCCTGGATCTCGCCGGTCAGGTTGCCTTGGGCGTCACGTTCCAGTTGAACGGCGATCAGTTCGGACACGCCAAAAGCATCGGCAATTGGCCGCGTCACGAACTCGTTGGTGGCCGTCACGATAAGCACTTCGTCGCCGGCAGCGCGGTGCCGTTCGACCAGTTCCAGCGCCTGCGGCTTGATAGCTTTATGCACGATATCGCTCATAAAACGGGCGTGAGCAGCTATTGAATTAATAGTACCCTGTTCGCGAATAGCCTGCGTGGCAAAACGCACATAGTCCTGGATATTGAGCGTTCCAGCCCGGTATTGCTCGAAAAACTCGGCATTGCGGCGCTTGAATTCGGTCGCGTCGCACCAGCCCAGCGCAATCGTGAACTCGCCCCATTCGTAGTCAGAGTCCATCGGGATCAAGGTATGGTCCAGATCAAACAATGCCAATTTCCGGAGAGTTTGCGCGTTGTTCACGGCTTCTTTCCTGTCAACACTCACATCAACCGTCATTCCGTCTCCAGCATGGTTTTGATCAGCGGGATGGTGATGGCCCGCTTGGTTTGCAGCGCGTAGCTGTCCAGTTTGTCGAGCAGTTGCATCAGGCTGCCCAAATCACGTGAAAAGCGCGTCAGCATGAAATCCACCACCTCGTCATTGAGCAAAAAGCCGCGTGCGTCGGCTTCCTGCTTGATCACGGCGCGCCGTTCGTCGTCGCTCAGCGCCTGCAGCGCAAACACGTGGCCCCAGCCCAGGCGGGTCCGCAGGTCTTCGCGCAGCGGCAGGTCGGCAGGCGGCACATTGCCGGCAGCCACCACCCAGCGCGGCTGGCCGTCGTCAGTGCTCAGCGCATTGACGAACCAGTTGAAGGCGCTGCGCTGCTGCGCGGCGTTATAGAGATGGCATTCGTCCATGATCACGGCGGACCAGGCTTCGTTGAACTCGGGGGGCTCCAGCATCGATGCGTCCATCCAGCCGCTTGAAGCACCCTGGTCGCGCAAGGCTTCGCTGACCGCCTTGAGCAGATGCGTCTTGCCGCTGGCTTCACCGCCCCACAGGTAAGTCGGCACCGGCGAATCCGGCAGGCTTTGCGCCCACGACGCCAGTTGCCTGACGGCCGCTTCATTCGGTCCGATGAAAAAATTGGCAAACGAGGGGTCGGAAGCAAGTCCGATGTCCAGGGCGAGTTGTTTCATGGCGGGTTTGGCAGGCCGCATCCCGGTTTCAAAGGCCATGCGAACAGCGCCTGGCCGCCGGTGCGCAGGTTGTGCACCAGGTTTCGGCGCGTTGGAATGTCAGGGTAGGTTGCATGAAGCCTTGGAATGCGCTGGTCCGCAAGGGACCGGCAGAAGCTAGGAGGTATAGCCTTTAGAATCTCAGGCTGGATTCTATCGGGCTTGGCCAGCGGCCTCCTGACCACCGCCCTGCCCCTTCGAGCTGTCCCGGCTCCCACCGCATTACCTCCCGACACCATGACCACTACCCCCCTTTCCTACAAAGACGCCGGCGTTGACATCGACGCGGGCGACGCCCTGGTTGAACGCATCAAGCCACTGGCCAAAAAGACCATGCGCGAAGGCGTGATGGCCGGCATTGGCGGCTTTGGTGCGCTGTTTGAAGTGCCCAAGCGCTACAAGGAACCGGTGCTGGTGTCTGGCACCGACGGCGTGGGCACCAAGCTCAAGCTGGCGTTTGAATGGAATATGCACGACACCGTTGGCATCGACCTGGTCGCCATGAGCGTCAACGACGTGCTGGTGCAAGGCGCCGAGCCGCTTTTTTTCCTCGACTATTTCGCCTGCGGCAAGCTTGACATCGACACCGCTGCAGCCGTGATCGGCGGCATTGCCAAAGGCTGCGAACTCTCGGGTTGCGCCCTGATTGGCGGCGAAACCGCCGAGATGCCCGGCATGTACCCGGCTGGCGAATACGACCTGGCTGGTTTTGCCGTCGGCGCGGTCGAAAAATCCAAAATCCTGACCGGCAAGGACGTGACGCCCGGCGACGTGGTGCTGGGCCTGGCCAGCAGCGGCGTGCATTCCAATGGTTTCAGCCTGGTGCGCAAATGCATCGAGCGCGCTGGCAGCGACCTGCCCGCCACGCTGGACGGCAAGCCGTTCAAAGAGGCGCTGATGCAGCCGACCCGCCTGTACGTCAAAAACGTGCTGGCCGCGCTGGCTGCGCACCCGATCAAGGCGCTGGCGCACATCACCGGCGGCGGCTTGCTCGAGAACATTCCGCGCGTGCTGCCCGAAGGCACGGCGGCGCACCTGACCAAAGGCAGCTGGCCGCAGA
The DNA here is from genome assembly GCF_029892315.1 of Polaromonas sp. CG_23.6. Lineage (NCBI taxonomy): Bacteria > Pseudomonadati > Pseudomonadota > Betaproteobacteria > Burkholderiales > Comamonadaceae > Polaromonas > Polaromonas sp. CG_23.6. Next base: position 3,121,154 of record NZ_JARXUY010000001.1, read on the forward strand.
CCGAGCTGTTCGCCTGGCTGCAAAAGACCGCCGGCATCGACGACATCGAGATGAACCGAACCTTCAACAACGGCATCGGCATGGTGGTGGTGATTGATGCGGCCAGTGCCGCCGCTTGTGCCGCCATGCTTCGTGAGGCTGGCGAGCAGGTCTACGAAATTGGCGTGATAGCCGAGCGCGGCGACGGCGCGGCGGTCATCGTCGTCTGAACGCAAACGCATTTCCCGCACAAAAAACCCGCTTCGAGCGGCTTTTTTCATTTTCAGGCGTCCGCTGTAGTTGGAGATGCGCCTGCGCGCTGTCACCCTGCGACAGGCAGCATGGATAAACCCCACCGCATGCGCAAAGTACTCTTTTCGCGCCCAATGGGGTATTGAGTGTGTCCCGGCTTGGGCGCTTGCAGCCGCTTTAGCACCTGACTGCCACATGTCACACACCCAACCGAACGCGCTTCCATTCATTGTTGAAAGAACACCCATGCGCATCCACGCCGATTTTTCATGCCGCGCCATCGTCACACCCGATCAGCACCAATGGGTGCCCTCGCCCATGGCCGGTGTCGAGCGCGTGATGCTGGACCGCGTGGGCGAAGAAAAAGCCCGCGCCACCAGCATCGTGCGCTACGCACCCGATTCACACTTTGCGCGCCACCTGCATCCCGGCGGTGAAGAAATCTTCGTGCTGTCTGGCACCTTTTCGGACGAGCATGGGCACTATCCGGCAGGCTGGTATTTGCGCAATCCACCCGGATCGTCCCACCAGCCTTTCAGCGTCCCCGGCGCCACCATCTTTGTCAAGCTGTGGCAGATGCAGCCAAGCGACAGCCACACCGTGCGCGTCGACACGAACGACCCCGCGGCTTGGAAGCACCAGGAAGGGCGAGAGGTCTGCCCGCTGTTCTCAAGCGACATCGAACAGGTCTGCCTGCAACGCCTTGGGCCTGGCCAAAACGTGTTCGCCGAATCCGCCAACAGCGCTGAACTGCTGGTGCTGGACGGCAGCGTGGCAATGGCTGGCCAAACCTGCGCGCCCAGAAGCTGGATACGCCTGCCCGAGGGCGACCCTTCAAAAATCGCGGCCAACGCACAGGGCGCTACCGTTTACCTCAAGACCGGTCACTTGGTCCGCATGACTGAGACGGCATGAACCTGCAGACAACGCGCATCGCCATCGTCGGTGCAGGCTTGAGCGGCCTGTATGCCGCCTATTTGCTAGAGCAGCAAGGCATCAAGGACTATGTGCTGCTGGAAGCTCGAGACACCCTGGGCGGGCGTATTGCGTCCGTTGCGGCTTCGGGACCACTGGCAACCGGGACAGCGACAAGTGCAGCCAGAATCGACCTTATTGACCTTATTGACCGTATTGACCTGGGGCCAGCCTGGTTTTGGCCCGGCTACCAGCCCCAGCTGGGGCGCCTGGTTGATGAATTGAACCTGGCGAGCTTTGAGCAACATGAGGTCGGCGACACGGTGATGGAGCGTTCGCCCCACGAGCCGCCTGCGCGGGTGCGCGGTTATGCCAATTCGCCTGCCTCGATGCGCCTGACAGGCGGCATGGGCGCGTTGACCGACGCGCTGCACCGCCGCCTGGACGCCACGCGAATTCACACCGGGCAAGCGGTGCGCCGCCTGCGCAGCACGGCGCAGCATGTGGAGCTGGACAGCCAAGACGTGACTGACGCGCAAGGCCAAACAACCACTTGGCGTGCAGAACACGTGTTGCTGGCGCTGCCGCCGCGCCTGCTGGAAAGCAGTATTGAATTCGTGCCTGCCCTGCCGCCAGCGCTGGCCCGGCAATGGCGCGCAACCGCCACCTGGATGGCGCCCCATGCCAAGTACATCGCCACTTATGACACCCCGTTCTGGCGCGAACAAGGCTTGTCCGGCGAGGCCAGAAGCGCACGCGGGCCACTGGGTGAGATTCACGATGCGTCCATGCCGGGCGGCAGCGCTGCCCTGTTCGGCTTTTTTGGCGTCCCTTCGCACGTCCGCCAAAGCTTGCCCGAGGCCGGACTGAAGGCGCATTGCCGCGACCAGCTCGTACGCCTGTTCGGCAGCCAGGCGGCCACGCCCAAGGCCGAATTCATCAAGGATTGGGCACTGGACCCGTTCACCGCCACCGCTGCCGATTTGGAAGGCACGGGCCAACACGCCCAAGCGCCCGCCGCTACTGCCACGTCTGGCCCGTGGGCAGGGCGCCTGACCGGCATCGCCAGCGAATGGTCGCCGCAGTTTGCGGGGTATGTGGCTGGGGCCGTTGAGGCAGCGGGCTTGGGCGTGGAGGGATTGCGTCCATTGGCTGCGTGATGCAACGAGGAAGGCGATGCCCCTGCCCTTGCGAAGACGACAAGGGCCGGGCGAGTCACGCAGTTGACCCTTGAGACAGTGCAGTCCTTGCAGAATGTGACAGCAGCCAACCAGCGGCGCCGCACGGGCCGCATACTCCCAACGCCAAGAGACCCCCATGAAATTTGACGACGTCATCCGGCAGCGCCGCAGTATTCGCGGCTACCTGAACAAGCCCGTGCCCAAGGCGCTCATCCGCGAGGTGCTGGAACTGGCCATGCGCGCCCCCACCTCGCTCAACACCCAGCCCTGGAATTTTTACGTGGTCACCGGCGAGGTGCTGGACCGCATTCGCGCAGGCAACGTGGAGCGCAATCTGGCAGGCGTGCCCGATTCACGCGAGTTTCGCCTGGGGCCGAATTACGCAGGCCCGCACCGCGAACGACAGATTGGCGTTGCCAAGCAACTGTTCGCCGCCATGGGCATTGAGCGCGAGAACAAGGAAAAACGGCAGGACTGGGTGCTGCGCGGCTTTCGCCAGTTCGACGCACCTGTCTCGATCGTGGTGACATACGACCGCGCCATTCAGGGCAGCGACATTGCGCCCTTCGACTGCGGCGGCGTGGTCAACTGCATCGTCAATGCCGCCTGGGCGCGTGGCCTGGGCTGCGTGATCAACAGCCAGGGCATCATGCAGTCGCCCGTGGTGCGAGCTGAGGCCGGCATTCCCGACGACCAGGTGATTCAGACCTGCATCGCCATGGGCTGGCCCGACGAGAGCTTTCCGGCCAACGCCGTGGTCTCGCAGCGCAAGCCGGTGGATGAAGCGGCGACGTTTCTGGGGTTTGGAGATTGAGTCAGTGAGTAAAGCAGCACGACAGCACGACTATCGGGTCCTGCCAAAACGCCGACGGATGAACAATAGCGATCGCTCTGGAACCAGACAAGTCATATTTTTTGACGTAACGTTGCAACCCTAAAACCCGCATACTTCGAATCGCGCGCTTCAAAGCAAATCCCATGTCTGATTCCCCCCGCCAGCCAGTCCCCACCTCCCCCGGTTCGCGGCGTCTGCCCGCCGCCATCTGGGCGCTGGGCTTTGTCAGCCTCTTGATGGACATTTCTTCCGAGATGATCCACAGCCTGCTGCCGGTCTTCATGGTCACGGTGCTGGGCACCAGCATGTGGGCTGTCGGGATGATCGAAGGCGCGGCAGAAGCCACGGCCCTCATCGTCAAGGTGTTTTCTGGCGTTCTCAGCGACTACTGGGGCAAGCGAAAGCCGCTGGCGGTGCTGGGCTATGGACTGGGCGCGGCGTCCAAACCGCTGTTTGCGCTGGCATCCACGACCGGCCTGGTGCTGGCTGCGCGTTTGATTGACCGCGTCGGCAAGGGCATTCGCGGCGCGCCACGCGATGCGCTGGTGGCCGACCTGGCACCGCCCGGCATGCGCGGCGCGGCGTTCGGCCTGCGCCAGTCGCTCGACACCGTGGGCGCCTTCGTCGGCCCGCTGATCGCCATGGGCCTGATGCTGCTCTGGGCAAATGACTTCCGGGCGATTTTCTGGGTGGCGATGGTGCCAGGCTTCATGGCGGTGGCGCTGCTGCTGTTCGGCGTGCAAGAGCCGGAGCGTGTGCGCCTGCCCAACGAGGCGGCGCGCGTCAACCCGATCAGCCAGGCCAACTTGCGCCGGCTGAGCGCGCCGTACTGGCGCGTGGTCGCCATTGGCGCGGTGTTCACGCTGGCGCGTTTCAGCGAGGCGTTTTTACTGCTGCGTGCGCTGCAGGGCGGCTTGCCGGTGGCGTACACGCCGCTGGTGCTGATCGGCATGAACATCGTCTATGCCCTGGGTGCCTATCCCTTTGGCAAGCTGTCGGACGCCGTCAGCCACCGCGCGCTGCTGGCATGGGGCCTGGTGGTGCTGATCGCTGCTGACGCCCTGCTGGCGTCAGGCAGCAGCCTCATCTGGATCGCAGCCGGCATTTTGCTGTGGGGTCTGCACATGGCGATGACCCAGGGCTTGCTCGCCACCATGGTGGCCGATACGGCGCCACCCGACCTGCGCGGCACGGCCTTTGGTTTTTTCAATTTGATGAGCGGGCTGGCGATGCTGCTGGCCAGCACCGTGGCCGGCGTGCTGTGGGACCAGCTGGGCGCGCCGGCCACGTTTGCGGCAGGCGCTTTTTTCAGCCTGGCGGCGCTGGGATTGTTGTGGCACTGGCGCGGCATGACGCCATGACAGTGCTCCTTTAAAGATAGCTACCAGCGCCCTTGCCACCTGCGGAAATGGCCTTTTTTGTCTAAATATCAGTTGCCAGCGCGGCGCAACTGGCTCACACGCGCAGCAATCGCGTCGGTATCCAGCGCATCGTCGGCATGCGCCAGGTAGGTTTCCAGGTCGGCCACCGCTGAACCCACGTCGCCCTGCGCCGCCCAGGCCAGGCCCCGGTCGCGGTATTCGGTCCAGGCGTCGGGCTGCAGCACGATGAGCCGGTCCTGCACGGCAATCAGGCGGGGCCAGTCTTCCTGGGTTTTGTGGATGTCCTGCAGGTTGCGCAGCATGCGGGCAATGATCTCGCGCGGCGGCGCTGACTGCAGGTACAGCCCCATCGGCACTTCAAACTCTTCGCTGACAGGGCTGCGCTGGCGAAAAGGCTCCAGCCGCTCGGCCAGCTCCTCGCGGCTCAGCGACTGGCCATTGAACGGGTCGATCACCACCTGGCCCTTGGGCAGGTTGACCTTGACCATGAAATGCCCCGGAAAAGCCACGCCACGCGCGTTCAGCCCTAGGCCAACGGCCAGTTCCAGCCACAGCACGGCCAGCGTGATCGGGATGCCGCGCCGGGTGCGCAGCACGGTGTTCAGGTAGCTGTTGTCGGGGTCGTAGTAGTCGTTGATGTTGCCGCCAAAGCCCAGGTCGCGGAAAAAGAACTGGTTCAGCGCGCGCAGGCGCTGCAGTTCGGGGGCATCAAGGGGCAGCCGGCGCTTGAGGCGGGCCAGCAACTGGTCCACATCGCCCAGCACCTGCTCGACGTCCAGGTCGGGGTATTCATCCTGCGCCAGGCTGACGGCGGTTTCCAGCAAGGGAAAATGCGCATCGCTTTGCACCAGGCTGGAAAAGTATTGAAGCGGCGACGGAACGGCGAAATTTAATGGCATGGCACTACTTTCTCACAAACCGAACCCCGGTGTGTATTGGTAAATATACCGCTGCTTGCGGTGCTTCAAGTGCAAACCAACCGATAGGCTGCGTCAGCGTTTAAGCAATTTTCGCAGGTTCAGGCCCGACACCCGGAGGACTATGAAATATATAGCGCCTGATGCAGTCAGGACAAGCGCAAGCAGCCCGATTCGCTGAAAGTATTGGTGCTTCAGGCCGATCCAGTTCACACCCTCGGCAGCCCAGAGCAAAAACACCGCCAGCAGTGCGCTGGCTGAAAAAACCTGCAGGCCAAACAGCACCCAGCCCGGCGCCGGCGTGAAGCTGCCGCGCTTGATCAGCCCGACCAGCAGGCTCAGCGCATTGATCAGCGCGCCGATACCAATGGCCAGCGCCAGCCCGGCATGCTGAAAATACGGCACCAGCGCCAAATTCAGCAGTTGCGTAATGACCAGCACGACCACGGCAATCTTCACTGGCGTCTTGATGTTCTGGCTGGCATAAAAACCCGGGGCCAGCACCTTGATGGCCACCAGCCCGACCAGGCCGGCGCCGTAGCCCATCAGCGCAGTGGTGGTCTGCTGCACGTCACGGTCGGTGAACGCGCCGTAGTGATACAGCGTTGCCACCAGCGGTTCCGAGAACGTCAGCAGCGCCACCGCGCAGGGCACAGCCAGCAGCACGACGATGCGCAGCCCCCAGTCGAGCATGGCCGAGTATTTGACGTCGTCACCCTCACCCCTGGCCGCCGCCAGTTGCGGCGTCAGCACCACGCCGATGGCCACGCCCAGCATGGCGGTCGGGAACTCCATCAGCCGGTCGGCGTAGGTCAGCCAGCTGACACTGCCGGGCGTCAGGTGCGAGGCGATCTGGGTGTTGATCAGCAACGAGATTTGCGCAACGCTGACGCCCAGCAGGGCCGGCAACATCAGCTTGGCAATGTTCTTGCTGCCGGGCTCGGCCCAAGCCGTTCGCAGCGCCGACAGGCTGAAGCCGATTTTCGGCAGCAGCCCCAGCCTGAGCAACGCCGGCACCTGCACGCCAAGCTGTAGCACGCCGCCCAGCATCACGCCGACGCCCAGCGCATACACCGGCTCGATGCCCAGCGACTTGAACCACGGCGCGCCCAGCCAGGCCGCGCCAATCATGGACACGTTGAGCAGCACCGGCGTGGCAGCTGGAACGGCAAAACGCCGCCAGGTGTTAAGCACACCGGACGACAGCGCCACCAGCGACATGAAGGCGATGTACGGAAACATCCAGCGCGTCATGACCACGGCGGCGTCGTAGCCGCGCGGCGCCTGCTGCAAGCCGCTGGCCATGGCCCAGACCAGCAGTGGCGCAGCCGCCACGCCCAGCACGCAGGTCAGCAGCAGCACCCAGAACAGCAGCGTGGCAACGCGGTCGATCAGCAGCTTGGTGGCGGCTTCGCCATGCTGCGCCTTGTTCGCCGCCAGCACTGGCACGAAAGCCTGGCTGAATGCGCCTTCGGCAAACAGGCGGCGAAACAGGTTGGGAATGCGAAAGGCCACATTGAAGGCATCGGTCATGGCGCTGGCGCCAAAGCTGGAGGCAATCAGCAGTTCACGCACCAGGCCGGTGACGCGGGACAGCAAAGTGAACAGGGAGACGGTGGAGGCGGATTTGAAAAGTGACACCGCAGGAGTTTATGCGCTGCTTGCGCCAGCAACGTCCGAAAACAAATTTGTCGGGCGCAGTCCATGCCGGCACCGGCCCGGCGCAAGTATTATCAAATGGGTGTTTCCCCTGTGGCGAACCATGCCGCAACGGAGTCCACTTCGTGTTTCGATGCATCCTGCACCCATACACCACGCAACATTCAGCGACCACATACATGATCCTTTCCTGCCCATCGCGCACATTGACGTCTCGATTCATGCCTCGCGCAGCCTTTGCCCCTTTCACTCCTGCGCGTCATGGCGTCAGTCTGGCCTGCGCTGCGTTTCTTGCCATCGCCCTGGCGCCTGTCAAGAGCCAAGCGCAGGAAAGCGCAAACCCCGCACTGCAGGAGGTGGTCGTCAGCGCCAGCCGGGCCGAGCAGCGCCGCTTTGATGCGCCGGGCGCCATTGACGCGGTACAGGTCGATCCGTTTCGCACCGCCTCCCCGCTGGTCAACCTGTCCGAACTGATGGGCAGCGTGCCCGGCCTGCAGATTCGGGACCGGCAGAACTTTGCGCAGGATTTGCAGGTGTCGGTGCGCGGTTTTGGCACGCGCTCGACCTTTGGCGTGCGCGGCGTGCGCATCCTGGTCGACGGCATTCCGGCGACCATGCCCGATGGCCAGGGCCAGGCGGCCACCGCCAGCCTGACCTCGGCCAAGCGCATCGAACTGCTGCGCGGGCCGCTGGCCCAGCTGTATGGCAACGCAGCGGGCGGCGTGCTGCAGGTGTTCACCAAAGACCCGCCGGTGACGCCGGACAAGCCCGAATACAGCCTGTCCGCCGGTGCCGGCTCGGACGGCCAGCGCCGCATCGCCGCCGGCATTGCGGGCGGCAGCGACACGCTGGGCGGACTGCTGGATGCATCGCGCTACAGCACCGACGGTTTTCGCGACCACAGTGCGGCACGGCGCGAGCAGCTCAATGCCAAGGTCGTTGCCAAGCCGTCGGCGGACACCACCCTTACCGGCATCGTCAATCTGTTCCGCCAGCCACTGGCCGAAGACCCGCTGGGTCTGACGCGTTCGCAGTTCCAGCAAAACCCGCGCCAAGTGGTGCCGGGCGCCATCACCTTCAACACGCGCAAGACCATCGAGCAAGACCAGGCCGGGCTGGTGGTCGAGCACAAGCTGACCGCCAGCGACACGCTCAATGCGCGCCTGTACGGCGGCACGCGCAAGGTGGACCAGAAACTGGCCTTCCAGACCAATGGCGTAGTGAACCTGGACCGCAGCTACGGCGGCGTCGGCGCCAGCTGGACGCATGCCATGCAGGTCAACCAGTTGCCGGTGCGCTGGACGGTGGGCGTCGAAGCCGACCAGTTGCGCGAAACCCGCAAGGGCTTTGACAACCTCGCCGGCAACAACGGGGCGCTGCGCCGCAACGAAGACGACACCGCGCGCAACAACGATGTGTTTGGCCAGCTTGACTGGACCTTTTCGCCCGACTGGCAGGCGATTGCCGGCGTGCGCGCCAGCCGGGTGAAGTTCAGCGTCGATGACCGCTTCAACCCGGCGGCCAGCAGCACCAGCGGCAGCGTGGAATACCGCAACACGAGCCCGGTCATTGGCCTGGTCTGGCATGCCGCCGAAACCCTCAATGTGTACGCCAACCTGGGCACTGGATTCGAAACCCCGACGCTGGCCGAAAGCGCCTACCGTCCGGGCGGCGCACCCGGACCGAACTTTGCGCTGAAAGCCTCTAAAAGCACGCAGGGCGAAATAGGCGTCAAGCTGCGCAGCGGCCCGCACAGTTTTGACGCGGCGCTGTTTGAAGCCAGAAGCAAGGACGAAATCGTGTCGTCACTGTCGAGCGGCGGCCGGGCGATTTTTCAGAACGCCGACAAGACCACCCGGCGTGGCCTGGAAGCATCGTGGTCTGCCCACTGGACCGGCGGCCTGGATACGCGCCTGGCCTACACGTTGCTCGATGCACGCTTCGAGTCGGCCTATACCGGCGCGCAAGGTCCGGTGCCTGTCGGCAACCGCCTGCCCGGCGCCCCACGGCACAGCCTGTTTGCCGATGTGCAGGCCAGCATTACCGAATCGGTCAAGGCCGGACTGGAAACGCGCCTGGAAAGCAAAACGTATGTCAACGACCTGAACACCGACGCAGCGCCGGGTTACGCTGTCTTCAATGCGAGCCTGAGCCGCGAATTCCGCTTCAACGGCGCCAAGATGCTGCTGTACGGCCGCATCGATAACCTGCTTGACAAGACCTATGCCGGATCGGTGATCGTCAATGACAACAACGCGCGTTATTTTGAAGCGGCGGCTGGCCGGCGTCTGTTTGTCGGCGTTCGCAGCAAGTTTTAGACCCGCTTATTTTTGATACTGTTGCTGGAATTCTGTGAGAACGATGATCACATTAAAGTATTCGTCTGCCATGCTGAGTGTCTAAAACATCTCCGCAGCAACACTGACGCAAAAGGGAGCAAACCAGATCAACGTCGATGCTGGTTTGATGCCAACAGTCAAGTTCGTCCATACATAACGCGCGCCTGCTTTGGGGACACAGGTTGCGCCGTCAACTCAGGATACAAAAACGCTAAAGAGGTGGTCACGTTCACTTCCGCTAGGGTGACCGTCGGGTTAATTTATTGTCAGGATGTACTCAGCCAGCGTCTTAGCGTCAGCCTCGGTGACTTGAAGCTGCGGTGGCATGGCCATCTGTCCCCAAACACCGCCTCCGCCAGCTCGGATTTTCTTGGCTAACATCTCAGCGGCACTGCCATCGCCCTTGTATTTGGCAGCCACTTCCTTCATCGACGGCCCTAGCCGTCTTTGATCAATGGCGTGGCAAGCCATGCAGTTGGATTTTTTAAACAATTCTTCGTTTGCGAAAGCCAATCCAGCGGAAAACAGGGCAGTAGAGGCCAATCCGACGGTTACACCTTTACGAATTGTCAATTTCATATTCATATTCATATTCACTTCATATAAAAAAGCTCTGAGAGACCTGCTGGCCCTGCAGCTGTTCTCATGGGACAGAAATTAATGGGTAAGCACCCTGGTACCCGGCCGCACTGGCATTCAACCGTGCGGCCGGGAACACATCAAATGGGCGTCATTCGGTAAATTTCACCCTCGTCCGTGGCGACGTACAAGTTTCCATCCGGTCCCTGAACCACAGAGCGGAAACGGCCCGCTGGCATAGGCAGGGACACGGTACTTCTTTTGGCCGACAAGCCGTCAGTGCTGATGTCCAGAATGTCAAGGCGGTTGCCGACCGGCGTGCCGTGAATACCGATGCCCATAAAGGACACAACCATCTTTCCGTCCCAGTTCTTCCATTGCTTGCCACTCAAGAACGTCCCTGAAGACATGCCCTGGGACAAGCCCTCGTTGTTCCAGGCGGGTTTCATCGCACTCGGATAGGCGCGAAGGTCGGTCATGGACATGAATGAGGATCGTTCTTTGGGGTCCATGGCACCCATCTGGTTGGGGCTGTAGCCGCAGTAATTGGCAGGACAATCTCCCCGACCATTTTTGTTTGGCCGCGGATCCCATCCGCCGTTTCCACCCGGCACCAGCGCCGTTACCTCATCCGAATGCCAAGGGCCATTTTCGGCTGTGAAGGGTTGGTTGGTTCCCGGACGGAATGTAATGCCTTGGGGATTGCGGTGCCCATAGGTATAAATGCGCGGATCGAATCCCTGCGGCGGGTTGTTCCCCGCTGCAGCCTTGCCTTCACGGTCGATGCGCAAGACCTTGCCACCGATGCGCGTCGGGCTCTGAGGCACTTCGCCGTTGTGAGTATCACCCGTGGTTACATAAAGAAACCCGTCGCTGGGGCCGAACCGCAGGCGCCCGCCATTGTGGGCACCTGGCCCACCGAAAGGAAGATCGCTTGCCGCTACCTTGTAAGGAATTCCGGTCACGATGTCCTTGCGGTCTGCCAGTCGACTCCCGTCGGCACTGACCGTAAAGCGCATGACGCGGTTGTCAGCGGGCGACGCCATGCTTGAAGTGGAATACACGTAAATGAAACGATTTGAAGCAAAGTCGGGGTCGACAGCGACACCGGCCATGCCCGCTTGGCCCTCGCAGAACAGGTCATTGGCCGTGGTGGCGTAGCCCTGCGCATCTTTCATCCCGAGCAGACGATTGACGGAGCCCGATGGCATCCGGGCCGACAAGCCTTTGCATTTCTCGGTAAAAAACATCGTCCCGTCAGGCAGGAAAGCCATATCCCACGGACTGCTCAACTTCGACAACACGGTGGTTGAGGATAAATTTGGCGCTTGTACCGGCCCTTGACCCAGTTGGGGTCCTGCCGCACAAGAAGCCAGAATGCCAGTACCTGCCAAGAGCATATAACTGGTAAGTCTTCCAAAACGCCCGGACGGCGTATGGTTTTTATTTTTGCGAATCCACTTATTCATTTTGTCTCCAATATAAAAGTAATTACCGCTTGAACAAGAACCCAGTCTCCAAAACATTTGTGCAGTCACCAAAAATTGGTTTTAACCTAACCATGGCCCCTTCGCTCCCCGGGTTTACTCTAGGTAAGGTTCCAACAACACAAAGTCAGGCGTTTTAGCGGCATGGTATTGCTCATTCGAGGCAATTGGCTTTCAATTCAGGCTTTTTGGAGACCATTTTGAAGTGGTAATGGAGAATTTTTCCCCTATTCACTGCGGCTCGCTTGTGTTGGGACGAACTCATGCCTGTGCGGCTGTCAGCTGGTGCCGGGCCATCCACAGGTCGGAGAGTGTTTTGAGTTCCAGCGTTTTTTCTTCAATCCCGGATTAGCGCATTTTCACAAACCTGAACTGGGGCTTGACCTTGGCCCGGATGCCAGCATTGCACCTCCCGATTTTGTCAATGAGCGCATCGACAGGATTGCCCGCCTTATCAAACTCTCGACGCTTGCCTGGACGCATGGCGATGCTCATGCGCGCATCAGGCGTGGCATCGGGCCGCTTGTCGGCACCTTGACACCCTCCATCGAAATAAACACCAGTTTCTTCTCCGTGCGCCGGCGCGTTGCCATCGGTGACGTCGGCCACATGATCGGCTGTGCCGCGCAGGGTGGGCCCTAGACCGTAGTCGGCATCTACGCAAATATGCGTCTTCCTCCCGAAGTGCCACTGGTTGACCTTCTGGCTCGAACGCATCTCCGCGCCACGCTTGCCCGGTTCGGCCCCTGGCGAAATACGGCACGATCAGCGCGTCCCAGGGAGAACATGCTGCATCTGCTCCAGGAACTCGAGCTTGCGCGTTCTTTTAACGTTCAGTTTCAGTTCAAGGCTTGTTTGTCTCATGACAAGAAAAGATGCTACTGAGCGCTTACAGCCACCCGACAAAGGACGGGGTTTTGCTGTGTGTCCCTCAATGAATACCGCCGGGCGCTGTGTGACGGCGTTGCAGCGTGCCAGAGGTGTCTGAGAGAATTTTGAAGGTGCCGACACTCTGGGTGGTTGTTGGTGCTCTAGTACAGACCTGGAAAAGCTTCGTCGTATAATCGGAGGCTTTGCTGCATCATCCACAGACTCCTCCCAGGATTAAAGGAAATTTATTATGGCAACCGCCAAACCCAAGAAAAAGAACCCCCGTCTCGCCTCCGGCCGCAAGCGCGTCCGCCAGGACGTCAAACTCAATGCCGCGAACACCTCGCTGCGCTCGAAATACCGCACTGCTGTCAAGAACGTCGAAAAAGCTGTTCTGGCCGGCGACAAAGACAAAGCCAAGGACTTGTTCGCCAAGGCCCAAAGCATTGTGGACACGATTTCCGACAAGGGCATCTTCCACAAGAACAAGGCCGCGCGCGACAAGAGCCGTCTGTCCGCCAAAGTGAAAGCCCTGGCCCTGAAGCCCGCCCCGGAAACCGCAACCGCCTGATCATTCAGGCAAATCGCCCGGACTGATTTTTCATAAAAGCCAGTCTGCCGTTTTGTCGGGTGCGCTGCAGCAAAAGTAAAAAACCGCCTTCGGGCGGTTTTTTTATGGGTGAACTTCTTTGATCGCTATAAAATTAGTAGCTGCTTAACCAAGAAACGCTTGCGCAAATAGGCTTTTTGACATCAAACCAGACAAGTTGAACCAACTGACGACTGACGGTTTAAGGCAAATGACGCTGCAATCGAAACTCAGCGTTCGGGCACATCAGGAATCAGGCAGGCCTCGACCAGTTGCAGACTGTTGTCCTTGGCAAAGTTGATGGCAAAGTCCCAGGCCATGGGTTCGGCGTCGCGCAGTTCGGCATTCACCACCACACATTTGATGCCGTTGACGACCGTCGGCACGCACCAGGGTGAATACGTCAGATGGCTGCCAGGTCGTGGACCGCCCGGGCGAAACTGGCTCATCACGCCGCACAGCCTGTCTGCCCAGTCACTGGGGCGGAAGGTTTTGCCATCAAGCGTGATGCCCTGAATAAAGACTTCTTTAGGGGAATTGGAGACCATCGGATGGAAGGTTTTTGTACGTGCCAGGGGTGAGGATAAACCCCATGCTGCGCCGCACAACAATTCTATCTTATATAAGACTCAGCCCTTATCCGGCAATCCCCAGCGCCTGTTGGGGCCACTCGCAGAGCGCATGACAGTGATGCGGCATGGTCACGAAAGCGTGTGAAGTCTGCGCCTAAAATAAACTTCAGACCCGCTCAATTTATCGCGGCCACCTTGTTGCTTGCCACTGTCCCGGAGTTTTCCCATGACCGCTGCCCTTCCCGATCACATCGAAGCCGCTTCCCCGCATGTGATGAACACCTACGGCCGCTTGCCGATTGCCCTCTCGCACGGCCAGGGCTGCCGCGTCTGGGATGTGAACGGCAAGTCATACCTCGATGCGCTGGGCGGCATTGCCGTCAATACCGTGGGCCATAACCACCCCAAGCTGGTGGCGGCATTGCGCGATCAGGTCGGAAAGATCATCCACAGCTCCAACTACTACCATGTGCCGCTGCAGGAAACGCTGGCGGCCAAGCTGGTGGAACTGTCAGGACTTGAAAACGTGTTTTTCTGCTCGACCGGACTGGAAGCGAACGAAGCCGCACTCAAGCTGGCACGCAAGTTCGGTCACGACAAGGGCGTTGAACGCCCGGAGATCGTGGTGTACGAAAAAGCCTTCCACGGCCGCAGCATCGCCACGCTGAGCGCCACCGGCAACCCGAAGGTTCAGGCCGGTTTTGGCCCGCTGGTCGAAGGATTCATTCGCGTGCCGATCAACAACATCGACGAACTGAAAGCGGCTACAGAAGGCAATCCGAATGTGGTGGCGGTGTTTTTTGAAGCCATTCAGGGCGAAGGCGGCGTTCACCCGATGAACAACGAGTATTTGCAACAGGTGCGCGCCCTGTGCGACGAACGCGACTGGCTGCTGATGATTGACGAAGTGCAATGTGGCATGGGCCGCACCGGCAAATGGTTTGCGCACCAGTGGGCCGGCATCAAGCCCGACGTCATGCCACTGGCCAAGGGGCTGGGTTCGGGCGTGCCGATTGGCGCGGTGGTGGCGGGCGCCAAGGCAGCGCATATTTTTGGCCCTGGCAACCACGGCACGACTTTTGGCGGCAATCCGCTGGCCATGCGTGCCGGCGTGGAAACCATTCGCATCATGGAAGAAGAAGGCCTGATGGCCAATGCGGTGATGGTGGGCGACCATTTGCGAACTGCGTTCACCCGCGAACTCGGCGATCTGCCGGGCTTCAAGGAAATTCGTGGTCTTGGCCTGATGCTCGGCATCGAACTGACAAAGCCTTGCGGCGTACTGGTTGGCCGTGCTGCCGAAAACGGCCTGCTGATCAGCGTTACCGCCGACACCGTGATCCGCATGGTGCCTTCGCTCATCATGACCATGGCCGAGGCCGATGAAGTCGTGGCGATCTTGTGTCCGCTGATCAAGCAACTGCTGCAGGAAGGTGCATGACCATGAGCATGTCCAGCCCCCCTACGCCTCTCAAGCATTACCTCCAGTTCAGCGACCTGAGCGCTGATGACTATGCCTACGTGTTCGCGCGTGCCGCGCTGATCAAGAAAAAATTCAAGGCCTACGAAAAGCACCAACCGCTGATCGACCGCACGCTGGTGATGATTTTCGAGAAAGCCTCGACCCGCACCCGCGTGAGTTTCGAGGCCGGCATGTACCAGCTGGGCGGCACGGTGGTGAACCTCACCACCGAAGGCAGCCAGCTGGGCCGCGCCGAACCGATCGAGGACAGCGCCAAGGTCATTAGCCGCATGGTCGACCTGGTGATGATCCGCACCTTCGAGCAAACCAAGATCGAGCGCTTTGCCGAGCATTCGCGGGTGCCTGTCATCAACGGCCTGACCAACGAATTTCACCCCTGCCAGATCCTGGCTGACATCTTCACCTACATCGAGCACCGGGGCTCGATCAAAGGCAAGACGGTGGCCTGGGTCGGCGACGGCAACAACATGGCCAACACCTGGCTGCAGGCCAGCGAAATCCTTGGCTTCAAGGTCCACCTGAGCACGCCCGGCGGATATGAAGTGGACCAGTCGATTGCCGGCATTCGCTCGACCGAAAGTTACCAGGTCTTCAAGGACCCGATGCAGGCCTGCCTTTGTGCCGACCTGGTGACCACCGACGTCTGGACCAGCATGGGCTACGAGGCAGAAAACGAAGCCCGCAAGGCAGCCTTTGCCGACTGGTGCGTGGACAGCGACATGATGCGCGCCGCACAGCCCGATGCGCTGTTCATGCACTGCCTGCCGGCGCACCGGGGCGAGGAGGTCGAAGCCGACGTAATCGACGGCCCGCAATCGGTGGTCTGGGACGAGGCGGAGAACCGCATGCATGTGCAGAAAGCCCTGATGGAATTCCTGCTGCTCGGACGCCTGTAGCAACGCAATAGCGTCGAGAATCCCGACGTCAACGCTCCGGCTTCATCCACAGCGGCTGGCGTTGCCCTTCAACGTTAACCGCTGCAGGGCGCTTTCCAGCCGTTGCGCAGCCGCCGCAACTGCTGCAAGCACCGCAACCGGGTTTTTCACCCAGCTTTTTTTGCAGCCGCCCCAGCCGGCGGCGCAGGCCGGCGGGCATCCAGTACCACAGCGCATAGGCAGCGGCAAAAGCCACCATGATTCCGGTAATCCATTGCTGCAGCATCTCAAACACCTCCCCATAACAACGTCAGCCGATAAGTGATCAAGCTGGCACCATAGGCCAGCCCGAACATGTAGCCCGCCATGAAAAAGGCGTACCGCCAACTGTTGGTCTCGCGCCGCACTGTGACCAGGGTCGAAATGCATTGCGGCGCAAACACATACCAGACCAGCAGCGACATGGCGGTAGCCAGCGACCAGGTCTGGGCAATCACTGGACCCAGCGCCGACGCCACGTCATTGCCCGTGGCCGACAGCGCATACACCGTGCCCAAGGCGCCGACTGCTACTTCGCGTGCAGCCAGACCCGGCACCAGCGCAATTGCAATCTGCCAGTTGAAACCGATGGGCGCAAAAATCACCTGCAGCGCATGGCCCAGGCGTCCGGCCAGGCTGTATTGGATGGCCGGGCCAACAGCACCCTCGGGCGGTGCCGGAAACGTGGACAAAAACCACAAGATCACGGTCAGTGCCAGGATGATGCCGCCAACGCGCTTTAAAAAAATCATCGCCCGTTCATGCAGACCCATGGCCAGTTGGCGCAGGCTGGGTACCCGGTAGGCGGGCAATTCCATGATCAGCGGCGTGGGCCGCGCATGGCCGCGCCAGAGATTGAACAGCGCCGCCACCGCCATGGCACTGACGATGCCGCCGACATAAAGCGCAAACATGACCAGCCCCTGCAGGTTGAAGATGCCCGCTACCGTGCGTTCAGGAATGAAGGCGCCAATCAAGAGCGCATACACCGGCAGGCGCGCCGAGCAGGTCATCAGCGGCGCAATCATGATGGTCACCAGCCGGTCGCGCCAGTGGGTAATCGTGCGCGTTGCCATCACGCCCGGAATCGCGCAGGCAAAGCTCGACAGTAGCGGAATGAAGGAGCGACCTGACAGGCCGACACTGCCCATCACGCGGTCCAGCAAAAAAGCCGCGCGCGGCAGATAGCCCGAATCCTCCAGCGCCAGGATAAAAAAGAACAGGATCAGGATCTGCGGCAAAAACACCAGCACGCCACCGGCCCCGGCCAGAATGCCATCGGCCAACAGGCTTTGCAGCACGCCTTCGGGCATGTGCGTGCGCAACAGGCCGGACAGGCCATCCATCGCCGACTTGATGGCGTCCATCGGCAGCGTGGCCCAGCTGAACACGGCCTGGAACATCAGGAACAGGATCACGCACAGCAGCAGCATGCCCCACAGCGGATGCAGCACCAGCCGGTCAATGGCGTCGTCGGCGTGCAGGCTGTCGGGCGGCGACTGCACCGCCAGCCGCATGATGCGGCGCACTTCGAGCTGGGTGTCCATGACCTGATCGAAAGTCGGGGCCTGCCAGGCGGGTACGCCATCAATTTTTCCGTTGGGCGCTGGCCAATCGTCCAGAAAGTGCAGCAGTTCATGCGCGCCATCGTGGCGCACACCCACCGTTTCAACCACCGGCATGCCCAGCTCGTGCGACAGCACGTTGCGGTCAATCACGATGCCGGCGCGGCGGGCGGCGTCGCTCATGTTCAGCGCCAGCACCATTGGCAGGCCCAGCACCCGTGCTTCCAGCACCAGGCGCAGGTTGAGTTGCAGGTTGGTTGCATCGGCGACGCACACCAGCCGGTCAGGCAAGGGCTCGCCAGGCCGCTGGCCGATGACGATGTCGCGAGTCACTGCTTCGTCGGCACTCAAGGCATTCAGGCTGTAGGCACCGGGCAGGTCGAGCACCATCACGCGGTGGCCCGACGCCGTCAGCACCTGGCCTTCCTTGCGCTCGACGGTGACGCCGGCATAGTTCGCCACCTTCTGGCGGCTACCAGTCAGCAAATTGAACAGTGCCGTCTTGCCGCAGTTGGGATTGCCCAGCAATGCCACCCGCAGTGGCTCACCCACCGCATTGACAGCGGCGGTCACGCGGCGCAGGCCGCAACAGCGGCCAGCGGGCCCACACGAATCAGCGCGGCCTCATGGCTCCGAAGGGCAAACGTCGTATGCCCCACCCTGACCGCCAGCGGATCGTTGCCCGGAAAACCACGCGCCATGACCTGCACCGGCTCGCCGGGCAGAAAACCGATTTCCAGCAGGCGCAGCAAGACTTCACGCTCCTCCTCATCGCCTGGCGGCATCAGCCTGAGCACCTGAGCGGGCAAGCGCTGCGGCCATTCATCGAGTCCGATGTCTGCCGTACCAGAGGATAAATGGGCCAGGGTCATGGTTGCCGCACTCTATTAAATGAAAATGATTCTCATTGTATAAGTAACAGATGGCATCGTGATGCCCGTCAGCCTGAATCACCTTGATGCAGATCATCCTGCCAAGCCGAAGCGCCGGCCTGATGGCGATCTGAAGCCGTCAAGGCCCTTCAGGAGAGTGCTTTGGCGGCATCAGCCCCGGCCGACAAATGGCATTTTCGTCGCCATGATGGTCATGAACTGGATGTTGGTGCTCAGCGGCAGCGCTGCCATGTGGACCACTGCATCGGCCACTTCGCTCGCGTCCATCATCGCTTCGATGGCGATCTCGCCATTCGCCTGCGGCACGCCGGTCGCCATGCGCGCCGACAACTCGGTCAGCGCATTGCCAATGTCGATCTGCCCGCAGGCGATGTTGTACTTGCGGCCGTCAAGCGAAATTGCCTTGGTCAAGCCCGTGATGGCATGCTTGGTTGACGTGTAAGGCGCCGAGTTGGGCCGGGGCGCATGCGCCGAAATCGAGCCGTTGTTGATGATGCGGCCGCCCTGCGGCAATTGATTTTTCATCATCCTGAAAGCGCCCTGCGCGCACAGGAAGGAACCGGTCAGGTTGATGTTCACAACGTTTTGCCACTGGTCGTACGTCAGGTCTTCAAAGCCGGCGCGTGGCGAATTGACGCCAGCATTGTTGAATAAAACGTCCAGGCGGCCAAATTTTTCCTTGATGGTGGAAAACAGCGCATCGACCGACTCGGGCTGGCTGACATCGGTGGCGACGGGCAGGATACGGTCGCGGCCAGCAGCCTTGGCAACCTCTTGCAGCAGCTCGATGCGGCGCCCGGCCAGCACCACGCGATAGCCTGCCGCCAGCAGCGCCAGCGCTACCGCCTTGCCGATGCCGGTTCCCGCGCCAGTCACGAGGGCCACTTTGTCGATTGAAGTCATGAAAAAACCTTTGTCTTTTATAAGTCAACGTGAAACAACGCAGCCCTGTGGCCGCACGAGCAAGGATTCTCGCCCATGCTTGTCAAAATGATGAATACGAAAAATCAGCCCATGGTGGTCGGCCAGCTGGCTATTTTTTCAGGTTGGGGGATTAATCAACGCGGCGCCAACGGCCGGAAGCCGGACACACTTCGGCCCGTGCGCCGTAAAGCCAGACTTGCTCCTCATCCAATGGCAGACATGCTGCCTTGTCGATGTCGAATTTGATCCCGAGCACGCGCGCCACGTCGGCATGCTCGATGGCAAGCTCCCAGGTCAGGAATACCTGCGTGCAGTCGAGGTCGTTCGGGAAATCGCCAATATCAAAGTCGCTGCTGTCGCGCGGAACAACCGCATGCGGCTGGCCGGTGTCGAAGATCACCAGCGTTCCCTTTGTCAGGGGAATTCGATGGCCGCTCGACGGAAAATGCAGGTCCAGGCCCTTGTCGTCGCTCAGAAAAAGATTGCAAAACGCAGCGCTGCCGTACTGCGCGCCGTCATGGTGGTAGCGTGCGCCGCGGCAGACCATCAGCGCGACGTCGCATTGGGCAAGCATGCCAGGCAACCCGATCGAGGTCGTCCAGCCGGACACCGCTTGCACGCATTGCCGGTAGTCCGGCCAGCGCGCACGGGCGCGCGGCAAAGGCAGGGACTCGACGTCACCGGGGACCAATTGCAGGCGCAGCGAGATGTCCGTGTTCCAGTCGGCCATCAGCCTGGCAGGCAGCACAGGCACATCGACCGTGCCAGACAGCACGACGCTGCTGACGCTTCGGCTGCGAAGGGCGTCGCCGCTCCAGTAATACGAAACTGGCCGGTGCTGTACCAAAGGCGATTCATAAGGGTGGCTCATCGGGACCAGTGTAGTCACGGCGACACGCCAGGTTTTTCGAATCCATCGCACGCGCACCGCCCTTCCCCGACGCTGCGCAACTGCCCGGTCTGTGGCCTTCACTGTAAATTTACAAAATAAGTTGGAAATAACCGACACCGCGGCTTTTTCTTAAATGCTACCTTTGCCGCATGACGCAACCCGCTTCCCCTCTTGCTTCCCCTTTTTCCGCCGCTGCTGCTCCCGCCAGGCGCCTGAAACTCTGGGACATCTCGCCTGCGGTGGACGCGCATTCCGACGTCTTTCCCGGCGACACCGCTTATTCGCAGCAACTGCATTTTTCGCTCGCGCCCGAGTGCCCGGTCAACGTCAACCGCATCACGCTGTCGCCGCACACCGGCGCACATGCCGATGCGCCACTGCACTACGCCAGCGGCGAAGCGGCGATTGGCGCGGTCGATCTGCAGCCTTACCTTGGGCCGTGCCGCGTCATCCATTGCCTGGACAGCGGACCGCTGATCGAGCCCGCGCACCTGGCCCACGCACTTGAAAACCTGCCCGCCCGAGTGCTGCTGCGCACATCCCGCGCCGCCAGCCAGTCCTGGGCATCGTTTAGTGCGATTGCGCCCGCCACGCTTGCGCTGCTAGCTAGTAAAAACATAGCGCTTATCGGTATTGACACGCCCAGCGTGGACCCGGCCGCCAGCCAGGACCTGCCCTGCCACCACCTGCTGCTGGCGCACGGCCTGCGGGTGCTGGAAAACCTGGTGCTCGACGACGTGCCCGAAGGCGACTACGAACTCATCGCCCTGCCCCTCAAGCTGATGCAGGCCGACGCCTCGCCGGTTCGCGCCATCCTGCGCGAACTGCCCTGAACCCTGAAAGACCGCCGACATGACGCCCACCCTGCAAGACTGCCGCGCCCTGGATGCGCAAGACCCGCTGCGCGCGCTGCGCCAGCAGTTCACGCTGCCCGAAGGCGTGATTTACCTCGATGGCAATTCGCTCGGCGTGCTGCCCACCGCCACCGCCTCCCGCGTGGCCGAGGCGGTGACGCAGGAATGGGGCCAGGGCCTGATCCGCTCCTGGAACAGCGCCGGCTGGTTCGATGCGCCGCAGCGCCTGGGCGACAAGATTGCACGGCTGGTGGGCGCCGCGCCCGGCGAGGTCGTGGCCACCGACAGCACGTCGGTCAACCTCTACAAGGTGCTGAGCGCCGCGCTCAACATCGCCCGCGAGGATGCGCCAGTCCGCACCGTGCTGGTCAGCGAACGCAGCAACTTTCCGACCGACCTCTACATCGCCGAGTCGCTGTGCCGGGAACGCGGCTTGCAACTGCGGCTGGTCGAGCCCGAGGACATGGCCGGCGCCTTGACCGCCGAAGTTGCCGTGCTGATGCTGACGCATGTCAACTACCGCACCGGCGCGATGCACGACATCGCGGCCGTGACCCAGGCCGCCCACCGAGCCGGCATCCTGGCGGTCTGGGACTTGGCGCACAGTGCCGGCGCGGTGCCGGTGGACCTGAACGGCGCGCAGGCCGACTTCGCCGTGGGCTGCAGCTACAAATACCTGAATGGCGGCCCCGGCGCACCCGCCTTTGTCTGGGCGCATTCACGGCACGCCAGCCGTTTCTGGCAGCCGCTGGCCGGCTGGTGGGGCCATGCCGCGCCCTTTGAGTTCACGCCCGACTATCGCCCGGCCCCCGGCATCACGCGCTTTTTGTGCGGCACGCAGCCAATCCTGAGCCTGGCAGCGCTCGATTGCGGGCTGGACACCGTGCTGGCGGCCGAACCATTGGGCGGCATGGCGGCGCTGCGCGCCAAGTCGCTGGCGCTGAGCGAGCTGTTCATCGCGCTGGTTGAAGCGCGCTGCGCCGGCCACGGCCTCGGGCTGGCAACGCCGCGCGACCCGGCGCAGCGCGGCTCGCAGGTCTGCCTGACGCGCCCCGAAGGCGCCTATGCCATCGTGCAGGCGCTGATTGCCCGGGGTGTGATTGGCGACTTCCGCGCGGGCGACGGCAACCGGCACCTGGACATCCTGCGCTTTGGATTGACGCCGCTGTACATCGGCTTTGAAGACGTGTGGCAGGCGGTCGAGCATTTGCGGCAGGTGCTGGAATCCGGCGAGTGGCAGCAAGCCCGGTTCAACCAGAAGCAGGCGGTGACCTGACATGACCCCAACCGCCCAACCCGCCGACATCGTTCGCGAAGAAAAAGCGCAGCTCGACTTCAGCCGGAGCATGAGCTATGGCGACTACCTGCACCTGGACGCCCTCCTCGGCGCGCAGCAGCCGCTGTCGCCGTCGCATGACGAGATGCTGTTCATCATCCAGCACCAGACCAGCGAACTCTGGATGAAGCTGATGCTCCACGAGCTGCATGCGGCGATTGCCAACGTGGCGCAGGACGAACTTGGCAGCGCCTTCAAGAAGCTGGCGCGCGTCAGCAAGATCATGGAGCAACTGGTCCACGCCTGGGACGTGCTGGCCACCATGACGCCGCCCGAATACAGCGCCATACGGCCCTACCTGGCGAACTCCAGCGGTTTTCAGAGCGCGCAATACCGCTGCATCGAGTTTGCGCTGGGCAACAAGAACGCCGCCATGCTCAAACCCCACGCCCACCGGCCCGACCTTTTGGCACAGGTGCAAGCCGCTTTTGAAGCGCCGTCGCTGTACGACGAAGCATTGCGCCTTTTGGCCCGGCGCGGGCTGGATGTGCCCGCCAGCCATACCGAGCGCGACTGGACCCAGGGCTACCCGGAAAACGATGCGGTGCAAAGCGCCTGGCTGACGGTTTACCGCAACCCCGAGAAGTACTGGGACCTGTACCAGCTGGGCGAAGAACTGACCGATCTGGAGGACGCCTTCCGGCTCTGGCGCTTTCGCCATGTCACCACCGTCGAGCGCGTGATCGGCTTCAAGCGCGGCACCGGCGGGACCGGCGGCGTGAGCTACCTGCGCAAGATGCTCGACGTGGTGCTGTTTCCCGAAATCTGGAAGCTGCGCACCGATTTGTAGCCGGCCAGCATCGGCCAGAAACCCCTTGGATGCATCAAGCGTCTCAGCCCTAAACCGCAGGCGCTGGCCGAAAAGAAATGCGGCACGACAGACAAGCGAAAAAATTTTGCCGACGGACAGCCCTGCCTGCGCAGTCAAACGTGCGCTGGGTTCCAGCCGCTGCCTGGCTGCGGCCTGGCTGGGATGCCATGGATTGCGGGTCAGGCCCGCAATGACAGGGAGGGCAAAGGCGTTTCAACCGTGAATCTTTGCAAAATTTTAACCAAATAGGCCTTTTGCGCACGTCCCGTATGCTTAATTAGCTATTTATTTAATAGCGCCCTGCGTCTTGGCGCGCTGCAGGTTCAGCGCCAGCAGGCGCTTGAGGATGTCTTCGTCCGGCAAGTCGGCGCGGTAGTCCAGCCAGCCATAGGCGGCGGCCACGGCGGCGTCGAGCGCCTGGTGGGCGGCGTCCAGCCACGCCGGGCGCTGGTTGTAGAGCTTGGTCAGTGTGCGCTCGGCCAGCAGCACCGTGTGCATTTCGCTCGGGTGGCCGGTGAACTGGGTGTGAATGCGGATCGTCAGGCGGTCGCAGACCACCAGAATCGGCGGGTTGCTTAGGGCGAGGCTGTAGCTGAGCTGTTGCTTGAGCGCGCGTCGAGGTTCTTGCCCGGCGCCTTGTTTTCCGAGGCGAAGGCGCCGCGCCGGAACACGTCGGCATAACCCGTGCGCCCGCCGATGACGCTGTTCTTTTCCTCGAACAGATAGCCCGCTTCGCTGCCGGGCTTGGGTACGGCCAGCAGCTCGCACAGGTCCAGGAAATGGCTTTGCGCGCCCTGCTCTTCATTCATGCCGTGCGCCGGGCCGCCGGGACTTCATTTTTGAATAAAGTCCTGGGGCGTCATGGCGTGGGAAGAAAAAGGTGGCGGGGACAGAGGTTCCGTTCGTCATTCCCGCCTTCGCGGGAATGACAGCGCTGATCGAGGCCGGGTCACGCGGCATCGACGCTGCGTTGTGGACCTGGCCCGCGGCTTCAGCGCTTGAGCAAGGCCTTCAGCGCGTTTTGCAGGCGTCGGGCATTGCTGGCGTCGAACTCGGCGGCCAGCACCTTGGCGGTGTCCTCGCCCCAGGTCTCGGTTGGCGCCGGCGCATTGCGGCGGGTCAGCAGTTGCAGCTGCAACATGCGGCGCGCGCTGATGTGCTCGGCCGGTGTTGGCAGCTCGGCGGCCATTTCCAGGCGCAGCAGCGATTCAGCGGCCTCTTTTCCGGCTGGCTCGCCCAGCGCCTTCACCCAGCTGGTGCGCACCGCTGGCGCAACCTGCTTGCCCAGTTCCTGCGCGGCAGGCAGTTGCTCGGGGTCGCGCTTTTCCCACGCGGTCAAGAGGTTGGTCAGCACTTCGCCGTGCGCCTGCATGGCGAGCTTTTTCAGCGCATGGTTAGCGGCCTCGAAAGCCTCGCGCTGGGCGCGGAAGGCGGCATCGCCCAGGCGCGGGCCGCGCTCTTCAAATGCCGGACGCTCGCTGCGTTCGCTGAAACGCTCGGTGCGCTCGGGACGGTAAGGCTCGAACTTGTTGTCGGTGCTCTGGCGCGGGCCGCTGGGCTTGCCGCTCGGTCGCGCGTCTTTGCGGTCGCCAAACTTGCCGCCACGGCCTGCGGACGCGGGCTCGGCACGGCGGGCGCCGGGGCGGTCGTCGCCGCGCATGGCGACGATCTTCTTGGGCGCCGGCTTGGGCGGGGCGACCGGCTCTGCGGGCGCGATGGCGGGTTCCGAGGACTCGGAAAAACCCTCTTCAATGGCTTCGGCGGTCGGGTTGCCGTCGGCATCGACAGTCGCCTCGGTTGCTACGCTTTCGATAGCTTCCTGTATAGGCGCGTCCTGCGCGGAAGGCTGATCTGATTCGGAAACCGGGGCCGCAGGCGCGGCATCGGCGGCGGTTTTGGCTTGGGCTGCGGCGGCGACCTGTCCGCGCACGGCGGCTTCCAGTGCCTTGGCGGCGGCATGGATTTTTTGCGCGTCGCCGCTGGCGGTGGCCTGCTCGACGGCCTTGGCGGCTTCGAGCACGTAGCGGTCGTGCTCGCCCAGCGCGGCGGCAGATTTTTCGCGCTCGACAGTCTTGCGCTGGAAGGCGTCGTCAATCGGCTTGCGGAAAGCGTCCCAGAGCTTTTGCTCCTGCTTGCGCTCGATCGGCACGCTTTGCGCCTCATGCTGCCAGCGCTGCTGCAGCGACTTCACGGCGTCGATTCGCAGCTGCGGCTCGGCGCCCAATGCTTGTGCTTCCTCAATCATCGCGCGGCGGCGCGCCAGGCTCGCGCCTCGGGCGGCGGTCAGGCCGGCGTCGGCCTGGTCCATGGCGGCTTTCCAGAGCGGCTGGATTTCGGCGAACGCCTTGTCGCCCAAGTGGCCGGCTTCGCGCCATTTTTCGACAAAGCCGTTCAGGCTGCGAATGTGCATCTTCCAGTCGCTGTTGTCCTTGTGGGCTTCGGCCCAGGCCAGCACTTCGTCGATCAGCGCCTGACGCTGAGCCTTCTGGGCTTCGGCCTGTTCCTTGACCTTTTCCAGCCAGGCTTCGACGACCTTGTGCGCTTCGTTGCAGGCATCGTCAAAACGCTTCCACAGCGCGTGGTTGGGCGTGCCGCCCTGGTCGCTGGTCTTCCATTGCTCGCGCATGTGGCGCAGCGCGTCCTGTTGCTTGCGACCGCCGAGTGGCTTGACGAGCAATGCCTCGGCCTTTACGACCAGTTCCTCGCGGATCTGGTCGGCACGCCAGCGCTGCCAGCCTTCGAGTTCGCCAGCAGCGGTCAGCGCGGCATGCGCGGCGGCTTCCAGCTTGCTGTCGATGTTGCGGATGTTGTCCTTCAGCGCCTGGCGCAGCTCGGCGGCCACCTTGGGCGTGGACTTGCCGTGGCCTTCGGTGACTTCGTGTTCCAGCCTGGCGAGGGCCTGCTGCACGAAGGCGGAGGACTTGGCGCGCAGGTCGTTCAGCGCGGCCGGGTCCATCCGGGTCTTGGGCGCGCGGGCAGGCTGGCCGGCGTCGGCAGCGCCCTGCTGCTCGGATTTCAAAGTTGGCAGGCCGCGCGCGGCGCGCAGCTCGTCGGCCCAGACCGGCACGGTAGGCAGCGGCGCAGCGCTGTCTTCAGCAGCCTTCATGGCCACGGCCAGGGCGCTTTGAAACGCATCCCAGACCGCCAGCAACTGGCCGCGCGAGGCGTCGAGCAGCGGCGGGAACTTGGCATCGACGCTGGCCCAATTGGCGTCCTGCGCCACTTCGTCAGCCTGTGCCTGCCAGTGCGCCACGTCGGTGCGCAGCGTTTCAAGCACGGACTCGGCGTCGCGCCACGGCTTGATCGACAGCACTTCAATGCGCTGGGCGATCAACACGGCGGCTTCGCGTTGCACCTGGGTGCGGTGCTGCAGGTCTTCAATCGTCTTGACGCGCTCGGCGAGCTGCACCTTCAGTCCGGCCAGCGGCTCTTTGGACAGAGGCGCACCGGCTTTGGCGGCGTCGCGCTGCCAGGCCAGGGCATTGGCCAGGTTGAGCTTGGGCAACGCCAGCAGCGCCTGGGCTTTTTCAGCCCATTCGGCGGCGACAGCTTCCTGGCCTTTGCTGCGCCGGGCTTCGTCAAGCTTTTCCTTCAAAGGCTTGGCCGCGCCCTTGTCGCGGTTGGCCAGGTCTTTGTACACCTCGGCCATCTGCTCGACGCTGGGATCGGTGGTCAGCCACTGACGGATGCGGGAAGCCCGCTCGCCCGAGGTGGAGGCTGAAAAAGCGCCGCCGGTCAGGCCATCCAGCGGATGGGCTTCTGCGGTTTTGGCGGTTTTGGCAGTGCCGGTTTTCACGGCGGCGGCCGGCGTGGCGTCGGCTTTGGAAGATTTGGACAAGGGAAAGCGCAGCATAGTTAACAATCGTTTCGGAAAAAAAGCCGCCAGCAACAGCACCTGCGCCACGCATTCAAAGCCCCCGACGGGCGTGCCTGCCGGCAGCGTCAAGACTCAAGGGGCGAAGAGCAGGAAGTTCTGTCAGCGAAGAAAAATTTGGTTTGTGGCTTGCAAGGCCTGGCTACCTACAACTTTAGACATTAAAGCAATCCACGTATTTTCGCTGTTTTTATGGCATTGCCAAATTAAGTTCGGTGTACGGTGTCCATTTTGCGTCTGGCGGCTTGGTCCGGGCAGTTCTCAAAACAGCCGGAAGGCGGCAAATCACTAAAAACCAAGTGTTTCTTGACCATCTTGCACTTTGCGAAGAAGCAGACAAGCTCCCGCAGTACAGGTCACACGTTGATGTCAGCGAAGTGAATGAAGCACCGAACTGGCCCAAGAACAAAAAATGTTCAGACAGTTTGGCCGCGCAGAATTGCATGCCGAAAGAAATCAATATAAAAAAACCCC
The DNA here is from genome assembly GCF_029892315.1 of Polaromonas sp. CG_23.6. NCBI lineage: Bacteria > Pseudomonadati > Pseudomonadota > Betaproteobacteria > Burkholderiales > Comamonadaceae > Polaromonas > Polaromonas sp. CG_23.6. The sequence continues at coordinate 3,148,730 of NZ_JARXUY010000001.1, forward strand.
GGTCAGCATGACTGACCGGGGTTGATGGCGGGCATAAAACCCATGCCATCTGGCTACGCAAAAGGAGAGATGAATCGTCCCCAGTGCGATGGAAGCAAGTGATTGCTTCCAGGCATTACCGGGATTGGTTACCCGGTTGGCGTCCGAAAACCCGGACAAGTGAAGATTAAAACCATCGCTTTACAACGGCAAGTCTAAGTTTTCAATCACGTAAACCGAATTGATTGAGATTTTCTTTGGATCATTTTGGGTCCTTTTCAAAAAATCTCCAACCGATCAGCACAAGACGTTACATGAAGCAAGCATTGCAAAGAAACGCTCGAATTCGGAAAATAACGAGATTTTCGACAAAAAAGGTCTTTTTTAAACATTTTTTCATATATTGAAGTAAATCTTTATGATTGACAGGTTATTTAACGCGTAATTAGAATGCGACCAAGTCCTGCAAAGCAAGGGCTTACCCGAACGCGCTGCCTTTCCAGGCAGCATCCTCGAGGGTCAACAACCTGCAGACAGCTGCATGGTTTGATGGCGACCCGATCAAAGCCTGCTCCGCCTCAAAAGGTTTGCATGCAAAGAAAGGAGTGCTATGACAGCGCTAGCGAATAACCGTTTTGATTTCAACGTCAAGACTTGTCTGAGTAATTTGAAAAGCAGCTTTGGAACAGTTGCCGACGACATTGCCCGCGGATTTTTTGTGATTACGCACAGCAGCTTTGCCCTTTTGGGCCTGGCCGTTGTCTTTGCCGTTGTCACGCTGATGGCCCGACCCGATCTGCGCGACACAAGCGAAGTCAAGCTGATGGCCTGGCTGCAGGAGCGGCGCGGCACTGCGGTGGAATCCGAAAGCATCGTGCCCGCACAACAGGCTACGGCCGAACCTTCACCTGCCGACAAGCCAAAGGTTCTTTCCAGCCAACAGGCGGCAGTCGCTTTATGGATCAGCAAGAAGTATTCGGTGGCGCAGGAACCCGTCGGAACATTGGTGGCTGAAGCTTTCGATATTGGCCACAAGGTCAAGCTTGATCCGACCTTGATCCTGGCGATCATGGCGATTGAATCGGGCTTTAACCCATTTGCACAAAGCCCGGTCGGCGCCCAGGGCCTGATGCAGGTAATGACGCAGATTCACCATGACAAATATGCCAAGATCGGCGGCCGGCTCGCCGCCTTTGATCCGGTGGCCAACCTGCGTGTTGGTGTCAAGGTGCTGCAGGAGTGCATCACGCGCGCTGGTTCCATCGAAGGAGGACTGAAATACTATGTTGGCGCTGCCAACCTTGAAAGCGATGGCGGCTATGCCAACAAGGTCATGGCCGAACGTGCCCGACTGCTGGCTGTGGTGGGCGGCCAGCGCCCACCAACGACTGCACCGCGTTTTGTGGCAACACCAGCCCCTGCGCAAACCACGTCTGTGTCCTTTCCTGCTGAGCGCAAACCCGCACAGGACATGGTGCAATTGGACGAATCGTAAAGCCCTTAACGTGTCGGCCGGACACGCTACGCTACACTAGCGCGGTGCGCGACTGGCGATAGGCATCCAGGTTTTACAACCATTGATGCGGACGTGGGACACCACGGGGAAGCGCACCGTTTGCGGCCATTGGGCCAAAAAGCGTTTAGCCGTTCGCCTGGGCAGCCCTTGCTTCCTTTGCTTTGCATCAAAGCCAAAGGACAAGGAACCAAAGTCTTGAAGGACTGCCATGTACCACCGCAATATTCTCATCGAACAGACCGATCCTGAAATTTTTGCTGCCATCGAGGCTGAAAACGCCCGCCAAGAGCATCACATCGAACTGATCGCCAGTGAAAATTACGCCTCGCCTGCCGTCATGGCCGCGCAAGGCTCGCAACTGACCAATAAATACGCCGAAGGCTACCCCGGCCGCCGCTACTACGGCGGCTGCGAACACGTCGATGTGGCCGAGCAACTCGCCATTGACCGCGTCAAGCAGATTTTTGGTGCCGATGCCGCCAACGTGCAACCGCATTGCGGCGCTTCTGCCAACGAAGCCGTCTTCCTTGCCTTCCTCAAGCCCGGCGACACCATCATGGGCATGAGCCTGGCCGAAGGCGGTCACCTGACGCATGGCATGTCATTGAACATGAGCGGCAAGTGGTTCAACGTCGTGTCCTACGGCCTGAACGACAAGGAAGAAATCGACTATGACGCGATGGAGCGTAAGGCCCACGAAAGCAAGCCCAAGCTCATCATTGCAGGCGCATCTGCCTACAGCCTGCGCATTGACTTCGAGCGCTTCGCCAAAGTCGCCAAGGACGTCGGCGCGATTTTCCTGGTGGACATGGCGCATTACGCCGGCTTGATTGCCGCTGGCATCTATCCGAACCCCGTGCCGTATGCAGACGTCGTGACCTCGACCACCCACAAGAGCCTGCGCGGCCCACGCGGCGGCATCATCCTGATGAAGGCCCAGCACGAAAAAGCAATTAACAGCGCCATCTTCCCTGGCCTGCAGGGCGGCCCGCTGATGCACGTGATTGCAGCCAAAGCCATCGCTTTCAAGGAAGCGCTGACGCCCGAGTTCAAGACCTACCAGCAGCAAGTCCTGAAGAACGCCCAGATCGTTGCCGAAACGTTGACCGAGCGCGGCCTGCGCATCGTTAGTGGCCGGACCGAAAGCCACGTCATGCTGGTGGATTTGCGCGCCAAGGGCATCACCGGCAAGGAAGCCGAAGCCGTGCTGGGCAGCGCCCACATGACCATCAACAAGAACGCCATTCCAAACGACCCGGAAAAGCCGATGGTCACCAGCGGAGTGCGCATCGGCACCCCGGCCATGACCACACGCGGCTTCAAGGATGAGGAAGCGCGCATGACGGCCAATCTGATCGCTGACGTGCTGGACAATCCGCGCGATGCGGCCAATATTGAAGCGGTTCGCGCCAAGGTCCATGCATTGACAAGCCGGTTTCCGGTTTACGGCTGATCGATTTATCGAGTCTGTCATCTCGGCCCTGTGCCGGGATCCACGACTGCTACGTTTTCAGTAGCTATAGCCCTCCGCTGGCATTAGGCCAAAGGGCAGTTTAATCAAATAAATCGGGGTTAAACAAATGAAATGCCCTTTCTGCGGCCACCTTGAAACCCAGGTCGTCGAAACCCGGATTTCAGAAGACGCCGACTTTATTCGCCGCCGCCGCCAGTGCGCGGCCTGCGAAAAGCGTTTCACCACCTATGAGCGCGCCGACGTCAGCTTTCCGTCCATCGTCAAGAAAGACGGCCGCCGCACCGATTACCAGCGCAGCAAGATTCTTGGCTCCATGACCCTGGCGCTGCGCAAGCGTCCGGTCGGCACCGCGCAAGTGGATGCAGCCGTCGAACAGATCGAGGAAAAGCTGCTGAACCTGGGCCTGCGCGAGGTGGCGTCGGCCCACTTGGGCGAACTGGTGATGCAGCAACTCAAGAAACTCGACAAGATTGCCTATATCCGCTTTGCCAGCGTGTACCGGAGTTTTGAGGATATTGACGAGTTCAAAGCGATGGTGGATGAGGTAGGGCGGTAACCCTTTCCCGTTACCGCTCAGCTATTGAAAATAACCTTTCAGCGGTATGCCGACAGTGCAATGTAAATTTTGTTTTATATTGAAAGAATGAAATGCTGGCCCCTAAATCACCACACTAAATCTGTCCATTCTGGTTTTACCCTGATCGAACTTATGGTGGTGATGACGATGGTGGCAATCATTGCTGCATTGGCCACACCATCATGGAACGCAATGGTCGTGAGCAACCGAATTCGGGTTTCGGTAAACGATTGGACTCAGTCGTTTTATTTCGCGCGCAACGAGGCCGTTCGGCAAAATCTAGCTATAACTATTTGTGCGAGCAGCGATGGGGCTATTTGCACCGCCTCAGGTTATGAGATGGGCTGGATCGTCGTAACGGCAGTTGGTGGCAACATATTGCAAGACACGCTGCCTGTGAACCGAGCGACCCTTACCCCAAATATCAACGCAGCCCGCTCCATTACCTTTTTGCCCAATGGGTTGCCTGTTGGCAACTTTGCAGGAGCTCATTTGATGGTGAGAGACTTTCCAGCTGTCGACAGTTCGCTATCCAAATATATATGCATTGCTAGGACGGGCCGGCTCAGGGTCTACAACAATGACCAGTTTTTAAATTTAACCACAACCTGTGGCGCATAAGCGGACGACGGTATTCAAAATGACGCTGAATACATCCATAAAAAACCAGCAAGGGGCCACCCTGATCGAAATTTTGGTGACCATGCTCGTCGTCGCGATAGGCTTGCTTGGTGCGGCTGGTCTTCAATTGGCTGCCACCCGCTATCAGCAAACCGCACAGATGCGCAACCAGGCCGTGATGCAGGCTCAATTCATCACCGAAAAAATCAAGGCAAACAGCAATGCGGTCATCGACGCTACTCCACCCAATCCGACCAGCACCTATCTTGCCCCCCAGGCTTATGCAGCTGCAACACTGGCTGCCTTACCTGCTGACCCTGTCTGCGGTTTGACGACAGCTTGCACATCAGCACAGTCAGCCGTCAAGGACATGCGTGACTGGCGCTTGTCACTTCAAGCGTTGCCTGACGGTCGAGGTGCTATTTTCCCACTCACAGGTGCTGGCGGGGAAACCGATCGAACCGCGCGGCAGGTGATCGTCATGTGGCAGGAAAAGCAGCAGAACGAAGTCGGCACGGCGGCCAATCCCGATCCAGTACCGGTCGATCAAGGCTGCCCTGCACCTCGGGTAGGAGGTGTTCGATGCCTTACCGTGCTGGTAACTCCATGACAAACGAAAAAACCCGCAAGCTTGATCAACGCCAAAACGGGATGACGCTAATCGAGGTACTGGTTGCACTCACGATAGCACTGGTCATTCTGATTGCTATCGGCACAGCCTATCTCAACAGTACCAATCTTGCGAGGCAACGGGAAAATCAGTCAGAACTCAATGAACCTGCTTCTATCGTCCAGCGGCTGCTGCAGCATGACCTTTCCTTGGCAGGCTATGTCGACATTTTCGACTTCGATATTTCCGGTCAACCCCAGGCTGCGTCCCTGTTCAATCCAGGGAATGCCAAGTTGTCGAACCTTTACCAGCGCGTACCAGAAGCCGCAGCCCTCGAAGCGCCGCTGACACAGTTTTTCCCAGGCCTGTTGCCGGTCTTTGGCTGCGATGGCGCAATGACCGGCACACCCAATGCCATCATGATTGCAGGAACAGCAGCGCCGGCATGCGGCGCCGCCAATGCCACACAGCAATCCCTGCAGATAGCATTTCAGGCGGCTCCCAGTGCAACCGCTAATCCCATCAAAAGCCTGCTGTCACCTAATGCTGCCACAGGTGAAGGACGCGACTGCAACCAACAGGGCATCGCGCCTGCAGGTGCAAAAATCATCATCAACAGGTACTTTGTACAGACCAGTACCGACACTATCAACGAGTTGTACTGCGCGGGCTCCGGGAACAACATTCCGCAACCCTTGGCGCGAGGTGTTGAGGAATTTGTACTGCGCTATCAAACAGCCCAGCCAGGGGTTGCAGCGGCTCTAGGCAATACAGTGCCAGCGGCCGGGGGAGCCCAGTCGCAGTATGTCAACGCAGCCACGGTAGCAGCCTCCGCGCTGGGTTGGGCCAATGTCTCGGCGGTGGAGGTTTGCATGGTGTCCGCTACAGCGACAACCAGCGGTTCGGCGGCTTCAGGTACTGCAGCGCTACAGCCCTTCCGGCCAACCTGCCGACGCGACAACAACGGCAATTTTCTTGCGGACGTGGCCAGAAATGCGGGAGACAACCGGCTTTGGAAACGATTCACCTCAGTAACCACGCTCAGAAATGCCATTTACTCCTCGCCCAACTGATTGTTTCACCCGCATCCCTGTGCAGCAGCAAGGATTTGTGTTGGTGACGGCCGTCATTTTTCTGATGGTGCTGTCACTGTTAGGCGTCATGGCCGTTCGCGGATCACTTTTTGAAGAGCGATCTGCAGCGAATAATCGCGACCTTTCGCTCGCCCGGGAAAACGCAGAGCTTGCCTTGCGCGATGCAGAGCGCGACATACTGGGCGTGCGCTTTGATGGACAGTACTGCGCACCCGGCCTGTGCACATTGTTGCGGCCGGCCGGCTCCCGTCCATTGAATGCGACAGAAGCAGCCACCTTCTGGTCCGCACGAAACGAGGCTCTCACGGACCCTGTCACCCCCATAGCGCTTCGGGACGGAGGCTTGAGCCTTACCCCCGAAAACCGGGGCGTCTATGCCGTAGACGTAACCGGCAGTACCTGTGGCTTAGTCAGGCCGCTCTGGAGTGGCGCAGACTGGGGTCCCAATACAGCGTCTTATCCTTGCAGTGGAACCCTCACGCAAGCGGTACCCACCATCGAGTACGGCACATTTACCAATGCGCCGCTGACGTCATTTGCGCCCGCCAACACGCAAGGATCGCGGCCCCCGCGCTACATAATTGAAGTGTTCACCCCCGTCGATCTGAATATCAGAAACACGTCCGCCAAAATATTCTTCAGGATAACGGCAGTGGGATTCGGTCGAATTTTGGGAAGCGGCAGTGTCATTACATCCGTCACGCTTCAATCGGTTTTTTCTCCTCTTTAGTCCTCGGGCAAGGAAACCACAATGAATTCGGTTATTCAAAAAAAATATAGTTTCAGAACTGCTTTGCTGATGGCCGCTCTGGCATTTTCTTCCCTGACATCTGCTTTTACGCCAAGCCAGAGGCCGCCAGAAGGCATCTCCATTCCTGGCAATGTGGTGCTGGCCTTGTCGGTGGAATTTCCAACAGGTAACCAGGTTTCATATACCTCCACCGGATATACATTCGCCACACGCTACTACGGCTATTTCGACAACCGCAAATGCTATGTTTACGACACGGTCAACGAAGTCTTCAAACCTGTCAGTAAGCAAATCATCAACACCGGCGCATGCCCAAGCTCCAGCGAGTGGAGTGGCAACCTGCTGAACTGGCTCACCATGACCAATCTGGATCAGTTCAGGTCTGTCATGACGGGAGGCACCCGTGACAATTTTTCCACAATGGCCAAACGCAGTCCCAACCCGGACAACGGAGATACGACAGGCCGCACGGTACTGATCCGGTCATTCGGCAGCCAGCAGGGCGGCCTCAACAACAACCCATTGAAAAATTTGATTGTTACCACTCAGGGAATGCCCCTGACAGGCGTAAATAAAATTGTTCGTTCTTTTGGCTACGGTTCAAAATTTGTAGTGTCGGACAGCAACAATTTCATCAACTTATCAGCGGCAAATCAGCAGGCAAGCTGTGCAGTGGCTACGCCATCACTGCCAGCCACAAGCACCTGCTTCAACATACGAGTCGAAGCTTGCGTAGCAGTTCCGGTTGGGGCAACCATCCCGGATGTGAGTAAAGAAGCAAACTGTAAAAGCCAGTATTCTGGAGTGGCCAAGCCAGAAGGATTGATTCAGGAGTACAGCAGAAATATGCGATTTGCTGCGCTGGGGTATCTCAATGTGAATGATTACCGTGATGGTGCTGTGTTGCGCTCTGCGATGAAAAGCGTCGGTCCCAACGCCGCCATAGCTGGCGGTGGCATAGCAGCAAATCCGGTTCCTGAATGGGATTCGACTTCCGGCATCATTTATGAAAACCCGGATGCAGCAGACGCCTCAACTACGGATGCGTTGATTGGCAAAACCGACACAAAATCCGGCTTGATCAACTACCTGAACAAATTTGGATACTCCGGCAGTTATGAAACTTATGACAACGTGAGCGAGCTTTTCTACGCGGCTCAGCTTTATCTTCGTGGCAGGGCACCTCCTCCTTCTTATTCAAGTCCCCTGACCGCAGCCATAACCGATAATTTCCCCGTGATTACCGGCAGTAACCTTTTACGAGGGGGGACGCGTGATCCCATCATCAATTCATGCCAGAAGAATTTCATTCTCGGCATTGGTGACATCAATACCCATTGTGACGGCAATCTCCCTGGCTCGACCAATACACGATGCAGTGCAGACATGCCCACTGATCCGGACAACCTGAATGTCCAAAGCCTTTGGGATATCACACGCAATCTGGAGGGCATGGCGGACAATGGGGCTTTTGGCGTCGGCTCTGGAAGCGGTGTAAGCGGCGGCAACACGCCGTATATAGCAGGACTGGCGCACTGGGCCAATACCAATGATATTCGGTCTGATTTGGTTGGAAAACAAACCATCAGCACTTACTGGGTTGATGTTCTCGAGTCACCTTCTGCACCAGGAAAAAAAAGTCAGTACTGGCTTGCCACCAAATATGGTGGATTCAGAACTGATGCAGTGACCGGAAATAATCCGAACACCAATCCTGATTCATGGAATGCCTTAAAAAATGGCGTAAGGGACGGCATACCTGACACTTGGTTTGCTGGAAATGATCCTATTACAATGCGTGCAGGACTCAGTGGTGCGTTCGCTGACATTGCCAGCCGTTCTGGAGCCAATTCTGCTTCCAGCGCGGCAGTCAATTCCACTCGCCAGACCCTTGGAAGCCAAAGCCTGTACGCCAGTTATAACCCAAAAGGATGGACTGGTTCCGTTATGTCCTGTTCTCCATCACAAAGTGCAAGCCAGTGTGCCAGCACGCCAATTTGGGAAGCCTCCAACTGGTTTAAAACCACAGGGCCATTTCCTGCCTATGTGACAACGCCTTTGCTGCCTTCAACCAGAAAAATATTTACTTCATCACGCACTGCATCATTTACTTCGATGCCACTACAGTGGACCAGCCTAAACAATGCTCAGCAAAGTATTCTGGCTGCATCCGATAGTCAGGGCCAAGCCCGTCTGGATTATTTACGTGGAGACCGGACCAGTGAAAACAATGGTCTTTTCCGTAAAAGGGAAAATACCCTGCTTGGTGACATTGTCAACTCCGGCATCACTTCCCTGTCGGGCGCGGGCAGCGCCTATTCAGGACCGAATTTTTTGGGCCATACCGCCTATCGCGTCATCAACAAGACGCGCCCTCCCGTGATTTACGTAGGCGCAAATGACGGTATGCTTCATGCATTTTCAGGAATTGATGGTAAGGAATTGTTTGGGTATGTCCCCGGCTCTGTCTTTGCCAATCTTCCCGCACTGACCGCCTTGAATTTCGAGCACAGGTTTTTCGTGGACAGCACTCCGATGGTGGCAGATATTCAAAAAAGCACAGGTGCCTGGAGTACTGTTTTAGTAGGCGGTCTGGGTGCGGGCGGCAAAGGTTATTACGCGCTCGACATCACAACCCAGAGCAGTTTTTTCAGTTCAACCGAATTAACACTAAGCGCCACTTTGCCTTTGTGGGAATTCACTTCTGCGCAAGACGGCGACTTGGGATATACGTTCAACGAATCAGCAATAGATCCGATCAACAACGCCAGTACGCAAATTGCCAAGGTGGCTGATGCGACAACATCTACAGGCGTATGGCGCGTCATTGTTGGCAACGGTTATGGCTCCACGGCAGGAAGGGCAGCGCTGTTTTTACTGGATGCCAACACGGGCAGTAGCGTGTCTAAACTGGTAGCTGACAACACTGGTCCCGACAATGGCCTTTCAACCCCCAGGCCGGTCGATACTGACAACGATGGATTGATAGACACAGTTTATGCCGGTGATTTACTTGGAAACATGCACAAGTTCCAGTTTTCCAAACTGAATTCAACTGGTACAGACTATGTTGTTGCAAAATCAGGCCCGGCAGGTGGCGGTGTATGGCGCTACCTCGGAAAGGTCTATGCATCCGGAGAGCCCATTACCACTGCACCATCTGTTATTCCGGCTTGTGACGGCATTGGCTGGAATGTATTTTTTGGCACGGGAAAACTTAATGAAGATACGGACTATTCGGACTCAGCGACCAGAAGCCTTTATGCCGTTATCGACAAGGGCCCTTCTTCTGCGTTGACGGTTGCTGCTGCCGATATTGTGAATATTCCCTATACATCGTCAACCGTTTCCACAACCGCAGTGAGAAATTGGACAACGCCCAACCTGATCAACAAGCGAGGATGGAAAATGCTTTTCGCAGGAGGTGAACGCATACTGTCCAACTCCACCCTGCCGCCTGACACCGGCAAGGTGCTTTTCGCCTCCACCCGGCCCACAGGAGATGTGTGCACGCCGGGTAACACTGGATTTTTGATGGCTGTTGATATTTGCAAAGGCAAGATTGGTGAGATGGTCGTTGATGGAAGCATGCTGGTTGGAGGCGTAGGCCTTAGTTCCACCGGAGTGATCAAGGTCAGCAGTACTTATTCCAACGACAAAGGAGAAAAAATACTGTGCAATCAGGACGATTGCAAAGGCCAGAACAGCCCGTTCCTTGTCCGAGGCGTGGCGCCCAAGGGACGTTATTCGTGGCGTGAAATCTTGACGCGGAGCTTGCCATGAGCCCTTTGACAATGAAGAGATATTGCGGTTTCACGTTGATCGAATTGATGATCACGGTGGCCGTCGTCGCGATCCTGTCTGCCATAGCGCTTCCTAGCTACAACGGTTACGTGCTAAGAAGCCATCGGGCAGAAGCCAAAAACACGCTACTGGCTGTGGCACAGCGGCTTGAACAAATCTATACCTTGGAGTCAAGCTATGCGATCACCAAAGACGCTGCAGGAAATGCCGCTGTCGTCAATGATGCCCTGATTGCGTCCTGGGGTCTGAATCAGACACCCTTGAGCGGAACTGCACGCTACAACATCACCTTTTCGGCCAATCCGACTACAACAGCTTTTACCCTGCTTGCCACGCCGGCAAATGCCCAGGCCAATGACACCTGTGGTGTGATGTTGCTTGATAACCGCAACCTGAAAGGTGCGGCAGGTCAAGGCAACCGCGGTGCAATCACCCGCGAATGCTGGGATCGCTGAACTTGTGAACCCGCAATCCATTTCAGCGACAAGTGATGCGTTTGCAGCGAAGGCACTGGCCACGGCTCAATCAGCCATCACCCTAAGCCAGCCAAACCCAAGGGTCGGCTGCATTCTGGTTTCTGCTCAGGGCATCGTATTTGGCCAAGGCCACACCCAAGCCGCAGGCGGCCCGCATGCCGAAATCATGGCCCTGTGCGACGCAGCCACCCAAGGCCATTCAGTTGAAGGCGCAACCGCCTACGTCACCCTTGAACCCTGCTCCCACCACGGTCGAACTGGCCCATGCTGCGATGCACTGATTGCCGCAGGTATTAAAAAAGTCGTAGCCTCCATTGCCGATCCCAATCCTCTCGTATCAGACCAAGGATTCGCTCGACTCAGAGCTGCCGGCATTGAAGTTGAAGTCGGCCCCGGCGCTGCAGAATCTCGCGAACTCAACATCGGTTTCTTTAGCCGCATGATCCGCAAGACGCCGTGGGTACGAATGAAGATGGCGGCCTCGCTGGACGGCACGACGGCGCTATCCAACGGGCAAAGCCAGTGGATCACCGCGTCCGAAGCGCGGGCAGACGGCCACGCCTGGCGCGCGCGCGCTTGCGCTGTCATGACGGGTATTGGCACTGTGCTGCAAGACAACCCGCGCCTCGATGTGCGCGAAGTAGCCACGCCACGCCAGCCGCATATCGTGGTGGTGGACAGCCGGCTGCAAACGCCGCTGGATGCTCATCTTTTCATAGCTGATCGCACTTGCATTATTTACGCTGCAGTTCCAAATGATGCGAAAAAGGCAGCGCTTGAAGCACGTGGTGCCACGGTCGTCATGCTGCCCGACGCCAACGGGAAAGTCGATCTGGCGGCCATGATGAAAGACTTGGGAACCCGCGAAATCAACGAGTTGCATGTCGAGGCCGGCAGCAAGCTCAATGGCTCACTGATTCGTGCCGGACTGGTCGATGAATTCTTGCTTTACCTGGCGCCCAAACTGCTTGGGCCAGGCCAGGGCATGGCAGCATTCGGTCCTTTACACGCCTTGGCTGACGCAGTTGAGCTGCAGTTTCACTCCACCGAACAAATAGGCGCTGACTTGCGCATCGTGGCGCGCGTTACCGGGCGCGACCAGTTTTAAGCCTCTTTTGGGCCGAGGCGTTCAAAGGGTATGTGCAAGACTTTTCAACGCCTTTAGAGTCGACCCGGGCGTTCCACCTCTTTTCCCTGCGAAAATAACCTCATGTTTACCGGAATCATCACTGGCATGGGGCGCATCGTCGCCATCCATCGCCTGGGCAGCTCTTCAGACCATGGCTTGCGTCTCACCATCGAAACACCTCCGGGCTATCTCGATGATGTGGGCTTGGGCGACAGCATTGCGCTCAACGGCGCCTGCATGACGGCCACGACACTGGACCCCACCCACAACCAGTTCACCATCGACATTTCCGCCGAATCGCTGGACAAGACCTGCGGCTTGACTGAAATCGGCATCATCAACCTCGAAAAAGCACTGCGCGCCCATGACCGGCTTGGCGGTCATATCGTGTCCGGCCATGTCGATGGCATTGGCCGTGTCACGCACTTTGCCCAGGTGGGCGAAAGCTGGGAGCTTCGCATCCGCGCGCCGCAGTCGCTTGGCAAGTATCTGGCTTACAAAGGTTCCATCACCGTCAACGGCGTAAGCTTGACGGTGAACCGCGTGCAAGACTTGGCGGGCCAAGTGGACGAAGCACCGGGCTGCGAGATCAGCATCAACCTGATTCCCCACACCGTCGAAAATACCGCGCTGGGCCAGTTGGCCCAAGGTTCGCCGGTCAACCTTGAAATCGACCTGATCGCGCGTTATGTCGAGCGCATGCTGCAAGACTCCCTCCTCAAACAAGCAACCCTTTAAATGACCCCACTGATCTCCCCTGTTGAAGACATCGTTGCCGAGATGCGCGCCGGCCGCATGGTCATTCTGGTTGACGAAGAAGACCGCGAAAACGAAGGCGACCTGGTGCTCGCCGCCGACCATGTGACACCTGAAGCCATCAACTTCATGGCACGGTTTGGCCGTGGCCTGATTTGCCTGACGCTGACGCGAGATCGCTGCGAACTGCTGAAACTTCCCCCCATGGCAGCGCGCAACGGTGCGCAGTATTCAACGGCGTTCACGGTGTCGATCGAAGCCGCCGAAGGCGTGACCACCGGCATTTCGGCCGCCGACCGTTCACGCACGGTGCAGGCCGCCGTGGCCGCTGGCGCGACGTTCAGCGACCTGGTCCAGCCCGGCCATATCTTCCCCCTGCAGGCGGTCGATGGTGGCGTGCTCATGCGTGCTGGCCATACCGAGGCGGGTTGCGATCTGTCCGCCATGGCCGGCTGTTCACCGGCATCGGTGATTTGCGAGATCATGAACGACGACGGCACCATGGCCCGGCTGCCGGATCTGCAGGTGTTTGCCGCCACGCATGGCCTGAAGATTGGCACGATCGCCGACCTGATCGAACACCGCAGCCGCACCGAGTCGCTGCTGCAAAAGGCCGGCAGCCGCACGCTGCAAACTGCCTTTGGCGAGTTCACCGCGCATGCATTCAAGGACAAGACCAACCACGACCTGCACCTGGCGCTGGTCAAGGGCCAATGGGCCGCTGACGACACGGTGGCGGTGCGCGTGCACGAACCGCTGTCGATGCTCGATCTGTTAGAGACCGGCCGAATCATGCATTCATGGAGCCTGGACCAGAGCTTGAAGCACATTGAAGCCGAAGGACGGGGCGTGTTGGTGCTGCTGAACTGCGGCGAAAGCGCTGACCAGCTGATGGCCCAATTTGAAGGCACGGCCAGAGCCGCCCAGGCCCCCGAGCGCGGCCGCATGGACTTGCGTACCTATGGCGTGGGCGCGCAGATCCTGCGGGAATGCGGTGTACAGAAAATGCACCTGATGGGCAATCCGCGCCGCATGCCGAGCATGACCGGCTACGGCCTGGAGATCGTCGGCTACATCGGCAAACACCAGACCCAGCCTCAAACCGTTTAAGGAAAGCGCACCATGCTCAATGCAGACAAAGGTCTGGGCGAAAAGCTCGACGGTAAAAAACTCTCGATCGGTATCGTCCAGGCGCGCTTCAACGAAGGCATCACCAACATTCTGGCGGCAGCCTGTCTTCAGGAGCTCGAAGCGCTGGGCGTGCAAGATAAGAACATCACGCATGTCAAGGTGCCCGGCGCGCTGGAAGTGCCTTGTGCGCTGCAGGCGCTGGCAGAAACCGAAAACTTCGATGCGCTGATTGCCCTGGGCTGCATCATTCGCGGCGAAACCTACCATTTCGAACTGGTTGCCAACGAAAGCGGCGCGGCTGTGACTCGACTGGCGCTGGACTACCAGCTGCCAATTGCCAATGCCATCCTGACGGTCGAAAACCAGGCACAAGCCGAGGCGCGCCAGGAAGAAAAAGGCCGTGACGCGGCACGTGTCGCGGTCGAAATGGCAAACCTGCTTGAAGCGCTTGCCTGAACATCCTTCTTTACAAAAATATAACGGACTTTCATGGCTGAACCTCTTATCAAAACCAAGCGACCGCCGCAAACCCGCACCGGCCTGACCGATACCGGCGTGAAAAAAGCCGCCGACAAATCGGCACGCACCCGCGCGCGCGAGTTTGCGCTGCAGGGCCTGTACCAGCATCTGGTGGGCCAGAACCCGGCCGACTCGATTGACGCTTTCACCCGCGACCTGGTCGGATTCCACAAGGCCGATTCGGCGCATTTTGATGCCTTGCTGCACGGCTGCATTGAATCGGAGCCAACGCTCAACGCCGCCATCGTTCCCTTGCTGGACCGGAAAATGGCCGAAATTTCGCCGGTGGAGCATGCCATTTTGTGGATTGGCGCTTACGAATTCACGCATTGCCTGGACGTGCCTTACCGCGTCGTGATCAACGAATGCATTGAGCTGGCCAAGGCTTTTGGCGGCACTGACGGCCACAAGTACGTCAATGGCGTGCTGCACAAGATGGCGCCTTCGCTGCGCGCGGCAGAAGTCGCGGCCGACCAAGCGCGTCATGCCTGAAAACTTGTCTTTTGCCCCTCTTTGAAAGCCCCGCCTTGAAAATTTCCCAGCGGGCCGCCCGCATCGAGCCCTTCTACGTCATGGAGGTGGCCAAGGCCGCCAGTGCGCTGGCGCAGCAGGTGGCGCATACCGACTCGCCGATGATTTTCCTGAATATCGGCGAGCCTGACTTCACCGCCCCGCCGCTGGTGCAGCAAGCAGCCAGCCGCGCGATTGCACAGGGCACCACCCAATACACCCAGGCGATGGGCCTGCCCGCCTTGCGCGAGCGAATCAGCGGCTGGTATTTGTCGCGCTTTGGTGCCGACGTGGCGCCCAGCCGCATCGTCATCACGGCAGGCGCATCGGCCGCGCTGCAGCTTGCCTGTCTGGCCTTGATCGAGTCAGGCGATGAAATCCTGATGCCTGACCCGAGCTATCCGTGCAACCGGCATTTCGTCACTGCAGCCGACGGCACGTCGGTGCTGATTGCAACCACCGCCGACGAACGTTTTCAGCTGACCCGCAAAAAGGTCGAAGCCGCCTGGAACCACAAAACGCGCGGCGTGCTGCTGGCATCGCCCTCGAATCCGACGGGCACCTCGATTGCGCCTGAAGAATTCAAAAGTATTCATGAATTCGTTCACAGCCGCGGCGGAATCACGCTGATCGACGAGATTTACCTGGGGCTGAGCTACGAGGAACGCTTTGGCCATTCGGCACTGGCTTTGCCCGGCGAACTCGGCCAGAGCGTGATCAGCATCAACAGCTTCAGCAAATACTTCAACATGACCGGCTGGCGCCTGGGCTGGCTCGTGGTACCCGAAGCGCTGGCGCCCGTCATCGAGCGCATGGCGCAAAACCTGTTCATCTGCGCCAGCACGGTGGCCCAGCATGCAGCGCTGGCCTGTTTCGAGCCAGAAAGCCTGGCCGAATACGAAAGCCGCCGGGCTGAATTCAAGGCGCGGCGCGACTACTTCATACCTGAACTGAATCGCCTGGGCCTGCGCGTGCCCGCCATGCCCGACGGCGCGTTCTACGCCTATGCCGACTGCACCGAAGCAGCGGCCCGGCTCGGTGTCAGCGGCAGCTGGGACTTTGCCTTTGAACTGATGAAACGCGCGCACCTGGCCGTCACGCCGGGACGCGATTTCGGCCATGCGGCGCCCGAGCAGTTCGTGCGGTTTTCAACCGCCAGCTCCATGGCGCAGCTCAAGGAAGCCGTGGCACGGCTAGAGTCGGTCCTGGGCTAGTCCAACAGATGACCCAACCCAGCATCGGCGGGACCGCAGGTCAAATAGCGCCCTCCACAAACAGTAAGCCGCTCGTAGCGGCGCGCGTGAATGCCCCCGCTCCAAACCAGCTGGGGCCGCAGGACCGGCTTTGCCGGGCTGCAGGCGCAGCGGCCCCCTCGGGGGGCAGCGAACCACACGCAGTGGGGAGCGTGGGGGCTATTTTCCAGTGGCCAGTGCGCGTGTACTGGGAAGACACCGATGCCGGCGGTATCGTGTTTTATGCCAATTACCTGAAATTCTTTGAACGTTCGCGCACCGAGTGGCTCAGATCACTCGGTATTCAACAGCAAAATCTGAAGGACAGCAGCGGCTGCATGTTTGTGGTGACCGATACCACGCTGCGCTACCAGCGCCCTGCCCGCCTTGACGATGAGTTGGTGGTGACAGCCAGAATGATTGAAATGGGCCGTGCGTCCATGACGATCAAGCAGCAGGCACTACTAAAATCAGAGCATTCAAACGACCAGCCCGCCATCTTGCTGTGTGAAGGCACGATACGCATTGCCTGGGTGCATGGTGCCAGCCTGCAACCCCGGCGCATCCCTGTTTCCATTCTGGACCGCTTGAAAAACTGATGACACAAAAAGCTTCAACATGAACCAAGACCTCTCCATTGTCAGCCTCCTCCTCCATGCCAGCTGGGTCGTCCAAGCCGTCGTTGTCCTGCTGGTTGGCATTTCAATTGCCAGCTGGGCGGCGATTTTTCGCAAAATCGTGGCGCTCAAGCTCGCCCAGCAGCTTAACGACGAGTTTGACCGTGGCTTCTGGTCGGGCACCAGCCTGAACGACCTGTTTGCCGGTGCGGCGCAAAACGCCAAGACCTCGGGTTCGATGGAACGCATTTTTGCCAGTGGCATGCGCGAATACCAAAAGTTGCGCGAGCGCCACATCAGCGACGCGGGCACGCTGCTCGACGGCGCACGCCGCGCCATGCGCGCCAGCTACCAGCGCGAGATGGACACGATCGAGGCGAATTTATCCTTCCTGGCCACGGTCGGCTCGGTGTCGCCCTATGTCGGCCTGTTCGGCACGGTCTGGGGCATCATGCATGCCTTCACCGGACTGGCGGCGATGGAATCGGTGACGCTGGCCACCGTTGCACCCGGCATTGCCGAGGCGCTGGTGGCCACGGCCATTGCGCTGTTCGCAGCGATTCCTGCCGTGGTGGCGTACAACCGCTTCGCGCACGACATCGACCGAATCGCCAACCGGCTGGAAACCTTCATTGAAGAGTTTTCCAATATTCTGCAGCGCAACCTGGGCGCGCAATCGCCTTCAGGCCACTAAAGATATGGCCCCCACGCTTGTCGCTTCGCGTACTGCGCTGCCCCCGAGGGGGCCGCTGCGCCTGCGGCCCGGCAAAGCCGGCTCCACGGCCCCTGCTGGTGGGGAGAAGATTTCTCCACGCTTGTTGTAACGCGGCCCATGCTGCGGCCGTCATCGTCAGTCTAAGGAAATCACCATGCCAGCAGTCAGTTCACGCGGCCGGGGACGCCGCACCATCAGTGAAATCAACATGGTGCCTTTCATCGATGTGATGCTGGTGCTGCTGATCATCTTCATGGTGACGGCGCCGCTGATCACGCCGAGCATGATTGCCCTGCCCAAAGTCGGCCAGGCGTCCAAGCAGCCGCAAAATCCAGTGCGCATTGACATCCAGAAGGACGAAAGTGTGCAGATCCGCTTCAAGACCGACACGGTGTCGAGCACGGTGCGCGGCGTGGCTGCCGATATCGTCAGCCGGGAGCCCGGCGTGAAAGCACAAGGCGGCGAAGGCGTTCCGGTGGTGATCAGCGCCGACAAGTCGATCAAGTACGAAACCGTCGTGCAGGTCATGGACACCCTGCAAAAAGCCGGCGTGGCCCGTGTTGGCCTGTCCGTGCAAACCAGCAAATAATTCACCCCGCACAACTGCCAAGAACGCCGCAAACCCATGTCCAGCAACGCAGACCGCCTTGAATTTGCCCCGCCGCGCGAGAAGGCTTCGCCGCGCGCATTCGGGCTGGCGCTGCTGGTCCATGTCCTGCTGATTGCCGCGCTGACCTGGGGCGTGAACTGGAAACGCACCGACGACGCGGCCTCGTTTGAAGCAGAACTGTGGTCTGGCGTGCCGCAACCCGCCGCGCCCCGGCAGGTTGAAGCCCCGCCGCCACCGCCTCCTGAGCCGGTGCCAGCACCGCCAACCGAGCCGGCACCGCCACCTGAGCTTCCCCCGCCCCCGCCACCGACTCCCCCAGCCCCCAAGGCGCCCGAAGTCAAGGAAACGCCGCCGCTGCCGGACGTGGACATTGCGCTGGAAAAAGAAAAGAAACGCAAGCTGCTGCAGAAACAAAAAGAGGCTGAAGTGCTGAAGGCGCAAAAGCTGGAGGAAAAGCGTGAAGCCGATTTGCAGGCCCGGCAAGCGAAAGAGCTTGAGAGAAAGAAGGAAAAAGAACAACAAGCCAAGGAAGAACTGGCGGAGCGCAAGGCCCGGGAAGTGGCTGAAAAGGCCGAGGCGAAAAAGCAGGAAGCCCGGCAACTGGCTATCGAGAAGGAAAAAGAAAAAGAGAAGGAAAAACGAACCGCTGCCGCCAATGCCGCCGCTGAGAAACAAAAGCAGGCCGCCGCTGAAAAACAAAAAGCTGCTGCTGCCGCCACAGCCGCAGCCAATGCCGAAAAGCAAAAAGAGGCAGCCGCTGCCGCTGAGGCTGCCAAACAAAAGGCCGCAGCCGCCGCAGGCGCAGAAAAGGCACGCCAGGCGGCCATTCAGAAACGCATCATGGACATGGCTGGTGCGGGAAATTCCGACGGGCCGTCAGGCGCGGGCGCGTCTAAATCCAGCGGTCCTTCGGCAGGCTATGCCGGCAAGGTCAGGGCGCGGGTTCTGCCGAACGTGGTGTTCAACGACGACATCGCGGGCAACCCCGTGGCTGAAGTCACGGTCGCCACGACCGCAGACGGCACCATCATGAGCCAGCGATTGACGAAATCCAGCGGCAACAAGGCCTGGGACGACGCCGTACTCAAGGCCATCATTCGCACGGGCTCATTGCCGCGCGATGTCGATGGCCGGGTGCCGACCCCCATGATCATCGAATTCCGGCCCAACTAGGCTGGCCCGGTGATTGCTATAAAATAAGTAGCTGCTTGCGCCCGTACAGTATGCGCAAAAGCACTATTTCATTCATAAATGATACGTGCGAGGCCGTTGTCGGCCTGCGCCGTCCAGCTGGCCAGTGCCGCGTCGGTCGGGAAAAACCGGGCAGCGTCGCCCAGCTGCAGCTCGGCCGTCGCACCCTGGCGGCGCAGGCTCAGCCGCACGGCCAGGCCACGCACCGGCTCTGACACATCGGCCAGGCCGCTCTGGCGCGGCGGAAAGTCCCGGACCAGCCTTGAAATGTCCGGCACCGTGCCATTGACCGCGACGCGCAGGAACTTGCCAAAACGGCAACGCGCCGACTCCAGGTCCCAGACCTGCGTCAGCTTGAAGCGCCGGCCAAAGCGCTCGGACGCGCCCTGCAGCGTTCCCTGCACCACCACCAGCTCGTCCTCTTTCAGCAAATTTCGGTTGGCGTTGTAGGTCGCCTCGTCCACCGAGGCTTCCAGCACGTCGGTCTTGTCATCCAGCTTGAAGATGATCAGCTTGCCACGGTTGCCATTGATGATGCGCATGTCGGTGACGATGCCCGCCAGCAATTGCGAGTCCCGCGAGTCGATCAGGTCGTCGATCTTTCGCTTGGCGAACTGCCGCACTTCCTGCTCCACCTCGTCAAACAGGTGGCCCGACAGGTAAAAGCCGATGGCGGTTTTCTCGAGCACCAAACGCGCCTTGACGCCGAACATGGGCGCCGCGACCAGCTCCGGCTCCTGCGTGCTGGCCGCGTGCGAGTCGGACATGTCGAACAGGCCGCTCTGGTTGGCATTGGCCTGCGTGGCGGCAGAAAAATCAAAGGCGCGTTCGACCGATGCCATCAACTCGGCGCGGTTCAGGTGCAGCTTGTCGAAAGCGCCCCCCTTGATCAGCGCTTCGACCGTGCGCTTGTTCAGCTTGCTGCGGTCCACGCGCACACAGAAATCGTACAGCGAGGTGAACGGGCCGCCTTCCTTGCGGGCGGCGACGATGGCGGCAATGGCCTGCTGGCCGGTGCCCTTGATGGCCCCCAGCCCGTAGCGCACCGACCGGGCGGTGATCGGCTCGAAACGGTAGTCGCCCTCGTTGATGTCAGGCACCTCGAAGGTCAGCCCCATCTTGTGCGCGTCGCCAAAAAGGATTTTCAACTTGTCGGTGTCGTCCATTTCAACGGTCATGTTGGCCGCGAAGAATTCGGCCGGGAAATGCACCTTGAGCCAGGCCGTGTGGTAGGCCAGCAGCGCATAGGCGGCGGAGTGCGACTTGTTGAAGCCGTAGCCCGCGAACTTTTCCATCAGGTCGAACACCTCGTCGGCCTTTTCCTCGGTCAAGCCATTGATGCCGGCG
The DNA here is from genome assembly GCF_029892315.1 of Polaromonas sp. CG_23.6. Classification (NCBI taxonomy): domain Bacteria; kingdom Pseudomonadati; phylum Pseudomonadota; class Betaproteobacteria; order Burkholderiales; family Comamonadaceae; genus Polaromonas; species Polaromonas sp. CG_23.6. Next base: position 3,169,389 of record NZ_JARXUY010000001.1, read on the forward strand.
CCCTTGCGGAAGATTTCCCGGTGCTGGGCCATCTCCTTTTCGTCCTTCTTGCCCATCGCGCGGCGCAGCATGTCGGCGCCGCCCAGCGAATAGCCGCCCAGGATCTGCGCGGTCTGCATCACCTGCTCCTGGTACACCATGATGCCGTAGGTTTCCTCCAGCATCGGCTTGACGCGCGGGTCCGGGTATTCGGGCACTTCCTTGCCCTGCTTGCGGGCAATGTAGGTTGGAATCAGGTCCATCGGGCCGGGACGGTAGAGCGCGTTCATCGCGATCAGGTCTTCGAGCCGGTCCGGCCGCGCGTCCTTCAGCATGCGCTGCATGCCGATACTTTCAAACTGGAACACGGCTTCGGTCTTGCCATCGGCGAACAGCCGGTAAACCCGCGCATCGTCGAGCGGCAGGTCTTCAAACTTGAAGTCCTTTTGCGCCGGGTAGCGGGCGATGATGAACTCGCGCGCAATTTCCAGAATGGTCAGCGTGGCCAGTCCCAAAAAGTCGAACTTCACCAGGCCAATCGCCTCGACGTCGTTCTTGTCGTACTGGCTGACCGCCGACGTGCTGCCGGGCTGCAGATACAGCGGGCAGAAGTCGGTCAGCTTGCCCGGCGCAATCAGCACACCGCCGGCATGCATGCCGACGTTGCGCGTCAGGCCTTCAAGCTTGCGCGCCAGCTCCAGCAGGGTGCGGACGTCTTCTTCCTTGGCTTCGCGCTCGGCCAGAATGGGCTCGGCTTCCAGCGCATAGACCATCTTGTCGTTTTTCTTGCGGTCGGCCGGCACCAGCTGCAGCGTGACGGCCTGGCCGGGCTTGTTCGGAATGAGCTTGGAAATGCCGTCGCAAAAGCCGTAGGGAAAGTCCAGCACCCGGCCCACGTCGCGAATGGCCGCGCGCGCTGCCATGGTGCCAAAGGTGACGATCTGGCTGACGGCCGTATGACCGTACTTGTCCTTCACGTAGTCAATGACGCGGTCGCGGTTGCTCTGGCAAAAATCGATGTCAAAGTCGGGCATCGAGACGCGCTCGGGGTTCAAAAAGCGCTCGAACAGCAGGTTGTAGCGCAGCGGGTCGAGGTCGGTGATCTTCAACGCATAGGCCACCAGAGATCCGGCACCGGAGCCGCGTCCCGGCCCCACCGGGCAGCCGTTGGCCTTGGCCCACTGGATAAAGTCGCCGACGATCAGGAAGTAGCCGGGAAAACCCATCTTCAGGATGGTGTTGATCTCGAACTCCAGCCGGGCGACGTATTCAGGCCGCTTCGCGTCGCGCAGGGCCGGGCTCGGGTAGAGGTGCAGCAGCCGCTCTTCCAGCCCTTCGAAGGACGTGTGGCGAAAATAGTCTTCAGGCAGCATGCGAACGCCATTGACCTCGGGCGTCGGGAATTCGGGCAGCATGGGCTTGCCCAGCTCCAGCGTCAGGTTGCAGCGCTTGGCGATTTCGACCGTGTTGGCCAGCGCCGACGGCACATCGGCAAACAGCGCCTGCATTTGTGCCGATGACTTGAAATACTGCTCGCGGGTGAACTTGCGCACCCGGCGCGCGTTGCCCAGGATTTCGCCTTCCGAAATACACACCCGCGCTTCATGCGCCTCGTAGTCGTCGTATGTCAAAAACTGGACCGGATGCGTGGCCACCACCGGCAGCTTGAGTTGTGCCGCCAACTGCACGGCAGCCCGGACATGCCGTTCGTCATCGACATGTCCGGAGCGCTGCAACTCCAGGTAAAAGCGCTGCGGAAACATGTTGGAGAAGTGCTGCGCGCATTCCGCCGCCCGCGCGTTGTCGCCCTGGACCAAGGCCTGACCCACGGCGCCGCGCTGCGCGCCTGACACGGCCAGCAACCCTTCGTTGAGTTCCTGTAGCCACTGCAGCTTGACGACCGCCTGGTCGCGCACCACGTTTTTGGTCCATGCGCGCGTGATCAGCTCGCACAGGTTGAGGTAACCCTGGTTGTCCTGCACCAGCAGCAGCAAGCGCGACGCTGGCGCACTGGCTTCCTTGCCGGGCGATTCGAGCCAGATGTCGGCGCCGATCAAGGGCTTGACCCCGACCTTGCGGCCTTCCTTGTAAAACTTGACCGTGCCAAACAGGTTGCTCAGGTCGGTGATAGCCAGCGCGGGTTGCTGGTCGGCGGCGGCGGCTTCAACAATTTCATCGATGCGGTTGGTACCGTCAACGACTGAAAATTCGGTGTGGATTCTTAAATGGACAAACATGCGGCTCATTTTAGGTCTCTGGAAGCTGCGCGGATGCCGCCAACCCGCCAGCGCGACGGGTCATGCGCCAGAGCGCCTGCCTACAATTCGCATCATGAAAATCTTGAATATTGCTGCGTACCGTTTTGTGGCGCTGGAGCGGTTACCCGAACTGAAGGACGCGATCGCGCAGGCGCTGACAGCCCGCCGCATCCTGGGAACCGTGCTCCTGGCCGAAGAAGGCATCAATCTTTTCCTGGCCGCCGACAGCGCCGCGATTCATGATTTTTTGGCATGGCTGCAGCAGGATGCGCGTTTTGAGGACCTTGACATCAAGCAAAGCTGGTCGGCGGTCCAGCCTTTCGGCAAGCTGCTGGTCAAGGTCAAGCCGGAAATCATCCGCATGAACCATCCGGCCATCCAGCCGTCGTCAGGTCGCGCGCCAGCGGTGGACGCGGCCACGCTCAAGCGATGGCTGGACCAGGGCAGTGACGATGACGGACGGCCAGTGGCCATGCTGGACACACGCAACACCTATGAAGTCGATGCGGGCACCTTCCGCCAGGCCATTGACTGGCGCCTGGCCAAGTTCACCGAATTCCCGCAAGCGGTGCAGGACCACAGCGCCGAGCTGGCCGGCAAGACCGTCGTGAGCTTTTGCACCGGCGGCATTCGCTGCGAGAAGGCGGCGATTTACCTGCGTGAAGCCGGCGTTGAACAGGTCTATCAGCTTGAGGGCGGCATCCTTAAATACTTTGAAGAATGCGGGCCGGCGCATTTCGACGGCGAATGCTTTGTGTTCGACGACAGGCGGGGGGTGGATTCAGCACTCAAACCCCGCGTCGATATTGGGGCATCGTCTGACAGCGACGCCGCTCATGCCGTGTGAAGCTTGGCAGCATGAACCAGACGAAACCCACCATGCCCTCCTTTCAAAACGCCCGGCCCAACGCCGCAGCCACCTCAGCGATGGCGCTGCGCTTTGAGCACGTTCGCGGCCAGACTGTGAATTTAATCAAGCCGTTGAGCGCCGAGGACTGTCAGCTGCAGTCCATGCCCGACGCCAGCCCGGCCAAATGGCATCTGGCCCACCTGACCTGGTTTTTTGAAACCTTCGTGCTGGAACGCTTCGAGCCCAATTTCAAGCCCTTCGACGCCAGCTTTCGCGTCCTGTTCAACAGCTACTACAACGGCGTGGGCGACAAATACCCGCGCCCGCATCGGGGCTTGATCAGCCGTCCGTCGCTGGACGAAGTGCTGGCCTACCGGGCGCAGGTCGATGCGCGCGTGCAAGGTGTGATTTCTGCCGCTGATGCCGACCATGCTGAACTGGCGCAGCTCATCCGCCTGGGCCTGCAGCACGAGCAGCAGCACCAGGAACTGCTGCTGACCGACATCCAGCATGCACTGTCATTCAATCCGCTGCGTCCGGCCTATGCCAGGCGCTGGCCGCTGACGAGCACGGCGCCCCAAGCGCTGCGCTGGCATGGCTATGAAGGCGGTCTGGTCAAGCATGGATTTGACGCTGCGCTGGATGGCGAATTTACATTTGACAACGAAACCCCGCGCCATCCGGTCTATGTGGCGCCGTTCGAGCTGGCCAGCCGGCTGGTCACCAACGGGGAATTGATCGAATTCATGGCGGACGGCGGCTACCGGCGGCCGGAACTGTGGCTGTCGATGGGATGGGACTGGGTGCAGGCCGGGCAGCATCAGCGCCCGCTGTACTGGCAGGAAGACGATGCCGGCCGCTACCGGCATTTCACGCTGCAGGGGCTGCAGGACGTTGACCCCAACACGCCCGCCTGCCACCTCAGTTATTTTGAAGCCGATGCGCTGGCGCGCTGGGCCGGGGCGCGGCTGCCGACCGAGTTTGAATGGGAACTGGCCGCACGCCGGCTGCCCGCTTCAAGCGCAAAGACGGGCAATTTTGTGGGAACCGGGGCTTTCCATCCGCTGCCGCAGCAGCACGCCAGCCTGGCGTCACCTTCGCAGATGTTTGGCGATGTGTGGGAATGGACGCAGTCCAACTACAACCCCTACCCGGGCTACCAGCCGTGGGAGGGGCTGGTAGGTGAATACAACGGCAAGTTCATGTGCAACCAGTTCGTGCTGCGCGGTGGTTCCTGCGCCACGCCGCAAAGCCACGTGCGTGCCAGCTACCGCAATTTTTTTCCGCCGGACGCGCAATGGCAGTTCAGCGGCGTGCGGCTGGCGCGCAACGTTCAATAGGGACCTGGCGCGGGTATTCCCGGCGAGCCGGGCCTGTCGGGCATGACGGGGTTATCGGGCGTTTGCGGTATCTCGGGCATGTCCGGTGTTGGCTGCATTTCCGGGTTGTCGGGCCTGACCGGCATTTCAGGCTCTGTGGGCGAAGGGGTGATTTCAGGGCTTGCAGGCGTCACTGGCGGCATTTCGGGCTGCGCCGGCGTGGGGGATATTTCAGGAATGGTTGACATGGCGTTGGTTGAAAAGGTTGGGGTTGGGGCTGTCCTGCCCTATGGCCTGCGCTCGGGCAGGGGAATGAATTCGGCATCGCCGGCGACCTGGCCCATGCGCTGGGCCAGCCAGTCGTCACCGGCTTGCGCGATGCGCTCTTTGCGGCTGGAGACAAAATTCCACCAGATGAAGCGCTGCCCGTCCAGCGCGTCGCCGCCCACCACCATGAAGCGGGCGGGCGCCTTGGCGCTGATGCGCGTTGCCGTACCTGACGCCAAAATGGCCAGGGTGCGTGCCGCCAGTGCTTCGCCGTCCAACGCCAGATCGCCCTGCACACCGTACAGCGCCAGTTCGTCGGCCAGCGGCGGCAGATCGACATGGCCGCCGGCGCCGAGACGAATATCCAGGTAAACCGTTTTCGAAAAGGTCTTGACTGGCGAGGTCTGGCCAAACGCCTCGCCGATCAGCACGCGCACCTCGGCTGCGCCCAGAACCACGACAGGAATGTCAGCGGCTGGCGTGTGCACAAAATCCGGCGTTGCCTCTTCATGCGCCTGGGGCAGCGCCGCCCACAACTGCAGGCCATGCTGAAGGTAGGCTTGGTTCCGCAGGTCGTCGGGCGCCCTTTCGGAATGCACGATGCCACGCCCCGCTGTCATCCAGTTGATGGCGCCGGGCTCGATGCGCTGGACCGAGCCCAGACTGTCGCGGTGCAGTATGGCGCCGTCAAACAGATAGGTCACGGTCGCCAGGCCGATGTGCGGATGCGGCCGCACGTCATGGTTGTCGCCGGCCTGAACCTCCAGCGGCCCGAAATGGTCGAAAAATACAAACGGCCCCACCGATTGGCGGTTGGCCGCCGGCAACAGGCGGCTGACCAGGAAGCCGCCGCCCAGGTCCTTGTCCTGTCCGGTCAGTGTGACGTCGATGCTCATGGCAGGCGCTCCATGCGGGTGGTGATTTCCGTGGTGACCGTGGTCATCAGCTTGTGAACCGGGCATTTCCGAGCCACGGCTTCGAGTTCCTTCAGCTGCGCATCACTCAGGGCACCATGCACTTTCAGGGTGGTGGTCAAGCGGTAAATGCCCTTGCGCTCGTCGGCAGCGTCGCGCTCGACCCGGGTCTGGATGTCATCGACGGGAATGCCTTTCTTGCGGGCGTACCACATCACCGTCAAGGCCTTGCAGGCGCCGAGCGCGGCATCGTAGAGGTCATGCGGGCTGGGGCCGGTGTCGCCGCCGCCTTCGGCCTGGCTGACGTCGGCCACCAGTTCGTGAGAACGGACATGCACCGTTTGCGCGAGCGTGGCGGTGCGGTCCAGCAGGAGTTCAATCGTCATGCGTTTTCCTTTTGAAACATGGAAAAGGACCGCCGTGCCGCAGAGCAGCAATACCTCAGCGGCTGAAACGGCCCGCCACCTGCGCCACGCGCTCGCCGAAACTGCGCGCCGTCTCCAGGTCGCCCGGCGCCATTTCACCGGCGCCAGCATCCGAGGGCGAATGCGCGATCGCGCCGCTGTAGGAACCCAGAAAATTCGGGTCGTTGCGCTGCGCGGCCTTGCTGTTACTCGGCATCATGCCCTGGCTGACCCAGATGCCGCCGTGCTGCATGGCCAGGGTGAACAGGTAGATCAGCGTGGAAGACTTGTCGCCGTTCAGCGCCGCACTGTTGGTGAAACCGGCAAACAGTTTGTCCTTCCAGGATTCGGTGTACCAGGGCTTCGACGACGCGTCGGCAAACTTCTTGAACTGCCAGCTGACGCTGCCCATGTAGGTCGGCGAGCCCATGATGATGGCGTCGGCAGCGGCCAGCGCTTCCCAGCCGCCTGCAGGCAGATTGCCTTCGGCATCAATGGCAATCAAATCGGCGCCGGCGCCTGACGCAACGGCTTGCGCCATGCGCTGGGTATGGCCATAGCCGGAGTGGTAGACGACGACCACGACGGGCTCGCTGGAAATGACAGCGCTAGCCATCAAGCACCCCGCCGGTTGCCGTCAACACTCCAGGCGCCAGCGCCCCAGGCGGCCACCGTCAGCAAGCCGCCCACCACCGCGATGTTCTTGAAGAAAGACTGCTGCTGGGACGTGACCAGCTCGGCCGGCACCGCCCAGAAATTGTGAAAGATAAACGTGATGACCACCGTAAAAAAGGCAATGCCAAGCGCTGCCCAGCGTGTCTGCCAGCCGATCAGCAGCAGCAGGCCCAGCCCCAGTTCGACACCAACGGCAGCGGCGGCGGCAAGTTCTGGAAACGGCACGCCCTTGGAGGCGATGTAGCTGGCCGTGCCGGCAAAGCCGCCAATCTTGCTGAAACCGGCTGGAATGAACAACAACGCCAGCAGCACGCGGCCAATGAGCGACAGGGGATTTTGAAGTGCAACGAACATGAGAAATCCTTAAAAAATTAACGCGATGATGAATTAAAAAAAGCCGACGGGCAAGCCGGCTGCGCGGCCAAAGGCCCCGGGTTCTGACCAAAACCAATTTTTACCACTAAATTGGTCTTTAGCGCTTACTATATATGCACTTATAGCTATTAATTAAGTAGCAAAATGTTGGTTTTTCCACATTCCGTTATAGCCAGTCAAACCGATTTGCCGCTGGCGGTGATCGGCCTGGCCTCTCAGGGTGCCAGGTCGAACACCAGAACCTCTGCATCCTGTCCGTTTTCCAGGCTCAGACGGTCTTCTGCCTGGAGCAGCGCGGCGTCGCCAGTGTGAAGCATTTGACCATTGACCTCCAGCTGGCCGCGAACCAGGTGCACATAGGCCTTGCGCTTGGGGTCAAGCACCAGCACGGCCGCTTCACCCCCGTCGAACAGGCCGGCATGCAGCCTGGCGTCGGCATGGATCAGCACCGAATCCTGCGCGCCATCGGGCGAGGCCACCAGCCGCAGCGCGCCGCGCTTGTCAAGCTCGGCAAAGGTTTTCTGCTCATAGCCAGGCGCAATGCCGGTGACGTTCGGCTCAATCCAGATCTGCAGAAAGTGCGTGGTCTGGCCTTCGGCATGGTTGAACTCGCTGTGCTGCACGCCGGTGCCCGCGCTCATGCGCTGCACGTCTCCGGGGGGAATGCCCTTGACATTGCCCATGCTGTCCTTGTGCGCCAATTCGCCATTCAGCACGTAGCTGATGATTTCCATGTTCTGGTGGCTGTGCGTGCCAAAACCCCGGCCGGCGGCAATGCGGTCTTCGTTGATGACCCTCAGGTTGCCAAAGCCCATGTGCGCCGGGTCGTGGTAACCGGCGAAAGAAAAAGAATGGAAAGACTTGAGCCAGCCGTGGTCGGCATAGCCGCGTTCGCCCGAAAGCCGTAATGTCATCATGAAGTGCCCCTTTCAAGGTGTATTGCAATGCCTTGACTTTAGGTGCCGACAGCGCTTGCATCGTTGCGCCAGTTTGCTGGCATCATTCAAATTTTTTGAAGGGTTTTCATGCTCCTACCTAAAAATCCGGTGCGCAACGCGCTGACGCCAGATGTTATCCGGCTGATCGACACCATCCACAGCTCGGGCAGCATGGCAGCCGCCGCGCGCGCACTGGGCGTGGTGCCCAGCGCCCTGACATACCGCATCCGGCAGGTCGAGGACGCGCTGGACGTGTTGCTGTTCGACCGCTCGTCGCGCCAGGCCAGGCTGACCGTCGCCGGCCAGGAACTGCTGCGCGAAGGCAACCGGCTGCTGCTTGAACTCGACGCCATTGCCAACCGCGTCAAGCGCGTGGCAACCGGCTGGGAGCCGCAGCTCACGCTGGCGGTGGACAGCGTGATTTCGCGCACCACGGTGCTTGAACTGTGCGAAGCCTTTTTTGCCTTGAATCCGCCGACACGCCTGAAAATCCGGGAGGAAGCGCTGTCCGGAACGCTGGAAGCGGTGACATCGGGCCAGGCTGACCTGGCCATCGGCGTTGCGCTGGATCCCGCGCCCAACCTGTCTTTGCAAAGCCGACCGCTGGGCACCGTTCACTTTATCTATGCCGTCGCGCCGCACCATCCGCTGGCGCAAGCCGCCGAACCGGTGCCTGACGCGCAGTTGCTGCTGCACCGCGCCGTGGTGGTGGCCGATTCGGTCAGGCAGGGCAGCGGCGTGACCAGCGGGCTGCTGGGCGGGCAGGACGTTTTCACAGTTCCCGGCATGCCTGAAAAGCTTGATGCGCAGTTGCGCGGGCTGGGCGGCGGCTTCTTGCCGGAATACCTGGCGCGGCCGCACATTGACGCCGGGCGCCTGGTCGAAAAGCAGATGCAGCGCGCCACGCGGATGGTTCCGATGCGCTACGCCTGGCGCTGCCGGGCGCCGGCTGCCGAAGGACGCGCACTGCAATGGTGGCTGCAGCAACTCGGCAAACCGGCCACCCGCAAGGCGCTGCTGGAGCGCGCCCACTCGCTATAAATCCGCGCACGCGGCCGCCAGGCGCCGGCTGCGGTGTAGAGTGTGCGCATGGCGTTCGTTGATGCCTGACTTTTCGTCACGATGCCATTTCTTCCCGACCTTTTCCTTCACCTCAGAAAAAGCAAAAAAGTCATGACAAACAAACCCTTCACCGCTGCTTTCTTTGAACCTGCCGTACAGCGTCACATCGCCGTCGTAGGCGCTGGCATTGCCGGCATCACCTGCGCCCGAACGCTGGTCCAGGCCGGGCACCGTGTCACCGTCTTTGAAAAAAGCAAGGGCGCTGGCGGACGCATGTCCACGCGAACCACCGAATTTGGCGGCTTTGACCATGGCGCGCAGTATTTCACCGTGCGCGATGAACGCTTTGAAAAAGCCCTGGCCACCGCCTCCGGGCTGGTGCGGCCCTGGAGCGCCAGCAGCGTGCAGGTGCTGGACGACCTGGGGCGCGTTGTGGCGGCCTCGCTGCCCGCCAAGGAAGCGCACTGGGTGGCCAAGCCGGGCATGAATGCGCTGGTGCGCCAGTGGGCCCAGCCATTGGTCGATGCCGGCCAGCTGGTGCTGGACACACGCGTCGTCTATATCGAGGAAGACAAGCTGGACCCGAAGCGCTGGCAGTTGCAAACCGACGGCCCGGGCGCCGGCGTGCATTCCGGCTTTGATGCCGTGGTGCTGGCGATTCCCGCACCGCAAGCGCACGCCCTGCTGCGCGATTCAGAGCAGGCCGCGCCGCTGCTGGCCGACCTGGCAGGCGTGAACGTGGCGCCCTGCTGGACATTGATGGTGGCCTTTCCGCAGGCGCAGCAGCCCACGCTGCAAAGCCTGGGCCCCCAGTGGAACGTGGCGCGCAGCACCCACCACCGGATTTCCTGGCTGGCGCGCGAGTCGTCCAAACCGGGGCGCGGCCCGATTGAACGCTGGACCGTGCAGGCCAGCCCCGCCTGGTCGCAGCGCCACCTTGAAGACGACGCCGAACGCGTCAAGGCCAAGTTGCTGAAGGCCTTCACCGAAGTGACCGGCATCCGCGCCGAGCCGCCCTACGCGTCGGTACACCGCTGGCGCTATGCCCAGACCACCAAGCCCCTTGGCAAAACGCATGCGTGGGACGCCGAATCGCACATCGGCGCCTGCGGCGACTGGTGCCTGGGCCACCGTGTCGAAGACGGCTTCGTGTCCGGACTGGAAATGGCGCTGGCGATTCTTTGACAGGTTGAGGCGATGCTGGACGGAGCTGCGAACAAAGCGACCAGCGTGGAGGCATTTCTTGCCACCCAGCAAGCGCCGTGGAACCGGCTTTGCTAGGCCAAAATGCAGCCGCTTCCTTTGACATAGTGTTACGCGAACCGACGATGCAAGCCAGCACAGCGAGCGTAGAAGCACCCCCTCCCACCCAGCAGGGGCCGTGGAACCGGCTTTGCCGGGTCACAGGCGCAGCGGCCCTCTCGGGGGGCAGCGAACCACGCGAAGCGGGGAGCGTGGGGGCGATACCTAGTAGCGTGGCGGCCATCTACCAGGGTCGGTTTGCCCCCTCCCCGACCGGCCCGCTGCACGCCGGCTCACTGGTCGCCGCACTGGCCAGCTGGCTGGACGCGCGGGCGCACAGCGGGCAGTGGCTGGTGCGCATCGAAGACGTCGACACGCCGCGCTGCGTGCCGGGCGCCGACCTGACCATCCTGCAGCAACTCGCCGCCTGCGGGCTGGTGCCCGACGCACCGCCGGTTTACCAGTCGCAGCGCAACGCGTTTTACCAGCAGGCACTTGACCAGCTGGTGCTAGGCGGCAGGGCGTATCCCTGCGGCTGCACGCGCCAGGACATTGCCCGCGCACTGGCCGCATCGGGACATTCACGGCAGCGGCACAGCGAACTGGTCTATCCGGGCACCTGCCGCCAAGGCCTGCAGGGACGGCCAGCGCGGGCTTGGCGCTTCCGGACTGATAAAAATGAACCAAAACCTGCTCTTGCGCAAGCTGGATGGGCGCAAGCAGCTATTGATTTCATAGTTAACCCTGCCAGCAGGGTAGCAGAAGCAAACGTACGCTGGCGCGACCGGCGGCTCGGCGCGCAAGGCCAAAATGTCAGCCGCGAGGTGGGCGACTTCGTGCTCAGGCGCGCCGATGGCCTGTGGGCTTACCAGCTGGCCGTGGTGGTCGATGACGCTGCGCAAGGCATCACCGATGTGGTGCGCGGCGCTGACCTGGCCGACAACACGGCGCGGCAAATCCTGCTGCAATCCGCGTTGGGCCTGCCAACGCCGCGCTACCTGCACACGCCTTTGGTGCGGGGCGCGAATGGCGAAAAATTGTCCAAGCAAAACGGCGCGCAGGCGCTCGACACCCATGACCCGCTCGCAGCGCTGAACCAGGCGGCTGGCGTGCTGGGCCTGCCGGCGCAGACCGGTACGATGGCCGATGCGCTGGCCAGTTGGGTGAACGCCTGGCGGAACCTGCAGGCTCTTCCTGCGCAGGGTCCGGCTTGCGGCGATGACCTTTTCGCAAAACATCCGCGTCAGCCGGTGCAGTGATTGCGTTTGCCAATCAATTCGGCATCAGCCGCGAAGCCGCAGGCAGTGCTGCAACACGGCAAGGCGAAGCAACGGCCGGCCTGATCAACTTGAAAATGCAATGCCATGTCCCCGTTACGCATCCTTTTCCTCACCGCTGGCGCAATGGCTGCCTTTGCCGGCAATTCACTGCTCTGCCGCATGGCGCTGAAAGAAACCGGCATCGATGCCACGTCGTTCACCGCCATCCGCCTGATTTCCGGCGCGCTGGTGCTCTGGGCCGTGGCGCGCAGCACGCGCGGCGCGCAAGCGGGTCAAGGCAACTGGTGGTCGGCCCTGGCGCTGTTTTCGTATGCCGCCTGCTTTTCATTTGCCTACGTCAGCCTGCCCACGGGAACCGGTGCGCTGCTGCTGTTCGGCGCGGTGCAGGCCTTGATGATCGGCTTCGGCGTCTGGTCGGGTGAACGGCTGCGGCCGCTGCAACTCGCCGGTCTGGTGCTGGCCTTTGGCGGGCTGGCCGGCCTGCTGCTGCCCGGTGTGTCGGCGCCGCCGCTGGCCGGCTCGGTGCTGATGCTGCTGGCTGGCGTTTCATGGGGCATTTATTCGCTGCGCGGCAAGGGCGCGGGCGACCCGACGCGGGTGACTGCCGGCAACTTTTTGCGGGCAGCGCCACTGGCCGCGGGGCTGGGCCTGGTGATGCTGCTGTCACGCGGCGCATCGCTGGACGCAGCGGGTCTGTGGCTGGCGGTGGCGTCGGGCGCACTGACCTCGGGCTTCGGCTATGCGGTCTGGTACACCGTGGTGCCTGCATTGAAAGCCACCACCGCAGCCAGCGTGCAGCTGAGCGTTCCGGTACTGGCCGCGCTCGGCGGCATTGCCTTTCTTGGCGAGCCGCTGACCCTGCGCCTGACGCTGACATCGGTCGCCATTCTGGGTGGCATCGCGCTGGTGGTGCTGCAAAAACGGGTTGTGCGCGTGCCTGCATCCTGACGGGGAAAAGACGACGACTAGGCGTCAACCTGCTTGGCGAGCAATCCTGCAAGCAGGAAATCAATATTTTTGCTACTTAAACAATAGCTGTTAGCGCAGACACAGCATGCGCAAGATGCCTTTTTAATGCGTAAAACCTGGTTTTCTAGCCGAAATGAATGCACATTAAAATCGCCGGGTGATTGAATCTTCCTCCCCCACCCCGCCCGCCACCCCCGCCACGCCGAACCTTCACGAAGGCGTTCCGGCCGACGTGAGCCATCACCGCACCATCCGCAGTTTCGTGCGCCGCACCGGCCGCACCACGCTTGGCCAGGCCAAGGCTTTTGCCGATGTCGGCCCCAAGTTCCTGCTGGCCTACACCGGCGCGCCCATGGACTTCACGGCGGTTTACGAACGCGACGTCCCGACGATTCTTGAAATCGGCTTTGGCATGGGCGAAGCCACCGCGCACATCGCCGCCTTGATGCCGGAAAAGAATTTTCTGTGCTGCGAAGTGCACACGCCCGGCGTCGGCGCGCTGCTCAAGCGCATCGACGAGCAGGCACTTGGCAACATCCGCATCCTGCAGCACGACGCGGTCGAGGTGATCGACCACATGCTGCCACTGGCCAGCCTGGACGGCGCGCACATCTTTTTTCCCGACCCGTGGCACAAGACCAAGCACAACAAGCGACGGCTGATCCAGGCGCCCCTGATCGCCAAGCTGGCCGCGCGCCTCAAACCGGGCGGCTACCTGCACTGCGCGACCGACTGGCAGCCGTATGCCGAGCAGATTTTGGAAGTGCTGGCAGCCGAGCCCCTGCTGGTGAACACGGCTGGCCCTGCTGGCGAGGGCTATGCGCCCAAGCCCGGCTACCGCCCGCTGACCAAGTTTGAAAACCGGGGCATCAAGCTCGGCCACGGCGTGTGGGATCTGGTGTTCACGCGCACGTGAACCCGCCTCTGGCCCACGGCGGGTTGCCCACGCGCCACGGCGTCGGCCCGAGCTGCGTCAGCCTGCCGGCGGGCAGCTGGCCGACCTTCACCGATTTTTTGGCGGAACGCTTTCCGGCCATCATGCGGGCCACCTGGCTGGAGCGCATGGCCGCCGGCCTGGTGGCTGACGAATTTGGCGCACAAGTGACAGCCCAGCGCCCGTACCAAGGCCACATGCGGCTGTACTACTACCGCGACCTGCCCTTCGAGGCGCGCATTCCGTTCGAAGCCGCCGTGTTGTTCCAGGACGAGCACCTGGTGGTGGCCGACAAGCCGCATTTCCTGCCGGTCACGCCTTCGGGCCACTACCTGCAGGAAACATTGCTGGTGCGGCTGAAAAACCAGTTGGGCATCGACAGCTTGATTCCGATCCACCGCATCGACCGCGAAACCGCCGGCCTGGTGCTGTTTTCTGTCCGGCCCGAAGAACGTAACGCCTACCAGGCGCTGTTCCGGCAGCATGAAATCGTCAAGCATTACGAAGCGGTTGCGCCCTGGCGGCCCGAGTTGCAGTTTCCCCTGCTGCGCAAGACCCGCATCGTGGAAGACGAGCCCTTTTTCCGGCAGCGCGAAGTGCCGGGCGAAGCCAACAGCGAAACGCTGATCGATGTGCTGCAAATTCGTGGCGAGCAGGCGCTTTATGCGCTAAGCCCTGTCACCGGGAAAAAGCACCAGCTGCGGGTGCACATGAATGCGCTGGGCCTGCCGATCCGCAACGACCGGATGTACCCGCCGGTCGATGTGACACCGGATGATGACTACACCCAGCCGCTGCAGTTGCTGGCCCGGTCGATTGCATTCACCGACCCGCTGACAGGCAAGCCGCGCCGGTTTGAAAGCCGGCTCGGTTTAAGCCTGGAATGAGTAAAAAACTTTCATTTTGATAGCTACGCTATGCTTATTCAGAAAGCGCAAAACGCCTGTTTGGCATAAGTTGCATAAGTCGCAGATGTCGGGTCAGGCTTCGCCAACCTGACATCTGTCGCGTCAGCAGTGCTTGAGGCACAAAAGTAACGATCAAGCAGAGCGTGAAGCTGTTGGCGAACGAGCGGTCAAACCAGCAAGCCAAGGCATGGGTCCCTAGCTGCCGATCAGAGAACCCAAGGCCAAGCGAAGCGATGGCCCGTCAGAGCGTTCAGCTCTGATCCGCTCCCGCTGCCCAAGGCAACTTTCTTTGGTGACTTTCTTTTTTGCCAGAAAAGAAAGTTACCCCCCGCCGGGAAGGCGCTCACCCCTCAAACCACAGAAGATATTACCCAGCGCCCCATGCCGAAGTACAAAAAAAGAGCCATCAATGCGCAAGCGTTAGCAGTTGTCAAAAATCAGCTTCAAGCCTTGATTTCCCGCGCCGTGATCTGGTACTTGAAATCATCCGGCGCATACGAGTCGAAGCGTCCGGCAGCGTTTTCAGCCACGGGGTACATGAAGAAACCCAGCGGGCTGCCCTTGGCATTCGGCAAGGACACGTCATGCGCGGTGTTGTAGGCCATCCAGTTGCCTTCCCAGCCGCCGAACAGCGCCTTGTTGACCGGCGCGACCACCGGGCTGGTGGTGTTCTTGATCCAGTCGGCGGTTTCCATGCGCATCACCTTGGCGACATCGGCCGGATCCATCGCCACCCAGCCGTAGTCCTTCAGATAGGCTTCGCTGCGGCAGTGCTGCGCGGCCTTCAGGCTGGCCGGGTTGCCCGACAGTTCCTTGTAGCCAAAGGCTGACGGCACCAGCCGGATGCCATACACGTCGCGTGCCGGAATGCCGACGGCGCGGCACAGGCCGACAAAGATCGCATTCAGGTCGGCGCATTTGCCGCCCAGGTTGCCGGTTTCCAGCATGGTCCGGATGTCGCCTTCGCCGCAACCGCGTACCTTGGGCTCACGGTAGGTGTTGGTGACCACCCAGTCGTAGATTTGCTGGACTTTTTGCAGGTCGGTCTCGGCGCCCTTGGTCGCTTCCAGCGCGGTGGTGCGCACAATGCCGTCAAGCGGGATCAGGTCAGTGGCGCGGGTGAAGTAATGCAGCGTGTCGGCATTTTCGGTAGATGCCGTCTTTTGCGACCAGTCGGTTGCCCGGTTTTGCGTCTGCACGCGGCTGGTCAGTTCGACAAACGGCTTGGCCTCGCCGGCAGCAAAGTCAACGTACAGCATCATGGCGCCCTCCTGGCCGACCTCCATGATCTTGGCTGCACCGTTGCTGGAGAAACTGTTTTCCAGCGAGCGCTGGTAGTCGCTGTTCACCGAGGGAATCGGCAGCCACGCGCGGGTGGCACCATTCAACTGGGCAATGTCTACCCGGGTCGTGACCTCGAACGTACGCCAGGCGCCGCTTTGCGGTGCAAACAGGGCGCGCGAGGCAAGGAATGTTGCTTGGGCAAAACCAAGGCCTGGCAGAGAAGCGGCCAAGGCAGTGACAGCCGTGTTTTTCAGGAAGTTGCGGCGTAGTGTGGTCATCAATGAACTCCGGCAAAGGATGGTGAAAGGGTCACAGCACCGGCGCAGGGAAAGAAACACCGGGAAGTGGTGCCGGGCTGCACGCCCACTGCAAGGCAATGTGCCAGCCACCGGCAGCACTGGATTATGGCTGGAGACGCTCTGGAGCGGATTGGGTCACGGCGGATTGCCGGCTTCTCATGCGGAATTGGTCAATGCCCGGCGTTTGCCACGACTGGCCAGCCAAAGTGATTCCCGTCAACCCTGTAGCAAGCACACGGCCGTGTGCACGCACGCAACATTCGCGAGGCACCCCGCAGGCTGAAAATGCCATGCCATGCCTTGGAAGAACGCTGAAAAAACCAATGTCGATTGCAGGCTTAAAGCAGGCTGGCAATCAGCTTGCTGGCGGCCGGGCCAGCCCAGTCCAGCTCGCCTCGCACCCGGTGCTTTGGCTGGCCCCGGCGGTCGAGGGTCAGCGTGGTCGGAAAAATCCTGACATCCCATTGACGCGCGGACTGGCCATCGACATCGAGCAATACCGGCAGCGTGATGCCAGCCTGCTGGGCAAACTGCAAGGCACTTGCCGGTTTTTCCTTGAAGTTGATGGCCAGCACCAGCAGCTTGTCGGCGCCATGCAGGGCGGCTGCCTGCTGGAGCGAAGGCATTTCGGCGCGGCAGGGTTCACACCAGCTGGCCCAAAAATTGAGCAACACTGCCCGCCCCTTGAAATCGGCAGGTCGCCAGACCTTGCCGGTGGTGTCCACCAACTGGAAAGCCGCCACCGGACCGGCCCACGGACTGACGTCGTAAGCTTCGGTGGCAACAGCTTGCGGCAACACAGCCACGCCGAGGGTGGCAAGCGAGGCCTGCAAAAAGGAACGGCGTGAGCCTGGAACAGGAAATGAAGCAAACATGGGTGGCAAGCGTAACAAAGAATTTTTAGCCGCCCATATGGTGGAGCGAAAACCCTGATGGCGCACAAGTCGGATAAAACTCGATCGCTACTGAATTAATAGCTTCTTACCCATACCAGATATGCGCCGGAGGCCTATTTCATTAAAAATCAACCCATTGATTGAAACCAATGCGCTCTGGCAGTCAATAAGTCTCCAAATGCAGCCGCCCTTCGGACTTGAGCGCCGCGCCGAGGGTTTCCCAGTCCAGCCCCGCTTGCTGCGCTACATCGCGCAGCGCCAGCACCACACCCTCTTCCATGCTTTTGAGGCCGCACACATAAAAGAAGGTGGAAGAGTCCTGCAGCAGCAGCGCCAGGTCAGCCGCTCGATCGCGCATCACGTCCTGCACGTAGCGCTTGGGCGCCCCCGGCGTGCGGGAAAACGCAAAGTTGATGTCGATGAAGTCCTTGGGCAGGCTTTGCAGCGGGCCAAAATAAGGCAGTTCCTGCTGGGTGCGGGCTCCGAAAAACAGCATCAGCTTGCCTCCTTCAAACTTGCCTGACTTGCGCAGCCGCCGACGCCACTCGGTCATGGCCCGCATCGGCGCACTGCCGGTGCCGGTGCAGATCATGACGATGTTTGAGCGCGGATGATTCGGCATCAGGAAGCTCGCGCCAAACGGCCCAATCACCTCGACCTTGTCACCGACCTGGAGGTCGCACAAGTGGTTGGACACCACGCCGCACACCGGCTTGCCCTGGTGGTCTTCAAGCACACGCTTCACAGTCAGCGACACGTTGTTGTAGCCGGGCCGCTCGCCGTTGCGCGGGCTGGCAATCGAATACTGACGTGCATGGTGTGGCCGGCCATGTGCATCCACGCCCGGTGCCAGGATACCGATGGACTGGCCTTCGCGCACTGGAAAAGGCATCCGGCCGAAGTCAAGTACCAGGTGGTGCGTGTCGTAGTCGCTGCCGGCCTGGAGACCGACCTCGGTGACCCGCACATTGCCGGTCACGGTGGCGGTGATGGATTTTTCAGCCGCTTTCGGGCCGTAGAGGTTGACATAGGCATGCACGGCCGACCATGGCGGCAAGATTGCGCCGTACTGTGCACTGTTGAAAACCGCCTCGCCGGTGGCCGCAGCCGGCAGCGAAGGCGCCACCGGTTCAATGTCGGGAACGGCACCGGCAGAAACGCCTTCGGCAGCCAGTTCTTCAGGGGTCAGTTCAACCGGTAACTCGTCCCAACCCAGTTGAGCTTCCAGGCTGTAGGCCATGACACGCGGCAGCGTGCGCCAGTTGTCGATCGAGCCCGTCGGGCACGGGGAAATGCAGGCCATGCAGAAATTGCATTTGTCGGCATCCACCACATAGTTCATCGAATCATGCGTGATCGCCTGCACCGGGCAGGTCGCTTCGCAGGTGTTGCAGCGGATGCAGATTTCAGGGTCAATCAGATGCTGCTTGATCACGTGAATTTCGGTCATGTCCATGGCGGTTTCCGATAGGGGCTTGAAGGCAACTACGCGTTAAAGGTGAATGACAAAGCCTGTAACTGAGAGGGAAAGCCCGCACTCTCAGCAAGCGCGGGCGTTTTGTCTCCCCACCAGCAGGGGCCACGGGACCGGCTTTGCCGGACCGCAGGCGCAGCGGCCCCCTCGGGGGGCAGCGAACCACACGCAGTGGGGAGCGTGGGGGTCAGTTAAATCGCACATACTCGTAATCCACCGGCTGGCGGTTGATGCCCATGACTGGCGGCGCAATCCAGTTGGCGAACTTGCCGGGCTCGATGCAGCGGCCCATCAGGCTGGCCACGTAGGCGCGGTCTTCGCTGCTGGGCAGCCACTGGTTGACGCAGGCGTTCCACTCGGTGTCCGACACCACGCGGCCATCAGGCGACACCTTGACTTTAGACAATGCGCCAATGTTGCGGTGAAACGCCTTATGCGGCACCTTGAGCTGGACCGCAACGCCGGCCTTGGCCAGCACCTTGTTCCAGCGCTCGACGCCGGCCACCGAGTCCCGGATGTAGTCGTCGCGCAGCACTTCATTGAGCGCGTTGAGCATCGGCACTTCTTTTTCGGCCAGCTGTCCGTCCTTGACCTCGATGACCTTGTAGGTCTGGCCCTTGAGCACATGGTCATCGACGCGCTTGCCTTCTTCGTATCGGCCCTTGAGGCCCGAGCTGTAGAAGGTGGCGGCGTTGCTCGACTCGTCGGCGCCGAACAGGTCGATGGTGACGCTGTAATGAAAATTGATATAGCGCTGGACCGTAGGCAAGTCGATCACGCCAGCAGCGCGCAGCTTGCCGACATCGTCGGTTTTCAGCTCGTTCATCTTTTGCGCGGTGCGCTGGATGACGCGGGAAATGCCGCTTTCGCCGACAAACATGTGGTGCGCTTCCTCGGTCAGCATGAACTTGGTTGTGCGGGCCAGCGGATCAAACGCGCTTTCGGCCAGTGCGGCCAGCTGGAACTTGCCGTCGCGGTCGGTGAAATAGGTGAACATGAAAAAGCTCAGCCAGTCCGGCGTCTTTTCATTGAAAGCGCCCAAAATGCGCGGGTTGTTCTCGTCGCCGCTGCGGCGCTCCAGCAGGCCTTCGGCTTCGTCGCGGCCGTCGCGGCCGAAATGCTTGTGCAGCAGATACACCATCGCCCACAGGTGACGGCCTTCCTCGACATTGATCTGGTAGAGGTTGCGCAGGTCGTACATGCTGGGTGCGGTCAGGCCAAGGTGGCGCTGCTGCTCGACCGATGCCGGCTCGGTGTCGCCCTGTGTAACGATGATGCGGCGCAGGTTGGCGCGGTGTTCGCCGGGCACTTCAGTCCAGGCTTTTTCGCCCTTGTGGTCGCCAAAATGAATGTCGCGGTCGGCGCTGCCCGGATTCAGGAAAATGCCCCAGCGGTAGTCGCGCATCTTGACATGGCCAAACTGCGCCCAGCCCTGTGGATCGACACTGACAGCGGTTCGCAGATAGACATCTGAATTGGTCGAGCCTTCCGGGCCAATGTCATCCCACCAGTTGAGAAAGTTCGGCTGCCACTGCTCCAGCGCGCGCTTGAGCGTGCGGTCTTCACCGAGGTTGACGTTGTTGGGAATCGTTTCGCTGTAATTAATGCTGGACATGAGGGGGCTCCAAAAATAACTGACGGATTCGGGGGCTGAATTTCGGTTGCGGCGCGCCACCCGGACCGCGCCGCACAACGAGAAAATACAGGCGTTTTTAAACGCGGTTCCAGTCGAACTGGGATTTTTCGCCCTTGCCATACACCTTGAGTGCGCCTTTTTCACCGACGGCGTTGGGCCGCTGGAAAATCCAGTTTTGCCAGGCAGTCAGGCGGCCGAAAATGCGGGTAAACATGTTTTCGGGCCCGTTGAAGCGCAGATTGGCTTCCATGCCGGTTAGTGCATCGGGCGACATCGACACGCGCTCTTCGATGGCAATGCGCACTTCGTCGGTCCAGTCGATGTCGTCGGGGTTGGCCGTCACCAGGCCAACCGCGAACGCGGCGTCGGCGTCGAGCGGCTGGCCGGCCTTGGCGCGCACGGCTTCCAGGGCCGGCTGCTCGTCGTAGAAGCGGCGACCCAGGCGGCTCTGGCCGGTGACCATCGGGTACAGGCCAAAGTTGGTGTCGGCCACGGTGATTTTGGGTGCACGTTCTTCGTCATCCGGCAGCGCCAAATGGTAGCTGCGGTCGCAGGCCAAGGCCAGTTCCAGATACGTGCCGACAAAACACGAACCGGGCTCGATCAGCGCAAACAGGCTGCGCGACGACAAGTCAAGGCGGCTCAGCGTACGGCGCAGCAGACCAATGGTTTCGCGCACCAGCCAGTGGTGCTGGTTTGCCAGCAACACGGCGTCCATCGCCAAGACAGCGGCTGCATCGCCTTCGGTCTTGATCAGCCAGACGCCAATGTCGAGTTCGTTGGTGCGCATCATCAAAATTGCGTCTTCAAGCTCGCGCGCCAACACCAGCGCAAACCAGTCGGCACCCAGCGCTTCAATGCCGGCGATGTCTGAGGGCTGCTCGCCCGTGGGCGCCTTGACCGTCCAGGTGGCGGTGCGTTTGGCGCGGTCGATTTCGACAGTCACGTTGGAATAACGCAGCGCATCGGCTTCAACGGTGCAATGCAACGGCTTGAAGACCACGCCCTTGCCGTCGGCGGGACGGTCGCTCTGCTCGGCCAGTGCCAGCGCACGGGTTTGTACCTTCTGGGCAAAATCGACGGCCTTGGCGATGTCATCGACCAGACGCCAGTCCTTGGCCTTCTGGCCGCGCACACCTTCCACGCTGGTGCAAAACAGGTCGGCCAGGTCATGGCGCACATGGCGCTTGTCAGTGACGCGGGTCAGGCCGCCAGTGCCGGGCAGCACGCCGAGCAAAGGCACTTCGGGCAGGCTGACGGCGCTGGAGCGGTCATCGATCAAAATGATTTCATCGCAGGCAAGCGCCAGCTCATACCCGCCACCGGCACAAGCGCCGTTGACGGCCGCCAGGAACTTCAGGCCACTGTAGCGTGAGGAATCTTCCAGACCGTTGCGCGTTTCGTTGGTGAACTTGCAGAAGTTCACTTTCCAGGAATGGCTGGAAACGCCCAGCATGAAGATGTTGGCCCCGGAGCAAAAAACTTTTTCCTTTGCGCTGGTCAACACCACCGTACGGACTTCTGGGTGTTCAAAGCGGATGCGGCTGATGGCATCGTTCAGTTCGATGTCAACGCCCAAGTCGTAGCTGTTGAGCTTGAGTTTGTAGCCTGGACGCAGACCCGCGTTTTCATCAATATCGACCGTCAGCGTGGCGACGGGGCCATTGAAACTGAGTTTCCAGTGTTTGTACTGTGATGGGTCTGTCTGGTAATTCACGCTTGACACGGTCATGGCCTGTCGTCCTTGGTTCAATGCATAAAAATGCAGTCATTAAAATTTTGTATAAGCATAATAATGCATAAAATATTTTTCATGCAAGCATTATTTTGCAAAATTTCAGACTGACAGGTGCAACGCCTGCCGCACCGTTTGGCGCAAAATCTGGAATGCCTCCTCTTGCGGCTGGGCGCTGGTATCCACCTTGTACTGGGCCTTTGAATAAAAGGCCGCACGGCCGGAAAGAATTTCCTTCAAGTCTTCCATCGCCTGCTTGCTGGCGGCCATGGGGCGCAAGTCACCCTGCGCCAGCACGCGTTTCATGTGGTCTTCAGGGGCGGCCTGCAGCCAGACGGTGGTGCAGTGGGACAGCAACTGGTTGAAGGTTGCCGGGTCTGACACCAGACCGCCTGGCGTGGCGATAACGGCTTCCGGGTAAATCTGCACCACCTCTTCCAGCGCGCGACGTTCATAGCGCCTGTAGGCATTCATGCCATAAAGCGCCTGGATTTCCGACACGCTGCAGCCAGCAATTTTTTCAATTTCACGGCTCAGTTCCACAAAAGGAAATCCCAGGTCTTCGGCCAGCAAAGCCCCCAGCGTGGATTTACCCGCTCCGCGCAAGCCAATCAGCGCCACGCGGGTGCAAAGCGTGGTGTGGCCACTGCCGTTGCCCAGCAATTCGGCGACGGCTATGCGCACACGGCGCAGCGATGCATCATCGCGGGTTTCCAGCAATTCGCGAATCAACAGCCACTCTGGCGACGAGGTCGTCACATCGCCAATCAGTTCGGCCAGCGAGCAGTGCAGTGCCCTCGCCACCTGCAGCAAAACAAGAATGGACGCATTGCCTTCACCATATTCAAGATTCGCCAAGTGCCGCTCGGACACGTCGGCCGCAACCGACACGGCCTTGCGGGTCATGCCGCGACGTGCGCGCAGGACCTTGACACGCTCGCCCAAGGCAACAAGGAAGGGGTTTTTTTCATCTGCTTCGGCATCGTGGAGTGCAGAAAGCGGGGCATCGTTCGTGGAAAACGGTACTTTAGAAGAAACAGGTGTTAACCCCGATACATGCAATATATTGCTTGACATGATGTTTTTCAAGATTTAAGGTTGATACAAGCACAATAATTCATATTATGTGACTTGACAAGTTCAGCCACTGTACGGAAAACACATTCATCTCTGAACAATCAAGCCAAAAAATGAACCAAATGGCCGTCAACAGTTTCCAGCAAACACTATCGACGCTCAATTTCTTGGCCAAAGTCAGCCTCCAATTTGTCAGTCAGCAATTTTTCAGGAAAACCAATCCATCAACGAATTTCTTTCCCATTGCCTGTGCTGCCACTGGCAGGTGAACACCGCTGTGCAGGATCATCTGCAGACAACGCCAGTTTGAGAAAACCGCAGGAAACAGCATGGCTACAGAATTCCCAATCATTTCCCCGTTGAATCCGCCAGGCGATCGCTTTAATTTCGCGCAGCATCTGATTTCGCGCAATGCAGCGCATCCCGATCGCATCGCCTACATCGACGACACGGGAAGTCTGCTTTATGGAGAGCTGGAGCGCCGGATACGCAGTCTTGCGAGCAGTTTGCTCGCTTGTGGCGTGCGTCGCGAAGAGCGGGTACTGCTGCTGATGCACGACTGCAATGACTGGCCAGTGAGTTTTCTGGGGGCAATGTACGCAGGCATCGTTCCAGTGGCGGTCAACACCCTTCTGACTGCCAAAGACTATGCCTTTATGCTGGAACACAGCCGTGCTCAGGCGGTGATGGTTTCAGGTGCGCTGTTGCCGCTGTTGCATGAAGCTCTGGCCATTGCCGCTCATGAGGTCAAGACGCTGATAGTTTCACATCCGCCTGGTGAATTGCCTGCTGGCGCCGTGGCCATGGACACGCTGCTGAGCCAGCATCCGCCAATGCGCCCGTCGGCCGCAACCTGTCCCGACGACCCGGGCTTCTGGCTTTATTCGTCCGGCTCTACCGGCCGCCCCAAGGGCACGCTGCACACTCAGGCCAATCCGTACTGGACGGCTGAACTTTACGGCAAGCCTGTGTTGGGGCTGACTGAACGTGACGTGTGTTTTTCAGCTGCCAAGCTGTTTTTTGCCTATGGTCTGGGCAATGCGCTGAGTTTTCCACTCAGCGTGGGCGCGACTGTGGTGCTGATGGCCGAGCGGCCCACGCCCGCTGCCACATTCAAACGCTGGGTGGAGCACCAGCCTACGGTTTTCTTTGGCGCGCCTACAGGCTTTGCAGGCATGCTGGCAGCGCCCGACCTGCCCGCCAAAAGCCAGGTGTCGTTGCGACTGGCATCTTCGGCGGGAGAGGCATTGCCGGCAAATCTGGGCGAGCGCTTTACCGCCCACTTTGGTGTCGAGATCATCGACGGTGTCGGTTCGACCGAGATGCTGCACATCTACCTGTCCAACCTTCCGGGAAAGGTGCGCTACGGCACCACGGGTTGGCCAGTTCCCGGCTACGAGGTGCAACTGCGCGATGATGACGGCCACGCCGTACCCGACGGCGACACAGGCGAGCTGTATGTCAAAGGGCCCAGCGCCGCCTTGATGTACTGGGGCAACCGCGACAAGTCGCGTGATACTTTTCAGGGAGGCTGGACCAAAACCGGCGACAAGTATGTGCGCAATCCTGATGGCACTTACACATATTCGGGCCGCAGCGATGACATGCTGAAGGTCAGCGGCATTTACGTCTCGCCTTTCGAGGTTGAAGCCACGCTGTCGCAGCACCCGGCGATTCTGGAAGCTGCCGTCATCGGTGCACCCGATGGCGAAGGCCTGACCAAAACCAAGGCCTATGTCGTCCTCAAATCAGGCCGGCAAGTCAGCGAAGACGAACTCAAAACCTTCGTCAAGGAGCGGCTTGCGCCCTATAAGTACCCACGTTCGATTGAGTTTTTGTCTGAGTTGCCTAAAACCGCCACCGGCAAGATCCAGCGCTTCAAGCTGCGTGACCTGCAAAGCCCGACCCAATGAATCCGGCAGTAGAGTTCGTCGACATCAACTGGGCTGGCCGCCAGATACGCATTGAACACCATTGGGTTAACCGCCACCAGTCCGCCGGGCCACTGATCATTTTTTTACACGAAGGCTTGGGATCGCTCTCGATGTGGCAAGATTTTCCGCATCGCCTGTGCGCAGCAGCAGCTTGCAGGGGATTGGTGTATTCGCGCCCCGGCTATGGCCGCTCGACGCCGCGCGCACGCGAAGAAGCGTTGGGGACAGACTTCATGCACCGGCAAGCGCTTGAAGTGCTGCCCGCCCTGCTGGACGCATTGGGCATCGATACCACCACAGACAAACCCTGGCTGCTGGGCCACAGCGACGGCGGTTCTATCGCCCTGCTCTACGCGGCCCACTTTTCGTCAAGCATTGCAGGCGCCGTCGTGCTGGCACCACATATCCTGGTTGAAGATATATCGGTTTGCAGCATCGAAAAAGTGCGTGCCGCTTATTTGCAAACCGATCTTAGTCAACGCTTGGCGCGTCATCATGATGATCCAGACTCATCCTTCTGGGGCTGGAATGACATCTGGCTCATGCCGGCGTTCAGGCTCTGGACGATAGAGGAGGAAATAGGTGCCATTCGCTGCAAGCTGCTGGCGGTTCAGGGACTGGACGACAAATACGGCACACTTGAGCAGATTCGCGGCATTGCCCGGCAGGTAGCGCAGACCGAATTGCTGGAACTACCCTGCTGCGGGCATTCACCCCAGCGTGACCAACCCGAAAAGCTGATTGCGGCTATTAATGGCTTCGTAAACAAGAACCACCAGCAATTAAATCGCGCAGTTCGGTATGCGCATGACAACACCGGGTTGTGAAATGCGCAAACCGAAACTAAAGCGCTGTTGCAAAAAAATGGTGCGAGAGACGGGACTTGAACCCGTATGCCCGTGAGGACGAGAGATTTTAAGTCTCTTGCGGCTACCGATTACGCCACTCTCGCTGTTAGCAATCAGGAGTTTCCGACTTCATCTGCTTGTTATCGTCAAACAGAACGTCTTTTTGATGTGCAGATGGCAATAACTTGATGGAGGCGCGGCCCGGAGTCGAACCGGGCTAGCCGGATTTGCAATCCGGTACATAACCGCTTTGTTACCGCGCCCTCTTTTTCGTTTTATTTTTCAAACTCTCCAACCAAAAAGGGCAGCATTTTGAAGTGCTGCCCTTTGAATTGGAGCGGGAAAAGAGGCTCGAACTCTCGACCTCAACCTTGGCAAGGTTGCGCTCTACCAACTGAGCTACTCCCGCGAGTCTAGCTGCAAATTATAGCTTGGTTTTTTGACGTTCAAGTTAATCAAATGAAAAACTTAAACGTCTGTTTATTCCTGGAGGCGCGGCCCGGAGTCGAACCGGGCTAGCCGGATTTGCAATCCGGTACATAACCGCTTTGTTACCGCGCCCTCTTTTTCGCTTTATTTTTCAAACTCTCCAACCAAAAAGGGCAGCATTTTGAAGTGCTGCCCTTTGAATTGGAGCGGGAAAAGAGGCTCGAACTCTCGACCTCAACCTTGGCAAGGTTGCGCTCTACCAACTGAGCTACTCCCGCGAGTCTAGTCTCATATTATAGCGTGGTTTTTCAACCCACTCATCAAAATTTGAGAACTTTGCTCAGTGCTTGACCGTACCGACGGCTGGTGAAGGAAGGGCAGCACTGGCGGCGGCAATCAACGCAACTTCTTCATCAGTCAACGGGACTGGCTGCCGTTCAAGGGCCACCTGCAGCACCTGGTCAATCCACTTCACCGGAATGATTTCCAGACCCGCTTTAACGTTATCCGGAATTTCCTGAAGATCCTTGGCATTTTCTTGCGGAATCAGTACTGTCTTGATGCCTCCTCGCAAGGCAGCCAACAGCTTTTCCTTCAAACCGCCAATGGCCGTGACTTCTCCCCTCAGGGTTATTTCACCTGTCATTGCCACGTCGCCACGGACAGGAATGCCTGTCAATGCAGAAACAAACGCGGTAGTCATGGCAGCTCCGGCGCTAGGGCCATCCTTGGGCGTTGCACCATCAGGAACATGGATATGGATGTCACGCTTTTCAAACATCTCATCCTTTATGCCCAAACCCCTGGACCGGCTGCGGACAACGGTCCGTGCGGCCTCGACTGACTCTTTCATGACATCGCCCAATGACCCGGTGCGGGTGATGACGCCTTTGCCCGGCATGACGGCTGCTTCGATCGTAAGCAGGTCACCGCCCACTTCAGTCCAGGCCAGCCCGACGACCTGGCCCACCTGATTATTTTTTTCTGCACGGCCGTAGTCGTATTTACGGACACCCAGAAATTCATTCAGGTTATCAGGCGTGACGAGCACTTTGGGCGTCATTTTCTTCAGCTGTATGCCTTTGACCACCTTGCGGCAAATTTTGGACAACTCCCGCTCCAGTGAGCGGACACCCGCTTCGCGCGTGTAGTAGCGCACGATGTCACGAACCGCTTGCTCCTGCACTTCCAGTTCTTCATCTTTCACGCCATTGTTCTTGACCTGCTTGGGCAACAGATAACGCATGGCAATACTGGTTTTTTCGTCCTCGGTATAACCAGACAAGCGGATGACTTCCATACGGTCTAAAAGCGCCGGTGGAATATTCATCGAATTCGATGTTGCAACAAACATCACGTCACTCAAGTCGAAATCGACTTCGACATAGTGGTCGCCAAAGGTGTGGTTTTGTTCCGGGTCCAGCACTTCGAGCAACGCACTTGAAGGATCGCCCCGAAAGTCAGTGCCAAGCTTGTCAATCTCGTCAAGCAGGAACAGCGGATTGCGTGTACCTGCCTTGCTCAGGTTTTGCAAAACTTTTCCCGGCAAAGCGCCAATATAAGTACGGCGGTGTCCACGGATTTCTGCCTCGTCGCGCATACCCCCCAAGGCCATACGAACATACTTGCGGCCGGTGGCTTTTGCAATCGACTGGCCAAGCGACGTCTTTCCAACACCCGGAGGGCCTACAAGGCACAGAATAGGAGCCTTCAGTTTGTCAACCCGCTGCTGAACTGCAAGATACTCGACAATACGGTCCTTGACCTTTTCAAGGCCATAGTGGTCCTCATTAAGCACTGCTTCAGCATTCACCAAGTCATGTTTGATCTTGGTTTTCTTGCTCCAAGGCAAGCCCAGCAGCACATCGATATAGCTGCGAACAACCGTTGCTTCCGCCGACATGGGTGACATCAGCTTCAGTTTTTTCAGTTCGCTTTCTGCCTTTTTACGGGCTTCCAACGGCATTTTGGCGCTCTTGATCTTCTTTTCGATTTCGTCAAGATCAGCGCCTTCTTCACCCTCTCCCAATTCTTTCTGGATGGCCTTGACCTGTTCGTTCAAATAAAAGTCGCGCTGGTTCTTTTCCATCTGACGCTTGACGCGCCCACGGATTTTTTTATCTACATTGAGAATGTCAACTTCGCGCTCGAGCTGCTCGTACAGGTTCTCAAGGCGCGCCTTGACATTGTCCAGATCCAGAATGGCCTGCTTGGCATCCAGCTTGAGCGGCAAATGCGCAGCGATCGTGTCTGCAAGCCGCCCGGCATCGTCGATGTTAGAGATCGATGTCAGTATTTCAGGTGGTATTTTTTTGTTCAATTTGACGTAATGGTCAAACTGCTGCGTCACGGCGCGGCGCAGCGCCTCGATCTCGCTGCCCTTGTCACCTGCGACATCAACCAGTGGCTCGACCGGTGACACATTAGCGGTGAAGTGCTGCTCGCCTTCCTCAATCTTGTTAACCCGCGCGCGCTGCTGCCCTTCGACTAGAACCTTGACCGTTCCATCTGGCAATTTCAGGAGTTGCAGGATTGTGGCCACACAGCCCACCTCGAACATGTCATCGACCGAAGGTTCGTCCTTGGCAGCGGTTTTCTGGGCCACCAGCATGATTCGGCGCTCAGACTCCATGGCCAGTTCAAGTGCCTTGATGCTCTTGGGACGGCCCACAAACAACGGGATCACCATATGCGGAAAGACAACAACGTCCCGCAACGGCAGTAGCGGCAGTTCGAGAGGAATTGCAGGAAGAAAAGTTTGTGCAGACATATAAAACCTTAAACCTTCATAAGAAGGCAGAACGCCACATTCCCTTTAGGGGCAGTGCGAAATTGTAGTAACCGGAGGCCCGGCTTGCCATTGCAGGCACCTGCCTCGTACGGTAGGGACTCAGGCTTTCTTGGCGGCTTCGCGGTAGACCAGCAAAGGCGGCTTGTTTTCCTCGATTGTCGCTTCATCAACGACCACCTTGTCGACATTGCTGGTAGTTGGCAAATCAAACATGGTGTCAATCAGGGATTGCTCCAGAATCGAACGCAAGCCGCGTGCACCAGTTTTACGAGCGAGCGCTTTGCGGGCAATGGCCTTGAGGGCCGACGGTCTGATTTCCAGATCAACACCTTCCATGGCAAGCAGTTTGCTGAACTGCTTGACCACGGCATTTTTTGGCTCCGTCAGAATTCGCACCAGCGCGTCTTCGCTGAGTTCGGCCAAGGTGGCAATGACTGGCATACGCCCCACCAGTTCAGGAATCAGGCCAAACTTGATCAAGTCTTCGGGTTCGACATCCTTGAATGCTTCAGTCAAACTGCGGGTCTTTTTGCTCTTTACAGCTGCGCCAAACCCGATTCCCGAGGCTTCCGTGCGTCCTTCAATGACTTTTTCAAGACCAGAAAAAGCACCGCCGCATATAAAGAGGATGTTTGTGGTATCAACCTGCAGAAAATCCTGATTTGGATGCTTGCGTCCACCTTGCGGTGGCACCGAAGCCATCGTACCTTCCATCAGTTTGAGCAGCGCCTGTTGCACGCCTTCGCCGGACACATCGCGAGTGATTGACGGGTTGTCCGATTTGCGCGAGATCTTGTCAATCTCGTCGATATAGACAATCCCCTGCTGGGCGCGGTCAACCTCGTAGTTACAGCTTTGCAGCAGTTTCTGGATGATGTTTTCCACGTCTTCACCGACATAACCAGCTTCGGTCAGGGTGGTGGCGTCGGCCATCACAAAAGGCACATTCAGGGTCCGGGCCAGTGTTTGTGCCAGCAGCGTTTTGCCAGAACCTGTTGGCCCGATCAGCAAGATGTTGCTTTTCGTTAGTTCGACGTCATCCTTTTTGGCTGATTCCTTATGACGTAGACGCTTGTAATGGTTGTAAACAGCAACGGCCAATGTACGCTTGGCAGGTTCCTGGCCAATCACATATCCGTCCAGTGTCGCCTTGATTTCTGCTGGTGTTGGCAGATCGCTGCGCGTCTCGGTGACCTCGCCGCCTGCAGGCAGTTCGTCACGAATGATCTCATTACACAGATCAATGCATTCGTCACAGACAAAAACGGATGGACCAGCAATCAATTTTTTGACTTCATGCTGACTTTTGCCGCAAAAAGAGCAATACAAAGTCTTTTCGCTGGAGGAGCCTTTTTTCTCTGCCATTGTGGGGGACACCTTTAACGTGACGTGGTGAAACTATGCGCTTCGCCAATAATAACCAATAAAAAAACGGCGTTTCTGTAACAGAAAAACGCCGTTGTTGCAAAGCCGTTCGAAGCTCTACAGGGCCGATCAGGGTCGTTTGGAAATTACCTGATCGACCACGCCATAAGCTTGGGCTTCGTCGGCAAACATGAAATAGTCGCGCTCGGTGTCGCGCTCGATTTTTTCAACTGTCTGGCCGGTATTTTTTGCCAATATGCGGTTTAACTGATCGCGTGTCTTCAGAATATCTCGTGCATGAATTTCGATGTCCGACGCTTGCCCCTGCGCACCACCCGAAGGCTGGTGAATCATGACGCGCGAGTTGGGCAGCGAAAAGCGCTTGCCTTTGGTACCGGCTGACAGCAGGAATGCGCCCATGCTGGCCGCCATACCCACGCAAAGCGTCGACACGTCGGGTTTGATGAACTGCATCGTGTCGTAAATTGCCATACCGGCGGTGACCGAACCGCCAGGCGAGTTGATGTAAAAGGAAATATCCTTGTCAGGATTTTCGCTTTCCAGAAACAGTAACTGCGCGACCACCAGGTTGGCCGTCTGGTCGTTGACCGGGCCAACCAGAAAAATCACGCGCTCTTTCAGCAGTCGCGAATAAATGTCGTAAGAACGCTCGCCACGGCCGGATTGTTCAATGACCATGGGGACCATGCCCAGGCCCTGAATTTCCTGGCTGGCGGATTGGGGGCTGCTATAGCCACCGTAATTGATATTTCTGACCATTGATTTTTCTCCAGTGATATGTGTACTGTACCGAAAATGAGTTGGGGCCTGTACCGCAAAGCACAAGCCCCAGCGTCAGGAGAAGTCAGCCCCTCAGTTCTGGCCCATCAGTTCGTCAAACGAAATTACCTTCTCGCTGACCTTGGCTTTGCCGAGGACAAAGTCTGTAACGTTGTTTTCAATCACCACAGCCTCGACTTCGGCCATGCGGGTGTTGTCGCTCAGGTACCAGCGAACGACTTCCTGAGGCTTTTCATAGCTGGCGGCGAGTTCTTCGATGTGCGCCTTGAGTTGTTCTGGCTTGGCCTGCAACTCATTGGCGCGAACCAATTCCGCCACCACCAGACCCAGTCGAACGCGCTTTTCAGCTTGTGGGCGGAAGATGTCATCGGGAATGGGCGCTTTGTCGGCGTCCTTGATGCCGCGCTTTTTCAGGTCGGCGCGTGCGCCTTCGACCAGGCGTTCAAGTTCGGCCTGAACGCTGGCGTTGGGGAGGTCGAGTTCGGCATTGGCCACCAGCGCGTCCATGACCGCATTCTTGTTACGGGCCAAAAGGCGAAATTTGACTTCGCGCTCAAGGTTCTTCTGGATGTCTGAACGCAGGCCTTCGACCGTGGCGACGGCAATGCCGAGCGACTTGGCCAGCGCCTCGTTGACTTCAGGCAGGTTCGCAGCTTCGATCTTCTTGACCGTCACCAGGAAATCGGCCTGCTTGCCGGCGACATCCTTGCCGTGGTAATCGGCTGGAAAATCTAGCGGAAATGTCTTGCTGTCACCGTTTTTCATGCCGCGCACTGCATCTTCAAATTCCTTCAGCATCTGGCCGTCGCCAACGATGAACTGGAAATCTTCCGCTTTGCCGCCAGCGAAAGTCTCGCCGTCCATCTTGCCTTCAAAGTCGATGGTCACGCGGTCGCCGTCCTGGGCGGGCGCATCGGCTGCGCGCTGGGCGAAGGTGCGGCGCTGCTTGCGCAGGATGTCGAGCGTCTTGTCGATGGCGGCGTCGCTGACTTCTGCGTTGACTTTTTCGACTTCGGCGTTGGCCAGGTCGGCAATCTTGACTTCAGGGTAGACCTCGAAAATCGCATCAAAGGCCAGTTCGCCTTCAGGCGCATCTTCTTTTTCGCTGATGCGGGGCTGGCCAGCCACGCGCAGTTTTGCTTCGTTGGCAGCGACCGCAAAAGCCTCGCCGACCTTGTCGTTCATGACCTCGTAATGCACCGAATAGGCATAGCGCTGGCTGACCACGCTCATCGGCACCTTGCCGGGACGAAAACCATCCATCTTGACGGTACGGGCCAGCTTCTTCAGACGGGTATTGACCTCCGACTGGATGGTATTGAGGGGCAGCGTGAGCGTCATTTTGCGCTCGAGCTTTTCAAGATTTTCAACAGTCACGGCCATGATGGTTTCCTAAAAATCAAAGATATTCAAAACTGGGCTTTTGCCTGTTCGGCTGCTGTCAAGCAGCTTCTGAGGGCCAGCGGCACAACTGCCATGGCAAAGCCTCAGGGATGGTGCGCGGGGCGGGACTCGAACCCGCACAGTATTGCTACCGTCAGGACCTAAACCTGGTGCGTCTACCAATTTCGCCACCCGCGCTCCTGAAAAAAACAGCGGGAATCCGGATTACGCTCCAGATTCCCGCTTGAAATCGGTCAACTTTATATTTTAGCCTGTATCCGCGAGCCGCTTTTTTTGACAATACATTGCGCAGGGCCGAATCAAGCAACAGCTGAGGTGGCGCCCTCTTCCCGCTTGACACGAAACCAGGCCGCGTACATCGCCGGCAAGGCCAGCAAGGTCAGCACTGTGGCCACGATCAGCCCGCCCATGATGGCAACGGCCATCGGTCCCCAGAACACGCTGCGCGAGAGGGGAATCATCGCCAGCACGGCCGCTGCCGCCGTCAGCACGATGGGCCGCAGACGACGCACGGCAGACTCGACAATCGCGTCCCAGGCAGGGATGCCACTGGCCCGGTCCTTCTCAATCTGGTCAATCAGGATGACCGAGTTGCGCTGGATCATGCCCATGAGCGCAATCACGCCCAGCAAGGCCACGAAGCCAAACGGCCGGCCCAACAATATCAAGGCCCCGGCAACGCCCGCGATGCCCAGCGGCCCGGTCAGGAACACCAGCATGGCCCGGCTGAAACTGTGCAGTTGCAGCATCAAGAGCGTGAAGGTCAGGAACAGCATGATAGGGATGCCGGCGGCAATCGACGCCGAACCCTTGCTGCTTTCCTCGACCGCACCGGCCACGGCAATACGGTAGCCCGCCATGCCATTGCTGTGCCATTGGGCTTCCAGCGCCTTGAGCGCGGGCAGCAGTTGTGCGGTGACGGTCGCGCCTTGCAGGCCTTCGGCGATGTCCCCCTGAACAGTGATGGCGTAGTCACGGTTTTCACGCCACATCACGCCCGGCTCCCAGGCAAACACAGGTTTGGCGATCTGCGTCAGCGGAACCGACTGGCCAGAGGCGGTCGGCAGATAGGCGTTGCCGATGTCGGTAATGGCGTTGCGTTCGTCGAGCGGCTGGCGCAGCACGATGTCAATGAGCTTGTCGCCTTCGCGGAACTGGCCCACCGTCGAGCCACTGAGCAGCGTGCGCGCCCCTTGCGCAATCGACTGGCTGGTCACGCCCAGCGCGCGCGCTTTCGACTGGTCGACTTCCAGGCGTATCACCTTGACCGACTCGTTCCAGTTGTCATTGACGCCGCGCATGCTGGCGTTGCCCCGTATCAGCGCCTTGACCTCGTCGGCGCGCTGGCGCAGTACCAGCGGGTCGCTGCCAACGACGCGAAACTGCACCGGGTATGGCACCGGCGGCCCATTGGGCAGCAGCTTGACGCGGCCGCGCACCTCGGGGAATTCGGTGGCCAGCAAGGCCGGGAGCTTGATGCGCAGCGATTCGCGCACCGTCAGGTCTTTGGACAGGACGATCATCTGCGACACATTGGTCTGCGGAAACACCTGGTCCATGGGCAGGTAAAACCGCGGCACGCCCGAGCCCAGCCAGGTGCTGACGGTGGTGACGCCCTCTTCCTTCATCAGGCGCTGCTCGACGCGCTTGGCAATTGTTGCGTTGGCGGCAAACGAGGTGCCTTCAGGGAACCAGATGTCGACGATGATCTCGGGCCGGCTCGAATCCGGAAAGAACTGCTGCTGCACCCGGCCCATGCCGACAATGCCCAGCGCAAAAATCAGCACCGTGGCGCCAATCGTCAGCCATCGGTGTTCCACGCACCAGTTCACCGTGCGGCGAAAGGTGTTGTAGAACGGGCTGTTGAACATTTCATGCGGGCTGTCATGGCCGGCTTGAGTTTGGTTCACGTCCTGTATATGCGGCGGCGGCTTGAGCAGCAGCGTGCCCAGGTAGGGGACAAAGTACACCGACACAATCCAGCTCAGCACCAGTGCAATCACCGTGACGGCAAAAATCGCGTAGGTGTATTCGCCAGTCACGGATTTGGCCAGACCGATTGGCAAAAAGCCGGCGGCGGTGATCAGCGTGCCGGTCAGCATCGGCATGGCGGTGATCTCGTAGGCAAAGGTGGCAGCGCGCACCTTGTCATAGCCCTCCTCCATCTTGCGCACCATCATCTCGACAGCAATGATGGCGTCATCGACCAGCAGCCCGAGCGCGATGATCAGCGAGCCCAGCGAAATCTTGTGCAGGCCGATGTTCAGGTACCACATGGCCAGAAATGTCAGGCTCAGCACCAGCGGAATGGTGATGCCCACGACCAGCCCCGGCCGGATGTCGATGTAGTAGCGCTTCCACAACGGCAGCTGGCCCGGTCCTTGAAAAGGGCGCTTGTGCAGGCCCAGGCTGATGAAACTCACCGCCAGCACGATCAGCACGGCTTCGATCAGCACACCGACAAACTCGTTCACGGAACTGGCCACGGCCTTGGGCTGGTCCTGCATGTGGACCAGCCTGACGCCCGCCGGCAGGCTGCGCTCCAGACCGGCCGAGAGTTTTTCCAGCGACTTGCCCAGCCGGATGATGTCGCCTCCCTTGGTCATGGCCACGCCCAGCGCAATCACTTCCCGGCCCTGGTGGTGCACCTTGACCACTGGCGGATCGACATAGCCGCGCCGGACGTCGGCAATGTCGCCAAGCTGGAACTGCCGGCCCGAGCTGCCGCGAATCGGCATGGCGCGCAATTGCTCAATCGCCTCGAACTGGCCGGCGACGCGCACCTGCACCACATCCAGCGGCGTCTGCAGGCTGCCCGCCGACTCAACCGCGTTTTGCTGGCCGAGTTGCGCCAACACCTGGTTCAGGTCCAGCCCCAGCGTGGCCAGGCGCTTTTGCGACACCTCGATGAAAACCTTTTCGTCTTGCACGCCAAACAGCTCGACCTTGCTGACATCGGGCACGCGCAGCAGTTGCTGGCGCACGTCGTCGGCAAAGGTCTTGAGTTCGGCGTAGTTGAAGCCGTCGGACTCCAGCGCGTAGATCACACCATAGACATCGCCAAAGTCGTCGTTGAAAAACGGCCCCTGCACGCCGGCCGGCAGCGTGCCTCGCATGTCGCCAATCTTCTTGCGCACCGAATACCAGACATTGGGCACTTCGCTGGCCTTGGACGAGTCCTTGATCTGGAAGATGATCTGCGACTCGCCGGGCTTGGAATAGCTGCGGATGCGGTCGGCATAAGGTACCTCCTGCAGCGTGCGTTCGAGCTTGTCGGTGACCTGTTCGGCCACCTGCTGCGCGGTGGCGCCCGGCCAGTAGGAGCGCACCACCATGGCGCGGAAGGTAAAAGGCGGGTCTTCGTCCTGCCCGAGCTGAAAGTAGGCCGAAAAGCCCAGCACCATCAGCACCAGCAGCAAATAGCGCGTCAGCGCCGGATGCTCCAGCGCCCAGCGCGACAGATTGAAGCGCTCCGAAGGCTGGGGGCGCACGTCATTGGCGTGGTCTTGGATCGGTTGCGTCATACCGGCCTCACTTCGCGCCGGAAGCAGACGCCGCTGGCGCAGCCAATACCGGATTTGCTATTGAATCAGGAGCTGCTTGCACCCGCCCTGCTTGCGCAGAAGGCAGTTTTGATTCATAAATAGTGACTTTCTGACCGGGCGACAGCACATGCACGCCGGCGCTGACCACCAGCATGCCCGGCGTCAGGCCAGCGCCGACCACGATCTCATTGCCATCGGCGGTGGCCACCTGGATGACCTGAGACCTGACCGTCATGCTGGACTTGTCCAGCACCCACACAGCGGTGGCATTGCCCTCCTGGCGCAAGGCGCTGGTGGGCAACTTGATGACCGGCGTGCCGGTGGCAGCGCCGCTGTCCAGAATGGCATAGACCGTCGCGCCCAGCGGCGGTGCCTTGCCCTCGATCGACACCTTGACCGGGTACGTGCGCGTCACCGGGTCGCTGCTGGCGGCCACCTCGCGCACCGCACCTAGCAGCTCGGTGCCCTGCGCCCAGACGCGAATGCGCACCGGCGCGCCCGTCTTGATGCCGGCCACCCTGTCCTCCGGCACAGAAAACACCACGTCGCGCACGCCATCGGCGGCAATGCGCACCACGGTGGCGCCGGCGGCGACGACCTGGCCCGGCTCGGCCTCCACTGCCGTCACTACGCCGGACACATCGGCCGTCAGCACCGCATAGCCGGTCTGGTTGCCCTGCACCGCCGACTGCGACTGGGCCTGCTCCAGTTGCGCCTGCGCGGCCTTCAGGGTCGCCTCACGGCGCTCCAGTTCGGCGCCGCTGATGAAGTTTTGATCCTTCAGCGCCTGGTAGCGCTTGAAATCGGCGGCGGCCAGGTTGCGGTTGGTGGCGGCAGCGGCTACCTGCGCGCGAGCTGCCTCGGCGGCCAGGCGGTAATCCTGTGGGTCGAGCTGCGCCAGCACCTGTCCGGCCCTGACCTGCTGGCCGAGTTCAGCCTGCCGCTTGACGAGCTTGCCGCCAATCCTGAAACCCAGCCGGGATTCGACCTGGGCACGGACTTCACCGGCATATTCCCGGCTGGGGGCATAGGCGCTGGTGCCGACGGTGATGACCTTTACGGCGCGAACCGGCTCCTCGGGCGGCGCGGGCCGTGAGCAGGCGACCAGCAGCAAGGCGGCGCCTGCCAGGGAAACAACGGTTTTATTCATGATGGGCTGGTGGGAAAAGGGTCCGGACGCGTCCGGGCAGTCTGGTGCAAAGCGGCATCGGTCAAGTGCTACTGACTAATCGGTTAGTAATCTATGAGAAATGCAAAATCTTGTCAAGCGACAATCCAGCGCATGAATCCAGGCCCCACTTCTTCTTC
This sequence comes from Polaromonas sp. CG_23.6, assembly GCF_029892315.1. Lineage (NCBI taxonomy): Bacteria > Pseudomonadati > Pseudomonadota > Betaproteobacteria > Burkholderiales > Comamonadaceae > Polaromonas > Polaromonas sp. CG_23.6. Next base: position 3,206,589 of record NZ_JARXUY010000001.1, read on the forward strand.
TGCGCACCCCGCCAGCCTGCAAGGCGTCAGCCATTACGAGAATTTTCCGGTGGCCACGGTGCTGTGTCCGCCACATTTGCGCCCGGCCATCGCCGCCATCTACTGGTTTGCCCGCACCGCCGACGACATCGCCGACGAAGGCGACGCGCTGCCGCAAACCCGGCTGGACGACCTGGCCGCCTACCGCGCCGACCTGATGGCGACCGCCGCCGGCTTGCCGCCTTCGCCCCGCTGGGCAGAGGTGTTCGGGCAGCTCGGCCCGGTGATCCGGCAGTTCGATTTGCCGGTGCCTCTGCTGGCCGACCTGCTGAGTGCTTTCGAGCAGGACGTGGTCAAGCAGCGCTATGCGAGTCAGGCCGAACTGCTGGACTACTGCCGCCGCTCGGCCAATCCGGTCGGCCGGCTGCTGCTGCATTTGTACGGCGTGAACGATGCCAAATCATTGGCGCAAAGCGACTGCATCTGCAGCGCATTGCAGTTGATCAACTTCTGGCAGGACCTGGGGGAGGATATTGCGCGTGGACGGATTTATTTGCCCGCCGTCAGCTGGGCCGCGCATGGCGTCGATGAGGCGCAGTTGCTGAGGTTGGAAAGCCACCAAAATACTTTAAATTTAATAGCTGACAACGCACGCCAGGCGGGCGCCATGATGCGAAAAGGTTCAAAACTGGTGAAAAAGGTCCCCGGACGCGGCGGCTGGGAGCTGCGCCTGGTGGTCCAGGGCGGCCTGAGGATTCTGGAAAAGATTGAGGCACAGGGCTTTGACACGCTGAGGCGGCGGCCCAAGCTTGGCGCATGGGATGTGGTCGTGATGGGCTGGCGCGCTCTATGGATGTAAGGATATAGCCCCGATGCTTTTAACCTTGTATCCCCTACTGCAGCAAATCCGCCGTTTCAGCCTGCGACAATCCCGCGCATGACGCCAGAGAACTATGTCCAGGAAAAGGCTGCCGCTTCCGGCAGCAGTTTTTATTACGCCTTTTTGTTTTTGCCGACGGAAAAGCGCGCAGCCATCACCGCTTTTTACGCGTTCTGCCGCGAAATCGACGACGTGGTCGATGAAGTCACCGACCCCGGCGTGGCGCATACCAAGCTGGGCTGGTGGCAGGGCGAGGTGGCCAAGTCGTTTGCCGGCAACCCGACACATCCGGTGATGAAAGCCTTGATGCCGATGACCGCCACCTACGGCATCGAGGCGCGGCATCTGCAGGCGGTCATCGACGGCTGCATGATGGACCTGTCGCAAAACCGCTACCTGGATTTTCCGGCGCTCCAGCGCTACTGCCACTTGGTGGCCGGCATCGTCGGCGAAGTGGCGGCGCGCATCTTTGGCCAGACCGACGACGCCACCACGGCGTATGCGCACAAGCTGGGCCTGGCATTCCAGCTCACCAACATCATCCGCGACGTCGGCGAAGATGCGATGCGCGGTCGCATCTACCTCCCGGTCAATGAACTGCAGCAGTTCGATGTGAAGGCGCACGAAGTGTTGAAGCGCGAATATTCGGACCGTTTCAGCGCGCTGATGAAGTTCCAGACCGAACGCGCGCTGCGCCTGTACGACGAAGCGCTGGCGCTGCTGCCGGATGCCGACCGCCGTGCGCAAAAACCGGGCCTGATGATGGCCAGCATCTACCGCACGCTGCTGCGCGAAATCGCCGCCGACAACTTCCAGGTGCTGCACCAGCGCGTCAGCCTGACGCCGCTGCGCAAGTTCTGGCTGGCCTGGAAAACGCAGGCTTTCGGCAAAGTAGTTTAGTTATATGGCCCCCACGCTCCCCACTGCGTGTGGTTCGCTGCCCCCCGAGGGGGCTGCTGCGCCTGCGGCCCGGCGAAGCCGGTTCCACGGCCCCTGCTGGTATGGGCCGCAGCCTGCTGACAGGCATTTGGTTAAATGAACATTGCCATCATCGGCGCAGGCTGGGCTGGGTGCGCTGCTGCGGTCGAGGCCACGCGGCTCGGTCACCAAGTCACGATTTTTGAGGCTTCGCGCATCGCTGGCGGCCGTGCCAGGCGCGTCATGGCGACGCTGAATGGTTTGCCTGTCACGCTGGACAACGGCCAGCACATCCTGATCGGCGCCTATGCCGAGACGCTGCAGCTGATGAAGGATGTGGGTGTCGATGCGGCGGCGTCCTTTCTTCGCCTGCCGCTGACCATGCGCTTTCCGGACGGTAGCGGCCTGGCCCTGCCCGACTGGCCGGCGCCGCTGGACGCCTTCGCAGGCATATTGACCGCCAGCGGCTGGTCATGGGCCGACAAGCTGTCGTTGTTCAAGGTGGCGCTGGGCTGGCGGCTGGGCGGCTTCACCTGTCCGCCCGGGCAATCTGTCAGCGACTTGTGCCGCAACCTGGCGCCCGGCCCGATGGCCTGGCTGATCGATCCGCTGTGTGTCTCGGCACTGAACACCCCGCCCGAACGCGCTTGCGGGCAGGTGTTCCTGCGGGTGATGCGCGATGCGCTGTTTGCGCAAAGCGGCGGATCGAATTTGCTGCTGCCGCGCACAGACCTGAGCGCCCTGCTGCCCGATGCGGCGCTGGCCTGGCTGGCGGTGCGCGGGGGCGTACAGCGGCTGGGGGTGCGGGTTCAGTCGCTGTTGCCAGCGGGCCCTCAGTGGACGGTGGACGGCGAAATCTTCGACAGCGTCCTGCTCGCCTGCCCGCTGGCTGAAGCGGCGCGCCTGGTACAAGGCAGCGGGGTTGCCGCCGACGCATGGATGGCGAAGGCACGCAGCCTGACGCATGAAGCGCTGACCACGGTTTATGCCTATGGCGCCAGCGCCAGCCTGGCGCAGCCGATGCTGGCCCTGCATGCCAGCGCGGATGAACCCGCCCAGTTCGTCTTTGACCGGGCGCAGTTCGGTGGCCCGGCCGGTCTGCTGGCCTTTGTCATCAGCGCCAGCTCCGGCGACAGCGCCACGCTGACAGGGCAAGTTCTGGCGCAGGCCGCGCGTCAACTGGGTTTGAAGGATTTGAAGCCGGTGCAAACGATTGTCGAAAAACGCGCCACCTTCGCCTGCACGCCAGACTTGCAACGTCCGGCGCAGCAGATCGCCAACGGCCTGCTGGCGTGCGGCGACTACATGGCGGGCCCGTATCCGGCCACGCTGGAAGGCGCCGTGCGCTCCGGACTTGAGGCTGCCCGAAGCGTGTGCTGAACCACTGGCAGCAGGGCCAGACACTCATCAATTAATAGCTATGCGTGCTTTCTGGACAAGCGCTTCAGGCACTTTGCGCCATATAACGGACCTGCTGGAAGGCCGGGCGCGCCAGGCAGCCCTGCAGCCAGTCGCGCACCTGCGGGCATTGCGCCATCAGCTCGCTCGCGCCTTCGACCCAGGCAATCACCGACGCCACGCAGATGTCGGCCACGGTGAAGCGGTCGCCGGCGAGCCAGGGGCGGCCCTGCAAATGCTGGTCCAGGATGCGCAACGGACTCGCCAGGTGCCTGAGCGATTCCTCGGCCAGTTGCGGCTTGCGGCGCTCCGGCGGCATGAGCATGGCATGCATCAAAAAAATCAGTGCGTCCTTTTCGCATTCGGTCACGACCCAGAAGGTCCAGCGCAGGATCTCGGCGCGCTCGGCATGGCTGCGTGCCGCCAGCGACAGGCCGTTGGGGCTCAGGAAACGCTCGGCCAGGTAGACCGTGCAGGCCATCGACTCCCAGACCAGCACGCCGTCGTCGTCCACTACCGGGATGCGTCCGTTCGGGTTGACCTTCAAAAACTCGGGCGTGCGCGTGGCGCCGCCCACATAGGGCAAGGCGATGTGCTCATAGGCCAGACCCAGTTCCTGCGCGACCCACAAAGGGCGCGCAGCGCGGGAGGCTGCGGTGCCATAGATTCTCAAGGTCATGTCGGCTTTCAGTAGGGCTCTAGGGGAAACAGGTCACACAACTCGGTCAGCGTGGTTACGATTTCGTGCGGCTGGGCGGGGTGCGTCCAGGGATGGTCGGTGCGGTTCACCCAGACGGTCTGCATGCCGCAGTCAAGCGCCGCCAGCACATCAAGCTCAGCGTCGTCGCCCACATGCAGCACCTCGTGCGCCTGCAGACCGACCGCGCTGGCCGCCGCATGAAAAATGCGCGGATCGGGCTTGCCGACGCCGAACTGCTGGGCGCTCAGGCTGGCCGTGAAATACGAGCCAATGCCGATGCGGTGAACGTCGGCGTTGCCGTTGGACAACGCCACCAGCGGCATCCGGCGCGACAAAAACTGCAGCGACTGCAGCGCATCGTCAAACAGCGTGACCTGGTGGCGCGCGGCAAAAAACACCTCGAACGCCGCTTCAGCCAGGCCCGGGTCGTTGCCGCTGCGGCTAAGCGCCAGCCGGATGGCCCGGGTGCGCAAGGTGCTCAGGTCGTGCCGGAGTTCGGGATACAGGCCGTTGACATGCTCGCGAATCTCGTGGCGCACCGCCGGCTGGGCCAGCAGCGCCGCCGTCTGCGGGGCATGCTGGACAAGCCAGTCATGCAACGCAAGATCGGCTTTTTCGATAGTCGGCCAAATCGGCCAGAGTGTGTCGTCCAGGTCTAGGGTGATGGCTTTGATGGGGGTTAAATCGAGCATGGCTTAGGCGAGAATACCGCATGTCATTTGCAACCGAGCCTTCGTATGCCCACGGCGCACCGCCCAAGGCCCTCGCCACCACCGCCATCCTGCTGTGCAACCTGGGCACGCCCGATGCGCCCACCGCACCGGCACTGCGCCGCTATCTGGGCGAATTCCTGAGCGATGCGCGGGTGGTCGAGATTCCCAAGCCCATCTGGATGCTGATCCTGCACGGCATCATTCTGCGCACCCGGCCCAAAAAATCGGCTGCCAAGTACGCCAGCGTGTGGCTGCCCGAAGGCTCGCCGCTGAAGGTCTGGACTGAAAAACAGGCGGTCATGCTGCGCGGTTACCTGGGCCAGCGCGGCCACCCGGTCGAGGTGCGTTATGCGATGCGCTACGGCAACCCGTCGATTGCCTCGCAGCTTGACCAGCTGAAAGCTGACGGCGTCACGCGCATCCTGATCCTGCCGGCCTATCCGCAGTACAGCGGCACCACCACGGCCAGCGTGTTCGACGCGGTCTACACCTGGGCGGCGAAGGTGCGGCGCATTCCCGAGTTCCGATTCATCAACAACTACCATGACGACCCGGGCTACATCGACGCGCTGGCTGAAAAGATTCGCCAGCATTGGAAACTCAACGGCCAGGCCGACAAGCTGGTCATGAGCTTTCACGGCGTGCCCGAGCGCACCTTGATGCTGGGCGACCCCTACCACTGCGAATGCCACAAGACCGCGCGTCTGCTGGCCGAAAACCTTGGCTTGGCCAAGGACCGCTGGCAGCTGACTTTCCAGTCGCGCTTTGGCAAGGCCAAATGGCTCGAGCCCTACACCGAGCCGACACTGGTCAAGCTGGCGCAGTCGGGCTTGAAAAGCGTTGACCTGGTCTGCCCCGGCTTCACCGGCGACTGCCTGGAAACGCTGGAAGAAATCTCGATGGAGGCGCGCCACGCCTTCCTGGAGGCGGGCGGCAAAACCTTCAGCTACATCGACTGCCTGAACGACAGCCCCCGGTGGCTCGCAGCCTTGAGTGACATTGCCATCCGGCACATGGGCGGCTGGGACACCGGGGAGGCACGCGATGCACACAAACTCGCGGCGTCTCGTGCAGCTGCCTTGGCGCTTGGCGCCAGGCAATAAAAAACCCGGAACGGATTTTTTATTGCTATTTTTTTAATAGCTACTTGCACTTTTTTTCTTGGACAGGTGCTGATTTTTATGGAAGCAATGTGCTGATTCGCTGTGGTTGCGGTCAGCCAATGCCGGCTGATTGAGCATCACCAACTGAAGGGCTGGTTCAGACTGATTCCAGTCATTCAAGGTTTCAGATCGAAGGGCAGTTTCCGACGACAAAGCGGAATTTCAGACTCTTGGACTCATCGCCACAAAGCAGTCATCCGATTGAGCTGCGCTGCCACCGGAACGGCGGTCCGGATTGCCGCGATTCCAGTCATTGGTGATGCATGGATGAACTTCAGGACCGGGCCAGGAGCGGTAAGCCACGGCGGTCAGGTTTACGTCAAGCCGGTATGCGTGCACGGGCCACTTTAGCTTGGTGGCTGAGGAGGCTCCCTCCTGCTTCACAACTTGCCGTGCAATCAACCCGCCGCTCCTGCGCGCACTGAATGCCATAGTAGCTATGCGCACTGAGTCGTAGTCTTAAGCGCACCTGAATTGGGAGGGCGACGACCCGGTCCAGCGGCGGAACGCACGTGTGAATGCGCTGGGTTCAGAGAACCCTAGCAGGAATGCCACGTCGGCGGCCGTGGCGCCAGGCCTCGACAGGTGAGACAGCGCCAGGTCCTTGCGAACCTCGTCGACGATTTCACGGTAAGAGGTGGACTCCTCGGTGAGGCTGCGCTGAACCGATCGTTCACTCATCGCCAGTTCTGAGGCAATTACGGCCAGGCTTGGCACTTCACCCTTCAGGCGCGCACCGACGATGCTTTGCACCCGGCCACTCACTGTGCCGTGTGATTTGAGTTGTTCGAGGCGACGCCGGGCGTCCCCCTCAAACACCTCCAGCAGCGCTGGATCGGCTGACAGCATACCTGCCGCCAGCGCCGAAGTGGAATACACGACTGCGTTCTCGAGTTGATCAAAACGGACCACGGGGCCCAGCAGCCGCGCATGCTCGGCAATAGACGCAGGCGCGGCATGCTGAAAGGTCACGGCGATCGGCACCGGGGGCCGCGTCGCCACCCGCCCGAGCGTGAGCACGATGCCAGCAGCCACGGTCTCGATGACTTGGCGGGGTGAGCGACGCAGGTAGCTGCCGAGGTCGTCCGCCGCGCCGAACCGGCAGATCGTCGTGTCCTGTTTGTGTTCGACCTTGACCTGCAGACCCTCGTTCAGCAACGGCGCATAACGTGCAAGGCGCTCCAGCGCTTCACCGGCCGTCCGACAGCTGAGGATCACGTAGCCGACGATGCTTAACGCGCCAGGGTTGTAGACCTCTGCACTGTGCACTGTGCAGGCCTAGGTCGGCGTCGCCGGTGAGTTGCTCCGCCGCGGCCCACAGCCGTTCCATTGCCGCAGCGGGGACACGTGAATTGGGGTCGTCGACCCAAGAGGGGTCGATCTGCGCTGCCCGAAAGACCGTTTCGGCTGCTAATCCTCGACGGCCAAGAAAACCGAGAAAGTCGATCAGAAGCGACGTCGCAATCGTAGCCTCGCGCATCGGGGCTCCATCCAGGAAAGAAATCTGGCGCAACGGGTCAAGTCGGTGGCGCGTCCCGTCATTGCTGATCGGACCGGCTCACTGGACACTTACGTCACGCCGTTCAAGGTGTCCAATGAGTATATGGTGAATCGTGATTCAGATGATTTTTTGCGAGCAGCGACTGTCTTTGGCGGTGGCTCGCTGATCGCCGCGACGCTGCTGTTCTCCGCCGTCTTCATGGTGCTGGCGCGCAGCTTCGGCTACCCCGATGTGCTGGACCTGCCAGCCGCGCAGGTGTTACCGCAGCTGCTTGCGCTAGGGTCTGGCGGACGCGCGGTCTGGGTGCTGTACGGATTGATCCCGTTGCTGCTCTTGCCGACCGCAATGGGGGTCTATGCCGCCGGGCGCCATGCAGCGCCGCTGACCGCCATGGTGGCCTTGATCTGTGCTTTGCTGAGTGCCGCCGCCATGATGGCGGGTTTGCTTCGCTGGCCGAGCTTGCACTGGCAACTAGCCCTAGCCTACGCTGATGCGTCCCCCGGCGCGCGTGAGGCCATCACTGTGGTCTTCGCCGCTTCCAACAGCTACCTCGGCAACTTCGTCGGCGAGTTTCTGGGCGAGCTGTTCCTGAACTCGTTTTTCCTGTGCGCTGCCATAGTGCTCACCCGCGCGGCGTCCTCTGGACGGCGCTGGCTCATGGTGGCCGGCGCGTCGGCCAGCCTGCTGGGCGGCCTGGCCATGCTGCGCAACGTCATCACATGGGTCGAGCCTATCGCAGCGCTCAACAACGTCGTGCTGCCGATTTGGATGCTTGTACTTGGGGTGGCGCTGGCACGGCACCGGCCGAGCCCTCCCGGGCTGGCCTTACCGCCCCAACGATTGGAGACTCGAGCATGAACATCGCCTTCCGATCCGTGCCGCAGCCAGCAACGCTACTTTCAATTTACCCCGCACCCTATCCAGAATCAATGGAGCATTCATGAAATCATCACTCAATTTTCTTTCGGCCAGCCAACTTGCCGCAATGATTCGTTCCGGCGAAGTCACTGCTCGGGAAACTGTCGAGGCATTTCTGGCGCAAGCCAAAAAGCAGAACCCCACCTTCAACGCCATAGTGACGCTCCACGAGGCGCAGGCTCTAGCGCAAGCAGACCAGGCAGATCAAGCCAAGCGCGCTGGTAAACCTTGTGGCCCACTGCATGGGGTTCCGATCACGATCAAAGACACTTATCGCGTCAAGGGTTCACGCACCACTGCGGGTTACCTCCCGCTCAAGGACCACATCCCCGATACCGATGCGGTGGCGGTCGAGCTTCTGAAAGACGCTGGCGCGATCATCATTGGCAGGACCAATACGCCCACGCTGGCCATGGACATGCAAACGGACAACCCCATCTTCGGCAAGACCAACAATCCGTGGGATGTCGAGCGCACACCCGCCGGCTCCAGTGGTGGGTGCGCCACTGCGCTGGCAACCGGCATGACATCTCTTTCGCTGGGCAGTGACCTGGCGGGCTCTATTCGTTTGCCTGCGAGCTTTTGCGGCGTTTATGGATTGAAACCGACGCATGGCGTGGTCTCGTTCGAAGGACACATCGTCCCGCTCCCCGGCGAGATCAATGGCTACCGCACGCTGGCCGTTGCTGGGCCGCTGGCGCGTTCGATCGATGATCTGGCACTGGCGTTGGACGTGCTGACGCAACCGACATCCCATGACAGAAATGTCGCGCCGCTGCTGGCTGACATGGGCGGAAGTGTCGACATCTCCAAGCTCAAAATTGCATGGACCGATGACTTTGGTGGGGTTCCGGTCAGTGCAGAGATCAAAGACAAACTGCATGCCTTTGTGAAGACATTGGTTCAAGTGGGTGCCACCGTCCACAAGGTTGAACCGCAAGGAATGGACTACAACGAAATCTGGGAAACCTGGGGTAGTTTTGTGGGGGCGCAAGGCAACTACGACATGTCGAATTTGAAGCGCTCCATCGGTCATCTGTTCTCGAAAGGCACTTTGAAAAATATTCCTATGCAAAGAAAAATTGTGGGTCCAACTTCTGTGAAGAAGCTGATGCAAGCGTTTGAGCTGCAAAGCCAGTACATCACCAAGATGGACAACTTTCTCTCGGAATACGACGCTTGGTTGTGCCCCGTCAGCGCGACCACCGCGTTCAGGCACCATGCGCACAGCAAGAAGCTTGGCGATTTCAAGATATACAACCAGCCGTTGCAAGTGGATGGTGCGGACATCCATTACTACGTCGCCACCCAGTCGTACACGACTGTCTTTTCAACCACCAACAGTCCGGTGGTTTCCATGCCCATCGGCCTGGGCCAATCCGGTCTTCCCGTCAACATCCAGGTGGCCGGCAAGTGCTACAGTGACCGGCGCTTGCTCCAGGTAGCCAAGGTGCTGGACTCCTACGCGGATAAGTTCCACTACCCACTGCAATAAGCGTTACCTTCGACGTTAGACCACACACAAAGCACAACATGTCCATTGATGCTCTTCTTCTTTTTGTTCCCGCGTGCTTCGCTCTGAACATGGCACCAGGCCCAAACAACCTCCTTTCCGTGTCAAATGCGACTCGCTATGGTTTTTGGTCCGCGTCAGTCGCTGGAGTCGGTCGCCTCATCGCCTTCGTCGGCATGATCGCCATTGCTGCAGCAGGTCTTGCCACCGTCCTTCAGGCCTCGGAGATTTTGTTTTACGCAGTCAAGGTCGTCGGGGCCGCGTATCTTTTCTACCTTGCGTTCCAGTTATGGAGGGCCGCTCCCGCCGACGAAAATACTAAACATACTGGCTCACGGCAAAGCATTTTTTCACTTGCACGCCAAGAATTTCTGGTTGCGGCGGGTAATCCAAAGGCCATCCTCATATTCACTGCATTTCTTCCTCAGTTCGTAGATATTTCAAAGCCTGCGGGACCACAGTTTGCTGTGCTTGGTGCGCTTTTTCTGGGTTTGGAATGGATTGCGATTGCAGCTTACGCATATATGGGAAGCCATCTGCGAAAATGGTTCTCGGAGCCTCGTCGACAGCAGATATTCAACCGTACTTGCGGATCGCTGCTGGGGACTGCAGGCATAGGTTTGCTTGCCGCACGGAGGTCAACTAGTGGAGCCTGACGGGTCGGCCCAGGGCGGACAGCCTGCGGCTGCGCCTGGCCTCCAACGCTAACCTGCCATTTGAGTGACTGCTTCGGAGCGCCGGTAAAGTCGGCTTCCAGCCCGCAGCGGAAATCACAGAGCTAAAACCTAGCCCAGCAAGTGGATCATTCTCGGTATCTCCTAGCCGACATTCGCGAACGGCAGGAACTGGCCCATCCATGCCGCTCAAACGTCAAACATGATTGACCGCTCCCGCTGCAAAGCAGTCACCCGCTTCAAGAAAAGCAAAGGCTGTCAATGCCAAGGCGGCAAATGTCACTGTCAGCAAACGCTGCACCGAAAACACTCCATCGCGCCATAAGGCAATCGAGCGTATTCAACGTCGCAAGCCGCTATATTTTCAATAGCTGCTTATGCCCGTGCCACAAGCGAAAAAGCCATTTTTAATGCCGATTTTCAGCCTATTCAAGCTAGTTTTCGCCGTCCAGCCCAGCGTTTGAACAGGCGCGGTAGCACCAGCACGGACACCACCACCACCAACAGGATCAGTGACACCGGGCGCTGCAAAAACACCATGGCGCTGCCCTCGCCGATCGACATCGCGTTGCGCAACTGCGCTTCGGCCAGAGGGCCGAGGATCATGCCGACGACCACCGGCGCGGTTGGAAAGTCAAAACGCCGCATGACCACGCCCAGGACGCCGATGCCGTACAGCAGGAACAAGTCAAACGCGCTCTGGCGCATGCCGTACACGCCAACCGTGGCAAAAATCAAAATGCCGGCGTAGAGGTAAGGCTTCGGGATTTTCAGCAGCTTGACCCACAGGCCGACCATCGGCAGGTTGAGCACCAGCAGCATCACGTTGCCGATGTAGAGCGAGGCGATCAAGGCCCAGACCAGCGACGACGAGGTGGTGAACAGCTGCGGGCCGGGCTGGATGCCATAGTTCTGGAATGCGCCCAGCAAAATCGCCGTGGTGTTCGACGTCGGAATTCCCAGGGTCAGCAGCGGAATCATGGCCATGGTGACGGTGGCATTGTTGGCCGCTTCCGGGCCGGCCACGCCTTCAATGGCGCCTTGCGTCCCAAACTCGGCCTTGTCTTCGCCCTTGGCGAGCTTTTTCTCGACTGCATAGCTCAGAAAGGTCGGGATTTCCGTTCCACCGGCCGGAATGCAGCCGAACGGCGCGCCTATCGCCGTGGCGCGCAGCCAGGCTGGCCAGGAACGGCGCCAGTCGCGCCGGGTCATGTGGACCCGGCTCAGCTTGTTCTGGGTATCGATGATGCGGCCTTCATAAAGCACTGCGTACATGGCCTCGGCAACGGCAAACAGGCCGACGGCGACCAGCACGATCTCGACGCCGTCGAGCAGTTCGGGAACGCCGCCGGTGTAGCGCGCCTGCGCCGAAATCTGGTCCAGCCCGACCAGGCCGGCAGCCAGACCGATGAACAGCGCCGTCATGCCGCGCACCGTGCTTTTGCCCAGCACCGCGCTCACGGTGGTGAAGGCCAGCAGCATCAGCATGAAGTATTCGGGCGGCCCGAGCTTGACCGCCAGGTCGGCGACGATGGGCGCGAACAGCGTGACCAGCACCGTGGCAATCGTGCCGGCCACGAACGAGCCGATGGCGGCGGTGGCCAGCGCCGCGCCGGCACGGCCGCTCTTGGCCATCTTGTTGCCTTCCATGGCCGTGACCATGCTGGCGGTTTCCCCCGGCGTGTTCAGCAAAATTGAGGTGGTCGAGCCGCCGTACATGGCGCCATAGTAGATGCCGGCAAAAAAGATCATCGATGCCGTGGCCTCGACCTTGACCGTGATCGGCAGCAGCATGGCCACGGCCACGGCCGGCCCGATGCCGGGCAGCACGCCAATGGCCGTGCCCAGCGCGCAGCCGACAAAGCACCAGATCAGGTTGATGGGCGTGGCCGCCGTGGCAAAGCCCTGCAGCAGCTGGTTGAAGATATCCATTTAGAGCCATCCCGTCGAGGTCAGGCCTGGCAGGTTGATGGCCAGGAATTGGGTGAACATCCAGAACACCGGGGCGGCAATGGCCATGCCGATCAGCGTGTCCTTGAGCATGGCCGCAGCCCCGCGGTCGTTGCGGCCTTCCGCGCCTTTGAGGCCCTGGACTGCCAGCACGAAACACAGCGTGCAGCTGAAGATAAAGCCGATGGTGGTGATCAGCGCGGCATTGGCCAGCAGCCCGGCCGACATCCAGGCAAAGCCCAGCCAGTAGGGCCGGGGGCCGTCAGCGGATTCGTCCATCGCCCGAAAGCCACCCGAGCGCGACTCCCAGATGATGAAGCCGCTGCACACCAGCAGCGACACGGCCACCAGCCAGGGCAGAAAGTTGGGGCCGACGCCGCCGTAACCGGCCGCCGACGGGATGGTGAGTGCGCCTGCGGCCAGACCGAGGCCGATCAGCAGCACGCCGACGCCAACCAGCGTCTGGAGCGGGTATGTATTTTTGGGAGTGGTCATCACTTGTTACCAATTGGGATATCTTCGGCGCACGAAAAGTTGACCGGAATGGAAGCTATTGCACAAACAACCGGTTTGCGGCGGTCGCACCCGCGCTGCATGGAGCAGGCACCGGCGAAAGGGAAGAACGGGAGCGCAACGCAGCAAAGCGGCATTCCCTTTTTTCCTTGAAAAATCACAGGAGGTAGCAGCCTGCGGCCTCAGATCATCCCGGACTTCACCATGGTGGCGCGCAAGGCGGCAAAGTCGTCATCGACAAACTTATCAAAAGCCGGACCGCTCAGCACGGCAGGCGTCCAGCTGTTTTTCTGGGAAGCTTCGAGCCAACTCTTGGACTTGACGGCCTTCAGGACCATGTCGGTGAGTTCCTGGCGCTGGGCCGGCGTGATGCCGGGCGCGCCATACACGCCGCGCCAGTTGCCGATCACCACGTTGATGCCTTGTTCCTTGAGCGTCGGAATGTTCACGCCCGGCAGGCGCGCTTCGGACGTCACCGCCAGCGCACGCATCTTGCCGGTGGTGATGTACTCGGCAAATTCGCTGTAGCCGCTGCCGCCGATGGTCACGTTGCCGCCCAGGATGGCCGCCGTGGCTTCGCCGCCGCCCCGGAAGGCGACGTAGTTGATCTTGGCCGGATCGGCGCCGACCTCGCGGGCAATCATGGCGGCGGCAATGTGCTCGGTGGCGCCGCGCGAGCCGCCGCCCCACTTCACGCTGCCCGGGTCTTTCTTCAGCTGCTCGACCACTTCCTTGATCGATTTGAAAGGTGAATCGGCCGGCACCACGAATACGTTGTATTCGCTCGACAAGCGCGCAATCGGCGTCGCCTGGCTCAGGCTGACGGGCGGCTTGCCCGTGATCTGTCCACCCAGCATCACCGCACCCATCACCATGAGGGCGTTCGGGTCGCCCTTGCTGCCGTTGACAAACTGCGCCAAGCCGAGCGCGCCGGCGGCGCCGCCCTTGTTGTCATAGCTCACGGTGGCGGCCGCGCCCGAATCGACCAGTGCCTTGCCCAGCGCCCGACCGGTGGTGTCCCAGCCGCCGCCGGGGTTGGCCGGCACCATCATCTTGACATTGGCAGCGGCAAAGGCCGACAGTGGAAAGGCACCCGCAGCCGCCAGGGCCGCCATGGATTTCAAAAAAGTGTCGCGACGCATGAATGTCTCCTTGTAGTGGAATGAACCCCTTGATGATGCATGCCGTGGCTGTCAAACGGCTGTCTTGAAACCTAGGGGAAAGTGCTAATGTCCGGGCCATGACTTCGACTCTGAAATTGCTGTTGATTGAAGACGACGCCTCGATGCAGACCGCTTTGCAGCGCACGCTCGGCCGACGCGGCATCGAGGTGTTCGCCTGCACCGACGGCCGGCTGGCCCTGGCGCAATGGACGTCCGTCCAGCCCGACGTGGTGGTACTTGACCTGAGCCTGCCGGGCCTCGACGGCCTGCAGGTGCTGGCGCAGGCACGCCGCCAGGGGCTGGCCACGCCAGTGCTGATCCTGACGGCGCGCGGCACGGTGGGCGACCGCATCATCGGCCTGAACACAGGGGCCGATGACTACCTGCCCAAGCCTTTCGACCTGGACGAACTGGAGGCGCGGCTGCGTGCGCTGGTCCGCCGCCGCCCTGCATCACATACCGAATCAGGCTCTACCGCCTATCTGGCGGGCACACTTCGCTATGAAAAAGAGAGTGGCGCCATTTACCACCATGGCCTGGTGCTGGACCTCACGCCGCGCGAACTGGCGCTGCTGCAGGCGCTCATCGTCAAGCCCGGCCATGCGGTGTCCAAGGAAAAGCTGTTCGAGCTGGTGTTTCCGGGCGAAGCCGAAGTGCAGTACGAAGCGGTCGAAGTGGTCGTCTACCGGCTGCGCAAGAAACTGATGGGGACCGGCGTGACGCTGGTCACGCTGCGCGGCCTGGGTTACCTGCTGAAGGTCGATGCGTGAGCCAGGATAAAGACAGCACAGCAAACGAACCGGCCAGCGCAGGGGCTACTTCACACCAGCCAGTGCCATGGAACCGGCTTCGCCGGACCATAGGCGCAACGGCCCCCTTGGGGGGCAGCGCAGTACGCGAAGCGACAAGCGTGGGGGCTATCTCGCTCAGGCGATACCTGCTTTTAGGCATCTTGCTGCCCGTCGGCCTGCTGGTCATCGTCAACACCGTGGGGCTGTACAACCAGGCGTTCAGCGCCATCAACACCGCCTATGACCGCACCCTGCTCGCTTCGGCCAAATCAATTGGCGAGCAGCTCGACGTGACCGGCTACGACGAGCTGTCCGTGTTGCGCGTTGCCGTCCCGTATGCCGCGCTGGAAGCCTTCGAGGCCGACAACCAGAGCCGCCTGTTCTACCGCGTGTCCAGCCTGGACGGCGAAATGGTGTCGGGTTTTGCCGGACTGCCGTTTTGGCGCGGCCGCATTCCGGCCAAGCCGCCGTATGCTGCACTGGTGGATTTTTATGACGATGTGTTTGGCGATGACGCGGTGCGCGTCGCTGTGCTGCTGCAGCCGGTCGCCAGTTCCAAAGGCCGGGGCATGGCCGTCATCCAGGTGGCGGAAACGCTGGAACTGCGCACCACTCTGGCGCGCAAGATTTTGTTCGACACGCTGTGGCGACAGGCGCTGCTGCTGGCCGTGATTGCGCTGGTGGTGGTGGTCGTGGTGCAGCGCGCCACGCGGCCGGTACGCCGGCTCAGCGCCGAACTTCAGGCCAGGGCCGAAGGCGACCTGAGCGTCATTGACGCGCGCGATGCGCCGCGCGAACTGCTGCCGCTGGTTGATGCCACCAACCAGGTGATGGGCCGGCTGCAGCACCTGCTGGAAAACCAGAAGCGCTTCGTGCGCGACACCGCGCATCAGCTGCGCACGCCGCTGGCGGTGCTCAAGGTGCAGGTGCAGTCGGCGCTGCGCGGCGACCTGGACGCGAACGAGGCGCTGGCCGACATCAGCCAGACGGTGGACCGCGCCACGCAGCTGGCCAACCAGATGCTGGCGCTGGCCAAGGTCGAGCAATTGCGCCAGCAGCCCGACCCGCAGGCCATTGACCTGGCCCAGGTGGCGCGGCAGGTGGCGCTGGACCTGTCGCCGCTGATTGCCGAAAAGGACATCGACTTCGGCATCGAGACGCAGCCCGGACGCGTCCAGGCGCATGAATGGATGCTGGGCGAGCTGACGCGCAACCTGCTGCACAACGCCATCAAGCACACGCCGCCGGGCGGAAACTTGACGGTGCGCACCGCCTGCGAGGCCGGCCGGGTGGTCTTGAGCGTCAGCGACAGCGGCCCCGGCATTCCGGACGAGCTGGCGGCGCGGCTCTACCAGCCCTTTTCGGCCGGCGACGTTCCCCACGGCTCCGGCCTGGGACTGGCCATCTGCCTGGAGATCGTACAGGCGCTGGGCGGCAGCATCGCACTGGAAAATCGGCTTGCACATGGCAGGGTGATGGGCCTTGATGCCACGGTGCGACTGCCACTGGTCCAGAATATGAAATCAGGAGAAAGATGAATGGAAAAATTGCGCATCGACAAATGGCTCTGGGCCGCACGCTTTTACAAGACGCGTTCGCTCGCCGTGGAGGAAATCGATAAGGGACGCGTCCGCGTCAATGACCTCGAAGCCAAGCCTTCGCGCGAAGTCAAGGCGGGAGACACCGTGGCGCTGCGGCAGGGAACGCTTGTCCGCACGCTGGTGGTCCGCGGCATCAGCAGCCAGCGCGGTCCGGCGCCGGTGGCGCAGCAGCTTTATGAGGAAACCCCGGAAAGCCTGGCGCTCAAGGCGCAGGCTGCCGAACAACGGCACCTGACCAGCGACCCCGCCAGCACGCTGGAACACGGCCGTCCCACCAAGCGCGACCGCCGCAGCATGGACAAGGCCCAAGGCAAGGACTGGGACAACCGCTGGAGCGCCTCGGCCGACCGTTAGCCGATCACCCGTTAATTGCTACTTTTTTAATAGCTGCTTGCGCACGTTCCCATTGCGCAAGAAGGCTTTTTAATCAAAAATATGTAACCACTCAGTTCGCTTTTCAGGTTTACGCGCATATCAGGTATTGCTGTCATTGCACCTCTTCTGTCATCCCGCCTCTTCTGTCATCCCGGGCTTGACCCGGGAACCATGCATTGTGTTCAGCGGGTGAATGGATTGCGGATCAGGTCCGCAACGACAGAATAGAACACGGCAAGTTTCCTGCGACCCGGGCAGTTTCGAAACTACATCGCCGGTGCGGCGCTCATGGCCTTCAGGTTGGCCTTGAGCTGCTGGCTCATGGGCAGGTTCAGGTTCACGCCTTTGGGGGGAATCGGCGACATGAACCACTTGGTGTACAGCTTCTCGAATTCGCCCGACTTCATCAGGCGGGTGATGGTGCCATCGACCAGCTTCTTGAATTCCGGGTCGTCTTTGCGCAGCATGCAGGCGTAGGGCTCGACCTGCAATGAATCACCCACCACTTCCAGCGCCGCAGGATTCTTGGAGTTGGCCATCAGGCCGAACAGCAGGATGTCGTCCATGGCAAACGCCAGGGCGCGGTCGTTTTCCACCAGAAGCAGCGAATCATCATGGTCCTTGCCGAGGATCAGTTGCATGTCGAGGTTGTTGTCGGCGTTGTACTTGCGCATCACCTGCGCGTTGGTGGTGCCGGTGGTGCTGGCCACCGTTTTTTTGGCCAAGTCGGCATAGTTTTTAATGCCCGAGCTTTTCTTGGTCAGCAAACGCGTGCCAGTGTAGAAATGGTTGATGGCAAACGTCACATCCTTGCCCCGGGCGGTGTTGTTGGTCGTCGATCCGCATTCGATGTCATAGGTGCCGTTGACCAGCAATGGAATTCGGTTTTGCGAAGTTACCGGCATGGTGGCAACTTGAAGATTGGGCTTGTTGAGCTTCTTGCGCACGTCGTCCACGATGGCATCGGTCAGTTCGACTGAAAATCCGACCGACTTGGACGAGCCGATCAGGTAGCTGAACGGCACCGACGCCTCGCGGTAAGACACGGTGATCTTGTTGCTTTCATTGATTTTCTGAAGGGTCTGCGCGCTGGTGCCAGAGGCCAGACCGAAGGTCAGCAAAACGGCGGTCATGAGGATCGAGGGTGTCATGCTTTTATCTTTCAAGAAAGTAAAGGGCGCTTGCGTGTCAGGAAAAAATTTTCCACAACAAGCAACCCAGATGAGTGACGCTGATTTTGACCATAAACCTGTCGTGCAAGCCTATGGTTTACCCAAGCCCAGACCTGACCGGACGCCTGACACAACCGCCGCAATGCATTAACCAACAACTGCGTGCAGAGCTGCGGCTTTCAACTGTGCACAGCGCACGCCCCAAGAGGAGCGGCAGCAGCCATCACGCGTCTTGCCACGTGTCAACGATGACTGCAGCAATTCATTAGTCCGTTTGCCAGATTGACTGAATTGACAGCAATCACGATCATCTCAGGCGTTCGGCAATTCCTCAAAGGTCGGGCGAACATTGAAATCCACCCGTGAAACGTCTGATGGAAAAGAACGCACTGCGGCCTTGAAAGTTGAAATACACAAGCGGCAGCAGACCCACCATTGGCCAAGAATCACCCACAAGCAGAAAAGATGAAACCAACTATTGTTTTTCTTGTGATGTCCGCTGTCAGCAAGCCGGAAACGGTCGATCAGCTTGCCAGAGCCCTGGCACCGCATACCGTTCTGGTGCACCATGATTTTCACCAGACACCCGTGTTTTCGCTGTGCGCTCCGAATGTTGTCTTTGTTCCCGATCCCAAGCGCACGGGCTGGGGTCTCTTCAGCTTTGTCGAAGCGATCTTTCATTCAATGCAGTTCGCGCTGCACAACCTTGATTTTGACTACCTTCAGTTGTTGAGCCCCTCGTGCCTGCCGATCAAACCGATGGAAAAGTTTGAAGTGCATATTTCGGGCCCTGCCGATGCGCATTTCGACTGTGTTGACGTGTTGGGCGACCAGGATGCGCTGATGTCGATCGGCTACAGGGCATTGCTGCCCGACATGTCATTGCGGTTTCGGGTGGCCAGGCGCCTGTCAAACGTGTACTTCGGCGCCTCACAGGGCAGGCGCGAAGAAGCTGGAATCTGGCTGCGCAGTGGCGATCGAAGAAATCCCCTGTCATGGCTCGCGCTTCAGTGCACCAAGTCAATCGGACAGAAATCCATCGCCAATCACATTTTTGACGAAAATTTTCGCCCCTATTACGGCACGACCTGGTTCGGCGCACGCCGGCATGTCGTGGCTGAAATGGTTGCCCTGTTTGGGCGCCCCGAGATAAAAGACTATTTCAGCCGCCTGTGCCTGCCTGAGGAAATCGTGCTGCCCACCTTGCTGATGCATCTGCAACTGACCAAAGGGCCGATGAACCACTGTTTCCAGCACTATGTCCAATCGCACCCGCGCCTGTTCGAGGCAGAAGACATCGAGCAGCTCAAGGCATCGCCTGCCTTCTTCGGGCGCAAGTTCCCCAATGACCCGGCAGCGCCGGTTCGCGCCAGGGTGCTTGCCGAGATGGTTGGCATATAGGCGCAAGAACGCAAGGCCGGGCCTGGCACCCGCCAACCCGGATGCGCAGTCTGGCTTATAGTGCCAAGTCTTTCCCCACACGCTCTGTGCAGCAGACCCAAACCCCATGAAAACAAAAGCCGCCGTCGCATGGCAAGCAGGCCAGCCCCTGACCATTGAAACCGTTGACCTGGAAGGTCCGAAGTTCGGCGAGGTGTTGGTCGAGATCAAAGCCACCGGCATTTGTCACACCGACTATTACACGCTCTCGGGCGCCGACCCGGAGGGCATCTTTCCGGCCATCCTGGGCCACGAAGGCGCGGGCATAGTGGTCGATGTCGGCCCCGGCGTGACGTCGCTCAAAAAAGGCGACCACGTCATTCCGCTCTACACGCCCGAATGCCGCCAGTGCAAGTTCTGCCTGTCGCGCAAGACCAATTTATGCCAGCTGATTCGCGGCACCCAGGGCCAGGGCCTGATGCCCGACGCCACCAGTCGCTTCAGCCTCGACGGCAAGCCCATTTTTCACTATATGGGCACCTCGACCTTCAGCAACTACACCGTCGCGTCCGAAATCTCGCTGGCCAAGATCCGCAAGGACGCGCCGTTCGACAAGGTTTGCTACATCGGCTGCGGCGTCACCACCGGCATTGGCGCGGTGCTGTTTACCGCCAAGGTCGAGGCTGGCGCGAATGTCGTGGTGTTTGGCCTGGGCGGCATTGGCCTCAATGTGATCCAGGGCGCCAAAATGGTCGGCGCTGACAAGATCATCGGCGTCGATCTGAACCCCGAGCGCGAGGCGATGGCCCGCAAGTTCGGCATGACGCACTTTTTGAACCCCAAGGCGATTGAGGCGGCTGGCGGCAACATCGTCGATGCCATCGTGCAGCTGACCGACGGCGGCGCGGATTACAGCTTCGAGTGCATCGGCAACACCAAGGTGATGCGCCAGGCGCTTGAATGCACGCACAAGGGCTGGGGCCGCAGCATCATCATTGGCGTGGCTGAAGCGGGCGCTGAAATTTCAACCCGTCCCTTCCAGCTGGTCACCGGCCGCAAGTGGGAAGGTTCGGCCTTCGGCGGCGCACGCGGCCGGACCGACGTGCCAAAAATTGTCGACTGGTACATGGAAGGCAAGATCAACATCGACGACCTGATCACCCACACCATGCCGCTCGAAGACATCAACAAGGGCTTTGACTTGATGAAAAGTGGCGAATCCATTCGCGGCGTCGTGCTGTACTAGCCCCCACGTTCCCCACTTCCTGTGGTTCGCTGCCCCCCGGAGGGGGCCGTTGCGCCTGCGGTCTGGCAAAGCCAGTCCCGCGGCCCCTGCTTGCAAAGAAGAAGGCCGCCCCGGCTGGCAGCCTTTGATTGAACTGAAAAGTCCATGACAACACCCTTCGAATTGATCAACGAGCACGCCTGCTTTGGCGGCAAACAGTGCTTTTACCAGCATGTGTCCAGCGAAATCGGCCTGCCGATGAAGTTCTCGGTGTTCTTGCCGCCGCAAGCCTCAACAGGCCCGGTTCCCGCGCTGCTGTATCTGGCGGGCCTGACCTGCAACGAAGAAACCTTCATGACCAAGTCGGGCGCCCAGCGCCTGGCCGCCGAACTGGGCTTGGCGCTGATTGCACCCGACACCAGCCCGCGCGGCGCCCAAGTGCCGGGTGAATCCGACAGCTGGGATTTCGGCCTGGGCGCCGGGTTTTACCTCGATGCCACGCAAGCGCCCTGGGCGGAAAATTACCGTATGGAAAGTTATCTCACGGCCGAATTGCTGCCTTTGCTAACGGCCGTGTTGCCGATTAACGCCGAGCGCATCGGCATCTTTGGCCATTCGATGGGCGGACATGGCGCCTTGACCCTGGCGCTGCGCCATCCGGGCCTGTTCAAGTCTGTGTCGGCCTTTGCGCCGATTTGTGCACCCAGCCAATGCCCGTGGGGCGAAAAAGCGTTCACCGGCTATCTGGGCACCGACACATCGCAGTGGCAGGCCCACGATGCCAGCGCGCTGATGCGGAAAAGTACCAGCGCGCCCTGCCCTGGCGGCATCTTGATTGACCAGGGTTTGGGCGACAAATTTTTGCCGGACCAGTTGCATCCGGACCTGTTTGAAGCGGCCTGTGCCGCAGTCGGCCAGCCCCTTACGCTGCGCCGTCATGCCGGCTACGACCACGGCTACTACTTCGTCGCCACCTTCATGGACGATCATCTGAGGCATCACGCCGGCCAGTTGAACCATTAAGGCGAAGCTAAGTTTGGTCTCGTAAAATGCCGCGTTATGCCGCTGCACCTGCCTGATCCTTCCAAACCACCTACTCCTTTCTCACCTCGTTCCCTTGCCCTGAATGAAAAAGCGCTGCCAGCCGGCATGCGGCCGGTTTGGGTGGTTGTACTTGCCAGCTTCTGGCTTGCCACGGTCTGTAACGTGGCGCTGTGGCGCACGCTGGCCCGGCTGCCCGACTTGAGCAACAGTCAGGCGTTCACAGTCAGCATCGCACTTGCGCTGGTCATCGGGTTGACGACGGCTGGATTGCTCAGCCTGCTCGCCTGGCGCTGGACGCTCAAGCCGGTCATCATGCTGTTTTGCGTCTCGGCGGCTTTCGGCGCCTATTTCATGATGGCCTATGGTGTTGTCATCGACAAGTCGATGCTGGTCAACGCCCTGCAGACCGATATGCGCGAAACGCGTGACCTGTTGAACTGGCGTCTGCTGGCCACCGTGCTGGTCTTGGCAGTGCTGCCCTGCGTGCTGCTGTGGCGCCAGCACATCCGGCTGCAAAACCCGACGCGCCAGGCGGTCTCCAACCTGGTCGCACTGCTGGCGAGTTGTGCCCTGCTGGTCATGGTGCTGGTGCTTTTCTTTCAAAGTATTGCCTCGGTGATGCGCAACTATCCCCAGGTGCGCTACCTGATCAATCCGCTCAATTCTTTTTACGCATTGGGCCTGGTGGCGGCCAAGCCGTTTCAGCGCAACGAATCGGCCATCCTGCCGCTGGGCGAAGACGCCACGCTCGGCGCCACCTACACCGCACAGGCCAAGCCGCCACTGCTCCTGCTGGTGCTGGGCGAAACCGGGCGCAGCGTGAATTTCGCGGTCAACGGCTACAGCCGCCCCACCACGTCCGAATTGTCCAAAGAAAACATTGCCAGCCAGCGCAACGCCTGGTCTTGCGGCACCAGCACGGCAGCCTCGGTACCGTGCATGTTTTCCAATTTCGGGCGGGCAAACTACGAATCGCGCCCGGCCAATTACGAGGGCTTGATGGACGTGCTGCAGCATGCGGGGCTGGCCGTGCTCTGGCTCGACAACCAGTCAGGCTGCAAAGGCGTTTGCGACCGTGTTCCGAATGTCAACACCAGCCAGCTGAAAGTGCCCGGCCTGTGCGACGGTGATGAATGCTTCGACGAGGTCATGCTGAAAGACCTGGACGCGCGCATTGCCGCGCTGCCCGCCGAGCGCCGGGCCAAGGGCGTGGTAGTCGTGATGCACCAGATGGGCAGCCATGGCCCGGCCTATTTCAAGCGGTCGCCAGCCGCCTTCAAAAAATTCCTGCCCGAATGCACTGACAACGCCCTGCAAAGCTGCACACAGCAAGGGCTGATCAATGCTTACGACAACAGCATCGTGTACACCGATCACCTGCTGGCGTCCAGCATCCAGTGGCTCAAGACGCAGGAGCCGCTCTCATCGCCTGCAATGCTGTATGTGGCTGATCACGGCGAGTCACTGGGCGAAAACAACATTTACCTGCACGGCATGCCCTACAGCGTCGCGCCCGACGTGCAAAAGCATGTGCCCTGGATCACCTGGCTGTCGCCCGGCTTCGAGCAGCGCAGCAAGATCACCACTGCCTGCCTCAAACAGCAGCTTGACGCACCGGTCAGCCACGACAACTATTTTCATTCGGTGCTGGGCCTGATGAATGTGCAGACCCGCGTCTACACGCCAGCGCTGGACATCTATGCACATTGCGGCCAGTCGTAGCGCCGCCGATCAATGCCTGCCCTGATTGGCTGTAGGGTTTATGGGATTTAAAATCATATTTGGGAAAGTCAGTTTATTATTCGATTAACGTCTGAATTAACAACTATTTATTCAATATAAGCATATGAATATCCGTAGAACACTGGTTTCCACACTTCTTTTGTCACTGGCATTGAGCGCAACAGCGGCTGATCTGCTTGACACCGTCAAGCAGCGCGGCACCCTCAAAGTAGCGCTGGAAGGCACTTATCCGCCGTTCAATTACAAGGAAAACGGCCAGTTGGCGGGTTTTGAAGTCGAGCTGTCAAATGCCCTGGCGCAAAAAATGGGCGTCAAGGCTGATTTCAGCACCAGCGAATGGAGCGCCATTCTGGCCGGCTTGCAGGCGGGAAAATACGACGTGGTCATCAACCAGGTCGGCATCACCGACAAGCGCAAGGAAACCTTCGACTTCTCCACGCCTTACACCATTTCAAGCCCACAGCTCATCATTCGCCAGGACGAAAAGCGCGAATTCAAGACGCTGGCTGACCTGAAGGGCAAAAAACTTGGTTTGGGCCAGGGCACCAATTTTTCAGAAGTCGCCAAGGCCGTCGGCGGCATTGACATCAGGACCTATCCCGGTTCGCCCGAGTATTTGCAGGATCTGGCGTTGGGCAGGATTGATGCCGCGCTGAACGACAGCCTCTTGATTCCCTACATCGTCAAGAAAACCAAACTGCCGCTCAAACCCGGCGCACCCGTCGGGGAACTGGAAAAATCCGGCATTGCTTTCGTCAAGGGTAACCCGCAGTTCAAGGCCGCCATCGACAAGGCGCTGGCCGATTTACAGGCCGACGGCAGTTTCGCCAAAATGTCGAACAAATGGTTTGACCGCGACGTGAGCAAACCGCCAGTCGCCAAGTAACTTCCGTCCCGCCACGCGCCGCCACTTACGGCAGGCGCCAGACCCCCACCCGGCGCGACGCCGGGTTTTTTAATTGTGGAGAGCTTTATGGATATCACTGGTTTGACCGGCTTGCTTCAGGACGCCCTGCCGCTGATGCTCAAAGGCGCGCTGTGGACGCTGCTACTGGCCGTGGCATCGGTTTTTTTCGGCGCCATCATTGGCACGCTGGTGGCCATCACGCGACTGGCCAAGGTGCCGCTGCTGTCGCAGTTCGCCGCGCTTTATGTCAGTTGCATGCGCGGCACACCGCTGCTGGTGCAACTGTTTGTGATCTATTTTGGCCTGCCCAGCATCGGTATCCAGTTTGATCCGATCAGCGCGGGCATTTTGAGTCTCAGCCTGAATGTCGGCGCCTACCTGTCTGAAACGATTCGCGGCGCCATCAACGGCGTGACGCATGGCCAGACCAATGCGGCCCTCAGTCTGGGGCTGACGCAAACCCAGGCGATGCGTTATGTGATTGGCCCGCAAGCCCTGCGACTGGCGGTTCCCAGCCTGTCGAACAGCCTTATCAGCCTCATCAAGGACACCTCGCTGGTGTCGGTGATTGCCGTGGGCGAGTTGATGCTGGCGACCAAGGAAGTGATTGCCACCACCTTCCAGCCGTTTCCACTCTATCTGGCGGCCGCCGCCATTTACTGGGCCATGAGCGCCTTTTTTGAAACCCTGCAGAAAAAGCTTGAAACCCTCCTGAACCGGAGCTACTTGCGCTGACCTGGCATGCTCAAGCGCCGACCAGGCTGTTGTACGCCCGGCGCGTTTCGGGCGCCACCGCCGCCAGCACCTGTTCATAGGATGTTTTTTGCCGGCCCAGCATGCGGGCAGACGCCACAATTTTGGATTTGCAGAACCAGTGGCAGGTGTGTTGCAGCAAAAACAACTCGGCGCTCAGGGTATAGGCCTTGTCCCGGGGGCTTCTCTGGTCGGTATTGGTGGCCACGAGTGTGATGCCTTGCGCATGAATGGCCAATGCCTTGCGCAGGTCAAACGTGATGGCGGGAAACAGCTTGTCGGCAAACGGAATGGCCATCGGCAGCTTGCTGACGCGTGTTTGCTCTTCGTCAAGTTTGGAAAAATCGGCCACAAAACGCTTGAGCTGGTCGCACAGCGACGCTTCGGTGGCGTCTTGCAGATGCCAGATCTGTTCCCGGCGTATCAAGTCCGTCTCGCCCAATGCGCGCAAGTAACCGTCCGTCAGGCTTTCCATCTGTTTTTCAATCTGGTATTTCCCGAGATGGCTGCCCAGCAAGGCAATGCGCCCGCGCTGGTATTTCGACTTGAGCATGTGCGCGGCGATGGCGACAAACATCGTCAGCATAAAAATATCCATGGGTACGGTTTTTTCGGAAAAATTGGAAAGATTAGAAGAATGGAAAGCGTCAAAGCGAATACGGAAGTGTAGTCACCCTGTGTTTTCGGGCAGCAAAACTGGCCCGGATTGTCGCGTTGCCGTCAGGGCACTGACTTGACGCATATTTTGTGCGCCAATCCAGATGGTTTTTTTATGGATAAAAACCACCAGCCCCGCCCCAGCTGCCCCAGGTCATCAACGTGATCGGCCGCGTGGCGAAAAACGTGGTTGAAAACCGCCATTTGACCCGACAGGTCGTTGAAAGTTCGACGCACATGGCGGCTGAAGCGCGCCGTGCTTCAACACGCCATCGGCTTCACGGGGCGGGTGACGCGATAGCCGCGCCCTGCGCCGCGGCCTCCACGTACCAGCCGCCGCCCAACACCTTGTATAACGTGATGCGGTTGACCTGCTCGGACAACGCCAGGACGATCAGGGTTTGCTGCGCGCTGTAAAGCGAGCGCTGGGCGTCCAGCACCGGCAGGTAACTGTCGGCACCGAGCTTGTAGCGGGCTTGTGAAAGCGTGAAGGCGCGCTGAGTGGCGTCGCGTAACGATTGCTGGGCCGCCAGGCGTTCGCCCAGCGTGGCGCGGTCAGCCAGCGCATCGGCCACTTCGCGAAATGCGGTTTGCAGCGTTTTCTCGTATTGCGCCAGCGCCGTGTCACGCGTCACCTGGGCCACTTGCAGGTTGGCACGGTTGCGGCCGGCATCAAAAATCGGCAGCCGGATCTGCGGTACAAAGCTCCAAATGCCGCTGCCGCTGCCAAACAGGCCCGCCAGGCCCGAACTGGCCGTGCCGGCCGATGCCGTCAAGCTGATACCGGGGAAAAACGCCGCGCGTGCGGCGCCAATGCTGGCATAGGAGCCGCGCAACGTGTATTCGGCCGCTTGCACATCGGGACGGTTTTGCAGCACTGAAGACGGCAGGTTGGCAGGCACCGCCAGCAGCATAGCCGCCGGGGTGGCCTTGAGCCGGTCAACGGTCTGCGTTTCTGGCGCGACTTGCATTGCCCCGTCCGGCAGCATCCCTGGCGGCACCGGCGCGCCTGCCAGCAAGGCCAGGGCGTTGCGGTCACGTGCCACCTGACGGGTGTATGCGGCCACCTCAACGCGGGCGGAATCCACTGTGGTTTGGGCTTGCGCCAGCGTCAGGCCCGAACTGGCACCCAGCGCGTGGCTGCGCTTTGTCAGGTCAAACGAAGCCTGGCGGCTGCGCAAGGTGTCTTGCGCCAGTTGCAAAAGCCGGCCATCGGCGTCCAATGTGAGCCAGGCATTGGCGACTTCGGCCACGAGGCTCAATTGCACGCTGCGGCGGTTTTCTGCCGTCCGAAAGAATTCCTGCAAGGCAGCGTCATTGAGGTTGCGAACCCGGCCAAAAAAATCGATTTCGTAGCTGCTGAATCCAAGCTGTGCGCTGTACTGGGTGCGGATTGACGAGGCATTGCCACTGCTGCTCTGGTCCTGACCCCGGGAGCGGCTGCGGCTGCCAACGCCGCTGGCATCGACAGACGGAAACAGGTCGGCGCGCGAAATGCCGTATTGGGCACGCGCTTTTTCTATCGTCAAGGCCGCAATCCGCAGGTCACGGTTGTTCTCCAAGGCCAGCGTCACCACTTCGCGCAGCCGGGGCGCTTGCAAAAAGTCGTTCCAGCCGAGCGTGGACAAGCCCGGCAGCGCTTCGCCATCGGGCATGACCAGCGCGCTGTCGTCAAGCGTGGCCGGAACGGGTAATGCCGGGCTTTCGTAGGCGGGTGCCAGACTGGCACAACCGGCGAGTGTGGCGATGGCGGCGAGTGCGACGCCACGCCGGGCCGGAATAGCAAAGCGCATCATGCGGCAGTCTCCGGTGGAGTGGCGGCCTTTTCAGCCGAACGCCTTGAAAAGAAACCGCGAATCAGGAGAAAGAACACCGGCACAAAGAAAATCCCCAGGGCGGTAGAGAAAATGATGCCGCCGAGCACGGCCGTACCAATCGCCTGTCGACCGCCCGCCCCGGCGCCTGAGGCAATGGCCAGCGGCAACACACCGAAGCCAAAGGCCAGCGAAGTCATCAAAATCGGCCGCAGACGCATGCGAACCGATTCCAGCGTGGCGTCAAAGACGTTGCGTCCGGCCGCTTGCAGCTGGGTGGCAAATTCAACGATCAGGATTGCATTTTTCGAGGCC
The DNA here is from genome assembly GCF_029892315.1 of Polaromonas sp. CG_23.6. Classification (NCBI taxonomy): domain Bacteria; kingdom Pseudomonadati; phylum Pseudomonadota; class Betaproteobacteria; order Burkholderiales; family Comamonadaceae; genus Polaromonas; species Polaromonas sp. CG_23.6. The sequence goes on from NZ_JARXUY010000001.1 coordinate 3,234,349, forward strand.
AGCCCCACGGTGGTCAGCAAGCCCACCTGGAAATACACGTCGTTGGACAAGCCGCGCGTGCCGGTGAACACCAAGGCACCCAGAATGCCCAGCGGTACGGCCAGAATCACCGCCAGCGGGATGCTCCAGCTTTCGTACAAAGCCGCCAGGCACAGGAACACGAACAGGATGGAAATGGCGTACAGCATCGGTGCTTGCGCGCCCGACAAGCGTTCCTGGTAAGACGCGCCTGTCCATTCGTAGCCAATGCCCGTCGGCATTTCCTTCATGATGACTTCAATCGCATCCATCGCCACCCCGGTGCTCACGCCAGGCGCGGCGCTGCCCACGAACTCGTAGCTCGGGCTGCCGTTGTAGCGTTGCAGCTGGGGTGAACCAAAGGTCCATTTCGTCTGGCTGAAGGCAGAGAACGGCACCATTTCGCCCTGCTTGTTGCGAACCGTCCAGGGCCCGATGTCCTTGGGCAGCATCCGGTAAGGCGCATCGCCTTGGATGTAAACGCGCTTGACGCGGCCATTGTTCAGGAAATCGTCGATGTAAGCACCGCCCAAGGCGCTGGACAACACGTTGTTCACGTCGGCTGCGGACAAGCCCAGCGCGGCGGCCTTGCGGTCGTCAATGATGACGCTCAACTGCGCCCTGTCATCCAGGTTGTTGCTGCGCATACTGGTTATTTCAGGACGGTCTTGCGCCAGCGCAAGCAGCTTGTCCTTGGCGTCGATCAGGGCTTGATGGCCCAGGCCATTCAAGTCCTTGAGCTGGAAGTTGAAGCCTGCATCCGAGCCCAAGCCGCGCACAGCCGGCGGCAGGCTCACAAAGATGCGCGCATCGCGGATCACTTTCAGCTCCTGCGTCGCCTTGCGCGCGATGGCGTCCGCCGACTGCTCGGGCCGGTGGCGTTCACCCCAGTCGGTCAGCCGAACAAATCCGCGGGCCGAGCTTTGGTCCCCGCCCAGACCGGTGATTGAGTAAAAACTGATGACATCGGGCTGCTGGCCAAAGTATTTCTGCACCTCGGCCATCACGACCTGCAAACGCGCATCCGAAGCGCCCGACGGCAAACTGATCTGCACCCTGACAAAACCCTGGTCTTCATTGGGCAGAAATGACGTTGGCAATCGCGCGAACATCACGGCCACAACGGCGCACAACAGCAAAAACACCACGACCATGCGCTTGCTGCGCCGCATCAGCTTGCCCACCAGCCCCTGGTAGCGGTCGGCACTGCGGTCAAAGTGGTGGTTGAATCCGCCAAAGAAACGGTCGCTGAGGCGCAGCAAGCCCTTGCGCTGCGTGCCCTCATGCGCGGTGTGGTGGCCCTTTTTAACCGGCTTGAGAAAGGTCGCGCACAGGGCCGGTGTCAGCGTCAGCGCGACAAACACCGACAACGCCATGGCCGACACGATGGTGATGGAGAACTGGCGGTAGATCACCCCGGTCGAGCCGCCAAAAAACGCCATGGGAATGAACACCGCCGACAGCGTGAGGCCGATACCCACCAGCGCCGGGGTGATTTCGCTCATCGATTTGCGCGTTGCCTCCTTCGGCGACAGGCCTTCCTGGCTCATCACGCGCTCTACGTTTTCCACCACCACGATGGCATCGTCCACCAGCAGTCCGATGGAAAGAATCATGGCAAACATGGTCAGCGCGTTGATCGAATAGCCCGCTGTCGCCATCACGCCAAAGGTGCCCAGCAGCACCACCGGAACGGTGATGGCCGGAATCAGGGTGGCACGCAAGTTCTGCAGGAAAACGAACATCACCAGCACCACCAGAATCATCGCTTCCACCAGTGTGACCAGCACGGCCTTGGTCGATGCGCGCACAAAAGGCGTGGAGTCCGAGCTGACGAAGGGCACCAGCCCATACGGGAAATAGGGCTGCAATTGTGCAATCCTGGCGTTCACCGCATCGCCGACGGCCATTGCATTGGCGCCATCGGACAGCACCAGGCCAATGCCGGCGCCCGGCTGGCCATTCAGGCGTGCGGTGGTTGACAGGTTGTCTGCGCCCAGTTCGACGCGGGCCACGTCCTTGAGCACTACCACGGCGCCGTCAGGGCTTGACTTGAGCAATACGTTGTTGAACTCTTCAACCGTTTTTAGCCGGCTGCGTGCAGTGACCGCCGCATTGAGCTGCTGATCGCCTACGGCAGGCAGCGTGCCCAGCTGGCCCGCCGAAACCTGGGCATTCTGGGCATTGATAGCCACGCGCACGTCCGAGGGCATGAGGGCAAACTTCTCCAGCCTGGCGGGGTCAAGCCAGATGCGCATGGAGTAATTGGTGCCAAACATGCGCACGTCGCCGATCCCGTCGATGCGGCCAAGAACATCCACCAGATTGCTGGTCAGGTAGTCGCCAATGTCCACCTGGGTGATGCTGGGGTCAGCCGAGGAGAAGGAGATGACCATGAAGTATTCACTGCCGCCCTTGGTCACGCTCACGCCGCTGTTTTGCACAGCCTCCGGCAGGCGCGACAACGCCTGCTGCAGCTTGTTTTGCACCTGCACCTGGGCCACGTCGGTGTTGGTGTCCGGGTTGAAGGTCAGCGTGGTGCGCGAGCGGCCCGAGGCATCGCTGCTCGACTCCATGTAGAGCAGGTTGTCCAGCCCGGTGAGTTGCTGCTCGATGACCTGGGTGACCGAGTTTTCAACCGCTTCGGCCGAAGCGCCGTTGTAGTTTGCGTTGATGGAAACACGCGGCGGCGCAATGTCGGGGTATTGCTCGACCGGCAGTGTGCTGATCGATAGCGCGCCAGCCAGCATGATGACGATGGCCAGCACCCACGCAAAAATGGGACGGTTGATGAAAAAATGAGCCATGGTGACCAGATCCTCAGCGCGCGCCGGATGCAGCGGACGCTGCAGGCATGACCGCTTGCGCTGCTTCTGGAGAACCGGCGCCGGAAGCTTTCGTCACCACCTCGATTGCCTTGACCGTGTCGCCCGCCTTGATGCGTTGCAGGCCATCCACCACGACACGGTCGCCCGCCACCAGTCCGCTGACCAACTGCCAACGGCTGCCCACGGCCGCATCCACCTTGATGCGTCGGCGTTCTATCTTGTTGTCCTTGTCGACCAGCAGCACATTGGCATTCCCGGTGGCGTCGCGGGTCACGCCTTGCTGCGGCACCAGCAGGGCCTGCTCGTTCACGCCAGCCTCCAGCACCGCGCGCACATACATGCCCGGCATCAGCAAGCCCTGGGGATTGGGCACCACGGCGCGCAGGGTGACAGCGCCAGTGCCCGGGTTCACGTTGACGCCGGAAAACTGCAGTTTGCCAGGATGTTGGTAAACGCTGCCATCCTCGAATTTCAGGGTGATGCGTGCTGAAGCAGCATCGCTGCGCTGGAAACGTCCGCTGGCCATGTCACTTTTCAGCCGCAGCACTTCAGTGCTGGACTGCGTGACGTCGACATACAGCGGGTCAAGCTGCGACACCGTGGTCAGCGCCGCCGCCTGGTTGGCCGTCACCAGCGCGCCTGGCGTGACACTGGACGTGGTGGTGCGCCCTGAAATGGGGGCAACGATGCGCGTGTAGCTCAGGCTGATGCGCGCATTTTCCACCGCCGCCCTGGCCACGGCCACGTCGGAACGCGCCAGCACCAAAGCGGCCTGGCTGTCGTCGTCGACCTGGCGGCTGATGGCGTCGATCTTTACCAGTTCGGCATTGCGCCTGGCCGTTGCCTCGGCAGCGCCCACGGCCGCCTGGACCTTGGCCAGCGAAGCCTGCGCGCTGGCTTGCGCCGCCTGGTAGCTGGCGGCGTCGAGCTGGTACAGCACCTGGCCCGCCTTGACCAGCGCGCCTTCGGTGAACAGCCGCTTTTGCACGATGCCGCCCACCTGCGGGCGGATTTCGGCGCTTAAAAAGGCACTGGCACGGCCAGGCAATTCGGTGGTGATGGTCTGGCGTTCGGGCTGCAGCGTGACGACGCCAACCTCCACCGGGCCGGACGGTGCGGGAGCTGCCGCCTTGTCAGAACAAGCCGTCAGTGCGCCGGCCAGTGCCAGCACGGCCACAACAGGGCGCCAGCAACACGTGGTGGACTGGAGCGAGCGGGGTTTGGGAAAGCGTGAAGATTGAAGCAAGTTAGAGGTCCGGCAGTCAGCGCGGAAAAGGAAAAGGTTCCACACAAAAGAAATGAGTTTTGCCGGGAATCACCCTGCCCTCCAAGGCTGGAGGAATATTGAATGCTGCGATTCCTGGGGGTCATCGCGCCGGGTGCTATCGCCGGCTATTTTAATGATCCCATGTAATCTCCCGTGTTGGCTCACCGTTGATTTTTGAGGTTATTTCTTTTGCTTCAGCTCTTCGCGCGCATTGTCATGGCTCGAACCCGGCATTGCGGCCCAAATTGTGTTGGCTGCCCGACAAAACTGTCCGGGAACGGCTGGCATCCATGCGGCTTGCCAATGGCGACCGATTTATACCGTCTGGCGCGGGAGGCAGCGCTAAAGCTGACATGTACAACGATTTAAAGCTATCAATTAAATAGCTTCTTGCTCCCGTCCAGCATGCGCAAATGGCATTTTTTACTTGAATTTATTGCATTGCACGGCGCATCAGGCCGCAAAGCGAAATTTGAACCGGAAGGAATACAGCGAAGCCCTGGATTCAACGTTTCGGTACAACACACGGCCCGCGCCCAACGACAGTGCAAACGCCGCCAGCAAACCCGCCCCATTGGCCAGCAAATCCGCAGGCCAAAACTGGCTGACCACCGCATTGACCAGCAGGCAGACCGGAAAGTGAATCAGGAAAATTGAATACGACATTTGCCCCAGTCTGGCCAGTTGCCGCTGCGGCCAGCGTGGCGCGCCTGGCCCTGAAGCCATGCGTTGCAAGAACACCAGCCCGAACGCCACGACCAGCGCCACCAGCAGCCGTCCCCTGAAATCCAGCAGCAACGCGCTGCCGGCCAGCAAGCCGATGCCCAGCAGCCACTCCCGACGCCGACCTGAATTTGCGGCCCAGAAAGCCAGCATGCCCAAGCCATAAGCGCCAAAGAAATACACCCCGGCCGTGTCCCAGCGGCTGTGGTTGTTGAACAGGAACAACGACGCTGCGCAAACGATCACCGTCAACATCAGCCCCGGCGCAACCGGCCAGACCAGCAAGCCCGGCCAGCGCCGCTCCAGCCGTCGCGACAGGCTGAACAGCAGCACCGCCATCGCAAACAACTGGAAATCAATCGCCACATACCAGACGCCGGCGGACAAGCCTTCAAACGCCAGCAGGTCCTGCAGCAGCAGCCCATGCGCCAGCAACTGGAACAGCGTCGGCGCCGATGGCAGCGACGCATGGTCAAACCACGGGCGCACCAGCGCCGCCACGGCAACGCTCGCCGCCACCGCCACCAGATAAGGCAGCACCAGCCGCCGGTAGCGGCGCGCCATCAAGCGGCCCGGCGACGCATAGGTCGCCTGCCCTTGCGGCGCCAGCGACCTGGCCGCCAGAAAGCCGCCTATGACCAGAAACACCTGAACGGCCATGCGGCCGTAGTCATACAGCCAGTCGGTCAGCGCGGGCGCATGGGGATACAGCACATCCGACATCGGCCCGTAAAAAGCCAGGTGGTGCCAGATGATGAGCACACAGGCCAGCCCCTTGAGCGCGTCAATGCCGGGTTGACGCAGGTGAACAGGCCGGCCCATCAGGCCAGCAGACGCTGGCGCGCGGGTTCAGATGGGCGCAGGCGCCGGGCAATAAAAACAGCGTTCACGCGGGCTTGGCGGTCAACACCTGCCGCCGCAGTTCAAACTCCCGACGCAGCTCGCGGCGGATTTTGGCGTCGGCGTAACGGCGAATCTGGTCAGGCGTTTCGGGTTCGAGCGGCGCAATGGCTTTTGGCTTGCCGTATTCGCCCACGGCGACCATGGTGAAAAAGCAGCTGTTGGCATGCCGCACACTCTGGCCCCGGATGTTTTCAGTGATCACCTTCACGCCCACTTCCATCGACGTGTTGCCGGTGTAGTTGACCGACGCCAAAAATGTCACCAGCTCGCCCACATGGATCGGCTCGCGGAACATGACCTGATCGACCGACAGGGTGACAACGTACTCGCGTGCGTAGCGGCTGGCGCAGGCATACGCCACTTGGTCGAGCAATTTGAGAATGGTGCCGCCGTGGACATTGCCGGAAAAGTTGGCCATGTCGGGGGTCATCAGCACGGTCATGCTGAGTTGGTGATTGGGGAGGGACATGCAGGGCGTTGGAAAATGGAAAGCGCGATGTTACAGGTGATTACTGTGTTTGGATTCGAAAAACCGGCGAATAAGCACTACCGACTTATCCGCCCCCAAAGACAAAACCCTTCCCTATCAGCGCTCAGTCAACCCAACAACCGCGCCCGCGCCTCTTCATACTCCCGCTTCAACTGCGCCACAAAATCAGCCGTGCTTTGCACCTTGCTGACCGCGCCAATACCCTGGCCGCAGCCCCAGATGTCTTTCCAGGCTTTGCTCTTGTCGCCGCCGAAGTTCATCTTGCTGGGGTCGCTTTCGGGCAGGTTGTCGGGGTCCATGCCGGCGGCGCGGATGGACGGGGCGAGGTAGTTGCCGTGCACGCCGGTAAACAGGTTGCTGTAGACGATGTCGTCGGAATTGCTTTCGACAATCGCCTGCTTGTAGGCGTCTGACGCCCGGGCTTCTTCGGTGGCGATGAAGGCCGAGCCGATGTAGGCAAAGTCGGCCCCCATGGCTTGCGCGGCCAGCACGCCGCCGCCGGTCGAGATCGAACCCGACAGCGCCACCGGGCCGTCGAACCACTGGCGGATTTCCTGGATCAGGGCGAACGGGCTTTTCACGCCGGCATGGCCGCCTGCGCCGCAGGCCACGGCAATCAGGCCGTCGGCGCCTTTTTCAATCGCCTTGTGGGCATGCTTGTTGTTGATGATGTCGTGCAGCACCACGCCGCCCCAGCCGTGTACGGCCTGGTTCAGGTCTTCGCGCGCGCCCAGCGAGGTGATGATGATGGGCACCTTGAAGCGGGCGCACATTTCCAGGTCATGTTCCAGCCGGTCGTTGGACTTGTGCACGATCTGGTTGATTGCAAACGGCGCGGCTGGCTGGTCCGGGTTCGCCAGGTTGTAGGCGGCCAGCGTCTCGGTGATCTCGGCCAGCCAGTCTTCAAGCTGCGCGGCGGGGCGCGCATTGAGGGCGGGTACAGAGCCGACGACGCCCGCCTTGCATTGCTCGATGACGAGCGTGGGGTTGCTGATGATGAACAGGGGCGAGCCGATGATGGGCAGTGGCAAATGGTTCAGGGCGCCGGGAAGTCTGGACATGGTGTTCTCCGTTGTCATTGTTTATTTTTTGCAACCACTCAGGTCGCTCGAAGCTGTTCGCATTCACTTTTGTCATTGCGGACTGAGCCTGCCCCGGCCTCGATCCGGGGATCCGCTATCCATGCCCCCCGCTGTAGAGAAGGGATGGATCCCGGGTCGAGCCCGGGATGACAGAAGAGGCAGAGATAACATCAAAACCTGTTGTTGCGCATTAACCTGAAAAGCGGCTTGAGTGGTTGCGATTTTTAAGAAAAATAAGGCTTTTGCGCACGACTGGCTTACGCAGTCAGCTATGCATTCAGTAGCAAAAACTACCCGCGTTTAAAACGCGTCGAGGGCCAGCGCATTCACGCTGTCGGCGCCTTCGACGATGCTGTCGCGCATGCCGGGCACTTTGGTCAGCAGGTGGTCGGCGTAAAAGCGGGCGGTGGTGATCTTGGCCTGCATGAACGACGCATCGACGCCTTGAGCCAATTGCGCTTGCGCCACCAGCAGCGAGCGCGCCATTTGCCAGCCGGCGACCACATTGCCCGCCAGCATGAGGTAAGGCACGCTGCCTGCAAACACCGCATTGGGCTCGCCCCGGGTGTTGGCGGCGACAAACTCGACCACATCGACAAAGGCTTCGCGCGCGGCGCTCAAGCGTTTGGCCACAGCCAGTGCGTCGTCGCTGCCTTGTTCCCGCAATTCGGCTTCAGTGGCTTCGATCTGGGCGGCAATGCCTTTGGCGGTCTGGCCGCCGTCGCGGACGGTTTTACGGCCCACCAGGTCATTGGCCTGGATGGCGGTCGTGCCTTCGTAGATTGTCAAAATCCGGGCGTCGCGGTAATACTGCGCAGCACCGGTTTCCTCGATAAAGCCCATGCCGCCATGCACCTGAATGCCCAGCGAGGTGACTTCCTGGCTCATCTCGGTGCTGTAGCCCTTGACCAGCGGCACCATGAATTCATAGAAGGCCAGGTTCTGCTTGCGCACATCGGCATCCGGGTGTTGGTGCGCGGCGTCGTAGGCAGCGGCGGCGACGGTGGCCATGGCGCGACAGCCTTCGGTGTAGGCGCGCATGGTCATCAGCATGCGCTTGACGTCGGGGTGGTAGATGATGGCGGCGCTGGCCTTGATGGAGCCATCGACCGGGCGGCTTTGCACGCGGTCCTTGGCGAAGGCCACGGCTTTTTGATATGCCCGTTCCGCAATGGCAATGCCCTGCACGCCGACGGCGTAACGCGCGGCGTTCATCATGATGAACATGTATTCAAGGCCGCGATTTTCTTCGCCGACGATGAAGCCGGCCGCGCCGCCGTGGTCGCCAAACTGCAGCACGGCCGTGGGCGACGCCTTGATGCCCAGCTTGTGCTCGATGCTGACGCAATGCACGTCGTTGCGTGCGCCCACCGAACCGTCGGCATTGACCATGAATTTCGGCACGACAAATAAACTGATGCCCTTGACGCCTTCCGGTGCGCCACTGGCACGGGCCAGCACCAGATGGACGATGTTGTCGGCCATGTCGTGTTCGCCGTAGGTGATGTAGATCTTGGTGCCAAACACCTTGTAGCTGCCGTCAGCCTGCGGCTCGGCGCGGGTGCGCACGGCGGCCAAGTCAGAGCCGGCCTGCGGCTCGGTCAGGTTCATGGTGCCGGTCCACTCGCCGCTGACCAGCTTTTCAAGGTAAACCGCTTTCAGCTCGCTCGATCCGGCCGTCAGCAGCGCCTCGATGGCGCCGTCGGTCAGCATCGGACACAGCGCAAAGCTCATGTTGGCCGAGTTGACCATTTCGCCGCACACCGCGCCGATGGTTTTGGGCAGGCCCTGGCCGCCAAAATCGGCCGGGTGCTGCAGGCCCTGCCAGCCGCCTTCGGCGTATTGCTTGAAGGCGTTCTTGAAGCCGGGCGTGGTGGTGACGACGCCGTCTTTCCAGCTCGAAGGATTTTTATCGCCCTCCCAGTTCAGCGGCGACAGCACGCCTTCGCTGAATTTGGCGCATTCTTCGAGCACGGCCTGCGCGGTGTCGAACCCGGCGTCTTCGAACCCCGGAATCTGCGCGATTTGTTCAATGTTGGCCAGATGCTGGATGCCAAACAGCATGTCTTTAAGCGGCGCTTTGTAGCTCATTTCTTTTCTCCAAAAAACCAACAGTTGCCCGGCAACCCAGGCAGTTCAGATAAAAAAAAGGCGTCCACAAAGACGCCTGTTTGACAGGTTCCGGCTTACAGCGCGGCAGTCAGTTCCGGTACGGCATTGAACAGGTCGGCTTCCAGGCCGTAGTCGGCCACGCCGAAAATCGGTGCTTCGGCGTCCTTGTTGATGGCGACGATGACCTTCGAGTCCTTCATGCCGGCCAGGTGCTGGATGGCGCCTGAAATGCCAATGGCGACGTACAGCTGTGGCGCAACGATCTTGCCGGTCTGGCCGACCTGCCAGTCGTTCGGTGCGTAACCGGCATCGACGGCTGCGCGCGAAGCACCCAGTGCAGCGCCAAGCTTGTCGGCCAGCGGCTCCAGCACTTCATGGAATTTCTCGTTCGAGCCAAGTGCCCGGCCACCGGAGACGATGATCTTGGCGGCGGTCAGTTCGGGGCGGTCGCTCTTGGCGATTTCAGCACCCAAAAAGCTCGACTTGCCGCTGTCGGTCACGCCGTCCAGCGTTTCGACACTGGCCGAGCCGCCGGTAGAAGCTGCTGCATCAAAGCCGGTGGTTCGCACCGTGATGACTTTGGTGGCGTCCAGGCTTTGCACGATGGCAATGGCGTTGCCGGCGTAGATCGGGCGCTCGAAGGTGTCAGCAGCATCAACCTTGGTGATGTCGGAAATCTGGCCGACATCGAGCAGCGCCGCCACGCGCGGGGCAATGTTCTTGCCCGACGCCGTCGCCGGAAACAGGATGTGCGAATAGGCTTCGGCCATGCCGACCACCTGCGCCGCCATGTTTTCAGCCAGGCCGTGGGCGAAGTGTTCGCCTTCGACATGGATGACTTTGGAAACGCCGGCTATTTTGGAGGCAGCCTCGGCGGCGGCCTGAGCGCCTTTACCGGCTACCAGCACATGCACGTCGCCGCCACACTGGCTGGCTGCGGTCACGGTGTTGAGGGTGGCAGGCCGGATGCTGGCGTTGTCGTGTTCTGCAATGACTAAAGAGGTCATGGGGTTTTACTTCCGTTTGGTCAGTGAAATTGTTAAATGACTTTGGCTTCGTTCTTGAGCTTGTCCACCAAGGCGGCCACGTCGGCCACCTTGATGCCGGCGCTGCGCTTGGGCGGCTCGCTGACCTTCAGGGTCTTGATTCGCGGCGCCACATCGACGCCCAGGTCTGCGGGCTTGACGTTTTCAAGCGTCTTTTTCTTGGCCTTCATGATGTTGGGCAGCGTGACGTAACGCGGCTCATTGAGGCGCAGGTCGGTGGTGATAATCGCCGGCAGCGTGAGCGACAGCGTTTCCAGGCCGCCATCGACTTCGCGCGTGACGTTGGCTTTGCCGTCAGCGACTTCGACCTTGGAGGCAAAGGTGGCCTGGCCCCAGCCGAGCAGCGCGGCCAGCATCTGGCCGGTCTGGTTGCAGTCGTCGTCGATGGCCTGCTTGCCGAGGATGACGAGCTGGGGTTGCTCTTTGTCTACCAATGCCTTGAGCAGCTTGGCCACGGCCAGCGGCTGCAACTCTTCTGCGGTTTCGACCAGAATGGCGCGGTCGGCGCCGATGGCCATGGCGGTGCGCAGGGTTTCCTGGCACTGCAGCACGCCGCAGGAGACGGCGATGACCTCGGTGGCCACGCCCTTTTCCTTCAGGCGCACGGCTTCTTCGATGGCGATTTCGTCAAACGGGTTCATGCTCATCTTGACGTTGGCGATGTCAACGCCCGAGCCGTCGCTCTTGACGCGGACCTTGACGTTGTAATCGACGACGCGTTTGACGGGGACCAGAATTTTCATGACGGTGGCTCCAAAAAATGTTGATTGACGTTGACGTAAACGTAACTTATATATTCTATAACCGGGCATCCAGTGTGCCATGCGGTCATCCTGCGAAATAAATGCATATCTTGCCGCAGAAGTAAAAAAGAACGACCGTTCTATTTAATTATAGGGGTCATCCTGCTTCAAATTAAAGCACTTGTTTTGTTAGCCGTCATTCAGGCACCGGCAGGGCTTTGCCGGCATCCGGTAACGATGTCGCCTGGCCTGTGCCGGCGGCCAGGTTTGCCGGGGTGTGAATCACCCGCTGCGGATAGGGAATCTCGATATGGTGGGCGCGCAAGGATTTCAAGATGGCCAGATTGACCTTAGAGCGCACGTTCTGCATGCCGTTTTCAGGATCGCAAATCCAGTAGTTCAGCGTGAATTCGAGGCCGTCGGCGCCAAAATTGGTCAGGTTGACCCCCGCCGCCGGCTCTGGCAGCACGCGCTCCTGCCCCAGCGCCGCTTCGGTCAGCAGGCGCATCACCAGTTCTTCGTCGCTGCCATAGCCGACCGATACCACGGTGGACTGCAGCACCCGGGTATCGCTCAGCGACAGGTTTTCGATGCGGTTGATGATGAACATCTCGTTCGGCACGATGGATTCGCGCCCGGACGGCGCGCGCACCACGGTGTACCTAGCATTGATGTCGGTGATGCGACCTTCAAAGTTGTCAACGCGTATGTTGTCGCCGATGCGCACGCTGCGTTCTGCCAGCATGACAAAGCCGCTCACATAGTTCGAAGCGAGCTTTTGCAATCCAAAACCCACGCCAACGCCAATGGCGCCGCCCAGCACCGACAGCGCCGTCAGGTCAATGCCGACGGACGACAGCGCCAGCAGCAAGCCGACGAACATCAGCGTCGCGCGCGTGGCATTGCTCACCGCCTTGCGCAGCGACAGCTCGCCGCCAGTGGCCGAGCGCAGCAGCCGGCTTTCAATCGCCGACGAGATCCAGAGGGTGATCAGCAGCACGACGCCGGCCGTTAGCGCCCCCTGAAGCAAGGCGCGCACCGACAGCAGCGAGCCGCCAACCTTCCATTTGATGCCGTCCAGTTCGTCCAGAATGATCGGCAGCAGGCCGCTGACCCAAAGCACCATCAGCGCCCAGGCCAGCCAGGAAAAGGTACGCTCCAGCGCCCGAACCACCGGCGCGTTCTTGAAAGCGACCTGCAGCACCTTGACGCTCAGGCGTATGGCGGCCAACGCCAGCAGCACCGGAATCGCCAGTCTGAACAGTGCCAGCGGAAACAGCTGCGCCAGCAGGGTTTGCGCCACATACGCCAGGGCCAGGAGCAACAGCGGAAACAGCACGCCATCGACAATGCGCCGGCCAAACAGGATGGACGCGTCGTTTTGCGCATGCTGCGTCCGGTTCAGCAAGCGCACCGCCAGCCAGGCAAGCAGCGCGCAGGCCACCAGCGATGCCAGTTCAATCAATGCGTTGGGCTGGGTCATGGCGCGCAGCCAGGCGTCCAGGCTGTCAATCGGCGCAGGCGCAGATACGTAAGAAGCAGGAGATGAAGTCGAAGGAAGCGAAGAAGCCACCTGGGACAGACTCACAGCGCTGGCGTCGGCACTGGCCACTGCGGTTTTCGTTTCTCGATAAAGGCCAGCACGCCCTCTTGCGCAACGGGGTGCATCATGTTGCAGGCCATGCTTTGCCCGGCCAGTTGGTAGGCCGCTTCAATGCCGGTTTCACGCTGCTGGTAAAACAGCGCCTTGCCCATGGCGACGGCTTCACGCGGTTTGGCAAGAATAGCCTGAACCATGTTTTCCACCGCGTCGTCAAGTGTTTCCAGCGGCACGACGCGGTTGACCAGCCCCCGCGCACAGGCCTCGTCGGCGCTGATGAAGCCGCCAGTCAGCAGCATTTCCATGGCCTGCTTGGCCGGGATGTTTCGCACCAGCGGCACGCTGGGTGTGGCGCAGAACAGCCCGACGTCAATGCCGTTGACGCCAAAGCTGGCACCGCTGGCCGCCACGGCCAGGTCGCTTTGTGCCACCAGCTGGCAACCGGCGGCCGTCGCCAGGCCGTGCACCCGGGCAATCACCGGCACCGGCAACTTCTGGATCGACAGCATCATGCGGCTGCACTGGGCAAACAGCTTCTGGTAATAGGCCATTTCCGGCTGGGCACGCATTTCCTTGAGGTTGTGTCCAGCGCAAAAGGCCTTGCCGAGGGCTGACAGCACCACGATGCGGGCCGATTCGTCGAGCGCAATGGCGTCAAGCGCCGACTGCAATGCGGCCAGCATGTCCTCGCCCAGCACGTTGAAAGCGGCCGGCCGGTTCAAGACCAGGTGGTGAACGCCGCGCGCGTCGCGGGTATGCAGCAGCGGCGAAGAAACGTCGGCCGTGGAAATAACACGCATGAAAAACTCCTATAAATCAGCCAGCACGCGAAGATGTGCCTCGACGCTGCGGCCCAGCGCACCCTGGCTGTAGCCGCCCTCCAGCGACGACACAATGCGGCCTTTGGCATGGCGGTCGGCAACCTGCTTGATACGTGCGGTGATCCAGGCGAAATCCTGTTCGTTCAGGTTCATCTGGCCGAGTTCGTCGTCGCGGTGGGCATCAAAACCGGCGCTGATGAAGATCATTTGCGGCTTGAAGTCTTCCAGCCGGGGAATCCACATCATGTCGATCATTTCGCGAATGTCCATGCCCCGGGTATTCGCCGGCACCGGCAGGTTGAGCATGTTGGGTGCATCGCTGTCAGCACCGCTGAACGGAAACAGCGGATGCTGGAAAAAGCTCACCATCAGGATGCGCGGGTCGCCCTGAATGATGTCGGCGGTGCCGTTGCCGTGGTGCACGTCGAAATCGACAATCGCCACGCGCTTGAGGCCGTGGCGCTCCAGCGCGTACTTGGCGGCAATGGCGATATTGTTGAAAAAGCAGAATCCCATGGCCTTGCTGCGCTCGGCATGGTGGCCGGGCGGCCGCACGGCGCAAAAGGCGTTGGTTATTTCGCCCGCCACGACGCTGTCGGTGGCTGCAATGGCCGCACCTGCTGCGCGCAGCGCAGCCGTCCAGGTGTGGACGTTCATCATGGTGTCGGGGTCGATCTGCACATGGCTCGGGCCGCCAGCCACGATGTCGTCGGCCAGCTGCTGACCCAAGCCGCGAATCGCCGCCACCAGCATGCGGTCATGCGCCAGCTCGATGTCGCCGATGGCCGCGAGCGGCACGTCGCGGCGTTCCAGCGAATCGGCCAGGCCGGACGCCTGAAGCTGGCGCTCGATCGCCTCAAGCCGTTCGGGGCATTCGGGATGGCCCGGCCCCATTTCATGCTTCAAGAAATCCGGGTGGGTGAAATAGCCGGTTTTGTTCATGACGAGTAAATCATGTTAAAAATTACGTTATCGTTCAAAGCATGCATGTGAAAGAAAAACTCAAGGCGTTGCTGAATCAGCTTAACACGGTGATTGTGGGCAAAACCGCCCAGGTCAGCGACTGCGTGGCCTGCTTGCTGGCGGGCGGCCACCTGCTGATTGAAGACGTTCCGGGCGTCGGCAAAACCACCCTGGCCCATGCGCTGTCGCGCTCATTCGGGCTGCAGTTTTCACGCGTGCAGTTCACCGCCGACCTGATGCCCAGCGATCTTTCAGGCGTGTCGATCTACGAGAGGCAAAAGGAAAGCTTCGTGTTCCACCCCGGGCCGATGTTTGCGCAGGTTTTGCTGGCCGACGAAATCAACCGCGCCAGCCCCAAGACGCAGAGCGCCCTGCTGGAGGCCATGGAAGAAAAGCAGGTGACGATCGAAGGCCAGACGCGCCCGCTGCCATTGCCGTTTTTTGTCATTGCCACGCAAAACCCGCATGACCAGCTCGGCACCTACGCCCTGCCCGAGTCGCAGCTTGACCGTTTTCACATGCGGATTTCTCTGGGTTACCCTGACCGCGCCGCCGAACGCGAACTGCTCAAGGGCGCAGACCGGCGCGAGATGCTAGATACCCTGCCGGCCATGCTGGCGCCGCACGAGTTGCTGGAATTGCAGCAACTGGTCCAGCAGGTGCATGCCGCCGAGCCGCTGCTCAATTACCTTCAGGACCTGATTGCCGCGACCCGTTCGGGCCACTGGTTTTTGCAGGGGCTGAGCCCGCGCGCCGGCATTGCCATCATGCGGGCGGCCAAGGCGCAGGCCTTTTTGAGCGGCCGGGATTACGTCGCGCCGGACGACATTGCCGCCATCCTGCCGCAAACCGCCGCGCACCGATTGGTGCCGGTGAGCAGTGCCGGGCGGGGCGCGGTCGAACAGGTGCGCGCCATGCTCGACGCCGTGCCGCTGCCTTGACGCGGAGGCTGGATCTTTTCATGGCCGCGTTCGCCGCTCTTCCCAAGCCGCTGTCGTTTGTCAGGACACGCCTTCGACATTGGTTTGAATCCCGCCTGCCGCTGGCCGACAGCGTGACGCTGACGCAGCGAACCGTCTATATTTTGCCGACGCGCGCCGGCATGCTGCTGTTTTTGACACTGGCGGTGCTGCTGGTCGCCTCGATCAACTACCAGCTCAACCTGGGCTACTTGCTGACTTTTCTGCTGGCCGGCACGGCGCTGGTCGGCATGCATGTGTGCCACGGTACGCTGCGTGGCCTTGCCATGAATTTGATAGCGCCTAACGCACACTACGCGGGCGCCAGCACCGCTTTTGACATCAAACTCACGAATACGCGGCGATCCGTTCGCCACGGCATCGGCCTGAGCTTGCTGGACCCGCAGGCGGTTGACGGCCAGCCAGGCGCCGGGCGGCACTGGGCCTGGACCGACGTGCCGGCGCAGGGCAGCAGCCTGGTGCAGGTGGCCTTCACGCCACAGCGGCGCGGCCTGCACCGCCTGCCGACGCTGACGGCCGAAACGCGTTTTCCGCTGGGCACCTTCCGGGTCTGGACGGTCTGGCGACCCGCCGCGCAGGTCATGGTCTACCCCGCGCCCGAGGCCAGCCCGCCGCCCTTGCCGCCCGGTGAGCCGCGCGCCCAGGGCGCAGGCGATGCAGCGCGCGCGCAAAGCAGCGGCGAATTCGACGGCGTGCGTGGTTACAGGCGTGGCGATCCGCTGAAAAACGTGCTCTGGAAAAAAGCCGCCAAGGCCGGCGACCAGGCCAGTGAAAACGTTGGGATGGTGGTACGCGACACCCAGCAGGCGCAGCGCCATGAACTGTGGCTCGACATCCGCCAGGCCGGACCGCCCGACCTGGAACGCCAGTTGTCGCGGCTCTGCGCCTGGGTGCTGCAGGCCGACCGGCTGGGCATGCAGTATGGCCTGCGCTTGACCGCTGGCGACATCCGGCCAGCCAGCGGCGAAGCGCACAAGCGGCATTGCCTGGAAGCGCTGGCCACATGCTGATGCCCGGGCTGGCCACACTGCGAAGCCTGCCGCGCGACGGACGGGACACGCTGTTCCTGCTGGCCGTGATTGCCTGGGTACTGTTGCCGCAGGCCGGCCGCCTGCCGCTGTGGTGCAGCCTGGGCAGTGGCGCGGTGCTGCTGTGGCGCGGCTGGCTGGCGCTGGATGCCCGCGCCCTGCCCGCCAAGCGCTGGCTGCTGCTGCTGCTGGCGCTGACGCTGGGCGCGACTTATGTCAGCCATGGCACGCTGCTGGGCCGCGACGCCGGCGTGACATTGCTGGTGGTGCTGATCACGCTCAAGACCCTGGAGCTGCGCGCCCGGCGCGACGCCTTCGTGGTCTTTTTCCTCGGCTTTTTCTGCATGCTGAGCAACTTCTTTTATTCGCAGTCGCTGCTGACCGCCGTCAGCATGGTGATTGGCCTGCTCGGCCTGCTGACGGCGCTGGTGAATGCCCACATGCCGGTCGGCAAGCCGCCGCTGGTGCAGGCCGCCAGGACAGCTGGCACCATGGCGCTGCTGGGCGCGCCCATCATGGTGGTGTTGTTTGTGCTGTTTCCGCGCATGGCGCCGCTGTGGGGCATGCCCAGCGATACCATGACCGGGCGCAGCGGCCTGAGCGCCAGCATGGAAGTCGGCAGCATCGCCACGCTGGCGCTGGACGACAGCGTGGCGATGCGCATCAAGTTCGAGGGCGAGACGCCGCCGCAGCGTGATTTGTACCTTCGGGGCCCGGTGCTGTCCAGCTTTGACGGCCGGCAGTGGCTGCCCTTGCGCGCCAGCCTGCCGGAGCGCTACGCCCTGCCCGCCGATCTGGCGGTGTCCGGCCAGCCCGTGCCCTATGAAGTCACGCTGCAGCCGACCAACCGGCCCTGGCTGTTCCTGCTCGAAGCGGCGGCGCAAAGCCCGGTGCTGCCCGGCTACCGCACGGTGATGCAGGACGACCTGCAGTGGCTGACAAACCGGCCCATCACCGACCTGGTTCGTTACAAGGCCGTCAGTTACCCGAACTTCAGCCATGGGCCGGCGCAGCAGGTGCTGGGGCTGCAGGAGTTTTTAGACCTGCCGCCGGGCTTCAACCCGCGCACGCTGGCGCTGGCGGCTGAACTGCGGCGCGACCCGCGCTATGCCCAGGCCGACGCCGCTGCACTGGTGCAGGTGGCGATGGACCGGCTGCGCACGGGCGGCTACAGCTACACGCTGGACCCTGGTATTTATGGCCGGGACACCGCCGACGAGTTCTGGTTTGACCGCAAGGAAGGCTTTTGCGAGCACATTGCGTCGAGTTTTGTGATTTTGATGCGCGCGCTCGACATACCGGCGCGCCTCGTCACCGGCTACCAGGGCGGCGAGATGAACGCCGTGGACGGTTTTTGGGTAGTGCGGCAAAGCGACGCCCATGCCTGGGCCGAAGTCTGGCAGGCCGGACGCGGCTGGACGCGCGTCGATCCGACCTCGGCCGTGGCGCCCGGACGCACCGGCACCTTCCAGCGACTGACCCCGCCCCGCAGCGCGGTTGCGCAGGCAATCGGCAATTTCAGCCCCAACCTGTCGGCCCGCGTGCGCGCCACCTGGGAAGCGGTCAACAACGGCTGGTCCCAGTGGGTGCTCAACTACACCCAGGGCCGGCAGCTGAAC
This sequence comes from Polaromonas sp. CG_23.6, assembly GCF_029892315.1. Classification (NCBI taxonomy): domain Bacteria; kingdom Pseudomonadati; phylum Pseudomonadota; class Betaproteobacteria; order Burkholderiales; family Comamonadaceae; genus Polaromonas; species Polaromonas sp. CG_23.6. The sequence continues at coordinate 3,252,572 of NZ_JARXUY010000001.1, forward strand.
TTGCTCAAAGACATCGGCTTTGAAACCCCCGGCTGGGAAGACCTGGCCACGCTGCTGATCGGCGCCGTGGTGCTGGCCAGCCTGGCCGGCGTCGGCTGGACGTGGTGGGAACGCAGCCAGCACGACCCGTGGCTCCGGCTGCTGGAGCAGGCGCGCAAGCGGCTGGCCCGCGCCGGCATCGACAGCACGCCGGCCACGTCGCCGCGCCAGTTAGCCCGGCAGGTGCTGCAAAAATACGGCCCCTCGGGGCAAGCGCTGCATGACTGGCTGATGCAGCTGGAAATGCAGCGCTATGCCGCCAGCAGCCCTTTGCCCGGTGCCACCACGAAGCCGATTGCAACAACGCCAGCCCCGGTCCAGACGCTGCACCGCCAGCTGGGCCAGCTCCGCCAGCAATACAGCCGTCTGCGCTGGCCTGCCTAAAATCCGCCTTCAGCCTATTCACTTTCCCGCATGTCCATTCAAACCCGTTCTCCCCAATTCAGGCTTGCTATTTTTTTCATAGCTGCAAGCGCATGCCTGACAAGCGCTGAAGCTGCAAAATCCTCTAAAAACAAACCTCCCGCCAGAGCCGCGCAGGCGCAGGGCGCGCTGTACGCCACCCGCGAGGACGCGATGCTGTTTGCCGACGACCTGGCGAGCCGCCGCAACCTCGACCCCGCGTGGGTGCGGCAAGCCATCGGCCAGTCGCGCTTCAACCCGACCGTGTCGCGGCTGATGCAGCCGCCGACGAAAACCTTCGTGAAAAACTGGCGCGCCTACCGCAGCCGCTTCATCGACCCGGTCCGGATTCGCGCCGGGGTCGATTTCTGGCAGGCCAACCGCCGCACCCTGGCGCGCGCCGAAGCCGAGTACGGCGTTCCGGCCGAGATCATCGTCGGCATCATCGGCGTGGAAACCATTTACGGCCGCAACACCGGCAGCTTCCGGGTGATGGATTCGCTGGCCACGCTGGCCTTCGATTACCCGTCCAGCCATGCGCGCGCGAAGGAGCGCAGCGACTATTTCAAGGGCGAGATCGAGCAATTCCTGACCATGGAGAGCCGCCGCGATGCCGACCCCTTCCAACCCCTGGGCAGCTATGCCGGCGCCATGGGCATGCCCCAGTTCATGCCGTCCAGCCAGGCCAAGTACGCCGTGGACTTCGACGGCGACGGCAGCATCGACCTGTGGAACAGCCCGGCCGACGTGATCGGCTCGGTCGCCAGTTACTTCAAGGCCTACGGCTGGCAGCCCGGCATGCCGACGCACTACCCGGTGAATTTTGACGCATCCCGCCTTGACATGGACGCGCTGATGGCGCCAGACATCCTGCCGACCTTCGGCGTGGCCAGCTTCACGGCCAAGGGCGCGGTGCTCGAAGGCCCGGCGCTGCAGCACCCAGGCCCGCTGGCGCTGGTCGAGTTGCTCAACGGCCCCGACGCCCCGAGCTATGTGGCGGGCACCGAGAACTTCTACGTCATCACACGCTACAACTGGAGCAGTTATTACGCGATGTCGGTGATCGAACTGGGGCGCGAAGTGGCGCAGGCGATGGACAGGGGCACCGGTCGCTAAGCTTTTAGGCGGGCCGGTAATTGCGACTTTTTGCTCACATTGTGCGCATGGTGATGCTTTCAGGAAAATTTCACTCAATTTTGTAAAATATCATCACCGTAGTAACAAATATGGTGAAAAATTGAATTCATGGAAAAAATCAAGTCTCCGCCCCAAATTGGCCTTACTGCTAGCGTGTTTGCTGGCGGTGCTCTGGTCAGCAGTGGCCTGGAACCACGCCCGCTCCGAAAACCGGCAAATCGAAAACAGTCGCCAGCAGACTGACACACTGGCTTTGCTGTTCGCGCAGCACACGACAGCCACCTTTCGCAGCGTAGACCACGCCCTGCTTAAACTGCGCAAAATTTCGACCGGTCATCCCGCTGAACTGCAAGAAGATGTCAAGGCGTACCGTGATTTTCTGGGCGAAATGATCCTCCAGATCGCCATTATTGATGCCCAGGGATGGTTGAGCTACAGCAGCCTGGGAATGCCCAAGGCACCGTCTTTTTTGGGTGACCGTGAACATTTCAAGGTGCATCTGGCTGGCCTTCAGGACAAGCTCTTTGTCAGCAGTCCGGTCAAGGGCCGGGTGTCCGGCAAATGGTCCATCCAGTTGAGCCGGCCAATATTCGACAAGGATCGGTTTGTCGGTGTGATGGTGATTTCGGTCAACCCCGATTATTTCGTTAACTTCTATGAACAGGCCAGATTGGGAAATTATGGCGTGGCGAGCATGGTGCGTGACTCGGGCGAGGTCATGCTGCGCTCCAGCAAGCAGGACCAGTACGTTGGCAAGACCATCAATCCTTCACCCTATGCAGATCCCGGCGCCCCCCTGCAGGGCAACTTTCGTCGCATTTCCCAAGCCGATGGTGTCGAGCGCTTGCTCAGCTACGTTCGTTTACCAAACTACGGGCTGAGCGTCGTCATTGGCCCCAGTGTTGCTGAAATGCTGGAATCAGTGCACCAGCAGCAGCGCCAGATACTGCTCATGGCCAGTGCGGTGACACTGGTGACACTGCTCATGGGGTGGAGCCTGCTGGGTACCACAAGGAAAAAGGAAGAGGCGTTACAGGCGCTTTTTGAAAACCAGATGCGCCTGCGCGCCAGCCATGAACTGCTGGAAAAACTCTCTCAGCATGTACCGGGCATGATTTACCAGTACCGCCTGTTTGCGGATGGCCACTCGGCGGTGCCTTATGCCAGCCAAGGTGTTCTGAATACTTACGGCGTCACAGTGACGCAGGTTCGTGAAAATGCAAAAGCATTGCTTGTCAACCTGCACCCGGAGGATCAACAGGCGATAGATGCCTCCATCGCTGAATCTGCCCGCACCCTGCAACCTTGGCAGCATGAGTTCCGGCTCAACCACCCACACCGAGGCGTACGTTGGCTGGCAGGTCACGCGCAGCCCGAAAAAATGGACGATGGCAGCACCCTGTGGCACGGCCATATTTCCGACATCACCGATATCAAGAACCACGAAGCTGTTTTGCTCGCGGCAAACCGGGAACTCGAAACGTTTTCTTATACGGTGTCGCATGACCTGCGCTCACCACTCAACACCATTGACGGCTTCAGCCGGTTGCTGGCCAAAGAGCTGACGGGCAGCGACAACGACAAAGCGCTGTATTTCCTGTCGCGAATCCAGGATGGTGCAGCGCAGATGGAGCGCTTGATTGCCGACCTGCTGATGCTGGCGCAGGTCGCGAATACGCAAATTCGGTATGAGCCGGTGAATTTGTCGGCGCTGGCCAGCAGCATTACCAAGGACTTGCAGGCGCGTCAGCCGGAGCGCAAGACAACGTTCAACATTGAGTCGGGCCTGCAGACGCACGGCGATGCTGGATTGCTGCGGTTGGTGCTGGAAAACCTGATGAACAACGCATGGAAGTACAGCTCGAAACTAGCCGAAGCCCAGATCAGCATCGGCCAAAAACTGGATGCCGCAGGAAACACGGTTTTTTTTGTGCAGGACAACGGCGCTGGCTTTGACATGGCCTATGCCGAAAAGCTCTTCCAGCCATTTCAGCGTTTGCATGAAGTGGTGGACTTTCCCGGAACAGGTATCGGGCTGGCCACGGTGAACCGCATCATCGTGCGCCACGGAGGAAACATCTGGGCTGAGTCAGCGCCCGATTTGGGGGCGATTTTTTTCTTTTCCCTGCCCAGGGTACAGGCAGTTGTGCGGTAGATTTCATGGCGGGGCCTCCAGGTTTGAAGTGGTTGCGAACAATCTCCACTTTGGCACATTGATGCCGTTGCTGCGAGGTCCCACCCTGAGATGGGTTGTTGCCTCACGTCAACACCAGCGGTGTAGGTGGGACGACCAGGCCATCTGTCGCGTTGCCGGCTGATGAACGAGCTTGGCGCAGGAACGCATGCCAATTCCTCAAACGGAACTGATTTGTCCTGCCAATGCATAAAACTGGTCGGCAAAAGACAGCTCGCTGCAGCCTTCCAGCAAGAGCTGACCATTGCGGATCTTGTGCATGAGTTCGATGCCGGCCAGGACATTTCTGGCAGCCCGAAATGACTTGAAGTTGAGCATCTGTTGGCAGTCCTGCCCGGCGATGTTGTTCAGGCATTTGACTTGCCGCACGATGACCGGCGTTTCACTTCCAGCATTGATCTCATCCATGGCCGCCTTGTTGGCGCCGCTCTTGTCCATCGTGACCTTTTCGGGAACACCGCTGGCCTTCATGGCTTTGTCAAAAAACCGCAGGGCTGCGGCATTGTCGCGCCGGACCGTCAGTAGGAAGTCGGCCGTTTTCCCCTCCTTGTCCACCGCACGATACAGGTATTTCCAGGCGCCTTTGACCTTGTTATAAGTTTCGTCCATGCGCCAACTGGCGTCCACCGGGCGTTTGTGTTTGCGAAAAAGTTTTTCCAGCAAGGGCAGAAATCCGATTCCCCAGCGGTTGATCGAAGAATGGTCGACAAATACTGCATTGCTCACCGCCTTGCCTGGCGCGCAAACGGCAGAGGACTACGAGGCGCTACTGCCCTGGCGACTCGCATTGCCCGGCCGCTGAGCAGCGGTCAGCCAACGCACTTTCGCCGTTCCAATTACACCCGCGCCGATGGCGCAAGGTACGCGGTTAATTGACCGCATACGGACAACTACCCGGGGTGGTTCCGCTGCTTGGACACTCATCATGCCAACTCACGGGAAGGCATTCTGGCGATGGCCCTGGAGAAATTTCCACATTTAACGGTGACATAGCCTTTGCTGTGGACGGCTTGGCGTTTATACAAGCTGGCGGCTAGAAGCCATATCATTGATGTTGCTTCGGTGGCAAAGCCGGCTTGGCATAATCTGAGACGAACATCGCGAATTCGTATAGCATTTCGAGATGACTCACGACCACGACCACGACCACGACCACGACCATAACGCCGATGATCACAGCGATCTCAGCGAAACCGAAACCCGGGTGCTTGCATTGAAAACGGTGCTGTCCCAAAAGGGGTATGTAGATCCTGACGCCCTGGATGTCCTGATCGACACTTACCAAAACAAGATTGGTCCGCGCAATGGTGCTCGCGTGGTGGCAAGGGCATGGATGGATCCAGCTTACCGCGAATGGCTGCTGGAAGACGCCACGGCGGCTATCGCCTCACTTGGATACACAGGCCGCCAAGGCGAGCACATGGTTGCGGTTGAAAACACGTCTAGTGTCCACAACATGGTGGTTTGCACCCTTTGCAGCTGTTATCCAGTAACCGTTTTAGGACTGCCGCCGGTTTGGTACAAGAGTGCGCCCTACCGCTCGCGGGCGGTCAAAGATCCACGCGGCGTCTTGTCAGACTTTGGCGTCACGCTCCTCGAATCGACTGAAATCCGTGTCTGGGATTCCACGGCGGAAATACGTTACCTGGTCGTTCCTCTACGCCCTGCCGAAACTGTTCACCTGCAAGAAGACGAGCTGGCGGCGTGGGTAACTCGAGACGCCATGATCGGCACTGGATTGCCTGCGGCACCGGCAGTCAAACCATGAACTACCAAAGCTTTGCTGATCTGGGTGGTCAAACCGGCATGGGACCTGTTCTGAAGGAATCAAACGAGCCTATGTTTCATGGCACTTGGGAAGCCAGTGCGTTTGCCCTGACCTTGGCCATGGGCTCTACGGGTTCATGGAACATTAACATGAGCCGTAGCGCAAGGGAAACACTGCCAAACTACCTTTCGCTGAGCTACTACCAGATATGGCTCAATGGCCTGTGCAAACTCTTGACAGAGCGAGGGCTTGTCACCGCCGAAGAAATCCAGGCAGGCCACATGCTGTCCCCTGCACTTCCAGTAAAAAAGGTTCTCGTCGCACCAATGGTGGCCGGTGTGCTGGCCAGAGGTGCGCCTACCGAGCGGTCTGCGGCAAGTCCTGCCAGTTTTTCTGTAGGTGACTGTGTGCGCACTTCTGAAGGTCTGGCAGATCACCACACACGGCTACCCGCCTATGCGCGAGGCAAAGCGGGGCGCATCGCGGCCGTTCGGGCCGTGCATGTCTTTCCAGACACCAACGCCCAGGGCTTGGGTGAACAGCCGCAGTGGCTCTACAGCGTCGCTTTTGAAGGCACTACTTTGTGGGGGCAGGAGGCCGATCCTGGCTTGACGGTGTACGTCGATGCATGGGAACCCTACCTGGAGCGGACGCAATGAATGCGCCAACCCACCTTCTGTCCGGGCAGCCCAAGGATGTCAACGGCCCGGTGTTTCGCGAACCGTGGGAAGCCCAAGCCTTTGCAATGACGATCTCGCTCCATGAACGAGGTCTATTCACCTGGAGCGAGTGGGCGCAGGCCCTGTCGCAGCATATTGCGCTCGCGCAGGCCCAAGGCGATCCAGATCTGGGTGACACCTATTACCACCATTGGCTGGCGGCATTGGAAAGCCTGGTGACGACGAAGCAACTCAGCACTGATGCCGAACTTAAGCGTTACCAGCAGGCTTGGGACCATGCGGCAGACCGGACACCGCATGGACGACCGATTGAATTACGGGAACTGGACTTCAAGTCCTGAATGCGGGTCATGCCCTTGACCGAACTCTGATCACACCGACAAAGGATATCAAATGAAGGCAGCCTGGTACACGAAGAATGGGACGGCACGCGACGTGCTGGTGGTAGGTGAATTGCCCACGCCAAAACCTGGTCCCGGTGAAGTGTTGGTGAAGATATACCGATCCGGCATCAATCCGTCCGATGTGAAGTCCCGCCAGGGTCGCCCTGTGAATGCTGAACTCATTGTCCCGCACAGCGACGGCGGGGGTGTTATCCATTCAGTGGGGGAGGGAGTTGCCCAGGAACGGGTTGGCCAGCGCGTATGGCTATGGAATGGTCAATGGCAGCGGCCCATGGGTACTGCGGCTGAATTCATCGCCCTTCCCCAGTCACAGGCTGTTGCGCTCCCACCGGAGGTTGACTTTGAAGTGGCAGCATGCCTTGGCATCCCGGTATTGACAGCCTTGCAGGCAGTGCATCTGGCGGGTTCGCTGAAGGGTAAAACCGTGCTGGTTACCGGCGCAGGCAACGTGGTCGGGAACTACATCACGCAATTGGCTGTATTGCATGGCGCAACCGTGATTGGAACAGCCGGTTCAGCCCACCGAAAGTCGCATGCCAGCGAGGGCGGTGCGGCCCACGTTCTGGATTACAAAACCGAAGCCATCGCGCAGAGGATCAAGCAAATTACAGCCGACTATGGCGTTGATGGAATTATTGATATGGACTTTGCTTCAACGGCTGGGCTTTTAGGCCAGGGCGTACTGAAGGCTCATGGCACGCTGGTCACCTACGGCTCGAATAGCGTTGGCGCAATTCCAGTCGACTTTCGCGCCATGCTGTTCGGCTCCTTTGAAATCAATGCATTTCTCGTCTACGACCTGAAGGACGCAGACCGTGAAATCATCACAGCAAAATTGATGGCAATGTTGGAGTCGAACTCGCTGGCACACAAAATCGGGGCCACCTTCAGTCTGGATGAAATCGCTTTGGCGCACGAAGCAGTTGAGAACGGTGCGACCATTGGAAGCGTGCAAATTGTGATGTGACGAGGGGCTTGCAGCCTGATCAAATTTAGCATCGCCTTTGGGAAAATACGTGAATTTCTCACAGCCACGACAACTCAAGGCCCCAACAACGGCTGCCCAGTTTGCCATTTTTCCCAGTGCTGGTCACTACATAACGAACAGTCGCAATTTGTTGCTCGCAGTGTGGCTTATGCTCATCCTCAGCAGAGTTTCCCAGACCTGACTCAGCTCTGCGTGGATGGGTAAACGCGTTCGAGATAGCGCATCTGCGCCATCTACCTGCTTTGCTTTGGGTTGATGCGAAACCACAATCCAACCGCATCAGCCGTGCAAGAGAAAGTCCTGCTTTTGGGCATTTATGACAACAAAATCCATACAGGCGGTGCTGCTCATGTTCAGAGCATCAGTCTCGGGACACTATTTCAGCGGCTCGAGCTTGTCCAGCAGGAAGGGCAGAAATTCGGCGACCGTGGGATGGATTGGCAAGGCATCGCGCAGTAGCTGGTAACGGGCGCCGGTGGCCATGAAACTGCTGATCACCTGAATTACCTCGTCGCAGCCGAACCCCAGCAGCGACGCACCGACGATCTTTTCGCTTTGCTCGTCCACCAATATCTGCATCAAACCCGCGGTCTCCCCCTCCTCCTTGGCCCGGCTGACGTCCTTCATCTGATAATTCGCTGCCAGCGTAGCGCGGCCCGACTTTCTAGCTTCGTCCTCCGACAGGCCGACCCGGCCCAGCGGCGGATCGGTGTACATCGCGTAGGTCGATACCCGGCTGTCAACGGAGCGTGCGCCGCCCATAAGATTGGCCAGCACGATTTGTCCATCCTGGTAGCTGGTGTGTGTGAAAGCACCGCGCTTGTTGATGTCCCCCACCGCCCAGATGCCTGGCACATTGGTTTGAAGCTTGCCATCGGTGGGTACAAAGCCGCGTTCGTCGGTCTTGACCCCGACCGCCGCCAAGTTAAGGCGCTCGGTGTTCGGGCTGCGCCCGGTGGCAACCAGAAGGTGCGAGCCTGCGATCCGCTGTCCGCCCACTGTCACGGCGATTCCGGCATCGGAAGTGTTTTCCACCTGCTCAACCTCGTTGCCGGTGTGAAAATTGATGCCTTCTTCCAGCAGCATTTCGGTGATCGCCTTTGAAACAGCCTCGTTTTCATGGCGGGTGATGCGCGGACCGGCCTCAATCACGGTGACTTCGCTGCCGAGCCGGCGAAAAATTTGCCCCATTTCGAGACCGATGTAACTGCCGCCGATGATGACAAGATGGCGCGGAAGCTCGCGAAGCTGGAGCAAGCTGACGTTGTCCAGATGCGGCACGTCATCGATGCCCGGAAGCGGCGGAATGAGCGCGCGGGTGCCGGTGTTGAGGAAAACCCGCGCGGCCCGCAGCGCTTGGTCCCCGGCAGTCAGCTCGAACCGGTCACCGGCTTGGCCCACAAAGGCGCCCCAGCCCCGCAACAAGGTCAGGCCGTCTTGCCCGGTGATCGATTTTTCCAGCCCGGCTCGCGATTCGTCGACCCGCTGCTGCATCCGCTCCATAGCGGCCGCGAAGCCGATTTCGATTTTTCCGGCCTGGATACCAAAGTCGCCAGCACGACCTGCCAGATACGCGACCCGGGCGCTTTTGCGTAGGGTCTTGGTCGGCGTGCAGCCGTGATTGACGCAAGAACCACCGACCAGTCCCCCTTCTATCAAGGCAACCTTCTCGCCGCGTCCAGCCAGCGTCATGGCAAGGTTAGGACCTGCTTGGCCGGCGCCGATCACAACGACGTCGAACTCGATGACGGGCTTGTTCTTGTTCATGCAATGCTCCCAAAGCCTTGACTTTAAAACAAAAAATCCAGCTTTCGCTCAGTACAGGTTAAGGTTATCGCGTGATGGGGCAACCTCAGTACGGCGGCGGGTAACGCAGCGCAGCGCCCGCGCCCTCAATGGCCGCTTTGACACCTGCCACCTGTGCGAGCGCAGGTTATCCATCACCACGCTGTCGCCGGCGCGCAGTTCGGGTGCCAAAAACTGTTCCACCCAGGCCACAAATGCCGCCCCGTTGATCGGCCCGTCCAGCACCAGCGGCGCCAGCAGCCCGTCCTGGCTCAGCGCGCAGACAAACGTCGTGGTGTCCCAGTGGCCAAATGGCGCATGCCCCAGGCAGCGTTCTCCCCGGGGCGAACGGCCCCGCGTCGGGGCCATGTTCGTTGTCGCCCATGTCTCATCGTGAAAAACCAGCCGCCCGGCCGTCGCCAGCGCAGATTGTTGTGCGCGCCAGTCCGCGCGGGCCTGGGCTGCGTCGGCACGTTCTTGCTCTTCTAGCGTGCAGCGTGTTTTTTTTAGCGTCAGCCCCGACCGGACCAAAGTCTTGCCCATGGTCGTCGGCCCGACTGCAATGCCGTGCTAGGCCTTGACTCACTGGCACAACTGCACCAGCGTCTGCTCGGGCACCAAGGCCACCTGCGCCAGCAGCGACGCCTTCAGCGCGCCCAAGCGCAGCGGGACATGATTGCGCTGTGCGCCCGCACTGGCCTGGCCTGGCCTGGCCTGGCCTGGCCTGGCCTGGCCTGGCCTGGCCTGGCCTGGCCTGGCCGGCTCAGGCGCGAACGCGCTCGTGAGACATAGGAAGCGCTGACGCCAAAGCGTTCAGCAACCTCCCGAAGCCATCCCGGTGCGGCAAGAACCCGATCCCGCAGATCCTGCCCATACGCTTGCCCTTTTCGCCAAGACATGATGCTTGCCTCCAAATCGCGCCTAGACCACACTTTTTCGCACGGGTTCCCTCAGCGCTTTTGCTCGTCAGCACGGAGCCGCTCTATTTGACGCGCTACGATGTTTGTGCGTTCAAGCCAAGAATTCAATCACCCAGACAAAGGAAATCGCATGTTCAAAGCCCTGTTGCTGACCAAAACCCCTGAAGGCGCCACCTTCGCCGACATCACTTCACTGGACGAGGCGCAATTGCCCGAAGGCGAGGTGCTGGTCAACGTGGCGTATTCGACCGTCAACTACAAGGACGCATTGGCCGTCACCGGCCAGTCGCCGGTGGTGCGCAAGTTCCCGATGGTGCCGGGAATTGACTTTGCCGGCACTGTGGCCGAAAGCCGGGATGCGCGATTCAAGCCGGGTGACGCGGTCATCCTCAACGGCTGGGGCGTCGGCGAAAGCCATTGGGGCGGGCTGGCGCAAAAGGCGTGCGTCAAGGCCGACTGGCTGGTGCCGATGCCGCCCGGCATGGAGGCGCGCCAGGCCATGGCCATCGGTACGGCCGGCTACACGGCCATGCTGTGCGTCATGGCCTTGCAGGAACGGGGCGTCACGCCGGCAGCCGGCCCGGTGCTGGTGACCGGCGCGAACGGCGGCGTGGGCAGCATTGCCATCGCGCTGCTTGCCGGCCTGGGCTTTGAAGTGCATGCTTCGACCGGCCGGATGGGCGAGGCCGGGCATTTGAAACAGCTCGGCGCCAGCGAAATAATCGACCGCGCCACGTTCAGCGCACCCGGCAAGCCGCTGCAAAAGGAACGCTGGGCCGCCGCCGTGGACAGCGTCGGCAGCCACACGCTGGCGAACGTCTGCGCCAGCCTGAAATATGGCGGCACCGTGGCGGCGTGTGGTCTGGCGCAGGGCATGGATTTTCCGGCCAGTGTGGCGCCCTTCATTTTGCGAAGCATCACGCTGGCCGGCGTTGACAGCGTCCAGGCGCCCATGGTTAAGCGCCTGATGGCCTGGGAACGGCTGGCGCGCGAATTGCCTGCCGATGTGCTTGAAGCCAATACCGAAACCATTGCCCTGGAGGCGGTGGCTGCCCTGGCGCCGCGCCTGCTGGCGGGCCAGGTGCGCGGACGGGTGCGGGTCGATCTGGCGGCCTGACCGTTTGACGGGCTCAGCCTGCGGCGTTATCAGCTGTTGACGGCCTGCATCAGCCGCTGGCATAACCATCTTTTTCTCATCCCCAGGAACATGCGTGTAAGCGGAGTTTGTGCAAGGGCCAGGCTCAGGCCGGCTCGATGGTGATGCTGACGGTCATGGATTCCTCGCCGCCGCCGTGCCGCACGCCCTTGATCGGCGGGCAGGCGCTGTAGTCGGTGCCCATCGCCAGTCGCACATGGCGCTTGTCAATCACGCAACTGTGGGTTACGTCAATGCTGACCCAGCGCCGCCCCGCCACGTCCAGGCAGACATCGGCCCAGGCATGGCTGGCCAGATCGGGCTCGTTGGCGGCGTAGAAATAGCCGCTGACATAGCGCGCCGGAATGCCCAGGCTGCGACAGATGGCCACCATCACATGCGCCTGGTCCTGGCACACGCCAGCGCCAGCCTCGAAAGCCTCCAGTGCGGTGGTGTTAACGTTGGTGCTATTTTTTTGATAGCTGACAGCGCCCGCCACGCCTGCGGCCAAGGCCAAAATCGCTTGTAAATCGGTTTTTCCTTCAGGCGCCGGGGACGTGATGAAGCGGCGGCCGAACTCGGCCAGGCTGGGATGCGGACGGGCCAGAGGCGACTCGCGCAGGTAAAGCTGTGGCAGCGGCATGGTCTGCGCGTCGGTGAATTCGGCAACACCCAGGGTCTCGACCACGCCGGCGGCGTTCACCAGGCTCCAGCGCACGTTGTCCGCCACCTCGCCGACAAACGTATAGGAATGGATGCTGTTGCCAAACGCGTCGGTCTGGGGAAACAGTTCCTCGGGCGCGCCCAGGCTCCAGAAGTCAACGGTTTGCGCCGGGCCGGTCAGCGGCGTGAGCCACAGCGTCTGCAGGGCATAACGCAGCGGCTCGGTGTAGCGGTAGTCGGTGGTGTGCTTGATGTGCAGCTTCATGCCAAGGCCTTTTCTGGGGTTGCGGCAGGCGCCGTGGTCAGCGTGCTCAACGTGTCACCGGAACCAGGAATTCGCGGCTGATGTGCGCGCCAAGTTCGTTCACGCGGTCCAGGAACTGCATCAAAAAGGCATGCAGGCCAGCGGACAGAATTTCGTCGATGCGGGCGTACTGCAGGTCCGAGCGCAGCTTGCCGGCGCGGCGCTGGGTTTCGCTGAGCGGGTCGCTGGTGACCATCGACAGGTTGGTGATCAACTCGTTCAGGCAGGCCAGCAGCGAGCGCGGCATGTCCGGGCGCAGGATCAGCAGTTCCGCCACCCGTTCGGGCTTGATCACGTCGCGGTACACCTTGCGGTACACCTCGAAAGCCGAAACGCTGCGCAGGATGGCGCTCCAGTGGTAGAAATCATGCTCTTGCTCCTCCTCGCCGGCCACGGTGGGAAAGTCGCTCTGGATGGCGTGGAATTTCACATCGATCAGCCGGGCCGTGTTGTCGGCGCGCTCCAAAAAGGTACCGACGCGCAAGAAATGGTATGCCTCGTCTTGCAGCATGGTGCCGGTGGTCACGCCGCGCGACAGGTGCGAGCGAAACTTCACCCATTCAAAGAACTTGCCCGGGTCGCGCTCGAAGTCGCCGGCGCGCAGCATGCGGATGACTTCGAGGTAGGTCTGGTTCTGCGTTTCCCAGACTTCGGTCGTCAGCGTGCCACGCACGGCACGGGCGTTCTCGCGCGTGTTCTTCAGGCATGAAACGATGCTGGAGGGGTTTTTTTCGTCACGCACCATGAAGTCCATGACATCCTGGGCATTGATGCTCTCGCCATAACGCGCCGCATAGGCGGGCTTGAGTTCGCTGATGCTGAGCAGGCCGCGCCAGCCGGTCTGCACATCGGCGGTGGACTGCGGCAGCAGCGAGGTCTGGTAATTCACGTCGAGCAGACGGGCGGTGTTTTCAGCGCGTTCGGTGTAGCGGGACATCCAGAACAGGTGGTCGGCAGTTCGTGACAGCATGTTCAGCTTCCTTCGGCGACAGTGACGGTGACGGATTGCGATTGAGACTGCGATTGGGAGGGCGTCTCTGGCGGCAAGAAAGCGCTGGCTTCGGCCTCCAGAATCCACGTGTCCTTGGTGCCGCCGCCCTGCGACGAATTGACCACCAGCGAGCCGTCTTTGAGCGCGACACGCGTCAGGCCGCCGGGCACCATCTGCACGTCCTTGCCGCTCAGCACGTAAGGACGCAGGTCGATGTGGCGCGGCGCCACGCCGCTTTCGACATAAGTCGGGCAGGTGGACAGACTCAGCGTCGGCTGGGCAATGTAGCCCGACGGATTGGCGATGATGGCGCGCCGGAAATCCTCGATTTCAGCCTTGGTCGCCGCCGGCCCCACCAGCATGCCGTAGCCGCCAGCGCCATGGACTTCCTTGACCACCAGGTCTTTTAGGTTGGCCAGGGTGTATTTCAGGTCTTCCGGCTTGCGGCACATGAAGGTCGGCACGTTTTTCAGGATGGGCTTTTCGCCCAGGTAGAACTCGATCATCTTGGGCACGTACGGGTAGATCGACTTGTCGTCGGCGACGCCGGTGCCGATTGCGTTGCAAATGGCGACGTTGCCGCTGCGGTACACATTGAGCAGGCCGGCGCAGCCGAGCGTCGAATTGGGGCGAAAGGCCAGCGGGTCGAGGAAGTCGTCATCCACGCGGCGGTAGATGACATCGACACGGAGCGGACCGCGCGTGGTGCGCATGTAAACGAAATTGTCCTTGACGAACAGGTCCAGGCCCTCGACCAGCTCAACCCCCATCTGCTGGGCAAGGAAGGCATGCTCGAAATAGGCCGAGTTGTGCATGCCGGGCGTCAGCACCACCACCGTCGGTTCGGCGGTGGCCGGCGGCGCCATGGCGCGCAGGGTTTCCAGCAGCAAATCGGGGTAATGCTCGACCGGCGCAACACGGTTCTTGCTGAACAACTCGGGGAACAGCCGCATCATCATCTTGCGGTCTTCGAGCATGTAGCTGACGCCGCTGGGCACCCGCAGGTTGTCCTCCAGCACGTAGTATTCGCCCTCATCCTGGGCATTGGGGGCGCGGACGATGTCGACGCCGCTGATGTGCGAGTAGATATTGCCTGGCACGTTGACACCGATCATTTCAGGGCGGAACTGCGCATTCTGAAAAATCTGCTCGGATGGAATGTGACCGGCCTTGATGATTTCCTGGTCATGGTAGACATCGTGGATGAAGCGGTTGAGTGCGGTGACACGCTGGACCAGGCCCTTTTCCATCGACGCCCATTCGTGCGCCGGAATGATGCGGGGAATCAGGTCGAAGGGGATCAACCTCTCGGTGCCCGAGCCGTCCTCGTCCTTGTCGCCATACACGGCAAATGTGATGCCGACCCGGCGAAAAATCATTTCTGCTTCGGCGCGGCGTGCCTGCATGACGTCGGCCGGTTGCTGCGCCAGCCAGCGCTGGTAACCCTGGTAATGTTTGCGCACGCTGGTCGGGCTGGCATTCATCTCGTCAAACATCGGTGGGCTCATAAACTTGAATTTCCGTCTGGGTTTGCAATGATGAAATATTTTTTTATAGCTTAGCAAGTAATGCGCCACGCCAATGTAGGCCGGAAGATATTTAAATCCCCTCCTGGGGCTGCCAATAGCGTTTTTGCGCCTGCCGCTGGCAGGTCAGCAGCGCTGGCTCCCAGCTCTGCCAGGTCGCTGCACCGCACGCCGCCGAGCGCACCAGCCGGATGCCGCGTTCGTCGTAGCGCGCCGCCACCATGGCCACCGGATGGCCGAAGCGGTTGCGGTAGCCCGCCTGGGCCAGCGCCAGCCGGGGCTGCACGGCATCCAGGAAGGCCGGGCTGGACGAGGTCTTGCTGCCATGGTGCGGCACCAGCAGGAAATCGGCCTTCAGCCGCGCCGGATCGCCGGCCACCAGCCGGGCTTCTTGCGGCGCTTCGATGTCGCCGGCCAGCAGGGCCGTCTGCACGCCGTTGGAAATGCGCAGCACGCAGCTCATGGCGTTGGACTTGTTTTTCACCTCGTAGTCGCCAGCCGCTGGCGCCAGCACCTCGAAATCGACGCCGCTCCACGTCCAGCGCTGGCCGGCGATGCAGCGCGTTGACGGGCGCAGGGCCTGCAGTTCATGGCCGTCCTCGATGGAAGACAGCAGACTGGCCTGCGGCTGCATTGCCAGAACGGCCGGGGCACCGCCGGTGTGGTCGCTGTCACGGTGGCTGAGCACCAGCATGTCGATGCGTTCGCCCAGCGCCCGCAGCAGCGGCACCAGCACCCGGTGGCCGGCATCGCTTTCGCGTGAAAACCGCGGACCGGTGTCGTACAGCAGGCTGTGGCTGGCGGTGCGCACCAGCACGGCATTGCCCTGGCCGATGTCGGCCCCGAGCAATTCGAACTGGCCCGGCGCGACGCGGGCCGGCTGCCACAGGAGCACCGGCAGCAGCAGCGGAACGCCGAGCAGGCGCCAGTGCCAGGGCAGGCGCAGGGCGATCAACGCGCCGCCCAGCACGCCAGCCAGCGCGCACCACAAGGGCGCTGCGGCAACGCTGACCGAGGCCATCGGCCAGCCAGCCAGTCCCTGAAGAAACAAGGCCAGCAGCCCGACCGCCCAGGCAGCCACCTCCCATATTGGTGCATAAATGACACCCGCCAACGCCAGCGGTGTGACGACCAGCGTCACCCATGGAATGGCGACGGCATTGGCCAGCAGGCCAACCAGCGACACCTGGTTGAACAGCAGCAGCGACAAGGGCGTGAGCGCCAGCGTGACCACCCACTGTTCACGCGCGCCGCGCCACAGGCTTGAGAGTGTCCGGTGCAGCCACCAGGGCAGGAATCTTGAATGAAAAGCGGGTTCTCCGCTTTCATGGCCTGCCCCTTTACTCCCTGAATCTGTAGCAAACAGAACCCCAACAGCCACAAACGACAGCCAGAATCCCGCCTGCAGCAAGGCCCACGGGTCAAGCATGACGACCACCGCCATGGCCAGCAGCCAGGTGTGCGTCCAGGGCCACTGCCGGCTGCCCTGGCGCAGCAGCACCACCACCGTGGCCAGCATCCAGATGGTCCGCTGTGCCGGCACGCCCCACCCCGAAAACAGGGCATACAGCGCTGCCAGCAGCAGCCCGCCCAGCGCGCCGGCGCTGCTGGCCGGAAGCCCCAGGCACAGACGCGGCGTCAGCCGCACCGAACTGCGCCACAGCTTGCCGATCAGGAGTGACGCCACCCAGGCGAACATCGTGATATGCAGCCCCGAGATACTCATGAGATGGGCCACGCCGGTGGCGCGAAACACGTCCCAGTCGGCGCGCTCGATGGCGTTCTGGTCGCCGACCACCAGCGCGGCCAGCACGCCGGCCAGTTGCCGGTTGTCCACTTGCCGGTAAATCGCCTCGCGAACCGACTGGCGGGCGCGTTCCACCGGATGGCGCCAGTCGCTGGACAGCCTGAGCGGTGGCGCATCGTGCGGCCCGGCGCGTACGTAGCCGGTCGCCTGGATGCCTTGCTCCCAGAGCCAGAGTTCGTAGTCGAAACCGTGCGGGTTGCTATTGCCATGGGGCGCCTTGAGTCGCACCGTCATCTGCCAGCGCTCGCCGGCGCGCAAGGGCTGCGGCTGGCGTTGCAGCTCCAGCATCTGTTCTGAAGGATCGCTGATTTCTGCCGACGATGTTTTCGTCTCGCGTCCGGCAAAACCCGAATACCAGCCGAGCATGATCTGCGGCGGCAACGTCACCGTCTGGCCGCCAAGACGGGCCGCATCAACCTCCAGACGAAACCGAACCGCATCCTCGCCAATCTGCGGCATGGCCAGCACGGTGCCGGTCACGTCAATGTCGCGGCCTTCCAGCGACGGATTCAGCGCCGTTGCCTGGAACGCGCAGGCTCGCCAGCCGGTCAGGCCAAAGCCCAATAGAACAGCCATGCAAAACACCAGCACCCCGGCCATGCGATGAACTGGTCGTTCAAGCCGTCTTGCCTTGAAGGCGTACCCGCCAGCGGCCAACACCAGCGCCAGTGCCACCAATGCGGCATAACGGTCGGCAGGCCACAGCGCGGATTGCTGCAACTGCCAGGCCACGCCCGCAACCAGACCCGCCAGCGCAGGCCCGAAGCCTGCACGGCCGGTGGCAATAGAAGAACGCAAGGGTGTCTTTCTGGACGGACGGCAGGCAAGCGCCAGCTTGAAAAATCCGGCCCATGGCAGAGCTTACATCGCTTCAAGGGCGCAACTCCAGTGCGTTAACATGCCAAGACAACGGGGCCGCCAGTGCTTTTCTATTCATAGCAACATATGCTTATGGAAAGGGCGCAAACACCCTTTTTGACCTGTTATTTCATTCGCAGGATTGAGAACCCCGAATTTTCCGCGCAGGCGAAGCACCCGCCTTGTTTTTCCCCTTCATCCACCTACAAACCCATCACCATGACCAACAGCACCCATCCCGTCTATGCCAAGCTCAAGTCCCTGGGCATCACGCTGCCTGATGTCGCCGCGCCGGCCGCCGCCTATGTGCCTTTCGTGCGCACCGGCAACCTGGTGTTCCTGAGCGGCCATCTGCCCAAGCGGGACGGCCAGGTCATCGTCGGCCAATTGGGTAAGAACGTGACGACCGCCGAAGGCAAGGCGGCCGCCCGCCTGATCGCCATCGACCTGATGGGTACGCTGCAGGCCGCCGTGGGGGGCGACCTAGGCAAGGTCAGGCGCATCGTCAAGGTCATGAGCCTGGTCAACTCGACCGGCGACTTCACCGAACAGCACCTGGTCACCAACGGCTGCAGCGAACTGCTGGCCGAGGTGTTCGGCGACGCCGGCCAGCATGCGCGCAGCGCCTTTGGCGTGGCGCAGATTCCGCTCGGCGCCTGCGTCGAGATCGAGCTGATTGCCGAGGTGGACTGACCCGCCGCCCATTCGCCGCGCCGGCGGCGCCTGTCCAGCTTGAAAGCGCACCCCTGCGGGTGTAGAGTGGTTGCCCACTCGTTAAAGGGGCGCGCCATGCCGACACCCACTTTCCAGCGCTTGTCGCCGGACCAGTTCGAGCAGCTTCTCCAGAAATTTCCCTTCACCCGGAAAATCGACGCGGTGCACATGCACCACACCTGGCGGCCCCGGCATGCCGACTTTCGCGGTCACGACACGATTGTCTCGATGTGGCGCCACCACACGCAGGTCAACGGCTGGAGCGACATTGCCCAGCACATCACCATCGACCCCGACGGCATGGTCTGGCTGGGGCGCAACTGGAACCTGCCGCCGGCCAGCGCCGCCGGGCACAACGGCAACAAGGCCTTCGGCCCGTTCATGTTCGAGATGATCGGCGACTTCGACCCGGGGCGCGACCCGTTCGCTGGCGCGCAAAAGGACACCGCGCTGCGGGTCGTGGCGGGGGTCCAGTCGCGCTTTCACCTGCCGGCCAGCACGCTGCGCTTTCACAACTCGATGTCGCCCAAGTCATGCCCCGGCGGTTCGCTGGTCTTTGCCGACATCCTGGCCGAGGTCGAGGCCATCCGTCAGGACATGCAGGCCAGTGCCACGCGCGGCGCCGACCAGCCCCAGCCCTTCCCCGATGAAACCGACCGCTTCGTCGCCGAGGCCATCCGCTCGCTGTCGCGCACCCTTGACAATGCCGGCGAGCCCGGCGATGCCGAGCTGTCGCATGACGAGGAGGAAACCGGCCAGGCCGCCGCCGCAGGCCGCGCGGGGGCCCGTGGCGATGCCGGGGACGCATCGGGCCCTGTCCGGCAAAGCCGTGACGCGGGCCTGGGCACGGCGGCGCTCAACGCCATGCGGCCTCACCTGGTGAACCTGCGCGCCGGCCGCCTGTCGGGCGAAGGCGAGGCGGCCTCGACGCCCGGGGACATCGACGCGATCTTCGAGCAGCACCTGCCGCAGGCGATCAGCGAACTGCCGGCCGGCCAAAAGCTGCGCCTGCTGTTCTACGCGCATGGCGGGCTGGTGTCCGAATCCAGCGGCCTGCAGATTGCCCACAAGCACATCGACTGGTGGCGGCGCAACGGCATCTATCCCGTCTACTTCATCTGGGAAACCGGCTTTTTCGAGACCATCGGCCAGTTGCTCGGCCGCGCGCGGCAGGGCAGCCGCGCCCTTGCGCGGGACTTGGCCGACTTCACCACCGACCCGCTGGTCGAGATCGGCGCGCGCGCACTGCAGGGGCCACGCATCTGGGGCGGCATGAAGTCCAGCGCCGAGCATGCGATGGACGCGCCGGTGGCCAGCGATGACACCGGCGGCGGCGCGCATTACGTCGCCACCAAGCTCAAGGCGCTGTGTGACGACCATGCTGACCGGATCGAACTGCATGCCGTCGGCCACAGCGCAGGCTCGATCTTTCACAGCCACTTCCTGCCGTTGGCGCACGGCCTGGGCGTGCCGGGCTTCAAGACCGCGCACTTCCTGGCGCCGGCAGTGCGCGTGGACACCTTCCGCCAGCACCTGTTGCAGCACGTCGGTCCGGGCCGCGCGGCCGAGTCGCTGACGCTCTACACCATGCAGAGGGACTTCGAGCGCAAGGACAACTGCGCGCAGATCTACCGCAAGTCGTTGCTCTACCTGATCTTCAACGCGCTGGAAGACCGGCGCGCCACGCCAATCCTCGGGCTGGAGGAAAGCCTGCGCGGCGATGCCGACCTGAAACGCCTGTTTGGCCTGGCAGGCGCATCGCCAACGCCTTCGGCCGTGGTCTGGTCGCCCACGCCGGGCGACACCGGCCTCTCAGCCAGCCAGTCGCTGTCGCACGGCGGCTTCGACGACGACGCGCCGACGATGAACAGCGTCGTGCGGCGCATCCTGGACCAGCCCGACGCGGCCGACATCGCCGCGTTCCCGGTCACCCGCAGCCCATCGCGGCCCTGGATAGAAGAGGTGGATTGGCCGGCCGAGTTCGGTTTCAGCGCACTGCCCGGGGCGTCCGGCGCTGCCTACGCCATGCTGCCCACGGCTACGCCGGTGCCGGCCACCCCGGCTGGCAGCACCAGCACCAGTATTGGCAGCCGGCGCGTGGCGCTGTGCGTCGGCATTGACGACTACCCGGCACCCGAGCACCGGCTCGCCGGCTGCGTCAACGATGCCCGCAACTGGTCGCGCACCCTGGCCGGTCTCGGTTTCGAGACCCGGCTGCTGGTCAACCTTGACGCGAGCCGCGCCGCGCTGGACCGCGAACTGAACCGGCTGGTCGGCGAATGCCGCCCGGGCGACGTGATCGTCTTCCAGTACGCTGGCCACGGCACGCAGGTGCCCGACCTGAACGGCGACGAGGACGACGCCATCGACGAGGCGCTGTGCCCGGTGGACTTTGCCAGCGGGGCGCTGTACATCGACGACGACATTGCCGGGCTGTTCGGCCGCATTCCCGACGGCGTGAACATGACCTGCTTCATGGACTGCTGCCATTCCGGCACCAACAGCCGTTTCGCCGTCGGCTTGTCGCCCGGCGAAACCGCCATGCCGCCCGACACCAAGGCGCGCTTCGTCAGGATGACGCCCGACATCGCCGAGGCGCACCAGCGCTTTCGCCGGCAGTCGCGCAGCGCCACCCGGGCGCTGAGCAGCGGCGGCCCGCAAGCGATGCGCGACGTGAAGTTCTCAGCCTGCCTGGACCACCAGGTCGCGCTGGAAAGCGGCGGCAACGGCGATTTCACCCAGCGCGCCACCAAGGTGCTGGCCGCCGGCATCGAGGGCCTGAGCAACGGGGAATTCCTGCGCCGCGTGCTGGCCGAGTTTGGCAGCGCGGCGCGCCAGGCACCGATGCTGGACTGCGCCGAAGGCGCACGCCAGGGCGCCTTCCTTCAGCCGCTGGCCGCAGGCAGCCGTGCGCCCGCCAGCGGACCATCGTCCATGGCGGCAGCCCTCGGCGGCAGCGCCTTGCTGCAAGCCGTGAACGAGCTGGCCCAGGCCGTGAAAGCGCTCCCGCCGGGCCGGCGCTGATGGCGTCCGAGCCTGCAGCGGCAGCGGCAACGGCAACGACCACCGAGGCCGTCGCCGCCGATGCCGCCAGCCGCGACGAAGGCGGTGGCCTGGCCGTACCGCAGGCCGCCAGCCGCCATCCCGGCGAAGGCCAGGACTATGCCATCGGAACCGGCGTGCGCCAGCCGCTGGTCACGCCCTATGAACGCCAGCACGGCGACCCGCTCTACCGTCCGCTGCGCATCTACACGGTCGATCCGTCGGTGTCGCGGCTTGAAGGCTCGATCGCGACGCTCAACGTCCCGTATGAACCGCTGGCGCCCGGTCCGGTGGGCAAGCTGTTCGAGGTCGATCCCAACGACGGACAGCTGGGCATTCACTACCGGGAAGCGGACTTGGAAGACCGCAAGGTGCTCATGACCGACGGCTACGACCCCTCGCCCTCGGACCCGGGCTTTCACCACCAGATGGTTTATGCCGTCTGCAGCAATGTCTATTCGACCTTCAAGACGGCGCTGGGCCGCAACCTGGGCTGGGGCTTTGGCGACGGCAAAACGCCGGCCCGGCTGGTGCTCAGGCCGCACCACGGCCAGGCGAAAAACGCCTACTATGAAAACGGCATCACCACCGGCGAGCTGCGTTTTGGCTATTTCCCGGCCAGTGACAGGCCGACCAAGCGCACCATGCCGGGCGGCTATGTCTTCACCTGCCTGTCGCACGACATCGTGGTGCACGAGGTGACGCATGCGCTGCTCGACGGGCTGCGCGCGCACTTCATCGTGCCGACCAACGCCGACGTGGTCGCATTCCATGAAGCCTTCGCCGACCTGGTCGCCATCTTCCAGCATTTCAGTTATGCCGAAGTCGTGCTGGCCGCGATCCGGCGCAGCAAGGGCGCTTTGCAGCATGCCGATCTGCTGACCGAGCTGGCTGGCGAGTTCGGCCACACCACCGGACAGAACGGCCCGCTGCGCAGCGCGGTCGAGAAAGACACCGGCAACCCGACCCGCTACCAGCCCGGGCTGGAGGCACACCAGCTCGGCACGGTGCTGGTCAGTGCCGTGTTCGACGCGTTCGTGCAGGTCTACCAGCGCCGCACCGAGCGCTTCGTGCGCCTGGCCACCGGCGGCAGCGGCGTGCTGCCGCCGGGGGAACTCCCGCACGACCTGCAGACCATCCTGGCCGAGCGCGCCAGCAAGCTCGCCAGCCAGTTCCTGGGCATCTGCATCCGCGCCATCGACTACTGCCCGCCGGTCGGCATGACCTTCGGCGACTACCTGCGCGCCATGATCACCGCCGACTACGACCTGGTGCCCGACGACCCGTGGGACTACCGGGGCGCACTGATCGACGCCTTCTGGCGGCGCGACATCTACCCGCGCACGGCGAACCACCTGTCGCAGGACGCGCTGCTCTGGCGCCGGCCCCGGATGGAACTGCCGCCGGTAGCCGGGCTCGATTTCGCGGCGCTGCGCTTCAGCGGCGACCCGGCCAATGCCGCCGGGCTGGACGAATTGCACCGCCAGGCCTGCATGCTCGGCCACTACGTCACGCGCCCCGGCCGGCTGGAAGAGTTCGGACTGGTGGCCAATGACGATGCGCGCCTGGATGGCGACACGGTCGGCCTGCCCTGCGTCGAATCGATCCGTTCGGCACGGCGCGCCGGGCCGAACGGGCAGATCGTCTTTGACCTGATCGCCGAAATCACCCAGGAACGCCATGTGCGCGCCTCGGCAGAAGGGCCGGCCTTTACTTATTACGGCGGCTCGACGGTGATCCTCGGGCCGACCGGCGATATTCGCTACGTGGTGCTGAAGAACGTTGTCGGCGCCGGCCGGCTGGAACGGCGGCGGGCGTTTTTCGCCACCACCTGCGGTCAGAAATACTGGCAACTGGCAGGCAACCGCTGGCTGCCGCTTCCGGGGATTTTTGCATTGGTGCATGGCGGGCATTGATCTGGCGCCAACGGACACGCGTTTTCCGGCAAGCGCTGGCGGCGTTGCAACGCCCAGCGCGACATTCGCTATTAAATAAATAGCTGCTTGCGCCCGCCCCTATTGCGCAAACAGGCTATTTCATCACTCAACCCGGACAATTCCCGTCGGCTTGAAGCCCAGGTCGGCCGACTTGCCTTTGCGCGCGCGCACGCTGCGCGCGTTGTTCAGGCTGCGGATTTCCAGCGTTTCCTCGCGTGCCTTGGCACCGCGCCCGATGCCTTCAATGCGCACACTGCGGGTGTAAGCCGCAGCGCCAGCGAGCGCGTCCGTGCCCTCCAGGTCAATCAGCATCAGGCCGCGTCCGCCCTTTTCCATCTGTTTGATCTCGGCGATGTCGAAGGTCAGGATGCGCTGGCCCGTCGAGGCGCAGGCCACGTGCGTGGCGGGCGTCACCGGCTGGCTGCCCGACGTGCCCTTGACGTGCGACGGACGGCAGATCGTCTCGCTCCCACCCTCACGCTCATTCAGCGTGAGGAAAGCCTTGCCGCTCTTGTTGCGCGACACCATGTTTTCCACCGTCGCCAGGAAACCATAGCCGCCCGAACTCGACAGCAGCAGCATGGCCGAAAGGGGACCGGCAAAGTAGTGCAGCAACTGCGTGCCTGACTCCAGTTCGATCAGCGTCGTGACCGGCTGGCCGTCGCCGCGCGCACCGGGCAGCAGCGCCACCGGCACCGAATACAGCCGGCCATTGCTGCCAAAGGCCAGCAGCATGTCAACCGTGCGGCATTCAAACGTGCCATACAGCGCATCGCCGGCCTTGAAGGCAAAGCTGGCGGGCGCATGGCCGTGGCCGCCACGCGCGCGCACCCAGCCCTTGCTGCTGACCACCACCGTGACCGGCTCGTCCACTACCTTGACTTCCAGCACCGATTTTTTCTCGGCCTGGATCAGCGTGCGGCGTGGGTCGGCGAACTGTTTCGCATCCGCTTCAATTTCCTTGGTCATCAGCCGGCGCAGCGCTGTCGGATTCCCCAGGATGTCTTGGAGTTTGCCCTGCTCGTCGCGCAAGGTTTTCAGTTCCTGCTCGATCTTGATGGCTTCGAGCCGCGCCAGCTGGCGCAGACGGATTTCCAGGATGTCCTCGGCCTGCCGGTCGCTCAAAGCGAAACGCTCGATCAGCGCCGACTTGGGCTCGTCCGACTGGCGGATGATGGCGATGACCTCGTCAATGTTCAGCAGGACGATCTGTCGTCCCTCAAGAATGTGGATGCGCGCCAGCACCTTGTCGAGCCGGTGCTGCGAGCGCTTTTCAATCGTCGTCTGGCGATAGGCGATCCACTCGTTGAGCATCTGGCGCAACGACTTTTGCGTCGGCCGGCCGTCCAGACCGATCATGGTCATGTTGATGGGCGAAGAACTCTCCAGGCTGGTGTGCGCCAGCAGTGTGTTGATGAGTTCGGCCTGGGGCGTGCGGCTGGTCTTGGGCTCGAACACCAGGCGCACGGCGGCGTCCTTGCTCGATTCGTCGCGCACCACGTCAAGCACCGCCAGCACGGCCTGCTTGAGCTGAACCTGGTCCAGGCTGAGCGCCTTCTTGCCAAGCTTGATCTTGGGGTTGGTGATGTCCTCGATTTCTTCAAGCACGCGCTGGGTGCTGACGCCGGGCGGCAGTTCCTGCACGACGAGCTGCCACTGGCCGCGTGCCAGTTCCTCGATCTTCCAGCGCGCGCGCACTTTTAGCGAGCCGCGTCCGGTGCGGTAGGCCGCCGCAATCTCGGCGCTGCTGGAGATGATCTGGCCTCCGCCGGGGTAGTCGGGGCCGGCGATCAAGGCATACAACTCTTCTTCGGTCAGCTTGGGGTTTTTGATCAGGGCGACGCAGGCATCGGCCACCTCGCGCAGGTTGTGGCTGGGGATTTCGGTCGCCAGTCCGACGGCAATGCCGCTGGCGCCGTTGAGCAATGTGAACGGCAGACGCGCCGGCAACTGGCGCGGCTCCTCGGTCGAGCCGTCGTAGTTGGGGATGAAATCGACCGTGCCTTCGTCGATCTCGTCCATCAGCAGCGTGGTGATGCGTGCCAGCCGGGCTTCGGTGTAGCGCATCGCGGCGGCGCCGTCGCCATCGCGCGAGCCGAAATTGCCCTGGCCGTCGATCAGCGGGTAGCGCTGCGAAAAGTCCTGCGCCATGCGCACCAGCGCGTCATACGCGGCCTGGTCGCCGTGCGGGTGAAAGCGGCCCAGCACGTCGCCGACCACACGCGCGCACTTGACAGGCCGGGCGCCGGTCGCGCCGTTCGGACCGCCAAAGGCCAGGCCCATGCGCGCCATGCTGTAGAGAATTCGCCGCTGGACCGGCTTCTGGCCGTCGCAGACATCGGGCAGCGCCCGGCCCTTGACGACGCTCAGGGCATATTCAAGGTAGGCGCGCTGGGCATAGGACGCCAGCGAGTCTTCGTCAGGCGCGGCAGGCGTCGGCAGTTCAGCATCAGGCGTGAAAAGATCCATGGTTTTTGTAATCAGTCAGTGAGTGGTCAAGCATTGGAAAAGGACCAGGCGCAAGCATGGTCCTTTTCAGATCCATCCGGGATTAGACGCGAAGCCGCAAACAAGGCATTAAAAGCCAGGCAAAAGAACGTCCGGGCCAGATGATGTGGAAATGGAAAAACAGGAATAGAGATGGGTGGCAAGGCCGGAATTTCCAGCCAGCCACTTAATGCAACAAAAGTAACCTGACGCTAATTGTGAAGGCTTGATGTGTGAAATTGCACGGCTTTTTTTTAAGCCTGCGATCTTCCGGCAGGAAACCTGATTCGTGCGCTGACACCAGCGGCTACTCGCGGGGAAGCCCAACGCGCGACAGCGGGTAAGCTGACTCGCCCAGCGTTGGCAGGCTGGCGCGTCCGCCATTTGTACCCGTCAGCTCCACATGCACCCGCCCAAGCGGTGCTTTCAACGCAGGCGGCGTCAAGCCGCTGTAGAGCTGCATGACGGT
This sequence comes from Polaromonas sp. CG_23.6, assembly GCF_029892315.1. NCBI lineage: Bacteria > Pseudomonadati > Pseudomonadota > Betaproteobacteria > Burkholderiales > Comamonadaceae > Polaromonas > Polaromonas sp. CG_23.6. The sequence continues at coordinate 3,278,822 of NZ_JARXUY010000001.1, forward strand.
CTTCACATAGTTCTGGGTTTCGGGGTAATTGGGAATCCGGTTGCCTGCCCGTTGCACGGCGCCTTCACCGGCGTTGTAGGCAGCCAGCGCCAATTCGAGCCGACCCGGAAACATGTTGATCAGATAGGCCAGGTAACGCGCGCCCGCCCGGATGTTGGTTTTTGGATCGGTCAGCTTTTTCTCAATCGAGCCATCCTTGCCAGCGGTGACGCCATAGCGCTGGGCGGTCGGCGGTATCAGCTGCATCAGGCCCACGGCGCCCTTGGGCGACACCGCAAAGGTGTTGAAGCCGGACTCGGTGGCAATCAGCGCCTTGAGCAGTGAATAGTCGATGCCATGCTTGCTGGAAGCTTCGCGCAAGAGCGGACTCACTGCTTTGTAGCTGGGCGACCGTTCGAAAAAAGCCTCCATCTTGGGCGAAAGCACCACCACGTTGGCCACCGCAGGTGCGGCAATCGGCTCCACTGCGCTCTCCTGCGCCTTGCGAGGGGCCGCCATCACGCGGTACGGCTCGATGCTGTCGCGCAGGAAAATCTCGTAGCGCTCGTCCAGGCGGCTGGAGGCGAAATGCGGAATCCGGTCCTCGTCCACATAACCCCAGATGTCAGCCTGCGCCGGAGCGGCATACAAGGCCAGCAGCACCAGCGTTGCCAGGAGACTCGCACGCGTGCGCAGCGTTTTTCGGGGTGGTGCTGTAGCAGCGGGAAATGCGTCAGGTAACGGATCAGTGGTCATTAAATATCAATATCCACAGCGTCTCCATGCAGTTCCATCAACTCGCGACGCGCTGCGGCTTCTCCCTTGCCCATGAGTTTAGTGATGAGGCTTTCGGTCTGCAAGAAATCCTGGTTACCCAGTTGCACCGGCAGCAGGCGCCGCGTGTCGGGGTTGAGCGTGGTGTCCCAGAGCTGCTCGGCGCTCATTTCGCCCAGGCCCTTGAAGCGGCTGATGCTCCAGGCGTTTTCGCGCACACCGTCCTTGCGCAGCTTGTCCAGGATGGCGGTCAACTCGCCTTCGTCCAGCGCATAAACCTTGGACGCCGGCTTCTTGCCGCGCGCCGGCGCATCGACGCGGTACAGCGGCGGGCGCGCCACATACACATGGCCGGTTTCAATGAGCTTGGGGAAATGCCGGAAAAACAGCGTCAGCAGCAGCACCTGGATGTGCGAGCCGTCCACGTCGGCGTCTGACAGGATGCAGACCTTGCCGTAGCGCAGGCCGCTCAGGTCCGGCGTGTCGTTCGGTCCATGCGGGTCGACGCCGATGGCGACTGCAATGTCGTGGATTTCGGTGTTGGCAAACAGCCGGTCGCGGTCCACTTCCCAGGTGTTGAGCACCTTGCCGCGCAGTGGCAGCACCGCCTGGCTTTCCTTGTTGCGGCCCATCTTGGCGCTGCCGCCAGCCGAATCTCCCTCGACCAGAAAGACTTCGTTGTTCGCCAGGTCCTTGCTTTCGCAATCGGTCAGTTTGCCAGGCAGCACGGCCACGCCGGAGCCCTTGCGTTTTTCCACCTTCTGGCCGGCCTTCTGGCGCGTCTGCGCGGCCTTGATGGCAAGTTCGGCCAGCTTCTTGCCGTAATCGACATGCTGGTTCAGCCAGAGTTCGAGCGACGGGCGCACGAAGCTGGAGACCAGCCGCACCGCATCGCGCGAATTCAGCCGTTCCTTGATCTGGCCCTGGAACTGCGGGTCCAGCACCTTGGCGCTCAACACATAACTGGCGCGGGCAAACACGTCCTCGGGCAGCAATTTCACGCCCTTGGGCAGCAGCGAATGGAATTCAATGAAACTCTTGACCGCGGTGAACAGGCCGTCGCGCAACCCGCTTTCATGCGTGCCGCCGGCGCTGGTCGGGATCAGGTTGACATAGCTTTCGCGCACCGGCGCACCATCTTCAGTGAAAGCGACGCACCAGCTGGCGCCCTCGCCTTCGGCAAAGGTTTCGTGCGCATTGTCGGCAAAGCCTTCGTTCTCGAACATCGGGATCACCGGATCGGCGGTGAGGGTCTGCATCAGGTAGTCGCGCAGGCCGCCCTTGAAAACCCAGGTTTGAACGTCCCTGGTTTTCTCGTTCGTCAGCGTGACGGTCACGCCGGGCATCAACACCGCCTTGCTGCGCAGCAGGTGCGTCAGCTCGGCCATTGGCAGCGCCGGCGATTCAAAGTATTTGGCGTCGGGCCAGGCGCGCACCGTGGTGCCGGATTTACGGTCGCCGCCTTCGTTTTTGCGCAGCACCAGCGGCTCGATCACGTCGCCGCCGGAAAACGCCAGGCTGGCGACCTTTCCTTCGCGGTAGGACGTCACTTCAAGCCGGGTCGACAGCGCGTTCGTCACGCTGACGCCGACGCCGTGCAGGCCGCCGGAAAAGCTGTAGGCGCCGCCCTTGCCCTTGTCGAACTTGCCGCCGGCATGCAGTCGGGTGAACACCAGCTCGACCACCGGCGCCTGCTCTTCGGGGTGCAAGCCAAAAGGAATGCCGCGCCCGTCGTCCTCGATGGTCACCGAGCCGTCGGTGTGCAGCGTGACCTTGATTTTCTTGCCGTGCCCGGCGAGCGCCTCGTCGGCCGAGTTGTCGAGCACTTCCTGGATGATGTGCAGCGGATTGTCGGTGCGGGTGTACATGCCCGGGCGCTGCTTGACGGGCTCCAGGCCCTTCAGGACGCGGATCGAGCTTTCGGAATAAGCGGGAGGAGCAATGATGTTTTTGTCGGCCATGGGTGTTCAGGTGTTGTCTGAATTGTAGACGGGGAAGGCTTGATCAGCTGTACGAACATACAGCCTTTGAGTCCGGCCATTTCCGTGCCCAAAGATTGAACCGGTCAAATTTTGCTCAGGCGACAGTCTCTGTAAGGCATTGTCGTTAAAGTCTGTTCATGACTTCAAGCGCGCTTTCGTCCCCCCAAAAACTGTCGATGTTCCAGGTTCTGGCGTGTGGCGCGGCCATCGTCACGCTGTCGATGGGCATCCGGCATGGCTTTGGCCTGTGGCTGCAGCCCATCACCCAGGCGCAGGGCTGGACACGCGAAACCTTTGCCTTTGCGATTGCGGTGCAGAACCTGTCTTGGGGCATCTTCGGTATCTTTGCCGGCATGGTGGCCGACCGTTTCGGCGCGTTCCGGGTGATTGCCGGCGGCGCGGTGCTGTACGCCCTGGGCCTGGTCGGCATGGCGCTGTCGCCAACCGGCCTGCTGTTCACGCTGACCGCCGGCGTGCTGATTGGCGCGGCCCAGGCGGGCACCACCTATGCGGTGATCTACGGCGTGATCGGCCGCAATATTTCGGCGGACAAGCGCTCATGGGCCATGGGCGTGGCGGCAGCTGCAGGCTCGTTCGGCCAGTTCCTGATGGTGCCCACCGAGGGTTTTTTGATCAGCACACTGGGCTGGCAGACGGCCCTGCTGGTGCTGGGCGGCGCCGTGCTGCTGATCGTGCCCGTGGCGCTGGGCTTGCGCGAAAACGGTTTTTCAGGCGGCGTGCCTGCCAGGCGTGACCAGAGCATCGGCCAGGCGCTGCGCGAGGCGCTGAAGTACCCGAGCTTCCAGATGCTGATGGCGGGCTACTTTGTCTGCGGCTTCCAGGTGGTCTTCATCGGCGTCCACATGCCCAGCTATTTGAAGGACAAGGGGCTGTCGCCGCAGGTGGCCGGCTACGCGCTGGCATTGATCGGCCTGTTCAACGTGTTTGGCACCTACGCGGCGGGCGTGCTCGGCCAGCGAATCGCCAAGCGCAAGATCCTGGCGACGATCTATTTCTCGCGCGCCATCGTGATCAGCGTGTTCATCGCCGCGCCGCTGAGCCCGGCCAGCGTCTATATTTTTTCCAGCCTGATGGGTTTGCTGTGGCTCTCGACGATTCCGCCGACCAACGCGGTGGTGGCGCAGATTTTCGGCATCCAGCACATGTCAATGCTCAGCGGCTTTATCTTCTTCAGCCACCAGATTGGCTCCTTCATGGGCGTGTGGCTGGGCGGCTTTCTGTATGACCGCACCGGCAGCTACGACATTGTCTGGTACATCGCCATCGTGCTGGGCGTGCTCGCCGCGCTCATCAACCTGCCGGTCCGGGAAACACCGATTCACCGGGTCAGCCCGGGTGGCCTGGTGCAGGGCGCTTGAGATGCTGCGCAAAGCCGTGCTGTGGAGCCTGGCCATCGCGGTATCGCTGGGCGTGTTTTCTCTCTACACGCGGCCAGAGTTCCTGATCTCACTGGCCGACCAGGTATGGTCGTGTTTTTAAGGCTTTTTTAAAATTTCAAGCTTTTTAAGCCTTTTGCGAAAGCAGGACATGCGTTTACAGCTACATAAATGATAGTAAAAAAACCGGATTCCGACACTTTTCATGCAGACGCAGCAGCGCCGTCTTCCTGGGTGCAGCGCTGGTCGCATCTGGTCACTCCGGGCGGTGTGGTGCTTGACGTGGCCTGTGGCCATGGCCGCCATGCGCGCTGGTTTCATCAGCAAAATCACCCGGTCGTGCTGGTGGACCGGTCGCAGGCCGCGATTGAATCCATAGCAATTCCTTCGCATGCCTGTGAAGCCATGGTGGCCGATATTGAAAATGGTCCCTGGCCTTTTGCGGGCCGCCAGTTCGATGCGGTGGTGGTGGCCAATTACCTGTGGCGTCCGCTGATGCCGACCCTGCTGGACAGCCTGGCGCCCGGCGGTGTGCTGATTTACGAAACCTTTACGCAGGGCAACGAGACGGTGGGAAAACCCTCAAGGCCTGACTTTCTGCTGCGTCCTGGCGAACTGCTGGAGACCTGTCGCACGCTGCGTATCGTCGCCTTTGAAGAGGGCTTTCTCGAAGGCCCCAACGGGGAAAAGCCGCGTTTTGTTCAGCGCATCGCCGCTGTCCGGGAAGTGATGGATGCAATGTATTCAGGCGGGGTGCTGCCGGTGACAGCGTCCGGCCCGCCCAGGTACCCACTTTCCTGAGCTCTGGGTAGAATGCATATTTGGCTTTTTGGGTCGGCCTTGAGCGCCTTGAAGCCGCTTCATCACACCAGCCACGACGTTACAAGCACGACATGAACCCCATTACTGGCAGCATTGTTGCTCTGGCAACCCCCTTGCATGAAGACGGAAGCGTTGACTACCCCACGCTGCGCAAACTCGTTGACTGGCACATCGCCGAGGGCACCGACTGCATCGGCGTGGTCGGCACCACCGGCGAATCGCCAACAGTGAACGTTCAGGAGCATTGCGAGATCATCCGCGTTTCGGTCGAGCAGGCCGCCAAGCGGGTGCCGATCATGGCGGGTTGCGGCGCCAACTCCACCGCTGAAGCCATCGAATTGGCAAAGTTCGCCAAACAGGTGGGCGCCGACTGCCAGTTGCAGGTGGTTCCGTATTACAACAAGCCGACGCAGCAAGGCCAGTACCTGCACTTCAAGGCGATTGCCGAGGCCGTGGGCGACCTGCCGACGGTGCTCTACAACGTGCCCGGCCGCAGCGTCGCCGACATGGCGCATGCCACCGTACTGCGCCTGGCCGAAGTGCCCGGCATTGTCGGCATCAAGGAAGCCACCGGCAACATCGAGCGTGCCCAGTGGCTGATCAAGGAAGTACCCAAGGGCTTTTCCGTGTACTCTGGCGACGACCCGACAGCCGTGGCGCTGATGCTTTGCGGTGGCCAGGGCAATATCAGCGTGACCGCCAACATCGCGCCCCGGCTCATGCACGAGTTGTGCATGGCGGCCATCGCTGGCAACGTCAGGCTGGCCATGGAGTTGCAGTTCAGGCTCTTGCCAATGCACCGCAACCTGTTCGTCGAAGCCAATCCGATCCCGGTCAAATGGGCCATGGCCCGCATGGGCCTGTGTGGCAACACGCTGCGCCTGCCCATGACACCGCTTGAATCCAGCAACGAAGCTGCCGTCGAGAACGCCTTGCGCGCTTGCGGCCTGATCTGATTTTTAAGGGACCCCACGTGAAGACATTGCCGAGATTCCCCCAGCGCCCAGCCCTGCGCAAAGCCCGCAGCGCAGCTGCTCTTTCCGCGCTGGTTGCCGCCAGCCTGCTGGCAGGCTGTTCGACCATCCGCGACACCATGGAAGGCGAACGCATCGATTACAAGACCAGTGGTACCAAAGGCCCTTCGCTCGACATACCGCCCGACCTGACGCAACTCAGCCGTGACACCCGCTATGTGGTGCCGGGCACGGCCGTCAGCGCCAGCAGCTACCAGATCGCCCAGCCGACGCAGAGCGTCACCACGGCGGCCGCCGCAGTGGGCGATGTGCGTATTGAGCGAGCCGGCAATCAGCGCTGGCTGGTGGTCAACCGCTCGGCAGACAAGCTCTGGACGCCGGTGCGCGATTTCTGGCTTGAAAACGGATTCCTGCTGGCACAAGACCAGGAAAACCTCGGCATCATGGAAACCGACTATGCGGAAAACCGTGCCAAGCTTCCGCAGGACTTCATCCGCAATGCCTTGGGAAAAGTTTTTGACAGTCTGTACTCGACCGGCGAGCGCGACAAATTTCGCACCCGCCTGGAGCGCCGCCCCGACGGCGGAACCGAAATCTATGTCAGCCACCGCGGCATGGAAGAAATTGTCACGGGCGCCAAGGCCGGCGGCAATTCGGCTGGCGGCGACGGAACAATCTGGCAGCCGCGCGAGAGCGATCCTGAACTCGAAGCAGAGTTCTTGCGCCGCCTGATGGTCAAGCTGGGCGTGACGCAGGAGCAGTCCAAGGCACTGGTTGCCGCCGGTGCCACCAGACAGACCTCGCGTATTGCCATGGTCAACAACCTGCCCGTGGTGCAGATCGATGAAGGCTTTGAGCGCGCCTGGCGCCGGGTCGGTCTGGCGCTGGACCGCACCGGCTTTACCGTCGAAGACCGTGACCGCAGCCAGGGCACCTACTTCGTGCGTTATGTCGAGCCGACCGCCAACAAGAGCGAACCTGGCTTTTTCAGCAAGCTCTTCAGCGGCTCGCCTGCAGCCGTCATGCCCTTGAAATACCGTATTTCGGTCAAGGGCGAAGGTGAAAAGTCCACGGTTTCTGTGCTCAATGAACAGGGAACACCCGACTCATCCGCCAATGCCCAGCGCATCGTCCGCGTGATTGCCGACGACCTGAAGTAAGAACGGTCAAAACGGCGAACCCGCAGGCAGCTGACCGGCAGTGTTGCGATTCAAGAGTCTGGGCAGCGGCAGCGGCGGCAACGCCACGGTGGTGGAGTCTGGCGGATTGCTGCCCTTTCGCCTGCTGGTGGACTGCGGCCTGGGGATCCGGCAACTCACCTTTCGCCTGGCCCAGTCCGGATTGCAGCCCGAAGACATCAATGCGGTGTTCATCACCCATGAGCATGGTGATCACATTGGCTGCGCACACGCACTTGCGCTGCGCTACAGGATACCGGTATGGATGAGTCAGGGCACGTATTCGGCCATCGGTTCCCCTGACTTTGACGGCTTGCTGCATATTGCGCGGGATGCCAGGGCGATTGACATGGGCGGCCTGCAAGTCATGCCGTTCACTGTTCCGCATGACGCCCGCGAGCCGCTGCAGCTCAGCTGTAACGATGGCTCGTCAAAGCTGGGCATCCTGACCGACTTGGGCCATGCAACGCCGCATGTGATCGCGCACCTGCAAACCTGCCATGCTTTGCTGCTGGAATCAAACCACGATACCGAACTGCTGGACCAGTCGGCGTATCCCCATTTTTTGAAGCGGCGCGTGAGCGGCGACTATGGTCATTTGTCGAATACAGCCGCAGCCGCCATTGCCAGTGCCGTGACCCATGGCGGTTTAAAGCATTTGGTAGCGGCGCATCTGAGTGCCAAAAACAACCATCCTTGCCTGGTCCAAGACGTGCTTTCAAGCGCTTTGGGCTGCCTGCCGGGCGACATTCTGGTGGCCGATCCGGCCAGTGGCACACCTTGGCTGCAGTTTTGATGCGCCATGAAAAAAGCCGCCCGGAGGCGGCTTTTTAGAAATCAGGAAGTCTTACTTTGCAGCGGATGCAGCAGTATCGGCAGACATAGCAGCGCTGCCTGCAGCAGAAGCAGCGTCGGTAGCAGCGCTCACAGCTGCATTGGCAGAGTCAGCAGCGGCGGAAGCGGCGCCGGTGGCGGCTGCAGCGGCGGCGGCAGCAGAAGGAGCCTCTGCAGGAACCACAACGACGGAAGGAGCAGGTGCAGGAGCAACGACTTCTTCTTTTTTACCGCAGGCGGCCAGTGCGACAGCTGCAACGATGGCGGCCAGTACGAGGGACTTGTTCATTTTTACGATCCTTGATGATATTTAAGAAAACAATTTCCGGAAATTGTCAAAACTCAGGCTCAAACAAAAAATTCAAGCAATGTCCTGACCTGTGAGGAAAGGACTCGAGCTCTTTCTACCCAGCCTCAAATTATATGCTGCAGAGCACAAGCATGAAAACCCTTAATCGCTCAAAATAAGCGGACAGATGTCGGCCTGCAACTGGAAAACCACACTCACAAACCCAGACAAGTTGCGGGAAATCCCGCTGAACTGGCCAAAAGGTGTTCGTTGATGCGCTCTTTCAAAGTGCTGCGACGGGTTAGGTCCACCCCGGCAACGCCTGTGCAGTGCGGGCTGTCCAGCCGTTCAAACACCCATACCGGACTCCACAACACGCTGGGCAGGTGGCCTGCCGAAGCCGCACCACTCTTGCGGCACTCGACCACATGCGCCCAGGTCCGCCGCCAAGTGACGAAGCGCGCATGCTTGCGCACAATGGCATCGTAATGATCAGCCAGCAAGGTGAGCTTGCGGCCGCTTCCTGCCCAGTCATTCAGCGCCTGCGCCACCACCCGCTCGCCCAGTGGCCAGTCGGCAAAGTCCGGATCACACCAGATCATTTCACGCCAGCCATGCGCCGCCGCCGCCGCCAGGGCCTGGCGAACCAGTTCTGCGAATTCGCTGCGGCCACTGAAGCGGCCTTCGTGCAGCAGTAAAGGTGCTGCGCCTGCTTGTGCAGATGTCATGCTGACTGGCTCCTTGTGTTCAGCAGAAATTCAAGTCTTCAACCCTTGCCTGAAACCGATTGTTATTTCTGCTCAAGCCAGCCTGCGTCATGCCAGTCGCCCAGCAAGGCAATGGCGCTTCGACTTGCCTTGCGCAAATCGGTTGCCGCCAGTTGGCGCTGGTTCGCCAAGCGCTGCATCAAGGCAGCATCGGCGCCTTTGGCCCGGTAGCTTTCGCCATTGATGAAGATGTGATCAATGTCGTACATCATGCGGGTACGCGCATCCAGCGCAATGCCAGTCTGGCCGGCCTTGGCGGCTTCACCATCCCAGGCCTGTTCGGGCTCGTCAAACCAGATGCCCGGTTTCGGCTCGGACATGGATTCGCCCAGCGCGCACGCCAGCGCTATCGGGTCCTTCAAAGCTTCAAGCACCGCCTGGCGGGCAAAATCCGCCAAGCCGACGGGCATGGCAGCTGGCGTTTCGGTGGCAGGCTGCGCGGGGTCGCGGTACATGCGCGGGGGTACAGCGCGCGCGCTCTGGTTTTCTTCGTCAACCGATTGGGCGGCGTCTTCTCGCATTTCAGCCAGCCGGTGCAGCAGGTCAGAGGTCAGCTCGCCCTGCACCGGACAGCGAAAACCGATTGAATAGGTCATGCACTCATCGGGTTTTCCGTCCAGCCCGATACTGGCCTCGGCAATGCCGTCATGGGCATAACGCGGCGGCAGGTAGAGCATGTCGCCGGCTTCCAGCACGAATTCCTCGTCCGCTTCAAAGTTTTGCAGGACTTTGAGCGGCATGCCCGGCTGCAGTGAAAAGTCTTTCTGCTTGCCGATTTTCCAGCGCCGGCGGCCGCTGGCCTGAAATAAAAATACGTCGTAACTGTCGAAATGCGGCCCCACACCGCCGCCCGGGGTGGCAAACGAGACCATCAGGTCATCCATGCGCGCATCGGGAACGAAACGAAACTGCTGCAATAACGCATGTCCGGCAGGCTCATGCAAATCCACCCCCTGAACCAGCAAAGTCCAGCCTGGCTGGCCAAGCGGAGGCAGACTCCGGGTGGCAAACGGTCCTTTTTTCAATGTCCAGCCCTGATCCTTCTGGACGATCAGGCGCGACTCGACCTCTTCCCGGGCAGCGAGTTTGGCCAGCGCCGCGCGGCTGAGAAAAGGCTGATAGCCGGCAATGGCCTGACGCACCAGCAGGGGCTTTTTCTGCCAGTGGCGGCGCATGAACTGGGCCGGCGTAAGGCCGGCGAGAAGGGAGAGGGGCTGATTGACATCCATGGGACAATTGTCGGATGAAAATCACCCCGCAATGCGTCGTTGCCCTGACCTGGACGCTGAAAGATACTTTGGGCGATGTGCTGGACGAACTCGATGAGCCGGTCGAGTTCCTGCTCGGCGGCAATGACCTGCTGGCCAGCATCGAGGAAGCCCTGCTTGGCCATGTGACCGGCGACACTCTGGAGCTGCACCTGGAGCCAGAAAACGCCTTTGGCGACTACGACGAAAACCGGGTGTTTCTTGAGCCGCGCAGCATTTTTCCGGTCGAACTCGAAGAAGGCATGACGTTTGACGGCGCGGCCATGCCGTCAGGCGCCACCGCGCAGATTCCAGCCGAACACATTTATACCGTGACCGACATCTACCCCGAGCATGTGGTGCTGGACGGCAACCACCCACTGGGCGGCATTGCCATCCGGCTGGCGCTGAAGGTCGAATCGGTGCGCGAAGCCACTGCGTCAGAAATCGGCCAGGGTTCGCTGGGCACCGGTTTCTTCAAGCTGGAGCCCACGGCATCCGGCAATGACACGCTGCATTGAAAAGCACCGCAGCGCTCTACTCGCCTAAAAAAAAGCGGCGCTGCAGATCAGACTGCAGCGCCGCTTTTGCGTCAGGACGCCTGCGGATCAGTAACGGAACAGCTGGTTGTTCTGGATCCTGACACGGTCGCCAATGCGCAACTCGCCGGTGGCTGGCACGTCATAGGCGCGCGCGCCGCCGTTGTCCAGCTGGACAGTGACTCGGTAGGTCTGGCTGACGTTGGGGCTTCGGTTGTTGTTCTGGATGGCATTGCCGGCCACCGCACCGCCGACAGCGCCAGCGATCGCGGCAAAGTCGCGGCCGCTGCCGCCGCCGAACCGGCTGCCAACTACCGCGCCGGCCACACCACCCAGAACTGCGCCGAGGCCGGGAGTTTGCGCTTGCGCTTGTCCCTGGAACACCTCGATGTTGTTGACACGGCCATATTCCGAGTAATTGCCTTGCTGGTTTTGAGCTGGGTACTGGGTTTGCCCCGGATACTGGGTTTGCGCGGGGTACTGGCTCTGTCCGGGGTACTGGGTTTGTCCGGGGTATGTTGGTGCCGGATACGACGACACCTGGCCCTGATTGTCCATGGGTACGGTGCCGCAGGCGGCCAGACCGGCGAGAACAAGCACTGAAGCGGTTATTGAAACAAAGCGGGATGTACGTTGCATAAAATTCTCCTGGAAAGTGTCATTGATTTTTCTTCCTGACTAGGCTTTTGTTTTTGAATTCAGCCAAGCGTAAAGGAATCTGCAGTATTGATTTGAAATGAAAGTGCTTGTGTTTCAGGTCAGGTCCAAACCTTAACCTGCGTCGGGCAAGACAATCAACTTGAATAGGACAGACCCGCATGCGCTGGATTAGTTGCAGCGCCTGATCAAGCTTTACCTGTTGAGCCATAACCGCCCTCACCCCGCTCGGTGGCGACGAATTCGCTCACCACCCTGAATTGCGCCTGCACCACCGGAACGATCACCAGTTGGGCGATGCGCTCCATGGGCTCGATGGTGAAGGGCACGTCGCTGCGGTTCCAGGCACTGACCATGAGCTGGCCCTGGTAGTCGCTGTCGATCAACCCGACCAGGTTGCCCAGCACGATGCCGTGCTTGTGGCCCAGCCCGGAACGCGGCAGGATCATTGCGGCATAGCCGGAGTTGTGCAGGTAAATCGCCATTCCGGCTGGAATCAGCTGCCATTGGTTGGCGCCCAAAGTCAGGGGCGCGTCCAGGCAGGCACGCAGGTCCAGGCCGGCGCTGCCGGGGGTGGCGTAGGCGGGCAAATTGCCTTGCAGGCGCGGGTCGAGGATCTTGATGTCGATGTTCATGGCTTGTTTTTGGGAAAGGTTGAGGGTGCTTTTCGGGCGTCTTCGGCAGCGCGCCTGGCCAGCGCAGCCATTTTGTTGACGAAAGTGCCCGGCGGCTGTGATCGCAAGCGATAGATAAGCCAGGCGGCATACGCCGCCAGCATCGGAATGAACAAAAAGCCGGCACCGGGAACGAAACGGCCCAGGATTTGTGTGGCAACCCACAGGACGAAGGCCCATCTGACATGCCGCATAAAAGGAATACGCGTACCGGATTTCAGCCCCTGCACCACTGGCGGCAAACCCGGAACCGCTACAGGCGCGCCAGCCACTGGCCTACTCCTGGCCACCGCCTGGGCGGCCGTCAGGCGGTCGATGTAGCGAACAAAGTCTCCGTCAGGCGGAGTATTCGAGGGCTGCATCACGGGGCCGTGATGTGCTGCCCGGCGGACACATGGGTTTGCATCCGTCGGGCTATTTCGATGATCAGCTGCCGCGCCAGCGAGCGCTTGGACGCCCGTGGCAATTCAATGCTGCCCTGCGCGTCGACCAGCAGGAGGGCATTGTCGTCCTGTCCAAAAGTGTCGGGGCCGATGTTGCCTACCAGCAGCGGCACCTGCTTGCGCAAGCGCTTGGCCTGCGCGTTTTCCAGCAGGTCATGGCTTTCGGCCGCAAAGCCGACGCAAAACAGCTGGCCCGCTTGCGCTGCTGGCGAGCAGGCCACGCTGGCCAGGATGTCGGTGTTTTCGATGAAAACCAGCTGCGGCGTCTGGCCGGAGCCGTCCTTCTTGATTTTCTGCAACGAAGGGTCGGTCGGCCGCCAGTCAGCCACCGCCGCCGTTGCTATGAAAATACTAGCTGACTGCAAATGCCCAGTAACCGCAGAGTGCATATTTGATGCAGATTTCACATCGATTCGCGTGACACCGCGCGGCGTGGCCAGGCTGACCGGCCCGGCCACAAGCGTGACCTCGGCGCCGGCTTCGCGCGCTGCGCGGGCGATGGCAAAACCCATCTTGCCGCTCGACAGGTTGGTGATGCCGCGCACCGGGTCAATCGCTTCGTAGGTCGGTCCGGCCGTGACCAGCACGCGCTGTCCCCACAAGACCTTGGGTGTGAAAAAGGCAATCAGGTCTTCAAGCAGTTCGCCCGGCTCCAGCATTCGGCCGTCGCCGGTTTCGCCACAAGCCTGAAAACCCGTGCCGACGCCCAGCACCGTGGCGCCGTCCTGCACCAGTTGCGCCAGGTTGCGCTGTGTGGCCGGATGCGCGTACATCTCGCGGTTCATGGCCGGTGCGACCAGCAATGGCACGGTGCCGATAGGCCGTGCCAGGCACATCAGGCTCAGCAGTTCGTCGGCCCGGCCCTGGACCAGCCGGGCGATAAAGTCGGCGCTGCACGGCGCAATCAGGACCGCATCGGCTTCGCGCGACAGGTTGATGTGCGCCATGCTGTTCGGCTCGCGACCGTCCCACTGGTTCATATAGACCGGCCGGCCGCTGAGGGCCTGCATCGTGACCGGCGTGATGAACTGGGCAGCCGCCTCGGTCATCACCACCTGGACCGTGGCACCCGCCTTGACCAGCAGCCGGCACAATTCGGCCGATTTGTAGCAGGCAATGCCGCCCGACAGCCCGAGCACGATATGTTTGCCGACCAGCTCAGTGGATTCGTGGCTGCCCGGCGTATTGGCTTGATATGTCATGGCAGGCAATGTAGCAGTTCCCGCAGAGCGCCAAAGCGCCCTGTCCCATGCGGCCTTGTCTGACATCCGGGCGGTATCACAGCTTTCAATCGGGCCGATGGCAGCGCTCTAGCATTCATTTTCATGATCTTCATTGCGGTTAAAACCCCACCACAAGGAGCCTGCCATGGCTGACAACCCCCCTTCGGCCGCGCTGGCCGGACCTTCCCAGCACACCGTCGGGTTGCGCATCAATGGGCAGGATCACCAGCTGGAAGTGCAGGCCTGGGTGTCATTGCTGGACCTGTTGCGCGACAAGCTGCAGCTCACCGGCACCAAGAAAGGCTGCGACCACGGCCAGTGCGGCGCCTGCACGGTGCTGGTCGATGGCCGGCGCATCAATGCCTGCCTGACACTGGCGGTGATGCAAAACGGCCGCGAGGTCACCACCGTCGAAGGCCTGGCCAGCTTGGTGGCCGGTCCGGAGTTGCATCCGCTGCAGCAGGCTTTCATTGACCATGATGCCTTTCAGTGCGGCTATTGCACGCCGGGCCAGCTGTGCTCGGCTGTGGGTCTTGTCAACGAAGGTCACGCCAAGACGCCGGACCAGGTTCGCGAATTGATGAGCGGAAACATTTGCCGATGCGGCGCGTATCCGCAAATCGTACAGGCTGTGAGCGTCGTCGCGCTGGGCGCTCGGCCGGCCAGTGCACCCGCCACGGCGAAGACACCTATCGTGGTCGGGGCGGTGCCAGCATGAACAACTTTTCTTTTTCTTCCGCCAATGCCGTCGATGCTGCACTGGAACAGATTGGCTCTGGCCCCGGTTCCACCACGGCGGCAGGCTTTGCCAAATTTATTGCCGGCGGCACCAATCTGCTCGACCTGATGAAGGAAAACGTGATGCGTCCGGCGCGGCTGGTGGACATCAATCCGCTGTCGCTAAGCGGCATCGACGCCCTGCCAGACGGCGGCCTGCGCCTGGGTGCACTGGCACGAAATGCCGACACCGCCTACCACCCGCTGGTCGCCAGTCGCTACCCGCTTCTCAGCGCAGCCATTCTGGCCGGTGCTTCGGCGCAGATCCGCAACATGGCCAGCAACGGCGGCAACCTGCTGCAGCGCACGCGTTGCTATTATTTTTATGACACCGGCGTACCGTGCAACAAGCGCGAGCCCGGCAGCGGTTGCCCGGCCATCAGCGGGCTGGCGCGCCTGCATGCAATTTTGGGAGCCAGCGATCAGTGCATTGCCACGCACCCGTCGGACATGTGCGTGGCGCTGCGCGCGCTGGATGCCGTGGTGCAGGTGCAGTCGCCGCGCGGCGGCCGCGCTATTCCCATGGCCGAATTTCACCGCCTGCCGGGCGAGCAGCCCGACAGGGATACCACGCTGGCGCACGACGAGCTGATCACCTCGATAGACCTGCCCGCGCCTTCACCGGGCTTTGTGGCGCATTCAGCCTACCTCAAGCTGCGCGACCGGGCCTCCTATGCGTTTGCGCTGGTGTCAGTGGCTGCGGCGCTGGACATTGATGCTGACGGTTTGGTAAAAGAGGCACGCATTGCCTTGGGCGGCGTGGCGCACAAACCCTGGAGAGACCCGCAAGCCGAGGCGCTGCTGGTGGGCCAGCCCGCCAGTCCGGCTGCATTTGCACAGGCTGCTGACCATCTGCTGCGCGGCGCCAAGGCGCAGGGTGTCGGGCCGGGCAGCAATGCCTTCAAGATTCCGATGGCACAGCGTGCCGTGGTGCGGGCGCTGGAAACGGCGCTTGCGGGCACCGTGACAAATACAGGCCATAACGACAACCCGAAGGATGTGCCATGAACGCAGTGCTACAGGAAGACGTACAGCCGGTGGCCGAACCCGGCACAGGTCTGGTGGCCAAGGGCGATTCGATTTCGCGCATCGATGGCCCGGCCAAGGTGACGGGCCAGGCGCGTTATGCCGCCGAACACAGCGCTCCCGACATGGCGTATGGCGTGGTGGTGAACAGCACCATTGCCAAGGGGCGCATCACCGCCCTGCACCTGGACGAAGCGCGCGCCGTACCCGGCGTGCTCGACATCCTGTCGCACCAGCACCGGCCCAAGACGCGCAAGCTGGACCTGTTCTACAAAGACATGACCGCGCCGGCTGGCTCGCCCTTCAAGCCGTTTTACAGCGATGGCGTGCTTTACAGCGGGCAACCGGTGGCGCTGGTGCTGGCCGAAACCTTCGAGGCGGCGCGCTATGCCGCTGCTCTGGTGAAAGTGACCTACGACGAAGAGCCGCACGATACAAATTTGCTGGCCAACCTCTACCGCAGCCACAAGCCGAGCCGGCTGAAGGCGGGCTTTTCGCCGCCGCCCAAGCCCACGGGCGATGCCGATGCGGCCTATGAAGCCGCGCCGGTGCGCATCCACACTGACTTCTACAGTGGCGTAGAGCACCACAACCCGATGGAAATGCACGCCAGCACCGTGATTCGTTCGGACGATGGCCACCTGACCATCTACGACAAGACGCAAGGCGCGCAAAACAGCCGCTGGATGGTGTCGCAGGTGTTTGGCCTGTCCAAGGACAAGGTGACAGTGAAAAACCCGTTTGTCGGCGGCGCTTTCGGCTCGGGCCTGCGGCCGCAGTATCAGCTGATTCTGGCGGTGATGGGCGCATTGCAACTCAAGCGTTCGGTGCGCGTGGTGCTCACGCGCCAGCAGATGTTCACCTTTGGCCACCGGCCCGAAACCTGGCAGCGGGTAAAACTTGCCGCCGAACGCGACGGCACGCTCAAGGCCGTGGTGCATGAAGCGGTAGCCGAAACGTCACGGCTTGAAGACTACGTGGAAGTGGTCGTCAACTGGTCAGGCCAGCTCTACCAGTGCGACAACGTGCGGCTGGACTACAAGCTGGTCGCGCTTGACCAGTACAGCCCAATTGACATGCGGGCGCCCGGCGCAGCGCACGGTGTGCATGCCCTGGAGGTGGCGATGGACGAGTTGTCGTATGCCCTGGGCATGGACCCGCTGGCGCTGCGGCTTAAAAACTACGCCGAGCGCGACGCGGCAAGGAACCTGCCCCACTCCAGCAAGGAACTGCGCGCCTGCTACGCCCAGGGCGCTGAGCGCTTTGGCTGGGCCAGCCGTCCGGCTGCACCGCGCTCAATGAAAGCGGGCAATGAACTGATCGGCTGGGGCATGGCCACCGGCACCTGGGATGCGCTGCAGATGCTGGCGCGCGCGGGCGCCGTGCTGCACGCGGACGGCCGGCTCGTGGTCAGCAGCGCGGCCAGCGACATTGGCACGGGAACCTACACCGTGATGAGCCAGATCGCTGCCGCCGCCATGGGTCTGCCGCTGGAGCAGGTAACGTTTCGTCTTGGCGACTCAACGCTGCCGTTCGCGCCGGTCGAAGGCGGCTCTTCGCATGTCGCCACTGTTGGCTCTGCGGTCGAGGGCGTGTGCGAGAAACTGCAGAAAAAGCTCTGGAAACTGGCCCGGGCCATGCCTGATTCCCCGTTTGAAGTGACAGCCTCGCATGAAGTCGAATGTGTCAACGGGTGCCTGCAACTGATCAAGATGCCAGGCTCGGCCGTGCCATTCGCCGCCATCCTGGCGCACGCCGGGCTCAGTCACATCGATGAAAAATACCTGATGCTGCCCAATGCCCTGAAACAAAGAAACTATGTGCGCGCCACGCATTCAGCGGTATTTTGCGAGGTGCGGGTGGACGAGGCCTTTGGCACCGTGCGCGTGACGCGGGTGGTCAGCGCGATCGCGGCGGGCCGGATCATCAGCGCCAAGACGGCGCGAAGCCAGATCGTGGGCGGCGTGGTCTGGGGCATCAGCCAGGCGCTGCATGAGGAAACCCACAGCGATCACGCGCTGGGCCGCTTCATGAACCACAACCTGGCCGAATACCATGTGCCGGTGAACGCCGACATCCATGACATTGATGTGATCTTTGTCGACGAAGACGACCGCATCGTCAGCCGCCTGGGCGCCAAGGGTGTGGGCGAAATCGGCCTGGTTGGCGTGTCGGCGGCAGTTTGCAATGCGATTTATCACGCCACCGGCCGGCGTGTTCGCAGCACCCCAATGACGCCCGACAAGGTCATGACCCCAGACTAAATGCTTCTTTTTTAATAGCTGCTTGCATATATGCAGCTTGCGCTAAAGGCATATTTAGTCAAAAAAATAAATACCGCATTACATTCAGACGGCCAACGGACCCTTTCTCAAACCCAGCAACTGCTCGGCACGACGCAAGTCTTCCAGCGTGTCGATGTCCAGAATGCAACCCGTGTCCTGTACCGGCCAAAGCGTTTCGCCCCAGGCGCGCACCAGGGCAGCAGCGCCCTGCGGGCCGGCAAGCTGCATTAATTCAGGCCCGCAGCGCGCCGAGAACCGCACCGGGTGGCCGCGCTGCAGGCCATTGACCGAACCATTTCCATGGGTCGTCCTCACCAGTGGCACCACCACGTCCAGCGACTGCGGGGCCTGCGCGATCTGGCGCAGCGTTTGCGGCTGCACCAGTGGCAGGTCACCCGGCAAGATAAGCCAGGCCGGGCTGCCTGCCGTGGCGCGAACACCGGCGGCAATCGAGTCGCCCATGCCGGGGTGGCTGGCCGCTTCAAGATGCCAAGGCAGCCCCGAGGCCTGCACTGCCCTCAGCGTGTGATCCAGCACGGTGCAGTCGCCGAGCCGGGCCTGCAGCTTTGAGCCATTCCCGCCGCTGGTCACGAAACGTTTGCCGCGCCCGGAGGCCAGCACGACCACCATGGGTTGCCCGGTCATGGCTTCAGCCCTGCACCGCTGCCGCGCTGACGGGACGGGCCACCAATGGCTGCGCGTTCTTGACCTCGATGATCTGCGCCATGACCGACACGGCAATTTCCGCAGGCGTGCGGGCGCCGATGCGCAATCCCACCGGCCCATGCAAGCGGTCCAGTTCCAGCGCACTGAGTTCGAAATGCTCGGCCAGGCGCTGCTTGCGCGTGGCCTGGTTGCGCGCCGAACCGAGTGCGCCCACATAAAACGCGTCAGAGGTCAGCGCCTCCAGCAGTGCCATGTCGTCCAGCTTGGGGTCGTGCGTCAGCGCGACGATGGCGGTGTGTGCGTCGGGCAGAAGTTCGCGCACCACGTCATCGGGCATGCCGGGCAGGCGCGTCACGCCCGGCAGGTCTTGCGTGACCAGATAAGCATCGCGTGGATCGCACACCAGCACCTCGAAGTCGAGCATCAGCGCGATGCTGGCCACCGCCTGGCTCAGCTGGCCGGCGCCAATCAAGAGCAAGCGCCATCGCGGGCCAAACACCGTGGTCAAGGTGAGGCCGTCAAACTGCAAACCTGCGCCGCGTGCGGCATCGCTGAGCGTGACCTCGCCAGTGGCCAGCGTCAGGGTGCGCGCCACCAGTTGATGCCGGGCCGTGCGCTGCAGCACGTCTTCGACCCAGGCGGTCACTTCAAGCGACTCCTGCACCAGCCGCAGCGTGCCGCCGCAAGGCAGGCCAAAGCGCGCCGCTTCCTCGCGGCTGACGCCATACGCCATCATGGACGGCTTGCGGTTGAAGTCACTGTGGGCGCCCTCGCCTGAGCGGATGCGTGCAATCAGGTCGTCCTCGACGCAGCCGCCCGAAACCGAACCGCTCACCGCGCCGTCACCGCGTACGGCCAGCAGCGCACCGGGCGGACGGGGCGCGCTGCCCCAGGTTTGCACCACCGTGACCAGCGTGACCGGCCAGCCGGCGCGGTGCCAGTCCAGAGCCTCGGCCAGCACGCGCAAATCCAGACTTTCCATTTGATGCTCCAAAGTTCGGCAAATACAAGCGCTCCAGTGTGTCCAAAGCGGGATGTTTTTGTGTGAAGGACGCGGCCGACTCCGCCGGACAGCCAACCCCTATAATCTCCGTTTACCACCTTAGCGAACTTGCAGGTTCGTACATGGCATGACCAAATTTGTCTTCGTTACCGGCGGTGTAGTGTCTTCCCTGGGCAAGGGAATCGCCTCAGCCTCACTGGCTGCCATCCTTGAATCGCGCGGCCTCAAGGTCACCCTCATCAAGCTCGACCCCTACATCAATGTGGACCCGGGAACCATGTCGCCTTTCCAGCACGGCGAGGTGTTCGTGACCGAAGACGGCGCTGAAACCGACCTGGACCTGGGCCATTACGAGCGTTTTGTCGAAACGCGGATGCGCAAGGCCAACAACTTCACCACCGGCCAGATTTACCAGAGCGTGCTGGAAAAGGAACGCCGCGGCGACTACCTCGGCAAGACGGTCCAGGTGATCCCGCACATCACCAATGAAATCCAGGACTTCATCAAGCGCGGCGCGCGTTATGACAAGCCAGACGCTGTGGATGTGGCGATTGTCGAGATCGGCGGAACGGTGGGCGACATCGAGTCCCTGCCCTTCCTCGAGGCGGTTCGCCAGATGAGCCTGCGCATGGGCCCGAACAACACTGCCTTTGTGCACCTCAGCTACGTGCCGTGGATTGCCGCTGCCGGCGAACTCAAGACCAAGCCGACGCAGCACACCGCCAAGCAGCTGCGCGAGATCGGTATCCAAGCCGATGTGCTGCTGTGCCGCGCCGACCGCCGCATTCCCAATGAGGAGCGCGAGAAAATCTCGCTGTTCTCCAATGTGCCCGAGTGGGGCGTGATCTCGATGTGGGACGTGGACACCATCTACAAGGTGCCGCGCATGCTGCACGAGCAGGGCCTGGACGGTCTGATCTGCGACAAGCTGCGGCTGAACACGCCACCGGCCAACCTCAAGCGCTGGGACGACCTGGTGTATGAAACCGAGCACCCGCAGTCCGAGGTCAGCATTGCCATGGTCGGCAAGTACGTCGAACTGAGCGACAGCTACAAGTCGCTGAACGAAGCCCTGCGCCACGCCGGCATGAAAAACCATGCCAAGGTGCGCATCACCTACCTCGATTCTGAAACCCTGAACCCCGACACCGTGTCGTGCCTCGCCGCGTTCGACGGCATCCTGGTGCCCGGCGGCTTTGGCATCCGCGGCGTCGAAGGCAAGATCTGCGCGGCGCGCTTTGCCCGCGAAAACAAGATTCCCTATCTCGGCATCTGCCTGGGCATGCAGGTGGCGACCATCGAGTTTGCACGCCATGTCGCCGGACTGAAGGACGCCAACAGCACCGAGTTTGACCCGGCCACCAAGCATCCGGTGATTGCCCTGATCACCGAATGGAAGGACGCCGATGGCACCATCAAGACGCGCCATGCCAAGTCCGACCTGGGCGGCACGATGCGCCTGGGCGCGCAAAGCTCCGACGTGGCGCCGAACACCCTGGCGCACCAGATCTACGGCAACGTGGTGACCGAGCGGCATCGCCACCGCTATGAAGCCAACGTCAACTACCTGGAGGCGCTGCGCAAATCCGGCCTGGTGATTTCAGCGCTGACGCAGCGCGAGAACCTGACCGAAATCGTCGAGTTGCCGCAGGCGGTACACCCTTGGTTCATCGGCGTGCAGTTCCATCCCGAATTCAATTCGACACCATGGAACGGCCATCCGCTGTTCAATGCCTATATTGCTGCCACCCTGGCACACCGCGATGCGGCCAGCCTGGCGCAAACGGCAAACGCGGCCACACCCCTCAAAGTGGTGGCATCGGCATGAACCCCTGCGGACGCGGGACCGCGCGGGCGCAATCGCCAGCACCGGTCGCTGCCCCGAATGCCGTTTGGTTCAGGTAGGCCAAAACCTGTCTGAAAAAACTTCTTCTTTTTACTTCCCAAGGAAAAAAATGAGCGCAATTGTTGATATCGTCGGCCGCGAGATTCTCGACAGCCGTGGCAACCCCACCGTCGAATGCGACGTGCTGCTGGAGTCCGGCGTGATGGGCCGGGCAGCCGTGCCGTCAGGCGCCTCCACCGGCTCGCGTGAAGCCATCGAGTTGCGCGACGGCGACAAGTCGCGCTACCTTGGCAAGGGCGTGCTCAAGGCCGTGGGCCATATCAACAATGAAATCTCTGAGGCCGTGCTCGGCCTGGATGCCAGCGAGCAGGCTTTCCTGGACCACACGCTGATCGAACTCGACGGCACCGACAACAAGTCGCGCCTGGGCGCCAACGCCATGCTGGCCGTTTCCATGGCCGTGGCCCGTGCCGCCGCCGAGGAAGCCGGCCTGCCGCTCTACCGCTACTTTGGCGGCATGGCGGCGGTGCAAATGCCTGTGCCCATGATGAACGTCATCAACGGCGGCGAGCATGCCAACAACAACCTGGACATCCAGGAATTCATGATTATTCCGCTGGGCGCGCCAAGCTTTCGCGAAGCCCTGCGCTACGGCGCCGAGGTGTTCCACGCGCTGAAGAAAATCCTGCACGACAAGGGCATCAGCACCGCCGTCGGGGACGAAGGCGGATTTGCGCCCAACGTGACCAACCATGAAGCCGCAATCCAGATGATCCTGGAGGCCATCGACAAGGCCGGTTTTGTCGCTGGCGAACAAATCGCGTTGGGTCTGGACTGCGCTGCTTCCGAGTTCTACAAGGACGGAAAGTACGAACTGAGCGGCGAAGGCCTGAGCCTCACCGCACAGGAATGGACCGACATGCTGGCCACCTGGGTTGACAAGTACCCGATCATCAGCATCGAGGACGGCATGGCCGAAGGCGACTGGGACGGCTGGAAAATCCTGACCGACCGCCTCGGCAAGAATGTGCAGATTGTCGGCGACGACCTGTTCGTCACCAACACCAAGATCTTGAAGGAAGGCATTGACAAGGGCATTGGCAATTCGATCCTGATCAAGATCAACCAGATCGGCACGCTGACCGAGACCTTCGCCGCCATCGAAATGGCCAAGCGCGCTGGTTACACCGCCGTGATCTCGCACCGTTCTGGCGAAACCGAAGACTCGACGATTGCCGACATCGCAGTCGGCACCAATGCCGGCCAGATCAAGACCGGTTCGCTGTCGCGCTCGGACCGCATGGCCAAGTACAACCAATTGCTGCGCATCGAGGAAGACCTGGGCGAAGTCGCTGTGTACCCCGGCCGCGCCGCTTTCTACAACCTGCGCTAAGGCATTTGTCAGCCCATGGGCAAGCGCTTATTGGTTCCTGCCGTACTGGTCCTGCTGCTCGGGCTGTTCCAGGCCCAGCTGTGGATGGGCCGCGGCAGCATTCCCAGCGTGCGCGAGATGCAGCAGCGCCTGGAAGATCAGTTGGAGAACAACAAGCTGCGCCAGGCGGCCAACGAGCAGCTGGGTACCGAGATCAAGGATCTGCAGGAAGGCTTGGGGATGGTCGAGGAAAAAGCCCGCAGCGAACTCGGCATGGTCAAGCCCAATGAAATGTTTGTCCAGCTCACCGAGTAAGCCGCCCGGCCAACGCCTGTTGGGCGGTGTCTGCGTTCATCGGCGGCGCCGTCCACATTCCTCGCCATGCTGAAAATTGCGCTGTTGGGCGCCTGCCCGGCTCAGCTGTCCGAACTCGCCGCCGCCATGAACCCGGCGGGAAAAGCCCTGGACGGTCAAATCACGCTGGTGACAGCTGGCACCGCCGATGCCCTGCCCACAGGTTTGTCCGGCTTCGACCTGGTGTTGCTGTCAGGGCTTGAAGCACGCTTTTTGGCGAATTGCACGACAGGGCCGTGCCCTGTAGCCAACCATGAAACAGTCGATCGTTCGATTCGCAACGCGCTGGCACAGGCTGCCATTTCTTACCGTGTGCTGTATGGCACCGCTGACGAGCGGCATGCCCATGCACAGCAGGCAGTGGAAAGCCTGCTGCCGGCAGCCAGTCGATCCAGGCAAGCCACACGCCCGGTCGGCTTGAAAAACCAGCCCTGGGTCTGGATGTGCGACAAGTGCAGTGACCCGCAGTGCGAACACCGGCTGCTGACGGCCTTGCTCGCCAGCCGCGATACGTCTGGCGAGCAGGCGCTTCCTTATTGAACTGTTGACGTCGGCGGCGGTTGCTGGAGCGGGTTGGTGAAAAGCTGCGCGGCATCGACCGGATCGAATTCGTATTGCGCGCCGCAGAACTCGCAGGCCACATCGACCTGGCCACGCTCGGCGATGATGCTTTCAATTTCCCCGGTTCCCAGCCCGCGCAGCATGTTGCCGACGCGTTCACGCGAGCAACTGCAGGCAAAGCTCGGCCTGAGCGGTTCAAATCGCGTAACGGGTTCTTCCCAGAACAACCGGCGCAGGATCGTGTCGACATCCAGAGTCAACAACTCTTCGCGCTTGAGCGTTCCTGCCAGCAGCGCGATGCGTTGGTAGTCTTCGTTCACGCCAATCTGGTCTTCATTGGCCTGGCGGTCCCTCTGGCCTTCGAGGTTGCCCTCGCCCTGTACCGGGAGGCGCTGAATCAGCAAGCCAGCGGCCACATTGCCATCGGCAGCCAGAATCAAACGCGTGTCAAGCTGCTCGCTTTGCAGCATGTAGTGCTCCAGCACCTCGCTGAGTTTTTCGATTTTTTCATGCTGGTCGCCAAACAGCGGCACCACACCCTGGTAAGGCTGCTGACCCGGAAACTTGGTCGTCGGATCGAGCGTGATGGCGCAACGCCCTTCGTTCTTCACGTTGACCAGCTGGCTCAGTGAACTGCCCTCGGGCACGTCGCCGGTCACGGTGGCGGTGGCGCGCAGGCTCAGGTCGGGCTGCACTTCGGCCACGGCCAGCTTAACCGGGCCGTCACCAAAAATCTGCAGGATCAGCGCGCCGTTGAAGCTGATGCTGCTTTGCATCAGGGCACCGGCCGCCGTCATTTCGCCCAGCAGCTGCATGACTTCGGCCGGGTAGCCACCCGCTGCCTCGCGGCGCTTGAGGATTTCCTGCCATGAGTCGGTCAGGCGCACGATCATGCCGCGAACTGGCAGGCCGTCGAAAATAAATTTATGCAGTTCAGACATGGAGCCCCCACGCTTGTCGCTTCGCGTACTGCGCGGCCCCCCGAGGGGGCCGCTGCGCCTGCGGCCCGGCAAAGCCGGTTCCGCGGCCCCTGCTGATGAGGATGCCGCGCTCTTGATTGCCACTGCATATGCTGTAGCTGCTCGCAACCCCTGCTGATCTGCAAGGGCTCGGAAATAGCCTTGTTTTCAATTGATTCATGTTCTGGATGTCGCTCTCGATGTCATTCTGGAGGCCGTTCAGGCCAGTTTCTTGAGTCCGGCTTTGTAGCGCCGGGCATTGTCCATATAGTGCTGGGCGCTCATTTTTAAACCCTCGATCTGTTCGGGCGAGAGTTGCCTGACCGCCTTGGCCGGGCTGCCCAGGATCATGCAGCCATCGGGAAACTCCTTGCCCTCGGTGACCAGCGAGCCGGCGCCGACCAAACAGTTCTTGCCGATTTTCGCGCCATTGAGCACCACCGCCTGGATGCCGATGAGCGAGCCGTCGCCAATCGTGCAGCCGTGCAGCATGACCTGGTGGCCGACGGTGACGTTCTCGCCGATCACCAGCGGCAGGCCTTCGTCGGCATGCAGCACACTGTTGTCCTGAATATTGGAGCCTTTGCCCACAGTGATGGTGGCGGTGTCGCCCCGGGCCACCACGCCAAACCAGACGCTGCTGCCCTCGGCCAGCGTCACATGGCCCATGACCTGCGCGCTGTCGGCCACCCAGGCCGATGCGTGGATGGAAGGTTGCAGATCGTCCAGCTGGTAAATGGCCATGGGGTTCCTTGTCAATAGCGGTTTGGCGGGGTTGAAAACGGCTTTTGATTGTAGGCAAGCGCCAAGCGGCGTGTTCAGGCCGGGGTTCTGGCCTTCTGCCCGTATCAACGACAATCCCGGCATGACCGCCACGCCACCTGCGCCCGAACTGCGCCAGCTTGCCCTGCAAGCGCTCCTGCAGCCTGATCCACAGCAAAAAGTGCTTCTGACGCAAGCGCTGCATTCGCAAGCAGCTACACTTTTAATAGCAACCGATCAAGCCTTCAGCGCGCCTGCCGGTGTGCCGGGTTGCCCGTTGCGGCCCGAATTGCGCTTGCACCTGAACATGCCCCGGCGCTCGCCCTTCACACCGGACGGGCTGGCCGCATTGCTGCATGCAGTGACGCACATCGAATTCAACGCCATCAACCTGGCGCTCGATGCGGTCTGGCGCTTTGCCGGCATGCCGCGCGCCTATTACCTCGACTGGCTCGGGGTGGCAGCTGAAGAGGCTGAACACTTCAGCCTGCTGCGCGGCCACCTGCAAACCCTGGGCTGCGACTACGGCGACTTTGCGGCGCACACCGGCTTGTGGGACATGACCCGGAAAACCGAAGGCGATGTGCTGGCGCGCATGGCGCTGGTGCCGCGCACGCTGGAAGCGCGCGGGCTGGACGCCACGCCGCCGATGCAGGCCAAACTGCGCAAGGTCGGCACGCCGCAGGCCCTGCGCGCAGTTAGCATCCTGGACGTCATTCTGCGCGATGAAATTGGCCACGTCGCCATCGGCAACCACTGGTACCGCACCCTGTGCGCCCAGCGCGGACTGGAGCCGCTGGCCACCTATGCGCTGCTGGCAACGCAATACGGCGCGCCCCGCCTGAAAGGGCCGCTGAACCTGCAGGCCAGGCGTCAAGCCGGTTTCAGCGAAGCTGAACTGGACGCGTTGAACGCCAGCGCCTGAAGGTGCACAACCATAGTCCAAACGGCTTAACCGGCTTTTTGCACAGCTCGACTGGAGCGCGATACATTTGAAATGTACGGCGCAAAACCACGGGACGAATGAAAACGGGAGACTCGCAATGATGATGAAGCAACTGATCCAAAAGGCAAAAATCAGGTTTTTTGAACCCGATGAAGTCAGCGGGCCCAGTGTGCGTCGCATGGCGGCGCCGTTGCAGTCAGACTTGTCAAGCTGGCCGCTGACCCTTGACCAGACAAGCGCCGAGCAGCAACGCATCCAGTCCCTCGAAAACCAGATACAGCAGTTGCGCGCTGACGTGGCCCGGTGGAAAAATTCGTCACGCTGCTTTGCGCATGAAATGCGCGACCTGCTGACCGACTGAGGCACTGCTTCGGCAGGTAAGCACGCGCAGGAAGGCGTCCGCAAGCCGCAGCCTGTGCATTTCAGGTGATGGCAGCCTGCTTGGGCGCGCGCTAGACTTTTTGCAACCCCGAGGAGTTGCTCATGTCCCAGTTCCTGGCATCCGGTCCTTTGTCCTCGCTTGCGGCTCTTGCCGGCCTGCCCGAAGAGATGGCCGTGCGCTTGCCGCAGGGCCAGCAGTTGGGGGCAGTGGACGCGCCGGTCAGGCTGTTGCTGTCCCGATGGTCAAGCATTGCGCGTCTCAGGGCGGGGCAGATCGGCGCGCTGGCTGAAGAGTATGTCGAGGGCAAGCTGCAGTTCGAGGGCTCCATGCGCGATGTGATGGGCGTCATGCTCAAGCTGCTGCCCGGCAGTCCGTTGCAAAGCGACACCCGCTGGTGGTCCCGCCTGATGACCCGAGCACACTCTGCATCGACCCATACACGCGCCCGGGATTCGGCGCAGATACAGTTCCATTACGATGTTTCAGATGCTTTCTATGGGCTGTGGCTGGACCCGCGCCGGGTTTATTCCTGCGCCTATTACCGCGAAAGCGGCATGACCCTGGCACAGGCGCAGGAAGCCAAGCTGGAACACATCTGCCGCAAGCTGATGCTCAGGCCCGGCGAGCGCCTGCTGGACATCGGCGCGGGCTGGGGCGCCCTGCTGCTGTGGGCTGCCGAGCATCACGGCGTCGAGGCAACCGGCATCACGCTGTCGGAAAACCAGCACCGGCATGTGCGCCAGCGAATCGCCGACAAGGGCCTGGAAGGCCGAGTGCGCATCGAACTTCGCGACTACCGCGACCTTCCCGAAACGCAGCCCTTCGACAAGATATCGTCGGTCGGCATGTTTGAGCATGTCGGCCAGGCCAACATGGACGCTTACTTTGACAAGATCATGCACTTGCTGGTACCGGGCGGGCTGGTGCTGAACCATGGCATCACCGCAGGCGACCTGCAGCACCGGCAAATAGGCGCGGGCATGGGCGACTTCATTGAGAAATACATTTTTCCGGGCGGCGAGCTGATGCATGTCAGCGCAGTGCTCGGCCACCTGGCGAATTCAGGCCTGGAAATGGTTGACACCGAAAACCTGCGGCCCCATTACGGCCGCACGCTGTGGGACTGGTCGGATGCGCTGGAAGCGCGCCTGGACGACGCGCGTCAGGCGCTGGCAGCCGGCAGCCCGCCCGAACGCGCTGAAAAGATACTGCGCGCCTACCGGCTCTACCTGGCAGGCAGCGCCATGAGCTTCGAGCAAGGCTGCATTGCGCTGCACCAGGTGCTGGCGACGCGGCCGGCAGCGCCGTTTCGGGGCGAGTCCATCCGGGGTGCGAAGTCGGCCTATCCCTTCAACCGTGAATTCATGTACCCGGCTTGCGACTGAGCCTGTGCCGTTCAGCCGCGCGGATGATGCTCCGCATGAATCGCCTTCAGGCGCTCGCGCGCCACATGGGTGTAGATCGTGGTGGTGGAAATGTCGGCATGGCCGAGCAGCATCTGCACCGCGCGCAAGTCGGCGCCGTGGTTCAGCAAATGCGTGGCGAAGGCATGGCGCAACGTATGCGGCGACAGCGGCGAATGGATGCCGGCCAGTTGTGCATATTTTTTCACCAGCTTCCAGAACATCACCCGGCTCATGCCGTGGCCGTGGCTGGTCACAAACAGGTCATCGGTCTGCTGGCCACCCAAAATGGCAGGCCGCGCTTCGGCGATGTAGCGAACAATCCATTCGCGAGCCACCTGGCCAAACGGCACCAACCGTTCGGTGCTGCCCTTGCCCAGAACGCGCAACACGCCTTCGTTCAGGCCAACATGAAACGTCTTGAGCCCGACCAGTTCACTGACGCGCAGGCCGCTGGCGTACATCGTTTCCAGCATGGCACGGTCGCGCAACCCGAGCGGCGTGTCATCGTCGGGCGCTGACAGCAGTGCTTCGACTTGCGGCTCGGACATCACCTTGGGAACGCGCAGCGCCTGCTTGGCCGACGCCAGCTTGAGCGTGGGATCAACCGCCACCAGGTTTTCACGCAGCGCCCAGCGAAAGTAGCGCTTGAAGACCGTCAGGCAGCGGTTCGCCGAGGTGGCCTTGGTCACCGCATGGCGGAACGCAAAGTAGGCCTTGACAGCGTCTTCATCCGAATTGTCAAGCGCTCGGTGCTGCTGCTCGTCGCTGTTGAGCCAGACGGCATACAGCGACAGGTCGCGCCGGTAGGCCGCCAGGGTATTGCGGGACAGGCCGTCCTCCAGCCACAAGGCGTCGATGAACGTGTCGATAGCCGACTGGCTTTGCGGGTGCATGGTGTGGAGATCGTAAAAAAAGGAAATCTGGCTTGCGCGACAGCGTGAGTCGGCAGCCAAGCAGTGAGGCAGCCGCTTGTTTCGGCGGCCAAAGCGATTTATTCCAGCTTGAGGTTCGAGGTTTCGACCACTTTTTTATACACGTCGTACTCGGCCTTGATCTGGGCGGCGAACTGCTCGGGCGTGTTGGCCACGATCAGCGAACCGGTGTCCTC
The DNA here is from genome assembly GCF_029892315.1 of Polaromonas sp. CG_23.6. Classification (NCBI taxonomy): domain Bacteria; kingdom Pseudomonadati; phylum Pseudomonadota; class Betaproteobacteria; order Burkholderiales; family Comamonadaceae; genus Polaromonas; species Polaromonas sp. CG_23.6. The sequence goes on from NZ_JARXUY010000001.1 coordinate 3,308,054, forward strand.
GATGCGCTTGCGGACTGCCGGGTCTTCGAGCGCCTTTTTCACGCCGGCGTTGACCTTGTCCACGACCTCTTTGGGCAGGTCCTTGGGGCCGATGATGCCGTAATACGCCATGCGGTTGACCGGCTCCAGCCCGACTTCCTTGAAGGTCGGCACATCCGGCAGGGCCGCCAGCCGCTGCGGCGCGGCCACGACGATGGGAATCAGCCGCTTTTGCAGGGCAAACGGCAAGGTTGAAGGCAGGTTGTCAAAAATGATCAGCACCTGGCCTGCCACCGTGTCATTGAGTGCCGGACCCGAGCCGCGGTAGGGAATGTGCGTGATGAAGGTGCCGCTCAGGTTTTTGTAGAGCTCCATCTGCAGGTGGGCAATCGAGCCGGTGCCGGACGAGGCAAACGAGTATTTGCCCGGATTTTTCTTCAGCTCGGCAATGAATTCCTTGTAGTTGCGCGCCGGAAAGCTCGGATGCACAGCAATGATGTTGGGCGTGGCGGCAATGTTGATGATCGGCGTGAAGTCGGTCAGCGGGTTGTAGGGGATTTTCGGGTTGATGGCTGGGTTGGCGGCGGTGGTGGACACCGTGGCAATGCCCAGCGAATAGCCGTCGGGCACTGCACGCGCAGTTTCGGTGGCACCGATCACGCCGCCGCCGCCGGACTTGTTTTCAACTATCACCACTTGGCCCAGCGCCTTGCCCAATGGCTCGGCCATGACCCGGCCGATGATGTCGGTCGTGCCGCCAGGCGCGAACGGAATCTGCAGCTTGATGACCTTGCTCGGATAACCCTGGGCCAGCACGGCGCCCGAGGCAGCGCTCAGGGCAAGTGCAGAAAAAGCCAGCAGACAGCGACGTTTCATGATCAGTTCCTTGGAAGAAGACAGTGCTGCATCGTAAACGCTGCCGTGGGCGCAGGCACCTGTGGAATACACATAAGGGCAAACCCCATGATTGCGGTTATTCTTCGCCCGGTGATTTACGCCCAACTGCTTCTGCCCGACTTTTCACTCATCTTGTGCGGTTACCTGCTGTGCCGCCACACGCCGCTTGATCGCACGGTATGGGGTCCGGTGGAAAGCCTGGTTTATTATTTTTTGTTTCCGCTGCTGCTGTTTCAGTCCATAGTGAAAAGCCCGCTGGACCTGGCGGCGACATCCAACCTGATTGGCGCTGGCTTGGCGCTGGGGCTGGCCGGCGTTGTTCTGGTCTATAGCCTGCCTTACATACCCGGATTGCGCCAGCATATCGACCTCCGCGAGCATGCCGCCAGCGCCCAGGTGGCTTTTCGCTTTAACTCCTTCATCGGCCTGGCACTGGCCGAGCGTCTGGCGGGCAGCCATGGGCTGCAGCTCATTGCCGTACTGATCGGCGTGAGCGTGCCCTTGCTCAACATGGCGGCGGTGTGGCCAATGGCGCGCCATTCGGGGAGCGGCTTTTTGCGTGAACTGGTACGCAATCCGCTGATCCTGGCCACGGCCGCGGGCCTGGCGGCAAATCTGCTGGGTTTCAGCCTGCCTGACTGGTCGGTGCCGACGCTGTCGCGCCTCGGTGCCTCGGCCATTGTGCTGGGCCTGATGACGGCAGGCGCCGGCATGCAGTTGGGCCACCTGTCACAGGCCAAAACCCTGTCGGTGGCAGTGCTGTCGATCAGGCATTGCCTGATGCCACTGGTGGCGCTGGGACTGGCCCGGGCATTTGGCCTGGACACTGTGCAAAGCACCATTTTGCTGGCGTTTTCCGGCCTGCCGACCGCGTCCAGCGCGTATGTGCTGGCGGCGCGCATGGGCTACAACGGCGGCTACATCGCCGGCCTTGTCACGCTGTCCACGCTGCTGGGTGTGGCAAGCTTGCCGTTCGCGCTGGGCTTGCTGAACTGAACTGAGCTGAACTGAGCTTAGCGGGTGAGACACACTCGCCGCTATTAATTTAATAGCTAGAAACAAATACCTGATTTGCGCTAACGTCATTTTCTATCATTATTCGGCGTTTCAGCAGACTCATTGGCCCAACGCCCAGGCCACCTGCTCGCGCACCACGTCGCTCGGGTGATCGGCGCGGCCCTGCAGGCTGGTGCGCAGGCTGGCCTGGTCCGCCGAACTGACCCTGCCACCCCTCAAAGCATTGCCCATCGCCAGCGCGATGTTGCGCAGCCAGCGTTCATGCCCGATGCGGCGAATCGGACTGCCTTCGGTCAGGCGCAGGAAAGCGTCTTCGCTCCAGCCGAACAGCGTGACGAGCTGCTGCCCTGTCAAGCCCTGGCGTTCGTCGAAATCGCTCAAGCTGCTGCGCTGGGCAAACTTGTTCCAGGGGCACGCCAGCTGGCAGTCGTCGCAGCCGTAGATGCGGTTGCCCACCAAGTGGCGAAGTTCCAACGGAATCGGGCCGGCGTGTTCTATGGTCAGGTAAGAAATGCAACGCCGCGCATCGAGCTTGCCGGGCGCAATGATGGCCTGCGTAGGGCAGATGTCGATGCACGCCTGGCAGCTGCCGCAATGGGACGTAACCGGCGCGCTGGGCGGCAGGGCAATGTCGACATAGATTTCTCCGAGAAAAAACATTGAGCCCGCTTCGCGGTTCAGCAGCAGCGTGTGCTTGCCGCGCCATCCCTGGCCGCTGCGCGACGCCAGTTCGGCTTCGAGCACCGGCGCCGAGTCGGTGAAGGCGCGGTGGCCAAAAGGGCCCATCTGCTCGCCGATGCGCTCGGCCAGCTTTTGCAGCCGGCTGCGCAATACCTTGTGGTAGTCGCGTCCCCGCGCATAGACCGAGACAATGCCTTCGCCCGGCCGCTGCAGCCGGTTGAGTTCCATCGCCTGCCATTGGCCGGGCTGGCGCGGGGTGGCAGCTGGCAAGTAGTCCATTCGCGCAGTGATTACACTGACTGTTCCCGGAACCAATTCGGCAGGACGCGCTCTTTTAAGGCCATGGGATGCCATGTAATGCATGCTGCCATGAAATCCGGCAGCCAGCCAGGCCGATAATCCGGCTTCGGCTGACGACAAGTCAACATCCGCAATGCCGATTTGCGAAAATCCAAGCTCGCGCCCCCAGGTTTGAATTTGAGAAACGAATTGATGACTGTTCCACTGATTGCAGGTCGGCATCCGCTGATTGTAAAAAACATCACCTGGCCAGACGAGGCGGCAACGCAATCCCTTGCTCAGGCGCTGGCCGCCAAGCCGGCAATTCGCCAGGCGCTGATTGAACTGCACGGCGACCTGGGTGCCGGCAAGACGACGTTTGTGCGTCACCTGCTCGTCAGTCTGGGCGTGCAGGGGCGCATCAAAAGCCCCACTTATGCGGTTGTAGAACCTTACACATTGAAGGCATCAAGCCTTGACTCGGGCCACAATCTGGAATTGTCAATCTGGCATTTTGACTTTTACCGTTTCAATGACCCCCATGAGTGGGAAGAAGCCGGGTTCCGGGAGACATTCGCCAGTCCCGGGCTCAAGCTGGTCGAGTGGCCGGAAAAGGCCGGAAATCATTTGCCCCGGCCCGACCTGGTGATTGCCATCGAGATGCAGCCCGACGAATCGCGGCGCATTACCCTGACGGCCCATACCCCCACGGGGGCGGAGTTACTCGCATGAACAACAAGAAAAAATTCTCCGCAGGTCCGAGTCGCCGCCATGCGCTGCAAATGGGTGGCATCGTGCTGTTGCTGGGCACCCAGCACATCGCCCGGGGCGCCTCGATCGTCGCAGTGCGCGTCTGGCCGTCGAAAGACTACACCCGCCTGACCATCGAGTCCGACACCGAGATCAAGGCACGCCAGTTCTTCATTGACGAGCCACCCAGGCTGGCGGTGGACATTGAAGGCATCGACCTGATTCCGGCGCTGCGCGAGCTGGTCGCCAAGGTCAAGTCAGACGACCCGAACATCTCGGGCATTCGCGTTGGCCAGAATGCGCCCGGCGTGGTGCGGCTGGTCATGGACCTTAAAAAACAGATACTTCCGCAGGTCTTCAGCCTGGCACCCGTAGCCGCCTACCAGCACCGGCTGGTGCTGGACCTGTACCCGGCGCAGCCGGTGGACCCGCTCGAAGCGCTGATCGCCGAACGTCTGTCTGACCCGGTCAAGCCAGCCGCGCCAGCCGCCTCCGTGGCTGCCGCACCTGTCAACACCGCGCCACTGACTCCACCGGGCAAGGCTGCCGCACAGGCCAACGACCCGCTGGGCAATCTGATGGCGCAGCAATCGGGCAAGGCCGCCTCCGCGCCTTCCGTAGCAGCGCCTGCCGCGCCGACAACCAGTGTTGCAGGCAACGCCGTGCGGCCGGCGGCCCCCGTCAGGCCCCCGGTGGTCGCGTCCGTGGAGCCGCCCGCCATCAGGCCACAGGCCGACGCCACACCTTTTTCAAGGGGTGACACCGCGCCCGATTTTGAAAACAAGACCGACCGCCTGGTCATCGTCGCCCTCGACCCCGGTCATGGCGGCGAAGACCCCGGCGCCATTGGCCCGGGCGGCACGCGTGAGAAAGACGTGGTGCTGCAAATTGCGCACCGCCTGCGCGACCGCATCAACCAGCAGCCCAACATGCGCGCCTACCTGACGCGCGATGCTGATTTTTTCGTGCCCTTGCATGTCCGTGTACAAAAGGCGCGCAGCGTGAAGGCCGACTTGTTCATCAGCCTGCATGCCGACGCTTTTTTTACCGAAACACCGCAGGGCGCCAGCGTCTTTGCACTGAGCGAAAAAGGCGCCTCAAGCAGCGCAGCGCGCTGGATTGCCAACAAGGAAAACTCGGCCGACCTGGTGGGCGGCATCAATGTCAAGGCCAAGGATGCACAGGTGATGCGGGCCATGTTCGACATGAGCACAACAGCGCAGATCAACGACAGCATGAAGCTGGGCAGCGCCATGCTGGGCGAGATCGGCAACGTCGGCAAGCTGCACAAGCCCCGGGTCGAGCAGGCCAGCTTCGCCGTACTGAAGGCGCCTGATATTCCAAGTGTCCTGGTCGAGACTGCTTTCATCAGCAACCCGGCCGAAGAAGTCCGGTTGCGCAGCGAAAGTTACCAGATCGAGCTGGCCGATGCGCTTATGAGGGGCATTTCACGCTACTTTGCCAAGAATCCTCCGCTGGCGCGCAACCGCGCCCTGTAAAAACAGGCTGACTTGCTTGAAGACCTTACATACGACACGGGCCGGCGGCTTCTTCCTACAGTTCGGCTTGGATGCATGGAATAAACTCAATGCACAGGCTGCGCCGGGATGTGACGATGCGAAAAAACCCGGTGAATCAGCCTGAATCCAAATATAAAAGGTGAAAACCATGATCAAGAAAATCTTAATCTCAGCCGCTGCCGTCTCCCTGATTGCCCTGACTGGCTGTGGAACCAACCCCACCAATGCACAAATCGGCACGGGCGCAGGCGCAGTCTTGGGCGGTGTAGCCGGAAATGCCGTCTTTGGCGGCACTCTCGGAACCGTTGGCGGCGCGGCTGCCGGTGCGTTGATCGGCAATGAGGTCGGCAAGCGCAAATAAGACTTTCGAATCCAGTACAGCGCTGACCCGTTCGGGTAACGCTGCAAAAACAGCTTGCAGTCCAAGCGACTCGAGCAAAAAAGACGATTCCTGATCTATGTCAGTGAGTCGTCTTTTTTTGCTCAAGCTTCTCCGCAAGCACGGGTAATTCCAAAAAGGTTTATCTGCCTGCCTTTCCGTGTCCCCTTTCAGGGGGGCACATCGACTCCATCTCGGTGGCATGGTGCGCCGTCAGGTTTTTTCGCTTGCGCTTAAGAGTAAGCGTCATCAAAGCATTTTCCAGCGTCCAGGGCGCTCTCGTCAGGAAGATTGCGCGGGGTGTGGCGTAGCGCAAAGTCCCGTGTCTGGGTGGCCACACGGTCCAGCGCCGCACGGCGGACGGCTGGCAGGTTCAGGCTGGCGTCGGCTTGGGCATCCAGCCCCAGCGAAGCGGCCAGGCGCTGCCTTTGCCGTCGGCCAGCGTCACCTGTTGCACCTTGCAAAAACGCCGCCAGCCGACGGCCTGCGCGGCCTGGAAAAGGCGCAACTTCAAGGCCGAGCCAGCCAGCGATTCCTGCAATTTGCCGAACTCCCGCTCATGGATGCGCGGAACCGAGATCAGCACTGTAGTCCGCACCGCCATGATGTCTTCGGCCAGCAGCGCGAACGTCCGTGAACAGCGTGCGAAGCGATGAATTGTCTGCTGCCTGCCAATACCAGTGGTGACTGGAAAGTCGCGCAGTGCTCAAGACTGCACCGGCGCGCGGCCAGCCTGGCGCCGTGCCCGCCAGGCACCGAAGAGCACGAACAGGCCAGGCACCAGAATCATGGCCCAGATGATCTTGTCCAGGTGCGTCTTGACAAAAGGCACGTTGCCAAAGGCATAGCCAGCCGTGACGATGCCGCCGACCCACAAGGCCGCGCCGACGACGTTGAACAGTGAGAACTTGCCGCGGCTCATGTGCGAAATACCGGCAACAAAGGGCGCGAAGGTGCGTAAAAATGGCATGAAGCGCGCCGCGATGATGGTCACGCCGCCATAGCGCTCGTAAAACGCATGCGCCTGGTTGAACGCCCTCTTGTTGAAAAAGCGCGAGTCTTCCCATTGGAACACCTTGGGCCCGATGTACCGGCCAATCGAATAATTGCACTGGTCGCCCAGCACCGCCGCGACAAACAACAGGCCCACGGCCAGCGGATAGCTCATCAGGCCGACGCCGCACATTGCGCCCACCACAAACAGCAGTGAATCGCCGGGCAAGAACGGCATCACGACCACGCCGGTCTCGACAAAAATGATCAGGAAAAGCAGCGCATAAACCCACAGGCCATAGCTGGCCACGAAGGTTTCGAGATGCTTGTCGACATGCAGGATGAAATCGATGAGAAAGGCAGCTAGTTCCATGGGCAGGATTTTGACAGGTCAGCAAGCCGTTTTTCTCGATGCCCACATTGCCATGCGGCGCAGGCCAGAGCCGTCCTACACAAACTAGCGCGACATTCTGAAAAACAGCTTCAGGGATTTAGCTTTTTGATCAGACTTGTTTGCATTGGTTGGCGTTCATGTTCCTCTTATGTACGCTTCTTGACGAGGGTTCCACGAGACACCGCCTAAGGGCCTCAGCCTCGGCAGAACGGCCATGCAAGCTTGGGCTGCGCCTAGAATTGGCGCTTCATGACGCTTAAAGACCTGGCCGCGCGCCGACCCATCCGTGACCTTCCCGATGAACTGATCAGCCAGATCGCCGCTGGCGAGGTGGTGGAACGACCGGCTTCGGTGGTGCGCGAACTGCTCGACAACGCGCTGGACGCCGGAGCGACGCAGGTCACGGTGCGCCTGTCTGCGGGTGGCGTGCGGCTGATTCTGGTGGAAGACGACGGCCTGGGCATTGCCCGGGAAGAACTGCCTGTGGCGCTGCGCCGCCATGCCACCAGCAAGATCGCGTCGCTACAAGACCTGGAAGCCGTCGGGACCATGGGTTTTCGGGGCGAGGCGCTGGCGGCGATCAATTCGATTGCCGACATGAGCCTGATCTCGCGCACGCCGGACACCGAACACGCCTGGCAGCTTGACGGCCGCACTGGCGAACTCAAGCCAGCGCCACGTGCGCTCGGCACCAGCGTCGAGGTGCGCGAGTTGTTCTATGCCACGCCGGCGCGGCGCAAGTTCCTGAAAACCGACGCCACCGAGCTGGCGCACTGTATTGAAGCCGTACGCCGCCATGCCCTGGTGCGGCCCGATGTCGGCTTTGCGATCTGGCACGAAGGCAAACTGGTCGAGCAATGGCGCGCCTGCGTAGGGCCAAAGGGCACCGACGGTTTTGAAGCCCACACCCAGCGCCTGGCCGATGTGCTGGGCGCCGAATTCGCCCGGCAGTCGGTGACAGTGCATTACGAAAGCAGCGCGCTGCGGGCCAATGGCCAGCCAGCGGTGCGCGTTTGGGGTCGGGCTGGCATTCCAGACGCCGCCCGCTCACGCGCCGACCAGCAGTTTGCCTATGTCAACGGCCGTTTTGTGCGCGACAAGGTGCTGGCGCATGCCGCCCGCAGCGCCTACGAGGACGTACTGCACGGCCACCGCCAGCCGGTGTATGCGCTGTATGTCGAGATCGACCCGGCGCGGGTCGATGTGAACGTCCACCCGACCAAGATAGAGGTGCGTTTTCGCGACAGCCGTGAAGTGCACCAGGCAATGCGCCATGGCGTGCAGGACGCCTTGGCTGCGCCCCGCGCCGGCGTAGCCAGCGCAAACGCCACGCCCGCCGAGGCCACCCCCCAACCCTCGCTGAATTTCAGTTTGAATCCAAAACAGGCTTTTGCGCAACAGGGATGGGCGCAGCCAGCTATTAAATTCGGAGCAAACGACGGAAATCGCGTTTCGGACTTCGAAGCGCTGTGGCCGGTGCCGCCCGGCACGCTCACACCCGCTGCGCGTGACCGTCCACTCAACAGCTCCTTCGCTGCCACGCCCGAACCCCAGCCATCCAGTCCGCCGCAAGAGGTCGCCCTGCCCCACGGCGACTGGCCGCTGGGCCGCGCTTTAGCGCAGTTGCGGGGCATTTACATCCTGGCCGAAAACAGCCAGGGCCTGATCGTTGTTGACATGCATGCGGCCCACGAGCGCATCGTCTATGAACGGCTGAAAAGCCAGTTTGAAGCCTCGCGCATCGCCAGCCAGCCCTTGCTGATTCCGGCAACGTTTGCCGCCACGCCGCATGAAGTGGCGACCGCCGAGGCCTGCAGCGACACACTGGCCCTGCTGGGTCTGGAAATCACGCCGTTTTCACCCAAAACGCTGGCGGTACGGGCGGTGCCGACAAGCCTGGCAACCGGCGATGCAGTGGAACTGGCAAGAAGCGTGCTCGCCGAACTGGCGCAGATGGAAGCCAGCACCGTGGTCGAGCGGGCGCACCACGAACTGCTGGGCACCATGGCCTGCCACGGCGCGGTGCGCGCCAACCGGTACCTGACGATTGAAGAAATGAACGCCCTGCTGCGCCAGATGGAAGCCACTGACCGCTCCGACCAGTGCAACCACGGCCGGCCGACGTGGCGGCAGGTCAGCATCAAAAACCTGGACGCGCTGTTCTTGCGCGGGCGCTAGTACAAAGAAACAACCTGCGTTAATAAGCGCATTACGCCCGAGCTGCACAGAGCCAAATCATTTTTCTTTGCGCAAGCCGCCAACTCTCAAACTGGTGCTCTCAGGGGGGCGGCCGGATAGAGCCGCGGAAACTCACGACAAAGCAGCGGGCTGTGCAAAGCCTGATTGACAGTGGAGTCCGAAAGAGGGAACCATTGCTGCATGAAATGGACTTGTAGCAGGTTTCCACGCTAGAGGAGGCGTGAAAATTTTGCCAGAGGGCGGATGCGACTGGATCAGCCCGACCAGCTCCGCCCGGGGCACCAAGACACCCATCTCATAGAGATAAACGCCCTTGCGCATTTCCTTGTTGGAAATATAGAAGGTACTGACACTAAAACTGATCCGCTTCACCTTTATTGAAAGACCAACCGGCTGGTGCGTCTTGAGGAAGAGTTATGCGGACTTAGCATAATTTTGTTTTAAAGCAATAGATAAGCGTTGTACGAGATTTCTCAAATAAAAACTGCTGAGGTTCAACTGGCAAGAACGCCCAAGCCATTATTTATATGCGGATTCTAAGTTACACGTTTTCTCCAAGCAGCACTTTTTTCGCTGCCCATTAGCCAAGCCTGAAAGATTGGGTGTACACAGAAAAAAATGACTTCGATCTAGTTCACCGCGATACTCATCGCAGGAAAAGCTTAGGATGTATGAGAATAAACTCTAGGCAACGCAAAAACCTGAATGTACGTATTGTTACGTATAGCTTTTTGGCTGAAGAAGCTAAGCTAACAAAGAAAGATGCAGAGGAATATTATTCGTAACTCTCGAAAAAATATATCAACAGGCTGCCATCAAAAATATACCGCAGTTAAAAGCACTTATCCTGCATCTTAAAATATTTATAATTTATTAATAAGCATATTGAAAAATGAAACATATTGAAAGTGCTTCTAAGTTTATCATCGCCACATGCTCTGTTTTATTGCTTTGGTCAGTTGCTAGTGAATTCGTTGATTCAAACCAGAACACAAAACCGCAAGCCATTTTAGATAGTAATTCATTTAATGATTTAAAAACACTACCGACCGAGCAAAGTCTGGAAGTGAAAATAGTGACGCAGCAGCCTATCCCTGAAAAACTCAAAAATGAAATTAACAGCCTAAATAGCCTGGAATTAATAACTCAATTTGACCAGCTACTCTTACAAGCACGAGCAGGCGATAGCAAATTATCGTATGAACTGAGTAAGCGTTTGACTTCGTGTGCGCCAGCTAACCCAGACGACTCCACAGATGACAATGACAGCAATAACAACGATTCACAAGGTCGACAATTTATCAGCGTTGCGCAGCACCGTCGTCAGAATTGCAGCGGATTGACTCCCGCGCAGCTCGATATGGCCCCTATGCTGCTGGAATTGGCAGCTAAACAGAACGTTGCAGACGCTCGAATTGACATCGTGGAACAAAAGATCGATTTAATCGAAAACCGCAACGCGGCGTACTTTAACGAACTCGACAAAGAATACCAGCCCCGGGCACCCAACACAGCCGAACAAAATGGCGTCATCAGCACCCTGAAAGAGCTTGCTGCGTCCGGTAACGCCCGCGCTGTATTACAAATGGCCAGAATATCCATCGGCACTTCATTCGCCCCAGCAAATAAAGACGATTTTTTGACATACATGCTGATAAGTCAACAAGACAGATCGATACCCGCTCAATTTGACAAAAGTAATTTGCTGCAGGGTGAGTCGCCAGAATACGTAGCGCTGATCGCTAAACGGGCAAAAACCATGTTTGACAGTTGCTGCGCCAACAAGTCGGAATAAATAAATGCTGCCTGACTTTAGGGCTTGCCATCAATTGCCAGTAAATCCAATGCTCTTGAATAGCCGGTTGCTCGCCCTATTTTGACAGGCATGACCAAAAGATATGCACATCGAGATGATCAATGGAAACGCATCAAGAATTTGCTGCCAGGACGCGAGGAAACCGTAGGTCTGACTGCCCGGGACAATCGGCTGTTCGTTGAGGCTGTGCTGTACCGCAGCCGCGCCGGCATCCCGTAGTACGATCTGCTCGAGCGCTTTGGCGACTTTCGGCTCGTGCACTTGCGCCACTCGCGCTGGAGTCGCACTGGCGTATGGCAATGCATTTTTGAAGCTTTACCCCAAGATGCAGACAATGAATACGTTTTGATCGACTCGACCATCGTCAGGGCCCGCCAGCACAGCGCGGGGGCCAAAAAAAGGTGCCTGAGCAATGCGAGGCGATGGGGCGCAGACGTGCTGCTCATGGGCACGCCAGGCGCGACAGTCATCGCTGACAAGGCTTATGACGCACAGGAGCGGGTGATCGAGCCGCTACCAATGGATGGTGCTCCAGCGTAGCCAAATCGCGGACGGCTCAGCCACGGCCAAGGCACTCGATTACAGCTTTAGGCGCTGGGGCGCGCTCATGCGTTTCCTGGATGACTGGCAATTGCCGATCGACAACAACTGGATGGAAAACCAGCTCCGACCTGTGGCCGTAGGCACTCAAACTGGCTGTTCGCTGGATTGCTGCGGGCGGGCCGGCGCGCCGCTGCCATCATGAGCCTGATCCAGAGCGCCCGGCTGAGCGGACATGACCCGTACGCCTACCTCAAGAATGTGCTCAGCCGGTTGCCCACCCACAAGAACAGCCTGATTGCACAACTGCTGCCCCACCGCTGGGAGCCTGCTCAGGCCCCCCTCTATGCCACAATGAGGTTGCTAAATTCAAGGTGTATTGCCCGGTTGCTTTCAAATGAACGCCCTGCTGCACCAGATGGAAGCCACTGACCGCTCCGACCAGTGCAACCACGGCCAGCCGACCTGGCGGCAGGTCAGCATCAAGGAACTGGACGGACTGTTTTTACGCGGGCGCTGAAAGCCCGGCGACCCGGCGACAAGCGATTCAACGCGCCGCCCAGGCGCCAACCAGACAACTGAGCGTAGCAACGCAGGTGAGTTGCAGTCGCAGCCCCAGCCAGACTGACAATCCTGCGCTGGCATACAGCCTTCGATCTACCGCATAGCAGATCACCAGCAACGCGGCCAGCCATGGCAGGCCGATGGTAGGCGGCAGCATGACTGCCATCCAGGCCAGCAGGCTGGGCGTAACGCCCCAGCCCAACCGCAGGTTCACGGATTGAACACCCTGCATTGCCAGCCCCCAATGAATGCCACCGAGAAACGTGGCAATTAACGCACCGTAGGCTACCAACGCCGTTCCCGCCCAAGCCTTCAAACTGGGTGTATCCAGTGCGGCCAGCGCCACCGCACCGGCCAGAAAAGGCAGCAGGCCCGCCAGCCCCAGGATGCGGGCAAAGGCGGAAGGGGTTGAAAAATCGTTGGTCATCATGGCTGAAGTTTAGAGGTGGCATTTGTGAAGCACCCGTCATAGGCGCAAAGATTGGCCTGTTTTCTGCCGACATTGAAAGCCTTAGTTTGGTGCAATTCGTATCTGTCGGTGTGGCCAGAAGCGAAAAACAAGGCGCTTACCCGGCAGAATGTTATTTCCGCATTGTCAATGCACCAAAATAAGGAATAAAACAGATGAGATACCAAACCCTGGACAGCTTTTTAAGCCATGTCGCCGGCTGCAATCCAGGCCAGCCGGAATTTCTGCAGGCTACGACCGAAGTGCTGGAAAGCCTGTGGCCTTATGTTGAAAAACACCCCAAATACGCCGAACACGGCCTGCTCGACCGCCTGATCGAGCCGGAGCGCACCATCATGTTCCGCGTCTCATGGATTGATGACCGGGGCCAAGTGCGCGTCAACCGCGGCTACCGCATCCAGCACAGTTCGGCCATCGGTCCCTACAAGGGCGGACTGCGTTTTCATCCTTCGGTGAATTTGTCGATCCTGAAATTCCTCGCCTTCGAGCAAACCCTCAAGAACGCGCTGACCACGCTGCCCATGGGCGGCGGCAAGGGCGGCTCGGACTTTGACCCCAAGGGCAAGAGCCCGCTGGAAGTCATGCGCTTTTGCCAGGCGTTTGCCAGCGAGTTGTTCCGCTACATCGGCAGCGACACCGACGTGCCGGCCGGCGACATGGGCGTGGGCGGACGAGAAATCGGCTACATCGCCGGCATGTACAAAAAACTCAGCAACCGCTCGGACTGCGTGTTCACGGGCAAGGGCCTGAGCTTTGGCGGCTCGCTGATCCGCCCGGAAGCCACCGGTTACGGCACGGTTTATTTCGCGCAGGAAATGCTGAAACAACAAGGCCGCTCGATGGACGGCTTGCGTGTCAGCGTGTCGGGCTCGGGCAACGTGGCGCAGTACGCAGTGGAAAAAGCCATGGCGTTGGGCGCCAAGGTCATCACCGTGTCGGACTCCAGCGGCACCATCGTCGACGAAGACGGTTTCACCACCGAAAAACTGGCCGAACTGATGGAAGTCAAGAACCATCTGTACGGCCGCGTCAACGACTACGCCGAGCGTACCGGCGCGGCCTTCCACGCGGGCGTTCGCCCGTGGCATGTGCCGGTCGATGTCGCCCTGCCCTGCGCCACGCAAAACGAGCTGGACATCGACGACGCCAAATTGCTGGTGAAAAACGGCCTGCTCTGCGTGGCAGAAGGCGCGAACATGCCTTCGACGCTGGACGCTGTGCGGGTGTTTGAAAGCAACGGCGTGCTCTACGCGCCGGGCAAGGCAAGCAATGCCGGCGGCGTGGCGACGTCAGGGCTGTAAATGAGCCAAAACGCCATGCGCCTGTCGTGGTCGCGCGACGAGGTGGACGCGCGGCTGCTGCAGATCATGCAGGACATTCACAGCGCCTGCCTGCAGCACGGCCGCCGCGAAGACGGAACAGTCAGCTATGTCGATGGCGCCAACGTGGCGGGCTTTGTCAAGGTGGCCGATGCGATGCTGGCGCAAGGCGTGGTGTAAACTGACTCATCGAAGACAGTCAAACCAAAGGGGCATTACAGCCCCTTTTTTTATGCCTGTGTGCATTGCACTGCCCCGCACGTCTATTTGCCAACTGGCATCCATTTGCATTCTTTTGCAGAAAAATCCATGAAACAACTTTTTATTGCCAGCCTGCTGGTCCTTGCTGCCACCCCAATGCTGGCCGCAGAGCCTGCCTGCGCCGCCAAACTCACACGCATCGAATTCGAGGTGGGCCAAGCGCAGGCACAGGGCAGGCAACACCAGATCGCCGGCATGCAAAGGGCCTTGCGCGCCACGCAGTCCCACTGCACTGACGCCTCACTGGCGGCCGATCGTGAAAGCGATATCAAAAGAGCCACAAAAAAAATTGCAGAGCGCGAGCAAAAGCTGGCCAAGGCGCAGGCTAAAGGAGATACCCGCAAAATTGCCATTCAACAGGCCAGCCTGGACAAGGCGCACAACGATTTGACCCAAGTGCAAAGGCCGCTCTTGCCTTAGTCGGCGGCAGCCCACAGCCAGTAGAGACTTGCACGCGAGAACTTTTACAGCGCGGCTCGCTCTATAAAGTGATGAAACGCTGGCCCATCCTTTTTTTTCTGCTGTTCGCCTTTGCACTGCTTGCAGGCGGCACGGCACTGGACCAGAAGCAACGCGGCTGGATCTTCCAGCCCAGTGACAGCAGCTGGGGCGGCAGCGCCGAGCTGGCGCGGGACATGCAGGATGTCTGGATCAAGTTTGACTCGAAAGCCACCGGCAACCCCGTCAAGCTGCACGGCCTGTGGCTGCCCGCCGACCCGGGGCACGCCGCCTGGAACGGTGCCAAGGCACCAGTGCTGCTGTTCCTGCACGGCGCGCGCTGGAATGTCGAAGGCTCGGCACCGCGCATCCGCCGCATGCAGGAACTGGGGTTTTCGGTGCTGGCGATTGACTACCGGGGTTTTGGCAAAAGCTCGCCCGACCTGCCGTCGGAAAACATGGCCTACGAGGATGCACGCGCCGCCTGGGACTGGCTGGGCGCCCGGCACCCGCAGCAGCCGCGCTACATCTTCGGCCATTCGCTGGGCGGCGCGGTCGCGATCGAACTGGCTGCCAAGGTCAATGACGAGGCCGGCACGATTGTCGAAGGCACATTCACCTCGATTGCCGATGTGCTCAGCACCATGAAATGGGGCTGGCTGCCACTGCGCGCCCTGATCACCCAGCCTTTCGATTCGCTGGAAAAAGTTGCCCACCTGGGCGCGCCGCTGCTGGTGGTGCATGGCGCGAACGACACGCTGATCCTGCCGGCGCTGGGGCGCAAGCTGTATGACGCGGCACCCGAGCCCAAGGCTTTTGTGCTGGTCAAGGGTGGCTCGCACCACAGCACCAACACCCTGGGGCAGGAACAGTACCGCGTGGCGCTGGCCACGCTGTTTGGCGCCAGCCCCACACGCGCAGTCGTGCCTTTGGTGTCGCCCCAGCTGCTGCGGCCCTAAGCCCCAAACCGGACACCGGGGCGCCTGCGCTGGCAGGGCTTTCTGGTAGCCTCAAGCGCATGCCTGATTCTTTTGTACCGGCGCGCAGCGCGCCATATTCCCGCACCTTTTGCATTGGCCTGGCCGGCCCCACGGCATCAGGCAAAACCGCTGCCGCGCTGGCCATTGCCCGGCAGTACCCGGTCGAGATCATCAGCGTCGATTCAGCCCTGGTTTACCGGGGCATGGACATCGGCACTGCCAAGCCTGCTGCCCACGAACTGGCCGCCGTGCCGCATCACCTGATCGACATTCGCGATCCGCTGCAGGCTTACAGCGCGGCTGAATTCGTGCAGGACGCGCAGCGGCTGATCGAAGACATCAGCGCACGCGGCAAGCTGCCGCTGCTGGTGGGCGGCACCATGCTGTATTTCAAGGCGCTGTTTGACGGCCTCGACGACATGCCCAAGGCCGACCCGGCGGTGCGCGCGGCATTGCTGCTTGAAGCCAGCGCCCAGGGCTGGCCGGCACTGCACCAGCAACTGGCACAGGTCGATCCGGTCACCGCCGCGCGCCTGGCGCCGCATGATTCGCAACGCATTTCGCGGGCGCTGGAAGTGTTCCGGCTGACCGGCCAGCCACTGTCGTTTTTCCACCAGCGAAACGCTAGCAAAAACATAGCTGACAGCGTCCGCACAGTATGCGCAAACACCCTTATTTCCCTTGAACCAGCAGACCGTGCCTGGCTGCACCAGCGCATTGCCCAACGCTTTGACGCCATGCTGGCCGCTGGCTTCATCGATGAAGTCAAGGCCTTGCGCGCCCGGGGAGATTTAATGCCTGACTTGCCGTCCATGCGCTGCGTCGGTTACCGCCAGGCGTGGGAAGCGCTGGATGCGCTGGAAGCCGACGGGCTGGGCGACAATTTTTCCGAAGAAGACTTCAACGCCTTGCGCGACAAGGGCATTTTTGCCACGCGCCAGCTGGCCAAGCGGCAGATCACCTGGCTGCGCTCCATGCCGCAGCGCGAAGTGGTGGCTTGCGACGACCCAACGGCGCTGCAAGAGGTGTTGGAACGCGTCAAGGTACACAGGAACAACTTTTCATGCGCCTGAAAATCAGCCAGCTGGGCAAGCACTACGGCGATGCCGCCGTCTTCAGCAACGTCTCGCTCGACGTGGCGCCGGGTGAATTCGTCGCCATCGTCGGAGAGTCGGGCGTGGGCAAATCGACGCTGCTTAACTGCATGGCGGGGCTGGACAGCTGGGACGAAGGCACGGTCGTGCTGAACGGCGCTGACCTGGGCACCCTAAACGATGACCAGCGCGCCCTGCTGCGCCGCCGCCAGGTCGGCTTTGTGTTCCAGGCCTTTCATGTGCTGCCGCACCTGGACGTGGCGCAAAACGTCGCCCTGCCGCTGCTGCTGCTGGACGAGCCTGACGACGCACGCGTCGAGGCGCTGCTTGAAGCCGTCGGGTTAAAAGGCCTGGGACAGCGCCTGCCGCAGCAACTGAGCGGCGGGCAACTGCAGCGCGTGGCGATTGCACGGGCGCTGGTCCACCGCCCCGGATTGCTGCTGGCCGACGAGCCCACCGGCAACCTCGACCCGACCACCGCCGCCAAGGTGATGGATGCGCTGGTGGCGCAAACCCGCGAACAGGGCGCGTCCATGGTGCTGGTGACGCATTCAGTCGCTGCCGCCGCGCGCGCCGACCGGGTGCTGCACCTTACGGCACAGGGCATGCAGGCCCGCGCCTGACCTCAAGCAGCTGAAAAAAGCCGGCGTCTTTACGCGTCAGCAGAGACGGCGGATTACTCAATCGTCAGCCGCTGCGTGGCACCTGATTTCTTCTTGGGCAGCGTCAGTGTCAGCACGCCGTTGTCGTATTTGGCCTTGGCAGCGTCTTGGTCAATGTCGGCTGGCAACTGAAAACTGCGCGACACCGCGCCGTAATAGCGTTCGCTGCGCAACACCTTTTCTTGGCTGGTCTGGCTGTCGGACTGCTTGACCTCGGCGCTCAGCGTGACAACACTGCCATCGATGGACACCTGGATCTCATCCTTGGCCACGCCAGGCACCTCTGCCTGCACGGTGTAGCCCTGGTCGGTTTCCTTGACTTCGAGCTTGATCTGACTGGGCGAGGGCAGTGGGTCGCCATGCAGGGGCTTGAAGTAAAGGCCCGGCGTCATGTCCCTGAAAAAATCATCAAACAGACTGCCGCGGGTGATCAGTGAACTCATGTGAACCTCCTTGAATGGTTGACAGTGAATCGTGTGGCTTTATCCACGTTTTGATGATGGGAGCGCTTCGCCCAAAAACAAGATCCTGATAAGTAAATTTATGAGCTTGATTCCAGCAACAGACCTTTTCCCCGCTCCCCGGGCCGGCCCCGCGTGACGGTGGGCACAATAGACGGACATGCGCGCCCTCCTCCAAACTTTTTCCTGGCAAGAACTTCGCCACCACCCGTGGCGCAATGCCGCTGCCGTCCTGGCCGTGATGCTGGGCGTGGCGCTGGCGTTTTCGGTTCACCTCATCAACAATTCGGCGCTCAGCGAGTTCTCGCAGGCGGTGCGGGCGGTCAATGGCCAGCCCGACCTGGAATTGCGGGCGGTGCAAGGCAGCTTTGACGAAAGCCTTTACGCGCGTGTCGCCAACCATCCACAAGTGGCCATGGCCAGTCCGGTGCTGGAAATCACCAGCTACGGGCTGGATGCCAAAAGCGACTCCACGCGGCGGCAAGCACTGCGCATCATCGGCGTCGATGCCCTGGCCGTGGCGTCCATTGCCCCGGCGCTGATGCCGGTGCCGTTTGAAGATGCAGAGCGGCTGGCGCTGTTTTTACCGGCCACGGTGTTCCTCAATCCGGCGGCGCGCCAGGTCTTTGCCAGCGACCGGCTGCAACTGCAAGACGGCCTTCAGCTGCGCAGTGTGCTGGTCGCCGGCAGCGTCAACGCGGGGGGCGGGCCGCTGGCGGTGATGGACATCGGTGCAGCGCAAGACCTGTTCGGCCGGGCTGGCCAGCTGTCGCGCATTGACGTGCGGCTCAAAACCGGCACGGACATGCGCAGCTTTGCCGAGTCGCTGCAGCTGCCGCCCGGTATTACGGCCAGCGCGCCGGGCGATGACGCCGAACGGGTCAGCAACCTGTCGCGCGCCTACCGCGTCAACCTCACGGTGCTGGCGCTGGTGGCGCTGTTTACCGGCGCCTTTCTGGTTTTTTCGGTGCTGTCGCTCAGCGTGGCCAAGCGGGCGCAGCAGTTTGCGCTGCTCGGCGTGCTGGGCCTGAGCGGACGCGAGCGCCTGCAAATTGTGCTGATCGAATCGCTGGCGCTGGGCGTGGTGGGCAGTGTGGCCGGCATTGCGCTGGGCACCGGGCTGGCAGCGCTGGCCCTGCGGCTGCTGGGCGGCGACCTGGGCGGCGGCTACTTTTCTGGCGTCGCACCGGCGCTGCAGTGGAGCAGCGGCGCGGCGCTGACCTACGGCGCGCTTGGCGTGGTGGCGGCGGGCGTAGGCGGCTGGTGGCCGGCACGCGCCGCGCAAAAGCTGCCGCCGGCGCAAACATTGAAGGGACTGGGCGTGGCGCCCGGTGGCGGCTCCAGCCACTGGCTGAGCCTTCTTTTGCTGGCGGCAGGCGGCCTGCTGGCGCTGCTGCCGCCGGTATTCGGCATTCCGCTGGCGGCTTATTTTTCAGTCGGGCTGTTGCTGGTCGGCGGCATCACGGCGCTGCCCTGGCTGATCACGCTGCTGTACGACCGGCTCAGCCCCTGGGTGGCGCACCGCTTGCTGCCGCTGCTGGCGGTGGAGCGCGCGCGCCGGGTGCGCGAAAGCGCGGCGGTTGCCGTCAGCGGCGTGGTGGCGTCGCTCAGCCTGGCGGTGGCACTGACGGTGATGGTGGCCAGCTTTCGCGACTCCGTCACGCACTGGCTCGACGTGGTGCTGCCGGCCGACCTGTATGTGCGCACCACGCTGAGCACCTCGGCCAGCGATGCGGCTTATTTTTCGCCCGGGTTCGTCGAGTCGCTGGGCAGTCTGGCCGGCGTGGCGCGCGTCAGCACGCTGCGCTCGACGCCCTTGCTGCTGGACGCCGGCAAACCCGCCGTCACGCTGATTTCCCGGCCCATCGACGACCCGGCCACCTCGCTGCCGATGGTCGGCGCGGCGCTGCCGGTGCCGGACGGACAGATCGGCATTTATGTCAGCGAGGCGATGGTTGACCTGTATGGCGCCCGGCCAGGCACCGTATTTTTGCCACTTTCACAGTCTTTTAGTGCTCTGGCGCAATCGGGACGGGCGCAAGCAGCTATTAATTCAATAGCAAATCAAAAATTCTACGTGGCCGGCGTGTGGCGCGACTATGCCCGCCAGTTTGGCGCGATTGCCATGCCCCAGCGCGACTTCGAGCGCCTGAGCGGCGACCGGCGCGTCAACGACGTGGCGCTGTGGTTGAACGGCAACGTACCCGATGCCGACGTGCAACAGGCCATTCGCCAGCTGGCCGATGCCCAGTCGCCGGGCGGCGGCGCGCTGCTGGAAATGGCGTCGGTCAGCCAGATCCGCACCACGTCGCTGAAGATTTTTGACCGCAGTTTTGCCGTGACCTACTGGCTGCAGGGCGTGGCGATTGCCATTGGCCTGTTCGGCGTGGCGGCCAGCTTCAGTGCGCAGGTGCTGGCGCGGCGCAAGGAATTTGGCCTGCTGGTTCACCTGGGCTTGACACGGCGGCAAATCCTGACCGTGGTGGCCGGCGAAGGCGCGGCCTGGACGGTGATTGGCGCCTTTGCGGGCTTGGCGCTCGGCCTGGCGGTGTCCACCGTGCTGGTGTTTGTGGTGAACCCGCAAAGCTTTCACTGGACCATGGACTTGCAGGTGCCGTGGGCGCGGCTTTTGTTGCTGTGCGCCGCGGTGGTGGCGGCGGGCACGCTGACCGCCTGGCTGGCCGGTCGGGCAGCGGCGGGCCGGGATGCGGTGCTGGCGGTGAAGGAAGATTGGTAAAAATACCCGTCGGCCTGCCTGAAAAACGCCCTTCGCCGTACCTTGCGTGAACCTGCACCAGCTGGCAAACTGCCGCGCATCCGCTTTAAAACGTTTCGACTCTATGCGCAGAAGCGCGCTTTCCTTTAGTTGACCGGTGAGTTCAGCGCCGCAGCGCAAGAGGCGGGCAGCCAGTAGAAATTGCGGGTTTTCAGATCCTTGTCAAACAGCACCTTGTACTGGCATGTGCTGTAAGCCGAATCGGCAGCATTGCGAAAATTGAAGATGTAATCCCATTCGCGGACACTTTCTCCCATACCTTCCCTGAAATGCGGCACCCCCAGCAGGTTGTGAACCTGGTTCTTGGTCATGTCGGGCGCTATCTGGCGCAGGTTGGTCCGGTTTACAAAGGTGCCTTCCTTCAGGGTGGCGTCTTTCTGGATGTCGGGAAAGATGATTTCGGTGGCCTGCCCGTCATCGGTCAGGCCTTGGCTCACGGGTTGGGAAACGCACCCCTGCAAGGCCAGCAGCGTGACGGCGGCAACCGCCACCTTGGCAAGATCGAATCTTTTAATCATTTTTTGCGCTTCTTCACGGTTGTTCTCTTGCTCACCACTGATAACCCGCACCGACCGCCATGCCCACCTTGCCGCGTGAGTTGGCAGAGCCGTTGACCTTCAAGACCCAGGTGCCGTTGTCAGACAGCCGGGAAACGCCAATCGCAATCGACGTCTGGCCCTGATAGGTTGCCGCACCTGCCGCCACCATACTTTTTCCCGGGGTGTATGCCTGGGGCATGCCGGCCATGGCCATGGCGCCGGCCGTGCCCGCGTCGGCTTTGTTTTCCACATCGTCAATGCGCCTGTTCACATTGTTGAGGTAACTGCCGACGCCTCCCAAGGCGCCGTTGAGCTGGTTGACATTCACCGCGTCTGTGCCTGCACTGCCAGGGGCAACATTGGTCACCTGGCGTTCACTCCCGGCACGTCCCGCAGAAACTTCACCGGCAGAATTCTGCGGTGTGCCCAAGGCGGTTGCCGCATAGCCCGTCTGAGCGCCTCGTACGGCAATGGCGTCAGCGCCCAGCGACACGCTGTTGGCCGCGCTCGCCTGGCTGGCTTGGCCGAGTGCGGCCGACGACGCACCGCTGGCCACGGCGTTGCTGCCCAGGGCAATCGATGCCTGGCCGGTGGCCTTGCTGGTGTCACCGATGGCGACCGACCCGGCGCCTGTGGCGACGTTGGCATTGCCGCTGGCAACTGCGCCCTGGCACGATGCCGTGTTGTCCTTGCCGATGGCGACAGCGCCGGCGCCGGTGGCCACATTGGGGTCGCCAATGGCGACCGCGCCGTTGCCGGAAGCGGTGTTTAACGCGCCGATGGACACGGCCTTGCCGTCCCTGGCGACCGCGCCACGGCCAATGGCGACCGCATCGGATGCGCTTGCCAGCGCATCATGTCCGACGGCAATGGCATTTTCAGCCGATGCCATGGCGTTGTAGCCCACCGCCGTCGCACCGGCCGCCTGGGCGTAGGCGTCGGTTGCAGACAAGCCTGTTTCGTTGGTGCGCGCGTAACGGATGCCCTTGCCGTTTGCCATGGTGTATTGAGTGCTGGTGTCGCCGGAAATAGTGGTGACTTTGTTGTCCAGATTATTGATGGCGGTGGTATTGCCTGCGATATTCGCGGTGTTGGTGGTCACACGGCCATCAAGGTTGCTGATGGCCGTCGTGTTGGTAGTCACGTTGGCATTCGTCGCAGACAGCTGCGCGCCGTTGACCGCGTCCGTGCTGGTGCCTGTCAGCGCGCCAGCGGCCACATTGACGAGCGCCACTGGCGCGAGCGCGCTGGCGCCGCCCAGTGTCACGCTGGTCTTGCCTGCGTTGTCGTACTGCACAGAGTTGCCTGCCACCGCGCCGACGGCATTGACTTGCCCGACATTCGCCGCATCGGTGGCGTTGACGCCCGCCGCCACGTTGATGATCTGGCGGGGGCCAGCTGTTCCCTGCACATCAATGGCCGCGCCGTCGGTGCTGCTGCCAATGGTCAGGTTGGCGCCGGGTGCGGCCTGTTGCACCAGGCCAATTTTTCCTTGCGTGATGTTGTCAGTCAGGTTGGTGATGGCCGTGGTGTTGCCAGCGATGTTGGTCGCATTGGTGGTCACGCGCCCGTCCAGGTTGGTCACACTGGTATTGGTGGCAAACAGCTGCGCACCATTGACCGCATCAGTGCTGGTGTTGGTCAGCGCGGCTGCAGCCACATTGCCCAGCGCCACTGGCGCCACCGCGCCGGCGCCACCCAGCGTCACGCTGGTCTTGCCTGCGTTGTCGTACTGCACCGAGTTGCCAGCTACTGCGCTGATGGCATTGACCTGCCCGACATTGGCGGCATCGGTGGTGGCAACACCCGCCTCCACGTTCACGATCCTGCGCTCGGCGCCGACCTGTCCCACCGAAACCGTGTTGGGCGCATTGGCGACCGAGTTGGCACCAAGCGCCACCGAGTTGGACGCGGCGGCAAGCACAGAGGCATTTTCGCCAAGTGCCACCGCATTGGTGGCACCCGTCGCCGTGTTCGCGCCATTGCCAAGAGCCACGGCAGTCAATTCGCTGGCCACCGCGGCTGTGCCGCCATCCGTTCCCAGCCCTGTGATTTTGTTGCCGCCAATGGCAACACCGGCCGGATTGGTGAGGGAATATTCATTGCCCACCACGTTGCAATCCTGATTGGCTGACAAAACATTGCCGTCCGTGTCCAGGACATTCAGGGAAATCGGGTTTCCGACAGCCAGGTTGCCATAAATACTGCTCAATCCAAGCGTACCCAAAGTCAAGGTATCCACAGCTGTTGCCAGTGGATTTAAAAGCGGATTGAGGATATTGATGACGGCACTTTTCGGCAAGCTTGCCCCGGTACAAGGGCTGATCAACCCTGCCGCCTGCGCCGCCTGCATGGGTCCAAAAGATGCCAGCGCAACGACCGAGCAAGCCATCAGTCCGCGCAGGCTTTTTGATTTCCTGCCCCGCAAGTTGGAGTGTTCAAAGGCAGCAAGCCAAGCACCCAGTGATTCATTCCCGATTGATTTGTAGGACCGATTCATCAGATGCTCCTTTTTAGGGCAAACCCTATATAACGTTACGAAAAGTACGGAATTTTTTAATCAATCTTTAGTGAAGCACTTGCTCAGGCGATATGGAGAACCGGGACGTTGGAGTGACCCCGTAAAACAGGTCATTTTTTCAATCCAGAAACAAACAATATTTATGTTTCCGAACAGTAACATGAATTGATAAATTTGAAAATGAATTGATTAATATGTTTTTAATGATTCATTTTGTTTTTAAAAAATTTCATAAATTACGGAAGTTTGGCTCACATACTTTTATATTTGCTTTGCAAAATCTGAAATTTGGAGCAAGGTAGGGCTAGTTTTTGATGCTCAGAGGGCCGAGTCTGAACACGGTGCGAATCACACCAAAAAGATACGTGCACTGGGTTCCGAGTGTTTGCAGCGGTGACTTGACCCGATGGTTGTCGACTTGAAAAGTTTTTAAAAACCTCCACTGGCTACCGATTTTTTAGCGTGTGATCAAGGTGTTGCGGTCGCGCGTCAGAGCAGGGCACACCAGTTGCTGGCTAACCGTGATGCTGTCATTGTTTTTATAACCTTGGCGGGCTCAACCGATGGCTTTGGCTTGTGCCGATGGTGAAGTCTTTAATGGAGGTAGGTTTTGCTGGAAAATCCAGCAGCTCTATTACCTGCATCACCATCTCCACAGCTTGACCGATTGGCAGCCAAACAGCGGCGGTATGCTGCCGCAAATGGCGTCGGTTAGCCAGATCCGCACCACGTCGCTGAAGATTTTTGACCGCAGTTTTGCCGTGACCTACTGGCTGCAGGGCGTGGCGATTGCCATTGGCCTGTTCGGCGTGGCGGCCAGCTTCAGTGCGCAGGTGCTGGCGCGGCGCAAGGAGTTTGGCCTGCTGTCCAATTGGGCCTGAGCCGCTGGCTGATCTTGAGCGAGTTGACCGGGAAGGCGCGACTTGGAAAGTGATTGGCGCGCTGGCCGGGCTGACAATTGGCCTGGTGGTGTCGACCGTGTTGGCGTTCGTAGTGAAGCCGCAAAGCGTTCACTCGACAAGGGTCTTGCAAGTACCGTGGTGGCCCTTGGTGCTGTGCGCTGCCCTGGTGCTGGCAGTAAAGGGAAATGGTGATTCCGGCCTGACCGGCTGGCGCCCCTCCAGGCCGGTCAGTCGTCAGTGCCGGTCTGGAAATTCAGATGCCGAGAAGTTTCTTGGCCTCTCCCAGGGCCTTTTCGGATTCGGCATGCTTGCCCGCCTTGTGGAAGGTTTCCCCGTCAGCGCGAAGCTTTTTGACCTTTGCCATGTCAGCGGCTGCGACCGCAGGGTTGCTTGAAAGCTTGGCGTCAATCTCTTTCATGTGCGTGGGGCAGCTGTTGGCAAAAACCAGTGATGAGCTTGCCAGGGCCATAGCGGCAATGATGCGTTTCATGAGAGTCTCCAGTCAGTGTCAAAAAATGTTGACCACAAATAGTAGCAAGTTGCAGCCAATTCAGCACGCTTTTTTCTGGCCATGCCCACGAATATTGCGCATTGCTTTACGAGCTGGCTGTCAGGTAAAAACGCTTCAGCAACGAATAAGCAGCACGGGGTTGGGCGCAGAAATGGGCTCATTCAGGCGGACAAAAGCGCCTGGGGCCGGGAGTCAAAGCTTGGGAAAGCGGATCCGGCTGACCATCAGCGATCCCGACAGCGCGAACAGCAGCACCAGCGGATGCAGCGTGAAGCCGCCGAACATCATTTTTCCGAACCACAGCGAGTCCTGCAGCGCGCCTTGCCAGGCGGCGACCAGCATCACCATGACCAGCACCAGCGAGGTCGGAATGGGCGTTCCCTCAAAATATTTCACCTTGCCGCCGTCGCCCGTCAGCGACTCGGCGGTGACGTTGTAACGCGCCAGCCGGGACACGCCGCATGCCACGAAACCGGCCAGGATGATGCGGTCGTAGAGCCCCTGCATGCCGCAGCCGTAGGCAATCACGGCCGGGGCAACGCCGAAGGAAATGATGTCGGCCAGCGAGTCGAGTTCGCGGCCCATGGCCGAGGTTTTCTGGCGCCAGCGGGCAATGCGCCCGTCCAGCACGTCGAAAATTAGCGCGGCGACGACCAGCCAGCAGGCAAAGTAAACGTGCCTGACGTCGTTCATCTGCAGGTAGCTCATCATGGAAAACAAGGCTCCGATGCCGCAGATGGCATTGGCCAGCGTGAACCAGTCAGCCAGGTGGAATTCCCGGATCATGGCGAAAGGCTTGTTTATTTTTGGCAGGTTCATGAGGGAAAGCGTACCTGAGTTTTCTAAAAATGAAATCGTCCATCAGGACGGATGCATTGATGAACAAGGCGTTTTCATACGCTCCGGCCCCGGCCGGCCACCGGTTTCATTCAAAAATCAGCAGGCTGACCCAGTAGGCGATGGCAGCCACGCAGGCCGAGGCCGGAATCGTCAGGACCCAGGCCCAGACAATGCTGCCGGCCACGCCCCAGCGCACAGCCGAGGCGCGCCGCGTCGAGCCAACGCCGACGATGGCGCCGGTGATGGTGTGCGTGGTTGAAACCGGAATGCCGAGCATGGTCGCCAGGAACAGCGTGATGGCGCCGCCAGTCTCAGCGCAAAACCCGCCCACCGGCTTGAGCTTGGTGATTTTCTGGCCCATGGTCTTGACGATGCGCCAGCCGCCGAACATGGTGCCGGCGGCAATCGCCGTATAGCAGACCACGATGGTCCAGGTCGGCGGCATCGCGTCGGCAGCCGAGGTGTAGCCGGTGGCAATCAACAGCATCCAGATGATGCCGATGGTCTTTTGCGCGTCGTTGCCGCCGTGGCCCAGGCTGTAGGCGCCCGCCGAAACCAGCTGGAGCCGGCGAAACCAGCGGTCCACCTTGGACGGCGCGGCGCGCAGGCAAATCCAGGACACGGCCACCATCATCAGCGAGCCGAGCAAAAAGCCCAGCAGCGGCGAAATGAAGATGAACGCCACCGTCTTGATCAGGCCGCCCGAAATCAGCGCACCCGTGCCGGCTTTGGCCATCACCGCGCCCACAATGCCGCCAATCAGCGCATGCGACGAGCTGCTGGGAATGCCGAAATACCAGGTCACCAGGTTCCAGGTGATGGCACCCATGAGCGCGCCAAAAACGACGTGCGTGTCCACCACGCCAATCTCGACAATCCCCTTGCCGACCGTGGCGGCCACGCTCAGGTGAAAGACGAACAGCGCCAGCAGGTTGAAAGCGGCGGCAAACATGACCGCATGGCCGGGCTTGAGAACGCCGGTGGACACCACCGTGGCGATGGAATTGGCAGCGTCGTGAAAGCCGTTCATGAAGTCAAAGGCGATGGCCATGAAGACAAGCAGGGCCACGACCCAGAGAGCGGTCTGTGCAGTTTGCATGAGAAGGTCGGGTTCAGTCGCCGTGAATCAGGAGTTTTCGAGGACGATGCCCTCGATCAGGTTGGCCGCGTCTTCGCACCGGTCGGTGATGGTTTCCAGCAGTTCGTACACCGCCTTGAGCTTGATGAGTTCGCGCACATCGGGCTCCTCGCGAAACAGCCGGCTCATGGCCGAGCGCATCACATGGTCGGCGTCGGATTCGAGCTTGTCGATTTCTGCGCAGGTCTTGAGCGCGGCTTCGGCGGTGGCGGCATCGCGGACCTTGCCGATCAGGGCAACGGCGTCCTTCAGGCGTTCACAGCATTTGACGCTCAGGTCGGTCAGCCGGATGATGTCGTCGGTCATGTGGCGCACGTCGTACAGCGCCATGGTTTCAGCCGAATCCTGGATCAGGTCGGCCACGTCGTCCATCGTGTTGATCAGCTGGTGGATCTGGTCCCGGTCGATCGGGGTGATGAAGGTCTTGTGCAAGACACGGCTGACTTCATGCGTGATGCGGTCGGCGGCGCGTTCGGCCTCATCGACCTCGCGGTGGTGCAGGTTGCGTTTTTCCACATCGCTGTAGTTGGCCACCATCTTGGAAAAAGCATGGGCGGCTTCAACTATCCGGTTGGCATGCTGGTCGAACATCTCGAAAAAATTGCCTTCTCGCGGCAAAAACTTGCTGAACAGCATGGGATATCCTCAAAAAATCAAGTCCGAAATATGACGGATTTGTGACAGCCGGGAGTTTAACCGCGATGACTTTGCCATCCAGTTGACGGCCAGGCCAACTTTTCACTGATGGATAACCCTGATAAATGATCGTCTGTTCGCAGGTCGGCGCCAGTGCGGGACTGCGCCAGGCCTCGGGGGGACAGCGCAGCACACGCCTTGAACTTCGCCGACCCAAGCGGCCAGAAACCCGATCCATCCTTGAGGCAAGTCCTCAAGCCCCAGGTCCGACCAGCTTCAGCACCAGCGTCAGGCTGATCAGCGCCAGGGCGGTCGAAACCGCCACAACAGCGACAACAACAACAGCCAATTCATCGCGGCCATGACAGAAGGAAATCACGCAGACTTTTGATTCACTCACGCAAGCCGCACAGCCGCTTTCACTACTTTATTCATAGCTGCTTGTGCATGCTGAGTCTGTGCGAATGACTTTTTTTATAGAAAAACATGCTGTTATGAAAAATCCCACACGCTGGCGTTTGCGCTGAATCAGGGCGCCGGGGCGGTGGCGCAGTCAACGCAGACGCCGCGCACGGCAAAGTCCATGCTCAGGCCTTGGTAGCCCAGCGCCTTCAGGGCAGCCAGCGCGGATTGCGCAGCCCGTTCCAGATCGTCGGCGTTGCCCATCAGCGCGCCCTCCAGCGGGCTGTCACGGTGGCAGCTCTGGCATTCAAAGTGCGGCATTGCCTGCACACTGGCCGGCATTGCCTGGTAGCGGCGCACCCTGCTCGCATCGACTCGGCACAGCAGCAGACCGACCTGCGTCAGCCGGTCGATCAGCCGGTACAGCGTGACGCGGTCCAGCGCCAGCGGGCCTTCGCCGCTCAGCGCCGTTTGCAGCTGCGCGTGGGTGTAGCTGGTGTTGGCATGCGCCAGCAGCCAGCCCAGCACCCGCCGCGCCGCTGCCGTTCGCCTTAGTCCGTGGGCCGACAGCAGCGCATCGATGGGGTCTAGGGCGATTGATTCGGAGGGCTGGATGGATGCCATAAGTTGCTTTTTAATCGCTTTCATTTTCGCTTTTAATGCAATTCAGTTGCGTTACACTCTTCCGCTATCGCAATCAGGTTGCATTATTACAGCAACCGGCTATTGGCCAATATTTTTCCGGAACAACATGAAATCGCAATCCTTTTTTGCAGCCCGCACGGCCCGTACCCTCCTGCCCAGCGTGCTGGCCTGGCCAGCCTGGCTGCGCGTGCTGGCGGTGCTGCCCGTCGTGGCGCTGCTCTGGCTGGCGGTGGCCTGGGCGCAACTGGAAGTGGCCCCGTGGTGAGCACCCGCCCCGTGGTGGCGCTGGACAACCTCACGGTGAGCTACCGCCAGCACCCGGCACTGCACCACATCAGCGGCAGCTTTGCGCCCGGCTCACTGACGGCCGTGGTCGGCCCCAACGGCTCGGGCAAAAGCACGCTGCTCAAAAGCATCGTCGGCCTGCTGCCCATCGAAGGCGGCCGGTCGGGCGGCGCGCTGACGGTGACGCTGGCGCGCAAGTGCATCGCCTACCTGCCGCAGGTGGCTGAAATCGACCGCAGCTTTCCCATCGATGTGCGCGACTGCGTGCTGCTGGGCTGCTGGTCAAGCGCCGGGGCATGGGGCGCCGTCACGCAGGCCATGCAGGGCAAGGTCGATGCGGCACTGCAAGCCGTGGGGCTGGAAGGCTTTGAGCGCCGTACCATTGGCAGCCTCTCAAGCGGCCAGATGCAGCGGGTGATGTTTGCCCGCATGCTGGCGCAAGACGCCGAGTTGATCCTGCTGGACGAGCCCTTCAACGCCATTGATGCCAAAACCACCGCCGCCCTGCTGGTGCTGGTGCACCAGTGGCATCAACAAGGCCGCACCGTGATTGCCGTGCTGCACGACGATGCGCTGGTGCGCCAGCACTTTCCGTCTACCTTGCTGCTGGCCCGCGAACTGGTGGGCTGGGGCGCCACCAGCGAGGTGCTGACCGAGCCCAATTTGCGCAGCGCCCGCGCCATGGCCGAGCACTGGGACGAGGCCGCCGGGCTGTGCGACATCGACGCGCTGGCCGCGCAAAAGGCCACTGCATGATGGCGCTTGCCGCCTGGCTGTGGGACACGGCCTTTGCCCCGTTTGCCGAATTTGCCTTCATGCGCCGCGCGCTCGTCGCCACGCTGGCGCTGTCGCTCAGTGCCGCGCCGCTGGGGGTGTTTTTAACGCTGCGGCGCATGAGCCTGCTGGGCGATGCGCTCAGTCATGCGGTGCTGCCGGGCGTGGCCATTGGTTTCATGCTGAGCGGTTTGTCGCTCACCGCCATGGCCCTGGGCGGCGTCGTGGCCGGCATGCTGGTGGCGGCACTGGCCGGACTGGTCACACGTTTCACTGCCCTGAAGGAAGACGCCAGCCTGGCCGCAATCTACCTGGTGGCGCTGGCGCTGGGCGTGATGCTGATCTCGGGCCACGGCTCCCAGCTGGACCTGCTGCACATCCTGTTTGGCAGTGCGCTGGGCGTGGACAGCCAGGGCCTGCTGATGGTGGCCGGCGTGGCCAGCGTCAGCGTGCTGCTGCTGGCCGCGATGTACCGCGGGCTGGTGCTGGAAAGTTTCGACCCGGTGTTTCTGGGCGCGGCCGGCCGGCGCGGCTGGCTCTGGCAGCAAGGCTTTTTGATGCTGGTGGTCATCAATTTGGTGGCCGGTTTTCAGACCCTCGGCACCTTGATGGCGGTCGGGCTGATGATGCTGCCCGCCGTGTCCAGCCGGCTCTGGCACGACACGCTGCCGGCGCAACTGGTCAATGCCAGCGTACAGGCCATGCTGGCCAGCGCGTCAGGGCTGCTGCTCTCCTACCACTTCGATACGCCCTCGGGGCCGACCATCATTGCCTGCGCCGGCGCGCTTTACCTTGCGTCGCTGCTGTTCGCTCCTGGTGGCTGGCTGCCGCGCCTGTGGACAACGACGCATCGGGTGGCCTGAACGAATCCGGTTTTTTTCATCATTTCTTTCACCTCTTTCCAAAGGCGCATCCATGAACCCTGTATTTCGCAAACTTCTGCTGGCGGGTATTGCCAGCGCCGCCCTGCTGTCCGGCGCCAGCTTCGCGGCTGACAAATTGCCCGTCATTGCCAGCTTCAGCATCCTGGGCGACCTGGTGCGCGTGGTGGGCGGCGAGCGCGTCAGCGTCACCACCCTGGTTGGACCCGATGAAGACGCCCACGTGTTTGAGCCCAGGCCGGCCGATGTCAAGGCCATCGCACAAACCAGACTGCTGGTGACCAACGGCCTGGGTTTTGAGCCGTGGGCGCAAAAAATCGTCAAATCCGCTGGCTACCAGGGCCAGTCCGTGGTGGCCTCGCAGGGTGTCAAACCGCGCCAGCTGCAGGCCGAAAAAGGCCATCAGCACGCAGAAACCGATCCGCACGCCTGGCAAGACCCGGGCAACGTGGTGCTGTATGTGCGCAACATCACCGCCGCGCTGACCAAGGTGGACCCGACAGGCGCCAGCGTTTACCAGGCCAACAGCGACGCCTATGTGAAAGAGCTGCAGACGCTGGACGCCTGGGCCAAGTCACAGTTCGCGGCCCTGCCGCCGGCCAAGCGCCAGGTGATCACCTCGCACGATGCGTTTGGCTACTTCGGCGCGCATTACCAGATCAAGTTTCTCGCGCCACAAGGCATGTCCACCGAAATGGAACCGAGCGCCAAAGATGTGGCCCGGCTCATCCAGCAGATTCAGCGTGAAAAGATCAAGGCCGTGTTTATCGAAAACATGAGCGCGCCCAAGCTGCTGGCCCAGCTCAGCAAGGATGCAGGCGTGACGGTCGGACCGACCCTGTTTGTGGACGCCCTGTCAACGCCGCAAGGCCCTGCCGGCAGCTACCTCCAGCTGATGCGCCACAACGTGACGCAGCTGGCCGCCGGCATGAAGCTGAACTGAGTCTGCAACTGTTAAAACCATAGCTGCCAGCGCATGCTCCATAAGCGCTGGTGGCCTGAAACACCCTGAACACGTCAAGGATCAACGCCATGCGAGACACCCGCCTTCCCGTCACTATCCTCACCGGTTTTCTGGGCAGCGGCAAAACCACGCTGCTCAACCACATCCTCAAGGCCGACCACGGCCACCGCATTGCCGTGATTGAAAACGAGTTTGGCGAAGCCGGCATTGACAACGAACTGCTGGTGCAGGACCGGGATGAACAGATCATCGAGATGAACAACGGCTGCATCTGCTGCACCGTGCGCGGCGACCTGGTGCGCATTCTGGGCGAGCTGGCGGCAAAAAGGGCGGCAGGCAGCCTGCACTTTGACCGCGTGGTGATCGAGACCACAGGCCTGGCCGATCCCGCGCCGGTGGCGCAGACCTTCTTTGTGGACGAGGCCGTCGTTCAGCGCTTCCTGCTGGATGCCATCGTGACGCTGGTGGACGCCAAACACGCGCCCGCGCAACTCGACGAACACCACGAGGCGCAAGAACAGGTGGGCTTTGCCGACCGGATACTGCTCAGCAAAACTGACCTGGTGGACGATGCCAGCCTGCAGTCGCTGCGTCAGCGCCTGGTTCGCATGAATCCACGCGCCAAAATTTCAGAATCGCGCCATGGTGTGGCCGCCATTGATGATTTGCTCGACATCCGGGGCTTTAACCTGAACGCTATTTTGGAGATCGAACCCGACTTTCTGACCGATGTGGAGCACCAGCATGACGACGATGTGACATCGTTTGTTTTTCGCGAAGACCGGCCGCTGGACATGGCAAGACTGGAAGACTTTCTGGGCAGCATGGTCCAGGCGCATGGCACCCAAATGATGCGTTACAAGGGCGTGCTCAGTGCGCTCGGTGAAGACCGCCGCATCGTGTTTCAGGGTGTTCACATGCTGATGGGCGCCGAACTCGGCGCGCCGTGGCGAGAGGGCGAGGTGCGCACTTCCAAAATGGTGTTCATTGGCCGTGACCTGCCGCGCCAAGTCCTTGAAAAAGGTTTGGCCCAATGCGCCGAGGTTGCTCAACCCCAGGTCTTGGCATGACCGCCCCGCGCCCCGAACTGGCAGAGGTCGAAGCCGCCGTGCGAACCCTGTTGCGCTGGGCCGGCGATGACCCCGGACGCGAAGGCCTGATTGACACGCCGCGCCGCGTGGCGCGCGCCTATGGTGAATTTTTCTCGGGCTACGGCGCAGACCCGGTCGCCACCCTGGCCGCCACTTTTGAAGAGGCTGGCGACTATGACGACATGGTGGTGGTACGCAATATCCGGCTGGAGTCGCACTGCGAGCACCACCTGGTGCCCATCATCGGGTGGGCCCATATTGCCTACCTGCCCGACAAGCGCGTCGTGGGCCTGAGCAAGCTGGCCCGGGTGGTGGATATATATGCGCGCCGCCTGCAAATCCAGGAACGGCTGACCAGCCAGATAGCCCAGACCCTTGCCGATGTGCTTCAGCCCCGCGGCGTGGCCGTGATGATTGAGGCAGAACACATGTGCATGACCACGCGCGGTGTGTACAAACCGGGTTCCACCACCGTCACCCAGCGCCTGTTGGGCGTGTTTCGCACCGATGCCCATCTGCGCCGGGAGGCCTTGGCGGCCATGGGTCAGCCAGCCCCGTCAGGCGCTTTTTAGCTCTGATGCCAACTTTGAATTTGACGGCTGACGGCTGACGGCTGACGGCTGACGGCTGACGGCTGACGGGCCATCGTCACGGCAGGAATTGCTGACACGCGAACTGGCGACGCTGGCCGCAGGGGTGCGCGGCTCAAGGTGAATCCATCCGGCGCGTGGCTGCGTAGTGTTCAGGCACCTGTTCACTTATGCTTTGCCTTGGAACAAGTGGCCCCCCTTCTGTCCAGCTGCCAGCATTGTTGCGGGCACCCCCCCTCACTTCAGGAATATCCCGATGATTCAAAACGCGAACCCAGTGACCGTCTCCCCGCGCCCCTGGCTGCGCAAGCAGCATGCAGCCGGGCTTTTAATGCTGTGCTTTGCAGCAGCGGCGAATGCGCATTCGGGCGAAGGCGTGGCGGGCGGTTTTATCTCGGGCTTCATGCACCCGCTGTCCGGTCTTGACCATCTGCTCGCCATGGTCGCCGTCGGCATCTGGGGCGCCACCCTGGGCCGGCCGCTGGTCTGGGCCTTGCCGGTGGCGTTTCCCATGCTGATGGTGGTCGGCGGCGTGATGGGCATTGCCCAGGTGCCCCTGCCTTACGTCGAAATCGGCATCGCGGCTTCAGTGGTCGTGCTGGGTTTGTCGATTGCCGCCGCGTGGCGCGCCCCTGTGGCCATCGCCGTGGCCATCGTGGCCGTGTTTGGCGTATTTCATGGTTACGCGCACGGCATGGAATTGCCCGAGACCGCTGCACCGGCTGCTTTTGCCGCCGGTTTTGTCATCTCGACCGGGCTGTTGCACCTGGCGGGCATTGCCATCGGCCTGGTGAAGGCGCTGCCGCGTGGCGAGCAGGCCTTGCGCGCCGGCGGCGGCCTGATCGCAGCCATGGGCGTGTGGATTCTGGCAGGCATGCCCGGTGTTGCGTAAACCCTTTGTCAGCGTCTTGCTGGCGGGAGCGGCGCTTGCAGGCTCTGCCAGCGCGTGGGCGCATGGGAACTTTGGCGCCGACACCTCCATCTGGACGGCAAGTGCACATCTTTTCACGTCGCCGCTGTCGCTGGCTGCCCTGATTGGCCTGGCGCTGGTCCTTTTCGGCATTCGCGAGCCCTTGTCGGTGCTGGCTGCCGCGCTGGCTGCCGCATCAGCGGTTGTGGCAACCGCGTTTTCAGCGCATATTCCTGCCGTGGTGGCGCCGGCAGCGGTGGTGGTCATCGGTCTCAGCGCGGTCGCCGGTTGGCGCCCCTCGGCGGCGTTTTCCTTGCTGCTGGCGCTGCTGGCCGGGCTGGCCGCAGGGTCTGCGGCGGACCTTGAGCAGCCGCGCTGGCAGGAGCTGACCGGCATGGCGGTCACGGTGATGGTCTGCGCTTTCTGGCTGCTGGCGGTATCGGACAACCTGAACCGCAGCGGTCGCTTCCAGACGCTGATTCCTCTCGCCCGGCGGGTGCTGGGCTCCTGGGTTGCGGCGATTGCGTTGTTGCTGGGTGCACTGGCGCTAGTAGCCAAAAACACCTGAAGCGGCGTCGCTTCAAACATCCACAAAAAACTGGGTGCATGCGGGCCAGCGGTCAAAATACACACCCAGGATCACTTGAGGCTAGGCACATGAACCAGACACCGCACGAACAAAACCCGGCAATTGCGCTGCCATTGCCCACACACCCCGTACAGCGTCCGGCGCACCTTCTTTCGCTGACATTCCACGGCTTGGCGCCTGGCCCCCGGCTGCTGGTGCTGGGCGCCGTGCATGGCAACGAAGTCTGCGGCGCGCAGGCCATCACAGCGCTGATCGAGGAATTCACCCGAGGCGAACGCGCCATCGAACGCGGCACCGTCACCTTTGTGCCCGTCACCAATCCGCTGGCCTATCAGCTCAAGCAACGCACCGGCGAGCGAAACCTCAACCGCAACATGGCGCCCAGCGCGATTCCGCAGGATTTCGAGGACCGCATTGCCAATGTGCTGTGCCCGCTGCTGGATTCGCACGACGTGCTGCTCGACCTGCACTCCTTTCACACCGGCGGCGCACCCTTCGTGATGATCGGCCCGTCCGACAACCGGGGCCAGCTGGAACCGTTTGCCCACGCCGCCGAGGAAATGCAGCTGGCCCTGCACACCGGGCCGCACCGCATCGTCGAAGGCTGGCTGGAAACCTATGCACGCGGCGTGCAGCGCCGCGCCGCAGCGCCGGCCACCGATGCCAGCCGCCGCGCGCAAACCCTGGTGACCAATCCCAACTACGGCGTGGGCACCACCGAATACATGCGCGCACGCGGTGGCTACGGCGTCACCCTGGAATGCGGCCAGCACGATGACCCGCAAGCCGTGGGGGTGGCACGCCATGCCATTTTGCAGACGCTGGCGCTGCTGGGCCTGTCGCCGCTGCCGCTGGTCGCCGAACCGGCAGACCGCGAAATATTAAGGCTGGTGGACGTGACCGACCGCGAAGATGCGAACGACACCTTCATCCGGGAGTGGCGCAGTTTTGATGCCGTCAGCGCCGGCGAGGTGATTGGCAGGCGGCAAAGCGGCATGCCAGTGAAAGCACCGCAAGATGGCTTCGTGGTCTTTCCCAACCCCCGCGCTGAAGTCGGCCAGGAATGGTTTTACTTTGCACAAAAACGGGCTTGAAACCAGCAGAATTGCACGCTATATGCTACTTATTTTGTAGCTATTTATGCATACGTGATATGCGCAAAAGGCACTTTAGACTCCGAATTTAGTCCCCGCAGCCCTTCCCCACCCCGTTCTGGGTGGGCCTGTGATGACCGGGAAAAACGGGACAAGGGCCGCGCGCTGTTTGAGCGCAGCGAGTTTGCGCGGACCCCCGCTTTTACCGGACAGCGCAGGTTGCCCGAAGCGAAGCGCAGGGACCTGGACAGCCGGGTCGCCTTTCTTTGCTTACTTTCTTTGGCGAAGCAAAGAAAGCAAGTCGCCCACCGGGCGAGACCGGCCAGCAAAACCACGACAAGATTATCAAGCCATCAACACGCAACAGCCGGTTTTTGGACGATCGGCAATGCCCAGCCTCAGCCCTTATCCCTTAACCCGCGAAGCAAACGTCTTCCGGAATTTCTCGACCTTCGGCCCCACGACAAACGCGCAATACCCCTGGTTCGGGTTGTTCTCGAAATAGTCCTGGTGATAGTCCTCGGCCGGCCAGTAATCGGCCAGCGGCAGCACTTCCGTCACGATGGACTTGCCAAAGGTCTTGTCCTGCCCGGCTTCACGGATGAAGTCGTCGATCACCTCTTTTTGTTCGGGCGTTTCGTAGTAAATACCGCTGCGGTACTGCGTGCCCGCGTCATTGCCCTGACGGTTCAGGCTGGTCGGGTCATGGATGACAAAGAAGATTTCAAGAATTTCGCGCAGCGTGATGTCAGCCGGGTCATACGTCAGCTTGACGACCTCGTTGCAGCCGGTGCGGCCGGTGCAGACCGCTTCATAGCTGGGCCGGGCCGCCTGGCCGTTGCTGTAGCCCGACTCGACGTCGGTAACGCCGCGCACCTTGACGTAGACCGCCTCGGTGCACCAGAAGCAGCCGCCCCCCAGGGTGATGGTTTGTGATTGGCTCATGAGTAAGATTTCCTTTTTTGACCAACCACTTTAGCCGCTTGGCCGCGTGCTTGCATCGCGCACGGCTTGAACGAATAAGGCCAGTGCGGGATTGTCGCGGGCGGTTTTCCACAGGCAATGGGTGTCGTAGGGGGTGGTGGCGCAGTCCAGCGGAATAAAAACCGTGCCCGCCATGGCCGAACGGCTAAGCGCCGCCGGCACGAGCGCCGCACCCATGCCCTGCGACACCAACGACACCACGCTCAGCCAATGGCGCAACTCGTAACGGATCTCGGGGTGAAAACCTGCGTCGGTGCAGATGCCCAGGATGCGCTCGTGGTAGTCGGGCGACACCGCGCGCGACACCACGGCAAAGGGCTCGCCCTGCAGCGCCTTGAGCGACAGCGAGGCCTGCCGCGCCAAGCGGTGACCGGCCGGCAGGCAGCCAACCAGCGCCTGGCTGGACACCAGGATCTGCGACAGCTCGGGTGGCACGCGGGTGGTGTGGACAAAACCGATGTCGAGCCGGTCATGCGCCAGTTCGGTCAGCTGCTCGCTTGAACTGAGCTCCTTCAGCATCAGCCGCAAAAACGGATACTGCGCCTGAAAACGCTCCAGGATGCCAGGCAGGCCGCTGTACAGCATGGTGCCTGAAAAGCCAATGGCCAGGCTGCCGGCCATGCCCTGCGCCACGTCCCGTGCATGGCGGGACGCCTGCGCCGCCTGGTCCAAGAGCGCCTGTGCGGCGGGCACGAAGGCCAGCCCGGCGGCGGTGAGCGTGACCTGTTTGCTGTTGCGGGTGAAGAGCCGCGCACCTACCGACGCTTCAAGCTGCTGGATGTTCAGAGACAGCGGCGGCTGCGAAATCGACAACCGGCGCGCCGCCCGGCCGAAGTGCAGTTCTTCGGCCAGAGTCAGAAAATAGCGAAGGTGTCGGAATTCCATGGATACAAATAATATATCGTTGCATTGCTAATTGATATTGGACAAGTATTCATGATGGGCTAACAATCAAGCTAAATGCAAGTGTCAGGCAGGCAAAAAATGTTTCCCCTACACTTTGCACACGCCCCCCATCCACCTGCCCCACCGAACCGCAAGGACTGCACCATGAAAACCAAATTCAACTGGGAAGACCCGCTTTTTTTGAACGATCAGCTGACCGAGGACGAACGTGCGGTGCAGGAGGCGGCCCACACCTTCTGCCAGGAAAGACTGCAGACCCGCGTGCTGATGGCCGCGCGCCATGAAAAGTTCGACCGCGAGATCATGACGGAAGCGGGCGCCATGGGTTTCCTGGGCTCGACCATCGAAGGCTACGGCTGCGCCGGCCTGAACTATGTCAGCTACGGTCTGGTGGCGCGCGAGGTCGAGCGCGTTGACAGCGGCTACCGCAGCGCCATCAGCGTGCAGTCTTCGCTGGTCATGCACCCGATCAACGCCTACGGCAATGAAGCGCAAAAGCAAAAATACCTGCCCAAGCTGGCGACCGGCGAATGGGTCGGCTGCTTCGGCCTGACCGAGCCGAACCACGGCTCCGACCCGGCCAGCATGCTGTCGCGTGCCAAACCGGTCGATGGCGGGTTCATCATGAACGGCGCCAAGATGTGGATCACCAACAGCCCGATCGCTGACGTGTTCGTGGTCTGGGCCAAGCTCGAAGACCCCGATGGCAAGGTCGGCGGCCAGGAAAGCATTCGCGGCTTCGTGCTGGAAAAAGGCATGAAGGGCCTCACCGCCCCCAAGATCGAAGGCAAGATGAGCCTGCGCGCCAGCATCACCGGCGAGATCGTGATGGACGGCGTGTTTGTTCCGGAAGAAAACCTGCTGCCCAACGTCAGCGGCCTGAAGGGTCCGTTCGGTTGCCTGAACAAGGCGCGCTACGGCATTGCCTGGGGCGCCTTGGGCGCGGCGGAAGACTGCTGGCACCGTGCCCGCCAATACACGCTGGACCGCATCCAGTTTGGCCGCCCGCTGGCGCAAACCCAGCTCATCCAGAAAAAACTCGCCGACATGCAAACTGAAATTGCGCTTGGCCTGCAAGCCTGCCTGCGCGTGGGCCGCCTGATGGACGAAGACCGGGCCGTGCCCGAGATGATCTCGCTGATCAAGCGCAACTCGTGCGGCAAGGCGCTGGACATTGCCCGCATGGCACGCGACATGCACGGCGGCAACGGCATCCATGACGAATACCACGTCATCCGCCACATGATCAACCTGGAAACCGTCAACACCTACGAAGGCACGCATGACGTGCATGCGCTGATTTTGGGCCGTGCGCAAACCGGCCTGCAGGCTTTTTATTGATCATTCATGCCTCCAGCGCCTGTCCATCATGCATAAGCAGCTATTAATTTTATAGCATTTGATGGACCTGGGTTTATTCAAGCCTCTGCTGACCAGCTTGGCAATGCCGCCATTGGCGCCGCTGCTGCTGGCGCTGCTCGGCGTGGTGCTGGCATGGCGCCGAAAACGCAGTGGTCTGGTGCTCATCACACTGTCACTCGCGGCGCTCTGGCTGCTTAGTTGCCACGGCACGGCGGTGTGGCTGGCGCGCCATGCGCTGCCGCAGTTTGAGCCGGTTAGCGCCGCGCAAATCAAGGCAAATCAGGTTCAGGCTGTCGTCATCCTTGGCGGCGGCGTGCTGCCTGACGCGCCCGAATACGGCGGCGCATCCCAACCATCCGCTGTTTCCGCTGCCCGGCTGCGCTACGGCATCTGGCTCGCACGCCAGTCGGGCCTGCCGCTGGCCTTCAGCGGCGGCATCGGCTGGGCTGCGGACGGCATGCCGACGGCGTCGGAAGCGGAAGTGTCCGCGCGCGTGGCGCAGCAGGAGTTTGGCCTTGCGCTGCGCTGGAGCGAAGCCGTGTCGCGCGACACCGACGGCAACGCGCGCCTGCTCGCGCCGGTGCTGATGCGCGAAGGCGTGCAGCGCATTGCACTGGTGACCGATGCCTGGCACATGCCGCGCTCGGTGGCGGCTTTTCAACGCGCAGGCTTTGTCGTGACTCCCGCGCCGATGGGTTTCACGCGGCCCATCGAAAGCCCGCTGCTGCAATGGCTGCCGTCTGCGCAAGGGCTGCTGGCTTCACGGCAGGTGTTGCGCGAATGCCTGGGCCGGGCGGTTGGACGCTTCACGCCAATATGATGTCGAAGGGAAATGCCATGCGCATTCACCCTTCATCACGCCTATGTTCATGGAATGGGAACCCGACCGATCAGGCAATGACCGGTAAAAACAGAAAAGCCAGCGCAAGCAGCAAATACACGCCGATGAGAAGAATGCCTTCAAACCAGGTGGTTTCTCCGTCGCGTGCAATGTTGTTGACGATCAAGACGGCGCTGGCAATGGCAAACAAGGCCATCGGGTTGTCAAAGACGAGGTTCATGGGTTTACCCATGAACCAGGAGCCGATGACCAGCAAAGGCGCCACGACAAGCGCAACCTGAATGGCCGAGCCCACGCAAATGTTGAGCGCCAGCCCCATTTTTCCCTGACGGGCAAACCAGGAAGCAGCGAACAGATCCGAGGCTGTGCCAATGACGGCCAGCACGATCACGCCGACAAAAACCGGCGACAAGCCAAGAACCTTGGCAGTGTCTTCAAGCGCCCCGGACACCAGATGCGCCTCCATGGCGATAAAAACAGTTGCCGCGACCAGCACGCCCACGGCCATCTTCACCGTCCACTCGGCCGCTTTTTCGTTCTCGCTGCCCGCTGGGCTGTCATTGCGTATTTCCCTTTCAGGCGAGAAAACGTTTCGGTGCGTGATGAGTGTGTAAACCAGGTTGGCGGCATACAGCAGGATCAATACGACCGACACGCCCAGGCTCAGATGCTCGTCGCTGACCGCCTGGTTTGTGCCAGGCGCAAGGTGGCGGCTTGCGAGGTCGAACACCGCCGGCAGCAACAGCGCAATCACGACCAGCACCAGAAGGCTGGACATCTGGCCGGCCTGGTCGCGGTTGAACAACTGCCGTGGACGGCCAATGCTGCCGACCACGATGGCCAGCCCCAGACCGAGCAGGCTGGTGCCGATGATCGAGCCGGCAATCTGGGCTCGCACCACTTCAATGTTTCCGCTGGCGAGCACGAAGAAGGCCAAAACAATTTCCGCGATGCTGCCAAAGCTGACGTTCAAAAGTCCGCCAATGGCGGCGTTTGTTTTTGCGGCGAGTTGTTCGGTCGCGCGGCGTGCCCAGTCAGCCAGGACGCCAATGCCCACAGCACCGGCAAGAAAAGTCCAGACCGGGCTGGTGGCCAAGAGATAGTGGATCGCGGGTGCCAACGGCACGAGCAACAAAAGACCCAGCGGTAAAGCATGTGCGCGCAGGTTCATGGTGGTGCAGGCCAATGCAAAACCTTGCCCTCTGGAACAGACCACTCTGCCAAGGCGATCTGCGCTATTTTTTTAACCGCCATGGGGACCGCTTCTGCTAGCCCTGAACCGCGGCCTGAATACGCACCGGCACGCCTTTGGACGCCGGGGTTTTGGACGCCTGGTCGTGATACCACAGCGGGATCAGGACATTCATCTCGGGGTAATAGCCCCCTACGCACCCGTCGGGCAGGTTGAACGACGTGACCCTCAGACCCGGAACCTCGCGGTGCACCTCGTCGCCGGCGTCGCTAAACAGGCTGACGATGTCGCCCTCCTTCAGGCCGGCCCGCGACATGTCGCGGGGGTTGATCAGCAGGATGGAGCGCGAACCCTCCAGTCCGCGCAGCCGGTCGCTGAATCCGTAGATGGTAGTGTTGAACTGGTCGTTGGAGCGCATCGTGATGAGGTGATAGCGGCCCGGTGCATCGCCCACACCCAGCGCCGACATAACGGTCGGATCAGTGAATTCGGCCTTGCCGCTGTCGGTTTCCCAGATGCGTTCGCGCGCCTTGTTGCCACGGTAAAAGCCGCCTTTGTCGAACATGCGCCCATTGAAATCACGAAACTCCTCAGGGTACGTTTCCTCGATCAGGTCGCGCACCATGCTGTAGTCACCCACCCAGTCGTCCCACTGCCATTTCGGATGCACCGGCAAAGTCGCTTTTGCCATTGCGGCGACGATTGCCAGTTCGGACAAAAGATGAGGGCCCGCTGGTGTGCGCTTGCCAACCGAGCCATAGATGTGGCTGAAGGTGTCTTCAATCGACACCGACTGGGGGCCGCTGGCCTGAACGTCTTCCTCGGGCCGCGCCAGACAGGGCAAAAGGTAGGCGGAGCGGCCATGCACCAAGTGGCTGCGGTTGAGCTTGGTGGCGATATTGACTGTCAACGCCATGGCGCTCCAGGCTTTTTCCATGGCGTCACGCTCCGGAATGGCACGGACAAAATTTCCGCCCAGACTCACAAAACCGCGCACCGAGCCATCAAGAATGCCTTCGCATGCGTCAACCGTCGTCAAGCCTTTGTCGCGCGGTGGTTCGAAATCGAACATCCGGGCCAGCTTGTCCAGTGGCACCAGTTCCGGCTTTTCGGAAATACCCACTGTGCGCTGGCCCTGCACGTTGGAATGGCCGCGCACCGGCGACATGCCCGCACCCTGACGGCCGATATTTCCCCGCAGCAGCAGCAGGTTGACAAACAGGCCAATGCACTGCGAACCATGGACATGCTGCGTCAGGCCCATGCCGTACACGCCGATGACCCGCTCGGCGGCGATGTAAACCTCGGCGGCCTTCTCCAGGTCGGCGCGGGCCAGACCCGACACGGCTTCAATTTCCACCCAGTCGGCGGCCCGGGCCGAAGCCGCGAACGTTTCCAGACCGTCGGTGTGTTGCGCGATGAATTCGCGGTCGAGCACGCCCGGCTGGCCTGCCGCCTGCCGGCTGTCGTCTACCTCCAGCACGTGCTTGCACAGGCCCATCAGCGCCGCAATGTCGCCGCCCGGACGAACCTGCAGGTACATATGCGAAAGGCCGGTGCTGTGCCCGGTCAGCATTTCCACCGGACTTTGCGGATCAGTGAATTCCACCAGGCCGGCTTCGCGAACCGGGTTGAAGGTGATGATCTTGCAGGCCCGCTTGACGGCTTCCTGCAGCGGATGCAAAAAGCGCGGGCTGTTGGAGCCCGGGTTCTGGCCAAAATAAAAGATGGCGTCGCAATGGTCAAAATCTTCCAGCACGCAGGTACCGACTGCCGAGCCAATCACTTTCTTGAGTCCGACCGAGGTTGTCTCGTGGCACATGTTGGAGCTGTCAGGAAAGTTGTTGTGCCCATAAAAGCGTCCAAACAGCCCAAACAGGTAGGAGGTTTCAAGAGACGCTTTTCCGGAGGTGTAAAAAACCACCGACTTGGGATTGAGTGCCTTGAGTTGCTGGCCGATGCCGTCAAACGCTTCCTGCCAACTGCAGGCAAGGTATTTGTCAGTGGCCGCATCGTAGCGAAGCGGCTCAGTCAGCCGCCCCTGCATTTCCAGGTCATAGTCACTCCAGCCCCGCAGTTCGGTAAGACTGTGCTTTGCGAAAAAACCAGGCGTGCAGCGGTCGATGGTCAGGTCCCAGATCGTGGCCTTGGCCCCGTTCTCGCAAAACTCGAACACATGCGGATGGGCCGGTTTCCCCCAGGCGCACGAGGTGCACATGTGCCCTCCGGCCTTGTTTTGATGGGCCAGAGTTTCAAGAACCGCCGGGCTGGGGCGCTCCCGAAACAAGACACTGGTCATGCCTTTGAGCGAGCCCCAGCCGCCTGCAGGAGGTGCTTCTTTTTTGGATACGCTTGACGGGTTATGGGTCATTTCAACCTGCAGTGTTATGACGTTTTGGTTGATTCAACATAGATAAAACAGCGGACGCAGCCGCCATCTCAAGCCGCTCTTGGTGGCTGTAGACCACCAGGTCCTGCCGGCGGGCAAAACCCACCAATGTCATGCGAAGGCGCTGGGCTGTCCGGATCGCCAGCGCCGTCGGCGCCGAGACGGCCGCGAGCAAGGGCACACCTGCCGATGCTGCTTTTTGCACCATCTCGAAACTGGCGCGGCTGGTGACGCAGACAAAACCGGTGGCCGCGTTAACCTTGTTCAAAGCCAGCGTACCGATCAGCTTGTCAAGCGCGTTGTGCCGTCCCACATCCTCCCGCAGGCACACCACCTCACCTTGCGGTGAACACCACGCCGCAGCATGCACGGCGCCGGTGGCTTGCTGCAAGGATTGCAGGGCCGCGATGCCGGACATCGCCCGCGCGACTGCCAAGCGGCCAATGGCCGGTGTGTCCGGCAGCACAGGCAGATCGCGCGCGACGTGATTTAAGCTTTCGGTTCCGCACAGGCCGCAGCCCGTGCGCCCTGCCAGCGAGCGACGGCGAGACTTGAGGCGCGCAAAGGCAGCGCTGGCCACGTGAAGTTTCAGGGTGATGCCCAGATCGGACAACACTTGGTCCACCGAATACAGCTCGGCTGGCGCATCGATGATGCCCTCGCTCAGCGAAAATCCGAGCGCGAACTCCTCAAGATCCAGAGGCGTTGCCAGCATCACCGCATGCGAGATGCCATTGAACTCCAGCGCCACCGGCACTTCATCGGCAATCCAGTCATCGGCTTCAAACCAGGTGCCGTCGCGAAAGCCGCTGACTGAAAGCTGTTGCGTCCCCGGACAAATTTGTTTGTCCGGGCAAGTGTCTGGCACCATAAAACTCTTGCTGGGTTGAGCCGGTAGCGTCTCGAATAGTGATCGCTTTTGTTCGCGTTGTTCCGGGTCAGGCAGCGTTACCAGCAAATCGGCATCCTCACGCATATTTGGACACCCTGCGCTGAAGATAAACACGGTTTGAATACGACTGCATAGAGACCATTTTGGTCATGCGGGCAAAAGGGACTGTAGGAACGTGCCAGCTTGTTTTGTCAGAAGCCAGCGGCGAAGCGCATCAGTGCGTGAGAAGATCCAAATTTCACTTCAAAGAGGCTTGCGCCTGGCAAGACATCAAGGCATAAACCAACCCATGCACCGACCTCCCAGTACGCTCAATCCAGCCATGCGCATGGCGTTAGGATTTGTTTTTCTATGGTTTTTCATAGGTGGCATCGGCCATTTCGTTTTCACCGAAGCCGAAATGCGTATCGTGCCGCCCTATATTCCCTGGCCGCGCGGCGCCGTGCTGGCCAGCGGCGTGGCCGAACTGCTGGGCGCTGTCGGCCTGCTATGGCAGCCGACCCGTCGCCTTGCGGCCTGGGGACTGTTCGCCCTGACGCTGGCAGTGACGCCAGCACATGTCTACATGCTGCAGCAGCCGGCGCTTTTCCCCTCTGTTCCCTATTGGGCGCTGGTCTTGCGGCTGCCCTTGCAGGCGGCGTTGCTCG
Source organism: Polaromonas sp. CG_23.6 (assembly GCF_029892315.1). Classification (NCBI taxonomy): domain Bacteria; kingdom Pseudomonadati; phylum Pseudomonadota; class Betaproteobacteria; order Burkholderiales; family Comamonadaceae; genus Polaromonas; species Polaromonas sp. CG_23.6. The sequence goes on from NZ_JARXUY010000001.1 coordinate 3,353,047, forward strand.
CATTGATTGCCTGGATTGGGTCAAGACCTGTGCCACCGGCTTCTTTTTGGGTGCCGCCCTCCTGGCTTTGATCGCGAATTCAGGCTTGTTTTTTAAATCAAATCAGGCTGTAACGCAGGTACGGCGGGCACGAGCAGCTATTGTTTGTTCAAGCTGCGGACCCTGCCTGCTCCGGCTTTTGGTTCTGGTTCCGGTGCTGGTGGTCGCTGCGATGCTGATGTGATTCATGGTCCCGCTCGGTGCCCGTGTTCAACGCATCAGCGTCGTTGCAACGCCTGCGCCCGATGTGCTTCACGCGGCCCGTTGAAAGCCGCCTTCCGCACCGTAGCAGCCGCTATCATCAACGATGGCTATTCCGGCGCGTGCCCCCTTACTCCCTTCCTCCATGAAAAAGTCACAGGGCTTCACGGTCCACGATGTTGCGCGGCTCGCTGGCGTATCGGCCATGACCGTTTCGCGCACGCTCAACCACCCTGAAAAAGTTTCGCCGGACGTGCTGGCGCGCGTGCGCGAAGTCGTCACGCGCACCGGCTACGTGCCCAACGGCATGGCGCGCGGCCTGCGCTCGTCCAAGGCCAAACTGGTGGCGACCGTGCTGCCGACGCTGGTCGGGCCGGTGTTCCAGGAGACCATCCGCGCGCTTGACGAGGCGCTCGACGCGCAGGGCTACCAGCTGATGATCGGCCAGAGCGGCTACGACTCATCGCGCGAAGATGCGTTGCTCGATGCCATCATCCGCCGCCGGCCCGATGGCATCGTGCTGACCGGCATCATGCATTCCCCCGAAGGACGGCGCCAGTTGCTGGCGTCCGGGATTCCGGTGGTCGAAACCTGGGACCTGACGCCCACGCCAATCGACATGCTGGTCGGCTTTTCGCATGAAGAAATTGGCCAGTCGGTCTGCCATTTCCTGCACCGCCGGGGCTACCGGCATCCGGCGCTGATTAGCGCCAGCGACGATCGGGCGCGGCGGCGCATCGAAGGCTTCCAGCGCATGAGCCGAACACTGGGCCTGGACGAGGCACCCACGCACTTCGTGCCAGCGCCGACCACGCTGGGCTCAGGCCGCTCCGGTCTGGCTGCCGTTCTGGACGCGCACCCGCAAACCGACGCAGTGTTCTGCAGTTCCGACATGCTGGCCTTGGGTGTGCTGATCGAGGCGCAAACCCGGGCTCTGGCCGTGCCAGGGCAATTGGGCGTGGTGGGCTTTGGCGACTTGGACCTGGCCGCCAGCCTGCAGCCGGCCCTGACTACGGTGCGCATCGACGGCACGCGCATGGGCCGCACCGCCGCCCAGTACATCGTCGATCGCGCCGAAGGCCGAAGCGTCAGTGCGCCGATTGTCGATATCGGCTTCGAAATCATCCAACGCGCCAGCGCCTGAAGCGAGCGCCTGGCGCAAGGCCCCGGCCTTGCGGACAACCCAGGCCGCAAACCGAAAAACCTTCAAGTGTTACCGATATCAGATTGTGTATCGATCGGCTGCTTGCCTCCATGAGTGGTTTTTTCGTCAAAATCATGCCAATTTCGCAGCTCATCGTTGCCAATTTTACCTTTTCATCGATTTAAACTCGATTTTTTAGGGGGATTTCAGGGTATTCACTAGCGGGCGACCTGTAATCGGCTGATATTCTTAGTCATCAATGTTATCGATAACAAGCATTGAGAACCCGTTTTTCACTCCTTTTAAAAGAGACAGCTATGAAAATTCACGCCCCCTTTTCTTTTTCTCCCCGGCCGGTCGCGCTTGCGGCAAACGTGCTTGTGGCCGGCCTGGTCGCGACGGCCTGCGGCGGCGGCGACAGCGGCCCGGTAGAAATTGCTCAGCCGGTGATCTCGGCGCAGAAAAAATTGCTCATCACCGTCGAAGGCAAGCAGTTCAAGGATCTGAACGCCAACGGCAAGCTCGACCCGTATGAAGACTGGCGGCTGGCGGTTGACCAGCGGGTGGACGACCTGGTCGCGAAGATGTCGCTGGAAGAAAAGACCGGCATGATGCTGATCGACACGCTCGGCCCGGCGGCAGGCGGCGCTGTTTCGGCAACGGCGGACGACTACATCAATACGCAGAAAATGAGCCGCTTTGTCTTTCGCAGCGTGGTGAGCGCCACGCCGACCTCCGGACAGGTCACGCCCGAACAGGCGGCCAATTTCACCAACGCCGTCCAGGCCATGAGCGAGTCCACGCGCCTGGGCATCCCGGCGGTGTTCAAGTCCAATGCGCGCAACCATTATGAAAAAGACCCGCGCTTTGGCATCAGCGAGGCCGCCGGCGCCTTCACCGAATTCCCGAAAGAGGCGGGCCTGGCCTCGGCTTCTCTGGGCGCGGGCGACATGTCCCAGATCAAGAACTTCGCCACCGTCATGGGCGACGAGTGGAAGTCCATCGGCCTGCGCGGCATGTACGGCTACATGGCCGACCTCTCGACCGAGCCGCGCTGGTACCGCGTGCAGGAAACCTTCACGGAAGATGCCGACCTGAACGCCAGCATCATGAAGACGCTGGTGCAAACCCTGCAAGGCCCCACCGTCAAGGATGGCAGCTCGGTGAATCCTAATTCTGCAGTGGCGCTGACCATGAAGCATTTCCCTGGCGGAGGCCCGCAGGAAGGCGGCTTCGATCCGCACTATGCGCACGGCAAGAACCAAGTGTATCCAGGCGGCAATTTCGGTTATCACCTCAAGCCCTTCATGGCAGCCATGGAAGCCGGCGTCTCGGCCGTCATGCCGTACTACGGCGTGCCGATCAAAGTGACCTATGAAGGCGTCACCTACGACCAGACCGGCATGGCTTTTTCAAAGCAAATCGTCACCGACCTGCTGCGCGGCAAACTCGGCTTCAAGGGCTATGTAAATTCCGACACCGGCATCATCAACGACCGTGCCTGGGGTTTGGAAAAGAAAACAGTTTCAGAACGCGTCGCCGCAGCATTGAATGGTGGCACGGAAACCTTGTCCGGGTTTCATACCAATCAGACCATACTGGATTTGGTGAAGTCAGGTCTGGTCACTGAAGCCCGGGTTAACGAAGCGGCCAAGCGCTTGCTGAAAGAGCAGTTCCAGCTGGGTTTGTTTGAAAACCCCTATGTTGACGCCAGCAAGGCCGGCGGCATCATCGGCAGCGCCGCGAATCTTGCGGTTGGCATGGACATTCAGCGCAAGTCCGTCGCCTTGCTACAGAACCAGGACCTGGCGGCCGGCGGCAAGACTCTTCCGCTCAAAGCTGGCGCCAAGGTCTACACCATGGGCCTGGCCAAAGCCGATGTCCAGAAGTACGGCTACACCGTGATCGATGGCGAGGCCAACAAGAATGCCAGCGGCGTCACCGTGACGGACGTCAATGGCGACGTCGTGGGACGTCCCAGCGCCGCCGGCAGCGACTACGCCGTGATCCGGGTCGAAGTGTCCAACAATAAACTAGTGCCGGGCACCACGACCAAGTACACCAGCACCTATAAAAGCGATGACCCTGCGACCGGCGGCCGCATCAACCCGGCCACCGGCAAGTCCTGGGGTTCCGAAGACCGCTGCGTCGCCAAGGCAGACTACTCGGTCGAGGATTCCACCAAGGCCTGCCTGGACAACGGCTTGGGATTCGGCGGCGCCTTCCCGTGGGAGAACGGCATGATGTCATTCGGCGAAATGGCCTCTGCGCAGTCATGGCAAATCTCGCCGTCGCTGGCCGACATCAAGAAGGTCATGCAGGAAGTGGGCGATCCGAAAAAAGTGGTTCTTAACATCTACTTCCGCCAGCCGTATGTGCTTGACGATGCCAGCGGCCTGAAGAGTGCGGGCGCCATCGTGGCCGGCTTCGGGATAAGCAACACCGCGCTGCTCGATGTGCTGAGCGGTAAGGTTCTGGCCACGGGCGCGGCCTTCAAGCCGCAAGGCAAGCTGCCGTTTGCCCTCGCCAACAACTCGAAAGCCATTGTCGACAACCAGCCCGACGTTCCGGGCTATCCCGAAAAGGACACGCTGTACAAGTTCGGCTTTGGCCTGACATATTGAGCGGATACTCCGTCTGTTACGCCGAAGCGGAAATAATCAGCCTTGATTGAACGTTAGCCGGCCTGCCGCCCACTGGGTAGCAGGCCGGCTGCGGCGCTTCCCTGCTGGCGCCTTTCCCAACCTTTGAAACACCCACCCATGCCAACCCACTCCACCCCCTTGATCACCGACCTGCAAGTGATCCCTGTCGCCGGCCGCGACTCCATGCTGCTCAACCTGAGCGGTGCACACGGCCCGTACTTCACGCGCAACATTTTGATCCTCACCGACAACGCCGGGCGCACCGGCGTGGGTGAAGTGCCGGGCGGCGAAAAAATCCGCCAGACGCTGGAAGACGCCAAGGCGCTGGTCGTCGGCCAGCCGATTGGCAGCCATCTCAGCCTGCTGCAGCAAATGCATCAGCAGTTTGCCGACCGCGACAGCGGCGGGCGCGGGCTGCAGACCTTTGATTTGCGCACCACCATCCACGCCGTGACAGCCGTCGAGTCGGCGCTGCTCGACCTGCTGGGCCAGCACCTTGGCGTGCCGGTGGCCGCGCTGCTCGGCGAAGGCCAGCAGCGCGAAGCGGTCGAGATGCTTGGGTACCTGTTTTATGTCGGCGACCGCAGCCGGACCGGTCTGGCCTACAACAGCGAGCCTGACGCCGACAACGACTGGTCGCGTGTTCGCCATGAAACGGCCCTGACGTCCGAGGCCATCGTGCGCCAGGCCGAAGCTGCCCATGCGCGCTACGGCTTCAATGACTTCAAGCTCAAGGGCGGTGTGCTGCGCGGCGAGGAAGAAATCGAGGCCGTCACGGCGCTGCACGAGCGCTTCCCCCAAGCGCGGGTCACGCTCGACCCGAACGGCGGCTGGCTGCTGAAAGACGCGATTCGGCTGATGAAGGACATGAAAAACGTCGTCGCCTACGCCGAAGACCCGTGCGGCGCCGAAGACGGTTTCTCAGGCCGCGAGGTGATGGCCGAATTCCGCCGCGCCACCGGCCTGCCCACAGCGACCAACATGGTTGCCACCGACTGGCGCCAGCTGACGCATGCGCTGTCGCTGCAGTCGGTGGACATTCCGCTGGCCGACCCGCACTTCTGGACCATGGCTGGCTCGGTGCGCGTAGCCCAGACCTGCCGCGACTGGGGGCTGACCTGGGGCTCGCACTCGAACAACCATTTCGACGTGTCGCTGGCGATGTTCACCCATGTCGCCGCCGCCGCACCGGGCCGCGTCACGGCGATCGACACGCACTGGATCTGGCAGGACGGCCAGGGCCTGACCAGGGAGCCGCTGCAGATCGTTGGCGGCCTTGTCGAGGTCCCCAAGAAGCCCGGCCTGGGCGTCGAGCTGGACATGGCCGAGGTCGAGAAAGCCCATCAGTTGTACAAGCAGCACGGCCTGGGTTCGCGCGACGACGCGGCTGCGATGCAGAGCCTGATTCCGAACTGGGCCTTCAACCCGAAACGGCCGGCTTTCGACCGATAAGCCGGTGCGCTTGCAGCCAGATCGACCCGTCTCCCGCTCGCGGCGCAGGAGACAATCAGCGATTAATTGCTACATTATTCATAGCTACTTGCGCAGACTTCACGTGCGCAAACAGCATTTTTTATACTTAAACTGTCATAGCGGAATAAAACAACTGCGTTTCAGCCATAAGCGCAGGTGGTCGCCTTGCGCCATGGACTCTTTTCCGGGTTGTCCCGTCGTTCACCAATGCGGGCCTTGCGGTTGACGTTGCAAAGGCAAAAAGTTATATTACTAACCCATTAGTCAGTAATATAGAAATCATTTCCTTGTCCACCGAAACCTCCCCCACCCCGGGCGCCAAACGCGAGCGCCGCAAAGAGGCCCGGCCCGGTGAATTGCTCAACGCCGCGCTCGATCTGTTCGTTGAAAAAGGCTTTGCCGCCACCCGGGTGGAAGAAGTCGCGGCGCGTGCCGGCGTGTCCAAAGGCACGCTGTTTCTTTACTTTCCCAGCAAGGACGAGCTGTTCAAGGCGGTGGTGCGCGAAAGCATTTCAGGTCGTCTGGTCGAGTGGCGAAGCGACTTTGAAGTCTTCAGGGGAAGTAGCCGCGACATGCTGGCCTACTGTATGAACAGCTGGTGGGAACGGGTCGGTGCCACAAAAGCGTCGGGCCTGACCAAGCTGATGATTTGCGAGGCCGCCAACTTTCCGGACATTGCCGTTTTTTATCAGCAGGAAGTCATCCAGCCCGGCCATTCATTGATCCGCCGCATCCTGCAGCGCGGCATCGACCGGGGCGAATTTCGCAGCATGGACCTGGACTACGCGGTGTACAGCGTGGTCGCGCCGATGGTCTTCATGATCCTGTCGCAGCATTCGATGGGCGTCTGCCTACCCAACCATTGCCCGCTTGATCCGCAAAAATACATCGCCACGCAGCTGGGTATTTTGCTGGACGGCATGCGCGCCGCGCCAGAGGGTGCGCGTCCGGACGCACCGCAGGCCTGAACCATGAAGTGCAGCTTCCAAGGCAATCCGTCCCTGGCGGGCATGCGCCCTGCACCGAATCCGCGTCAGGTTTATGCAGCGCACGCCGTCTAAAATCAACGGCTGCGCTGCATTACCTCTTCTATTCAATCCCGCCGCCTCACAACCAAATTGCCATGAACTACGAACAAGCCCGCTTCAACATGATCGAGCAGCAAATCCGTCCCTGGGAGGTGCTGGACAGCCAGGTCCTGGCCCTGCTCGCACTGGTCCGGCGCGAGGACTTTGTGCCGCCGGCCTGCAAGGCGCTGGCCTTTGTCGACATGGAAATCCCGCTGCCGCCGCAGCACAACCCCGGCCAGTGCATGCTCGCGCCCAAGGTTGAAGCCCGGCTGCTGCAGGACCTGTCCGTTCAAAAACATGAAAAAGTGCTGGAAATCGGCACCGGTTCCGGCTATATGACCGCGCTGCTCGCGCACCGTGCCCAGCAGGTCATCACGCTGGAAATCGAGCCTGCGCTGGCCGAAACCGCACGCCGCAACCTGCAAAAGGCCGGCATCTACAACGCCGAGGTTCGCCTGGCTGACGGCGCGGCCAACCTGGCCGAGGCGGTGTCCGACAACGGACCGCTGAACGGCCCGTTCGACGTGATCGTGCTCAGCGGCTCGGTGGCTGAGGTGCCGCCGTCGCTGCTTGACCTGCTGAAGGTCGGCGGCCGGTTGAGCGCCATCGTCGGCTACGAGCCGATGATGCGCGCCACGCTCATCACCCGCGTCAGCAAGGAATCGTTTCGCACCGCGCAAGCATGGGACACGGTCGCGCCCCGGCTGCTCAATTTCACCGAGCCGTCCAAATTCACTTTCTGACCTCCTGAACCCACCGCAAGGCCCGCCACATGATTTTCCAACTCAATCCCTCCGACTTTGCCGCCTGGCGCGACCGTGTCGCTGCCGATTTGGCGCCAACCGTCCTGCCGGTGGTGCTGGATGTGCGCGAACCCTGGGAAGTGCAAACCGCTTCGGTCCGGGAAGACGGCTTCAGCCTGATGGCCCTGCCCATGCGCGAGGTGCCAAGCCGCCTGGCCGAACTGAAGGACATGCTCGGCACCGAGCATCCCATTGCCTGTCTGTGCCACCACGGCATGCGCAGCCAGCAGGTGGCGAACTACCTGGCGCAAGGCGGTTTTTCCGAAGTGGTCAACCTGCACGGCGGCATCGACGCCTGGACGCAGCAGGTCGATTCGTCGGTTCCGCGTTATTAGCCTGCTTGGCAACCGGCTGTGGCGCAAAGCCGTGAACCGGGGCAGCCGACTTCTGCGCGTTGTCCTCGCGGTGTTTTAATCATTGATTCATTCAACCTCGGCAAGATTTTTATGACCCTGCTCACCCAATTGTCGGCACCCCGCCGGTCGATGCTGCCTGTTTCGGTCGCATTTGCGCTGGCAAGCCTGACGCCGCTGGCGCAGGCGCAGAGCCTGGTCGAGTTGTACGAATCAGCACGCGCCTTTGACACCACCTACCAGTCGGCCAAGCTGCAATACGACGCCAACCTGGCGCGAGCCGACCAGGCCCGGGCCGGCATCCTGCCAACCGCCGGCCTGTCGGCGGGCGCCTCGCGCGTCAACCTTGACAGCACCACCTTCGCGGCGGGCAGCGGCACCAGTTTCAACACCCGGAACGCCACGCTGAGCGCCAGCCAGCCCTTGTACCGGCCGGGCAACTGGGCCACTTACGAGCAGGGTTTGCGGCAGGTTGACCTGGCGCGCGCCCAAGTGGAAGCCGCGTCGCAAGACCTGATCATTCGCACCAGCCAGGCTTATTTTGACGTGCTGGCATCGCAAGACACGCTGGCCTTTGTGCGCGCACAAAAGGAAGCGGTGAACGAGCAGCTGGCCTTTGCCAAGCGCAATTTTGAAGTCGGCACCTCGACCATCACCGACACCCGCGAAGCCCAGGCGCGCTTTGACCTGGTGCGGGCCCAGGAAATCGCCGCCGAAAACGACCTGCGCGTACGCAAGATCGCGCTCGACCAGCTGGTCGGCATCACCGAATCGCAGCCCCGGCCGCTGGCCATTCCGGTCAATCTTCCTGACGTGGCAACGGCTGAAGTCAGCACCTGGGTCAGCCAGTCAGAAGCCGTCAGCCCTGCCATTCGCCAAGCCCGCAGCAATGTTGAGATTGCCGACCTTGAAGTGAAAAAATCCGAAGCCGGCCACAAGCCCACGCTGGACGCCACCGCCAGCTACAACGTCACCAAAAACCCGTCGAATACCGCGCAAGCCGGCATTTCATCGCGCGTCAACACCGGCAGTGTCGGCGTGTTGCTCAATGTGCCGCTGTTCGCCGGTTTCTCGACGCAAAACCGCATCCTCGAAACGCTGGCACTGCGCGACAAGGCGCTGAGCGACCTCGAAGGCACGCGCCGCAGCGTGTCGCAAAACGTGCGCACCGCCTATTTCGGCGTGCAATCGGGCCAGGGCCAGGTCCGCGCGCTGGAAGCGGCCGAGCTGTCCAGCCAGAGCGCGCTTGATGCCAACAAACTCGGTTACCAAGTCGGCGTGCGCATCAACATCGACGTGCTCAACGCGCAAAGCCAGCTGTTCCAGACCAAGCGCGACCTGGCGCAGGCGCGCTACAACGTGCTGCTCGGCGGGCTGCGGCTGCGCCAAGCCAGCGGCACGCTGACGCCGGATGACTTGCAGCAGGTCAATGGGCTGCTGGCGCGCTGACTCCTTTTGGAAACTGCCTGTCCTTGTGCATTCCCGGCGCAAGGGTCAAACATGCGGAGACACCAAAACAGATGCGGTGTTCCCAGCCACCTCGGTTTGCCATTCAGCCGTGTTCTGAAAACGCTCCCTCAGGAACTCCAAGAACAGCCGCACCCGACCCGGCATGTTGCGCCGGCTCGGGTACACCGCGTAAATATCGAGTTGAGTGGGCTGATACGCCGGCAGCACGATCCTGAGCAAATTCTCACGAATGTCCCGTGCCACCATGTAATTGGGGTGCATCGAAATGCCCTGGCCGAGCAGCGCGGCGTGTCGCAGCGGTTCGCCGAAATTCGAACGCATTGAGCCCGCAACACGCACCGACTTTTTCCCGCCCGGACCGGTCAAGGTCCAGAAATTCGTCGGCGACTTCAAGGCGTTGACGAGGCAATCATGCTGTGACAACCCCTCCGGCGTCACAGGCACGCCCTTTGCCGCCAGGTAGGACGGGGAAGCCACCAGTAACTGCGGAACGCTTCCCAGTTTCTGGGCAATCAGACTGGTGTCTTTGAGTGAAGGGGCGATGCGCAAGGACAGGTCCAGCCCCTCCCCCACAATGTCCACCCTGCCGTCGTCCAGGTGCATGGCAAACTGGATGTCCGGGTTTTTGGCTGAAAAAGCCGTCACCAGCGGCACCAGGTGCGCCGCGCCAAACGACGGCGGCGTGCCAACCCGTATCGTGCCTTTGGGTGCGCTCACTGCGCCGCGAACGGCTGTCTTCACCATGTCGAACCGGTCGAGCAAATCCTGCCCGGTTTCCATCAGGGAAAGTCCCGCCCCGGTCAGGCTCACGCTCTTGGTTGTGCGGGTGAGCAGCTGGGCGCCCAGGCTGTCCTCCAGCCATTTCACGTGTTTGGTGACGTTTCCCTTGGCCATGCCCAAGCGCACGGCCGCAGCAGTGAAGCTTCGTCCCCTAGCGACTTCCGTGAATATTTCAATCGCCCTCAATCTGTCCATGGAGTGCCTTACTGTTTCTAATTCGAGAACAATATATTCCGTTTTGGAGTCTATGTCGAGTAGGCAGCATTCCCTAGAATCCGCACAACTTTCTGTTGAGCCTGCGCGCAGGCCGTCTCAAGAAAAATTCCCCCGATCCCAAAAGAAAGACATACGAATGACCGTTGACACCGCGACAGCGCTGCCGGGATGCCTGCAGGTGACGCATCAGCTGTTTTATTTTCTCGACGAATCAAGGTACGAGGAGCTGGTTGCGCTGTTCACGCCCGGCGGCACCCTGCACCGCCAGGGAGAGCTTCTGGTCGGACCCCTGGCGATCATGCAGGCAATGTCGAAACGGTCGGCGACGCAGCGCATCCGCCATGTGATCAGCAACGGATTCATCGAATCGCAATCGGCGGACCTGGTCCATCTGGTGGCTTACATGGTGGCTTACCGCTTCGATGACGGTGCGCTGCACACCGGGCCGGTGGACATCAGCCGCCCGCTGCGCCTGTCGGTGGTGCGCGCAGCCCTGCGACAGATTAATGGCGGCTGGAAAATTGAGTCCATGACATTCACGGCGCAATTTGAGTTTGTCAGCGATGCGGTGTCAGCCGATGTCCAGCCATGACAGGCGGGCAGCCGCAAGCCATGCAGACGAGCTTCATGCACCAGTCACTGCGCACGCGGGTGGTGTCCAGGCCGGGCGCCCTGCTCGAACTGGGCCCGGAACTGGCCAGGCTCGGCTGCAAGCGCCCGTTGCTGCTGTCGAGCAACCGCATGGCGTCCAGCCCCTTGTACGCCGGCATCCGCGAATCACTTAGCGAGTTTGAATGTTTCGAGTCCGGTGACATTCCGCCTCACTCCTCCGTATCGACGGTGTCCCGGATTGCCCGGATGGCGCAAGACCACCACGTTGATGCGCTGGTGGCCATCGGGGGCGGCAGCGTGTCGGACACTGCCAAGGCGGTGGCGCTGGTCATGGCAGAAGGCGAGCCGCTGGCGCAGCACGCTTCGCGTTTCCTGCCGCCAGACAGGGTCGTAACGCCCGACCTGGTGCGCTTGAAAGTACCGATTGTTTCCATTCCCATGACCGCTTCTGGCGCCGAAGCGACGCCCTCGCTTGGTATTCGGACAGCGCAAGGCACGAAGCTGCTGTTCTGGGATGCCCAGCTGGCCAGCCGAGTGGTTTTGCTCGACCCGCTGGCCAACCTGGCCACGCCCGCGTCGGTCATGCTGTCGACCGGCATGAATGGCCTGGCCCATTGCATCGAAGGCCTGTACTCCAGGAACCGTTCCCCGATCACCTCGATCCTGGCGCTGGACGGCATCGCACTGTTTGACCAGTCCCTGGGCCATGTGGCGCGCGCACCGGACGCGGTGGACGCACGGGCAGAACTGCTGCTGGCCGCCCACATTTCCGGCATGGTGCTGGCAAGCGCCCGCAGCTGCCTTCATCACGCCATATGCCATGTGTTGGGCGCCACCTTTGGCGTGGCCCACGGAGCGGTCAATTCGGTCATCTTGCCGCATGCGGTGCAGTTCAACGCGTCATTCGCTGCCGGAGAACTGGCGCAGGCAGCCCAGCGGCTGGGCATTGCCGGCGACACGCAGGACGATGGGGCCGCAGCCTTCGTCAACTGGATTCGCGGTGTCCAGCAGAGCACGGGCGTTCCATCGCGGTTAAGAGATCTGGGCATCGCCCGCGAAGGGCTGAAGGCGGCAGCACAAAAAACCATGCATGAACGCGGTCTGGCCTACAACCCGCGCCCGGTCTCGGAGCCGGCAGAAATCGAATCCATCCTGATGGCGGCCTGGTAGTTTAAAACCCCTAATCAACGGAGATATGACGATGAAATTAGTAGCAAGTGGGCAGTCCCTGGGCGCCCGTGTTGAAGACCTCGATTTGTCGAAACCCCTGTCCGATGAAGCATTCAAGCAACTGGAACAGGCGCTTGGAAAGTTTGGCGTTCTGAGCTATCCCGGGCAGAACCTGACCTCCTTGCAACTCAAGAATTTTTCCGAGCGGTTCGGCCGCCTGGAGGTCAACGTGGCCAACCTGTACCAGGAGCCCGGCCTGCCGGAGGTCATGATTCTTTCCAATATGGTGGAAAACGGAAAACCACTGGGGCTGAGCGATGCCGGCCAAGACTGGCACACCGACATGTCCTACAGCAGCATGATTGCTTTCACAAACGTTTTGTACGGCATCGAAATTCCCCACCGGGATGGCGAACCGCTGGGCAACACCGAGTTTTGCAACATGCACGCCGCCTACGACGGCCTGCCCGGGGAACTAAAGACCCGTCTGGCGGGCATGACCATCACCCACGATTTTGCCAAGTTCTGGGACAAAATGCGCCGTGAAAAAGGCAGCAGCCGGCCCGCGCTGACCGACGCGCAACGCAAAGCCAAGCCGCCGGTCACGCACCCGGTTTTCATGACACACCCCATCACCGGGGAAAAAGTGCTGTACGCCAATCCGGGCTATTCGATGCGCATCAATGAACTGCCGCAAGAAGAAAGTGACCGCATCCTGGCGTTTCTGTTTGAACACCAGTTGCAGTCCAAGTACCAGTACCGCCACCGCTGGAGCGTGGGCGACGTGCTGATGTGGGACAACATGGGCACGCTGCACAACGCGGTGGCCGATTACCGGCCCGACGAGCACCGCTACATCAAGCGCTGCCAGGTCATGGCGAACCGGTATTTTGAACAAGCCGCACCGTGAAAATCATCACCTACCGCAAGGATTCTGGCCCGGTGCTGACCGGCGTGGTGGCCGGTGAACAGGTGCTGGACATCACCGCCTGGACGGCCGCTCGGCCGGTCTGCGCCCTCGCGCAGCAACGCCTTGCAGCCGCCGGTGTGGAGGCGGCCAGCGGCGGCATCATGCGCTGGCTGCAGTCGGGCGCGGACGCGATCGAGGCGCTGAACGCGCATGTGCATGCTGCGCTGGCAACCCCGGGCACCCGGTACGACATGCTGCAGGGCGTGCAACTTTTTGCCCCCGTGCCACGGCCCGGAAAAATCATCGGGGTGGGGCGCAACTACGCGGACCATGCGAAGGAAACCGGGGTGGCCCCGTTCGAGTCGCCGCGCATCATCTTCAAGGTTCCGTCCTCGGTGGCGGCCCCCGGTGCATCGGTGCAGCGGCCTGCCGGTGTCAAAAAAATGGATTTCGAAGCCGAGCTGGCTGTCGTGATGGGCGCTTATGGCAAGGACGTGCCGCAAGCGCAAGCGCTGGCGCTGGTGGCGGGCTACACCATCTTGAACGACCTGAGCGCGCGCGAATTCCAGTTCGACGTTTCCCAGGCGCAGACGACGTTCGCCAAAAGCATGGACGGTTTTGCGCCGATGGGCCCGTGGCTGGTGACGCGCGATGAAGTCCCTGATCCGCAGACGCTTGACGTGTCGTGCTGGCTGAACGGCGCCCGGATGCAGCACGGGCATACCGCCGACATGCTGTTTCCAGTGGCCACCCTGATTGCCTACGTTTCCGGGTTCATGACGCTGGAGCCTGGCGACGTCATCACCACAGGAACGCCCGCCGGCATTGGCGCCTTCAGGCAGCCGCCGGTTTACCTGCAGCCGGGCGACCGCCTGCGGTTTGAAGTGACCCGGATCGGTGCCATGGAACACCTGATCAGCTAAAGAGAGCAGTGCCCTTTCGGCATGCACCCATCCCTAAAAAAACGGAGACATCTCATGAAAAAATCGTTCCTCACACTCATTGCAGCCGTTGCCTGCGCCAGCACAACGCTTGTCTACGCGCAAACCGCCGAGTTCCCCACCAAGCCGATTCGTCTGGTGGTCGGGTTTGCTGCAGGGGGGCCCACCGACATCATCGCGCGGGTGCTGGCCAAAGACATGTCGATCCTGTTGGGCCAGACCATCTTCATTGACAACAAGGCAGGCGCCAGCTCGATGATCGCAACCCGGGAAGTGAAAAACGCCGCCCCGGATGGCTACACGCTGCTGTTCTCATCGCTTGGGCTGAACGTCAACCCGATTTTGCTTGGCGAGCAGGCCGGCTACAACCCCAGAACCGATTTCACGCCCATTTCCAATGCCGCGACGCTGCCGCTGGTGGCGGTGCAGGCGTATGACTCGCCCGTCAAGTCCATGGCCGAGCTGCTCAAGACAGCGCAGAGCAAACCGGAAGCGGTGAGTTTCGCCTCGTCGGGCAACGGCGGCTCCGGACACCTTGCCGGCGAGCTTCTGGGGACGCTGGCCAAAGCAAAAATGCTGCATGTTCCCTATAAAGGCAATGGCCCGGCGCTGCTCGAAGTGATGGCCGGCAGGGTTGATTTCATGTTTTATCCGGTGATCGGCCTGGCCGACAACGTAGCGGCCAAGCGCATCAAAATCCTGGCGGTGGGTACCGCGAAAAGGCTCGCCCAGTTCCCCGATGCGCCGACGATGTCGGAAGTCGGTTTTCCCGGCTTTGAAGCGACAGCGCCGTGGGTCGGCATGCTGGCCCCTGCCAAAACGCCCCCCGCCGTGGTGAACCGCCTGAATGACGCCATGGTGAAGGCACTGGCCAAACCCGAGGTGAAGGCGCAGCTGGAAAAGCTGGGCGCTGTCATCGTGGGCGATTCGCCAGCCGAGTTCGCCGCCTACCTCAAGCGCGACTACGACCGTTGGGACCATGTGATCAAGGCCGCCGCCATCAAGGCCGATGTCAACTGAAGCCGACAGCCATTCCTCCGCTTTCAACCTGGACCCTCCTGTGCCCCTGAATGTTTCCAAAGCCTATTCGATCGAAGACCTGCGGCGTGCCGCGCAACGAAGGTTGCCCAAGGCCATTTTCGATTTTTTCGATGGCGGGGCCGAGGATGAGATCACCTTGCGCGACAACCGGGCAGCGTACCAGCGCGTTCGCTTGATGCCAAAGGTGCTGACCGATGTTTCGACGATCGATACGAGCACGGACATTCTGGGCCAGCGGGCCCAATTGCCGATGGCGATTGCCCCGACCGGCGCTGTCGGCTTCGGCTGGCGCGGCGGCGACATTGCCATTGCCCGGGCGGCGGCGGCGGCCGGTATTCCGTACACCCTGTCGAGCACGGCCACCGCATCGATTGAGCAGATCGCCAACGCCGCCCCGGGACGGCTGTGGTTTCAGGCCTACATCCTGCGCAACAAGCCTTTTCTTCAAACGCTCATCGACCGGGCGCAGGCTGCGGATTACGAAGCACTGGTGATCACCGTTGACCTGCCGGTCGGCGGCAAGCGGGAACGGGACTTTCGCAACGATTTTTCGGTTCCGTTTCGCTTCACGCCCAAGAACCTGCTGGACTTTGCCAGGCACCCCGGATGGTTGTCGGACATCGTTCGTTTCGGCATGCCGGTGATGGAAAACCTGATCGGCCTGGAGAGCAAGGCGACCAACGCCACGGCGATTGCCTCGTCGGTGGGCCGCAACTACGACCCGTCCTTCAATTGGGAGGGCCTGCAGAAAATCCGCGATGGCTGGCCCCGCAAGCTCATTGTCAAAGGCATTCTCAGCCCCGACGACGCCTTGCGCGTGGCGGCGATGGGCTGCGACGCGGTGGTGGTGTCCAATCACGGCGGCCGTCAGCTTGATGGCGCAGTGGCCACATTCGATGCATTGCCGGGCGTCGTCAAGGCCATCGATGGCCGCATTCCGGTGCTGCTCGACGGCGGCGTGCGGCGCGGCAGCGATATTTTCAAGGCCCTGGCCATGGGCGCCCAGGGCGTCATGCTGGGACGCGCCACACTCTACGGGGCATCGGCGGCGGGAGAGCCTGGCGCCAGCCGCGCACTGGCTATCTTGAAGGACGAACTGGTCCGGACCATGCAGCTGTGTGGTGTGCGTTCGACGGGGGATGCGAATGCGTCCTTCATGTTCTGATTTCAATTTTCTTTCAATGCCTATGGCTGCCCGTAGCATCGCCGCTACGCCTTCTGTTTGTCCTGGCTTGGTCTGGTCTGATCTGACAGCCTGCCGGTAGCCATGGCTGGTTCGTTTCCTGATCCAGACGGACACCAACAAAACCCGATCTTTGCGGCTCGGCCGCTGGCCCCCCAGTCGCCAGAAACTTGCCAAGGCCTTTAGAGCCGGCGCCTGTCTCGGTCTGTAAACTATTGCGGTGTTCAACTGTCCCGGCTTGTTTTTTGCCCCTTATGGAAATAGCCATGCTTTTCGCCTTCATCTTGCTCAGCGGCATCGTCATCGAGGCAGCCCTCGCCCCGCCGCTGGCGCAGCGGCTGGCGGGCTGCAGTGCCAGGAATGGAAGTTCAAGATTGTGGTCATGGATGGCAAGACCCTTGACAAGGTGCTGGCCAACCGCCTTGCCAGTGCGCCCCTGGAGTCAACGCTTGACATCGTGGCGGCTTGAGGCGATGGCGTGGTGTTGACCCGGGTCATGGCAGGCATGTATTTTTTTTCACCGCTTTTTTCGTGAATCAAGCGAACGGCTGCGGCTTTATAGGCCGCCGGTGGCGCGGCGAAACCGCACTGGCGGTGCTGTACTGGCACGACATTGTGGTCGTCGGCAGCATCATCAACCTGCTGACCGGCTTTGCCGCGCTGATGCTGGCAGCGCAGGGCGTTCACCTGGCAATTGCGGCGGCGGTGCATTTCGCCCCGCTGCCTTACAACGCTTTTTTGGTCGTGTCCTTGTGGCGCACCCCCCGATGCAGCCGGGCCATGGCCTGGACTTCTGCACTGTGGCTGGTCGTCATGACGGTGGTTTAAGGCAGGCGCTGCCATGCGCCCGGTGGGCTGGTTTTTTTATCTGTTCACCCTGGCTGCAGGTATTCGCGCAACGCCTGCACCGTCCGCGCTGTCGCCCCCCGGTTCCTGGCAGAAAAGGCCAATCCGGCTGCGACCGCTTTCGCCAGCGCAGCCGGATCCTCAGCCAGCCCCAGGCCGGCCTGCACGCCTTCAGCCATGTCGGCCACGCGCAGCGCAGCGCCTTCGGCCTCGGCGAGTTCGGCTGCTTCGGTGAAATTGAAGGTGTGCGGCCCCATCACGACCGGGCAGCCGCAGGCGGCGGCTTCGATCAGGTTCTGCCCGCCCAGCGGCGCAAAGCTGCCGCCCAGCAGGGCCGCGTCGGCCAGGCCGTAGTACAGCGCCATTTCGCCCAGCGAGTCGCCAAGCCAGACATCGGCGTTCATTGCCTCGGCGCTGTCGGCCGGGCTGCCGGTCCATTGCGAGCGGCGCGACACGCGCAGGCCGTGCAGCGCTGCCAGCGCGGCCACGTCGTCAAACCGCTGGGGATGGCGTGGCACGACCAGGGTCTTGAATCTGCAGTCCAACGGAATTGCTACTGAATTCATAGCTACCTGCGCTTGTGGGATATGCGCAAACGCCTTTATTTGCTTGAAAAACTCGTCTTCCTCGCCTTCACGCGAGCTGGCGAACATCAGCACCGGCTGCGCCAGCGACTGGCGCCAGGCCCGCCCTTTTTCCAGCTGGGCGGCGTCTGGCGTCGCGTCGAACTTCAGATTGCCGAACACGCCGGCGACCGGCGCGCCCAGCTGGTGAAAACGCCCGGCGTCGCCTTCGGTTTGCGCGTACACGGCCGACAGCGCACCATAGGCGGGCAGCGACAAGGCCGACAAACGCAGCGCCTGCTTCAGCGACTTGGCCGACAGCCGGCCATTGACCAGCACCAGCGGCATGCCGCGTTGTTTGGATCCGGCCACGGTGTTGGGCCAGATTTCGGTTTCCATCAGCAGGCCCAGGCGCGGCTTGAAGTGGCTGAAAAAACGCGCCACCGCAGCCGGGCTGTCCCACGGCTGCCAGACCTGCACGTCGCCGGGCTGGCCTATGGATTTAAGCAGCGCCCGCCCCTCCTCGCGGCCGGTGGCGGTGCCATGCGTCAGCAGCAGCCGCAGCGCCGGATACTGCTTGCGCAGCGCCTTGAGCAGCATGGCGGCGGTGCGGGTTTCGCCCAGCGACACAGCATGCACCCAGACCAGTTCGGACACGGCTTCAGCCGGCTGGGCATAGTGGCCAAAGCGTTCATCGACCGCTTCAAGGTAGCCGGGCTCCTGCCGACCGCGCCGCGCCAGCTTGCGCCGCAGCAGCGGCTGGACGAGCGTCGTGAACACCGAATACAGCGCGCGCGCCCATCTGCTCATGCGCCGTCGGCCCCGCGCATGGACGATTCCAGGGATTCGGACGCCTGGCCGGGTACGCCCTGCACGGTTGCCAGGCAGCCCAGCCAGGCCTGCCAGACCGCGTCCACGCTGGGCTGGGGCGCGGCGTAAACGCTGACCTGTCGGGCGCTGGCCGCGTCAGGCCCCGTACGCCAGGCGGTGTCAAAGTTGTAGAGCTGCACATGCGGCAGGTCGAGCGCCACGGCGATGTGGCTGACGCCGCTGTCCACGCCAATGACGCCGGCGCACTGGGCCAGTTCGTGCGTCAGCGCGTCAAGCGCCAGCAGCGGCCAGACGACCGCCTGGCCAGGCGCGCCATCATTCAACGACCGGGCAATCGCCTGGCTTTTAAGCTTTTCTTTTTCATTGCCATGGGGCAGCGCAATCTGATAACCGGCGGCATTCAGGCGCTGGCCCAGTGCCGTCCAGTGGCCCAGCGGCCACTCCTTGTCGGCACGCGATGTGCCATGCACGAAAGCCACCCTGTTTGCTACTTTTTCAGTAGCCAAATGGTCAAGTCCTGTTTGCGCAAGAGGCCTTTTTAGTCCGTAGTCCGGGCGGGGCGTAAGGCAATAGCCCAGCGCCCGGGCCACCAGCTCGCGCGAGCGCTGCACGGCGTGGATGTGCGGCTGGATGTGTATCGCCACGTCGGCCACCCAGCGCGTCGGGGCTTCATAGCCGGAACCATCGGTCTGGTTGGCCAGCGCGAAACGCTTGCCGCCAGGCGCCAGCCGCGCCAGCCGCGCCACAAGAGCAGATTTGGTCAGGCCCTGCAGGTCAATGACCGCGTCGTAGCCTGTCTGGCGCAGGTCGGCCTTGAAGGCGTTCCACTGCTGGCGCGTGACGGCGGACAGCGGCGACTTGCGCCAGCGCCGGATTTCGCACGGAATGACGCGCCGCACGCCGGGGTGCAGCGCCAGCACAGGCGCAAACGATTTTTCAACCACCCAGTCGATGTGCGCGCCCGGCAGGGCCGCGAGAATGTCCTGCACCACCGGCAGGGCATGCACCACATCGCCGAGAGAAGACAGCTTGACAAGAAGGATTCGAACCCCCACGCTCCCCGCGCCCTGTATTGCGCTGTGCACTTCTTTGTTCAATGCGCCGGCGCGGCAAACACCGCATCGGGCTTGACGCTGCGCAGCAGCACCAGCATGTCGGCCTGGATGCGGTCAAGCGCCGCCTGCGTCTGCCCCTCGAAGCGCAAGACCAGCACCGGCGTGGTGTTGGAGGCGCGAATCAGGCCAAAGCCGTCCGGCCAGTCCACGCGCACGCCGTCAATGGTGTTGACCTTGGCGGGCGCGTCGAAATGCGCGGCCTTGATGAGCGCGGTCACGGCCGTGTGCTGCTCGCCTTCGGCGCACGGCACGTTCAACTCGGGCGTGCTGAAGCTGGTCGGCAGGCTGTTGAGCAGCTCCCCGGCGTCAAGCGCCTGGCTGACGATTTCGAGCAGCCGGCAGCCGGCGTAGGTGCCGTCGTCGAAACCGTACCAGCGTTCCTTGAAGAAGATGTGGCCGCTCATCTCGCCGCCAAGCGGGGAATCGACTTCCTTCATCTTGGCCTTGATCAGGGAATGGCCGGTCTTGTACATCAACGGCACGCCGCCGGCCGCTTCAATCTCGGGCGCCAGGCGCTGCGAGCATTTCACGTCATAGACAATCGTGCCGCCCGGCACGCGGCTCAGCACGTCACGGGCAAACAGCATCATCTGGCGGTCGGGGTAGATGTTCTGGCCGTCCTTGGTAACGATGCCCAGGCGGTCGCCGTCGCCGTCGAAGGCCAGTCCGAGTTCGGCGTCGCCGGCCTGCAGCGCCTTGATCAGGTCCTGCAGGTTCTCGGGCTTGCTGGGGTCGGGATGGTGGTTGGGAAAGTTCCCATCGACCTCGCTGAACAGCTCGGTCACTTCGCAGCCGATGGCGCGGAAAATATCGGGCGCCGTCGCGCCGGCAATGCCGTTGCCGCAATCGACGACGATCTTCATCGGCCGCGCCAGCTTGATGTCGGACACGATGCGCGCCTGGTAAGCCTGCGTCACGTCCTCGGTACGCCGCGTGCCGCCGTCCTTGAGCGACCAGGTTTCTCCGTCCATCATGGCGCGGATTGCCTGGATATCGTCGCCGTAGATGGCGCGACCGGCCATGACCATCTTGAAGCCGTTGTAGTCCTTGGGGTTGTGGCTGCCGGTGACCTGAATGCCGGAGTTGCACAGCGTGTTGGCGGCGAAGTACAGCATCGGCGTGGTTACCATGCCGACATCGATCACTTCGATGCCGACCGCCTGCAGGCCGCGCATCAGCGCGGCGCTGAGCGACGGGCCGCTGAGCCGGCCGTCGCGGCCCACGGCTACTTTGGACTCACCCTGCGCCAGCGCGATGCTGCCAAAAGCCTTGCCGATGCCCTCGGCAACGTCCTCGGTCACCGTGGCGGGCACGACGCCCCGGATGTCATAGGCCTTGAAAATCGAAGCGGCTACTTGCATGGTGGGGTTCTTTTTAAAATGTTGTTGAGGGTGATGGCGCTACAGGGCCGGAGTACAGAAAAAGGAAAAGGAAAAGGAAAAACAATACCGGGAAATTTTATACAGCGGCTGGCGCCATAAGTAAACCGCAGGCGGCGGGCCACACGGACGCTACACACGTTACAGGCCTTATTTATACACGCGCCCCGGTGGCAGACGCTGCCAGTGTGCCTTGGTACAGCGCCATGTACTGCGCGGCGGCGGTTTCCCATGAAAAATTCTGCGCCATGCCGCGCCGCATCATCTGGCGCCACAGCGCAGGCTGGCCGTAAGCAGCGACCGCCTGCTGCAGCGCCTGCGCCAGGGCAACGGGCGTGGCCGGGCCGAAACTGAAACCGGTGGCCAGGCCGCTTTGCAGCGTGTCCTGCGTGGCGCCGACCACGGTGTCGGCCAGGCCGCCGACTTGCCGCACCACCGGCACCGTGCCATAGCGCAGCGCGTAAAGCTGGGTCAGGCCGCAAGGCTCGAAGCGGGACGGCACGAGCATGGCGTCAGCACCCGCCATCATGCGGTGCGCCAGCGCCTCGTCATACACCAGCCGCACGGCTACTCGCCCCGGATGCATGGCCGCCGCCTGGGCAAAGGCCGCTTCCAGCGCCGGGTCGCCATTGCCTTCGACGGCCAGCTGGGGGCCGCCCACCGCCGGAAAATCGAGCAGCGCGGGCAAGGCGTCGAGCAGCAAATCCAGCCCTTTTTGCGATGTCAGCCGGCTGACGACGGCAAACAGCGGCGCGCTGGCATCAACGTTCAAGCCCAGTTCCTGCTGCAGGGCCGCCTTGCACAGCGCCTTGCCTTGAAGCTTGTTGGGTGAATACGGCGCGGCGGTCAACGGGTCGGTGGCCGGATTCCAGACGTTGCCATCAACACCGTTCAGGATACCGGACACGTCCGCGCCACGGGCGCGAATCACGCCGTCCAGGCCGCAGCCAAAGGCATCGGTGGCAATTTCCTGCGCATAGGTCGGGCTGACCGTGGTGATGTGGCGGGCATATTTCAGCCCGGCTTTCATGAAGGACAGCTGGCCATGGAATTCGAGCCCGACCGGCACCATCAGGCGCGACGGCAGGCCCAGCAGGTGAAAGTCGCGTTCGTCAAACAGGCCCTGATAAGCCAGGTTGTGAACCGTGAAGACCGTGGCTGCCCGGGTGGCCGGGTGGCAGGCAACATAGGCGCAAGCCATGGCGGCATGCCAGTCGTGGGCGTGCAGCACATCGGGCGTCCAGCCGGGGTCCAGCTCGCCGGCAGCCAAGTGCGCCGCCACCCAGCCAAGCAGGCCAAAGCGCTGCAGGTTGTCAGGCCACTCAGTGCCGTCAGGTGCCAGGTAGGGGTTGCCCGGCCGCTGGTACAGGTAGGGCGCGTCAATCACATAGGCGGCAACGCCGTTGTGCGCCAGCCGGCCCAGGCGCAACGTGACGCGACCGGCGCCGAAAATCGCCCCCAGTTCGCACACCACCTGCTGGCCTTTGACGCCTTTCAGAATGTCGGGCAGGCCCGGCAGCACCAGCCGGACATCGGCTCCGACATCGATCAGGGCTTCAGGCAGCGCGCCGACCACATCGGCCAGGCCACCGGTCTTGACCAGCGGAAAAATTTCGGCAGCAGCGTGCAGGACCTTCATGCGCCGATCTTCTCCAGCATGATCCGGGTGACCAGCGTGATGCCGTTCGGGCTGCGGTGAAAGCGCTGGCCGTCGAGTTCGGCGTCTTCGCCGATCACCATGCCATCGGGAATGGTGCAGCCCCGGTCCACCACCACGCGGTTCAGGCTGGCGCCCCGCCCGACCTGAACGCCAGGCAAGAGCACAGCCCAGTTCACCTGGGCATGGGAATGCACGCGCACGCTGGAAAACAGCACCGAGCGGAACACATAGCCCGACACGATGCAGCCGCCGGACACGGTTGACTCAATCGCCATGCCGCGCCGGTCTTCCTGGTTGTGCACGAACTTGGCCGGCGGCAATTGCGCCTGGTATGTCCAGATCGGCCAGTGCTGGTCGTACAGATTGAGGTCCGGGTCGGTCGCCGTCAGGTCGATATTGGCCTCCCAATAGGCGTCGATGGTGCCGACATCGCGCCAGTAGGGCTCGGCCACATCGCTGGAAGGCACACAACTCAGCGCAAACGGGTGCGCTGCCACTTCACCATTTTTCACGGCGCGCGGAATAATGTCCT
Source organism: Polaromonas sp. CG_23.6 (assembly GCF_029892315.1). NCBI lineage: Bacteria > Pseudomonadati > Pseudomonadota > Betaproteobacteria > Burkholderiales > Comamonadaceae > Polaromonas > Polaromonas sp. CG_23.6. The sequence continues at coordinate 3,376,024 of NZ_JARXUY010000001.1, forward strand.
TGCCAAAGTCGTGCGTTGAGTCGGGGTCATTGATGTCACGCGCCAGTTCCTTGTAGAGGTACTCGGCGTTGAAGATATAGATGCCCATGCTGGCCAGCGCCATGTCGGGACGGCCCGGCATTGACGGCGGGTCGGCCGGTTTTTCAAGGAATTCGGTCACCATGCTGTTTTCATCCACCGCCATCACGCCAAAAGCGGTGGCCTCCATGCGCGGCACGGCGATGCAGCCCACGGTGCAGTCGCGGCCCTTGGCCACATGGTCGGCCAGCATCAGCGCGTAGTTCATCTTGTAGATATGGTCGCCGGCCAGCACCACGATGTAGTCGGCGCCGTAGCTCTCCAGAATGTCATGGTTCTGGTACACGGCGTCGGCCGTTCCCCGGTACCAGCTTTCGTCGCCGCTGCGCTGCTGGGCCGGCAGCAGATCGACGAACTCGTTCATTTCGGTTTTCAAAAAGGCCCAACCGCGTTGCAAATGACGCAACAGGCTGTGCGACTTGTATTGGGTAATAACGCCAATGCGCCGTATGCCCGAATTGAGGCAATTCGACAGCGCAAAGTCGACGATTCGGAACTTGCCGCCGAAATACACCGCCGGCTTGGCCCGGCTGTCGGTCAGGTTCATCAGCCGGCTGCCGCGGCCGCCAGCGAGCACCAGGGCAACCGCGCGTTTTGGCAAATCAAGGCTTTGGGCAAGTTCGTTAGGTTTCATTGTTTCCAGCGGTGGGAGTGATGAAGGGCGCCACCATCTTAATACCGCAAACCGCGCAGGCAAGGGCTTTGCGGGGCATAAAACAGGGAATCAAGCGCCAAATGTACCGCCGGTCAACAGCCACTGACAGTGTGGCTATCGCCCGTTTCAAAGTCGGTCCTACAGTCTTTTTCACATGCGAGAATCAACAAAAAACTGGCAGATGGCGCGCTCCTTGCTGATAGTCGCCCCGGTCTGCCGCACCTGAAAGATCAACGCCGTGAATTCAAGCTTTCCCATTGCCAAACATGCCCTGGCCGCACAAATCGAAACGCATTTGTTGTGCACCGTCGGCGTGGCCTCGGAAGACGCCACGCCCACCGACCTGATGCAGGCTGTCGCCCAGGTGGCGCGCGAACAACTGTCACAGCGCTGGGTTGAAACCCAGGCGCTGCAACGCGCCGCCAAGGCGCGACGGGTGGTGTACCTGTCGATGGAATTCCTGATGGGCCGCACCCTGTCGAATGCGCTGGCCGCGCTCAGCCTGACCAGCGGCGCGGCCCAGGGCTTGACGCAGCATGCGCAAAGCCTGGAAGATGTGGCGGACCGCGAGGCCGATGCGGCATTGGGCAATGGCGGCCTGGGCCGGCTGGCGGCGTGTTTTCTTGACTCGATGGCGACGCTAGGCCTGCCCTCTTTCGGCTACGGCATCCGCTATGAATACGGCATGTTCGCGCAGGAAATCCAGGACGGCGCGCAGGTCGAATACCCCGATCCCTGGCTGCAGGACGGCACGCCGTGGGAGTTTCCGCGGGCCGGCATCAGCTACCCGGTTCGCTTCGGCGGCTGGGTCGAGCATGTGGACGGCACCCCGGTCTGGCGCCACGCCGGCGAAGTCGCCGCCAAGGCCTACGACATGGTGGTGCCCGGCCATGGCACGCCGCTGGTCAGCACCCTGCGCTTGTGGAAAGCCGTGGCGCCAGCGCATATTGACCTGAATGCCTTCAACACCGGCGACTATGCCCGGGCGGCGACAGCCAAGAACGAATTCGAGAACATCTCCTGGGTGCTTTACCCCAACGACAGCACGCCGGCCGGACGAGAGTTGCGTTTGAAACAAGAGTATTTCTTTGTCGCTGCGTCGATCCAGGACCTGGTGAAGCGTCATTTAGACGAACACCCGACGCTGGACAACCTGGCCGACCAGGTCGCCATTCACCTGAACGACACCCACCCGGCCATCGGCGTGGCCGAGTTGATGCGGCTGCTGTGCGACGAGCACGGCATGCCGTGGAGCCAGGCCTGGGCGCTGTGCGGCAAGACGTTCTCGTACACCAACCACACCCTGATGCCTGAGGCACTGGAAACCTGGCCGGTCGCCTTGATCCAGCATGTGCTGCCGCGCCACCTGGAAATCATCTTTCGCATCAACAAGGAATTCCTGGAAATGGCGGCGCGCCACCGCCCCGGCGACAACGCATTTTTGTCACGGCTGTCGCTGATCGACGAGCATGGCGAGCGGCGCGTGCGCATGGCGCACCTGTCGGTGGTGGGCAGCCACAAGGTGAACGGCGTGTCAGCGCTGCATTCGGATTTACTGGTGCAGACCATCTTTGCCGACTTTGCCGACCTGTGGCCGGAACGCTTCACCAACATGACCAACGGCGTCACGCCCCGGCGCTGGCTGGCGCAGGCCAACCCCGGCCTGTCGGGGCTGCTCGACAGCACACTGGGCAACCGCTGGCGGCTGGACCTGGAGGAACTCAAGCGGCTCGGTGAATACCGCAGCGACGCTGACTTTCAGGGGAAATTCATGGCTATCAAGCGCGCCAACAAGGCGCGGCTGGCGGCTTACATCGATAAGACGACGGGCATTGTCGTCAGCCCCGACAGCCTGTTCGACGTGCAGGTCAAGCGCATCCACGAGTACAAGCGCCAATTGCTCAATGTGCTGCACGTCGTCACGCGCTACCAGGCGATTCTGGCGAATCCTGAAGGCGACTGGGTGCCGCGCACGGTGATCTTTGCCGGCAAGGCGGCGTCGAGCTACCACACGGCCAAGTCCATCATCCAGCTGATCCACGACGTCGGCAACGTCATCAACCACGACCCGCGCATTGCAGACAAGCTCAAACTGGTGTTCATTCCCAACTACGGCGTGTCCGTGGCCGAGGTCATCATGCCCGGCGCTGATCTGTCAGAGCAAATATCAACAGCCGGCACCGAAGCCTCGGGTACCGGCAACATGAAGCTGGCGTTGAACGGCGCCTTGACCATTGGCACCGATGACGGGGCGAATATCGAGATTCGCCAGAACGTCGGCGACGACAACATCTTCATCTTCGGCCTGAAGACGCCCGAGGTGCATGCGCTGCGGCAAACCGGCTACCAGCCGATGCGCTACTACGAAAGCCTGCCGGCGCTGAAAAATGTGCTGGACGCAATTGCCGGCGGCCAGTTCAGCACGGAGGAACCGGGCCGTTACCGCGCGCTGGTCGATTCACTGCTGTGGGGCGGCGACCATTACCTGCTGCTGGCCGATTACGAGTCTTACGTTGCCACGCAGTTGCGGGTCGATGCGTTGTTCCGCCGGCCGGGACCCTGGTGCGAAAAGGCGATTGCCAACGTGGCGGGCATGGGCGTTTTTTCGTCCGACCGGACGATTCGGGAATATGCCCGCCAGATCTGGAACATCGAGCCCGCCGCGCACTGAGCGCGCTTATTGACCGCACCCGAGGACACGTGCCATGCTGAAGCCCGAAGATGTCGAACTGATTTGCAGCGCCCGCCACGGCGACCCGTTCTCGGTACTGGGGCCGCATGCGGACGACGGCGGCGTGTCGGTCCGCGCTTTTTTGCCAGGCGCCCGGCGGGTGGAAGTGCTCGATGCCGATTCGGGCCACCCGGTCGGCACACTGGAGCGGCACCACCCCGACGGATTTTTTGAAGGCCTGCTGGCGCTGCCGGCCCCGGAGGCTTACTGCCTGCAGGTGCAGTGGGACAACTACCAGACCGCCGTGCTGGAAGACCCGTACCGATTCGGGCCGGTGCTCGGCGAAATGGACGTGTGGCTGCTCAGCGAAGGCACGCACCTTCGGCCCTATGAAATCCTGGGCGCTAACCCGTGCAGCCGGGACGGCGTGGACGGCACCAGTTTTGCGGTGTGGGCGCCCAATGCCGCCCGCGTCAGCGTGGTGGGCGACTTCAACCTCTGGGACGGTCGGCGCCACCCGATGCGGCTGCGGCGCGAGTGCGGCGTCTGGGAAATCTTCCTACCCGGCGTAACAACAGGCGCGCGCTACAAGTTCGAAATTCTCGCCGCCGATGGCCAGGTGCTGCCAGCCCGCGCCGACCCGTATGCGCGCCAGGCCGAACTGCGGCCCGCCACCGCCAGCATCGTGGCCGGCATGCCCGCCCGCCAGCCGGCATCCAGTGCGCGCCAGCAAGCCAATTCGCTGGAGGCACCCCTGAGCATTTATGAAGTCCACCTCGGTTCCTGGCGGCGCATCGACGACCCGGCAAGTGGCTTGCCGCGCTGGCTGACCTGGGACGAACTGGCGGCGCAACTCGTCCCTTACGCAGCAGACATGGGTTTTACCCACCTGGAGCTGATGCCGGTCAGCGAACATCCGTTTGACGGCTCCTGGGGCTACCAGCCCGTCGGCCTGTATGCGCCGACCGCACGTTTTGGCGATGCCGACGGACTGGTGCGCTTCATTGCCTGCTGCCATGCGGCGGGCATTGGCGTGCTGCTCGACTGGGTGCCGGCGCACTTTCCGACCGATGCGCATGGCCTGGGCAATTTTGACGGCACGCCGCTGTATGAATACGCCGACCCGCGCGAAGGCTTCCACAACGACTGGAACACGCTGATCTACAACCTGGGCCGCACCGAAGTGCGCAACTTCCTGATCGGCAATGCGCTGTACTGGCTGGAGCGTTTTGGCATTGACGGCCTGCGTGTCGATGCGGTGGCGTCGATGCTCTACCGAGACTACAGCCGAAAAGCGGGCGAATGGATTCCCAACATTCACGGTGGCCGCGAAAACCTGGAAACCATCGCCTTTCTGAAACGCATGAATGAAGTGATTGGCACCGAGCGGCCGCAAGCCGTCACCATGGCCGAAGAGTCAACCTCGTTTCCCGGCGTGTCGCGTCCCACCTCTGAGGGCGGGCTGGGCTTTCACTACAAATGGAACATGGGCTGGATGCACGACACGCTGCAGTACATGGCGCGCGACCCGGTGCATCGCCAGCACCATCAGGGCGAAATGACCTTCGGCCTGAGCTACGCCTTCAGCGAAAACTTCGTGCTGCCCATTTCGCATGACGAAGTGGTGCATGGCAAAGGCTCGCTGCTGGACAAGATGCCCGGCGACGACTGGCAGCAATTCGCCAACCTGCGCGCCTACCTGGGCTTCATGTTCGGCCACCCCGGCAAGAAGCTGCTGTTCATGGGCTGCGAGTTTGCGCAGGTGCGCGAATGGAACCACGACCAGAGCCTGGACTGGCACCTTCTGGACAAGCCGCAACATGCCGGCGTGCAGCGGCTGGTGCGCGACCTGAACCAGCTTTATACAACCACCCCGGCGCTGCATGCGCTGGACTTCACACCCGCTGGTTTTGAATGGATAGACCACCAGGATGCCGCGCATTCGGTGCTCAGCTTCATCCGGCGCAGCAACAACCCAGGGACTTTCAACGTGGTGATCTGCAATTTCACACCGGCCGTGCAAACGTCCTACCGCATTGGCGTGCCGCAGCCCGGCGACTACCGAGAGCGGCTCAATACCGACTCGGCGCATTACGGTGGCAGCAATGCGGGCACGCCGCTGGGCATGGCCAGCACCGAGCCCTTCAGCTGGCACGGCCACGCGCAGTCCATCGTGCTGACGCTGCCACCGCTGGCAACGGTTTTTCTGGAGTGGACGGCATGAGGACGACGGACCCACTTCTGATCGGAAAACCCTGGCCACTGGGCGCCAGCTGGGACGGCCAGGGCGTGAATTTTGCCGTTTTTTCAGCCCATGCTTCAGCCATCGAGCTGTGCCTGTTCGACGATGCCGGAACGCTGCAGACGCGCTGCGAATGCCTGCCTGGCCACACGGACGATATCTGGCACGGCTACCTGCCGAACGCCGCACCCGGCCTGATTTATGGCCTGCGGGCACAAGGCGACTGGCAGCCCGAGCACGGCCACTTTTTCAATCCAAACAAGCTGCTGCTCGACCCCTATGCCCGCGAAGTCGTCGGCACCTTCGAGTGGCGCGACGAAAACTTTCCCTATGTCCACCCGAGTCCGCCGGACACACCACCGGAACAACCGCCCGAGATGGACAGCCGCGACAACGCCGCCGGTGCGCTGAAGGCGCGGGTGGTGCAAGTGGACAGTTTCGACTGGTCAGGCGACCAGCCGCCGGGTGTGCCGCTGCGGGACACGGTGCTCTACGAAGCCCACGTCAAGGGTTTTTCCAAACGCAACCCGGCGGTGCCCGAAGCGCTGCGCGGCAGTTATGCCGGCCTGGCCGATCCGGCGTCGCTGGCGCACCTCAAGCGCCTGGGCATCACCAGCGTCAGCCTGCTGCCGGTGCATTACGCGCTGGACGAAGAGCGGCTGGCCGGCATGGGCCTGAGCAATTACTGGGGTTACAACACGCTGGCCTTCTTTGCGCCCAGCGTGCGGCTGGCGTCGCAGCAGGACGGCGTCAACCCGCGCGATGAATTCCGGACCATGGTCAAGGCGCTGCATGCCGAGGGCCTGGAAGTCATTCTGGACGTGGTCTACAACCACAGCGCCGAGGCCGACGGCGGCGGCCCGTCCATCAGCTTTCGCGGCCTGGACAATGCCAGCTACTACCGCCTCAGCCCGGAGCCGCCGGTCGGCTTCGAGAACCACAGCGGCTGCGGCAACACGCTGGACATCCGCCAGCCCCGGGTGCTGCAGCTGGTGATGGACAGCCTGCGCTACTGGGTCAGCGAGATGCATGTCGATGGTTTTCGCTTCGACCTGGCACCGGTGCTGGGCCGGGGCAGCGAAGGCTTCGAGCGCGAAGGCGCGTTTTTCACCGCCGTGGCGCAAGACCCGGTGCTGTCGCGCGTCAAGATGATCGCCGAGCCATGGGACATCGGCCCGGGCGGCTACCAGGTCGGCGGTTTTGCCAAAGGCTGGCTGGAGTGGAACGACCATTTCCGCGACGGCATGCGCAGCTTCTGGCTGCAGTCCGGCGAGCATGCCACCTCGCTCGGCGACTTCGCCCGGCGGCTGTGCGGCTCGGCGGATCTGTACCAGGGCAGCGGACGGCCCCCGGCCACCTCGGTGAACTACCTGGTGTCGCACGACGGTTTCACCCTGGCGGATTTGGTCAGCCACAACGAGCGCCACAACGAGGCCAATGGCGAGGACAACCGCGACGGCCACGGCAACAACCTGAGCAACAACTGCGGCGCCGAAGGCCCGACCGACGATGCGCCCATCAACGAGTTGCGCGGCCGCATGCGGCGCGCACTGCTGGCCACCACGCTGCTGGCCCAGGGCACGCCCATGCTCTGCGCCGGCGACGAACTCGGCCACAGCCAGCACGGCAACAACAACCCGTATTGCCAGGACAACGAGATCACCTGGATCGACTGGACAAAAGCCGACGACACGCTGATCAACTTCACCGCCTGGGTGCTGTCGCTGCGCCGCCAGTTGCTGCCCTTGGGCAACCACTGGTACAGCGGACTGAGCGACACGCTCGGCCTGCACGACCTGCACTGGTTGAACAGCAGCGGCGAGGGCTTGCAGGACCAGGATTGGGGCGACAACAGCCAGCGCGTGCTCGGCTGCCTGATCGGCCAGCCGGGCAAGGCAGTCGCCCCGCTGCTGCTGCTGGTCAACCCGGAGGCCGAAGACCACGAGTTCCTGCTGCCCGCCGGCGTCTGGCAGGCGGTGCTGGACACCGCCGATCCAAGCGGCGTGACCCGCTGGCAGGGCCAGGGCGAGGCGCCCTTGAAGCTGGCGGCGCACAGCCTGATGCTGCTGGTTGTCGCGGGCACCGAAGTGCAGTTCTAGAAAAAATTTTCTTTCACTTTCACCATGACAAACAGGCAAGCCGCAGACTGGATGCCTTTTTTTGCTATTTAATTCATAGCTGCTTACGCATACTCTGAAAGCGCAATGACATCAGCCTCTGTCATCCTGGCCCCGGATCAAGCCCGGGGTTTCAGCACCCGGGAACCATGACTTCTCCCCAGCGGGGTCATGGATTGCGGATTCCCGGATCAAGTCCGGGACAGGCTCTGTCCGCAATGACAAAAGAGATGACGGAGAGCTTCGAGGAAGCTGAGCAGTTACTTTGAAAGCTACTTCCTGGCCACGGCGAACGACAAAAGCCTTCTGCATTTTTGAATGGACAACCCATGACCTTTCCCCGTTCCAGCGGCGTGTTGCTCCACCCCACTTCCTTGCCCGGCCCGCATGGTTGCGGCGACCTGGGACCGGGCGCTTATCACTTTGTCGACTGGCTGGTCACGGCCAGGCAAAGGCTCTGGCAAATTTTGCCGCTGGGCGGCATCGGCCCCGGCAACTCGCCTTACATGAGCAGTTCGGCCTTTGCCGGCAACCTGCTGCTGATCGACTTGGCCGAGCTGCACCAGCATGGCTGGCTGATTGATGCCGACCTGCAGCCGGACGCCGCATTCAGCGAAGCCCGCGTTGACTTTGGCGCCGTCGTGCCGTGGCGCATGGCGCGGCTGCAAAAAGCCGCCGCCCGCTTTGCGCAACACATCAGCGCAGCCGACCAGGCGGACTTCGCCGATTTTTGCCTGCACCACGCCGGCTGGCTGGAAGACTACGCGCTGTTCATGACGCTGGATGAACTCCACAACGGGCGCGACTGGAGCGACTGGCCGGCGCCGCTTGCCCAGCGCGCGCCGCAGGCCCTGCAGGAAGCCAGCAGCGCGCATGCCGAACGCATTGCCTTCTGGAAATTCAGCCAGTGGTGCTTTTACCGGCAATGGAAAAAACTGCGCGCCCATGCCAACGAGCGCGGCGTGAAGATCGTCGGCGACGCACCCATCTTCATCGCCTACCAGAGCGCCGAAGTCTGGGCGCGCCAGGAATTGTTCGAGCTGGATGCCGACGGCCGCGCCACCGTCATCGCCGGCGTGCCACCGGACTATTTCAGCATCACCGGCCAGCGCTGGGGCAACCCGCTGTACCGCTGGAGCGCCCATGCGGCCGAAGGCTACGCCTGGTGGACAGAACGCGTACGGCGCATTTTCGAGCTGGTGGACATCGTGCGCATTGACCATTTCCGGGGCTTTGCCGGCTATTGGGAAATCCCGGCCAGCGAGCCCAACGCCATCCGCGGACGCTGGCTGCCCGGCCCCGGTGCGGCGCTGTTCCATGCCATCGAAGCAGCACTGGGCGAATTGCCCATCATTGCCGAAGACCTGGGGCAAATCACCCCCGACGTGGACGCCTTGCGGCATGAATTCAGCCTGCCCGGCATGCGGATTTTGCAGTTTGCGTTCAGCGAAGACGGCGACAACACCAATGCCTACCTGCCGCACAACTACGACAGCAACACCGTGGTCTACACCGGCACGCACGACAACAATACCACGCAGGGCTGGTGGGCCGAGGCCTCGCCCGCGATGCGCCAGCAGGTGCTGGACTACCTGGGCACCGGTGACGGCCACGACATCCACTGGCAATTGATCCGCGCTGCCAGCGCCAGCGTGGCCGACACGGCGATCCACCCGATGCAGGACGTGCTGGGCCTGGGCAGCGACCACCGCATGAACCTGCCGGGCCAGGGCGAAAGCCATTGGGAATGGCGTTTCAGCTGGGCACAAGTGCAGCCTGCGCACGCCGAACAACTGGCCCGGTTTGGCAGCCTCTACCGGCGCGAGTGACGGGCGGGCCAATCGGTCAAGCCGCAATTTAACAAGTCCGGAAACGGCCAGTCAGCCTGCCGCATGCGCCGTATCATTGCCGCATGACGACGAAAAATTCCCTGCTGGCCGACGACGATTGCTATATCGCGCTGAAGGCGAGGGACGCGCGTTTCGACGGCCGCTTCTTCACCGGCGTGCTATCCACCGGCATCTACTGCCGGCCGGTGTGCAGCGTCAAGACACCGCTGCGCCAGAACTGCCGCTTTTTCAGCCATGCGGCGCAGGCCGAAAGCGCCGGTTTCCGGCCCTGCCTTCGCTGCCGGCCCGAACTGGCGCCGCATTCGGTGGCTTGGTCGATCCAGGATGCGTCTTACATCCTGGCGCATCAGGCGGCCCGGCTGTTAGATGAGCCCGACAGCTGGACCGATGAAGCCGTCTCCGTTGAAAAGCTGGCCGCGCGTCTGGGCGTGAGCAGCCGCCATGTGCGGCGCATCTTCGAGGCGCAGTTCGGCGTGTCGCCGTTGCAGTATTTGCAAACCCGGCGCCTGCTGACAGCTAAGCAGTTGCTGGCCGATACCGACATGCCCGTGACGCAGGTGGCGCTGGCCAGCGGCTTTGCCAGCGTGCGCCGTTTCAACGCCGCGTTCATGCAGCACTACCGGCTCAACCCAAGCGAGATGCGCCGGCAGCAAGAGAGCCCACAGCATGAAGGCATCACCGTTCGCCTGGGTTACCGCCCGCCTTACGACGTGGCCTCCATGCTGAAGTTTATTGAAACACACCGCATAAACGCTATCGAATTCATAGCTACTGACAACCACCAGACAAGCACAGGAAGGACATTAGCCATCGAATCTAGCGGAAAAACACATGCGGGCTGGCTGCTCGCCCGTTTTGACGAGCCGCACAACCAGCTGGTCTTGCAGGTGAGCGATTCGCTGCGCGAGGTGCTGCCGCTGGTGATTCGCCGGGTCCGCGCGCTGTTTGACCTGGACGCCGACCCGGCCGCCATCAACAGCGTGCTGCACGCCAGCTTTCCGGAGGGCGACGGGCTGCGGGTTCCCGGCGCGCTCGATGGCTACGAGCTGGCCGTGCGGGCGGTGCTGGGCCAGCAGATCACCGTCGCGGCGGCGCGAACGCTGGCGCAGCGGCTGGTGGACCGATTCGGCGAGCCGATTGAAACGCCGTGGCCGCAGCTGACCCGGCTGTTTCCCGCGCCCGCCGTACTGGCCGTTGCCAGCAGTGATGCGCTCGGACTATTGGGCATCGTCAGGCAGCGCCAGGCGGCCATTAACGGCATTGCGCAGGGGGTCGCCGAAAAGCGGCTGCATCTGCATGGTGGCGCCGATGTCAACGCAACAATCGCCCAACTCAAGGCGCTGCCCGGCATTGGCGACTGGACGGCGCAATACATCGCCATGCGCGCCCTGTGCTGGCCCGATGCGTTTCCGGCCGGCGACGTGGCGCTGCATAAAATGCTCGGTGTGCAGACACTCAAGTCGCCGGCCCGGGAAGCTGAAAAGGCATCGCTGGCGTGGAAACCGTGGCGCAGCTACGCCGTCATACGCGCCTGGAGCGGCTTGCTGGCCGCTGCGCCAGACAAGCTGCCTTCATTGGAAATACCATGAATGCTATTAAAAAAATAGCTTAAAACGCATACTCAGCATGCGCAAAGCCTGTAAAAATCATAAATTTTTGCAGTTATCCTGCCCATCCGCGCGAAAGCCAACAAGCCACACGCTAAAGAGACCATCATGAAATTTGACACCTCCCCTGTTCAAACCACCGTTGCCAGCCCGCTCGGGCCTGTCGTCATCGCCGCCACCGGCAAAGGGCTGGCCGGGCTGTGGTTTGCGGAAAACCAGCGCTTTCTGCCGCCTGAACTCACAGGCCCGACGGCTTGGCAAGATGACGCCAGCCATCCGGTTTTGCAGCAGGCCCGCCAGCAACTCGGCGAATATTTCTCCGGCCAGCGCAGCCGGTTTGACCTGCCGCTGGACCTGGGCTGTGGCACGGCGTTCCAGCAATCGGTGTGGCAGGCGCTGCTCGATATTCCCCAGGGCGAGGTCACCAGTTACGCAGAAATCAGCCGGCGCATCGGCAAACCGGCGGCGGTGCGGGCCGTGGGTGGCGCCATCGGGCGCAACCCCATCAGCATCATCGTGCCCTGCCACCGGGTGACGGGCAGCAGCGGCGCACTGACCGGCTACGCCGGCGGACTGGACCGCAAGACCGCCCTGCTCCGGCTTGAAGGCGCATTGGCCGAGAGCCTTCTTTGAACGCGCGGTCGCCCGCGATGGGGGCTGCCAACTGTGTTGCGGCAGCCAGCCCCAAAAGCTGGACCACTGACTTCGTGCTGCTGGCGGCTATCTGGGGCTCGTCATTTTTGTTCATGCGGATGGGTGCGGTCGAGTTTGGACCGCTGCCAACCGCCGCTGTGCGGGTGACGATTGCGGCGCTGTTTTTGCTGCCGCTGGTGTGGCTGCGTGGCTTGCTGCCCGTGCTGCAGAAGAACTGGAAACGGGTTTTTTTCATCGGCATCCTCAATTCGGGTATTCCGTTTGCCTGCTTTTCGTTTGCGCTGCTGTCCATCAGCACCGGACTGGCCTCGATCCTGAATGCCACCGTGCCGATGTTCGGCGCGCTGATTGCCTGGCTCTGGCTCAAGGACAAACCTACCGCCTGGCGCTTCGCGGGGCTGGTCATCGGCTTTTCCGGCGTCGCGCTGCTGGCGTGGGACCAGGCCAGCTTCAAGCCGAACGCTTCGGGCGTGGCGCCAGTCTGGGCCGTGCTGGCGTGCCTGCTCGCTTGTGTTTGCTACGGCATTTCGGCCAGCTACACCAAACGTTATCTTTCCGGTTTTCCGCCACTGGTGACGGCCGCCGGCAGCCAGATCGGTGCCACATTGGGCTTGTCCCTGCCGGCTTGGTGGCTGTGGCCGGCGCGCATGCCGGGTGCGTCGGCCTGGCTGGCGCTGCTGGCCGTCGGCGTGGTCTGCACCAGCATCGCCTACATCCTGTTTTTCAGGCTGATTGAAAACGCCGGTCCGGCGCGCGCGCTGTCGGTGACGTTTGTGGTGCCGGTGTTTGCGGTGTTCTACGGCGTGCTGTTTCTGGGCGAGTCAATCACGCCGTGGATGCTGGGCTGCGCTGCGGTCATTGTTTGCGGCACGGCACTGTCCACCGGACTGCTTCGGCCAGGACGCCGGCGCGCCATGCTGCCCTGAGTTATTGCAACACGCCGGCCACCACGTTGATGCTGAGCGCCAGCACCAGCATGTTGAAGCCGAACGACAGCACACTGTGCACCAACGTGAGCCGGCGCATCTCTCGCGAGGTGACCTGCACGTCAGAGACCTGCGACGTCATGCCGACCACGTGGGCGTAGTACAAAAAGTCAAAATAATCCGGGTCCTGCCCGCCCGGAAACGCCAGGCCCGGTCCATCGGGCTCTTTCAGCTTTTCCTCCTGGTAATAACGATGGGCATAGCGAAACGCAAAAATCGTCTGGATAAACAGCCAGGACGTGATCAGCGCGACCACTGACAGCGCGAGATGAAGCGCACGCGTTGTTCCGGAGAATGCTTTGCCCTGCTGCATCATGACCACGATGGCGGCCACGCAAGCCATCGTGGCCAGCAGCATCAGCAAAAACAGCACCACGCTGGGTTCGTCCTGCGCCTGCGCGCGCTCGCGGGTTTTTTGGGCGTCGAAGCGCTCGCACAGCCACCAGGCCAGCGCCAGGTACACCGCCACGCCGACGCTCCAGCCCAGCAGTCCGCGAAACTGCCAGACCAGCGGCAGCGGCAGGCCAGCGCTTGCCAGGCCCGCAAGCAGGCCATACAGCAGCCGCTGCGGCCCGGTGGTTTCGGAAAGAGAATGACGCATGGCGCCATTGTGCAGCCCGGCGGGTGCGGACAATAATCGATATTTCCATTCGCCTTCCCATTCGCCATAACCAGACCGCCCATGTCGTTCAAGAAGCACCCCAGAAAAGTCCATATCGCCCGACAGGGAGTTTTTTATTCGCTGGTCCTGTGCGCAGTGATCCTGCTGTTGGGCGGCTTTGGCTTCTGGCTGCTTGACCCCGGTGTGCACACCATGGCCGAAGGTTTGTGGCTGGCGTTCACCACGGCAGCCACGGTGGGTTATGGCGATGTGGTGCCCAGCACGCATGCGTCGCGCATGTTCGCCGTCATCGTGGTGCTGCTGGGGCTGGCAGTGCTGTCACTGGCCACCGCCTCGCTGGCGGCCATCTTCGTGGAGAAGGATGTCGAGGAAGGCGAAGAACTTCACATTGAGCACCAGCTGATGCACGAGATCAGGCAACTGCGCGAGGAAGTGCAGTCGCTGCGCCTTGACATCCAGCGCGAAAAATCCGGCCGGTCCTGATGGAATCAAGCCGACAGCCCGCGAAATTAGCGAGCTCCCCCAGTCCCATGCCACCCCGATGGGCGATTCAACCGATTGAACAATGGACGCCCTGAACGCTCCCGACACGCTGGACAACGTGCATCACCTCGACAGCCTGCACAAGCTGGCGCCTAAGCTGACGCCCCGTGGCCACCTGCTGGCCACGCCGCAGGACGATGCGCCGCCACTGGCGCCGCACGTCAGCCAGGAACTGCAGGAGGCTTTTGCGCTGGGCAGCGGGCATGGACTGCTGCTGCTGGGAACAAAGCATGTCGGCCAAGCCCTGCCGCCAGCCTGGGCCTGGTGGCGCGCCGTGGCAACGCTTTATGTCACCGCCCTGTGCGCCGTGCCCGAGGACGGCAAGATCGAACTTTCCATGCCCGAGTCCGCAGAATTTGACGCGCTGATCGCCGACCTGCCGCCCATGACAGGGGCCGAGTATGTGACAGCCCAAGGGCTGGCGGTGTTGTGGAAAGCAATGGATGGCGCCCTGAAGCTGGAACTGGCAGCGGCCGGGTTGCCGCTGCAGGCCTTTCTGAAATCGCGCCATCCGGCCTGGAACCTGGTCGGCCGCGTGCATTTCAACCTGGCGGAAAACCGCAAGGATCCGGACGCGCCGTTCGCCTTTCTGGCTACCTACACCGCGCGCCTGTCGGCACATGGAACGGCGCAGCACCAGCCCCTGTCGCAAGCGCTGGCAGAATTTTCTGACAGCAAGAGCCGGGCGCAACTGCTGTCGCTGCTGCTGCCGGTGAAGCGTGCGGCCGAACACTGTGGCTGGCTGCGCGAAATGGTCGAGACCGGCGACATCTACCACCCGCTGCGCTGGACCGCGCTGGATGCCTTTCGTTTCCTGTCCGACCTTGCGAAACTGGAAGCCGCCGGCATCATCGTGCGAACGCCGAAGGTCTGGAAAGCCGGCAAACCGTTGCGCCCGGTGGTCAAGGTCAGTGTCGGCACGCGAGCGCCATCGCTGCTGGGCCAGAATGCGCTGCTGGACTTCAGCATGCATGTCTGCCTTGACGGCGAAAACCTGAACGACACTGAAATTGAGGCGCTGCTCCAGCGCGGAGATGGCCTGCAGTTCATTCGTGGTCGCTGGGTCGAAGTCGATCGCAAGGCCATCGGCCGCCTGCTGGAGCGCTTTAAAGCGATTGAAGCCGCCGCCGAGAACGGCCTGTCCTTTGCCCCGGCCATGCGGCTGCTGGCCGGCGCTTCGCTTGACGAAAGCGGCGAGCCGCTGGACGCCGACTGGTCCGAACTGGCCGCCGGCCCGTGGCTGGCCGACACCCTGGCCGGGCTGCGCAAGCCCGAGGGCCTGGCGCAAATCGATCCGGGGCCGGAGCTCAAGACCACATTGCGGCCCTATCAGCAGGCCGGCGTGCGCTGGCTGTACCTGCTGACCCGGCTCGGACTGGGCGCTTGCCTGGCCGACGACATGGGACTGGGCAAGACGATTCAGGTGCTCGCGCTGCTGCTGGTGCTCAAGCGCGAAGGCAGCGCCAGCGCCACCGCTTCTGCCCACCAGCCCAGTCTGCTGGTGGCACCGGCCTCGCTGCTGGCCAACTGGGCAGCCGAAGCCGGGCGCTTCGCCCCGAACCTGCGCGTGCTGGTGGCCCATCCGTCAGCCATGCCACCCGCCGATTTCAAGGCGCTGGATGCAGCGCGGCTGGCCGGTGCAGACCTGGTCATCACCAGCTACGGCTCACTGCTGCGCCAGCCGCTGCTGCAGGGTTTTGACTGGCGGCTGTTCGTGATCGATGAAGCGCAGGCGATCAAGAACCCGGGCACCCGGCAGACGCGGCAGGTCAAAAAAATCAAGGCGCAGTCGCGTATCGCCCTGACAGGAACGCCGGTGGAAAACCGCCTGTCCGACCTGTGGTCGATTTTTGACTTCACCCACCCCGGCCTGCTGGGCACGGACAAGGTGTTTGCCAAGTTCACCAAGCGGCTGGCCGCCGCCGAACATTTCGGCCCCTTGCGCGCGCTGGTGCAGCCGTACATCCTGCGCCGCCTGAAAACAGACAAGCAGGTGATCAGCGACCTGCCCGACAAGACCGAAGTCAAGGCCTGGTGCCTGCTGAGTCCGCTGCAGGCGGCGCTCTACCAGCAGTCGGTGCAAGACCTGGCCAATGCGCTCGAAGACGCCGAAGGCATTGGCCGCAAGGGTGTCGTGCTGTCCTTCTTGATGCGCTTCAAGCAGATCTGCAATCACCCTTCGCAATGGCTGGGCGACGGCGCCTGGAAAGCGCCCGACAGCGGCAAGTTCGCCCGATTGAAAGAACTCGCCGAGGTGATTGCCGCCAAACAGGAAAAAGTGCTGGTTTTTACCCAGTTCCGCGAAACCACCGAGCCGCTGGCGGCGTTTCTTGGCAGCATTTTTGGCCGCGAAGGCCTGGTGCTGCATGGCGCTACGCCGGTGGCCAAACGCCGCGAACTGGTCAGGCGCTTTCAGGAAGACGAGCAGACGCCGTTTTTCGTGCTGTCGCTCAAGGCCGGCGGTGCAGGCCTGAACCTGACGGCAGCGTCGCATGTGATTCACTTTGACCGCTGGTGGAATCCGGCTGTCGAAAACCAGGCCACCGACCGCGCCTTTCGCATCGGCCAGCAGCGCAACGTGCTGGTGCACAAGTTTGTGTGCCAGGGCACGGTGGAAGACCGCATCGACCAGTTGATTGAATCCAAGCAGCAACTGGTTCAAGATGTGCTGGAGGGCGGCGCTGAACTGTTGCTGACGGAGATGAGCGACCGCGAACTGCTGGACTTGGTCAAGCTGGATATTCACGCTGCCAAAGAAAACTGAAGTCAGGAAGGAGAAATAATGCGTGACGACAACTACGGGTGGCCCGCTTATGTATCGGTCGCCGAACGGCGGGTAAAAGCCGAGAAAGCTGCTGGCAAGGCGAAAAAAGCCGGCGCTGTCTTGACGCCGATCATGCCTTTTCGTGGCGTCCTCGCCAAGACTTTCTGGGGCAAGGCCTGGTGCGACAACCTGGCCAACTACAGCGATTACACCAACCGCCTGCAGCGCGGCAGCAGCTATGTGCGCAACGGTTCGGTGATTGACCTGCAGGTCACGCCCGGCGAGGCACGCGCGCAGGTGATGGGTTCGAGCCTTTACAAAGTGTCTGTCAGCGTGACGGCCGTGCCTGAAAAGCAGTGGAAAACCATCTGCACCGATTGTTCGGGTTCGATTGATTCACTGGTCGAGTTGCTGCAAGGCAAGCTGTCAGGTGCGGTGATGGAGCGCATCTGCAAACCAGGAACCGGACTTTTCCCCTCACCCGAAGAGATCACATTTGACTGCGACTGTCCGGATTACGCATTCATGTGCAAACATGTCGCTGCCGTGCTGTACGGTATAGGGACCCGGTTGGACCAACAACCCGAGATGCTTTTCAGCCTGCGCCGGGTCGATGCCAAGGACCTGGTCCAGCAAGCAGAGGGGGGACTAAAGCCTTCAGCCAAGCGCATGGCGCCGGGCAAGGTGCTTGACGACGCGCTGCTGGGGAATGTGTTTGGTATCGAAATGGCAGAGCCGGCGCTGCCAGCCAAGCCTGCAACGCTCAAGGCAGCGGCAAAAAAATCGGCAAAAGTAACAGCCAAGTCTGTTACGAAGCAGGGAAAGTCAACGGCGAGCACACCAAAAGCAAAGCGAGCGCCACCCGTGAAAACAAAGAAGGCAAACGACTGACTTTCGCTTAAGGGCGAAGGTCCTCGACCTTGGCCGCCTCCTGGATAACGTGGATTTCGCGCTGCGGAAAGGGGATCGAGCAGCCGCCCTGCTCCAGTTTTTCCTTGCAGCGCTGGATGAGGTCGAGCTTGGTGCCCCACCAGTCGGTACGTGAGGTCCAGACACGGAACAGGATGTTGACCGAATTGTCGCCCAGGCTGTCGACCTTGATCAGCGGGGCCGGGTCCTGCAGGATGCGTGACTCCTCTCGCGCTATCTGATTCAGGATGGCCAGCGCAGTGTCAATGTTGTCGCCATAGGCAATGCCGTAGGACTCGTCAATGCGGCGGATGTCTTTGTCCGTGACCGACAGATTGACGATGGTTTGGCCCCAGATTTTCGAGTTTGGAATAAAAACAATAGGGCCGTCCGGCAGATGCGCCTTGCAGATAAAGAATCCTGGCGCGTCAATGATATAAACCTTGCCGTCAAGCTGGACAGCATCGCCAATATTGAACGGACGAAAAAACAAAATCATGACGCCTGCAGCCACATTGCTCAGCGTTCCCTGCAAGGCCAGCCCGATGGCCAGGCCGGCCGCACCCAGCAGGGCAATCAGGCTGGTGGTCTCGACGCCGAAGCGGTTCAATACGGCAATCAGCGTAAAAATAAGCACCGCGACGCGGACAATTTTTCCCGGCAACTGGTGAAAAACCGGATCTATCTTGTCTATTTTTTTGACGGCACCGTTGACCATGCGGCTGAGCCAGCCTGCCACGATGTAACCCGCAATCAACGTGGCAATCGCCCCCAGCACGTTCATTCCGTACGTCAACAAATAGTCTGTCAGGCGTTCAAGGTTGTTTGTAAATTGGTCGGGCATGGGTGTTTTTTGTACTTTCAAAAAGAATCATGGCTCGAGATTGCTTGTGCAAGAGGCCAGCGAAAGCCCGGCATCAATAAATACCGGGTGACAGGGAGGTGGCTGCCAATTGAGCCCTGTGGTAAGGGCCAGTTCCAATTTTTGGATAAAAAAAGGGTTGCCGCTATTTTCATGGTGGCAAACCCTTGGATGCTGGCGGAGCGGACAGGAGATTGGTCAATCTCTATGCAAACCAAGTGTTCATACGGCTTTGCGGTCGATTCACACTGCAAGGCCATTCTTCAAGAATGGCTCATTCCAATGGGCAAGCGAGCCGCTACTGTAGCGCGGATTCAAGTTTCTGTTTGAAATTCGTACCCGTGACCACGCAGCCTCAGAAATGGGTGTTGATGGGCGTTTTATTGGGCCTGTACGACCATTTGTGGGCATGCGCCGGATACCGCCAAAAATGGGTGTGAATGGGTGTGAATGGGTGTGAATGGGTGTTCATCATCCAACGCGCAGGAAACGCTGTTGATTTTGGTGCCGGCTACCGCACCGACGGTAGTCTCCCTTCGCCCACAGCAATAGCTTAGCCCTTCCCGAGGGAGGCCTGGTTTCGCCCAAAGAGTTCTTACACTTAGGTTCATGGGCTGCGGTCGATCAGGTTTTTTCGCGGCTGGCCAAGGAGGAAAAAGGTGCCAAGGGTAGTCCGTAGTGCTTATATCGCCCCCACCTCCAACCGTTTTGGCACGCGCTCTACCGCCCTGGAAAAAGTGGTTGAGGCCCTTGCAAGCCAAAGCGGCAATATCGTTGCGCCACATGGCGCCAATGCGGCGAACGCACTGGGCCTGAACCAGCAGTTCCCGATCTGTGAGGTCTACCTGACCTCAGGGCGCACCCGCAAATTCACACTCGGTTGCTCCAAAATCATGGTCAAGCATGCCCCCCGATTGACGCTTGCTTTGGACATGGATCAGGCCTGTGTCGCAGTTCGTGCCTTGGCAAGGCTGGGGCCTATGCATGACAGCAAAACGCTAGCCGTACTGCACCGTTGTCTTAAGCCAATTGAATGGAAAGCCCTGGAATCCACCCATGCTGTCCTGCCAATCATGGATGGCGCGCCATCGGCGAGGAAGCTCATCGTGTCTGGGCCATCACCGTACCCTGATCACACTTCAATGACTTGTCCATCTGTTGTGACAACGTCGCAATCTTGGTCGCAATCGCTTCGCGCGCGGGCCAGGCGCCATGACCGGCCAAGTCTACGTTCTTGGCACGGGCCCCTGATGCGTATCCTCTTGCGAACCTGTCAGATGCGCTCATCAAGCAGCTGATGGATCCGAGTCGTGTGCTGTGCGGCGCGTTTTCTGCGCTGGAGCGTCAGAGCTCCCACAAGCAGATAGACCATACAAAGAAATCCCTCATAAAACCCGATCCCGCGTGGAATAAAGCAAGCCGAGCACCTCGCAAAGCCAGACAACCCGCTTGGACTGAGACTTGCGATGGTGGTAAATGGACAGCACCTTTTTAGTTAAAAAGGTCGAGATTCATCACCTTGGTCCAGGCAGTCACGAAGTCACTGACAAACTTCTTTTGCGCAGTCGCACTGCCATAAACCTCGGCTATCGCTCGCAACTGCGCGTTCGAACCAAAAATAAGATCGACCCGCGTGGCGGTCCAACGACGTTGGCCGGTCTTGCGGTCCACCCCTTCGAACTGGTCCCCTGCCTCTGAAAGTGACTTCCATTGAGTGCCCATGTCGAGCAGATTGACAAAGTAATCGTTGCTCAGCGTGCCCGACTTGCTGGTGAAAACGCCATCCAGGGTCTGGCCCACATTCGCTCCAAGCACCCGAAGTCCACCGACGAGCACGGTCATCTCCGGAGCCGTCAGTGTCAACAGCTGTGCCCTATCGAGCAGCAGAGCTTCTGCAGGCACGCTGTAGCGGGTCTTTTGGTAGTTGCGGAAGCCATCAGCGATTGGTTCGAGTGGCGCAAAGGAATGCACGTCGGTCTGCTCTTGCGACGCGTCCATGCGCCCCGGCGCGAAAGGAACAATGACTTCATACCCTGCGTTCTGAGCTGCCTGCTCCACCGCTGCGCTGCCTGCCAGAACGATCAGATCAGCCATTGAAAGCTTCTTGCCACCGGACTGAGCATTGAACTCCTTGCAAATCCCCTGCAATATCTGCAGCACCTTGGCCAGTTGCTCTGGCTGATTGACAGCCCAGTCCTTCTGCGGCGAAAGCCGGACTCGGGCACCGTTTGCACCGCCCCGCTTATCGGAGCCCCTGAACGTGGACGCTGACGCCCAGGCGGTCGAAACAAGTTCGGCCACTGTCAGTCCCGATGCAAGTACCTTTTTCTTCAGGGATGCCACATCCTGCTGATCCACCAGGGCGTGGTTGACTTCCGGGATTGGGTCCTGCCAGATGAGCACCTCAGCCGGCACCTCGGGGCCAAGATAGCGAGCACGCGGCCCCATATCGCGGTGGGTGAGCTTGAACCAGGCACGTGCGAAGGCATTGGCGAGCTCGTCGGGATTTTCATGGAAGCGCCGGGAGATTTTTTCGTACGCCGGATCCATTCGCAGCGAAAGATCTGTGGTCAGCATTGTCGGACGGTGACGCTTGGAGGGGTCATGCGCGTCCGGGATAATGTCGGGAGCGTTCTTGGCCACCCACTGCTGCGCGCCAGCCGGGCTCTTGGTCAGTTCCCATTCAAAGCCGAACAGGTTTTCAAAGTAGTTGTTGCTCCACTTCGTCGGAGTGCTGGTCCATGTTACTTCCAGCCCGCTGGTAATGGTGTCGCGGCCCTTGCCGCTGCCAAAGCTATTGGTCCAGCCGAAGCCTTGGGCCTCCACGCCAGCCGCCTCGGGCTCATTGCCTACATGCTCCGAAGGTGCGGCACCGTGGGTCTTGCCGAAACTGTGACCGCCGGCGATCAGCGCCACAGTTTCTTCGTCGTTCATGGCCATACGGGCGAATGTCTCGCGTATGTCAATGGCGGCGGCAAGCGGGTCGGGTTTGCCGTCCGGACCTTCAGGGTTGACATAGATCAAACCCATCTGAACCGCGGCGAGCGGGTTTTCGAGGTCGCGCGTGTGGGTCACTTCGCTGTCGTCGTCCTTGACCAGAACGCCATGACCTTCTTCAACTCCGGGCGATCCTTTTAAATAACGCACGTCGCCGCCGAGCCATTTCGTCTCGCGACCCCAGTACACATCCTGATCCGGCTCCCATACGTCCTGGCGACCGCCTGCAAAGCCGAACGTTTTGAAACCCATGGTTTCCAGTGCCACGTTGCCCGTGAGGATGATCAGGTCGGCCCAAGAAATTTTCTCGCCGTATTTCTGCTTGATTGGCCAAAGCAGGCGTCGAGCCTTGTCCAGACTCACATTGTCCGGCCAGCTGTTCAGCGGCGCAAAACGCTGTTGACCGCGCCCCGCCCCCCCCCGGCCATCGCCTATCCGGTAAGTGCCTGCGCTGTGCCATGCCATGCGGACGAACAATCCTCCGTAATGTCCGAAGTCCGCCGGCCACCATTCCTGGGAATCCGTCATCAACGCAGCGAGATCGGTCTTTACTGCCGCCAGATCCAGGCTGTTAAATGCCTGGGCGTAGTCGAAGTCCTGTCCCATCGGGTCCGACTTTGCTGAGTGTTGATGCAGCAGTTCCAGCGGTAACCGGTTGGGCCACCAATCACGGTTGGTTGTACCAACTGCAGCAGCTGCGCTGAATGGGCATTTGGCCTGGGCATTTTCGTTACTCATATCAAAGCTCCTTTTATGCATTGCGATGGAAACCATATCCGAAATATTCTGTTCGAACAAATGCTCGCATGCGGGAAATTTTCTCAATGACGGCGATAGCAGTCTAAAGCTCCTCGGTCTGGAAGCCATGCGCCTACAGACGGAGCGCGGCAGGATCAACCGGTCGACAGGCAAAATTGCTGACCAAACCCTCTTATTCTTTGGGGCCACGTGAATAAAAAAGCGAGCACCCGTCAGTTTGAACTCTAGGACTCGTTCAGGCAACCCCAATTGGTGTGAGTACAAGTCGCAAGCATCGTCAACTAACCATCAGCCGCCAGCGGAAAGCCTGCCCGTGAGGGCCAGCATTTCATCTTTCCCGTTGTTGTCGCGGATAGGCCGCAGTCGGTAGTCTTCAACACTTCCCGTGCTGGTGTTTTTAATACCGCTGTCATAGGATGCCGGCACCGCCGGACCCACCACTCGAACAGCCCACCATCCATACCCATGGGGAGAGGGTGAGGGGAGGATATCCACCAGCCTTCCCACATTTGTTCCTTTAATGATGTAAGCCAGATCACCGATTTTGCAGCGAAGCATGGTCCTTCTCCTTGTTAAAAGTTTTATTGGAAGGCGCATGTTCCGTAAAGAGCGCCATGTCATCTGTCCCTTTAATGCCCCGGATAAGCATTGAGACATGTCTTCGGCCAAGCTCCGAACCACATTGGCAACATTCCAATATGCTTATTTTCAATAAGAAATTCCGGTTACCCATCACTGAAAACCCTAGTGCTTGATTGAGGAAGAATTTCCGCCTCAATTTGGATCTTCCCTGGTTTTTCAGTGGAGAACCATCATGCCCCGGGTTTTGTCTGCTTTGCCCTGCACCCCCGAGCAACGCGAGATGTTGACCTCTCTGGCCCGAGGCAAAAAGATTGAAGCGCGCCTGAAAGAACGAGCTCGCATTGTGTTGCTAGGCATTGACGGAGTCGGGGTTGAAGATACGGCAAAGCAAATGAAACTCAATAAAGACACTTTGTCTCCGTGGCACTGTGGTTTTTTTGACCGCTGGCGTGGCGGGCCTGCAGGGCCGGCCTAGCTGGGGAGCGCCGCGCATGCACGACCCGGAACTGCGCAAGCGTATCCTGGCCCCACTCGAACTGGTGCCCTCATGAGGATTTGGCCACTGGGACGGCTGCCTGCTGGCGAGCACGTTGGGGATGGCCATGTGGCATGTCTGGGAAACTCTGCGTGCCGAAGGCATCGGTCTGTCGCGCAGGCGTTCTTGGTGTGTCAACCAATATCCCGACTTTTCCGCCAAGGCGGCAGATGTGATGGGACTTTATCTGTCTGCACCGGAAAACGCCATCATCTTCAGTGTGGATGAGAAGCCTTCAATCCAGACTATCACACGTCCTGCGGGCTTTTTTCCAGCTGGTAACAAGGTGGTTCAAGGTGACAAGGGCACCAATAAGTGCAACCGCACTATCACCCTCTTTGCGGCTTTGGAAGTCGCGACTGGCAAGGTGATTGGCCGGGCGAACAAAAAGAAGACGCGCAAAGTTTTTATGAGCTTCATGGATTGAGGTCGTGGCCTCTACAGTTACGAACTAGGCTCCTGCACGTCGAATTGGACAACTTGTTGACCTACAAGAAGTGCGATGAATTGGCTGGCCCGGCACCCGAGCGAGAAATTTCACTACATCCCGACTTCGGCAAGTTAGCTCAACCAGGTCGAAAGCTGGCTTGCCCTACTCATCCGCAAGTCCCTCAAGAGAGCCAGCTTCGCCAGTGATTTTGGGTTGGTGGCGCACATTAGCGCCTGCCTCAAGGGCTACAACCAGAACCCAGTAGCCTTCGTATGGAAGAAGCGCGAGGCGCGAGGTACGAGGCGCCCGGCTTCGCAATACCGTAGGGAACTTCGCTAATTAAAGACCAGCACGAACCAATGCTTAGAGCTGATCCCGGGTTTTGAGCGACATTTTGATCTCGGGCCGTTCACTCCATCGCGGGGGCAGGGATCTGGAAATAACGACATGGAAATAATAAATACCGTGGCGAAAGCGACGGATGTCGGCAGGAATACGCATTGTGGTGGTCCTTGAATGGTCCACTGCAATGGCCTCACCTCGAAAGCAGCCTAAAAGACAAAAGGCCCGATTACTCGAGCCTTTTGAAGGTTTGGCGGAGCGGACGGGACTCGAACCCGCGACCCCCGGCGTGACAGGCCGGTATTCTAACCAACTGAACTACCACTCCTGGTAGAAAAGCGTTTGCTCTTGCGAGCCAAGTGCTTAACAACTTGTGCTTGTTCTCTTTGCCTTACGACAAGGAAATTTGGCGACCCTACGGGGATTCGAACCCCGGTACCTACCGTGAAAGGGTAGTGTCCTAGGCCTCTAGACGATGGGGTCTTAACCTGGTGACTTCCGGCGCAGGCTTTTCAAGGCCTGCAAAAATCTCGACAATCTTTTAAATCACAAAACGGATTTAAGAGGAAAGCCCTCGTAATTCATAGAATTGCAAGGGCTTCAATCTGGCGGAGCGGACGGGACTCGAACCCGCGACCCCCGGCGTGACAGGCCGGTATTCTAACCAACTGAACTACCACTCCTGGTAGAAAAGCGTTTGCTCTTGCGAGCCAAGTGCTTAACAACTTGTGCTTCTTCTCTTTGCCTTGCGGCAAGGAAATTTGGCGACCCTACGGGGATTCGAACCCCGGTACCTACCGTGAAAGGGTAGTGTCCTAGGCCTCTAGACGATGGGGTCTTAACCTGGTGACTTCCGGCGCAGGCTTTTTAAGGCTTGCAAAAAAACTTCAAAAATTCTCAGACAGTTGGTGGAGGTAAACGGGATCGAACCGATGACCTCTTGCATGCCATGCAAGCGCTCTCCCAGCTGAGCTATACCCCCTTAGTCACCAATTTCTCAGTAACCTGTCGAGCCTCAAATTATATCGACAAAAATCAGGCTTTTAAAAAATTTCAAACTAAATTCAATTTGGCGATGACTTTTTCTCGAACCATGAGTTCGACAACTGCATCAAGTGATGGTGTTTGCGGCGTTCCCAAAAGCAGGACGCGCACGGGCATGGCCAGTTGCGGCATTTTCAGGCCGGTGTCCAGCAGCACCTGCTTGATGACTGCGGCAACCGCCGCCTTGTTCCATTCGCAAACCGCCAACGCATCGGACAGCTTGGCCAGCGCAGGCCGCACGGCGTCGGTGACATGCTTGCCGACGTCTTCGGCGCTCGCCTGCCCGCCGGTGATGAGCAGTTTGAGCCACGCGGCCAGTTCGACCAGCGTGCTGCATCGGTCCTTGAACAGCGCGCAGCCGCGCGCCAGCCATACTGCATCCAGACCCGTTACACCGTCAAGCGCCAGGAAAGGCGCTACCAGCCCCGCCAGTGTTTCATCGGCCATGGCCTTGAGGTGCTGGGCATTGACCCAGCGCAGCTTGGCCTCGTCGAACTGCGCGGCGCTCTTGCCAAGGTGGTCGAGGCTGAACCACTGCAAAAATTGCTCACGGCTGAAAATCTCGTCGTCGCCATGGCTCCAGCCCAGGCGCGCCAGGTAGTTCACCATCGCGTCTGGCAAATAACCCTCGGCGGCATATTGCGTCACCGGCTTGGCGCCGCTGCGCTTGCTCATCTTCTCGCCCTGCTCGTTCAACACGGTCGGCAGATGGGCATAAACCGGCACGTCCCGGCCAAGTGCGCGCAAGATGTTGATCTGGCGCGGCGTGTTGTTGACATGGTCGTCGCCGCGAATCACATGGGTGATGGCCATATCCATGTCATCGACGACGACGCAGAAGTTGTAGGTCGGCGTTCCGTCGGGCCGGGCAATCACCAGGTCGTCGAGTTCGTCATTGCTGATTTCGATGCGGCCCTTGACCTTGTCGTCCCAGACCACCGCGCCGCCCTGCGGATTCTTGAAGCGCAACACGGGCTGCACGCCTTCGGGAATGGACGGCAGCGTCTTGCCAGGCTCGGGCCGCCAGGTGCCGTCGTAGCGGGGTTTTTCTTTCGCCGCCATTTGTGCTTCGCGCAGCGCGTCCAGCTCGCCCATGCTCATGTAGCACGGGTAGACATGGCCTGCAACCACCATCTCGGCCAGCACCGCCTTGTAGCGGTCCATGCGCTGCATCTGGTAAAACGGGCCTTCGTCGTAGTCCAGGCCCAGCCAGCGCATGCCTTCGATGATCACATCGACAGCCGCCTGGCTGGAACGCTCCACGTCGGTGTCTTCAATGCGCAGGATGAAATCGCCACCGGTGGCACGGGCGAAGGCCCACGGGTACAGGGCTGAGCGGATGTTGCCCAGGTGGATGAAGCCGGTGGGCGAAGGGGCGAAGCGGGTTCTTGTTTTGGATGTCATGCCAGAGTGTCCAGGCCGCGCGAGAGGTCGGCTTTCAGGTCGTCAATGTATTCAAGTCCCGCCGCAAAGCGGATCAGGCTTTGCTTGATGCCGGCGGCCTGGCGCTGCGCTTCGGTGAGCCGGCCATGGGAGGTGGTGCCGGGGTGGGTGATGATGGACTTGGTGTCGCCCAGGTTGGTGGCAATGCTCACCACCTGCGTGCTGTTGATGACGTGAAAAGCATTGGCGCGCGCCGTTTCCGGGTCGCCGCCGCGCACGTCAAAGGACAGCACCGCGCCGCCCAGCCCACCCTGCTGGCGCATGGCCAGTTCGTGCTGGGGGTGCGAAACCAGGCCCGGGTAATGTACGCGCGTCACCGCCGGGTGCGTTTCCAGCCATTGCGCCATCGCCAGCGCCGTGGCACTTTGCGCCTGCATGCGGATGCGCAGCGTTTCCATGCCTTTCAGCACAACCCACGCATTGAACGGCGCCAGCACCATGCCGGCGGTGCGCACGATCGGGCCAAACACATCGACGATCAGCTTCGACGGTCCGCAGATCGCACCCGCCATGACGCGGCCCTGGCCGTCAAGGTACTTGGTGCCCGAATGGATGATCAGGTCGGCGCCCATTTCGGCGGGCCGCTGCAGCGCGGGCGAGCAAAAGCAGTTGTCCACCGCCAGCAACGCGCCACCCGCATGCGCCACGTCGGCCAGCGCCCGGATGTCGCAGACTTCGGTCAGCGGATTGGTCGGGGTTTCGGCAAACAGCAGTTTGGTGTTCGGGCGCATGGCTGCCTGCCATTGCCCAATGTCGGTCTGCGAGACAAACGTGGTTTCAACGCCGAACTTGGCGAATTCCTTGCCGAACAGGTTCAGCGTCGAGCCGAACACCGACTGCGAACACACCACATGGTCCCCGGCCCGGAGCAGCCCCATGCCCATCATCAAAATGGCACCCATGCCGCTGGATGCGGCAATGGCCGCTTCGGTGCCTTCCAGCGCGGCCAGCCGCTGCTCAAAGGCAGCCACGGTTGGATTCGACGTGCGGGCGTAGGTAAAGCCTTCCTCGGTGCCGGCAAAGCGGCGTGCCGAGGTTTCAGCATCGGGCTGCACAAAGCCGCTGGTCAGGTACAGCGCTTCGGAATTCTCGCCATACTGGCTGCGTTCGACGCCGACACGCACGGCCAGCGTGTCAGGGTGCAGGTTTTCGGGCAGTGGTCGTTGGGTCATTTCAAGCTTCCTGCGGATTGGGCAGCGCCAGACGCGAGACATCGACGTCGCCGTCTTCGCCAATTTTTTCGGCGGTGTCGCCGCGCCCCGCATTCATAGCGGCAATGGTCTCGGCTGTCACGTCGCCGGTGACGTACACGCCGTCGAAGCAGGACGCATCAAAGCCGTCGAGTTCCGGATTCAACGAGCAGATGGCGCGCTTCATGCCTTCGACATCCTGGTAAATCAGGGCGTCGCAGCCAATCACCTGGCGGATTTCCTCGATGGTGCGGTCATGTGCGACCAGCTCGCCCGGCGTCGGCATGTCGATGCCATAGACGTTCGGGAAACGCACCGGCGGCGCGGCGCTGGCCAGGTACACCTTGCGCGCGCCGGCATCGCGTGCCATCTGCACGATTTCACGGCTGGTGGTGCCGCGAACGATGGAGTCATCGACCAGCAGCACGTTGCGGCCCTTGAATTCGCTGGCGATCACGTTGAGCTTCTGGCGCACCGATTTCTTGCGAACGCCCTGCCCCGGCATGATGAAGGTGCGGCCGACGTAGCGGTTCTTGACGAACCCTTCGCGGTAGGGAATGCCCAGAAGGTGCGCAAGTTGCGTGGCACTGGGGCGGCTGGACTCGGGAATCGGGATGATCACGTCGATCTCGTTCGGCGGCACTGTGGAAATCACACGCTTGGCCAGCGTCTCGCCCAGATTCAGGCGCGCCTGATAAACCGAAATGCCGTCAAGCACCGAGTCCGGGCGCGCCAAATACACAAACTCGAAAATGCACGGCTTGAGTTGCGAATTTTCGGCGCACTGTTCGGCATGCACCTTGCCGTCCAGGTCCACGTACACGGCTTCGCCGGGCGCAATGTCGCGCTCGAACTGGTGCGCGGTACCTTCCAGCGCCACCGATTCGCTGGCCACCATGACGGTCTTGCCGTCTTCGTTCTGGCCATGACCGATGCACAGCGGGCGAATGCCGAACGGGTCGCGAAATGCCAGCAGGCCATGGCCGGCAATCAGCGCCACCACCGCATACGAGCCCTTGATGCGCTTGTGCACACCGCGCACGGCGGCAAATACGTCGGCCGGCGTCAGCGGCAGGCCACGGGTGGTTTTTTCCAGCTCATGCGCCAGCACATTGAGCAGTACTTCGGAGTCGCTGTCGGTGTTGATGTGGCGGTGGTCGGTGTTGAACAGCTCGGCCTTGAGCTCGGCTGCGTTGGTCAGGTTGCCGTTGTGCGACAAGACCAGGCCAAACGGCGCATTCACATAAAAGGGCTGCGCTTCGTCTTCGCTGAAGGCATTGCCCGCCGTTGGATAGCGCACCTGGCCCAGCCCCACATTGCCTGGCAGCGCCCGCATGTTGCGGGTACGGAACACGTCCCTTACCATGCCCTTGGCCTTGTGCATGTAGAACTTGCGTCCCTGCTGGGTGACGATGCCGGCGGCATCCTGGCCCCGGTGCTGCAGCAGCAACAGTCCGTCGTAGATCAGCTGATTGACCGGCGCCTTGCTGACGATTCCAACTATTCCGCACATGGTTTTTTACTCATGGTGTGTCGATTTCTCAACGTAAAGACAAAACAAAAAAATCAACCCAGATACCTGGCAAACGGCTCCGGCAACAATGGCTTCAGGCTGACAAGAGTCGCCGTCAGCGTTTGCGCGCCGATGGACTCCTGCCACCAGTCGCTCGACTTGAGCGCCGTCATGTCGATGACAACAGTGGCGGCCAGCAGCAAAATCATGCCGCGCAGGATGCCGAACGCCGCACCCAGCGTGCGGTCCACAGGCCGCAAGCCGATGGCGTCCACCAGCCGCTTCAACAAGGCGGCCAGCAAACCGGCGGCAAACAGCGCGGCGATGAACACCAGCACGAAAGCCGCTGCATAACGCACCGGCTCGGTGACCGACTGCCAGGGAAGCAGCAGAGCCACCTGCGGCGCAAACCATTGCGCCACATAAAACGAAGCGGCCCAGCCCAGCACCGACAACACTTCATAAACCAGGCCGCGCCAGGCGCCCAGCAACAGTGAAAAAAACAAAACCCCTGCCAAAATCCAGTCAAGCGGCATCACAGTGCGGCCCGCTAGACTAGAAACTCAGGACGGCAACCGGCAAATCAAGCGCCCTGATCTTGTTCACCGCCTTTTCAGCCTCCGCCTTGTTGGCAAACGGCCCGACGCGAACGCGGACACGCTTGCCCTCCTTGGTGTCGACCACTTGGGTGTAGGTGTTGAGGCCGGCTTTTTCCAGCTTGCGGCGTGTTTCCTCGGCCTTGGCGGCATCGGCAAAAGCACCCACCTGCACCACCATGCGGCCCTTGGTTTCGGCGGCAGCGGCCTTGTTTTCTTCGACAGTCGCCGGCTTGGTCGGTGCTTCCACCTTGGGGGGTTGTACAGCAGGCCTGGCGTTGAGCAACGCCAACGCCCGCGCGCCGTCATTGCTCAAAGGAGCCGGCTTGGCAGGCACAGGTTCGGGCTTGACCGCTGGCTGGGCTTCCACTTTTTCGACGGGCTTGGGTTCAGGTTTGGGTTCAGGGCGTGACCTGACCTCCGGCCTGGCTTCAACTATTGCCTCCTGCCGGGGTTCTGGCTTCACTTCTTTTTTAATAGCTGGAGAAGCAGGCTCGGCAAGCGGTACAGCCGGTTCTGATGGATAAATTTCTTCGGTAGGTGACAAGCTCGTGGCCGCCGTCACCGTTTGCGCTGCAGACGAAGTCGTCTTGGCTGGAGCCGGCGCGGTGGCCACTGCAGGCGCAGGCACGGGAACCACCAGCGGCTTGACGTTATTTTTCCCTGGAATTTCAATCGGAATATCGACAGCCACCGGACGTGGCTGGGTTTCAAACAGCATTGGAAAGCCGATAACGCCCAGCAGTACCAGCACCGATGCACCGATCAGCCGGTGCTTGGCACGCTTGCGCAGCACTTCGACGCTAAGCGCCTGGGTGGCTGAACCGACAGGAGGGGTTGGACTGGTGTCGCCCCGACGGAACTTGAAAAACGCCATGGTGTGTTGAGAGTCCGTTGAAGGCCAGGTAGGGGTTGCAAACCGTTTGCGGTTCTGACGCAGGCGGCTGAGCCGGTTAAGCCGGTTAAGCCGGTTTATTCGGCCTCAGGCCGACAAATGCGGCGCCGAAAGTCGCGGCACGCCGTTCTTTAGGATTCCGCCCACGGTGTAAAACGAGCCAAAAACCACAATTCTATCAGTCGGGTTTGCCGCCTTGACAACTGCTTGCAATGCCAAATCAGGGCTTTTGTAAGCAGCGGCTGTCACGTCCGGACGGGTGTTGCCGGCCTGCCAGGCAAGGCGCAGCGCTTCGCCTGAGGCAGCCCGCGGCGTCGGCAGGTCGGTAAAATACCATTTATCGATAAGCGGGCTGATGCGCGCCAGCATGGGGCCGACGTCCTTGTCGGCCATGGCGCCAAATACGGCATGCGTGCACGGATAAAACCCCATGGCGTCGAGGTTTTCGGTCAGCGCGGCCACCGAATGCGGGTTGTGCGCCACGTCGAGCACCAGCGTCGGCTGGCCGGGAATGATCTGGAATCTTCCCGGCAATTCGACCAGCGACAGGCCATTGCGTACCGACTGCGCGGTGACCGGCAGACGGTCGCGCAAGGCGGTCAGCGCCGCCAGCACACCCGAGGCATTGACCAGCTGGTTGGCACCGCGCAGCGCTGGATAAGCCATACCGGCATAGCGGCGGCCGCGTCCGGCCCAGCTCCACTGGAGCTTGTCGCCGGAAAAATTGAAGTCGTGGCCAAAGCGCCATAAATCGGCGCCCAGGGCGGCAGCATGGTCGAGCACGCTTTGCGGCGGCACCGGGTCGCTGACAACGACCGGCCGGCCGGCGCGCATGATGCCGGCTTTCTCGAAGCCGATGGCTTCCCGCGTCGATCCGAGCAATTCCATGTGGTCCAGGTCGATGCTGGTGATGACGGCGCAGTCGGCGTCCAGGATGTTGACGGCGTCGAGCCGGCCGCCCAGGCCCACTTCCAGGATCACCACGTCGAGCTTCGCATTGGCCAGCAGCTGCAGGATGGCCAGGGTGGTGAATTCAAAGTAGGTCAGCGATATTTCATTGCCATTTTGGCATCTTGCGCTTTCCACAAAAGCGAAGTTAGCTATTAAATCAGTAGCACTGACGATGTCGCCCCGCACCCGGCAACGCTCCTCGAAATGCACCAGATGCGGTGAGTTGTAGACGCCGGTCTTGTAGCCTGCCTCCATGAGGATGGCTTCCAGCATGGCGCAGGTCGAGCCCTTGCCGTTGGTACCCGCCACGGTGATGACC
Organism: Polaromonas sp. CG_23.6; assembly: GCF_029892315.1. Classification (NCBI taxonomy): domain Bacteria; kingdom Pseudomonadati; phylum Pseudomonadota; class Betaproteobacteria; order Burkholderiales; family Comamonadaceae; genus Polaromonas; species Polaromonas sp. CG_23.6. Next base: position 3,408,180 of record NZ_JARXUY010000001.1, read on the forward strand.
GGGCAGTCAAACTTCAGCCCCATGCGTTCTGCCACGGTCCGGACGCGGTCCAGGCCCATGTCGATGCTTGTGGGGTGCAGGCGCTCGCAATGCGCCAGCCAGTCGTCCAAAGTGGTGAGATTTTGCATAGAGATTTGCATTGTCGCGCAAGGCGCAAGACCCGTGTCCGGAAGTGCTTCAGCGGGCAAAGCGGTCAGTCGCGGCCAGCAGTTGCGCCAGGATGCCGGGCTCGTCGAAGGCATGGCCGGCGTCGGCAATCAGGTGGAATTCAGCCTCGGGCCAGGCGCGGTGCAGGTCCCAGGCGGTTTTGGTCGGGCAGGCCATGTCGTAGCGGCCCTGCACGATGACACCTGGAATGCCGGCGAGCCTGCCTGCATCGCGGATCAGCTGGCCCTCTTCCAGCCAGCCGCCATGCACGAAATAATGGTTTTCGATGCGCGCGAACGCCAGCGCAAAGTCGTCGCCACCGTGCCTGGCCTCGCCCGTCGGGTCTGGCAGCAGCGTGATGGTCTGCCCTTCCCACAGGCTCCAAGCGCGCGCGCAGGCCAGTTGCGCGGCCCGGTCGCTGCCGACCAGCCGCCGGCGGTAGGCCGCCATCAGGTCGCCACGCTCGGCTGGCGGGATCGGTGCCAGGAAATCCTCCCACAGGTCGGGAAACAGCCAGGACGCGCCTTCCTGGTAATACCAGTGCAACTCGGCGCGGCGCAATGTAAATATGCCGCGCACGATCAGTTCGGACACCTGCGCCGGATGCGTCTGCGCATAGGCCAGCGCCAGCGACGAACCCCAGGAGCCGCCAAACACCAGCCAGCGCTCCACGCCAATCAGGCTGCGCAGCCGTTCGATGTCGGCGACCAGGTGCCAGGTCGTGTTGTTGTCCAGCGACGCATGCGGCGTGGAACGGCCGCAGCCACGCTGGTCAAACAGCAGCACGCAGTAGCGCGCGGGGTCAAACAGCCGCCGGTGGTCTGGCGAGCAACCCGAACCCGGTCCGCCATGCAAGAACACCGCCGGCTTGCCTTGCGGATTGCCACACAGTTCCCAATAGATCGAATGGCCGTCGCCGGTGTCGAGCGTGCCGGTGCGAAACGGCTCGATCGGCGGGTAAAGCGCAGGCGCAGCAATGGCGGGTGCAGAAGAAATCATGCGGTATTCCTCAAAACAGGTCAGGCAACGAAGGCACGGCGTCAAGGCGTCGGCGAATTCATGCATTATTCCAGCACGCAGCCTGCGGTCCGAATGCTACACAATCAATAGCTGCTTAAGCCCGTGGGTATTGCGCAAAGCATACTACTTCCTTATAAAAAACCTGAAAATGACAAAATGACCATTCTCTACGGCATTCCAAACTGCGACACCGTCAAAAAGGCCCGCACCTGGCTTGCGGAACACGGCCAGGACCACAGCTTTCATGACTTCAAAAATCAGGGCGTTCCCCCGGATCAACTGACGCGGTGGGTAAACGCTGCTGGCTGGGAAAAGCTGCTCAACCGCAAGGGCACGACCTGGCGCAAGCTTGACGCGGCGACGCAGGCCACCGTGGTCGATGCGGCCAGCGCCCAGGCCGTAATGCGCGCCAACCCGAGCGTGATCAAGCGGCCGGTGATGGACTGGGGTCCAGACATCACGGTCGGCTTTGATGCAGCCGACTGGTCCGGGCGGGTTTGAGCCGGTCGGGTCTCGCTCGATGGTCACCAGCTTTACAGAACAGCGACCGAACTTTGTGCCTTGAAACAGGTCATATTCATTAAAATCGGAGTTTCTGGAAAATTGAAAACACAGCAGTTTCACAACGCGCGCGCGATTGGCAAGTTGGACAAAGAGGCCTGGCTATGAAAAACATCTTCATCAAAACCTGCATGGGTTCAGTGGTGGCGACAGCCGCACTGGCGTCGGCGCCCGCATCGGCCATGGACATTTTGGCGCGAGTGATTTCCAGCACCCCGGTGGTCCAGCAAGTGGCCGTGCCGCGCCAGGTGTGCAACAACGAGGCCGTCTTGGTACAGCGACCCACTTCTGGTGCGGGCGCGCTGATGGGCGCCATCGCTGGCGGCGCGGCGGGCAATGCCATCGGCAACGGCGGCGGCCGGGCAGCGGCCACCATGATCGGCCTGGTGGGTGGCGCCCTCCTCGGTGACCGCATTGAGGGCCCGAACAACCAATTGCAAAACGTGCAGCAGTGCAGCACGCAGACGTTTTATGAGAACCGCGCCAGTTACTTCAACGTGGTGTACGAATACCAGGGCACGCAATACACCGCGCAAATGCCCAACGATCCGGGCTTGCATGTGCGGCTGAATGTCACGCCGGTCGGCGCCATTGAAGCCGCACCGCAACCTTTCCAGTCGCCGCAGCCAAGCTATTCCCCGCCGGTGCAGGTGCAGCAGGTTTACGTGCAACCTCAGCCGGTTTATGTGCAGCCGGTGGTCACCGCGCCGGTGTATTACTCTGGCTACCCGGCCTATTACGCCCCCCGTCCCTACTACGCGCCGTATTACCCGCCCATCGGCCTGTCGCTCAACTTTGGCTACAGCCGTGGCTTTGGCGGCGGGCATCGAGGCCACTGGCGCTGAATCCTTCATACTGAAAACAAAAAGGGACGCTCCAGTGAGCGTCCCTTTTTGTTATTTTCCACCCTGCGTTGCAGGCCCTGAGCCGGCCAGGTTTCACCTATTCAGGCGTTTTGATCAATGCGCCCTTGAAGAGGACAGGACCGGTAGGCCCTGATCCGGGCGACACACCGCCCTTTGGCTCCAGCGTGATCGCCAAGACCGGCGACTGGCGGATGTCGCTGTTGGCAGCGGTCAATTTCATCACCGCGTCGCCGCTCATCACACCCAGGGACTTGGGTGCCGCACCCGGGGGCAAGGCCCACAGTTCAAGTGACTTGTCAGCCTGTTCGCGGAAATCACCCACCCGCTTGAGCATCAATTTCTGGGTTTTGGGGTCAAACGTCACCAGAATCGAGGCATTCGCCTTGTCGTCTGCCAGCACGGCGACGTATTCAATGGCCGAGGTGGCTGAAAGTTTGGCGCTGAGTTCCTGCACCTGACCGTTCAACTGCTTGGTGAAATTCACGCCAGTCACCACGGCCAACAGGGTCGCAAAGGCACCGGCTGCGGTAGCGCCGCGCCACAAGCCCAGACTGGACCACCAGCCGCCTCCGGCAGTCGCGGACACGGCAGGGGCACTTCGGGCCGCCTGCATGGTCTGGGCTTGTTTTTCTGCCTGGATAAAGTTTTCAATCCGTTTCCAGACCACTTGGCTGGGCGCCACTTCGGGCTGCAGTTCCACGACCGACACCAAACGGCTTTGCCAGATCAGCGCAGCCGCCCGCAGGGTTGCGTTGTCCCGTGCCAGGGTTTCAAAACGGCGCCGCGCACCGCCGCGCAAAGTGCCCAGCGCATAGCTGGCGGCCAATTGTTCCATCAGGGATGGGTTTTTATGAATATTCATGAAACTGTTTCAAAAAATGAAGGCGCCCAACCGGCAGCCAAAGGCGCTTTAAACCAGTCAGGTCCGCAGAACTGGCTATGCCAGGCCGCAGGCGCAGCGAACCACACGCAGTGGGGAGCGTGGGGGTACGCCCACTCCAGCAGGGGCCGCGGAACTGGCTTTGCCAGGCCGCAGGCGCAGCGGCCCCCTCGGGGGGCAGCGAACCACACGCAGTGGGGAGCGTGGGGGCAACATTCATGCAAACCTTCCCATGCAGCCGCGCAATTGCTCCAGCCCCCGGCGAATCCAGGTTTTCACCGTTCCCAGCGGCAGCTTGAGCTGCTCGGCCAATTCGCTATGGCTCAAGTCGCGCAGGTAAGCCAGGCTGACCACTTCACGCTGCTTGTTCTCCAGCTGCCCCAGGCACTGGTGCAAGGCCCAGGCCTGCTCGCTGGCCTGGGTGGTGTCCATCGGGTTAGGCGAATCGCCAGCCACCGTGTCTGAAATCACATCGTCCAGTTCCTGCATCCGGTCGGCCCGGTCGGAGGCCCGGCGGCGCAGAAAGTCCAGCCCCCGGCTGCGCACCAGCAAGCCCATCCAGGCCATGGGGGGCGACAGCGACGCCTTGTAGGTTCCCGCGATCTTCCAGATGTTCAGGAAGGCCTCCTGCAACACGTCTTCGGCCCATTCGCGGTTCGTCACCACGCGAACGGCCACGCCATAGAGCTTGGAAGAGGTCAGGGCATACAACTCTTTGAGCGCCGACTCATCGGCGAGTGCCACACGGTCAAGGAGTGCTATCAATTGGGTATCCGGGCTTTCTGGTTTCATGAACGGCATTGTCCACACTATTCATACGCCGCCGAGAGGCCATTGGATTCACGTGGTGTCGGACCCGTCTGCGGGCTGACCTAAAATCCGGGCCTGATCCGCCCGCCTGCCCTGCGCAGCGTTTACACCCGCACCACATCTTCATGACTACCGAAAAAATCGACAACGTCAGCATCACTACCCAAGCCAATGTGTACTTCGACGGCAAATGCGTGAGCCACGGCTTCACGCTGGCTGACGGTACCCAAAAATCGGTGGGCGTGGTGCTGCCTTCCACCCTCACCTTCGGCACGGGCGCCCCCGAAACCATGGAATGCGTCGGCGGCGCCTGCGAATACAAGCTGGCCGGCAGCGACGCGTGGGTAAAGTCATCCATCGGCGAATCCTTCAGCGTGCCCGGCAACTCCAAGTTCGACATTCGCGTCGAGCAGGCCTACCACTACATCTGCCACTACGCCTGAACACCGAATCACGCAGCAACCAGGAACACTCCATGGCCACCATTCTCCAAAACCTTCCTGCCGGCCAAAAAGTCGGCATTGCCTTTTCCGGCGGACTCGACACCAGCGCCGCACTGCACTGGATGAAGCTCAAGGGCGCGATTCCCTATGCCTATACCGCCAACCTGGGCCAGCCCGACGAGCCCGACTACGAAGACATCCCGCGCAAGGCGATGCAGTACGGCGCTGAAAAAGCCCGGCTGATCGACTGCCGCAAACAACTGGCCGCCGAAGGCCTGGCCGCGCTGCAGGCGGGTGCCTTCCACATCACCACTGCCGGCGTCACCTACTTCAACACCACGCCGCTGGGCCGCGCCGTGACCGGTACCATGCTGGTCGCCGCCATGAAGGAAGACGACGTCAACATCTGGGGCGACGGCAGCACCTACAAGGGTAACGACATCGAGCGTTTTTACCGCTACGGCCTGCTGACCAACCCGTCACTGAAAATCTACAAGCCGTGGCTTGACCAGTTGTTCATCGACGAGCTGGGCGGTCGCGCCGAAATGTCGGCCTTCATGACCGAGGCTGGCTTCGGCTACAAGATGTCGTCGGAAAAAGCCTATTCGACCGACTCCAACATGCTGGGCGCCACGCACGAGGCCAAAGATCTGGAATTCCTCTCCAGCGGCATGAAGATCGTCAACCCGATCATGGGCGTGGCGTTCTGGAAGGACGACGTCGAAGTCAAGCGCGAGGAAGTCAGCGTGCGCTTTGAAGAGGGCCGTCCAGTCGCCCTGAACGGCGTCGAATATACCGACCTGGTCGAACTGATCCTGGAAGCCAACCGCATCGGTGGCCGCCACGGCCTGGGCATGAGCGACCAGATCGAAAACCGCATCATCGAAGCCAAGAGCCGAGGCATTTACGAAGCCCCCGGCCTGGCGCTGCTGTTCATCGCCTACGAGCGCCTGGTCACCGGCATCCACAACGAAGACACGATCGAGCAGTACCGCGACAGCGGACGCCGCCTCGGCCGCCTCTTGTACCAGGGCCGCTGGTTCGACTCGCAGGCCATCATGCTGCGCGAAACTGCCCAGCGCTGGGTCGCCAGCGCCATCACAGGCGAAGTGACCATCGAGCTGCGCCGGGGCAACGACTATTCGATTTTGAACACCGACTCAGCCAACCTGACCTACCAGCCCGAGCGTCTGAGCATGGAAAAGGTCGAAGGCGCGTTCACACCGCTGGACCGCATTGGCCAACTGACGATGCGCAATCTGGACATCGTCGACACCCGCGCCAAGCTGGGCATTTACGCCAAGAGCGGCGTGCTGTCGCTGGGGACGGGCGGGGATTTGCTGAACCTGACGGGCAGCAAGAGCGAATAACGGTTTTTTTAGCAGGTGGCGCTTGTAGGACGGGCGCTGTTTGCTATTGAATTTGTAGTGATATTGGTGCCTCCTGGAACCACTTCTTCTGCTGTTCAGTGAAGAGAAATCACTTTCAAGCTGTCCTGATTTCATTCGGCAATTCAGGATGGCGATCAAGCAGCCTGGGCAATTTGACCAAGGCCAGCGGTGGCTTGGTATTGCCGTTTTCGCAGCGTAAAAAGCGTTCACGGCTTCGCCAAAAATATCAGGTGCCTGACGTTGATTCAGGTCCAGATTCTGGCGCACGTTGACGATATAGGCGCGATCGACATAGGCGGCATTGGCCTGGCGTTGAAACAGCCCCATCAACTCGCTCTGACGAGTGCAAAGTTTCCGGTACAGGATCACCTCGCCGCAGGCACGGAAAAACCCACCGGCGACTGCTGGAATAGGGGTGGTTTCGCACTTTTGGACATGGGCGTGTCGCAGGTCCACCAGTTTCATGTGCAAAATTAATTTCCAGCCGTGGTTGCTTGTTATTCCACGGTGGGCAGCAATACCGGATTTCTCGGCAAATGACCTCATGGTTTGTACGGGGTAAATATTGTCTTGTAGGCGACATAAGGCCAAAAGCACTGACCTTTAAGCTGTCATCCGGAGTAAAAAAGCCGCAAATGCGGTGATAACCGGAAACACCCATGAAAAATTATTCTTGTATGCGCCCGTTCAAACCTTTAGCAGTTGCGCTGGCCCTGGCTTCGCTTGCTGCGTGTGGCGGGGGAGACAACGTACAGGTACCGGAAGAGCTTCGAGCTCAGGATTCGCGCATGTTCACGCCTGCGGCTGAAGCGACGTTTGCTGCGCTTGTCAACACCACGGTGGAGACTGACCGCTGGACCGGCGTGCTCAAGGGCGCGGCCTACCGTATTGAAGTTCCCAAGACAGGCTGGAACGGCAAGCTGGTCATGTGGGCGCATGGCTATCGGGGAACCGGACCGAGCCTGACGGTGGACACACCGATCATGCGGCGTTATCTGCTTGAAAAAGGCTATGCCTGGGCAGCGTCGAGTTATTCAAAAAACTACTACGACGTTCGTGCCGGCGTTGAAGACACCAACGCACTGGCACTGAATTTTTCTTCCATAGCGTCTGCCAACAACCGCGTGCTTGCCGCGCCGACCAAGATATTTATCACCGGCATCTCGATGGGCGGGCATATCACGGCTGCGGCGATCGACGCCGAAGCGCAGGCAACTGCCATCAACAAGGTGAAGTATGCCGGCGCTGTGCCAATGTGCGGCGTGCTCGGCGATACCGAACTGTTCAACTATTTTGCGGGCTACCAGGTGGTTGCCCAGCAGTTGGCAGGCGTTCCGATCACCAGCTTTCCGGTCGCCAACTTTGAATCCCTCACGCCCACCATCCGGGCCGCACTGTGGAGCAGCTACCCGACCCAGACCAATGCCCAGGGTGACAAGCTGAAAAATGTGATGATGAACCTGAGCGGCGGGGCACGGCCGTTTTATGCCGAGGGCTGGTCCAATGCCAGCAACCAGAACAACATCTGGGCCTCGCTCGGGGGAGACGGAACCATCAACGGCATCCTGACGCAAAACGTCCTGGACACGACTGCGTTTACCTACAAGATCGATGCTTCAAGCACGGCCACCACCGCCGCAGACAATGCGTTCAACGCCAGTATCTTCAAGATCAAGCCCACGGCTGAGGCCAACCGGCTGCGGCGCGACGGCTTGCGCTGGATTCCGGCAACGAGTGCCGACTTCAATGTGCCGGTGGTGACGCTGCACACGCTGGGCGACCTGTTCGTACCGTTCAAGATGGAGCAAATATTCAACGAGCGCGCCAAAGCCAAAGGCAGCGACAAATGGCTTGTACAGCGCGCCATCCGGGATGTCGGCCACTGCGCGTTCACTGCAGCCGAGGCCACTTCTGCGTTTGATGCAATGGTGCTGTGGGAAGCTGGCGGTCCCAAACCGGCTGGCGACGACGTGGTGACCGCTGCCACCGTGGCAGCCCCAACCTACGGCTGTACTTTCACCAACAACACACCCAGCACTGAAGACTACACCCCGCCAGCAGTACGGGCAGGCTTTCAAGCCAATTACCCGAAATGCCAGTAAGCAGCGGGCGCTAGACCGGTCATTTGAATTCCCCTGCAGCAAGTCGTCAGGCTTGCTGCAGGGGAAAGTCTGGTTACGAATAAAGGCAACTGCAGCTGCGCGTTACTTGCACCACCACGGATTCAGGTTCCAGCCGCTGGCTAAAGCGCTCATACACACTGGTCTGGATCGCCTTGGCCAGCGTGATCACCTACCCCACCGGTCACCCGGTTGGCATTGCCGCCCCAGTTGACCAGCACCAGCGCCTGCTTGTCATACACGCTGGCATTTCCACGGTGTTGCCTTTCCAGCCGCTGGCGGCAATCAGCCAGCCCGCTGCAGGCTTGACCGAGCCATCGGCCAGGCGGCACTGAACAATCCTGGGCTCGCGCTGAATGATGTCTTCGCACTGCTCGGCCAACACCGGCTACCAGGCCTGGGCAGCGCAAACGGCACCCGGATGATCAGCGCCTTGTCGGCCAGGCCGAAACCCTGGGCGCCAGAACTGCGGGCAGTGCTGTAGTGCTTGCACACCGGGTCGCGGTAGCCAAATGCGTACTGCGCCGCATTGAGCGTGAAGGACTGGCCGGTCGTCAGGTCAATGGCGCCCAGCAAGTCGAAGCGGTCCTGCCACCCGACCCCATAGGCCAGCTGACCGTGCGCAACCTGGACATCGTGGACACGCGCGCCAAGCTGGGCATTTACGCCAAGAGCGGCGTGCTGTCGCATGGCACGGACGGGAATTTGCTGAAGTTGTCAGGCGACAAGAACGCGTGATCAACAGCAGTTGATCAGGCCAGCTTCCGGGTTTGTTGGGTCACACGCCGCGTGCCAGAAATTCGGCTGGCAGTGGCCCACCAGACCGTAAAATTTTTTGCGCGGCCCCGGAGCCCGGCAACACACAGATCCCAGGCCCCGCACAGCCAAGTCCGCTGTAGATCCGGTTACGCCATGCGCAACAAAGGTGCATGGGCCGGCGCGGACTCCAGCCTGAACTCGCCAACGGCCGACTGCAGTTGCCTGGCCTCTTCGATCAACGTCTCTGCGGTGCCGGTGGCCTGCTCCACCATCACGGCGTTTTGCTGGGTGGCCTTGTCCATCTGCAGCATGGCCTGGTTCACATGCTCAATGCCCATGCTTTGCTCTACAGAGGCGGTCGAGATTTGTTCCAGCAAACTGCTCACACGTTTGACGGCCTGCACGATGTCCTGCATGGTTCGACCCGCGTCCACAACCAGTTGCGAGCCCTTGTCGACATGCGTCACCGAGTCCCCGATCAGCGTCTTGATTTCCCTGGCGGCTTGCGCGCTGCGCTGGGCAAGGCTGCGGACTTCTCCGGCCACCACGGCAAAGCCTCGTCCCTGCTCGCCTGCACGCGCGGCTTCGACAGCGGCATTCAGCGCCAGGATATTGGTCTGGAAGGCAATGCCCTCGATCACCCCAATGATGTCCACGATCTTTTTTGAACTGTTGCTGATCAAGGCCATGGTCTGGACGACCTGCGCCACCACCTTGCCGCCATGCTCGGCAATGTCGGAAGCGCCGCTCGCCAAACCGCTGGCGGATCGTGCATGCGCGGCATTCAGCTTGACCGTGGAGGTCAGCTCTTCCATGCTTGAAACGGTCTCCTCCAGCGAGGCGGCCTGGCCTGCCGTGCGCTGCGACAGTTCCGCATTGGCCTGCGCAATCTCCTGCGACACGGCACCGATCGAATCTGTCGAGCGCTTGATGCGGGTGACCAGGTCGGTCAGCATGTCTTCCATGCCGCCCAGGATCGTCAGCAATCGGCCAAAGTCCCCGCCACGCTGGCTGTCGAATTCCTGGCTGAGATCGCCAGAAGCGACCGTTTCTGCAATATGAATGGCCTCATTCAGCGCGTCCGCAATGGAGCGCCCCAGCCGGTAAACCATGGTGCTGCCGATCAAAAGCGCGACCAGACCCAGCCCAAACATCCAGTAAAGCGCTGAACCGATGTCTCGTTCAGCCGTTTCGCCATGGGCTTGGACAGACCGGGCCTGCAAGATGCCCAGCGCTTGAGCCTCCTGCTGAAGTCGCTTCAGCGCGGGCAAGGCCTCACCGACCAGGGAAAGGGAGGCGCCTTCGCGGTCGCCGCTTTCCAGCTGCTTGGCCACCTTGCCAAAAGCCGCAGCATGCACAACACGCGCGCTTTCCAGGCTTGCCAGCAGGGCCTTTTCTTCGTCGGTGGACGCCTGTTGCGCCAAGGTGTCAAGCGCAGAGGCCATGGATTGCCGGCTGGCTTCAATCTGCTGAGAAATGGCGTCAGTCTGCGCCTTGCCTGCCGCAAAAAACAACGCCATGCCGCTTCGTCCACTGGCCAGGGCCGCCGTTTCGACAGCTGCTGCCGCTTGGGCTTTCACCCAGTCGGAGCCGACAATTTGCCGGTTAAGCGCTGTGGCACCGGCCAGGCATGTAACCCCCACCACGATCAGGCAAGCCATCAGGAACAGCATGGCGCCGAACCCGATGCCCAGACGGGTACGGACGTTAAGATTTTCAAACTTCATTTTTTTTATCTCCTGCCAGCACTTTTCGTCTCAAGACGCGGGAGTTTCCCAGCATCCGAACCATACCAAGGGCAGAACAAATTGATATGCGTGAAGTGGACCGCAAAAAGCGCACTTTTTTGCGAATTGAATAGTCGCAGTTTCTTCGCCGGTGAGCAGCGGCCTGAAGCGTTCCATCAATGCCAGCGCGGCCGGCGCGTCACATCCGGTTCACACCACCACCGGCTCCGGCTCGAGCAGAATGCCAAAGCGCTCGTAGACGCTGGTCTGAATCGCCTTGGCCAGCGTCATCACCTCCCCACCGGTCACCGGGTTGGCGTTGCCTCCCCGGTTGATCAGCACCAGCGCCTGCTTCTCGTACACACCGGCATTGCCAATGGACTTGCCTTTCCAGCCGCAGGCGTCAATCAGCCAGCCGGCGGCGAGCTTGACAGAACCATCGGCCAGTTGGTAATGCACGATTTTCGGATCCCGCTGGATGATGTCTTCACATTGTTCGGGCGACACCGTCGGATTCTTGAAGAAGCTGCCGGCGTTGCCAATGACTTTCCAGTCAGGCAGCTTGGCGCGGCGAATCTCACAAACCCACTCATAAATTTGTAGCGCATCAGGCACGTCCACATTGCGCTGGAGCCTCTTTTTCTCTATATCTGCATAGCCGAGCACGGGTTTCCAGGCTTTCGGCAGCAAAAAGCGCACACGGGTGATCAGCGCCTTGTTTTTCAATCCCAGGGCTTGCGCACCCGACGCTTCGCCGGGCTTGCTGGCGTGCTTGAAGACCGAATCGCGGTAGCCAAATGCGCATTGCGCAGCGTTCAGGGTGAAGCTCTGGCCGGTTGTCAGATCGACGGCATCAAGCGAGTCGAAGCGGTCTTGCAACTCGACACCATAAGCGCCGATGTTCTGCACCGGCGAGGCACCGACGGTGCCGGGAATCAGCGCCAGGTTTTCCAGGCCGGGAAAGCCGTTTTGCAGCGTCCAGGTGACCAGTTCGTGCCAGTCTTCGCCGGCGCCGGCCTCAATGATCCAGGCCTTGGGCGTTTCACGGGCCAGGCGCTTGCCCATGATCTCGACTTTGAGCACCAATGGCTTGACGTCGCCGGTCAGCACGATGTTGCTGCCGCCACCCAGTACGAATTTGGGAGCAGCCTGCAAGGCCGGGTCTTGCAGCACGGCTTGAATGTCGGCTTCGCTGCCCAGGCGAACAAGATGAAGCGCCTTGGCGACGATGCCGAAGGTGTTGCAAGACTGGAGGGGAATGTTTTTCTCGACTAACATTCCGGGATTGTCTCACCCATGCGGCACCTCTTTTTTTCCAGGAAATCCACACCATGCCTTCATTCGACACTGTTCTTGAAACCGACCTGGTCAAGGTCAAAAATTCCGTTGAAAACACCGCCAAGGAAATCGGCACCCGGTTTGACTTCAAGGGCACGGCGGCCTCGGTCGAGCTGAAGGAAAAAGACAAGGAAATCATCCTGATCGGCGATGGCGATTTCCAGATCGAGCAGATCCACGACATCTTGCGCAACAAGCTGACCAAGTCCGGCGTCGACGTACGCTTCCTGGACATCGGCAAGGTCGAAAAAATCGGCGGCGACAAGGTCAAGCAGGTCACCAAAGTGCGCGACGGCATCGAGACTGAAGAGGCCAAGAAAATCCAGCAGCTCATCAAGGGCAACAAGATGAAGGTGCAGGCGGCAATTCAGGAAGGCAAGGTGCGCATCACCGGTGCCAAGCGCGACGACCTGCAGGCGGCCATGGCCCTGATTCGCGCCGAGATCAAGGACTTGCCGCTGAGTTTTGACAACTTTCGGGATTAAATCTCCGGACAGTTGCATGGCCCCGGGGCAAACGCATCACTTCCAGCAGGTGTCGCGCAAAGCTTCAGTGCCCACGACACCGCTCACCAGAACGCCACGCACGCCGGTCGAGGTCAGCGTGAAGGTACCGCAAATGTCCCTGGCCATGACGCCGTCGGCAACGGGCTCCATGTGAAGGGTAAAACCCACGGGACTCGTCAATGGCGCAGCGCCCATGGGGATGACAAGATCATAAATTTTGGTGCTGTCAGAAGGTGACTGCTTCAGGCTTGCCGGAACCTGGTTGATCACGTCGTTGCCAGCCCGATCCTTCGAGAAACTGTCGTTGGCCGCATAAAAGCGCTGCATGAACTGCGCTGCCTGGACCAATTGGCCTCTGGCGTCAGCCCGTCTCGCCCGGGCAACGTAGCTTGCGTAGGAAGGCAGGGCAATCGCGGCCAGCACGGCGACGATGGCGGCGGTGATCATGAGTTCAATCAACGTGAAGCCACGGACCCGGGAAAAGGATTTGGAGGTCATTTGGTTTTTTCCTGTAGCGGCTTTGTTCAGGCTAGTGCATGAAAATCTGGCGCCATTCACGGGATTTGATGCCTGGAACTGAAACTGGGGGGGTGACGACAACGACATCGTCGGCACATTGGGAGCTGTTTTCAGAGACGCCAACAACGGCACCCGCGCCAATCACTTTGGCCCCGGCCTTCACGACGGTCACTGCTCCGGCCACCTGAGCCATGGCTCCGATGGTGATGGCACCGGCGGTTTTACTTGTGACATTGCCCGAGACCTTGGCGCGAGCGCCGACGGTAATAGCGCCTGCCAATCCACTGCACAGCGAGCCGGTCACATTGCTGTCGGCACCCACGGTGATGGCACCGGTGTTTGCGGCAATGCCGCCTGCACTTGAACCCGCCCCGATGGTGACGGCACCGGCGCCAGTGATGATCGAGCCGCTGATGCTTCCTCCGGCACTGACCGTCACAGCGCCCGCCAGGCTGGTGTCCAGGCTATTGATTTTTCCGCCCACGTTTCCTGCAATCGTGATGGCCCCTACCTGGGTCACCACACTGCCTGTCACTGTGCTGCCCGCACCCGTGGTCACAGCCCCTACAACCGTAGAGATATTGCCGTTAACCACTGCGTCGGCTCCAATGGTGACAACGCCCGCAGTAGTGGATATGTTGCCGTTGACCACTGTGTTAGCCCCGAGGGTAATGGCACCCGCCATGGTGGCAGTGATCGACCCTGTGACAGTACTGCCTAATCCCACGTTGATAGCGGCATTGTCGGTCTTGATCGTGCCGGTAACGCTGCTGCGTGCGCCGATGGTGATGACACCAGCGGTACTGCTCAGGTTGGCCTTCACCACGGTGTCGGCGCCCAGGGTTGTCAACCCATTGACCGCCAGGTTCAAGCTGGATGAGCCAGTTGCGTTGATGCGGCTGGAAGCGCCAGCCGTAAGCGCACCAATGACCGTGATGGTGGTGGGCGATGAAATGCTGAGCGTGTCGCCTGCATTCAGCGTGAGCGACACGCAGGTGAAGCTGCCGTTGCCACCGGTACAGCCCGAAGGCAGGTTACCGCCCTGAAAGGTATAGTCCGCCGCCTGTGCAGGCAGCCCGACCAGCAGCAGCAAAGGCAGCGCCAACACCGGCAGCCATGAACGCACTTGGGCGATCCTGAACGAGCGGTCCTTGAACCCTCCGGTGAATCGCTGCAAACCAGCGTCGCAATCTGCCGCCAACCCCTCGCGCGCTGTGAGGAACTCAAAAGCCTTCAAGTGCTTGATCATGATGGAACTTCCTGTCTGCCCTTGATTGCAAGTGACGATGGAGGGCATGCCGGCACTGCGTGAATATCAGTCATGCAGCATTTTTTGTGGCTATTGAATTTCAATGTGCGACTGCAGTCAGACCTCGCGGCCCACCGGACGACTGTCCGAGGGTGACTGCTTCAGGCTTGCCGGAACCTGGTTGATTACGTCGTTTCCAGCGCGATCCTTCGAGAAACTGTCATTGGCCGCATAAAAGCGCTGCATGAACTGCGCTGCATGAACCAGTTGGCCTCTGGCATCGGCCCGCCTCGCCCGGGCAACATAGCTTGCGTAGGAAGGCAGGGCAATCGCGGCCAGCACGGCGACGAAGGGGACGGTGACCATGAGTTCAATCAACGTGAAGCCGGAGACCCGGGGAGAGGATTTGGAGGTCACTCGGTTTTTTCCTGTAGCGGCTTAGTTAAGGCTTGCGCATGTAAATCTGGCGCCATTCGCGGGATTGGATGCTTGGATCTGGGACTGGGGGCGTGACGACAACATCGTCGGCACATTGAGAGCTGTTTTCAGATACGCCAACAACCGCACCATCAAAGATAAGTTTGACCCCGTGCTTTACAACGGTTACTGCCCCGGCCACCTGAGCATTGGCCCCAATGGTGACGACACCGATATTTTTGCTCGTGACATTACCAGAGACTGTGGTGCGGTTCCCTACAGTAATGGCACCTGCCGTGCCACTGCACAGCGAGCCGCTCACGTTACTGTCAGGGCCTACCAGGATGGCACCGCCGTTCGTGGCGATGCCGCCTGTACTCGAACCAACCCCCACCGTGACGCTACCGGCGGCAGTAACAATGGAGCCGCTGATGCTTGAGTTGCTCCCCACCAGCACGGCACCGACGCCAGTCACAACGGAACCGTTGATGACTCCGCCGTCATTGACCGTCACGGCGCCTGCCAGGCTGCTGCCCAGGCTGTTAATCTTTCCGTCTACCTCCCCCCCAATCATGATGACGCCTGCCTGGGTGACAATATCGCCTTTCACCAAGCTGCCTGGGGATGTGGTCACGGCTCCCGCAGTCGTGGTGATTGACCCTGTGATGGTGCTGCCTTTCTCCACATTGATGGCACCAATGCTGGTCTCGATCGTGCCGGTGAAGCTGCTGTCTTCCCCGAGGGTGATCGCACCAAGCGGGCTGCTCAGGTCTGCCTTGACTAGTGTGCCCTTGCCCAAGGTCGTTACCCCAATAACCACCAGAGTCAGGTTGGATGAGCCCGTTGCGTTGATGCGGCTGGAAGCGCTTGTCGTGAGCGCGCCAAGCACCATGATGGTGACGGGCGATGAAATGCTGATCGTGTCGCCTTCTCCAAGCGTGAGCGTCCGGCAGGTGAAGCTGCTGGGCTTGAAAAGCTGCGCAGTGCAACTTGAAGGCAATTTACCGTCCGGAAAGGTGTAATTCGCTGCCTGTGCAGGCAGCCCGGCCAGCAACAACAAAGGCAGCGCCAACACCGACATCCATGAACGCACTCGGGCAACCCTGAGCCAGCAATCCTTGAACCGTCCTGTGGATCGCTGTAAACCAGCGCCGAAATGTCCCGCCAAGTCCTCGTGGGCCGTGAGGGACTCAAAAGCCTTCAAGTGCTTGATCATGATGAACTTCCTGTCTGCCCTTAATGGCAAGTAACGATGTGGGTATGCCGGCACTGCGTGAATATCAGTCATGCAGCATTTATTTTGGCTATTGAATTTCAATATGTGACTGCAGCCAGACCTCGCTGCCCGCCGGACGACTGCGCGCGGCATCGGCTTTCGCCACTTCAGGGCCAAATCCGCGTGCAGTGACGACATAAAAAGTCGATGTGCCTGTCGTCACGGCAGCCTGTTTCTCGACCATGCATTCAGGGGGACGCTGGTAGGTGTCATAGGTCATGCCAGGCGGGTTGACTGACGCCAGTAACAAGGGATAGGCCGTGCTCGCACTGCTGTCCCAGCCGGTCTCGTGCGACATGTCCTTCCACTTTGGCGGGTCCTGGGCCGCCAGGATATTCACATTCGCAAAAGTGGTGGTGTAGGCAGTTCCGCCCTTAAGCATCAAAACCGAAGCCTCGCAATGCCGCAAGGCTATGTCAGCGGCCTGGGTGGCCAGCTCGGTGGTTCGCACGTTGCCCGCGACGCTTTCCGATGAACCGGCATTTCGCACGCTGCTCACGGCCAGCAGCGACATCAGCACCAGCAGGATCAGGGCAATGACCAGCACCACGCCTTCCTGGCGCCGTGGGAATCCAGACGTTGGAGCATGCCTTTTTTTCGCTGTACGGCAAGCATTCGCACTGAAAAAGCGCGTGCCAGTCATGATGGAGACCGCCGGTTCCTCAAGACCACTGTGGCGAAGTAAGCGCGCCGCAACCGAAGGTCTGGCGGGTTGGTTTCGAGCGTCCCGTCGCACTTCAGGTAGCGTGCCGACGCGGCGTCGGACACAACCGCTGTTTCGCTGCGTGCCAGGATGCAAATTCGAACCGTGACGACCTTGGCCCAGCGCTCGGCGTCATTGGCCAATGCGGCCATGTTGACCTGGGTCACCACTTCATGAGCCGTCAAGTAGCCGGCCATCACAGCCGACGCCACATCAGCGGCGGCCGTCGAAGCCTTTACTGCGCCGTAACTGAGCTGAATATCCTCGATGTTCTCGACCAGCGGTTTTGGCGTGCTGGCGCTGCCGTCGTCATTGAGACCGCTGCCCTTGCAGTACAGGCTGGGCACTTGGGCGGTGGAAACATCCACATAAAACCGGTTGACTGCCACGGCGTAGGAAAAGTCCTTGGGAACCGTAACCCCAGGCGCCGGGAGCGTCGCAACGATCGTGCTCAATCTGCTTCCAAGGCAGTCGCTTGGAAGGTCGCCCAAGGCCGTGGGAATGGTGTTGAAGCGATCCGCTTCATAACTGACCGCAAGGGAATCGGGCTCGGCAACCTGGTCGTCACAGACCAAGTTGTCAAGACGTTCAGGCCCTGACCCTGCGGTAGGCTTGAACTTTCCGTCACAGCCACGAAGGATGAAATTGCTCATGGTGTAGGCACCGGTTGGATAGCTGGTGGCGCCATAAACAGGGTTGCGGCGACTGGCATCATTGATGCGGTCTGATTGATTGGGGTTGCTTCCTGCCATGCGCAATTGCTGGGTCAAAATGCTCAGCGCCGCCTGCGCGTCTTCATTCATGCGGCCTTGCGCTTCGGCCATCCGGCTGGTTCCCGAAGCCGCCAGATAGACCGAAAAGGACGCCGCGGCAATCACCAGGCCGATGGCCATGGCAAGCATCAGCTCGATCAGCGAAAAGCCCTTGCGGTAACGCGAGGCGTGTAGATGGCGATGGCTTTTCATAGCTTGAAGCTCACATACAGACAGCGCGGCTTGGGCTGGGTATAAATCTTCGTGGCCTCGGCCGGACAGTTGTCCCAGGATGAGGTGTCAAGATTTTCATGCGTGGAAGCGTCCTGCCAGACGATCCACAAATTGCCATGCGAGTCTTTATTGCACGGTGTGGTGTCGCCGCACGTGACAAGCAGGTCGCCGGCAGGCAGCGCATTGCGGACTGCTTGCCGGGTGGCGGCGTCGTCCATGGCAGCCAAAGTGGCTTCGTTGCAGTTGGGGTATTGGCAGTCTATGGACTCGATTTTTTCGAACGACCAGGCTGTTTCATGCAGGGGCGTTTTATAACGGTCAAATGCACCCGGGTTGGCGCGCATGCGGTCGATATGACTGCTTGCCAAGTTGACGGCGGCCGAACGATAACCCGACAGCTTGGGCATTTGCACCGAAAAAGACAGCATGGCCCCAAGTGCCAGCATGCCAAACGACAGCAGCAGCATGGCGACCAACACCTCGATTAGCAAAGCTCCGCCTTGACGCTGGCGGCGACAACGGACGGGCTTCATCCGCTGTCGGCGCCGCAAGACGCCGCCCCGTTGCCGGCAATCCGGGCGCGCCCGCCGGGGTTGACACACAAGACACGCTGCACATCAGGGGCATAGGCGCTGCCGCCAAACTGCAGCGACGTGGCCGAAGCCACATTGAAAAGGCGTCCGGTGGCCGTGAAGCGAAAGATACTTGATGCGTCGCCGCCGTTTTCGGTGATGGAGTCCATCTTGGCAATGGGCGACTGTATGCGCAGCAGGTCGCCAGCGTCAATGACACCGTCATTGTTGGCGTCAAGGTAAACAATCCAGCCACTGATCCACCCATGTCCACCCGGCCCGGAAGTGGTGTCGCACACGGGATGAACGGCCTCGGGTGCATCGCTTCGGCACATCACGACGCCACCACCACGCCGCGTAGCCTCACTGCGCGCATAGCGCAGGTCGGCCATGAACGTGTTGACGTTGCTGGACATCGTGTTCGACTGGACCAGCCGGGTGAACGAGGGAACCGCCAGCGTAGTGAGGACGGCGACGATAGCCAGGACCACCATCAACTCCAGCAGGGTAAAGCCCCGGGATACCTGACCGGCTTGGGTCGACGACTGTGCGCCTAGGCGTTTATGTCGTGGAATCCGGGGTCTGAGTGGGCTGGCATTCAATGTGATCCTTTGTTGACAACGGCTGGAAATGCCTTATCGGATCGTTGCCAGTCCTTAAAGCCTTTTCATACGCGCGGCATCAGCAGCGGCGACACATAAAGTTAATTTTTTTACCTTACGTATTAACTCATAAAAATGAGTAAATTTTGATAATTTTGAATAAATATGTTTTATTTGTAAAAAATATATTTATTTGAGCATTAATGATTTTTATCAAATCAGAACATCTAAAAGCGTTGAAATCGATGATGCTGAATTTATTCAAATTTCCGCTATTTTTCTGAGCGCTTAGAGGCTCCCAGCCGCGACTCAGTTCCCTTTATCAGCTTGCTGATGTTTTGCTTGTGGCGATACACCAGCAGCGCCCCAATTCCTACCAGCGCCAGCACGATGGTGGTGTCGACATTCCAGGCAGCCCGGTCGCCCAGAAGGTAGAAAAATGGCGCAAATACGGCGGCGGCGATGGAGGCCAGCGACACATAGCGCGAGAAAAACACCACGATGGCAAAAGTGGCCAACGTGGCTAAACCCAGCACCCAGTTGACGCCCAGCAGAATGCCGGCCGCCGTGGCCACGCCCTTGCCGCCCTTGAACTGGAAAAACACCGGGTACAAATGGCCGATGAACGCCGCCAGCGCCACCGCCGCCACGGTACCGTCGCCCAGACCGTAATCGGCGCCGAACCACTTGACCAGCATCACCGGCAGCCAGCCTTTCATGCCGTCGAGCAGCAGCGTGGCCACCGCCGCCGCCTTGTTGCCCGAACGCAGCACGTTGGTCGCACCGGGGTTTTTGCTGCCATAGCTGCGCGGGTCATTCAGGCCGGACAGGCGGCTGACGATGACGGCAAACGACAGCGAGCCGAGCAGATAGGCCAGTACCGTCGCACCGATAAAGTAGGCGTGGTTCAAAGTCAGGTCTCCTTGTATTTGTTATTCAGCCAGTGCGCATTGCACCGGTTTGGCACCGAGCAGCGTGACGCAGACTTGTGGATCGATGCGCACCAGATAGCCGCGCCGCCCGCCGTTGATGGCGATTTCAGGCAGCCCCAGAATGCTTTCCTCGATGTAAATCGGCATGGTTTTGCGTGTACCGAAAGGCGAGGTGCCGCCCACCAGGTAGCCGCTGTGGCGATTGGCGACTTCGGGCTTGCAGGGTTCGACCGACTTGGCACCGATCTGGCGTGCCAGGGTCTTGGTCGAGACCTTGCGGTTGCCGTGCATCAGCACCAGCAGGGGCTTGGCGTCCTGGTCCTGCATGACCAGTGTCTTGACCACAGTGAATGGGTCAAACCCCAGCACCTGCGCGCTGTGCTGCGCACCGCCATGCGCCAGGTATTCGTAGGGATGCTCGGTGAACGCCACATTGCTGGCTTTGAGCCATTGCGTGGCCGGTGTCTCGCAGACGTGGTCTTTTTTAGCCATGATTTGTCTAAGCAGCAGTCAGAACAGACACGGTGTTTACAGTGCCGGGTCCCGTATTTCCCAGCGAATCCGGTCGATTTCCGCCAGCACTTCGGCACTCAGCGTCGTGCCGTGCGCATCCAGGTCCTCATCAAGCTGCGCCACCGAGGTTACCCCGATGATGGTGCTGGCCACCTGCCACTTGGTGTAGCAAAACGCCAGCGCCAGTTGCGTGGGGCTCAGGCCGTTGTCACGCGCCAATTGGTTGTAGCGGCGCGCCGCGGCCAGCGATTCGGGACGGCCCCAGCGTTGCTTGCGCACCGATTCATACCGGGCGATGCGGGCGTTTGGCGGCGCATTGGCGCCCTCGGTTCCGGACGTGTCGTACTTGCCGGTCAACAGGCCGAAAGCCAGCGGCGAATACGCCAGCAGCGACACGCCAAGGCGGTGCATGGTTTCGTCCAGACCATTTTCCACGGTGCGGTTGACCAGACAATACGGGTTTTGCACCGTGGCCACGCGCGGCAGATTGTGCTGCTCGGCCAGGCGGACAAACTCGTGCACGCCGTAAGGCGATTCGTTCGACAGGCCAATATGGCGCACCTTGCCTTGCGCCACCAACCGGCCCAGCGCATCAAGCTGTTCATGCAGCGTGGTCGCGCTGCGTTCCTGGGCCGGTTGGTAATACGGCACACCAAGGCCCGGCACATG
Organism: Polaromonas sp. CG_23.6; assembly: GCF_029892315.1. Taxonomy (NCBI): domain Bacteria; kingdom Pseudomonadati; phylum Pseudomonadota; class Betaproteobacteria; order Burkholderiales; family Comamonadaceae; genus Polaromonas; species Polaromonas sp. CG_23.6. Next base: position 3,429,186 of record NZ_JARXUY010000001.1, read on the forward strand.
GCGCTCGGGCCAGTGGATCTGGTAAAGGTCGATCACATCGGTCTGCAAGCGCTTCAAACTGGCATGGCAGGACGCGGTGATGTCATCGGCCGTCATGCCCTTGCCTTCGCGAATCCAGGGCATGTTGCGCGAAGGTCCGGCAACCTTGGTGGCCAGCACCAGTTGCCGGCGCACGCCCGGATGCCGGGCCAGCCAGTTGCCAATGATGGTTTCGGTGGCGCCAAAGGTTTCAGCGCGCGCCGGCACCGCATACATTTCAGCGGTGTCCAGGAAATTGATGCCGCGCGCCAATGAACGGTCCAAAATAGTGTGGGACGTGGCTTCATCGACCTGTTCGCCAAACGTCATGGTTCCCAGGCAGACCGGTGAGACCTGCAAATCGCTTGCGCCGAGTTGAACTTTATTCATGAAAAAGATGGGTTGGAGTAAACGGTTTGAAAAAGCAGGCAGCCTTTGCGGTAATAGCCGAAAAGTGCTAGTTTAAATGCAGTAAAAGTGGCTTCAACGCACCTGCACCTGGGCATTTGTCTGACATTTTCATACACTTGAAACGTCTAGCATTGATCTTCTGACGTTTCGATGCGCTGTTCTAATCAGGCAACATTCATTTTTTGAGGAGTCCTTCATGAGAAAAGCATTTACCACCACCGTTACCTGTGCAGCCCTGTCCCTGGCGGTCTTGTCAGGTTGCGCAAACATGAGTGAAACCCAGCGTGGCACCGCACAGGGTGCGGGTATCGGCGCCGGCCTGGGCGCATTGCTGGGCGCGGCCACGGGCGGCTCCAGGGGTGCGGTGCAGGGCGCCGCGCTGGGCGGCGCAGTCGGCGCGGGTGGCGGCTACATCTGGTCCAAGAAAATGCAGGACCAGAAAGTCGCCATGGAACGCGCGACAGCCGGCACCGGCATTGGCGTGAGCCAGACGCAGGACAACCGACTGAAGCTGGACATTCCAAGCGACGTGTCGTTTGACGTGGGCCGCTCGGCCATCAAGTCCAACTTTGCCCCGGTGCTGACAAATTTTGCGACCAGCCTGAACCAGAACCAGATCACCACGGTGTCCATCATCGGCCACACCGACAGCACCGGTTCTGACGCCATCAACAACCCGCTGTCGTTTGACCGCGCCAACGCAGCGCGTGACTACCTGGTGGGCCGTGGCGTGGCCGCACAGCGTATTGCCACCGATGGCCGTGGTTCGCGTGAAGCCATTGCCGACAACAGCAGCGAGCAGGGCCGCGCCCGGAACCGTCGCGTCGAGATCTACGTGGCCGAGCCGGCTCAACGTTAATCCCCGGCTGGCGGGTTGACTCAAAAAAAAGCGCCTCAGGGCGCTTTTTTCACGTCTGGAAATGGCAGGCCGCTCAAGTCTTTTTGAAGCGCGCTTCCTCTTGCAAGCGCAGCACGCGGCGCTGCACCTTGCCGGTGGTGGTCATTGGCAGCGCGTCGATGAATTCGATTTCCTTCGGGTATTCATAGGGCGCCAGCATGTTTTTGACATGGGCCTGCAGTTCCGCCACCAATTTTTGATCAAATTCGGCAATGGCGCCCGCTGCATCTGCCCGAGCAGCTATTGAATCAGGAGCAAGAACGACGTAGGCCTTGACCACCGCACCGCGCTCGCTGTCGGGCTTGGGCACCACGGCGGCGTTGGCCACGGCTGGATGCTTGACCAGACAGTTCTCAATTTCGCCGGGGCCGATGCGGTAGCCGGCGGCCTTGAACACATCGTCGGCCCGGCCTTCGTACCAAAGGTAGCCGTCGGCGTCAACCCGCGCCAGATCGCCGGTGCGGCACCAGTCACCGGTGAACTTGGCGCGCGTGGCGGCTTCGTTCTTCCAGTAACCCAGGAAAAAGATCGGGTCCGCATCGCCGTGGATGTCAAAGCGGTTGACCGCCACATCGCCCGGCACGCCGACCGGGCACTCCTGGCCGTCGTCGTCTATCACCTTGACCTGATGGCCCGGATAGGCCTTGCCCATGCTGCCCGGCCGGGCCGGCCAGCCGGCGCGCCCGCCCAGCGCCGCCAACACGGGAAACAATTTTGCCGACTGGCTGCGCTGAAGCGGCACGAAGCCCTGTGTCGGCAGCACATTCAGCGAACCGGCCGCGTCATGGCAGTTGCCGACCACGTAATTGATCTCGGTCTGGCCGAACATCTCGTTGACCGTCACGCCAAGTTGCTCGCGGCAGTAGTCAAACACCGCGTCACCCACCGCTTCGCCGGCGCTCATCAGGCCTTGCAAGCGCAGCGTGAACTGCTCGCGCGGTCGCGCAAAGGCCTTCATCATGGCTTTCAGCGCGGTTGGAAACAAAAAACTGTGCGTCACACCATGTTCGGCCATCAGGCTGAAGGCAAGTTCAGGGCTGAAGCGGCCGTTGAACGCCACAATCGGCCGGCCGAAATACAGCGTCGGCAGCAGTGCATCCATCAGCCCGCCGGTCCAGGCCCAGTCGGCCGGGCTCCAGAACACCGCATCAGATGCTTGATTGCCAATGCCGTCAAAGCCAAACCCGTTCTGGCTGCAAACGAAACCGGGCAGGTTGCCAATCAGAGCCCGGTGCGCCAGCAGCGCGCCCTTGGGCTGGCCGGTCGTGCCGCTGGTGTAGATGAGGATGGCGGCGTCGTCAGCGCGGGTGTGGACTGCGGTGAATTCGCCCTGCTGCGCTTGCAGGCTCGGCGCGTAGTCCACATCGCCCTGCCCCGCCGCGCCACCGGCAGCCATCAGCGTGCGCAGCGACGGGCATTCGGCCCGGATGGCCTTCATGCTGTCAATCGAGGTTTCATCGCAAATCGCCAGCACCGCCGCGCTGTCCTGCAGCCGGAAGGCCAGCGCTTCAGGCCCGAACAGCATCGACAGCGGCATCGCGACGGCGCCAAGCTGGAACACGGCCATATAGGCCACGGCCGTCTCGAAGCGCTGCGGCATCACGATGGCAACACGGTCGCCACGCTGCACGCCCAGCGCGGCCAGCCCATGGCTGAGCGCATCGGCCGCCTGCTTCAGCTCGAAATAAGTATGAAAAACGGCTTTTGCGCTTGTCTGGTGAGCAAGCACAGCTATTCTTTGCGTAGCATCTGGCGGGGCGTTTTCAACCCGCGCCCATCGGCTGCAACAGACCTCGGCGATGTTGAAGAATTCATCCACCTGCCAGCGAAAGCCGCCGTGCAGTTGCGCATAGTGGTCGGGCAGGTCCTGCGCCGGTTGGTGTCCGGGCATGTCGCTGTCTTGACTGATGTTCAAAGCGTGTCTCCTTATGATGTGCCTCCAATGTACAAAGAAAACCGACTATTTCGCAGCGAGTTTGTCCCTATGCGCGGACTCGACCACCATGTGCTGACGTGGAGCCGCGGGCAAGCCCCGGCGCTACCGCCGCTGTTTTTAGTGCATGGCTGGATGGACGTGGCGGCGTCCTACCAGTTCATGGTCGATGCCTTCTCCAATACTTTTGCGGCTGGCCGCACCATCATCGCGCCCGACTGGCGCGGCTTTGGCCTGACCGGCCTCTCCCCTTCCGGCTGGCAGGCCGACAGCTACTGGTTTGCCGACTACCTGGCCGACCTGGACGGTTTGCTCGACCATTACGCGCCCGGCCAGGCGGTGGACCTGGTGGGCCACAGCATGGGCGGCAATGTGGCCATGCTGTATGCCGGCGTACGGCCGGAGCGTATTCGCCGGCTGGTCAACCTGGAAGGATTCGGCCTGCCGGCCAGCCGGCCCAGCCAGGCGGCCGGGCGGCTGGCGCAATGGATGGACGGGGTTAAAAGCGTGCAGCGCGGCGAACTGGCGCTGAAAAGCTATGACGATGTCGGCGGCGTCGCGCAGCGCCTGATGAAGACCAACCCCCGGCTGACCCAGGACAAGGCACTGTGGCTCGCCAGCCACTGGGCACGGCCCGATGCATCGGGCCAATGGCGGATTCTGGGCAATCCGGCGCACAAGGTGCCGAGCGCACAGCTCTACCGGGTCGATGAAGCGCAGGAGATCTACCAGCGCATCAGCGCGCCGGTGCTGGCGGTCGAGGCGTCAAGTGACTCGATGGCACAGTGGTGGAAGGGCAAGTATTCACTCGGCGAATACCACGAACGGCTCAAGCACGTGCCCGACGCTCGGGTGGCCGTGGTCGAAGACGCGGGCCACATGCTGCACCACGACCAGCCCGAGGTGCTGGCCGGGCTGATCGAAGCCTTCCTGGCCTGAGGCCAGGCAGGCTGCGTGGGCCAACCGCATCATGCTACTTAAATAATAGCTATTCACGCCCGCCAGTCATGCGCAAAAGGCTTTTTTGGCTGAGAAGACTCCGTTTCGCCCTGAAACGACCGCGCCATAGGGCAAACTTGACGCTTTGCACCCACGGGCACCAAGCCTGATGTTCATGAATCCTTCCCAACCCGTCAGCCAGGACAGCTTTCGCCGCATCCTGTCCCGCAACATCAGCTTTCCGCTGGGGCTCGGCGCCCTGAGCGCCGTGCTTTTCCTGGTCTTGATCGCCTACCTGCTGTCCGTCTTGAACGGGGTGGAACATTCCGAGCGGGTCATTGGCAACGCCAACCAGGTGGCTCGGCTGAACTCGGAAATGGAATCAAGCATGCGCGGCTATCTGGTGGCCGGCGACGAATCCTTCCTGCAGCCCTACGAGTTGGCAATTTCCGGCTTTGACAGCGAGGTCGCGTCACTGTCCGCCATGGTCAGCGACGACCCGCTCCAGGTGACCCGACTGCAGCACATCATCGGCCTGCAGCAGCAATGGAACGAGTTTGCCAAGGAGGCGATTGCCCTGCGCCGCAGCAATCTGGACTATGTGGCCCTGGCGCGCACCAGCCGTGGCAAACGCCTGAAAGAGGAGATTCGGCAAGAACTGGCGGGCTTCATCACCCGGGAACAGCGGCTGCTGATGGAGCGCAATGAAGCGGCGCGCAGCACCACGATCTGGAGCGTGCTGGCTTACCTGCTGTTCACGCTGGGGGTCAGCGGCCTGCTGGCGTTTCGGGGACGGCGCGAACTGCTGGACCTGTCGGTCAATTACAACGAAGTGCTCAAGCAGCAGGCCGATCATGCCGTCCAGCTCCAGCAGCAGGCTTGGTTGCGCAGCGGCCAGACGCGACTGGCCGAACAGATGCTGGGCCAGCCGGACATGGCGCGGCTGGGACGCAGCGCGCTGGCATTTCTGACGCATTACCTGGATGCCCCGGTGGCTGCGCTTTACAGCCAGGGCAGCGATGGCGCGCTCAGGCGCGTGGCCGCCCACGGCTTTACCCCGGCAAGCGAGGCCATTGAGCAGACTTTCTACGGCACGCAGGGTCTGGTGGGCCAGGCGGCGCTGGAAAATCGCATGATCCGGCTGGACGATGTACCGCCCGACTACCTGAAAATTTCGTCTGGACTTGGGCAGGCCACGCCGCGCCATGTGCTCGTGGTGCCGCTGCACCACGATGCGCAGGTGACGGGCGTGGTCGAGCTGGCCTTTTTGCGAAAACTGCAGCCGCGCGACATGGAACTGGTGGGGCTGGTGGCCCACACCGTTGGCACTGCGCTGCATGGTGCGGTCTACCGCCAGCGCCTGCAGGATGCGCTGGTCGAAACGCAGCAGCTCAATGAAGAGCTGCAGGTGCAGCAGGAAGAATTGCGCACGGCAAACGAAGAGTTGCAGGAGCAGTCGCAAATTCTGCTGCAGTCGCAGGCGACGCTGGAAAACCAGCAGGCCGAACTGGAGCAGACCAACGAGCAACTGGCCGAGCAGGCCATGTCACTGGACCACAAAAATGCCGCGCTGCGCCAGGCGCAGGCCGACCTGGAAGCGCGCGCCGAGGAACTGACGCGCGCCAGCCGCTACAAGTCCGAGTTTCTGGCCAACATGTCGCATGAGTTGCGCACGCCGCTGAACAGCTCGCTGATTCTCGCGCGTCTGCTGTCCGAAAATCCGAAAGGCAACCTGACCGACGAGCAGGTGCGGTTTGCCCAGTCGATCCATTCGGCGGGCAACGACCTGTTGAACCTGATCAATGACATTCTGGACATCTCCAAGGTAGAAGCCGGCAAGCTCGAACTGGTGCCGGAACAAGTCACGCTGGCCACCCTGGTCGATGCACTCAAGACCAGCTTCGAGCCGCTCGCCCGGCAGAAAAACCTCATATTTGAAGTGCAGATTGCACCGGGCACGCCGGCAGCCCTGCTGACCGACCGACAGCGGGTCGAGCAGATTTTAAAGAACCTGCTGTCGAATGCGCTCAAGTTCACCGAAAGCGGCGCTGTGCGTTTGCTGGTGGCGCCCGAAGCCGCCGGCGGCATTGCGCTGGCGGTGCAGGATTCGGGCATTGGCATCCGCCAGGAGCAGCAGGACATTATTTTCGAAGCCTTCCGCCAAGCCGACGGCACCACCAGCCGGCGTTACGGTGGCACCGGGCTGGGGTTGTCGATCTCACGCGACCTGAGCCTGCTGCTGGGCGGCTCGATTTCCGTGCAAAGCGTTTCCGGCCAAGGCAGCACCTTCACGCTGCACCTGCCGGCCACCCTGCCCGCGCCGCTTGTCGATTCGCCTGACCAGCCGCCAATCCCCGCTCAGCCTGTCGTTCAGTCCGCTGGCCAGGCGCCGGCCCAGTCAACGCCACCTCTCCCATCGCCGCCTGCGTTGCCCGCTTTTGCCGATGACCGTTTGATGCACGGCAAGGGCCGGGTGGTGCTGGTGATTGAGGACGACGCGGTCTTCGCCCGCATTTTGTACGATCTGGCGCACGAACTGGGTTTCAACTGCCTGGTGGCGCACAGCGGTGAAGACGGGTTCTTGCTGGCCGAAGAGTTCCTGCCCGATGCGGTACTGCTGGACATGGGACTGCCGGACCGCTCGGGCCTGTCGGTGCTGCAGCGCTTCAAGGAAAATCCGAAAACACGCCATATTCCGGTGCATGTGGTGTCCGGGCAGGACCACCGCGAAGCCGCCCTGCTGCTGGGCGCGGTGGGTTATGCCGTCAAGCCGTCGAGCCGCGAACAGCTCAAAGAGGTTTTCACCACCCTGGAAAACAAGCTGACGCAAAAGCTCAAGCGCGTGCTGCTGGTGGAAGACGATGAACTGCAGCGTGAAAGCGTGATGCGGCTGATTGCCGACGACGAAGTCAACATCACCGCCGTGCGGACCGGCGCCGAGGCGCTGGCGCTGCTGGCCAGCACCATCTTCGACTGCATGATCGTGGACCTCAAGCTGCCCGACATGCAGGGCAATGAACTGCTCAGGCGCATGTCGTCGGACGATATCTGCTCGTTTCCGCCGGTTATCGTCTACACCGGCCGCAGCCTGAGCCGCGCCGAAGAGGCCGACCTGCTGAAATACTCGCGCTCCATCATCATCAAGGGGGCGCATTCCCCCGAGCGCCTGCTCGATGAAGTCACACTGTTTCTGCACAAGGTCGAGTCCAGCCTGTCCGCCGAACAGCAGCAACTTCTGAAAACCGCCCGCAGCCGCGACGAGGTGTTCGAGGGCCGCAAAATCCTGCTGGTCGACGACGACGTGCGCAACATTTTTTCGCTGACCAGTGCGCTGGAGCAAAGGGGCTTTTGCGTCGACATTGGCCGCAACGGCTTTGAAGCGCTGGAACGACTCGAAGAAGTCCGGGACATCGAGCTGGTGTTGATGGACATCATGATGCCGGGCATGGACGGACTTGAAGCCATGCGCCGCATCCGCCAGAATCCACGCCTGCAAAAGCTGCCCATCATCGCGGTGACCGCCAAAGCCATGAAGGACGACCAGGAACAGTGCCTCGCAGCCGGCGCCAACGACTACCTGGCCAAACCTATCGACCTGGACCGGCTGTTTTCCCTTCTCAGGGTGTGGATGCCTGCGGGTGGGCGGATTTGAGCCATGTCCAAAAAAATTAGCCTGGCAGCACCACCCGCAGCGATCGCCGAGGCGGCCGAAGCCGGCAATGCATTTCAGGTCACCACGACCGACCTCGAGCTCAAACGCCTGACGGAGGCGATTTATTTGAAGTACAGCTACGACTTCCGCGACTATTCCGCCGCCTCGCAAAAACGCCGCGTGCTCTATGCACTGACGCAACTGGCCTGCCCGAGTATTCCCGAACTGCAGTCCCGGGTGGTGCACGACCCCGGGGTGTTCCAGCAGGTGCTCCAGTACCTGACCATACCGGTCAGTGAAATGTTTCGCGATCCGTCTTTTTTTCTGGCTTTGCGCCAGCAAGTGGTGCCGCACCTGCGCACCTACGCGTCCATCAAGGTGTGGATTGCCGGATGCAGCACCGGGGAAGAGGTGTATTCGCTGGCCATTTTGCTGCGGGAAGAAGGCTTGCTGGAGCGTTCGCTGATCTATGCCACCGACATCAATCCTGCGTCTTTGGACAAGGCGCGGCAAGGCATCTTTGCACTGAGCAGCATCCGCGGCTTTACCGCTAACTACCAGCAGTCCGGCGGCAAGCAGGCCTTTGCCGACTATTACACCGCGGCCTACGCAGCCGCCATTTTCGACAAGTCGCTGGCAGCCAATATCGTCTTTGCCGACCACAGCCTGGCCACGGACAGCGTGTTTTCGGAAACCCAGCTGGTGCTGTGCCGCAACGTACTGATCTATTTCAACAAAAAATTGCAGGACCGCGCCTTTGGACTGTTTCACGAATCGCTGGGACATCGCGGTTTCCTGGGCCTGGGCAGAAAGGAAAGCATTGATTTTTCCAGCTATGCCACCCGCTTCGAGCCACTGGCACGCGCCGAGCGGATTTTTCGCAAGCGGCCGGGGCTGGCGTGATGAACGAGATCATTCAGGCGAAATTGCTGCGCATCAAGGCGGTGGTGATCGGTGCTTCGGCCGGCGGCGTTGATGCGCTGATGGAGATACTGCCCGGACTGCCAGCCAGTTTTGGTTTGCCGCTCGTGGTGGTGTTGCACCTGCCCGAAAGCCGTCACAGCCAGCTGGCAGAAATTTTCGGGCGGCGCAGCTCCCTGCAGGCGCGGGAAGCAGCGGACAAGGAAACCTTGACGCCGGGGACGCTTTACTTTGCGCCATCGGGCTACCATCTGCTGGTCGAAACTGACCATTCGCTGTCCCTGAGCTGCGAGGGGCATGTGCATTTTTCGCGCCCCTCGATCGATGTGCTGATGGAATCGGCCGCCGACGCCTACGGCCCGGGTCTCGCCGGAATCTTGCTGACCGGCGCCAATTCGGACGGTGCCCGGGGGCTGGATAAAATTGGCCGACAAGGGGGCCTGAGCGTGGTGCAAGACCCTGCTGAAGCGCGCATGCCGGCGATGCCTGAAGCGGCCATCCGCCTGCGCCAGCCCGATCTGATTCTTGATTTGAAAAGCATCCACAGCCTGCTGCTGGAAATGGGAAAGAATTCATGCTGAACGACAACAACGTCAACGTCCTGATCGTTGACGACCTGCCCGACAACCTGCTGGCGCTTGAGGCCGTCATCCGCCTGGAAGGCCGGACGATTTTTCAGGCGTCCAGCGGCGAGGAAGCGCTGGCTTTGCTCTTGAGCCATGAATTTGCGCTGGCCATCCTGGATGTGCAAATGCCGGGCATGAACGGATTTGAGCTGGCCGAACTGATGCGCGGCACCGAAAAAACGCGCCACATCCCGATCGTTTTTGTCACGGCGGCTGGCAAGGAGTCGAACTTCGCCTTCAAGGGCTACGAAAGCGGCGCGGTGGACTTTTTGTACAAGCCGCTCGATGTGCAGGCGGTCCAGTCCAAAGTGAATGTATTTGCCCTGATGTACCGGCAGCGCCTGGAAACCCGGCGCCAGGTGCTGGCGCTTGAAAAAAGCCGGCAAGAGCAGGAAGCCCTGCTGGCGAACCTGCAGACCACGCAGATGGCGCTGGAAAAAGCCTTGAAGCTGCGTGACGAATTCATGTCCGTGGTGGCGCATGAACTGCGAACGCCGCTGAACACGCTCTTCATGGATGTCCAGATGCGAAAAATGCTGCTGGACCGCGGCAAGATTGCCGTTTTTGATGCTGCCTACCTTGAAAAAATGGTCACGCGCGACCAGCGCCAGGTGCAGAGCATGGTGCGCCTGATCGACGACATGCTCGATGTCACGCGCATCCGCAGCAACCACCTGTCGATTCGCCCCGCCCTGTTCGACCTGCAAGCCATGTTGGGCCGCGTGGTGGGCAACCTGAACCTTCAGGCACAGGCCGCAGGCAGCGCCATTACCTTGCATGCCGACCAGCCGGTGACCGGTTGCTGGGATGAATTCAGGATTGAGCAGGTGGTGACCAACCTGCTGACGAATGCGCTGCGCTATGGCAACGGCAAGCCGGTGGAAGTCAGCGTGGTGCTGCTGGGAGGCAGCGTGGCCATCCAGGTTCGCGACCAGGGAAAGGGAATACCCGTTCAGGACCAGCAGCGCATTTTTGACCCGTTCGAGCGGGCAGTGGGTCAGGACGACAGCACGAGCGGCCTGGGACTGGGGCTGTACATCACCCGGCAACTGGTGCAAGCGCACGGCGGAACCATCAACGTGAAAAGCCAGGAAGGCGAAGGCTCGCTGTTCAGCGTCATGCTGCCGCTGACCGTGCCTGCCACCGCGCGCCCGTGAACTGCCCCCGCGCAGGTGCTCGAGCGGTCACGCGGCGCATGGCCAGGGAGCATGAGAAAATGGCCGATTGAATTCAGACAACGACAGGACTTTTCCCCATGGACGCAGAACACATCAACACCATTTCCAACCAGATCGAGGACCTGAGCAATCGGGTGACTGAACTCAGGGGGTATCTTTGACTACCCTGCCAAAGCCCGAAAACTGAACGAAGTCAACGCCGCACTTGAAGACCCCAAAGTCTGGGACAACCCGAAGCGCGCGCAGGAACTCGGCCGTGAGAAAAAATCGCTCGAAGACGTGGTGCTGATCCTGGACCGGCTGGAGCAGGAACTTTCCGACAACACCGAGCTGTTCGAAATGTCGAAGGACGACAACGACGAAACCGGCATGCGTGCCATTGAGGGCGAAGCCGCCAAGGTGGCCATAGAAGTCGAGAAGATGGAATTCCGCCGGATGTTCAACAACCCGGCCGATCCGCTCAATTGTTTTCTCGACATCCAGTCCGGCGCCGGTGGCACCGAAGCCTGCGACTGGGCCAGCATGCTGCTGCGCCAGTACCTGAAGTACGCCGAGCGCAAGGGGTTCAAGACCACGATCGAAGACGAGTCCGCAGGCGACACCGCCGGCATCAAGGGCGCGACCATCAAGATCGAGGGCGAGTATGCCTTTGGCCTGCTGCGCACCGAAACCGGCGTGCACCGGCTGGTGCGCAAGTCGCCGTTCGACTCGTCGGGCGGACGCCACACGTCGTTTGCGTCGGTGTTTGTCTATCCCGAGATTGACGATTCAATCGAGATCGACATCAACCCGGCAGACGTTCGCACCGACACCTACCGCGCCAGCGGCGCCGGCGGCCAGCATATCAACAAGACCGATTCGGCCGTGCGCCTCACGCACATCCCGACCGGCATCGTTGTGCAGTGCCAAGAAGGCCGCTCGCAACACGGCAACCGCGATGTCGCCTGGAAGCGCCTGCGCTCGCGGCTGTATGACTTCGAGTTGCGCAAGCAGCAGGAAGCGCAGCAAAAGCTCGAGGACACCAAGACCGACGTGGGCTGGGGCCACCAGATCCGCAGCTATGTGCTGGACAACAGCCGCATCAAGGACTTGCGTACCAACTACGAAACCTCGGCGACGCAAAAGGTGCTTGACGGCGACCTGGATCAGTTTATCGAGGCGTCGCTGAAGCAAGGCGTCTGATGGCAGTTTCGGCCGCCCGTTTTGAATTTCTGGATTTTTGAGGAACCCCCCATGCTGCAAATGCTTGACGGAACAGGACCCGGCGCCGCCGTGGTCATCAACCGCGCCGACTACCGCGCGCCGGCCTACTGGATCGACACGGTCGATCTGTGCTTTGACCTGGACCCGGTCAAAACGCGCGTACTCAACAAGATGACGCTGCGCCGCAACCCCGAGGTGCCTGCGCAGCCGCTGCGGCTGGACGGCGAGGAACTCAACCTGTCGCGGGTTCAGGTCAATGGCCAGGGAACGTCGTTCAAGATGGAAGGCGGCCAGCTGGTGCTATGCGACCTGCCCGACGCGTTCGAGCTGGAAATCTTCACCACCACCTGCCCGTCCAAAAACACCAAGCTGATGGGCCTGTACGTCAGCAACGACTCGTTCTTCACGCAGTGCGAAGCCGAGGGTTTCCGGCGCATCACCTATTTTCTCGACCGCCCGGACGTGATGGCGAGCTACACCGTCACGCTGCGGGCCGACAAGGCGAAATACCCGGTGCTGCTGTCCAACGGCAACCTGGTGGCGCACGGGCCGCTCGACAACGGCCCGAACGGCGAGCGGCATTTCGCCAAATGGGTCGATCCGCACCGCAAGCCCAGTTACCTGTTTGCCTTGGTGGCCGGTCAATTGGTGGCGCGCGAGCAGCGCATCACCACGCGCGCCGGCAAGGACCATTTGCTGCAGGTCTATGTGCGGCCAGGCGACCTGGACAAGACCGAGCACGCCATGGTGTCGCTGATGCATTCGGTCGCCTGGGACGAAGCGCGCTTTGGCTTGAAGCTTGACCTGGAGCGCTTCATGATCGTTGCCACCAGCGACTTCAACATGGGCGCGATGGAAAACAAGGGCCTGAACATCTTCAACACCAAGTACGTGCTGGCGAACCAGGCCACCGCCACCGACGTTGATTTCTCGAACATCGAAAGCGTCGTCGGCCACGAATATTTTCACAACTGGACCGGCAACCGCATCACCTGCCGCGACTGGTTCCAGCTCAGCCTGAAAGAAGGCCTGACGGTGTTTCGCGACCAGGAGTTCTCGCAGGACTTGTGCGCCGCACCTTCGGCCCGCGCCGTCAAGCGCATCGAGGACGTTCGGGTGCTGCGCACCGCCCAGTTCCCCGAAGACGCCGGCCCAATGGCGCACCCGGTGCGGCCTGACAGCTACATCGAGATCAGCAACTTCTACACCGTCACCATCTACGAAAAAGGCGCCGAAGTCGTCCGCATGATGCAGACGTTGGTCGGTCGTGAGGGCTTCGCCAGGGGCATGACGCTGTATTTCGGGCGCCACGACGGCCAGGCGGTGACCTGCGACGATTTTGCGCAGTCGATTGCCGACGCCAACCCGGAATCCGATCTGGCGCGGCTGCTGCCGCAGTTCAAGCGCTGGTACGCCCAGGCCGGAACGCCACGGCTGCAAGCGCAAGGCGTGTACGACGCCGCCGCGCGCAGTTACACGCTCACGCTGGCGCAAAGTTGTGCGCCCACGCCAGGCCAGCCGGCCAAGGAACCGTTCGTGATTCCGGTCAGCCTGGGCCTTCTCGGCGCGGACGGCCAGGATGTGCCGCTGCAACTGGACGGCGAAAGCGTTCCGGCTAAAGGCACGCGCACCGTTGTGCTGACGCAGGAGCACGAAAGCTTCACCTTCGTCAACATCGACGCCGAACCGGTGCCGTCTATCCTGCGCGGCTTCACCGCACCGGTGGTGCTGGAATTTGCCTACACCGACGCCCAGCTGCTGCACCTGCTGGCGCATGACAGCGACCCTTTCAACCGCTGGGAAGCCGGCCAGCGCCTGGCTGTCAACCAAGCCGTTATCGCTATTAAATCCATAGCGATAAGTACAGGCGCATCATGCGCAAACGTGCTAAATGATGCTTATCTTGACGCCATGCGCAAGGTATTGCGCCATCCATCGCTCGATTCAGCCTTCAAGGACCTGGTGCTGACGCTGCCGTCGGAAACCTACCTGGCCGAGCAAATCGACGTGGTTGATCCGCAGCACATCCATGCCGTGCGCGAAGCCATGCGCCAGCAGCTAGCCACTGCACTGCAAGCCGACTGGGAAGCGGCATACGAAGCGAACCACGACACCGGTGCCTACACGCCCGACCCGGTGTCGAGCGGCCGGCGCGCGTTGGCCGGCATGGCATTGACGCACCTGTGCCTGGCCGCGCGGGAAAGTGGCGACACCGTTTGGCCGGGCAAGACGCTGCAGCGCTTCAAGGACGCCGGCAACATGACCGACCGCTTCAACGCGCTGGCGGCTTTGGTGTCAAGCAGCCATGCGCTGGCGGCCCAGGCACTGGCCCTGTTCCATGCCATGTTCAGGGGCGAGCCACTGGTCATCGACAAATGGTTCAGCCTGCAGACTGGCGCGCCCGACCATGGCGGCAATATCCTTCCGGCCGTCAGGCAACTCATGAAGCATGCTGACTTCAGCCTGAAAAACCCGAACCGCGTGCGCAGCGTGGTCAGCACCTTCTGTCAGGGCAACCCGGCTGGTTTTCACCGGCTTGACGGCGCCGGCTACACCTTCTGGTGCGAACGCGTCATCGAACTCGACGCCATCAACCCGCAGGTCGCCGCCCGGCTGGCTCGCGCGCTGGACCGCTGGAGCAAGCTGGCCGAACCCTACCGCAGCCAGGCACAGCAGGCGATTGCCCGAGTTGCCGCCCGCACCGACCTGAGCAAGGACACGCACGAAGTGGTCACACGCGCCTTGGGCCATTGAGCCGGCGTGCGATGCAATGACCCAACCCCCTACCCTGTCAACGGAGTTCCTGATGCCCAAAAACATTTCCCTCACCCGCTACCTGGTCGAGCAGCAGCGCCTCGACGGACACATTCCGCCTGAGTTGCGCCTGCTAATCGAAGTGGTGGCCCGCGCCTGTAAAGGCATCAGCCAGGCCGTCAACAAAGGTGCACTGGGCGACGTGATGGGCACGGCAGGCAGTGAAAACGTACAGGGCGAGATTCAGAAAAAGCTAGACATCATCGCCAACGAAGTGCTGATCGAGGCGAACGAATGGGGCGGTCACCTGGCCGCCATGGCCTCGGAAGAAATGGACAGCATCTACGTCGTGCCCAACCGCTACCCGCAGGGTGAATACCTGCTGATGTTTGACCCGCTCGACGGCTCCAGCAATATCGATGTCAATGTCAGTATCGGCACCATTTTCAGTGTGCTGAAAAAGGCCGAGGGCAACCATGGTGTTGAGGAAAGCGATTTCCTGCAGGCCGGCTCGAGCCAGGTGGCGGCCGGTTATTGCGTCTATGGTCCACAGACCACCTTGGTGCTGACTGTGGGCGACGGCGTCGCCATGTTCACGCTGGACCGCGAACAGGGCTCGTTCCTGCTGACCGAGGAAAACGTGAAGATTCCTGAAAATACGCAGGAATTCGCCATTAACATGAGCAACATGCGGCACTGGGACGAGCCGGTCAAACGCTACATCGACGAATGTTTGCAAGGCAAGGAAGGCCCGCGCGGCAAAGACTTCAACATGCGCTGGATTGCCTCCATGGTCGCCGACGTGCACCGCATCCTGTGCAGGGGCGGCGTATTTTTATACCCGTGGGACAAGCGCGAACCGGAAAAAGCCGGCAAGCTGCGCCTGATGTACGAAGCCAACCCAATGAGCTGGCTCATTGAGCAGGCAGGCGGCGCTGCCACGAACGGCAAGCAGCGCATTCTCGACATCAAGCCAACCAAACTGCACGAACGTATTAGCGTGATCCTGGGCTCTAAAAATGAAGTAGAACGGGTTACCGGCTACCACTCCGGGCTATAATCAGAGGCTAAAGCCGGTGTAGCTCAGTCGGTAGAGCAGCTCATTCGTAATGAGAAGGTCGGGTGTTCGATTCATCTCTCCGGCACCAAATTAGATAAGGGTTCATTGCTATGAAAATAGCAATGAACCCTTTTTCTTTGGCGGGTATGTAAGAGTGGATGTAAGACGATTCCAGAAATTGAGTCCTGCACCAGACGAAGGAAAACCCGCTCGCGGCGGGTTCTTCGCTACTTTGCAAACGTATTTTGTGCAGTCATTTCATTGTTACTTTTTTGCAGTTGCTTTTGATTTGCGCTGTTTCTATAGCTTCAACCTCACCCTTGTATTTGGCTACATCGCCTGCATGGTCGCCTGACAACTTGCTGGCAGGGATTAAAACCAAAAAGACAGTTGCCGCATCAAGGTTGGCTTTGTTGTCTTGTTGCTTTGAATAATCCGTTAACTTTGTCCGAGCGTCTGCCATGCTATCGGTAAGTTGCGAGCAAGTCTGACCCATGTATTTTTCATGGGAGACGAAAGACGCAGATATGCTTTCTGGCCGTGTCGCACATCCAACAATGATTAAGGCAAGACCCAACGCAAAAAATTTGAAGCTAGAAGCAATCATTCGATTTCCATATTGAAACAATAATAGTGTTTACAATTCAAATTGTAACAAGACTTCCATCAGGTTAGCTCACGTTCTAAGTTTTTGGATGTTTAAGCCAACTTACCGTTAGTGAATCTTGTCATGCGCAATCTGCTGGCGCTTGCATCAGCTAGGCCTTGCGTGAAGGTAGGGCATCAAGGTGCGGGCAGCATCAACGTGTAACCGCATCGGTGCACGAGTAGTGTTCATCAGCGCCAATCGCCATTGCAGCAGGTTTTGCGTTTCAGGCCGGCTATTTTCTCAGGTGCGGTTTGTTGCGACAGCCTGCGGGCCTTACTGCACCTTTGCGGGCACCTCCCACATTGTTTTACTGGCCTGGGTCTGACCTTGCCCCTGGATTCCGTATCCCATAACCGAGCTCATGAGTTGGCTTGCCTGGCAAGCCATTCGCTTTCGAATTGCATCGGGCTGACATATGCCAGCGTTGAATGAAGCCGGACTTTGTTGTACCAGAGCAGCCACGCGATAGTTTCATCCTTGGCTTGGCGCCGGGTCACGAAGCGTTGCCCGTGCAAGCGCTCGACCCGCAGCGAGCCGATCAGCGTTTCGCTGCAGGCATTATCCCAACAGCTGCCACGCCGGCTCATGGAACTTGTGATGCCGTACTCTTTGAGCGCGTCCCTGAAGGCGCCGCTGGCGTACTGGCTGCCCCTGACGCCCTTCTGTTTGTCAAGCGGCAATTTGAGATTGCGCAATTTCTTTTGCGCGTTGACGGATCAGGCCAAATACCTCCCGAGCAATGAAGCGTTTGAGGCAACGGATCGCCTCCAGCTTGGAGTGACCTTCAGCGACTCGGCGGGCGACATAGGCCTGCGAACGCGGATCAGTGCGAAGCCGTCCAATGGCAATGATGTGCAATGCGCTGTTCGCGGCTCGATCGCCGCCGCGATTTAGGCGATGACGCGTGACCTTGCCAGACGAGGCCGGCACCGGGCTGACGCCGCACAGCGCGGCGAAGCTCGCTTCAGAGTTGATTCGTTCAGAATTGTCGCCAGCGGTCAGCAGGAGTTGGGCAGCCGACTCCTTTCCAATCGAGTTGCACGCCAGAAGATTTGGGGCCAGCTCTTGGACGATGGCGCCGATCATCACGTCCAGGTCGGCAATCTCATCGTGCAGCTCAAGATAGCGCCGACCCAGCGACTTGAGGCCGATCCGGTAGGTAGATGCGACACGGCGATAGTCCGACAGATCGGGTCGCCAGGCGGCCAGCGTCCTGATCAGTTGCATGCGCGTCATATTTCGCAGCGGCTCGCGCAGTTCATCAGGCGCGCAGATGATCGTATTCTGAATGAGCTGCAAGGCCACCTTGCGCGCCGCGATGGCCGTCTTGCGGCAGACCTTAAGGACTCTGAGGGATTCGATCATCCCATCTCGCGTTTTGGGGGTAACGGTGCGCTTGCCGGCAAATGCGGCGTGCGCTGCATTCTCAGCGTCCAGGTCGTCGTCCTTTCCACGGCGACGGCGATCCTGTTTATCTGGCGAAGTGACCTCCAGGACTTCGATCCCGGCAGCTTGAAGATGGCGCAGCAGACCAGCGCCATAAGTGCCGGTCGATTCAACCCCCACCCGCAAGACATCGCCCAATGAGCTCATCCATTGCACCATCTGCCGATAGCCTTGCCGCGTGGTGGCGAAACTCTGCGTCCCGAGGACCTGGTCACGCTCATCAACAACAGACGCGACATGAAGGTCCTTGTGGGTATCGACCCCGCCGACCACGCGCCTGCCAGTGTTTGACTTTTCTTCCATGGTTAACCTCCAGGCTTGAACAAGACAAAAAAAACAGCTTGGCCACGACCGAATGCCTGGGAACAGGACAGTAAGGAGACAAAACCGTCAGGCCCTTCTTGGGTGACACGCATCAGCGAGGCAAAGCCCCGCTGCAAGATGCTCCTGGGCGGCCGACAGGTCCGGGGAAAGACACAGGCGGTCAGTCAGAGTGGGGGTCAAGCCACCCAGGCGCAATTCGCAGCACCAACCCCAGTTGGTCTATCGCTGTGTGAGTCAGACCGCCCAGGAACAACTGGCACTGATATTCTTACTGTCACTATGAAACAGCACCCCGGCGTGCTTGCCCGGGTGGCGCTTGAACCAGGCCATGCGCAGCGCGTCGATGACGATGTTCGACGTCATGTCCTCGCGCAGTGACCAGCCCACCACCTGGCGGCTGAACAGGTCAATCACCACGGCCAGAAACAGCCAGCCCTCATCGGTCGCGATATATGTGATGTCGCCGACCCCGACTTTGTCGGGTTCGGCCACGCTGAACTCGCGGTTCAGCAGGTTTGGCGAGATTGGTAACTTGTGATTGCTGTCGGTGGTGACTTTGAAGCGCCGTTTGCCTTTGGCGCGAATGCCGTGCAACTGCATGAGATTTTGCACCCGCTCTTTGCCCATTGACACACCGCGTGCCACCAACTCACGCCAGATGCGCGGCCCGCCGTAAGCAGCACGTGTCTCGGCGTTCAGGGCCTTGATATGCACCAGCAGCGCCTCGTCGCTCAGGTGGCGCCTCGGCGCACCGCTGGCACGGCGCACCAGGTGCGCGTGGTAGCCAGCCGCGCTGACCTGCAATACGCGGCACTGCACCGAAACCGGCCAGGAATGCCGGCGTTGCTGAATAAAGGCGTACTTCAAATCAACCCTCTTACGAAGTACGCCGTCGCTTTTCCCAGGATATCGCGCTCCATCTTCACGCGCGCCAGCTCGGCCCTGAGCCGGCTGATTTCCATTTTCTCAGCACTTACAGGCGCTTTGCTGTCCGATCCCGTGAGTTTGCCATGCCGATGGGCCTTGACCCAGTTAAACAGCGTCTGATCGACAATGCCCAGCGTGCGCGCCACCGCCGAGATTCTTTGGCCGACCTCCACCACCCGGACTGCTTCTTGTTTGAATTCGAGCGTGTAGCGCGCCCTTGAGGTTTTCGTCATTTGCGTTTTCCTTGCTTGGATTGAACCACTCGGCAAGGGATGGGTTTTTCAGGGGCAAGATCAAAGTCCGCAAGAACCCTCTTGAACCCCCGTAGGCACGCAGGCACACGAAAAAAAAATCCAACCGGAAGACCGATTGGATTTGATATATGGTGGAGCTGGGGGGATTTGAACCCCCGTCCGCAAGCCTTGTTCGGGCAGATCTACATGTTTAGCGGTCTGATTTGAGTCTTGCCACCTGTATCGCACAGTCGCATGCTATACAAGACGCCAGCACCCTATTTTCTCGCTCCAAGTTAAGGTACCCAACCCAGAGCCAGCCGATAAAATTATCTTTACAGCCTGGAATCTTTAACTTGCGCTAAATGCCCCTTGCCCAGCCCATCGGCCTGCTGTTGTAAAGCTCACAAGCAATTAAGCTGCGAGTGCGAAACGTTCGTCGTTTGCAGTTAGTTTTTTTGAATCAGTTTTACGAGCACACTCAGCTCGACATGCACCACGCCGCGTCCGAACCCACGTCGAAACCAATGCAGCCCCAAGTTTCCTATCTTAAATCATTTTTAATAAATTTAAAAGTTCTAAAGGCTTGGTGATCGTGTAATCAGCATTCCAGCTTTCCGTATCGCTTACGTTTCCCAAATAACCATAAGCAGCAGCTACTGTCGGCATGCCAGCCGCGCGCCCTGCGATGATGTCGCGCTTATCATCACCGACGTAAACGCAACGGTTAGGGGGCAAGGAAAGTTGGCGTGCCGCTTCTAGCAAGGGGGCGGGATGCGGCTTTGAATGAGGAGTTGTATCACCACTGATGATTGTCTGAGCTGTCGTGAAAAGTGACATTGCCCCAGTCAATGGAAGTGTAAATCGGGCTGCCTTATTGGTAACTACACCCCATTTAAATCCAGAATTACAAATCTGATCGATCAGTTCGGCTACTCCATCAAATGCATAAGTATTTTTTACCAGTCGAACTTCATAGTTCGACAAGAACTCTTCTTTCAAAGCCTCGAATGCTGAATCTTGAGGAGTCAATCCAAAAGCTATGGCGATCATTCCTCTAGCGCCAGCACCTGCCATTGGGCGGTACAGCGATAGAGGAAGGGACTCCAAGGATCTATCGGTACGCATTTTGTCAGCTGCTGCACCCAAGTCCGGAGCGCTATCGATCAGCGTACCGTCCAAATCAAACAATATTGCATTTATGTTGTTTATCATGACACTGTCCGCTTGCCTTCAGCATGACTTAATTCATGCTGAGGTTTTTGCGTAGCCACAAGATAATTAACACTGGTATTGGCGCTCAACCAATAACGGCGCGTCAATGGGTTGTATTCAAGGCCTTTAGTCTGCACGAAATCAAGATCAGCGGCACGATAATAGCGGGCAAGATCGCTGGGCTTGATTAACTTCGAATATTCATGCGTGCCACGAGGCAGCATATTAAGCACGTATTCTGCGCCGACTATTGCAAAGAGAAAGGCTTTGGCATTTCGATTAATGGTCGAAAAAAACACGTAACCAGTCGGTTTGACCAAAGCTGCACAGGCTTTTACTACTGCTGCTGGATCAGGTACATGCTCAAGCATTTCCATGCAGGTGACTACATCGAAAGTGCCTGGCTGCTCTGCCGCAAGTGCTTCGGCACTGACTTCTCGGTACTCGACGCCGTGGGTCTGAGCCTCAAGCGCGTGAAGTTGAGCTACTTTCAATGCCTTGCTTGCCAAGTCAATTCCAAGCACACTGGCGCCTTTGCGTGCCATTGAATCTGCCAGAATCCCGCCACCGCAACCCACATCTAATACACGCAGACCATTCAAAGGAACAAGACTTGCAATCCAGTCAAGCCTCAAAGGATTGATTTCGTGTAGTGGACGAAACTCACTTTCTTTGTCCCACCAGCGGTGGGCAAGGTCTGAAAATTTAGCCAATTCGGCTGGATCGAAATTTTTGGTTATAGGCATTGAACCATTATCGTTGAGACATAAAAAAACCGCGCTGACGCGCGGTTTTTTAGGTGATCCAAAAAGGATTATTTGTTTGCGCGGGTACCAACGACTTCGATTTCTACGCGACGATTCTTTGCGCGGCCTTCAGCGGTTTTGTTGTCAGCCACGGGCTGCTTCTCGCCTTTACCTTCGGTGTAAACGCGGTTCTTCTCAATTCCCTTGGACACCAGATAAGCTTTGACAGCTTCTGAGCGGCGAACCGACAGTTTCTGGTTGTATGAGTCGCTGCCAACAGAGTCGGTATGACCGACAGCAATGATGACTTCAAGGTTGATGTCCTTGATCTTGCCGATCAGATCATCCAGCTTTTCCTTGCCTGCAGGCTTGATCACCGACTTGTCAAAGTCAAAGAAAGCATCGGCAGCGTATGTGACCTTGGTAGCAGCAGGCGGAGCGACAGGAACAACAGCAGCAGGAGCAGCTACAGGAGGAGCAACAACCACAGGGGCAGGCGCTACGACAGGAACAATAGCACCATCGCAACCTGGAGCAGCAGTTGCTGGGGTCCAGAAGTTGTCACGCCAGCACAGTTCGTTGGTGCCGTTTTTCCAGACCAATTCGTTGTTGCCGTTTTTCCAGTTGTCGATTGTTTGCGCACCAGCGGCGGTAACAAGCGCTGCGGAAGCAAACAACATTGCCACTTTGTTGAGTTTGTTCATGATTCTCCTCTAGAGAAAAGCCGCAGACTTGCTGCGATTATTAAGATTACACGCCCCAAGTGACCATCACCTGAGGAGTTGGATTGATTGTGCCACACACATTCTGGCCTTCAAGCCCGCTGTAGCCTTCGTCTGACACAGAACCGCGTTTCTTCTAAATATGTTGCAGACCTGCCACAAACCAGCCGTTTTAAACTGGCGCCTTAAAATCAAAGTACTTTTCTTTCTAATCTCGACACTTCATAAACCAGGCCTTTAATGACACAGTTCGCAAAAGAAACCCTGCCCATCAGTCTAGAAGAGGAAATGCGAAGAAGCTACCTCGACTATGCGATGAGCGTTATCGTGGGTCGGGCACTGCCTGACGCTCGTGATGGACTCAAACCAGTACACCGGCGCGTGCTGTTCGCCATGCATGAGTTGAACAATGACTGGAACCGGCCGTACAAGAAGTCCGCTCGCATTGTTGGCGACGTCATTGGCAAGTACCACCCACACGGTGATCAGTCGGTTTATGACACCATTGTCCGCATGGCTCAGGACTTTTCACTGCGCCATTTGTTGGTGGATGGACAAGGCAATTTCGGCTCGGTCGACGGCGACAGCGCTGCCGCGATGCGTTACACGGAAATCCGGCTGTCCAAGATCGCACACGAACTACTGGCTGATCTGGACAAGGAAACGGTTGATTTCGGCCCTAACTATGACGGCAGCGAGCAGGAACCCCTGGTCATGCCGACACGCCTGCCCAATCTGTTGGTCAATGGCTCCGGAGGCATTGCCGTGGGCATGGCAACCAATATTCCGCCGCACAACCTGAATGAAGTGGTGGACGCTTGCCTTCATTTGCTAAAACATCCGCAAGCGTCCATTGATGAGCTGATGGAAATCATTCCTGCACCGGACTTCCCAACCGGCGGAATCATTTATGGCATCAATGGCGTCAAGGATGGCTACCGCACAGGGCGTGGCAGAGTTGTGATGCGTGCGAAATGCCACTTCGAAGACATTGACAAAGGGCAGCGTCAGTCCATCATCGTCGATGAACTGCCTTATCAGGTCAATAAAAAGACGCTCCAGGAGCGCATGGCCGAATTGGTTCACGAGAAGAAAATTGAGGGAATCAGCCACATCCAGGACGAAAGCGACAAGTCTGGGATGCGTCTGGTCATTGATCTCAAGCGCGGCGAAGTGCCTGAAGTGGTTCTGAACAATTTGTACAAGCAAACGCAGTTGCAGGATACTTTCGGCATCAACATGGTGGCATTGATAAATGGCCAACCCAAACTGTGCAACCTGAAAGACCTGATTCAGGTCTTCATCTCACACCGCCGCGAAGTCGTGACACGCCGTACCGTGTTCACACTGCGCAAGGCACGCGACCGTGGTCACGTACTGGAAGGCTTGGCCATCGCACTGGCCAATATCGACGAGTTCATTGCCATCATTCGCAATGCGCCGACGCCGCCCGTGGCGAAAGCAGAACTGATGACCCGGACTTGGGACAGCAGCTTGGTACGTGAAATGCTGACTCGTGCGCGGATCGATGGCGGGATCGTCAATGCAGACGATTACCGTCCTGACGGACTTGAAGAGTCATTTGGCATGGGGAGTGACGGTCTCTACCGTCTGTCAGAAACCCAAACGCAGGAAATTCTGCAGATGCGGCTTCAGCGACTGACGGGTCTGGAGCAAGACAAGATAGTTGCTGAATACAAGGAGGTCATGGCCGAGATTGACGACCTGCTCGATATCCTGGCCAGGCCGGAGCGGGTTTCCACCATCATTGGCGAAGAACTGGGCGCCATCAAGCTGGAATTTGGTCAGACCAAGCTAGGCGCGCGGCGCAGCCATATCGAGCACAGTTCGTTTGACCTGAGCACAGAAGACCTGATCACCCCGACAGACATGGTGGTCACACTGTCGCATACGGGCTATATCAAGAGTCAGCCCCTCTCGGAATACCGGGCCCAAAAGCGTGGCGGTCGTGGAAAACTGGCCACCGCAACCAAGGAAGACGACTGGGTTGACCAGTTGTTCATTGCCAATACCCATGATTACATCCTTTGCTTTTCAGACAGGGGCCGGCTTTACTGGCTAAAGGTATGGGAAGTACCAGCGGGATCGCGCGGCTCGCGTGGCCGGCCGATTGTCAACATGTTCCCGCTACAGGAAGGTGAAAAAATTACCGTCGTGCTGGCACTGACAGGGGAAAAACGCAGCTTTCCTGCTGACCAGTATGTTTTTATGTCCACATCCATGGGAACGGTCAAAAAAACGCCGTTGGATGACTTCAGCAACCCGCGCAAGGGCGGCATCATTGCAGTGGCGCTGGACGAAGGTGACTATTTGATCGGCGCTGCCCTGACAGATGGAAAGCACGACGTGATGCTGTTCAGCGACGGCGGCAAAGCGGTTCGATTTGATGAAAATGATGTCCGCCCGATGGGCCGCAATGCACGAGGTGTCCGGGGAATGAATCTGGAAGAGGGTCAGCGGGTCATTGCCATGCTGGTTGCAGAGGATGGCGAACAAAGTGTGCTGACAGCCACCCAAAACGGTTTTGGCAAGCGCACCTCCATTACCGAATACACCCGTCATGGCCGCGGCACCAAGGGCATGATTGCCATTCAGCAAAGCGAACGCAACGGCAGGGTCGTTGCTGCAACACTGGTTCACGCAGACGATGAAATCATGCTGATCACCGACAGGGGTGTATTGGTGCGCACCCGCGTCAGCGAGATTCGTGAAATGGGACGCGCAACCCAGGGTGTTACGCTGATAGGCTTGGATGAAGGCTCCCAACTCAGCGGCCTCCAGCGCATTGTCGAAAATGATGCGGCGCTGGAAGAGACAGACGAAAACCTTGATACCGATACTGAAAACGACGCAGGCAGCGATGCCGTCAACCCGGAACAAAACTGATGAAAAAACTTATCACTACGCTGGCGTTTGCAAGCCTTGCCCTTGGCACGGGCCTGCATGCTCAAACCATTGATGCCAAGACCGAATTGGCAGCCAAGGTCGTTAAGCTTCAGCAAGGGCCGGAACTTGACCGTCTGATCGCCCAACTGGCAGGCAGTACTACGCAGGAACTGATCGCCAGCTGGGGGCCCCGGCTGGAAACGAATGTGACCAAGGCCAACCAGCAAAAAGCGTCGGAAGCACTGAATGCCGAACTCAAGAAGTATTCTGACGATGCCAACCAGCTTATTTCCAAGCAGGTCAGCAAAGTCAGCACCGATGTTCTGGTGCCTGCCTATGCCGAGCGTTTTACGCTAGAGGAACTGCAGCAGATCGCCACCTTCTTCGAATCACCCGCCATCAGGAAATATCAGGCCAGTTCACCTGAGCTTGGGAATATGTTCGTTCAGAAACTTGTTGATGCCTCACGGTCAGATGTGCTGGCTCGGGCCAAGCAATTTGATGCAGCAGCGCTGAAAATTGTCGGTGGACCTGCCGCAGCACCCAAGGCCAGCCCGCCTGCCAAGAAATGACGCGGCCCTTCAACTTCTCGGCGGGCCCTGCCAATTTGCCAGAAGCTGTGTTGAAGCAGGCAGCCGCCGAGATGCTCGACTGGCATGGCAGCGGCATGAGCGTGATGGAAATGAGTCATCGAGGCAAGGAATTCATTTCGATTTACGAAAACGCTGAAGCAGATTTCCGCGAACTGATGGTTGTTCCCAAAAATTTCAAAATACTTTTCATGCAGGGCGGGGGACTGGCAGAAAACGCCATCGTCCCGTTGAACCTGTCGCGCGGTGGTTCAGCTGATTTTGTTGTTACGGGTAGCTGGAGCGACAAGTCACAAAAGGAAGCGCGCAAATATTGCGATGTCCAGGTTTCTGCCACAACGGAAAGCCGCGCCTTTACCAGCCTGCCGCCGCTGGATACCTGGCAGTTGCGCCGCGATGCCAGTTATGTGCACATCTGCACCAACGAAACCATCCATGGGGTCGAGTTTCAGGAGTTGCCAGATCTGAGGGCACTGGGAAGCGACGCACCTTTGGTGATTGATTTTTCATCGCATGTGGCCTCTCGGCCCGTTGACTGGTCCAGGGTTGGCCTCGCTTTTGGCGGCGCGCAAAAGAATCTGGGACCTGCCGGCGTGACCTTGGTGGTGGTGCGCGAAGACTTGTTGGGCCATGCCCTTTCTGTTTGTCCAAGTGCCTTTAATTACAAGACTGTGGCGGACAACGAGTCGATGTACAACACCCCGCCAACCTATGCGATCTATATTGCAGGATTGACCTTTCAGTGGCTGAAACAGCAAAGGGAAGGCAAGGCAACGGGCATCAAAGCCATTGAAAAGCACAATGCGGCCAAGGCGCAACTGCTGTATGACGCCATTGACAGTTCCCAGCTGTACTTCAACAAGGTCAGCAAGGACTGTCGCTCGAGGATGAACGTGCCGTTCTTTTTGCGCGACGAGTCACGCAATGATGCCTTTCTGGCGGGTGCAAAAGCACGTGACCTGCTGCAACTGAAAGGCCATAAATCCGTAGGCGGCATGCGCGCGAGTATCTATAACGCCATGCCATTGGCAGGTGTTCAGGCACTGGTGAATTATCTCCAAGAATTCGAACAAAAACACGCCTGACATGACTGCAAACCTTGCTGATTTGCGCGTCCAGATCGACGCACTCGACAAACAACTGCTGACCCTTCTGAACCAACGCGCACTGGTTGCGGAACAGGTCGGAGAAGTCAAAAAGCGCGAAGGGACCCCTTTTTTCAGGCCTGACCGGGTTGCACAGGTCATCGAAAAGATCCAGCAGACCAACCAGGGTCCGCTTAAAAATGAGCATGTTGCCGCCGTTTGGCGGGAAATCATGTCGGCCTGCCTGGCGCTTGAGTCACCGGTGCGGGTGGCCTACCTGGGGCCTGTTGGAACCTTCAGTGAAGAAGCAGCCGTGCAATTTTTCGGCTCCAGCATTGAACACGTTCCCTGCACCAGTTTTGATGAGGTGTTTAGGGCTGCCACGGCAGGCACGGCTGAATATGGTGTGGTTCCGGTTGAAAACTCTACCGAGGGCGTCGTGTCGCGCTCGCTTGACCTGCTGCTGAACTCGCCGCTGCACATCGTAGGAGAAATCAGTCTGATGGTGCGGCACAACCTGCTGCGCCTTTCAGACTCCCTGGAAGGTATTGAAGTTGTCTTTGCCCACCCGCAGGCCCTGGCCCAATGCCAGGGATGGCTGACCACCCATTTGCCCCATGCAGAACGCCGTGCCGCTTCCAGCAATGCCGAAGGCGCGCGCCTGGCCACCACCCATCCTGCCTGGGCTGGCATTGCCAGCGCCCGCGCCGCCACGCAGTTTTCACTGCACACGGCAGCACATGCCATTCAGGACGACGCCTTCAACCGCACCCGTTTTGCGGTGGTTTGTTTGCCGCAGACGCTTCCGACCCCACCCCCATCGGGCAAAGACTGCACCAGTCTGGTCGTTTCAGTGCCCAACCAGCCGGGCGCTGTGCATGACATCCTGGTGCCTTTGAAAACCCATGGCGTTTCCATGACACGCTTTGAATCTCGGCCCGCCCGCTCGGGTCAGTGGGAATACTATTTTTATATTGACCTGCAGGGGCATAGATCCCAGGCGCATGTGAAAGCAGCGCTGGCTGACTTACAGCAGCTTTGCGCGTTTTACAAAATCCTGGGCACTTACCCCGTCACCGACTGATGCGAAATTTAAAGAAAAGCCGATCCGCGCAATGCTTTCACCCCCTTATCAGGGTCCCGGCATGTTCGAGCAACTAGGCCTCATCGGCTGCGGCCTGATGGGCAGTTCCTTCGCGCTGGCGCTCAAACGTGCCGGTCTGGTCAAGCGCATTGTTGGCTATAGCAAATCCCCCACAACCACCGAACGGGCGCGCCAGATGGGCGTGATCGACGTGCAAGCGCCGTCAGCGCCTATGGCGGTGGCAGGTGCAGATATCGTCTTGCTGGCCATCCCCGTGTCGGCCACGGAAGCCACTTTCAAGGACATTCGCCATCTTATTGAACCCACTACCCTGGTGATGGATGTCGGCTCAACCAAGCGCGACGTGGTGGATGCAGCGCGCCGCGCATTAGGTGAGCAGATTGGTTCCTTTGTTCCCTGCCATCCAATCACCGGCAAGGAAGTCTCCGGAGTCGAACATGCGGACGTGTCCCTCTATGCAGGCAAGCAGGTCATCCTCACGCCGATTGAACAAAGCTCGAGTGCACAAGTGCAAAAGGCAACGGAAGTCTGGACCGCCTTGGGTTGCCAGGTGCTGCGCATGTCACCCGAAGCTCACGACGCAGCATATGCAGCGGTCAGCCACCTTCCGCACCTGATCGCTTTTGCCATGATCAATGGCATCACCTCTCAACCAAATGGCCAAGACTACATGGCGCTTGCGGGACCGGGTTTTCGTGACTTCACCCGCATCGCCGCCAGCGCCCCGGAAATGTGGCGCGACATCCTGCTGGCTAACCGTGAAGAGCTGCTCGTACAGTCCAGAATTTTCCAGCAATCCCTGCAATCGCTTGAACAGCTGATTTCAAGCGGCAACGCAGAAGCACTCGAATCGCTTATCGGCCAAGCCAGTGAAACGCGCGCCAACTGGCGTATTTCCTCGCACAACGTTCCCAAGTAAAGCACTGTTTCATGTACGACACCGAGTTTCTCGATCTTCCGCCGCTGGCGTGTGCCGCTGGCGAAGTTCACCTGCCTGGCTCCAAAAGCATTTCCAACCGCGTCCTGCTGCTGGCCGCATTGAGTCGCGGCCAGACCACAGTTCATGATTTGCTCGCTTCTGACGATACCGCTGTGATGCTCACGGCGCTCAAGCAACTGGGCTGCACCGTAGTGCAACACGGCCAGAGCGCTGTGATCGGCGGACTTGGCGGCCAGCTTATCGAGCGCAAAGCCGTGCTGTTCATGGGCAATGCGGGCACGGCCATGCGTCCACTGACAGCCGCACTGGCGCTGCTCGGTGGCGAGTTTGAGCTGTCGGGTGTGCCGCGCATGCACGAACGGCCTATTGGCGATTTGGTCGATGCCCTCAGGCAACTGGGATGCGTCATCGAGTACGTGGGGAACGAGGGTTTTCCCCCTTTGAGGCTAAGTCAAGGGGTATTGAAGCTCGACCAGACGATTCGCGTTCGGGGAGACGTTTCCAGCCAGTTTCTCACCGCGCTTTTGATGGCCTTGCCGCTGGTGGCCAGGCAAGCCATCTGCATCGAAGTTACGGGGGAATTGATTTCGAGGCCTTACATCGAGATCACGCTCAACCTGCTCAAACGCTTCGGCATTCAGGTCAAGCGCGAAGGCTGGCAGCGTTTCACGATTCCGGCCGGTAGCGTTTACCAGTCGCCCGGTGAGATCCATGTAGAAGCTGACGCCTCATCCGCTAGTTATTTCATAGCACTTGGTGCAATAGCAGCAAGCGAAAATGGTCAAAATGGCTTAAAAATCTTGGGAGTAGGCGCCGATTCCATTCAAGGCGATATACGGTTTATCGAGGCGGCGCGTGTGATGGGCGCCCGAATCGACAGCACAGCCAATTCGCTGCACGTGTCGCGTGGTGCATGGCCGCTCAAGTCAGTGGATATGGACTGCAACCATATGCCGGACGCCGCCATGACGCTTGCAGTGATGGCACTGTATGCTGAAGGAACTACGGTTTTACGCAACATTGGCAGCTGGCGCGTCAAAGAAACCGACCGCATCGCCGCCATGGCCTGCGAATTGCAAAAGCTTGGCGCCACCATTGAAGAAGGTGCAGATTATTTGAAAATCACCCCGCCCGGGAAGGCCGGCGCCTGGAATCCTGCGGTGATTCATACCTACGACGATCACCGAATCGCCATGTGTTTTTCACTCGCGGCCTTCAACCCAGCCAAACTGCCGGTCCGGATTCTGGACCCCAAGTGCGTTGCCAAGACTTTTCCAGACTACTTTGAAACACTGTTCTCGGTCACTGAAGCGCAAGACGACCAGATTCCCGTGATTTGCCTGGACGGACCCACAGCCTCCGGAAAAGGAACGCTGGCAGCGCTGACAGCGCATCACTTGGGCTATCACTACCTGGATTCTGGCGCGCTGTACCGCCTGAGCGCTTTCGCAGCATTGCGTGCCGGCCTGTCACTCGATGACGGCGACGCAATTGCGCAAATCGCCCGCGCCTTGCCGGTGCGGTTCAAGGGCGACCGCATTTTTCTGACCAACGGTGATGCCGAGGAAGACGTTTCAGAAGAAATTCGTACCGAAGTCGCCGGCATGGCCGCTTCCCGGGTTTCTGCCTATCCGCAGGTTCGAGATGCCCTGCTGGACTTGCAGCGCAGTTTCCGGCAACTGCCCGGCCTGGTGGCTGACGGCAGAGACATGGGCACGGTCGTGTTCCCCAAGGCACCGTTAAAGATTTACCTGACTGCCAGCGCCTTGCATCGCGCCGAACGGCGGTACAAGCAATTGATTTCAAAAGGAAACACGATTACAATCGCCGCCATTCAGCAGGATTTGGAAGCGCGCGACCAACGGGATATGTCCCGCAAAGCCGCACCGCTAAGACCTGCTGATAATGCCCTGCTGCTGGACAATTCCGACCTGACGATTGAACAATCGCTGGACTTGGTCATGGACTGGTGGCAAGGCACCCGGCCCTTCTAACCCTCGACGCACACCCTTCATGGGCAGCAAGGGTTCGCAGGAAAATCTAAAGCAACCTGCGGTCCAACCTGTCGTTTGACCGCGAAACCTCACCAAACCGCCGCAAGCAGTCATAAAAACAATAGCAATTTCGCTGTTGGAAACCTGTTGTGTGGATTAGGAAATTCATGTCTGAATCTTTTGCCGACCTGTTTAACGAATCACTCGAACGCTCTGAAATGCGTGCTGGTGAAGTCATCACCGCTGAAGTAGTGCGCATCGATCACAACCACGTGGTTGTGAACGCTGGCCTCAAGTCAGAGGCTTACATTCCTCTCGAAGAATTCAAGAACGACCAGGGCGAAGTTGAAGTCCAGGTCGGCGACTTTGTGTCAGTTGCCATCGACTCCGTCGAAAACGGCTACGGCGACACCCTGCTCTCGCGCGACAAGGCCAAACGCCTGGCATCGTGGATGAGCCTGGAAAAAGCTCTGGAATCCGGCGAATTCGTCACTGGCCAGACCAGCGGCAAAGTCAAGGGCGGCCTGACTGTTCTGGTCAACGGCATCCGCGCCTTCCTGCCTGGCTCGCTGATCGATACCCGCCCTATCAAGGACTTGTCTCCGTATGAGAACAAGACCATGGAATTCAAGGTCATCAAGCTCGACCGCAAACGCAACAACGTCGTGCTGTCACGCCGAGCCGTGGTCGAAGCCAGCATGGGCGAAGAACGCGCCAAGCTGATGGAAACCCTGAAAGAAGGTTCTGCTGTCAAGGGCATCGTTAAGAACATCACCGAATACGGTGCGTTCGTTGACCTGGGCGGCATTGACGGCTTGCTGCACATCACCGACATGGCATGGCGCCGCGTGCGTCACCCGAGCGAAGTGGTGACAGCTGGACAGGAAATCGTTGCCAAGATCCTGAAGTTTGACACCGAGAAAAACCGCGTGTCCCTGGGTCTGAAGCAAATGGGCGACGACCCATGGATGGGCGTGAACCGCCGCTACCCGCAAAGCACTCGCCTGTTCGGCAAGATCACCAACATTGCCGACTACGGCGCATTTGTCGAACTCGAGCCAGGCATCGAAGGCTTGGTCCACGTGTCAGAGATGGACTGGACGAACAAGAACGTCGCGCCAAGCAAGCTTGTTGCCTTGGGCGACGAAGTCGAAGTCATGGTTCTGGAAATCGACGAAGACAAGCGCCGTATCAGCTTGGGCATGAAGCAGTGCAAGGCCAACCCATGGCAAGAATTCGCCGTGGAAACCAAGCGCGGCGACCGCGTCAAGGGCCCGATCAAGTCGATCACCGACTTCGGTGTATTCGTGGGCCTTGCTGCCGGCATCGACGGCTTGGTGCACCTGTCTGACCTCTCGTGGAACGAGCCCGGCGAAGCCGCTGTTCGCAACTACAAAAAGGGCCAGGAAGTCGAAGCCATCGTGCTGGCTGTCGATGTGGACCGCGAGCGTATCTCCCTGGGCATCAAGCAACTTGATTCCGACCCGTTCACCACCTTCGTGTCGATCAACGACAAGGGCGCGATCGTGACCGGCAAGGTCAAGACCGTTGATGCCAAGGGCGCAGAAATCGATCTGGGCGAAGACATCATTGGCTACCTGCGCGCCAGCGAAATCAGCCGTGACCGCGTTGAAGATGCGCGCAATGTGCTGAAAGAAGGCGACGAAGTGTCTGCAGTTGTGGTGAACGTGGATCGCAAGACCCGCAACATCCAGCTGTCGGTCAAGGCCAAGGACAACGCCGACCAGCAAGAAGCCATGGCTTCCCTGAGCCAGCAGTCGTCGCGCGAAAGCGCCGGCCTGACCAGCCTGGGCGCCCTGCTGCGCGCCAAGCTGGACAACAGCGAGTCCAAGTAATCTTGCGGGACAGTCCACATGACGCGGCTTGCCGCCCATGTGCTCTGTCCCAACCAGATAATTCCGGATGACCCGAAGCGATTTAGTCGAAGAACTGGCAGCCCGATTCAGCCAGCTGACGCACCGTGATGCCGAACTGGCCACCAAGACACTTCTTGATGCGATGGCTGACACCTTGGTGCGTGGCAACCGGATTGAAATCAGGGGTTTTGGCAGTTTTTCCATCAACCGGCGCCCTCCCCGCATGGGACGCAATCCTCGATCCGGAGAAAGTGTGGCAATTCCCGAAAAACGGGTGACGCACTTCAAACCTGGCAAGGCCTTGCGTGAATCGGTCGATGCCCGAACGGAAGAATTGCTGAAGGTTCCGCCGCCAAGTTGATTCTTGGCGCTTTCTCGCTCGATCGGCTGGCTACAATTGCCAGACCACTCCGGGGATTGCCAGTGAAATACCTGATGTGGCTGCTCAAGGCAGCCATTTTTTTTACGCTTTTTGCTTTTGCGCTGAACAACCAGCAAACGGTTGCAGTGCATTTCTTTTTCGGCACCTTGTGGCAAGCGCCCTTGGTGCTCGTGGTGCTGGCCACCTTTGCCTGCGGTCTTTCAATGGGTATTCTTGTAATGATGCCGCGCTGGTGGAAAAAAGGCAAAGCTGGTTTGCCTCCTGCGTCGGTTGCGTTGCCTACTGAAACTCACAACAACCCCGTCCCGATTCAACATGGAATTTGACTTTACCTGGGTTTTGCTCGGATTTCCGATTGCCTTCACGCTGGGCTGGCTCGCATCCCGGTTAGACCTGAGGCAACTGCGCATCGAGAACCGTCAGGCACCCAAGGCCTATTTCAAGGGACTGAACTTTCTGCTCAACGAGCAGCAGGACCAGGCCATAGACGCATTCATTGAAGCCGTTCAGAACGACCCCGACACGTCCGAATTGCATTTCGCCTTGGGCAACCTGTTTCGACGCCGCGGCGAATATGAGCGCGCCGTTCGGGTTCATGAGCATCTGATGTCGCGTGGCGACTTGACCCAGCCCGAACGCGAGCGCGCCCAGCATGCACTGGCGCTGGATTTCCTGAAAGCCGGCCTGCTTGACCGTGCCGAGGCGGCACTTCGCAAGCTGGAAGGCACACCGTTTGAAGAGGAAGCCCGGCTTGCGCTGCTGTCGATCTACGAGCGTTCGCGTGACTGGGCCAACGCCACTGAAATTGCTGCCCGGCTTGGAAATTCCACCCAAGGCAGTTTCAGTACGCGTCAATCGCATTATTTGTGCGAGCAGGCGAATGCGTCCATCGCCACGGGCGATACCGGCGTGGCGCTTGGTCTGCTCTTGCAGGCTGTTGCCATGGCGCCTGCTGCTGCCAGGCCATTGATTGACCTGGCCAAGCTCCAGAGTCAGCTAGGCCAGGGACATGAGGCGTTTCAGACACTGCGCTCGCTCACCATAGTCGCCCCGCAGGTCTTGCCACTGGCTGCGAACCTGCTGGCCAACGTGGCGCAAAGCATCAGTCAGCATCAAACCGCCCTGGCGCTGCTTGAATCCAGCTATGCCCAAGCTCCGTCAATTGACGTGATCGAGGCTATTGTCAAGCTTGAAAAAGACTCCTTGTCCGCCCGGAAATGGTATGTCGCTCACATGGAGAGTGAAATTTCCCTGGTGGCGGCCAGCAAGTGGATTGCAGGAGAAAAACTTGAAGACGAACATCACCACACGCTGGTGCAGCGGGCGATGGACCAGGCTACCAAACCCTTGATGCGCTACCGTTGCGCCGCCTGCGGCTTTGAAGCCACCCAGCATTTCTGGCATTGCCCCGGCTGTCAGGCTTGGGACAGCTACCCTGTGCGCCGCATTGAAGAGTTATAAAGCTGTTGATCTCATAAAAATGAACCCGACCATTACCCCTGAAAAAATTGCATCGGCTCGTGTCCTGGTGGTGGGTGATGCCATGCTGGATCGCTACTGGTACGGTGCTGTAGACCGCATATCGCCCGAAGCGCCCGTGCCTGTCGTGCGCGTGACTCGAACTGAAGAACGGATTGGCGCAGCCGCTAACGTAGCCTACAACATCGTGACATTGGGGGCGCAGGCTTCCCTGTTAACGGTAGTGGGCGAAGACGAAGCAAGTCATACCTTGGAAGACCTGGTGGCGAAAACCGGCATCACGCCCTACTTCGGACGTGATGCAAATCTTAAAACCACCGTTAAATTACGCGTGATCGGGCGTCAGCAGCAATTGCTGCGGCTCGACTTTGAAAACACACCTGAACATGAAGTGCTGGCATCCCAGTCAACCACCTTTAAAACCATTTTCCCTGAGCATCAAGCAGTTTTATTTTCTGATTACGGCAAAGGCGGACTCGCACATATCGTGTCCATGATTTCCCAGGCGCGGGCTGCCGGCAAGGTGGTGTTGGTAGACCCCAAAGGTTCGGATTTCGAACGTTACAGAAATGCCAGCATCATCACGCCCAACCGCGCGGAACTGGAACAGGTCATTGGTCCTTGGAGCAGTGAAACCGAATTGCGTACCAAGACCCAGAATTTGCGTTCGGCGCTAAACCTTCAGGCCTTGCTAGTCACCCGCAGTGAGGAAGGCATGACCCTGTTTGATGCGCAGGGCGAACTGCATGTCCCCACGGTGGCCCGAGAAGTGTTTGACGTCACCGGTGCCGGGGATACCGTGATTGCCACGCTGGCCACCATGACAGCGGCTGGCCTGAGCCTGCGTGACGCCGTACCCATTGCCAACCGTGCTGCAGGCATCGTGGTGGGGAAATTCGGCACGGCGACTGTTAATCACAGCGAGCTTTTTGCCGTTAGCTGAGCGCTGCGGCTCCCTGAACATCCTAGGAAATTTCATGAAAATCGTAGTCACCGGCGCTGCCGGTTTCATAGGCAGCAATCTGGTCAAGGGACTGAATACCCGCGGTATTGATGACATCATTGCAGTGGATGACCTGACGCAGGGTGACAAATTCCGCAACCTTGCCGACCTGAAAATTGCTGACTATATTGATTCTGACGATTTTTACAGCCAGTTTGCTGAAGGTGCCTTCGGACACATCGAGGCAGTGTTTCATGAGGGCGCTTGCAGCGACACCATGGAACTCGACGGCAAATACATGATGGCCAACAACTACACGCTGTCGTGCGAGCTGTTTCGCGCCTGCCAGAGCCAGAACACCCGTTTGCTGTATGCCTCGTCAGCTGCCACGTATGGCGGCTCGGATACCTTTAGCGAGTCTCCGGAATTTGAGCAACCGCTGAATGTCTACGGCTACTCCAAGCTGCTGTTTGACCAGCATCTTCGACGCGAGCTCGGCAACACTTTTGAAAATGCGCAAACGCAGGTTGCAGGTTTTCGCTATTTCAATGTCTATGGCCCACGCGAGCAACACAAAGGCCGGATGGCCAGCGTGGCTTTTCACCAGTACAACCAGTTCCAGGCGGAGGGCAAAGTCAAACTGTTTGGCGACTACGGCGGCTACGGACCGGGTGGGCAAATGCGCGATTTTGTCTTCATTGACGATGTCGTGGACGTGAATCTCTGGTTTTTCGATCATCCTCAACATTCCGGCATTTTCAATCTCGGGACAGGCCGCGCCCAACCCTTCAATGATGTCGCGACTGCCGTCGTCAACACCTTGCGCCAAGCCCAGAATGCGGATCCATTGAGTCTTGAAGAGGCCGTGCGCGGGGGCATGATCGATTACATTGGTTTCCCCGAGGCACTCGTCGGCAAGTACCAGAGTTATACGCAGGCCGATTTGAGCGCATTGCGCGCGGCAGGGTGCGAACATGTGTTCGCTGACGTGCAAACCGGGGTTGCTGCTTATATGCAGTGGCTAGGCAATGGTAAAAAATAGCAGCTTTTTAAATCTCAGAATTATTCGGTCAGGAAATTTTCCGAATCATGTCCACATCACAGACCTTACTGCATTGAAATTGCTTGATTTTCATGCCTCAATGCCTAAGCCTGCGCTTTCAGTTCGAGGGTTTCCAATGCTGAAACAATTCCTGATTTTCTTCATGGCGCTTCCCCTGGCAACAGCTTTTGCCGCGGTTGATGTTAACCAGGCCAGCGAAGCGGAACTCGACGGAATCAAGGGTGTTGGGCCGGCTACCAGCCGGTTGATTGTTGCCGAGCGAAGCAAATCCCAGTTTAAAAACTGGGAAGACTTCAGGGGGCGCATCAAGGGCGTGGGCAGCAAAACTGCAGCGAAGTTTTCTGCCGAAGGCATGACAGTGGGAGGCGCAACTTACGAAGGCGACACGGCTGATGCAAAGACTGTCAAAAAATAGTTCCTTGTTTCCACTTGAAATGGATTTAGAACACATGAGTTCCATCAAAAACCAAGTTCGGTCCCCCATGAAAAAACCCGCTCGAAAGCGGGTTTTTTCATTTGAAAGCCAGGGCCTTCAAGCCATCAACCCATGTGCAAGCCACCATTCAACGAGAAATCAGCGCCCGTGGCGTAACCACCTTCGTCTGATGCAATCCAGGCAATGATGGATGCGATTTCTTCCGGTTGTCCGAGCCGCTTGGCAGGCACGCCGGCCACGATTTTCTCAAGCACTTCAGGGCGGATCGCCTTGACCATGTCGGTGCCGATATAGCCCGGGCTAACCGTGTTGACGGTGACGCCTTTGGACGCTACTTCCTGGGCCAGTGCCATGGTGAAGCCATGCAAGCCGGCTTTGGCGGTGGAATAGTTCACCTGGCCAAACTGGCCCTTCTGGCCATTGACCGACGAAATGTTGATGACACGGCCAAACCCGGCCTCAACCATCCCTTCGATGACTTGCTTGGTCACGTTGAACATGCTGTCAAGGTTTGTCGAGATCACGGCATCCCAGTCGGCCTTGCTCATCTTGCGGAACTGCCCATCGCGGGTGATGCCTGCATTGTTCACAAGCACGCTGACCGGACCATGCTCTGCCTTGACCTTGTCGAACGCGGCCACTGTGGAATCCCAATCCCCCACGTTACCGACTGAAGCGTGGAATGAATAACCCAATGCTTTTTGTTCGTCGATCCATTTGGTGAAGTCTCGCGTGGGGCCGCAACCGGCAATCACGGTATACCCATCCTTGGCGAGTCGCTGGCAAATGGCGGTTCCGATACCACCCATGCCACCGGTTACATACGCTACTTTGTTGCTCATTGTCTTCTCCTGGGATCGTTGGATTTGTTAAAAACTCTTGCTATTACTCTAATAGCTGCTTACGCCCTGCTGGTAAGCGCGAAGCACTGTTTTACCTGATTTTCAGCGTTCCAGTGTGAGGGCAACCCCCATGCCTCCGCCGATACACAGGCTGGCAATGCCTTTTTTGGCATCGCGCCGCACCATCTCGTGCAGCAACGTGACCAGAATGCGGCAGCCGGACGCGCCAATCGGGTGACCAATGGCGATCGCGCCACCATTGACATTCACCTTGCTGGTGTCCCAGCCCATTTCCTGGTTCACAGCACAAGCCTGGGCGGCAAACGCCTCGTTGATTTCCAGCAGGTCCAGATCCTGCACGTTCCAGCCTGCGCGCTGCAGGGCCTTGGTTGAGGCAGGCACGGGCCCCATGCCCATGTAGGCAGGGTCCAGGCCGGCCGTGGCATAGCTGGCAATGCGGGCCAATGGCGTCAGGCCCAGGGCTGCAGCCTTTTTCGCCGTCATGACCATGACCGCCGCAGCGCCGTCGTTCAGACCCGAGGCATTGCCCGCAGTCACGCCGCCCGCCTTGTCAAAGGCCGGGCGCAAGCCTGCCAACCCTTCGGCGCTGGTCTTGCGGTTGAGAAACTCGTCGGACGAAAAAACCACCGGATCACCCTTTTTCTGGGGAATCGAAACGGGGATGATTTCGTCCTTGAACTTTCCCGCATCCTGGGCTGCAGCCGCCTTGGTCTGGCTGGCCAGCGCCAGCGCGTCCTGGGCTTCCCGGCTGATGTTGTACTTCTTGGCAACGTTTTCTGCGGTGATACCCATGTGGTACTGGTTGTACACGTCCCACAAGCCGTCGACGATCATCGTATCGACCAGTTTCCAGTCGCCCATGCGCTGACCGTCGCGTGAACCGTTCAGGACATGCGGCGAGGCGCTCATGTTTTCCTGGCCGCCGGCAATCACGATTTCGCTGTCGCCGGTTGCCACGGCCTGGGCCGCCAGCATGACCGATTTCAGGCCGGAACCACAGACGGCGTTGATGGTCAGGCCTGGAATGCCCTGGGGAAATCCGGCCTTGAGCACGGACTGGCGTGCCGGGTTCTGGCCTGCGCCTGCAGCAAGCACTTGGCCCATGATGACTTCGCCAATCTGTTCAGCATTCAAGCCCGAGCGCTCCAGTACGGCCTTGATCACGGCAGCGCCCAGTTGGGTGGCCGGTATTTTCGCCAGCGAGCCGCCGAATTTTCCGACGGCGGTCCGGCCTGCTGACACGATAACGATATCTTCCATGTTGTCTCCTTTATAAAACCAGGGATGCACCTGGGTGCTGTTGAACTAAACCATTTGAAATAGATAAAACCTGCCAGGCTTGGAAAGCCTGAAATACGGTTTTTGGCTGAATCAGGCCTTGACCTTGACGTAGCGGCCGGGCGCAGGTTCAATGGCTTTGAATTTGCGGCTGCCATAAGTCTTCGGCGCCGCAATCTGCTTGCCGGCGTGGCTCTGCAGCCAGTCGGACCAGTCCGTCCACCAGCTGCCAGCATGCTCGGTGGCATTTTTTTGCCAGTCAACCTGCGAAGCCGGGTATTTGTCGCCCGCCGTGCGGCTGGACGTCAATTGGTCGTTGGTCCAGTAACTGCGCTTCTTTTTGGCGGGCGGATTGATCACGCCCGCAATGTGGCCGGATGCGCCCATGACAAAGCGCTTTTTGCCTGGCAAAACCTGGGTTGACGCATAGGCGCCGCCAATCGGCACGATATGGTCTTCACGCGAGCCATAAAGATAAAACGGCATGTCTAGCTTGCCGAGATCGACCTTTTCGCCGCAAACCACCATTTTCCCGGGCTTGATCAGGTTGTTTTCAAAATACGTATTGCGCAAATACCAGGCATAGAACGGTCCTGGCAGGTTGGTGGAATCGCTGTTCCAGTAGAGCAGGTCAAACGGCGGCGGAGTTTCGCCCTTGAGGTAGTTGCCGACCACATAATTCCAGACCAGGTCATTCGGGCGCAGGAAGCTGAAAGTGGAAGCGAGGTCTTTGCCCTTGAGCAGGCCGCCCTTGCCCATTTCGGCTTCACGGTACTTGACCGACGTTTCGTCAATGAAGATATCCAGGATACCGGTGTCGCTGAAGTCCAGCAACGACGTCAGCAGCGTGACGCTTTCCACCGGTTTGTCGCCACGGGCTGCCAACACCGCCAGCGCCGTGCTCAAAATGGTGCCGCCAACACAGAAACCCAGGGCATTGATGGTGTCGGCACCGGTGATTTCCTTCACCACTTCAATAGCCTTGATGGGTGCGTTCTCGATGTAGTCATCCCAGGTTTTGCCCGCCATGGACTGGTCCGGGTTGCGCCAGCTCATCACGAAGGTCCGGTGACCTTGCGCCGTGGCATAGCGGATCAGGGAGTTTTCAGGCTGCAGGTCCAGGATATAGAACTTGTTGATGCAAGGCGGAACCATCAGGAAGGGTTTTTCATAGACCTTGTCTGTCAGCGGCTTGTATTCGAGCAATTGGAAATACTCGTTTTCGAATACAACGGCACCCTCAGTGGTGGCGACGTTTTTCCCGACTTCGAAGATGCTTTCATCGGTCATCGACACATGGCCCTGCTTCAGGTCGTGAAGCATGTTCGCTATTCCCTTTGCGATGCTTTCGCCCTTGGTGTCAATGGCTTTTTTCTGCGCTTCGGCATTCAGCGCCAGAAAGTTGCTGGGAGCTGAAGCCGCCATCCACTGCTCGACCGCAAAACGCAGTCGCGACTTGGTCTTGGCATCGCTTTCGGCGGCTTCGGCCAGACCCATGAGGGTCGTGGCATTGAGCTGATAAGCAGAGGCAAGGAATTTTGACACCGGACTGGCCTGCCAGGCGGGATCCGAGAAACGCCGGTCGGCTGGTTTGGCTGTTTCGTCCCCTGCACTCAGGCCCATGTTCCAGAGAGCCGATGCGCCGGCGATGTACTGCTGCTGAAGCTCAAGCAGCTTGGAGGGCTCGAACGTGATGGAGGGCTGGGACGGTGCGAGCGACTTAAACACCGACAAGTCCATGGCTGGAAAGCCGGGGGCAGTCCCGGTTCCGAAGGACGACATCGCCTGCTTGATACCTTCTCCAAGGGTCTCCTGCATTTGTTGGGTCGTCATTGTCCAGTTGAGTTCAGAATTCATCAATGTCTCCTCGGTGATGCAGTGTGCTGGCAAACGCCAATTAGTTGCAGCCAGTATCCTATCAATTACTTTTTAGATCCTGACACGAAAGAATGAATTCACTATGTATTTGGTTGTAATCGCGTGGATGTATGTCGTGTTGATGATGAGCGCAGCCGAAGCCGCCAGCAGCAATGGCACCGTCCTGGGCGCATTGGTCACCCTTTTACTCTATGGCATAGGACCTGTGCTATTGGTGGTTTACCTGATGGGCGCGCCCAAGCGCAACAAGGCCATTAAAAAACGCGAGGCCGAGGCACGGGCACATCATCTGGCGTCTACCCGCCAGGGAGTCGATCAAACAAGTGCTTCAGCCGTCGAGCCAGATGCAGGCAGCCATGCGCCCGGTGGTACCGAAGCCGTTCCCCGGGATGCCGGCATCGCGCCTGTGGGAAAAGAACCTTGAGGGATTGCCAACGGTGCACCAAGGCGCACTGCCGTCGTTTCCATATACCTGCGTGACACCCAGTGCCTGCAGCCGAAGGCGGGCCAGGGCTGGCAGATCGGCCAGGTATTTACCGGACGCGATGGCGGTAAAGCAATGCGCGGCTTGCGGCTGCCGCGCGGTAAAGGCGGCCCGCACCTCTTCGCCCACCTCAAACGCCGCAGGCCCTATGCACGGCCCCAGCCAAGCTATTATTTTTGTAGCATCTTGTGCAGTCTGGTATTGCGCAGGAGCACTAAAAGACGCATAAACCGACTCGATGACGCCCTGCCCTGCGGCATCACCGCTGCCGGCCAACCCCCGCCAGCCGGCATGGGCGGCAGCAACCCGGGTGCCGTCCAGTGATGCCAGCAGCACCGGCAGACAATCGGCCACCATGACGGTGCAGGCCAGCTGGCGATGCAGCGTCATGCAGGCATCGGCAAGCTGGCCGTTCGGCGTGGTCGGGTCCAGCAGTTCCACCCGGTTGCCATGCACCTGATCAAGCAAGACAGCATGCTCAACGCCTGTGGCACGCTTCAGCAGCTGGCGGTTGGCGTCCACCGATACAGGCAGGTCACCCACATGGCTGCCCAGGTTCATGGTGTCGAACGGCACGGTTGAAACGCCACCGGCGCGGCTGGTGAACACCGCCTTGATGCCAGCCGGTGCGGGCCAGTCGGGGACCAGCCAGTCAGGGTGAAAACGGCCAGACATCTAGGCCTGACTGTCAGGACAGGATGACGGTTGGGCCTTCTGGAAAGCGGGTAGCGCCATGCACGCATGGTAGGCGGCCATGGTGCGCGGCAAGCCCTCTATGCTCACCTCAAAACGCAAGGCATTGTAAATTTGCGGCACCAGGCAGCAGTCGGCCAGTGTGGGAGTTTCGCCATGGCAATAGACCGAGGCGGGCAAGCCGGCCAGTTGCCGCTCGAAGGCGTCCAGCCCTTCGCGGCACCAATGGCGATACCACTGGGATTTTTCTTCGTCCTTGACACGCAGCTCGCGCGCCAAATACCTGAGCACACGCAGGTTATTGAGCGGATGAATCTCGCAGGCAATTGTCTGCGCCAGCGCCCGCACCCTGGCGCGGCCCCGAGCGTCGGCCGGCAGAAGTGCAGGCTTTGGATGCATTTCATCGAGGTATTCGATGATGGCCATCGACTGCGACAGCTTTTCACCCTCCACTTCCAGCAGCGGCACCAGGCGGTCGGCAGAAAGCGACGCGTACGGCGCTTTGAGGTGCTCGTCTTTGGTCAGCTGGACCGCCACATAGTCGTACGCTAGACCCTTGAGTTCCAGCGCGATACGGACCCGGAACGACGCAGAAGAACGGAAATAGTTGTGCAGCTTCATGGATGAAAGCATAAACCGGGACAGTGCTTGTTGCTTTTTGGACCGTGCGGGAGGCGACTCGATAAATCACGTGAATATGAATTCAGTCAGGCCGGGTTTGCAGAAACCACCAAAGCCGACACAAATCATCCCCCTTTCAAAAAATGGCATCGCTCACAACCGATTTTT
Organism: Polaromonas sp. CG_23.6; assembly: GCF_029892315.1. NCBI lineage: Bacteria > Pseudomonadati > Pseudomonadota > Betaproteobacteria > Burkholderiales > Comamonadaceae > Polaromonas > Polaromonas sp. CG_23.6. The sequence continues at coordinate 3,471,827 of NZ_JARXUY010000001.1, forward strand.
CAATTGGCTTCAACGTAAGCGCGCTGAATAAAGACACGCAGGGCCCTGTTGGATGAAATTTGCCGCTAGAGTTAGACCTTTGCGATCACAACATTCACTGGAGCTTTGATGATTCTTGAACTTGCCGATATCCGTATCCACCCCGGCCAGCAGACCGCCTTTGACGAGGCCATCGCGCGTGGCGTTCATACCGTGATTGCCCATGCCAAGGGATTTCAGGGCTACCAGGTATTCAAGGGCATTGAAAGCCCCGAGCGCTACCTGCTGCAAATCCGCTGGGCAACTCTGGAAAACCACACCGTCGATTTTCGCGAGTCGGCTGCGTTTGCCGACTGGCGGGCGATTGTCGGACCTTTCTTTGCCAGCCCCCCCACGGTGGAACACTTCAATCTGGCAATGGAATCCGTCTGATGAATGACTGCGTTAAAAAATAATGAAGCTTCCTGACCTGATACCCAGCCGGTTCAAACGGCTTGGCCGCGTTTGTTCGACGCATGCCGTGCGTACTACTTTTTTAATAGTTGCATGCGCCGCATCCATGAGCGCAACAGCGCAAAACACCGATAAAAAAGCGGGGACCGCATCAGCTTGGCCAACCCGGCCGGTCCGCATTCTGGTGGGCTTTCCCGGAGGATCAACCCCCGACATGTCGGCCCGAACGCTGGCCGAGCCTTTGTCTCGGGCCTTGGGCCAGCCGGTCATTATCGAAAACCGGGTAGGTGCGTCGGGCAATATTGCCGCAGACCTGGTCGCCAAGGCCACTGACGACCACACGCTGGGCGTCGTCATCAACGGCAACCTGACCTCCGCCAAGCAGCTTTATGCCATGCTGCCCTACGACCCGGCCAAAGACTTTGCGCCCATCTCGCTGCTCACCACCGCGCCGCTGATGCTGGTCGCGCCAGCCAGCCTTCCGGGCGGAGCCGAATTCTTCACGGCGGCGCACCAAGCGGGCAATCAGTGGAACTACGGGTCTGTCGGCAACGGATCGGTCGGCCATTTGGGCATGGAACTGGTCAAGCAGCGCTCGAGCGGCTTGATGCCGGTGCATATTCCATATTCGGGCAATCCGCAGGTGGTCACGGCGATGCTGGGCGGTCAGATCCAGATGGCGCTGATACCGCCCGGCATCGCCCTGCCGCACATCCGCTCAGGCAAGCTCCGGGCGATTGGCCTGACAGGCGGTCGCAGCCTGCTCGCACCTGACGTGCCGCCACTGACCGAGGCTGGCTTGAAAAATGTCAACCTGGAAGTCTGGACCGCACTGATCGGGCCGGCCCGCCTGTCCAGCGCCGCGCAGGCAAGGCTGGCCCAAGAGGTGCCGCGCATCATGCGCGATGCCGACACGCGGCAAAAGCTCTTTGCGCAAGGCTGGCAAGCCGTCGGAACGTCGCCTGACGGTCTGCGCAGCCGGCTCAAGGACGAAACTGCCATTCTGGGCAATATCATCCAGACGCGCGGTATCAGGCTTGAATAGCGCCAGGCCATCGACGGAGGGTTAGCAGTGGAACTTTTTTGATTGCGCCCACCGTGTCACACTGCGCAGCGGGCCTGTTGCCAGCACCGCCTGTTTGTTTCTCATTTTCCCAAACGCCCGGCCGTAGGTCCGGGCGCAGATTTGTCAAGGAATTTTCGCCATGGGTTTTGTCGTCACTCCACCCGCCATCGTTTCAGTGCCTGTCGTGGGCACGGAAGATCGCTTTCCAGTCCACCGTATTTATTGCGTCGGCCGCAACTATGAAGAACATGCCAAGGAAATGGGGTTTACCGGACGCGAGCCTCCGTTCTTTTTTCTGAAGCCCGCAGATGCCATCGTTGCGGTGGACGCCGGCACCCAGGCCAGCGTCCCCTACCCCAGCCTGACGCACAACCTGCACCATGAAATCGAACTGGTGGTGGCCATTGGAAAAGGCGGCAAGAACATCCTGGCAGCCGATGCGCAGGATCACATTTTTGGCTATGCGGTGGGCCTGGACATGACGCGCCGCGACCTGCAAAACGAGATGAAGAAACAGGGGCGTCCCTGGTGCATCGGCAAGGCGTTCGAGCATTCCGCGCCCATCGGCCCGATCACGCCTGCAGCCCAGGCCGGCGATGTGGAGCATGCTGAAATCCATCTTCAGGTGAACGGCCAGGACCGGCAGCGAAGCCATGTGTCCAAGCTCATCTGGTCGATTGCCGAATCGATCGAGCACCTTTCAGCCGCCTGGGAACTGCAGCCCGGCGACCTGATCTATACCGGCACCCCCGAAGGCGTGGCGGCTGTGGTGAAAGGCGACACCCTGACGGGCGGCGTCGCAGGCCTGGAGCCGTTGAGCATCAAGCTTTCCTGAGCGACAAAGCCTGTTGCCGGATGCGGCTGCAATGGCAACCCTCAGGTGTCAGGCAAACTCTTCAAACCCGTGCGACAAGACTGAATTCTCAAGACTATTCATGCTGCTTGCGCTTTATCAGCTTGCGTTCTCAGCTATGTTTTTTGAAGCAGGTCAAAGCCCTGAAGGCTGCCGTAAATCCAAAACAAACGCCAAAGCCGCTACACTCATTTGATGCACCGCCCCCCTCTGAAACACTGCCGCGTCTGTGGCACCGCCGTGGTTTATCGCTTGCCTGATGACGGCGACACCAAGCAGCGAGGCGTCTGCCCGGCCTGCAACACCGTTCACTATGAAAATCCCCTGAACGTCGTCGGCACGGTGCCGGTGTGGGGCGAGGACGGCGGGCAGGTGCTGCTGTGCAAACGCAATATCGAGCCACGCTGGGGCAAATGGACCCTGCCGGCCGGCTTCATGGAAATGGACGAGACCACGGCAGAAGGTGCCGCCCGCGAGACCGACGAAGAAGCGGGCGCGCAGTATGAGATGCAGGACCTCTTCAGCGTCATGAATGTGGCCCGCGTGGGCCAGGTCCATTTTTATTACCGAGCCCGGCTCTTGAGCACCGACTTCAATCCCGGCCACGAAACCATTGAAGCCAGGTTGTTCACCGAGTCTGAAATCCCGTGGGACGAGATTGCATTTAGAACCGTCAAAGAGACGCTGGAATGCTACTTTAACGACCGGCGCAAGGGCAGTTTCGGCATTCATGTGCGGGATGTTTCCTGACCTTCCAGGCGGGGTTTTATCCCAAACTGTTCACATTCAGCCAAGCAGCCCGGGCTTAAAATTTCAGGCTTTGCTTTCGCACTCACTGATGACCGCTTTTTAGCTTCGGCTCTCGCCGTTGGCAATGCCTTTTGGCCCCCTTTTCACCAGAATCTTCCGATACTGAAATCCCATGTTCAAATCCGCTTCCTTTTTTCGCATTGCCACCGATTTTGTCCTGCCACCGCTTGAAGCGCTGGAAGAGGTGCTTCAGACCGCCCAATTCATGCCCTGTGGCGCAACGCAGCCCGAATCGGTCGGCTGGGTGCCGCCGCGTGGCAACAAAAGCGCCGTAATGGTCGAAACCGTGGGCACGCAGGTCATTTTGCGGCTGAGCATTGAGCGCCGCCCGGTACCCGCCTCTGCCGTCAAAGCCGAGGTGGAGGAACGCGTTGAAAAATACAAGCAGGAAACCGGCCGCGAGCGCGCCAGCGCCAAGATCAAGAAAGAGTTCAAGGAAGAAGCCATGCAGGCCCTGTTGCCGCGCGCCTTCACCAAGCGGTCATCGACGACGTTATGGATCGACCCGGACAACAAGTTCCTCGTCGTTGATTCTGCCAGCCTGGCCGGTGCCGACAAGGTGGTCAGCCAGCTGATCGAAGCGTTGAGCGAAATTCCCGGGTCACGCCCCGGCCTGATGGCCAAGCCGGTGCAGACCGCGATGGCGGCGGGTGCAGCCATGGCGCATTGGCTGGCAAGCCGCGAAGCGCCCGTCGGTTTCACCGTCGACCGCGACTGCGAACTCAAAATGCCTGACGACCAGAAGTCAACAGTCCGCTATTCACGCCACACGCTGGAAATCGACGAAGTGGCCGAGCACATTGCGTCGGGCAAAGTGCCCACGCAGCTGGCCATGACTTGGAACGAGCGGGTGTCGTTCGTGCTGACCGACATGGCCCAAGTCAAGAAAGTCAAGCTGCTCGACGTGGTGCTTGACGGAGTGCAGGAAAACGGCAAGGACGATGATGGCTTTGACACCGACGCCGCGATCGTTACAGGCGAGTTGTCGGCCCTGATTCCTGACCTGCTTGAAGCACTGGGCGGCGAGTTGTCCATGGATGGAGAGGCACCACCCGCAGCAAAAACACCCAAAACCCTGCTCACAGCGGCATAGATTTCATCAAAACGGCTTGACCGACCCAAGGCAACCCTGTGATTGTTCAAGCCTGTGCGTTATGGTTTTCGACCCATATTTGCTTGATTACTTTGTGATGCTGACATCCAAAAAGCACTGCTTGCCTGAGACCACTACCGACAAATTGCGGCAAGCACTTGGGGCGTAATACCCTTGGCATATAACCATGCAAATCAGACCCGTCTGATTGACAAATCCTGAACAGGCAGTTATTCATGGTTCGACAGTCTGGACAAATAATTTCCAGACTGGAATTGTGTTTTAAAACCGCTTCGTCGCACCTCGACAGGAGGATGTCATGAGATTCCGTTTTTTCGGACCACGCACTAAAACGCATATTCGCAGGTCACTCGAGTACCTTGAAGAAGCGAATCTGGCCTGGGTGGAACATCAGGCAGCAGCAGAACACCATGCGGCACTGGCAAAAATGTATTCGGAAAGAATTGCCAGAATTGAGGAAGAAATTAAAAACTCGCAGCAGCTTCGAGCCCCAATACTTCGCCAGCCACCAGAAGATTCATTCGATGAAATCGAGCGCCCAAAGACAGAATCTGTCGTGGTTTATCCGAGCCGGGTTACTCGATGAGGATTTACACCATAGACACATAGGTTGGCTTGCTTGTGGGTAATGCAATCCAGGCTTGAGTGCGGCCTATAAGTGCTGTACCAAGAAAGTAATTGTGCAAGGTCGGAACGGGCCACTGCGATGCTGCCATAGGCCTGAAGCAGATCTGCTCGTATTAGGCGCCGCGCCGCGCCTGTGCTTGAACAATTTGCAGCCTTTGACGTTGTGATCAACCGCGCAACTCACGCGCGCTGTTGATCCGCAAAGCCGCCAGCGTACAGGCAGCGCCCGAGAATAAATACACGCCCATGAAGCCAAGACCGAATTGCGCTGACAAGCCCAAAGCCACAAGGGGTGCAAAGGCTGCTCCAATCAACCAAGCCAAATCAGATGTCAATGCCGCACCGGTATACCGAAATTTGGGTTCAAAGTTGGAAGTTACTGCCCCGGCCGCTTGTCCATAAGACAAGCCCAGCAGCGCAAATCCGACCAGAATGAACAGGTCTTCGCCGAACACGTCGCTGCCCAACAGCATAGGTGCTGCAAAACTGAACAAGCCGATCATGATGGCCAGTGAACCCAAGGTGTTCCGGCGACCAAAGCGGTCGGCAATAAGCCCCGACGCCACCACGCCGACCAAGGCAATAGCGCCGCCAACAATTTGTACCAGCAACACATCATTGACCGACTGGTTGGAATAAAGCTTTATCCAAGACAAAGGGAAAACGGTCACCAAGTGGAACAAAGCGTAAGTTGCCAGTGAAGCAAACGCGCCGATAAACAGGTTGCTGCCTCTGGCCTTGATCAATTCGCCGACATTGCTGGGCGCCAATGAATTGTCTTTGAGCAACTTTTCGTATTCGTGCGTGACCACCAGACGCAGACGCGCAAACAAAGCCACCACGTTGATGGCAAACGCCACATAAAAAGGATAACGCCAGCCCCAATCGAGGAAGTCAGCCGCCGACAACTGGGAACTCAAGTACCAGAACAGTGCCGCAGCGATCATGAATCCCAAGGGCGCGCCCAATTGCGGAATCATGGCCCACCAACCCCGGCGTTCCTTGGGGGCGCTCATTGCCAGCAATGAAGACAGGCCGTCCCACGAACCGCCCAAGGCAATACCCTGTGCAAAGCGCAGGACCGACAGCAGCACGATAGCCGTGAAACCAATTGAGGCGTAACTGGGCAAAAAGGCAATGCCGGCGGTGGAAACGCCAAGCAAAAACAAAGCTGCGGTGAGTTTGACGCCGCGTCCATACCGCTTTTCGATGGCCATGAATACCAGAGTGCCGATAGGGCGACCGAAAAAGGCGAACGAAAAAATCACGAACGCCCATAAAGTGCCCTGTAGTCCATCAGTAAACGGAAAAAACACGGCAGGGAACACCAGTACGGACGCGATGCCGTAGACAAAAAAATCGAAGTATTCGGAGGCGCGACCCAAAATGACGCCGACCGCTATTTCACTGGGCGCAATCGTGTGTTCGTTGGCAACGGCCTCCCTTGGGTCATGGGCAGTGCCCGGTGCAGCGATGTCTTGGGTGTTGATGTTGGGCGTCATGCGGGCTCGTGTTTCAGTCGGAATCTGTATTGTTCAACAGTGAAGAGGTTCTCATAAAAGCGTAAATATTGACATAGGACAAAACGTCCAATGGTGAAGACGAGTATTCAGGCGTAAATTCTCCTCTCACCCTAACAAAATCTTCATTAAGTGTGGCATGTTAACCATTAAGAATTCCCTAAAGTGGCTTCGGCTGCTGCCGATCACAGCTGTAGCCTTGCTATCAGGCTGCAACTGGGTGGTCATGAATCCCTCCGGGGATATTGCCATTCAGCAGCGTAACCTGATCCTCGTTTCTACGGGGTTAATGCTGCTCATCATCGTGCCGGTGATTGTGCTCACTTTGCTATTCGCCTGGCGTTATCGCAAGGCAAACACCCAGGCTGACTATCGGCCTGACTGGGACCACTCTACCCAACTTGAATTGGTGATCTGGGCAGCACCGCTACTGATCATCATTGCGTTGGGTGCCATCACTTGGATCAGCACCCACACCCTGGACCCTTACCGTCCGCTGGGCCGCATTGACGCCAACCGGCCCGTGCCTGAGAACGTTAAACCGCTGGTGGTTGAGGTGGTTGCGCTGGATTGGAAGTGGCTGTTCATCTACCCCGAGCAGGGCATCGCGTTGGTTAACGAAATGGCGGCGCCAATTGACCGTCCGATCCAGTTCAAGATTACTGCGTCGTCCATCATGAATTCATTTTTCATTCCTGCATTGGCGGGGCAAATCTACGCCATGCCCGGCATGCAAACCAAGCTCAGTGCCGTTATCAACAAGCCGGGAGAGTTCGATGGTTTCTCGGCCAACTACAGTGGCCATGGATTCAATGGCATGCGCTTTAAATTCCATGGCTTGACCACTGCTGATTTTGATAAATGGGTGGCCACCAACAAGGCCAGCGGCAAACAGTTGACCCGTGCCGAATACCTTGTGCTGGAAAAACCCAGCGAGCGCGACCCTGTACAGCGCTACGCCTCGATTGATCCTGGCCTGTACAAGGCCATCGTCAACCGCTGCGTGGAAGCCAACAAAATGTGCATGGAAGACATGATGGCCATTGACGCAAGCGGCGGCATGGGCAAGCCCGGCACGTTCAACCTGGCCTCCAGCACCTCAGCTACCGCATTAATCAGCGACCCAGGCAAAAAGTACGTTGCCGCCATGTGCAGCGTACGCGACCTCAGCACCGACTATCCCGTTGTGAATTAACTGCAGCATCTATCTCATGACTGAAACATTCGACCTTACGAAGTTCATTTTCGGACGCCTTACCTGGGAGTCCCTGCCCTACCATGACCCCATCATCCTGGCGACCTTTATCGGGGTGGCACTGGGTGGTCTCGGGCTTGTGGCGGCACTGACGCATTTCAAAGTGTGGGGAACACTGTGGCATGACTGGCTCACCAGCATTGACCACAAGAAAATCGGCATCATGTACTGCGTGCTGGGTCTGATCATGCTGCTGCGCGGATTCACTGATGCACTGATGATGCGGGCGCAGCAGGCCATGGCCTTCAATGGCTCTGAAGGCTTTTTGCCGCCTCACCATTACGACCAGTTGTTCACCGTACACGGCGTGATCATGATCTTTTTCGTGGCCATGCCGCTGATCACTGGACTGATGAACTTTGTCGTGCCGCTGCAAATTGGCGCTCGCGACGTGGCCTTTCCGTTCCTGAACAATTTCAGTTTCTGGATGACCGCCAGCGGTGCTATTTTGGTCATGATGTCATTGTTCATCGGTGAGTTTGGTCAAACCGGTTGGCTCGCTTACCCGCCCTTGTCAGGCATTCAGTTCAGCCCCGGCGTGGGTGTTGACTATTACATTTGGGCGCTGCAGTTGGCAGGCGTGGGCACGCTTTTGTCAGGCATTAATTTATTGGTCACTATCGTCAAGATGCGCGCGCCTGGCATGGGCATGATGAAGATGCCTATCTTCACATGGACAGCGCTGTGCACAAACATTTTGATTGTCGCGTCGTTCCCCGTGTTGACAGCCGTGTTGGGCCTGTTGTCAATGGACCGCTACATTGGCACTGCTTTCTTCACCAACGACCTCGGCGGCAATGCCATGATGTACGTGAACCTGATCTGGATCTGGGGCCACCCCGAGGTTTACATCCTGGTGCTGCCCGTGTTCGGCGTGTTCTCGGAAGTCGTGGCCACCTTCAGCGGCAAGCGTATTTTTGGCTACACCTCCATGGTTTACGCTACCTTGGTGATCACGATTCTGTCGTACGTGGTGTGGTTGCATCACTTCTTCACGATGGGCTCGGGGGCCAGTGTGAACGCCTTCTTTGGCATCACCACCATGATCATCTCGATTCCCACCGGGGCGAAAATCTTCAACTGGCTGTTCACCATGTACCGGGGTCGCATCCGCTTTGACGTGCCCATGCTGTGGTCGATCGGCTTCATGGTCACCTTCACCATCGGCGGCATGACGGGTGTGCTGCTGGCCGTGCCACCCGCCGACTTCGTGCTGCACAACAGCCTGTTTCTGGTCGCTCACTTTCACAACGTGATCATTGGCGCGGTGGTGTTTGGTGCCATGGCGGGCATCAACTACTGGTTTCCGAAGGCTTTTGGCTACAAGCTCGATGCCTTCTGGGGCAAGATGTCGTTCTGGTTCTGGTTCACCGGTTTTTACTTCGCCTTCATGCCGTTATACGTGCTGGGGCTGATGGGGGTGACCCGCCGCATGAGCCGCTTTGACGACCCTTCGCTGCAAATCTGGTTCATCATTGCCGGTTTTGGCGCGGCGCTGATTGCCATTGGCATCATGTCAACCTTTGTGCAGTTCTTTGTCAGCTTTCGCAAGCGTGAATCCTTGCGCGACCACACCGGTGACCCCTGGGATGGTCGGACGCTGGAGTGGTCCACTTCGTCGCCCCCACCCGCCTACAACTTTGCGTTCACCCCCGTGGTGCATGACAACGACGCATGGTCTGACATGAAAAAGCGCGGCTACCAGCGGCCCGTGAGCGGTTTCATTCCGATTCACATGCCCAAAAATACCGCAGCCGGCATCGTGATTGCAGGCCTTGCCACTGCCATGGGGTTTGCGCTGATCTGGCATATGTGGGCGCTGGCAGCACTGTTGTTTGCGGCAGTGATTGCGGTCTCCATCGCGCATACCTTTAACTACAAACGCGATTACCACATCGCTGTGGACGAGGTCGTCCACATCGAGGGGCTTCGCACCCAGGAACTCAACCGTTTAGTGGCCAATTGATATGACAGCAACAACTCTTCCTGTGACCCATGCCGCCCTTGGCGGCAATGACGCCAGCGCCAAAACGTCCGACAGCATGCAGTTCTATCTGCCAAAGGAACATCACCCCCAAAACGGCACGCTGTTGGGCTTTTGGCTGTACCTGATGAGCGACTGCCTGATTTTTGCAGTGCTTTTTGCGGTTTATGCCGTGGTCGGCCGCAGCTACGCGGCGGGGCCGTCAGGTGTCGAGCTGTTCGATTTGTCGCTGGTTGCGCTCAACACTTCCATGCTGCTGCTGTCGTCCATCACCTTCGGCTTTGCCATGCTGGAGATGCAGCGGCGCCGCGTCAAACCCGTGCTGGCTTGGCTGGCGGTGACGGGCCTGCTGGGTTGCGCCTTCATCGGGCTGGAAATGTACGAGTTTGCGCATTTGATTCAAGAGGGCGCGGTACCGCAACGCAGCGCGTTTTTGTCTGCCTTTTTCACGCTGGTGGGCACGCACGGTTTGCACGTCGCCTTCGGTCTCGTGTGGCTGGTCGTCCTCATGGTGCAGGTGCACCGGGGCGGCTTAGTCGCGGATAACCGCCGTCGCCTGATGTGTCTGTCGATGTTCTGGCACTTTCTGGACGTGGTCTGGATTGCTGTCTTCACTTTTGTTTATCTGATGGGATCACTGCCATGACCTCTGCGCAACACACCAACACGCTGGACTTGAACCCCACCGGCCACACGGACCATGGTCACGATCAAGATCAAGATCACGATGACGACCACGGCGGGGCCAGTCACAGCACCTTTAAGGGCTATATGACCGGCTTTGTGCTGGCAGTCATACTGACGGCCATCCCGTTCTGGCTCGTGATGGGCAAAGTACTGCCCAACTCGAACATCACCGGGCTGGTCATTCTGGCCATTGCAGCGGTACAAATTGTGGTGCACATGGTTTATTTCCTGCACATGAACACAAGCTCAGAAGGCGGCTGGTCGTTGCTGGCTCTGGCATTCACCGTAGTGCTTCTGGTCATCATGCTCAGCGGGTCAATCTGGGTGATGTACCACCTGAACACCAACATGATGCCGCACACCATGCAAGAGATGAAAAACATGCCATGACGACGACCCGGCAGCCAGGCGTCAAGCGACGGATGCTGCAATTGAGCTGGGCGCTGATTGCGCTGGTGCTCTTCATCGGGTTCGTTTCGTTGGGCACCTGGCAGGTCCAGCGCCGCGCATGGAAGCTTGATCTGATTGAGCGCGTGAACCAGCGGGTGTCGGCCACTGCAGCCAACGCGCCCGCCTCGCCAGATTGGCCTCGGGTGAACGCAGCCAACGACGAATATCGCCATGTGCAGCTCACGGGTCGCTTTATTGTGGGCCGCGACGTTCGCGTTCAAGCCGTCACAAATATCGGCAGCGGTTTCTGGCTTCTTTCGCCATTGCAGTTGGCAGACGGCAGCGTGGTGCTGGTCAATCGCGGCTTTGTGCCGCCGCAGTGGACTCCCGCGCTGCCTGACATTGCGGCCCCTGGCGCCGACGCCAACAATGTCACGGTGACGGGCCTGCTCCGGCTGACAGAGCCGGGGGGCGGATTCTTGCGCTCAAACGACCCTGTCGCCGAGCGCTGGTTTTCGCGCGATGTTGCGGCCATTGCCCAGTCGCGTGGCCTGCGCCGGGTGGCACCGTATTTTGTGGATGCCGATGCAGCCTCTGCAGTTACCCCTTCTGAACCAGCTTTTCCTGTCGGCGGGCTGACCGTGATTGCCTTTCACAACAGCCATCTGGTCTACGCACTGACCTGGTATGCACTGGCATTGATGGTCGCGGGTGCAGCCATTGGCTTGGCGCTGCAAAATGCAAGGCATCATGACCACCCTCGCAACGCCAACGCGGCAGACCAAGCGCCCTGATGCTCGCAGCATCGCCAACACGGGTACCGAAGGGCGGTTGTCAGATAACCTGAGCGACGTCACTGGCCGCAAGAACATGCTGCTGCTGATCCAGTTGCGCTGGATCGCTGTCATTGGACAGGTCGTCACCATCGAGTTCGCGTTTTACGGGCTTGGAATTCCACTGCCAACACGGATGATGCTGGCTGCGCTGGCCATCTTGCTGGCGTTCAACATCGTCAGCCTGCTGCGCTGGCGCACGCGCCGCGAAATCAGTGACCGCGAACTGTTTGTGTCGCTGCTGGTAGACGTAGCGGTTCTCACCGCTCAGCTTTATTTAAGCGGCGGGGCCAGCAATCCCTTTGTGTTTTTGTATCTGCTGCAGGTCACGCTAGGCGCTGTGCTTCTAAAACCTTCGTTTGTCTGGAGCCTGTTTGTCATTACCGCCACTTGCTTTGTGGCGCTCGCCGGATTTGCCCAACCGCTGGCCCTGCCTCCGGACCATGCGTACGGCTTGCCAGGTTTGTACATTCAGGGTACGTTGATTTGTTTTGTGTTGAACGCCGTGCTACTGGTGATCTTCATCACACGCATCGGTAAAAACCTTCGCGAGCAGGACGCTCGTCTGGCTGGCTTGCGCCAACGCGCGGCGGAAGAAGAGCACATCGTGCGCATGGGACTGCTCGCCAGCGGCGCAGCGCATGAGCTGGGCACGCCGCTGGCTACGCTGGCCGTCATCCTGGGTGACTGGCGCCGTATGCCCGCTTTCACAACGAACGCCGAACTGTTGCAAGAGGTCATCGAGATGGAAACCCAACTCAAGCGTTGCAAAGCCATTGTTAGCGGCATTTTGCTGTCGGCGGGCGAGACACGTGGTGAGTCCTCGGCGGCTACGACCATCACCACCTTCATGGACGGTTTGGTCGAAGAGTGGCGACACACCCGCGTGCGCGCGGCGCTGCATTACGACAACCAGTTTGGACACGACATGCCCGTTGTGTCTGACTCGGCTGTCAAGCAGATGATTTTCAATGTGCTTGATAACGCTCTGGAATCCTCCAGCCAGTGGCTTCACTTGATGGTTTCCAATGAAGCCGGCGACTTGGTACTGCGTTGCACTGACCGGGGCCCAGGCTTTGCGCCCGCAACGCTGGCGCATTTTGGCAAACCCTACAACTCCAGTAAAGGTCGGCCCGGTGGTGGGCTGGGTTTATTTTTGGTGGTCAATGTGGCGCGCACTTTGGGTGGTGTGGTCACTGCGACCAATTCCCGGGAAGGCGGTGCCTGTGTCACCATCAGACTGCCGTTGACCGCCATGGTGTTGAACAGCACCACCAATGAAGATCGTGATGACAGATAAAATTCCTGACGCTGTTCCTGCCACTTTACCGGTACAAATACTGGCACAGCTTCCGTTGGCAGAGGACAACCCATCACTGCTGATTGTCGAAGACGATGCTGCCTTCGCACGTACCTTGAGCCGCTCGTTTGAACGCAGGGGATACGCCGTGCAACACGCTAGCAGCCACGACGAAGTCAAAACACTACTTGTCACCAACAGCCCCGAGTTTGCGGTGGTGGATCTCAAACTTAATGGCGAAGCATCAGGGTTAGCCTGTGTGCAAACTCTGCATGCCCATGATGCGGAAATGCTCATAGTTGTGCTGACAGGCTTTGCCAGTATTGCCACGGCGGTCGAAGCCATCAAGCTCGGTGCCTGTCACTATTTGGCCAAGCCATCGAACACGGATGACATCGAAGCAGCCTTCACCCGCGCTTCAGGCAATGTCGAGGTCGAGCTAACCAACCGCCCTACGTCGATTAAAACGCTGGAGTGGGAGCGCATCCATGAAACGTTGGCTGAAACCGGCTTCAACATCTCGGAAACTGCCCGCCGCCTAGGTATGCACCGGCGGACTTTAGCCCGCAAGCTGGACAAGCAGTTTGTGAAATAAAGTGTAAAAGGCTTCCATAATTACACTTTTATTTCTTGTATGGGTTAATTACTATCGCCGATAGGTGGCGGCAAAAAATCACTGTCTTTTTATAAGTGCCGACACGACTGATTTAACAGCCTTGAAGTTGCCGCTATAAATAAACGGCTGTAAAAAGCTACAATTTTTTTCAATTTAAAACCTGGAAATGACTCCAGTTACATGGCAAATTGAAACGTTCCGGGAATTAACGGCCAAAGTCTATTTCTCTGGCGTTGCCTGGCTCGCCCATGCTTATGGACGCGACAATAGCTGACATTGACAACAACACCTGGCAAAAGAGACATCCCATGACCTATCCCGATACCCAGCTTTTTATCAACGGCGCCTGGCTGGACGCGAGCGACGGCCGCACGCTGGCCGTTCTCAACCCGGCCACGGGCCAAGAGATAGGCTGCGTGGCGCATGCTGGCAAGGCCGAGCTGGACCAGGCGCTGCAAGCGGCGCAAAAAGGCTTCGAGACCTGGCGCGACATGATGCCTGCCGAGCGCAGCAAGATCATGCGCAAGGCTGCAGGCCTGATGCGCGAGCGCGCGGGCGAGATCGCGCAGGTGCTGACCCTGGAGCAGGGCAAGCCGCTGATCGAGGCAAAAGGCGAGGCCATGGCGGCGGCTGATTTGATCGAGTGGTTTGCCGAAGAAGGCTTTCGCGTCTACGGACGCATCGTGCCCTCGCGCACCAGCCTTGCCATGCGCCAGATGGTGCTGAAAGACCCGGTCGGACCGGTTGCTGCTTTCACGCCGTGGAATTTTCCGATCAACCAGGTGGTGCGCAAGATTGGCCCGGCATTGGCGGCCGGCTGCTCTGTTCTGGTCAAGGCGGCCGAGGAAACCCCGGCCGCGCCGGCAGCGCTGATCCGTGCGTTTGCCGACGCCGGCCTTCCACCCGGCGTGCTGGGCCTGGTTTACGGCAATCCAGCCGAGATTTCAAGCTATCTGATTGCGCACCCGGTGATACGCAAGATCACGTTCACCGGCTCCACGCCGGTGGGCAAGCAACTGGCCGCCATGGCCGGGCAGCACATGAAGCGCTGCACCATGGAGCTCGGTGGCCATGCGCCCGCGATCGTGGCCGAGGACGCGGACGTGGCGCTGGCGGTCAAGACCGCCGGCGGCGCCAAGTTCCGCAATGCTGGTCAGGTGTGCATTTCACCCACGCGTTTTCTGGTGCACGAAAGCATTGCCAAGGCGTTCGCTGACGCCATGGTTGCGCACGCCAAGGGATTGAGCGTCGGCGACGGCTTGAGCGAAGGCACCCAGATGGGGCCGCTGGCCAACGCACGCCGAATCACCGCGATGGCCGAGTTCACCCAGGATGCAGTCGAGCGTGGCGCCACGCTGCTGGCCGGTGGCATGCGCATTGGCGAGTCGGGTAATTTCTGGCAGCCCACCGTGCTGGCCGACGTGCCGCAGGGTGCCAGGATACTCAACGATGAACCTTTCGGCCCGGTGGCCGCCATCCAGCGTTTCAATACGCTCGATGAAGCGATTGCAGAGGCGAACCGCCTGCCCTTCGGCCTGGCCGGCTATGCGTTCACGCGCTCGCTAAAGAACGCTGATCTGCTGGCGCGCCACGTCGAAGTCGGCATGCTGTGGATCAACATGCCCGCCATGCCGTCGGCCGAAATGCCCTTCGGCGGCATCAAGGACTCCGGCTACGGCTCCGAAGGCGGACCCGAAGCGCTGGAGGCCTACCTCAACGTGCGCTCGGTGGCGGTGATGAACGTCTGAGTTTGCCTGTCGCGATGCCGCTCATGCTGAGGGTCGACTCGGCATGGCGCGCACTGCCCTTGAGTTGAAGACCCTGTTTGGCCAAGTCAACCCTTAATACCCCAACCTTCATACGGGGCGTTCCTGCTGGCTTTGAGTGGTCAATGTGAATCCAGGCAGGAACGTCCAACCCATTTCCTGCGTCATGCCGTGCCTGCGTTGCAATCAATGCAAAGGAAGGGCGTACGCAACTGCCGTTTTCAGGCCGACTCGTAGCGCCTGCCCTGCTTCATCAATTCAGGTGTGCCGATCAGGGCGTTCAGGCCATCAAAGTCCAACATCTTCTCCTTGAACGGCGAGGTGGTCTGGTGGGTGTGCAGGCTGGCGTAGTAGGCCTGCAAGGTGTGCGCCACTGCGCGGGCCGTGCCGCCCGGAAAAATGGCAATGCGAAAACCTCGCTGGTGCAGTTCTTGCGCGCTTTGCACCGGGGTTTTACCACCCTCGACCATGTTGGCCAGCAGCGGGATGCGGTGGGCAAAGCGCTGGCATGCAGCATCCATCTGCTCGGGGGTGCGCAGGGCTTCGATGAACAGCGCGTCGACCCCGCAGGCCAGGTAGGCCTCGGCGCGGTCAAACGCGGCATCGATCCCCTCGACAGCCAGCGCGTCGGTGCGGGCCAGGATCAGGGTGTTGGCGCTGTGGCGTGCATCCACGGCAGCCCTGAGCTTGCCGCACATCTCGGCCACGGGCACTACGGTTTTTCCGTCGAGGTGACCGCAGCGCTTGGGAAAGCCCTGGTCCTCGATCTGCACCATGGCCGCGCCCGCGCGCTCGAAGCCGCGCACCGTTCGCTGGGTGTTGAGCGCGTTGCCAAAGCCGGTGTCGGCATCGACGATGACGGGGGTGCGCACGCGCTCGGTGATGCGCGCCAGGGTGTCTTCTACCTCGCTGTAAGTGGTCAGGCCCACATCGGAGCGGCCCAGGCGTGTGTAGGCAATGGAGGCGCCGGACAGGTACAGCGCCTCAAACCCGGCCTGCTCGGCCACGAGGGCGCTCAGGGCGTCGTATACGCCGGGAGCCAGAATAATTTGCGGGGTAGTCAGGCGTTGGGCAAATTCGGAGGTGGTGTTCATGGCCATGAAATAGGAATGCCCTGTCCTGTGCTTTGGAAACAGCCTCAGGGCAAAGATGCAGATGAAGAAAAATCGCCCCCATGCGCGATGCGTTGGGCCGCCGTGTGCGCGGCAATGTAACCGCCCGCGATGGCGCTGAGCAGCCCGTTGCCCGAGAGATAGCCCCAGACGGCGTCGCCCGATACACCGCGCGCCGCGCCGCCCGCAGCCAGCAGGTTGGGAAACGGCTGGCCCTGCGTGTCCAGCACGCGGCACCGGGCGTCAATGTCGAGCCCGCCCTGGGTGTGGAACAGTGCACCGGTGACCTTCACCGCGTAAAAAGGCGCCTGCAAGGGACGGCTGAATGTACGTTTTACAGCATCTATTTGGCCCTCTCCGCCCGCCGTGTATAGAAAGATAGCTATCAATTTTGATTCTTCGCACCCGATGACCGCTGCCAGTGCCTGCAGGCTGTCGCAGCGCTTGAGCGCGCCCGCGGCTTCAGCGGCCACAAAGTCGGGGAAACTGCGCGCCAGCGCGAGGAGCGGCTCGTCAAACACGTTCCAGGCCACGCCGCCGGGTTGGGCCAGCACATGCACCGAGGCTTCCGAATAGCCCTGTGTTTCGTCGTGAAAGCGCTCGCCCAGCCCGTTCAGCTGAATACCGCCTTCCATCATCAGCGCCCAGGAGATCAGGGCTCCTTGCGGGATGGCCCAAGAGCCATGGCCCTGGTAGCCGCCCAGATCCGCCAAGCGGGCGCCCAGTGCCTTGCCCCAGGCAATGGCGCTGCCGTCGTTGCCGGCGTGACCGGCAAACAGCGCATCGCGCATCTCGGGCAGCAGCGCCTGCACCATGGCCGCGTTGCCGCCAAAGCCATTGCAGGCGAGGATGACGGCGTCGCACGAGAGGTATTGCATCGCGCCACCCGGTTGTTCGTAGCCCACGCCAATCACGCGCTGCTGGGCATTCACCCACAGTTCGCGCACGGTAGCGTTCAGCACCAGCGGCACCTCGGCGGCCGCCAAGGCGTTGGCCAGGCGGCCCATCAGGCCCGCGCCGGTTTTATCTAGCGTGGCGTGCATGCGCAGCGCGCTGTGGCCGGGGTACAAAAAGCCGTCGAGCACCTGCCATTGCAGGCCGTGGCGCACTTGCAGTGCATCGAGTGCCGGGCCGATGGCCTGCGCATACGCCGCCACCAGCTGCGGCGCCGCCCTGCCCTTTGCCTTGGCGGTGATGTCAGCGGCAAAGCGGGCCGGGCTGTCTTCGATGCCTGCCGCGCGCTGCGCCTGCGTGCCGGGCGCAGGGATAAAGCCAGAAGACAGTGCGGTAGAGCCCGTGGGCGTGGCATCACGCTCCAGCACGGCGCAATCCACGCCGGCGTCGTGCAGCATCAGTGCAGCAGTCAGGCCGCAGGCGCCGCCGCCAACCACCACGACCGGCACATGCGCATTCTGGGCTGTGGTGCCGGGCATCTGCCCGGCCCGGCAAATGCGCGGCGCGGTCATGCGCCAGCGGCCGCCAGCTCGGCGGAAAAGTCGGCGCAACTGAGCACTTGCGCCACCGTGGCCATGTCGGCCAGCGAGGTGTCATGCACTTGCGTACGAAAGGCCGCGCAGCCGTCGGCCAGCACCAGCGTGCGGTAGTCGCGCATGTGGGCATCACGCACCGTGCTGGCCACGCCGCCATTGGTCACGATGCCGCACACCGCCACGGTAGTGATGCCTGCGCGGCGCAGCACCCAGTCGAGCTGGGTGTTGAAGAATGCCGAATACGCCACCTTGCAAACCGACACGTCCACCCATGGCGCAATCTCGGGCACATGGCACTGGCCGACGCTGCCAGGGGCAAAGTCACCGCGCTGCAAAAACGGGCGCAGGCTTTTGAGGTGGGGCGACACCATGGGTTCGCCCTGCGCATCGGGCCACAGGGTGAACTGGCTGCCCACCACCATGCCGCCGGCGGCCTTGAGGGCTTGGGCCACCGCTGCCACGCGCGGCGGCAGGGCCTGGGCGGCAGCGCTCACCGCACCGCCACGCGCATAGGCGCCGTCAGCTGCCAGAAAGTCGTTTTGCAGGTCGATGATGACCAGCGCCGTGTGACGCGGATCGAAGGCGGCGACCGCGCTCACAGCGCACGCACCAGCAGGTTGCCCAGCGTATCGACCGTGGCGCTGAAGCCCGGCTCCAGCCACACGGTGGTGTCGGGCTGCTCCAGAATCGCCGGGCCTTCGATGCAGGCGCCGACAGGCAGGTCCAGGCGCGCATGGCGGGCCGCGTCCCACCACTGGCCGGCATGGAACACGCGCTGCACACCGAGCGACGGTTTTTGCTCGGTGGTCTGCGGGGCCAGCACCGTGAGGTCAAACTTGGGGCGCACCCCGACACGGGCATAGCGCAGGTTCATCACCCGCACGGCAATGCCGTCTAGCACCCGGCCAAAAGCGGCGCGGTAGGCGGTCTCGAACGCGGCGCGAATGCCTTCATGGTTCAGCGCATCGGGGGGCACCGGCACCTGCACGGTGTGGGTCTGGCCGGCATACAGCATGTCAAGCGCGATGATTTCCTGCACGCTGACAAACTTCACACCGGCGGAATCCAGACGCTCCTGGCAATTGGCGGCCAGCGTGGCGACACGTTCGCGCAGATCGGTCACGTCCAGTTCAGCCAGGGTCTTGTTCAGTGTTTGTACCGCGTCGTGGCGCATGTCGGCCATCACACAGCCCAAGGCCGACGTGACACCGGGATAGCGTGGCACGATGCCAGTGCCCACGCCCACTTCACGCATCATGGCGCACACATGCAGCCCGCCGCCGCCGCCAAACGGCATGTAGGCAAACTGACGCGGGTCGTGCCCGCGCTCGATCGACACCACGCGCACAGCACCCGCCATCTTGGCATTGGCCACCGTCAGAATCGCTTCGGCGGCGGCCATCACTTCGAGCCCCAGCGGCTCGGCCACATGGGTGGCAATGGCGTCTTGTGCCTTTTGGGTGTCCATGGCGGCCAGCAGGCCACCGCCCAGCGGACGGTCGGCCGCAATGCGGCCCAGCAGCACATTGGCATCGGTCACTGTAGGGCGAGTATTGCCGCGTCCGTAGCATGCCGGGCCGGGGATGCTGCCCGCCGACTCGGGGCCGACCTGCAGCATGCCGCTGGCATCCACAGAGGCAATGGAGCCGCCACCCGCGCCAATCGTCTCGATCTGGATCATGGGCGAGCGCACCACCATGCCAAACTCGATCGATGTTTGCGCCGCCAGCGCGGCCTCGCCATTGGCCACCAGCGACACGTCAAACGAGGTGCCGCCCATGTCGCCGGTGATGGCGTTCGGAAAACCGGCCGCGCGCGCTATGGCTGCGCAGGCAATCACGCCCGCTGCCGGGCCTGACAGCGCGGTGCGCACCGGCACGTCGCAGGCGGTCTGGCGTGACATCACGCCGCCATTGCTCTGCACAATAAGGAGTTCGCCCGCAAAGCCCTGCGCGCGCAGGTCGCTTTCCAGCCGCGCCAGGTAGCTGCCCACCACCGGCTGGAGCGCGGCGTTGAGCGTGGCGGTGGAGCAGCGCTCGAACTCGCGAATCTCGGGCAGCACTTCACTGGCGGCCGTCACATGCGGGTTGGGCCAGAGACTGCGCACGGCCGCCACGGCGCCCTGTTCGTTGGCCGGGTTTGCATAGGTGTTGATGAAGAACACGCACACCGCTTCGCAGCCGGCGTCCAGCAAGGCCTGCGCCTGGGCCTTGACCTGGTCCAGATCGACCGGCGTGTGCACGGTGCCATCGGCCAGCACGCGCTCGTCCACCTCCAGTCGCAGATGGCGCGGCACGATGGGCTCGAAGCTGCCGCGCAGGCCCCAGGTTTGCGGGCGGTCGCGGCGGCGCATCTCCAGCACATCGCGAAAGCCGCGCGTGGTGATGATGCCGGTGCGGGCCACCTTGCGCTCCAGCAGCGCATTGGTGCCCACGGTGGTGCCGTGCACAACGGTGGCAATTTCCGAAGCGGACTTAGTCACCTTCGCCACGCCGTTCATGAAGCCGCGCGATTCCTCCCCCCGGGTGGAAGGCACCTTGACGATGCGTGCGCTGCCATCCGCTTCGTTAAGCACAAACAGGTCGGTGAACGTGCCGCCCACGTCCACGCCCACGATGTAGGAAGCCTTGCCGCTCATGGTTTGTCTTTCAGTGCGGCGCAGGCGGTTACATAGCCCAGCGCCAGGTCTTTGTCTCTTGCCGATGCCGCCCGAGTACCGGGCGCGCCATAGCCGCCACCGCCCGGGGTTTCAAGTCGCACGCGCTCGCCGTGCTTCAGGCGAATGCCGATCATCTTGGAGCGCATCGGTGGCTGCATCCACTCACTATTATTTTCATAGCTAAAGACGTTCATGGCGCCTGCGCCACCGCCCGAAATGCCTTTAGGCGCCGACTTGCCGCGCTCGCCAAAGATGAAGACCTCGGCGTCCTGCTCGAGCAGCTCGATCTCGTAGATGGCGCCCAACCCGCCCCGGTGCTGGCCGTCGCCACCCGAGTCGGGGCGCAGCGCCCATTGGGTGAAGCGCACCGGGTAGGCCGCTTCCAGAATTTCCAGCGGCGGGATAGTGGCGGTCGAGATGGGCGCGTTGCCATGGCTCATGCCGTCGCCATCCGAATGCCCACCATGGCCGCCACCGAAGAAGCTGAACATCACCCAGCGCTGGCCCTTGCGGGCTTCGTCGGTGCGGTGCCCGGCAATCGACAAGGCGTTGATCGTGCCGTAGGCCTGGGCCATGGCGCGCTTGGGGTCGGCCAGTGCGGTAGCGCTGAAGATCACGTCGATCATGCGCAGGATGGTTTCGGTGTAGCCCCCCACCGGACGCGGACGGGCGGCGCTGATGACGAGGCCGTCAGGCAGCACGAAGTCCACCGCATCGAGCACGCCCGCATTGGCGGGCACATCAGGGAACAAGTGCTTGAGCGCCACGTAGCAAGCCGCAATGGCCGTGGCGCGCGAGATGTTTACCGGGCCCGCGCATTGCGGCGAGCTGCGTGAAAAATCCAGCGTCAGGCGCTCGCCCTTGACCGTCATGTCCAGCGCAATGGTCAGCGCCTCGTCCTTGACGCCGTCGTTGTCCAGCATGTCGCTGAAGCTGTAGCAGCCGTCAGGCAGTGCCGAAATATGCGACTGCATGAGCTTCACTGCGCGGGTGCGCAATTCGCCCATCGCCTGCTTCACCACGGCATCGCCGTATTGGTCGAGCACGTCGTTCAGGCGGCGCATGCCCAGGTCCAGCGCGGCCAGCTGGCCATTGAGGTCGCCCCAGAGGCTGTCGGGCAGGCGGGTGTTGGCCTTGAGGATGGCCAGCACATCGTCATCAAACACCCCAGCGCGCACGATGCGCACGGGCGGAATTTGCACCGCCTCTTGCCAGCATTCGGTGGCCGCCGGGTTGTAGTTGCCGGGCACGTTGCCGCCCACATCGTGCCAATGGGCGGCCGATGCCAGAAAGCAATACAGCTTGCCGTGGCGAAAGAACGGCCGCACCAGCTTGAAGTCGTTGGCGTGGGTGCCGCCTTCGTAGGGGTCGTTGAACAGCCAGGTGTCGCCGTCGACGATGCCGCCGCGCTCGGTGGCGACGCGCTTGGCCGCGCGCACAGCAAAGGCCATGGCGCCTACAAATACAGGCAATCCAGACTTGCCTTGCACCAGTGTGTCACCGCTCTCAGCGTCGTACAGGCCGTGGCAGGCGTCGTGCGCCTCGGCAATGATGGGGTTGAACGCGCTGCGGTAGAGCGTCGCATCCATCTCGTCGGCGACCTGCTCCAGTCTGCCACGCAGGACGGCCAGCGTGACAGGGTCCATCGCTGGCGCAGATATCGGTTGTGCCGCCACTTGTTGTTCAGCCATCAATAGCCTCCTTGCCAAAACGCTTGCGCAGCTGGTTCAGCAAACCGCCGCTGCGCACCATGTCCATTAAAAACGGGGGAATCGGCTCACACGCGAGCGTGGTGCCGGACGGGGAAATCACCGCTGGCGCCTGCCAGTCGAGCGTGACCTGGTCGCCTTCGGCCAAGGTCCCGGCCTGCGGGCAGGTCAGCAGCAGCAGGCCCAGGTTGAAGGCGTTGCGAAAATAAAGACCGCTGAATGAGGGCGCAATCACCGCCGCCACGCCCAGTCGCACCAGCACGGCCGCCGCCTGTTCGCGCGACGAGCCAATGCCGAAGTTGGGACCCGCGACAATCACGTCGCCTTTTTGCACGCTGGCCACGAAATCGGGCCGCACCGATTCGAGACAGTGGCGTGCAATCACGTCCATGCCGTACTTCATGGCGTGGCCGGGTGCCAGCACGTCGGTGTCAATGTCAGGTCCAAGCTTCCAGACTTTGTGCAACGCGCTCATGGCAGTACCTCGCGGGGATCGGTGATGAAGCCGCGCAGGGCCGATGCCGCCACGGTGTAGGGCGATGCAAGGTAGACCTGCGCGCTGGCCGAGCCCATACGGCCCTTGAAGTTGCGCGCTGTGCTGGAGATCACCGTGGTGTTGTCCCCCACCGTATCCCCATAACCGGCGCAAGCGCCACAGGTGGTGGGGAACAGTTCAGCCCCGGCGTCCTGCAGCACCTGCAGCACACCTTCGTCTCGCGCGGCGGTCTGGTCTTGCTGGCT
This sequence comes from Polaromonas sp. CG_23.6, assembly GCF_029892315.1. Lineage (NCBI taxonomy): Bacteria > Pseudomonadati > Pseudomonadota > Betaproteobacteria > Burkholderiales > Comamonadaceae > Polaromonas > Polaromonas sp. CG_23.6. The sequence continues at coordinate 3,494,791 of NZ_JARXUY010000001.1, forward strand.
GGCCGGGGCCACCATCAGGCGCACGCCGGGCGCCACCCGGCGGCCGCGCAGCACAGTGGCAGCAGCCCGCAAGTCGTCGAGTTTGGCGCCGGTGCAGGCACCGATGTAGGCCACGTCAATGGCCGTGCCTGCGTGTTTGGCAACCGGGCCCGCGTTGGCGGGGCTGTGGGGTGCTGCCACCTGCGGCGTCAAGGTGTCGGCATCGAAGTCGTAACGTGTGAGCGGAGCCCCGTCGTCAGTCTGCCAGGCGTCCAGCTCCTGCAGGGCCTCTGCTGGAACGCCAGTGGCCAGCAGCCATTCGCGCGTGGTGGCGTCAGGCGCAATCAACCCGACTTGCGACCCCAGTTCGGCGCTCATGTTCGACAAGGTCATGCGCTCTTGCATGGAAAGGGCCTTCACGGCGGGGCCGGAAAACTCCACCGCCTGGTACTGGCCGCCATTCATGCCAAAGCGCCCCACCATGTGCAGCATCATGTCCTTGGCGGTCACGCCCGCGGCCAGTCGCCCGTTCCAGTGCATCAGCAAGGTGTGCGGCACCCGCAGCCAGATTTCGCCGGTCACCATCACGCCCAGCATCTCGGTGCTGCCAATACCGAACATGTAGGCGCCAAACGCACCGCCCGTCGGCGAATGCGAATCGCCACCCACGCAGAACATGCCGGGGCGGATGTGCCCGTGCTGCGGCACCACCACGTGGCAGATGCCCTGGCCGTCGTACACATGCGGCAGGTCCTGCTCGCGCGCCCAGTCGCGGGCAATGCGCACGATGCGGCGCGATTCTTCATCGCGTTCCGGCAGGTAGTGGTCCATCACCAGAACCACCTTCGACTTGTCCCAGATGCTGGCACCCAATTCATCGAGCATGGGTTTGAGTCGCCGGGGGCCGGACGAGTCGTGAAACATTGCCAGGCCGACCCGGCAATTGACGATTTCGCCGGGTATCACGCTGGGACGGCCGCTTGCGCGCGCCACCAGCTTTTGCGCCAGGGTGCTAGGGTGCAGGCTCATTCGGGCTGGACTCCAGAAGATTTACCAGCCCACACCAGAGCCAGCGCACTCGGCAACGTACGGGACCCCGCGGCCAATGAGATCAAAATTTGGTGTTGTTGAATCATGCACATGCAGTGGTCTCCAAGTCGTCCCGGGCGTGTGCCATGCCCTACAAGCCCAGATAAGCTTGGCGTAATTCATCGCTGCCCAGCAGCTCGTCGGAGGTGCCCGAAAAGCGGATGCCGCCGTTTTCCATCACATAAGCGCGATCGGCCACTTCAAGCGACTGTCCCACGTTCTGCTCGACCAGCAGCACTGCCAGGCCAGTGGCGCTCAACTGCTCAATCAAGCTGAAGAGCTCCTCGACCAGCAGGGGCGAGAGGCCCAGAGATGGCTCATCCAGAATCAACAGGCGCGGCTCGGCCATCAGGCCACGGCCAATCGCCAGCATTTGCTGCTCACCGCCGCTCATGGTTCCAGCCAGTTGACCTTCCCGTTCCTTGAGTCGGGGAAAAGTCGTGAATACCTTGTCGATGTTTTCTGAGCGGCGCTCCCGGGCACGAACAAAACTGCCTAACGCGAGGTTTTCGGTCACACTCAGATTGGGAAAAATCTTGCGGCCTTCAGGAACCTGGATCAAACCGGCCTTGACGACGTCGGTGTAGTGCGCGCCGCTCAGGTCGGAACCGTCAAACAGTACCTTGCCGGCCCACGCCCGGTAGATGCCGCACATGACATTGTTCAGGGTGGATTTGCCGGCGCCGTTGCTGCCCAGCAGCGCCACGGTTTCACCAGGGTTGACATGCAAATCGACACCGCGCAACACCTCCACGCGGCCATAGCCACCTCGCAGCCCTTCGATAGTCAGCAAGGGGGCCGAAGTGACTGATGGTTGGATAGTCATGCTGCCACCTTCTTGTTGGCTGCAGCGCGCAAGCGGGCAGCTGTTCCATGGCCCAGATAGGCTTCAATCACCTTTTCGTCGGCCGTGACATGTGCCGGACTTCCCTGGGCAATCAGCTGACCCTGAGCCAGCACCCAGACGTATTGGGCCAGGTTCATCACGGCCTGCATGACATGCTCGATCATGAGCACCGTCACACCACCATCGGCAATGCCGCGCACCACCGGAATCATCTCGGCAATCTCCTGCGGATTCAGGCCGGCCAGCACTTCGTCCAGCAGCAGCAGGCGCGGCTGTGTGGCCAGCGCGCGGGCCAGTTCCAGCCGCTTGCGCCCTGCCACCGTGAGGTCGCCTGCCGGCTTGTCAAGCTGAGACGCCAGCCCCACCCGGGCTGCAACATCGGCAGCCAACGCCAATGCAGCACGGCGGTTGGGCTCTTTCAAGTGCGCACCCACGGCAATGTTCTCGCGCACGGTCTGGGCCGCAAAAGGCTGAACAATCTGGAAGGTGCGCGTCATGCCCAGCCGGGCATTCAAATGCGGCGTCTGGCCGGTAATGTCTTGACCGGCAAAGCGCACAGTGCCGGTGTCAGGCCGGATAAAACCCGACATCAGGGCAAACAGCGTGGTCTTGCCGGCGCCATTGGGGCCAATCAATGCGGTGAGCGAACCATCGGGCACCGCCAGACTGACGCCCTGCACGGCCTTGAGGCCACCAAACGACTTGCCCAAATCTTGCAGCAACAACAAATCATTCGCCATGGCGGCCCCCCGAGCGCTTCCACAATGCCACCACCGATTGCCCGATGCCGGCAATACCGCGCGGCAGGAACATCACGATCAGCACCAGCACCGTGCCGTAAATCACCAGGCTGATGCCGGGCAACTGTCCAAAGAGATTGCGTGTCACATCCGCCAGTACATGCAGCACCACGGCCCCCAGCACCGGGCCCCACACCGTGCCAATGCCACCCACAATGGCCGCCACCAGGGCTTCAACCGATGTCATGGAGCCGTAGCCAATGGCGGGGTCGATGTACTGAAACACCTGCACATAAAACGCCCCGGCTGCGCCCATGAAACCGCCAGAGAGCGCAATCGCCCCCATCTTCACGTTGAACGGGTTCACGCCGATGGCGCGTGCGGCGTCTTCGTTGTCACGCACGGCCTGCAACCATGCGCCAAAGCGCGAGTTGCGCAGCCACCAGCTGACCACAAGCGCCAGCGTCACAAGCGACAGTATCAAGAACACATACCCTTTTCGCGAACCAAACTGCATGTTGGTGAACGACTCATTCAGCGGCAGCATCAGGCCCACGCCTGCGCCTGTGAATGGCACTGACAGCGCCAGGATGCGAAACACCTCGGCAAATGCCAGCGTTACGAGCGCGAAATAGGAACCCTTGAGACCGTACCGGAATGACAGCCCGCCCACGAACAGGCCCACCAGCGCACTGCCAGCCACTGCCAGCGGCAACGCCACCCAGGGATTGATGCCGCCCTGGACCTGCGCAATCACCTGGATGTAGGCCCCTGTGCCAAAAAAGAGCGCATGGCCGAACGAAAACTGCCCGCCGAAACCGCCCAGAATATTCCAGGCCTGCGCCAGCAATGCGGCGTAGAGCGCCATCATCACAAAGTTGAGCAGAACGCCCGAGTCAGAAAATACGGTCACAGCCGTAACGACTGCTGCAAACAAGAAAATGGTTAAGAGCTGCTTCACGACCTGGCTCCAAAAAGACCTTGCGGGCGAAACAGCAACACGGTGATGAAGATGACAAAGATGCCAATCTGCCCCAGCGATTCGCCAAGATACAAGCCGCCCAGTGACTCGACCACCCCAACCAGCAAACCGCCCACCAGTGCACCGGTAAAGCTGCCCATTCCGCCCAGCACCACAATGGTGAAAGCCACCAGCACAAAGCCGCCACCCACCTGTGGATTCACGTAATAAGCAGGCAGCAGGAAACATGCAGCAGCGCCCAGGCATGCCAAGCCGATGCCAAAGCTCATGGCATATACATGATCCACATTGATGCCCATGAGCTTGGCGCCGTGCTTTTCACGCGCCACGGCCCGAATGGCGCGGCCCAGGTCTGTCCTGTTCACAATCCAGAGCAATATCCCTGAAACCACCAGCGCCCCCGCAAACGCCACAAGCTTGGGCAGCGCGATCATGGCTGGGCCTATCGCCACCGTGCTCAGTGTGTAGGCGGTGTCGATGGTGCGGGTGTCGGACTTGAAAAAGAGCAAAGCCAGGTTTTCCATCACGATGGAAATACCCAGCGTGACCAGCAGAATGTTCTCGTCCTTGCCATGGCTGGCACGGTTGATGACCAGGCGCTGAAGGGCGTATCCCAATGCGAACATGCCCGGCACCACAATGGGCAGCGCCAGATAGGGATCGATGCCCAGGTGCTGCTTGAGCAGATAGACCGCATACATCGCCAGCATCAACGAGGCACCATGCGCAAAGTTGATGATGTGCAGCACGCCATAAATCAGCGTAAGGCCGAGCGCGATCAAGGCATAGACCGCGCCGGTCGTCAGGCCGTTCAGGATGGAGGGAAAGAGGATGCTGAACTCGAACATGAATAGTTTGTCCGGATTTCAGGCAAGGTTCCAGCCGATGCAACCCATTCCTGGATGCTTTGGCGGCTGCTGCCTGGGGAACCGAAATTGGGTGGTGTCAGGCTTTCAGCGGAAAGAGGGGATCAGCTTGGCGGTATTCGCGCGGGATGATGACCTTGATGTCCTTGTCGAGCACCTGCACCATGAGCGGCTGTGCCCCCTGGTTTTGGCCATTGACAAACTTCGTGGGCCCATAAGGCATGAAGTGGTTTGCGAAGGTGCTCTTTTCCAGCGAATCAATGATGGCGGCGCGGTCGGTGGACTTGGCACGCTCCAGCGCATCGGCCAGCAACCACATGGCGGTGTAGGTCAGGAAAAGTTCATAGCTGAAGAACAGGCCCTTGGCCTCCACGCGCTTCTTCAGCGCTTGCGCCTTGGGGTCCTTGGGATTGAACCAGTGGTTGCAGTCAATGATGCCGTTGGCGGCTTCCGGAAACTCCTTGAGGAACTTGTAACTCGATGCCGCACCGCCCAGAACGGAATAGATGGCCTTGGGCGTGATTTTTTGCTGCTGCATGGTACGCACCAGGAGCGCGTACTCGTTGTAGTAATTGGCAGGAATGACAATGTCTGGATTGACAGCTTTCATGCGCAGCACAATGTTGTTGAAGTCGCGTGTCGGGTTGGCGTGTTTGACGATTTCCTTGACCTCGTAGCCAAAGCCTGGCAACTCACGCGCCAGCAGCTGCGCCGTGCCACTGCCAAACAGCGACTCTTCATGAATGATCATGACCGTCTTGGCCGGCTTGCCTGCTGCAGTGTTGAGCACGTGCAGATTGGAAATGGCTGTTTCCGCCACCTTTTTATAGCCGGGCGCAAAACGAAAGGTATTTTTCAAGCCCCGCTCCACGATCTGGTCAGCCACTCCCACGTCCACCACATGCGGCAGGTTGTACTTGGCGGCCGTCTGCGTGGTAGCCAGGCAAATGGCCGAGGCAAACGCGCCCACCACAGCAGACACGCCCGCCTCATTCATTTTTTCCACTTCGGCCGCCCCGGCCTGCGGTTGCGACTGGGCATCACCCAGGAGCGCCTCGATCTTTGCGCCACCCAGCGACTTGATGCCACCCGCCTTGTTGATGTCTTCGATGGCCATCAACGCGCCTTCACGGCATTGCTGGCCTGAATACGCCAATGCACCGGTCACAGGATGCAGGACCCCGACCTTAATGGTGTTGGGCTGAGCACCGCCCACAAGAGGAAAGGCAAGGGCCGAAGCCGCAACTGCGGACTGGGACATGAAATGGCGACGGGTGGTCATGGACTATCTCCTGGCTATGGTTTTAGAGAGTGCAAAAACGTAGAAATCTTCAGTGAAACTGGGCAGACAGCTCTTTGCTGACCCACACCTTGGCATCAATGCTGCCCACGCGTGACAGCTGCATCTGGTACTCATAGCGATCCGGGCGATACAAGCCATGGAGCCACTGCACCGGACGTTCCTGGTCGTCGTAGATAAGACGCCGCACTGCCAGCAAGGCAGAACCCACCGCAACATCCAGGTGTTTTGCGATCACCGCATCGGCCAGCTTGGCAGAGATGGTCTGGTGAGCACGGCCCACCCTCACACCCGACTCCTCCAGCAGCAGCAAGATAGGCTTCAGGGCAAGTTCTCGCTTGCCGAACTGTCGTGCAATATCGCCGGGAATATAAGTGGTGATGTGGGACAAGGGCCCCTCGCGGGTACTGCGCACGCGAACCGCTTTTTGTACCGCATCCCCCGCACCAATCAGCAAGGCTGCCGCCACCGCAGGAGAAGCGGCAACGGTCTCGACATCCAGCACCTTTACCGAAGTCCGAAGCCCCATGCTCACCAGATTTTCCAAAAGGCCTGTCAGGTGCGCACGACTGGCTTTCCCGTCTCTGGCGGAGCCGCTTCGAACGTCGGGCTGCGGCCGCACTGGACGGGTTCCACGGCCCGGCTCGCGTGAAATCATGCCTTCGCTCTGCAGCAATTCCAGAGCACGCCGCACCGTCACACGAGCAACGGAAAATTGCTGCATCAGTGTCAGCTCACCAGGCAGGCCGGCATCAAATCGACCCTCTTCTAACTGCTCACGCAGCACCAGATAAATCTGGTGGTACTTCGGCAGAGGCAGATTTGTTGAGCGCATGAGATCATCATAAAAACAGTTCTAATGTCCTGTCAATAAGACATTTAAAGAAAAATCCCTGCTCAAGGGTTAGTCCTAGGTGGAGGGTCCCGCAGAGCCGGCAAGCGCGGGACCGTTCTTCGTGCGGGGAGTCAGCCCATAGTCTTTCTCGCGAGGCAGGTGGGCGAACAGGGTGAATCGGCTTGACCGCTAAGCCAGCGCTCCAATCGCAGACCGGTTCAGGCCGATGATCAAATCACCCTCCCAATGCCCGGGCACAGTGCGATCCTCGGCCTCGGCGGGGCGGCTGGAGATCATCTCCGCCGCGCTGACGGGCGCCCACGCTTTGGCTTGGGCCCTGGCCCGCAGCACACCCAGCGCACTCCCGGTACGAAAACAGCTCACCAGCTCGTGCTTGAGCGCACCTCGTCCCTGGATATAGAGGGCCTGGTAGATGGCTTCGTGAGAGATGCGCAGGGATTGGTCATCCGGAAACCAGACCTGCAGGCGCTTGGCAATCTGCTCGGGCGCCAGCCATTGCCCCATTTACGGTCACTGCGATGGGGCTTGTTGCGGCCCTTGAACGGTGCCTGCCGAGGACCGGCAATCTCATGGCCATCAGTGTCATGGACTTTCCCGGCCAAGCGGTCCTGGACATAGCGGTGCAGCTTGGGGTTGGTTACCAATTTGGCAGGCTTGGGTCTTTTGACCACCAGTTCTGCCTTCATTGCGCGATCGAGGGTCGATATTCGAGCTGGCCGCTACGAATTACCGCGTTGCGTGTGAGCTCCCGCTAAACCGTTGACGGGCTTCGCCCGATACGGCCAGCTTTTCACCCGCACACCGGCGTCTCGGGCATGGAGCAGCCCAATGTCTTTGCACCCGGAGAGCGCATCGCTCCTCGGCCCGTTAAATTCTGCATCCAACCTGCAGGTCGCCCCATAAACACCTCCTTGGTTAAAGGTGTTGCGACGACTGGTTGAATCCGACCAATACGCGAGTAATGCGCATCAGTCGCTGGTGACAAGGCGTGGCATGGCGGGCTGAGCCGAAAGGCAACTGCCGGGAGCGTCAACTCGGTGATGGAACGCTTCTTACTGAGCCTGAAGATCGAGCGGGTCTGGCAACGCGACGACGCCAATCCACGGCCAAGCCATCCATGACATGGCTGACCCACTAGTTTAAAGAAAGCCGCATCGAGGCATTTTCAACTGGCGTAGCGGGTCGCAAATTTTTAAACCCTGTCTTTGCTGGTGTGCCTGCCGCTGAAAAACAGGTATTTAACCAACGAAATTGCTGCAAGTGCCAGCACCACAAAAAGCAACAGGCACAAGAGCCCCATGACCCACATCATTGGGCCACCTGCCATGGCGTCCATCATGTTTTGCATAATTATTTTTCCAATGCTATTAAAAATTCGAAAAGTCTTACATCACGAAACTGAACAATGCACCTAGCATAGCTGGGACCTTTTGGGCAGGCGTTTACCCTTCTGACGCTGGTGCCCGTATGGTCCATCAATCGTGACGAGCAAGGGCTACATGGCCGCTTCAATAGCCGTTATAACCAGAGCGCCATTGGATTTTTCAGCCGCAAACTTGATTTTGTCTCCGACCTGCATTTTTTCAAGCATCGCAGGATCTGTTGCCTTGAAGACCATTGTCATGCCAGGCATCTGAAGGTTTTCAATTGCCTCGTGCTTGATGGTGAGCTTGCCCTGCTCGGTGTCGATCTTGCGCACTTCTCCAGATGTCAACTTTGCGGAAACGGCAGGCATTGCAGTTTCACTCAAGGTTGAAGTCTGCACGTCAGAGGCAGCCATTGCGACCCCTGAACTGCCCGCAAACAGGGCTGCAGCCATCAGCAAAGCATTTATTTCTGTCTTCATGAAACTCCTAAGTGTGGTCGATCAATGAACGACCAGATGTTTACCGGCGGTACAGTTCACGGTTGCGGCGTTTTTCGGCGTCTGTCAACACCACGCTCGGCTTGGCAGTGTTGTGCGCAATGGTGTCGGTATGAACAAGAGCGCCTCCTTGAAACGCATAACTGTGCCGCGGGAGCGAAACACGCCGCTCGTTATCGACAAGCTTGCTGCCATCGGAAGTGACAGGATTGTTACGGAAGGCCTGCAACTCTTGCACGACCTCGGCGCGGGTTTTGGTGCTGGTGCTGGTATTGGCCTCAATGAGGCTAACGCCGCGCTCGTTGCCTGCCCAGCCGGTGTGGCTGTTGGCAAAAGCGGCAGGAACGGCAGCGGCCACCAGGGCCAGAGCAACAATGGTTTTACGAATGGACATGATCAAGCTCCTTTAATATCAACGGAGTTGTCCCAAGCCTGGGAGCAACCTGGATGCAACTGCTGCATCACGGGTTTAAATGTAGAAGCCGGGGGGCAACACCGGGCTGACCGGCAGATTACAAATACGTTATGCATGACGGGGAGCGATTTTGAAGATTTTGGTGATTGAAGACGAGCCCAGAGCGGCCGATTATTTGCGTCAAGGCTTGGCGGAAAGCGGCTACGCCGTGGAAGTGGCCCATAACGGAACGGACGGCCTGCACGCGGCGGTCAATGGCGATCATGCATTGGTGATTTTGGACATCATGCTGCCCGGCATTGACGGGTTTGCCGTCCTGTCGGCGCTGCGCACCACCCGGCAAGTGCCCGTTTTGATGCTCACAGCCCGGGGCAACACCGATGACAAGGTGCGCGGGTTTGACTTGGGCGCTGACGATTACCTGCTCAAGCCTTTTCAGTTCCCTGAACTGCTGGCCCGGGTGCGCGCCCTGCTCAAACGCGGCCAGCCTGCCCTGAAGGACCCCGTGTTGCGCACGGCCGATCTTGAAATCGATCCGGTGCGTCACCGGGCAACCCGGGCAGGCCAGCGCATCGACCTGTCTGCCAAAGAGTTTGCCCTGCTCACCCTGCTGGCCCAGAAGGCGGGTGAGGTGCTGTCCAGAACCCAGATCGCCTCGCTGGTGTGGGACATCCATTTCGATTCGGACACCAATGTGGTTGAAGTGGCAATCCGGCGGCTGCGCGCCAAGATCGACGACCCTTTTGACGACAAACTGATCCACACGGTGCGCGGCGTGGGCTATGTGCTCGAACGCCGCACCGGGCCATGATGCGAAGGCCAAGCATGGTTTGGTGGTCTCGAAACTCACTGGCCATGTGGATCGCCATGGCCAGCGCGTTGTTTGGCCTCATCCTGACCGGCGGGGCCATCGTCACCGGGTTTTATGCCCTGTCGCAGCAACTCGACGCCCGCGCTGCCCAAGAGATCAAGGGAAAGCGCGATTTGCTGCTGCACGTGCTGTCGGAAATGCCTTCGCCTGAAGCCATAGCGCAAAATCAGCACCGCTTTGGCGATCTCTTGATTGGTCATGATGACCTGCACCTGGCCTTGAGTGACCCCACCACAGGGCAACCGGTTATGAACTTTTCTTCTACCGCACAGCAGTCCGTGGTGGCGCTCGATGTCAAAGCGCCCACCGATTCGCTTATTTGCAGCTGGAGCAGCGCCAGTGGCGCCCAGTTCATTGCGGCTCGGGGTACCGGTTGGGTAGCCAATGGCAAAGCGGTGCGTTACTACCTTTCCTTGGACCGGCTCCATGACCGCAAGCTGCTCAGTGGATTTATACGCACCACATTGATTGCATTACCGGTGCTTCTGCTCCTGGTGGGGCTTGGCGCCTGGCTTATCGCGCGCACCAGTTTGTCACCCCTGCGCCGGTTCCATCGACTGGCCGCCTCCGTGGGCACCCAGTCGCTCAGCCAGCGGGTGTCATCGTCTGGGTTGCCCACAGAACTCTATGAGCTTGCCCAAGCGTTCAACAGCATGCTGGGGCGAATCGATGACGGCTACCAACGGCTGCAGGCGTTCTCCGGCGAGTTGGCCCATGAAATGCGCACGCCTGTGGCCACGCTGATGGGAAGAACGCAAGTGGGTTTGTCCAAAACCCGTACAGAAGCGGAGCTGCGAGAAGTTCTGGAAGGCAATGTTGAAGAGCTAGAACGCTTGACACGCTTGATCGCCGACATGCTTTTCATCGCCAGCGCCGAGCACAACGGAGATATTCTCAACCGTGAGCCGGTCGATCTCGCCCGCGAGGCACGGCAGGTTGTCGAGTATTTGTCGCTGCTCGCCGAGGAGCGCGGTTTGACACTGGAGGTATCCGGCGCTGCAACGATTGTGGGCGACCGGTGGTTGATCCAGCGCGCCTTGAGCAACCTGGTGTCCAACGCCATTCGCCATGCTCAAGACAATTCCCAGGTGGATTTGTTGATCGCTATTGACAATGATCGGGTTTCGGTAAGTGTTGTCAATGCAGGTGACGGCATTGCCCCGGACCATTTGCCCCACATTTTCGAGCGTTTTTACCGGGTGGACTCGGCCAGGGCTCGCCTGGACGGCGGCACGGGACTTGGCCTGGCGATCGTGCGCTCCATCATGTCTGCCCATGGGGGACAGGTGAGCGCACAAAGTGGGCTGGACGGCAAGACTACGTTCACGCTGTCATTTCCCCAAAAAATCGTTGTGCAGTGACATGCCTCACGGCCTGCTGCTGCGCCTGAGAAAGCAGATCGACCCAGAATTTTTGCGTATTGCGGACCCGATGGAATCTAACAAATTCGTAATGTTCCGGTCAGCCTGCAGTTGGCCTGAACACCTTACATTGCTGCCAGTGAGCCATAAAAGTGGCATCACAGAGCCCTTCAAAAAATTTTAAGGGCTATCTGAATACGAGCCGAAAAGGATTTTTATCATGCCTGCTTTCAAAGCTGTCGTTGGATTCAGTCTGGTCTTGTTGAGTGTCTCTGCCTTTGCCATCGATCGGGAGGGTATCGAAAAGTCCGTCAAGCTCAAAGACGGCTCGACCGTGCATGTATTCAAGGACGGCAAGATGGCGATGGAAAACAAGTTCGGCCGGCCCTACCGGATGAAATCCGGCCAGCCGATGCAAACCGCAGATGGACAGTCCATGACCATGAAGGGCGATGAGGTCGCCAGGCTGTCCAATGGCCAGCGCGCCCACATGAAGCCTTAAGCCTGACAGTGTCTGTACTTTGTCACACACGCCGCTGAAATCGATCATGGCCCGAGCGGTTCAGAGCAAGAGGGCATTTCGCTTACCATCGCCAGCAGCATTGCTGTGCAAAAATAAACTATTGAAAAATTTTTACCTCTGAACTGATCATGCGCCACCTGTTTATCGCTCTCTTGATTGCCTTGCTGCCGCTGCGCGGCTGGGTGAGCGAAGCCATGGCGACTGAAATGGTGGTGGCGCAAGTCCAGATGCAGCAGCAAGGCGCTGCCAAAGCAACCGCAGGGCATGTCCATGCAGTGGGTGAACCAGCTCACATTGTTTCCGATACATGGGCAGCCAAGGCAGCTTTGGCTGCAGCTGATTGTCCCGGCCATGCCTCGCAAGGAGACCCCCACGCAGCAGACACGCACTGCGAATCCTGCAGCGCCTGTCAGGTCTGCCATACGCTGGCGCTGACTCCTGCGCCTGCTTTCAGTGCTACTACGGCACCCAACCTGGGCGCACTGCCTCGCGCGGAAGTTGCCCAATTCACCAGTGCCCAAGCGGCACGGGGACAAAGACCACCGATTTCCTGATTTCCAGGCCCGTATTGGGCCTGTACTTGCTGCCGGCATGGCCCCTTATGGCCTTTGCATCGCATGCGATGCCCGGACAACCGCGATTTTTCCCATCGCCCCGCTTGTATTTCAGGAGATTTTTGTGACTATTCGTTTCTATTCAGGCCTGCCCGCTGCCGTGGGCTTATTGGTGGTGTCCTTGTGGGCCACCCAGGCCAGCGCGCAAGCGTCTGCGTCTGCAGCTTCGCCAGCAACCCTTGAGGCGCCAGCAGCTCCAGAACAAACCGCCCTGCCAGCTTACCGATCGGCGCTGGAGGGCTACCAGCGCTACACCGAAGAAAAAATGGTCAACTGGAAAGAGGCCAATGACGCCACCGCGCGCATTGGCGGTTGGCGTGCCTACGCCAGGGAAGCCAGCCAACCGCAAGCGCCAGAAGGCGCCGACAAGCTCAATTCCGGCGCCATGCCAGCCAAACCGTGACAGGAACCCCCATGAAAAGAATTTTTCGATTGACCGCACTGGCTACGGCCAGCCTGGTGCTGGCGGGCTGCGCATCGGTCAACATGGACCAGGCCGTGCGGGACACGAACGACACCACAAGCACATTCACCCAAGGCAAGCTCGAACTCAGCCGCACCGAGCAGCAAGCCCGAGCCAGGGCCAGGCTGAGCAGCGAGTTGCTGGCCAATCCCCTGGGCATGGACGAGGCCGTGCAGCTGGCGCTGGCCAACAGCCCGGCAGTGCAAACCCTGCTTGCCCAAAGCTGGTCCGACATGGCCCAAGCCAATCAGACCGGCCGCATTGCCAACCCGGTCTTCTCGTTCGAGCGCATCCGCTTTGCGGACGAACTCGAGCTCGGCCGGTTGCTGTCGTTTGGCCTGCTGGACTTGCTGACGCTGCCGCGCCGCCTGGAGATTTCAGAGGGTCAGATGGCGCAAGCCAGGGTACAGCTCAGCGCCAATGTGGTCGAGCAGGTCACCCAGGTACGCCAGGCATGGGTGCGCGCCGTGGCCGCGCAGCAGTCCTTGGCCTATGCACACCAGGTCAACCTGAGTGCGAAAGCCAGTGCCGAACTGGCGCGGCGCATGCGGCAGGTGGGCAATTTCACCAAACTGCAGCGCGCGCGCCATCAAAGCTTTTATGCCGACAGTGCGGCCCAGCTGGCGTCCAGCCAGCAAGCCAGCACCGCGGCCAGGGAAGACTTGATCCGGCAACTGGGTTTGACAGAGGCACAGGTCGGGCAACTCAAGCTGCCCGAGCGCCTGCCTGACTTGCCCAAGGCGCCGGTGCAAGCGGCGGTGGTCAATGCCAACGCTCCCGATCAGCGCCTGGATGTGAAGATCGCACGCAACCAGCTCGAGATGGCCGGCAAGTCGCAAGGCTTGAACCTCATCACCAGTCTGGTAGACGTAGAGCTTGGGGTGCGCCGCGACACCGTGTTCGACAACGCAGCAGGCACCAGCACACCGCGCAAAGGCTTCGAGCTGGACATTCGTCTGCCGATCTTTGACTGGGGCACGGCCAAGCGCGATGCCATGAACGCCCAGTCGCTGGCCGCAGCCAACCGCTACGAAAGCACGGTTCGCGGTGCGTCGTCGCAGTTGCGCGAAAGCTATTCAGCCTACCGCACCGCCTACGACGTGGCGCGCCACTACCGCGATGAAATCGTACCGCTGCGCCAAGTCATGGCTGAAGAAAACATCCTGCGCTACAACGGCATGCTGATCGGGGTGTTCGAATTACTGGCCGACAACCGTGACCAGATCGCCAGCATCACCGCCGCCCTCAATGCCTACCAGCAGTTCTGGCTGGCTGACGCCGCACTCGCCGCGTCCATGACCGGCAAGCCGACGGCATCGGCCATGGCCGCGCCAATGGCCGGCGGTAGCGGCGGCAACGCAGCCGGTCACTGAAACCGGTCACGCCCAGATTCACGAAACATATTGAACAAAACTCTTATGAACAACAGACGAAATTTTTTGACCGGTGCAGGCGCCATCACCACGGCGGTGGCCGCTGCTGCGGTGAGCCGGGTGGCCATGGCCGCATTGCCAGAGCCGGTGTTCCAGACCACGCCCGACACCATGGCGCCGCTGGTGCCCAATACGGGCCGCCCCTACAACCCGGTGGTCACCCTGAATGGCTGGACACTGCCCTGGCGCATGAACGCAGGCATAAAGGAATTCCACCTGGTGGCCGAGCCCGTGGTGCGCGAGATGTCGCCCGGCTTCAAGGCGCACCTGTGGGGCTACAACGGCCAGTCGCCCGGGCCCACGATTGAAGTGGTCGAGGGCGACCGGGTGCGCATCTTTGTCACCAACAAGCTGCCCGAGCACACCAGCGTGCACTGGCACGGCCAGCGCCTGCCCAACGGCATGGATGGCGTGACGGGCTTGAACCAAAAGGCCATTCCGGTTGGCAAGACCTTCGTTTACGAGTTTGTGGCGCGCCGCCCGGGTACCTTCATGTACCACCCACATGCCGACGAGATGACGCAGATGGCGATGGGCATGATGGGTTTCTGGATCACGCACCCCAAGGCCGCGCATCCCTTGATCGACGAGGTGGATCGCGACTTCGTGTTCCTGCTCAACGCCTACGACATTGACCCGGGCGCCTACACGCCCAAGATCATGACGATGCTCGACTTCAACCTGTGGAGTTGGAACAGCCGGATCTTTCCGGGCATCGATCCGCTGGTGGTGGCCAAGAACGACAAAGTGCGCATCCGCATGGGCAACCTGACCATGACGAACCACCCGATACACATTCACGGGCATGAATTTACCGTGACTGGCACCGACGGCGGACCGACGCCCAAGGCAAGCCGCTGGCCCGAAGTCACCGCCGATGTGGCGGTGGGGCAGATGCGCCAGATCGAGTTTGTGGCCAACGAAGAAGGCGACTGGGCCTTTCATTGCCACAAGAGCCACCACACCATGAACGCGATGGGCCACGACGTGCCGACGCTGATTGGCGTGGACCATCGCAAAGTCGTAAAAGACATCACCAACGTCATTCCCGACTATATGGTGATGGGCGAGCGCGGCATGGCCGACATGGCCGAGATGGAAATGCCTTTGCCGGACAACACCGAACGGATGATGACCGGCGCGGGCCCCTTCGGCTCGGTCGAGATGGGCGGCATGTTCAGCATTGTCAAGGTGCGCAAGGGCCAAAAAGCCGGCGACTACAAAGACCCGGGCTGGTACAAGCATCCGGCCGGCAGTGTGGCGTATGAATGGACCGGCGCACTGCCGAATCCGGCGCGCTTTGCCGCCGAGGGCGGCCAGACCATGAAAGCGCAGAACATGCCGATGAAAGAAGTTGAAGTTCAGGTTCGCAAGCCCGTGATGCGCGGTATGGGCGGTATGGGCGGTATGAATCATTGACGATCAGCATTCCATCCATCGAAGAAGGCATCTTGTGCAAAACCGAATTACTATCAAAATAGTAGCTGTCAGCACAATATACACCTGCGCTACAGCCTTTTTTTAACAAATTTTCAGGCCTGTCGTCTGCTTGCAAACTGGCGCTGGCCCGACCACTACATTTTTTTCCATTCCCACGCTTGAAAGGTATTTCATGAAATCACGCAACCTACTGATCGCCATCCCCGGCATCTTTTTGGCCATGACGGCAATGGCCGCAGGCAACCACGCCGGGGGCCACGGCAGCGTCGAGGAGATCGGCAAACCCGGCGTTGCCGCCAACGTGACACGCACCGTCAACGTCGACATGACCGACGACATGCGCTTTCACACCTCAAAAATCGCCGTCAAGCAGGGTGAAACCATCCGCTTTGTTGCCAAGAATTCCGGCCAGGTCAAGCACGAAATGGTGCTGGGAACCCAAAAGGAACTCAAGGAACACTATGAGGTGATGAAGAAAAACCCCGAAATGGAGCATGCCGACGAAAACATGGTGACGGTCGCGCCCGGCAAGAGCGGCGAAATCATCTGGCATTTCACCAAGGCTGGCAAGGTGGACTTTGCCTGCCTGCAGCCTGGCCACTTTGACGCCGGCATGAAGGGGGTGGTCAATGTGGCAGGCGCCAACGTGAAAGCCAAAGGTCAGAGCCATGGCGAGCATGCACATTAATTCCGTTTCTCGTCGCTTCGCATTGAAGCTGCCGTTGGCACTGCTGGGCCCTGCCGTCGTCGTGCAGCCTTTGGGTGCGCTGGCAGCCAGCAGCGCCAGCCCCATCAGCGTCTGGAAAACGCCAAGCTGTGGCTGCTGCCATGAATGGGTGGCGCATCTGCGCAAGAGCGGCTTTGAAATGACAACCCATGACGTCGAAGACACGGCGCCCTTTCGTCAACAATTTGGCTTGGATGCCAAATTTGCTTCTTGCCACACTGCGCGTCTGGGCAACTATGTGGTGGAGGGCCATGTTCCGGCGAAAGAACTGCGCCGCTTGCTGCGCGAGCAACCCAAGGCGCTTGGCCTGGCCGTGCCCGGCATGCCGATGGGCTCACCGGGTATGGAAATGGGCAACACCCGGGATGCCTACGACGTGCTGCTGGTGTTGAACGATGGCAGTTCGCGCATTTACCAATCCTACCCTTCCCGATCTTCTGTTAAATCCTGAAAGAAAACACCATGAACTCAAAATCCCTCAAATCTGTGCTGATCCTGACCGCCGTCCTGGCCAGCGCTTCAGCGGCCTATGCAAGCTCGCATGGCAGCGCACCCATGATCAAGGACGATGCGAAAAAAGAAATGCCCATGGCCGCTTCAGCCGAGATGGCTGAAGGCGAAATCCGAAAAGTGGACATGGACAACAAGAAAATCACCCTCAAGCACGGTGAGATCAAGAACCTGGACATGCCTGGAATGACCATGGTGTTTCAGGTCAAGGACGCGGCCCTGCTGGAAAAAGCGAAGGTCGGCGACAAGGTTCGCTTCAAGGCTGAAAAATCCGGTGGTGCGCTCGTGGTGACGGACATGCAGCCCGCCAAATAGCCATTCATCGCTTCATCTATCCAATCCAGGCCATGATGGGTCGGCCTTCAGCAGCCTGATGGGTCCCTCGACCAATGGCCAGGGGCAAGGACGGGCTATGCGCTTTAACCCATTTCGTTATACACAACTCCGGCAAAATTCTCCTCAAGAAAGATTTGAAGGAAAACGATGGGCTGGGCAGGCACTGAATTTGAGACGATAGACTTGGGCGATGAGCGGCGCAACAAGCGGGCCATCCGGCTGGTGGAGCGCTTGAGCGCCCAGCCCATGGCGAGCGTGCCGCAAGCCTGCGGGGACTGGGCCGACACCATGGCGGCGTACCGGTTCTTCGGCAACGAGGAAGTCGATTGGCGTGCGATTTTGGGCGCGCACACGGACTGCGCCAAGACGCGCATGGCCGGGCACGAGGTGGTGCTGTGCATTCAGGACACGACCGAGCTGGACTTCAACGGGCAGGAGGCCAGCGGCCTGGGGCCGCTGAGCTATGAAGCGCAGCGCGGCATGTACGCGCATCCGACCTACGCCGTGTCGACTTCGCGCGAACCGCTGGGCGTGCTCGACGCGTGGATGTGGGCACGCGAACCCAAAAACAAGGACGGCAGCCGCCCCGGCATCAAGGAGAGTGTGCGCTGGGTGGAAGGTTACGAGCGGCTGGCCGAAATGGCCGCCGAGTTGTCCGGCACCCGGTTGGTGTACCTGGCTGACCGCGAGGCCGACATCATGGAGTTGATGCGGCGCGCGTGCGCGCTGGGCACGCCTGTGGACTGGCTGCTGCGCTCCCAACACAACCGCACCATGTCCAGCGGCGACAAACTCTGGATCTCTGTGTTACAAAGCGAGCCTCTGGGCGAAATACGCTTTGTAATGGCCTCGCGCAAGGGCCAGCGCGCCCGTGAAGTGGTCCAGCAGGTGTGGGCGCAAATGCTCGAACTGCCCGATGGCAAAGGCCACTTTGTGCAGGCCAGTTGCATCGTGGCCAAGGAAATGCAGCCTGCCGCAGGCGACAAGCCTGTCGAGTGGCGGCTGCTGACCAATCTACCGGTGCAGAGCCTGGAGCAGGCCGCGCGCATGATTGACTGGTACCGGGCCCGCTGGGAAATCGAGATGTTCTTTCATGTCCTGAAGAACGGCTGCCGCATCGAGGCGCTGCAACTGGGAAGCATCGAGAAGATTGAGCGCGCGCTGGTGCTGTACATGGTGGTGGCCTGGCGTATCGCCCGGCTGATGCGGCTGGGGCGAAGTTGCCCGGACCTGGATGCCCAGTTGATGTTCGAGCCCGATGAGTGGAAAGCAGCCTACATCCTGAACAAGCAGAAGCTGCCAAGCAAGCCGCCCACGCTCAACGAGGTGGTGCGCTTGGTTGCCAGACTCGGTGGCTTTCTAGCGCGCACGGGTGATGGTGAGCCGGGCGTGAAAACCATCTGGTTGGGCATGCAGCGCATTCTGGACTTTGCCGCCGGCATCAGGTTCTCACGCGAGCTTCAGGCTCAGGGGACTTGTGTATAACGAAATGGCTTTAACCCTGGCCCGTTAGTCAATGCGGGTGCATTCGATAATCAGCGTCAAACCTTCGGCTATCACTGCTATAACCTGTAAATCCGGGCATGAATTGTGCGTCCGGTACAGTTTTTCAGTTTTCCGTCATGCGGCCCCGTCCGCGTTTTCGCTTATTCATCGAAAGGCACCCTCTCATGGCCATCCGTGTTGCGCTGCACCACAAAACCAGCTACCACTACGATCGCCTGGTCGCACTGTCACCACATGAGGTGCGCCTGCGGCCAGCGCCCCATGCGCGCACCCCGATTCTTTCGTATTCGTTGACCGTCACGCCGGAAGACCACTTCATCAACTGGCAGCAAGACCCGTACGGCAATTACATCGGCCGCTACGTGTTCCCTGAAAAATCAGACAAGCTCGAATTCACGGTCGATTTGGTGGCGGACATGACCGTCATCAATCCGTTTGATTTTTTCGTCGAAAAATATGCTGAATTTTTCCCGTTCAGTTATCCGGTTCAACTGGCCGCCGAACTCAGCCCCTACCTGAAGATCGACAAGCCCGGTGAGTTGCTGGTGGCCTGGGTGGCGGCGGCGCGGCGCGACCTGCTGAAGAAAAACCTGGCGACCAACGACTTCCTGGTGGCGGTGAACCAACGCCTGCAGGGCGACATTGCCTACTTGCTGCGGATGGAGCCGGGCGTTCAGACCCCTGAAGAAACGCTGCAAAAACGCTCGGGCTCCTGCCGCGACAGCGGGTGGCTGCTGGTGCAGATCATGCGCGAGATGGGTTTGGCTGCACGGTTCGTGTCGGGTTACCTGATCCAGCTGCGCGCCGACCAGGCCTCGCTGGATGGCCCGAGCGGAACCGAAGTCGATTTCACCGACCTGCATGCGTGGACCGAGGTGTATGTTCCCGGCGCCGGCTGGATCGGGCTGGACCCGACATCGGGCATGCTGGCCAGCGAAGGCCATATTCCGCTGGCCTGCACGGCCATGCCGTCATCGGCAGCGCCGGTGACCGGCTTTACCGACAAGGCCGAGGTGACGTTCTTCCATGAAATGACGATCACGCGCATTCATGAAGACCCGCGCGTCACCAAGCCGTACACCGAAGAAGATTGGCAAAAAATCAACCAGCTCGGCCAGCAGGTTGATGCCGACCTGAAGCGCCAGGATGTGCGCCTGACGCAGGGCGGTGAGCCGACTTTTGTGTCCATTGACGACATGGACGGCGCCGAATGGAACACCTTGGCGCATGGCGACAAGAAGCGTGAACTGGCCGGCCAGCTCATGCATCGCCTGAAAAATCACTTTGCGCCTGGCGGCATGCTGCATTACGGCCAGGGAAAATGGTACCCGGGCGAGCCACTGCCGCGCTGGGCCCTGAACATTTACTGGCGCATTGACGGCCAGCCGATGTGGCTTGATCCGACGCTGTTTTCGGACGAGGCCCGAGCCGACGGCTATGGCAGCGAAGAGGCCGAGCTTTTCAGCACCGAGTTGGTCAAGGCGCTGGGTTTGCCGGCCCACAGCCAGATTCCCGCTTATGAAGATGTGTTGCAGCAAGCGCGGCTGGAGCAAGGCCTGCCGGTCAACCTGGACCCACTGCAGGCTGACCTGAAAGCGCCCGAGCAGCGGCGACGCCTGGCGCGCCTGCTGGAAGACGGACTGGGCCAGGTCGTGGGCTATGTGCTGCCGCTCAAACCCAGGGACCTGGACCCAAGCATTGCACTGGGAACCGCCTGGCGCACGTCACCCTGGCCGCTCAAGCGCGAGCATCTTTACCTGACCGAGGGCGACTCGCCCCTGGGGCTGCGCCTGCCGCTGAATGCACTGCCCTGGGTGCAGCCCGACGAAAAAGAGCCTGAATTCGACGTCGATCCTTTTGCACCGCAGACACCACTCGATGCCGGCCGAAAGGAAAAACGGGGAACGGCCAAGGTGAAGAAGCCTGTGCTTGCCGACGAGCAGCCAGAGCCACGCGAAGTCATCCACACCGCGCTGTGCGTGCAGGTGCGGGGTGGCCGGCTGCATGTCTTCATGCCGCCGGTCAAACGCATCGAGGACTACCTGGCGCTGGTCACGTCGGTCGAGAACACGGCGGCCAAGCTCAAGCTCAAGCTGTGGATCGAAGGCTATCCGCCGCCGCGCGACCCGCGCATCAAGCTGCTCAGCGTCACGCCCGATCCGGGTGTTATCGAGGTAAACATCCACCCGGCGGCCAGTTGGAACGAGCTGGTCTACAACATGACCACGCTGTACGAAGAGGCCCGGCTGACGCGCCTGGGCACTGAAAAGTTCATGGTCGATGGCCGCCACACCGGCACCGGCGGCGGCAACCACGCCACGTTAGGGGGCGCGACCGCCGAAGACAGCCCGATGTTGCGCCGGCCCGACCTGCTGAAAAGCCTGATCACCTACTGGCAGAACCATCCGGCGCTGTCGTACCTGTTCTCGGGCACCTTCATCGGGCCGACCAGCCAGGCGCCGCGCGTTGATGAAGCACGCGACGACAATCTGTATGAACTGGCAATTGCCTTCCAGCAGATGGACAAGGTGCTGCCCACGATGCAGCCGGGCGACAAACCCTGGATGGTGGACCGGCTGCTGCGCAACCTGCTGGTCGACCTGACCGGCAATACCCATCGCTCGGAATTTTCCATCGACAAGCTGTACTCCCCTGACGGCCCGACCGGCCGGCTTGGACTGGTCGAATTCCGCGCTTTTGAAATGCCGCCGCATGAGCGAATGAGTCTGTTGCAGATGCTGCTGCTGCGCGCGCTGGTAGCGCGTTTCTGGCGCCAGCCCTACCAGGCCAAACTGGTTCACTGGGGCACTGCGCTGCATGACCGCTGGATGCTGCCGCATTTCGTGGCGCAGGACATCCGCGACGTCGTCAAGGATTTGCGTGCCTCGGGCTACGCCTTCGAAGAGCATTGGTTCGACCCGTTCATCGAATTCCGGTTTCCCCGCTTTGGTACCGTGGTGTATGAGGGCGTGGAGATGGAGCTGCGCCAGGCCATCGAGCCGTGGAATGTGCTGGGCGAGGAAATGACCGGCGGCGGCACGGCGCGCTATGTTGATTCGTCAGTCGAGCGCATGCAATTGCGGGTACGCGGACTGACCGACGGGCGCCATGTGATCGCCTGCAACGGGCGCATGCTGCCGCTGCATCCGACCGGCGTTCCAGGTGAGTATGTGGCGGGCGTGCGTTTTCGCGCCTGGAGCCCGTGGTCCGCCCTGCACCCGACCATCGGTGTGCAGGCGCCGCTGACCTTTGACCTGGTGGACACCTGGAGCGGCCGCGCCATTGGCGGCTGCACCTACCACGTCGTGCATCCGGGCGGACGCAGCGAGGAGCATTCGCCGATCAATGCCAATGCGGCCGAGGCACGCCGGTTTGCGCGCTTTTGGTCGCATGGTCATACACCTGGACCCATGAACGTGTATAAAGAAGAGTTGAACCCAGGCTTTCCCATGACGCTCGACTTGCGGTGGCAGCCTTATTGACTGTGTCCTTGCACGGTCACCCAACGCGGATGTCTCGCTTCTGGGCCATCCGCGTTTTTGCAAGAGAAATAACCCGATCCGATGTTGAATCAACTGCTTGCCGGTTATCCGGCTGCGCCAGATAGTTTTGATGAAATGCTGGAGGGCTCTGGCCAGCCACGCGCACACTGGCGCACCTTTCTGGACAGCATGGCACATGAAGCGCCTGATGTCATGCGCAAGCGCACCGAGTCGGTACAGCGACAGGTGCGTGAAAATGGGGTCACTTATAACGTCTATACCGACGACAAAGGTGTGCAACGCCCCTGGGACCTGAATGTCCTGCCGATGATCCTGCCGCATGGCGAGTGGGCAGGCATCGAAGCCGCGGTGATCCAGCGCGCCACGCTGATGAACCGGCTGCTGATCGATGTCTATGGCGAGCAAAAAATGCTGGCAGAAAGGCTGTTGCCGCCAGCGCTGATTCATGGACATGCGGGCTTCCTGCGGCCATGCCATGGCATGCAGCACAAGGACGGCGTCGCCCTGCACTTTTATGCCATCGACCTGGCTCGGGCGCCCAACGGCGGCTGGTGGGCCGTGGCCGACCGGACACAGGCACCCTCGGGCGCCGGGTATGCGCTGGAAAACCGGTCGGTCATCTCGCGGACCTTTCCTGACCTGCTGCGCGACTTGAACGTCCAGCACCTGGCGGGCTTTTTTGACACCCTGCGCGACAGCCTGGCCACCTGGGGGCGCCAGTGCGCCGCCAATGGCCATGGCATACCGCTGCGCGAAAGTGAAGCGCCGCTGATCGTTCTGCTGACACCCGGGCCGTACAACGAAACCTATTATGAGCAAGCCTACCTGGCACGTTATCTGGGGTTGCCACTGGTTGAGGGCAGCGACCTGACGGTGCGGGACGGCATCGTCTGGCACAAGACCCTGTCCGGCCTGCAGCGTGTGCATGTGGTGATGCGCCGGGTTGACGATGACTACTGCGACCCGCTTGAGCTTCGCGCCGATTCTGCGCTGGGTGTGGCCGGATTGACCGACGCCGCCCGGCGCGGCAATGTGCTCATCGCCAACAGCCTGGGATCGAGCCTGCTGGAGTCGGGTGCGCTGCTCGGCTTTCTGCCCTTGCTGTGCAAGCGTCTGCTGGGTGAGCCACTCAAGATGCCCTCCGTTGCCACTTGGTGGTGCGGCGAACCGGCTGCGCTGGAAGTGGTGATCAACCGGCTTGACCAGCTCATCATCAAGCCGAGCTTTCCCCAGCTCCGGGAATTTCCCGTCTTCGGCAAAGACCTGAAGGGAGAGGCGCGCGCAGCCTTCATCCATAAGCTGCGCGCCAACCCCAAGAACTACGTGGCGCAGGAACTGGTGCGGCTGTCCCAGGCGCCGGTACTGAATCCCGATGCGCCCGGCAGCTTGAGCGCCCGCGCCATCGGCCTTCGGGTGTATGCGTGCGCCACGCCGAATGGCTATGTCGTGATGCCCGGGGGACTGACCCGCGTGGCAACAGGCAGGGATGCGCGCATCATCACCATGCAGCGTGGCGGCGGCAGCAAGGACACCTGGATACAGGCCAGCCAGCATGTCGAGGTGCCCAGTCTGCGCAAACGCACCATCACGCACCAGGACCTGGTTCGCGACGACACGCATATTTCCAGCCGCGTGGCAGAAAATCTATTCTGGTTCGGCCGCAATGCCGAGCGTTGTGACAACACCGCCCGACTGCTTCGGGTTGCACTGAATTTCCTGTTCAGTGTGGGACCGACCAATCACGGCGACGAATGGCCGACCGTGGTGGCGCTGTGCACCTGGTTCGGCCTGATCGAGTCCACAGAAAACACGCCAGTTCAAAGTCAAACTCAGAACCAGACACAGGCCGGCAAGACGGCATCCTTTTTGAGCGACACCAAGATTGAGGCCGCACTGATGCTGGCAGTGGCGTCGCCCGACGTTCCGGGGCTGGCCAGGCAGCAGCAGCAGCTCTTCCAGAGTGCCGGCCAGTTGCGTGAACGCTTTTCCGTTGACAACTGGCGCGCCTTCAACCAGATGGTGCAAAGCGTGTCTGGTGCTGGCGTCCGGCTGTCCCAGTCGGAGGCGATGACCATTCTTGACGACGCCACCACCGCGCTGATGACCATGTCCGGCTTTGCCCTTGACGGCATGAGCCGCGACCTGGGCTGGCGTTTCATGTCCCTGGGACGGCGTCTGGAACGCCTGCAGTTTCAGGCGGTGACGCTGCAACATGCGCTTGGCATGCAAGCCAATGGCAACCTGGACTGGCTGCTGGAACTGTCCGACTGCATCATCATCTACCGCGCCCGCTACCGCGCACAGCCCGAATGGCTGCCGGTGCTGGATTTGCTGTTACTGGACGAAAGCAACACCCGTTCGATCCTTTTCCAGCTCGAAGGCGTCCTCAAGAGCCTGACGAAAATATCGCTGACCTACGGCTCGTGTGGGGAACAGGAACTCACGCTGTTGAGGAACGAGTTGGTGTCGCTGGCGCCCGACACAGACCTGTATTGCGGCAATGCGCACCTGATTGACCTGCTCCGTCGTATTAAGGTGGCAAGCGCGCAAATGTCGCAACAGGTCAGCGTTCAATTCTTCAGCTACACCGGCAGCCACCCAACGAGGACGCACACAGCATGAATTCCTTGCCCGTGAGCCCTGCCGTGCGCGCCCGTTATCACGTTGTTCACGAAACCCAGGTGAACTACGCAAGCACAGTCACGCTGTCCCAGCAATACCTGCACATGACGCCGAGGTCTTTCTCCTACCAGCAAATCGAGTCGCATGCGCTGTGGGTGACGCCAACAGAAAACGATGGCGTGGACGGGATGGATTATTTTGGCAACCAGACCCGCCAGATCACCATCACCGCAGCGCACCAGAGCCTGCTGGTGCATGCCGAATCAACGGTCGCACTGATGCAGCGTCCCGATCTGGACAGCATCCAGAAAAGCGCTTCGTGGGAAAGCCTGCGCGACCGGCTGCAGCAGGGCATGGAGACGGCCCTGGCTGACGCCTACCGCTATCTGTATGCTTCGCCGCATGTGAGCTGCAGCCTTGAGCTGGAAGCGTTTGCGCGCATCAGCTTCACGCCGGGCCGGGCGCAACTTGATGCCGCGCTCGACCTGACCCAGCGAATTTTTGACGAGTTCGATTTCGACGCGGACGCCACCGACATTTCCACGCCACTCGACGAGGTGCTGCGCGGCCGCCGGGGCGTTTGCCAGGATTTTGCCCAGTTGATGATTGGCTGCCTGCGCAGCTTGGGCCTGCCTGCGCGCTACATGAGCGGCTACATCCTGACGCACCCGCCGGCCGGCCAGCCACGCATGATCGGTGCCGATGCGTCGCATGCCTGGGTGTCGGTTTTTTGCCCCGACCTGGGTTGGGTGGATTTTGACCCGACCAACCGCTGCCTGGTGCAGCACGAGCACATCACCCTGGGCTGGGGCCGCGATTTCAGCGATGTCACACCGATGCGCGGCGTGGTGCTGGGCGGCGGCGAGCAGGAGCTTGAGGTGCGGGTGACCGTCACACCGCTGCCGCTGAACGGCCTGTCGGGTTCGGGCAATCAGGTGCCGGCAGGTTTTCCGGCTTGAGCGGCGATGGATGCTGCTTGCCGGCAGGTCGTGTCAACCGTTGGAATCCGGCCCCCCGTGCCGGCGCATCATGTTTTTCCATTTCACCCAATTGGGCTATTTTCATGAAACAACTTTCCAACAGCGGCCAGCAGGCCGTGAACGACATCGCCCAGCGCCACGGATTCAGCCCTGAGGCGGTCGCCAGCATGCTCGTATCGGTCATCAACGGCAACGGCAGCATGGCGCAGTTCAACCATCCCGAATTCAGCGGCTCTGGCCAGTGGATGAGCGGCGGCATGACCATGGTGTCCGACATGTTCAATGGCCAGCTCAAAAGCCGCGTCGATGCCCTGTGCTGCGAACTTTCCAGGCTGGTGGCCAGCCAGCCTGAACTGCTCAGGACCGGCAGCTTCCAGTCGCAAAACCAGGGTGACCAGCAGCAAACCAGCCATGCCGGCGGCCCCTACCAGGACGCCAATGGACCCATGAACCCTACAGCCAGCCTGTTTGCTGCGCCGGCTCCAGGCATGTCCCCCGACTGGTGGCCGTCCGACCTGCGCTGGCCCAACAGCACCGGCGCCCAGAACGGCGTGCGCTATGCCTACTTTGCGCAGGCGCGCCGCCTGGCCATCGAAGTGAATGGCAGCGTCACCGTCTATGACACGCAGGATCACCAACTTGGCGGCTTTTCACAGCAGCAGTCTTATGGCGGCTCCGTCACCTTTTCGAGTCAGTACGGTCAGGTGGATGTGAGCCGCCTGCCGGTCGTGTCGGTCAATGGCGTGCAGCAACACGCCAATGGCTTCAACCCAGCGTATTCAGCCACGCCTGAATTCGTGCCAGGAAACCTCCCCGCCTCTGAATCGCCAGCCCCGGTCCGGCTTCAGCCGCAATTGCAAGACCGTCCCGGCAATCCAGCGACAGGCGATGCGGACATTTTCCTGATGATCGAGAAGCTTGCCGACCTGCGAAGCCGCGCCATCATCAGCGACGAAGACTTCAACACCAAGAAAACCGAATTGCTGGCACGCCTGTAGACCCGCCGGCTCAGCTCAGCTCAGCGGGCACCGCGCACGCCGGTCAAGGCGAGTAGGAGGCATCCGACAGGCTTGCCTGCCGACCACTGATTGCACAGTTCTGGCAAAAAGCAGATTCTTTGCACTCCTCAACTGCCGATCGCCCACGTGTCCGCCATCTTCGACATCACCCACACTACCCATTACCGGTATGCCCAGCAGGTCATGCTGGGCGAGCACTGGGTGCAGTTTCGCCCGCGCGACAGCCACGACCTGCGGGTACTGGCCACAGACCTGCAGGTCACGCCTGCGCCAGTGGACATCCGCATGTTTCAGGACGCTTATTCCAATTCCATCGCCAAGATCCAGCCGCAGAGTCCGGCGAATGAATTGAAGGTGGTGTGCATGTCGTCGGTCGAACACACCGGCACCCGCGCTGTCAACTTTCCCATGAGCTCGCGCGCCCGGCAGTTTCCGCTGGCATATGGAGAAGAAGAACGCATGGTGCTGCGCCACTACCTCGCACCCTACTACGACGACCCCAACGGCATTCTGCAAGACTGGGCTAACCAGTTCATCCAGCCTGACGAAGCCACCGGTACCCGCGAGCTGCTGGTGGAAATGACGGAATTCATCCGTAACTCCATGACCTACCACGTGCGCCTGAACCCCGGGGTCCAGACGCCGTATGAAACACTTCGGCTGGAAAGTGGCGCCTGCCGGGACTTTGCAACCCTGATGATCGAGGCGGTGCGACGGCTCGGCTATGCGGCACGTTTCGTTTCAGGTTATCTGTACACGCCGTGGCTGGACACCGCAGACCAGCAGAGTCACGGCAACGGCTCCACCCATGCCTGGGTGCAGATCTACCTGCCCGACGCTGGCTGGATTCCGTTCGATCCGACCAACAACCTGATCGGCGGGACCGATCTCATCCCGGTGGGCGTGGCCCGCCATGCCAGCCTGGCGAAGCCCCTGCATGGATCCTGGGACGGCTCACCGGGCGACTTCCTGGGCATGGATGTCACCGTTCAGGTGCGCAAGCGAGGCTGAACGGGGTCTAACGGCCTGTAACGGCGGGCTTCGTCCTACAGCACCATTTCCGGCCTGCCGATGTATCTGTCGAGTCAGGGCTGGTTTAATTCATAGGCTTCATAAAACACCTTCAGCCATGGCTGAATGTCTCCTATCGCCCGCAGGAACTCCGATGAACGATACCTTGATGAACGACCCCAGCGCTGCCTTGTTGCCGCAAGCCAGTCTGGCCCCCGCCGCGCCCACGATGCAGCCTTTCAACACCAACCGGCTGCAAATTGATTCGACGCTGGACTATGCTGTCGATGGGCCTTCCGAGTTTGTATTTTTGATTCATGCGGCCAACGGCATGGGCCAGACACTGGTCCACGAAAATTTGCAGATTGACCCGCCCACGCATTTCAGGACCTATTGCGACGCGCAATCGGGCAACCGTTTCTTGCGCTTTCAGGCCCAGCCCGGCCCGCTGAGGGTGGTCTACCACGCCTTGGTCGATCGCTTGATCGAGCCTGCCGATGTCAATGCGCATGAATTGCCAGTGCACGAGATTCCCGACGACGTGCTGCATTACCTGACGCCCACCCGTTACTGCGAATCCGACCTGCTGGGGATGAATGCCGGCCAGCTGTTTGGCCAGATGCCCCCGGGCTACGCACGCGTTCAGGCCATTTGCGAATGGGTGCGCGGCAATATTGAATACCGCATCGGCTCGACCAATGCCACCACGACAGCGCGCGAAGTCTTCATGCAACGGGCCGGTGTCTGCCGGGACTTTGCGCACCTGGCGGTGACTTTTTGCAGGGCATTGAACATTCCAGCCCGGCTGGTCAGCGGCTATGCCACGTTTGACGAGCCACCACCGGACTTTCATGCGGTTTTTGAGGCTTACCTGGGTGGGCGCTGGGTGATGTTTGACCCGACCGCGATGTCGCCGCTGGACCAGATCGTTCGCCTGGCCCATGGCCGCGATGCGAAAGACGTGGCATTTGCCACCATTTTCGGCCCCGCGCACATGGTGTCGATGAGCCCGGATGTGCTGCTTTTAAATCGCAACGCTGCGCTTGCAGGATAAACAACCGAGCGCAATTGCGATACAAGGTTTGATAAAGTCTGTTTATTGCTATGTATTTAATAGCTATAAACTAAATATAGCCGTGCGCAAAAGGCCTATTTTTCCTTATTTATAGCCTTCCGGGTTGCCGCTCTGCCAGCGCCAGGCATCCAGGCACATGTCGGCCAGGGTGCGGCGGGCGGTCCACCCTAGCAACTGGTGTGCCAGCGCCGGGTCCGCATAACACTGCGCCACATCGCCTGGCCGGCGCGGGGCAATCTGGTAGTTGACGGGGCGGCCGCTGGCCTTTTCAAACGCGCTGACCACTTCCAGCACGCTGTTGCCACGGCCCGTTCCCAGGTTGACGGTGAAGCTTTTTTGGATTGCCAGCAAGGCCTTGAGCGCAGCCACATGCCCTTCGGCCAGGTCCTGCACATGGATATAGTCGCGCACGCCGGTGCCGTCGGGCGTGGCGTAGTCGCTGCCGTACACGTTCAGGAAAGGCCGCTTGCCAATCGCCACCTGCGTGACGAACGGCATCAGGTTGTTGGGAATGCCGCTCGGGTCTTCGCCAATCAGGCCACTGGTGTGCGCGCCCACCGGGTTGAAGTAGCGCAGCACGCCAAGCTGCCAGGACGGGTCGGACGCCTGCACCGCCGACAAAATGTCCTCGATCACGAGCTTGGTGTGGCCGTAGGGGTTGGTGTGGCTGCGCGGAAAACTTTCGGTGATGGGCACTGATACCGGATCGCCATAGACCGTGGCGCTGCTTGAAAACACCAGCGTCCGGCAGCTTGAAGCCTGCATCGCCTCCAGCAGACTGACTGCGCCGCCAATGTTGTTGCGGTAGTACTTGAGCGGCTGGGCTACGCTTTCGCCGACCGCCTTGTCGCCCGCAAAGTGCAGCACCGCGGCAATGTTGTGGCGCGCCAGCATGTCGCCGACCCAGGGCGTGTCGAGCACATCGCCTGTTTCACAAGCCACGGTCTGGCCGGTGATCTGTTTTAGGCGTTCCAGTACAGCCGGATGGCTGTTGGAAAAGTTGTCCAGGATGACAGGGGTGAAGCCCGCCTCGATCAATGCGACGCAGGTGTGGCTGCCGATATAGCCGGCACCGCCGGTCAGGAGAATGTTCATGGAGAGGTGGGCCTATTGAATGGGTGGGCAGCTGGACGGTTCGGCTCTGATGCTCATGGCGGGCCAGCCAGCCAGGAATAAGGGACCACGCTTGTATTTTGCCAGATTATGATCAAATCGCCCGTTTGCGCAATACCTGTAAGCACAAGCTGCTATGAATTCAGGAGTTTTTCAAACGCTGGCCAAACCAGGGAAAAACAGCTTGGCGGACTTGCCTCGAAGTCAACCTACAGGTTGCGGGCGCCAAAGGTGTCGCAGGCCTTGACGCTGCCGTTCTTCAGGCCGGTGTCGAACCACCGCTGGCGCTGGGCACTGGTGCCATGGGTAAAGCTTTCAGGCACCACGGCGCCGCGGCTGGAGCGCTGCAGGGCATCGTCGCCAATCTGGGCGGCGGCATTCATGGCTTCTGCGACATCGCCCTGCTCCAGAATCTGCCGGGCGCTTTGGGCGTGGTTGGCCCAGACGCCGGCAAAGCAGTCGGCCTGCAGTTCCAGGCGCACGCTGAGCGCGTTGTATTCGACCTTGCTGACGCGGCTGCGCATCTGCTCCATTTTTTCGCTGATGCCCAGCAGGTTCTGCACATGGTGGCCGACCTCATGGGCGATCACATACGCCTGCGCAAAGTCGCCAGGCGCACCCAGCTTGTTTTTCAGGGTTTCGTAAAATCCCAGGTCAATGTAGACCTTCTGGTCGCCGGGACAGTAAAAAGGCCCCATGGCCGCCTGCCCCTGACCACAAGCAGTTTGCGTGGCGCCACGAAACAGCACCAGGCGGGGTTCCTGGTAGGTGCCGCCGCCCTTGGCAAACACCTCTTTCCACACGTCTTCGGTGTCGGCCAGCACGGTGGACACGAAGGCGGCCATGCGGTCGTCCGCAGGCGGCCGCTGCGCGGGGCCTTGCTGCTGCACCTGCGCGGTGGGTGCTCCCCCACCGCTGAACATGCTCAGCAGGGTCAGGGGGTTGATGCCGAATATCCAGCCGCCGACCAGCGCCACGACGATGGTGCCAATGCCGATGCTGCGCCCGCCCAGCAGGCCGCCACCGCCGCCAAATCCGCCGCCACCATCGCTGCGCCGGTCCTCGACGTTGTCAGATTCTCGATTGCCTTCCCATTTCATGGTGCCTCCGGGTAGAAAGTGGTCAACAGGCCGATGCAGACATCCAACCGCCCGACTGTGTCAAAACACTCAGGATGGCTGGCTCGGTTTCATGAGGCATGCAGTGCTACCGATGCAAAGTTACTCAAAACGAACCTTCAGCCCCGCAAGCGCGCCGCCCACCGGACCCGACGACTCGATCTGCGTGTGCCAGGTTTGTCCCGGCGCCACCGGATGGGCATCGGTGAGCGTGCCGGTGGTCACCAGGTCGCCGGCTTTCAATTCAGGTGCACCCGGCGTGGCGCGCAATTCACGCACGAAGTGCAGCAGCGCCTGCACCGGGCCATCGAGCACATTGACGCCCCGGCCTTCGTCTTTCAGCGCGCCGTCGCTGTACAGGCGAACCTGTAAACCAGCCAGCGCCTGAACCAGATCGACCGTGGGCGTTTCCGCCGGGACCGCAATGCGCGTTCCAACCAGCAGCCGGCCATGCAGGCCGGCATCGGCCACGGCCTGGGCGGCGGTGAACTTCCAGCCGGCGAAATGCGTGTGCACAATTTCAAAACCATGCGCCACCCAGTCGAGCGACGCCACCAGCTCGTCTGCCGAGCAGTCGGGTGGCGGCGCCTGGCGCAGGCAAAACACAATTTCGGGCTCGATGCGTGGCTCGCACAAGCCGTCCAGGGACAGCACCGGCGTATTGGTGGAATCGGAGGGCGCCTGCTTCACGCTGCCTTGCCAGACCGTTCCCCAGATGGGCGCATCAACCTGGTACTTTGGCCAGATGTTGCGGTTGGTAAAACCCACTTTGTAACCCGCAGGTACGTCGCCATGTCGAATTCGCGCAGTGCGCACGTCCAGGGCGGCCGCATAGGCCTGCGGCAGATCAAGAGGAACGGTGGCGGGCCAGTCCAGTGCAAGCGCCTTCAGGCGAGCATCCTCTGCACACCCGGCCAGGTCGGAAAAAGTTTTTAAATCGGTCATGGTTTGGGTTTCACGAACATCAGGTAATGCGCAGGGTCTGCGGCTGCGAATTGTGGCGCATGCGGCATGAGTCAAGGCTTGGAAAAAGCGGCCTGCTGAAAGCCTTGTTCAGCGCGCATGGCCGGCAAGCCAGCCTGCGACCCGGTCTCGGTGTCGATCTGGGGGGTATAGGCCGAATAAGGCATGAAGCCTGCATTCACCTGTTCGATGCATTGCCTGCGCACCACGCCCGAGTAGCTGGCCGCGCAGCCTGAAATGGCGACTTTCGCTGCGTTGTACTGCGCCTGGCGAACGCCAGCCTGTTCAACCTGCCCTCCCACGACCTGAAACAGCGCGGCCAGCAAAAATACAAAAACCATGCATGCGACAACCACCAGCCAGGCAGCAAAAGGCGGCTTGTCAACTTTTGTGACTCGGTCTGCAATCATGTCCCGGCTCCGCTATTTGTTTAAACAATGCGCCAATGCTACTGGTCGAGCTTTCCGGAAAATCCCGCCTTTTTCGCGTCACCACGTAGGATAAAAACGGTTTCCTCAAAACTGTAGCGACAAACGACCGGATTTGCCATCAACGTTCACAGCAGGCATTGGGCTGTCTTCAGCGATGCAGACGGGTTCGGCCGCGCCACTTTGAAAAGCTGCCGCAGAGTTCGTCTACCGGCGCGAACAGGCGCGGCGCAGCATGCTGCTGGACTGAAGCGGGCAACCACGGCTTGCCCGGCTCCCGCAAGTGGGGATCGGCCAGTACATGCACCGAACGCGCAGCGCGCAGCGCCGTGCCCAGGGTCTGCGCGGGGGCATGCCAGCACAGCGGCGCCAGCTGGTGCATGCGGCGCATGACAAACTCCCAGCGCTGCGCCGTCCAGGGGTGCTGCTGGTGAAACTCGGCCACGGCAATGCCCAGCGCCAGCGTGCCTGCAGGCAGGTCGGCAGGCAATGCGCCCAAGGCCCACGGATGCACCAGCCAGACATCCCGGTCCTGCACCGCCTGCGCATCGACCGGCGCAAAATCGTCAGGCCGTGGCGGCAGGCTGAACAGCTCGGGCGGGTGGATGCCGGCGACGCCAGTGCGTCCAAAAACAGCCGGTTTTGCACTGCGGGCAATGCTGTCGAGCGCTTCATAAGAGGTGTCAATGACACTGCCCGGGCTGTGCCAGGCGGCCGGGGCAAAACGCTGCACGTTGTCGGCATTGAACACATACGGCTTGCTGCTGCCGGTGCCGGCCACCCATTGCCAGCTCAGGTGGTTGCTGGCCAGGTCGCCGTCGAGCAAATGCGAATACAGCCATTCGGCGCCGACATGCCAGTGGACCTTTCGCAGATGCACCACATAGCTGGCCAGCCACATGCGCGCATGGTTGTGCAGGTAGCCGGTGGCATAGAGTTCGCGCACCGCGCAGTCGATGGCGGGCACGCCGCACCTACCCTGCACGATGTCGTCCGGCATTGCTTGCGCATAAGCCGCGTCCGGCAGCAGCCCATCATGCAGCGACTGGTGAATGCCCAAACCGACATGGCGCCAGACATGCTGAAAATACGCGCGCCAGCCCAGCTCAAAGACAAACTTGTGCTGGTCATCGAGCGGATACACCGCATCCACGCGCGCATGCACCTCGGCCAGCGAGACAAAACCATGCGTCAGGTAGGGCGAGAGCCGCGTGACGGCGCCGTCCAGGGCATTGCGCGTGCGGGCATAGTCCTGCGGGCGAACGGCCTGGATGCGCGCATGGGCGGCCTGCAAGGTGGGCTCAAAGACAAATGGCGTCATGGCGCTAGCGGCTGGCTGACCAGCGTTTGGTGCAGCTGCGCCTGCTGAAGTATCAGGCCGCGTTTTTCCGGGGTCAGCCGGGCGATGTTTTTCACCTGCAGCGCCATGCGCGGGTTTTTTGCCAGCCGGGGTTCGTGGCGAATCAAAAAATCCCAGTACAGCGTGGTGAACGGGCAGGCCTTGTCGCCCGTGGCCTCGGCCGGATCGAAGCGGCAGCCCTTGCAGTGGTTGCTCATGCGCTGGATGTACTTGCCGGTGGCGGCATAGGGCTTGCTGGCCATCAGCCCGCCGTCGGCAAACTGGCTCATGCCCAGCACATTGGGCATTTCCACCCATTCGACCGCATCGACATACACCGCCAGGTACCACTCGTGCACCGCCTGCGGCCTGACGCCGAGCAGCAGCGCATACAGCCCGGTGACCATCAGGCGCTGGATGTGGTGCGAATAGCCGTGCGTCAGGGTTTGCGTGAGGGCATCGCGCAGGCAGGCCATGTCGGTCTGGCCGGTCCAGTAAAAATGCGGCAGCGGCTGCTGCGCGTCCAGTTCGTTGCAGGCGGCGTAATCGGGCATTTGCGTCCAGTAGATGCCGCGCACGAATTCGCGCCAACCGAGGATTTGCCGGACAAAGCCTTCCACGGCCGCCAGCGGCGCATTTCCAGCCCGGTAGGCTGCTTCGGCTGCCGCCACCACTTCGCGCGCGCCCAGCAGCTTGAGGTTCATCGACGACGAGAGGTGTGAGTGGTAAAGCCAGGCTTCGCCATGCCACATGGCGTCTTCAAACTGGCCAAACAGCGGCAGCCGCTGGGCAATGAAGCTATCGAGCGCCTGCAGCGCCTGCGCCCGGGTGACCGGCCAGCCAAAGCTGTCCAGCGTGCCGGGATGGCTCGAAAAACGCGAGTTGACCAGCGCCATGACGTCCTGCGTGATGGCATCGGGCGCAAAAAAGCTGCGCGGCGGCAGCACGCCCGGCCCGGCCGCGCCAAAGGACTGGCGGTTGTCTGCATCAAAATTCCACTGCCCACCCACCGGCTTGCAGCCTTCCATCAAAATGCCATTTTTGGTACGCAGTTCGCGGTACCAGTATTCCAGCCGCAACTGCTTGCGGCCGTGGGCATGTGCGGCA
Organism: Polaromonas sp. CG_23.6; assembly: GCF_029892315.1. Lineage (NCBI taxonomy): Bacteria > Pseudomonadati > Pseudomonadota > Betaproteobacteria > Burkholderiales > Comamonadaceae > Polaromonas > Polaromonas sp. CG_23.6. The sequence continues at coordinate 3,529,791 of NZ_JARXUY010000001.1, forward strand.
AAGTCGCGCACGGTGCTGAAGAAATGCCGGTCATCGCGCAGGTCCAGCGGCTTGCCGGAGGCTGTTGCCGCAGCGCGCATCGCCTGCAGCACGCGCCAGTCGCCCGGCGCGGCCATGACCAGCGCGCGGGGCGCCAGCGAGTCGATGTCGGTTTGCAGTTGGGCCGCCAGCGTGCCGCAGTTGGCGCTGTCGTCCAGCCGTTTGTAATGAACCGTCCAGCCCCGCGCGCGCAGCGATTCGGCAAAGTGGCGCATGGCGCTCAAAAACAGGGCAATGCGCTGCCGGGCCGACCAGACGTGGGTGGACTCCTCGTCCACTTCGGCCATCCACACGACGTCGTGTTCGGCATCAAAACCGTCAAACGCCGATGACTGCGCGTCCAGCTGGTCGCCCAGCACAATGACCAGATGACGCAAACGCCCCGGCGGCGCAAGAGGCATTGCCGCTGCTGCAGCAAATGCGCCGGTCATGCTGCAGCACCGCCAGGCTTTTTCCTGGCGCGGCAGGCGTCCGAGCAGTAAAGCACCTCGGCCCAGTTTTTCGCCCAGGCCTTGCGCCAGGTCATGGTGCGGCCGCAAACGGCACACAGCTTATGGGGCAGCGCCTGCTTGTTGCCCTTGAAGTCATTTTTCATGAGCCGATTGTGTCAAGACCGGACCACTTGACTCGGCCAGCGTGATTTTCAAGGGCTATTGCATAGCTATTTATTTAATAGCTGTCAGCGCATACTGGTATTGCGCAAGACTGGTTTTTCATTCAAAAACTCAACCTCGGCAGACAGGGCTGGGGTTTTACTTTTCCAATATCCACTGGATGAAGTACTTGGCGACAAAGCCCACCATGCCGAAAGCCAGGCCCAGAAAAATCACAAAGGTGCCAAACTTTCCGGCCTTGGACGACCACGCCAGCTGACCGATGATGAACAGCATGTAGAGCATGAACGCGCCCACGCCGAACGACAGGCCAAAGGCGGCCACCTGCTCTTCCGAAAAGCCGAACATCAGGCGGCGCCCTCGGGCGGCACGCGCTCGGGCAACGCACTGGCATCAACCAGGTCGCGGTAGGCATGCCAGCTGGCATGGCCCAGCAGTGGCAGCACCACGACCAGCCCCAGCAGCAGCGTGCCCAAGCCCATCAGCGTCAGCAGCATGATCAGCGCTGCCCACAAGGCCAGCGGCACCGGATTGGTCAGCACCGTCTGCCAGCTGGCCAGCACCGCCTGCAGCACATCGACCCGGCGGTCGAGCAGCAGCGGCATGGCAATCACGCTGGACGCAAAGATCGGGGCCGCCATCAGCCCGCCCAAGGTCAGCCAAAGCTCAAAAACATGGCCGCCCGGCGCCAGCACCACATGGCGCAGGAAATCCAGTGGCGTACTGACAGGTTCCGGCGCCAGCAGGGTGATCAGCGCGGCCGACGTCACCACCCAGCCGGTGCCGGCCAAGGCCAGCAGCATGCCAAAGCGCACCATGCTCCAGTAGCCGCCCTTGGCCGCATGGCGCGAATACTGCCAGCGCGTCCAGGTGTTGACGACAAGCCGCAGGTTGACCGGCTCGCGCCGTTCAATCGCCCGGCTGATGGCGTACAGGCTGGTGGCCAGCACCGGCGCCACCACCAGAAAACCCGAAAAGGCACCGGCCAGCAGCCAGAAACGGTCGCGCGCCAACAGCACCAGCAGGCCACCGAACGCGGCAGGCACCAGACCGTGCAGCAGGCTGAGCCAGCCGCCGCGCCTCAGGTCCCGTGCGCCACGCACCAGCCAGCTCAGGGGATGGGCCATGCCGATGCTCCGGATGCCGGGCAGGGCCAGGGCACCGCGGCGGATACGCGGCGCAAGGGGTGGGAGGGGAGGTAGATTGGATGGAGACACGGTGGAGTAAAAGCTTAACTGCAAATCTTTGGGCAGTGCCTGGATTGGCTAGCGACATGGCTGAAAAATCGCGCTTGGCCAAAGCCACAGTTCCTGGGTCCAGCCCCGGACGAAACAAGCAAGGATGCCATGATGACTGAAGCAGTGCTGAATGACACGGACGCCTGTCATGACGTTCAACCTGAAAAGCGCACTGCATGCTTGCCGCCAGGAAAGTAATGCCCCGTACTCAAGGCCCGCCACCCCGTCATCACCGTCGAATAAAATCACCTCAGTTCCTTCTAACCCCAGGCGGCATCCCTGCAATGCCGTTTCTCATAGCCCCATGACCCAAGCTGCCCCCCCTGCCCCGACCGCCCTTGCCACCGACGCTGTCAAGGTGTTCCCCCCCACGCCGGGGCTGGACAGCCTGGCCAAGTCCTTCGAGCCTGCCGACATTGAAAAGCACTGGGGTCCGCTGTGGGAGCAAAGCGGACAGTACGAACCAACGCTGGACGCCGCCAAGCCTTCGTTTGCCATCCAGCTGCCGCCACCGAATGTGACCGGCACGCTGCATATGGGCCATGCGTTCAACCAGACTATCATGGATTCGCTGACGCGCTACCACCGCATGAAGGGCGACAACACGCTGTGGGTGCCGGGCACCGACCACGCGGGCATCGCGACGCAAATCGTCGTCGAGCGCAAATTGCAGTCCGAATCGGGCAAGACGCGCCACGACATGGGCACCAGCCCTGCCGAGGCGCGCAAGAACTTTGTCAGCAAGGTCTGGGAGTGGAAGGAAGAGTCCGGCTCGACCATCACGCGCCAGATGCGCCGCATGGGCGATTCGGTGTCGTGGAAGCACGAGTACTTCACCATGGACCCGAAAATGTCCAGGGTCGTCACCTCGACCTTCGTGCAGCTGTACGAGCAGGGCCTGATCTACCGGGGCAAGCGTCTCGTCAACTGGGACCCGGTGCTGAAATCCGCCGTGTCCGACCTGGAAGTCGAGAGCGAGGAAGAAGACGGATTCATGTGGCACATCCGCTACCCGCTGGCCGACGGCTCGGGCTCCATCACCGTGGCCACGACGCGCCCCGAAACCATGCTGGGCGACGTGGCCGTCATGGTGCATCCCGAAGACGAACGCTATGTTCACCTGATCGGCCAGCAGGTCACCCTGCCACTGTGCGAACGCACCATCCCGGTGATTGCCGACGACTACGTCGATAAAGAATTCGGCACCGGCGTGGTCAAGGTCACGCCCGCGCATGACGCCAACGACTACGCGGTCGGCCAGCGCCACCAGTTGCCCATCATTTGCGTGTTGACACTGGATGCCGCCATCAACGACAACGCACCCGAGAAATACCGCGGCATGGACCGCTTCGTCGCCCGCAAGGCTGTCGTGGCCGACCTGGAAGCGCAGGGTTTTCTGGTCGAAGTCAAAAAACACAAGCTGATGGTGCCGCGCTGCACCCGCACCAGCCAGATCATCGAGCCGATGCTGACCGACCAGTGGTTTGTCGCCGTGAACAAGGTCAGCCCGCAAGACCCGACCGGCAAATCCATCGCCCAGAAAGCGATTGACGCGGTCGAGAGCGGCGCGGTCAAGTTCGTGCCCGAGCAGTGGGTCAACACCTACAACCAGTGGATGGGCAACATCCAGGACTGGTGCATCTCGCGCCAGCTCTGGTGGGGCCACCAGATTCCGGCCTGGTACGACGAAGACGGCAAGGTCTATGTCGCCACAAATGAAGAAGACGCGCAGAAACAGGCCCCCGGCAAAACGCTTCGCCGCGACGAAGACGTGCTCGACACCTGGTATTCCTCGGCGCTGGTGCCCTTCTCGTCGCTGGGCTGGCCTGAAAAGACCAAAGAGCTGGACCTGTTCTTGCCGTCCAGCGTACTGGTCACCGGCTACGACATCATCTTTTTCTGGGTCGCCCGGATGATCATGATGACCACGCACTTCACCGGCCAGGTGCCGTTCCACCACGTGTACATCCACGGTCTGGTCAAGGACGCACAGGGCAAAAAGATGAGCAAGTCCGAAGGCAACGTGCTCGACCCGGTCGACCTGATCGACGGCATCGAACTCGCCCCGCTGCTGGACAAGCGCTCGCAGGGCCTGCGCAAGCCCGAAACGGCGCCGCAGGTGCGCAAGAACACCGAGAAGGAATTCCCGGCCGGCATTCCGGGTTACGGCGCCGATGCACTGCGCTTCACGTTCGCTTCGCTCGCCAGCCTGGGCCGCTCCATCAACTTTGACAGCAAACGCTGCGAAGGCTACCGCAACTTTTGCAACAAGCTCTGGAACGCCACGCGCTTCACGCTGATGAACTGCGAAGGCCAGGACTGCGGCCTCAATGAACACAGCAAGGAACAATGCGCGCCCGGCGGCGCGATGGAAAACTACCTTGATTTCTCGCAGGCCGACCGCTGGATCGCCTCCACCATGCAGCGCGTCGAAGCGGACGTGGCCAAGGGCTTTGCCGACTACCGCCTGGACAATGTCGCCGGCCATATCTACCAGTTCATCTGGGACGAGTTCTGCGACTGGTACCTCGAAATTGCCAAGGTGCAGATCCAGCAAGGCAGCGACGCGCAAAAACGCGCCACGCGCCGCACGCTGATCCGCACGCTGGAAGGCATCCTGCGGCTGGCGCACCCCTTGATTCCGTTCATCACCGAGGAACTCTGGCAAAAGGTCGCGCCTGTGGCGGGCAAGGCCGGTCCATTCATCGGCCAGGCGCCCTACCCGCAAAGCCAGCCTGAAAAAATCGACCTGCTGGCCGAAGCACACGTCGCCAGGCTGAAAACGCTGGTCGATGCCTGCCGCAACCTGCGCGGCGAAATGAAGGTGTCACCGGCCACGCGACTGCCGCTGCTGGTAGTGGGGGATGACGCCTTCATCAACGCCGTGGCGCCCGTGCTCAGGTCGCTGGCCAAGCTCAGCGAGGTCAAGCTGTTCGGCACGGAGGCCGAATGGGTCGCTGCTGCCGAAGCCGCCCCTGTGGCGGTGGTCGGCGATGCGCGCGTCTGCCTCTACATGGAAGTGGATGTGGCCGCTGAAAAAGTGCGCCTGGCCAAGGAAGCCGCGCGGCTTGAAGGCGAGCTGCTGAAGGTGCAGGCCAAGCTGGCCAATGAAACCTTTGTCGCCAAGGTGCCGCCCGCCGTGCTGGAAACAGAACGCAGACGGCTGACAGAGTTCACCAGCACGCTGGAGAAGATTCGCGAGCAACTGGCAAGGCTCAAATAATTCGATACCGCATTACATTGCTGCAGTGTTTACAGAGTTGACGAAGGGTAATTCGGGACATAGTCTGACACCGGCCAAGCCTTCAAAGCCCGACAATCGGTCCTTAATTTTTCAAGAAACGTCAATGCAAAAATCCACTCTGAAAAAAGCAGTATTTCCAGTCGCCGGCCTCGGAACCCGTTTTTTACCCGCCACCAAGGCCAGCCCCAAGGAAATGCTGCCCATCGTGGACAAGCCGCTGATTCAGTACGCGGTAGAAGAAGCCTACTCAGCCGGTATCCGGGACATGATTTTTGTGACGGGCCGCAACAAGCGCGCCATCGAGGACCATTTCGACACCGCGTACGAGCTGGAAACCGAACTGGAAAAGGCCGAAAAACACGAATTGCTGTCTCTGGTGCGTTCGGTCCAGCCCGACGACATGACGGTTTCCTTTGTCCGACAGCCGCGCTCGCTGGGCCTGGGCCACGCCGTGCTGTGCGCCGAGCATCTGGTTGGCAACGAGCCGTTTGCGGTTCTGCTGGCGGACGACTTGATGGTCGGCCCCCAAGGCGGAATGTCGGTGATGGCACAGATGGCCGAGCAGTTTCAGGAGCTTCAGCAATCGATTCTGGCAGTGCAGGAAGTGCCTGCCGAACAGACCCGGCGCTACGGTATCGTGGCCGGTGAAATGGTTGGCGAGCACCTGATGAAGGTCAGCCACATGGTCGAAAAACCAGCCCCCGAGGCAGCCCCTTCACGCATGGCCGTAGCGGGCCGCTACATCCTCACGCCGGCCGTTTTCGAGCTGCTGCGCCACCAGCCCCAAGGCGCTGGCGGTGAAATCCAGCTCACTGACGGCATTGCCGGGCTAATGCAGCACGAAAGTGTCTACGCGTTCCAGTACCAGGGCAAACGCTACGACTGCGGCAGCAAGGAAGGGTTCCTGGAAGCCACGGTGGAGCTTGCCTTGCAGCACCCAGAAGTCGGCGCGTATTTCAGGAACTACCTGGACCATTTGCAGATTGGCTGGTCAGGCAAGGAACGCCGGGCTGAAAACCTGGAGCGCTAAAGTGTGGCCCGTTTGACGGGCACTGCTACTGAATTAATAGCTTCTGGTACAGATGCAGTCTGCGCCAGAGGCTTTTTTTATGCTGTAAATTTAATTTCCGAGCTATCTTGATTGCTCTTCACATTCTCTTTTGTCATTGCGGGCTTGATGAGCCTGCCCCGGACTTGATCCGGGGCAATCCAGGCCCCCGGTCGCTGGGGAAAAGGGATGGATCCCGGGTCGAGCCCGGGATGACAGAGAGGGAGGGGACGACAGGGAGGAAGGGGATGGCACAGGAAGGGGATGACACAGAGAACGGGTTCAACGGAGCGGGGGCAATGCCTGGCTCCGGTTTACCAGAAAAGCCACGAGCCGACGCGCGATTGCCAGGCGTTGTTCAGGCAGCCCGCCATCAACGGCGCTTGAGCACGTGGATGTATTCGTTGCCCACGGTTTGCTGGTCCACCAGGTCGTTGCCGGTCTGCTTGGCAAATGCCTGAAAATCCCTGGCCGATCCGGCATCGGTGGACACCACCCGCAGCAACTGGCCGCTAGCCATGTCAACCAGCGCTTTCTTGGCCTTCAGGATGGGCAGCGGACAGTTCAGGCCGCGGGTGTCGAGTTCTTTGTCAATATTCATGGTTTTCCTTGGATTGCCGTTATTTTAGGCAATAGAAAAGCAAGGATTCAGCCTAAGGCCCGCTTGTCGTTTCTCCTTCTGTCATTGCGGGCCTGACCCGCAACCCATGACCCCATGACCCCATGTCCAATGTCTGTGCTGGGAAGAAGACATGGATCCCGGGATGACAGATTAGGAGCGGGATGGACGTAGAACCGGAATTACAAATTCATCACGCAGGAAACACACCGGTGGACAAGTAGCGGTCGCCTCTGTCGCACACAATGAACACGATCACCGCGTCCTCAACCCTTTTGGCGATGTCCTGCGCCACCCAGCAGGCGCCAGCTGCCGAGATGCCGGCAAAGATGCCTTCCTCGCGCGCCATACGCCGGCACATGTCTTCTGCATCGAGTTGGCTGACCAAGACCAGCTCATCGACATGGCGCGGGTCGTAGATCTTCGGCATGTAGGCTTCGGGCCACTTGCGAATGCCCGGAATGCGCGAACCTTCGCTTGGCTGCGCGCCAATGATCCGGATCGCCGGATTTCTTTCCTTCAGGTAGCGCGACACGCCGGTGATGGTGCCGGTGGTGCCCATGGCGCTGACAAAGTGCGTCACCGTGCCGGCCGTGTCGTTCCAGATTTCAGGGCCGGTGGTTTCGTAATGCACGCGCGGGTTGTCGGGACTTGAAAACTGGTCCAGCACCCGTCCCTTGCCTTCTTGCTGCATCCGTTCGGCCAGATCGCGCGAGTATTCAATGCCGCCGCTTTTCGGTGTCAGGATCAACTCGGCACCAAATGCCTTCATGGTCTGCGCGCGCTCGATGCTCAGGTCCTCCGGCATGATCAGGACCATGCGGTAGCCCTTGATGGCGGCGGCCATGGCCAGCGCAATGCCGGTGTTGCCCGAGGTGGCCTCAATCAGCGTGTCGCCGGCCTGGATCTCGCCCCGCGCCTCGGCGCCCTGGATCATGGCCAATGCGGGCCGGTCCTTGACAGACCCGGCAGGGTTGTTGCCCTCGAGCTTGCCCAGAACAATATTGCCGCGTACCGTGTTTTCGGCAGCTGCAATTCGCTGCAGTGCGACCAGCGGTGTTTTTCCGATGGCGTCTTCAATCGTTTGAAATTTCATAGGCCACACTGTGCCATAATTTCGTTCTTTGGTTTTACTGCCCGGGTGGTGAAATTGGTAGACGCAGGGGACTCAAAATCCCCCGCCGAAAGGCGTGCCGGTTCGATTCCGGCCCCGGGCACCATTCAGTAGAATCAGACCGTATCAGAACCCTTCATAACCCGCATGCCGCATAGGCATAGCGGGTTTTTTGTTGGCTGAGACGGATTGCCAGCATAAAAATACGGCCGGGCGATAGCCTTGTTTCGGAATACACAGAAAGCCGTGCGTTCCTGAAGCCTGGGCAACTGCAAAAAAAATCCCCGCTCCAGGCGGGGATTTTCTCAAACCGGGCAGAGCCCGTTGCCTTAACTGCCAGCGCCAGTAGCACCAGTGGCAGCAACCACGGTGACAGTACCGATGGTGAAGCCGCTCACCGTCACGACGCCTGTTGCGCTGATCGACACCGACACGGAAACAGGGCTGGAATTGACCGTGCCCAGTTGAAAGGTCACGTTTGCGGGAGTGGCAATGCCGTCACCCTTGAGGCCAATGGTGGCCACCGTCAGGCTGCACGGGCTGACCGTGACCGATTTGCCCGATGCCAGAGGAGAGGTGGCGGGGTAGCTGGACTGGCCCACTGTGAAAATGCATGAACCGTAGGTCATGGCACCAGTGGCCGAACCTTCAGCCGAGCTGATGGCGAACGACGGCGCTGCGCCCGTGCCCGAAAGCTTCAGGGATGTGGCCGATGTGGTGCCAAAAGAAGGAACACCCGAGCTGAATCCAAAGCTCTTGTCCAGCACACCGCTCACCACTGCCGCGCCCGATTGCGGATTGATGGCGGCCGACGTGTTGGTGGAGGCAATAGGTGCCGGTGAAAGCGACCCGCTGCTGCTGCCGCCACAGGCGACCAGCAAGGCGCTGCCACTCAAAACCAGGCAGGCCAGGGAAAACTTGTTGAAATTCATAAAAAATCCTTAAAAAGTACCAATATCGGCACAGGCACACACACAAGAACAGACCGGGAAGGTCTGTCCTCTCCTTGAAAACTCAATCAATCTGGTCTCGTGCATAAAGATAGAAAGACTCGCGCAGACGCTGGATTTGGCCCGTAATGTCAGCCGGGGCGATACGGCCCGAATTGAGCATTTCCACCTCAGGCTTGTAATTCAGGTTCACTGATCGCACGGCGCCGTTGTCCACAAAATTGCCGGTGTTGCCGCCATTCGTCAGGCGCGTGCGGATCGACTGCGCATAACGCGGGGTGCCGGTCAGCTGCACAGGTCCGGCCCCCATGCCTTGGCGCGGGGTGAGCGGCAGGTTCAACTCCAGGCCCACGAAGGTGTTGTTGCCCCCCTTGCGAGCGAACAGCTGTACCGCCGCATCGCCAAACCAGCGCGTCAACACCACCGACGGCCCGGTGGAACGGTCGGTGTACTGCTCGTAACCGGCCTCGATCCAAGTTTCAGGGCTGAAGCGCAAGCGGTACGACCCTGCATAGGCTTCTGTTGTGCGCGACAGCGCATCGTCCGGGCGCCGCAGGTAACTGCCCTTGAAGTGAACCGTGTCGGCATTCCAAGGCAGAAACAGGATGGATTCGCCCTCTGCGCCCAAGCCGTCATGGTCAAACTTTCCGGCGCCCACACTGGCAAACAGGCGCGGGGCCAGCCAGAACGACTGTTGAAGCGCCAGTGTTTTCAAGCCGTTGCGTTGTCGAGAACTGGCAAACACACGTCCCGGATCAATATTGGAACTGTTGGCGATGCGCTGCACCACGTCGGCATAAACCTGCGCCCCCTTCCACAGACTCGCCGTGCTGCGCACATTTGCGGCCAGCGAATAATCAAAAGCGTCAAATTCGGTACCCAACGTGTAATTGAGCAGTGGCTTGACTTCCACGCGCAGCCGGGTCTGGCGTCGACCAGCCCCGGCCTCGCCTGCAGCCCATTGCACCGCAGTGTCGTCATAGCCGGGCAACAGGCCAAAGCCCAGTGTGTTCTTCACACGCGCCGCATCGCCATCCCGAAGGAAGCTGCGGTACGCTGCCACATCGACCGATGTTTCAAGCACCTCCAGTCCTGCCTTGCGGGTCAGTGCATTGATGCGAGTGGTTCCCGTTGGCGCGGCTTCGGCTGCCAGCCCCAGCACGATGCCAAGGGCATCGGCCTCATTGTGCAAATAGCGGTAGTTTTCATACTCCACCACCAACTCGTTGCCCAGCATGCCAACGCGGACCCGGTCCAGGCCAGTGGCGCGCAAGGCCCGCGCCAGGCCATCGAGCCGGTCCTGCGCCGTGGCCACCATGGCACCTGCCACCGCCTGATCCAGGGCAGGCAACGGCCGGGCAGCGGCGTCCGTTCGGGTCTGGCGGGCCTTGTCGGCCGTGCCCAGCGGCACGACCAGCGACACATTGACACTGGTGGCATTGGCAAAATGCCCGGCCAGGGTAGTGGCGCCAAACGAGCGCTGAAGCGTGCCCACCAGTTGCGCGTCACCCAGCGAAGGCAATGATTCAGAATAATAACGCAAGCCGGCGTGCTGCTGCGTGCCGTCGGTTTCGGCCAGCAGCGTGGCGCGGCTGCTGCCCAGCTTGAGCTCGGCCCCGCCAAACACGCCATCAAGCACTTTGGCACCGACCGTGCCTCCCAACGGTGGATTGCTCTGAGCATAGCCCAGCGACCAGCGCAGCGGGCCGACCTCGTCGCTAGCCACCGCGTATTTAGACTTGAAAAACGCCGCGCCCCCGCTAATGTCAGTCACACCCACAGCCAGCTTGGGCACGCCCTGCAGATCAATCGGCAACTGCCATTTGATGTTGGCAGAGATGTCGCTAATTCCCCTGAAATTAGGCGCCCCGGGGGATGCGGCCTGCCGGCTGGTGTATTCGGTAAAACGTCCGAAAAGTTCAACACCCGGCAAAAGGCCAAAGCCCAGGGAATAGTTTTGCCTGCGGTTGAACGAGCCCAGCTTTGGGTCCTGGTAGTTGCCCAGGCTCAGCGCCATGTCACCTTGCTCAAGCACATAAGCCGACGGAATCGTCAGCCCGCCGGTAGCGCCCACACTCGCCACACCCAGCCCCTGGGCCAGCGCGGCGGTAGGCAGCATGACCAGCCCCACTAGGGCCATTGACGCCTGGTGGATGCGCTGCCGGATGCCTGTCCTCAAATCCATGGTGATCCTGTTCTAGATGAATGGCCACCGTTCCGGTAGCGGACTGCAAAGCAAAAAAAATTAAAGTTCCGCACCTTAAGTGTAATATTTAATTCAAACCATAAAAAAATGAAATCCAAATGAATTTGCCAAAGAAAAAGTTTTCAGGTTTTTCTTGGTTTTTCCTTTTAAAAACGCAATTTATCAGTGTCTGGAAATGCCGCCGAACCCGGCCTTCAGGGGCGGTTTACTCATGCAGGAAAAAATTCCCATACCCTCAAACAGTTACCCATTTTGCCGGCCATATTGTTCACCCGCGTCAATGAAAACCCGTGAACCGGCCCGTAGCCGTGTCACAAGTCGTGTCAGTTGACCCAATTCCCAGCCCACTGCCTTGACCATGAGCGACTAGCTCCGGTTAGCCCCGATTAACTCGGAGGTGACGCCTGTGGCCAAGCTGACCGCCTCAGGGGCGCGGTGTCAAGACCGGGATCACCTTTCGACCATGGCGGCGATAGGTGTGGAAATCACAGTCGAGCGTTATCACCCGGCACGGTTCATAAAGTTCCGACATGCGAACCAGGCACGCATCGGCCAAAGACGCGGGCACGTTGTCGCAGCGCTCTAACAGCGCGCGGACTGCAGTCACTTCATCGGCCAGCGACATGGCCACCTTGACGACACCCACCAGATCACTGGCCTGCTCCAGCGCCGACAAGCCAGGCACAGCCGCATTGCGCTGGCTGATGTAAGCCACCAAGGCGCGTCGTACCAGCGCCGCCATGCTGAGGCGCTCGCGCTCACTGGCCAGCGCAATTTCTTGCTCAAGCTGCGGCGGTATTTTGATGGTCAAGGTATTCATGCCAGGACACGACCGTTCGGCAGTTCGTGATACCAGCATATTTTTGCGGTGGCCTGTGGGCCCAAACCGTCAAAAATCCGCCAAGCCCACCGCAGCAAAGGCCGCCAGCCCCATCGCCTCATGCAGCACCAGCTGCCAGCGCACAGCACCGCGCGCTAGCGAATAGTCTGACCAACGCGAAAACCCCACGCGGCGGTAATCCACCGGATACGGCGCCATATGCCAGCCTGCGGCCCTAAAAACCGCCAGCGCCCGGGGCATGTGACGGGCCGACGTCAGCAGCAACCAAGGCTGTGCAACGTCAACGCCCGGCACGACCGCGCCCAACACGGCGTTTTCATAAGTGGTGCGCGAGGTTCGCTCGTACGGCAGGCGATCAGCCGGCACGCCCATGCGCTTGTAAAACGCCTCGGCCTGGTCTGCTTCAGTGGGGCCGCTGGCCCACCACTTGCCATCACCTCCAGTAAAAAGCAGCCGCAGGTGCGGGTGCTGGCGCAGCAGCGTTACCGACGCTTTCAGGCGTTCCGGTGATTCGCCCAGCACCACCACACCGGTATAAGCCTGCAACTGCCCGGCGGCCACTTCCACGGGTGCCGGATGGCGGTTTTCCAGCTCGCGCAGCAGCGCTTCGGGCAGTTGCAACCAACCCACCAACGCCGTCCAGCCCAACGCCGCCAGCAGCAAGCATCGGGCAGCCACCCGATGCCGCGACCCCACCAAAGAAAGACCGACAGTCCAAACAACACAGCCGCCCAAATGAGTGGCTGCGTGAAGATGGAAAAAATTTTGAAAAGGTAAAACAAGGGCGGAGTCAGAAAGGAACTGGATTAAATTCATGATCAAATCAGGCTTTACCGCAATATCAGCGGGCACTACCAGCTATAAATTAAATAGCAATCTGCATAAATCGCACTATCTTGCAAACGCAACCCCATATCACCGCGCCAAGGCCGCCGTAATCTGCCTCACCACAGCCTCAGGCGCAAAAAGCCTGGCAGACAGGGCTTTGCATCGCGCCGGCATTTCGGTATCGGCCCTGATTTCATCCACCAGGCGAACCACCAAACGCTCCAGGCTGTCCACTGACTGATCCGTACACACCCGCCCTACCCGCTCACCATCAATGATCTGGATCAGGTCGTTGCCAGGGTTGATGCTTGCCAGCACCGGCAAGCCGGCTTGCATATAGGTTAGGAACTTGCCTGGAATGTTGTGGGTTTTGTGACGCGGGTCGAGCGCCACAATGCCGGCATGGCATTGCGCGTACAAGCCCGGAATTTCTTCGGGGGCTATTTCGTCATGAAAAACCACATTGCCCAACTTTCGCCGGCTGGCCTCTTCGCGCAGCAATTTGGCATCGCTGCCCCGGCCAACGAATAGAAAACCAATGTCGTTGCGGCCGCGCAAGCGCTCAGCCAGATCGATCAAAATGCCCATGCCCTGCGCCACGCCCATATTGCCGGCATACACAAAGACGGTGCGCCCGGCAAGGGGGCCGTTGGCCACCGAAATACTGCAACCGGTGTTGGGCGCATGGGCCAGCCAGTTCTGCAGCACTTCCACGCGTTGTTCCGGCTTTAAGCCGGCCCGGCTGAAGTAAGGCAAATTGGCCGGTGTTTGCACCCCAATGACATCGGCAACTGAATACTGGTAAGCCTCAACCGCCTTCAAAAACCGGTAAGGCAAGCCCCGGCCCAACAGCCCCATATCCACCGCCCATTCCGGAAAAATATCGCGAATGATCAGGTAGCTTGGGCAGCCGCTGGCCTTTTTGAGAGTGTTAACGATTGGACCCAAAAAGATCGTCGGCGCATACCAGATCACGCCGTCCCAGCGAACGTCAGCCAACGGGCTTTTGCGCAGGTTGCGCCGCATGGCAAAGGGCATTAAAAACTCGCCCACCGTGCGGCGGGCGTAACTCATGTCCTTGGTGCGGGGCGCTTTGAGTCGCAACACCTCGACACCGCCCAGCTTTTCAAGCAGCCAGGGCGAGTCAATATCCGAGGCCGGAATCATCACCGTCAGGTGATGCCCCTGCCTGACCAGTTCATGCGACAAGTCCCTGAGTTGAATGGCACCGGAAGACCGCAGCGGCGGAAACACATCAGCAATTAAGGCAATACGCATCTAAATCGCCCGCCGCTCAGTATTTCTTCCACACCACGCGGTTCACGTAATCGGTGTAGCTGTGGATGATGCGCAGCACCTTGTCAGACACATTGGGCATGCTGTAGTCGGCGACCTGGCGCAGGCTGCGTTCGTCACCGCGCGGCTGGCTGGCCAAGATCGCCAGGCCCTGAAGCACGCGCTCCACCTCCAGCCCCACCATCATCACGGCGGCTTCTTCCATGCCCTCGGGGCGCTCGTGCGCCTCGCGCAGGTTCAGCGCCGGAAAGTTCAGGATCGACGATTCCTCGTTGATGGTGCCACTGTCTGACAACGAAGCGCGTGCCGACAACTGCAGCTTCACGTAGTCATGAAAACCGAGCGGCTTGAGCAACTGCACGTTGGCGTGAAACTTGACCTTCATCGCATCTACGCGCTTTTGCGTGCGCGGGTGGGTAGAAACGATTACCGGCAGGCCGTACTGCTCGGCCACCGTGTTCAGCACCTGCACCAGCTTGTCAAAGTTCACGTCCGAGTCGATGTTTTCTTCCCGGTGGGCGCTGACCACAAAATACTGCCCTTCCTGCAAGCCAAGGCGCTGCAGCACATCCGACGCATCGATGCGCGGGCGGTAATGCGTCAGCACCTCGCACATCGGGCTGCCGGTCTTGATTACCATGTCTGGCGGCAAGCCTTCGCGCAGCAGGTATTCGCGGGCAATGCTGCTGTAGGTCAGGTTGATGTCTGCCGTGTGGTCCACGATGCGGCGGTTGATTTCCTCGGGCACACGCTGGTCAAAGCAGCGGTTGCCGGCTTCCATGTGAAACACCGGCACCTTGCGCCGCTTGGCCGGCAGCACCGCCATGCAGCTGTTGGTGTCGCCCAGCACCAGCATGGCCTCGGGCTGTACCGTGGCCAGCACGCCATCGACCGCAATGATGATCTTGCCAATGGTTTCCGCCGCGCTGCCGCCCGCTGCATTCAGAAAATGGTCGGGCTTGCGAATGCCCAGATCATCAAAAAAGATCTGGTTCAGTTCGTAGTCGTAGTTCTGGCCGGTATGCACCAGCACATGCTCGCAATGCTCGTCAAGCCGCGCCAGCACACGCGAAAGGCGAATAATTTCGGGCCGGGTACCGACTACGGTCATCACTTTTAGTTTTTTCATGGGATCACTTGATTTTTTTCCTGCGCAAGCGGGGATTCATAACGATTAAGTAGCTACTCGGATTTTTTTCTGTCATTGCGGGTTTGACCCGCAATCCAGAACAGTTGTGATGTCCAGTCAACGCCATTTTTCAAACGATGGTGACTTGGCAACGATGGATCCTGGATCAAGTCCGGGATGACACATGAGTAGTTGCACGATCAGATGGAGTGTTCTGCATGACGACACCGGATTCGCGACTTCGCTTGAATGACAGACATGTCAAAAATCCGGGTTGAAACAATTTAGACCGGGCAGGCAAAAGTATCCGGGCGCGCCCGGTCAAACACCTCATTGGCCCACAGCATCACCACCATCTCTTCAGAGCCGATATTGGTAATGTCGTGCGTCCAGCCGGGCACAGTTTCCACGATCTCCGCCTTTTCGCCGCTGGTGAGCAGCTCATGCGCCTGGCCGGTCTGCATGTGGCGGAACTTGAATCGTGCATGCCCCTTGATTACCAGGAACTTCTCGGTCTTGCTGTGGTGGTAGTGACCACCCCGGGTAATGCCAGGGTGCGCCGTGAAGTAAGAAAACTGCCCCGCGTCAGGCGTCTTGAGCATTTCCACAAACACGCCGCGCGGGTCGGCATGCTGCGGCACGGTGTAGGCAAACAGTTCCACCGGCAGGTAGCTGACATACGTTGAATAAAGCGCCCGCACCAGCCCGGTACCCACGCGCTCGGTCATAAGCGTGTCGCGGCTGTCCTTGAAAACCTGAATTAGCCGAGCCAGTTCACCCACGGTGGTGGTGTATTGCGGCGCCACGGTGGCAAAGCCGTCGGTATCCACGGCTGCGTCAGCGCCGTCCATCAACTGCACAAAGCGTTCAATCACATCGTCCACAAACACCAGCGTGACCGGTGCGGCCGGGTCGTTGACCTGAATCGGCAGGCCACGCGCAATATTGTGGCAAAACGTGGCCACGGCCGAGTTGTAGTTGGGCTTGCACCATTTGCCGAACACATTGGGCAGTCTGAAGAGGTGAACCGGAATGCCGTGGGTAAGGGTGGCTGTGTGAAGTGCCTGTTCAGCCGCCAGCTTGCTCTGGCCATACGGGTTGCCCCGCCCCGCTTGGGTGGACGAGGTGCAAATGATGGGCACCTTCTTGCCCGTGGCAGCAGCCACATCGCAAACCGCCCCGCACAGCGCCTGCGTTAAATCGGCATTGCCCGTGGTGAACTCTTGCGGGTCTTGCGGGCGGTTAACGCCTGCCAGGTGAAATACAAAGTCCACCCCTTGCAGTAACTGGGGCAGTTCCGCCACGTCATGGTTGCAGGTAAAGCAAACCACCTCGGCATCTTTGCGCTCGGCAAGGTGCAGTTGAAGGTTTTTGCCAATAAAACCGTTGGCGCCGGTAATCAAAATTTTCATCAGTGAACTTAAATTGGGTTCGCATTAATTTTCAATAATGCGGCCTGCAACAACGGCAAATCAGATGAAACAACCTGCCACACCATATCAAGATCGACACCAAGATAATCATGAACAATGATGTTGCGAAACCCTGAAATGGCACGCCACGGCACATCGGGTGCAATGGCTTTTGTGGATTCGCTCAAGCGCTGGCTGGACTCCGCCATCGTCTGCAGATTGCGAATCACTGCATCCTGGATCAAACAAGACTGCCTGAAACTCGACTCGCCACCCTCGCAATACTCGAATACACGGTTAATGCATTCGATCATGTGGCTGAGATACACCAAATCGGCGTCTGGACCGGGCTGCATGGGGTGCGTCAGATCGGCAATGATTCGCGCAAAACGCGGTCACGCATCAGGGGGTGTAATGAATTGACCGTCACGATATCGACCTTGCGGCCCAGCAAATCTTGCGCATCCATCAGCAAGGCACCTAGCGAAAAGCCTGACAGAGGGCCTGACCCTTCAACCAAGAAATCGACGTCACTCAGGTTGCTGGCATCATCTCGTGCCATTGAACCAAAAACCCGAATCGAACTTAGCCCGTAACGGCTTGCCAAATCGCGCAATTGCGCGCGATGGGATTCAATGAGTGGGTGCATAGACGCTTTCATGGTTGCATGGATACGCTTCAATTTTGAGCCGGGTAAATGACAGTTGCAACACCAGACGGTTTATTCCTCTGCCACCACGTGTTCGCCGCGCGCAATGCGCTGCATAAAGTCGAGCTTGAGCAGCAGCGCCTTCATGCCTTCCACATCCAGCCGGGTGGTGTTATGTGAGTCATAGGTTTCACCGTGCGAGCTTTGCGTCAGGCGTTCTTCACCTTGTTCCACAAACTTGGCGTAGTTCAAATCGCGGCCATCGGGCGGTACGCGAAAGTAATCGCCACAGTCTTCAGCACAGGCCATTTCTTCACGGCTCAGCAGCGCCTCATACAGCTTTTCGCCATGGCGGGTGCCAATGCTGCGCACCTCGTGGTCGGGCTTGCCCATCAGCGCCAAGATGGCCTGCGTTAGCACCTCTACCGTGGCCGCCGGAGACTTTTGCACAAAAATATCGCCATTGTTGCCATGCTCAAACGCATACAGAACCAAGTCCACCGCATCAGCCAGCGTCATCATGAAGCGCGTCATGGCCGGGTCTGTCACCGTGATGGGCTTGCTAGAGAGCACCTGTTCAACAAACAGCGGAATCACCGAACCGCGCGACGCCATCACGTTGCCATAGCGCGTGCCGCAAATCACAGTGTTGGTGCCTTCCAGGTTGCGGCTGGATGCGACCATGACCTTTTCCATCATCGCCTTGCTGATGCCCATGGCATTGATGGGGTACACCGCCTTGTCAGTACTCAGGCAGACCACACGCTGCACACCGGCTGCAATGGCGGCTTCCAGCACGTTCTCAGTCCCCAACACATTGGTGCGGACCGCCTCCATGGGGTGAAATTCACATGAAGGCACTTGCTTGAGCGCTGCCGCGTGAAACACATAGTCAACCCCGCGCATGGCCGAAGCCACGCTTCGGGAATCCCGCACATCGCCAATGTAGAACTTGAGCTTGGGATGGTTGTAGCGCTTGCGCATGTCATCCTGCTTTTTCTCGTCTCGGCTGAAGATGCGGATTTCAGCAATGTTGGTATCAAGGAATCGCTTGAGGACAGCATTACCAAAGGAGCCAGTACCACCGGTGATTAGAAGAACATTATTCGAAAACATAAACCACTTAATTTAATACGTGCAAATTAGTGCGCTAAGGCCAATACATTCAAAAAAAGTTTACGATTAAGCTCGACGGCCATAGGGTCATCTGCTTTTTTGCGAGCGAAATCGATGCAATTCACTTTCATTCTCAGCCAATCTTTACTACTGAGTTGATACGCTTTTTCAATCGCATCCGCAAACCTTTCCGGTCGATTAAGTGGAATATCCCAACCAAGACCTTTACTTTCCAAATTACGCCACGGGGTTTGGTCACTCACCAAAATGGGTACACCTACCGACAAAGATTCCATAAAAACGTGTCCAAAGTTTTCACCACGTGAAGGCACAAAAAAAATATCATTGGCGCCAATAATTTTCTTTACATCATCATGATCAACGCAGCCGCAGTAACTGACTTTGATATTTGAAGGCAAGCGTTCAATTAATATATGACACCTGTGCCAGTAAACTGGATCTTCTTTAGGCCCATAAATTTTGAAGTCAATGGTCGACTTTACGTGTGCAAGTACTTCTAGCGCGTAATCCAGGTTCTTCATGGCCGCTATGCGCGAGAGAAAGCACATCCGCAAAGTCCAATCTAAAGACCCCCTTTCTTTTGTTTCAAAATCAGGAAGCGCACTATCTGCGTTTTGCAACAAATCACCCGCCACCGCAATGTTGCATGCTATGTGCACGCGTCCATCCTTCTGGGGGAAAATTCTTCGGATATTTGTCGCTTCTTCAGCAGTGGAAGCATGCCAGGTAACATTAGAAAACAAGTTACAAATGCGTGCGAACTGAACGAAAGGTTTTTTCTTCCACGACTTGATATTCAATGCTCCTGCAGAAAATTCTCCGCGTGGCGCTAAGATTAAGGGCCGCTTGGGCGCAAGTCCAAGCAATCGCAAGAACACAGGCCAAAGTGTGAAGCGGGGATCAAAAAAACTATTTAGATACAACAGATCGTGGGGCGTTTCTCGCATGAGTTTCGCCAACCCTAAAAACGAACGCATGGCGTTACTGGCATAAAAAACACTGCCATTTCCAAGGGTATTCCAAGCATCTACCTTCACATTGGGATATGCATTATTGTCACCCAAGTCCCGATCTGTCGTGACGATGCGAAAGTCAAAATCATCACCTAAACGCTCCACCATATTGGCAATAGTTCGGATTGGGCCTCCGCCACGGTAGCCAGGTAAGTAGAAGGCGGTAAAGGTCAGGATGATTGGTTTCATTTAATTAAAGATCGACGAGATAAGGTGGACCCAGTTCTGCATTCATATGCACATGCCAAATCTCTCTTAACTGTTATAAGAATGGTAATCGGTGACCGCAATGCAGTTTCGGCGCATCCGCCGCAATACGGGTTTGAGAAAATACACATGAAATGCAACGACGTACTGCACCAGCAACAAAATGAAGTTGCCCACATATCAGCCTTTTCCAGACTTATGCAGAAGCCTATCCCATACATCAACAAACGCTTGCCCTGCTATTTCTTCAGCGTAACGATTTAGAACAGTCCTACGCGCCTGCAGCCCCATACTGTGATTAAGTTGCTGATCTGTACATAAGGTTATTAACCGATCACCCATCGCGGCCGGGTCATCCAGCGGAACAAGAAATCCGTCCTTGCCCTCGGCAATAATTCCGTCAGGCCCTCCACAACGCGTGGCAACCACAGGCACACCACATGCCATTGATTCCAGCAGCACAACGCCCAATCCTTCCTCGTCTGATGGCAAAGCGAATACCGCAGCCCGTTGATACAAACTAACTAAGGCTTGCTGGTCAGGTCTATAAATATAAGAGATGCGATCACGCAGGCCCAACTCATCAGCACGCAGCCAAAACCCCTCTGTTGGCCCAGAAGAGCCCGCCAACACCAACCTTACTCGCCCAATCAACGACAGCGGTAACCGTGCATAAGCTTCCAGCAGTAGTCCAATGTTTTTGCGCGGATCGCTAAACCGAGCTACGCATAATATATAAGGGTCAGTAGCAATATCGCGCAGGAACAAAGGATGAAATACTTCGGCATCGACTCCTGGCGGTGCATACCGCAGGTCAACGATGCGACCTTGATTTAGCTGCCGCGCATAGTCGAACATCCAAGGATTTTCTACCTGGATGGCATCTACGCTTTGCAAGGCCCTGTCATCTATACGTGCCGTCACTTTAGTCATGGCTTTTCGCCACCAACCCCCTAAAGTTCGCGGACTTGCATCCCGGCGCCGGCGTTCCACGCGCACGAGCGTTGCCACCTGCAAAGCAACCGGCTTACCTAGTCCGACAACGGCATTAGCCCAAGCTGGCGCCCCGCTGACCACTTGTAACAGATCACAATCAGCCACTGCTGCGACGAGTGCTTTCCGTGGCTTATATCGTTGAAACTCGAAATCTGTCCAATTTACGCCCACATGTCGCAACGGCATTTCGTGCCACTCCCCGCCGCGCGTTGAAACGCCACGCAGCCATGTTCGAGGGTCCGCCACTCGCGTGCTACAACTATCCACGGAGGATGTCGCAAGAGATATAAGCTGCACACGATAACGACCCTCCCTCAGCGCCACATCGAGCACAAACTTAGCAACTGCAGGAACTCCCCCACCCACTTCCAGCGAGGGCACCACCAAGCCGATGCATGGCTTCATTTCGATAGCCTCATACAGTTTTGTCTATAAATTTATCGCGATGTGCGAATAAGCCAGCCCGAACATGCTCGACCACCTCTGCAGCGCGCGTTGGCACGGAATATGCCGGTACCGCACGTCGATGCGCCGCAGCAGCCATGATTTGACGTTGCTCACCCAGTGGAAGAAACCGCTTTACCAAATCGGCAAGTTCCTGCGGAGAGTCCCACATAGGCACCTCCGTTTCCTCGTCATAAAGCGTTTGAGCAAACGGTGTTCGACGATGTAGGAAAAAGCATCCTGAGGATGCCAACTCGTATGTACGCGTAGTGTCTTGATCGCCTGGCTGTTGAACGTCGTTGATCATAACTTCGCTATGTACTGGCGCAATGACAATCTTGCCACGACGTAGCCACTCACCATAAGCGCGACCGTAAAGTGGCCCAGCAAACTCCCAGTCAGCAGGAAATTCTCCACGGCGTGCCTCCCACCCTGAGCCGGCCAACCCAACGCGCACTTGTTGGCCCCTCATCTCTTCACAAAAAGCCTTTATTAACGTTTCATACTGTGGCCGCCAGCTTGCAGCCATCACCACATCGAAGTCCTGTTCGTCCGGAGGCTCAGACCAATAATGAACGGCAGGGTCGTAACCGTGAGGTACACACACACACGGATTACTGTACCCATATATAGGACCCCAACCTGCAGGGTGAAAGGGCTTGGTTGAGACAACCAAGTCATATTCACCCATCGCGGCCTGTAGGCGACTCCCATAAGCATGCGGCGAATAATCAGGAAATATATTAACTGTAAAAATACCTGCCTGTTTAGCGAAATTAACGGTCTCAGCAGATACGCCATTACCCTTATAAACCATCAAAACATTAGGCTTGAGAGCGCAAGCTTTGATAAATATTTGACGTTGCAACTCTAATATTTGCTGAGGTTTTATTAATCTATTTAGAATACGAAGAAATAGTGAGCAATATCGAGGAAGGTAATTATCTTCACCAATCTCATCCACTATCAGATCAGGAATTTTAGTCAATGATTCACAAAGTGATCTCGCAGAAGAGCCCTTCCAAGTCTCACCAACAAATAGGATTATCATAGTATTTTGCGCTTTGACTGATTTAATATTTTTGAAATTATCATGATACCAATTAATCCATATAGCAATAAAGAAAATGGTCCTAAAAAGTCTCCGATAAAAAATCCATCAATACGAAATGCCATATAACTACCCAACAAAGCAAAGGGTAACCATATTAAGGCTCTACTTTTAAAAACAAACGCCGCAAATAATGATGTATACGTTAAAATAAAACCAACCCCCAACCCACTAAAAACTACACCAATAAATCCAAGATTATAATAACCATTAACAAAAACGCCTTGCCCTGTAGACGAGTTCATACTACCGGTTAATTTATAGTTAAATTCTTGTCCCGTCGCAGTTATCACCGGCTTATTTGGAAATAAAAATCTCGGAAGAAAAACCCAACCTATAAGCTCAATATCTGTACCACCATTACCTGAGTCATATAAATCAATTGCAGCAGCTTGCGATGGAGTGTAGCAAAATCGAGCCCAGGGATAGTAATCGCTTTCTAAAGTATCTTTTTTCGGATTAACAATCCCATCCCAGAGCAAAGGGATACGAGTATCAAATTCGACCTTAGAACTAGCACCATATAAGTTTCTAACAGTTGCAACAGGACTAGCAATAATTAGAAATATAGTTAAAATTATCACTAAACTAGGTAATGCAACTCTTCGCACACCCAATCGCCATATATATCCCATACAAAGTGCCAGTATCGGCATCATAACCTGGCCTTTATTTAGCAAAAGCAAACCACTAAATGCCAGTGCCATTGCAATGCATATTGACAAAAATCGGAATACTTTAGCACCACTCCCCTGATGGGCAGCACCTAAAATAATGGCTGCGAGGAGCAGGTTTGACAAACTGCGCCACGAACCAGAAATTACGGTATCAGGTTGTGGGTTTGCATCAAAAATCCAAACATATATATAGGAACATAATCCTATAATGAGAAACAGTGCGATCACCCATTCAAGCGGCACACGTACACCCACGCGAACGGCTAAGCGCGAAAGCCGAGAGAATATTCGTTTTGGCGCAAGAAGGCTTATCATAAGGGCGAAGCCAAAACCAATAGAGTTGAAAGCAGCAACACTCACCGCTTTCGATGCATTTATCCTATAGTAGGACATTGCAAATTCCACCTCATCGTGCGGACCTAGCGACAACAGTAATGCGCCAATAATAAAATAAACAAAAAAAGCAACCGCCAATACAAGCAAGTGGTCAGCAAGTACGATAGTGATGGGTCTTTTAAGAGCGCTGTATAAATAAGGTAAAAGACTTGCGCCAGATATTATAAGCAAAAGACCTACAACCCACCAATCATCAGCTTTTACATGATCGACTACAGCCAACATGAAAAAACCTAACAACAGCTGAATTACCCCAGGACGCCACCAACCAAATACTCTTGAACTACTTGGTATATTTGATTTTATTATTAACACAGGTAATCTAACTATATTCTTACTATCTGAATCAGCTTTTTAGCATAAGCCCATCTTCTTAAACCGTGTATGGATGCCCAAACACTCATATTTAACCTCTGCGCAACGATGACCAAAGCACAGCGGCAGTATGGTCAAGAAAAATATATGTTCGCCGTGTTGCTTTTTCTAGCGCGTT
This sequence comes from Polaromonas sp. CG_23.6, assembly GCF_029892315.1. NCBI lineage: Bacteria > Pseudomonadati > Pseudomonadota > Betaproteobacteria > Burkholderiales > Comamonadaceae > Polaromonas > Polaromonas sp. CG_23.6. Next base: position 3,553,492 of record NZ_JARXUY010000001.1, read on the forward strand.
ACCAATGAGGGGCACTTTCAGCAACGCATTAACGACCGGGTGACGTTTTCCGCCAGGATTTAAACTAGCATCCCCACCTAAGTGGGTAAAAAGAGAAGGTGCATTCAATTGAGCAACTTGCCATTTTTGCTGTCTGGCAACTCGCCGTTTAAAATCGTTTTCGCAGATCCCCATAGGTACTTTTTCGAGGTAGGGCCCCAAATCTTTGATGAATTCCCTACGTTTAATGTGCGGACCATCCGAGTAAGGCCTAACACTGCAATCTCTAAGCCAAGGCAGTCCATCGTTTTTAAAGACCTTAAATTCAGTCGAACCTAAAACATGACGTTCTGCTGGCAAATCAGAATGAACAGGCGTCAACTGAAGAATTCCAATATTTGGATTTTTATCAAGTATCTCTAAGCAACATTTTAATACCGATATATCACCTAAGTATTCCCAATCATCTTGTATTTGAAATACATAATCAAATTCAGACGCTTTAATACCTTTATTTACATTTGCTCCAATTCCTTGATTTTGTGGTGCAAGTAAGATCTTATCAAAAGGAAGGCTGTTAATTATTTTCTGATGTGCAAGGGTACTAGCATCATCAGAAACAATATACTCTCGAAATATATTAATATTATCAATATAATCTTTAATAGATGACAAAGAACGGCACAGCAGATCCGATCGATTATATGTAATAAATATTATAGATAACGTAACATTCATATTACTTCAAAACCTTGAATCGATAATAAAAATTTGATTTACACCAAGAAATTGGTCGCAACTCACTTGGTCCAATTTTCAAAAAACAAAATAGCCCACATACAAACAGAAAATACAGCATTAACTTCTTCAAAATCTCTGAGTTACCTATTAATGTCGATATTAAAATTAACAAGGAAAAAAGAAAAGTAATCCAGAAGATATTTTTTATGTTTATTATTTTTTTAGAGACGTAACGCAATGCATATACAAAAGTTATAGTTGCAACGAACAACTGTGCGACACAGCGACCTACAGCGGCACCGATAATTCCAAATTTCCAAACTAAAGGGATTACTAGAGAAAAGAGCAAAATACCGCCTAAAAGATTTACATTTCTGGAAAATTTACCGTTAGTTTTATATTGTATGACAGTATTCACACAACCAGAACTTAATCCCATCACACCAACGCCGAGAACTGCCAATACCAAACTGGCACCATCGTACTTTGGTCCAAAAGCAATTACCAATATTTCTCCGGAAAAAATAATTAATAGACCAGCAGCTACGCCACTTATAAAGATTAAGATGTCAGTAACTGTTCGACTAAGCCCGACTATTTCATGTATCAGACCTTGCCCCCATAGATGTGCTATTTTTGGGCCCAATGCACCAGTTCCAAGTGCTACAGCCATCGATACCAAACCCGACAAAGTGAGAGCTGTTGAATACAATGCGACGTCAGTAGTATTTAGCATGCCGCGCACGACCGATATCTCAGCGCGGGACCAAACCATTGCAGAAATAGTAGCCGAAATCCAAACGTTCGTTGCGTAACTGGAAACGGCTGAAGACGAAAACGTAGGAACGTTGCTGAAGACATCTGAAAATTTCGGAACTACTGCAAATATACATACCAAAGACGAGATTAAAGTGGCTATTCCAAATATCATCATCATCACTTCTGCTGAATTATATTGTTTAGGCAATAAGTAAACACCACAAAAAGTACTCGTGACGAAAAGTAAATTCGAAATTGCCACTCTTTTAAAAAACTGTAACCCCTGCGCTCGCGCTGTCGCTATAGCCAAAACTGCATTTCCAATCGCCCATATAGAAACTGAAATTAATCCAAAAAAACTTTTCGTATCTGCAAAAATATAAGCAATTGTCGGAGTAACAATCGCAGCCATCATTACAACAAAAATGGCTCGTTGACGATACCAAAGAACAAAGTCTTGAAAGTCTCCTAAACCAGCACTTCGGTATTCCGCGAAGAATCTTGATCCAACCCCTGTTAATCCAAATGAACAAAGAAGAAATATAATCTCTACCAGCCATTGTATGAAAACAAAATCACCAAATTGGGCTGGCCCTAAGCGTCGCGCGAGAAATATAGCGATCGCTAGGCGGCCGGCCGACATCATTACAGCAGCCATTCCACTCCAAGCGGTTTCTCTTATTAATGACAATGCTTTGCTCTCCACAATCTAACCACCCTCAGACTGGCGTAATTCTTAAACTTATCGGCTTTACACATTGGCATAAACTCTCTGCTAAATTTTTTTATCTGTGCAACTGAATTATTCGATCCACCAGCTATTTTTCAGTGTAATCTAGTCTCGCCTACTGTGTAGTAAGCAACAACGACCCTAAAGTTAATTTAGCGGATGATTTGATATGCTGACGCCCGTTTAAAAAGAGCTGGAGGCATTTTTTCAAATAAGAACTCTCACAGTCGCCCATCCACGTCCTCTTTACCAAAAATGCCTTTAATATCGTAAATCACGGCTCTTCCATTTGCCAGGTGACGCAAGCCATGAATGCCCAACGCCTTGAACTGGTCATGGCCTACGGCAACCACCAGCGCGTCGTACTGGTCCGGTGCGGGCATTTCGGGCAACAGGCTGATGCCATATTCATGCTTGGCCTCGGCCAAGTCAGCCCAAGGGTCGTACACATCGACCTGGGCGCTAAAACCTTGCAGTTCTCGTACCAGATCAATCACCCGGGTATTGCGCAGATCGGGGCAGTTTTCTTTAAAGGTGAAGCCCAACACCAGCACGCGGGATTGAGCCACAGCGTGACCCTTGCGGATCATGAGCTTGACCACTTCTGCTGCCACATACTGGCCCATGGCGTCGTTGATGCGGCGGCAGGCCAGCAGGATGTCGGGGTAGTAGCCCACAGACTGAGCCTTCTGAATCAAGTAATACGGGTCCACGCCAATACAGTGGCCACCCACCAGACCGGGTTTAAATGGCAAAAAATTCCACTTCGTTCCAGCTGCTTCCAGCACCTCATGGGTGTCGATGCCAAGGCGCCGGAAGATGAGGGCAAATTCATTGATCAGAGCGATGTTGGCGTCGCGCTGGGTGTTTTCAACTACCTTGGAGGCTTCAGCCACCTTAATACTGCTGGCTTTATGCGTGCCTGCGGTAATGATTCTGCGGTACAGCGCATCTACAAAATCGGCGGTAGCGGGTGTAGAACCGGAGATGACTTTGGGTATGGTGGTTAGGCGGCGCTGCTTGTCGCCAGGGTTTATTCGCTCGGGGCTGTAGCCTACGGTGAACCCTTCGTTGAACTTCAGGTTAGACGCGCGTTCCAACTCAGGTACGCACATTTCTTCGGTTGCACCGGGGTAAACGGTGGACTCATAAATCACCACATCGCCTTGCTTGAGTATCCGGCCCACAGTCTGGCTGGCTTTTATCAGGGGCGTGAAGTCGGGCCGCTTGTCACCATCTACCGGAGTGGGCACAGTGACGATGAAAACATTGCAGCTGCCCAGTTTTTCGGCGCTGTCGGTGTAGTGAAGATGCTCAGCCTTCACCAGCTCTTTAGCAGTTGTGTCCAGTGTGCGGTCAAATCCTGTTTTCAACTCTGCAATACGCACGGTGTTTATGTCAAAGCCTATCGTGGGCAGTTGCTTGCCGAATTCCACAGCCAAGGGAAGGCCAACGTAGCCAAGGCCGATGACAGCAATGTGGACGGAAGCAGTAGATTCGATTTGTTGCTTCATTTGTCTTCCTCTATTTGGTTGAGGTCAGCACACGCCAGTGTCGATTCGCCAGATTTTGTCCCAGCAAGCCATTCAGGACACGGGGGTTCGCCGTTTTGTTCTTTTGCTGTCAATGAAATGACACGACCGTAGACGTCTTCAAAACGAACGATGTCGTCTTCGCCCAGATAGCTGCCGCTTTGTACTTCGATCAGTTCCAGCGACGTTTTTCCCGGGTTCTTAAGCCGATGCACGGTGCCTAGCGGGATGTAGGTGGACTGGTTTTCAGTCAGCAAAAAGGTTTTTTCGCCACAGGTCACCTCGGCCGTGCCCTTGACGACGATCCAGTGCTCGGCGCGGTGATGGTGCATCTGCAGTGACAGTTGGGCACCGGGCTTGACGATGATGCGCTTGACCTGAAAGCGATCGCCTGCATCAATGCTGTCATATGCACCCCACGGGCGGGCAGTATGGCGGTGCGCGCTGGCCTGGGCCACGCCTTGCTGTATAAGGTGATTTACCACGTCTTTCACCAACTCGGCATGGCTGGCTGCCACCACCAGAACGGCGTCGGGTGTGTCAACGATCAGCAGGTCTTGCGTACCCAGCGCTACCACGGGGCGGTGCGGTGCATGCACAAAGGTGTTGCGGGCGTGCAGGGTGTGGGCTTGGCCCTGGGTGCGGTTGCCTTCCGCGTCGGGCTGGGACAACTCGGCCACTGCATTCCAGCTGCCGACGTCGCTCCAGGCGCCGCAGAAAGGCACGACGGCCACATCGGCGTGGTGTTCCATCACGGCAAAGTCGATGCTTTCAGCGCGGCAGGCGTTGAAGGCCTGCGGTTCGGGGCGGATAAAGGCCTGGTCGTGCGTGGCCCCGGTCATGGCTTGCTGGCAGTGGGCCAGAATGTCGGGCGCGTGCTGGCCCAGGGCCTTGAGCAACGCATCAGCCCGGCACAGAAAAATGCCGGCATTCCACAGCACGTCGCCTTGCAGGATCAGGGCCTGGGCTTTGTCAGCCGTGGGTTTTTCAATGAAGCGGGCCACCGCGTGGCTGCCGTCTGGCCGGCTCTGCCCTTGTTGGATATAACCGTAGGCGGTGCTCGGAAAGCTGGGCACCACGCCAAAAGTAACGATGGCGCCCTGCCCGGCTGCGGCCACGCCTTGTTCAACCATGGCGGCAAAGGCCTGCGCGTTGGGGATGTGGTGGTCGGCCGGGCAAAACAGCAGCAGTTGCTCGGATTTCACCGCCAGCGCGGCCAGCGCCATTGCAGCGGCCGTGTTGCGCGCAGCCGGTTCCAGAATGACGGTACCGCTGACCTTGGCCGCCTGCATGGCCTCGGTGACCAGAAAGCGGTGCTCATCTGCCGCCACACACATGACCTGGGTTGCCCCATCGCCCAACTGCGCGACGCGTTCCAGCGTGAGCTGCAGCAGGCTTTTGTTGTTTAGCAGGGGAACAAACTGCTTGGGGAATGCCTTGCGGGACAGCGGCCAGAGGCGGGTGCCGGAGCCGCCGCAAAGAATGACGGGTTGAATCATGCGGTACGTGTTTTTGTAGTTAAAGTGACGGGCTGAAAAAACCAGCGAAACTGCGTCAGTCGCGCGTAAATGGCGGTGTACAGCAGGCCGCAGACCACGAAGCCCAGCACCAGCGTGGCGGTGTGGGTCGGCCAGGTCACCGCAATGGCGGCGGGCACCAGCGCGGCAATCCACATGATGGAGCCGGTCACGGAGTTGCGAGCCAGGTTGCCGGCATGGGGCAACAAGGCACGCGCCAGCCGGCGCTTGACCAGGCTGTGCAAATGCAAACGGTCCGGGTCGCCGGGGCTCAAGTGGCGGCGGCGGCGGCGCACGATGCTGAACAGCACTTCCAGAATCGGATAGCCGCACACCAGCAAAGGCGCCCAGGCCGACACCTCGGCATGGCGGGCCAAAACCAGCACGGCAATCCAGGCCAATGCAAAGCCGACAAAGTAAGCGCCACCGTCACCCAGAAAGATCTTGCCCATTGGCCAGTTGACCAGCAAAAAGCCAAACACGCCACCCGCCAGGATCAGGCAGGCAAAGGCCAGGTCGTTGTCGCCCAGGGCGGTGGCCATCGCGCCAAAAGCCACCAGGATGATGATGACCGTGCCTGCCGCCAAACCATTGAAGCCGTCAATGATGTTGATGGCGTTGGCAATGCCACCCACCGCAAAGGCAGTGAACAGCACCGAGATGACGGTAAAGCCCAGCAACCAGTCCAGACCCGGCAGGTTGACGTCGGTGATGGACAAACCCGTGATGGCCCAGCCCAGCACGCCGCAGCCCATGGTGGCCAACAGCCGGCTGCGCACGCTGACGCGCTTGGTGACGTCTTCCAGCAGGCCAAAGGCAAAAGCAGGAACTCCAGCCAAGATGAGCGGCCCCAACAGGGTTTGACGAGCATCGCTGGCAAACACGTAGCCCGCGATTACGCCCACGGCAATGGCAATCCCGCCAACACGGGGCGTGGGGCTGGTGTGAAACTTTTGTACACCCTCGTCGCTGTCCATGCTGAAGTGGCCATGCCACCGCTGGGTACGCACCAGCAGCAGTGCGACCAGCAACGCCACCAAAAGCGCAATGCTTCCCGCCCTCAGTGCTGAAAGCGAATCTGGATTCAAAAAATTTTGCATGATCTATCTCCGGTTGGAAATCAACAGGCAAGCAGCGAAGTTGAAGCGCCAAAGCAGCTGTCAGGGGCATACGCCATGTTCAGGTGTGGGCGCAGCTCGGCTTCGTCCATGATGATGGCCGCGTGTTGCGGCAAGGCCGCTGGCAGGGCGTCTTGCATGGCTTTTTTACTGTCCGTCGGCGGTCTTGCCATACTGGTAGTTGGTGTAGCGGTAGCGGCTGTACTTGTAGCCGTAGCCACCGTAGCGCTGGCGGCTGGTGTCCAGGTCGTTGAACACCACGCCCTTGACCGGCACACCGATCTGGCCCAGGCGCTTGGTGCTTTCCTGCAGTTCGCCCAGCGCGGTCACTTCAGCCCGCGCGACCAGGAACACGGTGCCGGCATGCGGCGCCAGCACCTGGGTGTCTGACACGGCCAGTACTGGCGGGGTATCGATCAGCACCAGGTCGTATTGGGCTGACAGGTCTTGCAGCAGTTGCAGGGTAGCTGTTGACATCAACAGCTCGGCAGGATTGGGCGGCATGGTGCCGGTGGTGATCAGGTCCAGGTTGGGCACCACAGCGCGGTGCACCACATCGGCCAGCGCGCGGGTGCCGGTGATCAATTCGCTCAGGCCATGGCCGCGCTTCATGCCAAAAAACTGGTGCAGGTGGCCCTTGCGCATATCAGCGTCAATCAGCAGGACACGTTTGCCGCCTGCGCCCATCACGGCGGCAAAGTTGGCGCTGGTGAAGGACTTGCCAATGCCGGGCGTCGGACCGGTGAACAGCACGATGTTGTTGCGGGCGTCCAGCATGGCAAATTGCAGCGCGGTGCGCAGGCTGCGAAGGCTTTCGACGCCCGGATCTTCAGGGTGCGTGACCGCCAGCAAGTGCGTGCCTTGCGCCTGGCCCTTGATCAACTTCGAAAGCTTGTCCTGTTCGACCGAATGCGGCACGGTGGCAAATACATGCAAACCAGTGGCTGACTCGATGTCGGCCGGGTCCTTGATGCCGGGGCGCAGGCTGTTGCGCAAAAAGGCCAGTCCCATGCCCAGCAGCAGGCCAAGCACACCGCTGATCGCGAGGATTTGCGCGCGTTGCGGCTTGATGGATCGCTCGGGCACGACCGGCGCATCAACCACACGCACGTTGCCGACCTTGCCCTCTTTCACCAGGCGCAACTGCTGCGAACTGGTCAACAGATTGAGGTACAGCTCGCTGTTGACCCTGACGTCACGCGTCAGGCGCAACAGGTCTTGCTCGGTATTGGGCAGTGTCTTGACCTTGCTGGTCAGGTCGGCAATTTCCTTGCTGACAGCGGCAATCTGCGCGTCCAGCGTCTGGATGACCGGATGGGCGGCGGTGAACTGCGCGCTTTGCTCGCGACGCTTTTGTTGCAGCTCAAGCAGGCTGCCCTGCAATTTGACGGCTGTGTCGAGGTAGTTTTTGCCTTCAACGCCCAAGTCAAAGGTACCGTTCTGGTTGCGATATTTATTGAAGCGAACTTCGGAGTCTTCCAGCTGCTTTTTGAGCTGTGGCAGGAAGTCGCCCAGAAAAGCCAATGATTTTTCTGCTTCCGCCGACTTGCGCTCGACATTCTGGCGCACATAGTTGGTGCCTATAGCATTCAAAGTGCTAGCTATATTTTGAGGGTCAGTTCCCTGCAATTGCAAGGAAATTACGCCGGACTGCCTGCCTTGCTCAGCAATAATCAGATTACTTTGAAGCCCTTCGATTACGCCAAGACGTGAGGAACGTGCCACATTGAAGTGCGCCCCTGGCTTGGCCTTGAGCTCGGTCACCAGAATACGGCCCTTGCTTTCACCCGCGCCAAAGCTGGCCGGCGTGCCGGTTTTTCCCTGCACCAGCACTTGGCCGTCGGGGTCGCGCAGTTCAAAACCGCCTTCCGTTGCCACCAACAGCAGCAGTTGGCCTTGCAGTTCGTCGGGCACTTCGAGCAGTCCCAGACGAATGGATTCATTGCCCGAGACGTAGCCGCCCATGCCCATGAAACCCGGCTCGGACAGCCCGGTGGCGCGGCGTGCCATCCAGCCGCCCACCAAGGGAAGATATTTAGGGGATGCGCTGACATACAGCTGCAAGTCGTCCACCGACTTGGCAACGACCAGCCGCGAACGCAGAATTTCCATCTCGGCCGTGGCGGGCGACTTGATGTCAAACAGGCTGGCTGCATCACCCAAGGCACCGGCAGCGCCAGGCTTGCTGTCTTCGACCTGGATCAATGAGTTGGCCTGATAAACCGGACGGCTCAAAAAGGCATAAGCACCGCCCAGCAGCAGCACCAGCACGGTAATGCCGGCAATCAGCCAGCGGGCATCGAGCAGCACGTCGAGCAGGCCCAGCAGGTCGATTTCATCGTCGTCTTGCATCTCTGCCAAAGGCATGGCGGACACGGGAGATTGGGGAGCGTTCATACGGTCAGACATCACGAAACAAGTTTGATACGGCGCACCCATTCGTCCACGCCCAGGGCGATGGCGGCATGGGCGGCTTCGAAGGCAGCGCGGGGCTGGCGGTAAGGGTCGGCAATGTCGAACCCGCCTGGCGGGCCAAACTCGCCGAGACGGTGAATTTTTCCGCGTGCGGTGGGGTAAAGTTTTTCGAGCGCCTGCTGGTGGCTGGCCTCCATGACCAGCACCAGGTCGGCATGGCTGCACATCCAGCCGGCGACTTGCTGGGCGCGGTGGGCAGACAGGTCAAGGCCGTGTTGCCTGGCAATTTCGCTGGCGGTGGCTTCGGCGCCATGGCCCACCACCGCATGCAGACCGGCCGACCAGATCTTGCGGCCCGGCAGACGGTCTTTCAGCATGGCCTCGGCGACAGGGCTGCGGCAGATGTTGCCCACGCAGACGGTGAGGATGTTGTTCATCACACTAAGCCGCTGTCATTTGAAAGAGGAATTCGTGGTGCTGACCACGGCCGCGCTTGGCAAAATCAGGCTGACCACCCGGTTCCAGAGCACCAGCGGCACCGGGTCGACAAACACCACATCGCGCGATTTAAGCTCAAAGCCTTCGGCCAGTGCGTAGGCTGTCGGTGAACTGGCGTCAAGGTGATAAATCTCGGGTGAGGTCGGGGTTGCGACGCTGTCGGCATTGGCGGAAGCGACGACGCCCAGATCACCATCACGGCTGCGCACGACGTAGATCTGACGTGGATCGCCCGAAACAGCGTTCACGCCACCGGCCTCGCCAAGCGCTTCATTCAGCGTCAGGCGGCCATTGCGCAATGGCAAGGTCGTGGGCTTGGTGACTTCTCCCAGCACATACACCTTGGTGTCTTCACGACTGCCCACGCGCACCAGATCGCCTGCCACCAGCATGATCTTCGACGGATTGACGCCCAGCGTGGCCAGTTGCGGCATGTTGATCAGCGTGGTGGCACCCTTGCGCGTCACGGACACCGTGGCCCTGTCGGCAATGGCTGTCAGGCCGCCCGCACGGCTGATGGCTTCGGGCAGCGTCATGGGAATGTCGTTGATGGCCTGCAGGCCAGGGGTCCGCACTTCGCCATCGACATACACACGGCCTGCACGGTACGCCTGCACGCGCAGGGTGATTTGCGGATCCTTGAGGAATTTCGACAGGCGACGGATCATTTCCTCGCGTGCCTTATTTTCTGTCAGGCCGGCAATTTTGAAGGTACCGAGCAGCGGAAACTGGATCAGACCGTCGGGGCTGACGTTGTAGCCGTTGCCGACCGAGGCCAGACCCGATGCATCGGTCGTCAGCGTGGCGCCTGCGGGCGCCAGCACCAGCTCAGGATGATTCCAGACGACGATGTTGATCACGTCGCCTGGGCCAATGGCATAGGGCTTGGCGTCGGCAAACAGGTCTTTGACATCAGCGCCCAATTCAGCTTTGCGCAGCGCGCGTTGTTGCCTGATGAGTTCGGGGGTAATGGCCATCAACGCTCCGGCTGGCGGCGCCTCAACAGCAGCCATTGGGTCGCCCAGCCCACGGGTGGACGCTGAACCTGAGGTCCGCTTGGTCGTGATGGAATAAGGATTGGCTGTCGATTCAGCCGCTTTTATGCCTTTGCCAATGGACAATCCGGGTGCAAACGCACAACCGCCCAACCAGGCAAGCCCCAAAACAGCAAAAAACCATCTGGTATGTGAATAATTCAAAATCGATTTGGAATTCAAAAATATGAGCATTAATTGGTTAAAATGATAATTATTCTTGATTTTAATATTTTTATGTTTAAGTGATTAAGATAAAAAATCACTAAAAAAAACACTTTTTAGAATAATTCAATGAGCCGCAACCGCAGCCTGCTTACAATCGGGAACGAACCTACCGCAAACAGGTGATTGAATAACCTCACGACAAGGTACTCAGGTTTTCTCGTTGCTTTCAAATTTTTACGTTCCAAAGTTGACTTTTGCTTTGACGGATCGCATTTTTGGGCTGCTTTTGCTTTAAAAACGATGAGAACGTTAAAAATCAACAGGAATTTTGGTTTGAGGTGTGTTTGGCCACACCCCCAATCCTGCTTTCTGTGCTGGGAACTATTTATTCAGCGTATTTTATGCAAAAAAATTTTCGATTGCCACAAATAATACCGAAATAAACAATAGTAAAAAATTGTAATAAAAAATACGTTTAAAGTTCTTTGGACCTTTTTTGTGGCGGTTTTTCTGGCTAAAACAACGATTTTTTTAATTTTCAGATCTTTGATGTAGCAAAGATGTTTGTTATTCAGTATTCGAGCCCGTTGCCATGGACAGTGCAGATGTACAGATACAGATGCACCCACGGAACAGGGTTGCGCTTGGATCAGACCCGCCTGAATTTCTCGCCAAATCCCATCAGCCGGGTTGGGTTACCAACACCTTGTCAATCCGCTTGCCATCGAGATCGACGATCTCAAACAGCCAGCCGGCACAGGCGATGCGCTCGCCCGTGGTCGGTAAATGACCTGATACCGACTGCAACAGGCCCGCAACGGTGTTGTAGCGCCCCCGGTCTTCTTCTGGCAAGTCCCTGATGTCCAGCCGCGCTTTCAGCTCGGAAACCGGCATGAGTCCGTCAATCAGCCAGCTGCCGTCGTCACGCCGGGTTGCCCATGCGTCCCGGGTGGTGCCGGTCTGTAACTCGCCGGTGATGGCCTCCAGCATGTCCATGGGCGTCATCAGCCCCTGCACCACGCCGTATTCATCGACCACCAGAAGGATTCGAGTGGAACGGGCGCGAAACTGCTCCAGAAGCTCCATGCCGGACAGCGTTTCCGGAACAAACACCGCCGGCACCGCATAAGGACCAATGCGGTCTGAGACCATGGGAACCGAGCTTGAAGCATCGGCAGACGTTGCAGCCTGGATATGGCCGCGCAGGGCGAGCAGTTTGGCAACGTTGACCACGCCGACCACATCGTCCAGGCTGCCCCGGCAGACCGGGTACCAGGAGTGGCCTGTCACGCCGGCCTTGTCGATCGCCTGGGCCACCGTATCGGATGCATCGAGCCATTCGATGCTGCCGCGTGGCAGCATGAGCGAGGTCAGCATGCGGTCATCCAGAAGAAACACGTTTTGCACCATCTGGTGCTCATGCGCCTCAATCAGGCCGGCATCGACGCCCTCTTCCAGACTGGCGGCGATTTCTTCTTCGGTCACGGCACGGTCAGCACTGTTGTCCACGCGCAACAATTTGAGCACAGCGTGGGTGCTGAAAGACAACAGCCAGACAAAGGGCTTGGCGCCAGCGGCCACCCACATCATGGGGCGCGACACAAGACGCGACACAGTTTCGGGGTAAAGCTGGCCAATGCGCTTGGGCACCAGCTCACCAAAGACGATGGTGACGTAGGTGATCACCGCCACGACAATTGCCGTCGCCGAAATATCGGCCGCCTGCGCGGACACGCCAAAGGTTTGAAGCCAAGCGGAGACGCCGCCACTGAAGGCCGCCTCTCCAATGATGCCGTTGAGCATGCCAATCGAGGTAATGCCAACCTGCACCGACGACAGGAACTGCGTGGGATTGCTCAGCAGGTCGAGCGCGGCCCGGGAGCCTTTGTCACCGGACTCGGCCATGGCGTTCAGCCTGGCCTTTCGGCTGGAGGCCAGTGCCAGTTCGGACATGGAAAAAACGCCATTGAGCAGCGTTAAGAAGACGATAAGGAGGAAATCCATGGATCCGTAGGCAAAATGAAGACCATGGCACTTTACTGTATCGGCGACCTTCAGGGCTGCAATGCTCCATTTCAGCAGCTGTTGGAAAAAATCGGGTTTTCTCCGAGCCGCGATACCTTGTTTCTTTTGGGCGACCTGGTGAACCGGGGGCCTGACTCACTCGGCACGTTGCGCAGCTTGATGGCGCTGGGCGATGCCGCGCAATGCCTGCTGGGAAACCACGACCTGCACCTGCTGGCGCTGTCGCAGGGCGTGCGCCCGCCAGGCCGGCACGACACGGTGAACGACATCTTGCAGGCGCGCGACCGCCACGAACTGTTGGACTGGCTGCGCCACCGCCCCCTGGCCATGCACCACCACGGTTGGCTGATGGTGCATGCCGGCGTTCTGCCGCAATGGAGTTCGGCGCAAACACTGGCGTTGGCTTCGGAAGTGGAAGGCGCCTTGCGCGGACCGGACCTGAAAGGCTTTTTGAACGCCATGTATGGCAATACGCCGTGCGAATGGCAGGACGGCCTGCAAGGCACGGATCGGCTGCGGGTGATCGTCAACGCGCTGACGAGACTGCGGTTTTGCACCGCGCAAGGGGCGATGGAGTTTGGCAGCAATGAAGGCGCCGGCAGTGCGCCTGAGGGCTATATGCCGTGGTTCGAAGTGTCCGGGCGGGCCACGCAGGACACGCTGATCATGTTCGGCCACTGGTCAACGCTGGTGGCCGACGCCCACCGGCACACCGGCCTGCGCAATCATGTGTTGCCGTTGGACACCGGTTGCGTCTGGGGCGGCTGTTTGACGGCTGCCAAGCTGGGGATTGGCGGTGCGTTCGAGCTGATTCAGGTGGATTGCGAGCAGGCGCAGGTGCCAGGCAAATAGTTTTTTTAAAAGTTTCAAGATGGATCCCGGGTCGAGCCCGGGATGACAGATTATTTTTCTTCAACAGAGTGTTTTTCTTTGTCATTGCAGGCTCGACCCGCAATCCCTGCTTTTCCCGGTCATTACGGGCCTGACCCGCAATCCATGCTTTTCCCTGTCATTGCGGGCTCGACCCGCAATCATGCTTTTCCCTGTCATTGCGGGCTCGACCCGCAATCCATGTCCCGGAGTCTGTTGATGCCCTATTTTGTGTACATGCTGGCCAGCAAACCCCGGGGCACGCTGTACATCGGAGTGACCAACGACCTGGTTCGACGTGTCCATGAACATAAAACCCAGCGCTGCGATGGATTCACGCAACGCTATGACATCCATCAATTGGTCTGGTTTGAAACCATAGAATCCATACAAGCCGCCATTCAGCGTGAAAAGCAGCTGAAAAACTGGAAGCGCGACTGGAAGATTACGCTGATCGAGAAAGACAACCCAGTTTGGGACGACTTGTATTCGCAGATTCTTTAAAACTGCCGAGATGGATTGCGGGTCGAGCCCGCAATGACAGGGAAAAGCATGGATTGCGGGTTGAGCCCGCACTGACTGCGTTTTTAAGCACTTAGGCTGCGATCCAAACCATCACCGACTTGACCCGCTGTCCTTGTCAGTGCGGGCTCGACCCGCAATCCATGACTTCTGCCCGAAGGTCAGATACAGGCTTTTGTTCCTCAGCCAGCGCCGCCTCGTCAGCCCATGCTCGTGACATGCTGGCCGCGAGCAGCAACACGCCGGACGAAAAGTAAATCCACATCAATATCACCACCAGCGAGCCAGCCGCGCCGTAAGCCGACACGACCGCCGCCGTGGACAGGTAATAGGCCATCAGGTACTTGCCCACCTGAAACAGGACCGCACCGGCCATGGCCCCCATCACCAAAAAGCGCAATGCGGGCTTGGGACCGGAACTCATGCGCATCAGCCCCAGGAACAGCGCTGTGCAAAAGGCAATCGACACCACCTCGTTCAGGATCCAGACGACTTTTTCCAGTGGCAGGTAATTTCCGGCCCAGAGCGACAGCAGGTTGGTGAACGTCGAGACGGCCAGCGACACCAGCAGCAGGAATCCCAGCGCCAGGATATAGGCGACGCCGCGCAGTCTCAGGCTTGCGCCATACCACCACTTTGGCCTGGACATTTTTCCGCTGCCATTGCGCCACAGGCGCTCGAATGCATTTTGCAACTCGGCAAAGACGCCGGTCGCGCCGGACAGCAGCAGTCCAAAGGCAAACAGCGACGCGGTGATGCCTTCAGACGGCTCCTGCGCGCTGGTCATGGCCTGCTGGATGACTTTTGCGCCCTGCTCACCGATGACACTGGCAATCTGCGTGATCAGGCTGCTTTCAATGAAGGTGCGGTCCAGCCACCAGCCCATGACCGCCACCAGCAGCACCAGCAGCGGGGCCAGGCTGAGGATGCCGTAGAACGACATGGCTGCGCTCATGCGCAGGCCGTCGGCATCCACCCATTGGTTGACGGCGCGCCACAGCGGGCGAAAGATTCTTAAAAGTAACAAATGCCCGAAAGCAGCCAGTGTTGGGCGTCGGGAGGAAGGAAGAGCCATCATTCAAACAGCGTACAGACGCTACAAAAACTGCTCGCCGGACAGCCGCTTCAGGCGCCGTAGGCAAGGGCCGATGACACCGCCGTTGGCCACGACCGCAATCCGCGATGCGTCACCAAAGGCATGTCAGGAAAAAGCCTTGAACAGCGCGGCGACTTTCTTCTTCGGCTTGATGTTGGCCGATACGCCATTGCGCGCCGCATTGGCCTTGGACGATGCCTCCCACGAAGGCAGGGACTCTGCCGCCACGCCGGGCTCATACGGACGGTCAAAAAACGGATCGCGCGATACGACGGGCTGGCGGTGCGGCGTGTACTCGCGTCGCTCCCGGCGCTCGGTGTGCTCTCTGGGCGAACGGTGCTCGGGCGCCCTGCCCTCTTCGCCTTCGCGGTACATGCGCCGGCCGTCGTTGATGCGGCCCTGCACGCTGATGCGCGGCGTGTCTTCCTCAAACTCCAGCGGCTCGATCTCGATCTTGGTCTTGATCAGCTTTTCAATGTCGGTCACCAGGCGCTGGTCGCTGCTGGCGACAAAGCTCACGGCCAGCCCGGAAGCGCCGGCGCGGCCGGTGCGGCCAATGCGGTGGATGTAGTCTTCGGCGTTGAAAGGCACGTCGAAATTGAACACCGCCGGCACATCCTTGATGTCCAGCCCGCGCGCGGCCACGTCGGTGCAGACCAGCAGGTCCACTTCGCCGCTTTTGAACGCTTCAAGCGCCTTGAGCCGTTCGTCCTGGCTCTTGTCACCGTGCAGCGCGGTGGTTTTCAGGCCTTCGCGCTCCAGCGAACGCGCCAGTTTGGCGCAGCCGAGCTTGCTGTTGACAAAGACAAACGCCTGCTTCATGCCGCGTGTCTTGAGGATCTGGTGCAGCGCGCGGCGCTTGTCGTCGGCGCCGACGCTGTAAAAATGCTGCTCGACCGTGGAGGCGGTGGCGTTGGAACGCGCCACCTCGATCGTCACCGGGTCTTGCAAAAAGCTGGACGCCAGGCGCTTGATCTCGGGCGAGAAAGTGGCCGAAAACAGCAGCGTGATGCGCTGCTTGGGCAGGTAGCTCAGGATGCGCTGCAGGTCGGGCAAAAAGCCGATGTCGAGCATGCGGTCGGCCTCGTCCAGCACCACGTATTCGACCTGGTTGAGCACCGTGTTCTTGGCCTCGATGTGGTCGAGCAGGCGGCCCGGCGTGGCGACCAGCACCTCGACGCCTTTTTTGAGTTCCAGCGTCTGCGGCTTCATGTCCATGCCGCCAAACACCACGGCGCAGTTCAGGTTGGTGTACTTGGCATACAGCTTGACCTGTTCGGCCACCTGCACGGCGAGTTCACGCGTGGGCAGCAGCACCAGCGCCCGCACCGGGTGGCGCGCTGGCGAGGTCGAGGCGTTCTCGTGCTTCATCATGCGTTGCAGCAAGGGCAGCGTGAACGCGGCAGTCTTGCCGGTGCCGGTCTGGGCGGCGCCCATCACGTCTTTGCCTTGCAGCACGACCGGAATCGCCTGTTCCTGGATGGGGGTCATGGTTTCGTAGCCCATGTCGGCTACGGCGCGTGCCAGCGGTTCTGCCAGCGAAAGGTTCGAAAAGGATGATGTCATTTAGCCTTATATTGTCGCACTTTGGGCGCTTCGGGCTTCCTGGGGCGCTTCACAAGCTTGGCGGCCAGCCAGCCGAGTGCGCAGTCAAGAGAATGAAATTGATGCCAAATGCTATTTATTTTATAGCTATAGAAGCTTATGGAAAAAGCGCAATATGGCTAAATCAGTATATTTCCAATGTCAACCACGCGCTGGCGCCCGGCAGGGGTCAACCGGCCTGCTTTAACCCTTCAAACCACCCAACCCGTCGCTGACGCCTGGATAACGCAGCGCCAGGCGCAACTCCTTTTTCATCCGCCGGTTGTCCAGCCGGCGTGATTCACTCATGAAGCTCAGCAGCATGAGTGGCAACTGCTCGTTGGCTGCGCTGCGCGCCACGCGGGGCGGCCGGGGCAGGCGGTACAGGTCGGCCGCCAGGTCGAAATAGTCACCCATCAGCAATTGCGTGTCGTCGCAGACGTTGCTGATGCGCTGCGGTTTTCCACGCCACAGCGCCGCGATGCAGGCGCGGGCCAGGTCGTCAGCGTGAATATGGCTGGTGTAGACGTCGTCTTCACGGCGCAGCACCGGCGTGCCCTTGAGCAGACGGCCGCGCGGCGTGCCGCCTTCGCGGTCAGTCGCATAGATGCCCGGAATGCGCAGGACATGCACCGGCGTTGCGGTGGCGCGGCCGAACAGCCGCACCTGGCCTTCGGCATGCACCCGGCGCTGCGCGCGCGGCGTGTTCGGGCTTGGCCCCCAGGTTTCATCCACCAGCGCGCCGCCGCAGTCGCCATAGACGCCACTGGTCGAGCCGTACACCAGCGCGTCGGGCAGGCTGCGCAGCCGAAGCGTGCGCAGCAGGGCCAGCGTGCGCGGGTCATCGCGCCAGTTGGGGTTGTGGTTGGGCGGCGGTGCCAGGTGCACCACCCGCGTGGCCAGTCCGGCCAGCCGGCGCAGCGTGGCCGCCGCGTCGAGGTTGCCAAGCAAGGGCGTGATGCCCGCTTGGCGCAAGGACGGCAGCCGGTCCGGCGACGACGTCAGTGCGATGAGCTTGATTCTGGACGGCAGTTGCCGGGCCACGCGCAGACCGACATCACCGCAGCCGATGATGAGCACGCGCTGGCGGCGAAAACGCGCGGGCAGCGCGCCGAGGGGATTCATGTTTGAAGGCAAAATTGGGGGTGGCCGGGGAACGGCCCGTCAGGTGACACAACGACAGCAGCAAAACGCCCAAGGATACCGACTATGAGTTTCAACGTGAATGTGCTGCCCAGCGGCCGCAGCTTTAGCGCCAATGAGGGCGAGCCCCTGCTGGCCGCCGCCATCCGCCAGGGCATCGGCCTGCCCTACGGCTGCAAGGACGGCGCCTGCGGGTCGTGCAAATGCAAGATGCTCGAAGGCCAGGTGACGCACGGCGCGCACCAGCTCAAAGCGCTGTCGGCCGAAGAAGAAGCCGCCGGCTTCATCCTGACCTGCTGCGGCGTGGCGCACAGCGACGTGGTGCTGGAGTCGCGCCAGGTGACCGACGAAAGCGCTTTCCCGATCCGCAAGATGCCGGTGCGCGTGACCAGCCTGGTGCGCGCGACGCCCGACGTGATGGTGGTTCGCCTGCAGCTGCCCGCCAGCGACACCATGAAGTACCACGCCGGCCAGTATGTCGAGTTCTTGTTGCGTGACGGCGACCGGCGTGCGTACTCGATGGCCAATGCGCCCTATACCCAGCTGGAAACGCCCGGCATCGAACTGCACATCCGCCACATGCCGGGCGGCAAGTTCACCGACCATGTGTTTGCCGCCATGAAGGAAAAGGAAATCCAGCGCGTTGAAGGGCCGTACGGCAGCTTTTTCCTGCGCGAAGACAGCGCCAAGCCGATCGTGATGGTGGCTTCGGGCACCGGGTTTGCGCCGCTCAAGGCCATCATCGAGCACATGCAGTTCAAGCACATCGTGCGTCCTGCCGTGCTGTACTGGGGCGGACGCCGCCCCATCGACCTGTACATGACCGACTGGATTGAGGCCCGGGTGGCCGAGATGCCGAACCTGCGCTATGTGCCGGTGGTGTCCGACGCGCTGCCCGAGGACGGCTGGCGGGGCCGCACCGGCTTTGTCCACCAAGCGGTGCTGGAAGATTTTTCCGACCTCTCGGGCCACCAGGTGTATACCTGCGGCGCGCCCATCGTGGTCGAGTCGGCGCAGCGCGACTTCACCGAGTTGGCGGGCCTGCCGACGGAAGAGTTCTTTGCCGACGCGTTCACCACCGAAGCAGACAAGGCACTAAAGACCTGAAACAACTGAAACGTTCACAGCGCATGAATCAAAATTAATAGCAGACTGTTCAATCTGGCCGTGCGCCAGCGGCACTTTTTATTAAAAATTTCAATGAAAAATAAACCTTCCATCTTTTATCCCCTGCGCCGCAACTCGCTGCTCGCCACTGGCGCGCTGGCGCTGGGCGCCGTCCTGGCGGCAGTCGCTTCGCCGGCGGCCCTGGCCCAGTCGTCCGCGCCTTCAGGCCAGGTCATCCGGTTGATCGTTCCGTATGCATCGGGCGGCCCGATTGACGTGACGGCGCGGCTGATGGCCGACAGCGTGAAGGCATCGCTGGGCACGGTGATCATTGAAAACCGGCCCGGTGCCGGCGGCAACATCGGCGTCGATGCAATCGCCAAGGCCGCGCCCGACGGGTTGACCCTCGGCATCGCGGCGGTCGCCACGCATGCCATCAACCCCTGGCTCTACAGCAAGATGCCGTACGACGCGGCCAGCGACTTTGCCGCCATCACGCAGATGGTGCGCGTGCCCAATGTGCTGGTGATGAATGCCGACACCGCGCGCCGTTTGAACATCAACACGCTGGCCGACCTGATCCGCTACGCCAAGGCCAACCCGGCCAGGCTCAACTATGCCAGCGGCGGCAACGGCAGCGCGGGCCACCTGGCCGGCGAGCTGTTCAAGTCGCAAGCCGGCATCTTTGCGCTGCACATTCCCTACAACGGCGGCAACCCGGCCCAGTTGGCGCTGCTCAGCGGCCAGGTCGATTTCAATTTCGACAACCTGGCGACCGCATCAAGCAACATCAAGGCCGGCAAGCTCAAAGCGCTGGCGGTGACGACGGCGCAGCGCAGCGCCTTTTTGCCCGAGGTGCCGGCCATGGCCGAAACACTGAAGGGTTTCGAGATCGACACCTGGTGGGGACTGGTGGCACCCGCCGCCACACCCCGTGACGTGGTTGCCAAACTGAACCAGGCGTTTGTCGCGGCGCTGAAGGCGCCCGAAAACAAGGCCAGGTTCAGCATGCTGATGGCCGAACCCGTCGCCAGTTCCCCCGAGCAGTTCGAGGCCTTCATGAAAAGCGAGCGTGCCAAGTACGAAAAAGTGGTGAAGGCGTCCGGCGCGCGGGTGGACTGATTTTTGAGCCTTTAAGGGATTTTGCGCACATCCTGTCTACGAAAGCAGCTACTGAATAAATAGCAGCTTGACTATGCAAGTTGAGTTGTCCGGTCTTCGGTATTCATCTTCCACCCGTTCTGGCTGGGCCTGTGATGAACTGAAAAAACGGGATCAGGGCGGCGCGCTGTTTGAGCGAAACGCAGTGGAGCGAGTTTGCGCCGCCCCCCGTTTTTTCGGGGCAGCGCAGGTTGCCCGAAGCGAAGCGCAGGGACCCGGACAGCCGGGTCGCCTTTTCTTTGCTTACTTTCTTTTGGCGATAGCCAAAAGAAAGTGAGTTGCCGCCGGGCAACCCCCGGCCAGCAAAACTCAAAAGAGTCAAGAGACTATGAATTCAATAGCTACCAACGCAAGCAGAACAAACGCAAACAGCCTAAATAGTCAAAAATCACTCACCCAGATAAGCCGCCCGCACCCGTGGATCGTCCAGCAGCAACTTGGCGTCGCCATTCATCGTGATGTTGCCCGACTCCATCACATAGCCCCGGTTCGCAATGCCCAAGGCCCGGCTCGCGTTCTGCTCGACCAGCAGCACCGTCATGCCAAGCGCCGACACGTCCCGCACCACCTCGAAGATCTTGTCCACCATGATCGGCGACAGGCCCATCGACGGCTCATCCAGCAGCAACACCTTGGGCCGGCTCATCAGCGCCCGGCCCATCGCCAGCATCTGCTGCTCGCCGCCCGACATCGTGCCGGCCAGTTGGTCCTTGCGCTCGCGCAGGCGCGGGAACAGCACGAACATTTTCTCGATGTCGTCGGCAATCCCGGCCTTGTCGCTCCTGATGTAGGCGCCCATCTGCAAATTTTCGGTGATGGTCATGCGGGCGAACACGCCGCGCCCCTCGGGCACCATCGCCAGGCCTTCCTTGACCAGGTCCCAGGCGCCGCGCCCCTTGATGCTCTTTCCCAGGTATTCGATGTCGCCAGCCAGTATCGGCAAGCCGCCGGTAATCGCCTTCATGGTGGTGGTCTTGCCGGCGCCATTGGAGCCGATCAACGTCACCAATTCGCCGTCGTGGACCTCGAAATCAATGCCCTTGACCGCCTGGATGCCGCCGTAAGCCACCTGCAAACCGGTAATTTTCAGAAGTGTGTTTGTTGCCATGGTTTTGCTTCCTTAATGACCTGAGCCCAGATAGGCGGTGATCACTTTTTCGTTTTTCTGCACATCGGCCGGCACGCCTTCGGCAATCTGCTTGCCGTAGTCGAGCACGGTCACGCGGTCGCACAGGCCCATGACCAGCTTCACGTCATGCTCGATCAGCAAAATCGTGCGGTTGTCCTTGCGAATGCGGTCAATCAGTTCGCGCAACTGGATTTTTTCAGTGGCGTTCATGCCGGCGGCGGGCTCGTCGAGCGCAATCAGCTGCGGGTCGGTGGCCAGCGCCCGGGCGATTTCCAGCCTGCGCTGGTCGCCGTAGCTCAGGGTGCGCGCCTTGTAGTCGGCATATTTGCCGATGCCCACGTAGTCGAGCAACTCCTGCGAGCGCTTGGCAATCGCCGCTTCTTCGCGCTTGAAGCCGGGCGTGCGAAATATGGCGCCCACCAGGCCGGAATGGGTGCGGACATGCCGCCCGACCATGACATTTTCCAGCGCCGTCATGTCGGCAAACAGCCGGATGTTCTGGAAGGTGCGGGCAATGCCGGCCTTGGCCACTTCGTGCACCGCCGTCGGCTTGTAGGGCTTGCCGGCCAGCTCGAAGGTGCCGCTGTCGGGCGTGTACAACCCGGTCAGCACATTGAAAAACGTCGTCTTGCCGGCACCGTTCGGGCCGATCAGGCCATACACCTGGCCGCGTTCAATCTTGATGCCGACATCGCTCAGCGCCTGCAGGCCGCCAAAGCGCTTGGAAACACCAGAAACATTCAAAATGGTTTCACTCATGTCCATTCTCCTTAAGGGTTGATGGACTCGATGGGGTCTTTGCCGGGGCGCTTGTTCAGCGACTTGCCGTGCTCGGGCGATGGCCACAGGCCGCGCGGGCGCAGCAGCATCACGGTGATCATGGCCAGCGCGATCAGCAGTTGGCGCAGGATGGACGAGTCCAGCCGGCCGTCGGTCATGGCCTGCAGCGGCCCGGCCACATGGCGCAGCACCTCGGGCATCGCGGCCAGCAGCAGCGCCCCCAGAATGACGCCGGGCAGGTGCCCGATGCCGCCCAGCACCACCATGGCGACAATCATGATCGACTCCATCAGGCTGAACGATTCCGGCGAGACAAAGCCCTGGAAGGCCGCAAACATCGAGCCCGACACACCGCCGAAGGTCGCGCCCATGCCAAAGGCCAGCAGCTTCATGTTGCGGGTGTTGATGCCCATGGCCTTGGCGGCAATCTCGTCCTCGCGAATGGCCATCCAGGCGCGGCCGATGCGTGACTTTTGCAGCCGGTCGCAAACGATGACCGAGACAATCACCAGCGCCAGAAACAGGTAGTAATACATCGACACCGAGGCAAATTCAATGCCGAAAAAGTTGTGCGACTGGCCCAGGTCAAAGCCGAAGAACTTGATCGAGTCAATCTGGTTGATGCCCTTGGGGCCGTTCGTCAGGTTGATCGGGCGGTCCAGGTTGTTCAAAAACACCCGGATGATCTCGCCAAAGCCCAGCGTGACGATGGCCAGGTAGTCGCCGCGCAACTTGAGCACTGGCAGGCCAAGCAGAATGCCGAAGAACGCGGCCACCAATGCAGCCATAGGTATGGTCGCCCAGATCGGCAGGTGCAGGCCGTTCGGAAAATTTGCGGCAATCCATGGAAAAGCCTCGGCCAGATGCGGCGATCCGAGCAATGCAAACAGGTAGGCGCCGACGGCAAAGAAAGCCACGTAACCCAGGTCGAGCAGACCGGCGTAACCGACCACGATGTTGAGCCCGAGCGCCAGCAGCACATACAACAGCGCCATGTCGACAATCCGCACCCAGGCGTGGCCGCCTTGTTGCAGCAGCAAGGGCAGCACCAGCAATCCAAGTGCCACGATCAAAAAGGTCGTAATTTTTTTGGTATTCATGAATTTTCTCCTTGTGGGGGTCGCTCGATTGCCCGGCCTTCAGGCCCGGTCCGCCACACGTTCACCCAGCAGGCCGGACGGTCGCAGCGTGAGCACAAAAATCAGCACGATAAAGGCAAAAATATCGGAATACTGGCTGCCCAGCACACCGCCGGTCAGCGGACCGATGTAGCCCGCGCCAATGGCCTCGATCAGCCCCAGCAGGATGCCGCCCAGCACCGCGCCGCCCAGGTTGCCAATGCCGCCAAACACAGCGGCGGTGAACGCCTTCAGCCCCGGCAAAAAACCCATGGTGTGCTGCACCGTGCCGTAGTTGGACGCGTACATGACACCGGCCAGCGCGGCCAGGACAGCACCGATGATGAAGGTGGCGGAAATCACGGTGTCGGGTCGCACGCCCATCAGCGCCGCCACGCGGGGATTTTCAGCGGTGGCACGCATGGCACGCCCCAGCTTGGTGTAATGCACCAGCCACATCAGGATTGACAGCGTCACCGCCGTCGCACCCAGAATCAGGATCTGGGTCACGGTGATCACGGCGCCGCCAAACTCGTAGGGCACGGGAGGCAGCAAGGTGGGATAAGGCTTGTAGTTGGGCTTCCAGATGATCATTGCCAGCGTTTGCAGCAACAGCGACATGCCGATGGCAGTGATCAGTGGGGCCAGTCGGGGCGAATTGCGCAGTGGCCGGTAAGCAATTTTTTCGATGGTGTAGTTCAGCGCGCCGCACACCACAAAAGCAATCAGCAGGGAGACCAGCAGAATCAGCCAGCCCGGCGCGCCGGGCATGGCTTCCTGCATCCAGCCGATGATGGTCCAGCTTGTCAGCGCCCCAACCATCAGCACTTCGCCATGCGCAAAATTGATCAGGTTGATGATGCCGTACACCATGGTGTAACCCAGGGCAATCAAGGCGTACATGCTGCCCAGGACCAGTCCGTTGATGATTTGCTGTAGCAAAACTTCCATATCCGCTCCGTTTATTTTAATGAGCCAACTCTGCCGGCGTCGCGCTTGCACAGCATCACCGTGAAAACACGCAAGTTAACAAAAAGCCCGCCTGTCTCCGGTGAAATGACCGGGGGAGGTGGCGAGCTAGTGGGCGAATTGTAGCCACAGGGTTATAGCGAGAATCGCGCCAGTCAAACTGTTTTTCCGGGGTAAACCCTAGACGAATTGAAATATTTTGGTGGAAGCATGTTGCATCAGCGGGATTTTCCAGGCATCAGTTTTTCTGATGGTTTTTTGCCTTCAGTTCATTGAGCTTATCGGCAATCCGGATCTCCAGGCCGCGGTTGACAGGCCTGTAAAAGCCCGGTGCGACCATGCCTTCGGGGAAGTAGTTTTCGCCTGCCGCAAAGCCATCTTCCTCGTCATGCGCATAGCGGTAGTTTTTGCCGTAATCGAGCTGCTTCATGAGCTTTGTTGGTGCATTGCGCAGGTGCATAGGCACCGGCCGGGTGCCATCTTGCTTGATGAAGGCCTTGGCCTCGTTGAAAGCCTTGTAAAGCGCATTCGACTTTGGCGCGACTGCCAGGTACACCACGCATTGCGCCAGTGCCAGTTCGCCCTCGGGCGAACCGAGCCGTTCATAGACTTCGGCGGCATCGAGCGCCAGGCGCAGCGCGCGCGGGTCGGCCAGGCCTATGTCCTCGCTGGCCATGCGGATCAGGCGGCGCGCCATGTAGCGCGGCTCGGCACCGCCGTCGAGCATGCGCATGAACCAGTACAGGGCAGCGTCGGGGTCGGAACCGCGCACCGACTTGTGCAGCGCCGAGATGGTGTCGTAGAACTGCTCGCCGCCCTTGTCGTAGCGGCGCAGGCGCTCGCCCAGCACCTTGAGCAGCCAGGCATCGGTCACGGCGGTGATTTTTTCGGATTTGGCGGCGACGCTGAGCGATTCAAGCGTATTGAGCAACCGGCGGGCGTCGCCATCGGCATAAGCCACGAGCCGGTCCACCGCTTCGTCTGCTATTTTTTCTATCGCTGGCAGCGCCCGCTCCAAAAGGACTCTGGCAACAATTTTCTTGAGATCGGTTTCCGCCAACGGCTGGAGCACATACACCACCGCGCGCGACAGCAGGGCCGAATTGACCTCGAAGGACGGGTTTTCGGTGGTCGCGCCAATGAAGGTGAACAAGCCGCTTTCGACATGCGGCAAAAAGGCGTCTTGCTGGCTTTTGTTGAAGCGGTGCACCTCGTCAACAAACACGATGGTGCGCCGACCGCCCTGCGCCTGCCAGATCGTCGCCTGCTCGACCGCCTCGCGGATGTCCTTGACGCCGCCGAGTACAGCGGAAATGGTGATGAAATGCGCGTCGAAGCTGCCGGCCATGAGCCTGGCGATGGTGGTCTTGCCCACGCCGGGCGGTCCCCACAGAATGCAGCTGTGCGGCTCGCCCGATTCAAAGGCGATGCGCAGCGGCAGGCCCTCGCCCAGCAAATGCTGCTGGCCGATGACTTCGCCCAGGTTCTTGGGCCGCAGCCGCTCGGCCAGGGGTTGATGCGTCGATGGGGGGGACTTGGCCATGAAAGAGGCGCCTTGCTTTTGCTGCCTTGCCGCGCTGCTGCCAGCAGCCCTGCGCGGCAGGGCAGCCGGTTTACTGCCGGATCACGTCCGCGCCCTTGGGCGAAGTGAACTGGAACGCGTCTTTGGGCAGGCTGGGGTTGACCTCTACCTGACTGAAGGTGAGCACCGAGCGCTGGCCGAAGCTGTCGAGAATTTCCAGCGCCGCAAGTTCAGCCGTTTGCGCTGCGGGTTGCTTGCCCGCGCGAAAGCCGACGCGCACCGCTTGCAGCTGCCCGTCTTTGGCCTTGGGCGTGGCCACGACCCATTCCAGGCCGTCCTTTTCAGGTGCGGCGGCCAGCGTGAAATCAGCCTGCAACGCGCGCAGATCGGGCGCGGCGGCGATCAGCGCGGCAGGCGTCGAGCCCAGCGCGGCAGACTGCTTGCGCGCGGTGACCTGGTTCAGGTCGGCATCGTAGAGCCACAAGGTCTGGCCGTCGGCGACGATGCTTTGCTCGAAAGGCTTTTGGTAAAGAAACTTGAAACGGTTGGGCCGGGAAAATGCGAAAGTGCCGCTGGAGGTCTTGCTGCGGGCGGTCTGGCCCTCGCGGGCGGGCGCGGTCACGACCTGCGTGAAGTCGGCGCGGCCGCTGCTCACCGTCTTGACGAAGGTTTCAAGGCTTTCCAGGCCGTTTGCGCATGCTGTGCCTACATATGAAGCTATTAAAAAAGTAGCAAAAAAACGTTTCATCAAGTTCACTCCGCCCTTGCGGGCACCAGGATTTCACGCTGGCCGCTGCCACTCATGGCGCTGACCAGCCCGGCATTTTCCATGTCCTCGACCAGCCGCGCGGCGCGGTTGTAGCCAATCTTGAGGTGACGCTGCACCAGCGAAATGCTGGCCTTGCGGTTTTTCATCACCACTTCCACCGCCTGGTCGTACATCGGGTCTTTCTCGCCGCCCGCATCGCCCGACAGGTCGCCGCCCTCGCCTTCGACCGTGCCGCCTTCGAGCACACCATCGATGTAGTTGGGGGTTCCCTGCTTCTTGAGGTAGGCGACGACCCGGTGAACTTCTTCGTCACTCACAAACGCACCATGCACGCGGATGGGAAAGCCCGTACCACTCGGCATGTAAAGCATGTCACCCATGCCCAGCAAGGCCTCGGCGCCCATCTGGTCCAAAATGGTGCGACTGTCGATCTTGCTGCTTACCTGAAAGGACAGGCGCGTCGGAATGTTGGCCTTGATCAGGCCGGTGATCACGTCCACGCTGGGTCGCTGCGTGGCCAGTATCAGGTGGATGCCGGCGGCTCTGGCCTTTTGCGCCAGGCGCGCAATCAGCTCTTCAATCTTCTTGCCAACCACCATCATCAGGTCGGCCAGCTCGTCGATCACCACGACGATATAAGGCAGGCGCTCCAGCGGCTCCGGCGCGTCAGGCGTCAGGCTGAAGGGGTTGTAGATGAACTCCTCGCTGGCATTGGCCTCGTCGATCTTGGCGTTGTAGCCGGCCAGGTTGCGCACGCCGAGCTTGCTCATCAGCTTGTAGCGCTTTTCCATTTCAGCGACGCACCAGTTCAGGCCGTGGGCGGCCTGGCGCATATCGGTGACGACCGGCGCCAGCAGGTGCGGAATGCCTTCGTAGACGCTCATTTCCAGCATCTTCGGGTCGATCAGCAGCAGCCGCACGTCGCGTGGATCGGCTTTGAAGAGCAGGCTCAGGATCATCGCGTTGATGCCCACCGACTTGCCCGAGCCGGTGGTGCCGGCCACCAGGCAGTGCGGCATTTTGGCCAGGTCGGCGACGACCGCATGGCCGGCGATGTCCTTGCCCAGGCCCATGGTCAGCAGCGAGGTGGCGTCGTGGTAGACCTTGGAGCCCAGAATTTCGCTGAGCTTGATCATCTGCCGCTTGGCGTTGGGCAGTTCCAGCGCCATGTAGTTCTTGCCGGGAATGGTCTCGATCACCCGGATCGACACCAGGCTCAGCGCGCGCGCCAGGTCCTTGGCCAGTGTGACGACCTGCGAGCCCTTGACGCCGGTGGCCGGTTCGATTTCATAGCGCGTGATGACCGGGCCGGGCGCTGCAGCGACGACACGCACCTCGACACCGAAGTCCTTCAACTTTTTCTCGATCAGGCGCGAGGTCATTTCCAGCGTTTCGGACGCCACGCTTTCCTGTCGCAGCAAGGCGGTGTCGAGCAAACTGACCTGTGGCAGGTGGGAGTCCATCTGCGACGAAGGTGCTGCGGCCAGCAGAGCCGGCGCGGCAGGCACGTGCGTCACCCCGGACACAGAGGGAAAAGGGAAGACTGGCGCAGCGGCTGGTGCGACGGCCGCCACGGTTGGCGTGGCGTTTGCCGGCACACCTGGTTTGGGTTTGGCGGGACGCTCACTTTTTAGCACTTCGACCGCCGGCTGCTTGATGATGACCGGCACCGGGTGATGTGCCTCGGTCCCAGTGCGTTCATCGCTCAGCGTCTCTTCGCGCTCGCGGGCGGCTTGCTTGCCCACGGCAAGATCCTGCGCGAGTTCGCGTTTTTCACGGCGCAAGGCCATGATGCTGTCAATCCTGGCACCCAGACGCAGGGCGACGCGGCCCCAGGAAAAATTGAACACGCTGGCCACGGCAATCAAACCCAGCGCAATAAAGACCAGGCCCGATCCGGCAAATCCCAGCCATTTGACGCCCACGTTGCCCAGCACATAACCAATCACGCCCCCTGCATGGCCCGGAAGCCTGAATTCGAAGCGGTACAGGCGCGACCATTCCAGCGCGGCACTGGCCGTCAGCAGCAACACCAGTCCGAGCCAGAACCAGACGCGGTTCGGGATAGGTTCCGGTGCCAGCGAATTGCGACGCAGTCCGCGCGTCACGGACTGCACCCAGACCCATGCGCTGGCGGCCAGCGCCCACCAAACCGAAAATCCCAGCAAGAAGTAGCTGGCATCGGCCAGCCAGGCACCCAAAAAGCCGCCCCAGTTCCTGGCAGCCACCAAAGTGCCACTGGCAGCATCCGGATTCCCGGAGGTTGACCAGGCCGCATCCTGCGGCGAGTAGCTCAACAAAGCGGCCATCCAGAGAATCAGACCCACCAGTCCCAGGATCAGGCCAACTTCGCGGGCTACACGTTTAAAGCCGCCGGGCGCGCCCGCAGCAGGAGAATTTCTGGAGTTCAGGGTATCTAGCGAGTAAGTCATAAACGGGTCTTGAAGCTTAACGCAGTTGGGCGAAGCTTTGGGTTCGGGGAACAGTCTCTGACTGTAAGCGCGTCCGGTCAGACCAGTGAATCCAGATGCGGCCTCACCAGCAGCGAACCGTTGTCCTGCGTTTCAATAAAGCCGCGCTCCTCCAGGTCCTTCATCACCCGGCTGACCATTTCGCGAGAAGCGCCAACCATTTTCGCCACGTCCTGGCGCGATACCCTGCCGTGAATCATGGCCGCACCGTCGGCGTCGGGCAGGGCCTCCGCGGCTAAATCGAGCAGCGTGCCGGCCACCCGGCCGTACACGTCCATCAGGGCCAGGGATTCAATCTTGCGATCGGCCTGGCGCAGTCGATGCACCAATCCCTTGAGCATCGCATAGGCCATCGAGTCGCTGTCAGGAAGGCAGCGCGTGAACGCCAGCTGGTCCATCACCAAGGTATCGGTCTGCAACTCGGCGATCACGGACGCCGAGTGCGGCGCCTGGTCGATCAGGCTCATTTCGCCCACGAAATCCCCGGGGCGCAAGGTCGCCAGGATCACCTCGCGCCCGCGCGCGTCGCGGCTCACCACGCGTGCGCGACCGGTCAGCAAAATAGTCAAGGCACAGGATTTTTGCCCCTGCTCGACAATCAGCTCGCCCTTGCGGTAACGCCGCTTGACCACGGCATCGGCAACCGACACCGCCTGGCTGGTGGTGAGCATTGAAAAAAGAGGCACGCGGCGAAGCAGATCAAGCCGGGACACCATGGTGGCGGTCATGCGTTTGCCCCTTCAACCCCATGGCCGACAATCGCCAGGCGATTTCTTACAATGGCCGCGCTTTTGCTAAATACAGATACTGTCAAAGTTTTTACCTTGCTGAACACATACGCGAGCCGACTCTACCTGAGTTCCAACACTTACCCATCGGGTTCTACATCATGAAACATTCCAGAGTTCTCATTCTTGGCTCAGGCCCGGCTGGCTATACGGCTGCCGTGTACGCAGCGCGTGCCAACCTCAAACCGATGCTTATCACCGGCATGGCCCAGGGAGGCCAACTGATGACCACTACCGACGTGGATAACTGGCCGGCCGATGTCGACGGCGTCCAGGGGCCCGAACTGATGCAGCGCTTCCTGGCGCATGCCGAACGCTTCAACACTGAAATCATTTTCGACCACATTAACCAAGTCGATTTGAGCCAGCGCCCCTTCACCCTGACTGGCGACAGCGGCTCCTACACCTGCGACACCCTGATCATTTCCACCGGCGCGTCAGCCAAATACCTGGGACTGGCATCGGAAACCGCGTTCATGGGGCGCGGCGTTTCCGGGTGTGCCACTTGCGACGGCTTTTTCTATCGCGAGCAAGAAGTCTGCGTGATAGGCGGCGGCAACACGGCGGTCGAGGAAGCGCTGTATTTGTCCAACATTGCCAGCAAGGTCACGCTGGTGCATCGCCGCGACACCTTCAAGGCCGAGGCCATCCTGATCGACAAGCTGCATGAAAAAGTCGCCAGCGGCAAGATTGAACTGCAACTGCACCAGACGCTGGACGAGGTGCTGGGGGACGCGTCAGGCGTCACCGGCGTCCGGTTGAAAAGTACCAAAACCGGCGCCACCCAAGACCTTGCGCTCAAAGGCTGCTTCATAGCCATCGGCCATCATCCGAACACAGCCATTTTTGACGGCCAGCTGGAGATGAAAGATGGCTACATCATCACCAGGACGGGACTGCAGGGCATGGCGACGATGACCAGCATTCCAGGCGTGTTCGCGGCAGGCGACGTTCAGGATCACGTGTACCGGCAGGCAATCACCAGCGCCGGCACCGGCTGCATGGCCGCACTCGATGCCCAGCGGTTTCTGGAACAAAACGAATAAATCCGGTCTTCCAACGCATGGCGCCCGGACGCATTTACCGGGCAGCCAAACCATCAGACTTTGGGTAATTTTGTTTTCAAGCTATAATTTATGGCTTAGCTGAGCATTCGTAGGGTCTGTCCAGCACAGGCCCATCGGGTTTTTCAGCATCCTATTTCTAATTTTTTACGGAGAGTGCGCTCATGGCACGCGTCTGTCAGGTAACGGGCAAAGGCCCGATGGTGGGAAACAATGTTTCTCACGCAAACAACAAAACCAAGCGTCGGTTCATGCCCAATCTGCAGTACCGCCGTATCTGGGTTGAAAGCGAAAAGCGCTTCTTGCGCCTTCGCATCACCGCAGCCGGTCTGCGCTTGATTGACAAAAACGGCATCGATGCAGTCCTGGTGGACCTTCGTGCCCGCGGTGAAGTTTAAGGAGAACTACCATGGCTAAAGGCGGACGCGAAAAAATCAAGCTGCAATCAACAGCTGGCACCGGTCACTTCTACACGACCGACAAGAACAAGAAGACCACACCTGAAAAAATGCTGATCATGAAATTTGATCCCAAGGCACGCAAGCATGTGGAATACAAGGAAATGAAACTGAAATAATTCAGTTTGATGCTTGTGCAACGTCTTCGGGTGTTGCCAAAAAAACCCGCTGTCATCACAGCGGGTTTTTTTATGCCCGAAATGATTCATTTAGCCCCTGATCATAAAAACATATACCGATAATGCGGCTTCGCCTTGCCGGCGCCCGTTGCCATCCGTCGCCGAAGTTCATGGTTCATGGATTGCTGAAGAATCTGCAGCGACACGAGAGGCGGTAAACAGATTCAATGAATCAAGTGGTCACAAAAAAGCCGCTGCAGCGATGGCTCGCTCCAGCGGCTTTCCTGTTGGTCAAAAAAAGTCTATGCGAAATAGCTCAGGCGCGGGCAGAACGCAATTTCATCGAAAATTCGCGCAGCGCAGCAATGCCGCTTTCTTCGGCCCGATGGCACCAGGCCTGCAGGTCCGCAGCAAGTTGCTCGCGCGACGCGGAGGTGCTCAGCCACAACTGGCGCAACTCCTCGCGCATGGTGACCATCTTGTCGAGCACCGGATAGTCCGCACGGGCTTGCGCCACCTGAGGCCTGACGGCTGGCGGCACCTTGTCTTCATCGCGGTGCAGCCAGCGATTGGCCAGCTTCAGCATCGAAACATCGGCTTTTTTGGCTTTCAGCAAGGCAATTTCAACCTCGCCGGCGCGGCGCAGTTCGCGGGCATAACCGGCCATGACCTCATAGCGGTGGACAATCAGGGCTTCGAGCGTCCGCTCGTCGGCCAAAGGCTGGACGACGCCCAGCTTGAGCCGAGGTGGCACTTTTTTCACAGCAGCCAGACCGACCATTTCCATGGCGCGGATGTAGCCCCAGCCAATGTCGAACTCATACGGCTTGACCGAGAACTTGGCAGACGTGGGGTAGGTGTGGTGGTTGTTGTGCAGCTCTTCGCCGCCAATGATGATGCCCCAGGGCGACACATTGGTACTGGCATCGGACGCCTCGAAATTGCGGTAACCCCAATAGTGGCCAATGCCGTTGATGATGCCCGCCGCCGTGATGGGAATCCACATCATCTGCACCGCCCACACGCTCAGCCCGGCAACACCGAACAGTGCCAAGTTGATGACCAGCATCAGGCCAACGCCTTGCCAGCTGTAGCGGGTGTAGAGATTGCGCTCAATCCAGTCATCGGGGGTGCCACGACCGTATTTGGTGATGGTTTCCAGGTTTTTTGTCTCGGCCCGGTACAACTCGGCACCGGTGAACAGCACAGTCTTGATGCCATGGGCCTGCGGGCTGTGCGGGTCTTCCATGGTCTCGCATTTGGCATGGTGCTTGCGATGTACGCCGACCCATTCCTTGGTGACCTGGCCCGTGGCCAGCCATAGCCACAAGCGGAAAAAGTGCGCAGGAATGGCATGCAGGTCCAGCGAACGATGCGCCTGATGACGGTGCAGGTACAAAGTCACGCTGACAATGGTGATGTGGGTCGTCACCAGCGCGTAAAGCACGATTTGCCACCAGCTTGCTGCCAGCAGGCCGTTTGCCAGCCAATCGAGGGCGGCATCGAACAAAAACATAAAAGTCCTTTGGGATGAGTCCAGGACCGCCACGTATTCAGGGCTTGTCTCCAAGGGTGGCGCCAGACAACCTTCGATTATAAATTGATGGGCCTTAATTACAAAGACCCTTCAACGTGCAAGCAACGGCCGCAGCATCGGTAAACCGGCTTCAGCAATAAGGCCAGTTCGGCTTGCTCATAGATTTTGCAGGCGGATGCCGCTTCAGACCTTTTGCCAGACCGCCGCAAAAAATCCGTCGGTCTGGTGCAGATAGGGCCAGAGCCGCAGGTACGGACCCCGGCAGAGTTTTTCGGCATGCTCGACGCCCATGTGCGTCAGCAGGGGCGCGGCTTCGAGCACCTGAAAGTCAGGATTCGCAACGCTGAAGGCCTCGGCAATGGCCTCGTTTTCCTCGCGCAGGATGCTGCAGGTGGCATACACCAGCCGTCCGCCCGGCTTCACCAGACGCGCGGCGCTCTGCAAAATGGCGGTCTGCTTGGCGGTCAACTCTTCAATCGCCTTCGGGTTATGGCGCCATTTCAGGTCCGGGTTGCGCCGCAGCGTGCCCAGGCCCGAACACGGCGCATCGACCAGCACCCGGTCGATCTTGCCGGCCAGCCGCTTGATGCGGTCGTCGCGTTCATGCGCAATCGCCACCGGATGCACGTTCGACAGGCCACTGCGCGCCAGGCGCGGCTTGAGCGCGGCCAGCCGGTGCGCCGACGTGTCAAACGCATACAAACGGCCGGTGGTGCGCATGGACGCGCCCAGCGCCAGGGTCTTGCCACCGGCACCGGCGCAAAAGTCCACCACCATCTCGCCACGCTTGGCATCGACCAGCAGCGCCAGCAACTGCGAGCCTTCGTCCTGCACTTCAATGGCACCGCGCTTGAAGGCGTCCACATTCGCCAGCTGGGGCTTGTCGGTCAAGCGCAAGCCCCAGGGTGAATACGGCGTTGCTACGGTTTTAATAGCTGCTCGCGCAAGCTCCTTCTGCACATCAGCCCGTTTATCCTTCAAGGTGTTGACGCGCAGGTCGAGCCCGGCCTGCGTGTTCAGGCTTTCGACCAGCGGCCAGAAATCGTCTCCCAGCTGCGCTTTGAGCGGCTCGACCAGCCACTGCGGCAGGTTGTGGCGGTGCAACTCCATCAGGTCTGCCGGCTTGACCTGGTCGCAGCGCGACAGCCAGTCTTGCTCTTGGTCGGTCAGCGCGCCGCTCAGGAAGTCGCGCGGCGCGGCAAAGCCCAGGATAGCCAGGCGCCGCTCGGGCACGCCGTAGCCGTGCTGGGCCATGTAGACGTAAAGGTTTTTCTTGCGCAGCACGCCATAGATGGTTTCTGCCACGGTGGCACGTTCACGCGGACCCAGCCGCATTTCGCGGAAATAGCGTGACACCACCATGTCGGCGGGGTGGTCAAATTTAAGAACCTGCTTGAGAAGCTCGGTACAACAGTCGAGTAAGGCGTTAGGATGCATGCCCCTATTGTCCCAGCTTCTCTTGCCTGTTGATTGCCCATGCCAGATTCTTTGCCGCCGCTGATTGAAACCCCGCCCGGACTTTACCGCCACTATAAAGACCTGCCTTACGAAGTCATCGGTACGGTGCGCCACAGTGAAACCCTGGAGCCGATGACGCTGTACCGTGCGCTGTACGGAGAGCGCGGCCTGTGGGTGCGGCCGGCGGCGATGTTCCAAGAGGAAGTGGTGATCGGCGGCGTTCGCCAGCCGCGTTTCCTGCGCGAGCCGGATTAGCCGGCCTGCAGCCCCTTCGGGCCTGCTGCGCCCAGTGGCCGAAGAAGGCGCCGGGCGTGTCATCAAAGCGCATGGCGCCGTGGCACGTGCGTTAAGGGACCAGACACCGCCAGCTCGTACGCGCAACAGAAAACAATTCTTACAGACTGCACAGCTTGCTTGCTGGGAGCAGCGGCCTATCATGAGATTTCAGAGCTTTGTCTGCGCCATGCCACTGCGGACAGGGCGGCAGGTCAACAGACCCGTGTATGCCCCCATGTGTTGAAGCGCTCTCAGCCCTGCGATGACCGAGCAGACGATGCAAAAGGAGGTGCGCCATGAAGCATGCAATCACACCTTACGCCAGGGTCGCATGGCGAACAGGGCTTGTTCAATGTCTGGTGGCCCTGGCAGCCTGTGGCGGAGGCGGAGGCGGAGGCGGAGGCGGCAGCGATGATGCGGTCAATGCATCCCAGGCAGGTCTCAATACAGTGGACGCGATGCAGGTCAACGGGTTGGTCGAGCCGGTGCCCTTCGTCGCGGCGACTTACGACGTGGTGATGCTCGAAGCCGATCCCGCCATGGCACCGCTTGAAAGCATCAACGCCTCCGGCCAGGTCGCCTTCACTAGCCTTCGCCCAGACGGGCCACACGCGCTGCTCTACAACGGCCGAGCCATCCAGGACCTGGGACTGGGCTACATGGCCGCCATCAACGATGCGGCGCAGATCGCCGGCTACACCACCACGAGCCCCGCGCATGCCCTGCGCTGGACTACGGCCGGCCGCACCACTCCCGCCGTCATCGATCTCGGGGCGCCGGCCGGCGGCAGTTCCACCGCGCGAGCCATCAATGCGGCGGGACAGGTGGCAGGCGTCACCGAACACATCGAACCGGTCGTCAGCGGGCAGTTCTCATCTCATCCCTTCGTGTGGACCGAAGGGCTTGGGATGCTCGATCTGAGCACGCTGCCGATTCCCGGTTTCTTCCCTGTGTCAGCCAATCATGTGAATGCCCTGGGCCAGGTGACCGGCGGCGCGTTCAGCACCTTCGGGAACCCCCTAGCGGGTTTGCCGTCACATGCTTTTCTGTGGACGCCTGGGAGCGGCATTCGCGACCTCGGCACACTGGGGCGCGGGGACGTCAGCAGCGCTACGGCCCTGAATGACGAGGGCCAGGTCGCAGGCAGTTCCAACATCGAGTTCGGACCCTTGCGCGGATTACCAAACAGAGTGCGGCACCATGCCTTTTTATGGACCGCGGCGGCCGGCATGCAGGATCTGGGCACGCTCGGCGGCCGGAATTCAGACGCCTTGGCACTCAACGCGCTGGGACAGGTCGTAGGCAACTCCGACACGGCCAACGGGACCGACCCCGCTGCTGCTCCCTTGGGACATGCCTTCTTCTGGAGCCCCACAGGACCCACCGCCGGCCGCATGCTTGACCTCGGCACACTGGCTGGCGGCGTGTCTTCAGCCACCGCTGACCTCAATGACTCGGGCCAGGTGGTCGGCACGTCCGGCACCAGCGCAACCAGTCCGCTCCCGCATGCGTTCATCTGGACGGCAGCCGAGGGCCTGGTGGACCTCAATACGCGCATTCCGACAGCGCCTGCCGGGCTGACGGTGACTTTGGCGACAGCGATCTCGGAGGGCGGCGCCATCCTCGGCTATGCCGACAGGAAGTTGGTGCTGCTCAAGCCTTCTGGCGACAGCTTCGCCAGCGCCAGGCTCGCCATCGCTTCGCCGCCAGGGGCTTACAGGCCGTATCCCGGGCTGGCGGGACGCGCCACCTTCAGCACCCGGATACGCGCTGAGGAGACAGGACAAAAGCCGAGGAGCCAGACCCGGTTTCAGCTGGCTAGTGCGGGGCTGCATTTTGAAAGCAGCGGCTACGACTGGCTCAATGTCCAGGGCGCTCGCGCGCAGTACCAGGGCAGCGGCAGCCTCAATGGCGCGAGTGGCTATAAATTCAGGGTGACGCTCATCGATGGCACAAAAGACGGTCCCGGCAACGACGGGAATGACAAAAACGACAGAGGTCATGCGAGCCACAACAACAGCGCCCACAACGCAGACGGCGCAGCAGACCGGCTGCGCATCCGCATCTGGCATCTTGACGCCGCGCAGGGTGCCAGCATGCTGGACTATGACAACCAGCTGGATGCCAGCACCGAAGGCACGGCCATCCAAAGCGGCAACCATGCGGTTCAGGTTCGCCAGGCCGGCAAGGCGCAGGAGCGGCATGCGGGGCGCTGAAAAGCAGGCAGTTTCCAGAGGCGCAAAGGACTGACTCGGCGCCGTTTTTTCCTTTCACGATGCCCGTTTCGTTTGGCGCCATCAGGAACACGCGCCGGCGGAAGGCCGGGCAAGCCGGCCGGCTCGCCGATAATCAGCGGTTATGTCCGAAACAACTGAAATCGCCAAACAAGTCAAGCGCCGCCGCACGTTTGCCATCATTTCCCACCCTGACGCGGGCAAGACCACGCTGACGGAAAAGCTGCTGCTGTTCTCAGGCGCAATCCAGATCGCCGGCAGCGTCAAGGCCAGAAAAGCCGCGCGCCATGCCACGTCCGACTGGATGGAAATCGAAAAGCAGCGCGGCATTTCCGTTGCCAGCTCGGTCATGCAGATGGAATACCGCGACTGCGTCATCAACCTGCTCGACACGCCCGGCCACCAGGATTTTTCTGAAGACACCTACCGTGTGCTGACCGCCGTCGATGCAGCGCTGATGGTCATTGACGCGGCCAACGGCGTCGAGCCGCAAACCCGCCGCCTGCTGCAGGTCTGCCGCGCGCGCGGCACGCCGATCCTGACCTTCGTCAACAAGATGGACCGCGAGGTGCAGGACCCGATGAACATCATGGACGAGATCGAGCGCGAACTCGGCATGGCCGTCGTGCCCTTCACCTGGCCGGTGGGCATGGGCAAATTGTTCCACGGCGTGTATGACCGGCGCGAAAAACGCATGCGCGTCTTCAGCCCCGGCGAGGACAAGGCCGGCGGCGACGATGAAATCCTGGCCGGCCTGGACAATGCCGAAGCCACCAAACGCTTTGGCGCCGAATTCACCCAGGCGCAGGATGAGCTGGAGTTGCTTGAAGGCGCCTCGCCCGAATTCGACCGCGAAGCGTTTTTGGCCGGCCAGCAGACGCCAATGTTTTTCGGCTCGGCGATCAACAACTTCGGCGTGCAGGAAGTGCTTGATGCGCTGGTGGACCTGGCACCCGCGCCGGCAGAACGCACAGCCATGCAGCGCATCGTGCATCCGGAGGAAAAGAAATTTTCCGGCGTGGTGTTCAAGATCCAGGCCAACATGGACCCGGCGCACCGCGACCGCATTGCCTTCTTGCGCGTGGCCAGCGGCGAATTCACGCGCGGCATGAAGCTCAAGGTGGTGCGCAGCGGCAAGGAACTGCGGCCCAACACGGTGGTCAGCTTTATGAGCCAGCGACGCGAGTTGTTAGATACTGCTTTTGCCGGCGACATCATCGGTATTCCCAACCACGGCGTGCTGCAACTCGGCGACACGCTGACCGAGGGCGAAGCGCTGCAGTTCACCGGCCTGCCCTTCTTTGCGCCGGAAATGTTCCGCGCGGTGGAAGTGGCCGACCCGCTGCGCAGCAAGCAGCTGCGCGCCGGCCTAACACAGCTGGGCGAAGAAGGCGCGATTCAGGTATTTAGGCCGATTGCCGGTTCATTGCTGCTGCTAGGCGCGGTCGGTCAGTTGCAGTTCGAGGTGGTGGCGCACCGGCTGGAGCATGAGTACGGCGTCAAGGCGCGCATCCTGCAAAGCAATTTCAACCTGGCGCGCTGGGTGACGTGTGACGATGCGAACGAGTTGAAAAAATTCATGGACGCCAACGCGCACCGGGTTGCCCTGGACGCGGTGGATGCGCCGACGCTGCTGGTGGACCACAGCGCCACGCTGCGCGCCGTCGAGCAGCAATGGCCGAAGATCAAGTTCCATGCGCTGCGCGAGCACGCCGGGCTGGTGTTCCAGTCAAAAATGTAGTGTTTTAGGCCTCTAGCGCACGTTCTGATTGCCTATACAGCTATTATTTTAATAGCTTATGGATGGGTGAACGGCAACTTCATGCCAACCGCTTGCTGTGTACCGGTTGCTCGCGATCAGTTGCAATCCGGAAACGCGCGCAATGCGGTAAACGCGGTGCCTGGAGGGGCGCTATGCTGGATGCCCACCAACCAGGAGGCATCATGACAACGCTTGGATTCACCGTAACGCATGCCAGGGACGCGACCTTTGCGCGGGGGCTTAGGTCTTTTTTCGAGTACCGGGATCTTGGCATCAAGCATGCGACAGCCGGACACATCGATGCCCATGTGATCCGCGCGGCAGCGGGCACGGATTTCTCCAGTCAGCCGCATCGGCACCAGACGACATTCCAGCTGGTTTACGTCCTGAAAGGCTGGATCGAGTTTGACTACGAAGGCCAGGGCATCGTCAGGCTTGAGGCCGGTTCCTGCGTTTACCAGCCGCCTGAAATTCGCCACCGCGAGGTCGGCCACAGCGAAGATATTGAAATGCTGGAAATCGTGATGCCCGCTGACTTCAATACCGAGGAAGTTGCCGCTGTAGTGGATTGAGCCTCTGGCCCATACGGACGCCAGGCTTCTCGACCCACCATCCGCGACGACAGCGCCGGCGATCAAAAAAAAGCAGGGTTGCTACCAAGCAATCGCCCTCTTCCCCTGCACGTTAGTTGGCCTTCAGAAAATTGCCGACTTCCAGCAACACCAGTTCGTTATCGTCGGCTTTGTTGGGCTCGCGGCTGCTGGAAAATGGCAGGTTGTTGTCGTTGCCGATCACGATGTGGGTGCTGTCCACCACATCAACGTTTTCAATCGTGAAGAAAGGAAAGGTCAGCACGCCGTTGTTCAGCGGTTTACGCGCCAGCTTGGCGGGGTCGGCGATGGCCATCAGGTCGATGTAGCCGATTTTTCGCAACGGGCCGCCGACGTTGGCCTCATTCATCTCGATCTTGTAGACGCGCTTGAACTTGGCGATGTCGTGAAAGCAGTCGGTGCGCTTCTGGCCTTCGGGACAGGCCTTGCCGGCCGTGCCTTCGCCGTTGTCACGCTCGATGATCAGACCGGTCGTGTCGTCGATCATATTAAAGTCGCCAATCGCGTGGTTGTTAGCCTCCAGCAGGTACTTCCAGTGGCGCCCGGTCCACGACCCGCTTTTCACGTCGAACTCCAGCACGCGCAAATAGTCCTTGCCTTGCAGGTTTTCATAGCTCTTGCTGCCCGCATCCCAAAGCGCGCCTTCAAGCAAAGCATAAAGCTTGCTGCCGTCCTTGGAAGCGGCCATGCCTTCAAAGCCCTTGGAACGGCGCACCTGGAAATCCACCGCGCCGCCGGGCGCACCCGGCGTGGTCATGGCCGGGTGATCGGGCGAGCGCACCACCTTGCCGTCGACCAGCGTGTCAAACACTGCCAGCACCTTGCCCTTCATGTCGGTCTTGATCAGGAATGGTCCGAATTCGTCGCCAATCCACAAGGCGCCACCCGCCAGCTGGAAGCTTTCGGTGTCAAAGTCGCTGCCGGTCAGGTAACGTTTTTTGCTGCCTTCGTGAACGATACGAAAAGGCACTTTCTTGTCGGGATCGTGCAGGAAGATGGTTTCCAGCCGCTTCATTGCGCCGCCCTTGAAGTCAACGGCATAGCGGCTCAGGTAAAGCATGGCATCGGGCGAATTGGCCTTAGAGCCAAACCCGTTGTCCGTCAACAGCCAAAAGCTGCCGTCAGGCATGGTCTTGATGCCCGAGTGCCCTTGCAGGGGCTGGCCTTTAAAGGGCAAAGACATGCCGGTGGGACGCC
This sequence comes from Polaromonas sp. CG_23.6, assembly GCF_029892315.1. Lineage (NCBI taxonomy): Bacteria > Pseudomonadati > Pseudomonadota > Betaproteobacteria > Burkholderiales > Comamonadaceae > Polaromonas > Polaromonas sp. CG_23.6. The sequence continues at coordinate 3,593,753 of NZ_JARXUY010000001.1, forward strand.
CGGCCGACAGTCCTTCGACCGTGCCGACGGCCTCCACACGCTTGCCAGTGGTGAATTTTCCGCTGATTTTCAGATCTGGCGGCGCATCCTGAGGCGCCGCGATGAAAGACGCCGCAGGCATCACGGCATGACCGGCCAAGGTAGCCGGAAATTCAGTCGCAGCGCCTTCAGCGGATTGCGCATACAGGGATGAAGAAGCCAGAGCAATCGCCGCCATGGCGAATGACAGTGGGCGCGTCAGTGCGGGCAGGAAAATTCCAGATGAAAACATGCTTGCGTTTCTATGAAATAAAGAAGCTGATCTTGGGCAACCCATGTGACGGCTTGATTACAACCAGCGATCGCATCGTTCAAAGGTCACACGCAGCACAAAAACGCAAAAGGCCCGCAGAGGGTATGAACCGCCTGCGGGCCTTCACCTGGCGCAACCGGCACAAGGCCGGCGCGCCAACTGATTAATGCTTACTTGGGCAGCAGAACCTTGTCGACAACGTGAATCACGCCGTTGGACTGGATCACGTCAGCAATCGTTACAGTGGCAGTTCCGCCTTTTTCATCCATCACCATGACTTTGCCGCCCTTTGCGGTGGCGGTCAGGTTACCGCCAGCGACGGTTTTCAGCGTTGCTTTGCCCTTGCCAGCAGCAATTGCCTTGGTCAGTGCAGCAGCGTCCATCTTGCCGGCCACGACGTGGTAAGTCAGGATGCCGGACAGCATGGCCTTGTTTTCAGGCTTGAGCAGGGTGTCGACCGTGCCGGCTGGCAGTGCGTCAAAAGCGGCGTTGGTGGGGGCAAACACGGTGAACGGACCTGGGCCTTTCAGTGTTTCCACCAAACCGGCAGCCTTGACGGCGGCGACGAGCGTGGTGTGGTCCTTGGAGTTGACAGCGTTGTCGATGATGTCCTTGGTCGGCAACATCGAAGCGCCGCCTACCATCACCTGAGCAAATGACGGCATAGCCGAAAACGACAGTGCCATGGCCAGGCCAAGAGACGCGAATTTGTGTTTTGTTTGCATGCTAGATCCTTGAAATGAAGTTGAGGTGGTTTGAGCTTCCTCGCCTGTCGGAATCAAGATGGATTCACGACCTGCTGTAATGAATACGGCGCCAAGGGCGATCTGGATTCATTCATTTACAAAATGAAACAACTTGACTTTATTCAATCTTTCAGATCAAGGCTGGCTGCGCGCAAAAAAGGTCCGAACCGCCTGCGGATAGATCAGGTGCTCTTGCGTCAGGATGCGGGCGGCCAGCGTGTCGGCCGTGTCAAAGGGCAGTACCGGCACTGCTGCCTGCGCCAGGATGCGGCCATGGTCCAGTTCGGCGGTCACTTGATGCACGGTGGTGCCCGCCAGCGTGCACCCCATGTCAATGGCGCGCTGATGCGTGTGCAGGCCGGCAAAGGCCGGCAGAAGCGACGGATGGATGTTGATCAGCCGGCCGGCATAGTGGGCGACAAAGCCGGGCGTCAGGATTCGCATGAAGCCGGCCAGCACGACCAGTTGCGGCGCATGCGCTTCGATGCGCGACATCAAGGCTGCATCGAAGGTTTCGCGCGACGCAAAGTCGCGGTGATTCACCACATTGGTGGCAATGCCCAGGCTCCGGGCGAGTGTCAAGCCGCCAGCGTCTGGCTTGTTGCTGATGACGGCGGCAACCCGGACGCCCAAGGTGTTGGGCCAATGTTCTTTTTGTGCAGTGCGGGCAATCGCGGCCATGTTCGAGCCGCTGCCAGAAATCAGGATAACGATGTTTTTCATTGTTCTAAGATTATCCCCATGAGACCACTTACTCCCCCCGAAGCCCGGGTGCTCGCCACCTTGATGGAAAAAGCACGCACCGTTCCTGACAGCTATCCACTGTCGCTCAACACGCTGGTGTTGGGCTGCAACCAGAAAACCAGCCGCGACCCGGTGATGGACCTGACCGAAGCCCAGGCGCAGGCCGCCATCGACACGCTGAAAAAGCAGAGCCTGGTGTTCGAGGCCAGTTCCAGCCGCGTGCCACGATTCGAACACAATTTCCAGCGCGGCTTCGGCGTGAGCGAGCCCCAGGCCGTGCTGCTTGGCCTGTTAATGCTGCGCGGCCCGCAGACGCCAGGCGAGTTGCGGCTGAGCAGCGAGCGCTGGTACAAGTTTGCCGACATCGCCAGCGTGGAAGACGCGCTGGCCGAACTGAAAGCGCGCGGCGACGACAGCGGCGCGCTGATGGTCGTGCAACTGGCGCGCGCGCCCGGCATCCGCGAGCAGCGCTGGGCGCACTTGCTGTGTGGCGAATCACTGCCAATGTCCTACTCACAAGCCGGCACAGGCGATGAGGTGGTCAACCGGGAAACCGAGCCGGTTTCCCTGGGCCAGGCCGAACGAATGCAACAACGTATTGAATTGCTTGAAAGCCAGGTGGCGCACCTGTATAAAGAACTCGGGCTGTCACAGGCCTGACAGGTCGGCACGCTCGTCCGTGCTAAAAATCAGATAACTGGAGACACCACCCATGGATTTAGCGTTTACCCCCGAAGAACAAACCTTTCGCGAAGAAATTCGCGCTTGGGTCAATGCCAACTTACCGGCCGATATTTCGCACAAGGTTCACAATGCCCTGCGCCTGTCGCGTGACGACATGCAGCGCTGGGCCAAAATCCTGGGCAAAAAAGGCTGGCTCGGCCACGGCTGGCCCAAGGAATTTGGCGGCCCCGGCTGGAACGCGGTGCAAAAGCACCTGTTCGAGGAAGAATGCGCGCTGGCCGGAGCGCCGCGTGTCGTGCCTTTTGGACCGGTGATGGTGGCACCCGTCATCATGGCTTTCGGCAATGCCGAGCAGCATAAGCGCTTTTTGCCCGGCATCGCCAGCGGCGAGGTCTGGTGGTCGCAAGGTTACAGCGAGCCAGGCGCGGGCTCCGACCTGGCATCCCTCAAATGCAAGGCTGAGCGCCAAGGCGACAAATTCATTGTCAACGGGCAAAAAGCCTGGACCACACTGGGTCAGTATGGCGAATGGATTTTCTGCCTGGTGCGCACGTCCAGTGAAGGCAAGCCGCAAACCGGCATTTCGTTTCTGCTGATCGACATGAAGTCGCCTGGCGTCACGGTGCGCCCGATCAAACTGCTTGACGGTGAGTGCGAAGTGAACGAGGTCTGGTTCGACAACGTCGAAGTGCCGGCAGAAAACCTGGTTGGCGAGGAAAACAAGGGCTGGACCTACGCCAAATACCTGCTCGGCCACGAGCGCACCAATATCGCCGACGTGAACCGCTCCAAACGCGAACTTGAACGCCTCAAGCGCATCGCCAAGACCGAAGGCGTCTATGACGACCTGCGCTTTCGCGACGAAATCGCCAAGCTCGAAGTCGATGTGGTGGCGCTTGAAATGCTGGTGCTGCGCGTGCTCTCGGCCGACAAGTCGGGCAAGAACTCTCTCGACATCGCCGGCCTGCTCAAGATCAAGGGCAGCGAAATCCAGCAGCGCTATGCCGAACTCATGATGCTGGCAGCCGGCCCGTTCAGCCTGCCGTTCATCGAAGAAGCCATGGAAGCCGGCTGGCAAGGCGACTTCCCTGGCGGCGCAGTGGCCGATGCGCCGCTGGCCTCGACCTACTTCAACATGCGCAAGACAACAATCTACGGCGGCTCCAACGAAGTGCAGCGCAACATCGTCGCGCAGTTCGCGCTCGGTTGAGTGAACAAGATTTAAAGGACAAACATCATGGATTTTGATTTCTCCGACGACCAGGAATCGCTGCGCGACGCCACGCGCAAGTGGGTTGGCAAGGGCTACGACTTTGAACGGCGCGGCAGCATCGTCAAGGCCGGCGGCTTTTCACGAGAAGCCTACGGCGAGCTGGCCGACCTGGGCCTGACTGGCCTTTACATTGCCGAGGACGACGGCGGCATCGGTATGGGACCGGTCGAGGGCATGGTCGTCATGGAAGAACTCGGGCGCGGCATTGTGCTCGAACCCTTCGCCCAAACCCTGATTGCCAGCGGCGTGCTGTCCGCTCATGCGCCGCAAGCGGTCAAAGCAGCCTGGTTGCCGAAAATTGCGTCGGGCGAAAGCCTTGTCGTGCTGGCGTATCAAGAGCGCGCCGCGCGCTACCATTTCGATAAATGTGAAGCAAAAGCGGCTTCTGCGCAAGGCGGATGGGCACTGACAGCTATAAAAAGCATAGTGCCTGCCGGTGACCAGGCCGATGCCTTCATCGTTCCCGCGATGGCCGACGGCCAGATGGCGCTGTTTCTGGTGGAACGCACGGCAACCGGCGTCACGACGCGCGGCTATGGCACCCAAGACGGCGCCCGCGCCGCGGACCTCACCTTGGAAAACGCGGCTGCCACGTTGCTCACGCTGGACGGACTGGAAGCGCTGGCGCACGCCATCGACATCGGTATCGCCGCCACCTGCGCCGAAGCCGTCGGCGTGATGGACCGGGCACTGGCAGTTACGGTCGAGTACATGAACACGCGCAAGCAGTTCGGCGTGACCATCAGCAGCTTTCAGGCATTGCGTCACCGCGTGGCCGACATGAAGATGCAGCTCGAACTGGCCCGATCCATGAGTTACTACGCGTCGCTCAAGCTCAATTCGCCAGCAGACGAACGCCGCCGTGCGATGGCCCGGGCCAAGTACCAATTGGGCGTGTCGATGCGTTTTGTCAGCCAGCAGGCTGTGCAGCTGCATGGCGGTATTGGTGTGACGGACGAATACATCGTCAGCCACTACTTCAAGAAGCTGACGCAGCTCGAAATGAGCTTTGGTGACACGCTGCACCAACTGGGTGAAGTCTCCAGCCGCATGCAGGACACGGCGGGCGTGTTCGCCTGACAACCCTCTGGCCTGGCTGAAGATGGGGCGCAAATGCCCTGTTGTCCAAAGTCAGGTCAGGTCAGGTCAGGTCAGGCAATAGTTGACCGGCTGCAGTTGGGCTGGCAACTCTGTTTCATCCAGCGATTCGAGCAGATTGATCTCAATTGCCCGGCACAATGTATCGAGCGGCAAATCGTTGGCTTCCATGCCAAACGGCTCCTCGATCTCATCGCCCAGTGCATCCAGTCCAAAGAAGGTGTAGGCGACGATGGCAACGACGAACGGTGTCATGAAGCCGATCGTATCAACCAGTCCGAATGGCAGCAAAAAACAATACAGATAAGCCGTGCGGTGCAGCAGCAATGTGTAGGAAAAAGGAATCGGCGTGCTTTTGATGCGCTCGCAAGAGGCCGCCGCCGCGTTCAGAGCCGACAAGGTGTTGTCAAGGGTCACGGCCAGGCAGGGGTCGATCCAGCCCCGGCGCTGGCATTGCCCCAGTTCCTTGCCCATTTCCAGAACCAGCCGGTCATGCTTGTTGGATACGGTCTGAAGTTGCGACCACTCAGCCTGGGGCACCCATCGCCGGATTTCGCTGTAATCGCTCTGGTCGCGCAATTGCAGGCGCAGGGCATGCACAAAGGCAATGGTCCGATACACCATACGTTGGCGCGCCGCCACCACATCGGGCATCTGGGCAGATATGTCTGAAACCGGCTGGATAAAGCTCTGGCACTGCCGGGACAGCGAACGGCAGCGCAGCACCAGCTCGCCCCACAATTTGCGCCCTTCCCAATAGCGGTCATAGGCAGCCGAGTTGCGAAAGCCCAGAAAAATGGCCAGTGGCAACGCCATCAGGGTGAACGGAATTGTCGTCAGTGTGATCTTGAGTGCAAAAAAGTTGCCATGCACCACCGTCACCACAACCGCACTGAGCGTGTTGGCCAACAAAGAGAACCGGATCCGCTTCAGGATCGAGCCACGCACCACAAGGAAAAGCCGGATGCCGGAAGGCCGATCACGAACGATCATAAAAAAGTCAGGAAGGGAAAACCCTTATTTAACCATAGCACCATGACGCAAAGCGCTTTGGTTCAGAACCTGTTACGCATCAATTGAGCAGGCGCGAGGACTTGGGAACGTGTGCGATCAAGAACTCCATCTGGTCGGCCAGAATACGGCGGTTGCGCAAGATGAAGTCTTCCCACAGGCTGGGCACATAGGGCGTATAAAGCAGAGGCATGTGGGCCTGCTCGGGCGTGCGGTTGCTCTTGCGGTGGTTGCAGGCGCGGCAAGCAGTGACCACGTTCATCCAGCTGTCCACGCCGCGCTGCGCCAACGGGATGATGTGCTCGCGCGTCAGGTCGTCCTCGCCTACATGATGGGCGCAGTAGGCGCACACGTTGCGGTCACGGATGAACAGCTTGCTGTTGGTCAGCCCCGGCACCAGGTCGAAGGGGTTGATGTTGGGGACACCCTTGGTGCCAATGATGCTGTTGACATGAATGATCGACTGCTCGCCCGTGATGGCGTTGTGCCCGCCATGGAAGGTGGCGACGCGCGCGCCCGTTTCCCAGCGCACTTCGTCGGCGGCGTAATGCAGCACGGCGAGTTCAAGGCTGATCCAGGCTTGGGGCAATCCCTGGGCTGAGAGTTTCAGAACCTTCAAAACGAACCTCCATGAACATGGAAACACGACGGTATACGGGCAATGAATCAATATACAGTGAAATGATGAAACAGGTGTGAAAACCGCTTCATCAACATTTCCAGCCTTTGCTGCTTTAACCGCCGGGCCGTGGCGCTATAAAAACGATAATCTCTTGCATGAAAATTTTTCGAGGCCACCACCATCTTCAGCTGGCATCCGAGTGCGCCCTGACCATTGGCAATTTCGACGGCGTCCACCGGGGCCACCAGGCCATGCTGGCCCTGCTGAAAAACGAGGCGCGGCACCGGGGCGTTCCCAGTTGCGCCGTGACCTTCGAGCCACACCCCCGCGACTATTTTGCAGCCCTTGCCCGCAAGCCTGAACTGGCGCCTGCACGCATTGCCACCTTGCGTGACAAGCTGGGCGAACTCGACCGCTGCGGCATTGACCAGTGCGTGATCCTGCCTTTCAACGCCCTGCTGGCATCCCAGCCGCCCGAAGGATTCATCGAGGAAGTGCTGCTCAAGGGATTGGGCGCGCGCTATGTACTGGTAGGCGACGACTTCCGCTTTGGCCTGAGGCGCGCCGGCGACTATGCAATGCTCGACGCTGCCGGCAACCGGCTGGGGTTCGATGTGGCGCGAATGAACAGCTATCAAGTGAGCCAGACGCGCGTGTCCAGTTCGGCGGTTCGCGATGCGCTGGCGCAGGGCGACATGGCCCGTGCTGGCAGCCTGCTGGGACGGCCTTACAGCATTTCGGGCCATGTGGTGCACGGGCGCAAGCTGGGGCGCGACCTGGGGTTTCGCACGCTCAACCTGCGCTTTGCACACTGGAAACCGGCAGCCAGTGGAATTTTTGCAGTACTGGTGTATGGCCTGGACAACCAGCCCCTGCAAGGCGTGGCCAATCTGGGCATCAGGCCCTCGATCAATCCAGACGATGTCAACGGTGGCCGCGTGCTGCTGGAAACGCATTGCCTCGACTGGCCAGCCAGCCTTGGCGCGGAAGGTGCGTACGGTAAAATCATCCGCGTGGAATTGCTACATAAACTGCACGATGAATTGAAATACGACGGTCTTGACAGCCTGACAACAGGCATCACCAAAGACTGCGACGACGCACGGGCATTCTTCATTTCGATGCAACTCGAAACCACCCGTCAGACCATGCGCGACCGAATTTAGACGATCCCGACGCGACCGCCTTCGCCCTTTGTTTTTTGTCTGCAAACGGCGCGCCTTCTGTCCTGCCCTGCGTCTGGGCCACTTCAGGCCGCCCTCCCCTAAAAGCGCTATCAAAGTACCCCCATGTCTGACCAAAAAACCGATTACCGCAGCACCTTGAACCTGCCTGATACGTCCTTCCCTATGCGCGGCGACCTGCCCAAGCGCGAGGCTGGCTGGACCCAGGAATGGGAAGACAAAGGCATTTACAAAAAGCTGCGTGCCGCGCGCTGCGGTGCTGAAAAGTTTGTGTTGCACGATGGCCCGCCGTATGCCAACGGGCAGATCCACATCGGTCACGCGGTCAACAAGATCCTGAAGGACATGATCGTCAAGGCGCGCCAGCTCAAGGGGCTGGACGCCGTGTATGTGCCGGGCTGGGACTGCCACGGCCTGCCGATTGAAAACGCGATTGAAAAGCTGCATGGCCGCAGCCTGCCGCGCGACGAAGTTCAGGCCAAGAGCCGCGCCTTCGCCACCGAGCAGATCGCCGGCCAAATGGCCGACTTCAAGCGCCTGGGCGTGCTCGGCGAATGGGACAACCCCTACCGCACGATGGATTTCGGCAACGAGGCGAATGAGATCCGCGCGCTCAAACGCATCATCGAACGCGGTTTTGTCTACCGCGGTCTGAAACCTGTGTACTGGTGTTTCGACTGCACCTCGTCGTTGGCCGAGTTCGAGATCGAATACGCTGACAAAAAATCGCAGACGCTCGATGTCGGCTTCAAATGCGCCGAGCCGGAAAAGCTTGCCGCCGCCTTTGGACTTGAAAGCTTGGCAAAAGATGCATTTGCGGTCATCTGGACCACCACCGCCTGGACCATTCCGGCGAACCAGGCGCTGAATCTGAACCCGGAGCTGGACTACTCCCTGGTCGATACCGAACGCGGTATCTTGCTGCTGGCTTCTGTACTGGTCGAGAAATGCCTGGAGCGTTTCCAACTCACCGGCATCGTGCTGGCCACGACGCAGGGCAAGAACCTGGCGCTGTTGAACTTCCAGCATCCGTTTCATGACGTGGGCGATGAGGGCGGCAACTACAGCTACCGCCGTCTGAGCCCGGTCTTTGTGGCCGACTACGCCACCGCCGACGACGGCACCGGCATCGTGCATTCCTCGCCGGCTTATGGCGTGGAAGACTTTAACTCCTGCGTCGCCAACGGCATTGCCACGGACGACATCCTGAACCCGGTTCAGGGCAATGGCCGTTATGTCGATGAACTGCCGTTCTTTGGCGGCCTGAACATCTGGAAAGCCGCGCCGCTGGTGATCGACAAGCTGCGCGAGCATGGCCGGCTGTTCGCCACACACGACATCGTTCACAGCTACCCGCACTGCTGGCGCCACAAGACGCCGGTGATCTACCGGGCCGCCGCGCAGTGGTTCATTCGCATGGACGCAGAAACGCCGGGTACGCAAGGCGTTTTCGCCAGTGACAAAGCCGAGAAAACCCTGCGCCAGCTGGCTTTGGCAGCCATCGGCGACACCCGCTTCTACCCGGAAAACGGCAAGCTGCGCCTGCAAAGCATGATTGCCGGACGGCCCGACTGGTGCATCAGCCGCCAGCGCAACTGGGGCGTGCCGTTGCCGTTTTTCCTGCACACTGCCACTGGCGAGCTGCACCCGCGCACCATGGAAATCATGGACCAGGCGGCCGACATGGTCGCTGCCGGCGGCGTGGAAGCCTGGAGCAAGGTCAGCACCGTCGACATACTGGGCGAAGCCGACGCCGCTCAGTACACCAAAGTCAACGACATTCTGGACGTGTGGTTTGACTCGGGCACGACGCACGACCATGTGCTGCGCCACAGCCATAACGTGCAGTCAGGCTGGCCGGCGGATTTGTACCTCGAAGGCCATGACCAGCACCGGGGCTGGTTCCACTCGTCGCTGCTGACCGCCTGCGCCATGTACGACAGCGCACCCTACAAGGGCCTGCTGACGCACGGTTTCACCGTAGACGGCAAGGGCCGCAAGATGAGCAAGAGCGAAGGCAATGTGGTCGCGCCACAAGCCGTCAGCGGCAAGCTGGGCGCCGAGATCATCCGCCTGTGGTGCGCCTCGACCGATTATTCGGGCGACCTGGCGATTGACGACAAGATCTTGGCGCGCGTGGTGGATGCCTACCGCCGCATCCGCAACACGCTGCGTTTTTTAATGGCCAACGTCAGCGACTTCGACCCGGTGCGGGACGCTGTTCCATTCGACGAGATGCTGGAAATCGACCGCTACGCCCTGAGCCGTGCATCGCAGTTGCAAGCCGACATCCTGGCGCATTACGAGGTCTATGAATTTCACCCGGTGGTCAGCAAACTGCAAATCTACTGCAGCGAGGACCTGGGATCGTTCTACCTCGACATCCTGAAAGACCGGCTCTACACGACCGGCCCCAAGTCGCTGGCCCGGCGCAGTGCGCAGACTGCGCTGCACCAGATCACGCATGCCATGCTGCGCTGGATGGCGCCGTTCCTGAGCTTTACAGCCGAGGAGGCCTGGAAAATTTTTGGTATGTCGGAATCGATCTTTATCGAAACCTATGCCAAATTCCCTGCGCCTGATGCGACGCTGCTGGCCAAATGGTCACGCATCCGCGAGCTGCGTGACGCGGTCAACAAGGACATCGAGACCCTGCGCGCCGACGGCAAGGTGGGTTCATCATTGCAGGCCAATGTGGCGCTGCAAGTCAACGCCGACGACCATGCACTGCTGGCCAGCCTGGGCAATGACCTGAAGTTCGTGTTCATCACTTCTGCTATTGAATTAATAGCTGGGGACGAAATACAGGCGAGCGTAAGCACCAGTATTGACACCAAATGCGAGCGCTGCTGGCATTACCGGAGTGATGTCGGCATTGACCCGGCGCATCCGACGATCTGCGGCCGATGCACCAACAATCTGTTTGGCTTGGGCGAAGACAGGAAGTTCGCATAATGGCCACCCGCATAGCGCCCAAGGCCGGAACAGGCAGCCGGACAAGCTTCAAGAAAACGTCCACCACGACCGCCATGCTTCCGTGGCTCGGCCTGGCGCTGATTTTGCTGATCGCCGACCAGTTCACCAAGGTGCTGATTCTGGGCTACTACCGGCTGGGCGATGCGACCTACATCACCAGCTTTTTCAACGTCGTTCGGGTGCACAACACCGGCGCAGCTTTTTCGTTCCTGGCCTCCGCATCAGGCTGGCAGCGCTGGTTTTTTACCGGTATCGGCGTGGCGGCGGCAGTGTTCATTGTCTGGATGCTCAAATCGCATCCGGGACAAAAATTGTTTTCGTTTGCCATGGCCTGTATTCTGGGCGGCGCTATTGGCAATGTAATTGATCGCACGTTGCACGGTTACGTGGTGGATTTTCTGGATTTCCACTACGGCAACTGGCATTTTCCGGCGTTCAATGTAGCTGACAGCGCCATCACCATCGGTGCCATCTGTCTGATTCTTGATGAGCTGCTAAGGGTGCGCCGGGCCAAATAAGCTTCATTTCTCAGTGCGTCACCTTGCCGTACGTGGCGGCAGGATGACTGGACAGTTGAAGCGAACAGCTGGTCGCCGTCAATGCGCCGAATCGCGAAGTCCTGGCCAATGAAATTTCCGCCGTACAGGCAACGTCTGATAACAGCGCCGTTGGGCAACCCGCGCACTTCTGCTTCATGGGCTCGCGTGAATTTTTAGAGCGAAATCAACCTGACTGGCTTTTCCAGTCAGGTTGATTTCGCTCTAGCGATTTCGTGAAGATGGTCTCAAGCGTGTAGTTCCACGGCGCTCAGGCCCACCTTTCCATCCGGGTGGCCTGTCCTGTTTCTCATCAAATTCTAACAAGGCAACTTCGGTAACACGGTTTTTTTTACAAAACAAAAAAGGCTCAAAAACCTAAGTTTCGGAGCCTTTTTTACTTTGCTCAGTGCAAGACCGAGAAAGCTGTTGCGTAACGGCATTGCTGCCGTTGACTGCGGGTTGCAGGGCTTAGTAGCCGCCGCGACCGCCGCCGCCGCCGCCGCCGTAGCCGCCACCGCCGGAGCGATCACCGCCGCCGCCGCCGTAGCCGCCACCGCCGGAACGATCGCCACCACCGTAGCCGCCGCCACCGCCGCCGAAGCCGCCGGTACGTGGAGGACGTGCCTCCATTGGACGGGCTTCATTGACGGTGATGCTGCGGCCGCCAAGCGACTGGCCGTTCATGCCGGCGATTGCAGCTTGCGCTTCGGCATCGCTGCCCATTTCGACGAAACCAAAGCCTTTTGAGCGGCCGGTGTCGCGCTCCATCATGACTTTGGCGCTGGTGATAGAACCAAATTCGCCAAAAGACTGTTGCAGATCTTCGTCACGAACCGTGTATGGCAGGTTGCCGACGTAAAGTTTGTTGCCCATGGGGGACTCCTTAAAAACACATAAAAACAAAAGCGATTGGGTCCCGAAAGCACAACACACCCGAAAAGTACCGCCGTAGCGCGCGAAACGAACCGATCACCTGTCCTGAGCACGTAGATTTCCTGCGCGCACCCCCTGATTATGCGTCACGAAACCCAAGGCCCTACAAACAAAAAGTTCTTTGCGTGCATTGCAGGGTTTGAAACTTTAGCGTTACCGCATTCATAACCCTGCGACACATGAATGCTGTCGATGGTCAGGAAGAGTTTTGCCCTGCTGCCCAGTTGATATTTATACGCTTCAATTTTGTGCCTTGGGCGTCTTTTACGACCATGAGCGCACTTATGGCATGAATGCACGGCGTCAGTCATTGCGACTTGTCGAGTGCAGGCATTGCGTATGCAAACCGACCCAATTGCGCCACACCCACCGAAACATTTGCTGGCCTGCGATAACATAATTTATCCACCATATGTGCCAAGCCACATTTGAGGAGGAAACTAGAACGCTGCGACCAACCTGAAGTCTATGAAGCATCTTTTGAATTTATTGGCCGCAATTGCCCTGTTGGTATGGGGAACGCACCTGGTGCGCACCGGTATCCTGCGCGTGTTTGGCGCAAACTTGCGCCAGATACTGGCGCGCAGCATCAGCAACCGGTTCACAGCGGCATTGTCCGGCGTCGGCGTGACTGCGCTGGTGCAGTCGAGCACTGCCACGTCGCTGATCGTTTCCTCCTTTGTCGGCCAGGGCCTTGTGTCGCTGCCACTGGCGCTGGCCGTGATGCTCGGTGCCGACGTTGGCACCAGCCTGATGGCGGTGGTGTTTTCGTTCGATCTGTCCTGGCTGTCGCCGCTGTGCATTTTCGTGGGGGTGGTACTTTTCATATCGCGGCCTGAGACCAATGCAGGCCGTTTTGGCCGGGTGCTGATCGGACTGGGCTTGATGCTGATGGCGCTCAAACTGGTCAGCGTGTCCACGCAAGTGCTGACCCAGGCACCTGCCGTGCGGGCGCTGCTGGAATCGCTGGGCAGCGACTTGCTGCTTGAAATCACCGTAGGGGCTTTTCTGGCGGTGGTGTCCTATTCAAGCCTGGCCGTGGTCTTGCTGACGGCCACGCTGGTTAGCACCAATGTGATTGCCAGCGATGTGGCATTGGGACTGGTGCTGGGCGCCAACCTGGGCAGCGGCTTGCTGGCAGTGATCACCACGGCGCGCTCGGCCATCGAGGTGCGGCGGGTGCCGCTGGGCAACCTGATGTTCAAGGTGCTGGGCGTGACCATGGCCGCGCCTTTTGTCGGCCTGTGGCTGCGTCATGCACGGCCGTATCTGGGCGAGCCGGCCAGTGTGGTGGTGATGTTTCACCTGACCTTCAACCTGCTGGTAGGAATAGCGTTCATCGGCTGGACACAGGTCATCGCCGGCTGGGTTCAAAAGTTGCTGCCCACGCCGCCAAAAAGCAGCATCGGCAACCGGCTGCCGCATCTGGACCCGTCGGCCCTGGCCACGCCTTCGCTGGCCATTTCCTGCGCCGCCCGGGAAGCGCTGTACCAGGCCGACATGGTGGAAACCATGTTGCGTGGCATGCTGGAAGTGATCCGCAAGGACGATTTGAAACTCGCTGAAGCGTTGCGCAAGATGGACGACACGGTCGATGCACTGTACTCGGCGATCAAGTACTACCTGACCAAAATCTCACGCGAAGCGCTGGACGAGGAGGAAAGCCGGCGCTGGACCGACATCATCAGCTTCACTATCAACATGGAGCAGATCGGCGACATCATCGAGCGGGTGCTGCTCGACATCGAGGACAAGAAGATCAAGCCGCGCCGGCAGTTTTCAGAAGCCGGCATGGCCGAAATTGTCGAGCTGCATGAGCGGCTGATTGACAACCTGCGCCTGGGCATGAGCGTGTTTTTGAATGGCAACGTGCGCGATGCGCAAAAGCTGCTCGAAGAAAAAGCGCGCTTTCGCGACCTGGAGCGCGCCTACGCCACCAGCCATCTGGGTCGGCTGTCGGCCAACACATTGCAAAGCCAGGAAACCAGCTCGCTGCACATTGACCTGATCAGCGACCTCAAACGCATCAACTCGCACATCTGCTCGATTGCCTACCCGATCCTCGATTCGGCCGGTGCGCTGGCCCCTAACCGGCTGCGGCCAACTGCGCTGCTGGACAAAGCTTGAACCTGCTTCTTTTTTAATAGCGGCTTACGCTCGCTGCTATTGCGCAAGAAGGCTTTTTCATTAATATTTTCTTTGTGAGGTCCTTTTCCGGGGCTTGTTTGCGTATCAGACCGGCTACCAACCCGGTGCGGGCCGATGCGCTGCCGCACTCAGGCCTTTTTCAGCAATCCATCCAGCCGACGGTCCCAATTGCTGTTCGGCAAAACATTCGCCAGCTGGGAATCACCGAGGTTAAAGGTGCGACGCAGCACCTGCGCCAGCACGGCGCGGTAATCGTGGTGCGCCGGCAGGTCGCGTCCTTCATTGAGGTTGCCATGGGCCAGCCCGGTCCAATCGCCATGCCAGCGCCCGCCCGCCACGTTATTGCCAATCAGCCACAAGGCATTGCCAAAACCATGGTCGGTGCCGCGCGTGCCGTTTTCGGCGCTGGTGCGACCAAACTCGCTCATCACCACGATGACATCGCCGGGTTCTGCAAACACCTGCCGCAGCTGCGCAATGCCACGCGCCAGATTGCCCAGGTTGTTGGCCAGTTGCCCGGTGGCAGCGCCCTGGCTGGCATGGGTGTCCCAGCCGCCGGCAGATAAAAAACCCAGTCGCAGACTGCGGTCGTTGCGCATCAGGGTGCCCAGATGCTGCGCATCAAGTTGCAACCCGACGGGGTCAGGCGCGCCGTTGCTGGCGGCAACCATTTGCGCTGACCGCATTTGGAGGTTGGCCGGCGCGCCGTCACGGTCCAGGCCGCGGTCTGGCATGCGCTGGGCGGGCTGCATGGCCATATCACGGCTTGCATCGGCCATCACTTTTTCGGATGCCAGTTCTTTTGCGCTTTGCATGCGACTGTCCGCACCTTGCCGGAACGCCATGCTCAGGCTGTCATTGCCGCCATACAGGTCCAGCAGGGCCTGGCGCGTCTTGTCGTTGGCCAGCACACCGGTTTTCTCTGCGGCCTGGCCGCGTGGAATCAACTTGACGGGAGCCGGTCCGCCCAGAATGACCGGATTGGCTTCGCCGACACCAATCGCCACGGCGCTGTCGTTGCCGGATGCATCAACGGCATTGCCCGTCCGGCCCTCAAGTTCGGCCATTGTGTTGAGCCAGCCCGGCGAACTGCTGGTTTTGCCTGTCCTGGCAATTTCCATCTGGTACTGGGCATCAAAATGCGACCGGTTCGGTACCGGAAGGCCTGCCGCCGGCACAAAGCCGAGCACGCCCTGTTGCCATAAGGGCAGCAGGGAGCCCAACGCAGGATGCAGTGCAAAGGTGTTGTCGAGCCTCAGGGCCGTTTGCGCCGTGCCGTCAGGCGCTGAAATCGCGATATTGGGACGGATGGCGTAGTAGTTCGCGTCGGCGTAAGGCACAAAAGCCGACAGGCCGTCGTAGGCGCCGCGCAGGAAAACCACCACCAGCCGACCGCCGCCAGCTACCGACTTTCCTCCCCTTGGTGCGGGCTGCGCCCACACCGGGTGCGAAACACTCGAGAGTGCCAGCGCGGACAGCGCGCCCAGACCGAGCAGGCTGCGGCGGCGCAGCATGGCTTCTACTGAAGAAATTGAGGTGTTCATGGTGGGAACGTTCCTGGTTTATTTGCGCATGAAGTCGGGGCTGCTCAGCATCAGGCCCGTGCGGATTTTTGCCGGCTCACGGGCAATACGCTCTTGTGTGGCCGGGCTCAAAAAAGCATTCAGGTACACCGGCTCGGCAATGCGCGCAGCCAGCCCCATGGCAAAGTCGGCTCGGCGCGTCAGGGCTTCGGGGGCCAGCCAGGTGGCGGCGTCGGTTTTGTAACCGTCGGGGGTCGGCCAGCCGTGCATGGGCTGGCCGGCCTGCGCCAGAAAACCCAGGGTTTGCGTCACGTCGCGCCGGTCTTTCACGCCGCCGCCGGCGGTCAGTGCCGAGCAGGCAAAGTCCATCGGGGTTTTGAAAAGCTGGTTGTCTGCGGCCCAGAATTCAGGCGACGACACCAGGGTGCGCATCACCGCGCGCATATCGCCCTGGCTGGCCAGAAAGGTTTGGCGCAAGCGCGCGACCAAGGCGGCAGGTGGCTTGTCTGCCACAAAAAAAGTCGCCAGACGTTCTGACACCCGCTGCGCCGTCGCCGGTTGGCGTGCCAGAAAGCGGATGGCGTCCTCGCCTTCCTGCTGGCCCTGGTTGGTGTAAGGCCGGCCCAAAAAAGTCTTGTCGCCCTTGTCGTGCAGCCGCTCGGCAAACCGGAAACCTTCACCGTCCCGCAGGTTGACCGTCCAGCCGGTCAGGATACGCGCCAGTTCATGCACATCGTTTTGCGTGTAGCCGCCGCCCACGCCCAGCGTGTGCAATTCCATCAACTCGCGTGCATAGTTTTCGTTCAGGCCGCGACTGTTGCTTTGCGCCTGGTCGAGGTAATACAGCATGGCCGGATGCCGGGCGCTGGCGAGCAGCAAGTCCTCGAAACGACCCAGCGCATGGCCGCGGATGACATTCACTGCGTAATGCCCGACAAACGGCCGCACATTGCCTTTGCCAACAAACACATTCAGGTGGTTGAACCAGAACTCGGTCATGCGCGCCAGCAAGGGGTTTTCCAGCGCTGGATCACTGCAGGCCATGACGCGCCAGGCGGCCGCACTTTGCGCCATGTCGCGGCTGAACACGGGTGCATCGGCTGCCGGTGGTGAAAGCGGAATTTGGCCGGAAGCATCGGGCACGGCCTGCGCCCGCAAGATTTTGCGGGACTCGCGTTCCGCCTGAAAGTCACGCGCAATGTCACCCAGAGGCGCATTGATCCGGGCCAGTTCGGGCGGAATGGCCGGTGCCTGCTGGCTGGCGGCATAGGCCGCATCAATCTGGCTCAATGCCCATGTCCGGGGTGCCATGGCTGCCGTCTGGTCAGGCGTGGGGGCATACCACAGCCGCGAGGTGGCGCGCCATACGGCAGGAGGTGCACTGTCGGTTATACCGAGAGGCAAGGGGCTGGTTTGTGCGTTTGCCATCAGGCTGGTCAGAGCAGCAATGGTGGCTGTTACCAGGCGGCTTGCGATGAAAGGGTTGTGCATGTAAATCTCCTGCCAGCATTTAACGCACGGGCAGCTGTAAACGTTACATTAAAAAACAGCTTTACACAGATTTACCGCAGGCGCTGAACCGCTTCCAGCGCGGCCTTCAAGCACTGAAATGACGCAGCTATAGCGTCAGGATGGTGCAGCCCGTCGTCTTGCGCGCTTCCAGCGCCCGATGCGCCTCGGCCACATCGGCCAGTGCAAAGCGCTGGTCGATGCGGATCTTCACCTTGCCGCTGACGACCATCGCGAACAGGTCGTCGGCCATTTCCTGCGTGCTTTCGCGCGTGGTGATGTGACTGAACAATGTCTGGCGCGTCACATACAGCGACCCCTTGGGGCCAAGAATGCCGGGCGAAAAAGGCGCGACAGGGCCGGACGCATTGCCAAAACTCGCCATCAGTCCGAAGGGCCGCAGGCAGTCGAGTGAACGGTCGAACGTGTCCTTGCCAACCGAGTCATAAACCACTTTCACGCCTTGACCGTTGGTGATTTCCTTGACGCGGGCGACAAAATCTTCTTTTGCATAGTTGATGACAAACGCCGCGCCATGTTCTTTTGCCAGCGTGCATTTCTCATCCGAGCCGGCCGTTCCGATCAGTTGCAGTCCCATGGCCTTGGCCCACTGGCAGGCAATCAGGCCGACACCGCCGGCAGCAGCGTGAAACAGCACAAAATCACCCGCTGTCAACCCGCCCTGCGGCTGGGTGCGGCGCAGCAGGTATTGCGCAGTCAGGCCCTTGAGCATCATGGCCGCGCCGGTCTCGAAGGAAATCGCGTCGGGCAACTTGCACACGCATTTGGCCGGCATGACGCGCACTTCGCAGTAACTGCCCGGTGGCTGGCTCGCATAGGCGGCGCGGTCGCCGGGCTGCAGATGCGTCACGCCCTCGCCAACGGCGTCGACAATGCCCGACGCTTCCATGCCAAGCTGCAGCGGCATCGGCAACTGATAAAGACCACTGCGTTGGTACACGTCGATGAAGTTCAGCCCGATGGCCTTGTGACGGATGCGGATCTCACCGGGGCCTGGTTCACCCACCTGCACCTCCACCAGCTTGAGTTCTTCGGGGCCGCCGTGCTGGTCGATGCGGACGGCTTGGGAGGTCATGACGGTCATCAGGTATTCCTTGGAGTGGTCGTTGAGTCAGAGAGGCGCTGAGCCGCCATGGTGACACGAATCGCCGCCCGCCGCTGACGGGCGCTGCGCGCCAAACGCCTGTGCAGAAACCGCCACGCAGATTGGTAAAGTCACGACCATGAATCAACGCCTGACCCCCGCCACCGCCCTGCTGCTGACGCTGCCGCCCCTGCTGTGGGCTGGCAACGCAGTGGTCGGCCGCCTGGTTCATACGCTGATTCCGCCGATGACGCTGAACTTCCTGCGCTGGACGCTGGCGTTCGCCATCTTGCTGCCACTGGCCTGGCAGGTGCTGCGCCCGGGGAGCAGCATGTGGGCGCAATGGAAGCGCCTGTCCATGCTCGGCCTGCTGGGCATCGGCTGCTACAACTCGCTGCAATACCTGGCGCTGCAGACCTCGACACCGCTCAACGTGACGCTGGTGGCGTCCAGCATTCCGGTATGGATGCTGGTGGTGGGCGCTGTCTTTTTTGGAAAACCCGTGTCGCGCCAACAGGCAGCCGGGGCGCTGCTGTCGGTGGCCGGGGTGCTGGTGGTGCTGTCGCGCGGCCAGTGGTCGTTGTTGCTGGAAGTGCGCCTGGTGCCGGGTGACATCTATGTACTGCTGGCCACGCTGGCCTGGGCGTTTTACAGCTGGTTGCTAGCACAGCCTATGGAGCCGTCTGAGCTTCGCAGCAGCTGGGCTGCCTTTTTGATCGCACAGGTCTTGTTTGGCCTGGGCTGGTCAGGCTTGTTCGCCGCAGGTGAATGGGCGCTGGTGGACGCGCGCATTCAATGGGGTTGGCCGCTGGCGGCGGCGCTGCTGTATATCGCCATCGGACCGGCCATCATGGCCTATCGCTGCTGGGGACTGGGCATGCAGCGGGTCGGGCCGGCGATTGCAGGATTTTTCACCAACCTCACGCCGCTCTTCGCCGCGCTGCTGTCAGCGGCCTTTCTGGGCGAGTTGCCGCACCTCTACCATGGGCTGGCTTTTTTGATGATCGTCGGCGGAATCGTGGTGTCGTCGCGGCTCTGAGGTTAGCGCTGCATTCCCGGATTTTGAGTGCACTGTGTTGAAGGGCTAAATACCTTTTTTTTATATTACATATTGCTCCTAATTTAACTTTTTAATTAATAATAAAAAATATGAAAGCATGTATTTACAAAGTTGAAGGCTGTAAATATCGGTCGAAAAAAGGATTTTCCTACTTTCGAATGTGGGGGACTATCGCTGCAATTTCTTTAGCTTCGGTGGCACTGAGTGCATGCAGTTCTAGCAATTCAGCTTTTGCAACGCCTCCAATGCAAAAGGATTTGCTGCTTCATTCGGTGGATTCAGACATTGCAAAACCTATGCGCGTGATTGTGAAATTCAGGCAAAGGGTGCCTTACAGTGACGAGGCTTTTTTACAAGACATTGCCCAGCATATTCACGCACGCATCGCGTACATCTCCAGCGTGTCGCTTGATACCCATGTTTATCAAGTAGAGCCCCAGAACGGCCAGAGCCAGGCTGAAGTCCTGCGAAGCCTGGCAACTATCCCGTCGGTACTGCGGGTCGAAGCAGACGCCATGGCACGACCCTCCTGAATTTGCACAACCAGGCGGCAGTGAAGTGAATCTGCGGTGCATTGAGCATGCGACGAGCCACACGCAAACGCACCATTTTTTTCGTCCTGGCTCCCTGAAGAAACAAAAATGAAAATCAAACCGAAACATTTTGGCGTTACCACCATTGCGCTGTCCATCGCGTCGGTTAGCGCCGTAGCCACAGCCCAGTTGCCACCGCCAGGCAAAAACTTTCAAAAGGCACAGGCCACGGCATTTGCCGGACCACTGCAAACCGAGCGCCAATTTAACCGCCTGATCATCAAGTTCAAGGACGGAGCCACCACCCGCGCAGGCGTGTTTGACTTTCATGCGGCGCGCAGTCAGGTGGAGACGATGGATACCAGCGCGGCAATGAAATCAGTCAATGCGGGTGCGGCGGGCTTGTCTTACTTGAAGTCGGTAACGTCACAAACACACGTTGCCGTCACTGGCCAAAAACTGAACCGTGCGGAACTGTTTGCGCTGGCCAAACAAATAGAGCAAGACCCGACAGTAGCCTATGCGGAAATTGACGAAATTGTTTATCCTTCCTTCATGCCAAATGATCCGAGCTACCAATCGGGTCAACAGTGGCACTACCAAGCCCCGGCGATTTCCCCCGGCGGAGCCAACCTACCGGCCGCCTGGGACAGTTCGACGGGCGCTGGAGTAGTGGTGGCTGTGATTGACACGGGTTACAGGCCACACGCAGATTTGGTTGCGAATATTTTGCCGGGTTATGACTTCGTCAGTGACCTCGCCAAGGCCAACGACGGCGATGGTCGCGACAGCGACGCTTTAGACCCCGGAGATTGGGAATTGGCCGGCGCCTGCACAAAAGGCTCACCTTCCAGCAACAGCAGTTGGCACGGCACCCATGTGGCCGGCACGATTGCGGCAGTCACCAATAACGGTATGGGGGGTGCGGGCGTGGCGTTCAACGCCAAAATACTTCCAGTGCGCGCGCTTGGCACCTGTGGCGGTTTTTCCTCTGACATTGCCGCTGGCATGCAGTGGGCCGCAGGGCTGAGTGTGCCCGGTATTCCGGCCAACCCCAACAAGGCCAAGGTGCTGAACCTCAGCCTGGGTGGCACAGGTTCTTGCGGTAACACCTTCCAAGATACCGTCAATGCTGTACGCGCAGCTGGTAGCGTGGTGGTGGCTGCCACGGGCAACAAAGGCTTGATTGGCATCGGTTCACCCGCCAATTGCACTGGCGTGGTCGCAGTGACCGCGCATACCAAGTTGGGCGACAACGCCAACTACAGCAATATCGGCCCAGGAACTACCATCAGCGGCCCTGGCGGTGGGTTCGGCTCCTTGATACGGGGTGATGGCGCATTGGTGTATTCCACTCTGAACACAGGAACTACCGTTCCTGGTGCCGACAGCTACGCGGGATACGAGGGCACCAGCATGGCTGCGCCACACGTGGCAGGGATCGCGGCTTTGCTGGCGAGCCTGCAACCCGCGATCACACCGGACACTTTGAGCTCGGTAATGACCAACTCGGCCCGGTCGTATCCGGCAGGCACGTTTTGCACGACCCGCACCGACTGCGGCGCCGGCCTGGTCGATGCCAAGGCCGCCATCGACCGCCTCAACTCGATGGCGCCCACAGTAGCCGCATCACCCAATCTGGTTGGTGTTCGAACCACGGGATCGACCATCAGCTTCTCGGCGAACGCCTTGGCGGGAACCAGCGGCAACACGAACTTCAGCTACCAATGGACGCAACTTGCAGGTCCTGCCGTGAACCTGGCCAGCGACACGACCTCCAGCACTTCCTTTGTCGCTCCTGCTCCTGGGGCCAGCTACACGTTCAAGGTAAAAGTCACTGATGGTGCTGGATTAACCGCCTCGAATCAAATCACCTTCATGTCCAACACCGCGCCGGTTCTTGTTCCGATTCCAGCTCAAATTGTGGTGCAAGGCGCTAACCTGAGCTTTACCGCTGCGGCTACTGATACAGAAAATAATCCTGTGGTGTTTGTAGCCAGCGGTCTGCCTGCGAGCACCAGCCTGGATCCGGCCACTGGCATGTTCACCTGGAATGAGGCCGGCCCCGCGGGGAGCTATACGTTCACCATTACGCCGAATGACGGCATTTTCAGCGGGGTTCCGCAAACGGTGTCGATCACTGTCAAAGCACCTGTTACTACTACTACAACAACAGCAGAAGCCAGCAGTGGTAGTGGTAGTGGCGGCGGCGGAGCGATGAGTTGGCTTGATGTTTTTGCCCTGTTGTCACTGACTGGGTTTGGACTTTACTTTGGTCGCCAGCACGGCACGGGCGGCCATAAAAAATAACACCATTCCCATGCCACCTAGCGCCCCCGCCACGTGGGCCGGGTGGTAAACCGGAAAGCTCCATCCGTTCAGCGGCGCTTCTCGTGTGCTGTCTATTTGCAGCCAGAGTTTCAAGGCCATGACGCCCAGCACGGCAAGGGCAGCAATGCAGGTCAAGCGTGTCGCAGATGCTGTGGCCGCATCAATCATGCTGTCCTCGGGTTGGCTAAACGGACAGGCCGTCCACGCCATGCTCACGGCGTTGCCAGCCAGTAACCCGTGTAATGCCCCGGAAGCCCCGGCGTAGTAACTGCAGTTCGGATCAAGCGCAACCACAAGCGCCACGCCGGCATAACCACCGCACAACGCCAGCAGCTGAAGCCGCCAGCGAACCCACGATCCGCTTGCAAAAACGATTGCCACCAACGCAAACACATTGCCCGCGGCATGCCAGCCGCTCAAATGCACCCATTGCGAAGTGACCAGCCGCCAGAACGCGCCCTGCTCAAAGCTGTCCCTCGAAAATCGAAAGTGCTCAGACGCCCCTGGCCAGAACTGCAACCCAAGCATGACCACCACGAAAAAAACAGCAAAACCCAGCAGTTCCATGGCATTGCCCGTCGGCCGACCTGCCAAAGATCGACTTACCGCTGCGCTGGCAGCCACAGTCCGAAACTTCAAAACGTTCCCGGAAACGCCCCGCCGTCGGCCAGCACGTTCTGGCCTGTCATATAGGCCGCCTGCTGGCTGCACAGGAAAGCGCAGATGGCACCGAACTCATCGGGTGTGCCGTAGCGGCCTGCAGGGATTTGCGCCTGCTGCGTGCGGCGGATTTCTTCCACGCTCTTGCCTGACTTTTCGGACGCGGCGCGCACGGTGGTGGCAATGCGGTCGGTGTCGAACTTGCCGGGCAGCAGGTTATTGATCGTCACGCCTTGCGCGGCGAGTTGGGTGCGGGCCACGCCAGCGACAAAACCGGTCAGGCCGCTGCGCGCACCGTTGGACAGGCCCAGGATGTCAATCGGTGACTTGACTGAACTGGAAGTGATGTTGACGATGCGGCCAAAGCCGCGCGCGGCCATGCCATCGACCGTCGCCTTGATCAGCTCGATGGGAGTGAGCATGTTGGCATCGACCGCCTTGATCCAGGCGTCCCGGTCCCAGTCACGAAAGTCGCCGGTTGGCGGGCCGCCGGCATTGGTGACCACGATATCGAATTCCTTGCGCAGCGCGAATACAGCAGCGCGGCCTTCGACCGTGGTGATGTCTGCAGCCACAAATTGCACGTTAGCGCTTGCTGGCCGAGCGTTGTCAGCTATCAATTTATTGGCCGCCGCTTCCAGCACTTCGGCGCCGCGTGCCACGATCAGCACATGCACGCCTTCGCGCACCAGCGCTTGTGCGCAGCCAAAGCCCAAGCCTTTGCTGGCGCCGCAGACCAGCGCATATTTACCGGCAATTCCCAAATCCATGTTGATTCCTTAAAAAGCGTGAGATCCAAAAACTTCCATGATACGAAGTCTGGCCCTTTGGCGTTGATCTGTAAAAGCTAGCGCGCCGCCCGCGTGAAGACAAAAATCCCGGCAATCACCAGCACTGTGCCGGCAGCTACCCATGCGGTGAACGGCTCGCCCAAAATGACCACGCCCATCAGTATGGTGGACAGCGGGCCGATCATGCCGGTCTGGGCGGCCAGGCTGGCGCCGATGCGTTCAATCGCCATCATCACCATCAGCACCGGCACGGCGGTACACAGTGTGGCGTTCAGCAATGACAGCCAGATCACCTCGGGCGCCACCACTGCGGCGCTCATGGGGCGCAACAAAACGAATTGCAGCAAGCAGCACAAACAAGCCACGCTGGTGGCCAGGCCGACCAGACGCATCGAGCCCAGGCGCTTGACCATCTCGCCGCTGTACACCAGGTACAGCGCATAACTGATGGCACTGAAGAACACCAGCAGCGCACCCCAGGCGGCTTCGCTGCCCTGCAACTTGATCTCGTGGCCAAAGACCAGGGCCACGCCGGCATAGCTGATACCCATGCCGATGAGGTGCAGCGGCGCAATGCGCCGCCGGTAAAACACCAGGCCCAGCAGCAGGACCAGGGTCGGATTGAGGTACAGAATCAGCCGCTCCAGCGAGGCGCTGATATAGGCCAGACCGGCAAAGTCCAGGAAACTGGCCAGGTAGTAGCCGGTAAAGCCCAGCCAGACCACACCCAGCCAGTCCTTGCGGGTCAGCGGCGGCTTGCCCCGGCTGGCCCACCAGGCCATCAGTGCAAAAATTGGCAGCGCAAACAGCATGCGGAACATGATCAGCGTGACGGCATCCACGCCATAGCGGTAAGCCAGCTTGACGATGATCGCTTTGCCGCTGAAGGCAATCGCGCCAAAACTCGCCAGCAGCAACCCTGTTGCTATGCTTTTGGGAGCTACTTGAGCTTTATCTGATTGCGCTGGAGGCCTATTTGATTCAGAAATATTGTTCAAGGTGTGTGTTATTCACGACGGCTAGGCAACCGAAAAATTTTGCATGTCGCAAGTCCCCAAGTTTGGCACGGGCCGGGCGGCGGGCGGCATCTAGCATTCGGGCGGCGCTCCACGTCATTGACGAAGGCCGGCCAGTCCCCGGCGGCTTGTCGCTGTGAATTGGCCGCGTCCATGAAAAACGGCACCCGAAGGTGCCGTTTTTGCAGTGGCCGTCAGGGCGCCAGCATCATTCTTCGACGAAGGCTTCTTCGCGCTTGTTCTTCACGGCCGGAAGCAGCACGATCACCAGCATCAGTACCGCAACTGCCAGGAGGCCGGCAGAAATCGGACGGGTCACGAACACGCTCCAGTCGCCGCGCGACAGCAGCAATGCCCGGCGCAGGTTCTCTTCCATCATTGGGCCCAGGATGAAGCCCAGCAGCAAGGGGGCGGGTTCTGCCCCCAGCTTGACAAAGATATAGCCAATGATGCCGAACAGACCCACCATCCACACGTCCCAGGTGTTGTTGTTGGTCGAGTACACGCCGATGGCGCAGAACAGCACGATGGCCGGGAACAGGTAGCGGTAGGGAACAGTCAGCAGCTTGATCCAGATGCCGATCAGCGGCAGGTTCAAAATCACCAGCATCGCATTGCCGATCCACATCGAGGCGATCAGGCCCCAGAACAGTTCGGGATTGCTGGTCATGACCTGCGGGCCCGGCTGGATGTTGTGGATGGTCATGGCGCCGACCATCAGCGCCATCACGGCGTTGGGTGGAATGCCCAGTGTCAGCAGCGGAATGAAGGAGGTCTGCGATCCGGCGTTGTTGGCCGACTCGGGAGACGCCACACCACGGATGTTGCCTTGGCCGAAAGGCACTTCGCCCGGCTTCATCTTCATCTTTTTTTCCAGCGCATAAGCAGCAAAGGCCGACAGCAAGGCGCCACCGCCGGGCAAGATTCCCAGCGCGCAACCCAGGAAAGTGCCGCGCAAAACGGCAGGCGTCATGTCCTTGAAGTCCTGCTTGGTCGGCCATAGCCCCGACACGCCAGCGGTGAACACTTCGCGCTCACTCTCTGGCTGGGCCAGGTTGCTGATGATCTCGCCGTAGCCAAACACGCCCATGGCGATCACCACGAAGCCGATGCCGTCGGTCAGTTCCGGAACGTCAAAGCTGAAACGCGCCACGCCCGAATTCACGTCCGTACCGACCAGGCCAAGCAGCAGGCCCAGCACGATCATGGCGATGGCTTTCAGCAGCGAACCCGACGCCAGCACCACGGCACCAATCAGGCCCAGGGTCATCAGTGCAAAGTATTCGGCCGGGCCAAACTTGAAGGCCAATTCGGTCAATGGAGGCGCGAAGGCCGCCAGAATCAAGGTACCAACGCAGCCTGCAAAGAAAGAACCCAGACCGGCAGCCGCCAGCGCCGGTCCCGCACGGCCTTTTCGGGCCATCTGGTAGCCGTCAATGCAGGTGACAACCGAGGACGATTCTCCCGGTAAATTGACCAAGATAGCCGTGGTCGAGCCGCCATATTGGGCGCCGTAGTAAATACCGGCCAGCATGATCAGCGCAGACACCGGCGGCAGTGCGTAGGTGGCCGGCAGCAGCATGGCGATGGTCGCCACCGGGCCGATGCCGGGCAGCACGCCAATCAGCGTTCCCAAAATACAGCCTACCAGGCAATACAGCAGGTTGATCGGCGTGAAGGCCACGCCGAAACCCAATGAAAGGTGTTCAATCAGTTCCATTTTTAATTCTCCTTAGCCGGTGATGAACTCGGGCCACACTGGAAACTGCAATTTCAGCGCAATCACGAAAGCAAGGTAACTGCCCACGGCAAGCACCGTGGCCAGAATGAACGTGGCCTTGAACTTCCAGCCTTCTTCAGCCATGCTGGCAATGAAGGTCAGCGCATAAATGGCAATGATCAGGCCCATTGCTGGGATGCCAAAGTACGGCAAGCCGGCAAGCAGCGCACCAAACACCAGATTGGCCAAAATCACGAAAAACAGCGGCTTCCAGGCCCATTTGCCAATTTTGTCGCCACCCATGGTTTCAACCACCAGCGACTTGAAGGTGATGGCCGCGCCCAGGATCGTCATCAGGACACCCAGGTAAAGCGGGAAGTAACCTGGCCCCATGCGCGCACCGTTACCCACGTTGTATGTCGTGGCCCCCCAGGCAAACGCCACCCCGACGCCCATAAACATAAGACCGGAAAAAAAGTCTTTTTGACTCTTGATATTCACGGTTTGTCTCCTTTATAAAAAATTGAACCTGCATCTCAATCTTTCATTGTGCTTTCAATTACCAGCACAAAAAATGTGGCTTTCACTTATGTACAGAGTGATCTAAAGAGACCTCGGCGCAACCAAATTCAGCGGTGGAGTTGGCGCTCAAAAAATATCCATGCCCTGCTGACACAAAAAAGCCACCCCAAGGGTGGCTTTTTCAAGGTCAATGCGCACGCCTCTTGTGCG
Organism: Polaromonas sp. CG_23.6; assembly: GCF_029892315.1. Lineage (NCBI taxonomy): Bacteria > Pseudomonadati > Pseudomonadota > Betaproteobacteria > Burkholderiales > Comamonadaceae > Polaromonas > Polaromonas sp. CG_23.6. Next base: position 3,620,983 of record NZ_JARXUY010000001.1, read on the forward strand.
TGCTCGCAACTTCACTCTTCAACGAAAGCTTCTTCCCGCTTGCTTTTCACTGCGGGCACCAGCACGACCAGCATCAGCAACACGCAGGCCACCAACAGACCGGCAGAAATCGGACGGGTGGCAAAAGTGCTCCAGTCCCCGCGCGACAGCAGCAGCGCCCGGCGCAGGTTTTCCTCCATCATGGGGCCCAGAATCAGGCCCAGCAACAAGGGCGCCGGCTCGGCGCGCAGTTTGTGGAAGATATAGCCCACCACGCCAAAAAACCCCACCACCCAGATGTCCCAGGTGTTGTTGTTCGTCGAATACACACCAATCGAACAAAACAGCACAATTGACGGAAACAGGTAGCGGTAAGGCACGGTCAGCAGTTTGATCCACATGCCGATCAGTGGCAGATTCAGGATAACAAGCATCGCGTTGCCAATCCACATCGAGGCAATCAGGCCCCAGAACAACTCGGGGTTGCTGGTCATGACCTGCGGGCCGGGCTGGATGTTGTGAATCATCATGGCGCCCACCATCAGCGCCATCACCACGTTCGATGGAATGCCCAGGGTCAGCAGCGGAATGAAAGACGCCTGAGCACCTGCATTGTTGGCCGCTTCGGGGCCGGCAACGCCGCGAATATTGCCCTGGCCAAACGGCACTTCACCGGGACGACCCTTGACTTTCTTCTCAATGGTGTAGGCGGCAAAAGCCGACAAGGTGGCGCCGCCACCCGGCAAGATGCCGAGCGCACAACCAAGCGCTGTTCCGCGCAGCACGGCGGGCACCATGTCCTTGAAATCCTGCTTGGTCGGGAACAGGCCCGCCACCTTGATGTCAAACACCTCGCGCTGGGTTTCGCGCTGCGCCAGATTGCTGATGATTTCACCGTAGCCAAAAATACCCATCGCAATCGCCACGAAGCCGATGCCGTCGGTCAATTCGGGAACGTCAAAGCTGAAGCGTGGCACGCCAGAGTTCACGTCGGTGCCCACCAGGCCGAGCAGCAGGCCCAGCAAGATCATGCCAATGGCCTTGAGCAGTGAGCCCGAGGCCAAAACCACCGCTCCGATCAGGCCCAGCAGCATCAGCGCAAAATATTCGGCGGGACCAAACTTGAAGGCCACTTCCGTCAGCGCAGGCGCAAAGGCGGCGATCATGACGGTGCCCACGCAGCCCGCAAAAAACGACCCCAGTCCGGCAGCTGCCAGCGCCGGCCCTGCCCGTCCTTTTTTGGCCATCTGGTGGCCGTCAATTACCGTGACCACCGACGACGACTCGCCAGGCAGATTCACCAAAATGGCCGTGGTCGAGCCGCCATACTGCGAGCCATAGTAAATACCGGCCAGCGCAATCAGCGCCGACTCGGGCGGCAGCGCGTAGGTGGCGGGGAGCAGCATGGCGATGGTCGCCGCCGGGCCAATGCCCGGCAATACGCCGATCAGTGTTCCCAACAGGCAGCCAACCAGCGCGTAGATCAGGTTGATCGGCGTGAATGCCACGCTGAAACCCAAGGACAAATTTGCAAGCAGATCCATTTTTGTCCTTATCCGGTGATGAATTCAGGCCACACCGGAAATTGCAGCGCCAGCGCCAGTACAAAAACCAGGTAACTGCCAATGGCCAGCGCGGTGGCCAGCATGAACGTGGGCACGAATTTCCAGCCGGCTTGCGCCATGCTGGCAATAAATGTCAAAGCGTAAATCGCCACGATCAGTCCGAAGGCAGGCACATCCAGACTGCGCACACCGGCCAGCAATACGCCAAACACAAAGTTGGCGGCAATCACATAGAACAGCGGGCGCCATGCCCATGCGCCGATCTTGTCCTCGCCGGGGGCGTCTCCACCCAGCGCATTGAAAGTAACCACGACCCCCACCAAAGCCATCAAAGCACCCAGCATCAGGGGAAAATACCCGGGTCCCATGCGCGCGGCGTTACCCACCGTGTAGTTGGTGGCACCCCATGCAAATGCCACGCCGCAGACCATGAACATGACTCCCGAATAAAAATCGGGTTGACTCTTTATGTGCACTATTTGTAGCCTTTGTGTAAAAAATGAATCTGCATATTGTGCAGGCAACAATTTTTTCACTTCAGATGGCTTACCCCTAGCTGACAAAAAAATATTAAATTCAGCAGATTTCCATTTTCAGCAGATGGGGGCAGATCAGGAAAGAGAGGGCGTGGTCGCGAGGATTTCTTCGATGGTGGTCAGGCCTTCGGCGACTTTCAGTGCACCGGCCAGACGCAGCGGCCGCATGCCTTCACCGATCGCCTGGCGGCGCAAGGTGTCGATGTTGGGCTCTTTTGAAACTTTGTCCTTGAATGCTTCCGTCACGGTCAGCAACTCGTACAGCCCCATGCGTCCCCGGAACCCGGTCATCCGGCAATCAACGCAGCCCACCGCTTTATAGGGCAGGTAGCTGCCCGTGATCTGCCAGGGCTTGACCATTTCGGCCAGCGTTTCACGCTTGGCATTTTCGTCAGGTTGGCGGCACTGGCTGCACAGTGTGCGCACCAGCCGCTGGGCCAGCACGCCGAGCAGCGTGGCGTTGATCAGGTAGTTCGGCACGCCAAGTTCCATCAGCCGCGAGACCGCCGACGGCGCATCGTTGGTGTGCAATGTGCTGAACACCAGATGACCGGTGAGCGCCGCCTGCACCGCCATTTCGGCAGTGGGCAAGTCGCGAATCTCGCCGACCATGATGATGTCCGGGTCTTGCCGCATCAGCGAGCGCAGTCCTTCGGGAAAGCCGAAGTTCAGCATCGGCTGGACCTGCGTCTGGTTGAAGGCGGGTTCGATCATCTCGATCGGGTCTTCGATCGTGTTGATATTGACCTCTTCGGTGGCCAGCCGCTTGAGCGTCGAATACAGCGTCGTGGTCTTGCCCGAGCCGGTCGGCCCGGTCACGAGCACGATGCCGTAGGGGCGCTTGACCAGCTGCTCCCAGCGCTCGGCGTCGTGCAATGAAAAACCCAGCGCATCGAGGTTCTTGACCGTCGTGTCGGGGTCAAAAATGCGCATCACCATTTTTTCGCCAAAGGCCGTCGGCAGCGTGGACAGGCGCATCTCGATTTCTTCCCCGCGCGGGTTGCGGGTCTTGATGCGGCCATCCTGCGGCCGGCGCTTTTCGACCACATCCATGCGGCCGAGCAATTTGATGCGCGCCGTCATGGCATTGTGGACGGCCATTGGCAGCTGGTACACCGGATGCAGGATGCCGTCGATGCGAAAGCGGATCACGCCCTGCTCGCGGCGCGGCTCCAGGTGGATGTCGCTGGCGCGCTGGTCAAAGGCGTACTGCCAGAGCCAGTCCACCACCTGCACCACGCCCTGGTCATTGGCGTCGAGCTGGCGGTTGCTCTTGTTCAGCTCGACCAGCTGCTCGAAACTGGCCGAACCCGAGCCGCCGCTCGACTTGAGTGCGGCCTTGACCGATTTGGCCAGCGCAAAGAATTCGGCCGTGTACTTGCTGATTTCCAGCGGATTGGCCACCACCAGGCGCACGCTGCGCCGGGACTGGCGCTCGACCTCGGGCACCCAGTCGGTGACGAACGGGTCAGAGGTGGCAATCACCAGCTCCTGCGGCGTGACCTGCACCGGCAGCACCTTGTGGCGCTCGGCATACACCGCCGACATGGAGTCAGCCACCTTGCCCACATCGACCTTGAGCGGGTCGATGCGCAAATACTTCAGTCCCGCACACCCGGCCAGCCACTCGCTGATGGCTTCGGCATCCAGCGGCTTGCCATCCTGGAGCCGTTTCATGCCGATGCTGGCCAGCCTGACGACCGGATGCTGGGCGCTTTGCACCTGAGAACAGCGGGCGATGGTGCGCTGGGCATCGGCGGTGCTGATGAGGCCATCCTCACCCAGCCATTCAACCAGCTTGCGCCAGTCCAGATGCCCGGCATGCAGCCTTCCAAAATCCGGATTCAAGGGGGGTTTTTGGGGATGCGCAACGCTCATGAAGGACTCTTCAACACAGGGTTTGTTAAAAAAAATGGAAAGTCAAAACACCGGCCTGAAAAGCCGCAGCCATTTTTTGGCCGGCAAGTCCCAGCGCGACTCAATGATGCCGGCGCGCTGCAGCAACTCCTCGCGCTCCGGCCGCGTCGGCTCGAACTGGGCCAGCACCACGGTGTTGCCCTCGCGCGTCGGCCGGAAGGCCCAGATCGACTCGGGACCAAAGGCTTCGGCCATTTTGACCAGCGAGGCTTCGTAACTCGAATCGCGGCCAAACAGGTTGACTGTCATCACGCCGCTTTCTGTCAACAGTTCGCGGCAGTTGGCATAAAAATCGGCATCGTCGAGTACTGGCGCGGCCGCTTCATGGTCGTACAGGTCCACATGCAGTAAATCAACCGTGCCACGGTGCGCTGGTTTTTTGATTTCATCAGCCGCATCGGCTTCGATAACGCGAAGCCTTGAATCGTCGCGCGGCAGCTTGAACCAGAGCCGGCAGGCGGTGACCACCTGCGGGTTGATCTCGATGGCGGTGGTTTTCATGCGCAGCTTTTTGTGGCAAAACTTGGTCAGCGCCGCCGACCCCAGCCCGAGCTGCATCGCCTGCTTTTTGGCCACCGATTCGGCGTCCAGGAACAGCAGGCCGGCCATCATGCGCTGCACATACTCCAGCTCGATGTCATAAGGCGCGTCCTTCAGCATCGAGCCCTGCACCCATTCGGTGCCCAGATGCAGAAAGCGCACATCGCCGAAGTCGGAAAAGTTGACTTCGGGCAGGACCCGGGCATTAGGATTTTCTTTGGTTGACATGGCAGCAATCGAGGGAGTTTTTTAGTGCAAGCGCCACAGGCGCAACCCCATTTTCACCTCATGCCAGCGGCGCGTCCGAATCGGCTGTGTCGGCGGCATGCACATGCTTGCGCAGGCGCAGCAAGGCCTGGGCTTCTCGCAGGCCGGCGCGGACCAGGATGTCGTCGTCGGGCAGGCCGGCGTCCAGCCAGCGCACGATGCATGAATTGCGCAGCGTCATCGGCCCGGCATGGGCCAGCACGGTGTCGGGGTAGCGCGGCCCCAGGGTATTGCTCACATGCCGGTTGGCCAGGTGAAACAGTGCGCGCGGCGTCAGCCGGCCGGCCTTCTTGCGCGAGACAAACAGCGGCGTGCCGGCGTCCTGCGGCAGCGGCAGCGTGGCGCGCACGGTGAGCCAGGCCAGCACGGCGGTGCTGGCTTCTACAGGCAAGGTGATGCGCCGGTCTTGCGCCTTGCGGGCACCGCTCAGGTCGAGCATCACCGCCGGTGCTTCTCCGCCGGGCGCTGTTTCCTCAGTGGGCCAGAGTTCGGCCACACCATGGCTGGAACCCAGGCGGGGATGCTGTACATCGCCGATGTCCAGCCCCGCCAGTTCGGCCACCGTCAGGGCCGACTGCATCATCAGGCGCAGGATCGCCTGGTCGCGCACTTCCAGCCAGGGCTGGTCCTGCGGCGGCGGGTCGATGGGCGGCGCCACGGCCTGCAGCAGTGCATCCCAGTCAAGCGCATGGAACACCAGCGAATCCATCTGCTCGGTGGCCGACACCGACGCGCCCGCGTCCACCGGGTTGTCAGCCACCCAGTCCTGGGCCTGGGCAAAGGCATAAATTTTCTTCAGCACGCGGAAGTAGCGGCGCTGCGTCACGGTGCTGACATGCAGCATGCCGCGCGCCTGCCCGCGCGGGCTCAGTGCTTCAAGGTAGGCACGCACGTCGATTGACTTGGCCTCGTTCCAGGCCAGCGGGCCGTGCGTCGTCAAATACTCGGTCCAGCCGGTCCAGAGTGAATGGTAGGACGCCAGCGAGCGTGGCGACAGGCCGCCCTTGCGCTGGGTGGCGCGCTCCAGCGCCCAGGCCTTGAAAACGTCTTCAGTGGTGAGGGGAAACGGAAGTTTGCTCATTGCTTGTCGGTCAATCCATGTTGCTCAAAAACCTCGCGCCAGGCGGAGAGCTTGCGCTCAAACGACCAGGACGCATTGGCCGGGCTGGTCGATGGCAAGCGGTGAAATAGTACCCCCACGCTTTTCACTTCGTGTAATGCGCTGCCCCCCGAGGGGGCTGCTGCGCCTGCAGTCCGGCAAAGCCGGTCCTGCGGCCCCTGCTTGGCCACAGGGGATGCCGGGGTTGTCAGCGCAGCACTGACATGGCGCGCATGTTTAAAGCTTTCGCCGCCGTTGTGCGCAATCGCCAGCAGGTCGGGGCACCAGCAGCGCAGCTGCGAAAAATCATTCACCTGCGGCTGGCGGATGCGGCTGTCCAGGCTGCCTTCTCGCTCGCAGGCGGCATACACGTCCCACAGGCCCAGACCCCTGTCCAGCAGCCACTCGCTACGTATTTTATAGCTATTGGCACCCGTAGGCATTGCGCAAGAGGGCCAAATGGCTTGCAAAATTGCCCAGAACCGGTTTTGCGGATGGCCATAGTATTGCTGCGCCGCCAAAGAGGCCACGCCGGGAAAACTGCCCAGAATCAACAGCCGCGTGTTGCCGGACACCAGCGGCGCCATGCCGGTCAGCACGGCATCAATGCCTGGAGCTTGGGAAAAGCCTGCAGCGCATTGGCCGTGGTGGCCCGCGCCAGCGCTTCGGGCGTCAAGCCGCGAAGCTGCGCCAGCACGCCGGCAATGCGTGGCAGTTCGGCCGGCTCGTTGCGCCCTTGGCCCTGCCCGTCCTGCCGCTGCGCTGCAGTGCGGTAGCGCCAGTGCGGCGGAATGTCAGGCGAATCAGTTTCCATGACCAGCGCCTCCAGCGGCAGGCAACTGGCCAGACGCCGGATCTGCAGCGCCGAGTCAAACGTCACGTTGCCACCAAAACCGAGCTTCAACCCCAGCTTGATGAATTCAGCCGCCTGCTGCTCGCTGCCGTTGAAGGCATGGCCAATGCCGCGCCAGCCGCCCCCGGGCTTGAGATCGCGCAGGTGCTTGAGCAGCTTGTCGGCCGAACGCCGCACATGCAGCATCACCGGCAGGCCGTGCTGGCGCGCCAGCTTGAGCTGCTCGCGGTAGAAAAATTCCTGCCGCTCGCGCATCGGGCTTTGCTTGAGCGCCGGCTCGAAATAATCCAGCCCGATCTCGCCGACCGCCACCAGGCGCGGATCGTCCCGGCGAAGGTGCAATTCCGCATCCAGCGCCTGCAGGTCGGCCTCCTGCGCGCCGGGCACGCACAGCGGGTGGATGCCCAGCGCATAGCTGTCCGAAAAGCGATGCGCCAGCTGCCGGACCGCCTCGAAGTTGCCTACCGCCACAGCCGGCAGCACGCAATGCGCCACGCCTTCGGATGCAGCGCGCGCGCGCATGTCGCCCCGATCGGCGGAAAACTCTGCGGCGTCAAGATGGCAATGCGTGTCAATCCAGAAGGTCATGAAAGTAGTGGTGAAGGGACGGGCCTGTATTGGCTTGGTCCTGCATGTTGACATACAAAGGTAAGCTGCATAGCGCCTGTTTTTTTCAAAGCAAATGCCGCACAGGGTATGGCATTGCCACGCCAACCCGTGCTTCTTGAGACCAGTTGAAACAAACCGAAAGCGCTTGTTTCAACAATCCCCTGGCAAGGCTTTGAGTGAGTGCAGCAAAGCAGAAATCATGATACGGTGCATTTCTTGTCCCGCTGGTTTCTCCACATTACCCCACAGGTGAACGGATGCGCAGGCCTGCCCTTTACAGTAGTTCCCAACGCCAGCGTCCTGCGCCGGCGGGTTCAAACACCGACGAGCCTGCAACGCCAAACGGTGCTTCGCAGGCGCCGCCAGAAGACAATCGGACAGGTCAGCCTCAATCAGTTGCCACTCGCCTCCTGCGGCACCTGTCCCTTCACAACATCCACCTGCTGTGGTCGGTGGTCGGGTTGCTGGCACTGCTGCTGGCGATCAGCCTGTTCTCTTCGATGCAGCCTGGCGCCCGCAAGCTGACCCAGAAGGACATCAACGCCGCCGTGCTGAAGACCCTGGAAACGACTGTGCTTCCCTCGCCGGCGGTCAAAGCCTACGAAGCCATCATTCCGTCGGTGGTGCGCGTGACCGGGCTGGGCAAGCCAACCAAGGACAAGGACGGCGACGAACATGCCGACCGCAGCGTGGGCACCGGCGTCGTCATCACGGACAAGGGCACCATCCTGACCAACCTGCATGTGGTGCAGGGCGCGCAAACCATCAAGCTCACCTTTGCCGACGGACTGGAATCCACCGCCAGCATCACCGGCGTGCAGCCCGAGAACGACCTGGCGGTGCTGCAGGCGCACAAGATTCCCGACGACCTGATGGCTGCCACGCTGCGCTCGACATCCGACCTGGCGCCGGGCGACGGCGTGGTGGCCGTAGGCTATCCCTTCGGCATTGGTCCGTCGGCCTCCAGCGGCATCATCTCGGGGCTCAAGCGCAGCTTTCGCTCGCCTGACGGACAACAGGTCATCACCAACCTGATCCAGTTCGATGCCGCCGCCAATCCCGGCAACTCGGGCGGCCCGCTGGTCACCCTGGAAGGCGAGGTGATCGGCATCGTCACGGCCATCTACAACCCCAACGGTCAGCGCTCTTTTGTTGGCATCGGTTTTGCAGTGCCGATTGAAAATGCCGCCTCGGCCGCCGGGATGACTCCTTTTTGACGTGTTTTGAAAGGTTTTTTCCATGGATTCGAACCATTTTGAGCATTCGGCGGCTGCCAGTCACGACACCGCGCAACTCATGGAGCAGATCCTCTACGAGGTCAAGCGCGTGGTGGTCGGGCAGGACCGGTTTTTGGAACGCGTCATGGTTGCCATCCTGGCGCAAGGCCATCTGCTGGTTGAAGGCGTCCCCGGTCTGGCCAAGACGCTGACGATCAAGACGCTGGCGCAAACCATCAACGGCCAGTTCAAGCGCATCCAGTTCACGCCCGACCTGGTGCCCGCCGACTTGGTGGGCACGCGAATCTACAACCAGAAAACCGGCGAGTTCACGACCTCGCTGGGCCCGGTGTTCACTAACCTGCTGCTGGCCGACGAGATCAACCGGGCGCCGGCCAAGGTACAGAGCGCGCTGCTGGAGGTGATGCAGGAGCGGCAGGTGACGATTGCCGGCATAACGCACCACGTGCCCGCGCCATTCCTGGTCATGGCCACGCAAAACCCGATTGAAACCGAAGGCACCTACCCGCTGCCCGAGGCGCAGGTGGACCGCTTCATGATGAAGGTGGTGGTCGACTACCCCACCGACGAGGAAGAGTTCGTCATCGTCCAGCGCGTCACCGGCCCGGCGGTGTCGGTGTCGGCCGTGGCGACTACCCTGCAGCTGGCTGCGCTGCAGGCCGAGTGCCGGCGCGTCTATGTCGATCCGTCGCTGGTGCAGTATGCGGTTCGGCTGGTGTCGGCTACACGCAACCCGGGCAGGCATGGCCTCGATGAGCTGGCGCGTTTCATCACCTTCGGCGCCAGCCCGCGCGCCACCATCAACCTCACCGAAGGTGCACGCGCCCTGGCCATGCTGCGCGGCCGCAGCTATGCATTGCCCGAAGACATGACCGACCTGATCCCCGACGTGCTGCGCCACCGCCTGGTGCTGTCGTACGAAGCGCTGTCGGAAGGCTTTTCCGCCGACCGGATCGTGGAAAAAATCATGGCCAGAATCCCGCAACCCGCCAAGCCGCTTGCGCATGAAAAACTTGCGGCCTAGAGTGATGAGCCCCCACGCTCCGCCGCTTCGCGGGTCGCTGCCCCCCGAGGGGGCCGCCCCGCCTGCGGCCCGGCAAAGCCGGTTCCGTGGCCGGTGCTTGGACAATCGGGGAATTTGCCATGCCTAGGCTTTCACACGCTGTACCACCACCGGTGGCGCCAGCCCCTGCCGAAAGCGCTGACCATCTTCTGCGCCGGCTCGAATGGACGGTATTGCGCCGGCTGGACGGGCTGCTGCAGGGTGACTACCGCACGCTGTTTCGCGGCACTGGCATGGACCTGGCGGACCTGCGGGAATACCAGTTCCATGACGATGTGCGGCATATCGACTGGAACGTCACGGCGCGGCTGCAACAGCCGCATGTGCGCGTGTTCACTGAAGACCGCGAGATGAGCGCATGGTTTTTGCTGGACTTGAGCCCGTCGATGGATTTCGGCTCCGGTGAAATCGCCAAGCGCCAGGTGCTGACCGACTTCGTGGCCGTGCTGGCGCGCTTGTTGACGCGCCATGGCAACCGTGTCGGTGCAATGCTCTACGGCGCCGGCGTCGATACCACGCTGCCGGCGCGCAGCGGCCGCCCCCATGTGCTGAACCTGCTGCACACCCTGCGGTCGCGGCCGCAAACGCCCAGCGCGGGTCCGACCCGCCTGCATGAACTGCTGGCGTCGGCCGCCAACCTGGTACGCCGCCGCTCAACCGTGTTCGTGGTGTCCGATTTCATCACCGAAGCGGGCTGGGAAGCGCCGCTGGGGCAACTTGCCCAGCGGCATGACGTGGTGGCGGTGCGCCTGCTCGACCCGCTGGAACTCGAATTGCCCGACCTGGGCCTGATCCCGATTGTCGATGCCGAAACCGGCGAACAGTTGCTGGTTGATACCCACGATGCCGGCTTTCGCAAACGCTTTGCGCGCATCGCGGCCCAGCGCGAAGCCGACCTGCGCCAGGCGCTGGGAAATGCGGGCGTTGACACGTTGGAACTTTCAACCGACGACAACCTCGCCGACGCCATCCTGCGTTTTACCGACCTGCGCAAACAACGCAGCCGCCTGTCCGGCGCTTCTGGAGCGGCAGGCCGTCTGCCGGCCCACCTGGCGCGTGCAGGCTAAACAGCGTGGAAATATCACCATGACACTTCCCATGACTTTTCTCTGGCCGCAGTTCCTGTGGCTGCTGCTGGCCCTTCCATTGCTGGTTGCCGTGTATCTCTGGCTGCTGGGCCGGAAGAAAAAAATGGCGCTGCGCTATGCCAGCCTGTCCATCGTGCGGGAAGCCATGGGAAAGGGCCAGGGCTTTCGCCGGCACATCCCGCCGCTGCTGTTTTTGCTGTCGCTGGCCGCCATGCTGGTGGCATCGTCGCGCCCGTTCGCCGTGGTGACGCTGCCGTCGCAAAACGAAACCATCATCCTGGCGATGGATGTGTCGGGCAGCATGCGGGCAACCGACGTGCAGCCCAACCGGCTGGTGGCGTCGCAAAATGCCGCCAAGGCTTTTTTGGCCGACCTGCCGCGCAGCGTGCGGGTCGGCGTGGTGGCCTTTGCCGGCACCGCCGCCGTGGTGCAACCGCCGACCTTAAGCCGTGAAGACCTGACGACGGCGATTGACAAGTTCCAGCTGCAACGCGGCACAGCCATCGGCAACGGCATCGTCGTGTCGCTCGGCGAGTTGTTTCCCGACGCCGGCATCGACCTGGAAACGCTCGAAACCGGCAACGACCGCAAGCGCGGCCTGTCGCTCGACCAGGCCGGCAAGAACGACGCCAGCAGCAAAAAACCATTCACGCCCGTCGCACCCGGCTCCTACAGTTCGGCCGCCATCATCCTGCTGACCGACGGCCAGCGCACCACCGGCGTCGATTCGCTCGACGCGGCCAAGGCAGCGGCGGACCGGGGTGTGCGGGTCTATACCGTGGGCGTCGGCACGGTCGAAGGCGAGACCATCGGCTTTGAAGGCTGGTCCATGCGCGTCAGGCTCGACGAGGAAACCCTAAAGAGCATTGCCCGCGCCACCCAGGCCGAATACTTTTATGCGGGCACGGCGGGCGACCTGAAAAAGGTCTACCAGACGCTCAGTTCCCGCTTGACGGTGGAGAAAAAGGAAACCGAGATTTCCGGGCTGCTGGCCTTGGTCGCTGCCCTTCTGGGCTTGCTGTCAGCCGGCCTGTCGCTGCTCTGGTTCAACCGGATTCTCTGACGCCCTTCAAGCCATTCTTGACAGGCGTTTTCAAGAGAAATAAGCCGTTTGCGCAATACGGGCGGGCGCAGTCAGCTATTTTTTTAATAGCATCCTACTTTTTTGCCGATTTCTTCCTTTTGGGGGCCGCAGCCTTGGGCATCAGCGCATCAGTCCAGGCCTTGGTCGCCTGACGGGTGTTCTTGGCGGCTTCGCGCTTGACGGCGGCCGTGGCCTGGGCGCGGGCCGATCCGGCGATCTTGTTGGCGCCACTCAAAAACATGCTCATAAACGGATTTTTCATGACCGCTACTCCTTAAAAAATGGACGGCTTTTTCATTGGCTACTTCAATAGCCTTCACTTTCAGTAAAACAATTCAGCCAGATCGACGGTGGAACGCTTGCCAATGTCGCCATGATTCGCTTCCAGCCAGGCCTTGGCCCGCTGGCGACCCATATTTTTCAGCAGTTCAAAAAACTCCATGTTGGCCGCAAGCTTGGTTTCGGTCTTGAACGCATTCATTTGTTCCGGCGCATCGATCACATGGAAATTCAGGCGAACCAGTCGCCTTTCGATCCTTCCGACAGGAAAAAACGATTCGCTGGCGTAGTCACGGGCATGGGCAAACATGCGCATTTCCCGCAGAAAGGTTGAATTGAAAGCCAGTTCAAGTACGCGGTCCTTGATTTCCTGCACGCTGTTCGGCGTGCGCTGGTATTTCAGGGGGGTGAGCAGAACCATCAGAATATCCGTGCTCTTGCATTCGTAAACCAGCGGAAAAACCGCCGGATTGGCCGCATAACCGCCATCCCAGTAGGGCTCGCCTTCAATCACGACTGACCGCGCCATCTGCGGCAAGCAGGCAGAGGCCAGAATCGCATCCGCGCTGATTTCCGGCGAGCGGAACAGCCGGACCTTGCCTGAGTTGGCGTTGGTCGCGGCAATGTAGAGCTTGACCGGGCTGTCGCGTCGAAGACGCTCGAAGTCCACCTGCGCCAGCAAGATCTTGCGCAGCGGGTTGACATCGAAGGGATTGAGTTGTTGCGGCGAAAAGTAATGGGCAAACTGCAACATCATCTTGAAGGCCGGCACCAGCTTGACATCCTGCCCGTCCCTGGACGGCGTGGCAATTTCAAACGGCAGGCTTTCCGCCACCTGGCGCCAGAACGCCTGCAGCGCGGCCCGCGCACCTTCGCGGCCACCGGTCATCAGGCCCTGCGCCAGGACGATGGCATTCATGGCGCCGGCACTGGTGCCGCTGACACCTTCGAAGCCGGTTCGGCCGTCTTCCAGCAACTGGTCGAGAACCCCCCAGGTGAAGGCGCCATGTGCGCCCCCGCCCTGCAGGGCGAGGTTGATGGTTTGCTGGCTGCGTCTTCCAAAAAGCAAAGTGCGTCCTTGTCGGTGCTTGCACGCCAGGCCTGAGGTTCAGACAAAGCATGCGACTATGTTGCAGTGCAGCATAGCATTGCAGACCGGGAGTCACTGCGTCAGGAATTTTCCTGAAATCCCGACAGGCAAGCACCCGGCAACGCTGCGGACACCGGTTCAGGCGATGACATGGCATTCGCGCCGCAGCAACGCCAGGGCATCCTTGCGCGCATAGGTCGAATCGCTTTGCAGCGTCGGGCCGGCCTCTTCGACAAAGTCCTCCCACAACTGCAGATACGCGTCCTGGTGCTCGGCAGGCGCATGGTCAACGATGTACTGGCTGGCCAGATCGGGCCTGAACCCCGGCTCGGCACCTGGCTTTTGAATCTTGCGGACCAGTGCTGCAGCGGCTTTTTCAGTCAGGACGGTTTTGGGCGTGGCACCGGCGGCCACACACAGCAGCAGCGTCAACAGCGAGCCGTCGTCGCAGTTGCCACCCGTCACCTTGTCCCAGGCAAGGGAGACCGACTGCTCGTGGTAATGCATCTCGCTGGCGATGTCTTCAATCCAGAAATAGCGGCCGAGCAATGGCGCATGGTGGTGTTCGCTGTCATTGGCAAACAGCGCCCGGGCGGTCAGCGCGCTGTCCAAAATTTGTGGCAGGTCGGCCAGCACGGACTGGCGCACGGCCTGCACCACGTCCCGGAATTCATCTGGCAAGTCCTTCGGAATCGTCAGGGACAGCGTCTGCGCACGGGCGCTGGCGGCCTTTTGGGTCTTGGCGTCGGTGAGCGCCCGGGCAGCTTGGTATTTCTTGCGCAGGTCGGCCACCATTTTTTCAAACTCGACCCAGTCCGGCATTTCGGTGTGCCGCGTGGCCAGCGCCAGCAAGGCGCTGCGGATCACCGCTTCGGCATGGGTGTGCGCCTCTTCCAAGGCGTCGATGTCCAGGCCGAGTTGCCCGGCCAGCCAGACGGCGGCTTCTTTCTCATGCTGGATAGGCTGGCGACGGGCCAGTTCGGCCTGGTAATCGGCCAGGCTTTTCAGCGACCATTCGGCCAGCCCTTTGGGCGGGCCACCGGCATCAAGGCTGCTGTCCAGACTGGCATGAAAACCCGTGCTTTCGGGCAGCGCGAGCAGGGCGCGGAGCATGTCCGAGCCGGCCTTGGAGCGCGACATGAAGGAATGGTCGCGCAGCAACTCAGCGGCCTGCCGCAGGTCGCCGCCACTGGTGCTTTCGAGGGACAGGCTCACCAGGTTAACGATGCGGTCCCTGGCCTTTTCAATGTCCGGACGCAGGAACTCGTTGCCGAAATAGCGCGCAATCTGCACCATGCCCTTGGGCGCATCGGTACGGATGGCGTCGAGTTTGTGGCTGTCGAGCATGCCGTTTTGCACGCCAAACTGCAGCGCTTTTTCAAAAAACGGCCGCGCATCGTAGAGCGAAACCGACGCAGCGGAAGCAGTGGGCGCAGAGGAATCTGAAGCGTTCATCGTCATGGTCAAGGCGTGCGGTCTGGACGGCAAGCGCGTCAGATGGCCGATTCCTCGTCAGAGTCGCGAGCGACCGGCGTGGCCTTGCCCCGGTCGGTGTCGCCGGTCTCGACCTTGCCGTCGTCTTCGTCATCGAGCGACTCGTCGTCCTCGGCTCCCAGGTCATGGGCACGCGCCTTGGCCCGCAACACGGTGAGCATCTCGATGAACAGGTCCGGGTTCTGGTAGCGCAGCAGCCAGGCCAATTCCATCCAGTCGTGGTCGGCCACCTCGTCCTGCTCGACCTGTGGCCGTTCATAGCTTCTGGCCTGCAGGTCGGCTTTCGAGATCAGCTCGCCGGTGTCTTTCATCGCGTCAAAGCTGCCATTGAAGGCAAAGGCCTCGATGCGGTCCCATTTGTCGGTGAAGTAGTCGGCCAGCGCCTCGCTGCCGCCTTCGAGGTCGCCAATGGCGTTGATGAACGTCAGCGGGTCGGCGTCTTCGCGGAAGATGATGGCGTTCATCATGCCGCGCAGATGGGTGCGCGTCAGGTCCTTGTACTGCTTTTCAATCACCACGGCGCGCGCAAACTGCTCGGGAGTGACCAGCAGGTTGACGATGGATTCCTTCGAGTTGTCGTACTCGCGGATGACCGCCAGGATGTCCTTGGCCGGCAGCATGTCGAGCACGACCATCAGCGCGGCATCACCCTGGGCATCGGCCAGTTCGACCAGCGCGGATTCGGCGCCGACGATGTCGCCAGCGGCAATGAGAAGCTGGGTTTTTTCAATCAGGGCGAGATGGTTCATAAAGGCTTGAAGTCGCTTGGTTTGGTTTTTTGACGGTGCATGCAGAAATACAGCTGGTAATCAGTCCTTGTGGTCAAAGCCCTGACCTTCAAGCCAGCTGGCGCCTGCTTCCTTGCGCTCCCGGGCGTCGCCGCGGACTTCATCGCTTTCGTGGTCGTTGAAATCGTCAAAGCCATCGCTGTCGTCGTCCTGATCGCTGTCATCGTCCTCGTCGGTGTCCTGCCCGGCGAGTGCCTTATCGGAATTGTCCGGCTTGTCCGCCATGTACTGCAGGCCCGCCGCCACTGTCAGGAACCATTCGCCAGCAGGCGCCTTGAGGATAATTTGACTCAGGTCGCGGGCCCACGGCGTCAGCTCGATGCCCCCGCACACGTGGGCCCAGTCGGGCAGTTCATCGGCTTCACGGCTGAGCAGGTGCTCCATCAACGCAGGCTCGGTGAAGCGCAGGCCCTGGTGAAAAATGACCGCCACCATTTCAGGGCTGAGTTCCATCATTTGCACCAGAAAACCGATTTCCTTGCGCTTTTCGCCCAGTCGCTGACGCAGTACGTCGCGCCCGTCGGAGTCAAACGTCAGGTCGTCCATTTCAGCGCGGTAGGCTGTGCGCAGGTTGCGGAAAAACGGGGAAATAGTCATGTTGCGCTTAGTTTTCAGAGCAGTGAATTGAAATAGTTTTGCCAGATGTCCTGCGCTGTTTCCAGCGGACTGTCGAGCAGGTTGCGCCGCCGGTTGTCATCGTACGCCTGGCGCCTGTCGTGATCGGACAGGACTTCGTAGGCCTGCTGCACGGCGCGAAAACGTTCTGCAGCATGCGGCGCCGCATTTTTGTCCGGATGCCAGTACGACGCCTTCTGGCGAAACGACTTTTTGATGTCGGCCAGCGTCGCAGCGCTGTTGAGCCCAAGGGTGGTGTAGTGGTCCGTCATGCGTGGGGTGATTTCGTCCTGGAACGGGAAGTGGCGCACTGGCGGGGCCTGCTGCCACGACCTTGCGGCTGAAGGTTCCACCGCAATGCGCGAAGCCGGTGATTATGCTTCAGGCGCAGGGCGCCAGCGGGTATGCGGCGGGACGCCCACGGTTCATGAAGGTCAAGCCCGTGAGCAGACCCCGGCCAGCCCCAGCACCGGCCTGCACTTGAATTGCAAAGGCCATGTAAAGCCAGTCAACTGCATCCGGATGCGCTTCGTTAACAGACCAGATGCAACAAAAACGCTGCATCGATTGATTTTTAACAAAGGCTTACCATGAACAAGTTACTCGCTTCCCTGATCGCCGGTCTGTTTGTTTCGGGTGCATTTGCCCAAGTGTCTGTAGCACCTGTGGTCACGCCGGCCACGCCCGCAGTTGTGAAAGCAGAAGCCAAGGCTGACAAAGCCACTGTCAAGGCCGTCGCCTCTGAAGCAAAAGTGGACGCCAAGGCCGACGCCAAGGTTGAAAAAGCCGAAGTGAAATCTGGCAATGTCAAGGCAAAAGCACATGCAGAGTCCACCGACAGCAAGTCAAAAGCCCATGCCAACGTTGCCAAGGCCGATCCCAAGGACAAGGTAGCGGCACAAGCCAAGGCCGAAAAAGTCGATGCCAAGGCCGACGCCAAAGCTGACAAGGCCATGGTCAATGCCACCGCCAAGACCGACAAGGTCAAGGTTGACGCCAAGGCTGACAAGGCCAATGCGGCATCGGCCACCACCGCCGTGAAAGCCGAAGGCAAGGCCGATGTGAAAGCTGCCGCCGTCAAGTAAGCGGCTTTTGCACTCTCGAAAAAGACAGGCATGGCCTGTCTTTTTTTATGGCTGTGCCCTTTTCCCAGCACCGGCCATAAAGACTTGCGGGCTCACCCTGCCTCCGACAGCTTCCCCACTACCAGCCGCAATTGCCGCCCGCACCGCGCCGCCAGCGCCTCGTCGTGTGTCACCACCACAAACGCCGTGCCGTGTTCGCGGGAGAGCCTGAGCATCAGCTGGAATACCCCGTCGGCCGTGGCCCGGTCGAGGTTGCCGGTGGGCTCGTCGGCCAGCACGCAGGCAGGCTGCGTCACCAGGGCGCGGGCAATCGCCACGCGCTGGCGTTCACCGCCTGAAAGCTCGGAAGGGCGGTGGTGAATCCGGTCTTCCAGCCCCACGCTGGCAAGCATTTTGCTGGCGATTTCCGAGGCTTTGGCACGGTCCAGGCGCCGAATCCACAGCGGCATGGCAACGTTGTCCAGCGCGCTGAACTCGGGCAGCAAATGGTGGAACTGATAAACAAAACCCAGGTGCCGGTTGCGCAACTCACCCTGCGCGGCGGGCGACAGACTGGACAAAACCTGGCCTTTCAATTCGACCTGCCCGCTGGTCGGCGCGTCGAGCCCACCCATCAAATGCAGCAAGGTGCTTTTGCCCGAACCCGAGGTGCCGACAATGGCCAGCGTCTCGCCGCGATGCACCTGCAGGTCCACGCCCTGCAGCACCGTCACGTCCAACCGGCCTTCGGTGAAACGCTTGGTCAGGCCAATGGCGCGCAGCACGACTTCGCCTTGCAGTTGGGCGGGTTCGGGTTCCAAGCCCCGCCCCTGCAAGTCGGGGACGCGGATCTGGCTTTGCCAGTCCGCAGGCGCAGCGGCCCCCTCGGGGGGCATGGGAGCGACGCTCTGCGGCATCCCCTCCCCACCAGTAGGGGCCGCGGAACCGGCTTCGCCGGGCCGCAGGCGCAGCGCCCCCTCGGGGGGCAGCGAACCACACGAAGTGGGGAGCGTGGGGGTCTTATTCATAGCGAAGCGCCTCTGCCGGGTTCACGCGGCTGGCGCGCCAGCTCGGGTAGATGGTGGCCAGAAAAGCCAGGATCAACGAAATGACAACGATCGGCATGATGTCGCTGTATTGCGGCTCGCTGGGCATGCGGCTGATCAGGTAGATGTCCTTGGGCAGGAAGTTGGCGTTCAGCAGCCGCTCCAGTGCCGGCACGATCACATCGATATTGAAGGCCACCAGCAGCCCCAGCAGCAGGCCGGACAGCGTGCCGATCACGCCGACCATCGCGCCCTGCACCATGAACACGCCCATGATGCTTTTCGGGCTGGCGCCCAGCGTGCGCAAAATCGCAATGTCGGCGCGCTTGTCGGTCACCGTCATCACCAAGGTGCTGACCAGGTTGAAGGCCGCCACCGCCACGATCAGTGTCAGGATGATGAACATCATGCGTTTTTCCAGCTCGACGGCGGCAAACCAGGTCTTGTTTTGCTGCGTCCAGTCGCGGATCAACAGGTCGCCGCTCAGGGTTTTCGACAACTCCAGCGCCACTTGCCGGGCCTGGTGCAGGTCTTTGAGCTTGATGCGGATGCCGGTCGGCCCCTCGAGCCGGAAGATCCGCGCGGCGTCGTCCTGGTGCATCATGACCAGCGCCGAGTCGTATTCAAAATGCCCGGAGTCAAACGTGCCCACCACCGTCATCTGTTTCAGGCGCGGCACGACGCCGGCCGGCGTCACCTGGCCGCTGGGCGCGATCAGTGTCACGCGGTCGCCTTCGCGCACGCCCATGGCACGCGCCAGTTCACCGCCCAGCACCACGCCGAATTCGCCGCTGACCAGCTTGGGGAAAGCGGTTTTTTCCAGTTCCACCGCCAGATCGGTCACCTGCCCCTCCAGCGCCGGGTCGATACCCCGGACCAATGTGCCTTTCATGTCCTCGCCGCGCGCCAGCAGGGCCTGGGCAGCTATGAATGTTGCAGCGCCGACGACATTCGGATTGGCGCGAATCTCAGCCAGCGTTTTTTGCGGATCGGCCAGCGCGCCGCCACCGGGTGCAAACACCTCGATGTGCGAGATCACGCCCAGCATGCGGTCGCGCACTTCTTTCTGAAAGCCGTTCATCACGCTGAGCACAATGATCAGTGCCGCCACGCCCAGCCCAATGCCCAGCATGGAGACGCCTGAAATGAAGGAAATAAAACCGTTTCGCCGGGTGGCGCGACCAGCGCGGGTGTATCGCCAGCCCAAAATCAGCTCATAGGGGATTTGCATGCCAGCGATTGTGGCATCCCGGACAATAGGCCGATGCGCCTTGACTCGACCCCCCATTTATTGATTCCCTTTGCTGCCTGCAGCGCCGAAGCCTGGCTGCCCACGCTGCAATCGCTGGCGCCCGACAGCTTCAAGCGTCTGGGCCAGTTGTTGCAGGGCATGAAGCTGGTGCAGACCGATACCCGCGATGCCGAATCGCTCTCGCCGCCGCATGAACGCGCCCTGGCCCGCGCCCTGGGCCTGGCCACGCTGGACACGGCCGATGGCCTGCTGCCCTGGGCTGCCAGCGAAGCCGTGGAGCAGTTGCAGGCCGGCGCTGACAAGGCCTGGGCCTGGATCACGCCGTGCCACTGGGCCATGGGCCACCTGCATGCAACGCTGACAGACCCGGCCCAGCTTGCATTGCGGGAAGACGAATCGCGCAGCCTGTTGGCGCTGATGCAACCCTATTTTGAAACCGACGGCATCACGCTGCATTATTTGGCCCCGGGGCGCTGGCTGGCCGAGGGCGAGTTGTTTCGTGGCCTGCCGACAGCCTCGATTGACCGGGTGCTGGCGCGCAACGTGGACGCGTGGCTGCCGGACACGAAAAGCGCCGCGCCCTTGAGGCGCCTGCAAAATGAGATGCAGATGCTGCTTTACACGCATCCGTCCAATGACGAGCGCGAGGCACGGCGCCAGTTGCCGGTCAATTCGTTCTGGATCAGCGGCACCGGGGATTTGCCTGCCGAACTTGGTGCGGCTTCACCCGCAGTAGAGAAGGCGCTGAACAACACCCTTGGCGAAGCCCAAGCCAGCGCGCCGCGCAGCCTGGCCAATGCGGTTTTCCGGGAAGACTGGGCTGGCTATGCGCAGGGTTGGGCCGCATTGGAGGCAGGCGACATGGCTGCGCTGCTGGCCCGGCAGCAACGCAGCGAATCGGTGCGGCTGACCTTGTGCGGCGAAAGCAGCGCCCAGACCTTCGAGACACACCGCACCGGGTTTTGGAGAAAAATGTCAAGCCTTTTTAGCCCTTTGCGCCCACTGGACGTACTCAAGCAGCTATGAAAATCATAGTCATCTATCCAACTGATTCGAGACCCGCACCATGAAAATACAGGTACGCGACGTGCCCCCGCGCAGCGTCTGGGCACTGCAGCAGGCCGGCATCCACCCCTTGCTGGCGCAGTTGTATGCCGCGCGCGGTGTTAACGGCCCTGACGAACTCGACGACGGACTGGCCCGGCTGCTGCCGCCGCCGTCGCTCAAGGGAACCCACGAAGCGGCCGTGCTGCTGGCCGATGCCATGGCCGCCGGCCAGAAAATCTGCGTCGTCGCCGACTACGACTGCGACGGCGCCACCGCCTGCGCCGTGGCGCTGCGCGGGCTGAAACTGCTGGGTGCCCGGCACGTCAGCTACCTGGTGCCCGACCGCATCGTTGACGGCTACGGCCTGACCGCGCCGATTGCCGAGCGGGTGAAGGCCACCGGTGCGGAGGTGCTGGTGACGGTGGACAACGGCATTGCCAGCATCGACGGCGTGGCCCGCGCCAGGGCGTTGGGCCTGCAGGTGCTGGTGACCGACCACCATTTGCCCGCGCTGTTCAACGAGCAGATTGGCCTGCCCGACGCCAATGTGATCGTCAACCCGAACCAGCCCGGCTGCACTTTTGAGAGCAAGTCCATCGCCGGCGTCGGCGTGATGTTTTACGTGCTGCTGGCATTGCGGGCCGAACTGCGCACGCGCGGCGTGTTTGACGCGGCCCATCAGCCCAAGCTCGACACGCTGCTGCCGCTGGTGGCACTGGGCACGGTGGCCGATGTGGTGAAGCTGGACGCCAACAACCGCCGGCTGGTGGCGCAGGGCCTGAAGCGCATCCGCGCAGGCGCGCTGCCTGCCGGCATTGCCAGCCTGTTCAAGGCCGCCGGCCGCCAGGCACCCACGGCGACGACTTTCGATTTCGGCTTTGCGCTGGGCCCGCGCATCAATGCCGCCGGCCGGCTCGCCGACATGACGCTGGGCATTGAATGCTTGACCACCGACGACCCGGCACGGGCCGACGAGCTGGCGCAGATGCTCGACGGCATCAACCGCGAACGCCGCAGCATCGAGTCCGGCATGCGCGAACAGGCGCAACTGGCGGCCGACGCGATGATCGACGAGGACGAGGAGCCCCCCCCGGCGATTGCCATTTTCGACCCCGATTTTCACGAAGGCGTGGTCGGCATCGTCGCCTCGCGCATCAAGGACAATCTGCACCGTCCGACCTTTGTGTTCGCCGCCAGCCAGGCGCCGGGCAAGGAGCATGAGCTCAAAGGCTCGGGCCGCTCGATTCCGGGTTTTCATCTGCGCGATGCACTCGACCTGGTCGCCAAGCGCCATCCGGGCGTGCTGCTGCGTTTTGGGGGTCATGCCATGGCCGCCGGCTGCACGATTTCAGAGGAACATTTCGAGCAGTTCGAGCATGGGCTGCAACAGGTCGCTAGAGAATGGCTGGACGCGGCCACCTTGATGCGCCGGCTGGACACCGACGGCCCGCTGGCGCCCGAATACCGAAGCGCCGACGTGGTCGACACGCTGCACAGGGAAGTCTGGGGCCAGGGCTTTGCCGCACCGACCTTCAGCGAAGAGGTCGAGGTGGTGTCGCAGCGGCTGGTGGGGGACGACAAGCATTTGTCGCTGAAGCTCAAGCACCGGGGCGAGCCGGTGGACGGCATCTGGTTCGGCCACACCGAAACTTTGCCAGCGCGTGTGACGCTGGCGTTCCGGCTGGATACCAATGAATGGAAAGGCATCCGGCGCGTGCAGTTTCTCATTGAGGCAGCAGAAATCCAGTCGCCCAGGCCATAAAGGATTTGTCCGACGATTTTTCAGTCAGGCAGCCTACATCTGCCCATCACCGTGGGGGTGATGATCGGCTTTATAAGGAGCCCGCACCGGAGCGTCCAGCCTACCAGAGGGGAAATCATGAACACCATCATTTACATCGTCGGCCTTGTCGTCATCATTGGCGTCGTCCTGTCTTATTTCGGTCTGCGCTGAAAAGCTCGAAAAGCCATGCGCAGGGGTGCTTGTCCATCAAACATTTCCTTCCCGTGCCGGGTTTGCGCCAAAGTTGTTGGTTATTAAAAATCCAGCGGCAATGACCGTTCGGGCTGCGCCCATCCCGATTTTTTGCCTGACCCCGGCGCTTTCCACAGCACTCCTGTTCCATTTTTGGTCAAGCCAACACTCGCCAAGCCGTGGTTATGTTCCAAACGCATCGGGAAGAAAACCGGGCACTCCGGCGCCAACTCTTCATAAAGCCTAAAATTAGGCTGTGAAACCGCAAAATATCCTGAACGCCGACCTGCATTGCCACTCGATCGTGTCTGACGGCACCTTGACCCCCGAAGCACTTGCAGAACGCGCCAAAACCAATGGCGTCGAGTTGTGGGCGCTGACAGACCATGACGAAGTGGGCGGCCAGCACAAAGCCGCCGCCGCCGCCAAGGCGCAAGGCATGGCCTACCTGACCGGCACCGAGATTTCCGTGACCTTTGCCGGCGAAACGGTTCACATTGTGGGCCTGGGCTTCGATCCTGACGACGCCGCACTGAGGCAAGGCCTGCACAACACCCGCAACGGCCGCGAACAGCGCGCCCGGGAAATGTCGGACTCGCTGGCCAAGGCGGGCATTCACGGTGCTTTTGAAGGCGCACTGAAATTCGTTGGAAATCCTGAACTGATTTCGCGTACCCACTTTGCCCGTCATCTGGTGGAATCCGGCGTTTGCAAGGATACCTATGAAGTCTTTCGCAAATTCCTGACGGAGGGCAAGCCCGGTTACGTGCCGCATCGGTGGGCGACCTTGAAGGATGCTGTCACCTGGATCACACAGGCGCAGGGCATTGCGGTGATTGCGCACCCGGGCCGCTACAACTTTTCAGCCAATGCCGAATATGCGCTGTTCACCGAGTTCAAGGCGCATGGCGGGCGCGGGGTGGAAGTGGTGACCGGCAGCCATACCAAGCAGGAATTCATCAAATACGCCGAAACGGCCAAGGAATTTGGCTTGGCGGCCTCGCGCGGCAGCGACTTTCACAGCCCCGATGAAAGCCATACCGACCTGGGCACCCTGCCCTTCCTGGCTGGCGACCTGACGCCTGTGTGGGAACTGCTGGCTGGCCGCATCCAGGCATGAGCGGCGCGAGCAGGACACCTCCCAACATGCTGGCGGGGATTGCACTTCTGGTGGCAGCGGTGGCCTGCTTTGCCGTGCTGGACACCACCACCAAGATCATTTCGCTGAGCGTGCCGGTGTTCATGGCGGTGTGGTTTCGCTACGCCTTTCAGGCCATTGCGACCACTGTCGCCATGCTGCCTTCGCGTGGCTGGAGTTTGCTGCGCACCGCGCATCCGAAATTCCAGTGCCTGCGTGGCGTGCTGCTGCTGACGACGAGCATGTTTGCATTTTTCAGCCTCAAACACATGCCGGTGGGGGAGTTCACGGCAATTGTCATGATCACGCCGCTGGTCATCACGCTGCTGGCATCGCTCACGCTGGGCGAGCGGGTGTCGGTGCTGCGCTGGGCGCTGGTGATTGGCGGCTTCGTCGGCACGCTCATCATCATCCGGCCAGGCGGAAACCAATTCAGCTGGGCCATGCTGCTGCCACTGGGCCTGGTGATTTCCCATGCCTGGTTCCAGATTCTGACCAGCCGGCTGGCGCGCACTGAAGACCCGGTCACCATGCATTTCTACACCGGCTGGGTTGGCACGCTGCTGGCGTCGCTGGCCTTGCCGTTTGCCTGGACTTCGCTGGACTCGTGGACGCTCTGGGCCGGCTTGGCGTTGATGGGACTGATGGGCACCGTCGGCCATTACATGATGATCCTGGCCTATGCCAGAGCACCTGTTTCTACCCTGACGCCTTTTTTGTATGCCCAGATCGGCTTTGCCATGCTGGGTGGGTGGCTGGCGTTTTCCCATGTTCCCGATGACCTGTCGCTACTCGGCATGGGCATGATTGCCGTGTGCGGCGCCACCGGCGCATGGCTGGCCGTGCGCGAAAGCCGCGTCCTCATCCAAGCCACAGAATCCTGAAAGTTTTGCCATGGCACAGTTATTTGAAATGCATCCCGACAATCCGCCGGTGCGCCTGCTCAAGCAGGCGGTGGCCCTGATCCAGCGCGGCGGCATCGCCGCCGTGCCGACCGATTCGAGCTATGCGCTGGTCTGCCAGTTGGACGACAAGGCGGCAGCCGACAGCCTGCGCCGCATTCGCGGGGTGGACGACAAACACCACCTCACGCTGCTGTGCCGGGACCTGAGCGAGCTGTCCAACTACGCGCGGGTCGACAACAAGCAGTTTCGCCTGATCAAGGGCGCGACTCCCGGCCCCTACACCTTCATACTTGAAGCCAGCAAGGAAGTGCCGCGCCGCCTGAGCCATCCGTCACGCAAGACCATCGGCCTGCGCGTTCCCGACCACAAGACGCTGCAAGCGCTGCTGGAACTGCATGGCGGCGCCTTGCTGGCCACGACCCTGATTCCGCGCGGTGAAACCGAATCCATCAGCGACCCCCAGGACATCCCCGGCCCGCTGGAGCGCGAGCTCGCCGCAGTGATCGACGCCGGCGCCTGTTACAAGGAAGCCACCACGGTCATCGACCTCACGCCCATGGCCGACGGCGGCGACCCGGTGGTGATCCGGCAGGGCCGGGGCGAGTTGGCACCACTGGGGCTCTGAGGCAGGGTCAGTAGGGGTCTGACACAATCAGGCTATGGACATTGCCAACCTGATTCAAACCATCGCCATTTATGCACTTCCCGTGCTGTTCGCCATCACCATCCATGAAGCCGCGCATGGTTACGCGGCGCGCCATTTTGGCGACAACACGGCCTACGTGCAGGGCCGCATCACACTGAACCCGCTCAAGCACATCGACCCGGTGGGCACGATCCTGATGCCGCTGATGCTGTACTTCGCCACTTCGGGTGCTTTTTTGTTTGGCTACGCCAAGCCGGTTCCGGTGAATTTTGGCGCCCTGCGCAACCCCAAACGCCACATGGTCTGGGTGGCGCTGGCCGGTCCGGCATCGAACTTTGCGCAGGCCATTTTCTGGGCGCTGATGCTGGTGGGACTGGCGGCCATGGGCATCCAGGAACCATTTTTCCTCAAGATGGCGCAAGCCGGCATTCTGGTTAATCTGGTGATGTGGGCCTTCAACTTGTTCCCGCTGCCGCCGCTGGACGGCGGCCGCATTCTGGTCGGCTTGCTGCCCTGGAAGCAGGCGCAGATGGTTTCGCGCCTTGAACCCTGGGGCTTTTTCATTGTCATGGGCCTGGTGCTGGTCGGCGTTGTCGGCACCTTCTGGCTGCGTCCGCTCATGACCTTCGGCTACGGCCTGATCAACCTCCTGATTTCTCCACTGGCGTTTTTGCTGCGCTGATTTTTCATTTTCATTTTCCGCATGACCTCCACTTCTTCCGCTCCGCTTCATCGTTTCCTGACCGGCATCACCACCACCGGCACGCCGCATCTGGGCAATTTTGTCGGCTCGATCCGCCCCTCGGTTGCGGCCAGCCGCCTGCCCGGCGTGCAGAGCTTTTATTTTCTGGCCGACTACCACGCGCTGATCAAGTGCGGCGACCCGGCGCGCATCCAGCGCTCGACGTTAGAGATCGCCGCCAGCTGGCTGGCCGCCGGGCTGGACCCGGAACGCGTGATGTTCTACCGCCAGTCCGACATCCCGGAAATCACCGAACTAACCTGGCTGCTGACCTGCGTCACCGGCAAGGGCGTGCTGAACCGCGCCCATGCCTACAAGGCCTCGGTGGACAAGAACGATGCTGCCGGCAATGACCCGGATGCCGATGTGACGGCCGGCCTGTTCATGTACCCCGTGCTGATGGGCGCCGACATTTTGATGTTCAAGGCGCACAAGGTGCCGGTCGGGCGCGACCAGATCCAGCACATTGAAATGGCGCGCGACATGGCGCAGCGCTTCAACCACCTGTATGGCGACCACTTGGTGCTGCCCGAAGCAGCCATCGAGGAATCGGTCGCCCTGCTGCCGGGCCTGGACGGCCGCAAGATGAGCAAGAGCTACGACAACACCATTCCGCTGTTCACGCCGCGCGACGCCTTGCGCAAGCTGATCGCCGGCATCGTCACCGATTCGCGTGCGCCCGGCGAAGCCAAAGCCACCGAAGGCTCTGCGCTGTTCCAGATCTACCAGGCGTTTGCCAGTGAAAGCGAAACCGCTGGTCTGCGTCAGGCCTATGCCGACGGCATGGGCTGGGGCGATGCCAAGCAGATACTGTTCGAGCGTATCGACCAGGAAGTCGCGCCGATGCGCGAGCGCTACCAGGAACTGATCGCCACTCCGCAGGAAATCGAAAAGCTGCTGCAAGCCGGCGCCGAAAAGGCACGGGCGGTGGCGGCGCCATTCATGGGCGAATTGCGGCGCGCCGTGGGCCTGCGCAACCTGGGTTCTTCAGCCCCGGCGGCGAGCAAAAGCAAGGCAGCCAAAGCAGCTGCCCCGGCTTTCAAGCAATACCGCGAAAAAGACGGCAGGTTCTACTTCAAACTGCTGGATGCGCAGGGGCGCTTGCTCTTGCAAAGCCTTGGATTTGCCGCCCCCAAGGAAGCAGCGCTTGCAATTTCCACCTTGCAAAAACAGGGTTCAGGCGCACTGGCTGAATTGCAAAACATGCTTGAAGCGACGCCAGACCTCAGTCCCGGCAAACTCGATACGGCGCTGGCTTTCTTCAGCGCTTCGGAAGACTGAAGCGCGCTTCAGTCTGGTGCAAAGGTAAAAAGGCCGGTTGAAAAACCGGCCTTTTTTGTGGCTTGAAAGAATTGCTCTGAATTTTCTGGCTTTAACCCTGAAAATTCAATCACTGAATATGCTTTTATTGCCAATCAGCGCGAGCAACCAGCGGCAGGTCAAATAGCAGAAACCGAAAAATGCCACTGGCTGCGTCAATGCAAGCCGGTGCGGATTAGCATCAGACCTTGTCGATCTTGTCTTTCACGACTTCCTTGGCGTCGCCCACCTTTTTCTGGGTTTTGCCTTCAGCTTGCTTGGCCATTCCCTTGGCTTGCTGCTCGGTGCTGCCGGTCATCTCGCCCGCTTTGGACTGCACCTTGCCTGCAGCATCCTTCATGGCGCCCTTGACTTGATCCTTGTTCATGTCGAAATCCTTTTCCAAGTTGATGATGTGTTCAGGCTAATAGCGCGTGGTCATCCAGAAAACAGGGATTTGGCGCAAAAACACGTGGGCAACTTCCTACAGGAAAATGACGTGAATAAAAGCGATTGATTTGTGATGCAAAGACTTGCAGCACCCGCTCAGGCATTCATCAAAAAATGGGCTTTTCTTTTTCGTATACGATATAACAAATACAAATTTGGATGCCCATGCTGCCCTGGTTCACCGAATCCCCAGCCGACCGACTGGTTGACGTCCGCGACACCTCGCTGTCCAAGCTGGTGCGCGACGACATGCTGGCGCTCATTCTGAAAGGAGAACTGGTGCCCGGCCAGCGCATCAACGAGCCCGACGTGGCCAGCCGGCTGCAGGTGTCGCGCGTGCCGGTGCGCGAGGCCTTGCGGGCGCTGGAGAGTTCCGGGCTGGTGGTGTCGCGCAAGCATTCGGGCGTTTTTGTGCGCCAGTTGCAGGCTGTTGAAATCCGCGACCTTTATCAGATGCGCGGCCTGCTCGACGGCTTTGCCGGGCGCTGCGCGGCCAGCTTGCCAGACCGTGAACGCCACGCGCTGGCAGCCTTTCTGGACACATCGGTCCATGCCATGCAAGAGGCCGCCAGCCAGCATGACGTGCAGCGCTACTACGGTGGAAACCTGCACTTTCACTGGGCCATTGTCGAGTCGGCGGGCAACGGCCAGCTGATCGACAGCTACCGCGGCATCGTGCAAAAGCTGCACCTGTCGCGGCTGAAAAATCTCGCGCAAGACCTGGGCATGCAGGCATCGATGCACGAGCATGTGGCGATCGTACAGGCGATTCAGGACAGCGATCCGCTGCGCTGCGAGGCCCTGATGGCGCACCACGTGGGTGACGCCTATGCGCGACTGCGCGACGCAGCCCTGCCGCCACGGCTGCAAACCACCCTGCCAGCAGCATCAATTTCTGAATAAGAAGCAGCCACAAGACCGGCCCCAAGCCGGCAGCGGCATCCATCCACCTGTCAATCACTCACTGGAGACAAACCATGAAACGACGCACCCTGTTGCAGGCAGCCCCTGCACTCCTCTATGCCCCCGGCCTGGCCTTTGCGCAGACGCCCTACCCGGGCAAACCGATCCGCTATATCGTTCCGGTGTCGGCGGGCGGCGGCAGCGACATGGTCGGGCGCACGCTGACCGAGCGCTGGGGCAGCCTGCTCAAGCAGCCTTTCATCGTCGACAACCAGGGCGGCGGCGGCGGCGTGATTGCCGCGCAGACCACGGCGCGCGCGGCACCCGACGGCTACACACTGATGCAGGGCTATGTGGCGACGCACGGCACCAGCCCGGCCACGCGCAAACTGCCCTATGACGCGGTCAAGGACTTCACCGCCATCGGCATGATCGGCGCGACGCCCAACGTGCTGGTGGTCAATGCCAGCCTGCCGGTCAAGACAGTCAAGGAATTCATCGACTACGTGAAGAAGCACCCGGGCCAAGTCAGCTACGGCTCGGCCGGGCAGGGCTCGCTGACGCACCTGACCATGGAGCTGTTCAAGCAGCAGATCGATTCCTTCATGGTGCACATTCCCTACCGGGGCGTGGCGCCAGCCTTCACCGACCTGATCGGCGGGCAGACGCAGGCGATGTTTCCGGGCCTTGCTGCCGCCATTCCGCACATCCGCTCGGGCCGGGTGCGCCCGCTGGCCGTCACCGGCTTGACACGACACCCGCAGTTCAAGGACCTGCCGACGCTGGACGAGTCGGGTTTCAAGGGTTTCGATGCGCAGCAGTGGTACGGCGTCGTGGGGCCGGCGGGCATGCCGGCACCCATCGTCAAGCAACTGAATGAAACCCTGGCCACCGTGCTCAGGGCGCCCGACCTGCGCGAGAAGCTGGCGGTCGAGGCGATCGAGCCCATCGTGATGTCGCCGGAAGAATTTGCGGCCTTCATCAAGACCGACATCGCGCGCTGGACCAAGCTGGCGAAGGAACGCAAGATCGAGCTGGACAGCTAAGTTTCAAGCCAATAAGCGTCTTTGCGCATGCTGCTATTGCATAAACAGCTATGTTTTTTATAGCATATTAGTCACATCATAATTCTCCATCTCTTTTCAGGAAAAACCACTTCATGGCCCGCAACACCCAGGTCGCCGCCGACCACCACGCCCCGCCCGTCACGCAGATCCTGGCTGAATTCGTCGCCAACCACCCCGGCTTTCTGTCGGGCGGCTGGAGCGACGCCGTGGACCACGAGGCGCACCGCACCTTCATGAACTGGCTGGGTTGCGCCGTCGGCGCCGCTCGCCACGAGGCGGCAGACGCGGCCGTCGCGGCCGTCATGTTCCTGCAGCCCGCGCCCCAGGCCACGCTGCCCGGCCGTGCGGAAAAGGTCGACATTGCCAGCGCCGCGCTGGTCAACGGCATCACCTCGCACACCTTCGACTTTGACGACACGCACCTCAAGACCATCATCCATCCGGCCGGGCCGGTGGCGTCTGCCCTGCTGGCCCTTGGCGAGCACACAGGCGCCAGCGGCCGCGAGCTGCTCGACGCGCTGGTGCTGGGCATCGACGTGGCCTGCCGCGTCGGCAATGCGATGTACCCGGACCACTACGACCGGGGCTGGCACATCACCGGCTCCACCGGCACGCTGGGCGCTGCCGCCGCGTGCGCCCGCCTGCTCAAACTCGACGCCGGCAGGACCGCCATGGCGCTGGGCATTGCCGCCTCGCAGCCGATTGGCATGCGCGAGCAGTTCGGCACCATGACCAAGCCGTTTCACCCCGGCGCCGCCGCGCGTGCCGGCCTGATGTCCGCCTTGCTGGCCGCCCAGGGCTACACCGCCAGCCCCCGGGCGCTGGAAGCGCCGCGCGGCATGATGCAGACGGTGTCCACCAAGAACGACTGGCTGGAAATCACCGACGAACTGGGCAAGCGCTTTGAAATCTCCTTCAACAGCTACAAGCCCTTTGCCTGCGGCATCGTGATCCACCCGAGCATCGACGCCTGCGTGCAGCTGGGCCGCCGGGGCGTGACGCCCGACCAGGTGGAAAGCATCGAGCTGAAAGTGCATTCGCTGGTGCTCGAACTCACCGGCAAGAAGGAACCCGCCGACGGCCTGCAGGCCAAGTTCAGCGTCTACCACGGCTGCGCGGCAGGCCTGACGTTTGGCCGGGCGGCAGAAGACGAGTTTTCCGACGCGGTGGTCAACCGCGCCGACATGGTGGCGCTGCGCCGCAAGGTGGTGGCGACGGTCGATGACTCGATCGACGAGGCCAGTGCCGATGTCACGGCGGTCCTGAAGGACGGCCAGCGCGTGCATGTGTTTGTCGAGCATGCCATCGGCTCGCTGCAAAACCCGATGACCGACGCCAACCTGGAAGCCAAATTCCATGGCCTGTCGGACCCGGTACTGGGCGCGGCCGCCAGCCGCGAGCTGATCAGCGCCTGCTGGAACCTGGCCGCTGCCGATGGCGTTCGCGCACTGGCCGCGCTGGCGGTGCCGCAGGCATGAACGCGCCGGTGAACCCGGCCGTGCCAGGCGCGCGGCCCAGCATCGTCGTCGTCGGCGATGCCGAGCAGGCGCTGCGGCGGCTGGTGGACTGGGCGCCGATCCAGGCGCTGGCCGACGTCACCCTGCACCACCAGCCCCTTAGCGGCGCGGCGCTGGTCGAGGCGCTGAAGGACGCCGATGCCATGGTGCTGGTGCGCGACCGCACGCCGTTCGACGCTGAACTGCTCGCCCAACTGCCCCGGCTGCGCTACCTGGTCTTCACCGGCACGCGCAACACCACGCTCGACCTGGCGGCGCTGGCGGCGCGCGACATTCCGGTCAGCCATACCGAATGGGGTCCGTCCAAGGAAAGCACCTGCGAGATGACCTGGGCGCTGATCCTGGCCGCCACCCGCCAGCTGGAAGCCCAAACTGCGCTGCTGCGCCAGGGCCAGTGGCGGCCAGACACCGCACGGCCGCTCGCTGGCGTGCTGCACGGGCAAACACTTGGGCTGATCGGCCTTGGCGAAATCGGCGGGCGCGTGGCGAGAGTAGGCCAGGCGCTGGGCATGAAGGTCATCGCCTGGAGCCCGCGCATGACGCCCGAGCGCGCCGCCGCGCACGGCGCCCTGGCCGTGCCGCTGGAAGAACTGCTGGCGACGTCGAAGGTCGTCAGCCTGCACCTGGTGCCCACCCCGGCGACGCGCCACCTGCTCAACGCGCCACACCTGGCCTTGATGCGGCCGGACAGCCTGCTGGTCAACACCTCGCGCTCGGCGCTGATCGACACCGGGGCATTGGTCAAGGCGCTTGAACAGGGCCGGCCGGGGTTTGCCGCGCTCGACGTGTTCGATGTCGAGCCGCTGCCGGCCGATTCGCCGCTGCGCCAGTTGCCCAACGCGCTGCTGACGCCGCACCTGGGCTTTGTCGCCGAACCGGTGTTTGCGCGTTTTGCCTCGGGCGTGGGCGAATGCCTGACGGCCTGGCTGGCAGGACAGCCGCTGGTGCGTGTCATGGGCGAAAGCGCCAGCGCCACCTGAGCGCTTTTTTGCTCCTTAATCAATAGCTGCTTGCGCATACCAGTCGTGCGCAAACGGCTTATTTTATGCAAAAATTTAACGACTTCGCTTCTTCGACTTGAAGCGCCGCCTTCTCTTTTGTCATTGCGGGTCAAGCCCGCAATGACAGAGGGGGAAAAAAAAGGCGTTTCAGCAATGCGCTCCCAAATGGAAGCCGGGCCGAACTTCCATCCCTCCCTACAACCACGTCACCTCGGCCGCCAGCAAATAGCCGGCGCCGTAAACGGTGCGAATGGTCGTCGGGTGCTGGGCGTCGGATTCGAGTTTGCGCCGCAGCCGCGACACCCGCACATCGACGCTGCGGTCGAGTGGCGACAGGTCGCGGTCGCCGCACAGCTGCTCGCGGTCCAGGATGCGGTTGGGCCGCTGCAAAAACTGCAGCAGCATGCGTGACTCGCCGGCGCTGAGCGTCCACTCCTCGCCGCCCGGCGAGGTCAGCAAATTGGAGTCGGCACGGAAACGCCAGCCGCCAAACTCGGCCATGTGCGAACGCGCCGGCGTTGGCGTTTGGGCGCCGGGCGCCTTGTCGCGGCGCCGCAAAATGCTGCGCACGCGAGCCACCAGTTCACGCGGCTCGAAGGGCTTGACCACATAGTCGTCGGCACCCAGCTCCAGCCCCATGACCCGGTCGCTGAGGTAGCCGCGCCCGGTCAGCACCATCACGCCGCAGGCATGGCGCGCCTGCAGCTCGCGCACCACGTCCATGCCGTCGGCGTCTGGCAGGCCCAGGTCAACAATGCACAGGTCGGGCACCCGCACCAGCAGCAGGCGGCGCAGTTCGGCGGCGGTGTGGCATTCGACCGTTTCGAAGCCAAACTCGCGCAGCGTGCTGCCGACCAGCCGGCAAATGTCGGGGTCGTCGTCGAGCAGGTAGATGCAGCGCGGCCCCTCCGGCTGGCGGAACATGCCGGCGGTCATGCGCCCAGGCCGTTCAACGCCTGCTGCAGTTCGGTGGCGGTGAACGGTTTTTTCAGCAGCAAAATACCGCCAGGCGCGCCAACGGGTGCGGCATCGCCGTCGGAATAGCCGCTGATCAGCAGGGCTTTCACATGCGGCGCGCGCTGGCTGGCTGCGCTGCACAGCGCCTGGCCGTCCATGCCGCCGGGCATCACCAGGTCCGACACCAGGATGCCGACGGTCGGCACGCTGGCCAGCAGCTGCAGGGCATCGGCCGCATGGTCGGCCTCGATCACCGGGTAGCCCAGGCCGACCAGTTGCAGCCGGATCACCCGGCGCACGTCGGGATCATCCTCGACCAGCAGCACCAGCGGTCGCTGCGCGCCGGGCCGGCCGGCCAGTGCCTGCGGGCCGGGCAGCGTTTCGGCTTCGAGGATTTCGTCGTCGGTGCACGGCAGCACCAGCGTGACCACGCAGCCTTCGCCCAGCGCGCTCTGGATGCAGATGCCGCCGCCCGACTGCTTGGCAAAGCCATACACCATCGACAGCCCCAGGCCGCTGCCCGAACCGAAACGCTTGGTGGTGAAAAAAGGCTCGGAGGCGCGCGCCTGCGTGGCCGCGTCCATACCAACGCCGGTATCGGACACGCTCAGCGCCACGTAGCAACCCGGCACCACGTCGAATTCGGCCGCCTGCGCGGCGCCAAGCACCCTGCGTGCGGCCTTGATCGTCAGTTGGCCGCCTTCGGGCATGGCGTCGCGCGCATTCAATGCCAGGTTGAGCAAGGCATTTTCAAGCTGCTGCGCGTCAGTCATGGCAAACACCGGCTCGTTCATGGGCGTGGCCGTCACGGCGACATGCGCCGGCAGCGTGCGCTTGAGCAGCAGCAATGTTTCGTTCACCATGTGGGCCATGTTCACCGAGCGCAGCGACAGCGGCTGCTTGCGCGAAAAGGCCAGCAGCCGCTTGATGAGCGCGGCGCCCCGGCGCGAAGCCTTCAGCGCCGGCAACACGTATTCGGCCATGTCGGGCTCGTTAGGGTAGCGCTGCTGCAGCGTGACCAGGTTGCCGATCACCACCGTCAGCAGGTTGTTGAAGTCATGCGCCAGCCCGCCGGTGAGCTGCCCGACGGCTTCCATTTTTTGCGCATGCACCAGCGCCGCCTGGGTGTTCTTCAGGTCGGTGATGTTGACCGACAGCACAAAGCAGCCCGCCACCCGGCCGTCGGCGTCGAACTCGGGCACCAGTTCGCTGCGCGCATACACCAGCCGTCCGCCGGGGCGGCGCATGGCGTATTCGTAGCTGACGCGCTCGCCCTTGAGCGCCTGGTGCACGTGGCGCGACACATCGGTATAGACCTCGTCGCCCAGCACGTCGCGGATGGCATGGCCCACCACGCCTTCCCGGACCGTGCCGAACCAGTCGGCATAGCCCTTGTTGGCATAGCGGTAGATTTCCTGGTGGTCGAAGTAGCCGATCAGCGCCGGCACGGTGTCGGTGATCAGGCGCAGGTTTTCCTCGCTGCGGCGCAATGCCTCGGTGATGCGCTGGTTGGCGTCGTCGGCGACGATCAGGCGCCGGTTGGTCGCCTGCAGTTCCTGCGTGCGCTCGGCCACCCGGCGTTCGAGCTCGACGTTGTGCTGCGCGATCTGCTGCTCGTGGCGCCGGCTGGCGGTGATGTCGGTGTACAGCGTGACAAAGCCGTTGTGCGGCAGGGGTTCGCCGCGCACCGCCAGGATCTGCCCGTCGGGCCGGTCGCGCTCGGTGTAGTGCGGCGTGAAATGCCGCGCCAGGCGCATGCGCTCGGCCACCAGTTCCTCGACATCGCCCGGCCCGTATTCGCCGCGCTCGGCGTTATAGCGCATGAAGGACTCGAAGGTGGCGCCGACAAACGCCATGTCCTCGGGGAAATCGAGCAGGCGCAAAAACGCTTTGTTCCAGGCGACGATGCGCAGGTTGCCGTCGATCACCGTCAGCCCCTGGTCAAGCCGGTCCAGCCCTGCCTGGAGCAACTCGTGCCGGTTGTGGGTTGGCTGGGGGTCAGGGGAAACGTGTGATGGCATGAAAGGCAGGCTCCGGCGGATTGGGCCATTCTAGGGCGCTGCCGCGCTGGCCGGATGGCCGCAATCATTCGATACATTTGCCCCGAAATTGCGCAACAGTCGGCTGCCATCATCGACTCCACCTCTTCACGGAGGACGCACTTCACGCCTGCCGAGGCGCCAAAACCAGGAGACTGCCGACATGCCCACGACCGCCTATGACCATGGACTCGAACGCAACAGCGCGAACCACACCGCGCTGTCCCCCATCAGTTTCCTGGAGCGGTCGGCACGCGTCTACCCTGACCGCGAATCACTGATCCACGGCGACACGCGCTTCACCTGGGCGCAAACCTATGCGCGCT
The DNA here is from genome assembly GCF_029892315.1 of Polaromonas sp. CG_23.6. Classification (NCBI taxonomy): domain Bacteria; kingdom Pseudomonadati; phylum Pseudomonadota; class Betaproteobacteria; order Burkholderiales; family Comamonadaceae; genus Polaromonas; species Polaromonas sp. CG_23.6. The sequence continues at coordinate 3,656,461 of NZ_JARXUY010000001.1, forward strand.
GCCGCCGCCTGGCCAGCGCGCTGGCGCTGCGCGGCGTCGGCGTGGGCGACACCGTCGCGGCCATGCTGCCGAACACGCCGCCCATGTTCGAAGCGCATTTCGGCATTCCCATGCTGGGCGCGGTGCTCAACACCCTGAACACCCGGCTGGACGCCGAAGCGCTGGCCTTCATGCTCGACCACGGCGAGGCCAAGGTGCTGCTGACCGACCGCGAATTCTCGCCTTTGATCGAGCGGGCGCTCAACCTGATGCGCCAGCCGTGCCCGTTGGTCATCGACGTCGATGACCCGATGCACGAAGGCGGCACGCTGCTGGGCGAGATGGACTACGAGGCCTTTTTGCAGACCGGCGACGCGGCCTACGACTGGTCGCTGCCGTCCGACGAATGGAATGCCATCGCGCTGAACTACACCAGCGGCACCACCGGCAACCCCAAGGGCGTGGTCACGCACCACCGGGGCGCCTACCTGAACGCCGTGTCCAACGTGGTGACCTGGGAAATGCCGCGCCATTCGGTCTATTTGTGGACGCTGCCGATGTTCCACTGCAACGGCTGGTGCTTTCCCTGGACGCTGGCGCTGCAGGCGGGCGTCAGCGTGTGCCTGCGCAAGGTTGACCCGGCGCTGATCTTCTCGCTGGTCCGCGAACACCGCGTCACGCACCTGTGCGGCGCGCCGATTGTCTACGGCCTTTTGATCAATGCGCCGCAGGTGCTGCGCGCCGGCATTTCGCACCCGATTGCCGGCCTGATTGCCGGCGCCGCGCCACCAGCGGCCATCATTGAAGGCTGCGAGCGCATTGGCATCGACATCACCCATGTCTATGGCCTGACCGAGGTCTACGGCCCCGCCGCCGTCTGCGCCAAGCAGGCCGGCTGGGACAAATTGCCGATTGGCGAGCGCGCCGCACTCAATGCGCGCCAGGGCGTGGCCTATCCGATGCAGCAGTCCATCACCGTTCTGGACCCGGAAACCATGCGGCCGGTGCCCGCCGACGGCCAGACCATGGGCGAGATTTTCTTCCGGGGCAACCTGGTGATGAAGGGCTACCTGAAGAACCCGCAGGCCACGGCTGAAGCCTTTGCCGGCGGCTGGTTCCACACTGGCGACCTGGCGGTGGTGCATCCCGACGGCTACGTCAAGATCAAGGACCGCAGCAAGGACGTGATCATCTCGGGCGGCGAAAACATCTCCAGCCTGGAAGTCGAGGAAGTGCTGTACCGGCATCCGGCCGTCATGGTGGCTGCCGTGGTTGCCAAGCCCGACGACAAATGGGGCGAAGTGCCTTGCGCCTATGTCGAACTGTGCGATGGGGCCCGCGTCACCGAGGCCGAGATCATTGATCACTGCCGCGCGCAACTGGCGCGCTTCAAGGTGCCCAAGCAGGTGCTGTTCGGCACGCTGCCGAAAACCTCGACCGGAAAAATCCAGAAGTTCGTGCTCAGGAAGCAACTGCGTTCAGCGTCCGCCATGGAATGAAGGGCACGCCCTGGCGTAACGCATTGAAGCTTGCGGCATTGCACCGACAGTTGCTACTTAATTAATAGCTGCTTACGCACGACTGGCGTGCGCAAAAGACCTTTTTTACTTATAAATCATGATTCCAGCAGACATCCTGTCCCAGCACGGACCCCGAGAATCGATGGACTACGACGTGGTCGTGGTCGGCGGCGGCCCGGGCGGGCTGTCGGCGGCCATTCGCCTGAAGCAGCTCGCCGCCGAAAAAGGCACGGAGCTGTCGGTCGTCGTGCTCGAAAAAGGCTCCGAGCCCGGCGCGCACATCCTGTCGGGCGCCGTCATGGACCCGAAAGCCTTGACGGAGCTGATCCCCGACTGGAAAGCGCTCGGCGCGCCCTTGACGCAGGGCGTCACCGCCGACGAGGTGCTGTTCCTGAGCGAGACCGGCTCCACCAAGACCCCGGCGTTCTTCGTGCCCGACTGCTTTCACAACGAGGGCAACTATGTCATCAGCCTGGGCAACGTCACGCGCTGGCTGGCAACGCAAGCCGAAGCGCTGGGCGTGGAGATCTTTCCCGGTTTTGCCGCTAGCGAAGTGCTGTACAACGACGACGGCTCGGTCCGGGGCGTGGCCACGGGCAACCTGGGGCTGGGCAAGGACGGCGAGCCCACGGACAACTTTCAGCTCGGCATGGAGCTGCTGGGGAAATACACGGTGTTTGCCGAAGGCGCGCGCGGCCACCTGGGCCGCCAGCTGATCGAGCGCTTCAAGCTGGACGAAGGCCGTGACCCGCAGGCCTACGCGCTGGGCGTGAAGGAATTGTGGGAGATCGAGCCGGCCAGGCACCAGGCGGGCCTGGTGGTCCACACCGCCGGCTGGCCGATGACCAGCGACACCTACGGCGGCGGCTTTTTGTACCACCTCGAAGGCAACCAGGTCACGCTGGGCTTTGTCACCGGGCTGGACTACAGCAACCCCTACCTCAGCCCGTTCGAGGAAATGCAGCGCTGGAAGACACACCCGGCGATCCGCAAATACCTCGAAGGCGGCAAGCGCATCGGCTACGGCGCGCGGGCGCTGACCGCCGGCGGCGCACTCAGCCTGCCCAAGACGGTGTTCCCCGGCGGCGCCTTGATTGGCTGCGAGGCGGGCTACCTGAACGCCGCGCGCATCAAGGGCAGCCACGCGGCGATCAAGACCGGCATGCTGGCCGCTGAAGCGGCCTACGAAGCCGTCACCGCGGGCCGGCAGCACGATGAACTCGCCAGCTACCCGGCAGCGTATGAAAGCAGCTGGCTGGCCGCAGAGCTGGACCAGTCGCGCAACTTCAAGTCGTGGTTCAAGAAGGGCCTGTACGTGGGCGCGTTGATGACGGGCGTCGAGCACTGGCTGCTGCCGCGCATCGGCATGAAGCGCCCGCCGTGGACGATTCACCGCACCCAGCCGGACTACGCGATGCTCAAGCCGGCCGCCGAGTGCCCGCCTATCGTCTACCCCAGGCCGGACAACCGGCTGACCTTTGACCGCCTGACCTCGGTGTTCATCAGCAACACCAACCACGAGGAAAACCAGCCGGCGCACCTGACGTTGAAAGACGCCAGCGTGCCGGTCAGCATCAACCTGGCCACCTACGCCGGCCCCGAGAGCCGTTACTGCCCGGCCGGCGTCTATGAGTATGTGAAAAACCCGGACAACACGGACCGGCTGCAGATCAACGCGCAGAACTGCGTGCACTGCAAGACATGCGACATCAAGGACCCGACGCAAAACATCGTCTGGGTCACTCCCGAGGGCGGCGGCGGGCCGAACTACAGCGGCATGTAACGCCTTTTCGAAACCTTCAACCCTTCCATCACCAAAACGAGACACCGACATGAACGACCTGAACGGCTACGACATCGAAGACCTGAGCGTGGGCATGATGGCTGTCTTTTCCAAGACCATCACCGAAGCCGACATTGTGCTGTTTGCCGGCGTGTCGGGCGACTGCAACGCCATCCACATCAACGAAGAGTACGCGGCGACGACGCCCTTCAAAAGCCGCATCGCCCACGGTTTCCTGTCGGCCAGCGTGATCTCGGCGGCGGTCGCCAACCGCCTGCCCGGCCCGGGCGCCATCTACATGGACCAGCACCTGAAGTTCCTGGCGCCGGTGCGGCCCGGCGACACCGTGCATGCCACCGTCAAGGTGCGCGAAGTCATCGCCGAGCGGGGCCGCGTGGTGTTGCACACCACCTGCAGCGTCAAGGGCGTCGTGGTGATTGATGGCGAAGCGCTGGTGAAAGTTGATTCGTCGGTCCGGCGTGCCGCCAAGGCCACCGCCCTGCTGGCCGCCCCGGCCATTCATGCCACCGCCTGACCCCCACACGTTCAACCCTTCCACCAGAAAGTACCCCATGAGCTACCAAGCCCCCCTGAAAGACATGCTGTTCGCCATGCAGGAACTCGCCGGCCTGCCCAAAGTCAGCGCCCTGCCCGGCTTTGAAGACTATGACCTGGACACCGCCCAGGCAGTGCTGGAAGAGTCCGCCAAATTCTGCGAAAGCGTCATCGCACCGCTGAACTGGGAAGGCGACAAGACGCCGAGCAGCTGGAAAGACGGCGTCGTCACCACCACACCCGGCTTCAAGGACGCCTTCAGGCAGTTTGCCGAAGGCGGCTGGCAAGGCGTGATCCACCCGGCCGAATTCGGCGGCCAGGGCTTCCCGAAGCTGATCGCCACGCCTTGCGCCGAGATGCTGCATGCGGCCAACATGTCGTTCGCGCTGTGCCCGATGCTGACCGACGGCGCCATCGAGGCGCTGCTGGTGGCCGGCAGCGATGCGCTCAAGCGCAAGTTTGCCGCCCGGCTCATCAGCGGCGAATGGACCGGCACCATGAACCTGACCGAGCCCCAAGCCGGCTCCGACCTGGCCGCCGTGCGTTCGCGCGCCGAGCCGCAAGAAGACGGCACGTACAAGGTGTTCGGCACCAAGATCTACATCACCTACGGCGAGCACGACACGACCGGGAACATCGTCCACCTGGTGCTGGCCCGCGTTCCTGGCGCGCCCGAGGGCGTCAAGGGCATCAGCCTGTTCGTCGTGCCCAAGTTCATGGTCGGCGACGACGGCAGCCTGGGCGCGCGCAACGACGTGCATTGCGTGAGCATCGAGCACAAGCTCGGCATCAAGGCCAGCCCGACCGCCGTGCTGCAGTTCGGCGACCATGGCGGCGCTGCCGGCTACCTGGTGGGCGAGGAAAACCGCGGCCTCGAATACATGTTCATCATGATGAACGCCGCCCGCTTTGCCGTGGGCATGCAGGGCATCGCGATGGCCGACCGGGCGTATCAAAAAGCCGTGCGCTTTGCGCATGACCGCGCACAGAGCCGCGACCTGGCGGGGTCAAGCGGCCCGGTCGCCATCATCCACCACCCCGATGTCAAGCGCATGCTGCTGACCATGCGCGCGCATGTCGAAGGCGGGCGGGCCCTGGCCTATGTGGCAGCCGCCGCCAGCGACGCTTCGCACCATGCCGCAGAACCCGCCACCCGTGCACATAACCAGGCGATTTACGAGTACCTGGTTCCGGTCATCAAGGGCTTTTGCACCGAAATGTCCATCGACATGGCCAGCCTGGGCGTGCAGGTGCATGGCGGCATGGGCTACATCGAGGAAACGGGTGCCGCCCAATACCTGCGCGACGCCCGCATCCTGACGATCTACGAAGGCACCACCGCCATCCAGGCCAACGACCTCGTCGGCCGCAAGACGCTGCGCGACAAGGGCGCCGTGGCCAAGGCCCTGTGCGACCAGATCGCCAGCACCGAACAAGACCTTGCCGCGCACGACAATGACGACTGCAACGCCATGCTTGACGCCTTGCGCCAGGGCCGGCTGGCACTTGAAAAGACCATCGACTTCATGGTCGCCAACGGCAGGAGCGAGCCGAAAACGGTGTATGCCGGCGCGGTGAACTACCTCAAACTGGCCGGCGTGGTGCTGTGCGGCTGGCAGATGGCGCGCGCACTGATGGTGGCCCAGGACAAGATGGACAGCGACCCGGCGTTTTTCACCGCCAAGCTGGTCACCGCCCGCTTTTACGCCGAATCGGTGCTGACACAGGCGCCCGGCCTGGCCCAAAGCATCTGCCTGTCCGGCCCGACCACAAACCGCATGCCGGTTGACATGTTCTGAATGCCCGGCAGGCGACTGCAGCCTAACAAGTTTGTTTTTTTAAATGGAGGATGAAGCATGAGCTCTGAAATGTATGCCCGGATTCGAACGAATCCGAAATTCAAGGAACTGGTCAGCAAGCGCGAGCGCCTGGCCTGGACACTCACCGGCATCGTCCTGGTGCTGTTTTTCGGGTTGTTCCTGACGGTGGCCTTCAACCCGTCGGTGCTGGCGATCCGGCTGGGCGACAGCTTTGTGACCACCGGGCTATTGATTGGCCTTTTCGAATTCGTCCTGTTTTGGGCATTGACGGCGTACTACGTGATCCGTGCCAATTCGGAATTTGACGCGCTGACCGAAGCGCTGTTGCAAGAATCCATGAAAGCAAAAAAATGATGCAAAAAATCTTTCTGAAACTGGCCGCCGGCCTGCTGGCCCTGGGCGCCAGTGGTGCGGGAATAGCCGCCGGTGCCGTGGAAATCACGCAAAAGCAGCCGCTCAACGTCCCGGCGATCATCATGTTCGCCGTCTTTGTCGGCATGACGCTGGGCATCACCTACTGGGCGGCCAGCCGCACCAAGACCGCATCGGACTTCTACACCGCTGGCGGCGGCATCACCGGCTTTCAAAATGGCCTGGCCATGGCCGGCGACTACATGTCGGCAGCCACCTTGCTGGGCCTGACCGCCCTGGTGTTCACCAACGGCTACGACGGCTACCTGTTCATGATTGCGTTTTTTGTCGGCTGGCCCGTCATCTTGTTCCTGATGGCCGAACGCCTGCGCAACCTGGGCAAGTTCACCTTTGCCGACATCACGTCCTACCGGCTGGACCAGGGCAAGGTCCGCACGATGGCGGCCATCGGCTCGCTCACCGTGGTGTGCTTTTACCTGATCGTGCAGATGGTCGGCGCCGGCCAGCTGATCAAGCTGCTGTTTGGCCTGGACTACCACATCGCCGTGATCGTCGTCGGCGCGCTGATGGTCGTGTACGTGACCTTCGGCGGCATGGTCGCCACCACCTGGGTGCAGATCATCAAGGCTTGCCTGCTGCTGTTCGGCGGCACGGTCATCACGGTGCTGGCGTTTTCGCAGTTCGGCTTCAGCTTCAACACCCTGGCCGCGAAAACCATTGAAGTCCACAAGCTGAAAGACATGCTGTTTGCCCCCGGCAAGCTGCTGCAGGACCCGGTCAACGCCATTTCCCTGGCGCTCGGCCTGATGTTCGGCCTGGCGGGACTGCCGCACATCCTGATGCGCTTTTTCACCGTGAACAACGCCAAGGAAGCGCGCAAGTCGGTGCTGTACGCCGCCGGATTCGTCGGCTTCTTCTTCAACGTCATCTTGCTGATGGGCCTGTGCTCCATCGTCATCGTCGGCACCAACCCTGACTTCTTTGAAGGCGGCACGGTGGGCGGCAAGATCATCGGCGGCGGCAACATGGTGGCCATGCACCTGGCCAAGGCCGTGGGCGGCGACTTGCTGCTCGGCTTCCTGGCGGCCGTGGCTTTTGCGACGATTCTGGCCGTGGTGTCGGGCCTGGCACTGGCCGGCGCGTCGGCCATCTCGCACGACCTGTATGCCCGCGTGATCAAGAAAGGCAATGTGTCCGAAGCGCAGGAAATCAAGGTTTCCAAAATGGCGTCTTTCGGCATCGGCCTGATTGCCGTGGTGCTGGGCATTGCCTTTGAAAAGCAGAACGTAGCCTTCATGGCGGCGCTGGCCTTTGGCATTGCAGCGGCAGGCAATTTCCCGGTGCTGTTCTTGTCGATGTACTGGAAAGACCTGACGACGCGCGGCGCACTGGCAGCCGGGTACGGTGGCTTGATTGCTGCGGTGGTGCTGGTGGTGCTGTCCAAGTCCGTCTGGGTGACTGTGCTTGGCTACGAAACAGCCATTTTTCCGTACGACCAGCCGGCCCTGTTCGCCATGCCTTTGGCTTTCCTGCTGGGTTACATGTTCTCCATCACCGACAAGAGCCCGCGCGCCGCCAAGGAGCGTCTGGCCTATGCGGACCAGTGGGTTCGCGCCCAGACCGGCTTTGGCGCCGACGGTGCCGTCAGCCACTGACAGTCGCCTGAGACAATTAAAAAGCCCCGAAGTTCGGGGCTTTTTTTGTGCCGTCGCCACATTGGTGACGGTTCGTCCCGGCTTGCAGGCACCGCCCAGGCCAAGCTTCACGGTTCGGGAAGTTATCTCATCCATTGTTGTAGCTCGTCCTACTGTTGACTCTAGCGGCAGACTACTTGCCATCTGCTGCCTGGCAAGCGATAGTTGCCTGCAGAAGGCAACCAAAGGAAGACATGAAGATGCTGAAGACGACAGTGATCCTGGGGGCCCTGTTTTTGTCCGGATGCGCCGCGCCGACTTTGTCACCCAGAACTGCAGAGACTGCCACGCCAGCCCCCTTGGCCGGCAAAGCCGCACTGGTGGCGCAGTCTCGCGAAATTCGCAGCAAGATCACCGAACGCAAGCAAAAGATAGCGGTTTTTGAAGTCATGCTCACCGACGTCGAGCGACGGGCTGCCAGGTCTCAAATCAACCTGACCTACCTTCCCAACACCAATGTCGAGCCAGAAGTTACGACGCAGCGCAGCGACCCGGATCGCCTGTCTGTCGCGGTCAGGCCCTCGCCCAATGCGGCGCCTTCTGAAACATCCATGGCGGTAAAACCGTCCACGAAACAACGGTTGGTTCGCAAGTCACCGGCAAAAAAGAAAAAAATCCGGCCAAAAAGTTCTTCAGTCACTGGCGAACAGTTGGCCCGGGATCCTAAAAGCCGAATCCGCACGCCGGACAACGCGCGTCAGTAAAGGCCTGGCAGGCAGCCCATCGAAACCATCGGGTTTGCTACGTATTCAATAGCTGATTGCATATATGCAGTGTGCGCAAAAGCCATATTCCATCATAAAAACCGCTCCAGCAATCGGCGCGATGCCTTGTCGAGCACCGACATGTCGGCAATGCGGTACTGCACGCCTTCGCTGGCGGCGATCAGCAGTTCGCCACTTTTCAGCCGGCGGATGTCTTCTTCTCCCTTGAGCACAAAGGCCGTGTTGCCCCGGTCGGTTTCCACCGTCCAGGTGCTGGGGGTGCCGAACGACGACACGCTCACCAGCCGCTTGATCTCGGGCACGAAATCGCGCAGCGTGAGTTCTTCGTGCAGCAACTGCCGCACGGCGATTGGCAGCTCTGACAGCTGCTCGATCCAGACCAGTTCATGGCCTTCCGTGCTGACCAGTGAAATGCCTTCCTCAGGCGCAGCCAGCGGAAAGGCACGCACCGGCACCACGCCGGTGTGCGTCTGGCCCTGGGCATCGACAAAATACAGCCGCCCTGACGCTTCGCGGTGGAGCTGGAATTGCGGGGTGAACGTGAAATTGGTCATGGTCGGTCCCTGGCTCATGAAGGGGTGTTGCCGGCACGCTGGGCGGTATGCTCCAGCTGGGAAATTGCAATGGCTACACTGCTGGCACGGCGGCTTTCAGCCGCGCTGCTGTCATCGCCCTTGTCATCCACCTGGCGCGACTGCGCTTCGTACAGCCGCCAGTAGTGGCCTTGCCTGGCCATCAGTTCGTCGTGCGGGCCAACTTCAACCACCTGCCCCCGGTCCATCACCACCAGCCGATCGGCTTTGCGCAGCGTCGAAAGGCGGTGCGCAATCGCAATCGTCGTGCGGCCCTGCACCAGGTTGTCGAGCGCCTTCTGGATTTCCTTTTCGGTCTCGGTATCGACCGACGAGGTGGCCTCGTCGAGGATCAGGATGCGCGGGTCGATCAGCAGCGCACGCGCAATCGAGATGCGCTGGCGTTCGCCGCCCGACAAGCCCTGGCCGCGCTCGCCGACCAGCGAGTCGTAGGCCTGCGGCAGCCGCAGGATGAATTCATGCGCATGCGCGGCGCGCGCGGCAGCGACGATTTCGACACGGCTGGCGCCAGGCTTGCCGTAGGCGATGTTCTCGGCAATCGTGCCGAAGAACAGAAAAGGTTCCTGCAGCACCAGCCCGATGTGGCGCCGGTAGTCGGCCACGGCAAAGCGCCGGATGTCAATGCCATCGACCTGAATGCCGCCGTCGGTCACGTCATAAAAGCGGCACAGCAGGTTGACCAGCGTGCTTTTGCCCGAGCCGCTGTGGCCGACCAGGCCGATCATCTCGCCGGGCTTTATTTCCAGGTCGAGCCCGCGAATCACCGACCGGTTACCGTAGCGAAAGCCCAGTCCCTTCATGTCGATGCGGCCCTGCAGTTTGTCAATCTTCACTGGCTGCGCGGGCTCCGGCACGTTGGACACATGGTCCAGGATGTCGAAGATGCGCTTGGCGCCGGCCGCCGCCTTTTGCGTCACCGAGACGATGCGGCTCATCGAGTCGAGCCGGCCATAGAAACGGCCAATGTAGGCGATGAAGGCGGTCAGCACGCCGACGGTGATCTGCTGCTTCGACATCAGCCAGATGCCAAAGGCCCAAACCACCAGCAGGCCGATTTCGGTCAACAACGACACCGTGGGGGTGAACAGCGACCAGACCTTGTTCAGCCGGTCATTGACCGCCAGGTTCTGCTGGTTGACGACCCGAAAGCGCTCGGCCTCGCGCTTTTCCTGGGCAAACGCCTTGACCACCCGGATGCCGGGAATGGTGTCGGACAGTACATTGGTCACATCCGACCAGACGCGGTCGATCTTTTCAAAACCGGTGCGCAGCTTGTCGCGCACCACATGGATCATCCAGCCGATAAAGGGCAGCGGCAGCAAGGTCGCCAGCGCCAGCCAAGGGTTGATGGAAAAAAGGATGGCGGCGGTCATGCCGATCATCAGCACGTCGGTGGCAAAGTCCAGCGCGTGCAGCGACAAAAACACGCAGATGCGGTCGGTTTCAGAGCCGATGCGCGACATCAGGTCGCCGGTGCGCTTGGCGCCAAAATAGTCCAGCGACAGCTCCAGCAAGTGGTCGAACGTAGCGGTTCGGAGGTCGGCGCCGATGCGCTCGGACACCAGCGCCAGCAGGTAGGTGCGCGCCCAGTTCAGCGCCCAGCCCAGCAGTGCGGCGGCCAGCAGCGCCCCCAGGATCAACCCGACCTTGCCGGGTTCGATCTGCTGGCCGTTCTGGTACGGGATCAGGATGTCGTCCATCAGCGGAATCGTGAGATACGGCGGCACCAGCGTGGCGGCGGTCGACGCCAGCGTCAGCAAAAAACCCGACAGCAGCTGCCAGCGGTAGGGCCGGGCAAAACGCCACAGCCGCAGCAACACCCAGGTCGAGGGCGGCGTGTGGACTTCGCGGGCGCACGCCGGGCACTCGTCGGTGTCAGGCGGCAACGGCGTATCGCATTCGGGGCACAGAGGAATCTCCTGCGCAGGACGGTCCGCCTCAATCGCCTTGAGCCGGGCTGCGCTGGCCTGTCGCTGGGCCTGCTGCTGTCCAAACAGACGCACCATGCGCAGCGCTTGTGGATTCGCGCCCAGGGTGAAGCGCCAGATGGCCAGGCGCCGCGAAGGCTCGCCCTGGACGTTGTGCAGTTCCAGCGTTGCAACACCGGCATGGTCGAAGTGTCGCAAATCGAGCTTTTGAATGGGCTCGTCGTCATGGTTCTGCATAAACAGGCTGGACCATTTGCCGGCTGCATTGCGCGACAGCAGGCGGCGATCTGTCAGGACCAGCGCGCCGGCAGCAAAATGCAGCGACGGGTCCAGGTCAACCAGCAGGGTACACAAAACGTTCTCTTGGGTTGCCAGCTGTGATGCCAGCCCTGCAAGTGCCGGGGCGTCGGAGCTGGAATCTTCCACAGGGTGCTGATTTTGCATGTTGTCTCGAATTCATTTACCGGTCATGACCGTGTTGCCGGCGGCGGTTCCAACACCCCGTCAGTTGTACGGGCGGAGTGCCAAGGGTAGCCAAAACCTGGATTTTCGCCCAAGCGGCTGGCTGGCCTGTGAGGTTAACCTCCAGAAATCGGTGGCAGCCCCCGACCCTGCAGTGCCCAATTCGTAAAGCGGCACAATGGGCTTGACCCATTCATCACAATTTTTTCTTCCAACCCTGGCCGGCATGTCGCCGGACCGGAATCAAAACGTCGCACCGGCCAAGCCGGTTGACCCTAATAAATTTGTCAACCATGAGCAAACTGGACGATATCAAACTGCTGCGCATCCACTACCTGCGCGGACCCAACATCTGGACCTATCGGCCAGTGCTGGAAGTGTGGCTGGACCTGGGCGTTCTGGAAGATTTTCCGAGCAACCTGCTGCCCGGCTTCAATGACCGCTTGCTGGGCCTGCTGCCAGCGCTGATGGAGCACCACTGCGGCGTTGGCGAGCGCGGCGGCTTTCTGCAGCGCCTGAACGAAGGCACTTGGACCGGCCATGTGCTGGAGCATGTGGTGATCGAGCTGCTCAATCTGGCCGACATGCCGACCGGCTTTGGCCAGACGCGCAGCACGTCGAAGCACGGCGTGTACCGCATGGTGTTCCGGGCACGCAATGAACAGGTTGCCCGCACCGCACTGGCAGAGGGCCACCGTCTGCTGATGGCCGCCATCAATGACGAGCCTTATGGCGCAGCCGGTGTCGGGCAAGCCGTGCAGGCCATTCGCGACCAGATTGAAAACAGCTACCTCGGCCCCAGCACCGCAGCCATCGTGGCGGCGGCGACTGACCGGGGCATTCCGCACATCCGCCTGAACGACGGCAACCTGGTGCAACTGGGCTATGGCGCCAGCCAGCGGCGCATCTGGACGGCCGAGACCGATCTGACCAGCGCCATTGGCGAAAGCATTGCCCATGACAAGGACCTGACCAAAAGCCTGCTGGCCAGCTGCGGCGTGCCGGTGCCAGAAGGCGCCGTCGTCAACAGCGCCGAAGAAGCCTGGGATGCGGCGCAGGACATTGGCCTGCCGGTGGTCGTCAAGCCGTCGGACGCCAACCACGGCCGGGGCGTGTCGCTGGACCTGAACACCCGCGAACAGGTCGAGGCGGCCTTTGCCATCGCCGAACCCGAAGGCAGCGATGTGATGGTCGAGCGCTATGTACGCGGCCACGAACACCGCCTGCTGGTCGTGGGCGGGCGCGTGGTGGCCGCCGCGCGGGGAGAAGTCGCGATGATCACCGGCGACGGCAAACAGACGGTCAGGCAACTGATCGACGAACAGATCAACACCGACCCCCGGCGCGGCCTGGGTGAAGATTTTCCGCTCAGTCGCATTGACACCGACATCGATGGCGCCATCGTGCTCGAACTGCAACGCCAGGGCTTGACGCCCAAAGCCGTTCCCGCAGCCGGCCGCGAGGTGCTGATCCAGCGCAACGGCAATGTGTCCATCGACTGCACCGACGACGTTCACCCTGACGTGGACTACATCGTCTCCCTGGCCGCCCGCGTGGTGGGTCTGGACATTGCCGGCATCGACGTGGTGGCGCAGGACATCTCGCGTCCGCTGCACAGCCAGGGTGGCGCGATTGTCGAGGTCAATGCCGGCCCCGGCCTGCTGATGCACCTCAAGCCTGCGCAGGGCGCGCCCCGACCCGTGGGCCGCGACATCTGCGACCACCTGTTTGCGCGCCATGTTGAAACGCCGGGCTACCGCATCCAGGAAAGCAACGGCCGCATTCCCATCGTCGGCATTGCCGGGCAGCAAGGCACGCAGCACATTGCGCGGCTGGTGGCGTGGCTGTTGCACCTGTCGGGCCGCTACACCGGCCTGGCCTGCCGGGACGGCCTGTTCCTGGACCAGCGCCGCGTGGAAAGCGCTGACAGCACGAACTGGGAAGCGGGCCAACGCCTGCTGATCAACCGGGCGGTTCAAGCGGCGGTGTTTGAAAACGGCGCCGACACCATTTTGCGCACCGGGCTGGCCTATGACCGCTGCCAGGTTGGCGTGGTCACCGACCTGGGCGGCACTGCCGAACTGGCAGAATTCGATATTTTTGACGACGCCCAGATGGTCAAGGTCATTCGCTCACAGGTCGATGTGGTGCTCCCGGACGGCGCAGCGGTGCTCAATGCCGCCGATGCCGGCGTGGTGGAGATGCAGTCACTGTGCGATGGCGAAGTGATTTTCTACAGCACCGACCCGCAGGCAGCAGCCCTCGCTGCGCACCGCGCCAGCAATGGCCGGGCGGTGTACATACGGCAAAACCAGGTGGTGCTGGCCACCGGCGGGGCCGAGTCCTTTTTGCCCGGCTTGCACAAACTCAGTGCCTGGTGCGCGCGCCATGCAAAAAGCGGCATCGCCGAGCCGTCGCTGCTTGCCGCTGTCGCCACTGCCTGGGCACTCGATATTCCGCTCAACCTGATTGGCGCGGGCATCGAGGCTTTTGAATCCAACCCACTACCTGCCGGAAAGACCGCCTGATGGAAGTTTCCCGCATCCGGGCCCTGCGCGGCCCCAACCTCTGGAGCCGGCGCACCGCCCTCGAGGCCATCGTCACTTGCAGCCCCGACGAGAGTTCCATCGACAACCTGACGGGTTTCGAGTCCCGCATTCGGGCACTGTTTCCGGACATCGGCATTCTGCGCGACAGCGGCCCGGCCGGTCCGGTTTCGCTGGCTCATGTGCTGGAAGCGGTGGCGTTCGAGTTGCAAGCCTATGCCCGCTGCCCGGTCACCTTCAGCCGCACGTCTGCCACGCTGGAAGCCGGTATTTACCAGGTCGTGGTTGAGTACAGCGAAGAAGCGGTGGGCCGCCTGGCCTTCGAGCTGGCTCAGGCACTGGTACATGCCGCCCTGCACGACGGCTCTTTTGACGTGCAGGCCGCCATCGACCGCTTGCGCGATCTGGATGAAGACGAGCGCATGGGCCCGAGCACCGGCGCGATTGTCGATGCGGCCCTGGCTCGCGACATTCCCTTTCGCCGCCTGACCAAGGGCAGCATGGTGCAATTTGGCTGGGGTTCGCGCCAGCGCCGCATCCAGGCCGCCGAACTCGACAGCACCAGCGCCGTGGCTGAGTCGATTGCGCAGGACAAGGACCTGACCAAAAAACTGCTGCGTGCCGCTGGCGTTCCCGTGCCGTTGGGCCGGCCGGCCCGCGACGCGGACGACGCCTGGGCAGCAGCCCTGGAAATCGGCCTGCCAGTGGTGCTCAAGCCGCAGGATGGCAACCAGGGCAAGGGTGTAACGGTCAACGTCACAACCCGCGAGCACCTGGGCATCGCCTACCGCGCCGCCGCCGAGCATGGCGAGGTCATGGTCGAGCGCTTTTTGCCGGGCTGCGACTTTCGCCTGCTGGTCGTTGGCGACAGGCTGGTCGCCGCCGCCCGGCGCGAACCGCCACAGGTGGTCGGTGACGGCCTGAACACCGTGCGCGCGCTGGTCGATACCGTCAACCAGGACCCCCGCCGCGGCGAAGGCCATGCCACCTCGCTGACCAAGATCCGCTTTGACGAGATCGCTGTGGCCCGGCTTGATGTTCAGGGCCTGAGCCCTGAATCGATCCCAGCCAAGGGCCAGCGTGTGATCCTGCGCAACAACGCCAACCTGAGCACCGGCGGCACCGCCACCGATGTGACCGACGAAGTGCACCCCGAGGTTGCCGCCCGCGCCGTGGCGGCCGCGCAGATGATCGGCCTGCACATCTGCGGCGTCGATGTGGTGTGCGAGAGCATGCTGCTGCCGCTGGAAGCGCAAAACGGCGGTGTGGTCGAGGTCAATGCCGCACCCGGCCTGCGCATGCACATCTCGCCGTCTTACGGCAAGGGCCGCGCGGTGGGAGCCGCCATGATCGACGAGCTGTTTCCGGCCGGCGACAACGGCCGCATTCCGGTGATTGCGGTGACCGGCACCAACGGCAAGACCACCACCACGCGCCTGATTGCCCACCTGCTGGCCGCGCATGGCCTGCGCACCGGCATGACCAACACCGACGGCGTGTACATCAACGGCCGGCAAACCGACAGCGGCGACTGCAGCGGCCCGAAAAGCGCACGCAACGTCTTGATGCACCCGGACGTGGACGCTGCCGTGTTTGAAGTCGCGCGCGGCGGCGTGCTGCGCGAAGGCCTGGGCTTTGACCGCTGCGAAGTCGCCGTGGTCACCAACATCGGCAGCGGCGACCACCTCGGGCTGAACTACATCACCACGGTGGAAGACCTGGCGGTGCTCAAGCGCGTGATCGTGCAGAACGTCGCGCCCACCGGTTACGCGGTGCTCAACGCGGCCGACGCCATCGTCACCGGGATGGCCAGGGCCTGCCCCGGCAAGGTGATCTTTTTTGCCACCGACCGCCACCATCCGCTGATGGCGACGCACCGGGCGCAGGGCAAGCGCACGGTGTTTGTCGACGGCCCGATGCTGGTGGCCGCCGAAGGCTCGCGCGTCGAGCGCATTGCGCTGCAAGGCATTCCTGTGACGCGCGGAGGCACCATCGGCTTTCAGGTCGAGAACGCCATGGCGGCCGTGGCGGCGGCCTGGGCGGTCAACCTGAGCTGGGACACGATCAAAAGCGGCCTGGCCAGCTTCGTCACCGACACGCACAATGCGCCGGGCCGCTTCAACGTGATGGACTACGCCGGTGCTACCGTGATCGCCGACTATGGCCACAACCCCGACGCCATGCATGCATTGGTGGCCGCTGTGAATGCCATGCCGGCGCAGCGTCGCAGCGTGGTCATCAGCGGCGCAGGCGACCGGCGCGACAGCGACATCACCGATCAGACGGTCATTCTGGGCGCCGCATTCGACGACGTGATCCTCTACCAAGACGCCGCCCAGCGCGGCCGGGCCGACGGCGAGGTGATGGCGCTGCTGCGGGGCGGCTTGCAGGGCGCCAGCCGCACGTCACGCATTGACGAAGTGCGCGGCGAGTTTGCAGCCATCGACGAGGCGCTGTCCCGCCTGCAGCCGGGCGACCTGTGCCTGATCCTGGTCGACCAGGTGCAGGAAGCACTGGACCACTTGGCGCTGCGCATCAGCGAGGCAAAAGACAAATTGCTGGCGCGTTCCTGAAGCCCGGGCCGGCAGCAGCAGGTGCAAGCCGGCCCTCGAATCACGGCCAGCGCCGCCACAAGCCGCCGGTCCAATTTTTAGTCAAATAGGTCGTTTGCGCACAATGCACGGGCGTTAGCAGCTATTTATTAAATAGCAAACTACAAATCTTTCAGTCAACTGCCGCGTTAAACTTCGGCGATGACATGGAACGCAACGCTGGCACTCGACTACAGCCGACAGGCTGAAAAAACCGTCGCCCATTTTCGCCACAGCGGCCCGCTGCGCATCCTGCAAAGCCTGTACCCCGAGGGCGACGGCATCTGTCACAACGTCATCGTCCACCCGCCCGGCGGACTGGTCGGCGGCGACACGCTGGACCTGGCCTTCAGCGCCGGTCCGGGCGCGCACGGCCTGGTCACCACGCCCGGCGCCACGCGTTTTTACCGCTCCACCGGCGAAGCCGCGCTGCAGCACACCCGGTTGTCGCTGCAGGCCGGCGCACGCATGGAATGGCTGCCGCTGGAGGCGATCTGCTACAGCGGCTGCCTGGCAGAAAACCGCCTGACGATGGAACTCGCACCCGGCGCCGAACTGATCGGCTGGGACGTGACGGCATTCGGCCTGCCCGCAGCCAACCTGCCGTTTGCGCAAGGTCATTTTTGCCAGCACATCGAAATGCCCGGTGTGTGGCTGGAACGCGCGCGTATCAACGCCAGCGACACGCTGCTGCTGAACAGTCCGCTGGGCCTGGCGGGCCACCGCTGCCTGGCGTCGATTTTCTTCGTGGCCGGCAGCAAGCTGGAGCGAAACCGCCGGCAGGCCGCGCTGGACGTGGCGCGGGAAGTCATCGAAGCGCATGCCTTGTGCGCCACGGCAGGCGCCACAAGCCCCGATGGGCAAGTCGTCGTCGTCAGGGTGCTGGCGCCGCTGGTTGAGCCGGCGATGGGATTGCTCAAGCAGGTCTGGCAGGCCTGGCGCGGCCACTTCTGGCAGCAGCCGGCGTCCACCCCACGCATCTGGTCCATGTAGACAATACGTACCGGGCACAAAGCTCAAGGAGAAGCCGGTGTATTTTTTTGAAAGACAGGTCCTACAACTGATTCCGGCATAGCACGCATCCGGCCCGCCGCATTTCCTGTCAGAGTGCAACGCCAGGTGGTTTCACACTGGTGACATTCATTTTTGTCAGGAGCTCCGATCATGTTCACATCCCTCAAGTTACCTACTATGGCGAATTCGAACGTCAAACGCATGGGCCGGGGTGCTCGCTATTTCGGACTCACCACCCTGATCGTCATGTCTGCAGCCAACGCACAGGTGACGCCGCTGGACGCCACCGGCCTGGATGCCTCGGGCAAGGCCAAAAGTGAACTGGCCACTTGCAACAGTGGCACGACCCAGCAAGACCGGGACGCCTGCCTCCGGGAAGTGCGTAATGCAAGCGCAGAAAAACGCGCGGGCACGCTGCACAATGGCGGCGACTACAGCGCCAACGCCATGAAGCGCTGCGATGTCTTCAAGGAAAGCCGGGACTTGGCCGACTGCCGTGCGCGTGTCGAAGCGCAGGCGCAAGTCGATGGCAGTGTGGCCAGCGGCGGCGTGATGCGCCGGAGCGAGACCGTGGTGCCTGCCGTGCCGAAGTAAGCTAGGAAACGCCTTTAACCATGGTAGCCACGGCAACCACGGCAACCGGAAGACTGAAGAAAAACGCAGCGCCCTCGCCCACCGCGCCCTGTGCCCAGATGCGGCCACCGTGGCGGGTAACGATCCTGTGTGTCGTTGCCAGCCCTATACCGGTGCCTGAAAATTCTCCGGGCGAATGCAGGCGCTGGAAAGTACCGAAAAGCTTTTCGGCATAGGCCATGTCAAAACCGGCCCCGTTGTCACGGACATAGAACGTTTTCATGCCTGCACCGTCTTCGGGCAAATAGCCCATCCAGATTTCCGCCCCGGCCGTGTTGACCGTGAATTTCCAGGCATTTCCGATCAGGTTTTCCATCACCTGACGCAGCAACGCACGGTCGCCCACCGCCATCAGACCAGACTGCACATTGACTTTCACCACACGGCCATTGTCCCGCTCACTGCAGGCTTGCAGCACCGCTGCCGCCATCGCGCCCAGGTTGACGGTTTCGCTTTTCAGGCTGGTTCGCGACACGTGGGCCAGCGACAACAGGCCATCGGTCAGTTCGTCCATTTGCCTCACACCGGCGCGAATGCGGTGCAGGTAATGCTTGGCTCGTTCGGCTGTCCCGAGGGCAATGGACTTTTCAAGCAGATGGCTAAAGCCGTCGATCGAGCGCAACGGTGCCCGCAAATCGTGCGCCACGGAGTATGAGAAAGCCTCCAGTTCCTTGTTGGCAGCTTCCAGTTCGGCAGTGCGCTGCCTGACCTTGTCTTCAAGTTTTGTATTGAGGTTGTTGATCTCGGCCTCGGCCCGTTTGCGCTTGGTCACGTCACGCAAAAACAGGTTGCTGCAAGGCTGGCCGCCGGGCGACAGGTAATTGCTCAACGACAGTTCACATTCAAACTGTGAGCCATCGCCCCGGTGCATGTTGACCTCGCCCCTGGCATAACCCGACAGCATCGCCTGCGCAACCAGGATATGAAAACGCGAGTCATGGCGGTCCACCAAGCCCGCCCGGCCGCGCTGCCGGATCTCATCCTGCGTCAGCCGGAAAAGCTTGCACGCCGCAGGATTGGCATACTGGATCGAGCCGTTCGGCATGGCCTGCAAAATGCCGTGAAGGCTGCTTTCAAACAACTGGCGAAAGTTTTCTTCGCTGGTGCGAAGCGCCAGCTGGGCGGCTTGCCGGTCTGAAATATCCATATGCATTCCGGACATCTGCTCCGGCTTGCCTGCCAAGGTCCGGGTTGACACCTTTCCCCGGGCCAGCACCCATATCCAGCGGCCGTCGCGATGGCGTATCCGGTGTTCACATTCAAAATACTGGCTCTCTCCCCGAAAATGCCGTTTCAGCGCCGCTATCAACGCTTTCACCTCGTCAGGATGGACGCGCTTGATCCAGTCTCTGATGTACTGAGGGCCCAGCTGCGCCAGGTCATACCCCATCATCGCTGCCCAGCGCTCATCAATCTGAAGCTTGCCGGTCTGCACATGCCACACCCATGTTCCCACATTGGTTCCTTCCACAATGTTGTGAAGGCGCTGGCGTTCAAGCGCCAGATCGGCCGTCATCCGCTGCGCCAGCGCCAAGGCGCGCGCGCGGCCGCTGCCCAGCAACCAGATGATCAAGGCCAGAAGGCCGCTCAGCAAGCTGCCTGACATGCCTACCAGCCAAGGCGCCAGCCTGCCCTGCCGGGCTTCAAAAGCTGTCGTGGTGCCCATGCGCAGCGTCAGCGGCCGCCCTCCGACCAGCACGACGCGCGAGGTCTCGAACATTGGCCTGGCGTCCTTTGCTAGGCGGGGAATTCCGCCGAGTTCAAACAACAGCTTGTCTGGCGTTGCGCCCAAATCATCCATGCTGTCATAGATCGCCAGGCGGGTCTGCCCCCCCATTCCGGCAGCGACCTCGGCCATTATTTCGTCCACCACCACAGGCGCAACCAGAATGCCCAGCAATTCGGCTCGTCGCTGCTCCACCGTGGCGAGCTGCAATCCCGCCCGGTAGATCGGCAGGTGAAATACAAAGGCAGGTCGCTGACGCTCATCCTGGGCCAGCTGCATGCGCCCGCTGAGCGTTGCCTCGCCGGTCGTGATGGCGCGCTCGATCGCCTGCATCCGGACCGGGTCGTCAGCAAGATTGAGTCCCAGCGCGGCCTGGTTGGGCACGGCAGGCTCCATAAACTTGATGACGTACAGCTCTGACGCAGTGCCCCGGTTTTTCACCGTAAACGCGGGGCTGCCATCGCGCCTTTGCGCTGCCACAAAAGCATCCACAGCGCTGGAGTTGACCCGTTCGATAAAGCCAAAGCCGCGAATTCCAGGGTATTCCAGGCTGACATTGCTCGACTCGACAAAGGCACGAAACTCGGCCCGTTCCACCGAAACGCTGGCGGCATAAACGCCCGCAGCCCCTTTCAGTCCGGTAAAAGGCAGGTTGAGGTGGTGTTTGACGTCCACTTCGGTGCGTTCAACCTGCTGCTTAAAGAGGTTCCTGGCCCGTGTTTGAAGGTCTTGATGCTGCCAAGCCAAGACCGCCGCAGTGATGCCCAAGCCGACGACCAGCACCAGTGCCGTGGTCAGACGCGTCATACGTGTATTGGCGTCGGAGCTGTTTTCGTCAGTGGACAGGTAAGAGTGAAAAACGTTCATCGAATCGAGCGCGTGGTTGACGCGCCCTGTGGAAATAGCCCGATAGTATCCCCCAGCTGTCCAGAGTTTTTTCCTGTCGCAAGACAGGCAAAACCGTGCGGCTTGTGGCTGTCAGCTCAGGCAAAGCGCAGCGCGCCCATCAGGAACAGGCAATTGCCGTGTCGCCTGGACAGCGGTCAGATAGCCACCAGTTGCCGCACGCCGTCGGCGGGCATGTTCTTGCCCAGCCCGCGCGCAATGAACTCGCCGCGTTCCATGACCATGTAATCGTCAGCCAGTTCCTCGGCAAAGTCGTAGTACTGCTCGACCAGCAAAATCGCCATGTCACCCCGGTCGGCCAGCATGCGGATGACGCGGCCGATGTCCTTGATGATGCTGGGCTGGATGCCTTCGGTCGGCTCGTCCAGAATCAGCAGCCTGGGCTTGGCGGCCAGGGCTCTAGCAATGGCGAGTTGCTGCTGCTGCCCGCCCGACAGGTCGCCGCCCCGGCGGTGCAGCATCTGCTTGAGCACCGGGAACAACCCGAACAGTTCGGCAGGAATCGGCGTGCTGGCGCTTTTGTACGCCAGGCCCATGCGCAGGTTTTCCTCGACTGTGAGCCTGGCAAAGATTTCGCGCCCCTGGGGGACGAAGCCTATGCCGGCCCTGGCGCGCTCGTAAGGCGTGTCTTTATGGATGGCTTTGCCGTTGAATTCGATGCTGCCGGTCTTGATGGGCACCAGGCCCATGAGGGATTTGAGCAGCGTGGTCTTGCCGACGCCGTTGCGGCCGAGCAGGACGGTGACCTTGCCGAGGTGCGCTTCGAGGCTCACATCGCGCAGGATGTGGGAGCCGCCGCCGTAATATTGGTTGATATTTTTGACTTTCAGCATGACTTTGTCCTTTTGGCGATTTTGGTGTGGCTGTGGCTTTGCTTGCACCTGCTGGCCGGGGGTAGCCCGGCGGCTACTCACTTTCTTTTGCTTCGCCAAAAGAAAGTAAGCAAAGAAAAGGCGACCCGGCTGCCTGGGTCCCTTCGCTGCGCTTCGGGCAACCTGTGATGAGGGGCAAAAGCGGGGGTCCGCGCAAACTCGCCTGCGGCTCAAACAGCGCGCGGCCCTGATCCCGCTTTTGCCCATCATCACAGGCTCAGCCAGAACGGGGCTTGCGGGAGCGGATTCGGATTCGGGGTCACATGCGGTCACTTTTTCATCGAAAGTGCTGTTTCCGCTTGATACGCCTGCACAAGCAGCTATTGAATTAGTAGCATTCATAATTCGCACCTGGGCGCGGTGGCTGTTGGCTTTTTTCCCCGCCTGTCCCGTCTGTCCGGGCCTGCGATGCCCCGGAAAAACGGGATCAGGGCGGCGCGCTGTTTGAGCGCAACGCAGTGAAGCGAGTTTGCGCCGACCCCCGTTTTTCCGGGGCAGCGCAGGTTGCCCGCAGCGCAGCGCAGGGACCCGGAAAGTCGGGTCGCCTTTTCTTTGCTTACTTTCTTTTGGCGAAGCAAAAGAAAGTGAGTAGCCGCCGGGCTACCCCCGGCCAGCAAGTGCAAGCAGCGGTAACCCAGCCACGAGCAAACACCAAAGCCGCCAAAGCCCAGATCACCGCCCAAGATAAACCTCAATCACCCGCTCATCCGCCTGCACCTGGTCCAGCGTCCCCTGCGCCAACACAGACCCGTCGCACAGCACCGTGACGATCTCCGAAATCGTGCGGATAAAGCCCATGTCGTGCTCGACCACCATCAGCGAATGCTTGCCTTTGAGCGTCAAAAACAGCTCGGCCGTGCGCGCCGTTTCCTCGTCCGTCATGCCAGCGACAGGTTCATCAAGCAGCAGCAGCTTCGGGTCCTGCATCAAGAGCATGCCGATTTCCAGCCACTGCTTTTGTCCGTGGCTCAGATTGCCGGCCAGGCGGTTCACGCTGCCCGCCAGGTGAATCGTCACCAGCATTTCAGCCAGCCGGTCGCTTTGCTGCGAATCGAGCTTGAAGAACATCGACGACCACACCTCCCGGTCTCGGCCCTTGTGGGTCTTGAGCGCCAGCTCCAGGTTTTCAAACACCGTGAGCTGCTCGAACACCGTGGGCTTCTGAAACTTGCGGCCAATGCCCAGCTGGGCAATTTCGGCTTCCTTGTGACGCAGCAAATCAATCGTGCTGCCAAAAAAAACCGTGCCTTCATCGGGCCGGGTTTTGCCGGTGATGATGTCCATCATCGTCGTCTTGCCCGCGCCATTCGGGCCGATGATGCAGCGCAATTCGCCCGGCGCAATGTCCAGGCTCAGCTGGTTGATGGCCTTGAAACCGTCGAAGCTGACGCTGACATTTTCCAGGTACAGGATGCGGCCATGGGTCACATCGACTTCGCCCGGCGTGGCAATGCGGCCGGTGCTGGCGCTGCGCCCGCCGGACTCGGTGTTGTTCAGCCCCGCTGGCGATGCGCCATGGGCTTGCAACCGGCGCGCGCCCGCTTCTAGAAGATCGGGGGTCATTGCTCACCTTTATTGCGAAGTTTCTTCACCAGCCCGACAACCCCATTGGGCAGGAACAGCGTCACGCCAATGAACAGGGCGCCCAGAAAATACAGCCAGAACTCGGGATACGCCACCGTCAGCCAGCTCTTGGCGCCGTTGACGATGAACGCTCCCACGATCGGCCCGATCAGGCTGGCGCGGCCGCCGACCGCTGCCCAAATCGCAATTTCAATTGAATTGGCTGGGCTCATTTCGCCGGGGTTGATGATGCCGACCTGCGGCACGTACAACGCCCCCGCCACGCCGCACATAATGGCCGAAATCACCCAGATCGTCAGCTTGTAGCCCAGCGGGCTGTAGCCCGAGAACATGACCCGCGTTTCCGCATCGCGAATGGCTTGCAGCACCCGGCCGAACTTGCTGCCGACCAGCCACTTGGCAAACAAAAAGAAACCCAGCAGCGTGAGGCCGGTCATGACGAAGAGCGTCATGCGCATGGTCGGCGTCGCAATCGGGATGTCCAGGATGCGCTTGAAGTCGGTGAAGCCGTTGTTGCCGCCAAAGCCGGTTTCATTGCGAAAGAACAGAAGCATCGCGGCAAAGGTCATGGCCTGCGTGATGATGGAAAAGTAAACGCCCTTGATGCGCGAACGAAACGCGAAGTAGCCAAACACAAAGGCGACGACGCCCGGCACCGCGACGATCAAAATCAGCGTGGCGGCAAAGCTGTCGCTGAAGGTCCAGTGCCAGGGCAATTCCTTCCAGTCGAGGAACACCATGAAGTCCGGCAGGTCGCTTTTGTAGTTGCCGTCGGCGCCAATCTGGCGCATCAGGTACATGCCCATCACATAGCCGCCGAGCGCAAAAAACACACCGTGGCCGAGCGACAGGATGCCGGTGTAGCCCCAGATCAGGTCCATGGCGAGGGCTGCGATGGCATAGCACATGATTTTGCCGAGCAGCGCCACCGCATAGGTGCTCAGGTGCAGCGCATGGCCTTCGGGTACCCAGAGGTTGAGCACCGGCGCCACGGCGCAGACCGCGATCAGCGCCGCCATGAAGGCGCTCCAGCCGGTACGGGTGAGCAGCGGCCCTTTGCCAGGAAGCAGGGCGCGCCCGGGGCTGGATGGCGCTGGCGGGAGGGCCTGAACTGGCGCTTCAGGCGTCAGATCGGTGCCCTGCTCCGCAAGCAAGGATTCGTTGATGGTGGGGAATGGTGTGCTCATGATTTATGCCTCTGCCGAACGGCCTTTCATGGCGAAGATGCCCTGGGGCCGCTTCTGGATGAAGATGATGATGAACACCAGCACGGCGATCTTGGCCAGCACGGCACCGGTCCAGCCTTCGAGGAATTTGTTCAGAATGCCCAGGCCCATGGCGGCATACACCGTTCCGGCGAGTTGACCGACGCCGCCCAGCACGACGACCATGAAGGCATCGACGATATAACCCTGCCCCAAATCCGGGCCGACGTTGCCGACCTGGCTCAGCGCGCAACCGGCCAGACCGGCAATGCCGGAACCCAGCGCAAAGGCGTAGGTGTCGATGCGCGCGGTGTTCACGCCCATGCAGGCGGCTATCGGGCGGTTTTGCGTCACGCCGCGCACGAACAGGCCAAGCCGCGTCTTGCTGATCAGCCAGGCCACGCCGAGCAGCACGGCTACCGCAAAAGCAATGATCACCAGCCGGTTGTAAGGCAGCGACAAATTGCCCAGCACCTGCACGCCGCCGCTCATCCAGACCGGGTTTTCAACACCGACGTTTTGCGCGCCAAAGATCGAGCGCACCAGTTGCTGCAGCATCAGGCTGATGCCCCAGGTCGCCAGCAGCGTCTCCAGCGGCCGGCCATAGAGGAAGCGGATCACGCTGCGTTCCAGCAGCGCACCCATCAGCGCCGAGGCGAGGAACGCCACCGGCACGGCGGCCAGCAAATACCAGTCGAAGGCGCCGGGCAGGTATTTCTGGAACAGGCCCTGCACCACGTAGGTGGCGTAGGCGCCAATCATCATCAGCTCGCCATGCGCCATGTTGATGACGCCCATCAGGCCGTAGGTGATCGCCAGCCCCAGCGCCACCAGCAGCAAAATGCTGCCCAGGCTGATGCCGCTGAACATCGCGCCCAGCCTGTCGCCCCAGGCCAGCGACGCCTCGACCCTGGCCAGCGCCGCCTTGAGCGCGACTTTCACATCGGCATCGGTTTCCAGCGGCAAGCGCTCGATCAGCACGGTCTTGGTGATGGGGTTCTTGCTGCCTGCAAGCTGGGCCGCGGCGTCCAGGCGCCGGGCCTTGTCACTGCTGCCCAGCAGGATGGCGGCGCGCATCATCTCCAGCTTGTCCTTGAGCTGTGGAACAGTCTCTGCGGCATAGGCTTTGTCGATCAGCGGCAGGCGTGCCTCGTCGGTCTCGCCGGTCAATGTCTTGATGGCGGCGGCGCGCGTCGCCTCGTCTTTGGACAGCAGCTTGAGCGCGGCCAGCGCGTTGTCCATCTCGCTGCGCAAATAATTGGGGTTGATCACGTCTTCGGCATCTGGCGGCAAAGGTACTTCGGCGCCGCTGAGCGGGTCCAGCGCTTTGCCGCCCTGGATGACGAACACCTTGTCGCCGCGCGTCTTGACGGCATCATCAGACAGCGCCTGGATGAAAGCGACAGTTTTCTCATCTGCGTCGGCTGCGGCCTTGTTCAGCGCCGTCACGCGCGCTTCAACATCGCCAAATGCGATGCCTTTTACCTCGTCTGCGCTTAAGGCATGGGCGGCACCAGCTATGAAAAGGGTAGCAATGAGGAATAGGTGTCGAAGTCGCATGAAAAAACCTGTAGGTTGGGCGGGCACGGCCCGTGGCGGCACGCCCAGACTGCAACTTCATTGAAAAGCGGTCACGCCGATTTCAAATGGCTGTCATTGCGGCCCCGGATCAGGTCCGGGGTTTCAGCACCCGCAATCCATGGCCCCGAATTCATGGATGCCGGGTCCCCGGATCAGGTCAGGGGCAGGCTCAGCCCGGCATGACATGGGTACATCGGAAACTTCTGCATCCCTCCCTCCCTCCCCCACCGGGGATGGGACGGGGTGGGGGCCGTTCCCGAATCCGGATTTACTTCTTGGCGACGCTTGTGCCCTTGACCGGCTCGTCAGGCTTCTTGTCGTTGCCTTCGATGTACGGGCTCCATGGCTTGGCCTTGACCGGACCAGGCGTTTTCCAGACCACGTTGAACTGGCCGTCGGCCTTGATCTCGCCGATGAACACCGACTTGTGCAGGTGGTGGTTCTTCTCGTCCATCTTGGACACAATGCCCGATGGTGCGTTGAAGGTCTGGCCGGCCATGGCGGCAATCACCTTGTCGGTGTCGGTGGACTTGGCTTTTTCAACCGCCTGCTTCCACATGTTGATGCCGATGTAGGTGGCTTCCATCGGGTCGTTGGTCAAAGGCTTGTCGGCGCCGGGTAGCTTCTTGGCCTTGGCGTAGGCAGACCATTTGTTGATGAACTCGGTGTTGGCCGGGCTCTTGATCGACATGAAGTAGTTCCAGGCCGCCAGGTGGCCGACCAGCGGCTTGGTGTCCACGCCGCGCAGTTCCTCTTCACCGACCGAGAAAGCGACGACCGGCACGTCCTTGGCCTTCAGGCCGGCATTGCCCAGTTCCTTGTAGAAAGGCACGTTGGAGTCGCCGTTGATGGTCGAGACCACCGCCGTCTTGCCACCCTGCGAGAACTTCTTCACGTCAGCCACGATGGTCTGGTAGTCCGAATGGCCGAAGGGCGTGTATTTCTCGTCGATGTCCTTGTCGGCCACGCCCTTGCTCTTGAGGTAGGCGCGCAAAATCTTGTTGGTGGTGCGCGGGTACACATAGTCGGTGCCCAGCAGCACCCAGCGCTTGGCGCCGCCGCCGGCCTTGCTCATCAAATAGTCAACGGCAGGAATGGCCTGCTGGTTAGGCGCTGCACCCGTGTAGAACACGTTCTTGCTCAACTCTTCACCTTCGTACTGCACCGGGTAGAACAGCAGGCCGTTCATTTCCTCGACCACCGGCAGCACCGACTTGCGGCTGACGCTGGTCCAGCAGCCGAAGATGACGGCAACCTTGTCCTGGCCGAGCAGCTGCTTGGTTTTTTCAGCAAACAGCGGCCAGTTGGAGGCCGGATCGACAACGACGGGTTCCAGCTTCTTGCCGAGCACGCCGCCCTTGGCATTGATCTCGTCAATCGCCATCAGGACGGTGTCTTTCAGCACGGTCTCGGAAATCGCCATGGTGCCCGACAGGCTGTGCAGGATGCCGACCTTGATGGTGTCCTCCGCCGCATGAGCCGATAGCGCAGGCAGCGTAGCCAGGGCGACGGCGGCAGTGAGCGCCTTGAGGGTGAATCGACGTTGCATGTGTGCTTCTCCGGTGGGTTTGACAAGTTGGCTTTTCGCGGGACGGGGCCTGGGAAACAGGGCCTTTTGTGTCGCGATGAATGGACTTTAGGGAAAAGCGGGGCATTGGGAAATACGCCGGGTGGCGTATGAGGCGTGGCGGGGATGACTGTTGATGCACGCCCTGCAAGCGCTGCAAACATGAAGCTTTATAAATGTACCCACGCAACTTTCAGTACGGTTTCACGCAGCCGTCTGCACCACCACCCGGTCTCGCTCAATGATGCGGCGAAAAGCCTCGCTGGTGGCCGCCCAGTCCACCACATCCACGCGAATCGACAGGTTGGAGGTTTCGAAGGCATCGGTGATGGCGGCCAGTTGCGCCAGCGTCAGCGGCTGGGGGGTCATCAATGCCAGGTCAAGATCGGAATACGGCTTGGCAGCGCGCCGGGCACGAGAACCAAAGGCCCATACCTCCAGGCCGGGAACTTGCTCACGCAAGATGTTCAATACGTCAACCCAATCACGGGGGGAAATGTCGATAGGCACTTCGGTCGTCATGACACGCTTCACGTCTGGGCGCTGCGGCGGGTCAATTCTTGAAGCAGCGCCTGGGCTTCTGCCAGAAAATCGGGCGCCATTGCAAATACGGCCTCGGCCTTGGCGGCATCGCAGGTGTGGCTGCTGTCAGTGCGCGCCTGCCGGTAGGTTTTCCAGTGCCGCCAGTCTGAACGCAGCAAGCCGCGCTCGTTTCCCAGCCGGATCAGATTTTGAAAGCTGGCAGTATCCAGTTCAGCCGGGCTGGCTTCAGTGGACTCCAGATAGCGCTTGAGCATTTTCCAGCTGAGTTCGTAGGTGAATTCAAAGCACTGGATCACCGAGTTGCGCAGTTGTTCACGCAAACCGGCATCGGCCAGTGCGGCGGGTGAACAGGCATAGGCCAGGCTTTTTTCAAGCTGCCCGATGGCGCTGCGCAAGGCAGTGAAGTCAAGGCCCATAGCGGGACTTTTTTAAAAATGTTGAATGAATTGTGCAACAGGCGTTAGCTGCTTGAATGCCCTGCATCAAGCAACAACCATTTGCTATAAAATAGATAGCTACCTGGGGAACAGGATAAAGAGTGAGCGATCCAAAAAAACTTCAACAATTTTCTGGAAAATCTTCTCTGCAGTTTCGCATCATGCGCGCCGCTCCGCAGCCCTGCCAGTCTGAAATAGACACGCCACCCCACCCGCGCAGCTGCTAAATTACACGGCTGAGCAGCGCAAAGCGGTCTCGGATCAACTTTTAAAAAATCAGGAATAACCCATGGCCAAGCTTTTCGCGGTTTACCAGCAACCCATTGACACCGCCGCATTCGATGAACACTACTTCAACAAGCATGTAGTGCTGGCCAAGCTGTTGCCGGGCCTGCGCAGCTATGAAGTCACGCAGGGCGACGTGATGGGCGCGTCTGGCAAGCATGGCGCGTATCTGGTTGCCAGCCTGGAGTTCGATTCCATGGCGGCCATTCAGGCCGCCATGGCGTCACCGCAAGGACAGGCCACAGCGGCTGATCTGGCCAATTTTGCCGGTGCAGGCGTAGACCTGATGATGGGCGAAACGCGCCTGATCTGATCTGGGCAAGCGCAGCAACAGGTACATCCCCAGCTCGTTTCGGAGCGCCGCGCAGGCTCAATGGCGCATGCCTGGCAAGGCCATCAGCAGCCACCATGAGCAATTCACGTTGTCCATATCCCAGGCGACGGGATCAGGCAGTGCGAGATGTTTTCTGGATGAAAAACTTTTTTCTGCGCCAAACAAGCGGCCAAGTTGCTGCTCCAGGTCAAGCCCGGCTTGGGCATCGAAACCAGGGTGCATTCCATCGTTTGGCAGGTGCTTTTTAGCTGACCAGGAAAATCGCACCACTTCCAGGCCGTAGAGCGATTCCAGGTGGTCACAACGTTCAAAACAGGCAGCCGGCGTGCTGTTGTAGCCATGCAGGTAGAGCAGTAAAGGTCGCGCTTGCTGAAACAGCTGTAACAATTCATTCATGGCTTCGGTGTTGTCCACGTCGCAGTCCATTTGCATCACTTTCCAGTCGGCTTGCTGTGTCTGTGGCGCAAGCTTCCGGAGGGCCTGTGCCAGCGGATCCGAACCAGCTGTAAACAGTTGTTTGTCAGCTGGCATGGCGCTTCTGCCTTCAATCTCATGACCGCTGAAGATAAGCATTTTTTTCTCCCCTTGTAAATTTTCTTTCACTGCACTTTTACGCACCCTCGAGGTATCGTGACCAAACTATCTGTCGGTGGATATCCCCCAAACAAGGATGAATTTCAAAAAGACTGCAGCGGCAAATCCGGCCAGAATTGTAAAAATCTGCCGACTAGTTGCTATAAAATAAATAGCTAATAAGCCATGTCTGATGAGCGAAAAACATGTAAAAGCTTCTTAAAAAGACGTGTTTTAATAAAGTCCGGTCCTACGCAGGTTTAGGCGAAAAACTCATGCGTCAGACCACCTATTGATACGGCCCAATGAAGTATGAACTTTATTGAATTTTCTCTATCGAAGAAAGATGGAAAAAGAAAATGCAAGAAAGCAGACGCTGGAGCAGCTTCACGAGCGGCGTAAGCAAGTCGTGAGGCTGCACAAAAGGGCAATAGGCATCATGCAAATTGTCTCCATGACGGGTCTGAGCTACCCGGCTGTGCGCAGGTGCATCGATCTCTTTGATGCGGGCGGCTGGCCGGCGATCCGACCGGCCTTGCGAGGGCGCAGCCAGGGTCTTGGGCGCACCCTGAGCCAAGCCCAGGAAGGCAACGTTCAGCGCAGCATCATCGACCAACGCCCTGAGCAGCTCAAGATGGATTTCTTCCTGTGGAGCCGGGCGGCCGTGGGCCAACTCATCGAGCAGGAGTACGGGGTCAAGCTGCAGGTGCGCAGCGTTGGCAAATACCTGGCCCGCTGGGGTTTTACTCCTCAAAAGCCTATCAAGCGCGCCTACGAACAAAACCCTGAAGCGGTGCAAGCCTGGCTCGAAGGGGAGTACCCGGCGATAGAGCAACGTGCCCGTCAGGAGGGCGCTGAAATCCATTGGGGTGACGAGACGGCGCTTGTCAACACGGATGTGCGCGGCAGAAGCTTTGCGCCCGCTGGGAAAACGCCCGTGGCCAGGACCATCGGCGGCACCCGGCAAAAGCTCTCGATGATTGCCACGGTGACCAACCAGGGAAAGACCCGCTGGATGATCATTGACGATGCGTTTGACGCGGACAAGCTCATCGAATTCTTGCAAGCGCTGATCAAGGATGCGGAAAAAAAGGTGTTTTTGATTTTGGACAACTTGCGGGTTCATCACAGCAAAATCGTCAAGGCGTGGGTGGCTGAACATAAGGAGGACATCGAACTGTTCTATTTACCCAGCTACAGCCCGCAACTCAACCCGGAGGAACGCCTGAACGCGGACCTCAAGCAAGAGTTGGGAAAGCGCGTACCGGTGCGCAGCAAAGCCAAATTACGCGATGCTGCCAATGAGCACATGACGTTGCTCGAACGCACGCCTGAGCGAGTTATCGCCTATTTCCAGGATCGGCGTGTTCGCTATGCCGCTTGATACTTCATCGGGCCGGATCAATAAAAGGCTAGGATGAATGGCTTGCCAACATTGAAGATATGGATTTCGTCATGCCCCAAACACTCGCATACTCTGCCACTTCGGCCGAAACCCCACTTGCGCCTTTCTCCTTCGACCGCCGCTCACCCGGCCAGCTTGATGTGGCGCTCGACATCCTGCACTGCGGCGTCTGTCACTCCGATTTGCACACGGCGCGCAATGAATGGAAAAACACCGTCTATCCCTCGGTGCCCGGACATGAAATTGTCGGGCGCGTCACGGCCGTTGGCGATCTGGTGAGCAAGTTCAAGGTCGGCGACATCGTCGGTGTGGGATGCATGGTAGACAGCTGCCAGCATTGCACGCCTTGTGCAGACGGCCTGGAGCAGTACTGCGACAACGGCTTCACCGGCACTTACAACGGCCCTGCGCAAGGCACTGGCGCCAACACCTACGGCGGCTATTCAAGCCACATCGTGGTGCGCGAGTCCTTCGTGCTGCACATTTCACACGCTGAAGCCGACCTGGCCGCCGTCGCGCCGCTGCTGTGCGCCGGCATCACCACCTATTCACCGCTGCGTCAGTGGAAGGTTGGACCGGGCCACAAGGTCGGCATTGTCGGCCTGGGCGGGTTGGGCCACATGGGCGTGAAGATTGCCGCTGCCATGGGCGCGCATGTGGTGCTGTTCACCACCTCGGAGAACAAGCGCGAGGACGCCTTGCGCCTGGGTGCCAAGGAGGTGGTGGTATCGAAAAACCCCGATGAAATGGCCGCGCATACCGGCAGTTTTGACTTTATTTTGAACACGGTGGCCGCGCCGCATGACCTGGACGCTTTTTTGGTGCTGCTCAAGCTCGACGGCACCATGACACTGGTCGGCGCGCCTGCCAGTCCGCATCCATCGCCCGGCGTGTTCAACCTGATCATGAAGCGCCGCCGCCTGGCAGGCTCGCTGATTGGCGGCATCCGGGAAACGCAGGAAATGCTGGATTTTTGCGCGCAGCACGGGCTGGTTTCGGACATCGAGGCGATCCGCATGGACGAGATCGAGACAGCCTACGAGCGCATGCTCAAGGGTGATGTGAAGTACCGCTTTGTAGTGGACATGGCAACGCTGTCCGCAGGTCAGCAAGCGACACCCGTTCAGCCTGCTATCTGATCGATAGCTGCCTGTTTCCGCATCACTTGCGGAAACAGGCTTTTTGCTTAAAAAACCAATGCTTCAAGCCGGTCAGGCAGGTGGCAATTCGACAGGTTTTTCATGCCGGGACTTCACAAAAATGTCCCATGCCGCCATGAACATGGCGCCGATCACCGGGCCAATGACAAAACCGTTGAGTCCGAACAACGACATGCCGCCAATGGTTGAAACCAGCACCACATAGTCGGGCATCTTGGTGTCCTTGCCGACCAACACCGGGCGCAAAATGTTGTCGACCAAGCCGATTACCAGTACACCATATGCAATCAAGAGCACACCTTGCCAGATGGCACCGGTGGCCAAAAAGTAGATGGCGACCGGAATCCAGACGATGGCCGCGCCAATTGCCGGCAGCAGCGACAGGAAGGCCATCAGCGTGCCCCACAAAATCGGTGCATGGATGTCAAGGAACCAAAGAATCAACCCGCCCAATATGCCCTGCACCACGGCTACCACGATGTTGCCCTTGACGGTAGCGCGGATGACGGTGGTGAATTTACTGAACAACTGCAGCTTGATCTCTGCCTCAAGCGGTATCGCTTCCTTGATGCGTCGCGACAGGGCTCCGCCATCGCGCAGAAAGAAAAACAGGAGGTACAGCATGATGAAAAAGCTGACGAAAAAATCAAAGGCATTTTGACCGATGCTCACGGCCTGGGTAGCGATGAACTGGCTTCCCTGCGTCAGGCTGCTGGTCACGCGTTGCTGAATCAGCACAAGATTGTCAAGGCCTGAGCGGTTGAGAATGCTGGTCACCCATGAAGGCAGCGCGCTGTAGATTTGCTGAAAATAGCGGCTGAAACTGAGCTCGCCGGACTGAACCCGCTGGTACATGCTGGCAGCTTCCTGCGTCAGCATGGCGCTGACCAACCCGACAGGCAGTATGACCAAAACCAGAATGATGGAAAGCGTCAGCAAGGCCGCCAGCGTGCGTTTTTTTGGCATCTTTCTGAGCAGGCTGATGAACAGCGTGTTGAACAAAATGGCCAGCACTGCGCCCCAGAACACCGCGCCATAATAAGGCCAGAGCACCCAGAAAAAGCCCAGCGAAACCACGGCCAGCAGCAGCAGGAAAGACCGGTCTTCCAGGCGGGAAGAATTGGCCATTTTTGAAAGTTTCATAGGGTTGCGCAAAGGGTTGTAAAAACGGGAACGCCCATGGTAACGGCACCCATTGCCCGTGCTGTTGCCGAAATCGCATTAAACAGGCGACTGCTCAAAAGATTGCATCGACAGTCTTGCTCGAGAACAGGTAGCGAAAGGCTTGTGCGGCCCGGTCATCAATTGGAAATATGGTCGTAATAGCAGTGCACTTCAGAGGGCCTTGGCGCAAAGCTGAAACCATTGCCCGGAGAAAAGGCGGGGTTTCAGGGTGCAACCGCATCACCGCGAGTCGCTGGCATCTTCATCAGCGTCTTTTTTGTCAAATTCCATGTCGCTGTCCAGGTCGGCGCTGTCATCGGCCAACTCGTCGACTTCACTCAAGTCGTCGAGGTCTTCATTCGCATCGCCGTCAGCGTCAATCGCAGCGCCAGGAGCCACTTCGATATGGTCGGGCAAGATATCCGTATCAGTCGGGTCCAGGCCCAGACCATTGCCTGCCGAAGTGCGTTCGCCAGTGCCTGCAGCGTCGCTGTCGCTGGACAACTCGTCGTCACCGTAAGCGCCTACCGCATCGCTTCCACTGTCGGAGTTGTCGCTGGGGCCAAGGGCATGAACGTCTTTTCCGATGATTTCCTCAGGGGCGGAGCCGCCCAGAATGCTGCTGGTTGCCATGGTGTTTCCTTGTGCTTTTGAAATCCGTCGGGATGCCTTGATTGTCGAAAGACGGGCCAGCGCGCACTGTGGGACAGTCCACGCCACTGCTGTCAGCCGCGGGCGCATGCATGGCGACGGTCTGAAACCAGCCAGGCTTTCCAGCCGGTCAAAGTAGTATGCGCTGGCATGCACGCCGCGTAAAGCTGCGAAACACGCTGCAAGTTTGCTGGATTCGCCGGGCGAACTGGCGTCCAATGGCATCAATGTTTGATTCCTTCGCGTCAGCGAAACCCCTCATGAATTTTTCCACCGTACTTTTTCTCCTGCCGTTTCACCGAAACCCGGCTATTTCCTCAGTTCCCACCGTATGTGCCAGCGGGTCGTCCTTGCAAGCCTGCGCCACAAGGCTCGCCGTGAGCATGGCGGCTTTACTGCTGGCCTTGAACGTCCAGGCCCAAAACGCCGACGCTCCGGCTGCAGCGACTGCCGAAGCGGTGGCTGCGGAAATGTCGGCACCACGCTACTCGGCGAGCGACCTGGAAAGGGCTTTCGGTTTCATGGACGGCAACCGCGACGGCAAGGTCAGCCGGGAAGAAGCCTCGGGCTTTCGCGGCGTGGCAAAAAACTTCGACCGGGCCGACACCAACCAGGACGGCTTCCTGTCGCGCGAGGAATTTGACGCGGCCATGAATTACGTCAAACCCAAGTGATCGTCCTGCATGCACCGGCTTGCAGCCGAAAGAGGCGGCAAAAGCTGCCAGTGAGCCTGTGAATTGAGTTACGTCGTAGCCGTCCGGGCGCTGTGCGAATTCACTGCCAAGCAGGGCGACCTGGACTTGCGTTTCACGCCTTCACCGTCTGCCCAGGAAGGCATTGCCGGCCATGCGCTGGTGGCTTCGCGCCGCCATGCAGGCTATCAGGCTGAGTTGAGTCTTTCGGGCGATTACAGGGAACTGCATGTGCGGGGCCGCGCCGATGGCTACGATGCGCAAAAAAATCAGCTGGAAGAGGTCAAGACCTTCCGCGGCGACCTGGCCGCGATGCCTGAAAACCACCGCAAACTGCATTGGGCGCAGGTCAAGGTTTACGGCTGGCTGCTGTGCCAGAAGCTCGAACTGGCCGAGGTGCGGCTGGCGCTGGTTTATCTGGACATCAACAGCCAGCAGGAAACCGTTTTAACCCAGCACTTCACCGCCGAGACGCTGAAAGCTTACTTTGAAGCGCAGTGCGAAAAATTCCTGCACTGGGCGCAGCGGGAAATGGTGCACCGAGCAGCGCGCGATGACGCGCTGGCGTCGCTGGCTTTTCCGTATGCAGAATTTCGCACCGGCCAGCGCGAACTGGCCGAAGCGGTGTACCGCTCTGCCACCAGCAGCCGCTGCCTGATGGCGCAGGCGCCCACAGGCATTGGCAAGACCATCGGCACCGTTTTTCCGCTGCTCAAGGCCGCGCCCAAGCAACAAATTGACAAGATATTTTTTCTGGCGGCCAAGACGCCGGGCCGCCGCCTGGCGCTCGATGCGCTGGCGCTGGTCAAGCACGGCGCACCGTCCCTGCCCTTGCGCGTGATCGAGCTGGTGGCGCGTGACAAGGCCTGCGAGCATTTGGACAAGGCCTGCCATGGGGAGTCATGCCCGCTGGCACGGGGTTTTTACGACCGCCTGCCGGCGGCACGCAGCGCGGCGCTGGCCGAACCCGGTGCGGACGGCCTGCTGGACAAGGAAACGTTGCGCACGGTAGCGCTGGCGCATGGCGTGTGCCCCTACTATCTGAGCCAGGACCTGGTGCGCTGGTCTGATGTGGTGGTCGGCGACTACAACTATTTCTTCGACGTGAGCGCGCTGCTCCATGGCCTGACGGTGGCCAACGGCTGGTGCGTCAGCGTGCTGGTTGACGAGGCGCACAACTTGGTGGATCGGGCACGAAAGATGTATTCAGCCGAGCTGGACCAGACCGATCTGGCCGGCGTGCGGCAGTCGGCCGGACCCGCGCTGAAAAAGCCGCTTGACCGCCTGCACCGCGTCTGGCGCGACCTGGCCAGGGATCCGCAACATCCGATCGATCAGGCTTACCAGGTTCGCGCCAGTCTGCCGGACAAGTTCCTCTTGGCATTGCAAAACGCCACCAGTTCCATCAGCGATGATCTGGAGGAAAATCCGACGCGAGTGGATACCGCACTGCAGCGCTTTTACTTTGATGCGCTGCATTTCTCGCGCATGGCTGAAAGCTTTGGTGCGCATTCCCTGTTTGACATCACGCAGGATACGGCACAAGGTCGGCATGCCTTTTCAGCCAACCGCCCGGCGGCCAGATTCAGCCGGCTGTCCATTCGCAACGTCGTGCCCGCGCCTTTCCTGGCGCCGCGCTTTGCCGCTGCCCGGTCGGCCGCACTGTTTTCTGCGACGCTGAGCCCGCAAAACTACCATGCCGACACACTCGGCCTGCCGGCCAACACGGTATGGGTGGATGTACCGTCGCCATTCCTGGCCGAGCAACTGGCGGTGCAGGTCGTCGGCGACATATCCACCCGGTACCAGCACCGCGAGTTGTCACTGGCGCCCATCGCGCAGCTGATGGCGCGGCAATACCAGCAACAACCGGGCAATTACCTGGTGTTCGTGAGCAGTTACGACTACCTGGAAAAACTGGCGGGGCGCTTCCAGCAGTTGCATTCGCAAATACCGATCTGGATGCAGACCCGGCGCATGGATGAAGTGGCGCGCGACGAGTTCCTGGCGCGCTTTGTGCCTGAGGGAAAAGGCATTGGTTTTGCGGTGCTGGGCGGCGCGTTTGCCGAGGGCATCGACCTGCCCGGCCAGCGGCTGATTGGTGCCTTCATCGCCACCCTGGGGCTGCCACAGGTCAATCCGGTCAATGAGCAGATCAAGCTGCGGATGGCTGAAAATTTTGGCGTTCGTCAGGCGTATGACTACACCTATCTTTATCCGGGCATTCAAAAAGTCGTGCAAGCTGCGGGCCGGGTGATACGCACCACACAAGACCAAGGCGTGATTTTTCTTATGGATGACAGGTTTGCGCGACCGGAAGTCAAACGCCTGCTGCCTGCGTGGTGGGAGGTTCGGCAAATGCGGATCCGCCCTGCGAATCCCATCGACGAAATCTGGCCAAGGGAAGTGTCGGTTGATAGCGCGTCACCATGAAAAAACCCGCCGAAGCGGGGTTTTCGTCTGCACAAATGTTCAGCAAGCTTTTCAGAATACCCCGAAGAGCATCAACAACAAGATGACAGTGATGGGAACACCGAGTAACCAGGCAATGATGGGCATGTTGATCTCCTTGGAAATGGGTTTTTGCGGTTGAGAGCCCTAAGTTAAAAGAAATCGCTTGCGACTTTTGCCAGCATGCAAGACACACACCCGTAAGAAATATCCGAAGACTCTGTAGTTTTGCAAGCCCCTCTGAAACCAGGCACTTCATGCATCCAGTCCGAAAAGATGGAAAAAGGTTTTCCCCCCACAAACGTCAAGCTTTTCAGGCTTGCAAAAGCAGAGCGTTTTACGTAACCGAAAAACCTGATCCAGCGTTTTTTTAAACGCAATCTGCATACATTCTTCCCTCTTGTCGCACTTCATTCATTGGGATTGTTGCCCTTGATGCCGTGCTGCTCCTTGAAAGCGAGTTGAACCAGTTCAAGCTGGTCAACCAAAGCATCAATCCTCTGGAAGTCCTTGTCTGGTTCGGTTAGCAGACGTTCCAGTTCATCGCGCAAATGGGCGTATTCGGTCTTCAAGTCTGTGGTCACCGCCTTATTGGGAAGGTAGCTGCCGGGAAAAGGAGGGGTCGTGTTTAAAGGCATGAAAAAACTCGTTGTATGGGAGTCACAGCACGGTGAGCGCTGATGACTCAACTGACAGGTGAGTCATCTAATCATTTGCGGTGACGCATCGCTGTAGGACGGCAACGTATTTTTATTTTTCAGCCTTGATCGGATATCCACAAAAAATAGGCGGTCATAAAATCGAAAAAATACGTTGGCCTCATATTTCAATGTCAAAAAACACCGTATGTGGTTTTCACGAATATTCAATCAGGATACCCTGGCTATATTGAACTTTCTCTCAACACCGCATCAGCCGATGCACTATCCGTATGACCATCTCAACACCCCCCTCGAAACCGCCGCTCTACCGTTCCCTTTACGTCCAGGTGATTTGTGCCGTCATTGCCGGCGTTGCCTTGGGCTTTTTCTATCCCTCGGTGGGCGAAAGCATGAAGCCGCTCGGTGATGGCTTCATCAAGTTGATCAAGATGATGATCGCGCCCATTATTTTTTGCACCGTGGTGGTGGGCATTGCCGGCATGGAAGACATGAAGAAGGTGGGCAAGACCGGCGGACTGGCACTGCTGTACTTTGAGGTTGTCAGCACCTTTGCGCTGATCATCGGGTTGGTGCTGGTCAATGTTTTGAAACCGGGCGTCGGCATGAACATTGACGCAACGACGCTGGATACCAAGTCCATTGCGGCTTACACCGCGCCCGGAAAGATGGTGGGCACGACCGACTTCATCATGAATGTCATTCCAACCGCATTTGTCGATGCGTTTGCCAAGGGTGAAATCCTGCAAGTGCTGCTGCTGGCTGTGCTTTTTGGCTTTGCCTTGCACCGCTTTGGCGGCCGGGGAACGATGGTGTTTGACTTGATCGAGAAAACATCCCATGTGTTGTTCGCCATCGTGGGATTCATTATGAAGGTCGCGCCTGTCGGTGCCTTCGGTGCCATGGCCTTCACGATTGGCAAGTATGGCGTCGGTTCGCTGTTTTCGCTGGGCAAACTGATGGGCGCGTTCTACCTGACCTGCCTGATTTTCATCTTTGTCGTTCTCGGCACCATCGCCCGCCTGCATGGCTTCAGCATCTGGAAATTCATCAAATACATCAAAGAAGAGTTGTTGATCGTGTTGGGCACCTCATCGTCTGAGACAGTGCTGCCGCGCATGATGGAAAAGATGGAAAACCTGGGCGCGAAAAAGACGACCGTGGGCTTGGTGATTCCCACCGGCTATTCGTTCAACCTGGACGGCACCTCGATTTATTTGACGATGGCGGCTGTTTTCATTGCGCAGGCCACCAACACGCCCATGACATTGATGCAGGAAATCACGTTGCTTGGCGTCTTGTTGCTGACCTCAAAAGGCGCGGCGGGTGTGACGGGAAGCGGCTTTATCGTCCTGGCGGCGACACTGTCGGCAGTTGGCACCGTACCGGTGGCTGGCCTGGCCTTGATTCTGGGAATCGACCGCTTCATGTCGGAAGCGCGTGCGCTCACCAATCTGATCGGCAATGGCGTGGCGACGCTGGTCGTGGCGAAGTGGACCAATGAGCTTGACGTTGTGCGGCTTCAAGCCGGGTTGAACAACGAGACATGGCAAGAAGCCCAGGAACCTGAAATGGTGCTGGACAAAAAAACGGAACACATGGCCGTTGGGTCTTGATATTTTCAGTGAATGCGCCCGACCGGGCACATTCACTGTCTGTCAACGGCAAACTGGGGCAGCATTGATGCTGCCCCAGTTTGCGGAAACTTTATTGCGCTTTAGCGATTCTGGCGTGGTGCAGGACCGGGCCCACGGCCTGCGATGTGACGGAAAGTGATGCGGCCTTTGCTAAGGTCGTAAGGCGACAGTTCCAGTGACACCTGGTCGCCGGCCAGAATGCGAATGTGGTTTTTGCGCATCTTGCCCGAGGTATAGGCCACAAGCTTGTGGCCGTTGTCCAGCGTCACGCGAAAACGCGAGTCGGGCAGCACCTCGTCAACCAGACCATGCATTTCGATTAATTCTTCTTTTGCCATCTAAAACTCCTGATATTTCAAAAAATTATTTTGTATCGCCAGCCCACACGGGCTGGCTGTGTTTTATGCGCAAACAGGGGACGAGCTTTCGTGAATCCAGCCCAGTGCGTGTTCGGTAGCGTAATGTACGGCAGCAGCAGCGCTGTCAAAAATTCCGGTGAAACGCAGCACCCTGTCATGGGTACCGCTGCCGCGACCGGAGCGGATGGAAACTGAAGCCGCAAAGCGGCCTTCGCCCTGCTTTTTTGCAACTGGCGAGACAAGGTATTTACCTACCTCTATTCGGGTGTCGTTCATATTCATAAAAATCTTCGCCGGATATTTTTTCCGGCTTCTTTGGGAAAGGGTAACCAGCTTGCGAGCAAGCCAACGTGTATTCGGTATCTAGCCGCCAGTTCATTGAGAAGCCGGGCGGGGTTGAGCCATAAGTGGGCACTGTTGGTGGAAGTGCTCGCCAGGAAATGAAACAGTGCTGTGGGCATCAAAGCTGAAAAACCTTGAAAGCAGTGCCAGATCGCTGGGAATTCGGGCTCTGGGAAGCGCCGCATTTGAGAAAGAAGCCGGGTGTAATAAAGACTTCGATGAAAAACGCTGATGCGTTACCGAACCCACCATTATAACCGGGCAACCCGTCAGCGGCTCTTGTTCGTTCAACATTCAAATTGCGGATGCAGTTGACGGATGCGGTTCATGGCGCGGCCGGCAGCGGCGGTGCGGGTTTCCACGCCGAGCTTGGCGTACACCCGTTCCAGGTGTTTTTTCACTGTTGCAGGGCTGGACCCCAGAATGTCGCCGATGTCACGGTTGACCTTTCCTTTCACCACCCAATACAGCACCTCGGCTTCTCTGGCGGTCAGCTTGAAGCTCAGGCCAAGGACTTGCAACACCGCATCGTCCGAAATTTCACGCATCACGATCAGCCAGTCGCCGCCGCTGTCACTGTCGTCGGTTTGCTGGTGCAGCCGGAATGTCAGGCGACGCGGCCCCTGCTCGATCGTCAGGCGCGGCGGCTCGATCTGGCGCTGGGCATCAGGCAGGTGGCGGCGCAGCCAGTCGAGGACCGCCTCGGGCGTTTGCGGCGCGGTGGTGCCGTAGTAGCGCATAAGCAGATCACGCGCCAGCGGCGTCTGCCAGATCAGCTTGCCGTCACCCTGCCCGTTCGCATTCATCCGTACCGTCATGCTGGCGTAGCCGAACGCATCCAGGGCGTTGCGCGCCTGCCCGGCCTGCCGCACTTCCTGCCGGGCCCGACGTGCGCCCTGCAGATGCACACCCATGCGCGCCATCACTTCCTTGGGCTTGATTGGCTTGGTGACATAGTCGACGCCGCCGGCCTGCAGGGCCGCTACCAGGTGCTCGGTTTCGGTCAGGCCGGTCATG
Source organism: Polaromonas sp. CG_23.6 (assembly GCF_029892315.1). Taxonomy (NCBI): domain Bacteria; kingdom Pseudomonadati; phylum Pseudomonadota; class Betaproteobacteria; order Burkholderiales; family Comamonadaceae; genus Polaromonas; species Polaromonas sp. CG_23.6. The sequence continues at coordinate 3,697,826 of NZ_JARXUY010000001.1, forward strand.
AAGATGATCGGGATATGGGCCGTTTCAGGCATGGCCTTGAGTTGCCGGGCAACTTCAAACCCGTCCATGCCCGGCATCATTGCGTCGAGCAGCACGATGTCGGGCAGGGCCTGCCGGGCACGTTGCAGCGCGGCTTCGCCGCTGGTAGCAACCAGCACGGTGTAGCCCGACTCGTCGAGCGCATCGTGCAACACCGACAGGTTGTCGGGCACATCGTCAACGATCAGCACCACATCGCTGTTGACACGGTCCAGGGTATCGTTCAGGCAGCTTCCCCTTGTCGGCGCGTCAGGCATGTTGTTCATGGCCTTTCTCCTTGTGTGTCTGTTATTTGCGTGAGCAGGCTGGCCATGGCTTCGAACCTGAACTGGCGCGCCAGCACGCGCATCTCCTCGACGAAGGCTGCGGTGGCAGGTTGCTGGGTTTCAATGTCCGCCAGCTTGTTGTGAATACCCCTGTAAAAGCCCAACTGCACCACTTCAAGCAGGCTGGCAAGCTGGCGCGCATCCGGCAATATGCGCAGCGCGGGCATGACAAGCATCGAGGCGGGGTTTGGTGTCGGGTCGGCATGGCACCAGACCAGGCCGAGGGTTCTCTCCAGCCAGTCGATCAGTTCGGTGTGGCGCACCGGCTTGAGGATGAAATCCTCCGTGCGTATGCCCACATCGTTGTCCAGCCCCTTGTCAAAAGCATTGGCCGACACGATTGCCAGGTGAATGCCGGCATGCCCGGATTTGCGCACGCGGCGCAGCGTTTCCCAGCCATCAATGCCGGCCATGGCCAAATCCATGAAAATCACGTCGGGCCGGTAGCCCGCCGCCAGCAGGTCCAGGCAGTCGTGGCCGCTGGCAGCGGTGCGCATCTCGAAGCCCATGGGCTCCAGCAGATGCACCAGCAGTTCGCGGTCGGGCTCCTCGTTGTCGACCACCAGCAGCTTGCGCCGCACGCCTTCATAGCCCTGAGGCCGACGCCGGGCGTTGCGGATTTTGGTCGCCGGAAAACTGCCCGCTGCCATGTGCACTTCCGGCAAAAACAGCCGGATGCCAAACACCGAGCCCTTGCCCGGCGCGCTGACCACGGTCATCTCGCCGCCCATCAAATCGGTCAGCATTTTGGCGATCGTCAGGCCCAGGCCCGCGCCCGATGCGCCGCCCACACTCTGGCCGGCGGTGCTGCCGCGCGCAAAGGGCTCAAAAATATTGTCAAGTTCAGCCGCGCTCATGCCAGGGCCGGTGTCCTGGATGTCGATGTAGGCCATTTCGCGCGCATGGCGCACCCGGAAAGTGACCTGGCCTTGGGCGGTGAACTTGATGGCATTGCCCAGCAGGTTGATCAGCACCTGCCGCACCCGCTGCTCATCGGCGCGCACCAGTTCAGGCAGGTTGCCGACGGCTTCGAACACAAAGCGCAGGCCCTTGGCCGCCGCCTGCAACTCGAACATTCCCTCTATTTCGTGTACACAGTCAGCGAATGGCATCGGCCTGACATTGAGCGTCAGTTTGCCAGCCTCGATGCGGGCGATGTCCAGCGTGCCCTCGATCAGCGACAGCAGATGCTCGCCGCCGCGCTTGATGACGTTGACCGCCTGCTTGCGGTGCGGCGGAATGCCGGCGTCTTCGCCCATCAGTTGCGCATAGCCCAGAATACTGTTCAGCGGCGTGCGCAACTCGTGGCTGATGGCGCTGATGTAGCGGCTCTTGGCCTGGTTCGCCTGGTCGGCCACGCGCTTGGCCTGCTGCAGCGCTTCGTCGGTCTGCCGGTGGGACTCGATTTCCTGCATCAAGAGGTGCGTCTGGCGGTTCGACTCTTCCTGCGCCACCTGCCGGCTCTTGTGCGCCAGCACCAGCCACCAGGCAACCAGTCCGGCCATCACCAGCAGCGCCATGTAGGCCTTCAAAAAACCTGATCGCAAGGCCGAATCGGACGCCGCCAGTTCGGCCACCGAACTGATTTCCTGGCGGTACAGCAAGCCAAACACAGCAGCGAGCAGTGGCACGATGACCGTCATCAGCAGCAAAAAGTGGCTCAAGCCGGTGTCCAGGTACGGCCAGATGCGGCGCGGCAGCAACCAGCGCAGGGCTGCAGACCACTGCACCGACAGGCGCGCATGGGGCTTGCACAAGTCGCCGCAACGCGCGTCCAGCGTGCAGCACAGCGAGCAGATCGGCCCCTGGTAGGCCGGGCAATGCGCCATGTCGGGGCCTTCGTAGCTGCGCTCGCAAATCACGCAGCGCTGGGTGGCGTGGCGTTGGCAAGGCCCGTCGGCAGCCAGTGGCGCAGAACGGCGCGCAATGTAATAACGCCCGCTCGTTGCCCAGGCAATCAGCGGCGCCGCGACAAACGCCGTGGTCATGGCAATGACGGCTGAAAAAGCGCGCGCCAGTTCGCCATACAAGCCCAGGTGCGCGGTGATGGACAGCAGCGACGCCAGCGCCATCGCGCCCACGCCGACCGGGTTGATGTCGTACAGGTGGGCGCGCTTGAACTCGATGCCTGGCGGGGACAGGCCGAGCGGCTTGTTGATGACCAGGTCGGCCACCACCGCCATCACCCAGGCAATCGCAATGTTTGAATACAGCCCCAGCACGTCGCCAAGGGCCTGGAACACATTCATTTCCATCAGCATGAAGGCAATGGCGGTGTTGAACACCAGCCAGACCACCCGGCCGGGATGGCTGTGCGTCAGCCGCGAAAAAAAATTCGACCAGGCCAGCGAGCCGGCGTAGGCATTGGTCACATTGATCTTGAGCTGCGACACCACGACAAACAGCGCCGTCGCACCGACCGCCCAGCCGTAGTGGGGAAACACATATTCATAAGCCGCCAGGTACATCTGGTTCGGGTCCACCGCCCGGTCCAGCGGCACCATGTTGGAAATCGCCAGGTAGGCCAGCAGCGCGCCGCCGAGCATCTTGACTACTCCCAGGAGCACCCAGCCCGGTCCGCCGATCAGCACACCGGCCCACCAGCGCCAGCGGTTGGCGGGCGTCTGCACCGGCATGAAGCGCAGGTAGTCAGCCTGCTCGCCCATCTGGGTGATCAATGCAATGCCGACGGTCAAGGCCGCACCAAAAAGATGCAGATTGAAAGTGCCCGATGCACTTTTTTCGCCTGCATAGTTGACAACACCAGAAAACGCACCGGGAGCGTGCACAAAAACATAGGCAAACGGCACCACCAGCATGACAAGCCACAGCCCCTGCGTCCAGACCTGCAGCCGGCTGATGGTCGAAACCCCATGCGTGACCAGCGGAATCACCACCAGTGCACAAACCAGATAGCCCCACTTGGGCGGAATCCCGAAAGCCAGTTCCAGCGCATAGGCCATGACAGCGGCTTCCAGCGCAAAGAAAATGAAGGTGAACGAGGCATAGATCAGCGATGTCAGCGTCGAGCCGATATAGCCGAAACCTGCGCCACGCGTCAACAAGTCCATGTCCACGCCATAGCGCGCCGCATAAATACTGATTGGCAGGCCCGCCAGGAAAATGATCAGCCCCGTCGCCACGATGGCCCAGAAGGCATTGGTGAATCCGTATTTCACCAGCAAGGTGGCTCCCACGGCCTCCAGAATCAGAAATGACGCGGCGCCAAACGCGGTGTTGGCCACCCGCCATTCCGACCATTTGCGAAAGCGCTGCGGTGTAAAGCGCAGTGCATAGTCTTCCATGGTTTCGCTGGCGACCCAGCTGTTGTAGTCGCGCCTGACCTTGATGATGCTCTGCACCGCCACCTTGGGGCCGACACCCTGGTCTTCATCCGGCAAACCCAGGGGCGTGCCCGGCTGAATCAACGGTAAGGGCGTGGTGGTGTCCATGAAGGCGTGGGTGACAGGCAGAAAAATTTTAGATCCCATGCTTACAGCAGCTTTTGTGCCACGCAGCCGCAGCCCCCCCCCCCCCGGCAGCAGGTCCTGAACGCCGGTGGCACCAATCTTGCAATTTTGGAAGAGCCGAACCCGAAAGAGCCCCATGGAATTGACGCCCCGCGAAAAAGACAAACTGCTGATTTTTACCGCCTCCCTGCTGGCCGAGCGGCGCCGCGCGCGCGGCCTGAAGCTCAACTACCCCGAAGCCGTGGCGCTGATCAGCGCCGCGGTGATGGAAGGTGCACGCGACGGCAAGACCGTGGCGCAACTCATGAGCGAAGGGCGCACCATCCTGAGCCGCGCCGACGTGATGGACGGCATTGCCGAATTGATTCCCGACATCCAGGTCGAAGCCACCTTTCCCGACGGTACCAAGCTGGTCACTGTGCACCAGCCGATTGTCTGAAAGGATTGCGCACCCAGCCTGCTTCTTTGCACAGTCACTCTTTTTTTAATAGCTGCTTGCGCCCTGCCCGCTTGCGCTATAGCCTGTTTTGATACTTTTTTCAGGAATTATCCTTATGTCACGCAAACTGACTCACGCTATTTTATTAATAGCTGCTGGCGCAATGGTGACCGGCGCATCAGCCCATATGGGCACCGATCCTGCTGCCCACGCAGAAATTGGCTTCGCCGATGGACTGCAGCACCCGTTCACCGGCCTGGACCACTTGGCCGCGATGCTGGCCGTGGGCTTCTGGAGCGCCTTGAGCGCCCGCCGGTTGTGGTCCGGACCGCTCGCTTTCGCGGCGATGCTGCTGGCAGGCGCAGTGATGGGCCTGGCCGGCATGGCACTTCCGGCGGTCGAGCCGATGATTGCTGCTTCGCTGCTGGTGCTGGGTTTGCTGGTGGCGCTGCGCACACGCCTGCCTGCTGCGCTGGCCGCTTCACTGGTCGGCCTGTTTGCGATTTTTCATGGCGTTGCGCATGGCACTGAACTGGCAGGTGCTGCGAATATCTTGGCACCGCTGTCGGGCATGCTGCTGGCTACGCTGGCGCTGCATGCCATCGGTCTGGGCCTGGGCTTGAGCTTTCGTCCCAGCACCTGGGGCTCACGCCTCGCGGGCACCGGCGTCGCGGCGCTGGGCCTGACACTGCTGGTCCGACTGGCCTGAAGAAAGCACCCCATGATTCCAGGCGAACTGTTCACCGACGGCCCCGACCACCTGCTCAACGAGGGCCGGCGCACCCTCACTTTGGTCGTGCAAAACACCGCCGACCGGCCGATCCAGGTCGGCTCGCACTACCACTTTGCCGAAACCAACGGCGCGCTGGGTTTTGACCGCGATGCGGCGCGCGGCATGCGGCTCAATATCGCCTCCGGCACGGCCGTTCGCTTCGAGCCGGGCCAGCAGCGCACCGTCGAGCTGGTGGACTTTGCGGGCGAGCGAAAAATCTACGGCTTTCGCGGCCTCATTCAGGGAGCGCTTTAATGGCAAGCATTGGACGCCGCGCTTACGCGGAAATATTTGGTCCCACGGTGGGCGACCGGCTGCGGCTGGCCGACACCGATCTGATGGTCGAGGTCGAAGCCGATTACACCTTGCGCGCCGGCAGCTACGGCGAGGAAGTCAAGTTTGGCGGCGGCAAGACCATTCGCGACGGCATGGCGCAGTCGCAAAGAACCAATGCCGAAGGCGCGATGGACACAGTGATGACGAACGCGCTCATCCTCGACCATTGGGGCATCGTCAAGGCCGACATTGGCCTGAAAGGCGGTCGCATTGCCGCCATCGGCAAGGCCGGAAATCCCGACGTTCAGCCCGGCATCGACATCATCATCGGCCCCGGCACCGAGATCATCAGCTGCGAAGGCATGCTGGTGACGGCTGGCGGCATTGACTCGCACATCCACTTCATCTGCCCGCAGCAAATCGAGGAAGCGCTGACCTCGGGCGTCACCACCATGCTGGGCGGCGGCACGGGTCCGGCCACCGGCACCTTTGCCACCACCTGCACGCCCGGCCCGTGGAACATCGAGCGCATGCTGCAGGCCGCCGACGCCTTCCCGATGAACATCGGCTTTCTGGGCAAGGGCAATGCCAGCCTGCCGGCTGCGCTGCACGAACAGGTCAACGCGGGCGTGATTGGTCTGAAGCTGCATGAAGACTGGGGCACGACGCCAGCGGCCATCAGCAACTGCCTGGACGTGGCCGAGGCGCTTGATGTGCAGGTCGCCATCCACAGCGACACGCTGAACGAATCGGGCTTTGTAGAGAACACGATTGCCGCGACCAAGGGCCGGGGGCTGTGCGCCTTTCATACCGAAGGCGCGGGCGGCGGCCATGCACCGGACATCTTGCGCGTGGTCGGCGAGGCGAACTTCCTGCCGTCTTCAACCAACCCGACCATGCCCTACACCATCAACACGCTCGACGAGCATGTGGACATGCTGATGGTCTGCCACCACCTCAACCCTTCGATTGCCGAAGACCTGGCGTTTGCCGAAAGCCGCATCCGCAAGGAAACCATTGCCGCTGAAGACATCCTGCACGATCTGGGCGCCATCAGCATGATGTCCAGTGACAGCCAGGCCATGGGCCGGGTCGGCGAGGTCATCATACGCACCTGGCAAAACGCCCACAAGATGAAGCAGCAGCGCGGCAAGCTGCCAGGGGACACCGAGCGCAACGACAACTTCCGCGTCAAGCGCTACATCGCCAAATACACCATCAACCCGGCGATCGCCCACGGCATTTCGCACGAGGTCGGCTCGATTGATGTCGGCAAGTTCGCCGACCTGGTGGTCTGGAAACCGGCATTTTTCGGCATCAAGCCGTCGATCATCCTCAAGGGCGGCTTCATTGCCATGGCCGCCATGGGCGACCCGAACGCCTCGATCCCGACGCCGCAACCGGTGCATTACCGACCCATGTTCGGCGCGTTTGGCGGCGCCCTCGCCAAGGGCTCGCTGACCTTTGTGTCGCAGGCCGGGCTGGCCGCCGGCATCAAGGAACGCTTTGGCCTGGCCAAGACGCTCAGCGCGGTGAAAAATATTCGCGGCGTTCGCAAGCAGCACATGATGCATAACGACTACCTGCCGAGAATGGAAATCGACCCGCAGACCTATCTGGTGCGCGCCGACGGTCAACTGCTGACCTGTGAGCCAGCGACCAGCTTGCCGATGACGCAGCGCTACTTTTTGTTTTAACTTGCGTAACTCAATGAATGCAAGACGATAAAGGGGAATAGCTGCAGAAAATACGCAGCATTTCGATGGGTGAAAGAAATAGGCCTGAGAATGTAACTTTTAAAGGCTCACAGATGATGATGAAACCAATAACTATTCTTGCTGCAAGCGTTGCGCTGGCAAGTGCAGCCATCGCACAATCTTCAGCCGGAGGCTTTACGGGTAACGCCGCCCCAGCGCGTGGCGGCTTCACGGGCCCCGCGACCGTGGTGACGGTAGAGCATGCCAAGACCCTGAAAGACGATACTGAAGTCACCCTGCGGGGCACAATTGAACGGCACACAGGCGGTGAAAAATACGTTTTTCGTGATGCCAGTGGCACGGTGGACATGGAAATTGACAGCGACCGTTGGGTTGGTCAGACCGTATCACCTCAAGACCAGGTTGAAATCTTCGGAGAAGTCGAAAAGAAATGGAATGCTGTGGAAATCGATGTCAAAAGACTGCGCAAACTGTGATGGACCCGCACGCCGAACCCAACCCCTTTTCTGAACAGCCTGCCAAGCCCGACCAGCGCATGCTGAAAGCCAGCAAACTGCTGCCGCTAGGCGCAGGCTTGGCGCCAGTGCTGCTCAAGCGCGCGTCCACACTTGAACTTGACTGGGATGTACGCCAGAAAAGCCGCTTTGACGCGCTGGATTCACTGGGCCGCACGCTGGGCGTGTTCCTGCCACGCGGCACCCTGGTGCGCGGTGGCGACGTGCTGCTGGTTGAAGACGGCTCGATGGTGCGGGTGATTGCCGCGCCGCAGGCGGTGCTGCGCATCACGGCATGTACGGCGCACGGCTCTCCCTTCGACCTGACGCGCGCCGCCTACCACCTGGGCAACCGCCATGTACCGATTGAGTTGCAGCCCGATCACCTGAAAATCGAGCCCGACCATGTACTGGCCGACATGCTGCGGGCGATGCACCTGACGGTGCAGGAAGTAGCCGAAGCGTTTGAACCCGAAGGCGGCGCTTACAGCACGGGCGGCCACAGTCACGCACACAGCCATTCGCCTGACGCACCGGCTGTAATTGCCGCGCCCGCCGCAGCCCATGTCCATGTCCATGGACCGGACTGCCATCACGATCACGGCCATGCGCATGAGGCCATCAAGCCCGTCGCCATCCAGATTCATCCGCGCAAGCCCCACAGCCATTGACACAGGTGCGCAGTTGACGACGAAAACGGCACCGGCCCTGTCAGCAGCCAGCCTGCTTCAGCTGATGTGGCTGGCCTCCCCGGCCTTGCCTGTGGGCGGATTTTCTTACTCGGAAGTGCTTGAAGCGGCCGTTGACAGGGCGGGAGTAGCTACGGAAAGCATAGCATCTGACTGGCTGAACGACCAACTGCACCTGACGCTGGCGCGCGGCGACCTGGCCGTGGTGGCCGAGGCAATCACGGCTTGGCGCAAATCAGACCTGACGCGCGTTCAACAGCTCAACGACTGGGTACTGCAAACCCGCGAAACCAGCGAGTTGCGGCTGCAGGCCGAGCAAATGGGCCGCTCCCTGCTCGACTGGCTGCGCAACCATGACGGTGCCAACTTGGCGCACATCGACGCCTGTGCACGCATGCAGCCAACCTATCCGGTGGCCTTTTCGCTTGCGGCGTCGCAAACGGCGGCCAGCGTACGCGACTGCATGCTGGCGTATGCCTTTGGTTGGGCCGAGAACATGATGCAGGCCGCGCTCAAGTCCGTGCCGCTGGGCCAGAGCGCCGGCCAGCGCATCCTGGCGCGCCTGGCCCGGGACATTCCCGCCGCCGTTGAAGCTGCCCTGCACTTGCAAGACAGTGAACGCCAGGCGTTTTCACCCATGCTGGCAATTCTTTCGGCCCAGCATGAAACCCAGTATTCGCGGCTCTTTCGCTCCTGATTTACGTTTGACGAAGCGTTCCTTTTCAACCCTCCAAGGTATTTCCATGCGCCTGCACCACATCGCCAACCGCACCAAGCAACTTCCGCCGCTTCGCGTGGGCATCGGCGGACCCGTCGGCTCGGGCAAGACCACCCTGCTGGAGATGCTGTGCAAGGCCATGAAGCACAAATACGACCTGGTGGCCATCACCAATGACATCTATACCAAGGAAGACCAGCGCCTGCTGACCGTTAGCGGCGCGCTGGACGCCGAACGCATCATGGGTGTGGAAACCGGCGGCTGTCCTCACACCGCCATCCGTGAAGACGCGTCGATCAACCTGGAAGCCATCGACCGCATGCTGGAGGAGTTCCCCGATGCCGACGTGGTGTTCATCGAATCGGGTGGCGACAACCTGGCCGCCACCTTCAGCCCCGAACTGAGCGACCTCACCATCTACGTGATCGACGTGGCCGCTGGCGAAAAAATTCCGCGCAAGGGCGGCCCGGGGATCACCAAAAGCGACCTGTTCGTCATCAACAAGACCGACTTGGCGCCTTATGTGGGCGCAGATCTGGGCGTGATGGAAGCCGATACCATCCGCATGCGCACCACGGCCAAGGGCTTGAAGCCTTTTGTCATGACCAACCTGAAAACCAACACCGGCCTGGCCGAAGTGGTGGCATTTATTGAAAGCAAAGGCATGCTTAGAGCTATCTGAACGTTATTTTTCGGGTCACAGCCCGAGTCCTGCCGGGCCTGAGGTTAAACTAGTGGGCTTGGAAGCGTGGCAGAGCGGTTGAATGCAGCAGTCTTGAAAACTGCCGAGGATGCGAGTCCTCCGTGAGTTCGAATCTCACCGCTTCCGCCAGGAAACTTGGCATTCATGCAGGTTTCACGGCAATCAGGTGACATTTCTCACATCGCAACATTAATCAATGAACGCCTGCAAACGGCGTTTTATAGCGATCAGTGGCCGTTGGCTGCGCTCTGCTTACCCCAAATCCGCATAAAAGGGACTTGCCCTCAGACCAGGAATGCGCGCGTAAAACTGGAGACGTATTCAGAGTCGGCTTTGAGCTTAGCGGCCAGCGCCTTGTGAACGGACGCGTAGACAATCTGCTCGCTTATCTGTGTGAAAGGCGTCTTCAGCCGGTCGCCATCCGAGTCAATCCAGAACCCCTCCCGGCCCAGGATGACGGCATTGAGTTTTCGCGAAACGGTGCGGTCATCGACTTTCTTCTCATCGGTAAAAAGCATGGCGGCGCCGGCATGTCCATCATCAAATGCGTAGGCAGCGGAGGCATAAAGGTTACCAAACGGTGTGATGACCCGCAACCGGGTCGTTCCATCGCCCTGCGGTACCGGTTCTGAAGCGATGTCAAGATTGAGAAGAGCCTGCCTGAACTGGTCGAACAGAGCGAAAAACTGTGCATGGAGTTCCCGTGCCTGCTGGACGCTTTTGCCCAGCTTGTCTGCTGTTGTCGCATCCTGGTATTTTTTCATCTCTGGGTTGGCCACGTTCACCTCCAAACGCCAATATCGGCACCACAGAAGGTAGCACTTCTTTTTGTCGCCCAGCCCTGTTCCACCGAAAAATCACGCGGTCTTTCCTGACTTGGTTCAAGGCGCCTCAGCGCTTCTGGCCGGGTTGCGCTTTTTCCATCTGCTGAAGCTGCCGCTTGCGTTTGCTCTTGTTTTTCGATTCCGGCTCGACAGGCCGATCACGCAGGGCCCGCGCCTCTCGTTCCTGAACCTCCTTTTTCTGCTTCTTCTTGCGAAAATGCATGAAGGTGCGCCCCACGCCAAAGCTCGCGAGGGTGCTGATGGCCAGCAGGATGATGCTTGAAGTTTCCAGTTCCATGGTGTGTGAATGCCGGCTCAATCAGCCAGAAAAAGAGATTGCAGATCGTTCAGAAAATCAAAGCCGCGCTCGGTCGGCTTGACGTGGACAAAATCACGCGTAACCAGTCCCATGCGCTCGGCCTCTTCCAGCCCTTTTTGGATCGCGGTGAATGGCAAGCCGGTCTTGTCGGCAAAATCCTGCAGCTTGAAGCCGTCCCGCAGCCGCAAGGCATTGAGCATGAATTCAAACGGCAGGTCGGCACGACTGACTTCTGTTTCCTGAGTCACCGCATCGGCGGCCAGCGCCTTGTCCATGTAGAGCTTCGGCTCGCGGTAACGCACTTGGCGAACCACCCGGTGCGCAAAACTGAGCTTGCTGTGCGCGCCGGCGCCAATGCCGAGGTAGTCGCCGAATTGCCAGTAGTTGGTGTTGTGAAAACAGCGGTGGCCGTCCCGGGCATAAGCCGACACTTCATAGCGCTGCAGGCCTGCGCCTTCGGTCATCTCGGTGATCTGGTCGAGCATGGCGTAGGCCGTGTCTTCCTCCGGGATCACCGGCGGAAACTTGGCGAAGTAGGTGTTGGGCTCGATCGTCAGGTGGTAGATCGAGATGTGCGGCGGCGCCAGGGCCAGCGCCTGCCGCATGTCCTGCGCCTGGTTTTCCAGCGTCTGGCCGGGCAACGCGTACATGATGTCGAGGTTAAAGGTGTCAAAGGCCTGCGCGGCTTCCTCTACTGCCGCAATCGCTTGGGCGCGGTCGTGCACGCGGCCCAGCGCCTTCAGGTGAACATCGTCAAAGCTTTGCACACCGACCGACAGGCGGTTCACGCCGGCGCTGCGAAACGCCTTGAAACGGTCTTTTTCAAACGTACCGGGATTCGCTTCAAGCGTAATTTCACAGTCGGCCGCCAGCTTAAGCCGGGCGCGGATGTCGCCCAGCAGACGGTCGATGGCCTGCGGCGAAAACAGGCTGGGCGTGCCGCCGCCAATGAAGATGCTGTGCACCGTGCGGCCCCAGACGAGTGGCAGCGACGCTTCCAGATCGGCCACCAGCGCATCGATGTAGCGCTGCTCGGGCATGATGCCCGCCACTTCGTGCGAATTGAAGTCGCAATACGGGCATTTCCTGATGCACCAAGGCAAATGCACATACAGCGACAGCGGCGGTAACGCGGCGAGTTGCAAGGTGCCGCTGCGCATGTAGTGCTGAACGTCTTTTTGGGTCATGAAGATTTCGAGTCCGGTTTACAGCCAGCGTTCACGCAGCAATTCAATCATTTGCCGCATCGCCTTGCCACGATGGCTGTTGGCGTTTTTCACGCTCACCGGCAATTGGGCAAAAGTCTGGCCGAACGCGGGGAGGAACATCACCGGGTCAAACCCAAAGCCGTTGGTGCCCACGGGCGAAAGGGCAATTTCACCGGCCACGCGCCCGCTGGCAACCAGCGGCTCGGGATCATCGGCAGAGCGCACCGCGACCAGCGTGCTGACCAGGGCGGCGCGACGCTCTGCGGGCTGCGACAGGTGTGCCATCTGCTCCAGCAAAGCCTTGACGTTGTTGTCGTCGCCCTTGGAATAGCCGAACTGTGTGGCATAAAACGCAGTGTCCACGCCGGGCTGTCCGCCAAACGCTTCCACGCAAAGGCCGGCGTCGTCAGCCAGAGCTGGCAAGCCACTGAGGGCAGACGCATGGCGCGCCTTGGCAAGGGCATTTTCTACAAAGGTGCGAAACGGCTCCTCGGCTTCCGGGATGGCCAGATCGGACTGCCTGACCAGTTCAAGGCCAAGGGGCGCGAGCATGGCCTGAAGTTCGGCCAGTTTTCCCTGGTTGTTTGAGGCTAGGACAATTTTCATGATGGAAATAGGTATTTACGCATGTTCAACGGGTATTGATAGCTATTAATTTAATAGTAAATGACGCCTTGATGCCACGCTGCCGACAAAAGCACTGGTGAGGCGATTCGATCACGTGTGGTGATTTCGTCGAAGGCGCGCACAGTGTCAATTGTCGGGCTGGAAAACGCCGGCTGCATCAATAAGGAAAAAAAGCGCTGTGCAAGTACCAGACCTGAACGACTGAACGGTGCGATCAGGCTTTCCTGGAAGTCGAACGGAGGATGGCCGCATTGATTTCGGCGATCGAGCGTTCGATCATGGCGTCATCGAGGTCGTCGGATTCGCTGTCCAAACCACCGGCATCGAGCGTGGAAGCAAAACTGCAGTCCATCACGGTTTCGGCAGAGTCGTGCCGGATGGACTCAAACACATCGGGCGTTTCCCATTCCATGGCCAGGGTAGTGACGTTGTCGCTGTGCTCTCCCCCCGCCAGCAATGCACTTTCCACCATTGCCGGAACTGCAATGGAAACGCTCTGGCTACTTAGTTGCGCAACTATTTCCGCATCGTTCAGACTGTCCCATAAACCGTCTGAGCAGAGCATCAGTTTGTCCCCCTGCTGCAAGGCAAATGGACCGGCAATCTCCAGAGTTGGCTTGGCGGGAGAGCCCAAGCAAGTGAACAGGATGTTGCGATTTACGGGTTCCAACGCTTTCAGCCCGGCCCGCGACTGCTCAAGAAGTGAATGGTCACGGGTTCGCATCAGCAACTTTCCATCACGAACCAGGTAGAGACGCGAATCGCCGCAATGCACCCAGCTTGCACTGGCGCCCTGCACGACCGCTGCTACCAGCGTGGTTCGCGGGGTGTCAAGCATGCCTTTTTGAGACGCATGGCGAATGATGCGGTGGTGCGCTGCCAGCGCAGCACTGGCAAGAAACTCAGCCGGGTTACCGATCATGGGTTTGGCTTCTTTCTGATACAAAGCCGAAATCGTGTCAAGGGCAATCTGGGCGGCGACTTCTCCTTCAGGATGTCCGCCCATGCCGTCAGCCAGCACAAACAGGCCTGACTCTCGTGTGTAACAGTAGCCCATACGGTCTTCATTCACCGCACGGCCGCCAATGCGACTGAGTTGAAAAACCGAAAATTTCATGTAATCCGGGTTTCCGGAATATTGGTCTTGCGAGCTGCTTTTTTGTTGTCGGACACCACGCTGTCAAACTGCAATCGCACCCTTTCGCCAACCGTCAACTTGGTGTAACTGCGCGCGCTTTCGCGACTCAACTCCTTTTGCAGGGCGAACACCGATTGCGGCCGTGCCAGTGGGTCCAGTGCCATGCACCACAGGATGACTTCAATCAAATTGTCGGAGTAAATCCCGCGCAGACGAGACAAGGCCAATGACAGCCTGTCTTTTTCAATTCGCTGCGGAGCGTCGTTGGGCGGATAACCCTGCATGCAGGCATAAATGCAAGCGCCAATCGCATAAATATCGGTCCAGGGACCCATGGACGAATCGCGCCGGTACATTTCAGGCGCCGCAAATCCGGGCGTGTACATGGGCCGGATGAAATTGCCCTCTTTGCTCAACACCTCTCGGGCCGCGCCAAAGTCAATCATCACCGCCCGGTTGTCGTCAGTGATAAAGATATTGGCCGGCTTGATGTCGAGGTGCAGCATTTTGTGCTGGTGCACGATGCGCAGGCCCCGCAAAATTTCGTCAAACAGCGAACGAATGGTAGATTCGCGAAACACCTTGGATTTTTTAAGGTCGCGCGCCGTGATGATGAAATCCTGCAGGGTTCCTCCTTCCAGGTAATTCATGACCATGTAGACGGTTTCGTTCTCGCGAAAGAAATTCAGCACGCTGACCACCGAGCCGTGCGAAATCTGCGCCAGTGAACGGCCTTCTTCAAAAAAGCTCTTCAGACCTAACCGGTATAACGAAAGTTTTTCAGGGAGTACCTGCGGCAGTAACTGGCCAACGGCGCGGCTGGCCAAAGACGAAGGCAGGTACTCCTTGATGGCAAACTGCTGGCCTTCGCTGTCTGCAGCCAAGTAAACTACACCGAATCCACCGGCCGAAAGTTTTCGCTCAATGCGATAGCCTCCGATCATGGTGTCAGGCGGCAGGGGTGAAGGCTTGACCTTTGACATAAATTCTTTGGTGGGCCGGGTGGAAGGTCACCCAGTCTCTTCTCTCTTTAGGAAGGCGTAAAAAGCGAATGTCAGTTTACAGCATGACGGGCTATGCAAGCCTGCAGTCGAGCACCGCGCAGTCTGCCAGCGAAACCGAACCGTCGCGTGACAGCAGTTCGAGGCTCGGCATTGAAATCCGTTCCGTCAACAGCCGTTTCCTGGACCTGGCTTTTCGCTTGCCCGACGAATTGCGCCAAGCCGAGCCGGCGCTGCGCGAGTTGCTCACCGGCAAGCTCAAGCGCGGCAAGGTCGAGGTACGCGTCTCGTTTGAAAGCACGACGGCCAGCAACCTGCGCGCGCCTTCAGCCGCCACGCTGCAGCGACTGGGCTCGCTTGAAGACAACATCAAGTCATGGCTGCCGCAGGCTGCACCGCTCAGCGTGGCGGACGTGCTCCGGATTGCGACGAATGAAGATAAAAAACCGCACGACTACAGCGAAGAATTGCTGCAGACCGCCCGACAGGCGGTAAACGAATTGATGGCGGCACGTGAGCGCGAAGGCGCTCGCCTGAGCCTCATGCTGCTGGACAGGACCGCCCAATTGCGGGCGCTGGCCGAATCGGCTGTGCCTATGGTTCCGAAACTGGTTGAACAGCAAAAAACCCGCTTTCTGGATCGCTGGAAAGAAGCGCTGGCGCTGGGCAGCAGCAGTGTGCTGCCGGAAATCGCCCAAGACCGGGCGTTGACCGAGGCAACAGCGTTTGCCATCCGGATTGACGTGGCCGAGGAAATTACCCGCCTGGCATCGCACCTAGATGAAATCGACCGCCTTCTGGCCAGCGGCGGCGAACTGGGCAAGCGCCTGGACTTCCTGATTCAGGAACTCCACCGCGAAGCCAATACCCTGGGCTCCAAATCAGCGTCGCTGGAAATGACACGCGTGTCGGTCGACATGAAGGTGCTGATCGAGCAGATTCGCGAGCAGGTCCAGAACATCGAATAACACCGCTGACCTTCTACATCCTCTAAATCAATAGCAAACATCGCTCGCCCAGTATGGACTATCCCGGAAATCTATTTGTTGTTGCCGCCCCCAGCGGGGCTGGCAAATCCAGCTTGGTCAAAGCCCTGATGGAACTCGATTCAGCCATCCAGCCGGCGGTATCACACACAACCCGCCCGCCGCGCGGCCAGGAAAAGCATGGCAGGGAGTACTTTTTTCTCTCGACGGAAGAATTTGACAGCATGGTCAAGCGCGATGCTTTCCTGGAATGGGCGCATGTTCACGGCCACCGCTATGGGACGTCGCGCCACACGATTGAAGAGCGGGTAGCGCATGGCGCCGACGTGATTCTGGAAATCGATTTCCAGGGCGCCATCAACATCAAGCAAATTTTTTCCAATGCGATCCTTATTTTCATTCTTCCGCCAAGCTGGGAAGAACTGCGCTCTCGCCTGCAGCGTCGTGGCGAAGACAGTCCGGAAGTCATCGAGTTGCGGCTTCAGAATGCGGCCCTGGAAATGGTACAGGCGCAAAAATTCGACTTCGTTATAATCAATGAGTTGTTTGAGCGGGCAGTTTTCGACCTGAAAACCATCGTGCACGCCCAGCGGCTGAAATATTCAGCTCAGCGACGCGCCAGAGCCGAGACTTTCATGGCGCTTCACATTCCCTAAGTTACTGTCCCTAAGTCAACGATCACCTGAAAGAACACCATGGCCCGCATTACCGTCGAAGACTGCCTCGAAAAAATCCCGAACCGCTTCCAACTGGTTTTGGCTGCCACCTACCGCGCTCGCATGCTCAGTCAAGGCCATGCTGCCAGGATCGAAAGCAAAAACAAACCCGGTGTCACGGCCTTGCGGGAAATCGCCGCTGGCAAGGTGGGTCTGGAAATGTTGAAAAAAGTCCCAAATTAGATCTGTTGAATTTATCAAATAAAGCACCTTTCGAGGTGCTTTATTCATTTTTGAAGCTTACTAAAACCATTTGTCCTTGATTCTATTCAGGTAGCGTTACATTTAGGGATATGAACGCAATGCTGACGACCGCCGTTCCCCACAAGCCGACACCTGCCGCAGCCAATGCAGCGGCAGCAAGTTTTGCGGCCCTGACCGCCAAACTCGATTACCTGAACGCGGCTGACATAGAGAATGTCCGTCAGGCTTACCGCTTTGCCGATGAAGCCCACTTGGGACAATTGAGAAACAGCGGCGAGCCCTACATCACGCATCCGATTGCCGTGGCCCAGCAATGCGCCGAATGGAAACTCGATGCTCAGGCCCTTATGGCGGCGCTACTCCATGATGCAATGGAAGACTGCGATGTCAGCAAATCGGAGTTGATCGAGCGCTTTGGTGCGCCAGTGGCAGAACTGGTAGATGGACTAACCAAGCTGGAAAAACTCGAATTCAACACCCGCGAAGAAAACCAGGCAGAGTCTTTCCGCAAGATGCTGCTGGCCATGGCGCGTGATGTCCGGGTTATCCTGATCAAGCTGGCTGACCGCATTCACAACATGCGAACGCTTGGCGACGCACCCCGCACAAAGTGGAAAAGGATTGCCAGTGAAACGCTGGACATCTATGCCCCGATCGCCTACCGCCTGGGCTTGAATTCGACCTATCGCGAACTGCAGGATCGCTCGTTCCAGCACCTGCATCCATGGCGTTATGCAATTTTGGCCAAGGCCCTGACCCGCGCGCGGGGACGCAGGCGCGACGTGATCAAGCGGGTGCAGTCGGAAGTTGAGGCGGCTTTTGCCTCGGCACAGATTCCCGTGAGGATTTATGGGCGTGAAAAAACGCTTTATTCGATCTACCACAAGATGGATCAAAAACACCTGTCTTTTGCGCAAGTGACCGATCTGTACGGGTTTCGGGTGATCCTGAATGAAGTGACGACCTGCTACAGCGCCATGGGCATCCTGCACCAGCTCTACAAGCCCTTGCCGGGCAAGTTCAAGGACTACATTGCAATTCCCAAGGTCAATGGTTATCAGTCATTGCACACAACGCTGGTCGGCCCGTTTGGCACCAACATCGAGTTCCAGATGCGCACCGATGCGATGCACGTGGTGGCCGAAGCCGGCGTAGCGGCCCATTGGCTGTACAAGGCGTCCGATCCGAACAGCGACACATCGCAGCGCCTGGGAACCAAGTGGCTGCAGTCGCTCTTGGACATCCAGAACGAAACTCATGACGCTGCCGAGTTCTGGGACCATGTCAAGATCGATCTGTTTCCCGAAGCGGTCTACGTCTTTACCCCGAAAAGCCAGATTATGGCAATGCCCCGCGGAGCCACGATTGTCGACTTTGCCTATGCCATTCACAGCGATGTAGGCCACCATGCGATTGCCGCCAAGGTCAATGGCGAACAGGTTCCCCTGCGTACTGAATTGCTGAACGGCGATGTCATCGAAATCATCACCGCGCCAGTTTCTACACCAAACCCCGCTTGGCTGGGATTTGTCCGAACCGGCAAGGCGCGTTCAAAAATCCGCCATCACCTCAAAAGCATGGCCATCACGGAATCGCAGGAATTGGGTGAAAAAATGCTCGCCCAAGCGTTACGAGCCGAGGGGATAGACCGGCAGAGTCTTTCGGAAGATGACGACGCACATCATGCGATCTGGGAAAAAATACTTCGGTTTACCGGTAATCGTTCGCGCGCCGAATTGCTGACAGACATCGGCCTGGGCAAACGCATTGCAAGCATGATTGCCAAGCGCATCGTTTCTTTTCTGGCTGAAAAAGGCGAGAAACCTGATGCTTTGCTCATGAGCCGGGAACGCTATATTCCGCAGGAATCCATTGCCCAAGGCGGCTTGGTGCTTGATGGCAGCGAGAAAAGTTCTGTCCAGTTCGCCCGGTGCTGTAGCCCGATTCCCGGCGATGCCATCGTGGGCTATCTCGGTCGCGGTGAAGGGTTGCTCGTACACATCGAAGACTGCGTAGTGGCCAAGCGACTGCAGCTACGCGACATTGAACGCTTCATTGCAGTGGATTGGTCAGATGAACCCACCAGAACGTTTGAAACTACTCTTATGGTCACAGTCTCCAACGGCAAGGGCGTACTTGCTAAGGTGGCTGCCGCGCTCGCTAGCGCCGAGGTGGATATTACCCATGTGGACATGGGCCATGAGCCTGCAAATGGTGCCACGGACCTGCGTTTTAGCGTGGCAGTGCGCGACCGCGTTCACTTGGCTTCAGCGATGCGCAATGTCAAGCGTGCCCCGTCGGTGATTCGGGTGCAGCGATCCAAAGCCAGCACCTAAAAGTTGAGCTTTTGTTTTAAAGAATTAAAAGAATCATGCATGCCGGGCCGTTGTGCCAGGTTCGGGATAGTTTACTTTAAGCACTTCCAGTAACCGCGTTCCTTTGGGCGTGACCAGCGTCACTTCATCACCCGTCCGCGCTTTCAGCAAAGCACGTGCCACTGGCGAAATCCAGCTGATCTGCCCCTCCGTACTAACGGCTTCGTCAACACCCAGAATAGTCACCGTACTTTCGTGCCCCTGTTCGTCTATATAGGTGACCGAGGCACCAAAAAATACCTGATCATCACCATAGTGGATGCTAGGGTCGCTGATTTCGGCAATTTCTAGCCGCTGCGTCAAAAAGCGGATGCGTCGGTCTATTTCTCGAAGCCGCTTCTTGCCATACAGGTAATCGCCGTTTTCTGAACGGTCGCCATTGCTTGCCGCCCAGTGAACGATATCGACGATCTTGGGCCGCTCGTTGTCGATCAGATCATGTAATTCCAGCCGCAGGCGCTCATAGCCCTCAGGGGTGATGTAGTTCTTGCCGCTTGACAGCGGACGGGGCATGGGAAGTGCATCTTCATCGTCAGCATCGGTTTCTTTGGTGAAGGCTTTATTCATGCAGTAAGCAGAATAGCATTCACTTAGGCATTTTTAAAGGCTCAAACAATCCGAATAAAAATCTGAAACTTTTGTTACCGCTACACCAATATTACAAAGCAGCGCACTGAAATTTCTCACTCACATACGGAATTCGCTGCGTTTGAATAGATGCCTGCGACAAAGATGGTCTTGCAAAACTGAACAGTTCCAGACCAATTATTGAAATAGCTCATCTTGGGTAAAGATTTTTTGCATGGCGCGCTCGGCAAGGCAGGATTGCTGAGCAAAAAACGATCGCCATTCGCCTATGTTCTGCCTGTCATGCACAAGCCAAGTTGCTCAAAATCAGTCGAAGTGTGCGTTGCTGAAAGACTCGACCAGCAAGTAAAGATGACATTAAACGCATGCACCGCATAGATGAGTTGCGCTTGGACTGCCCTTTTTCGGGCAGTCTGCCTCAATGCGATGACGGTTTACTTGGAATCCCTGCGGGACCTCAAGCTAACAGGATAGTCACCCAGAACAGACTGCACCCATCAAAACCGTTTGACTGTTCAAACAAAGGCCCCAGCTCTGTTAACACCAGCGATACAAAGCTAAAAATTTACGAGGCCGATGTCTTTTTGAATAATAGCCGTGAGCTGTCGTAGCAATCTAGGGCTTTTTAGTAACTTGTAGGATATTGAGGCTGGAAAAAGGAAAACGGGTTACGAAATTTCTTTCATAACCCGTTCATTTTTTGGTGCGGCTGGCAGGAATTGAACCCACGACCCCTTGGTTCGTAGCCAAGTACTCTATCCAACTGAGCTACAGCCGCCAAGCTTCAAATTATAGCGTAGATATTGACACTGATTGATCGCGTTTAAGAAGAAAGTAAATTTCAGCTGATGCTGAAACATCTCAACACTCTGCATTTTGCGCGGCGTTAAACACTGCGTTAACGAGTTCCCCGAATTGGTAGGTCTTGTCCAGGAAGTCCTCGGCACCGGCTCCCAGATAGCACTTCCGGTAAACAAGGTCCGAATTGTTGCTAAAGATCACAAAGGCAATGTCAGGCGCGGCGTGACGAACTGCCCGCAAGACCTGCAGGCCAGAGCCCCCTTCGAGCTGAACGTCCAGCACTACCACGTCAGGATAAACGGCAAGAATGCCGTCTATTGAATCCTGGGGCGTTTCAGCCTGACCGACGATGACCATGGCGCTGGCTCCAAGCATCGACGCTACGCGCTCACGTACAAGAAGCGAATCGTCTGCAATAAAAATTCTTAATGCTGCATTTTCTGAACCCATCGCACTACTTTGCGGTACTTTTACGGCGCGCGCCATACGCGTTGCCTGAAAAGCAGCATCGGAAAATTCCGGACACGTCAAGAGATAGACGCCCACTACCGTTCAGCCAATCCTACAGGTCGAGCGTCAGGCAATAGTTTTTATCAACACCATTAATGAACGAAAAACATCTTTAAATTGATTCATGGCTCCAGCGGCTCGGTCACACCATGCTTGATGGCGTAACGAATCAGTTCACTCTGGTTTTGCAAATTCATCTTTTGCATGAGATTGGCTTTGTGCGTGCTAATGGTTTTAGCCGAAAGGTTCAGCCGTCCCGCGATGTCGGTGACCGACATGCCGATGGCAATCAAACGGAATACCTCAAACTCCCGGTCCGTCAGCCTTTCATGCGCTGCAGAGGATGACCCCAGCATGGAGCCAAGTGCCAGTTGCTCGGCAACCCCTGAACTGATGAAGGCGCCGCCTGCGGCAATTTTTCGCAGCACCTGCATCAGTTGCGTCGGCGCGCTTTCTTTGGTCAGGTAGCCGCTTGCACCAGACTTGATCGAGCGGACGGCGTACTGCAGTTCTTCGTGCATGCTGAGCACAAGAATACGGAGTTTTGGCTTTTCGCAACGCACCAGTTTGATCAGTTCCATGCCGCTTCGGCCCGGCATGGACAAGTCCAGAACCAGGACATCGAAATCAGACTCCCGCACTTGGCGCATGACCTCCGTTCCGTTGGATGCTTCCCCGACCACGGTCATGTCTTCCGCTGAGGTGACAATACGTTTTAGGCCCTCTCGCACAACGGCATGGTCATCGGCGATAACAATTCTGATCATTGCGGAACTCCCATCTCGTGCAGGGGAATGCTTACTTCAACGGTTGTTCCTTTCCCCCGCGCACTACGGATGGCAACGCTTCCACCAAGAAGTTGTGCCCGCTCGCGCAGACCCAGAAGTCCAAGCGACTGGGGCTTGCGCATACCCTTGCAAACAAATCCGCAGCCATCGTCTTCCACGCGCAGTCGTACCGTATCCAGGGTCTTGTCCAGCGTGACGATGACCTGGGAGGCAGCCGCATGCTTGGCAATGTTGTTAAGCGACTCCTGAACAATCCGGAACACGGCCGTTGCATATGGCTCAGGCAATTCAAGCGCTGGTTCGTCATTGACCGAAAGTGTGCAGGGCACACCGCAGCGCTGCATGAAACTGCTTGCAAGCCATTCAATTGCCGGCACCAGACCCAAATCATCGAGCATCAGCGGCCGTAGGTCGGCGGCCATTCTGCGCGTTGCAGCCACCGTGCGGTCAAGCATTTCCACCATCTCGGTCAGCTTGTCGATCACCCTCCCGGGAACGGATGAAGCGTGGTCGCGAACCCATATTGCGTCCATTTTCAGTGCAGTCAACGACTGCGCGAGTTCATCGTGTAACTCTCGGGCCAAACGCGCTTTTTCTTCTTCGCGGATCGCCTGTGCTGCGATTGCAAAGGCACGTCGTTCTTCCAACAGTTGTGCGGTTTCAGCTGGCATCAGAGGAATATTGACCCGAAGCGTTTTGTGCAGGAGTGGTAGTCCATGAAATTGATCCTGAAACTGATGACTGGCGGGCCACTTGTCGCCCACTCTTACAGTTTTTTTTGAATCGAGCTGAAAATGCATTTGGCTTTTCATGGTTACTCCGAAAATTATTTTGCTTGCCGTCATGACTTCAGGCTGTACGCTGCTTTTAATGCATTGCTGATCGCTACACCTGACAATACAAAGGCAAACGCACCTCTCTTTATTTACTCATGCGACGACCTTAAAGCAAATGGGAATGCAGTTTGTGGGATAGCAGGGGTTATCTACAAAACGTTATTGCGGTTACAGACTTTGCTACCCAGTTCAGATTAGCTTTTGCAATAAAAAATTGATACAACTCATTTCTTCTGAAAATAAATTATTTTTAATACCAAAAATTTCTGCCGCGCTGGCTGCATAAGCGCTAGCAGCTATTAATAAAATAGCAAAAAGCTGGGAGTTTTTGCCTTGATGTATGTCAAACTTGTTTTATTCTTGAAATTCGTGATGCACTTAATGAAATTTTCCACGGTATAAGATTGTTGAGGGTGTTACGGCGCTTGACTTGAATGAAGACAAGCAAGTCTGCGTACGCTTACGCTGAAACTTTCTATTTAAATTGGAGTAGTCATCATGTACAAGCGAATTCTTGTCGCTACCGACGGTTCGGATCTTTCAAAAACCGCCGTGGGCAGCGCTATTGAACTGGCAGCAGCCATAGGTGCCGAACTGGTCGCGCTTTATGTCGTACCGCGCTACCCGGTAAGTTATTTTGAAGGCGGCATCACCATTTCAGTTGAAGACATTGCGCGTACCGAGAAGCAATGGAGCGACAAGGGCCAGGCAGTTGTCGATGCCGTACAAGAACAAGCCAAGGCCCAAGATGTCATAGCCAAAGCGGTTGTGGCGCAATCTGACCTGATCGCCGAATCCATCATTTCCGCCGCTACAAAACATGGGTGTGACCTAGTAGTGATGGCGTCGCATGGCCGAAAAGGCATCAAACGGGTGCTGCTGGGCAGCGAAACTCAGCATGTACTGACACACAGCACCGTACCAGTCCTGGTCCTGCGCTAAGACGACTTTGGCAGAACCTCAATTCGCTTTCGGTAAAAGCCTTGTATCAAGCGCTGTCCGGCTAATCAGAAGATGAACTCGGAAAACAAAAAGGGCACCCTTGGAGTGCCCTTTTGTTGATTGCCTTAATGCTGGTGAACGCGTTCAGAGCGGCAATGGGTTACGCAGGCGAATGTGTAATTCGCGCAGTTGCTTTTCATCGACCGGGCTAGGTGCGTGGGTCAGCAGGCACTGCGCGCGCTGGGTTTTCGGGAAGGCGATCACGTCGCGGATGGACTCGGCACCGGTCATCATGGTAACGATGCGGTCCAGACCAAAGGCCAAACCGCCGTGCGGTGGCGCGCCATATTGCAGGGCATCCAGCAAAAAACCAAATTTCAACTGCGCTTCTTCAGGGCCAATGTTCAGCGCACTGAACACCTTGCTCTGCACATCGGCGCGGTGAATGCGCACCGAGCCGCCGCCCAGTTCCCAGCCATTGAGCACCATGTCGTAGGCCTTCGCGATGCAGCGGCCAGGGTCGGTGTCCATCCAGTCTTCATGGCCGTCCTTGGGAGCCGTGAAGGGATGGTGCACCGCGCTCCAGCGTTTGCCGTCTTCGTCGTACTCAAACATCGGAAAGTCAACCACCCACAGCGGTTTCCAGCCCTTGGTGAACAAACCGGTTTTTTTGCCGAAGGCACTGAGGCCAACCTTCAAGCGCAATGCGCCGATGCTGTCGTTGACCACCTTGGACTTATCAGCACCGAAAAACAGGATATCGCCGTTTTGCGCGCCGGTGCGCTTGAGGATTTCTGCCACCGCCGCATCATGGATGTTCTTGACGATGGGGCTTTGCAGGCCTTCACGACCCTTGGTGATGTCGTTGACCTTGATCCAGGCCAGGCCCTTGGCACCGTAGATCTTGACAAATTCGGTATAGGCGTCGATCTCGCTGCGGCTGATTTCAGCGCCACCAGGAACGCGCAAGGCAACGACGCGACCACCTACTGTGGTGGCGGGTGCACTGAAAACCTTGAAGTCAACATCCGCCATCACGTCGGTCAGTTCGGTGAATTCCATGCTGATACGCAGATCGGGCTTGTCCGAACCGTAGCGGTGCATGGCTTCGGCATAGGCCATGACCGGGAACTCGCCCAGGTCGGTGTTCAGCACCGTCTTGAACAGCCCGGTCATCATGTCCTGGAACATATCCCGGATTTCCTGCTCGCCCATGAACGACGTCTCGATATCGATCTGCGTGAATTCCGGCTGGCGGTCGGCGCGCAGGTCTTCATCGCGAAAGCATTTGGTGATCTGGTAGTAACGGTCAAAACCGGCCACCATCAACAATTGTTTGAATAACTGCGGGCTTTGCGGCAGGGCAAAAAACTGGCCCTCATTGACGCGACTCGGAACCAGATAGTCACGCGCGCCCTCGGGTGTGCTCTTGGTCAGCATCGGCGTTTCAATGTCGATGAATCCATTGGCATCGAGGAACTTGCGCGTTTCCATTGCCACGCGATAGCGCAGCATCAGGTTGTTCTGCATGTAGGGACGGCGCAGGTCAAGTACCCGATGCGTCAGCCGCGTGGTTTCCGACAGGTTGTCATCATCTAGCTGAAAAGGCGGGGTAACACTGGGGTTCAGCACGATCAATTCATGGCACAGCACTTCGACCTTGCCACTTTTCAGGCTGTCGTTGGCAGTGCCTTCCGGTCGGGCGCGCACCAAACCCTTGATTTGAACGCAAAACTCGTTGCGCACGTTTTCGGCAATGCCGAACATGTCGGCGCGGTCCGGATCGCACACCACCTGCACATAGCCTTCGCGGTCGCGCAGGTCAATGAAAATCACACCGCCATGGTCGCGCCGACGATTGACCCAGCCGCAAAGACTGACCGTCTGGTCCAACAGGCTTTCGGTCACCAGACCGCAATAAGTGGTGCGCATTTTAGCGCCTTGTGTTTCAGCGATAGCCATAAAAAATACTCGGGATGATCAGCGCTGTTGCGCTGTTTACAGGGGGGGATTGAGTGGGGCAACAGGACGGGTGGCCGGAACCACGACACCCATGGAGATGACATAAGTCAGTGCTTCATCAACACTCATTTTCAACTCAATGCATTCCGCTCTCTTGAGCATGACGAAATAGCCGCCGGTGGGATTTGGTGTGGTCGGCACATAGACGCTAACGTAATCCGCAGGCAAATGGTTCACAACATCGCCGCCTGGCGAGCCAGTAAGAAAACCGATTGTCCAGACGCCTTCACGGGGCCATTGCACCAGCAGGGCCTTGCGAAAGGCATTGCCGTTTTCGGAAAACAAGGTGTCGGAAACCTGCTTGACGCTGGAGTATATCGAGCGGACGATCGGAATGCGGCGCAGCAGGGCATTGCCAACCATTAGCAGTTTCCTGCCCAGGAAGTTGCTGGCAATAGCGCCCATCAACAGAACGATTCCAAGCGTCAGCAGCACGCCAAAACCGGGCAGATGAAAACCCAGCAGCCTGTCCGGGTGCCACGCAACAGGCAGGATCAGTAGAGTCTGGTCCAGCGTGGCCACAATCCAGTTAAGCACTGCCAGGGTGATGGCCAGCGGCACCAGCACCAGAAGTCCAGCCAACAGCCACCGGCGAATCGAGCTCATCATGACGATTTTTTGGGTGCGCCGTTGTTGCCGGTATTGCTGGTGCTAGGTGCGGGGGAAGAAGCCGTCGCCGATGGCGTTGCGGCCGGACTTGCTGCTGAACCACTACTCGCCCCAGCATTAGAGGAAGTATTGCCCGCATCTGCCGGGGCTGCGGCCTGTGCCTCGGCCGATTTGGCAGCAGGTGCACCGCTGTTGCCGCCCTTGAAATCCGTGACATACCAGCCGGAGCCCTTTAGCTGAAAACCAGCTGCAGTCAGTTGCTTCTTGAAGCTCGGTGCGTTGCATTGCGGGCATACTGACAAGGGAGCATCCGACATTTTTTGCAGTACATCCTTGGCGAATCCGCAGGATTCACATTTGTAGGCGTAGATAGGCATGGTGCTTAAGCTCGTTTTCCGGGGAGTTGCCGCCAGCAAAGGCCAGACGGTACAAAGCCTTTAATTATAGGGCTTGCCCGCCACGCGGACAAACTTCGCAGGCCTTGCCCGCCCAGGGGGATTTCGCATCAAAACAGGTGGATTCGCAAGACCATCTGCATGAAAATCAGCCCCAGAACGAAACCCATCCCACCGTAAATCAGGCTTTGCAGCAGCTTGTTGGTCCGCTTTTGTTCGGCCAGCAATTCGTTCAGATGCTTGTAGTTGGTTGGCGGCCCTGCCTTCAGGTACTGCGCCATGAGACGCGGCAACATGGGCAGCAATTTGGCATACAAAGGCGCTTCTGCCTTGAGTTGGGCAAGGAGTTTTTCAGGGCCGACCTGCTCCAGCATCCAGCGCTCGAGGAAAGGCTTGGCTGTGCTCCAGAGGTCCAGGTCAGGATCAAGGTCGCGTCCCAGTCCTTCAATGTTGAGCAGCGTTTTTTGCAGCAGAACCAGTTGCGGCTGGATTTCTACCTGAAAGCGGCGCGACGTCTGAAACAGCCGCATCAGCACGATGCCCAGTGAAAGCTCCTTAAGAGGCCTGTCGAACATCGGCTCGCAGCAGGCGCGAATGGCCGACTCCAGTTCGTCGACACGGGTGGCTGGCGGAACCCAGCCCGATTCGATATGCAGTTCAGCCACACGCTTGTAGTCGCGCTGGAAAAAGGCACTGAAGTTCTGCGCCAGGTATTCCTTGTCCACCTCGGTCAGCGTACCAACGATGCCGAAATCGAGGGAAATCAAGCGACCAAAGGTTTCTTGCGCCAGACTGACCTGGATATTGCCGGGGTGCATGTCGGCATGGAAGAAACCGTCGCGAAACACCTGGGTAAAAAACAGTGTGACGCCATCGCGCGACAGTTTTTTCATGTCAACGCCGGCATCGCGCAGGCGCTGGGTCTGGCCAATGGGAACCCCGTACATGCGCTGCATCACCATCACATCAGGCATACAGTAGTCCCAGTACATCTCGGGAATCATCACCAGATCAAGGCTTTGCATATTGCGCCGCAATTGCGCCGCGTTCGATGCCTCACGCAGCAGATCAAGTTCGTCGTGCAGGTACTTGTCGAACTCGGCCACCACCTCGCGCGGCTTGAGGCGCTTGCCGTCTTTTGACGCACGCTCGACCCAGCCCGCCATCATGCGCATCAGCGCCAGATCTTTTTTCAAAGCGGCAAGCATGTTGGGCCGCAGCACCTTGACCGCCACTTCGCGTCCGCCGGGCAGCGTGGCAAAGTGCACCTGCGCTATCGATGCGCTGGCGACCGGCGTCTGCTCGAAGGTTTCGAAAATGGAATCAATCGGTTTGCCAAAGGCTTTTTCAATGATCGCCACGGCGACAGCCGAAGGAAACGGTGGCACGCGGTCCTGCAGTCGCGCCAATTCATCAGAAATGTCAGGAGGCAGCAAGTCACGGCGGGTGGAAAGCACCTGACCAAACTTGACAAAAATCGGCCCCAGTTGTTCAAGCGCCTGCCGAAGACGTTCCCCTCGGGGGGCTTTGAGATTGCGCCCGAAGGACACGATGCGTGAAAGTAGACGAATCCATGGCTTCTCGAAACTTGACAGGACCAGTTCGTCCAACCCGAACCGCAACACGGTCCAGACAATGATGAAACCCCGAAAGATCCGGCTCATGCAGCAGTCCCGGGCGGTATGGGAAATGACTCGCCTTCCTGAGGCGGCAAGCTGGTGTCGCCGGGAGGCAGGGAACCACCGGCTGACTTACCGTGTCCGGTGGACTCAGCAGAATCTGCAGCCACCTCGGCAGGCAAGGGGCGGGTCGTCGATGTGGGCGACGATTGCGCTGCCGGTGCAGTCCTGCGCGGTGGCATGGGAGTGGCGGCGGCGGCGGCTTGGGGGGGTGTAGCTGTAGACTGCGCAGCAGATGCCAGTGGTCCCTTGGTCAAGAACTGCCTCAGACCGGAAGCCAATCGTCGTCCGGCGTCGGCCAGCGCGTGGGCTGACGCATCGCCGATCAGGCGGGACAGGTCTTCTTCTGCGTCCCAACGCAAATTTTCAGCCAGCCAGCCTATATCGGCCGCCAGTTGCACATCGCCGTCGATCTTGACGGCAGGTGTCTTTCCCGCCAGCACCGACTGCACTGCTGCCAGAGGCGATTCAGCGGCAACCGACAGAATCAGGTCAGGCGTTGAAAATTCAGCCGCACGGTCCACCAGACCAGCTGGAGTAACTATTAAATCAATAGCAAACAAACCCCAGCGCAAATGCACTACACGGCCTTTTTGACGCAAAAGCCGTTCCTGGGCCTGCTTTTCCTGCAGAAGAACATGATTGAGAAAAAGCACCAGTCGCTGCTGTCCTTCGTCAACCACCCATGCAGGAGGCTGAAAACGGGTGGCGATGGATTTCAGAAATGAAAAAGGAGACGTGTTATTCATACGTCTCCGATTTTGCAGGATAAAAAGCCCTTGAGGCCTAATGTCCCTGGCTTGGCCTTAAGGTATTACTGCTTGCTTGAAAACCCGATTACTGCAAGGCCTGAACACCGGCAACCAGCCAGCCACTGCCGCCAACACGGGGCTTGGTCATGTTCCAGACTTCCCGGAATGGACTGGCGCCGCTGGAGGCGTCTTCCTTGATCATGCCGGAGAACTCGACGCTGGCCATGTACACGTCGCTCATTTCCTCAATACCCAACAACTGCGCATCGAGCATGACCACCTCGGTCTTGTTGGATGTGCCGCCCGTATGGGTTTCGCGGTCTGCCAGTTGCGTCTTGATCTGCTCCAGCATGTCGTCGGTCATCATGGACCGCAGGTTCTGGATGTCGGAACGGTCCCAGGCGTCCTGAAGAGTCACGAAATTCGACTTGCAGGCCTTGAGGAAGCCTTCGGCGTCGAAGCCGGCAGGCACGCCCCATGACTGCGAACCCGTCAGGCCAGAACCGATCATCGAGCCACCTGCTGCAGGCGCAACCGCATTGCTGTCAAAAGCTGTTGCGCTGCGTTCCCAGGGACGTGCCGACGCGTCGTTACCCACATTGGCCGGGCTGTAGCTACGGGCCGTCGTGGCTTCAGGCGCATTGCCAGCACCCTGGAAGGCGAAAGGCGACTGCGACCGCGTGGCGCCCGGCGAATTCGCCGCGCCCCCCTTGAGTCGGCGCATGACAAAGCCAATTACCACCATGACCACCAGCGCCAACAAGGCGAACATGATGATCTGGCCGAAAGCGCCGCCCAGCCCCAGCGACGATGCCAACCAAGCCAGTCCTAGTCCGGCAGCCAAACCGCCAAGCATGGCGCCCCATGGTTTTTTCGGTGCGGCAGCTGCGGCAGCGCCTGCACCTCCAGCCGGAGTTGATGCATTGTTGGCAGGTGCCTGGCGCTGCGTCACGTTGGACGACTGCTTGCCAAAGGACCCGCCGCCGCCCATACGCTTGGCGTCCGCCGGCGCGCCAGACAGGGTAAGGGTTACCGCAAAAACTGCGGAAAGAATGACCTGCCAAATTTTCATGTCGTCTCCTTCATCAAACCAATTAAAACCCGATCACGGCAAGAAGCCGCAAAACCTGTCAGCACTTGATTCCAACATGCAATGCCACCATCCCGCCTGACATGTTGTGATAATCCACATGGCCAAAGCCAGTATTTTTCATAAGGGTTTTCAACTCTTCCTGGCTCGGATGCATGCGGATGGACTCGGCCAGATATTGATAGCTGGCATCGTCATTGGCCACCACTTTGCCGATCTTGGGCAGGACCTTGAACGAATACCAGTCATAAAGCTTTTCAAGCGGCTTGGCCACCTTGGAAAACTCCAGCACCAGCAGCTTGCCGCCGGGCTTGAGCACCCTGCTCATTTCCTTAAGAGCCACATCCTTGTGCGTCATGTTGCGCAGGCCAAAGGCCACGGTGACGACATCAAAGCCGGCATCGGGAAAAGGAAGTGCTTCAGCGTCACACACCAGCGTTGGCAGGCACACGCCGGCGTCCAATAGTCGGTTGCGCCCTTCCCTGAGCATGGCTTCATTGATGTCGGTATGCACCACGCGCCCGGTGGTGCCCACCTTGGGCGCAAACGCCAGCGCCAGATCGCCCGTGCCGCCCGCAATGTCGAGCACCTGCTGGCCTTCCTTGACATTGGCGACCAGCACGGTGTAGGCCTTCCATGCGCGGTGCAGACCCATCGACATCAGGTCGTTCATCACATCGTATTTGGGGGCGACGGAATCGAACACGCTTCGCACACGACGCGCCTTGTCCTGCTCGTCTACCGATTCAAAACCAAAGTGGGTAGTTGTCATAAGGTGAATGCTAGATGGAAAAGTGCCAGTTGACAGCGACAACCCTGTACTGACTCAGGTCATTGGAGGGGAAATTTTTCGTAAGAATCAATGGCGCCACACAAGCCATGCCGGGTTAGTGGCTGCTGCAGCCCTGCCCGCCCGCCACAGCCATGGGCGCGTCACGCGCCACGCCAGCGGCTTGCAGCCTGCGCTCGTAGTCGCCCCAGAGCTGGCTTTGGTCATTGCCCAAGTGGTACAGATAGTCCCAGGTGAACAGCCCACTCTCGTGGCCATCGGAAAACACCGGCTTGACGGCGTAATTGCCAATCGGCTCCAGCGCCACCACATCGACCTCGCGTTTGCCGGTCTGCAGGATTTCCTGCCCGGGACCATGGCCCTGCACTTCTGCCGATGGCGAATAGATGCGCATCAACTCGAAAGGAATCCTGAACTGCGCGCCGTCTGAAAAAGCGACTTCGAGAAGGCGCGATTGGCTGTGAACTGTCAGCGCCGTGGGGGTCGGCGACCCGGATTGAAGACCTGCCATCGGGTGTCTCGCTTTCTGAATAAATGGGTAAGAGCGCTTCAAAGCGCCATGGCTTCGGCAATCAGCCGGTTGATGTCAAGGCACTGCGAGGTGATGCCCGCCACCTGTACTTCGTCCACCGGACGCTGTGCCGCGCCCCAGACCGGCGCCGGAAAGTGGCTGTCCCCCTCAAAGCGGGCAATCACATGCCAGTGCAGATGCGGCACCATGTTGCCCAGCGCGGCCAGGTTGATCTTCGCGGGCTGCAATTCGCTGCGAAGCACTTGCTCGACCTTTGCGACGGCATGCATGCAAATCTGTCGTTCACTGGCCGACAGATCCGAAAACTCGGCCACATGGCGGTTCCAGATCACGCGGTAAAACCCCGGAAATCCAGCCTCGCTGGCCTGGATGATGCGCAAATCTTCATTGCGAAACACCAGCAGGCCGCCGTCACCCTCGCACAAGGGGCATGCCGCATTCGTCATACGAGCACCCGTTCAATGCCGCCTTGGTTGGCGACGGCCACGTAGTCGGGCAGCCAGTTTTTGCCCAGTATCTGGTTCGCCATTTCGACCACGATGTAATCGGCCTCCAGCAGGCCGTTTTGCAGGTCGTCGCCGTAGCGTTTCAACCCCTGCAGGCAGCTGGGGCAACTGGTCAGGATCTTGACGTTGCCCGTCGCGGCTACTGCCCCTGAAGCACGCAGTTCGGCTTCTCCCTTGCGGATTTCTTCTTCCTTGCGAAAGCGCACCTGGGTCGCAATGTCAGGCCGGGTCACGCCCAGCGTGCCGGATTCGCCGCAGCAGCGCTCGCTTTTGAGCACGTTGTCGCCAATCAGCGCCTTGACCGTCTTCATCGAGTCGCCCAGCTTCATCGGGTTGTGGCACGGCTCGTGGTACAAAAATCCGGGCTGGTTGGCCGGCAGCGTGATCCCTTTTTCCAGCAGGTATTCGTGGATGTCGATGATTCGGCTGCCCGGGAATATCTTGTCGAACTGGTAACCCTGCAGCTGGTCGTAGCAAGTGCCGCAGCTCACCACCACGGTCTTGATGTCGAGATAGTTGAGCGTGGTGGCCACCCGGTGGAACAGCACCCGGTTGTCGGTGATCATCTTGTCGGCCTTGTCAAAGTCGCCGCTGCCGCGCTGCGGATAGCCGCAGCACAGGTAGCCAGGCGGCAGCACGGTCTGTACGCCAGCGTGCCAGAGCATGGCCTGCGTCGCCAGACCGACCTGGCTGAACAGGCGCTCCGAGCCGCAGCCCGGAAAGTAAAACACCGCTTCAGTTTCGGCCGTGGTGGCTTTGGGGTTGCGGATGATCGGGACGTAGTCCTTGTCTTCAATGTCCAGCAAGGCGCGGGCAGTCTTCTTGGGCAAACCGCCGGGCATTTTCTTGTTGATGAAGTGAATGATCTGCTCTTTCACCGGGGCCTTGCCCACGGTTGAAGGTGGAAGCGCCGTCTGCTTTTTAGCCAGCACGCCGAGCACATCACTGGCCAGGCGCTGCGCCTTGAAGCCGACACCGACCATGGCCGTGCGCATCACCTTGATGGTTTGCGGATTCGTGGCGTTCAAAAAGAACATCGCCGCTGCATTGCCGGGCCGGAACGACTTCTGGCCCATCTTGCGCAGCAGGTTGCGCATGTTCATCGACACTTCGCCAAAGTCAATATCGACCGGGCACGGATTCAGGCACTTGTGGCACACCGTGCAATGGTCGGCCACGTCCTCGAACTCTTCCCAGTGCTTCAGGCTGATGCCGCGCCGGGTCTGTTCTTCGTACAAAAAAGCCTCGACCAACAGCGACGTGGCCAGAATCTTGTTGCGCGGGCTGTACAGCAGGTTGGCGCGCGGCACATGCGTGGCACAGACCGGCTTGCACTTGCCGCAGCGCAGGCAGTCCTTCACACTGTCGGCAATTGCGCCGATGTCGCTTTGCTGCATGATCAGCGACTCATGGCCCATCAATCCGAAGCTGGGCGTGTAGGCATTGGTCAAATCGGCCGCTAGCGCATGCTGGCCGGGCGTTAGAAGCTCTGAATTTCGTAGCAGCTTGCCTTTGTTGAAACGCCCTTCCGGATCGATTCTGGCCTTGTACTCGGTAAAAGGCCGCAGTTCCTCGTCGGTCAGGAATTCGAGCTTGGTGATGCCGATGCCGTGCTCGCCCGAGATCACGCCGTCGAGCGAGCGCGCCAGCACCATGATGCGCGCCACCGCTTCATGCGCGGTTTGCAGCATTTCGTAGTCATCGCTGTTGACAGGCAGGTTGGTATGCACGTTGCCGTCGCCCGCGTGCATGTGCAGCGCGGCCCAGACGCGGCCCTTAAGCACGCGCTTGTGAATCGCACTGCATTCCTCAAGTATCGGCTTGAACGCGCCACCGCTGAAAATCGCCTGCAGCGGCGCGCGAATCTGGGTTTTCCAGCTGGCGCGGAGCGTGTGGTCCTGGAGTTCCGGAAAATGCACCGCCACGCCCTGCAGCCAGCCGGCCCACAGACTGCGCACCTCGGCCACCAGCGCCAGCGCCTGGCTGACCCGGTCTTCCAGCAGCTCTGCCGAAGGAATTTCGCTGGCGTCCTCTACCTTGCCCAAAGGCAAACTACCCTTGCGGAAAAACGCGTCCAGTGCGTCGCACAGCTTGATCTTGTTGCGCAGACTCAACTCGATGTTGATTTGCTCGATGCCGTCGGTGTATTCAGCCATGCGCGGCAGCGGAATCACCACGTCTTCATTGATCTTGAAGGCATTGGTGTGGCGCGAAATCGCCGCTGTTTTCTTGCGGTCCAGCCAGAACTTCTTGCGCGCCTCGGGGCTGATGGCCACAAAGCCTTCGCCGCTGCGCGAATTGGCAATGCGCACGACTTCACTGGTGGCACGCGCCACCACGTCGGCGTCGTCCCCGGCAATGTCACCAATCAACACCATTTTCGGCACGCCGGTAACACCGCCCTTGCCGTTGCCGCCGCGCTTGGACTTGGTGGCATAACCCACGGCGCGCAGGTAGCGATCGTCCAGATGCTCGAGACCGGCCAGGATCGCACCGCCGCGCTTTTGCTCGGCGAACATGAAGTCCTTGATCTCGACGATGCTCGGCACGGCGTCCTTGGCGTTGCCGAAGAACTCCATGCAGACCGTGCGCGTGTGCGCCGGCATGCGGTGCACGATCCAGCGCGCGCTGGTGATCAGGCCGTCGCAGCCTTCTTTCTGGATGCCCGGCAAGCCGCTCAGGAACTTGTCGGTCACGTCCTTGCCCAGGCCTTCCTTGCGAAAGGTCTTGCCGGGAATATCAAGCCGCTCGGTGCGAATTGGCGTCTTACCGTCAGCCTCAAAGTAATTCAAATCGAAACTCGCCATCTCGGCGTCGTGGATCTTGCCCAGGTTGTGGCCCACGCGGGTCACTTCCAGCCACTCGGCATCAGGCGTCACCATGCGCCAGCTCGCCAGGTTGTCCAGCGCCGTGCCCCACAACACGGCCTTTTTGCCGCCGGCATTCATGGCGATGTTGCCGCCAATACACGACGCCTCCGCCGAGGTCGGGTCAACCGCAAACACAAAGCCGCCGCGCTCGGCCGCGTCGGCCACGCGCTGCGTCACCACGCCGGCTTCGGTCCAGACAGTGGCCACCGGGTGGTCCAGGCCGGGCAGCGAAACCATCTCGACTTCCGTCATGGCTTCGAGCTTTTCGGTGTTGATGACCGCCGACTTCCAGGTCAGCGGAATCGCGCCGCCGGTGTAGCCGGTGCCGCCGCCACGCGGAACAATCGTGAGCTCCAGCTCGATGCAGGCCTTGACCAGTCCGGCCATTTCGACTTCGGTGTCGGGCGTGAGCACCACAAACGGGTATTCGACGCGCCAGTCGGTCGCGTCAGTCACATGCGAGACGCGTGACAGGCCGTCGAACTTGATATTGTCCTTCAGCGTGATCTTGCGCAGCCGGCGCTCGGTTTGCTGGCGAAGGCTGGCAACTTCCTCGAACGACGCCGAAAACCGGCCAATCGCTGCCTGTGCGCCTTGCAGCAACTCACCCACGATGGCATCGCGTTCGCTATCGGCTTGCGGCGTACGGCGTTTCTCGATTTCTGCCAGCCGGTGCTGCAGCGCTTCGACCAGCAACTTGCGGCGCTTGGGGTTGTCAAGCAGGTCGTCTTGCAGGTAAGGATTGCGTTGCACCACCCAGATGTCGCCGAGCACTTCGTACAGCATGCGCGCAGAGCGGCCCGTGTGGCGTTCGCCGCGCAGCAGGTTGAGCAAGTCCCAGGCCCGGCTGCCCAGCAGGCGAATCACCACCTCCCGGTCAGAAAACGACGTGTAGTTGTAGGGAATCTCGCGGATGCGGGGTTCGGCGTGCTTTGCGCCGTCGGCGAAAACATTCAGTTCTTGAAGAGTGGTAGGTGCGTTCATCGTGAAATTTCAGCGGCTTCGGACCCACGTCCAGCGCTTTGGTCCGATATTATCGCAGCGCACCTTTTATAAGCACCCGGCCGGAATGACCTCATGGAAACTCCGCTTGCCTTGCGCGCAACGGGTCGTTTAAATGGCACTGTCACAAAACGCCACTAGACTCTTTTTCTATTCCCGCAAATCCCGCTTTTCCTTCAGGAGACTTCATGAAGCACCGTTCATCCACCCTCGTACTGGCCATTTGCGCGCTGTGCGCGCCTTTGGCCAGCCAGGCCCAGACCGAAGTCCAGTGGTGGCATGCCATGAGCGGGCCGCTTGGCGAATGGGTCAATGACCTGGCCAAGGACTTCAACGCCAGCCAGACAGATTACAAGGTCGTGCCCACCTTCAAGGGCACCTATGACGAGGCCATGACGGCGGCAACAGCGGCTTTTCGCTCCGGCAATGCGCCGCACATCCTGCAGGTCTACGAAGTGGGTACAGCCACCATGATGGCCGCCAAAGGCGCGATCAAGCCTGTCGGAGAAGTCATGACCGAGGGCGGCGCCAAGTTTGACACCAAGGCCTACATTCCTGCCGTCGCCGGTTACTACACAGCGCCCAACGGCCAGATGCTGAGCTTTCCGTTCAACAGCTCGACGACGATCTTTTATTACAACAAGGATGCTTTCAAGGCGGCTGGGCTGGACCCGGAAAAAGCCCCGACCACCTGGCCCGAGGTGGCTCTGGCCGCTGGCAAGCTCAAGGCCGCCGGCCATAAATGCCCGTTCACCACAAGCTGGGTGAGCTGGACGCAGCTGGAGAGCTTCTCGACCTGGCACAACACGCTGTTTGCCACCCAGAACAACGGCTTTGGCGGCCCTTCTGCCCGGCTGGCCTTCAACTCGCCACTGCATGTGCGTCACTTCGAAAACCTGGCCAACATGTCCAAGCAGGGCCTGTTTGTCTACAAGGGCCGCGCCAATGCGGCGGACGTGTCCTTTCCTTCAGGCGAATGCGCGATGATGACCGGCTCGTCAGGCCTGTATGCCCGGGTCAGCAAGGAAGCCAAATTTGCCTATGGCATTGCCCAATTGCCGTATTACCCGGACGTGACCGGTGCGCCGCAAAACACCGTCATCGGTGGCGCCAGCCTGTGGGCCATGGCTGGCAAGAAGCCAGTTGAATACAAGGGCGTAGCGGCTTTCTTCAACTACCTGTCCCGACCTGAAGTGCAGTCGGCCAGCCACAAGCGCACCGGCTATCTGCCGATCACCATGGCAGCGTTCGAGCTGACTGAAAAATCGGGTTTTTACAAGCAGAATCCGGGTACCGACGTTGCTGTGAGCCAGATGATCCGCAAGACCACCGACAAGTCGCGCGGCGTGCGACTGGGCAACTTCAACCAGATCCGTACCATCATTGACGAGGAAACCGAACAGATCTGGAGCGGCAAGAAGCAACCCAAGGAAGCCCTGGATACCGCCATCAAACGCGGCAACGAGCAACTCGAACGCTTCGAGAAGGCCAACAAGTCCTGATCTTCCGGCCGGCCCATGCCGGCTGCTAGACTCACCACTTTTTATGCCCGGCCTGCCAAAAAGCAGGCAGCCCGGGTGACCTCGACCTGATCAGACATATGGAAAAACGCGTTCTTTTTCGCTCTGCCTGGCTTCCCTGGCTGCTGCTGGCACCTCAGCTGATTGTCATCAGTGTCTTTTTTTTCTGGCCCGCCGCACAGGCGCTGCTGCAGTCATTCCAGCTGCAGGATGCTTTTGGCCTGTCCAGGGAGTGGGTGGGACTGGAAAACTTCAGGCACCTGTTCAACGACGAGGCTTACCTGGAGTCGTTCAAGACGACAGCCTTCTTCTCGTTCATGGTGGCGATCCTGGGCATCAGTTTGTCGCTGGTGCTGGCGGTGTTTGCCGACCGCATCATCAAGGGCGCGCTGGCTTACAAAACCCTCCTGATCCTGCCGTACGCCGTGGCGCCTGCCGTGGCCGGCGTGCTGTGGATCTTCATGTTTTCACCCACGCTGGGCGTGGTGGCGTATGCACTGAGCAGCATCGGCATCGACTGGAACCACCTTCTCAATTCCAGCCACGCCATGACGCTGATCATCATGGCGGCGGTGTGGAAGCAAATTTCGTACAACTTCCTGTTTTTCCTGGCCGGACTTCAATCGATCCCCAAGTCGCTGATTGAAGCCGCCGCGATCGACGGCGCGCGCCCCTGGAGGCGCTTTTGGTCCATCCAGTTTCCACTGCTGTCACCGACGACCTTCTTTTTGCTGGTGATCAACATCGTTTATGCGTTTTTTGACACCTTTGCCATCATTGACGCCTCGACCCAGGGCGGCCCCGGTCGCGACACCCTGATCCTGGTCTACAAGGTTTACCACGACGGATTCAAAAACGGCGACCTGGGTGGCTCGGCCGCACAGTCGGTGGTGCTGATGGTGATCGTCGTGGCGCTCACCGTGGTCCAGTTCCGTTATGTTGAAAAGAAGGTCCAGTACTGATGTTCCTCCACGTTCGCGCACTTCGTGTCGCTCGCTGCCTCCGCGAAAGGGCCGCTACGCTTGCGATCCGGCAAAGCCGGTTTCACGGCCTCTGCTTGAATAACGCCGCCGCGCTCCTCGCGGCGTGTGGTTCTGCACAACGCAGCGGGTCTGGTGTCATCCGTTCGGGCCATGGGGGTTTGCGCCATGGTTGAGCGAAGCGCCCTCTTGAAAATCTTTGCACACCTCGTCATGCTCGTGGGCATTGTGGTGGTGGCTTTTCCGCTCTACCTGGCCTTTGTGGCCTCCACCCACACGGCGCAGGACATCATCCAGGCGCCGATGCCGATGTGGCCGGGCAGCAACATGTGGGAAACCTACAAGACCGCGTTGTTCGGCGGCGGCGATGGTGCGGGCTCGACTGCACCCGTGGCCCGGATGATGTGGGTCAGCCTTGTCACGGCACTGGTCATTACATTTGGCAAGATCACGATTTCCCTGCTGTCTGCATTTGCCATCGTGTACTTCCGCTTTCCGTTCAAGAATTTCTTCTTCTGGTCGATTTTTGTCACGCTGATGCTGCCGGTGGAAGTGCGCATCGGGCCAACCTACCAGGTGGTGTCGGACCTGGGCATGCTAAACAGTTATGCCGGTCTGACGATTCCGCTGATTGCCTCGGCCACCGCCACGTTTTTATTCCGCCAGTTTTTCATGACCGTGCCCGATGAACTGGTTGAGGCGGCCCGCATGGACGGGGCCAGCCCAATGCGTTTTTTCTGGGACATATTGCTTCCCTTGTCCAAGACATCGATGGCTGCGCTGTTCGTGATCCAGTTCATCTACGGCTGGAACCAGTACCTGTGGCCGCTGCTGGCCACCACCAGCGAAGATATGTACCCGGTGGTCATCGGCATCAAGCGAATGATTGCCGGCGGCGACGCAGCCAATGAATGGAATGTGGTCATGGCCACTGCCATTTTGGCGATGCTGCCGCCTGCGCTGGTCGTGGTGCTGATGCAAAAGTGGTTCGTCAAGGGCCTGGTTGACACTGAGAAATAGACAAAAAGACAGGCAAACATTCGCTATGGCATCGCTTTCACTAAACAACGTTATCAAGCGCTACGGCGCCGGCAAAACCGCCGTCCCGGTGCTGCACGGCGTCAGCGCCGAGATTGCCGACCACGAATTCATCGTCATCGTTGGCCCGTCGGGCTGCGGCAAATCCACCCTG
Organism: Polaromonas sp. CG_23.6; assembly: GCF_029892315.1. Classification (NCBI taxonomy): domain Bacteria; kingdom Pseudomonadati; phylum Pseudomonadota; class Betaproteobacteria; order Burkholderiales; family Comamonadaceae; genus Polaromonas; species Polaromonas sp. CG_23.6. The sequence continues at coordinate 3,737,272 of NZ_JARXUY010000001.1, forward strand.
CTTCGCATGGTCGCCGGGCTGGAAGAAGTCACCGAAGGCCAGATTTCCATCGGCGGCAAGGTCGTCAACGATCTGGAGCCGTCCGAGCGCGACATTGCCATGGTGTTCCAGAACTACGCGCTCTACCCGCACATGAGTGTGTTCGACAACATGGCCTACGGCCTGAAGATTGCCAAGGTGCCCCGGGAAGAGATCAAGTCACGTGTCGACAAGGCCGCCAAGATTCTCGAACTCGGCCACCTGCTCGACCGCAAGCCGCGCGCCCTGTCGGGCGGCCAGCGCCAGCGCGTCGCCATGGGCCGGGCGATCGTGCGCCAGCCACAGGTGTTTTTGTTTGACGAGCCCCTGTCCAACCTGGACGCCAAGCTGCGCGTGCAGACCCGGCTTGAAATTCAGAAGCTGCACCGCGAACTCGGCATCACGTCCCTTTTCGTCACGCACGACCAAGTTGAAGCCATGACGCTGGCCCAGCGCATGATGGTGATGAACGCCGGCCGCATGGAGCAGTTCGGCACGCCGGAAGAGGTTTACAACCGTCCGGCGACCACCTTTGTCGCCAGCTTCATGGGCTCGCCGCCGATGAACCTGCTGAAGAACGTGTCCAACGCTGATTTTGGCGGCCAGCCAGGCGCAATCCTGGGAATCCGGCCCGAGCACCTGCTGGTCGGCGACACCGGCTGGAAAGTGGTGGTCGACACCGTCGAAATGCTGGGCGCCGAGCGCCTGTTGTACTGCCGCCTGGGCGACGAGTTCCTGATCGTGCGAACCGACGAAAGCCTGTCAACCGCGCCAACGATTGGCGCCACGCTGCATGTCGCGCCCCGCCCCGACCGGCTGCACTGGTTCGACGCGGCCACCGGCCAGCGCCTGTGACCGGACAGGCAGAAACAGCACCAGAAGTGCCTGACCCCGACAGCAACGGGCTCAGCGCCGAACGCGCCTCCGAAGCAAGACCAGCCCCCTCCAGGGGCAACGAACCACATGAAGTGGGGAGTGCAGAGGCGGTTCCCCGCCAGCCAGGGCCGCGGAACCGGCTTCGCCGGGCCGCAGGCGCAGCGGCCTCCTCGGGGGGCAGCGAACCACACAAAGTGGGGAGCGTGGGGGCCTTCTTTTGGCCTTACCCGTTCTGGATCGCGCACCGGGGCGCTGGCAAACTGGCGCCAGAAAATACGCTCGCCGCATTCCGCTTGGGCGCGCAGCACGGCTACCGCATGTTTGAATGCGATGCCAAGCTCAGCGCCGACGGCGTGCCTTTCCTGATGCATGACGCCACGCTTGCGCGCACGACCAACGCCCTTGAAAAGCAGGTGGCTGAAGCCAGCCCAGCAGGAGGCGACCATGCCTGGGCCGAATTGTCACAATTCGACGCTGGCAGCTGGCATTCGCGCGCATTTGCCGGCGAGCCGCTGCCGACGCTGGAAAACGTCGCCCGTTTTTGCCGTGCCAATGGCTATGCCCTGAACATCGAGATCAAGCCGACGCCGGGAACCGAGCGCCGCACGGGTGAAGTGGTGGCAGCGCATGCCCTGCGCCTGTGGCAAGGCGCAAGAGTTTTACCGCTGCTAACGTCTTTTTCACACGATGCGCTACAGGGTGCGCGTGAAACCGCGCCCGGTCTGCCGCGCGGCCTGCTTCTGGACACGCTGCCTGACGGCTGGCTGCAAGCCGCCGTCGCGCTGGGTTGTGTCGCCGTGGTGTGCAACCACGCCTTGTGGAACGGCGCTTGTGTTCAGCAAACCCATGAAGCGGGTTTGCGCGCCGTGAGCTACACCGTGAACGACGAAGCAGCCGCCCTGCGCCTGATCGATCTGGGTACCGACGGCATCATCACCGACCGGGTGGATCTGTTCAGTCCGGCTTGAGGCAGCCTCCGGTTTATTGATGTGGATCAACAAACCGGTTGACAGACTTGTATCGGGCAGCCTGGTGCTAGCGCTTCCAGCTGCCCAGCTGGCACCACTGGCTGGTCGCCATGGCCAACAACAGGAGCACATAGGTCAGCATCTTGCCGTCATGGCTTAGCCATACCAAGCCAATGACCAGCACCGCTGATCCCACTATAAAATTGATAGCTGCCTGCACCCACAGATAATGCGAAAACGCCTTATTTGATGTAAAAAAACGAGGAAATAAACGGGACAACGCCACCAGCAGCAAGGCGATCAGCGCAGCAGGTGCCAAGAGGTTGAGCAGGTGTCCGGCAAGAAGATAAGCAGTCATGGCAGTCCGTCGAAATTCAGGGAAACACGCCAGAAGCGGCTGATGGAAATGGGTAAAAGGAGATTGTGACCAGGCGCTCGCTTTTGACCACTTCAATTTTATAATGCGCACATGTCAGTCTGGGCCCTGGGGCTAAACCATCACACCGCTCCGCTGGATTTGCGCGGGCGCTTCGCCTTCGCGCTCGACCAGGTAGAACCCACCCTGCGCGGTCTGCGCGCCTCTCTGGCGCGCCAGCCGGAGGCGACACTGCTGTCGACCTGCAACCGTACCGAGATCTACTGCGCCGGCGCTACCGAAGACCTGGACAGCACCATGGAATGGCTGGCGCACAACGGCGGCGTGTCGCCCGACCTGCTGCGCGCCCATGCCTACACGCTGCAGGACGACGAGGCCGCGCGCCACGCCTTTCGAGTGGCCAGCGGGCTTGATTCAATGGTGTTGGGCGAGCCGCAAATCCTCGGCCAGATGAAGGACGCGGTGCGCGCCGCCGAAGACGCCGGAGCCATGGGCTCGACGCTGCACCAACTTTTCCAGCGCTCTTTTTCTGTGGCCAAAGAGGTGCGGACCAGCACAGAGATCGGCGCCCACAGCATCAGCATGGCGGCCGCCGCCGTGCGACTGGCGGGTCAGCTGTTTGAAGATTTGGAAGACATCAAGGTGCTGTTTGTCGGCGCCGGCGAAATGATCGACCTGGCCGCCACACACTTTGCCGCCAAAAACCCAAAAGCCATGGCAATTGCCAACCGCACACTGGAGCGCGGCGAGAAACTCGCCACCCGCTTTGGTGCCGAGGTCATGCGCCTGGCCGACCTGCCCGGCCGCCTGCACGAGTTCGATGCCGTCATCAGCTGCACCGCCAGCACCCTGCCCATCATCGGCCTGGGGGCCGTCGAGCGCGCCCTTAAACTGCGCAAGCACCGGCCGATGTTCATGGTCGATCTGGCAGTACCGCGCGATATCGAGCCTGAAGTCAAGGCGCTGTCGGATGTCTACCTCTACACCGTTGATGACCTGGCGCATGTGGTGCAGACCGGCCGCGACAGCCGTCAGGCGGCGGTGGCTGAAGCCGAAGTCATCATCGACGCAGGCGTGCAGAATTTCATGCACTGGCTGGACCAACGTGGCAGTGTGCCGCTGATCCAGCAGCTCAATGCGCAGGCCGATGTGTGGCGATCCGCCGAAATCGTGCGGGCCAAAAAATTGCTGGCCCGTGGCGAGTCCATTGAAGAAGTGCTCGAAGCGATGAGCCGGGGATTAACGCAAAAAATGTTGCACGGCGCCATGGCCGAGTTGCATGCGGGCGATGCCAGCAGCCGCGAAGCCACGGCGCGTACCGTGTCCAAGCTGTTTTTGCGCGGCCGCACGCCTGCGTCACAACGCAAAGAGCGTTAGCGCTGCGTTCCCCGTGTCGTCGCCACTGTTCTGGCTGCGCCCTTTCGACTGGAACTCCAGCCGGTTTGTTCATCCCGATTCCGATTTTTCGCCTTGCGGCGCTGCCCTTCATGAAACCTTTTCTTCGCCACACCCTGGACCGCCAGCTGCTGCGCCTGCATGAACTGGACGCCCTGCTGTCCGCCAGCGACGTGGTCAGCGACCTTGACCGCTTTCGCACGTTGACCCGCGAACATGCCGAGGCCAGCGTCGTGGCCGAGCAGTACAACCGCCTGACCCGCCGCGAGGCCGATCAGGCGGGTGCCGAAGTGATGCTGGCCGAAGCCAGGAACGACCCCGACATGGCCGCCATGGCCGAGGAAGAAATCGACGCCGCCAAGGCCGACATCGCCCAGATCGACGAAGCGCTGCAGCTGATGCTGATTCCCAAAGACCCGAACGACAAGCGCGCGGCCTTCGTTGAAATCCGCGCCGGCGCTGGCGGCGACGAATCGGCGCTGTTTGCCGCCGACCTGTTCCGCCTGTACACCCGCTTTGCCGAGCGCAAGCGCTGGCAGGTCGAGATCATCAGCGAATCGCCCAGCGAACTCGGTGGCTACAAGGAAGTGGTGCTGCGCATTGACGGCCCGCCGGACATTCTGGGCGTGGGCGTGTACGGCAAGCTGCGCTTCGAGTCGGGCGGCCACCGCGTGCAGCGCGTGCCGGCGACTGAAACCCAGGGCCGCATCCACACCAGCGCCTGTACCGTGGCCGTGCTGGCCGAGCCAGACGAAGCCGTCGCCATCCAGATCAACCCGGCTGATTTGCGCATCGACACCTACCGTGCCAGCGGTGCGGGCGGCCAGCACATCAACAAGACCGATTCGGCGGTGCGCATCACCCACCTTCCAACCGGCATCGTCGCCGAATGCCAGGAAGGCCGCAGCCAGCACGGCAACAAGGCGCAAGCGATGAAGGTGCTGACCGCGCGCATCCATGAAAAAGACCGCTCGGCACAGGCCGCCAAGGACGCTGCCGAGCGCAAGGGCCTGATTGGCAGCGGCGACCGCAGCGACCGCATCCGCACCTACAACTTTCCGCAGGGCCGGCTGACCGACCACCGTATCAACCTGACGCTGTACAAGCTGCTCACGATCATGGAAGGCGACCTGGACGACGTGGTCACGGCGCTGCAGGTGGCGCGCGGCGCCGAGCAACTCAACGAGCTGGAAACGGCAAATAACGGCGGTTGATCAGAAAAATTTTTTGGTTTTAAGGAAAATAGCTGCTTGGCGCAATAAGCACGAGCATAAGCAGCTATTATTTAAATAGCAATTAAAAGTAAAAGTAAAAACTGTGGAGCCAATCAATTGCACGCAAGCCCTGGCATTGGCCAAGCGCCTTGGGCTTGACCGGCTGGACGCCCAGTTGTTGTTACTGCACGCATTGGGCAAGCCCGCCAGCGAGCGGTCCTGGCTGGTGACGCACGACACTGAGCAACTCGCGCCAGGCGTAGTCAGCTTTTTTCATGCAATGAGCCTGCGCCGGGCCGAGGGCGAGCCGCTGGCCTACATCGTCGGCCGCAAGGAGTTCTTTGGCCTGTCGCTGCAAGTCGACCCACGCGTGCTGGTGCCCCGGCCTGATACTGAAACGCTGGTGGAGTGGTCGTTGGCCGTGCTGGAAATGTCCGACTCAACACGGCCAGTAAAGGTTCTCGACTTGGGAACTGGCAGCGGCGCGATTGCTCTGGCTATTGCATACAGTCTGAAGGCAATCGACCGTGAAGTGCAAGTCACAGCAATTGATGCAAGCGCCGATGCGCTGAATGTTGCCCGTGGAAACGCACGGCGGCTGAGTCTGGCGGTGGATTTCATTCAAAGCTCCTGGCTGCAGGAAGTGGACGGGCGCTTTCAGCTGATCGCCAGCAATCCGCCTTATATTGCCAGCGCCGACCCTCACCTGCCCGCGCTAATGCACGAACCGCTGCAGGCGCTGACCGCCGGAACGGACGGGCTGGACGATATCCGTCACATCATCCAGCAGGTGCCAGGCCACCTGTTGCCTAGCGGCTGGTTGCTGCTGGAGCATGGTTACGACCAAGCAGAACAGGTGCGCGAGTTGCTGAGGCGGCAAGGTTTTTTGCACATACAGAGCCGCCGCGACCTGGCAGGCATCGAGCGCTGTTCAGGTGGGCAATGGCCGGCATGACGAACAATCCCTGACAGGTGCGCGGCATCTGGCAGGCAGCGATAATCCATTTTTGGAATGGCTTTATTCAAGCTCCACGCATTCAACGCTCCGGTCTCTTGGCCGGTTACCGACCTCACGGCCTGGCAAGGCCTTTTCAACTGAAGGATTTCAACATGAGCTCTAACGACCCGACCCAGCAACGCATTGAGCAGATTGTCAAATCAAGCGACGTGGTTCTTTTCATGAAGGGCACGTCCCAGTTTCCAATGTGCGGTTTTTCCGGCCGCGCTATCCAGGTGCTCAAGGCCTGCGGCGTTAGCAAGCCAGCCACAGTCAATGTGCTGGAAGACGAAGGCATCCGCAACGGCATCAAGACTTACAGCAACTGGCCGACCATTCCCCAGTTGTATGTCAAGGGCGAGTTCGTGGGCGGCTCCGACATCATGATGGAGATGTACGAGAACGGCGAGCTTCAGGAAATGCTGGGCGCACCCAAAGACTGAAGCGAAGCGGCCCCAGCCTGCAATGCCCGCGATGCGGGCGTTTTTCGTTTCTGCTTCAGCGTGTATAGCCTGCGCAGGCGCCGGCATTGACTTGCCCTTGGCATTCACGTTTCAGGCGGCTGATTCGATCCTTCGGCATTTCAGCGGAACCCGGCAAGAACCGGACCTGGCCGCTGGAAGCTGCTTTTTTCTTCTTTTTGACGGGCGTCGTCGGCTTGTCGCCAGAAGTTGTAGATGACGCACTGGCATGCGCGCTGACTATCAGCATGGCGCTCATGAACATGGCAGCCCAGAATGGCTTGACTACGCTATTTTTCATTTTTATCTTCCTGTTTCTGCCCATTTACGCACTCAGTCCCGTTGTCCTGCCTGAATGAAAGGCAGGCGAAGTCTCAATGCAGCTTTGGATCACCATAAAGGGCGTCATCAGGCGGCGTGTCAGCGGGCAAACGGAAATCTTCGCTTGCCCATGCCCCCATGTCGATATTTTTGCAGCGCTCACTGCAAAAGGGACGAAAAGGGTTGCTAAGCGCATAAATACTGGGACCGCCACAGCCGGGGCACGTTACCTGCCGCACAGTGGAAGGATCTTTTTTCATAGGGAGAAAAACATTCGAGTGAGGATGAAAGTGGCGCTGCGCATTCAGTCCGGTCTGGCTCAGGTGCACAAAGTCAGGTCAAACACGGTTTCCTGAGTACTGGCTTGCTGGCGACCGTCGTTGTCATGGGACATGAAACGCACCGACACCATCAGGCGGTTGCAGCTGATTTCAGGAATCACGGTAGCGCCCGAATGCAGCCGCAGCCGAAGCAACTGGAAATTTCGTCCCTGCGGCAGCATTTGCTGGTATTGACCTGCCGGTGCCATCACCTTTTGCGGCGCCCCCGAATCGCGCACTAGCCTGAGCAACAGGTTAAGCGCTTCGGCCAGCGGCACCAACGGCAGCACCCAGCGCTGCAGGTCATGCTGGCGAACGTTGGCGCCAAGGTGCTGCCAGGCGTGGTAGGCCGGCAAGTCGAATTCGCAGGTGCCACCTGGAATACCAACCCGGCTGCGAATGCTCATCAACCATTCATTTTCCGTCAATGACTGGCCAACCTTGCCAGAAAGTTCATTCATGCTGGAAAAACAGGCTTCGAGCTCGGCGGTAATGTCGTCAAGCACCCTCTCGGAGATGACCGGGTTGCCACGGTAGCCGTTGAGCACATGTTTCTGTTTTTCGATGTCCTTGAGCACATCGGTTTTCAGGTCGGCCCGCGCGCCGACATCCATGATTTCAAAAATGGTTGCCAAAGCATGGTGATGGTCAATCGGGCTTTCCCGTTTGATCAGTTCAGCCAGGCGCAAAAACAGGTGCTCGAGCCTCAGGTAGGTACGTATACGTTCGTTAAAGGGATGCTCGTAAAGAATCACGGAACTGGTTTTCCTGGCTTCAGTAGATGTTTTGTCATCATAGCCGTAAGCTGCGAGCCAGCTCACGCACTTGCAGCTCAAGTGCTTCCAACGACAAGTTGTCGTTACAAATACAGGCATCAGCTGCTGCCAGCCGCTGCGCACGACTGGCCTGGCCAGCGATGATTTTTACCACCATTTCACGCGACATGGCGTTTCTGGCCATGACACGAGAAATTTGCGTTTCTTGCGTGCAGTCAACCACCAGCACATGGTCGAGCTGCTGGCGCCAATGCCCTGACTCGACCAGCAAAGGGATATCGAAAATGATGCAGAGGCGGCCAGCTTGCACAGCTGCGTTGGCTTGGCGGATGGATTCCTGGCCTACCAACGGGTGAATGATGGCTTCGAGCTGCCCTTTGATCGCGGGGTCGCTGAAAGCAAGCTGGCGCATCCGCTCCCGGTCCATTGCGCCCTCTTCGGTGATGATGTACGGCCCGAACTGCTTTGCCAACACATTGATGGCAGCCCCTCCGGACGCGGTCAACTGCCGGGAAATTGCATCGGCATCAATCAGTGCGGCGCCGCACGCCACCAGCACGCGCGCCACCGTGCTTTTGCCGCTTCCGATGCCGCCTGTCAGGCCTATACGCTGGACCCCCGGATGCATGGCTTACAAACCAATGAACTGAAGAATCGACTGGGGACCGGAAATCATCGCGGTAAAGCCAGCCCCGGCCAGAAAAGGACCGAAGGGCACATAGCCTCCTTCGCGCAGGCCGCTTGAATATTTCATCCCGATGCCGACCATCGCACCAATCACCGAAGCCATCAGGATCATGGGCACCAACGCTGTCCAGCCAAACCAGGCCCCAAGCGCGGCAAACAGCTTGAAGTCGCCGTAACCCATGCCTTCCTTGCCGGTGGCCAGCTTGAAGGCCCAGTACACCCCCCACAATGAAAGATAGCCAGCGACCACGCCCCACAATGCTGAAGTCAGATCAACGGCCGGATTCCACTGCAGTGCTGCCGCTATCAGTCCCGCCCACAGCAAGGGCAAAGTGATGTCGTCAGGCAACAGGGTTGTGTCCCAGTCAATCACTGCGAGCGCCAGCAGCGCGGCCGAAAATCCGCACCAGACCAGTGCCGTCATCGTCCAGCCCCAGCGCCATGCACAAAAGAAAAACAGGCCACCTGTGACGGCCTCTGTCAGTGGATACCGAATCCCGTAAGGCACACGGCAAGTTGAACACTTGCCGCGAAGAAAAACATAGCTGAGCACGGGAATGTTTTCATACCAGCGGATCAAATGACCGCAACTTGAGCAGCGTGAACGCGGCGTCAGCAGGTTGAACTTTTCTGCCGGCTGCGCTGTAACGCTATTCAGCTCGGCACATTCGGCTGCCCACTGGTACTCCATCATCTTGGGAACCCGGTAGATGACCACATTCAGAAAGCTACCAATGAGCAGGCCCAGAATTAGCGCAAGCGCTGCGATGAAACCGGGATCCATGTCAGTTGCCAACAACATCAAACGACCTGGCCCAATTTGAAGATCGGCAGGTACATGGACACCACGATTCCGCCAATCAGGGTCCCCAGAAACACAATGATGATGGGCTCCATCAGGCTGGACAAGCCAGCAACCATTTCGTCAACTTCGGCTTCGTAAAAATCGGCAGCCTTGCCAAGCATGTGGTCTACCGAGCCCGATTCCTCTCCAATGGCGCACATTTGCAACACCATGGTGGGAAACAGGTTGGCATTGGTCATGGCGGCGGTCAGGCTGGTGCCGGTCGAGACTTCCTGCTGAATTTTCTCGGTGGCGTCTGCGTAGAGCGAATTTCCCGATGCGCCGCCCACCGAGTCGAGCGCTTCGACCAGTGGAACACCGGCAGCGAACATGGTGGACAGGGTACGCGTCCAGCGAGCAATGACGGATTTTTCGATCAAGGTTCCAAATACCGGCAGCTTCAGCAGCAGACGGTCCATGACCTTCTGCATTTTTTCACTGCGTTTCCAGGCTTGGAGGAAAAAATATATGGCGCCGCCGACGCCGCCAAAAATCAACCACCAGTAGGCAACAAAAAATTCACTGATGGCCATTACGATGAGCGTTGGCGCTGGCAAATCGGCGCCAAAAGATGAAAAGACTTCCTTGAACGCAGGGATCACAAAAATCATGATCACGGCAACCACCACGAAAGCCACGACCACGACGGAAGCCGGATACATTAACGCCGACTTGATTTTTGACTTGATGGCCTCGGTTTTTTCCATGTAAACCGCCAGTCGATCAAGCAGCGACTCCAGAATACCAGCCGCTTCGCCAGCCTCGACAAGGTTGCAGTAAAGCGCATTGAAGTACATCGGGTACTTGCGGAAAGCACTGCTCAGGGAGGTTCCGGTTTCAACATCAGTACGCACGTCGTTCAATAATTTGGTTACGCTGCCGTTGGGATTACCGCGACCCACGATGTCGAAAGACTGCAACAGTGGCACGCCGGCCTTCATCATCGTGGCGAGCTGGCGCGTAAAGATTGCAATATCACGCGGCTTGATGGCCTTGCCCGAACGCATGCGGCGCTTTTTAATCTTGGTTGCCATCACCCCTTGTCTGCGCAGCGATACCTTGACCTGGTTTTCGCCTACAGCACGGACTTCGCCACGAACCTGTTTGCCGCCTCGGTCTTTGCCTTCCCACTCAAAAACAAATTCCTTGATATCTTTGGACAATGCGGTTGCCATAAAGCCTTATTTTTGTGTGGACGGCCTTCGAGCCGTTCGGTCTATCTTGTCAGATGCACTTGTCGTGTCTAAGCCACGCACGAAGCTAGGCATTGGTGCAGCCCAATATCTCTTCCATCGAGGTCATTCCCAGTTTAACTTTGTACAATCCGGACTGGCGCAGACTTCGCACGCCTTCAGCTTCAGCCTGGGCCGCGATTTCCATGGCACTGCCGTCACGCAGGACGATGCGCTGAATTTCTTCGGAAATGGGCATGACCTGGTAAATGCCCAGCCTGCCCTTGTAGCCGTTGTTGCACTTGGCGCAACCCACTGGATGAAAAGGCTTCCATGAGCCATCGACCTCATGGTCCTTGAAGCCAGCCTGGAGCAAGGCATTGCGCGGAATATCGATAGCCGCCTTGCAGTGCGGGCACAAGCGCCGTGCCAGCCGCTGGGCAGTGATAAGTATCACGCTGGAGGCGATGTTGAAAGGCGCAATTCCCATGTTGCGCATGCGCGTCAGGGTCGTCGGCGCGTCATTGGTATGCAGCGTAGACAACACCAAATGGCCGGTTTGCGCTGCCTTGATGGCGATGTCGGCGGTTTCGACATCGCGGATTTCACCGACCATGATGATGTCGGGATCTTGCCGCAGGAAAGCCTTCAAGGCCACCGGAAAGGTCATTCCGGCCTTTTCGTTCATGCTGACCTGGTTGACCCCGGGCAAGGTAATCTCGGCAGGGTCTTCAGCCGTGGAAATGTTCACGCCGGCAGTGTTCAGTATATTCAGGCAGGTATAGAGCGAGACTGTTTTTCCCGAGCCCGTTGGCCCCGTCACCAGCACCATGCCGTAAGGCCGCTTGATCGCTTCCAGCAAGCGTTCTTTTTCCTCCGGCTCGTAGCCCAATGCGTCAATGCCCAGTTTGGCGCTGCTGGGGTCCAGAATACGAATGACGATTTTTTCGCCAAACATGGTGGGCAAGGTGCTGACCCGGAAGTCAATCACACGGTCGGGCCCGATCTTGAGCTTCATCTTGCCGTCCTGGGGCACTCGTTTCTCGGAAATATCCAGCTTGGAAATCACCTTGATGCGCGCGGCGAGCTTTTCCTTGATGGCTACGGGTGGAGAAGAAATTTCACGCAGCTCGCCATCGACGCGAAATCGAACCCGGTAAGAATTTTCAAAAGGCTCAAAGTGCAGATCGGATGCACGCATGTTAAAAGCATCGATCAACATTTTTTGCAGGAATTTGACAATCGGCGCGTCATCAACCTCCGAAACACTCGCTTCGTTTTCCTGAGCAGCCGGCAGCGAGAGATCATCGTCAAACTCGAAATCCGCGCCAACGATGTTTTCAACAGCTTCTGACGCTGTGGACCCAGAAACGTCGACAAGCCTGGAAAGCTTGTCATATTCTGCAATGATCCAGTCAACGCCCAATTGGGTTGAGAATTTAATTTGTTCCGCCACACTTTGGTCAGACGGGTCTGCGGTTGCAACGATGAGCCGGTTGTTGCGCTTTCCCAGCACCACGATTCGACAGGATCGGCAGATTTTTGTATCGAGCAAGCCCTTGGGCAAATGCAGCATGTCAACAGCGTCCATGTCTACCAAAGGCGCGGCAAAAGACATCGACATGATGTGCGCCAAGTCAAATGCAGAAACAGCGCCTGATCCTGTCAACTCGGCGATAAAGCTGTTTCGACTGACTTGCGCTTTTGAAAAAATATCCTCGGCAGCCTTTTGCCCCAGCTTTCCTGCGGACACCAAAGCTCTGCCAAGTCCGGGCAACGTCGCGGATACTGGATTTTTCAGTACGGTCTCTGTAACAGACATGATGTTCAATGCGTTATCAAAGAAAGAATCATCGCTTAATGATTACAAGGTGTAAACCTTGCATGTACATATTCTTCACATTTTGTGACTACTTTGTACAAAAACTCAATAACTTAAAAAAGCAGTGTCAGCGGACGTTCTCTTGACTGTTTCTGCTTTGAGTTAGCGAAAATTCGGAACACTACCTGTCCAGCCTATGGAAAAAGAAAACTTACTGGGTTAGCTTGGGCATTTCAAGCACCACTTTTGTCGAATTTTCCGTATTCGAAGACAGCACCGCCTGCCGCCCATTTACAGATTCCAACACCATGTCGTTGTCAACCAAAGTACCCACGCGAACCGGTTTGGCATCCTGACCATCAATCGAAATCAGCGCAGCACCAGCTTGGATCCGTCCTGACAACACGCCAACCAAACTATAGCGGCTGGCTGCAGGCGCTGCGGTTGACGTCGTGGCAGCAGTGGCCATTCCGCCTCCAAATGCCCGGGCAATTGTCTGTGAATCGGGAGCGAGTATTGGCTCAATCAGTGTTGATGAAAGCACGGCTGGCGAAGACAAACCCCAGACTTTCAGACCCCAGTAGACCACGCTAGCAGCAGCCAATGCGGAGATGGCGAATGTCACAATTCTGGTGGTCCATAGGCGATAGGCGTCTGTCTGCATGACAGGATTATGATTGATGCAACCATATGACTACACAACAACCTTCATTCGCGTCCCTTCGACGACGCATTTCCGCAGGCTTCACCTTGATAGAGCTGATGGTGGTGCTGGTGATCATTGGCGTCTTGGCAGCGCTGGTGGTGCCCAACGTACTGGACCGTGCCGATGATGCGCGCGCCACAGCCGCCAAAACCGACGTCAATAATCTGATGCAGGCGCTCAAGCTTTATCGATTGGACAACCAGCGCTACCCTGCTGCTGAGCAAGGGTTGCAGGCGCTGGTGGCAAAGCCGACGACGGGGCCAATTCCCTTCAACTGGAAATCTTATGTGGACAAGCTGCCCAACGACCCTTGGGGCCGCCCTTACCAATATCTGAATCCTGGTATCAAGGGCGAAATCGACGTGATGTCTTTTGGTGCCGATGGGCAACCCGGGGGCGAGGGCAAGAATGCCGATATTGGCAGCTGGGATTGAAGTAGCCCCCACGCTCCCCACTGCGTGTGGTTCGCTTCCCTCCGCGGGGGTCGCTGCGCCTGCGACCTGGCAAAGCCAGTTCCACGGCTCCGGCTGGTTTCGAGCGGGTACGTCTCTGATCTTCGCTATGTGGGTTCGCCGCTTTCCAAGCGGTGCCATGACGCACCGTGCGCCTTTGCGTCGGATTCGCCATCGCGGGTTCACGCTGATCGAGTTGCTGATGGTGGTGGCGATCATGGCCATCGCGACGGCGGGCGTCGGGCTGGCGCTGCGCGACACGTCGGGGACGGCGCTGGAGCGCGATGCGCAGCGGCTGGCCGTTTTGCTGGATTCAGCCAGGGCGCAATCGCGCATGACCGCCAACCCGGTGCGCTGGCGACCCACCGCCACAGGCTTTGTTTTTGAAGGTTTGGCGAAAGGCACAAGTTTTCCGTCCACCTGGCTGGGCCAGGACGTACGCGCAGCCGTCGCCAACGTCTTGGTGCTTGGGCCGGAACCGATCATCGGACCGCAGCAAATTCGCCTGGTGTCCATTTCGGACCCTTCGCGCAGCCTGATCCTGGCGACAGACGGCATCCGGCCGTTTTCGGTTCTGTCGGACGGTTCCCGATGATGCTATGCAGCCGGATACGGCGTTCTGGCGCTCGCGGCTTCACGCTGATCGAGGTACTGGTCGCGTTGGGTATCGTCGCAGTCGCGCTGGCTGCTGGCGTGCGCGCCACAGGCTCGCTGATGCGCAATTCGGAACGCCAGTCGGACCTGCTACTGGCCCATCTTTGCGCTGAAAATGCACTGGTGAATGTGCGGCTGTCGCGACAAATGCCAGCAGTTGGCGACAACACCAGCACTTGCGAACAAGCCGGCCGCAGCCTGGCAGTGCGCTTGTGGGTGCAACCCACGCCCAATCCGAATTTTCTGCGGGTTGAAGCGCAGGTGCTCAACCGTGCAACCCGAATACTTGCGCTTTCGACCATCGTGGGACGGTACTGAGCATGGCGCGGCTACTTACTGCTTCACGCGGCTTGTCGCGACCTGCGCAGGCCCGCGGCTTCACCCTGATCGAGTTGCTGGTGGCGCTGGCCGCGATGGCGATCATGGCGGGCCTGAGCTGGCGCGGGCTCGACGGCATGGTGCGGGCACAGGCACAGATCCAGCAACGCGCCGATTCGGTCCTCACCTTGCAGGCTGGGCTCACGCAATGGTCCTCTGACCTGGATGCCTTGGCGCAACTGCCGCGCACACCGACGCTGGACTGGGACGGGCGCGGACTGCGGATTATTCGCCGCAGCACCGTTCAGCCTGGTGACGGTCTGTTGGTAGTGGCATGGTCGCGGCGCAATGTGAATGGCACCGACCAATGGCTGCGCTGGCAGTCGCCGCCACAGTTTTCCAAGGGCGCCTTGCAAATCGCCTGGGAGCGTGCTGCCCAGTGGGCACAAAACCCGGGCGATGCCGAAAAAAGGGACGAAGTCCGTGTCACACCGCTGGAAAATTGGCAGATTTTTTACTTTCGCGGCAATGCCTGGACCAATCCTTTGTCCAGCGACAACGCCAACTCACCAGCCACACCGATCCGCAGCCCGACACAACCCGTGAACTCCGACCAAGCACTGCCGGACGGCGTTCGGCTGGTGCTGACGCTGCCTGGCAGCGAAGCCCTCCACGGCGTCATTACGCGCGACTGGGTGCGCCCCTCCCTGGCGGGTGCCAAATCATGATGCCGGCTGTAAAGTCCCCGGTTCGGCGGTGCAGTGCAGCAGTTGCACGACAGGCGGGTGCAGCCCTTCTCACGGCAATGCTGACGGTGGCGCTGGTGGCCAGCCTGGCAGCTGGCGCGTTATGGCAACAATGGCGCAGTGTCGAAGTCGAGGCCGCCGAACGCGCGCGGGTGCAATCACTTTGGCTGCTGACCGGTGCGCTCGATTGGGCGCGCCTGATCCTGCGTGAAGACGCCAGATCTGGTGGCGCCGACTACCTGTCGGAACCCTGGGCGGTGCCCCTTGAAGAAGCGCGGTTGTCAACCTTTTTGGCAGCCGACAAGAAAACCGATCCGGACGATGAGGCCAACGCGTCGCAAACCTTCCTGTCTGGCCTGATCACCGATTTGCAGTCGCGCCTGAACGTCATCAACCTCGTGGACAGCGCCGGCAAAGTGTCCGAGCCTTCTGTAAAGGCCTTTGCCAAACTGTTCGAGCTGCTCGGGCTTCCCCCCGGAGAATTGCAGGTACTGGTTGAAAACCTGCGGCTCGCGCTGGATGTCAATCCTGAGAACGCATCGACCCAGCAGGCGCCCCTGATGCCGCAGCGCCTAGACCAGCTGGTCTGGCTGGGCCTGTCGCCGGCTAGCCTGGCCATACTGCGGCCTCACATCACCTTGCTGCCGGTGCGCACGCCGGTCAACCTGAACACCGCCAGCGCCACGGTGCTCTCAGCCTGCATCCCATCACTGGAAATGGGGCTGGCCCAGCGCCTGGTGAATATGCGCCAGGCAAATCATTTCAAGACCCTGGCCGAAGTGACCGAACAACTCGGCCAGACCGCCATGCCACTTAATGAAGCGCAGCACAGCGTCAATTCACGTTTCTTCGAGGTCCAAGGGCGGCTGCGACTTAACCAAGCGGTGGTTGAGGAACATTCAGTGGTTCAGCGCGACGGCCTGGAGGTGAAAACATTATGGCGAGACCGGGGCGCACCAGCGCATTGAGACGCCCGCCCCCATACAATGGGCCCCTGAATTCAAGCATGACAACACTTCTCGTCACCCTTCCCCGGACACTTCCGACTGCCGCCATGCTTTGCGAGGGCGTTCTGAGTGATGACGGATTCACCGTGCTCAGCGTTGTGCAGGCGCCTGCAGCGCTGTTGCCCGCACCTTCCAGCGCCGTCATCGTGGCCGTGGTTCCTGCCTGTCGCCTGTCCTGGCACCGACTTGCCCTGCCGCGTGGGGCGTTGAAAGGCGGGCTGTTCCAGGATGGCAATGCGGGGCGGCTGCGGGCCGTGCTCGACGGGCTGCTGGAAGACAGCGTGCTCGACGAGACCAGCCATCTGCATTTCGCCATCGAGCCAAAGCCACGCACCGACGAACCCGTGTGGGTCGCGACCTGCGAGAAAGCCTGGCTGCATGCCTGGCTGGCCATGCTGACGCAGGCCGGCCGGCCGGTAGCTCGCATCGTCCCCGAACTTACACCGCCATCTGGCGATGGGGTCGTGTCGCTGCATGTCACCGGCACAGCCGACCAGCCCCAACTGATGCGCACCGGGCCAGAGGGCGTGACACTGCTGCCGCTTTCAGTGGCCAGCGCCGCGCTGATGGCATGGCCAGAAGACGCCGAAGTGCTGGCCGAACCTGGCGTTGCCGAATTGGCAGAACATTTCTTCAACCGTCCCGCGCGTCTGCAGACACCGCCCGAGCGTTGGCTGGCGGCAGCGCAGTCGGACTGGGACCTAGCGCAGTTCGACCTGCTCTACACCCGCGGCACGCGCACCCGCAAGCATCTGTCGGCCATGATCTCCTCGCTGTTCAGGGCGCCGCGCTGGCGCGCAGCGCGCTGGGCGAGCGTAGCCCTGGTGCTGGCAAACGTGGTGGGCCTGCAGGCCTGGGCCTGGAAAGAGCAGTCTTCGCAGGCCGCCCAGCGCGCCGCCATCCGCAACCTGTTGACAACCACGTTTCCCGACGTGCGTGTGGTCGTCAATGCGCCGGTGCAGATGGCCCGCGCGCTGTCTGACCTGCAGCGCCGCAATGGTATCGCCTCGACTGCCGACATGGAAACTCAATTAGGGCATTTTAAGGCTGCAGCGCCCGACACCCCTGTACCAGCAGCTATTGAATTCATATCAACTGAACTCCGCTTGAAAGGGCTTTCTCTCCCGGCTTCGGCGGTGGCTGAAATCGCCGCACGGCTGCAGGCCCAGGGTTACCGCCTGCGCATGGATGCCGAAGGCCTGACGATGAAAGAGGAGCGTTTTCCATGAGCCTGACGAGCACTCTGGCGCCGCTGCGAGCGCGCTGGGTCCGGTTGCCGGGCCGTGAAAAAACCGTCATCCGGCTGGCTGTCCTGATGGTCCTGGCTTTGCTGCTCTGGCAGTTCAGCGTCGGGCCGTCATTGGCCACGCTGCGCACCGCAGACACGCAGTCCAAAGCGCTGGGCGCGCAGCTGCAGACCATGCAGGCGATGCAGTTGCAGGCACAGGCTGTGCAGAAGCAGCCGCCATTGGGCTTTGACGAGGCAGTGCGCGCGCTGACCGCCGCCACCAAGCAGACCCTGGGCGCGGGAACACAACTGGTGCTGGCAGGCGAGCGCGCCAACATTACCGTCAAGGACGCCAGTCCGGAGGCGCTGGCAGAGTGGTTGGCGCAGGCGCGGCTGAATGCCCGCTCGGCACTGATTGAAGCCCGCCTGGTGCGCGCCGCGAAACCAGGCGAACCGGTCTGGAATGGCGTTCTCGTGATGGGCCTGCCGGCCCGCTAGCCAGACAATGTCCTACTCCAGCCCAAACGTTGCCATCCCTGCTTTTGCCAATGCCCCCTGGCGCTGGGCAGCGGCGGGCGCGCTGGGCGGCCTACTAATTGCCTTTGTGCTGTTTGCTCCGGCACGCTGGCTGGCGACGCTGGTCCTGCAGGCCAGTGGTGGTCATGCCATGCTGGCCGCACCACGCGGCAATTTCTGGCAGGGTTCGGCGCAACTCGTGTTATCGGGTGGCGCTGGCAGCCTGGACGCCGTGGCCCTGCCGGGTCAGGTGAGCTGGCGCATCCGGCCGGCCTGGACTGGCCTGGATCTTAAGCTCAACGCCGAATGCTGCATGCAGCAGGCATGGCAAGTTCAGGCCCGTACTTCTGGCTGGGGTGGCGTTCAGCTGACGCTTTCCGACAGCCAGTCGCAATGGCCTGCCGCACTGCTTTCAGGCCTCGGCACACCGTGGAATACGGTACAGGCGCAAGGTCAGCTGGCAGCTTCCACCCAGGGTCTTAACGCCCGCTGGATGCAGGGCAGGCTAGAGTTGGCAGGCCGCCTGCAGCTTGACGCCCTGAAGATGTCCTCACGCCTTTCCACGCTGCAGCCCATGGGCAGCTACCGCGTCACGCTGACGGGCGGCAACCCGTCCACGCTGGAACTGATTACCCTTGACGGCAGCCTGCTGCTCACGGGCCAGGGCCAGTGGGTAGGTCAGCGGCTGCGATTTGACGGCTCTGCCAGCGCCACGCCCGGGAGCGTCGACGCGCTCTCGAATCTCTTGAACATCATCGGGCGGCGCAATGGCGCAACGGCCGTCATTAAAGTGGGTTAATGCCGCATGAAACATCCGAACTTCAAACGACACCAAATTGCTATATTTTCAATAGCTGGAAGTGCCCTTCTAGCTTGCGGAACAGGCATATTTCCTTCTAATTCACAAGCGCAGCCGCAAGTCGCGTCACCGGCATCCGAAGGCCGGCGCGGCGAAGCCATCACGCTGAACTTCGTCAATGCCAACATTGACGCAGTGGCCCGCACCATGGCTACGCTGACAGGCCGCAATGTGGTGGTTGATCCACGCGTCAAGGGCACGATCACGCTGACGACCGAACGCCCGGTCAGCCCGGCTCTGGCCTACACCCAGTTTCTGGCCATCCTGCGCCTGCAGGGCTTCACGGTGGTCAATTCTGCTGGCTTGGACAAGATCGTTCCAGAAGCCGATGCCAAGCTTCAGGGCGGCGCGGTTTCGACAAATGTGCCTGTCGCCGGCGGCCAGATTGCCACGACGATCTTCAAACTCAGCTTTGAGAATGCCAACAACCTGCTGCCAATCCTGCGCCCGCTGATCAGCCCGAACAACACCATTAACGTCAACCCCGGCAACAATTCGCTGGTGATCACCGACTATGCCGACAACCTGAACCGTCTGGGCCGTATCATTTCAGCGCTGGACGTGTCCAACGCCACCAATGTCGAGTTGATCCCGGTGCGCTATGCGTCGGTGACCGACCTCGCGCCTCTGCTGACTCGGCTGCTCGACAACAGTGCCAGCGGCGGCGTGGCGACGGCCGAGGCCAGCTACAAAACCACCGTGCTCCCCGAGCCACGCAGCAATTCGCTGATTGTCCGTGCCGCCAATGGCGCGCGCCTGGAACTGGTCAAGTCGCTGCTCAAGACCCTGGACACGCCGAACCTGAACGGCCCGAACGGCGACGCCGGCAACATCTACGTGGTCTACCTGAAGAATGCAGATGCCACCAACATGGCCTCGGTCCTGCGCGCTGCAATGAGCGGAACCGGCGGCAGCGGCTCTTCCAGTCCCGCATTGCCATTTCTGGGCAATCCATCGGCCATAAATACGGGGGCTCAGTCGGGCGGGGCCAACAATCTAGGCCAGTCCAGCAGTGCGGCAACCACCCCCATCACGCCGAGTGCAGGTCCTTCGACTGGCGGGCAGATCCAGGCTGACCCGGCGACCAATTCACTGATCATCACTGCCTCGGAACCCCAGTACCGGCAACTGCGTGCGGTGATTGAAAAGCTCGATGGCCGGCGGGCGCAGGTGTACGTGGAAAGCCTGATTGCCGAAGTCAACATGGACAAGGCAGCCGAGTTCGGCATTCAGTGGCAAGGGCCCCTTGGCGGCAAGGGCGACAGCCTGATTGGCCTGCTAGGCACCAACTTTGGCACCAGCGGCAAAAACATCATCCAGTCGGCCCTCGGCGCTTCCAACGGCACCCCTCTGCCCCCTGGAACCGGCTTCAACCTGGGCGTGGCGGCGCGCAACAACGGCGTGTACTTTCTCGGCTTCCTGGCCAACTTTCTGCAGACCTCGGGCGCTGGCAATATCCTCTCAACACCCAACCTCATCACGCTGGACAACGAAGAGGCCAAGATCATCATTGGCCAGAACGTGCCGTTTGTCACAGGCCAGTTCACCAACACCGGCGGTGGCGGCAACGGCAGCGTCAACCCGTTCCAGACCATCGAGCGCAAGGACGTGGGCCTGACCTTGCGGGTCAAGCCGCAGATCAGCGAAAACGGCACAGTCAAGATGTCGATCTTCCAGGAAGTCTCCAGCGTGCAGCCGGGTTCGGTCAATTCCGCCACCGGCATCATCACTAACAAGCGCTCGATCGAGTCGAACGTACTGGTCGAGGACGGCGCGATCATCGTGCTCGGCGGGCTGCTGCAAGACGAATATTCGGGAAACGACCAGAAGGTGCCCGGGCTGGGTGACGTGCCGGTGTTTGGCAACCTGTTCAAGTCTGAAAGCCGCAGTCGCAAGAAAACCAACCTGATGGTCTTTTTGCGGCCGGTGGTGGTACGCGACGGCGCTTCAACGAATGCCCTGTCGATGGACCGCTATGACCTGATGCGCACTACCCAGCAGCAGACACAGCCCCGCAACAGCAGCCTGGTGCCAATCAATGAGTCGCCTGTGTTGCCGGACATCAAGCCCATGCCCGGGGTGGCGCCAGCCAGTCCAGTGCCAGCCCCCCTGTTCCAGACGACGCCGCTGCCGATGATCAACGACCGCTAGGCATGGAACATCCCGCCCGCTACCCTTTGCCGTATGCGTTTGCCCGCAGCCAGCAGTTGCTGCTGGAAGACTTCGGCGGCGACCTGACACTGTGGCTGCACAGCCTGGGCACGCCTCAAACGGCAGGCGCCATCAGCGAAGTGATGCGCAAATTCGAGGTTCAGCACATCAGCGTCGAGACCCCCGAGTTGCTCCAGCAACGCATCAGCGCTGCCTACTCCCAGAGCGAATCGAGCGCCGCCACTGTTATCAGCGAAGTCGAAAGCGATGTTGACTTGTCGCGCATGATGCAGGCGCTGCCGGCCATTGAGGACTTGCTGGAGACATCAGACGATGCCCCCATCATCCGCATGCTCAATGCCTTGCTGACGCAGGCGGTGCGCGATGGCGCCAGTGACATCCACATCGAGCCCTACGAGCGCCACTCCGCTGTGCGCTTTCGCGTCGATGGTTCGCTGCGCAACGTGGTGCAGCCCAACCGGGCACTGCACGCGGCGCTGATCTCGCGGCTGAAAATCATGGCCGAACTCGACATTGCCGAAAAACGCCTGCCGCAGGACGGCCGCATTTCGCTGCGCATCGGCACGCGTGCCGTGGACGTGCGCGTCAGCACGCTGCCCAGCGCGCATGGCGAGCGCGCCGTGCTGCGTCTGCTCGACAAAAGCGGGGACCGGCTCAACCTGGAAGCCGTTGGCATGCAAGGCGACGTGCTGAGTCGCTTCGAGCACCTGGTGGCTCAGCCGCACGGCATCATTCTGGTGACCGGCCCCACGGGTTCTGGCAAGACCACGACGCTGTACGCCGCCATGGAGCGGCTGGACACCCGGCGCCAGAACATCATGACGGTCGAAGACCCGATCGAGTACGAGCTGGCCGGTGTCGGACAGACGCAGGTCAATGCCAAGATAGACCTGGACTTTGCCAAGGCACTGCGCGCCATCCTGCGCCAGGACCCGGACGTGATCATGATCGGCGAAATCCGCGACTTCGAAACCGCACAGATCGCCATCCAGGCATCGCTTACCGGCCACCTGGTACTGGCTACGCTGCACACCAACGACGCCGCAAGTGCCGTTACGCGCCTGACCGACATGGGCATCGAGCCGTTTTTGCTCAGTTCGTCACTGCTCGGCGTGCTGGCGCAGCGACTGGTGCGCAAGGTCTGCGTTCACTGCCAGGGTGCCGGCTGCGCCACCTGCGGCCAGACCGGCTACCAGGGACGCACTGGCGTGTTCGAGTTGCTGGCGACCAACGACGCCATACGGGCGCAGATTCACCACCAGGCAGCAGAAGCCGACCTGCGCGAAGCGGGCCTTAAAAACGGCATGATGCTGATGCGTGACGATGGCGAGCGGCTGGTACGGGCCGGCATCACCACGCGCGAAGAGTTGATGCGCGTAACACGCGACTAAATGACCCCCACGCTTTTCACAACGCGCTCTGCGCTGCCCCCCCGAGAGGGCCGCTGCGCCTGCGGCCTGGCTAAGCCGTTTCCGCGGCCCTGGCTGGTTTGGGGCGGTCGGGCGCTGGGGTTGCTGAACGTTTAACGAGACTTTCCATGCCCGCCTATTCATTCGAAGCCCTCACTGCCGAGGGCGCAACCCGCAAGGGCATCATTGAGGCCGATACGGCACGTGCGGCGCGCAGCATGCTACGGGCGCAGGCACTGGTGCCGCTGTCGGTCCAGTCGGTCGGTGCGACAGGCAGAGGTGCGCAGCCGGCCGACACTTCAGGCTGGAACACCACGCTGTGGAGCAAACGTGTCTTCAATGCCACGGCACTTGCCATCTGGACGCGCCAGATCGCCGGACTGGTGACTTCGGGCTTGCCGCTGGAGCGGGCGCTGACGGCGCTGGCCGACGAATCCGAAAATATTCCCCAGCGCCACCTGGTCGCCAACCTGCGCGCTGAGGTCAATGGCGGCACCCCTTTTGCCACCGCGCTGGCTCAGCACCCGCGCGAGTTTTCAGCGACGTATTGCGCAGTTGTGGGCGCTGGCGAGCACAGCGGCAATCTCGGCATGGTGCTGGAGCGGCTGGCCGATGACCTGGAGCAGAGCCAGGAGCTCAAGGCCAAGCTGGTAGGCGCGGCACTGTACCCAGCCATCGTCACGCTGGTAGCGATTGCCATCGTCACCTTTTTGCTGGGCTACGTGGTGCCGCAGGTGGCGCAGGTGTTTGCCGGCAGCAAGCGGGCATTGCCAGTGCTGACCGTCATCATGCTGGGCCTGGCAGGCTTCGTGCGCAACCAGGGCTGGCTGGTGATCCTGGCGCTGGCCGTGATGGCAGGCGCCTTCCGTCTGGCCTGGACCAGTGCTGCTTTTCGAGAAAGGTTCGATGCGGGCTGGCTGACATTGCCGATTCTGGGAAAACTTTCACGAGGCTACAACGCCGCCCGCTTTGCCGGTACCCTGGCCATGCTGGCGGGCGCTGGCGTGCCGATTCTCAGGGCCCTTCAGGCGGCGGCCGACACGTTGTCAAACCGGGCCATGCGCGCCGATGCACTGGACGCGCTGGTACTGGTTCGTGAAGGCACGACGCTGGCGTCTGCCATCGGGCATAAAAAGCGTTTTCCAGGGCTGCTGAGCATGTTTGCCCGCCTGGGCGAGCAGACCGGCCAGTTGCCGGTGATGCTGGACCGTGCGGCCAAGCAGCTCGGCACCGAAGTGCAACGCCGCGCACTGCAACTGGCAACCTTGCTGGAGCCGCTGCTGATCGTGGTGATGGGCCTGGTTGTGATGATGATTGTTCTTGCCGTGCTGTTGCCTATCATCCAGCTCAACCAGCTGGCACGCTAAACCGGGCAGCCGTGGCCAAGCAGGGCTTTGCCCATGCACGGACAGTTATCGACGACCCACCAGATACGTCACGCCTTCAGGCCCGTATTGCTCGGAATGCCGAACACCTGCAAGCAGATGAAACACCTGGCCGACCCGGTAGCAGCGGTCTTCATCCCCGGCCTGCAGTTGCAATTCACCCCTGAGGATCAGCGCTTTGGCCTCGAAAGGATGCGTGTGCATTTCAAGAGATCCGTCGGGTTCCCGCGTGACGGTCACCACTTCCTTGAATCCTTCCCGAACAAGAATTTCCATAAAATTTTCTTGATTCATTTTTGCAGCCTTGTCATGAGTGTGATGATCTGTTTAATGCGCTCTGCGCTCGCTGTTCATTGTGCTTGGCTTTCAGCAGCATGGCGGAATCACCCACTGTATTGATTACTACTTGAAATAACAACAGATGGCACTCACCGACAAGGGCCCGCTTCGCGACAGGCTCGATTTTTGGATGGTTATAGGCAAGTAAGGCAGACTTTTTTGGACCCGTGACTTGGTCACGGCTTTTTGCAAATTGTTGTTTTTTCACAAAAGCGACATGCACCCACTTCACCATCTGTTTTGACACCCATCTTCGCGTGATCTGGATTTTGTTGCCACTTGACGCTGTAACGAATCAACGCCCGACACCAATCTATCCATCAGCGTGTGCCTCGCCTTCCACCTCGTAGCAATAAAACTTACTTGAAACTGCCTTTTGAAAGCAGCTAAGCCCAAGCCAAAAAACGCCATTCTTTTTCAAGAAATATTTTTGTATCAGATTTAATTAAAATGTTACGCCATCAAGATTTTCAATGAAATTGCTTTTAGTGGAAATACAGGGCGTTGAAAAAACCCGTGTTTTGGCCACTTTTGGTCAAACCATTAATACTGGTCTGAATGCTATTTTTTAAATAGCAATATTTGCAATAAAAATAAGCGCAAAGGGCATCTTTACTTATTAAAACTTTCTAAATGAAGGACAGACCAAAAATTGCCCCGGTTTTCCACTCTTCAATTGTGATGTGCCGTTGTCTTTAATTTTTCGGGCTTTCACCTTGCCTCCTGCAAATAATGCTGAACGTACTCACGCCTTAAACAACAAGGACAAGCAAACATTGAAAAATTCGACCCATGGTCCAGGTAAAAATCCAGGACGGATCGATATTGTTTACCTCTGGGTGAACGGTGCCGATCCTGTCTGGCTGCTCAAGCGCCATCGTGCCTATGCCGCCTGGGCCGGCCAAAACGGTGAAGAGTTGGCCGCTTTTGGAAATGTGGCTGGCCGTTTCCGGGACAATTCGGAACTGCTGTTCAACCTGCGTGCACTTGAACGCTTTTTCCCGGACCATGGCCACGTGTATATCGTGACTGATGGGCAAACGCCTGCTTGGTTACGGCCGTCAAGCCGGGTGACACTGGTAGACCATCGCCATCTGCTTGCGCCCACGTCGCCGGAGGTGTTTGATTCGGGTCATATCGAGTCCTACCTGCACCACATACCCGGCCTGTCCGAACGTTTCATTTATCTGAACGACGACGTATTTTTTGGCAAGAAGGTCAATCCGGCCTGGTGGTTTGAAGGTCGGCTAAAGGTGTTTCTGGAACCCGTGTCAGCAGTGCATCCTGAGGTCCTGCAGCCGGACGAGACCGCGCTTGTCAACGCATCAATCAAGTCCGGACGCTGGCTTACCAAGCGCTATCCGCACTACCGGCACCTTCCCCAGGTTTATTCTCACGCGCCGCGCGCCATGCGGAAAAGCTTGATGCACGAACTTGAACACCTGGCTCAAGGCTGGTTTGCCCAGGTTCGTTCCACTGTGTTCCGCTCTTGGCAAATTCCACCCATTGTTCCGGACCTGGCGCCACGCTGGATGGTGCAGATGGGTTACGCCGAGCAGCAGGTGCTTGATCCGCTCTACATCAACACGGGCGATGCCGAAGCGACGCAGCAGTTCGACGCATTGATACAAAACTTTGGCAGCTTGCCATTTTTCTGCATCAACGACACCTGCGACGAAGCAGCAGCCGATGATCCGCGCCTGCTGAGAATTGCGCAAACCCTTGAAAAGCTCCTGCCCAACCCGTCATCGTTTGAATGGGAAGGCGAGCTGCGCATGGCGGCCTGAAGCAGTACTACTTTAGAAGAAAATGGCTTTATGCGCTTTTCCTGCATACGTTTTAAGCTATCAAAACAATAGCTAAATTGAAAATCAGAAA
Source organism: Polaromonas sp. CG_23.6 (assembly GCF_029892315.1). Taxonomy (NCBI): domain Bacteria; kingdom Pseudomonadati; phylum Pseudomonadota; class Betaproteobacteria; order Burkholderiales; family Comamonadaceae; genus Polaromonas; species Polaromonas sp. CG_23.6. The sequence continues at coordinate 3,763,188 of NZ_JARXUY010000001.1, forward strand.
TCCCGGATTGTTTGCACAAGTCCGGGATCATCAAGGCATAAGCATCAGCGGTCTGGAGTGTCCAGACTCGCACTTAAAACCGCATCACATGCCAAACTTGGCCTTGGCATCAGCCTGACAGGTGTCCTTGGCATTACCCGCCAGGCTGTCGCAACGCTCTTTTGCCGCCTTGTAATCGGCTTCGCGGATTTCTGAATTGGCTTCTTTGCGGGTTTCCTTCACATTGGCATTCTTGTTGACATTGGCATCGGTGGAAGCCTGGGCAACCTTCGCCTCTTCCCTGGCTTTCACCTGCGCGGCCTTGGCATCCTTCACGCAGACATCCTTGGCGTTACCAGCCAAGTCGTCACACCGTTCCTTGGCAATGTTGTAAGCCGTGTCGGCCTTGGTCATCGCGACATCGCGGGTGTGCTTGGCGCTTGGCTTGTACTGGGATTCGAGTTCGGCTTCGGAAACCTTTTGTGCGCCTTTGGCCTGAGCGGTGCAAATGTCCTTGGCATTGTCTTTCAGGCTGCCGCATTTTTCGCGGTTGACCTTGTAGTCAGCGCTGACCTGTTTTTTCTGCATGTCGTATTCAGCTTTGGTCATCGCCAAGGCGTTGCCAGCAAAAACACACGACATGGCCATGCTGAGCATCAAAATTTTGGTTTTCATGATAATTCCTTGAAAAGATTGAGGACGTTGATTTTTAGATTTTGAAGCAGACGCTTGAAACGCGGCTACTCAGTAACGCTCGAAAAAATTGGTCGGGTTGCGTTCATGCCAGTCGTTGACTTGGGTTTCGGCTTCTTCGTGTGTCAAGCCATGACGCTCCTGGATTTTTCCCAGCAACTGGTCGCGCTTGCCGGCAATGACATCAAGGTCATCATCGGTCAGCTTGCCCCACTGCTCCTTGACCTTGCCTTTGAACTGAAGCCAGTTACCTTCCACTCGATCTTGGTTCATTTTTTTCTCCTCGTGATGATGTCGCTCTGCGTGACTTTCCGGAGAATGCCGCAAGGACAACCGTCCCTGATTGCAGAAAGAAGATGCTATCCAAGGCCGGGTTGCCAATAAGTAGGCCGGCAGATTTTGAGCCGGTAGTCGGATGACTACAGCCGGGCTGGGCCTTGACCGGTTATTTTCTGGCGCGAAGGGTGCGGCTCAACAAAGCCACTGGCAGCAGTCCGACCAGCACCAGTGCCAGCGCTGGCAGCGCCGCCTCGCCCAAGCGCTCGTCGCGCGCCAGCTGGTAGGTCACCACGGCCAGAGTGTCGCTGTTGAAGGGCCGCAGCACCAGCGTCGCGGGCAGCTCCTTCATCACATCGACAAACACCAGCAAGCCTGCCACGGCTACCGAGCGCTGAAGCAGTGGCCAGTGCACCCGCGCCAGCAGGCCGGCGCCAGTGGTGCCGAGCATGCGGGCACTGTCGTCAAAGCTGGCCGGAATGCGCGAATAGCCACTCTGGATGCTTTGAAGAGCCACCGCGCTGAAACGCACAAGGTAGGCCCAGACAACACCCAGTACGGTGGCGGTGACCCAGTAACCGGCGCCGGTTTGCGGCGCGGCCGCCTGCAGCCAGCCCACCGGCAGCAGCAACCCAACGACGATGACCGCACCCGGGACGGCATAGCCCAGGCTGGCCAGTTGCACCGCGCTGCGGGTCAGCAGGTCAGGCTGGCGCCGCACGGCAAACGCCAAGCCCAGCGCCAATGCGGTGGCCAGCACGGCGCTGAGCCCTGCAAGCCACAGGCTGTTCAGCGTCCAGTGGGCAAACTGGTCCCAGAGCAGGTTGTCCCAGCCCAGCACCAGCGGCCGCAGCATGAACAACACCGGCAGAACGAAGCCAAAAGCGATCGGTGCGGCGCAAATACCCCAGGCCAGCGCTGCACGTCCACCGTGCAAGGGCACTGGCACGGCGTCCGCAGAACCGGCGCGCGCGCCACGGCCAGCGGCAAAGCGCATGCGCCGCTGGGCACTGTGCTCGATGCGCAGCAGCACCGCCACGAACACCAGCAGCACGGTCGCCAGTTGCGCGGCCGCCATGCGGTTGTCCATTGACAACCAGGCTTTGTAAATGCCGGCGGTGAAGGTCTGGATGCCAAAGTAACTGGACACGCCAAAGTCCGCCAGCGTTTCCATCAGCGCCAGCGCAACGCCAGCCGCCACCGCCGGCCGCGCCAGCGGCAGGGCGACCTCGCGGATGCGCCGTGACAGCGGCGCACCCAGCAGCCGCGCCGCTTCCATCAGATGCGCAGCACGTTCGGACAGGGCAGTGCGCGCCAGCAGATAGACATACGGGTATAGCGCCACCGTGAACACCAGCACCGCGCCGCCCAGGCTGCGCACTTCTGGCAACAGCCTCCCTTGCAGCCCGAAAGTCGTGCGCAGCCAGGTTTGCAGCGGCCCGCCATATTGCAAAAAGTCGGTGTAAGCATAGGCCAGCACATAAGCGGGCATGGCCAGCGGCAGCAGCAAGGCCCATTCAAAGGTGCGCCTGCCCGGAAACTCGAACAACGTGACCGCACTGGCCGTGGCCATGCCAACGACAGCGACGCCTGTGCCGACCAGCAGGCAAAGCAGCAGCGACGTCCAGGTGTAGTCGGGCAGCACCGTCTGCAGCATCTGCGTCAGGATGGAACGTGCTGCAGCGTCGAATTCGAGCCAGGACAGCGCCACCGCCAGCACCGGCAGCGTCAGGAATGCTACAAGCAGCAGCAAAAATGCGGAAGGAACAAAGCGAAAAAAGAGTCGGCGGAACATTGAAACCCGATGGAAGGCTGCTGCCGGCCGGCTCCTGCCTTGCCCGCTCGCGCCGTGGTGTCTGCAGCCAGTTACTGCAAATGAGAATTGTAAGCATCTACAATCAACCCATGTTTCTCGAAGTCTCCCAACTCGGTGTGCATTACGCAAAAAGCCGCCATGCGGCGGTCGATGGCGTGTCCTTTAATTTGCAGGCCGGCGAGATCGGCGTGCTGATCGGGCCATCGGGCTGCGGCAAGACCACGCTGCTGCGCGCCGTGGCGGGGCTGGAACGCGCCCAGGCAGGAAGCATCCGGCTGGCTGGACAAATTGTCAGCAGCCCGCAGTGTCACTTGCCTCCCGAGTCGCGCCAGATCGGCATGGTGTTCCAGGATTACGCGCTGTTTCCGCACCTTGACGTGGCGCGCAACGTGGCCTTCGGCCTGAACCACCTGAGCGCTTCGGCTCGCGGCAGGCGCGTTGACGAGGTGCTGGAACTGGTCGGCATGGGCCATGCCCACAAGGTCTTTCCCCACGAGTTGTCAGGCGGGCAGCAGCAACGCGTGGCGCTGGCCAGGGCGCTGGCCCCAGGGCCGCGCCTGCTGTTGCTGGACGAGCCGTTTTCCAACCTCGATGTCGATCTGCGCGAACGGCTGGCGCATGAAGTGCGCGGCATTCTGAAAGCGGCGGGCGCCACTGCCCTGTTTGTGACGCACGACCAGCTCGAGGCTTTTGCCATCGGTGACCGTATTGGTGTGATGCATGAAGGCCACCTGCACCAGTGGGAAGACGCCTATGCGCTGTACCACCGGCCGGCCACGCGCTTCGTCGCTGACTTCATCGGCCATGGCGTATTTGTGCCGGCCACCTTGATGCACCAGGAAAGCGGCGTGGTGGCGCGCACCCCGTTGGGCGACCTGGTCGGGCGGGACGAATGCCCGCTGCCGTCGAGCTACCCGGGCGGCGAATGCGACGTGCTGCTGCGCGCCGACGACATCGTGCACGACGACAACGCGCCGGTGAAAGCCCGGATCATCCGCAAGTCGTTTCGTGGTTCAGAATTTTTGTACACCATGCAGCTGGCCAGCGGCGAAGCATTGCTGGCCCATGTGCCCAGCCACCATGACCATGCAATCGGCGAATGGGTGGGCATTCGCGCTGAAATGGACCACGTGGTGACCTTTGTACGCGAAATAGAGGAAAATCCTCAAAAAAATATGCCTTTTGCGCATACCAATCATGCTTTTCCTGCTATTAATTCAGTAGCATAAGTCAGCCAGGCCCGAGGGACTCCTTTCAGACCCCTCCCGCAGGCAAGGCCTCAGCCCCGACGCAGGCCGTCCACGCTGCTGCGCAACTGCGCGCTCCAGGCACGCCGGTCGCGCCCTGCAGCCTGTTCGGGTTCTCCGTAATGCACCACAGCCACGATTGGCGGGGCGGACAAGGTGCGCCAGATCGAACCCAGCAAGGTGTCGCTCCCCACATAGCTTGGCGCGTGGCTGGGCTGGCCGCTGGCCTTGTCAATGAAGCGCAGGCCCACGGGCTGGGCTGGCGCATCGGCCGACACAGCGGCTTGCAGCAAGTTGGCATGAAAAGGCAGCACACTCAAGCCATCGCCGGTGGTGCCTTCGGGGAACACCGCCAGCACCTCGCCTGTCAGCAGGGCATCGCGCATCAGTTGCACCACGCGCAGGGCATCACGGCGCGAAGAGCGCTCGATGTACAGCGTGCCGGCCGCCGTGGCCAGCGTGCCGACGAGCGGCCAGTCCTTGATGTCGGACTTGGAAACGAAGCGGCAATGCCGCGCAGCGTGCATCACCGGAATATCGAGCCAGGAAATGTGGTTGGCCACCAGCAGCACCGGACCCAAAACAGGCGGCTGGCCGCGAACTTCGAGCGCAATGCCGATATGGCCCAGCAGCGCCAGGGACCAGACCTGAACCTGGGCGCTTTGGGCGACCGGCTGCAGGCGCGGCAGGCGCACGGCGGCAATCCACAGACCGGCCAGGATATGCAAAAAAACGCGCAGCAAACGCCAGCAAGCCCGGATGCGCCGCATCAGGCGCCTGCAGATTCGTTGCCGGCCAGAGGAAAACAGCCGGCAGGCATGGCTCAGCCGCGCTCGAAAGCGAGTTGCCCGCCGACCAGGGTGTAGCGAACCGCAGCTGGCAGGGCGTGCCCGGAAAACGGTGTGTGCTTGCCTTGGCTGCGCAAGGCAGCAGGCTCGACCGTCCACTCGCTGGCAGGATCAAACACACAGACATCGGCCACGCCGCCCTTGACCAGCCGGCCCGCGCTGGCTTGCAGCGTGCCCAGTGCAGGGCCAAGGATGCGCGCCGGTTCGCTGGTCAGCACAGCCAGCGCCCGGCACATGCCCGCATCACTCTCCAGGCCCCATTTGCAGGCCAGCCCCAGCAGCAGTTCCAGACCGGTGGCACCGGCCTCAGCTTCGGCGAACGGCAGGGTCTTGGCATCCGCGCCGACCGGCGTGTGGTCTGACACCAACGCATCGACCGTACCGTCAAGCAGCCCCAGGCGCAGCGCATCGCGGTCGCGCTGCTGGCGCAGCGGCGGGTCCAGGCGCATCCGGCTGTCGAAGTAGCCAATGTCCACATCGGTCAGGTGCAGGCTGTTGATGCTGACGTCGCAGGTCACGTCCAGGCCTTCGGCCTTGGCACGGGCCACCAGCGCCACGCCGGCTGCGCTGCTGATGCGGCACAGGTGGACGCGCGCCCCGGTGGCGCGCACCAGTTCAAAAATCGTGTGCAGGGCAATCGTTTCAGCAGCCACAGGAACGCCGCTCAGCCCCAGCCGCGTGGCCAGCGCCCCGCTGGCGGCCACGCCCCTGCCCAGATGAACCTCCTGCGGACGCAGCCAGACCGAATAGCCGAACGTGGCGGCGTACTGCAAGGCGCGCATCAGCACCTGCGTGTTGGCAAGCGGCACCTCTGCCTGGCTGAAGCCCACGCAGCCCGATTCGGTCAGCTGGACCATCTCGGTCAGGGACTCGCCTTTCAACGCCCGGGTCAGGGCGCCCAAGGGAAAGACACGTGACTGGTGCATTTTTTCGGCACGGAACTTGAGCATTTCCACCAGGCCGGGCTCATCAAGCACCGGGTCGGTGTCGGGCGGACACACCAGGCTGGTCACGCCACCGGCCACCGCTGCGGCCAGTTCGGTTTCCAGCATGCCTTCATGCTCATGGCCAGGCTCGCCCAGCCGCGCCGACAGGTCGATCAGGCCGGGGGCAACGATGCAACCCGTCGCGTCGAGGGTCTTGTTCGGGGTGAAATCGGTCAGTCCACCGTTCAGCGAGACGATGCGCCCCGCAGCAATCGCCAAGTCGCCAATCTGGTCGAAGCCAGTGGCCGGGTCGATGACACGGCCGTTTTTGATCAGAAGCTTCATGTAATTTTTTCAGCTGTGAAAAATGAAAACGCGGGTACAGACAACAAGCCGACCCTGGCGAAGCCGCACCGCTGCATGCATAGCAGCCCACATCTCCCCAAACCAGCAGGGGCCGCAGGGCCGGCTTTGCCGGACTGCAGGCGCAGCGGCCCCCTCGGTGGGCAGGAAGCCACACGCAGTGGGCGACCGTGGGGGCTCAAGATTCATTCCCTGCAACGATGCTCATCACGGCCATGCGCACCGCAATGCCGAACGTGACTTGCGGCAGGATGACACTTTGCGCGCCATCGACCACGGCCGAGTCGATTTCCACACCCCGGTTGATCGGGCCGGGATGCATCACGATGGCGTCCGGTTTTGCCCGTTGCAGCTTTTCAGGGGTCAAGCCGAAACTTTTCGAAAACTCCTGGCTGCTCGGCAGCAGCGCGCCGGTCATGCGCTCGTTTTGCAGCCGCAGCATGATGACCACGTCGGCGTCCTTGATGCCTTCCTCCAGCGTGTTGCAGACGCGAACGCCCATCTGCGCCATGTCGGACGGCACCAGGGTCTTGGGGCCGACCACGCGCACTTCAGCGCAGCCCAGTGTGGTCAGTGCGTGGATGTCAGAGCGCGCCACGCGGGAATGCAGCACGTCACCGACGATGGCGACCGTGAGGTTGCTGAAGTCCTTCTTGTAATGTCGGATGGTGTACATGTCGAGCAGGCCCTGCGTCGGGTGTGCATGGCGGCCATCGCCGGCATTCACGACATGCACATGCGGCGCCACATGCTGGGCGATCAGGTAAGGCGCGCCCGACTCGCTGTGGCGCACCACGAAGATGTCGGCTGCCATGGCGCTCAGGTTGGCTATGGTGTCAAGCAGCGACTCGCCCTTGGACGCCGACGAACGGGCAATGTCCAGGTTGATCACGTCGGCTGACAGCCGCGTGGCGGCAATGTCAAACGTCGTGCGGGTGCGGGTGGAGTTTTCAAAAAACAGGTTGAACACGCTCTTGCCGCGCAGCAGCGGGACTTTTTTCACCTCGCGGTTGCTGACGGACACGAAGTTGGCGGCGGTGTCCAGAATCTGGGTCAGGATGGCTTTGGACAGGCCTTCGGTAGACAGCAGATGGATCAGCTCGCCGTTCTTGTTGAGTTGGGGATTTCGTCGGTACAACACGCGTTGGGTTCCTCTTGCACTTTCAGATCAGGCGGGGGATTGAATAGCCTGGAGGCGAAACCGGAACCGGCCGTCGTCGGTGCGGGCCAGTTCCAGTGTTTGCGAAGCCGGCAGGGTGACGCGTGCCACGGCCAGGTCGGCCTGCACCGGCAACTCACGCCCGCCACGGTCCACCAGCACCATCAGCCTGACGCTGGCGGGCCGGCCATAGTCGAACAGTTCGTTGAGCACGGCGCGGATCGTGCGGCCGGTGTATAGCACGTCATCAACGACGATCAGGTGTGCGCCATTGACATCGAAGGGCAATACCGTCTGGCCGCTGGAAGACATTCCACGCTGCGAAAAGTCATCGCGGTGCATGGACGAAGACAAGATGCCAATGTCTTCGTTCATCCCCAGGTCTTTTTTCAGGCGCTCTGCCAGCCAGGCACCGCCCGAAGCCACCCCCACCAGGCGTGGCGGCTGAGGCGAAGCGGCCAGCTGCTGTCGCATGCCGCGCAGCAGATCGGCATACAGCGCCTCGGCGTCAAGGACCAGACTGCTCATGGGGGAAGGCTCCTTAAAAATTGTTCCAGAATAATGCAGGCCGACGCGGCATCGGCATCTTTTGCGCCGCCGGCCAGGGCCTCGGTGGTGCTGTAACGCTCATCGACCTCGAACACCTGAAGGTTAAAACGGCCATGCAACTGGCGCGCAAACTTTCGCGCGCGCAGGGTATTGTCGTGGCTGGCGCCATCGGGGTGAAATGGCACGCCGACCACCAATGCATCGGGCTGCCATTCCTTGATGCGCGCCTGGATCAGCGGGAAACGCGCGACGCCTTCGGCGGCAATGGTGGCCTGCGGCGACGCTGTGCGGGTCAGGCTGTTGCCCGAAGCCACGCCGGTGCGCTTCAGCCCGAAATCGAAGGCCAGGAAGGTCTGCAGGCGCGCCACGGGATGCGGCACGGCAGCCCGTGGCTCAGGTGGCTGAAAACCATCGGGGTCCGCTAGCGTTTGCGGTTCATCCATGTCCGGCAACAGGAGAAATCATCCAGCTTTCAAGGCCCAGCAGCTTCAGCGCCTTGTCGTAGCGTTCCTCAACCGGCGTGTCAAAGATCAGGCCTAAATCGGCGGCCACCGTCAGCCAGCTGTTGTCGAGCAGCTCCAATTCGAGCTGCCCCTCCCCCCAGGCCGAATAGCCGAGCGAGACAAACACCTTGCGTGGACCGGCGCCAGTGGACAGGGCTTCGAGCACATCCTTGGAGGTCGTCATTTCCAGTCCGCCCGGAATTGACATGGTCGAGGCGTACACCGATTCGTTGCCAGGCATCATGGACTCATGCAGGACGAAGCCGCGCTCGGTCTGCACCGGCCCGCCCTGAAACACAGGCGTTGTCGTCAGGTCTTCGCGACGCAACGGCAGCTCGACCTTGTCGAACAAACCCTTGACATTGATGTCGCTGGGCTTGTTGATGATCAGGCCCAGTGCGCCCCGCTCGCTGTGCTCGCACATGTAAATCACGCTTTTCGCAAAGCCTTCGTCCTCCAGCCCGGGCATGGCAATGAGAAAGTGGTGCGTGAGGTTGATTGAAGAGGTGGGTTCCGTGGCCATCCGGGGATTTTACGCGTTCACCTGCCACAGGCGAAGCATACCTAGGGCAAGTAATCCGCCTTCCGTTCCAATCTCCTCCGTCAAAAGGCATGCCGGCAGATCTGGCTGGTTTTCACTACCATTGGCCGCATGCACAAAAAATACAAGACAGGACTGATGTGGTTCAGGCGGGATTTGCGGACTGAGGACAATGCGGCGCTCTACCATGCGCTGAAATCGTGTGAACAGGTGTACTGCGCCTTCGTTTTTGACAAGTCCATTCTGGATGCGTTGCCCAGGGCAGACCGGCGCGTGGAATTCATTAGGGAGTCACTGGTGGACCTGAATGGCCAGCTGGCGCAACTGTGCACCAATGAAGCAGCGGCCCCCGCCAGTTTGCTGGTGCGGCACGATGCGGCAAGCACCGCCCTGCCCGCGTTGGCGCAACAACTGTCGGCCGATGCCGTGTTCTCCAACCACGACGACGAGCCCTACAGCCTGGCGCGCGACGCCCGGGTGCAAGCGGTGCTCGAAGGTCAGGGCGTGGCGTTTCACACCTTCAAGGACCATGTCATTTTTGAACGCCAGGAAGTGTTGACACTGGCCGGTAAACCATACAGCGTGTTCACGCCCTACAAGAATGCCTGGCTGAAAAAGGTGGATGCGTTCTACCTCAAGCCTTATCAGGTTGAAGCTTACAGCGCCGCATTGGCGCCGCTGCCTGCAAGCGAAGCCCGTGAGGTGCCGTCGCTGGCCGAACTGGGCTTTGAAGTCACGAATTTTTCAACGCTCAAGCTACCGGCGGGCAGCCAGGGCGGCAATGCGCTGCTTGAAGACTTCCTGGGCCGAATGGAAAAGTACCGCGAAACCCGCGACTTTCCCGCCGTCCGTGGGCCCAGTTACCTCAGCGTCCATTTGCGCTTCGGTACTGTCTCCATCCGAAAACTGGCGTCCGTCGCGATGGCGCATCAAACAGGCAACGAAGGCGCGGCCACATGGTTGTCCGAACTGATCTGGCGAGACTTTTACGCTCAGGTCCTGGCCAACTATCCGCACGTGGTGGGCAGTGCCTTCAAACCCGAGTACGACGCGATTCAATGGGAACAGGGAGAAAAGGCGCAGTCGCTTTTCGTGGCCTGGTGCGAAGGCCGGACCGGCTACCCGCTGGTCGACGCCGCCATGGCCCAGATCAACCAGACCGGTTACATGCACAACCGGCTGCGCATGGTGACAGCCAGCTTCCTGGTCAAGGACCTGGGCATCGACTGGCGCTGGGGCGAGCGTTACTTTGCCGAAAATTTGAACGATTTTGATCTGGCCTCGAACAATGGCGGCTGGCAATGGGCTGCCAGCACCGGCTGCGATGCCCAGCCGTATTTCCGCATCTTCAACCCCGTCAGTCAGAGCGAAAAGTTCGATGTGGACGGAAAGTTCATCCGCAAGTACCTGCCGGCGCTGGCCCGACTGCCAAAAGCTGCGGTGCACAACCCCTGGCTGGCGTCTCCGGTGGAACTGATGGCCGCAGACGTGGCATTGGGCGGCAATTACCCCATGCCGTTGGTCGACCACGCAAAAGCACGGTCGCAGACCTTGGACCGCTACGCTGTTGTGAAAAAAGCCTGACGCCTGAGTGCTATTTTTTTATAGCAATAAACGCATACCCAGTATGCGGAAAAGACCTTTTAAGCTGCCAAAGCGATTGGCACCGTGCAGTATTGCCGGATCAAGCGCAGCAATTCTTCTTCGGAATAAGGCTTGCCCAAATAGTGGTTAACACCCAATTCCACAGCGTATTCGTTGTGTTTTCCCGCAATGCGCGACGTGATCATGATGATCGGCAGGCCTTTCATGCGGTCATCGGCCCGAATGTTACGCGCCAGGTCAAACCCGTCCATACGCGGCATTTCGATGTCTGAAAGCACCACGGCCGGAATTTCTTCCTGCAGACGCTCCAGCGCCTGCAGGCCGTCGGCGGCCATGGCCACCCGGTAACCATCGCGCAGCAGCAGACGCTGGGTCACACGGCGCACGGTGATGGAGTCATCGACCACCAAAATCAGCGGGGTTCGTGGCGCAGCCAGCAGCGGTGCCAGATTGCCTGTCGCATGACCGGCGCCCTTCTCCAGATAATCTTCGCTCCATGTCCGTGCCTGTTGGCCGTAAACAGCAGCAAGAGCCACCGGGTTGTAGATAAGCACCACGGCTCCGGACGGCAGCATCGACATGCCTGTCAGTCCCGGCAGTCCCGACAGCTGGGGGCCAAGGTTCTTCACCACCACTTCGCGGTTGCCCAGCACCTCGTCGACGTGCATGGCAATCCGCTGGGCGGCGCTTCTGAAAACAACGACGGCCGCGGTCTTGGCCTGGGTCTCGCTGCTGAAATGCGAGGCCTGAAGCAAGGCGCCTGACCAAAAAAATGGCACAGATTCGCCGCCCGCATCAAGCATGCCGGAGCGGTAAGCCTGTTCGAGTTCGCTGGCAGTTGCGCGACGTACGGTTTCCACCACATTGGCGGGCACACCGACCGACATACTCCCTGCGCGAATCATCACCACCTGCGTCACCGCTGTGGTCAGCGGCAACACCATGGTGAATTCCGTGCCTTTGCCTGCGATTGTCGAGGTCTTTATCCTTCCTCCGAGCGATATCACTTCGCTGCGCACCACGTCCAGGCCGATGCCACGTCCAGCCAGTTCGGTCACTTCCTGCGCTGTTGAAAACCCAGGAAGAAATATCAGGTTGGCAGTGGCTTCATCATCGGTATCCTGGCTGGCTGTTATCAATCCTTGTTTAATGCCTTGCGCACGGATAAGAGTCAAGTCCAGCCCGGCGCCGTCGTCACCCAACTGTACAGAGACATCGTTGCCCTCTTGGCGAAGCTGAATGGTGATCAGACCCACAGCTTCCTTGCCAGCCCGGGCGCGCACTTGTGGCACTTCGATGCCGTGCGTCAGGCAGTTGCGCAACAGATGCTCGAAAGCAGGCATCATGCGGTCCAGAATGCCCCGGTCCATTTCGAGGTTGCCGCCATGCAGGTCCAGGCGCACCTGCTTGCCGGTTTCCTTGGACGTTTGCCGGACCACGCGGTACAGCCGCTCGGAAACGCTTTCAAACTCGACCATCCGGGTTCGCAGCAAATCGCGTTGCAGTTCACGTGCCTGGCGGCCCTGGGCGACGAGGTCGTCTTCCGTGGCTTCAATGGTGCGCTGCAAAGTGCGCTGCACGGTAGCGACGTCGTTCACCGACTCGGCCATCATGCGGGTCAATTCCTGCACGCGGGTAAAGCGGTCGAACTCCAGCGGGTCGAAGCCTGCCTTGTCTTCCTTCGCCAGCGCCAGACGCGACTGCATCTGGGTTTCAGCCTGCAGTTCAATGTCCCGCAACTGCTGCCGCAAGCGCGTCAGGCTTCCTGTCATATCCGTCAGGGAGATGCGCAATTGTCCGACTTCTGCCTCAAGGCGTGAACGGCTGATCATGACTTCACCGGCCTGGTTAACCATCCGGTCGAGCAGCTGGGTGCGCACCCGTATGCTGGCATTGGCAGCCTGCCGCAAGGGCTGCATGACCATGGCTTGCGGACCGGGAATTTCAATTTCTCCGACAGAGGCGTTGGCATTGTTAGCAACACGCATTCTGTCGATGGAGGGGGAAATTTCAGCATCATTCTCCTCAGCATCATTTTCGGACAGGAAAACATGGATATCCTGCGGCTCTGGTTCAATAGGCATGACCGCCACAGTTTCAGTCTGGGTCGGTATCCCCTGCGACGAAGCAGCGTTGATACGACGCAAGCTTTCAAATGAATTTTGCATACCGTCAAAACGGGTCAGCAGGAATTCAAACTCCTGGGTGGCAGGCGCTTGCGAGCCGATAGAGATAAGTTCGGACTCTACTCGGTGAGCCATCTCTCCGAGGCGCATCGCACCGGCAAGGCGAGCACTGCCTTTGAGGGTGTGCAGCACGCGCAGCATTTCCGATCGAGGGGCGGCATCAGAGGGTGTTTGTGCCCATTGACGCAAGGCCGAACTCAACCGAGGCATCAGTTCGCCGCATTCTTCTTCAAAAATAGGGAAAAGGTCCAGGTCAATCACATCGACGGCATCAATGTCATCATGGACATCGTCATACATGGCCTGGCTAATGGTTCTGTCAAGACCAGACACCGAACGATCAGTGGGCAAGAGCACGCCCGCCGCATCTACCGGCATCAAATCATCAAAGCCTTCACGCCCATCGTCGTATGTTTGCTCAATAACCGAGTCAGAAAACTCAAGCCCTGCCAATCGTTCAAGAATGCCAGGCAGGGGCTGACGCAGGAAGCCGGCTGCAAACTGGTGCAACAAGCGGCGTATGTCTTCGGAGGCCTCGATGAACAGGTCACCATAGGCGTTGGCACCATGGATGTGATGATTATGCGAATTTTCAAGCGCATGTTCCAGTGCACGTGCCAGATCGGACAAGGCCAGAAAGCCCACTGTTGCCGAGCTTCCTGCAAGTGAATGGGCAAGCGCCACGGTCGACGCACTGATAGGCTGATGCTTTTCAAGTGACCATTCAGCCAGTTCACTGGCAAGGCGGCGCGACCATTCGTCAGCTTCATTTAAATAAACGTTGTAAAGCGGAATGCCTATGCGCAATCCATCAATGACCTTGATTGCATCATCTTCTCTTTCCTTCTCGGCACGCAGCGCGCTTGTATGCACTTTTTCCTGCGTGATGATGCTGTCGTCTGCGGAAAAACCGGGAACAGTTTGCGACTGGTGTCCTGCATCGGAAACAACGGGCAAATAGACAAAACTCGCGACGGCAGTCGCCACACTGCTTTCGGAGGATTTGGGGGAAACGCTGTCGTAATGCAGTTCTTCCATACCGGCAGGAGTTGGATCGACTTTTTGGGCAGGCATGTGATCATGCTCAAAACCAGTCACGGCCTGAAGGGGAATTTCCGCGACATTTACATCGTATGGGAAAGGCATTTCAAACACAGGACCTGACTGACCCGTGAAGCCCAGGGCAAGGTAACGCTTTTCCGTGCGCAGTGTCTGAGCACTGATGCAAAATGAAAGGGCTGACCACGCGCTGTCTTGGTTGGCCGCGATATCTTCGATCCAGCGCGCAAGACCCGCCATGACATCGCCGCACAAGGCACGGAATTCGCTGTTCGCTGTATTCTGGTCGGCCAGCCAGCTGTTGAGCAATTGCTCCATCGCCCAGGAAGCTTCACCAAACTCGTTTAACCCGACCATTCGGGCGCTGCCCTTGAGTGTATGGAAGGCTCGTCGCAATACTGCCAGTTGCTCCAGATCTTCGGGCTGGCTTTCCAGCATTGCAATTGCCAGCACAGCATGGCCAGCGACTTCCCTGGCTTCCTCAAGAAAGATGTCACGCAAATCATCTTCTTCGAAATCGATGCCCATTGGAGTGTCAAGGGCCACTGAAGCCAATGGCATCTCAATGGCTTCAGTATCGGTCAATGCGACTGGTTCAGCTGGCAACTGGAATACGGCATCGTTCTCTAACGCCAACGATTGAAATTTTTCCAGCGGCGCGACCATGCCACCCACATCTGACATCCCGTCAAATTGCCCGTCAGCCATCAAGTGAAAAGTCTTGTCTTCGTCCTTGGGCACAGCATGGACAAAGTCGGATGAAACCTGCTCACTATTCACGGCGATGTTCAGAGCGGCATCACCGGCACTTGGCGAATGTCCCATCAAGGATGTCAGCTGGTTTTTTTCCTCATCGTAAAAAAACAGTTTTTTGACCAATGCTGGCTGGTAATTAAGCATGTCGATAAGGAAACTCAAGACCCCCAAATTGTTGCCCAGCTGCTCGAAGGTTCCTGCCGCGCGCACTTGGTGATCGTCGATCTCGGTGTCAAGCATTTGCTCGACAGTAGCCTTCATTTGCAAAACAGCCCGGGAAGCGTGGTCAAGGCCCAGCACCGACAGCACACCGCGCATCTGCGCCAACTGCCCCGGTAATGCTTGCAAAGGACCCTTGTCTTGGGAATTCCGAAAGAACAGATCGAGCGAGTCTTCAATCCCGGCCAACGCAACGCGCAGTTCGCTCACTACGCTACTCATGGTCTGCTTGTCACTGACACGGCGGTACAACTCTTCCATCCAGCCTTCCAGTGGCTGCGGTCCCCCACCATCAATGACACCCTGAAGCCGCCTTGCCAAACTGGCAGTCCGAATTGCCAGTTGCGGATCGGAAGGGTCCAGGTCATCGAATACAGCTTCAATATAGAGCATGGAAGTCGCAACCTCCATCGCCAACGCTATAACTGGCACCTGTTTTTCGCGTGCCGTTGCTTCAGTCACTTGAGACAAGGCCTGCGCAAGCAGTTCACTGCCTGCATGAAGTTTTCGCAGCGAATCAATCACCAAGTTGAACTGGTCAGCGACCTGTTTGATTTTTGTACTTTCGCCGGCGCATAGCGCGGACCAAGCATCCTTGGCCAAAGCAATACGCTTGCGTGCCTGTGCGAGCAGTGTCGGGTCAAAACGTCCAAACTGAACCAGTTCATAGTCCACGGGCTTGTAACGGGCCAGTCCGTAGGTCAAGTGCACCGCCGAAAGCACGGGTGTATCACTGGGGCGGCCAGACACCGCCTGTGAGCAAAAGAACAGCAGATCCAGGACCAACCTCTCCGGGATGACGGCCTCGCCTCGCGACAAAGAGGCATATTGCAAAAGAACTTGGGAAGTGGCGCGCCGGACATAGAGGTCGGAGCCCAGCAGGGTATGGGCAATGGCCTCAAAAAACCCGGCCGCAAGCAGCCAAAAAATCCTCGGATGCTGCTGGGTCTGCCCTGCTGCAAATCCAAGGCTCATATCCCTCAAGTTGGCGGCAGCTTGTGGAGCCTTGCCCTTGATCAGCTGGAGAACAGCTTTGTCAAGCGTATCGCGCGCATTGTCTGCATAGGCATGCGCGTCTACTGGAGTCACTTCCAGCTCAAGCCAGCGCCAGTTATAAGACCACAAATCCGCCGGATGAATGCGCTCGGCTCGCACAAGTTCCTGAACATTGCGGTACTGAGGAAACAGGGACACAGCTGAAAAGGGTTTGTCGGCCAGTACGCCTTCTAGATATTCTGTAAGCGCAAAGCTGGCGCACTCAATTTTCGTAATCGCCTCCTGGCTGCACAGCTCTGGCTGCTGCAGGAACTTTTGTACAGCGGCTTCCATGGCGCGGACCACCATGGCAGGCTCTACAAGACCAATCACCTCCAGCACCCCAACCGCCTGATGGAGTTGCTGGCGGGCAGCGCGTAGCTGGGTGGTGTCCGCCGCACCAAGATCAGAACCACGTGTGGCTTCAGCCGCTTTGACAAATCGCTTGAGCGCCTTGGTTGCGGCCTCCATTGATTTGCAGAGTTCGCGGAGAACCCAAGCCAGTGGGCCCAAGTCACTCACAACAGCATCGGGTTTGGTAGAAATTGAATTCGTGACCATGGAGTGCATAAATAACAGGCAGGTTCAGGAATCGGTGTTTGCAGTCAGAGGCTTGGCGAGGGCGTCACGCAATCTTGAATCGGGACACCGACTGACGAAGCTCTTCGGCCATGAGGGAAAGATCTCGCACCTGCAGCGCTGTAGAACGGGTACCTTCCCCGGTCTGCTCCGTCACGATGAAAATATGCTGGATGTTATCGGCCACTACATTGGCCGAAGCCGCTTCCCTGGAGGCAGAATTGGAAATCTGCTCGATCAGTTCGGCCAAGTGACGCGATACTTGGTCAATCTCGGTCAATGCCGTACCTGCGTTATCGGAAAGCTTGGCGCCTTCAACCACACCCTGAGTCGAGCGCTCCATGGCGGCTACCGCATCCTGAGTATCAGTTTGAATCGCCTTGACCAGCGCCGAAATCTGCCGGGTTGCATCGGCGGACCGCTCGGCCAGACGCTGAACCTCCTCAGCCACCACCGAGAAGCCCCGGCCAGCCTCGCCCGCCGAAGCCGCCTGAATAGCTGCATTGAGCGCCAACACGTTGGTCTGCTCGGTAATGTCTGAAATCAGTTCGGTGATTTCACCAATTTCCTGGGACGATTCGCCCAAACGCTTGATGCGCTTGGAGGTTTCCTGGATCTGGTCACGGATGGAATTCATGCCGCCAATGGCGTTTTGCACTGCCTCCAGACCGGACTCGGCAGCTGTCAGCGACTGTCGAGCCACCAATGATGATTCTTGAGCCTGTATGGACACCTCGTTGATCCGGGTTGCCATGTCAAGTACCGACTGTCCAGTTTCACGAATCTCGCGCAACTGCTGGGTAGAAGCGGCCAACAGTTCCGTGGAAGTGTTTTCCACCTTCGCAGTCGTTTGCGCTACCCTGGTCGCCGTATCCTGCACATTGCCAACCAACTGACGCAACTCCTCCACGGTGTAGTTGACCGAGTCGGCAATGGCGCCGGTGATGTCTTCGGTCACAGTGGCTTCCTGGGTCAGGTCACCTTCTGCCACATTCTGCAATTCATTCATGAGGCGCAAAATAGCGGCTTGGTTGGCATCGTTGACTCGCTTGGCATCCTGCTCCTGGCTCTTGGCATCCTGCCGCTGGCCTTCGGCCACAGCCTGGCGCTTCTGGCTGTCAATCACCTGCAAGCGAGCAAGACCCGCTGCGCACAGCAGGGAAACAAAAGCGGCAGCAACCAGAGTCGCCAGCGCCCCGATGCCCAGACCTGTCTGAGAAGATAGCTTTTCCTGCAAATCCTCAAGATCACGGCGCAAGGGTTCGCTGTCGGCAATGATGGAAACTTGCGCTTGACGGGCTGACACCAAACCTTGGAGATTGCCCAGAATGGCACCTGCCTGAACCCGTGTTTTTTCGTATAGTGCGATCAGCGCTTCCAGGCGTTCGCGCGTCTGTGCGTCCCTTGATACGCCCAGCCGCAATTCAGGGCTGCCATCAAGCAGGCCCTGGGCAATTTCCTTAAAGGAATTCAGGTCTTTGCCGAGCAGAAATACCGCCTCGGGATTGACGCCTTCGATGGTCAGGAACTCATTGGCAGACTTGCCAATCCGCTGGGTCAGCATCACCAGTTGGCCGGAGGCTGAAATCTCTGTCGGCGCGGCGTTTTGCTGAAGCTTGAGGGAAGAAACAGTTTCAGCAATTTCGAGCAGATCGGAGGACTGCCGGTTAATGGCGCGCAGGGCCTTGCCCACTTGAAGCAACGTGTCTTTTTGGCCCATCACGATGTTTGCATTTTGCCCGGCGCGCTCGACCAGCGGCGCGACCTTTGCCACTTCGGGCTGCAATGCGTTACTCACCGCTGACAAACGCAGAGTGTCATCACCCAACTTCATTCCGGTCACGGTCTTGCTGAGAACATCGGCGCTTTCACGCACATCTGGAAAGGCCGTGGCGCTTCCAATCAGTGCCTGCGAGGCCGATTTGGCGAGTCGCTGCGACTGCATGAGCGCCTGTCCAGTGGCCGCTAATTGCTGTGCAACTCGGTCGGATTTGCTGAGTGCCAAAAATGTGACCGTAGCCAATACGGCGACAGAGAGCCCGAGTGCCACGACCAGTATCTTCTGGTGCTCCCCAATTGGCCGCACACCCAGCACGGGAAGGCTAAGAAGTTCAGTGCTCATCAGTGCGCTGTCCTCCTCCATGGACATGACACTGGGTGAAAAAATACTCTCATGCGCATGGCCTGCGCCAGCTTGTCCGAATGCCCTCGTGCTACCTGGAACAGACTCATCCGTCATGCTTAAAGTGCTTGCACTGCCGTCAGGTTGGTCTGGCTTGGTTTTAAACAGCTTCTGGATATATTCGAGAACAGACATAAAAAAGCCTTCAAAAAAACGGGTGAAGCGGATGCCAAGGTGCACTAAGCGGCAATTGTCAAGAAATCAATTTGCTGGGCGAGCTGTTGCAAGTTGATTTCCTGCCAGTTCGCGCCATTGCGGTCGAGGTACTGGTTTCCAAAAAAAACTCCGGCATCGGGCTTTGGCGCCGAATAATCGATAAAGTCTTCCTGTTTGCGCAAGCCTGCCAGTTTGTTGACCAGCAAGACGCAATTGACGTCAAGGGCACTGTTGAGCGAAACAAGACGTGACTCGGTGCGCGCAAGTTCGCTTCGTTTACCCGATCCCGGGCCATCGACAAAACCTGCCAGATCCACCACACCGTAAAGACCGCCGCGCAAACCGGCCACACCCAAAAACCAGGGCTGCGTATACGAAACCGGCTGGACTCCGGACCAGGGAAAGATTTCTCCTGACTGATCCAGCGGGAAAAGGTATTTTTTTTCAGCGGCCTCGACGGCCAGCCAGGAGGGTGCGATACCCTGAGTTTTGGCAAGCTGCAATCGCTCTGCCAAACGCGCTTGCAACTCCTTGAGAGCTTGTCTGTTTGCCATGGTGTGGACTTATGCCAAGGTTCAGCCGAGAGACTTGATTTTGGCCAGAAGTTCGCGTGCATTGACCGGCTTGGTGATGTAGTCACGCGCACCTTGACGCAAGCCCCAGACCCGATCGGTTTCCTGGTTTTTGCTAGTGCAAAGCATAATGGGAATGTCCGCATACAAGGGGTCACGCGCAATGGCTCGGGTCAGCTGAAAACCGTTTTGTCCCGGCATGACTACATCCATAAGAATCAATTCCGGCTTTTCCTCGGCAAGTCGCCGAAAAGCGTCTTCTGCATTTTCCGCCGTCCTGACGGTAAAGCCATTTTTCACCAGCAAATCGGTCAAAAACATCAGTTCGGTTTTCGAGTCGTCCACCACCAGCACTTTATTGATTGACATTAGATTTGCCTTTGTTTTGAAGAACTCAAAGACTGGACGGTTTGCAACAGCTGGTCTTTGGTGAAGGGCTTGGTCAGGTAATCCTGCGAGCCCGCCATGCGTCCACGCGCCTTGTCAAATACGCCATCCTTGGAAGACAGCATCACGATGGGGACGCTCGAAAATTTGGCATTGCGCTTGATAATTGCGCAGGTTTGGTAGCCATCCAGGCGCGGCATGAGAATGTCGCAAAAAATGAGGTCGGGCTGGAAGTCGTTGATCTTGGACAAGGCGTCAAAGCCATCTTCCGAAAGCAACACCTCATGGCCGCCCTGCTTCAAAAAGATTTCGGCACTGCGCCTGATCGTATTGCTGTCGTCGATGACCAATACCTTGAGTCCGGAACTAGAAATGCTCACTGTGCTACTCCTGTTATAAAGCCGCCGAAGCAGTTTGATTCACCGTGGTCATATTTTCAGCAAGCAGGCACCTGAACCTAAATCTGGACCATTTCAAAATCTTCCTTGCGTGCCCCGCATTCAGGACAGGTCCAGTTCATGGGAACCTGGCTCCATGGCGTGCCTGCGGCAACGCCATGCTCGGGCGCGCCCAGCGCCTCGTCGTAAATCCATCCACAAATCAAACACATCCAGGTCATTGATTGAGTCACAGCTTAAATTGCCTTCAAATAGAATGCAACAATTGTATCTAGACGGCGTTACTAATTTGTGCAGAAGGCAAAATCAAAGCCTATGGCAAACCCCCACACACCTGAACTGGAAAACCCGCAACTCCAGATTGAGGACAGCGATTCGTCCCCAGCGTGCGTCATGACGTTCAATGCCAATGACCCGAGCGGGGCAGGCGGCCTCACGGCGGACATTACAGCCATCACCTCGGCAGGCGCCCATCCGCTGTCTGTCGTGACGGGCACTTACCTGCGCGACACGGCAGAAATTTTCGACCATTTGGCGTTTGACGACGAGTCAGTCACCGAGCAAGCACGTGCGGTGCTGGAAGACATGACGGTGGCGGCCATCAAGGTCGGTTTTGTCGGCAGTCCCGAGAATATCAGCACAATTGCAGAAATTGCCTCCGACTACTCCGAAGTACCGCTGGTGGCTTACATGCCCAGCCTGTCCTGGTGGGAGGAAAGTGAGATCGACAGCTACCTTGATGCCTTTCGTGAACTGATGCTGCCGCAAGTTACCCTGCTGATTGGGAACCACAGCACGCTCTGGCGCTGGCTGCTGCCTGACTGGTCCACCGAGCGCAATCCGACAGCCCGCGACATTGCCAAGGCGGCTGCCGCTCTGGGCGTTCCGTATACGTTGGTAACCGGCATTCCTTTGCCCGACCAGTTCATCGACAACGTGCTCGCCACGCCGCAAGCCGTGCTCTACAGCGAGAGGTTCGAGCGCTTCGAGGCGGTTTTTGAAGGGGCTGGCGAAACGCTGTCGGCGGCCCTGTGCGCTCTGCTGGCCAACGGCCACGACCTTCAGGCCGCCACGTCCGAAGCACTGACTTACCTGGACCACAGCCTGGATGCCGGATTTCACCCCGGCATGGGCCATATCATTCCGGACCGGTTGTTCTGGGCGCAGGCCGAGTCCGAGGAAGATCCAGACGACGAAACAGCCGATGCCGCTGGCACTGACGATGCCGGCCTGACTTCCAATCCACTTCTAGAATTCCCTCCCAATGGATCAACCAAACACTAAGCCCGCCATGCCCAGAACAACATTCCGCAGTGCAGCACTGTTCGAGCGCGCCCAGAAACTGATTCCGGGCGGTGTCAACTCGCCAGTACGGGCATTCAAGGCTGTGGGCGGCACACCGCGTTTCGTGCAGCGGGCGAAGGGCGCCCACTTCTGGGACGCCGACGGGCAGCGTTACATTGACTACATTGGCTCTTGGGGGCCAATGATTTTGGGCCATGGCCATCCCGCCGTGCTGGAAGCCGTGCAAAAAGCCGTGCTGGACGGTTTTTCGTATGGCGCGCCGACCGAACGCGAAGTCGAGATGGCCGAGGAAATCGTCAAGCTGGTGCCGTCCATCGAAATGGTGCGATTGGTCAGCTCCGGCACTGAGGCAACAATGAGCGTGATCCGGCTGGCGCGTGGTGCCACCGGTCGCAACAAGATCGTCAAGTTCGAGGGTTGCTACCACGGCCACTCCGACGCGTTGCTGGTCAAGGCCGGGTCGGGACTGGCAACCTTTGGCAGCCCGACCAGCGCGGGTGTTCCGGCCGAGGTGGTCAAGGACACCTTGGTGCTGGAATACAACCACATCGCCCAGCTCGAAGAGGCTTTTTCACTGCATGGCCGGGAGATTGCCTGCCTGATGATCGAGCCGATTGCTGGCAACATGAACTTTGTGCGCGCCAGCGTGGCCTTCATCAAACGTTGCCGCGAACTCTGCACACAATACGATGCGCTGCTGGTTTTCGATGAGGTAATGACCGGTTTCCGCGTTGCGTTGGGCGGCGCACAAAGCGTTTATGCGCAAAGCATTCCCGGCTTCCAGCCGGATCTGACTGCGCTGGGCAAGGTGATTGGTGGCGGTATGCCAATGGCAGCCTTTGGCGGAAAGCGCGCGGTGATGGCGCATTTGGCGCCTCTGGGCGGCGTCTACCAGGCCGGCACGCTGTCGGGCAACCCGATTGCCACAGCCTGCGGCCTGGCCACGCTGCGCGAAATCCAGAAACCGGGTTTTTACGACGCACTGGGGGTGCGCACGCGCAGCCTGGTGACCGGCCTGACGGATGCAGCACACCAGGCCGGCGTGCCTTTTTGTGGCGACAGCGAAGGCGGCATGTTCGGTTTTTTCCTGCTGGGCACACTGCCGCAAAACTATCCGCAGGTCATGAAGACCGACGGCCTGGCTTTCAACCGCTTTTTTCACGCCATGCTGGACAGCGGGGTGTACTTCGCGCCAGCACTCTTCGAAGCCGGATTTGTCAGCGCCGCACACACGGCCGAGGACATCGAAGCCACCGTCGCAGCAGCCAGCAACTTCTTTAAGGCATCCGCAGTCTAATCAACCAAGCCAGCCAGGCTGCCTATGGCAGAGACGGCTGCGACAACACCCAACCCGCCAGTGCCACAGCGTCGGCTTCGCTCACCCGTGTTTGGCGCGGCATGACGACGCGTCCCCAGGTGCCGACACTGCCATTGCGAATTTTGGCAGCCAGCCGGGTTGCTGCCTGCGCATCGCCCTGATAACGCGCGGAAATTTGCGCAAACCCAGGCCCGACCTGTTTGCGCACCAGGCCATGACAAGTCATGCACCCGTAGTCGCTGGCCAGCGCCTGCGGCGGCGTTAAAGGCTGTGCAGAAGTTTGCGCCACAACCGTCAGGCTGTTGCCCAGCAACAAGGCAACTGCCGTCAAACGCAGACACAACAGCCCTGGGGGGCATGGCCGCCCGAACCGTCCCGCAAAGCGCAAAACGGGTTGCATACGCTCAATGCCTGAAATGACGCACGCCGCTCAGCACCATGACCACGCCGCGCTCGTCGGCGGCATCAATCACTTCCTGGTCACGCATCGAGCCACCGGGCTGGATCACGCATGTCGCGCCTGCATCGACCACCACATCGAGTCCATCGCGGAACGGGAAAAAAGCGTCGCTGGCCACCGCCGTGCCCTTGAGCGACAGGCCGGCATGCTCTGCCTTGATGCTGGCAATGCGGGCTGAATCCAGGCGGCTCATCTGGCCGGCACCGACACCCATCGTCATGCCGCCGGCGCAGAACACGATGGCGTTGGACTTGACGTACTTGGCGACGGTCCAGGCGAACAGCAAATCCTGCAACTGCTCAGGCGTGGGCTGCAGCTTGCTGACGACCTTCAGGTCGGACAGCGCCAGCTCGTGGTTGTCGGCGGTTTGCATCAGGAGGCCCGAGCCGACGCGCTTGATGTCGATCAGGTTGCGGCCCTGCTCCCAGGCGGTCGCACCGCCGGGCGGCAGGTCGATCTGCAAGATCCGCACGTTGACCTTGGTCTTGAACACTTCCAGCGCCTCGGGCGTGAAGCCAGGGGCCATCAGTACTTCAACGAACTGCTTCGAAATTTGTAGCGCGGCACGCCCGTCTAGTGTGCGGTTAAGGGCAATAATGCCACCGAACGCCGAAGTCGGGTCGGTTTTGAAGGCTTTGCTGTAGGCTTCCAGCGCATCCACGCCGACGGCCACGCCGCAGGGGTTGGCATGCTTGACGATGACGCAGGCTGACTCGGCAAAGCTCTTGACGCATTCCCAGGCGGCGTCGGCGTCGGCGATGTTGTTGTACGACAGTTCCTTGCCCTGCAACTGTTTGGCCGTCACCAGCGAGCCGGGCGCCGGATGCAGGTCGCGGTACAGCGCGGCCTGCTGGTGCGCGTTTTCGCCGTAGCGCAGGTCCTGCAGCTTGGTGAACTGGCTGTTCGACTGGCCGGCGAACAGCGAGCGCTCGGGCACATAGGCCGGCGACAGCTTGGCGGCGATAAATGTGACCGACGTCAGGTAGTCGCTGATCGCGCCGTCGTACTGGCTGATGCGGTTGAACGCGGCGACCGACAGGGCAAACTTGGTGGCATCCAGCAGCTTGCCATCGGCCTGCAGTTCGGCCAGCACGCCGGCGTATTGCGAGGCGTCGGTCAGCACGCCCACATCTTTCCAGTTCTTGGCCGCCGAGCGCACCATCGCCGGGCCGCCAATGTCGATGTTTTCGATGGCGTCCTCCAGCGTGCAACCGGGCTTGGCCACAGTGGCTTCAAACGGGTAGAGGTTGACCACCAGCAAATCAATGGTGTCAATGCCGTGCGTTTGCAGCGCTGCCATGTGCTCGGGCAGGTCGCGCCGGGCCAGCAGGCCGCCGTGAACTTTCGGGTGCAGCGTCTTGACGCGGCCATCGAGCATTTCCGGAAAACCGGTGTGGTCGGCCACCTCGGTCACGCTCAAGCCCGCATCGGCCAGCAGCTTGGCGGTGCCGCCGGTCGAGAGCAGCTTGATGCCCAGCGCGTGCAGCGCCTGGGCAAATTCAAGGATGCCGGTTTTGTCGGAAACAGAAATCAGGACGTTCATGGGCTTCTTTGTTGAAAATGCAAAAGTGCGGAAAAACCCGCACCTAAAAAAATGGAATGGCGCCGCTGGCTTACTTGATGAGCTTGTGCTCGACCAGCTTCTTGCGCAGCGTGTTGCGGTTCAGCCCCAGCCATTCGGCGGCGCGCGACTGGTTTTGCTCGGCATGCTGCATGACCACTTCCAGCAGCGGCTTTTCAACCACCCGGACCATCATGTCGTACATGCGGTCGGGCGCCGTGCCGCCGAGGTCAGTGAAATAGCCTTCCAGACTGGTGCGCACACATTCCTCCAGATTTATTTTGCTCATAGTGCAGCTTCTTCCTTGTTTTTATCGTTGTTCATCTGTTCATCTGACGAGGAATCATGGCCATGGGAAGCCGCCGGAATGCGGTCCATGTCCGCGCCAAGGCCATCAAAAAATTCGTTCACCGCGTCCAGTTGCGCCTGGCAGTCTTCCAGCCCGTTCATCCGGCCGCGAAACGCCTCGCCGCCCGGCAGGCTTCTGACGTACCAGCCGATGTGCTTGCGCGCCGTGCGCACGCCCGAGTAATCACCGTAGAGCTGGTAATGGTCGAGCAAATGGTCGAGCAGCAGGCGCTTGACGTCGGCAACCAGCGGCGGCGCCAGGTGGCTGCCGGTCGCCAGGAAATGCGTCAGTTCACGAAAAATCCATGGCCGGCCCTGCGCTGCGCGACCCACCATCACTGCATCGGCGCCGGTATAAGCAAGCACGTCGCGCGCTTTTTCAGGGCTGCTGATGTCGCCATTGGCCACTACCGGGATGCGCAGCGCGGCCTTTACCTCGGCGATCGTGTCGTATTCCGCCAGGCCCTTGTAGCCCTGCTCGCGGGTGCGACCGTGCACGGCGATCATCTGCACACCGGCGCTTTCGGCAGCGCGGGCGATCGTCAAGGCATTTTTATGGGTTTGCGCCCAGCCGGTGCGCATCTTCAGCGTGACCGGCACACCATGCGGCGCGCAGGCACCTACCACCGCCTCGATGATCTGCAGCGCCAGGGTTTCGTCCTGCATCAGTGCCGATCCGGCCCATTTGTTGCAGACTTTCTTGGCTGGACAACCCATGTTGATGTCGATGATCTGCGCACCACGGTCCAGGTTGTAGGCGGCAGCGTCGGCCATCATCTGCGCGTCGGTACCGGCAATCTGCACCGCAATCGGGGCGGCTTCCCCGTCATGGTTGGCGCGGCGCGAGGTTTTCAGCGTGTCCCACAAATCACGGCGCGACGTGACCATCTCGCTGACCGCATAACCCGCGCCGAGCTTTTTGCAAAGCTGGCGAAACGGCCGGTCCGTGACGCCGGCCATGGGCGCTACAAACACATTGTTTGCCAAGGCATAGGGACCGATGTTCATGGAGGAAGTGAAAGCCTGGAGTTGCTGAAAAAGGAGGCACGATTGTAACTGCCCAAAATTTCAGCACCTGAAATCCGGGCGGGGAATTTGCAAATCCAGACGCCGGCTTTCAGCGCCTGGCCTGCCTATACTCAGGCCCGTATGGAAACCTGGATACAACACCTGATCGAACTGCTGGCCCTGCCTGAATTCGGGCTGAGCACGGTATTTATCGTCTCTTTCATCTCGGCAACCTTGCTGCCGCTGGGCTCGGAGCCGGTGGTCTTCGGGCTGGTCAAGCTCAACCCGGCAATGTTCTGGCCTGCCGTCCTGGTCGCCACCGCCGGCAACACGCTGGGTGGTGCGCTCGACTGGTGGCTGGGTTTTGGCGCGCACCGGGTGGCCGACAAGTACACGCATTCATCGCACCATGGCCGCGCCGTGCGCTGGCTGGAAAAGCTTGGCCCCAAGGCCTGCCTTCTGGCCTGGCTGCCGGTCGTTGGCGACCCGCTGTGCGCCGTGGCTGGCTGGCTGAAGTTTCCGTTCTGGCCCTGCCTGGCGTACATGGCCATCGGCAAATTCATGCGCTATTTTTTGATGACCGGCAGCCTGATCTGGGCATTTCCCGGCGTGATCGGCGCTTGAACCCGGTTTAAAAGCGCTCGTAGGGCATCAGGTAGCGCCACTGTCCCGGCGGCAGCTGGCTCAGCGGCATGCGGCCGACGCGCAGCCGCTTCATTGCCGTGACCTGCAGCCCGACGCTCTCGCACAGGTAGGCGATCTGGCCGGGCATCTCGCCCTTGAGCGCAAAACGCAGCCGCGCCTCGCTTTGCCAGCTCACCTTGGCCGGCGGCAACAGTGCGCCCTGATAGGTAAAGCCATGGTCGATGCGGTTCAGCCGTTCCAGGCCGCCAGGCTTGATGTCGCCGCTGACCTCGACCACCACTTCGTGCTCCAGCACCCGGGCGTCCTCGCGCAGCTTGCGGGCCACGCGCCAGTCACCGGAAAAAACCACCAGGCCACTGGCCGCCGTGGCCAGCGGCGTGACGAGTTCAGAGCTTGAAAAATGCTTTTTCAACGGCCGAATGCCCGAGCGGTCGGCGGGTGCGTGGTTGCCGACAATCAGCAACTGTGCGGCGGTTTTAACACCGGCATCGCCGCTGGCATGGGCGGCGTCACGCGATTCATAGCCCGCCGGCTTGTGCAGCAGGATCGTCACCGGCGTGAGCGCCAGCAGGCTGGCGTCAGGCGCCAGCACGATGGACTGGTTCTGGACGCGGAATTGGGGCTCTTCCACCACCACGCCGTCTACCGTGACAAAGCCGCCTTCGATGTACTGCTCGGCCTCGCGGCGTGAGCAAGCCAGCATGTCGGCGAGGCGTTTGGCGAGTCGTACCGGTTCGGTCATGGCTGCAGGCGTCCTGGTGTGTCCGGTTGAAATCAAACTAATGCTATCAAATAAATAGCTGCTTATGCCCGTTTATATTGCGCAAACAGCTTATATGGCTTAAAAAATGTAACCACTCAGATCGATTTTCAGATTAAATCGCAATGGCATCAGCCTCTGTCATTTCGGGCCAGACCCGGGGGCCATGGATTGCGGATCAAGTCCGCAATGACCAAAGAGGATACGAAGAGCCTCGATAAAATTGAGTAATCACTGAAAAAAATGAGCAGCGCCGGACTCTTTCCCTTGTCGCCCGCTCCGGCCCGCTCAGGAACTGAACAAAAAGTTCATCACGTCGCCATCCTTGACGACGTATTCCTTGCCTTCGGCGCGCATCTTGCCCGCGTCCTTGGCGCCCTGCTCGCCCTTGAAGGTGATGAAGTCGTCAAAGGCGATGGTCTGGGCACGGATGTAGCCCTTTTCAAAATCGGTGTGAATCACGCCAGCGGCCTGCGGGCCGGTGTCGCCGACATGAATCGTCCAGGCGCGCACCTCTTTCACGCCGGCGGTGAAATAGGTCTGCAGGCCCAGCAGGGTGTAGGCGGCGCGAATCAGGCGGCTCAGTCCCGGCTCGGTCTGGCCGAGTTCTTCGAGGAACATCTGACGGTCTTCATCGCTCATCTCAGCCATTTCGGCTTCCATCTTGGCGCTGATGGCCACCACCGGCGCGTTTTGCGACTGGGCATAGGCCTTCAGGCGGTCCAAAAACGGGTTGTTTTCAAACCCGTCCTCGGCCACGTTGGCTACAAACATCGCGGGCTTGGCGGTGATCAGGAAGAACTGCTGCAAGAGCGGCAGCTCGTCCTTGCTGAAGTCCAGCGTGCGCACCGGCTTGGCTTCGTTCAGCGCGGTCTGGCATTTCTCCAGAATCGCAACCAGCTTGGCCGAATCCTTGTCGCCCGAACGCGCCAGTTTGCCGACGCGGTGCAAGGCTTTTTCGACAGCGGCCAGGTCGGCCAGGCAAAGCTCGGTCTGGATCACCTCGATGTCGTCGATCGGATCGACCTTGCCGGAGACGTGAATCACGTTGTCGTCTTCAAAGCAGCGCACCACGTTGACGATGGCGTCGGTCTCGCGGATGTGCGCCAAAAACTTGTTGCCCAGGCCTTCGCCCGTGCTGGCGCCAGCGACCAGTCCGGCAATGTCGACGAACTCGACAATCGCGCGCTGGACTTTCTGCGGATTCACGATTGCCGACAGCGCATCCAGGCGCGCATCAGGCACTTCAACGATGCCGACATTCGGCTCGATGGTGCAAAAAGGGTAGTTTTCCGCCGCGATGCCGGCTTTGGTCAACGCATTGAACAGGGTGGATTTTCCGACGTTGGGCAAGCCAACGATGCCGCACTTCAAACTCATCAATATTCCTTAGAAATCATTACCCGCCAGGCTCCAGGCGATGCCGTGGAGTGACCCGGCGTGGACCCGCAGAAGATGTCAAGGCTGGGAACAACCCGTCACGGCCCCAGGCTTGCGCCCGCTTTTGTACCGGGTTTTTACCCGGCAAGAACATCGGCGATTGTAATGAGTCGTCCAATCCAGGTTCGCGCGCCGGCCGACTGGTGGCCAACTGGTGATCACGGGCAGGAATCAATCAAACCGGTAGTTCGCGCCGACCGGCTGGCCCACCTTGAGCAGGTGTTCGATGCCGGCCAGCACGATGGTGTTCATGCCAAAGGTCACCGCGCCCTTGAGCCGCGCATCCTGGCGATAGCCTTGCAGCAGGTCGCCCACCGCATGGCTGCTGATGGCGGTGGCCGGGTCGATGCCGGGAATCGGGCAGCGCGCACACGGCTTGACCGGCTTCAGCCGGACCAAGCCTTGCGCAGTGGTGATTTGGATCAGGTCGAGCCGGTCTTCGTCGTGCGGCGACAGAAGCGGTTCGCCCGGCGCATCGCCGAGCACAATGTTGGGCCGAAAGCGCTCCATGCCGACGGCAGCAAAGCCCTGGGCCGTCAATTTTTCATTGAACCGGTCCAGCGACGCCTGGCTGATGACCAGCAGCGGATAGCCGTCGCTGAACTGGTTCAGCGCCAGGGTGCCGCCGGTGTCGTCCAGATTGCTGACGCGCAGGTGGTCCGGGTCAAAGCGCACCAGCCGTGCGGCAATGCCCAGGAAATCGGTGAACCACTGGGCGGCAATCGGTCCCATGTCGAAGGCCGCCACGTCGTCGTTCCAGATCGTGACCCGCGCGCGGGTTTCGACCCGGTCCAGCGCGATGTGCAGCGCCAGCATGCCGGGGGCGCGCAGGACCATTTCGTAAGTTTTCAGTTGCGGCTGGATGAGCGCCATGCGCGGGAGTTCGCGCTGCGTGAGGAAATTGCCGTCGCCGTCCACCACCATCCAGGCGCGGTCGAATTCCAGCCCGGTGTCCAGCAACAGGGCTTGTTCCACGCGCACGCCGGCGCAGGATTTGACCGGGTAGACAAACAGCCCGGCAATGCGGGCGGCCAGATCGCAAGGTCCAACCGGCGCTGCAGCGTCTGTGGTGTCCAGCACGGAAGCATTCATTGAATCGTTCACGTCTTGTCCAGTTGTTGCGGTTGTCAAGGCTGCAGCAGGGAAATGGCATACGCTTTGCCCTTCACACTGGCCCTGCAAAGCGCTGATTCTGCACTCACTCCTAAAATGAGGCATGTCCAAAACTTTTGATGTCTGTATTCGCGGCGACGGCGTGGTGGGCCGCACCCTGGCGTTGTTGCTGGCGCGCGAGCGCCTGCGCGTGGCGCTGGTCAGCCAGCCGCAGCCAGCGGAAGAAGAATTGCCCTCTGCCGATGTGCGCGCCTATGCGCTGAACAGCGCTTCGCGCAAGGTGCTGGAGGC
Organism: Polaromonas sp. CG_23.6; assembly: GCF_029892315.1. Classification (NCBI taxonomy): domain Bacteria; kingdom Pseudomonadati; phylum Pseudomonadota; class Betaproteobacteria; order Burkholderiales; family Comamonadaceae; genus Polaromonas; species Polaromonas sp. CG_23.6. The sequence goes on from NZ_JARXUY010000001.1 coordinate 3,793,471, forward strand.
GCTGCGGGTCTGGCCTGACGCGCCGTTTGCCACGCCGGTCCGTGAAATGCAGGTCTGGGGCGACGACGGCGGCCAGATTGATTTCACCGCCGACAGCGTCGCGCAAGACGCACTCGCCTGGATCGTCGATGTGCCGGCGCTGGAGCAGCAGCTGATCCAGGCGGTGCGCTACCAGCCGCAGATCGAACTGGTGACTGCGCCAGCCAAAGCCGCGCTGACGGTGATTTGCGAAGGCAAGAAAAGCACCAGCCGCGATGAATTCGGCGTGCAGTGGACGGTCAAGACTTATGCGCAAAAAGCGATTGCCGCACGGCTCGATGCCAACCTGCCGCACCAGGGCATTGCGCGCCAGTGGTTCGTGAACGGCGACATCGTGGCGCTGCTGCCGCTGGGAGGTGACGACGGGCGCGCCGTGGCGCTGGTCTGGTCGGCGTCGCTGAAGCATGCCGAGGCGCTGGAGCACATGCCGCCTGAACAGTTCTGTGCGGCCCTGCAGGCCATTTGCGGGCCCGAGGCAGGCCAGTTGATCTTGACCAGCGACCGGGCCACCTGGCCACTGGCGCTGTCCAACGCCGACCGATGGACTGGCAACGGCTGGGCGCTGGCGGGTGACGCGGCGCACACGGTGCATCCGCTGTCGGGCCAGGGGCTGAACCTGGGACTGGCCGACGCCGCCTGCCTGGCTGGCGTGCTGGCGCAGCGCGAATATTGGCGCGCCCTCGGCGATGAAAAATTGTTACGCCGCTACGAGCGGGCGCGCAAGGCCGATGTGGCCGCCATGGGCGCAGTGACCGACGGACTGTATGGCCTGTTCGCCCAGTCCGACGAGCGCTGGCAGGCGTTGCGCAACTGGGGCATGAAAGGCTTTGCGCGCAGCAGCCTGCTCAAGCGCTGGGTCACGGGGCAGGCCGCCGGCCTGTGACTACTCTTAAGAATTCGTTGAACAACAGGAACCTCATGAAACACCATCGACTGACTGTCAGCCTCAGGCTGGCAGGACTTGCCGGCCTGCTGGCCTGCACCCTGGGCTCTGCGCTGGCGCAGGAAGCCGTGATTCGCAAGAACCTGGCCGATCGGTTGCCGACGCTGTCGAAAATCGACGAAGTCAGCAAGACGCCGATGAACGGTCTGTATGAAATTCGCGTCAACGAAACCGATATTTTCTACACCGATGCCGAAGGCAATTTCCTGATCCAGGGCAACCTGATCGACACCCGTGCCAAACGCAACCTGACCGAGGAACGCGCCGAGAAACTCAACGCCATCGACTTCGATGCCTTGCCGCTGAAAGACGCCTTTACCCAGGTACGCGGCAACGGAAAACGCAAGCTCGCCGTGTTTGAAGACCCCAACTGCGGTTACTGCAAACGCTTCGAGCGCGACCTGCAAAAGGTCGACGATGTAACCATTCACACCTTTCTGATTCCCATCCTCAGCGCGGATTCGGTGGAAAAGTCGAAAAACATCTGGTGCTCAAAGGACAAGAACAAAGCCTGGCTCGACTGGATGGTGCGCGACCAGCCCGCCGCCAAGGCCAGCTGCGACACGTCCGCGCTGGAACGCAACCTGGCCTTCAGCAAGAAATACAAGATTACCGGTACACCAACGGTATTTTTTGCCAATGGGACGCGTGTGCCAGGCGCCATCAGCGCGCAAGAAATTGAAAAGCAGCTCGCCAGCGCCGCAGGCAAATAAACTCCAGGCCGAATGATTATTCGGGTCTTTATAAATAAATAATGACGGTCGCGCCCGTTCTGCGGGCGTGCATAGCTATCATTTTTATATTCAATCAGCCTGCCAAATTGTCGCGATCAGCACGGCCCTGGCAGGGTCTGGCGAAGAAAGCTGCATGTGGTCATTGAATTACTGATTCTGTTCGGCAAAAGCTTTCTGTTTGTGCTGGCAGCATTGCTGCCCATCCTGAATCCGGCGGCAACGGCGCCCATCTTCCTGGGACTGACCGAAGGCGCCTCGATCAGCACCCGCGCGCTGCTGGCCAGGCGCATAGCGCGCAACATGTTTGCGTTGATGGCCGGCTCAATGCTGGTGGGCTCGTATGTGCTCGATCTGTTTGGCATTTCGCTGCCGATTGTGCGCGTGGGCGGCGGCTTGATCGTTGCCGCCAATGCCTGGCGCTTGCTCAACGCCAGCCATGCCGGGGACGACAGGCGTACCGAACTGGCCGAATCGTTCACGGTCGAACATGCTCGCCGCCAGGCTTTTTACCCGCTGACCTTTCCCATCAGCTGCGGCCCGGGCTCGATTGCCGCAGCCATCACCGTGGGCGTGTCGTTGCACGACCAGAAGCTGGCGCTGTCGCTGGCGCGCATGGGCGGCGGCGTGCTGGCACTGTTTGTCATTGGCATCGTGCTGTACCTGGCGCTTCACTATGCGCAGCGCCTGCTCAAGCCGCTGGGCGATGCGGGGTCGGTGATTTTTCTGCGCCTGTCGGCCTTCATCCTGCTGTGCCTGGGCGTGCAGATTGTCTGGGATGGCCTCGAAGAGCTGTTGCGCAACGTGATCCAGCCACAGGCCTTCACCTGACGCCCAACGGGCGCGGCGCCAGTTGGATTATCCTTGCAGGCCTATGCCCGCCTTGACGCCCACCCCCTCCCCAGCCCCCTCCCCCATCCCGAAAATCCCGACGTCCAAGAATTCCAGCAAGCCAGCCCCGGCGTTGACCGCGCTTCACTATTGCGTCGAGATTGGCGACCTGCATGCCCACCTTTTTCAGGTCACGCTGACGATTGCCAGGCCCGCCGCGCTGCAGCGCGTGTCGCTGCCAGTGTGGATTCCGGGAAGTTACCTGGTGCGCGAGTTTTCCAAAAACCTGCAGAATCTGCAGGCGCACCAGGGAAGCCGCAATCTGCATCCCCTGGCCGTTGAACAACTGGACAAATGCAACTGGCAGATCGCCTGTGCCCCGGACCGTGCGCTGGTGCTGCGCTACCAGGTGTATGCGCACGACAACTCGGTGCGCACCGCCTGGCTGGATGCTAGCCGCGGCTTCTTCAACGGCACCAGCGTCTGCCTGAAAGTCGAAGGCCAGGAGGCCAAGCCGCATGTGATGGAAATTCCTGCCGCCAAGGCCATCGACGGCTGGTCGCTGGCTACCGGATTGATGCCGCAAACCATCGACAGCCGGGGCTTCGGTCGCTACCAGGCAGCCGACTACAACGAACTGGTCGACAGCCCGGTTGAAATGGGCGCATTCTGGAGCGGCAGTTTTACCGCGCGCGGGGTGCCGCACCGTTTTGTCGTGGCAGGCGCGGCAGACAGCTTCGACGGCGCGCGGCTGCTGGCCGACACACAAAAAATCTGCGAGGCAGAAATCCGCTTCTGGCACGGCAACCGCAAACCGCTGCATCAAAACTACCTGTTCATGCTGAACGTGGTGGATGACGGCTATGGCGGACTGGAGCACCGCAACTCGACAGCCCTGATCTGCAACCGCAAAGACCTGCCGCGCCAGGGCGATGCCAAGACCTCCGACGGCTACGCCACGCTGTGCGGCCTCATCAGCCACGAGTATTTCCACACCTGGAACGTCAAGCGGCTGCGCCCGGCCGAGTTTGAACACTACCGGTATGGCCAGGAAAACTACACCGAACTGCTGTGGTTCTTTGAAGGCTTCACAAGCTATTACGACGACCTGCTGCTGCGCCGCGCCGGGCTGCTGGACAATGCCGGCTACCTGAAGCGGCTGACCACCACCGCCAACCAGGTGGCGCAAGCGCCCGGGCGGCAGGTGCAGTCCGTGGCCGAGGCGAGTTTTGACGCCTGGGTCAAGTACTACCGTGCCGACGAGAACACGCCGAATGCAACGATCAGCTACTACACCAAGGGCGCGCTGGTCGCCCTTTGCCTGGACCTGACGCTGCGCAGCGAAGGCCGCACGACGCATGAAAAAACACTCGACGACGTGATGCGCGCGCTGTGGAAGCGCTGCAAGGCCGGCCCGATGCGCGAGCTGGATGTGGCCGCCGTGCTGGAATCGCTGGGCCTGCGTTCCTTTGCGCCCGAACTGGCCGCCTGGGTGCATGGCCGGGACGAGTTGCCGCTGAAAATCTTGCTGGAGCAGCATGGCGTGGCGGTACTGGATGAACCGGCGCAACTGGCCCAGCGGCTGGGCCTGCGCGTCGCTGAGAACCACAGCATCCAGGTCAAGACCGTGCTGCGCGGTGGCGCGGCCGAACAAGCCGGTTTTTCGGCTGGCGACGAATGGCTGGGGCTGGAGTTGATCAGCAAGCCGGTTTCAGCCAAAACGGTCCCGCAACCAAACGCGGGCTGGCGCCTGAGCAAGCTCGATGACCTGCTGCTGTATGCCGGCCATGCCACAAAAGTCATTGCGCTGGTGGCGCGCGACAAGCGCCTGCTTCGGCTTGAACTGACCTTGCCGCCGGCGACCACGACCTGGCGGCTGGCTGTCAGGAACGAGGCGCGGGTCAATGAATGGCTGGCTCCAAGCGGCAAATCAGCCTGATTTGCCATCTCGACGTACAGATGGTTCTGTGAATTTTGCTACTGAATCAGTAGCTGCTCGTGTATATCAGACCTGCGCAAATGGTCTATTTGATGCTTAAAATTTGTTTGCCATTCAAAGCAAACGCACCCTGCGACTTGCGCCTGGCTATTCGCCCCTGAAAGCCGCGGGCCGCTTTTCCAGAAAAGCCGTCACGCCCTCCATGTAGTCATGCGTCCGCGACAGGGCCGACTGCTGGTCGCGCTCCTCGTCAAGCTGCCGGTCCAGCGTCCGGGTGATGCCTTCGCGCAGCAAATGCCGGGTCGCCACCAGCGCTTTTGTCGGCATCAAAGCCAGCCGCTGAGCCAGCGTAATGGCAGCGGCCAGCGGGTCGTCGGCCACGTCCCAGACCATCCCCCATTCCTTGGCCTGCATGCCCGTCAGCTTGTCGCCGGTCAAGGCCAGCCCCATGGCGCGCGCCAGCCCCAGCTTTTGCACCAACAGCCAGCTGCCGCCTGCGTCGGGCACCAGCCCGATCTTGCTGAAGGCCTGGATGAAGCTGGCGGTCGGCGCGGCCACGGCCATGTCGCAGGTCAGGGCCAGCGACGCGCCGGCGCCTGCCGCCACGCCATTGACGGCGGCCACCGTCGGCATGCGCAGCGCCAGCAGGCGGCGCGCCGTCGGGTTGAATGCCTGCTCGATCAGCGGCCCCGGGTCGGCGCGCTCGACCAGATTAGGGCCGGGCGTGAAATCAAACTCCGACAGGTCGGCGCCAGCGCAAAAACCCCGGCCCGCGCCGGTGATGACCAGCGCACGGATCAGCGGATCGGCTTCGGCCCGGTCCAGCGCGGCCCACAGGTCGTGGTGCATCTGGCGGCTGAAACTGTTCAGCGCCTGCGGACGGTTGAGCGTCACGACGGCCACGGCGCCCTGGACGGCATACAGCACCGTGGACTCGGTACGGGGTTCGGATTCTGGATGGTTCATGGTTTTCTCCTGTCTTGAATTTAGCATTGCCGCCAGGCTTGGGACGGCCTGGTTCTCACGGCCCTGCGGGGATGGCATGATGAAAGGCTTTACAAGGACCGAACCATGACCTATGAAACGATTGTGACGTCTACACAAGGCCCGGACGCCCGCCAGGCAGGCATCATCACGCTGAACCGACCCAAGCAGCTCAATGCACTCAACAACCAGCTCATGGACGAGCTGGGCAGCGCGCTGAAGGCCTTCGACGCCGACGACAGCATCGGCTGCATCATTTTGACCGGTAGCGAAAAGGCCTTTGCCGCCGGCGCCGACATCGGCGCCATGGCGCAGTACAGCTTTGCCGACGTGTACAACAACGACTACATCACGCGCAACTGGGAACAGGTGCGCAGCGTGCGCAAGCCGGTGATTGCGGCCGTCAGCGGCTTTGCGCTGGGCGGCGGCTGCGAACTGGCGATGATGTGCGACTTCATCATCGCCGCCGACAACGCCAAATTCGGCCAGCCCGAAATCAAGCTGGGCATCATTCCGGGCGCCGGCGGCACGCAGCGCCTGCCGCGCGCCATCGGCAAGGCCAAGGCCATGGACCTGGCGCTGACCGGCCGCATGATGGACGCCGTGGAAGCCGAGCGCGCCGGCTTGGTCAGCCGCGTGGTGCCACTCGAAAAACTGATGGACGAGGCGCTGGGTGCAGCCTTGATGATTTGCGGCTTCGGCCAGCCCAGCGTTTTTGCTGCCAAGGAAGCGGTCAATCGCGCGTTTGAAAGCGGCCTGAGCGACGGCGTGATGTTCGAACGGCGCCTGTTTCATGCGCTGTTTGCGACCGAAGACCAGAAAGAAGGCATGGATGCCTTCGTCAACAAACGCAAGCCCGTCTTCACGCATCGCTGAAGAATTACCTTAAAAATTGGCTATAATTTCGCTTTTCGGGTGATATAGCTCAGTTGGTTAGAGCGCAGCATTCATAATGCTGATGTCGGTGGTTCAAGTCCACCTATCACCACCACATTCTTGAAAAAGCCGCTGATTCTTTGGATCAGCGGCTTTTTTCTTGGGTATTAAACAAAGTTGTAGCGCACGGTCCAGAATTTTCTGCCGTTACACAGCATTGTGCTGGGCGGCTGGCTTCTCGTTTGACACTCATCGGTTGGTATAAGCCGCCGCGTTGCCAAGAAAAAGTGCCTGCACAGCCTGCATACGCTGCAATCGCCTGCAAATTTAACGGGCGAAAAATAGGCTTCCCAGGCCAGGGTCAGAGAAAGTTACCACTGATTTCGCAGCGCCCGCAATGCACCAAAGACCATTTTGGCGTCGGGTTCCTTTGGCAATTCAGGAAAGCTCTCACGCAATTTACCGATGATTCTGGCGTTGTCCAGTCGGAAAAAAGTGTTGTGCTGCTTCTCTTCCTGAAGCGTTGTCACCACGGATGCTGCGGGGTCGTGGCCCGCGACGCGGGTCAAAAGCGTCTCTGCTGCGGCGTTGTCGGGTTCACGTGAGAGCGTGAATTTCAGATTGGATTCAATGTAGTCATGCCCGGGATACAGGCGAGTGTCGTCAGGCAGCCGGGCCAATTGATGGACAAACGTATCGAAAAGGGCATCGGTGTCGCCGCCGTTGTGGGTGTTGCCTGCCCCTGCATTGAACAGTGTGTCACCCGAAAACAAAGCAGGTTGGTCTGTATGGGCAAACAGGCAGATATGGCACATGGTGTGCCCTGGCGTGTCCAGACACTCCAGCTCGACCGTCTTGCCCACCTTGATCACATCCCCCGCCTTCACGCCACGGTCCATGCCGCTGATCCGGTTGCCTGCCTTGTAGTGCGCAATCACCTTGGCGCCAGTGGCCGCCACCACGGCGGCGTTGCCACCGGTGTGGTCGCTGTGCTCGTGGGTGTTCAGCAGCTGTGTGATCTGCCAGCCGCGAACCTTGGCCATCGAAAGGCATTTTTCATGGTCCAGCGGGTCAATCGCAAGGGCTTCACCCGTTTCCGGACAGGCAATCAGGTAGTTGAAATTGCGGTAGGCATTGCCAGTCCAGATGCGTTCGACAATCATGAGCGTCTTTCTTAGTCGTTACCAACATCACCTTGATGATTGCTGCATATTGGGGCGTGTTGCTGTCAATGTGCCAGTTGAACACATCGCAGGCGTCATAACGATGCCTGCTCAATTACTGGCTGATCTGACTTTGAAAAGGCACTTCACCGCTCATGGGCAGCGAGCCCTACCTATGGACAACAACACAGTATTCTGGACAGTTGCTTGATACAAAAGGGAATATCATTAGCCATTGAACAAGAGTGCCCAGTGAGCCGAACCTATAGTGCGCAGATATTTCTTCTCGTCTGATTTATTTTATTGTCAATATCCAATCTACGAGCTTTTTGGTGTCGGCTACAGAAATTTTGGGATGGGCCGGCATGGACAAGTCGCCCCATTTGCCAACACTTCCGTTGCGAATACTTTCCGCCAGTCGCTCTGCTGCATCACTTTGTCCTGCGTACTTGATGGCAACATCCTTAAAAGCGGGTCCGACCAATTTAACGGCGACCGCGTGACAGCCCAGGCAATCATTCTTCTGTGCCAAGGCTTGGTTGGCGAAACTGTTGCCAGCGACAAACAACGCTGCGGCAAGCGTCAATACCTTTGGAACGGATGAAAAAGCCTTCTGGTTGTGAAATTGGTGCATGGCGATCAATTCCCCAAGCCTTTAAGCCGTGCGGGCTCTACGATCTCGATCCAGTAACCATCGGGGTCTTTGATAAAGGCGACATCCTTCATTTTTCCCTGGTCGGCACGTTTGACAAAAGTGACTTTATTTTCGTCAAACCAGGCGATGGCTGCGTTCAGATCGGGCACTGAAAAACAGATATGCCCAAACCCCTGAGGCTGCGCGTTGCCATCATGGTATTTGAAATCGGGCTCGTTTTCAGTGCCCCAGTTGTGGGTCAATTCAAGAATGCCACGCTGGCTGAAAGTCCAGGCGGTGCGCTCGCCGGCGTCTTCAGGTGCTTCCTCGCCCTCCACGCTGCAGTGCAAAAAATACAATGAAAACTTCATTTCCGTGAAATCCAGCTTGCGCAGCACCCGCATACCCATGACACGGGTGTAAAAGTCCAGCGCGACCTGCGGGTCTTTCACGCGCAGCATGGAGTGATTGAACACAAAACCGCGGGTGGAATCCGCTGGGGCAAGACTCACACCCGGATAAGTTTCAGAAGTAAAACGCATGGGGAACAACTCTTTCAAAATAGATAAGCAGCGCGCCGGACGAACGCCAAGCCTGTAGCCTGATGCCGACCAAGCTGCGATGGAGGGTGTGATTACCTGCCCACCGCCGCCAACGGCTTTGGGATTATTTCAAGTGGTGGCGACCGGCCTGTGTTGCTCATTACCGTATGGGCCGCAACGGACTGGGCTTGCTGTCGCTCTAAAGCCAGCATGCACCGCCGCAGGTAACGCATGCTGGTCACCCGTAAAAACGAGGCAAAGTTGGGTACTTCGCCCCGGTGGGCAAGGATTTCGTCGTGGAACTTGGCGATGAGTGCATTGGTCGTACATCCCTCGTCTTCGGCCATTTCGGCCAGGATGTCCCAAACCATGTTTTCCAGCCTTATGCTGGTAAGAACACTTCTGATGCGAACCGTGCGTGAACGCTGCTCGTATTGAATGGGGTCTGCTTTGACAAAGTATTCACACATGGTGGAACTCCGGGTATTGAAACATTTACGTTAAATGGCACGCTCAGTCATCTGCTGCGCTATGTAGTCGGCCTGGCGGATGGCCAATGTCACGATGGTGAGCGTTGGGTTTTCCGCGCCTCCAGTGGTGAACTGGCTGCCGTCACTGATGAACAAATTGGGAATATCGTGTGTTTGTCCCCACTTGTTGACCACGCCGTCTTGCGGGCGGGCGCTCATGCGGCTGGTGCCCATGTTGTGGGTGGACGGGTAGGGCGGTGTGCGGAAAGACTTGATCGACCCTGCCGCCTGGTAAATACGTTCGGCCTGCGTAAAGGCGTGATTGCGCATGGCGATGTCGTTTTCATGGTCGTCAAAATGCACGTTGGGCGCGTAGTTGCCCCACTGGTCTTTGACGTCCGTGTTCAGTGTGACGCGGTTGGTTTCGCGCGGCATGTCTTCGCCCACCAGCCACATGCCCGCCAGGTTGGTGTAATGGTCCATCCACCAGGCAAAGTCAGCACCCCAGCCACCCGGATTCAAGAATGCAGCCATGAAGGGAATGCCCAGCGACAGCGTTTCCAGCTCGTAACCGCCCACAAAGCCCCGGCTGGGGTTGTGCCCCGCTTCGTCGCGCACAATGCCCGCCATGGTAGTGCCTTTGTACATGTGCACCGGATTTTTGAATGCGGCATAAACCGATCCGGTCATGTGACGCATGTAATTGCGGCCCACCTGACCCGACGAGTTGGCCAGGCCATCCTTGAACATATTGGAGGCCGACAGCAGCAGTAGCCTTGGGGTTTCAATCGAATTTCCAGCCACGCAGACAATGCGCGCTTTTTGGCGCTGCTCTTTGCCGTCCTTGTCAAAATACACTACGCCCGTCACCTTGCCGGACGTGTTGTGTTCAATGCGCGAAACATGCGCTTGCGGGCGGATCTCGAAATTTCCGGTGGCCTCGGCTTTGGGAATTTCCGTGTAAAGCGTGGACCACTTGGCACCGCTCTTGCAACCCTGAAAGCAAAAGCCCAGTTGCAGGCACCGACCCCGGCCATCACGGGGCTGGCTGTTGATGGCCATGTTGCCGGTGTGCACTTCCTTGTAACCGAGCTTGGTGGCGCCTGCGTGCATGACCTTGAAATTGTTGTTGCCTGGCAGGCCCGGAATGCCATTGGTACGGGTCACGCCCATTTTGTATTCAGCCTTGGCGTAGTACGGCTCCAGGTCCTTCAGGGTGATTGGCCAGTCCAGCAAATTGGCCCCCTTGACCTCGCCGTAAACCGACTTGGTACGGAACTCATGGTCTTGCAATCGCAAGGAGGCACCGGCCCAGTGGGTAGTGGTGCCGCCGACCGTCTTGCAAATCCAGGCAGGCAAGCCAGCAAAGTCTTTGGCAACCCGCCAGGTGCCCGATGTGGTGCGCTTGTCCAGCCAGGCCAGCTGACTGAAGGACTTCCATTCGTCGTTGATGAATGTAGCGTTGGACTGCATTGCTCCCGCTTCCAGCACCACGACCTTGATGCCTTTTTGGCACAGTTCGTTAGCCAATGTGCCGCCGCCTGCGCCTGAGCCAATGATCAGCACAACCGAGTCGTCTGAAAAATCAAATTTCGCCATGTCAGTCTCCTAGTTGTAGATTCTTTTACGTAGGGCATTCAGCCCATGTACGGCGCAGGGCTGGCTTCCTTGGAAGGCGCCGGAAGCCACTTCAGGTCTTGAAACCCTCGTGTGATGTAACCGCCTTTTTCCCAGGACGAACCGGGGTAGCCAAACACGGCGTAGGCCATGTCGTTGTCATATATCGAGGTGACGCACTGGCCACGCACTGCGCCAAAAAACGCCGAGCCTTCCATGCCTCGCACGATCTCTTCCTTTTTTGCAGTGCTTGCCTTGACGAAGTCACCGCCTGCCGACTTGTTCAACAGAGCAATCCCCTGATCCAACAGCGTGGCCACACTGGCGTCGCTGGCCGCTTTGGCGTCAAGGTCTTTGGCAAGCAGTGCGTACACCGCGTCTGGCAGCTTTTGATGCGGGTACAAAACGCGGCCCATGGCCATCAGTGTTTGCCCTTGCGCCGTGGATAATTTCTTGAGTTCCAGCGCCCATGCATTGGACGGCGCAAGACTTGCCAGCAAGGTTCCTGTGACCAGTGAACCGAACAAAAGGCCAGAGCCCTTCAAGAACTCACGCCGTGCCAAAGGCAGATTGACTTTGCGAACCACGCCGCTTTCTTCATTGCAACTCGCAGGCTCGGGGTTCTGGGCTGCTATGGAAATGACACGCATGTTTGTCTCCTGTGGGTAGTTGAAATCTGGTTTTTTGTACGAATCACAGCAACAGTATTTCACCGAAAACCCACCAGCAGGTGATAGCTGACTACCTACAGGGCAAACCCTCGAGCGGGATTTATGTAACAAAAATTCATTCTTTAAAAAATTTACATTGCAGTGGTCGAAAAATTGTTTATGTGCAGCCTGTTAATGAAAAAGCGGCAGCTAGTGGGTAATCGCTCCATGGGCAGGGATTTTTCTGAACAACAGTTTTCAAACGCGACCCACCATACGAGTTGTATGCCGGCGTTAAAAAAACAGTGCCATGCTGCGCTTGAGAATCCGGTCCAAAACGGCAAAATGTTTACTGGCTGGTTTTGCCCAGGTCAGGCGGCAATCCACAAAAGGCTTGCGTCATAGGAGTATTCTTGGGTAGGCGAGAAAGCCTGTCACCAGCCCAAAGACTAGGCCCTATCCCCTTACCTGGCATGTCCTTTTGCTCTACTAGCCCCATGCCCGACGGCGAAGCGCAGGCAAAGCGGCCAAGATGAACCAACCCCTTTTATGTACCGTGGCGAACGTTTCAACAGCATCACGCACCTGGTCGGCGCGGCGCTGGCGCTGGCTGGCTCGGTGGTGCTGGTCGTGCTGGCGGCCCGCGAGGGCGACCCCTGGAAAATCGTCAGCTTCAGCATTTACGGTGTGATGCTGGTTGCGCTTTATGTGTTTTCTACGCTGTACCACAGCGTGCGCGGCCCGGCCAAGAACGTCTTGCGCAAGTTCGACCACTGCTCGATTTACCTCTTGATTGCCGGCACCTACACGCCGTTTGCGCTGGTGTCGCTGCGGGGTAGATGGGGCTGGTGGATTTTTGGTGTGATCTGGGGATTGGCGCTGGTGGGCATCGTGCAGGAAATCTGGCTGGCCAAAGGGGCACGAATCCTGTCGCTGATCATTTATATACTCATGGGCTGGCTTGCCATGGTGGCGGTGATGCCGCTGTGGCGCGCCTTGAGCCCTGCCGGCTTTGCCTGGCTGGCGACGGGTGGTGCGTTTTACACGTTCGGCATAGTGTTTTATGCCTTGGACCACAGAGTGCGCCACGGCCACGGGCTGTGGCACCTGTTCGTGCTGGGCGGCAGCATCTGCCATTTTTTCACCGTGCTGCTTTATGTGGCCTGACGACCCGGACCGAATGACTGCCATGCCCGTTTTTTTTCCCTGCTCGGCCCGTGGCGCTCCTGCGACGAGCAACAGCCGGCGCAACATTCTTTAATGCCATGATGCAACCAACTGCCAGGCTCCACCAACACAACCCCACACGCGCTGCGGCCGTGTCAGTTCCATGACCACTGCTTTCACCCATACCCACACCTACACCTACACCCCTGCCCCTTCGCTGCGCCGCATCATCGTCGGCATTTCAGGCGCCAGCGGGGCCGTCTACGGCGCACGCCTGCTGCAGGTCCTGCGGGACTTGCCAGGCGTCGAGTCGCACCTGGTGGTCTCCAGCGCCGGCTGGCACCATCTGCAGGACGAATTGAACATGGACCGCGACTTCATCGAAGGCATGGCAGGCCGGGTGCATGACGTCCAGGACCTTGGCGCCGGCATCGGCAACGGTTCGCTGGCCTGCAGCGGCATGGTGATCGCGCCGTGCTCAATGCGCACGCTGGCCGCAGTGGCGCACGGACTGGGCGACAACCTGCTGACGCGCGCGGCCGACATGATGCTCAGGGAACGCCGCCGCCTGGTGCTGCTGACCATGGAGTCGTCACTGCACCTGACGCACCTGCGCAACATGCTCAACGTGACGGAAATGGGCGCCATCGTCTGCCCGCCGGTCCCTGCGTTCAACCTGCGTCCGGAAACGCTGTGCGACTTGGTCAACGACAGCGTGGCCCGCGCGCTTGACCTGCTGGATGTGCCACACACCCTGTCGCAATACGAGAGCGACGTCGAACTGGCCGAGGCCGCCTGACGCCCTGGCGTCAACGTTTTTGGTTTGCGCCACTTTTCTTGCTGAACGGTTAACCCGGACCTGAAGCGACGGCCTTGCGCAAGGCATGGCGGGCCTTGCGCCTGAGATAATGGCCGGTTTCCCCAACCACAGCCTCTGGACACATACCATGAACCGCTGCACACCGCATGCTTTCGTCACCGTGGCTTTTCTGGCCGCATCGGCCCTCTTGGCGGCCTGCGCCAACGACCCCACGGGTGCCACACCCGTCGCCGTGAGGCAATTTCCGGCTGCCGCCCTGCGCGGTGAAATGGTGGTGCTGGCGCCACCCGTGATCACCGTGGATGGCAAGGCCGACCGGCTGTCGCCCGGCGCGCGCATTCACGGCACCGACAACCTGCTGGTCATGTCGGCCGCTCTGGTGAAGCAAAAGGTGGTGGTCAATTACCTGCGCGAAAGTGCCGGCAATGTCCATGAGGTCTGGATTTTGAACCGTGAAGAAGCCAGGCTCAAACGCCCCAACACCAAGGCGTCCTGGTTCAGCTTGGGCAGCAGCACCGACGCCGCTGTTCCGGCCATCGCCACAGAGCCCTGACGCGCTGGCCGCAGAACTGCCAGCCGTCCAACTCCATATTTATCAATCAAATTGGCTGTTTGCGCATTATCCACGGGCGCAAGCAGCTATTAATTCAGTAGCAATTTATCATGAGCAAAAAAGTCTTTATCAAAACCTTTGGCTGCCAAATGAACGAGTACGACTCGGACAAGATGAGCGACGTGCTGCACGCCGCCGAAGGCTATGAAAAAACGCAAGACATGGACGAAGCCGACCTGATTTTGTTCAACACCTGCTCGGTGCGCGAAAAAGCGCAGGAAAAAGTCTTCAGCGACCTGGGCCGTGTCAAGCACCTGAAAGCCAAGGGCGTGCTGATTGGCGTTGGCGGCTGCGTCGCCAGCCAGGAAGGCGCGGCCATCATCCAGCGCGCGCCCTATGTCGACGTAGTGTTCGGCCCGCAAACGCTGCACCGCCTGCCACAACTCCTGGCCAGCCGCGCCCGTCTCGGCAAGCCGCAAGTGGACATCAGCTTTCCGGAAATCGAAAAGTTCGACCACCTGCCGCCAGCCCGGGTCGAGGGCGCCAGCGCCTTTGTCAGCATCATGGAAGGCTGCTCCAAATACTGCAGCTACTGCGTCGTGCCCTACACGCGCGGCGAGGAAGTTTCGCGGCCGTTCGAGGATGTGCTGGTCGAGGTCGCCGGCCTGGCCGACCAGGGCGTGAAGGAAGTCACGCTGCTGGGCCAGAACGTCAACGCCTATCGGGGAACGATGGGCGGCACGGCGGAAATTGCCGACTTTGCCACGCTGCTCGACTACGTGTCCGAGATTCCCGGTATCGAACGCATCCGCTACATCACCAGCCACCCGAACGAATTCACCCAGCGCCTGATCGACGCCTACGCGACGCTGCCCAAGCTGGTGAACCACCTGCATTTGCCGGTGCAGCACGGCTCGGACCGTATCCTGATGGCCATGAAACGCGGCTACACGGCGATGGAATACAAGAGCACCATCAAGAAGCTTCGCGCCATCCGTCCCGACCTGGCGATGAGCAGCGACTTCATCGTCGGCTTTCCGGGGGAGACCGAGGAAGATTTCGACAAACTGATGAAGCTGGTCCACGACGTCGGCTACGACACCTCGTTCAGCTTCATCTTCAGCCCGCGTCCCGGCACACCGGCGGCGAACTTGGCCGACGACACGCCGCACGAGGTCAAGCTGCGTCGACTGCAGCATTTGCAGGCCGTGCTCGACGACAGCGTGCGCGCCATCAGCGCCAGCCGGCTCGGCACGGTGCAGCGCATTCTGGTCGAAGGCACGGCGCGCAAAGACACGACCGAACTGATGGGCCGTACCGAATGCAACCGGGTCGTCATTTTGAAAGGCCAGCCGCGCCTGATCGGCCAGATGGTCGATGTCAAAATCATCGAAACCAGCCAGCGGTCCTTGCGCGGCGAAGTGCTGACGCAAGACCATGCAGCGCCGGCTGTTGCGGACCATGCAGCCCTTTTGGCCTGAGCGCGTCATCTGCCCCTGACGTCCAAACCCATGCTGCAGCGGTTTTCCTTCCGGCCTCTGCTGGTGATTGCCTTCCTGCTGGTTGCCGCGCTGCTCGGCGCGGCGTCGCTGCGCGCGCTGTTCGCACTCGAAGACCTGACGGTGCAAAGCCGCGACAATGCGGCGCGTGCGCTGGACCTGAGCGGTGCCGCGCAGTCGCTGCGCGAGCGCAGCGTGTCGATGGAGCGCGCCTCGCGGCAGTCGGTGGTGCTGGATGACCGCATCCTCAGGCAGCGCTTTCGCGACGAAGCCCGCGATGCCACCGCCATCATCGCGCGGCTGGCGCAGGAAGAGATACCCGCCGCCCGGGAACGCCCCTGGCGCGCGCACCTGGACACCATGCTTGAGCTGCTCATCGGGCCACTGGACACGGCGCTGGACCGTGAACACCAGCTGGCGCAGGAATTTCGCGAACTTGAAAGCATCAACACCGCCATTGCCCTTCAGGTGCAGCAAGCCATCCAGCAAAGCAACCGCTCGTTGCAGGAAAAGCTCGAAACCAGCCGCCAGCACCTGGCGCAGCAGATCACCGGGGCGATTGTGCTGGCAGTCTTCATGGCGCTGGCCTTCGGCGTGTGGTTCACCCGGCCACTCAAGCGGCTGGAAAACGCCATCGTTGGACTGGGCGAAAACCGGCTTGACAAGGTCATTGCCATCAACGGCCCGGCCGACCTGGCGCTGCTTGGCGAGCGGCTGAACTGGTTGCGTCTTCGGCTGGTCGAGCTGGATGCCGACAAGTCGCGCTTTTTGCGCCACATCTCGCACGAACTCAAGACCCCGCTGGCGTCGCTGCGTGAAGGTGTGTCGCTGCTGGAGGACGGCGTGGCCGGCCCGCTGAGCCAGGACCAGCGCGAAATCGCGCAAATCCTCAAACACAACACCGGCGTGCTGCAAAGCCAGATCGAGGACCTGTTGCGCTTCAACACGGCGGCGTTCGAGGCGCGCCAGCTGCGCCGGCAAACGGTGGACCTGCTCCAGCTGATCGAGGACCAGGTCGATGCGCAGCGCCTGCAGTGGCGCGCCCGGGAACTGACGGTGCACATCAGCGGCGACCCGCTCAAAATGGAAGTGGACCCGGAAAAAATAAGTACCGCGCTCGCCAACCTGCTGTCCAATGCCATCCGCTACTCGCCGCTCAAAGGTACTATTGATCTTTCACTAAGCCAGCAGCCTGGCCTGGTGCATATCGACATCCAGGACCAGGGTGCCGGTGTCGCGCCATCGGACCAGCAACGGATTTTCGAGCCCTTTTACCGGGGCGAGCGCCAGCCGGAGGGCGGCGTTCGCGGCAGCGGCATCGGACTGTCGATCGTGCAGGAATACATTGCCGCACACGGCGGACGCATCGAGTTGCTGCCGCAGGAAGCGGGCTCCCATTTCAGAATCGAGTTTCCCCATGTTTACAAGAGCTGAGTTTTTTGCGCGCCTCGGCCGGATCGGCTTGTGCCTGCCAGGCGTTGGTCTGGCAACTGCCTTGCTGGCAGCCTGCTCGCTGGTCGGGCCGCCCCAAGGCGCTCAGCTTGCAACACCGGCTCCGGCGACGCCCGCCAGCAGCGCTGCAGCCAACGGCAACGCAGCGGCGCCGCCCCCGATTGCGGCGGACACCACGCCAGCCCCGGAACGCGACGCCGTGGTCCGGATGCTGGCCTATGCAGACCGGGCCCGTTCGATGACTTCTGCAGAACTCAATCAGGAAATCGCACGGCTGGGCAACCCCTACCTTCCGCCCAGCCAGTTGCAACTGGCCCTTGTGCTCAGCCAGTTGCGCCAGACGCCGGAGCTGATACGGGCGCAGGAACTGCTCACCCGGCTGCTGGCCAACCCCGATGCCCAAGCCCAGGTGCTGCATCCGCTGGCCCGCCTGCTGGCTGCCCGCTATGGCGAGCAGCGGCGCATCGAAGACCTGCTGGAAAAACAGAACCAGCAAACCCGCGAAGTCCAGCGCCGGCTCGACCAGACCAATGAAAGGCTGGAAGCACTCAAGGCGATTGAACGCAGCCTGACCAGCCGCGTGCCCGCGCCGGGTGCGTCGGCACCCGCCAGCCGTGGCCGCACGCCCCCGCCCGCACCATGACGCCTGCAACTGCCCCACTCTCGCCCACGGCAGCCAACCTGCTGGTGGTTGACGACGACGCCGACATGCTGCGGCTGCTCACCATGCGGCTCACAGCCGCCGGTTACCGCGTCACGGCCGTCACCTCGGCCGAGGCCGCGCTGACCGAACTCCAGCTCAAGCGGCCGCAGCTGGTGCTCAGCGACGTGCGCCTTCCCGGCAAGGACGGGCTGGCGCTGTTCGACGACATCCGCACCCTGCACCCGTCGCTGCCGGTGATTTTGCTGACCGCGCACGGCACCATTCCCGACGCGGTTGAAGCCACCGAGCGCGGCGTTTTCACCTACCTGACCAAGCCCTTCGACGGCAAGGCGCTGCTCGACAAGATTGCCGAGGCGCTGCACCTGAGCGCGCCGGCCCATCCGGCGCGGCAGGGCAGCGCCGAGGCTTGGCAAAGCAGGCTCATCAGCCGCTCCAGCCGAATGGCCGAGGTGCTCGCCGAAGCCCACATGGTTGCCGCCACCGATGCCAGCGTGCTGCTTCGCGGCGAAAGCGGCACCGGCAAGGAACTGCTGGCCCAGGCCATCCACCAGGCCAGCCAGCGCGCTGCCAAGCCTTTCATCGCGGTCAACTGCGGTGCCATTCCGGAGGCCTTGCTCGAATCCGAACTGTTCGGCCACGTCAAGGGCGCTTTTACCGATGCGGTCAGCAACCACAAGGGATTGTTCCAGGCGGCCGACGGCGGCACGCTGCTGCTGGACGAGATCGGCGACATGCCGCCCGCGCTGCAGGTCAAGCTGCTGCGCGTGCTGCAGGAGCGCGAAGTTCGCCCGGTAGGCGCCAGCCAGTCGATTCCGGTCGATGTGCGCATCATTTCGGCCACGCACCGCGACCTGGATGCCGCCATGGAAGCCGGCGACTTTCGCGCCGACCTGTACTACCGGCTCAATGTCGTGACGCTGAGTTTGCCGCCGCTGGCGGAACGCCGCGAGGACATTGCGCTGCTGGCCAACCATTTCCTGGTGACGCTGGCGGCCAAGTACCACAAGCGCCTGAGCGGCTTTGCGCCCGAGGCACTCAAGGCTCTGACCACCGCTGCCTGGCCGGGCAACGTGCGCCAGCTCTACAACGTGGTTGAACAGGTGTGTGCGCTGTCAAGCACACCGCTGGTGCCGCTGGCGCTGGTGCAGCGCGCCCTGCGCTCACCCAGCATCCAGGTGCTGACTTTTGCCGAGGCCAAGCAGCGCTTCGAGCGCGACTACCTGGTCGGCCTTTTGAAGCTGACCGACGGCAATGTAGCCGACGCCGCCCGGCTGGCCGACCGCAACCGCACCGAGTTTTACCGGTTGATGCAAAAGCACGGCCTCACGCCAGGCCACTTCAAGTCCGACAGTTCGCAGCCGTCGCCGGAGTGAGTCGCTTTTTGACGACACGCCAAGTCCTTGATTTAAAACAACTTTTAAATTCAGGCCTGAAACTTGTCGCTGGGTGGCGACAAAAACCGGTGTTTTAGGGTGTTTTTTCCGGATTTTCATGCTGAAAAATCATATTTTCTTTCCAAGTCATTGATTTAAGACGATTTTTCGAAGCTGGCACAGGGTTTGCCCTATCAGCTTCATGCAAGCCTTTTTTTGTCGTTTTAAACCTGCCAGCGCGCCAAGCTGGAAGGTGTATTTTTCAGCCGTGGCCTGCGCCGCCGTGCTGGCGCTGGGCAGCAGCCCGGCGATGGCATGGAGTCTGGAAGATGTCGCCAAACTCGCCAGCCAGCGCGCAAAAACACCATTCAAACCTGCTTCTCTTGCCGTTCCAGCCGAGCTGGCCAAGATGGAATACGACGACTACCGCGACATCCGCTTCAAGCCGGAAAGCACGCTGTGGCGCACCGACAAGCTGGCTTTCGAAGCCAACTTTTTTCATGTTGGCCGGCATGGCGACTCGGTTCGTGTCCATGAAGTCACCGCTGCGGGCACCAAACGCATTCCCTACGACCCGGCCCGCTTCAACTTTGGCAAAAACACCAGCCTGGCTCCGAAAAGCTGGGGCGACCTCGGCTATGGCGGCGTGCGCTTTTTCAGCAACCTCAACTCGCCCACCTACAAAGACGAGTTGATTGTTTTCTCGGGCGCCAGTTACTTTCGGGCGCTGGGCTCCGGGCAGCTGTACGGCCTGTCGGCGCGCGGCCTGGCGGTGGACACGGCCGGGCCGGGCCAGGAAGAATTTCCGCGCTTTACCGACTATTGGCTGGAAAAGCCCACCGCCGAAGGCGCGCCGCTGACGATTTATGCCCTGATGGATTCGGAGCGCATGACCGGCGCCTACCGTTTCGATGTCAAGCCCGGCGAGCAGACCGTGACCGAAGTGCGCGCCCGCATCTTCATGCGGCCCAGTGACAAGCCAGTCACCACGCTGGGCATCGCGCCGCTGACCAGCATGTTTTTCTTTGGCGAGAACCAGCCGCGCCCTGGCGACTTTCGACCCGAAGTGCATGACTCGGACGGCCTGATGATCGCCACCGATGACGGCAAGGGCGGGGGCGAATGGCTTTGGCGCCCGCTGCAAAACCCGGCGTCGCCGCTGGTCACCTCGTTCAGCATGCAAAAACTCAAGGGCTTTGGCCTGATGCAGCGTGACCGGGCTTTTCGCAGCTATGAAGACACCGAAGCGCGCTATGAACAGCGCCCCAGCGCCTGGGTGACGCCGTTGAACGACTTTGGCGCCGGCCGGGTCGAGTTGCTGCAATTTGCCACGCCCGACGAAACCCACGACAACGTGGCCGCCTACTGGGTGCCTGAAAAAATGCCGGCTGCCGGTGAGCCGCTGGACCTGGCCTACCAGATCGCCTGGCAGGGCAAGAACCAGCAGCTGCCGCCCAACGGCTGGGTGACGCAGTCGCGTCGGGGCATCGGCTACAGCAAGCTTGGCGCTGACGCGCTGGGCCAGCAGATCCAGTTTGTCGTTGATTTTGCCGGTCCCGCGCTGGACGCCCTGCCCCAGGATGCCAAGGTCGAGGCCATCACCACCGCCGGCAGCAACGCCCGCGTGGTCGAAAGCCTGGCCTACCGCAACCCGGCCACCGGCGCCTGGCGCATGACCGTGCGGGTCGAGCGCCTCAAGCCCGCCAACGCCGCCGAACCCGTCCAGCCGATTGAGCTGCGCGCCTTTCTCCAATACAACCAACAAACCCTGAGCGAAACATGGACCAACCTGATCACCAACTGAATCGGCGCAGCCTGCTGCGTGAAGAGCGTCATCCGAATGCGGTCACCGCGCCGCCACTGCACCGGGGTTCGATGGCGCCGCGTCCGTGGCGCGGTTTCTGGAACAGCATGGGCACGGCGGCGCTGTTGCCACTGCTCAGGCTGACCGGCCGAAAGACGCTTGACCAACCCGCATCTGCCGAGGCGATGGAGCCGTGGCAGCATGCCGCCAAGCGCCGCCGCACGGTGTTCATGCTACTGACGCTCGTCAGCACGGCGATGGCGACGGCACTGTTTGCCGACATGCAGCCGGTCTATGACAACGCCTTTTTGCAATACGGCCAGCTGGGTTTGTTTGCGCTGCTGTCGGCCTGGGTGGTCACCGGCTTCATGACGGCGATGATGGGCTTTTACGTCACCTTGTTCGGCGACGCCCACACCCTGTCGGCCAAAAAGGTGCAGCACCACACGCTGGACAAGGCCACGCGCACAGCCATCATCATGCCGATCTGCAACGAGGACGTGAGCACGGTGTTCGCCGGGCTGCGCGCCACCTGCGAATCGGTCGCGGTGACATCGCATGTTCAAAATTTCGACGTTTTCGTGCTGTCCGACAGCAACGACCCGGCGATCATCAAGGCCGAACGCGCCGCCTGGGAAGACCTGCGCGGCCAGCTTGCCAGCCAGCCACACCAGCCGCAGATCGAGGTCTATTACCGCCTTCGCAAGCGCCGCACCGACCGCAAGGCCGGCAACGTGGCTGACTTTTGCCGCCGCTGGGGCAAGGACTACCGCTACATGGTGGTGCTAGACGCCGACAGCGTGATGAGCGGCGACTGCCTGGTGTCCATGGTCAAGCTGATGGAAGCCAACCCCAAGGCCGGCATCATCCAGACCGCCACCCAGGCCATTGGCCATGTCACCCTGCATGCACGCGCGCAGCAGTTCGGCTCGCGTGTGACCGGTCGTCTGTTCACGCTGGGCATGCAGTTCTGGCAGATGGGCGAGTCCCACTACTGGGGGCACAACGCCATCATCCGCATCGAACCCTTCATGCAGCACTGCGCACTGGACCGCATCAAGGGCACGGGCGGCATGGCCGGCAGCATCATGTCGCACGACTTCGTTGAAGCCGCGCTGATGCGCCGCGCCGGTTTTCACGTCTGGCTGGTGGCTGACCTGATCGGCAGCTACGAACAACAGCCGCCTGATTTGCTGGCCGAGCTGCAACGCGACCGCCGCTGGTGCCAGGGCAACCTGCAAAACTCGCGCCTGATTGCCGAGCCCGGCATGCACCCGGTGCACCGCTCGATGTTCGCCACCGGCGCCATGGCCTACCTGTCGGCGCCGCTGTGGCTGTGCTTCATGACCATGGGCACGGCGCTGTGGCTGTCAGGGTCGCCGATGGTCAGCAACTGGGACGTGCTGCCCGGCGAACTGCTGTCGCTGTGGGCCTGGACGCTGTCCATGCTGTTCCTGCCGCGCATCCTGGGCATTGCTGCCGTATTGTTCAAGGGCCAGCAGCAAGCCTATGGCGGAACCGCCAGCCTGCTGCGCAGCGCATTGCTGGAAACGCTGATCGCGCTGTTGCAGGCCCCCATCCGCATGCTGGCGCACTCGCTGTTCGTCGTCATCGCGCTGACCGGCCTCAAGCTCGAATGGAAATCGCCTCCGCGCGAAGCCGCCGCTGTGCCATGGCGCCATGCGCTGGCGCAGCTTGCGCCCATGAGCAGCGTGGTCCTGGTGCTGGCCGCCGGCATTGCGATGATCGACGCCAGTGCACTGGTCTGGCTGCTGCCGGTCGGCCTGCCGCTGCTGCTGTCGATTCCGATGACGGTGCTGACCAGCAAGGTCGGCGTTGGCACCGCGATGCGTGCGCAGAACTACCTGCTGATTCCCGAGGAAACTCGCTCGCCGGCCGTGTTGCGCCGCGCCTGGCTGCATGCCAGCCAGCTTGCCAAGCCAAGACTGAAAGCTGCCTGAACCCCGGACACGCAGCAGAAGAGTTTGCAGAATGCTATTTTTTTCATAGCTATACCTGCAAGCTGAATATGCGTAAAAGCCTGTTTTCTTTTAAAAACAGGCTTTTTTGTCTTCTGACTGGTTTGAATCAACTCTGAAACTATCGGAAACAAAAGAATCGATAAGATGTAGTCTCGAGTATTTTTATCAAAAAGATATTGGCTTGGAAATCAACCGCCCTTCTTTGATGGGTTAACGAAATGACCCATGAAACTCTCAACGTTCATCACTGCCCATCTTGAGAAGATCCTTGTCGAGTGGGACGCTTTTGCCCGAACGCTGTTTCCAGCGTCGCTCACCCCGCCGCAGCACATTCTGCGTGACCATGCCCGCGAAATCCTGCAGGAAATCGTCATTGACCTTGACACGCCCCAGACGGCGGCGCAGCAGGCCGAAAAGTCAAAAGGCCAGGCCGACGAAGACATCAACAAAAAGAGTGCGGCAGCCATTCACGGCACGCTGCGCCACGCCAGCGGCTTCACGCTGACCCAGCTCACCGCTGAATACCGGGCCTTGCGCGCCACCGTACTCCGTTTGTGGATGCCGCACATGCAACTGGGAACGCGGGAAAGCGCGACAGACATGATGCGTTTCAACGAAGCCATGGACCAGGCGCTGGCCGAATCCGTGGTGACCTATTCTGAAAACGCCGACCGCACGCGCGACACCTTCCTGGCCATTTTGGGCCACGACCTGCGAAGCCCGCTGTTCACGATGAAACTGGCAGGAAGCTACCTGATGCGGCCCGCCAATGGCACCGAAGGCACCCGCGAGATGGGCGCCCGCGTGGCCCGGAGCGCCGCCAACATGAGCGCCATGGTCAAGGATTTGCTGGAATACGCGCGCACGCAACTGGGGGGCGAAATCCCGCTTACCCTGCGCCCCGAGAACATGGCCGGTATCTGCCAGGCGGCCCTGGACGACGCCCAGGCCGGCTATCCCGACTGCCCTTTCGAGTTGGAGACATCGGGCGATTTGTCGGGATCTTTGGACAGTGCCCGCTTGCAGCAGCTTTTCTCAAACCTGCTCAACAATGCAGCGCAGTACCGCGATGACACCCACGCAGTCACCATCACGGCTCTGGGCAAGGCCGATTCGATCACGGTGCAGGTGCGCAACCACGGCCCGGTGATTCCTGCCTCGTCGCTGCAGGCAATTTTCGATCCCCTGGTTCAGCTCTCGGTCGAATCAGGGCTGCTGGAAGGCGCGCCGTCCAGCAGCCTGGGACTGGGGCTTTTTATTGCCCGGGAAATCACCACAGCGCACGGCGGCGCCCTCTCAGTGGCGTCGAACGAACATTCCGGCACGGTATTTACCGTCGAACTCCCGCGCGCGCCGGTTGCGCCGCAGGCCAAGGCGTAAGAAAGCAGACCCCGCTGCCCCAATGCAGGGCAGGCTCCCGGCACCAACTCAAGCCGGCGTTTTGGGGTCAGACTCATCACGCAAGGTGGGCTCGCCCGACAAGATTCCATGGTAATTTGTCAGCGCCTTGCCGATCGTGATACCGTCATTGGCGATGTCAAAGAAACGAATTTCTTTGCTGTGGTTGCTGGCTCGAACCTTCACGACCGAGATCACGCGCTTGAACTGCCCGCCAAGTTCAACGTAGCGCAGCATCAAGATAGCATCGGTCAAAAACGCATTGCTGTACGACGAAAAGCGCAGGTCGGTGTAGCGGTCTTCGAGCTCGGCGGTCATTAAGACCGTCACGCCCATATTGGTCAGCACCGACGTCAGGCGGTACAGGGACTCGCGAAAGTTTTCTTGAAAAATTGACGCCAGCGCCAGTTCGAACGCCGACAGCGAATCAATCACCACCCGCTTGGCCTTGGTTCTTTTGATCAGGCTGACCAGGTCATGCATGATTTCGTCGATGGACAGGTCAAGCGCGCGCGTGTCAATGACCGACACCTTGCCGCTTTCAATCAGCTTCTGAAGCCGGCTGTCGAGCAACTGGCTGGGGCTTTTTTCAAATGCGGCAATCACCCCCGACTCGCCCAGCCGCACACCTGCGGCCAGAAACTCGGTGCTTAGCTCGCTTTTTCCACTGCCACTTGGTCCCACCACCAGCAGGGAATAACCCACCGGCAGGCCCCCACCCATCATCTTGTCGAGAAGCGGCACGCCCATCGTCAGGCGCTGGTTGCTGGGTAATTGTTTTTTCTGGCTGCCGTCGTCCTTCAGAATGACGCGCGGGAACACCTCGACCCCCTCATCGGTGATGCGAAAGGTGTGCAAACCGGGCCGCTGCGCTTGACCCCGCATTTTGACCACCTGCAGCTTGCGCACCATCGCGTCGCGGTGGACATGCTGGGACATCCAGACAATGCCGTCAGCCACGGTGAATACCGGGCTGGAATTTTCTTCCTGCGCCGGGTATTCGCCGATCAGAAAAGTTGTAGCTTGCCAGCTGGTCATCTGCACACCGAGCGCCTGAATGAAGTGTTGCAATCCCCACGCACTGTCGTCTCTGAAATCCCTGACCGGCTGCACCATCGAACGGAACGAATCCACGAACACCAGGCTGGGCGAAAAGATTTCCACCTCTTCAACGATGCGGGCCAGCACGCGGTCAAACTCTCCGTCGAGCAGGTCGCCCGAAAGGTTGACAAACTTGATGGACGTGTTGATCTTGTCGATGTCAAAGTGGGGAAACTGCTGCTGGTAACGCAGCATCTTGAGCGGCGGCTCGCCCAGCACGGTAAAAAACAGCGCGCGCCGGTGCGGGTTGGCCAGCGAGAACATGATCTGGTGCGCCATCGTGGTCTTGCCCGAGCCGGGCGTGCCGGCAATCAGGTTGAAGGAAAATTCCGGTATGCCACCGCCCAGCAGTTCATCCAGTCCGGCAACCCCTGTTGGCAGTTGGCGTATGGTTACTCTTTTACTCATTTTGGAAAGTCCTTAGCGGATGTGTCGAAAGTCTTGTCATTCCAGGCCGAGTGCAAAAGATGAGTTGTTAATTCCTCGCCTATCAATGAAGCGAGTACATCTAGAAAAATGGTGAACAGCGCGAGGCTGCCCAACCGGGCCACGGCTGCATCCTGCTGCGAAAGGACGGCCTGCAAGTGAGTGAAACGCTCCTGGATGGCAGATTTTGTGAGGTCTGGCGCAATCCAGGGATGCAGACTGGACGCCAGGCGCAGGCTGCGCGTGTAAAGCGGCTTGAAACCGCCCTCGCCAATGATTGAAATCAGTTGGGGCGCCAGCCGCTCCCAAAGGTGCAGGGTAACGTTTGCCACCGTTTCAGGAAGCGTGGTCAGCGCCGCTTCTATCAGTTGGCTGCGCGTAGGTTCAGTATTTTCCATGGGTCAGGTGATGGCGTCTGAAGGGAAATTTTTTGAAATCAGCGCCTCCAGCATCTCCATGGAAACCGGCTTGATCAAATAATGGTCGAAACCCACTTCCTTGGCATGGACCAGGTAGCCCTGCTGGTCGTAGCCCGTGATGGCCACGCAGAAAGGCTTGGGCACCAGCTGCAGCGCCCGGATTCGGCGGATCACCTCATAGCCATTCATGGTCGGCAAGCCGATATCGGAGACCACGATGTCGTAAAGACCATCTTTTGCCATGGCAAGCCCGTCCAGGCCGTTGTAGGCAGAATCGACAGCATGACCATAGAGCGTCAGGCAGCTATTGAGCGTTGCATTGGCATCAAGGTTGTCTTCAATCACCAGTATCCGGCAAGGCCGGGCCGGATGGGCATCGATGGTCAGGTGGGCTTCAGAGGCCATGGCTTGTGCGGACACTGGCAGCTCAACGATGAACTCGCTGCCGCAACCCACTCCCTGACTGCGTACCTGCACAGTGCCGCCATGCATTTGCACCAGCGTACGCACCATGGACAGCCCGATGCCCAGCCCGCCTTGCGAACGGTCCAGCGTGTTGCTTGCCTGCGTGAACAGGTCAAAAATGAAAGGCTGGACTTTTGGATCAATGCCGATGCCCTGGTCCTTCACGCAAATGCGCACCGTGCCAGCCTCAGACAGGCGCGCCGACACGGTGATGGATGCCTGGCGCGGCGAAAACTTGCTGGCATTGATCAGGAGGTTGGAGAACACCTGCGACAGGCGCACTCCGTCGCCATCAAGCGTGACGGGCTCGCCCGGCAGGTCAACGATCAGTTGCTGGCCGAGCTTGAGGAAATGCGGCTGGCTGATTTCAGCCGCGCTTTGCAAAATGCCGCTCAGCACCAGCAAGCCTTTTTCAAGAGTGATTTTTCCGCTGTTGACACGCGCTGCGTCGAGCAAGTCTTCCAGCAGCCGCTTCATGTGGGCGATTTGCCGGGCAATGATTTGCTGGATGTCAGGCAGCAGCGGATGGGCCGTGGAAATTTTTCCGAGCATTTCGGCCGCCAGTGCGATGGGCCCCAGCGGGTTGCGCAATTCGTGCGCCAGCATCGACAAGAATTCTGTCTGCCGCTCCACCGAGGCTTCGGCCTGATCCTGCAAATCCTGCGCCCGCAAGGAAGCAATCACCAAGTGCTCATTGGCTTCACGCAGCATGCTGGCCAGCTCCTGCGGGATTTCTTGGCTTTCTGGAAAGGAGGAATTTTTATGTGGCTGCAATCAATGACCTTTCCTTAAACAAACCATCTGCCGATGATCGCAGGGTAGAACCTGATTTTCATGGGAGTCAGCGGGTAACCACTTACAGATTTCGGCAACAACAAACAGAAAGTTTTATTTGAAACGCCGAACGGTCAAGTGTGGTCATGATTTTTTCAAAGTCAAGCCATTACCCTTTTGGTTTCAGGAGTGAATTGCTTCAAAGCTTGGGCGCCTGGACGCGACGAAACATGAGTTTTCGTAACTTCCAAGGGAAAACCCATGAACTCATCGCCAGTGAACCGCAGGATGCGTCTCCCGTGTGGAGTATCAGCCGGCATAACGTAGAGCAGTTGTCCTACATTTTCAGCGCGTTGCGAATGTTCCGGAACACCTGGGACGCTTTTGCAGCCTGCACGACCAAAAATGCTCGATGCTATTGAAAAAATAGCATCATGCGCATATACGGAGTGCGCCAGGGCCTGTTTTGATCTAAAAGTCAGCATTTCAAAACTTCGGCATGCCCTTCATGCCGCCCATGCGCTTCATCATCTTCATCATGCCGCTGCCCTTCATCTTTTTCATCATGCCCTGCATCTGCTCGAACTCGCCCAGCAGGCGGTTGACTTCCTGAACATGCACGCCCGAGCCGTTGGCGATGCGGCGCTTGCGCGTCGCCTTGATGAGGTCGGGCTTGCGGCGCTCCAGCGGCGTCATGCTCAGGATGATGGCTTCCTTGCGCTTCATGTCCTTTTCCGCCTTGTCCATGTCGATGGCGCCGGCCTTGGCCGCCATCTGCGTTGGCAGCTTGTCGAGCAGGCTGCTCAAGCCGCCCATGTTCTTCATTTGCTGAAGCTGGCTTAAAAAGTCATTCAGGTCAAAGCCGTCGCCGGACTTGATCTTGGCGGCGAGCTTTTGCGCCTCGGCCATGTTCACGCCCGAGGCCATCTGCTCGACCAGCGCGACGATGTCGCCCATACCCAGGATGCGGCCAGCATGGCGCTCGGCGTCGAACACTTCCAGGCCGTCTAGTTTTTCGCTGGTGCCCGAGAACTTGATCGGCGCGCCGGTGATCTGGCGCACCGACAGCGCCGCGCCACCGCGTGAGTCGCCATCGGTCTTGGTCAGGATAATGCCGGTCAGCGGCAGCGCTTCCTTGAAGGCCTTGGCGGTGTTGACGGCATCCTGTCCCTGCATCGCATCGACCACGAAAAGCGTTTCGACGGGCTTGAGGATCGCGTGCAATTCCTTGATCTCAGCCATCAGGATTTCGTCAATCGCCAGCCGGCCGGCGGTATCGACCAACAGCACGTCGAAGTAGTGCTTGCGCGCATAGTCGATGGCAGCGCGGGCAATGTCGGCAGGCTTCTGGTCGGGCGAACTGGGGAACCATTCGGCGCCGGCCTGCTGGGTCACGACTTTGAG
Organism: Polaromonas sp. CG_23.6; assembly: GCF_029892315.1. NCBI lineage: Bacteria > Pseudomonadati > Pseudomonadota > Betaproteobacteria > Burkholderiales > Comamonadaceae > Polaromonas > Polaromonas sp. CG_23.6. The sequence continues at coordinate 3,822,191 of NZ_JARXUY010000001.1, forward strand.
CTGCTCGATGGCTGCTGGCCGGTACACGTCGCCTGACACGGTCAGCACTTTTTTCTTGCGCTTTTCAATCAGGTGCTTGGCCAGTTTTGCAGTGGTAGTGGTCTTGCCCGCGCCCTGCAGGCCAGCCATCAAAATGACGGCGGGTGGCTGCGCGGCCAGGTTGATGTCGCTGACGCCTTCACCCATGGTGGCGGCGAGTTCCTTGCTGACGATGCCGACCAGCGCCTGGCCGGGTGAGAGCGAACCCATCACCTCCTGGCCCATGGCTTTTTCCTTGACGCGGGCAATGAAGTCCCGCACCACCGGCAGGGCCACGTCGGCCTCCAGCAGCGCCATGCGCACTTCGCGCAGCATGTCCTGGACATTGGATTCGGTGATGCGGGCCTGGCCGCGCATTTCCTTGACGAGGCGGGATAACTTGTCGGTAAGGGCTGTAGCCATGAAGTGGTGTCCTGAAACGGGCGCTGCGGGGGAGCCAAAGGCCGGAACAGACCGGGCCAGGCGCTAAACTCTGCGCATGATTTTAGCTTTCAGCAATGGATGGGGTCTTGGGGCAGCAGCCGGTGCGGCCGTGGCCTATGCAGTGCTTGCAGTGGCGACACCCCGGCTGGGTGAAAGCCCATTGCGCGCCCTCCTGCTGGCAGCCTGGGGGCTGCATGCGCTGACACTGGTCGAAGCCCTGCTGGGCACGCCGCCACGCTTTGGTTTTGCCCCGGCGCTGTCGATGACGGTCTGGTTGGTGCTGACGGTGTATGCGGTGGAACGCAGGCTGTTTCCGCAGCTTCAGGCGCATTGGGCGCTGGCCGCACTGGGCAGCGCCACCGTCATGCTGTCGGTATTTTTCCCTGGTACCTCCTACCATGTGATCGCCTCGCCTTTCCTGCCTTTGCACTGGGCCCTGGGTATCGCTTCCTACGGCCTGTTTGCGGCAGCGGTCGTGCATGGCTGGCTGATGGTGCGGGCCGAGCGCGCCATCCGCCAGGCCGCGCAAAGTGACACCGGTGTTCCCCTGCTCACACTGGAACGACTGACCTTTCGCTTTGTTGAAGCCGGCTTCGTATTGCTGTCAGCCACGTTGCTGGTGGGCTGGCTGTTTGCCGAAACCCTGTATGGCCCTGGCTTGGGCTGGAAGTGGGACCACAAGACAATTTTTTCGCTGCTGGCGTGGGCCGTCATTGCAGGCTTGCTGATTGGGCGCGCGCGGCTGGGCTGGCGCGGCCTGAAGGCCGTTCGCGTGCTCTACCTGGGCGCCGGGCTGTTGCTGCTCAGCTATGCCGGCTCGCGCTTTGTACTTGAAGTCATCCTGAGGCGGCCATGAAGTATTTGCTCGTCATTCTCCTGATACTGGTGGTTTTTTGGATCTGGCGCAGCGGCCGGCCGAGTCAAAAAAAGGCAGCGCCGCCGGGTCGTGCGCCCAGCAAGTCTTCAGAAGAAAAAAAAGCGACGGAAATGGTTGCCTGCGGTGTTTGCCATATTCACCTGCCCAAGTCGGAAGCGCTGATCGGGCGTGACGGCTTTTACTGCAGTGAGGCGCATCGCCGTGAAGCCAAAGCCTAGATGAGACGGCCAGCACTGTTCTGGCGCAACACAGTCAAAAGCGCGGCGGGCGCCTGGAAACCGGAAACCGCGCCAGGCTCCTTCAGACGTCTCTGGGGTGTGTTCATGAACGCCCGAATTGCCATCGCATCCGTACTGGTCATTTTGCAGGAAGCGCTTCAGGCACTGGGTACGCCGTTGAACCACTGGACGCAGGCCATCTGTATTGTCTATCTCGGCGCAACACTCGCCGTTCGTTTCTGGGCGCATCCCCGTCCGCAGGGCTGTACGTTTGACGCGCTCTGGGTATTGACCATCGGCGTGGATGTCATGGCGTTTTCGCTGCTCAACTTTTTTCAGGCAAGCGCACTGAATTACACCCCGTTGTTTGCACTGCCGGTGTTGCTGGCCTCGGTGCTTGGCCCCATCGTGCTGGCTTTTGGCACGGCAGCCAGCGTGACGCTGCTGTTGCTGGCCGACGCCGCATGGCGTTCTGTGCCAAGCGGTGGTGAAGTCAATGCCGCGCTTTTGCAGGCAGCCTTGAGCGGCTCCGGATTTTTTCTTGTGGCACTGCTTGCCAACCAGCTGGCCATGCGGCTGGCGCGGGAAGAAAAACTGACCAGGGAAAGCCAGTCGGCTGCCCGCATGCAGATACAGGTCAATGAACTGGTGGTTGCCACACTCGCAGAAGGTGTCCTTGTCATGGATGGCAACGGCTTCGTACGCTCCGCCAACCCTGCGGCACGACGATTGCTGGCAGCACAGGAAACCTCTTACCCAGCGCCATTCAGACTGGCAGCTCACACAGCCTGGCAACCCCTGGTCGAGCTGATGCAGCATACTTTTGCGCAACATTCGGTGCAAGAAAGCAACATCAATCTCGTCCATTCAGGCCTGAGCACCCGACGGCTGCAGGTTCGTTCGCGCTTGACTGATTCAAGGGACGGTTCACATGAAAGCCTGTGCGTGATGTTTCTGGAAGACCTGCGCGAAATGGAGGCACGCGTTCGTATCGAGAAGCTGGCCGCCATGGGGCGCATGTCTACGGCGGTGGCGCATGAAATTCGCAATCCGCTGGCCGCCATCACACAGGCCAATGCACTGCTTGAAGAAGACCTGCAAGCGGCCGATCAGCGCCAGCTCACCGACATCGTTGGTCAAAATGCCAAGCGTCTGGCAAAAATCGTTGATGAAATACTGGATATCTCGCGTGCGCAGCAGGAAATTCCGGCACCGCAAACCACCAGTCTGCGGCTTGATGAAGCGGTAATGCGCATTGCGAATGACTGGGTCCGGCAAAATGCGGTTAACGGACAATTGCGTATCTGCACTGACTGCGAAAATACGGAAGTCGGGTTTGACGACGACCATTTGCGACGCCTGATGCTCAACCTGCTCGATAACGCACTGCGCTACACCAGTGGCGCAACCCAGGGGCTTGAAGTCAGCACACAGCTGGTGGCACCAGGCCAAGCCAGGCTTGCGTTCTGGAGCGATGGACAGACGCTGGAGGAAAGCGTCCAGGCGCATCTGTTCGAGCCTTTTTTCTCGTCCGAAAGCCGCTCCACCGGGCTGGGCCTGTATATTTGCCGCGAACTGTGCGAACGCTATGGCGCCCAGATTGGTTACCAACGGGTGCTGCGGGAGCATGTCCAGGGCAATGAGTTTTTTGTCATGTTCCGGCCTGATTTAGAGCGCCGGCGTACCGAGCTGTCGAGCATGGCTTCTGTCCTTGTCTAAAAAATCATGAATTCGCAAGCACCCTCACCCTCACCCGCCCGCATCCTGATCATTGATGACGAGCCCGACTTGCGCACACTGTACGAGCTGACGCTGCTTCGGCAGGGCTACCACGTAGAAGCCGCCGGCACGCTTCAACAGGCTCGTGAACATCTAGAAGGCGCCCGGTTTGATGCGGTGATCACAGACATGCGCCTGCCTGACGGGCTGGGGCTTGAACTGCTGCGCGAACTGGCCCAACAGCAACGCGCAGAACGCTGCGTGGTCATCACGGCGCACGGTTCGGCTAAAAATGCAGTAGAGGCACTGAAGGCCGGTGCTTTCGACTATCTCACCAAACCGGTGGATCTCAAGCAGTTCCGCAGTGTGGTGGCATCAGCCGTGCAGGAAACCCGAAACATCAACCCGGCACTGGCCAAGACCGATAGCCGCAGTGCGATGGCCGGCGCTGCGCCCCCAGCGCCTGGAAAACCGGCTGACCCGGCGGCCATCCTGCAAAAGCTGGTTGGCGAATCGCCCGTGATGCAAGCCGTGAAATCGCGTATTGTGAAGGTCGCCGGCAGTATGGCGCCAGTGCTGATCCGTGGCGAATCCGGCACAGGCAAGGAACTGGTGGCGCGTGCCGTGCATGGTTGCAGTCACCGCGCAGCCCACCCTTTTGTGGCTGTCAATTGCGGTGCGATTCCCGAAAACCTGCTCGAAGCCGAGTTCTTTGGCGCACGCAAGGGTGCCTATACCGGTTCGTCGCAGGACCGGCTGGGCTACTTTCAGGCAGCCAAGGGCGGAACGCTGTTTCTCGACGAAATTGGCGACCTGCCGCTGGCCATGCAGTCCAAGCTGCTCAGAGCAATCCAGGAGCGCACCGTGCGACCGCTGGGCTCGCCGCAAGAGGACATGGTCGATGTGCGCATCGTCAGCGCCACCCACAAGGACCTGGCATCAGGGGTCGAAGTTGGCAGTTTTCGTCAAGACCTGTATTACCGGCTCAATGTGATCGAGATCATGGTGCCGCCGCTGCGCGAACGACTGGAGGATCTGCCAGCGCTTTGCAACGCCCTGCTGGCCAGAATCTGCCAGGAGTCAAGCCTGGACATGCCCCAGCTGAATCCTGCCATGCTCACCCATCTGCGTTCGCTGCCACTCAATGGCAATGTCCGTGAACTGGAAAATATTTTGCACCGGGCTGTTGCCTTGGGTGAAGACAATCTGACGCAGCTTGACACGCCACCCGAGCAGTCGGTTGTCGTTCCGGAAAATCTCCAGAACTTTCTGGACCAGCAGGAACGAAGCATCCTGGTCAAGGTATTGCAGGAAACCGGCTTCAACCGCACGGCGGCTGCCATCCGGCTGGGCCTGAGTCTGCGCCAGATCCGCTACCGCATTGCCCGCCTGGGAATCATCACGCCAGGCCACGACGATACGACTGAAGCCCTCGATGACCTTGCCTGAAGCAAGCCTGTTGCCGGACACCAGCTTGTGGCAGCACGGCTGGTATCGGCACGCGAGGGTGATGGCGTCGCCGAACGTCAATCAGCGTCCTGCTGGAGGGTCAATTGATTTGGTCGTGATTCACTCGATCAGCCTGCCGCCGGGGGAATTCGGCAACGGCAATGTGCAGCGCCTGTTCACCAACCAGCTCGACTGGGACGCGCATCCCTACTTCCAGGGCATCCGGGGACTTGAGGTCTCGGCGCACTTTTTCATCAGCCGCACTGGCGCACTTTGGCAATTTGTCAGCTGTGACGACCGCGCCTGGCATGCCGGCCACTCCGCTTACCGGGGACGAAACCAATGCAATGACGACTCCGTTGGCATTGAGCTCGAAGGACTGGAAGGAGGCACTTTTGAAGCGCCTCAATACGAAACACTTGCCAGCCTGTGCGCAGCGCTTCTTCAAGCCTACCCGGTGGCGTATATCGCCGGACATGAGCATGTTGCGCCGGGGCGAAAATTTGATCCTGGGTCCGGCTTTGACTGGCGCTTGCTACAAGATTCCCTGGCATTGCCCAATCGGTATTTCCCCCAGATTGCTTGAGGATATTTTCCTTTTAGCGATTCTGTGTCCTTGCGCGTGTCCGATGCGACTCTTTTGCAGGCCCTGCCTGCTGAGGCTTTGCAAGCGTCTACAACCCAAAACCGGCGCAAAGCCGCGCCAGTGCTTGCCCTGCTGTCGAAAAGCCTGATTTCATCAGGCCTGCACACTGTTTTACGAAAAACAAACGCAATGGGAATCTGTCAAGAAACAATAAAAAAGCCAGGTTGGATATCGACAACACCCAGCAGCGATACACTACCTGTAGTGGTTGCAGCGGCTTCAGACACTAGGTATAGTGCCTAACCATCCATTGGCCCATTTTGGCCTTGACACGGAATTGAAGAAAAAATCAGTCCTTTCAAACACTGATTTTCGACAAGCTTCTTCTTCTTTACTGATCCCGCACATCACTTGCTCACCACAACAAATTCAGAGGAAATCATGCAAACAGCACCCTACGCCGTGCCTAGTTCATCCAGCGATCCCGTCGGCAGCTCTGCTCGGAATACCGAGTTGCCCATTGGCGGAGCACTTGCCAACTACCAGATCATTCGCCGCAACGGCTCGGTCGTGGCATTTGAGCCGCACAAGATCGCCGTGGCCATGATGAAGGCTTTTCTGGCGGTCCATGGCACGCAAGGCGCGGCATCGGCCAGCGTGCGTGAAACGGTCGATACCCTGACCCAGGCCGTGGTTCGCGCCCTGATGCGCTCGCGCCCCAGCGGCGGCACGTTCCACATCGAGGATGTGCAGGATCAGGCAGAACTCGGCCTGATGCGTGGTGGTCACCACGAAATCGCCCGCGCCTATGTGCTGTACCGCGAAAAGCACAATCAGGAACGCGCCAAACAACTGCAAAACCAGGCGCCCGCAGCGCCGCTGCTGCATGTCACAGATGGCGGGAAAAGGGTGGCACTGGACATTCGCAACCTGCAAGCACTGATTGAAGCCTCGTGCGCCAACTTGGGTAGCGACGTCAAGCCTGACCCGATTGTTTCGGAAACCATGCGCAACCTGTACGACGGCGTGCCCATTGAAGAGGTTTACAAAGCGTCCATCCTGGCTGCCCGCACGCTGATCGAAAAAGACCCGGACTACACCTATGCCACCGCGCGCCTGCTGCTGCACACCATCCGCAAGGAGGTCCTGGGCGAGGAAATCAGCCATGAAGCCATGGCAAGCCGATACGTCACCTATTTCCCGGAATTTATCGCCAAGGGCGTGAAGAACGAGTTGCTCGACGAAAAGCTCCAGCAGTTCGACCTGGCCCGCCTGGGGGCAGCGCTCAAGCCCGAACGCGACCTGCAGTTTGACTACCTTGGCCTGCAAACACTTTTTGACCGCTACTTTCTGCATGTTCGCAAGCAGCGAATCGAGTTGCCGCAAGCATTCTTCATGCGCGTGGCCATGGGCTTGTCACTCAATGAGCAAAACCGCGAAGAGCGCGCCATCGAGTTCTACGAAATACTGTCGTCGTTCGACTTCATGTCGAGCACACCGACGTTGTTCAACGCCGGAACGCTGCGCTCGCAGCTGTCGTCGTGCTACCTGACCACCGTGGCCGACGACCTGGGCGGCATCTACGACGCCATCAAGGAAAACGCGCTGCTGTCCAAGTTTGCCGGCGGCCTGGGCAACGACTGGACGCCCGTGCGCGCCATGGGCGCCCACATCAAGGGCACCAACGGCGAATCGCAAGGCGTTGTGCCCTTCCTGAAAGTGGTCAATGACACCGCCGTGGCAGTCAACCAGGGCGGCAAGCGTAAAGGTGCGGTCTGCGCCTACCTGGAAACCTGGCACCTGGACATCGAGGAATTCCTGGAACTGCGCAAGAACACCGGCGACGATCGCCGCCGCACGCACGACATGAACACGTCCAACTGGATTCCCGACCTGTTCATGCGCCGCGTGATGGAAAAAGGCAGCTGGACGCTGTTTTCGCCCTCCGACACGCCTGACCTGCACGACAAGTACGGTCAGGAATTTGAAAAGGCCTACGTTGCCTACGAAGCACGCGCCGAGCGCGGCGAACTCAAGCCGTCGCGCAAGCTGCAGGCCACTGACATGTGGCGCAAGATGCTGTCGATGCTGTTTGAAACCGGTCATCCGTGGATCACCTTCAAGGACGCCTGCAACATCCGCTCGCCCCAGCAGCATGCCGGTGTCGTGCATTCGTCCAATTTGTGCACCGAAATCACGCTCAATACCAGCGAAACAGAAACCGCTGTCTGCAACCTAGGCTCGATCAACCTGGTCCAGCACCTGAAAGACGGCGCACTCGACCATGACAAGCTGAAAAAAACCATCACCACGGCCATGCGCATGCTGGACAACGTGATTGACATCAACTACTACGCCGTTGAAAAGGCCCGCCATTCCAATCTGCAGCATCGCCCGGTCGGTCTGGGGCTGATGGGTTTCCAGGACTGCCTGTATGAGCTGCGCGTGCCCTACGCGTCGCAGGCTGCCGTTGAGTTTGCCGACACGTCGATGGAAGCGATCTGCTACCACGCCTACTGGGCCTCGACCGAACTGGCCAGGGAACGCGGCCAGTACGCGAGCTACAAGGGTTCGCTGTGGGACAAGGGCATCCTGCCGCTCGACACGCTCGACATGCTGGCAAATGAACGCGGCGGCTATGTCGAAGTGGACCGCTCCTCCACGCTCGACTGGGACGCGCTGCGCCAGAAGATCGCAAAAGACGGTATGCGCAACTCGAACTGCGTGGCGATTGCCCCCACCGCGACGATTTCCAACATCATTGGTGTCGATGCCTGCATCGAACCCTGCTTTGGCAACCTGTCGGTCAAGTCCAATCTATCGGGTGAATTTACCGTCATCAACAACTACTTGGTGCGTGATCTGAAAAAGCTCGGTCTATGGGACGATGTGATGGTGGTGGACCTGAAGCATTTCGATGGTTCGTTGCGTCCGATCGACCGCGTGCCCCAGGACATCAAGTCTTTGTACGCCACGGCATTTGAAATTGAAACGTCGTGGCTGGTGGAAGCCGGATCGCGCCGCCAGAAATGGATTGACCAGGCGCAGTCGCTCAACATCTACATGGCGGGTGCATCGGGCAAGAAGCTGGATGAAACCTACAAGCTGGCATGGGTTCGAGGCCTGAAAACAACCTATTACCTGCGTACCCAAAGTGCCACGCATGTCGAAAAATCAACTGTTACCGCTGGCAAAATGAATTCGGTGTCCTCGGGTTCACAGTCCAAGGCGGCAAGCATGAGCGCTATTGACAAGGCAGCCGCAGCAGCGCAAGCCCAGTTGAGCGCGTCGCCTGCAACCGACATCAAGTTTTGCGCGATTGATGATCCAGGCTGCGAAGCCTGTCAATAAAAAAGCTGCGGTTTGCTGACCGGAATTTTTCGTTCTTTTTTTGAATAAGACGCAAAAAGCCGCTGCAATTGCGCAACAAAACCTGCAGCGGTTTGAATGAACACTTTTCATTTTTCACCGCTGCTTTCATAATCTTCAAGTATTGGAATTTCCTATGTTGACCTGGGACGAAGAAGTCAAACCATCTTTGCAGATTCCCCACCCGAGCGACTTGCCAGCCGGCCGCTCAGCGGAGGTCCCGCTCCCTTCTTTCGCTCCTTCAACCCAGCCAGCGGTTGAAGTGCCTGCGCCTGCCGCAAAAGCCAAGCGCGTCAATGCTTCGGACAAGCGCATCATCAATGGTCAGACCGACGTTAACCAACTGGTGCCGTTCAAATACAAATGGGCTTGGGAAAAATACCTGTCGTCATGTGCAAACCACTGGATGCCCCAGGAGGTCAACATGACCCGCGACATCGCACTGTGGAAAGACCCGAACGGCTTGACCGATGACGAGCGTCGTCTCGTCATGCGCAACCTCGGATTTTTCGTCACGGCCGATTCGCTTGCGGCCAACAATATCGTTCTGGGCACATACCGTCACATCACCGCGCCCGAATGCCGCCAGTTTTTGCTGCGCCAGGCCTTCGAAGAAGCCATCCATACCCATGCCTACCAATACATCACAGAGTCGCTGGGTTTGGACGAAGCCGAGATATTCAACGCCTACAACGAAGTACAGTCCATCAAGGACAAGGATCAGTTCCTGATCCCGTTCATCGAAGCGATTTCAGATCCGACCTTCAAGACGGGAACACCCGAAGCAGACCAAACGCTTCTCAAGTCCCTGATCGTGTTCGCATGCCTGATGGAAGGACTGTTCTTTTATGTCGGCTTCACACAAATTCTGGCACTCGGCCGGCAAAACAAGATGACTGGCGCGGCTGAGCAGTACCAGTACATCCTTCGCGACGAGTCGATGCATTGCAACTTTGGCATTGACCTGATCAACCAGCTCAAGCTGGAAAACCCCCACCTCTGGACGCCTGAGTTCAAGGCCGAGATCAACGAACTGTTCATGAAGGCCGTAGAACTTGAATATCGCTATGCCGAAGACACCATGCCACGCGGCGTGCTGGGCCTCAACGCCTCTATGTTCAAAGGCTATCTTCGCTACATCGCCAATCGGCGTGCTACGCAGATCGGACTCGAAACGCTTTTCCCCAATGAGGAAAATCCGTTCCCCTGGATGAGCGAAATGATTGACCTGAAAAAAGAACGCAACTTCTTTGAAACCCGTGTGATCGAATATCAGTCTGGCGGCGCCCTTTCCTGGGATTAACAGCACACGATTGACAAAAAGCACAAGGCCCACACAATAATGATTTTTAAATTCGCAACAGTCCAAGCCAGCACCCCAGAGTGCGCAGGGACCGTTGCGCCTGTGTTTGCGGTATGGGGTTCGGCAATCCGAAGGCCCCATGCTGCGAATCGTTTCGTCTGTACTCCAGACGAAGTGCTTTTTGCAAACTGATCGAGGAGAAAACCATGGCAACTGCGAAAAAACCAGCGGCAAAGAAAGCCGCTCCTGCGAAAGCAGCAGCAAAAAAAGTGACAACTGCGGCGACGCCCGCACCGGCGGGAACAACAGTTGCGGCGTCCAAGCCGTCGGCTAAAAAGACTACGGCAAAAACACCTGCCAAGGCACCAGAGAAAGCGGCTGTAAAAGTTTCAGCGAAAAAGGCTGCGGCTTCACCCGCACCAGCCGCAAAACCCGCTGCGACTCCCAAGCCAGTGGCCAAAAAGGCAGCAGTAAAAACCGCGGTCAAGGCAACTGAAGCCGTACCGGCAAAGTCTCCTGCAAAATCAGCAGCAGCTAAAAAAGTGCTGCCTGTGACGGCAATGGTCAAAGCGGTGGCGACTGAAAAGCCAGCCGTTAAAGCCGCAGCAGCTAAAAAACCCGCTGCAAAAAAGATCGAAACCAAGCCTGCTGAAACCGCTCAAGCCGTAAAAAAGCCCGCAGCAAAAAAAGCTGTAAAGGCGGTAAAAGAGGTAAAAATCGAGAAATCCGAGAAAAAACCTGCAGTCAAGACGCCGGTAACCACGCCCACCGCTCAGACAACCATCAGCCCGCAAGCCTCCTGGCCTTTCCCAAAGGGCAGCAAGCCTTAATTCGTTCAGGTCTTGTGCCTCAAGCCCGATGTTGCAAAACGTCGGGCTTTTTCAATTCATTCTTTTATATCGACATGCCCTTTGCGGCTTCAGCCTCGCCAGCAGGCCAGTCGCAGGCTTCGGTTTGGCGTAGCGTTGAAGATTTATAGAAAAAATATTCTGCCAAACCCGCTGATGTTCAAGCATCAGATTCAATGCTATATTTTTTATAGCTGTGAGCGCTTATGGCTGTTGCGCTAAACACCTATTTCATTCAAATTCACTGAATAGTTCTGTCCGCCTCGGCTGGCAATCTTGGATGCACCCATCTGGTTTCCCAGCGCCGCGCAACGGACCAACGGCCAGTCTTGTTCCAGTCCAAACAGCAGCGCGCCACGAAAGGCGTCACCGCAGCCTGTAGGGTCCACCAGCGCACTGGCCTTGACCGCTGGAACCAGCGTCTTAGCACCATCGACCCAGACTTCGCAGCCCTCGGCGCCCAGCGTCACCAGCAGGCCGCGCACACGGCGTGACAACTCGGCGCACGACAAGCCGGTCCGGTCGCACAGCATCCGGCCTTCATAGTCATTGACCGTGACCCAGCTTGCCAAATCGACAAAATGCGCCAGCTCCTTGCCATCGAACATCGGCAGACCCTGCCCCGGATCAAAAACGAAGGGAATGCCGGCGGCCTTGAACTGTTCTGCATGCTGCAGCATGGCATCGCGGCCATCAGGGGAGATCATGCCCAGCTTGATGTCGCTGCGCGCCTCGATCCGGGTGACATGGGCCTGCATCATGGCGCCAGGATGAAACGCGGTAATCTGGTTGTTGTCGCGGTCAGTCATGATCATGGCCTGCGCAGTGTAAAGATCATCAACCACGCGAACAAACTCGGTGCTGATGCCCTGCGCCTGCATGCGAGCCAGATAGTCGGCGCCGTCGTTGCCTACCGTCGCCATGGGCAATGGCGACCCTCCCAGTTGCTTGAGGCTGTAGGCGATGTTGCCCGCACAGCCGCCAAACTCGCGGCGCAGCGCCGGCACCAGGAACGACACGTTCAGAATGTGCAGTTGGTCGGGCAGGATCTGCTCGGCAAACCGGCCCTCGAAGCCCATGATGGTGTCAAAGGCCAGCGAGCCACAAATTACAGAAGACATTTAGTTCTCGATTCAGTTCAGGGATAAAAAGCGACGATACGGTAGCTTGCCACCGGCAGCAAACCGGCTTGCGCCGGAGCTGCAGACCCTTGTGCGCCAGTGCCGGCGACTTTCAGGGCCAAAGTGCCAGGCAGCCTCGAGTAGGCAGCGAGCGTGGTGGCCGTGGTCCCAAACTCGCTCGGAATCACCACCCGGCGCACCACGACTTGGTCCTGGCTGTCAGTGAGGGTGACTTCCAGCGCCGGGATTTCAAGCTCCGCATTGCCAGTATTGTTGAAAGTGAAGCTTAGCCTATAGGCATCGGGACCAGTCCGGCTAAAGCTGGAGTTTTCTATAACCAACGCTTCAATGCGCCGCAATGGCAGGACTTCGCAACCCAGGGGACGACACATGGCCTGAAGCCAGGGGGCCAGCAGCGGCGCTTGCGCAGCCAGAAGGTCCTTTTGCCGGACAACCCATTGCAGCATCAATGCCAGTACCAGCACCAGGCAGATCACGCCCAGCACGGTGCGAACCAAGGGCGACTTCCAGAAATCCTTGCGCTGCGCTTCACGCACGAAAGACACGTCGGGAAATGTTTGCGAATCCTGCTGCACTGAAGCAGGCGGGAATTCTGGTCCACCGGGATGCGGTGGCGAGCCAAAGGGCTTGAAACCGAAGCCATCGGCGTTGAATGCCGGTTCATGCCGCTCTTCATTTCCAGCCAGAGGATTGACAGCTCCAGAGCCTGCCGGACTCGCCGGCATGGACGGTTTTTCGCCAGGCAAAGGCATGCAGCCAGAAACATCGCGATGTTCTAGACCGGCAGGCTGCATCAGTGCTGCGTCAGCCGCAGTGCCCGCGAAATCCTCATCCCGTGCAGCTCCAGGCGCGGCCGGATCACCACTTTCGGGACTGGCACCGGGTTCATGTGGCAAGCCAGCCACATGATCGACCTTCGAAAACTGGGGTACTTTGTCAGGCGGCATGGGGGGTTTATTCGCCAAGCCATGCAGGGTGGATGGCAGAGCCTCCATCTGGCTGGTATCGCTTGTACCGCCCACAAGCAGGTGCAGCGATGCTTCAAACACTTCACCGCACTGTCCGCAGCGCACCCAGCCTTGCGCCGACCTGAGCTGGTCGGCAACAAGCCTGAACATCGTGGCGCAGGCGGGACAGCGGGTGATCTGGCTCATCGGGCGTAGTAGATTGAAAAATTCCCGGAGACAACCCGTGCCTGAGGCCGGGTTAGGCCGACAGACTCAAAACTGGGCCGTCATCAAGATCCAGCCTTCCTGCGCATCATGGACTTCAAGCTTGCAATAAGGCAGGTAGGCGGCCTTCAACTCATCCGCCTGACGATCCAGAATACCTGCCAGCACCAGGTTGCCACCGGCCTGGACATGCGCGCAGAGTAACGGCGCCAGCACCCGCAAAGGTGTCGCCAGGATGTTGGCCAGCACTGTCTGATATGCGCCCATGGCCTTGTCGGGCAGACCGGTCTGCAATTGAACGTGATTGGCCTGGGCATTGGCGCGGGTCGATTCCACCGCCGCCTCGTCAATGTCGACGGCATCTATTTCTTTAGCGCCAAACTTGGCAGCACCAATGGCCAGGATGCCGGAGCCACAGCCGTAGTCAAGCACCCGGCCCAGTGATTTACCGGCAGCGCCCTGGCCAGCAATCCAGCGCAGGCACATACGTGTCGTCGGATGCGTTCCGGTGCCAAAGGCCAGGCCCGGGTCGAGCCGGATCACCTGTTTTGCCTGCGCCGGTGGCTCATGCCAGGTCGGCACGATCCAGAATTCGGAGGTGATTTCGACCGGGGTGAACTGCGACTGCGTCAGCCGCACCCAGTCCTGCTCGGGGACGTTCTGGATCGCAACCAACTGGCAGCCAGCAAAAAAATCCTGCATCTGCAAGAGGTTTGCTGCATCGCGGGCAAGTGCCTCGGTGGCAAACAGCGCCACGATGCGCGAGCGTTCCCAGCCCGCCTTGGGCGGCGGCATGCCAGGCTCGCCAAACAGCGCCTGCTCGGCCGGCGTGTGGGCGTCGGCGTCTTCGACCGAAACGCTGAGCGCATCCAGGGCATCCAGCGCGTCGCTGAGGTTTTCCACCTCATCCACAGGCGCCAGCAAAATCATTTCAAACATCATTTATCCAAAACAGTTTGCTTAACCCAAGGCTGCTGGGCTGGCTTTGCCAGACAGCAGACGCACCAGGCCGCTTGGGGAGAAGGAGACACACGCAGTGAACGGCTGTAAGGGCATTCCGCCCCAGCCAGGGCCGCGGGGCTGGCTTTGCCAGACAGCAGACGCACCAGGCCGCTTGGGGAGAAGGAGACACACGCAGTGAACGGCTGTAAGGGCGTTCCGCCCCAGCCAGGGCCGCGGGGCTGGCTTTGCCAGACCGCAGGCGCACCAGGCCGCTTGGGGAGAAGGAGACACACGCAGTGAACGGCTGTAAGGGCATTCCGCCCCAGCCAGGGCCGCGGGGCTGGCTTTGCCAGACCGCAGGCGCAGCGGCCCCCTCGGGGGGCAGGAAGCACACGCAGTGAGCGACCGTGGGGGCTTCATCTCTCGCGCTTCGACAGCCATTCTTCAAGGTAGTGGATGTTGGTGCCGCCGTCCATGAACTTGGCGTCCACCATGAGTTCGCGGTGCAGGGCTATGTTGGTGCTGATGCCTTCCACCACGGTTTCACCCAGGGCAGCGCTCATGCGCGCCAGCGCCTGCTGGCGCGTGTCGGCGTGAACAATGATCTTGCCGATCATTGAGTCGTAGTTGGGCGGCACGAAATAGTTGGAATAAATGTGCGAATCCACACGCACGCCCGGGCCACCCGGCGGGTGCCAGTTGGTGATGCGTCCCGGCGAAGGCGTGAACTTGTACGGGTCTTCGGCGTTGATGCGGCATTCGATGGAATGCCCCCGGATCTGGATGTCGCGCTGGACAAAAGGCAGGCGCTCGCCAGCCGCCACCATGATCTGCGTCTTGACGATGTCGATGCCGGTGATCCATTCAGTGACCGAATGCTCGACCTGGACACGCGTGTTCATCTCGATGAAATAAAACTCGCCATCTTCATAGAGGAACTCGAAAGTGCCCGCGCCACGGTAGCCAAACTTCTTGACCGCCGTTACACAACGCGCGCCGATGCGCTCGATCAGCTTGCGCGGAATGCCGGGTGCCGGGCCTTCCTCGATGACCTTCTGGTGGCGGCGCTGCATGGAGCAGTCACGCTCGCCCAGCCAGACCGCGTTCTTGTACTGGTCGGCCAGAATCTGGATCTCGATATGCCGGGGGTTCTGCAGGAATTTCTCCATGTAGACCTCCGGATTGCCAAAGGCCGCGCCGGCCTCGGCCTTGGTCATCTGCACAGCATTGAGCAGTGCGGCTTCGGTGTGCACCACGCGCATGCCGCGTCCGCCGCCGCCGCCAGCGGCCTTGATGATGACCGGGTAGCCGATCTGCTTGGCAACCCGCTTGATAAAAGCCGGATCAGCCGGCAAGGCGCCTTCGGAACCCGGAACGCAGGGCACCCCGGCTTTCAGCATGGTCTGCTTGGCAGACACCTTGTCGCCCATCAAGCGGATCGATTCGGGCGAAGGGCCTATGAACTTGAAGCCGCTTTTCTCGACACGTTCGGCAAAATCGGCGTTCTCGCTCAGAAAACCATAACCAGGATGGATCGCCTCGGCGTCGGTCACTTCAGCCGCCGAAATGATTGCCGGCATGTTGAGATAGCTCAGTGCCGACGGCGCCGGTCCGATACAAACCGCTTCATCGGCCATCTTGATGTATTTGGCCTCGCGGTCGGCTTCGGAGTAAACCATCACGGCCTTGACGCCGAGTTCACGGCAGGCGCGCTGGATGCGCAGGGCGATCTCGCCGCGGTTGGCGATCAGTATTTTTTTAAACATGCGTCAAAGTACCTGGTCTGGCCGATGGGGCCGGCGATCTAGCCGGTCTGGCGATAAAGGGCAACAGGCCCGATCACTCAATCATGAACAGGGGCTGGCCGTATTCGACGGCCTGGCCGTTTTCAGAAAGGATTTTCGTGATGGTGCCCGACTTGTCGGCTTCAATCTCGTTGAGGATCTTCATGGCCTCGATGATGCAAACCGTATCGCCTTCCTTGACCACACTGCCAATATCTACAAAGGCGTTGGAGCCAGGACTCGACGAGCGGTAAAAGGTGCCGACCATCGGCGACTTGATCGCATAACCAGCCGCTTGCGTCGCCGGGGCATCGGGCGCAGGAGCCTGTGGGGCGACTGATTGAACCTGATGGCTGGGAACCATGTTCATGGCGGGCTGTTGCATCATCATCATCGGAACCCCGCTGGACTTGACGATTCGCACCTTGCCTTCGGCTTCGGTGATTTCAAGTTCGGACACATTGGACTCTGAGACAAGGTCGATCAGGGTTTTGAGTTTTCTTAGATCCATAGATTCTTCCCAACGAAGGTGGAGGCTGGCTTGCGGTCCCTGGACGCGCGGTTTGAATGAAGAAGAAGATGGCGCATTGGGCCGATCTTTACTCTTCCTTCGCTTACTTTCTTTTATTTCGGTTTACCGCACCCATTGGATAACAATTATCAGGCAACCCGGATAAGCCTTGGCGTCGAAAAAATCCAAAGTGTACCTTAAGGTGTATCCGGCAAAGCCAACAGTTTTTGGACACTGGAACAAAAACCGATGCCGTCAAAACCTGCCGACTGGCGAATCCAGCGCCTTGCGCGCTTCAAGTCAAGACCAAATACGTCGAAGCCCAGACTCACGCAGCCATCAGACCAGATGCGTCCACTGCACCAGTTCTTCAGGCGTCACCTTGCCGATCTTGCGATGGAGCAGCGCGCCGGCAGGGCTGAAAACAACGGTAAAGGGCAGGCTGCCCGATGTGTTGCCGAGCGACTTGCTCAACTCGGTTCCGCCCAGACCGGCCATGCCCACCGGAAAATTCAGCGGACGGGTCTGCAGCCAGGTGCGCACCGCGCTGGGCTGGTCCACTGCCAAGCCGACCACCTGAAGGTTTTTGTCCTTGTTTTCCTGGTAGAAAAAGTCCAGCAACGGCAGTTCTTCCACGCAGGGCGGACACCAGGTAGCCCAGAAATTGACCATCAGCAACTTGCCGCGAAAACTGCTCATGGGCAAGGGCTTGCCGTCGGGCGTGTCAAAACTGGCAGCCCAGAAAGCATCGCTCACGGCCTGGGCCGAGGGGCCGCTCAACGCGTGCGGCTGAAATTTCCACCAGGCAGCGCTGGCACCGGCCAAGGCGGCGGCAGCGGCAACGCCGCCATACAGCATGTTTCTGCGATTCACGAATCAAGCTCCTGAAGAAGTGGACAACAATTTTTGCACGGCGGCCAGGTCGCCGCGCGGCGTACGGCCTTTGGCATCGGGTCGCAAGGCGCCACGCAGGTCGTCATGGTCATAGACCATCAAATGAACGCCGATGTTTTCATTCAGCGCCTGGCACAGACTGCTGAGGGAAAGCGCCTCGACGCTGCCGCCGGTAAAGCCAGTCACGGTGCGCGGCTCGTAATCGACGTTGTGCTCGATCAGCGCGATTTCCGCCGATTTCGGATCGTCGCAAAACAGCTGGATATAGATGTCGGACAGCCGGGTCGCGGTGCCGTGCCAGACTGCGCCGGCCAGGTAAGGCCGGAACGTCGCCATGCGCAGCATCCACACCAGCGCCAGCTCGCGCAGCGCAGCCAGTTCGGCTGGCTGGGTGTCAGCGCAAAACAGCGCGATGTATTCGCGCACGGCGTCTTCCATCTCGCCGTTGTCGGGCAAGGCGGTGCGCGCCGGCAAAGCCATCTGCTTGAGCGCGCGGCGTTTGGCCGGGCCGTATTCCAGTCCTTCTTCGACCACCAGCGCGGCGGCGGTGGCGGCAATTTCTGATTTGAGGGTATTCAATTTAAAGGTTGGCTGGCCTGCAGAGCCAAGCGCGAAGGGTCAGGGATTTGAAGGTCAGCCCGAAGGCATTCAAAGCAATTGTGCCTACATTGGGGCCGCGTCAGCGCGCAAAGTTCACAGCATTCTTTATCCGCTATGAAATAAAGAGCTGCTTGCGCATGTCCGGATTGCGCCAGAAGCTTATTTCCCTTAAAAAATAGCGCTCAGAATTAGCCTCCCTAAAATATGGGCGATGCACATACATATTCTGGGAATCTGCGGGACTTTCATGGGCGGCCTGGCCGCGCTGGCGCGCGAGGCGGGGCACAAGGTGACGGGTTGCGACACCGGCGTCTATCCACCCATGAGCGACCAGTTGCGCGGCCTGGGGATCGAGCTGATCGAAGGCTACGGCGCTGACCAGATGGCGCTGGCGCCCGATGTGTACGTGATCGGCAACGTGGTGTCGCGGGCACGCCTGCCGGACGGCAGCCCCAAATATCCGCTGATGGAAGCCATCCTCAACAGCGGCCAGCCCTACACCAGCGGGCCGCAGTGGCTGTCGGGCCATGTGATGCACCATCCGACGCACCACGTCACCGGCCCGCGCCATGTGCTGGCCGTCGCCGGCACGCATGGCAAGACCACGACCACCGCCATGCTGGCCTGGATACTCGAATGCGCCGGCCTGCAGCCGGGATTTCTGATCGGCGGCGTGCCGCTGAACTTTGGCGTGTCGGCACGGCTGGGCACGGGCAATACCTTTGTGATCGAGGCCGATGAATACGACACCGCGTTTTTCGACAAGCGCAGCAAGTTTGTCCACTACCGCCCGCGCACCGCAATTTTGAACAACCTCGAATTCGACCATGCGGATATTTTTGATGACCTGACGGCCATCGAGCGGCAGTTTCATCACCTGGTGCGCACTGTGCCTTCGCAGGGCCGGGTGGTCGTCAATGCCAACGAAGCCAGTCTGCAGCGTGTCCTGGCCCAGGGCTGCTGGAGCGAACAGGTGCCGTTTGGCGGCGTGGCGGACGGCGGCTTCAGCGCGCTGGGCGAGCCTGGCGACTTCGAGGTGCGCAAGTCGGGCATTGCCGTGGCGCGTGTGCAGTGGGACATCAGCGGCATGCACAACCAGTTGAACGCCCTGGCAGCCATCGCGGCGGCCGAGCATGTCGGCGTGATGCCCGAACTTGCCACCGAGGCGCTGGCGTCGTTCCAGAACGTCAAGCGGCGAATGGAAGTGCGCGGCGTGCTGCATCGCGACGGAGGCGACCTCACGGTGTATGACGATTTCGCCCACCACCCGACGGCCATTCACACCACGGTCGATGGCCTGCGCCGCCAGTTGAACAGCGCGGGCAAGGGCGGCGAACGCATCCTGGCGATTTTCGAGCCACGCAGCAACACCATGAAGCTCGGCAGCATGACCGCGCAACTGCCCTGGAGCCTGGAGCAGGCCGACCTGGCGTTCTGCCATGCCGGCGGGCTGGACTGGGATGCGCGACACGCGCTGGCGCCGATGGGCGAACGCGCTCAGGTGGCGGCTAACCTGGCGCAGCTGCTGGCGCAGGTGAAGGCGGCTGCGCGGCCGGGCGACCATTTGCTGTGCATGAGCAATGGCGGCTTTGGCGGCATTCATGCGAAATTGCTGGCCGCGCTGGCGCAGCCTTGACGCTATCTATTGCATAGCTGCCAACGTCCGTCCGTCTTGCGAAAAGCGGCTAAACAATCTGAAATAGCGTAACTTCTGAAGCGCGCAATGCGCAGCCGGTCAGAAATAACCCGCCTCCCGGTTCATCCTGGATTGGTCTTTCAGCCAGCGCTTGAATCCGGCGTCGTCCTGCACCAGCGCAATGTCTTCTTCCATGAAAATCAGTTCGCCCTTCATGTATTTCGCCTCCTGTTCCAGCTTGCGCTGCAACATGGCGGCGGTTGGCGGCTGGTAGAACGTCAGCTCGAACTCGTCCTGAAGGTGCCGTTGCCGGGCAAACAATTCATTTTCCAGCTCGGCAGCCTGCTGCTTGAGCAGCAAACTCATGGCGGCGATGCGTTCCTCGGGTTGCTGCAGCATGCCCTGCATGTCGGCCTGGGCAATGCGCAACTGCAGGTGCAACAAAGCCACTAAATCTTGCCTGGCATAGGCGGCATTGGCTTCGCTCATCAGGGTGGTTTTGCGCTGTTGCTCGGCCGGGTCGCGCTCGCGGTCGGGGTGCAGCGCGCTGGCCAACTGGCGGTAGACCTGGCGCAGCACCGTGTCGGCGTCTTCCTGCTGCTGACCGGCTTTGCGCTGGGCCGGCGTGGGATTTTTCTTTTTTCTTTTGGCCTGCGCCGCCTCGTTTTGCGCCTCTTCGGCCTGCATCGCTTCGTGCAGGCGCTCGCGGCTGGCACGCATCACCGCTTCAAGCGGGTCCAGCGATTCATCCTGCGTCTGCATGTCCAGCGGCACGCCCAGCGCTTGCTCCATCATGGAACGCATCATTGCGGCCTGCTCTTCTTCCTTCTGGTGCAGGGTGCGCGCGCTGTGCTGGTCGTGCAGCGCGGCCATGGCCTCATCGCCAAAGGCCGCCAGCGTTTCGCACAGCTCGCACAGGATGTTCAGGCCGTAGCGCTTCTGGGTCGGCGTCACGCCCTTGCGCTGCAGCCGCTCGTCCAGTGCCAGCGCCATGCGCCGCATCAGCGCCCGGTGCGCTTCGCGCAACGGCTCCAGCGTGCGGTGATAACGCGGGCGAAAGGCATCGGCCAGCGTCTTGATTTCGGTGACCTGGCCTTCGAGCTTGTCGATTTTTGCCAGCAGGCGGTTAAAGCGCAGCTGCGCGGCGGACAGGCGCGGCCCACCCTTGCCGCTGTCGAGGCGCAAGGCGGTGCTGGCTGTTTCGGCAGGCACGGCTTCAGCTGACAGATCGATTTTGGAGGGAGTCTTGGATTTTTTCATGCATGGTCGTCGGCAATAGGAGCCAGTGAAGAAGGCGGTCCTGCATCGGACAGCGTGCAATTCGCTGGCATTCTCGCCGTGGAGAGGCAGCGTGACGTGATCCCGCCACTATGGCAGCAGGCAAGGCAATAACCGTACCCACTCCGCTAGTTTTATGTACTTTAGGGTTTTTGCGCAATGCACGACTATATAAGCAGCTATTTTTTCAATAGCAAAATTTTGTCCGTCGGCTTGCGCTTTAAACCCAACTCAATAGCTGATGCTCAGGGCCGTCACGTCGATGTTCACCATCGGCCGGCCCAGCGCCGTGGTGGCGGCGCAGGCAAAGGCCTGCGCCCATTCGGCGTCTGCAAACCTTGCTGGACCGGCGGCCTCGGCGACGACCACGACCTTGTCGGCGGTCAGCAGCTTGCCGGTGGGCCGCAGCGGCTCGCAGCCCATCTGGGTGAACTGCTCGTCGAGCCAGCGGCGGGCCGCCTCGGGGGGCATGGGCTCCAGTTGGTCATGCAATTCAATCTGAACTGGGGGCTGGTTCTTGAAGATGACAGTGACTTCGCTGCGCATGGGGTTTCCTCTGGTAGTGATAACAAATCCGGCGCCAGCTCCAGCGTCGCGTCTGTCGCGGTCACTGAAATGTGCAAGCGCCCGGCCAGTGCCCGCCAGCCCGGCCATTGGCAGGCTGGCGGATGTGCCGCATCATTTTGCCCGACGCGCCTCGACAGCGTTTGACAAAGTTGCCAGCATGTCCAGCGAATCGTTCCAGCCCAGGCAGGCATCGGTGATGCTGCGGCCGTATTCGAGCGATTTGGCGTTGTCCTTGCCGGCGGTGAACTTTTGCGCGCCGGCCACCAAGTGGCTTTCGACCATCAGGCCGAACACCTGGCGTGAGCCGCCGGCAACCTGGGCGGCAATCTCGCGTGCCACATCCATTTGCTTTTCGTGCTGTTTGGAGCTGTTGGCATGGCTGCAATCAACCATCAGCGTCGCTGGCAGTTTGGCCGCTTCAAGGTCCTTGCAGGCGGCGGCCACGCTGGCGGCGTCGTAGTTGGGCGCCTTGCCGCCGCGCAAAATGACGTGGCAGTCCTGGTTGCCGTTGGTCTGCACAATCGCTACCTGGCCGTTTTTGTGGACCGACAGGAAGTGGTGGCCGCGCGCCGAGGCCTGGATGGCGTCGGTGGCGATGCGGATGTTGCCGTCGGTGCCGTTCTTGAAGCCAATCGGCGCCGACAGGCCGGACGCCAGTTCGCGGTGCACCTGGCTTTCGGTGGTGCGTGCGCCAATCGCGCCCCAGGAGATCAGGTCGCCAATGTACTGCGGAGAAATCACGTCGAGAAATTCGCTGCCTGCCGGTACTTCCAGGCGGTTGATGTCGATCAGCAACTGGCGGGCAATGCGCAGGCCTTCGTCGATGCGAAAGCTTTCGTCCAGGTAAGGATCGTTGATCAGCCCTTTCCAGCCTACCGTGGTGCGCGGTTTCTCGAAGTACACGCGCATCACGATTTCCAGCGTGCCAGCGTATTTCTTGCGCTGCTCGGCCAGCCGGCGGGCGTAGTCGAGAGCGGCCATCGGGTCGTGAATCGAGCACGGGCCAATCACCACCAGCAACCGGTCGTCGGTGCCGGCAATGATGTTGTGGATGCTCTGGCGCGTCTGGGTGATCAGGGATTCGGCCGCCGTGCCAGCAATCGGGAAAAAACGGATGAGGTGTTCGGGAGGGGGTAGCACGGTGATGTCCTTGATGCGTTTGTCGTCGGTCTCGCTGGTTTTTTCGACATTCGCATACCAGCTGGCGCTGGCGGGGTTGGCGTTGGCATTCATCACGGGCTTCCTTTTTTCAAAATTTCAAAACGGATTCGGGCTGTTTCAGGGGATTGGCAAATCGGGACGGGCAAAAAAAAAACCGCCGGGGCCCGGCGGTTTTTGGAGATTCGCTGCATTTTCTGCTGCTTACGCGAAAGTCTCTCTACCGCCGGAGGCGCTTGAGAACCAAAAGTAAGCAAAAGAAAATTTCACGGAATTCATCTGATTAAATGTAGCACAGCTTGAATAAATACCGCTTACGCGGTGCCGCCCACGGTCAGGCCGTCGATGCGCAAGGTCGGCTGGCCGACGCCGACCGGCACGCTCTGGCCTTCCTTTCCGCAGGTGCCGACGCCGCTGTCGAGCTTCATGTCGTTACCGATCATGGTGACGCGGGTCAACGCGTCGGGGCCGTTGCCGACAATCGTTGCGCCCTTGACCGGGTAGAGGATCTTGCCGTTTTCAACCCAGAATGCTTCGCTGGCCGAGAACACAAACTTGCCCGAGGTGATGTCCACCTGGCCACCGGCAAAGTTGCTGGCGTACAGGCCTTTCTTGATGCTGGCGATGATTTCTTCAGGCGCCTTGTCGCCGCCCAGCATGTAGGTGTTTGTCATGCGCGGCATCGGCACATGGGCGTAGCTTTCGCGCCGGCCATTGCCGGTGGGCTTGACGTTCATCAGGCGCGCATTCATCGAGTCCTGGATGTAGCCCTTCAAGATGCCGTCCTCGATCAGCACGTTGCGCTGGCTGACATTGCCCTCGTCATCGACGTTGAGCGAACCACGACGGTCGGCAATCGTGCCATCGTCCAGCACCGTCACGCCTTTGGCAGCCACGCGCTGGCCGATACGGCCCGAAAACGCGCTGGAGCCCTTGCGGTTGAAGTCGCCTTCCAGGCCGTGGCCGATGGCTTCGTGCAGCAGGATGCCAGGCCAGCCCGAACCGAGCACCACGGTCATCTGGCCGGCCGGCGCGGGGCGCGCCTCCAGGTTGGTCAGCGCCGCGTTCACGGCGGCATCGACATACTCGCCGATTTGCGTGTCGTCGAAATAGGCCAGGCCAAAACGGCCGCCGCCGCCGCCCGAGCCGACTTCGCGCCGGCCCTTTTGCTCGGCGATCACCGTCACGCTCAGGCGCACCAGCGGGCGCACATCGGCGGCCAGCGTGCCGTCGGCGCGCGCCACCATCACCACGTCGTATTCACTGGCCAGCCCGGCCATCACCTGGACGATGCGCGGGTCTTTGGCCTTGGCGAGTTTTTCAACCTTGCCCAGCAGTTCGACCTTGGCGGTGCTGTCCAGCGTGGCAATCGGGTCCAGGTCGCGGTAGAGCGAGCGGCTGGTGGCAACCTTGCGCGCTGGCGTCTTGACGCGGCCGGATTGGGAAGCAGCCGAAATGCTGCGCACCGTGCGCGCTGCATCTAACAGCGACGCTTCAGAAATGTCGTCGGAATAGGCAAAGGCGGTTTTCTCGCCACTCACGGCGCGAACACCGACGCCCTGGTCGATGTTGAAGGAACCGGTCTTGACGATGCCCTCTTCCAAGCTCCAGCCTTCGCTGCGCGTGTACTGGAAGTAAAGGTCTGCATCGTCCACGCCATAGGACGTGATTTCACCCAGCGCCCGGCTCAGCGCAGCTTCGTCCAGGCCGAAAGGCGTCAGCAGCAGTTTTTGGGCAATCGCCAACCGCTCCGACGTGGAGTCCTTGCTAGGCCGGGCCGGAGGACGCCCGGAGACATTGGTTTGGCGAACAGAGGAAGCGGCGGAGTTGAGTGAAATCATCCAATCATTGTAGGCAGTGTGACCCGCCAGTGTTGTTCATAGGGATGATGGCTGGAAGGCAGGCAAAGCAACAAGCGTAAGGGAGTGGCGTTCCCTACCAGCCAGGGCCGCGGGACTGGCTTTGCCAGACCGCAGGCGCCGCGGCCCCCTCGGGAGGCTCCGCGGTGCACAAAGCAACAAGCGTTGAAGCGCTAATCCCTATCAGCCAGGGCCGCGGGACTGGCTTTGCCAGACCGCAGGCGTAGCGGCCCCCTCGGGGGGCAGCGCAGTACGCGAAGCGACAAGCGTGGGGGCTACGTCTGAACCAGGCGCCTGGCCTTGGCAATCGACATCAGCATGCCCAGCGCCAGCCCCAGCGTCACCATCGCCGTGCCGCCATAGCTGATGAACGGCAGCGGCACGCCCACCACCGGCAAAATGCCGCTGACCATGCCCATGTTGACGAAGGCGTAGGTGAAGAAAATCATTGTCAGCGCGCCCGCCAGCAGCCGTGAAAACAGCGTGGGCGCGTTCATCGCAATCGCCAGACCGCGAAAAATCAGGAACAGGAAACCCGCGATCAGAAGCAGGTTGCCAATCAGCCCGAACTCTTCGGAATAAGCCGCAAAAATAAAATCGGTGGTGCGCTCGGGGATGAACTCCAGATGCGTCTGCGTGCCGGCCATGAAACCCTTGCCGAACATGCCGCCTGAGCCAATCGCGATCATGCCCTGAATGATGTGAAAACCCTTGCCCAACGGGTCGCGCGACGGGTCAAGCAAGGTGCAGATGCGCTGCTGCTGGTAATCGTGCAGCACCGGCCAGCGCATGCCATCGGCGCACAGTTGCGGCTCATACCAGACAATCAGCGAAATGCCGATGATGCCCAGCAGCACGGGCGGGGCAATCAGTTTCCAGCTCAGGCCGGCAAAAAAGATCACCGCCAGGCCGGCGGCCAGCACCAGGAGCGAGGTGCCCAGGTCGGGCTGCTTCATGATCAGTCCCACCGGCACGGCCAGCAGCACCAGGCCGACGGCGAAGTCGAGCGGGCGCAACTGCCCTTCGCGCTTCTGGAACCACCAGGCCAGCATCAGCGGCACGGCAATCTTCAAAATCTCGCTGGGCTGGATCACCACGCCGACATTCAGCCAGCGCTTGGCGCCCTTCTTGGTGATGCCAAACACCAGCACCGCCACCAGCAGCGTCACACCGAGGAGGTACAGCGGCACAGCGAAAATCATCAGCTTTTGCGGTGGCACCTGCGCCACCACGAACATGATGGCACCGGCTATCAGCATATTGCGGCCATGGTCGGCAAAGCGGGTGCCGTGGTCATAGCCCGCCGAATACATGATCACCAGGCCGGCGCAGGCGAGCAGGAACACAGCAAAGGCAAGCAGGCCGTCAAAACCCTGCACCAGGGGCAAAGATCGTTTGAAGAGGGAAGGTTGGTCAAAAACGGCGGACATGGCCGCGATTATCGGTGAGCCGGCAAGCGGCCTGGAAGCCAAAGGACATGGGCGCCGGGGCTGCAACACTACAAAAATAATAGCTGAATATGCTCATCCTGCTTGCGCAAACGGCTTCTTTTATGTTAAATCCAGCAGATACCGCACCGCAACATCCTGCACCTGCAGTCAGGCGTTTACCATTGATCCATGCCCATCACCCACCTGCTTTACCTGCACGGCTTTCGTTCCTCGCCCCAATCGGTCAAGGCCCAAAAAATGGCCGCAGTGATGGCCAACCGCTACCCGACGGTGCACTGGTGGTGCCCGCAACTGCCGCCCTCACCGCAGGACGCCATGGCGATGCTCGAAAAAGGCGTGGCAGACTGGCCGGCCGCATCGATGGCGGTCATCGGTTCGTCGCTGGGCGGCTTCTATGCGACAACAGTGGCCGAGCGCCATGGCTGCAAGGCGGTGCTGCTGAACCCGGCAGTCGATCCGGCGCGTGACTTGGCCCACTACATCGGCGAGCAGACCACTTGGCAAAACCCCGACGAGCATTTTTTCTTTGAAGCGCACTTTGTCGATGAACTGCGTGCGCTGCAGCCTGGGCCGCTGAAAAGCCCGCAGCACTACCTGGCCCTCATCGCCAAGGGCGATGAAGTGCTGGACTGGCGCGAGATGGCGGTGCGCTATGCGGGCGCCCAACTGCGCTTGCTTGAAGGCGGCGACCATGCGCTGAGCGACTTCGATGTCC
Source organism: Polaromonas sp. CG_23.6 (assembly GCF_029892315.1). Lineage (NCBI taxonomy): Bacteria > Pseudomonadati > Pseudomonadota > Betaproteobacteria > Burkholderiales > Comamonadaceae > Polaromonas > Polaromonas sp. CG_23.6. The sequence goes on from NZ_JARXUY010000001.1 coordinate 3,848,731, forward strand.
ATTTGCCCGCCATCCTGAACTTCCTGGACCTGACCTGAAGCCAGCACCCGTTGGTTTGGGGCCAGGCGCTGCCTGATTACACTAGCAGGCTGTCCCGCAAGGGCCGTGACCCCGCACCCCCAGGCCAAAGGATTTCGTTGTGTTTGTATTGTTTGAAGAAACCGGCAAGTTCCTGGCCGGCCGGATTTTGTCGGAAGCGGACACCTCGCTGCAGGTCGAGCTGGACTCGGGCAAGCGCGTCAAGGTCAAGGCGGCAAATGCGCTGCTGAAGTTTGAAAAACCCGCACCGGCCGAGTTCATTGCCGCCGGCCAGCGCCTGGTTGAAGAAATCGACCTGGACCTGGCCTGGGAATTTGCCAGCGACGAGGAATTCGGCTTTGCCGAACTGGCGCGCGACTATTTCAGCGCCGACGCGTCCAAGCCGGCGTCGGCCGAGCAGCAGGCCGCCGCCCTGTTTCGCCTGTATGACGCACCGCATTACTTCCGCCGCGCCGGCAAGGGCCGCTTCAAAAAAGCGCCGCCCGAAATCCTGCAACAGGCGCTGGCCGCCATCGAGAAGAAAAAGCAGATCACCGCGCAAATCGCCAGCTGGGCAGAGGAACTGGGCCAGGGCCAGTGTCCGGCGCCAATCCGCGAGCAACTCTACAAAATCCTCTTCAAGCCCGACAAGAACAGCGCCGAATACAAGGCGGTGGTCGATGCCTCGCGCGCCACGCATACCGCGCCGCTCGACCTGCTGCAAAAAGCCGGCGCCATTGCGTCGCCCTACCAGTTCCACTGGAAGCGCTTTTTGTTCGAGAACTTCCCCAAAGGCACGCGCTTTGCGGAACTGCAGGCGCCGCCTGTCAAGGACGAGCTGCCACTGGCCGACGTGCGCGCGTTTTCCATCGACGACTCCAGCACCACCGAGATCGACGATGCGCTGTCTGTTCAAGGTATGGGCAGCGGCACGGTCACGCTGGGCGTTCACATTGCAGCGCCCGGCTTGGCGGTGCTGCCGGGCAGCCCGATCGATGCCGTGGGCCGCGCACGCATGTCCACCGTGTACATGCCGGGCTACAAGCTGACCATGCTGCCCGACGAGATCGTGCAGGCCTACACACTGCAGGAAGGCCGCAACTGCCCTGCCCTGTCGCTCTACATCACGATGGACGAAACTACGCTGGACATCACTTCCAGCGTGACCCGGCTGGAGCAAGTGCCCATCGTCAGCAACCTGCGCCACGACGCGCTCGACAACGTTTTCAACGAAGCGTTCTTTGAAGCGGCGCAACTGACCTCGCCGGTCGATGTGCCATGGGGCGTGGAAATGACCTTTTTGCACCGCCTGGCACGGCACCTGAAAGGCCAGCGTGAGATCGCTCGCGGCAAGCCCGAGAACTTCAACCGGCCCGACTACAACTTCAAGCTCGACAACCCGACAGGCGGCGAGCCGCAGGGCGACGAGGCGGTCAGCATCGGCACGCGCCAGCGCGGCGCACCGCTCGATTTGATCGTCGCCGAGGCCATGATCCTGGCCAACAGCACCTGGGGCCAGTGGCTGGCCGAGCATGGCGTTCCGGGCATTTACCGCAGCCAGGCCAGCATGGCGCCCGGCGTGAAGGTGCGCATGGGCACCAAGGCGCTGCCGCATGCCGGCCTCGGCGTGAAAAGCTATGCCTGGAGCACCTCGCCGCTGCGCCGCTACACCGACCTGGTGAACCAGTGGCAGATCATTGCCGTCACCAAACACGGCCGCAGCGCTGCGCTGGTCGCACCCTTCAAGCCCAAGGATGCCGATTTGTTCTCGGTGATTTCGTGCTTTGACGCGGCCTACAGCGCCTACAACGGCTTCCAGTCGGGCATCGAACGCTACTGGACGCTGAAATACCTGCAGCAAAACGGCATCACCGAACTGACAGCCACCAGCTTCAAGGACAACCTGGTGCGTGCCGACGATCTCCCGCTGGTGCTGGCCGCCCTGGGTGCGCAAGGCCTGCCGCGCGGCGCCCGGGTGCGCATCAGGCTCGGCGCGATTGACGAGATCACGCTGGACGTTGCGGGCACGGTCATTGAACGGCTTGACACGGTTGCCGAGGCTTCGGCCGAAGCGCAGCACAGCGACGCTGGCGAAGACGCAGAAGATGGCGAAGATGAAATCGCCGCCGGACCGATTTCGATTGCTGTTGACATGGACGAAGCACCAGCAGATGCCGAGCCGGCTCCCGCTGCGGCCGCCTGAAGCCGCCCAGATGTCCAGCGCGCCACCGATGACCGGCACCTGGCAGCGCGCCTTCATGCAGAAACCTGACCGACGGCTGGGGAAATTCAGATCGCCCAGCACTTTGCAGGTGGCGCTGGGTATTTCGCTGGCCGCGCACGCTGCGCTGCTGGCCGTGCGGATTGTCGATCCGGAACGCTTCAACCGCGTGTTCCAGGACACGCCGCTTGAAGTCATTCTGGTCAATGCCAAGTCGAGCGACACGCCCGAGGCGAACGCCAAAGCCATTGCGCAAGCGTCGCTGGCGGGCGGCGGCATGCTTGACAGCGGCCGGCCAACGTCGCCGCTGCCGCCTTCGGTGGTGGAAAAAAACGGCGACGCGCAGGAAGACGCAAATGAACAGCGCCAGGTTCGCTCGCTCAAGGAACAGCAAAAAGATTTGCTGCTGCAGACACGCAATGAACTGGCTGCGCTGCCACCGCCCGACTTGAGCGTGCCGTCCAGCCTGCGTGCACAAACCGAGCAGGAAGAAAAGCGCCGGCAACTGGTCAAGCTGCTCGCTGAAATTGAAAAAAGCATCAATGAAGACGGCGCACAGCCGTCCCGCCGCTACATCAGCCCTTCGACCCGCGAGGCGGTTTATGCGGTCTATTACGACGCCATGCGCCGGAAAATCGAGAAAAAGGGCACGCTGAACTTTCCGCAGCGGGCGGGGAAAAAACTCTATGGCGAGTTGACCATGACAATGACGGTCAATGCCGACGGCCAGGTGCTGACGACCGAGGTGGTGCAAAGTTCGGGCAACCCGACGCTCGACCGCTGGGCGCAAAGCCTGGTGCAGGGCAGCGGGCCTTTCGAGCCGTTCAGCGAAGCCATGCGCGGCAAGGCCGACCAGATCGTGGTGGTATCAAGCTTCAATTTCGGGCGTGATGACAGCCTGGAAACAAAGCTGACGGATCGCTAAGCCTGGGTACATCGCCTGCATTGAAAAATATTCGCATGAAAAAGACACCCCCTTGACCCGCAATCCCGCAAGCGCAGCGCATGGCCCGGCGCCGGACAACCCAGTGGAAGACGGCAGAGTCACACCTGCCCACGCCGGCAAGCCGGTATGGTGGGCATGAAGGCCTTTGGTCGCTTGCTGCTCCTGGCCTTGCTGGCAGGCCTGGCGCTGCAGCTGTATTTTGCGGGGCGCATTGCGCTGATGCGATTTGTCGACCCGGAATCGACCGCCTTCCAGCGTTCTGAAGCGTGGAATGTGGCCCGCAACACCGGCACGCTTGCATGGCGCCAGCAGTGGGTGCCGTACGAACAAATCTCAAGCCACCTCAAGCGCGCCATCATTGCCTCGGAAGACGCCAGTTTTGTGCTTCACGAGGGCCTCGACATGGACGCGCTGGAAAAGGCCTGGGAGAAAAACGCCCAGGCTGAGGAACGTGCCGCGCAAGCCCTCAGCCGACAAGCGCAGGGCAAGTCGAACGCACCGCTGGCCAAGCCACCCAAAATCGTCGGTGGCTCGACCATCACCCAGCAACTCGCCAAGAACCTGTTCCTGTCAGGCGAACGCACGCTGCTGCGTAAGGGACAGGAGTTGCTGCTGACGCTGATGCTCGAAGCGCTGCTGAGCAAGCAGCGCATTCTGGAGATTTACCTGAACAACGTCGAATGGGGCGAAGGCGTTTTTGGCGCCGAAGCCGCTGCCCAGCACTATTACCGCAAGTCGGCCGCACGCCTGAGCGCCATCGAATCGGCCCGGCTGGCGGTGATGCTGCCCCGGCCGAAGTATTTTGAAACCCACACCGGCTCGGGCTACCTGGCCTCGCGCGCCCGGACCATTGCAGCGCGCATGGGCGGGGTAGAACTGCCATGAGCGCCTGCTTTTCATATTTTACGAGTCATTTCTTGCCTTTGCGCAATACCAGCCTGCATAAGCAGCTACTTTAATCATAGCAATGCATATATTGGGAATCGATCCGGGTTTGTTGATCACGGGCTTTGGCGTGGTGGACATGGACGGCCCGCACCTGCGCTACATCGCCAGCGGCACCATCAAGACCGCGCACCTGGACAAAAAGGACTTGCCGGGCCGGCTGAAGGTGCTGTTCGACGGCGTTCGCGAGGTGGTGCAGCGCTATCAGCCCGAATCCGCGTCGGTCGAGATTGTGTTTGTGAACGTCAACCCGCAGGCCACGCTGCTGCTGGGCCAGGCACGCGGCGCATGCATCACGGCGCTGGTGTCAAGCGACCTGCCGGTGGCCGAATACACCGCGCTGCAGATGAAAAAGGCCGTCGCCGGCTACGGCAAGGCCGGCAAGGCGGAAGTCCAGGAAATGGTCATGCGCCTCTTGAAGCTGCCGTCGCTGCCGGGCAAGGATGCCGCCGACGCCCTGGGGCTGGCCATCACGCATGCGCATGTGGGTGCGGCAATGGCGCGGCTGGCGCAGGCCAGTGAAGCCAGCGGCAAGATGGGCGGCCATTACCGCGCCGGACGCAGCCGCTGACCGGCTAACCGACCCGATCCATGATAAGCACCGCAAAAAATCCGAAAGCGGCAACAAGGGTCCATTTCAGGATGTTCAGCCCCTGACGCCGAAACCGCACTTGTGAGGTGATGGCGTACAGCACAAATGACACGGCAGAAGCCAGCAGCGCCAGCAAAATCATCAAACGGAACACCACCATGATCAGGCTTCCTGCCGTTCGCGCGACACGGCCTTACCAGGCCCGCGCCAGGGTGGCAAAACCCTTGGGTGCGCTTTTTTCGTCGTCAAACGTGACGATTTCATAGGCTTCAGGCTGCGCCAGCAACTCGCGCAGCAGCTTGTTGTTCATGGCATGGCCCGAGCGAAAAGCGCTGTAGGCGGCCAGCAGCGGCTTGCCCAGCAAGTACAGGTCACCCATGGCGTCGAGGATCTTGTGCTTGACGAATTCGTCGTTGTAGCGTAGCCCTTCGCTGTTCAAAACCTTGTAGTCGTCCATGACGATGGCATTGTCGAGCCCACCCCCCAGCGCCAGGCCGTTGGCCCGCATCATCTCGACATCCTTGGTGAAACCGAAGGTGCGCGCGCGGGCAATGTCGCGGCTGTAGGCGCCGCTGCCCATGTCGAACTCGACGCGCTGACCGGTCGAATCGACAGCCGGGTGGTCAAAGTCGATCTCGAAGCTCAGTTTGTAGCCTTCATAGGGACTCAGCCGCGCCCATTTCACATTTGGACCCTCGCCTTCGCGGACCTCGACCGGCTTGAGGATGCGCACGAAGCGCTTGGGCGCCGGCTGCAAGGCAATGCCGGCGGATTGCAGCAGGAATACAAACGACGACGCCGAGCCGTCCAGGATCGGCACCTCCTCGGCAGTGATGTCGATGACCAGGTTGTCAATGCCCAGCCCGGCGCAGGCCGACATCAGGTGCTCGACCGTCAGCACCTTGGCGCTACCGCTGGAAATAGTCGACGCCAGCCGGGTGTCGGTGACGGCTTCGGGCGAGATGGCGATGTCCACCGGTTGCGGCAGGTCAACACGCCGGAACACGATGCCGCTGTCGGGTGGTGCCGGCCGCAGGGTCAACTCGACCCGCTGGCCGCTGTGCAGCCCGACGCCGACCGCCCGGGTCAGTGATTTGAGGGTTCTTTGAGCGAGCATGTCTTATTTTAAATTGCCAGGCACGCAGCGCCATGGCGGAGCCCGTCAAGCCCACACGGCATGCTGGCGTGCAGCAGGCATGGCACGCCATAAAGCAGGCCATGCGGTGCCGGCCTGTCGCCGTGGCAGGCCGGTACAGTTACAGGCAGGATCAGTCTGCCTGACGGCGCAAGAAGGCAGGAATCTCGAAGTCGTCCATGCCCCCAGATGCCAGCGCATCGACTTTGGCCGCCGCCTGTGTGCGGTTGGTGCGCCACACGCTGGGAACGGCCATGTTGCCGTAGTCGGGCTGCTTCAGACCCTGCGGGCCGCCCGCATTCTGGCCGGCACCACGCAGCACCTGCAACGGCGCAACATTGCTGCGCACTTCCTGGCGGCTCAGGCCGGTCGCCACCACGGTGACGCGGATGTCATCACCCAGCTCGTCGTCGTAGGCAGTGCCGTAGATGACATGCGCATCGGGCGAAGCGTAGGCGCGCACGGTGTTCATGGCCAGCTTGGACTCGTTCAGCTTGAGCGAGCCCTTGGCGGCCGAAATCAGCACCAGCACGCCCTTGGCGCCCGACAGGTCGATGCCTTCGAGCAGTGGGCAGGCCACGGCCTGCTCGGCAGCGATGCGGGCGCGGTCGGGGCCGTTGGCCCGGGCCGTTCCCATCATCGCCTTGCCGGGCTCGCCCATCACGGTGCGCACATCCTCGAAGTCGACGTTGACGTGGCCGGGAACATTGATGATCTCGGCAATGCCACCAACAGCGTTTTTCAGCACGTCGTTGGCATGCGCAAAGGCTTCGTCCTGCGTCACGTCGTCGCCCAGCACTTCAAGCAGCTTTTCATTCAGCACGACAATCAGCGAATCGACATTGGCCTCCAGCTCGGCCAGGCCGAGGTCGGCATTGGTCATGCGCCGGCCCCCCTCGAAGTCGAAGGGCTTGGTCACGACGCCGACCGTCAGAATGCCCATTTCTTTGGCCACGCGGGCGATCACGGGCGCTGCACCCGTGCCAGTGCCGCCGCCCATGCCAGCGGTGATGAACAGCATGTGCGCACCGCTGATGGCATCGCGGATGTCGTCCACGGCGAGTTCGGCGGCTTCGCGGCCTTTTTCAGGCTTGCTGCCGGCGCCAAGTCCGCTGGCGCCCAGCTGGATGTTCTTGTGCGCGGTGCCGCGGTTAAGCGCTTGCGCGTCGGTGTTGGCGCAGATGAATTCAACGCCCTGCACGCCGCACTGGATCATGTGGCCGACGGCATTGCCGCCACCGCCGCCGACGCCAATCACCTTGATCTGCGTGCCTTGGTTAAATTCAGTGATTTCAATCATTTCGATACTCATGGGGAGCCTCCTGTTGGGGTAAATAAGGTGGGTGAATACATGTCAAATTTTTTGCGAAACATGGCGGGTCAGGCCGGTGGATCAGCGCCTCCCGAATGGGTTCGGCGCCAGGGACGGCCGAAAAATCTGGACAGACGGGTCATCAAAAATTCCCCACAAACCAGTCTTTGACGCGGCCAAAGGCGCTGTGCACGCTGCCGGCCTTTTGCGACACCTTGAAGCCGCGCATGCGCGCCAGCCGGGCTTCTTCGAGCAGCCCCATGACGGTCGCGGCACGGGTCTGGGCGACCATGTCGGACAAAGCACCGGAATAGCGCGGCAGACCGCGCCGTACCGGCTTGAGGAAAATATCTTCGCCCAGCTCGATCATGCCGGGCATCATGGCGCTGCCGCCGGTGATGACAATGCCCGAGGACAGCACTTCCTCGTAGCCTGACTCGCGGATCGCCTGCTGGACCAGCAGGTAGATTTCCTCGACGCGCGGCTCGATCACGCCGGCGAGCGCTTGCTTGCTGAGCATGCGCGAGGCGCGGTCGCCCAGGCCGGGCACCTCGACCTGGGTATCGGGGTCGGCAAGCAACTGCTTGGCGCAGCCGTTTTCCACCTTGATGTCCTCGGCGTCCTTGGTTGGCGTGCGCAGTGCCATGGCGATGTCGCTGGTGATCAGGTCGCCGCCAATCGGAATCACGGCGGTGTGCCGTATGGCGCCGCCGGTGAAGATGGCGACGTCGGTGGTGCCCGCGCCAATGTCGACCATGGCCACGCCCAGTTCCTGCTCGTCCTGCGTCAGCACCGACAGGCTGGACGCCAGCGGATTGAGCATCAACTGGTCGACGTCAAGGCCGCAGCGCCGCACGCATTTGATGATGTTCTCGGCAGCGCTTTGTGCGCCCGTCACGATGTGGACCTTGGCCTCCAGGCGCAGACCGCTCATGCCGATGGGCTCGCGCACATCCTGGCCGTCGATCACGAATTCCTGCGGCTCGACCAGCAGCAGGCGCTGGTCGGTGGAGATGTTGATGGCCTTGGCGGTTTCAATCACCCGGGTGACATCGGCCTGGGTCACTTCCTTGTCCTTCACGGCCACCATGCCGCTGGAATTGATGCCGCGGATGTGGCTGCCGGTGATGCCGGTGAAGACCCGGCCAATCTTGCAGTCGGCCATAAGTTCGGCCTCTTTCAATGCCTGCTGGATGCTGTGCACGGTGGCGTCGATGTTGACCACCACGCCGCGCTTGAGTCCCTGGCTGGCGGCAATGCCCAGACCGGCCAGCTTGAGCTGGCCGCCGGGCATGACCTCGGCCACCACGACCATGATCTTGCTCGTTCCGATGTCCAGCCCCACCACCAGATCTTTATATTCTTTGGCCATTCATTTACCTTTTCTTTTTCTTGTCGTCTTTGTCAGCGATCTCGCCGGTGGTGACGCCCCTGAGCTTGAGCGCATAGCCGGTGGGATAGCGCAGGTCGGCAGACTCCACGTCGCGTCCGAAGCGCGACGACACCTGCGTCACGGTGTCGACGAAGCGCCGGGCACGCGCCTGGACTTCAGCCCGCGAACCGTGGCCGAGTTCGATCACCGCGCCACTGTCAAGCTGCGCGCGCCAGCTTCCCAGATCATTCAACTGCAACTGCTCCAGCACCGCATCCATCTCTTCAAACAACGGAAGCATTTCGTGGTAAGCCTGCAGCACCTGCGGCGCTTGGCCCTTGGGGCCGATCAGCAGCGGCAATTCTTCGTTTTCGACATCGCCGGGATTGGCGTCAAACACCTCGCCCAGGTTGTTGAGCAACCTGGCATCGCCCTCGGGTCCCCAGTAGGCAACGGCCTTGTGCTCAATCAGGACCACTTTCAGGCGGTTCGGGAATTCGCGCTGCACCACGGCCCGGCGAACCCAGGGCACGGATTCGAAAGCAGCGCGCGTGGATTCCAGGTCCACTGTCAGGAAGTTGCCGACCAGTTTGGGCGCCACATTGGCGCGCAGGGTGACGGCATTGTTGTGCGTCAAGTCGCCACCGACACGTATGGCGCTGAGGTTGAAGGCGGGCTGGCGTGCCAGCCAAGCCATGCCCAAGGCCAGCACCATGGCGCCGAACATCAAACCCAGAAGCACCGACACGGTGTTCATGAGCCTGACGTCTGGTGGCAGGGCGGCTGGCAGTGGCATGGTGCGGCTCACAGCAGTGTTCCGTCCCGGGGCTGGCAGTCGAGCGCTGCGGTTTGAAGCAACTGGACGCACAAGTCCTCATAGGAAATGCCCGCTGCCCGCGCAGACATGGGCACCAGCGAATGCCCGGTCATTCCCGGCGAGGTGTTGATCTCCAGCAGGTAGGGCTTGCGCGTCGCCTGGTCGATCATCACGTCGGCACGGGCCCAGCCCCGGCAGTTCAGCGTGCGAAAAGCCTGCAGCACGAGTTGCTGGATGGCTTGCTCTTCTCCGTCTGGCAGGCCGCAGGGCACCAGGTACTGCGTGGTGTCGGTGAAATACTTGTTCTGATAGTCGTAATTGCCCTCGGGCGCAACGATGCGGATCACCGGCAGCGCCCGCGCCTGCGCGCCGGTGCCAAGCACCGGACAGGTCACCTCGTCGCCACTAACGAACTGCTCGCACAGGATGTCGGCATCCATTTTTTCGGCCAGTGCCACAGCGGCTGCCATATCGGCGCGCTCAGTTACCTTGGTCAAGCCCAGCGACGAGCCTTCGCGCGCCGGCTTGACGATCAGCGGCAGGCCAAGCGTGTCGGCGACCGCATTGACCTCTGCCGCGCTGTATCCACCACGGCGCAGCAGCACATAGCGGGGGGTGGGCAGGTTTTCGGACAGCAGCACGCGCTTGGTCATGACCTTGTCAATGGCCATGCTCGACGCCATGACACCGGAGCCGGTGTACGGAATGCCGAGCAGTTCCAGCGCGCCCTGCACCGTGCCGTCTTCGCCGAAGCGGCCATGCAGCGCGATGAAGCAGCGGGCAAAACCCTCTTTCCTCAAGTCGCCCAGGTCGCGCTCGGCCGGGTCGAAGGCATGGGCATCGACACCCTGCGAGCGCAACGCCTGCAACACGCCCTGCCCCGACATCAACGAAATTTCACGCTCGGCGGAGCGCCCGCCCATCAGGACGGCGACCTTGCCGAAGCTCGAAGGATGGGCGTTCATGCGGCTTGACCTTCCAGCACCTTGAATTCCTGGAACTCCAGCATGGCCACGACACCGGCGGGTACCTGGCCGATAGAACCAGCGCCCATGCACATCAGCACATCGCCGCCCCGTGCCGTATCGAGGATGGCCTGGGGCATGGCTGCAATGTCGCCGACGAAGACCGGCTCGACCTTGCCGGCCACACGCAGCGCACGCGCCAGCGAGCGGCCGTCGGCCGCCACGATGGGCGATTCGCCAGCGGCATAGACTTCGGCCAGCAGGACCGCGTCGGCGTGGCTGCTGATGACCCTGACGAAATCTTCGAAACAGTCGCGGGTGCGGGTGTAACGGTGTGGCTGGAATGCCAGCACCAGCCGCCGACCCGGAAAAGCGCCGCGCGCCGCCGACAACGTAGCCGCCAGCTCGACCGGATGGTGACCGTAATCCTCGATCAGCGTGAACCGGCCGCCGTCTTTGGCAGGCAGGTCACCATGGCGCTGGAAGCGCCGGCCCACGCCAGTGAAGCCGGCAAGCGCATTTTGCACAGCGGCGTCGGGCACGTTGAGTTCCACTGCAATCGCAATGGCTGCCAGGGCATTGAGCACGTTGTGCTGGCCGGCCAGGTTCAACACCACCTCCAGGTCGGGCAGTTGCACACCATTGCGGCGCTGCGCGGTGAAATGCATTTGCGCGCCGACAGCGCGCACGTTCACGGCGCGTATTTGCGCGGCGTCGTTCAGGCCATAGCTGGTGATGGGGCAGGACATCTGGGGCACGATGTCACGGATCACCGGGTCGTCGGTGCACAAGACCGCTGTGCCATAGAACGGCATGCGGTGCAGGAAATCGACAAACGCCTTTTTCAGGTTGCCAAAATCGTGCCCATAGGTTTCCATGTGGTCGGCATCAATGTTGGTGACCACTGCCATCACGGGCAGCAAGTTCAGGAAAGACGCGTCCGACTCATCGGCTTCGACCACGATGTAGTCGCCCGATCCCAGCTTGGCATTGGCACCAGCGCTGTTGAGCTTGCCACCAATCACGAACGTCGGGTCCAGTCCGCCTTCGGCCAGCACGCAGGCCACCAGGCTGGTGGTGGTGGTCTTGCCGTGGGTACCGGCAATCGCAATGCCCTGCTTGAAGCGCATCAGTTCGGCCAGCATCATTGCGCGCGGCACGACCGGAATGTGTTTTTCACGCGCGGTCACGACTTCCGGGTTGTCGGCTTGCACTGCCGTGGAGGTCACCACGGCATCGACATTGACCAGGTTCCCGGCAGCATGGCCGACAAAGGTCTGGATACCGAGTCCGCCCAGGCGCTGCAGCGTGCTGCTGTCCGACAGGTCGGAGCCGGAAATCACATACCCCAGGTTGTGCAGGACCTCGGCAATTCCGGACATGCCTGCCCCACCAATGCCGATGAAATGGATGTGCTTGATGGCGTGCTTCATCGCGCAAGTTCCTCGCAAGCGGCGACAAGATGGGCGGTGGCATCTGTTTTTTGCATGTTTTTGGCTTTTAGCGCAGACTGGACAAGCGCAAAGCGCTCTGTTTTTTGTAGCATTATCGCAAGTTTTTCGGGGGTCAGGTCATGTTGTTGCACCAGCCAGCCACCGCCTTGTGTAACAAGAAATTTGGCATTGGCGGTCTGGTGGTCATCTACGGCAGACGGAAAGGGAACAAACAGCGCCGCAGCACCGACAGCGGCAATTTCGGTCACCGTGCTGGCGCCGGCGCGGCAGATGATCAGGTCCGCATCGGCAAAGGCCTGGGCCGTGTCGTTGATGAAAGGCGTGAGTTCGGCACCCACGCCGGCAGCCAGGTAATTGGCGCGCAACGCTTCAAGCTGGCGAGCACCGCTTTGGTGTGTGACGCAGGGACGCAGCGCCGCTGGAATCAGGGCAAGCGCCTTGGGAACAAGTTCGTTCAGCGCCGTCGCGCCCAGACTGCCGCCCACCACCAGCACCTTGAGCGGCCCGCTTCGCTGCGCAAAGCGCACCGTCGGATCTGGCTGCAGGGTAAAAGCTGGCCGAAGCGGATTGCCCACCCATTCGGCATTTTTCAGCACAAGTGGAAAAGCAGTAAAAACGCGGTCGGCGACGCGGGCCAGCAGTTTGTTGACCAGGCCGGCCACGGAATTTTGTTCGTGCAGGATGAGCGGCTTGCCCAGCAGCACGCTCATCATGCCGGCCGGAAAGGCGATGTAGCCGCCCAGACCGACCACTACATCAGGCTTGACGTGGCGAATGACCTGTACGCTTTGCCAGAAAGCCTTGAGCAGGCGCAGCGGCAGGAAGGCCAACGTTAACAGCCCCTTGCCACGAACGCCCGAGAAATCAATCGACTCAAAGGCAAAGCCACGCGGCGGTACCAACTGGCTTTCCATGCTGGGGCGCTCTGCGCTGCCCTTGCCGCCCAGCCAGTGCACGCGCCAGCCACCCGCGCGCAAGGCCTCCGCCACGGCCAGGCCGGGAAAAATATGGCCGCCGGTTCCGCCGGCCATGATCAAAGCACAGCGCTGAGGGTTCATATGCGGCTTCCACGCATCATCACGCGGTTTTCGTAGTCGATGCGAAGCACGACCGCCAGCGCAATCAGGTTCATCACAATCGCGGAGCCGCCATAGCTCATCAGCGGCAGCGTCAGGCCCTTGGTCGGCAAGGCGCCAAGGTTCACGCCAATGTTGATGAAGGTCTGAAAGCCCATCCAGATGCCAACGCCCTGCGCCACCAGCCCGGAAAACAGCCGGTCCAGCGCGATGGACTGGCGGCCGATGTGCATGATGCGGCGGATCATCCACACGAACAAAGCGATGATCACCAGCACGCCGATGAGGCCGAATTCCTCGCCAATCACAGCCATCAGAAAGTCGGTGTGCGCTTCGGGCAGCCAGTGCAGTTTTTCGATGCTGCCGCCCAGGCCGACGCCAAAGATCTCGCCCCGGCCAAAGGCAATCAGCGAGTGGGACAACTGGTAGCCCTTGCCCAAGGCGTATTTTTCGTTCCACGGGTCCATGTAGGCAAAGATCCGCTCGCGACGCCATTCACTGAACATCACCATCATGCCGAAAGCCACCACGACCACCGCTGAAATCACCAAAAACATCCGCGCATTGACGCCGCCCAGAAAAAGAATGCCCATGGCAATGACAGAAATCACCATGAAGGCGCCCATATCGGGTTCGGCCAGCAGCAGCATGCCGACGATGCCCACGGCAAAAGCCATCGGCAGCACCGCGCGAAAAAAGCGCTCCTTGACATCCATCTTGCGCACCATGTAGTTGGCGGCATACAGCAGCACGGCAAATTTCGCCAGCTCCGAAGGCTGGAAGTTCATGACGCCCAATGGAATCCAGCGCCGCGCGCCATTGACCCCTTTGCCAATGAAGGGAACCAGCACCAGCACCAGCAACAACAGCGAACCCATGAAAAGCCAGGGCGCATATTTTTCCCAGGTGGCCATGGGGATCTGGAAAGCCAGATAAGCTGCAAGCGTCGCCACCAGCAGCGAAAGCAAATGCCGCGTCAGGAAAAATGTGTGTGCATAGCGCGAAAACTTGGGGTTGTCGGGCATCGCCACCGAGGCCGAATACACCATCACCAAGCCGAACAGCAGCAAGGCCACAGTGACCCAGACCAGCCCCCAATCGAGTCCTGCCAATCGAACCGGGGTGGTGAGCTTACCCGGAAGACTGCGGCCGCCCAAACGCACTGGCAAGGCATCCGAAGCAACCTTGCCAGCCCCTGAAAACCAGCCGGTACGACGCAGTTTGGCAGTCACAGCACAGCTCCCTGTTCGACGGCAAGTTCCTGAACTGCCTCGCAAAAAACCCGTGCCCGATGCTGGTAATTGTCAAACATGTCAAAACTGGCACACGCAGGCGACATCAGCACCGCGTCACCGGCATGTGCCTGCGCAGCAGCCAGGCTGACCGCCTGCGCCATGGAAGCCGCCTCCAGCAACTCGACCTGTCGGCCTTGCAGTGCAGCGCGAATCAGCGGCGCATCACGACCAATCAGCACCACAGTCCGGACATAGCGCGCCACCGGATCGGCCAACGCCGAAAAATCCTGGCCCTTGCCTTCCCCGCCCAAAATCAACACCAGTTTGCGATCAACGCCCAATCCGGCCAGCGCCGCCACCGTGGCGCCGACATTGGTGGCCTTGCTGTCGTCAAAGTATTCCACGCCCTGCAGCACGGCCACCGACTCCACGCGGTGCGGCTCGCCCCGGTATTCCCGAAGGCCATGCAGCATAGGCGCCAACGGGCAACCCACGGCGACGGCCAGACCCAGCGCAGCCAGTGCATTGGCGGCGTTGTGCCGGCCATGAATTCGCAGCGCTTCGAGCGGCATTAGGCGCTGGATATGCAGCACCACATCTTCGGTCTTGCGGCGCTTGAGGGTTTCGTCGGCCTCGGCGGCGCGTACCAGCCATGCCATGCCGTTGACCGTCTGGATCCCGTAGTCACCCGGCCGCCTCGGCTCGTCGCCACCAAAGGTCAGGTAGTGGCGTATTTGCCTGCCCTTGACGGGTGCGGGCAATGCCGCCATCACCTGAGGATCATCGCGATTCAGCAGCATGAGCCCAGCGCTGCCGTAGACATTCGCCTTGGCGGCGGCATAGGCCGTCAAGGTTTCATGCCAGTCGAGGTGGTCCTGGCTGACGTTCAGCACCGTTGCCGCGTCAGGCTGGAAATTCGCGACGCCGTCGAGCTGAAAACTGGACAGTTCCAGCACCCAGACCTCAGGCAGCGTCAAGGTTTCATCGCGGGCTTGCACCTCCAGCTTTTCAATAAGTGTGTCCAGCAGCGTGGGGCCGATATTGCCGGCCACCGCCACCGTTTTTCCGGCGCGCTCGATGAGTTGCCCCGTCAAGGACGTCACGGTGGTCTTGCCGTTGGTGCCAGTGATGCCGATGACCCGAGGTGCATAACCCCTGTCCTGTTTCAGTTCGGCCAGGGCTTGCGCGAACAGGCTCAGTTCGTTGCCGCAAGGGATGCCTTGGGCACGGGCTGCCGCCACGACTCCAGCAATGGAGGCGGGTGACAGGCCAGGGCTTTTCAGCACCAGGTTGAAGTTTTCGCTGTCCAGCAGTGCGCCATCCATCGCAGCATTGATGAAGCGGGCGTTTGGCATGCTGCCCTGCAAGGCGGCGAGTTGCGGCGGCGCAGGACGCGTATCGGCCACGGTGACACGGGCACCACAGCGAGCGCACCAGCGCGCCAGCGCCAGACCGGATGCGCCCAGCCCCAGAACCAGAATGTTTTGATGTGCCAGGTTTCTCATCTGAGTTTCAGCGTTGAAAGACCGACCAGGCACAGCAGCATGGTGATGATCCAGAAACGGACAACGACCTGGGTTTCCTTCCAGCCGCATTTTTCAAAATGATGGTGCAACGGGGCCATTTGCAACAGACGCCGTCCCTGACCGTAACGCCGTTTGGTGTACTTGAACCAGGTGACCTGAAGCATGACCGACAGCGCCTCCACCACAAAGATTCCACCCATGATCGCCAGCACGATTTCCTGGCGCACGATAACGGCGATGGTGCCCAGCGCCGCGCCCAGCGCCAGCGCCCCAACATCGCCCATGAAGACCTGCGCCGGATGGGTGTTGAACCACAAAAAGGCCAGTCCGGCGCCTGCCATGGCGGCACAAAAGATCAGCAACTCGCCTGAACCGGGGATGTGGGGAAACAGCAGGTATTTGGAATAGACCGAGCTGCCTGTCACATAAGCAAACACGCCCAGCGACGAGCCAACCATCACCACCGGCATGATGGCCAGCCCATCCAGGCCGTCGGTCAGGTTCACGGCATTGCTGGAGCCGACAATGACCAGGTACGTCAGGATCACAAAACCGAAGACGCCCAGCGGGTAGCTGATTTCCTTCATGAACGGCAGTTGCAGCCCGGCGTTGGGCGGCAAGCTGACATCGAACCCCGACCGCACCCAGCTGACAAACAGTTCCAGCACGCGCATGTTGGAACTTTCCGAGATGCTGAACACGAGGTAGAGCGCGGCCATCAGGCCAATAACGGATTGCCATAAATATTTTTCGCGCGACCGCATGCCTTCCGGGTCTTTGAGCACCACTTTGCGCCAGTCATCGGCCCAGCCGATAGCGCCAAAGCCGAAGGTCACCAGCAGCACGATCCAGACAAAGCGGTTGGACAGATCGAACCACAGCAGCGTGGAAATGCCGATCGCCATCAAAATCAACACACCACCCATGGTCGGCGTGCCGCTTTTGCTCAGGTGCGTCTGCATGGCGTACTCACGGATCGGCTGGCCGATCTTGAGCGTGATCAGCCGGCGAATCACGAACGGGCCGGCCAGCAGGCCGATGAGTAGCGCGGTGAGCGCGGCCATCACAGCGCGCAGGGTCAGGTACTGGAACACCCGCAGGAATCCCAGGTCAGGCGATAGGGTCTGGAGCCATTGGGCCAGGCTAAGCAACATGAGGCGCTTTCTTGTCTTCTTTTTGTGAATCGGCGCCAGCGGCCATGGCCGCTTCGACCACGCGCTCCATCTTCATGAACCGTGAACCTTTCACCAGCATGCTGGCAACGTGCGGCAGTTCGTCCACCACGGCGGTGCTCAGTTCGGCCATGCTGGTGAAATGACGACTGTCCCCAAAAGCGACGCCTGCGCTGTGCGACTGTTCACCCAGCGTGAAAAGCTTTTCGACTCCCAACGCACGGGCATTTCGGCCAGCTTCACGGTGGAACTGTGGCCCCTGGCTGCCGACCTCGCCCATATCACCCATGACCAGCAAGCGCGGCCCGGGAAGCTCGGCCAGCACCTGGAGGGCCGCCTCCATTGAATCGGGGTTGGCGTTATAGGTGTCGTCAACCAGCGTCACCGTGCGTCCCGGCAGCGAAACCGACAAGGCACGCGACCGCCCCTTGACCGGCATGAACGCCGAAAGGCCGGCGCTGATGAAAGCCGGCGGAACGCCGGCGGCCAATGCGCAGGCGATGGCCGCCAGTGCATTCTTGACGTTGTGCCGGCCCGCCACATTCAGCGCAAACGCCAGCAGCCCCGACGGCGTACGGGCTTCAACGTCCCAGCCGTCGCCATTCCACCTCGCACTGCCTGTCACATCGGCCGGCCCTTCAAGCGCAAACGTCATGACCGGGCGTGCGCCCGCCAGACGCCGCCATAGCTCGGTATAAACATCGTCGGCAGGGAAAACGGCTATGCCAGACGCATCCAGCGAGGCCAGCACCGCGCCATTTTCAAGGGCAACGGCTTGCACCGTGGCCATGAATTCAAGGTGTTCGCGCTGGGCGTTGTTGACCAGCGCCACCGTCGGCCGAACCAGATCGGCCAGATAGGCAATTTCGCCAGCGTGGTTCATTCCGAGTTCAACCACACCGACCTTGTGCGCAGCGCGCAGGCGCAGCAATGTCAGGGGAACGCCGATATCGTTGTTGAGGTTGCCTTCGGTCGAGAATGCTTCTTCGGGTTTCCAGGCCTGCAGAATCGCCGCGATCATCTGCGTCACCGTGGTTTTTCCGTTGCTGCCCGTCACGGCAATCAGCGGCAGGCTGAACTGCGAACGCCAGGCAGCGCCGATCTGGCCCAGCGCCAGGCGGGTGTCGGCGACTTCAATACCGGACAGGCCAGCCCGTGCCAGGCCGTGCTGTGCAATGGCGGCCACAGCGCCTTGAGCCTTGGCTTTTGGCAAAAAATCGTGTGCGTCGAAATGTTCGCCCTTGAGCGCGACAAACAGGTCGCCCGGCCGCAGGCTTCGCGTATCGGTATGAATTCGCAGCGGGGCAACACTGCCGTCGCCCACCAGCCGGGACAAAGGCAACCAGGCCGCGAGTTGCTCCAGGCGCTTCATGCGACCGCCTTTGCCCGGCGCCCTGCCGCCATGGCATTCAGGGCAGCCTGCGCTTGGTCGCGGTCGGAAAATACCATCTTCACACCGTTGATTTCCTGGTAGTTTTCATGCCCTTTGCCGGCCAGCAATACAACGTCCTGCACTTGGGCTCGCACCACGGCATAAGCGATGGCGGCATGCCGGTCCGGCTCTTCATGCGCAGCCTGCGGCTGGTTCAGGCCTTTTTTCATCTGTTCAATAATGCGCAGCGGGTTTTCGCTTCTGGGGTTGTCGCTGGTCAGCACCAGTTGGTCAGCAATTTTTTCTGCCGCGGCTGCCATCAGGGGCCGCTTGCTGGTGTCACGGTCACCACCACAGCCAAAAACACACCACAGCTTGCCGCCCCGGCCCTGTGCCACCGGCCTGAGCGCCAACAGCACTTTTTCCAGCGCATCGGGCGTGTGCGCATAGTCGATGACGACCAGCGGCTGGCCGGCCATCGCCAGAGTTTCAGTGCGGCCGGGTACTGGCAACAAATCCACGCAGGAAGCTACTGCCTCGGCCAGGGGCACCGCCATCGCCCGCAGGGTGGCCACGACACCCAGTAAATTTGACACGTTGTACAAGCCCACCATGGTGGTTGAAAGCCTGTGACGATCGGCGCCTTCCACCACCTCGAAGCTCAAACCCTGCGGGCCTTGGCGGATCGCCTGTGCCTCAAGCCGCGCAGGACCAACGCATGACACCGTCCAGCAGTCGAGCGGCTTTGATGCCAGAAAACCAGCCAGCTCCAGACCCTTGTGGTCGTCTATATTGATGACTGCTGCCCGCAGACCAGGCCAGTCGAACAGCGCTTTCTTGGATGCCCAATAGGCGTCCATTGATGCGTGGTAGTCAAGATGGTCTTGGGTGAAATTGGTGAACACTGCGACCTGAATCTTCGTTCCGTCCAGGCGACGCTCCTGGATACCTATCGATGAAGCTTCCAGCACGCAGGCTGAAAAGCCTTTGCCTGCAAAAAGGCGCAACTGCTGTTGAAGCAGCACCGGGTCTGGCGTCGTCATTCCGGTGGAAACCATTGCACCGGGTGTGCCAATTCCCAGCGTTCCGATCAAGCCGCATGGGCGCGTCAACCGACCAAGCGCCTGCGCCAGCCACCAGGCGGTCGAGGTCTTGCCGTTGGTTCCCGTGATGGCCACAAGTTCGAGCTGCTCGCTTGGCGCGCCAAAATAGGCTGCAGCGATCAGTCCAGTGGCGGACTTGAGATCCTCGTAGGTCGCTACCCGATCATCATTGAAACCGTAAGTCTGAACGTGCTCATTCTCGACCAGACAGGCTTCTGCCCCAGCAGCCAAAGCGGCCTTCACAAACTGCCGTCCGTCAGTAGTTGCTCCGGGCCATGCGATGAAACCATCGCCCTTGCACGCCTTGCGGCTGTCGGCCCACAGCGTACCGGTCACGCGCTCGTGCAGCCAGCGCGCAGCCTGCTCCGGGGTGCGAAGCTGGACGGTGGTCAAAACGACTCCTCCACGGTCTGCGTGATGATTTGCGGTTTCACGCTCATGTCGGGCTGCACGCCCATCATGCGCAGCGTTTGTTGAACCACTTCGCTGAACACCGGAGCGGCGGCAATGCCGCCAAAGTATTTGCCGTCACTGGGCTCGTCGATCATCACCGCGACGATGATGCGTGGCGACTCGATCGGCGCCATGCCGGTAAACCAGGCACGGTATTTGTTGCTGGCATAGCCTTTGCCGACCTGCTTGTGCGCCGTGCCCGACTTGCCGCCCACCGAATAGCCCACAGTCTGTGCCAGCTGGCCGGTTCCGCCCGGTGCGGCGGCCATCTGCAGCATGCGGCGAACGGCGTGGGCTGTCTCGGGAGAAAACACCTTGACGCCGACTGCTGGTTCATTTTTCTTGAGCATGGTGGCGGGAATGATCTGGCCGTCGTGGGCAAAAGAGGTGTAGGAATGTGCCATCTGGAACAGCGATGCCGACAGGCCATAGCCATAAGCCATGGTGGCTTGCTCTACCGGCCGCCAGGTTTTCCAGGGGCGCAGGCGACCGGACACGGCACCCGGAAACTCGATCTGCGGCTTCTGTCCGTAGCCCAAGGCGACGTACGTATCCCACATTTCGTGGGGTGTCATTTTCTGGGCAATTTTCAGCGCGCCCACGTTGCTGGACTTCTGGATCACGCCCTCGACAGTCAATATGCCGTAGTTATGGGTGTCCCTGATGGTGAAGCCACCGATACTGAAACGGCCGGGACCGGTATCAATCAGCGTCTGCGGCTTGACGCGTCCGGCCTCCAGCGCCATGGCGACCGTGATGGGCTTCATTGTCGAGCCAGGCTCGAAGGTGTCGGTCACAGCCCGGTTACGCAATTGCTCGCCGGTCAGATTCTGGCGCTTGTCTGGCACAAAGCTTGGGTAATTCGCCAGCGCCAGCACCTCACCGGTAATTGAGTCAATCACCACGACACTGCCAGCCTTGGCTTTGCGCGCGATCACCGCATCGCGCAGCTTCTGATAGGCGAAGAACTGCACCTTGCTGTCAACGCTGAGCTGAATGT
The DNA here is from genome assembly GCF_029892315.1 of Polaromonas sp. CG_23.6. NCBI lineage: Bacteria > Pseudomonadati > Pseudomonadota > Betaproteobacteria > Burkholderiales > Comamonadaceae > Polaromonas > Polaromonas sp. CG_23.6. The sequence continues at coordinate 3,869,445 of NZ_JARXUY010000001.1, forward strand.
CCTTGCCGTCAACAGGCGGAATCTGTTCGCCCACGCCTTCGACCACGCGGCCCAGCCGGTCCTTGATGACACGGCGTGAACCTGCCTTGCCCGACAGTGCCTGGTTGAAGGTCAGCTCGATACCTTCCTGCCCCTTGTCTTCCACATTGGTGAAACCAACGATGTGGGCGATGGTTTCGCCTTCGGGGTACTTGCGCTTGTATTCCTTGCGCTGGTAAATGCCGGGAATGCCGAGATCGCTGATTTTCCGGGAAACGGGTTGTTCCAGTTGACGCTTGACCCAGACAAAGTTCTTGTCTTCGTCGCTAAACTTCTTTTTCAGATCGGCCAGCGGCATTTCCAGCAAGCGGGCCAATTCGGTCAGTTGTTCAGGACTGGCCTTGACGTCTTCAGGAATGGCCCAGATGCTAAAGGCCGGAACGCTGGACGCCAAAATCAGCCCGTTGCGGTCCAGGATGCGTCCACGGTTGGCTGGCAGATCGAGCGTCCGTGCAAACCGCACCTGGCCTTGGCGCTGAAAAAATTCGTTGGCGTACACCTGTATATAAGCCGCCCTGACTGCAAGGCCGGCAAACGCCAGTGCGATGAGCGCAACGATGAGTTTGCTTCGCCAGACAGGCGTCTTGCTGGCCAGCAGGGGGCTGGACGTATAAAGAACATTTTTTCTACTCATGCTGCGCCTTTTGGCCTGCAGCGGCCGCAACATCGGCAGCGGATTTGTACTTGATGTACTCCGTAATGGCCGGCGTGGTAGTGCGCATCTGAAGCCGGTCCTTGGCCAGCTTCTCAATCTTCAGCGGTGTGGCTTCCGCACGTTTTTCCACCTGCAGCCGCTCGCTTTCGGTTTCAATCTTGCGGCTCTGTGCCGCCGCCTTTTCAAGTTCCACATAAAGACGGCGCGACTCATACTGGGTTTGCACCAGGTACAGCGCACTGGCCAGCACAACCAGCAGCAGCACGAAATTCAGACGTCCCATGGCCTGTCTCTCATGCCAACAGCGTAAACAAAGTTCATGCGGCTTCTCCGGTGCGCTCGGCCACGCGCATCACGGCGCTGCGTGAGCGCGGATTGCCAGCAACTTCCTCATCGCTGGGCTTGGTGCGTCCCAGCGCCTTGAGTTGCATCACCTTGGGCGCGGCAAAAGGCGTGCGCCGGTCATATACCTCGCGCGAATGTGCTGCCATGAATTGCTTGACGATGCGATCTTCAAGCGAGTGAAAGCTGATCACCACCAGGCGCCCACCAGGCTGCAGCACCTTGAGCGACGCCTTCAACGCTTGCTCCAGTTCTTCCAGTTCGGCATTGATAAAAATCCGCAGCGCCTGGAAAGTCCGCGTTGCCGGGTCCTTGCCCGGTTCGCGCGTCTTCACGGCACTGGCCACCACATCCGCCAATTCGGCTGTGGTGGAAAGCGGGCCGGATGCCTGCCGGTGCCGATCAATCGCTCTGGCGACCAATCCGGCAAAACGTTCCTCGCCGTAGTCGCGAATGACTTCGGTCATCGACTCAATCGAAGCATCCTGCAGCCACTCGGCCACGCTTTGACCGCGCGTGGTATCCATGCGCATGTCCAGCGGTCCTTCATTGCGAAAGGAAAAACCACGCTCTGGATTGTCGATCTGGGGGGAACTCACGCCCAAGTCCATCAGCACGCCTGCGATGCTGGCCTCAGGCATCTGGTCCAGATGCCTGAACCCTTGATGGCGTATGGCAAAACGCGGGTCATCGATGGATTGCGCTTCGGCTACCGCATCAAGGTCCTTGTCAAATGCCGTCAGGCGGCCAATCGCCGACAGTTGTGACAGCAACAGGCGCGAATGTCCGCCGCGACCAAAGGTCGCGTCGATGTAATGACCGTCCGGGTTGATCTGAAGCGCCGTGATGGCTTCGTTCAACAGGACGGTGCGGTGTGTCCATGTGCCCTTCACCATCTACTTTCAAAAAGAAAAATCTTTAAATACATCGGGCATCTCGCCCTTCATCTGCTCAGCTTCCTGGGCAGCATAAGTCGCTGCGTCCCAGAGTTCAAAATGGTTGCCCATACCTAACAGTACCGATTCCTTGCTGATTCCTGCGGCTTTGCGGAGTTCAGGCGAAACCAGGATGCGGCCGGTGGCGTCCATTTCAACATCCATCGCATTGCCCAGAAAAATTCGTTTCCACCATTGCGCCTGCATGGGCAGGGACGCAATCCGTTCCCGAAACTTTTCCCACTCGTGCAAAGGAAAAATCATGAGGCATCCATGGGGATGTTTTGTGAGGGTGAACCGGCCGGAGTTGTCTGCGCCCAGAGACTCGCGATGGCGCGCAGGGACGGACAGCCGGCCTTTGGCATCGAGAGCGAGAAATGACGCACCTTGTAACACTTTTCAATCCCTCCTCTGACACTTTTCACCACCGAATTGCACATTTTCCCACTGTATCAGGGAACCCCTTGCCAACCTGTAATTTGACACAAATTATTTCAATGAAATCAATAACTTAGAGGACTAAAGAAAAGCTTCTGAAAGATTTAAAGTTATTTGGTATAAATAACTTAGCGCAGATAGTTAAGGTAAAACATTTAAAATATTCGGAATCTATAAAGATTGATCAAGAAGCCAAAAAAATCAAAATTTCTTGCTTGGACTTTTTTGAGGTGATCTTTGACGGAAAGGTGAAACGACGGCATCATTCATTTGCTGAACAGTGCCGCAAGCCTTGATCGGTCATGTTTTAAAGCTAGCAAAAACGTAGCGTATGGATTTTTTTCCAAGCTTTAAAGCCTTGCAGGCTTAATTTCAAGATACACATCCATCGAACGGGTTTTAGCTTGAAAAAGCCGATTTTGGCGACGATCAGCAGCTTTTAAGCCACCGGAAAACGCCACAAAGTGTTTTATTTGAAATAAATAAACAGCCATGTTCCCGCTTCATTCTTGCGAATAAAAGCAAGGAAAACCGGTTTGGATGCGAAACCTTGAGGAAGCAAAAAACCGGAGACAAAGGCATTGGACATCAAGGTGAAGCAGGGATTTTCAATTTAAAACAGAGCCAGCACAAGTGCAAAACCCATGTCGCCTTGCCCGCATGTCAAACCCACACAGGTCATGCTACCTTGCGGAAAATGACGGATTGCAAAACTGTGTTGTTCGGCTGTGCCGAATGCAATCAGTCGTTTCGGGCGCTGACCTTGGCGTATTCGACAATTCCGATCACGCTGAAAAAAGCAGCCACCAGCCGGTTAACCTCGGAAAACTCGACAAATCGATTTTCAGCCCGCCGCGCAGATACCCAGTTGAGCAGCATGCCTGCTGCAGAAAAATCGACCCGGATGAGTTTGGCGCAGGAAATTTGCATTCTGTCTGCCCCTGTCAGACTGGCTTCCAGCCTGTCCAAAACACCCACAGCATCGTCCTGTATCTGGCCGGACAGGTCCACTGACAAGAACCGGATGGACTTGCTCGGTGAAAAATCGAGCACCGAATCACCCCCCAATTCCATCAATGTGGAATAGTTGGTTTCAGTGGTCGGCTCACCAATAATGGTTGCCTGGCCCATGGCGTCGCCTTCGTCATCGAGCGACTTGTAATCACAGCGTGCAACTTCCCATGCCGGAGGCGATACCTCATAGGTCACACAAAAATCAAGCGCGGTGAGTTCGAAATCATCCGGACGGTGAATGATGCGCAGCATTTCCATACGCAGCAGCCACCACCTTGTATCAGTCGCCCGTTCGCCTGAAGGAGTGGAATCAATCAACACCGTTTGCAACTGCGCCTCGCCAAGAAAGCGCAGTTGCACAGGCTGGACAGCCCAGTCGCTGAAAACCTTGAGCAAAGACTCAAGAGCGGCAGTTTCGATGGTCTTGAGATAGCGCCAGTCAAGGCACCATGGCATAGAGGATCGGGCCATTGCCGTATTGAGAGCGCCCACGGACTGCAGGCTCAAGCCAGAGGGACAGATCCAGTCTGTGTCCATGCTCTCATGCCCGGATTTTTCACCTGGCTGAACCAGCGCCTTGACCATCTCAGGTAGCGAAAACCACTGTGGTGCAGAGCGGTTGAAATGCTCTGCAAACTCAAGGACGGCCGCTTCGAACTTGGCCTGTTCGCCTGTGGCGCGGTACAAATCAAACAGCGTCAGCCAGGTATAGACATTGTCGGCATGCGATGCACCTGGCCGCAGAATTTCGAACAAACCGGCCTCAGCACCCGCATCATCGCCGTTGGCAAACAAAATGGCGGACTCTTCAAGTTCGGCGTCATGCACGATGGGTTCGTGCTCCAGGTCCGAAGCAAGCGACGGCAGCAATCCCGACACACCGCTGTCAGTGGACTTGTCAGCAACCGCAAACTTCATATGGATCGGACTTTCAGGCAAGCTACCCAAAAGATCGTCAAGCAGGAAGGCGGGAACAGGCTCGTCGGCCGGATGAACCGAGTCCGCGCCAGCAAGAATCGTCGGCTGGAAGGTATCAGGCAAAGCGCCTTGTACCGTGGACAGCCGCGATTTGACCGGCGAAAATGACACCGGTGCCAACTCGTTAACCGAACCATCAGCGGTCTGACTCTTGGTGGTCCACCAATGCTTGGACATCTGCGCTTCGATGTCGTCGATTTTTTTCAGGGTTACCGCACGGTCATCAACATTGAACGTGAGACTGCTTTGGAAAAATGAGGGCCTTCCAACCGGATCAGCCGCGGGTCCTGAAGACACCTCTAGTTTGCGCAACTTGCGCAACATGTCGAATTCACGCTTTCGCACAAAATCGTTGCGCCGCTTGCGCTCGATCATTTCATTGAGCAGTTGCTTCGTGACGGCGTCATCCTTGCCACCGTCGATGGAATCAAGTTCAGTCCAGTTGGTGGCAGGATTGCGGACAAACTTGACCAGCTTGGACAACAAGCCGGAAGCAGAATCGTCTTTGGACATGCTGTTCAATCAAAAAGTTGCGCAGGAATGGCGGATCAGTCTCCAAACATTTTCTGCTTGAGTTCGCGTCGCTGCTGGGCTTCAAGTGACAGATTGGCCGTTGGGCGGGCAATCAGCCGGCCTACGCCGATGGCTTCACCGGTTTCGTCGCAATAGCCATAGTCGCCCGAATCGATGCGGGCAATCGACTGCTCGATTTTCTTGAGCAACTTGCGCTCCCGGTCGCGGGTGCGCAATTCAAGCGCATGCTCTTCTTCAATCGTCGCACGGTCTGCCGGATCGGGAACAATCGCGGCGTCTTCACGCAAGTGCTCGGTCGTCTGGCCGGCACTGTTGTGGATTTCCTGCTTCAGCACCGACAGGCGGTGGCGGAAAAAAGCCAGCTGGGTTTCATTCATGTACTCGGAATCAGGCATGGCCTTGATTTCCGGGTCGGTCAGCTGGTTGGCCGGCGTGGTCTTCCAGTTGTTGGCCAGTTGCGGATCCTTGGGAACCACCGCATGAACCGGCGGCGCAATGACGCGTTCGGTCATCGTTGAATAGCTCGCCTTGGCTGCGTCGGGCGCATAGGTAGGCAGCATGGGCGATGGCGCCGGCGTCTGGATCGCGGTGCGGGCCGAGCTTCTGCGACCAGGCTTCAGTGGCGCGGAATCCATGCGCACAGGAGCCGCAAGCGGTGCCTTGCTCGTCTTGCCATCCTTGGCCACTGGCTTGACCGGGGTCTTGATTTTCTTTTCTGGGGTATTCACTGAGTCTCTCCTCTGGGAAGCGGCCCGGGGTGATGTCCCGAACCGATTCTTTGGCTGGGCAGCCCTGGGGCCGCCAAGCCCTGCCTGGTGCCAGATAATCTGGTGTGTCTGCGCCAATCCAGCCCCTGAAACCGCTGTGAGGCGGCTTTCAGCCCTTGCAGCGAGCGGGTTCCCCCGGGGCTGGCTTCCGGATTCAAATTCCCGGATATTTTGGTCGGCGCGATTGTAGCGGCTTGCCGAAGCATCTTCAGAAATCCTAAATAAATCTCCCCTGAAACACTTTCAGCATGGGAGTTTTCACGGCTGTTTCAAGGCGGGAATGCGTTGGCAGATGACCCGTCTGTCTCAGACCAGGCACTGCTCCAGCCCCTGGAAAAAAATATCTTTCGGCAGGTCGATGCCGATAAACACCATCTTGCTGGTTTTCTTTTCGCCCTCGGCCCAGGCCGGCCCCAAGTCGCTGCCCATGAGCTGGTGCACGCCCTGGAAAATCACCTTGCGTTCGGTGCCGTCCATGTTGAGCACGCCTTTGTAGCGCAGCATGCGTGGGCCATAGATGTTGACCACGGCGCCCAGAAAGTCTTCCAGCTTGGCCGGACTGAAAGGCTTGTCCGAGCGGAACACGAAGCTTTTGACGTCGTCGTCATGGCGATGGTGGCTGCCCTGCTCTGCCGCATGCGACGGGTGGTCGCAATGCTCACCATGTTCATGGTCATGGTCATGGTCATGATGGGCATGGTCATGCGGCTCGTCGGCCTTGAGGAAATCCGGGTCGATGTCGAGCTTGGCGTTGAGGTTGAAGCCCCGCAGGTCAAACACGTCGGCAATTGCCACCTCGCCGAAATGAACGGCTTTTTGCGGTGCGCGCGGGTTCATGTGGCTCAAGCGGTGCATCAGCGCCTTGACATCATCCTCGGCTACCAGGTCAGTCTTGCTGATGAATATCTGGTCGGCAAAACCGATCTGGCGGCGCGCTTCCTGACGGTCGTCCAGCTGGGTCTGCGCATGTTTCGCATCGACCAGCGTCAGGATGGAGTCGAGCAGATACTGCTCGGCGATCTCCTCGTCCATGAAAAAAGTCTGCGCCACCGGGCCAGGGTCGGCTAGGCCGGTGGTCTCGATCACAACGCGGTCAAAGTCCAGCAGACCCTTGCGCTTCTTGGCGGCCAGGAGTTGCAGTGTTTCGCGCAAATCTTCGCGGATCGAGCAGCAGATGCAGCCGTTATTCATCTGGATGATGTTTTCCTGCGTGTCATTGACCAGGATCTCGTTGTCGATGTTTTCCTCGCCAAACTCGTTTTCGATGATGGCGATTTTCTGGCCGTGGGCCTCGGTCAGGATGCGCTTGAGCAGCGTGGTTTTGCCCGAGCCGAGAAAGCCGGTGAGGATGGTGACGGGAATCAAGCTCATGGTGGTGACCTAAAAAACGGGGAAGGTGAGAAATACGCAAGGGCCTATGTAAGGCGAAACCAGGCGAAACAGACAAGGTGAGGACTTTAGCCCCGCCTTCAAGACCCCGAGGGGCTCGGGTGCATGCCGGCAGGGCGTTGCCAGCTGGGAAAGACATCGGCAATTACTTTGATTTATATAGCAACCTGCGCTTATCCAGTCTGCGCCAGAGGCCGATTTGACCATTAAAAACTAGTTTGACGGCCGTTTGACCAGCACCAACCCCTTGAGGTATTCGCCTTCCGGAAACGCCACCGTCATCGGGTGGTCAGGCGCGCCTCCCATGCGTTCGCAGATGAAGGCGTCCACGCCGGCGTCGGTGCCGGCCGAGGCGACGATCTTGTGGAACAGGTCGGCGCTGATGCCGCCCGAGCAGGAATAGGTGAACAGCACGCCGCCGGGCGCCAAAATCGACAACGCCAGCCGGTTGATGTCCTTGTAGGCGCGCGCGGCGCGCTCGGCGTGCGTGACCGTCGGCGCGAACTTGGGCGGGTCGAGCACGATGGCGTCGAAAGTCCGGCCGTCTTTGACATACTGGCGCAGCATGGCGTTCACGTCGGCGTCCAGCAGGGTGGTGCGGCTGGCGTCAAACCCGTTCAACGCGACGTTGGCTTTTGCGCGCTCTATGGCCGGGCCGGACGAGTCGATCGACGTGACGTGTTGCGCGCCGCCTGCCAGCGCCGCCACGGTGAAGCCGCCGGTGTAGCAGTAGCAGTTCAGCACGTCCTTGAACCCGAGCCGGCGCGCATAGACGGCAAACTTCTGGCGGCTGTCGCGCTGGTCGAGGTAAAAGCCGGTCTTGTGGCCTTCGGCCACGTCCAGGCTCAGTTTCCAGTCGTGTTCGGTGATGACGATGCCAGTGGCGCCCGATCCGGCGAGCCAGCCGGTGGCTTCGGGCAGGCCTTCTAGCGAACGCACGCTGGCGTCAGAGCGTTCGTAGAGCCGCGTCAAGCCAGTTTGCGCCAGCAAGGCGTCAACGATGACTTGCTTCCATTTCTCCGTGCCGCAGCTGGAAAATTGCGCGACCAGCGTGTCGCCGTAGCGGTCCACAACCAGCCCTGGCAGGCCATCGGATTCGCCGTGAATCAGCCGCAGGCCGTCGCTTTTGATGTCAAAAAGGCTTCTTGCGCTTATTGATTGGTCGATGCGCGCTATGAAAAACGAAGCGTCGATGGGCTGCGCCTCGTTGAAGCTCCAGACCCGGGCGCGAATCTTCGACGTCGGGCTGAACGCAGCCCAGCCGAGGAACTGGCCGGCATGGCTTTCAATGCGCACGGTTTCGCCGGACCCGCCGTCGCCGCTGGCGATCGCCCCTGAAAAAATCCAGGGATGGCGGCGCAGCAGGGAGCGTTCCTTGCCGTCTTTCAATCGAATAATGTTCATCGGGCTATTGTCGTGTCTGCCAGCGCCCCGGCCAGCGCGGCTACTTTGGGCGTTCGGGCACGGTCGCCACGGGCGGCGCGTCTGCCTTGGCGCCTGCGCCGTTGGACATCGCCCGGGGGTGCGCGGCGTCGTAGATTTTCGCCAGGTGCTGGAAGTCGAGCCGCGTGTAGACCTGGGTGGTGGTGATGTTGGCGTGGCCCAGCAGCTCCTGCACCGCGCGCAGGTCGCCGCTGGACTGCAACACATGGCTGGCAAAGGAATGGCGCAGCATGTGCGGATGCACTGGTGTGGCCAGCCCGGCCTGCTGCGAGCGCTGCTTCAGGCGCACGCGGATGTGCTGCGGCGTGAGGCGGGTGCCGCGCTGGCTGATGAACAGCGCCGCGCGGCCTTCAACAGCGGGAATCGCCGAGGCGTTGCGCACGGCCAGCCAGTCCTGAAGCGCCGCGAGGGCCGCGCGGCCCACCGGCACGCTGCGCCGCTTTTCGCCCTTGCCCAGCACATGCGCCTCGCCGGCATCGCGGTCGATCCAGCCACGCGCCTGGCCGCTGGCCTGCGCGTCGAGCCCCACCAGCTCGCCAATGCGCAGGCCGCAGCCGTAGAGCAGTTCAGTGATGCACCGGTCGCGCGCTTCCATGAAGGCGTCAACGCCGGTGGCGTCGGCTTCAAAGCAGGCCAGCTGCACCGCTTCATCGACGCTCAGCGCCTTGGGCAGCGGCTTGGCCACCTTGGGCGAGCGCACGTCCTGCACCGGGTTGCCCGGCACCAGGCCTTCACGGCCCAGCCAGGTGTAAAAACCGCGCCAGCCCGATAGGATCAGCGCAATGCCGCGCCCGCTGCGACCACCGGAATGCATTTGCGCGACCCAGCGCCGCAAATGCGTGTGCTTCACATCAGTTAGCGCCACGCCGGCCTTGCGCGCCTGGGCTTGCAGCTTTTGCAGGTCGGCGGTGTACAACTCGACGGTGCGGCTGGCGAGCCGCTTTTCCACCCGGACATACGCAAGGTAGCGGCTGACCAGCGGGTCCGGCGCTTCAGGCTCCGCGACCGGCGCAGGCGGCGATCGCGTCATGCGGGAGTTTCAGCCGGCTCAGCAGCCGGCAAGGCGACCGGCAGTTGCAGGCGCGACAGTGCCGCACCGGCCAGTTCGCCGAGCCGTTCGAGGAATTCAGTGCCCATGCCGCTGTGAAAGCGCTGGGCATCGGGCGAGGCCAGCACCAGCAGGCCGGACATTGGCGCGTCAAGGCTGGCGCGCAGCGCAATCAGCGCCAGCGACTGCGCCTGCCCGGCATGCGGCAGCCAGCGGGCAGCTTCAAAACCGGTGTTGACGCCGCAATACGGCGTGGTCAATGAAGCCGCAAAGCGCTGCACATCGTCGCTGACCGCCTGCGCAAAATCTTCGCCGCCATGGGCAGCGTCCACGCCCCACAGCCTGATGGCCGCCTGCGGAATCTGGAACTCGCTGGCCAGCCCCTCGACGATGGCGCCTGGCAGGTCGCGCGCCTGCGCTGTTTGCAATAGCCGGCGCGTCCAGGACTGCATCCTGCCGGCGATCACGAGGTTGTCCTGGCCGTGGCCGACCATTTCAAGCACACGGGTTTCCAGCGCCTTGATTTTTTCCCTCAGCAAGCTGGCCTGACGCTCTTGCAGGCTGATGGCGCGGTCTCCATGGCCACTGAACAGTTGCACCGATGCCAGCAGTTCGGCATGGCGCTCAAAAAAGTCAGGCTGGTTGGCCAGAAAATCGGCAATATCGTCTTCGGTGACGGGTTGCACGGCAAGGTTCATCGCAGGATTCATGGCGGTGTTGTCTCCATTTTTTTTAAAGCGGCGTCACCCTGCCGCACGGATGCCGGCGGGTCACAGCCTGTCGGGAACGTCGATCTCGGCTTCGAAAACGGTCGTTGCCGGTCCGGTCATCATCACAGGCGCATCCAGCGCGCCCGTCCATTCAATCGTCAGCGCGCCACCGCGCATCAGCACATCGACGCGCGCGTCGAGCAGGCCCAGCCGGATGCCCGCCACCACCGCGGCGCAGGCGCCGGTGCCGCAAGCCAGTGTCTCGCCAGCGCCGCGCTCGTAAACGCGCAGGCGAATCTGGCTGCGCGTGACGACCTGCATGAAGCCGGCGTTCACGCGCTTGGGAAAAGCCGGGTGGTGCTCGACCAGCGGGCCTGTTTGCGCGACCGGGGCGCTGTCCACGTCGTCCACCAGTTGCACCGCATGGGGATTTCCCATCGACACAACCGCTATCAAAACAGGAGCTGTCTGCACCCACCCATCAAGCGCCAGAGGCCATTTCTGCCATGAACCAGTGGTTTCGGACGCCAAGCCGGCGGGGTTGAAAGGGATGCGCGCCAGCTCAAACACCGGCGCGCCCATGTTGACCGTGACGCGGCCATCGGGCTGCATGCGCGGCTCGATGATGCCGCCCAAGGTCTTGACCTTGACCGCGTTTTTCTCGGTCAAGCCCTGCTCGCGTACAAAGCGCACAAAGCAGCGCGCGCCGTTGCCGCATTGCTCGACCTCGCCGCCATCGGCGTTGTGAATGACGTATTCAAAGTCGATGTTTTCGCCCGGCGAGGGCCGCACCGTCAATATCTGGTCAGCGCCGACGCCAAAGTGGCGGTCGGCCAGGAAGCGGTAATGTGCGGCGGTCAGGTTCAGGGAGCCCCGGGTTTCGTCGAGCATCACGAAGTCATTGCCCGCGCCCTGCATTTTGGTAAATCGGATTCGCATGGGCACGATTATCCCTGCGGCCTGTCGATCACAGCGTCATGAAAACCCGCTTCGTGGCATTGCACCAACACACCGGCAATGCCCAGATCAGCGTGAAAGCTCAAGGCCGGGTTGGCGAGGGCGGTTGCGTAGCTGCCTTTTTTACCTCTGCCCAGACCGCTTCGGCAGCCGGTGCCAGCGCGGCCGTGGCGCGGAAAAGCCGGATTTCCAGCGGCAAGCTCCATTCAGGATCCGCCGCGCCAACCAGGCGGCCGTCGGCCATTTCGTCGCTCACCAGGCTGTGCGGCAGCCAGGCCACACCGCGCCCTTCCAGCGCCAGGGTCTTGAGCAGCACGGCGTGGTGTGAGGTCATCACTGGCTTGAAGCGCTGCACATCGAACGCGCCCGGCAACTGCTCGCGCATGATCTGGCCCAGCCCCGACGCCTCGCTGTAAGCCAGCACCGGCACGGGCTCAGAGGCGTCGCCATCGATGCGGTGCTGCGGCTGGCCTTCGGCATCGGGCGCGCTTACCGGCACCAGGCGGTCTTGGCCAATGCAGGCAAATTCAAACCCGGGCGGCAGCAGCCGGGTCCTGGCGGCGGCGTGGCCGTAGCACAGCAAAAACTGCACGCGGCGCTGCAGCATCAACACCTCGCAGGCCTGGTAACTGTCCGACACCATGTGAATGGGGCCGAGTTGCACCTGCTGCTCGACGCGCTGCAGCCAGCGTGGGAAAAAAGCCAGCGACAGCCCATGCGTGGCGGCGAATTGCAGGCTGCGGCTGGCCTGCTCTTGCGCCTCGTGGGCGCGGGTGCGGGCCTGCGCCAGACGCAGCAGCACGTCGCGCGCCGTCACCACAAACACCTCGCCAGCCAGCGTGGGCGCGGCCGGGTGCCGGGCGCGGTCGATCAGCTCGACACCAGCCCATTCCTCCAGCGCCCGGATGTGACGGCTGAACGCCGGCTGGGCAATGGCACGGGCCTGCGCAGCGCGCGAGAAATTGCCGCTTTCGACCAGCGCCAGGAAATCCTCCAGCCATTGCAGGTCCAGCGGCCGGTTGACAGGGCCCATCGTTCAGCGTCCTTAGGGTTGAATAGTTGTATGCGATTCGGGTATTGGACGCGAGGCCCGGCAGTGCGGATGATCGGACCCTGAATTCAACCAGAGGAAACTTTCTCCCGCCTGCCCTCGCTGCAAATTATCGCGGCATCGTTTTCCGCCGGAGGATTTTGCACTCACGCTACAGTAAAAAGCCGTCACCGCGCTGGCGCTGCACCAACATGCGCCCAAACCAACCACCTTTTTTTTCGTCAACTCCACACACCATGAAAATTATCGACATCATCGAATCGACCCGGCCGATCAAATCGGACATCCGCAACGCCTATATCGACTTTTCGAAAATGACGCTCAGCCTCGTCGCCGTTGTGACTGACGTCGTGCGGGACGGCAAGCCGGTGATCGGCTACGGCTTCAACTCCAACGGCCGCTACGGTCAGGGCCAGCTGATCCGTGAGCGCTTTCGTCCGCGCGTGCTGGAAGCGCAGGCCGGAGCCTTGTTGAATGAGACAGGCGACAACCTCGACCCGCACAAGATCTGGGATTGCATGATGTCCAACGAAAAACCGGGTGGCCACGGCGAGCGCTCGGTGGCGGTCGGCACGCTTGACATGGCGATCTGGGACGCCACCGCCAAGATCGCCGGGCTGCCACTGCATGACCTGCTGGCACAGCGCTATGGCAATGGCATGGCCAACCCGAAGGTGTTTGTCTATGCGGCCGGCGGCTACTACCATCCTGGCAAAGGCATTGCGGGCCTGCTGGGCGAGATGCAAAGCTACCTGGACCGGGGCTACAGCGTGGTGAAGATGAAGATCGGCGGCGCCCCGCTGGCCGAGGACATGCAGCGCATCGAAGCGGTGCTGGGCAGACTGCAGGCCGGCCAGCAACTCGCGGTTGACGCCAACGGCCGCTTCGACCTGGCGACAGCGGTGGCCTACGGCAAGGCGATGGCGCAATACCCGCTGTTCTGGTACGAGGAAGCCGGCGACCCGCTGGACTACGAGCTGCAGGCACGGCTGGGCGAGCATTACACCGGCCCCATGGCCACGGGCGAGAACCTGTTCTCGATGCAGGATGCGCGCAACCTGATCCGCTACGGCGGCATGCACAAGGACCGCGACTGGCTGCAGTTCGACTGCGCGCTGAGCTACGGCCTGGTTGAATATTTGCGCACGCTGGACATGCTGAAGGCCTACGGCTGGTCGCCCAGCCGCTGCGTGCCGCATGGCGGCCACCAGATGTCGCTGGCGATTGCCGCCGGCCTGGGCCTGGGCGGCAACGAGTCCTATCCCGACCTGTTCCAGCCCTATGGCGGCTTCCCCGACGGCGTGAAAGTGGAAAATGGCTACGTCACCCTGCCGCCGCTGCCCGGCATTGGCTTTGAAGGCAAAGCCGACCTGTATGCCGAAATGAAGGCGCTGACGGCCTGAACGTCAAGCCCTGACCTGCCGGCATGCCCTTTGCGGTGGTGTCGGCGTCAAGGGCCCTACGCGTCCCCGGCGCATCTCAAGGCAGTTTCACTGCAAAATGACGCCATGGTCCGACCCACTCAACTCCTTTACCTGCAGCGCGACCCCGCGCCCCTGCGTCCCGCCGCTACCGTGCTGCTGCTGCGCGACACGCCGCAAGGCATTGAAGTGCTGATGACCCGGCGCGCCATGACGGCCAGCTTTGCGCCCGGCGCCTACGTTTTCCCGGGCGGCTGCATCGACACGGCCGACGCGGCAGCGCATGCGCAGTCCACGCGCCGGTCCAGCCAGTCCGACCTGCAGCTGACCCAGGCCGTTGCCGCCATCCGCGAAAGCTTCGAGGAACTTGGCGTGCTGCTGGCGCGCCATGCCGACGGTAGCCATGTCGCCACCGAAGCCATTGCCGCCATGGACCGCATGGCGCCGTTTGCAGTGCAGTGCAAGGAACGCGGCCTCATGCTGGCGGGCGAGGACGTCTTCACCCTGGCCCACTGGGTCACCGACCGCGATTTGCCGCGCCGTTTCGACGTGCCCTTCCTGGTCGCCCGCATGCCCGAAGGCCAGACGCCGGTGGCCGATGAAACCGAGCAGTTCGAGCCCAGCTGGGTCCGCCCGGCCGATGCACTGGCACGCCATGAAGCCGGCACGTTCTTCATGATTTTTCCAACATTGCGCACGCTGGAGCGCCTGGCGAAGTACGCCAGTGTCGAGGCGGTGCTGAGCGCCTGCGCGCACGAAAAGCCACTGTGGATTTCCTGCCCCCGCGCCGGCCTGCTCGGCGGCCAGGATGCGCGCTATATGGAGCACGACTCGCCCTACGGCGAACTGGCGCTGACATCGCCTGACGGCCAACGCGTGCATTCGCTCGACTGGCAATGCGAGCGCCCGGTGCCGCTGCTGAAAAACGTCATGCGCCTGACCGCGCCCAACCCCGGCATGATGACGGGCCCCGGCACCAACAGCTACATCGTCGGCACGGCGGACACGGGCTACATCGTGATCGACCCGGGGCCGAACGATGCCTTGCACATCCAGCGCCTGTTTGAAGCGACCGGCGGGCGCATCGAGGCGATCGTCTGCACGCATTCACACCCCGACCATTCACCGGGCGCGCGGCCGCTTCAGGCGCTGTGCGCCCACCGCCCGCCGATTCTGGGACTGCCTTCCGCCGACACCGCACGCGCCGACGCCTGTTTCGCGCCTGACCGGTCGCTATTGAATCAGGAGCTGATAAAGCTTACCCATCAAGCGCAAAGTCACACTTTGAAGGTCATATTTACGCCCGGCCATGCAGCCAACCACGTGTGTCTGGTGCTGGTCGAAGACGGCCTGCTGTTTTCGGGCGACCACATATTGAACGGCAGCACGACCATCATCAACCCGCCCGATGGCGAGATGAACGCCTACCTCGACTCGCTGGATCAGCTCACCGACGCCTGCGACGCGCACCAGATCGACTTCATATTGCCGGCGCACGGCCATGTGCTGGGTGAGGCACCGCAGGCGATTGCCCAGCTCAGGGCGCACCGCCTGAAGCGCGAAGCCAAGGTGGCATCGGCGATGCAAGCCCTGCCTGAAGGCTCGATGGATGACTGGGTGGCGCTGGCCTATGACGACACCGACCCGCGCCTGTGGCCCATCGCGCTGCGCTCGCTGCAGGCGCATGTGGACCGCATCGAGGCGCTCCGGCGCGTTGACTAAGGCACCAAGCCAGCGCCGCGAAACACTTGCCTGCCGACAGAGCCTTATACTTTTCTTTGGTAGTCATGCCACCGCGGGCTCGGGTGGACGGACGACTGCCAATTAACTCTTCTGGGACGCTCCATGCCAACGATCACGACGCGACATTTTCTAAAAACCTCCAGCGTCCTGCTGGCCGGACTGGTACTGTCAGCCTGCGGCAAGCAGGAACCGGCAACCCCTGCTGCTGGCGCGACTGCAGCGCCACCCGTTGCTGCTGCGGCCCGGGTCTATGTCGTCGGCACCGATGCGGCCTATGCCCCTTTCGAGTCACAGAACGAAAAAGGCGAGATCGTCGGGTTTGACATCGACGTGGTCAAGGCCGCCGCGCAAAAAGCCGGGATTGAGGTCAAGTTCCTGAATACACCGTGGGAGGGCATCTTCAATTCGGTGGCCCAGGGCGACCGCGATTTGCTGGTGTCCGCCATCACCATCACGCCCGAGCGCCAGCAGACGCTGGATTTTTCAACGCCCTACTTTGATGCGCAGCAACTGATCGCCGTCAAAAGTGACTCCAAAATCGCCAAATTCGACGATCTGAAAAAACTCAAGGTCGGCGTGCAGAACGGCACGACCGGCGATGAAGTCATCACCAAGCTGCAAGGCAAGGACAGTGTGAACGTCAAGCGTTTTGAGTCCACGCCGCTGGCGCTGAAGGAAATGGAAAGCGGCGGCGTCGATGCCGTGGTGGCCGACAACGGCGTGGTGGTCCACTATGTGAACAACAACCCTGATTCAAAATTCAAGACCCTGGCCGACAGCAGCTTTGCCTCCGAGCAATACGGCATCGCGGTCAAGAAAGGCAACGCCGAATTGCTGGAAAAAATCAACAAGGGCCTGGCCGGTATACGGGAAGACGGTACCTACACCAAGATCTACACCCAGTATTTCGGCGCGACGCCTGCGGCAACAGGTGCGACGCCAGCACCGGCTGTGGCCGCATCGAAATAGGTCTTGACCAAGCCGCACGAAAGCGCATCGACTCTGTGCGATGCGCCCGGCTTGCTGTCATGAGGCGCCACGCCGGCCCAGGCCATGCAGCAACTGCCCGCGCGCCGCTGCCGTGATGGCGGCGACGCACGGATGGGTGATTCGCCGGTCAACCGTGACGGCAAAGAAGTCTTCCACCATCTCGTCGGTGCGGCCAATCACTTCCACGCCATATTGCATCTGCGTTTCGGCTTCCAGCACGCTGGCCGACATGAAAACGCCGCGGCCCTCGCGGCCAAACGCCTTCATCAGCGCGCCATCGTCAAACTCGCCAATGACGCGCGGGTGAATCTGGTGCTTGGTGCACCAGCTGTCGAACTGTTTGCGCACGGATGAAGAAACGCCGAGGATCAGCAACGGCGCATCGTTCAGGCACTGCGGAAAATCGCCCTTGAGCGTGCTTTTAAGTGCTGACGTGCAGAAAAAACTCATGGGCGTGCTGCCCAGCGGGTGGTTGAAGGCCTTGATGCTGACGCGGCCCGACATCGGCTCGTCGGCCATGACCAAATCCAGGCGGTGCAGCGCCAGCTGGGCGAGCAAATCCGGAAACTTGCCTTCACTGCAGATCAGCCGCACCGGCTGCTTCAGTGCCAAGGCAGGCTCCAGCAAGTGGTAGACCACCGACTTGGCCACCGAATCGGCCACACCGACCCGAAAGTCCAGCGTTTTTTGGCCACCGCTGGCCTGGCGCAGGGCGGTTTCCATCTCAGCCCCCAGGGCGAATATCTGGTCGGCATAGCCCAGCGCCAGTCGTCCCTCGTCGGTCAGCTCAAGTTGGCGTCCGCTCTTGCGGAACAGTTGGCGCCCGAGCCAGGATTCCAGCAGCTTGATCTGTCCGGACAGCGTCTGGGGCGTGGTGTGCAGCTGCTCGCCCGCGCGCACGATGCCGCCGGCCTTGGCGGTGACCCAAAAATAATGCAGATGCTTGAAGTTCATGCCGGGATTTCCTTGAAATGTTCAGCCAATGACTAAAAATGGTTTAACAGTTCGTATTTTTCGAAATGAAATGGTTATAAATACGAATTTACACGAAGTGAAAAGCTTTCTATAGTGAAGTCCATCACATCATCTTTTTGATGTTTAAAGGAGAAATTCCATGCGCCTGAGCACCAAAAGCCGTTTCGCGGTGACCGCCATGATCGATATCGCCCTTCAAGGCAACGCCGGCCCGATTTCGTTGGCCGACATCGGCATGCGGCACCGGATTTCAGTGTCCTACCTGGAGCAGCTGTTCAGCAAACTGCGCCAGAGCGGACTGGTCGAAAGTACCCGTGGACCCGGCGGCGGCTATTCGTTGAGCCGCAACAGCGAGAGCATTTCGGTGGCCGACATCATCGGTGCCGTCGAAGCCAATGCTGACAAGCCAACCAGGGCAGACGCAACCCTCGCAATGCAGCAAGGCTCGGGCGAGTGGATGACGCAGGAATTGTGGGCGGCACTGAATGCCAAGATGGTCGAGCACATGCAGTCGATCAGCCTGCGCCACCTCGCCAGCGAACAGCGCGCCAAGGGCGTCAAAATCGAGGCGCGTCCGGCCAAGCGCGGTGTCTTCAGCGCGCCCAAACCGAAGCCGGTCTACACCACCGCACCCAACTCGGTGTTCGCGCTGGGCCGCTCGCTGCTGGGCAGCCGCTGAGCGCCAAGCGGCGTCTGGTGCGGAAAATAAAGTGTGAAGTCTGCCGATAAGCCGGATTCTGTGCGCCGGATCACATTGCGATGATCCGGTGTGACCGCCATTAATCTGGGCCGGGAGTCGCCTGCCCGGCTCGGTGCCACCTACCCGCCAGCTCCGCGGAACCACGTCAACGCTGGCCTATTTGGTGTTGCTGCGCGTAGAGATTGCCCGTTTCACCCGAACTGAATCGGCTCGTCTCTGTTGCTCTGATCCTCACCTCACGGTGGAGAGGTATTACCTCCTACGCTGTCCTGAGCAGTCCGGACGTTCCTCCAGTGCTTCCTTTCGGAAATTGCACCAGCGGCGGTCTGGCAGGCTTCACCCCTCTATTATGGCAGTGCGCCGCAACGCGCTAAAAACACCCCAAACAGACCAGGAGCCCCCATGAAAGCCGACAGCATCCTCGCCACCATTGGCAACACGCCCCATGTCCGCATCAACCGCCTGTTTGGCCCCGATGCGCATGTATGGATCAAGTCCGAGCGCAGCAACCCCGGCGGCTCGATCAAGGACCGCATCGCGCTGGCCATGGTCGAGGCGGCTGAAAAGTCGGGCGCGCTGCAGCCCGGCGGAACGATCATCGAGCCGACCTCGGGCAACACCGGCATCGGCCTGGCGATGGTCGCGGCGGTCAAGGGCTACAAGCTGGTGCTGGTCATGCCCGACAGCATGAGCGTCGAGCGCCGCCGCCTGATGCTGGCCTACGGCGCCAGCTTTGACCTGACGCCACGCGCCGGCGGCATGAAAGCGGCAATTGCCCGCGCCCAGGAACTGATCGCCGCCACGCCTGGCAGCTGGATGCCGCAGCAGTTCGAGAACCCGGCGAACATCGATGTGCACGTGCGCGCCACGGCGCAGGAAATCCTGGCTGATTTTCCGGACGGGCTGGATGCCATGATCACCGGCGTCGGCACCGGCGGCCACCTGACGGGCTGCGCGCGGGTGCTGAAAGCGGCCTGGCCGCAGTTGAAGGTGTTTGCTGTCGAGCCCACGGCGTCGCCGGTTATCTCGGGCGGCGCACCCGCCCCGCACCCGATCCAGGGCATTGGCGCGGGTTTCATCCCGAAGAACCTGGATGTCAGCGTGCTCGATGGCGTGATCCAGGTCGATGCCGAACCGGCACGCGAAATGGCGCGCCGCTCGGCCAGTGAAGAAGGCATGCTGGTCGGCATTTCGTCCGGCGCGACGCTGGCGGCGATTGCGCAGAAACTGGCCGAAATGCCGGCGGGCAGCCGTGTGCTCGGCTTTAATTACGACACCGGCGAGCGTTATTTGTCGGTTGAAGGCTTTTTCCCG
The DNA here is from genome assembly GCF_029892315.1 of Polaromonas sp. CG_23.6. Lineage (NCBI taxonomy): Bacteria > Pseudomonadati > Pseudomonadota > Betaproteobacteria > Burkholderiales > Comamonadaceae > Polaromonas > Polaromonas sp. CG_23.6. The sequence goes on from NZ_JARXUY010000001.1 coordinate 3,888,888, forward strand.
GCCTGACGCTGGCGCTGTTGCAGTCAGAGCGCGGCATTTTTTTGCTATTAATAAAATAGCTGCTTGCGCTTATCCAGCAAGCGCCAGCAGCCATTTTTATATAAAAATAGGCAAGATTCATCGATCAGGAATGATGCGAACGTCGAGCCCAGCAATCGGCGGCTGGTGCGTCCGACTTCAAAGCTGAGCGCGGCGCGTTTTATCATGATGCCCTTCTGCTTGATAACCACAAGCCACGAACCGGACGAACCATGCTGCGACTGACTGAAATCAAACTCCCGCTCGGGCACGCTGAAAACGCGCTGCAAGAGGCCATTTTTCACACCCTTGACATCACGCTTGCCGAACTGGCGAGCTTCACGGTTTTCAAGCGCAGCTTTGACGCACGCAAGGCCGTGATCATGCAGGTCTACATCGTCGATGTGACGCTGGCCGATGCGGCGCTCGAAGCTCAATTGCTGGTCACACACGCCGGTAACCCGCACATTTTTCCCACGCCCGACATGGCCTACCGCCCGGTCGGCAGCGCTCCGGCGAGCCTGCCGCTACGCCCGGTCGTCATCGGGTTTGGCCCGTGTGGCATGTTTGCCGCGCTGGTGCTGGCGCAGATGGGTTTCAGGCCCATCGTGCTGGAGCGCGGCAAAACCGTACGCGAACGCACCAAGGACACCTGGGGCCTCTGGCGTAAAAATGTGCTGAATCCCGAATCCAATGTGCAGTTCGGCGAAGGCGGCGCTGGCACGTTCTCGGATGGCAAGCTCTACAGCCAGATCAAGGATCCGCGCCATCTGGGCCGCAAGGTGATGAACGAGTTTGTCAAGGCCGGCGCGCCCGCCAATATTTTGTTTGAAGCGCATCCGCACATTGGCACCTTCAAGCTGGTCAAGGTGGTGGAAAACCTGCGCGAGCAGATCATCGCGCTGGGCGGCGAGATCCGCTTCCAGCAGCGCGTGACCGACGTGCTGATCGAGGGCGGCTCTAACAACAAACACATTCGCGGCCTCACGGTCCTCGACCAGGCGACTGGCCAGAGCTACGGCTTGCGCGCCGACCAGGTCGTGCTGGCACTGGGCCACAGTTCGCGCGACACCTTTGCCATGCTGCATGCGCGCGGCGTGTATGTCGAAGCGAAACCTTTTTCCATCGGTTTTCGCGTCGAGCACCCGCAGGGCCTGATCGACCGCGCCCGTTGGGGCCGCCATGCCGGCGACCCGTCCTTGGGCGCGGCCGAATACAAGCTGGTGCACCATGCCAGCAATGGCCGTTCGGTGTACAGTTTTTGCATGTGCCCCGGCGGCACGGTGGTGGCGGCCACGTCTGAGGCTGGCCGCGTCGTGACCAACGGCATGAGCCAGTATTCGCGCAACGAGCGCAATGCCAACGCCGGCATCGTCGTCGGCATCGACCCGCGCGACTATCCCGGCAATCCGCTGGCCGGCATTGAACTTCAGCGCCAGCTTGAAACGCATGCTTTTCTGCTGGGCGGCAGCAACTACGAGGCGCCCGGCCAGCTGGTCGGCGACTTCGTGGCCGGGCGGGCGTCCACCGGCCTGGGCAGTGTCATGCCGTCGTACACGCCGGGTGTGGCGATGGGCGACCTGTCGTCCGCTCTGCCCGGCTATGCGATTGACGCCATGCGCGAAGCCTTCCCCGCCTTTGGCCGCAAGATCAAGGGGTTCGATTTGCATGACGCGGTGTTGACCGGCGTGGAAACACGCACCTCGTCACCCATCAAGATGAGCCGGGGCGACGACCTGCAAAGCCTCAATGTGCGCGGCCTGTACCCAGCTGGCGAAGGCGCGAGTTACGCCGGCGGCATTTTGTCGGCCGGTGTCGACGGCATCAAGGTGGCCGAAGCGGTGGCGCGCAGCCTGCTGCAAGACGCCGAAAGTGCGCGGCTGGCGCTGGCCTGAATCCCCTGATGGACCGGATAGGGGATACTTCGCCCTCACGGATTCACTCCGCAACGCAGGAAAACACTCTGCGCACCATTTTTCAAAGCGATGCCAAGGCGCCGTTCAAACCTCAACCTGACAAAAGCAATCCATGACCGAAACCCTACCGATATCCGCAGAAACCGATGCATCGCCTGCTCCCGAGGACGCGACAACGGCGTCCCCGCCACGCCAGGGCCGGCAAGGCGGACGCGGCAGGGCGCAAGCCAGGCCCCCAGCGCGTGCGCCGCGCGAGGTGCATCCGGCACTGCGGCAGCTGTTCGACCTGTACCCAAAAATGTTCGGCGGACAGTTCCTTCCGCTCAAGCTTGGCGTGTTCCAGGACTTGCTGGCGCTTCACCCTGAAATGTTCAAGCGGGACGAGCTGAAAGTTGCGCTCGGCTTGCATGCGCGCTCCACCCGCTACCTGGAAAGCGTGGCGTCCGGCCTGCAGCGCCACGACCTGAACGGCGAACCAGTGGAGCCAGTGGCCCCGGAACATGTCCACCACGCCATCATGGAAGTGTTCCGCAGGCGCCAGGCGCGCTCAAACCAGGACTTGCGGCCTTATGCACGCGCGCAACTGATCGAGGCGATCCACGCATCCGGCCTGAGCCGGGAAAGCTATTTGCTGTGCATCCGCCAGCAGGACGAGGTATCCACGTCATTGCTCGACGACGTCTTTGCCGAACTGGCCGAACACGCCGCCAAGCGTGATGCGCTGCTCAGGATGTTTGAAGCCAGCGGCAAGACAGTGGCCGAGTTTTCGGACATGTACGGCATGAATCCGGACGAGGTAGGCCGCACAGTGCAATGGGCTCGTGCCGACCAGGCAGCGGCTCTTGCCAAGGCGCAGGAAGTTTCAGCGGCCGCAGAAGCAGAAGCAGAAGCAGAAGCAGAAACCGAGGCTGAAATTGTGCCGGAAGCATCGCCCGAGCAATCGACAGCGAAGGCCGACACGGCGCCATGAAAAAGGCCGGCATTGAGCCGGCCTTCAAAAAACAGTCAGGACCCCGGATCAGCCCGGTGCGTTCTGCAGTGCCGCAATGCGCTCTTCAATCGGGGGGTGCGTGGCAAACAGTTTGCCCATGCCGCCGGTGATGCCCATGGCTTCGACTGCCTTGGGCAGTTCGCCCGGCTGCATGCCACCCAGACGGGCCAGCGCATTCATCATCGGCTGCCGGCGTCCCATGAGCCGTGCGGCGCCCGCATCGGCACGAAACTCGCGATGCCGCGAGAACCAGGCCACCACCATGGCAGCGGCAAAGCCCAGCACGATGTCGAGCACGATGGTGCTGATGTAATACCCAATGCCGGGGCCGGAGTTGTTGCTGTCGCCCTTGCGCAAAAAACTGTCCACGGCGTAACCGATGACCCGCGACAGGAACACCACAAAGGTGTTCATCACACCCTGAATCAGTGCCATGGTGACCATGTCTCCGTTGGCGATGTGAGCGACCTCGTGAGCGATCACGGCCTCAATTTCTTCCTTGGTCATGCCTTGAAGCAAACCGGTGGTGACCGCCACCAGCGACGAATTCTTGAACGCGCCGGTGGCAAAGGCATTCGGTGCGCCTTCAAAAATGCCGACTTCAGGCATGCCGATCTGGGCTTTTTCAGCCAGCTTGCGCACAGTTTCGACAATCCAGGCTTCGTCGGCATTTTGAGGACCATCGGGGCCGTTGATCACGCGCACCCCGGCGCTCCACTTGGCGATGGGTTTGCTGATCAGCAGTGAAATGATCGCACCGCCAAAGCCGATGACCAGCGCAAAGCCGAGCAACATGGGCAGGTTCAGGCCGTTGGGCGTGAGGAAGCGGTTCACGCCCAGCAGACTTGCCACAATGCCCAACACGACCACGACGGCAATGTTGGTCAACATAAACAGAAAGATGCGTTTCATGGATTCTCCGGGAGACGTTGGATAAAAACAGGGGGGTAAAAAAAGCACACCGGGTACACGCCCGGATTGTGCATATCTCGACAGAAAATGGGGGAGTTTCAGCTCAAATCAAGCTTTTCCGTATGGAATATAGCGGCCCCGGAATTCATCTTTTTATAATTTTTTCTCCGGGCGGGGCGGACGAAAAACCGAAGCGTCATCATAGAAGGAAAAGTCCTCATTTCCGGGCCACCAGCCGGGCACGCCGAGCACCGGCAAGGGCGTGAACGGCTTGCCGGCGAGCTTGGCGGCGCTCAAATCAGCGGCCATCCAGGCGTCCAGTTCCGCTACTGAATCAATAGCTGGTTGCGCTTGATAGACGTGCGCTGTGACCTGTTTTCTTGGAAAAACCAGTTTTTCCAGCAGCGCATGGCCGAAAAGCACCAGTTGCGCTTCTTTCCACAGCGGCCGCAGCTCAACGAACAGCCGCCGCCAGTCGCGCGCATTCAACGCCTCCCACAGCAGCGGCGGCGCCAGAAGGAAAGCGGCGTTTTCATCAAACACCGTCAACGCATCGCGCACCGGGCCGCGCAATGGCTTGACCCCGGCAACGGCGATTTCAGCGGCCTGGAGTTGGTTCAGCCGGGCCTTGGTGGCTGGAAAGCGCATCCAGCACAAGCCATTGAAAAAATCGTGCAGGTTGTCGCGGGTCGGCACATTGCCTTGTTCGAAAATGAACTGCTCATAAGCCATGCCGGTTGGCAATCCGGATTGCGGCAGAAAGCGCACAGGCGCATCGCCTTGTGCGTTGAGGGCCTCCGCCATCGTGGTGCCCAACAAGATTTTTGACTGCACCGCCTGACCACTGGCTCGCCAGCCGTCGAACCAGCCGGAATGCCAGTTGATGGCAGGCAGTGCTTTTTCGGACAGAGGCGTGAGAGGGGGAAAAAGAGTCTTTTCTTCGGGCACTGCGCTCATTGAGCCAGCAGTTTCCACGGCAGCGCCTCGCCTGATCGCAACGGCTTGAGTTCTGCCTCGCCAAAGGAAAAACTCACTGGCGGCGTCCAGCTTTCTTTTGCCAGCGTGATCGTTCCTTGATTGCGCGGCAGGCCATAAAAGTCAGCGCCGTTGAAGCTGGCAAATGCTTCGAGCTTGTCCAGCGCACCGGCCGCCTCAAATGCCTCGGCGTACAACTCCATCGCGGCATGCGCGGTGTAGCAACCGGCGCAGCCCGTGGCGTGCTCCTTGAGGTGTGCCGGATGTGGCGCGCTGTCGGTGCCGAGGAAAAATTGCGTGTTGCCCGACGTGGCCGCATTGACCAGCGCAAGGCGATGGGTTTCGCGCTTGAGCACCGGCAGGCAGTAGTAATGCGGGCGGATGCCGCTGGTGAAGATGGCGTTGCGGTTGTACAGCAGGTGGTGTGCCGTGATGGTCGCACCGAGAAAACGGTCGGCTTGTGCCACGTAGTGCGCCGCTTCCTTGGTCGTGATGTGCTCGAAGACGATCTTCAGCTCCGGAAAATCACGTCGCAGCGGGATCAACTGTGTGTCGATGAACACTGCTTCGCGGTCGAACAGGTCGATGTCGGGCGAGGTGACTTCGCCATGCACCAGCAGCAGCAGGCCTTCGCGCTGCATGGCTTCGAGCGTTTTGTAGGTCTTGCGCAGGTCGGTGACGCCCGCATCGCTGTTGGTGGTGGCGCCGGCCGGGTAGAGCTTGGCCGCCACCACGCCGGCGTCTTTGGCGCGCTTGATCTCGTCGGGCGGCAGGTTGTCGGTCAGGTACAGCGTCATCAGCGGCTCGAAATTCACGCTGGCCGGCACAGCGGCCTGGATGCGCGCCTTGTACGCCAACGCCTGCAAGGCAGTGGTCACGGGCGGGCGGAGGTTGGGCATGATGATGGCGCGGCCAAACTGCGCAGCCGTGTGCGGCACGACCGTCTGCAGCGCGTCGCCGTCGCGCACATGCAAGTGCCAGTCGTCGGGCCGGGTGATGGTGATCTGGGTGGCGGATGTGAGGGTGGCTGAAGTCATGCGCTGAATTGTCGCACCGGCTCAAGGAAATCCCCGATGCGCGAAGCGCTACCGCACCGTTACGATGCAGGCTGGCTGCAGGATAATCCCGGCTGTTTCAACTCTTGCAACCCGGGCTTTCCTTTCATGTCTTCCCCTCCCCACGCTGGCCAGGCGCCTGAAGCCACCCCACCCCTTGACAACCCCGACGAGCCGGTCCGTGTGCCGCTCAAGATCGAAGACTGGCTGACCGTCCTGGTCATGGGCGCGCTGGCGCTGATCACCTTTGCCAATGTCCTGACCCGCTATTTCACCAACCAGTCGTTCGCCTGGACCGAAGAATTCTCGGTGTTTTTGATGATCGTGCTGGCACTGGTCGGCAGTTCGGCGGCCGTGGCGCGGGACCGGCATATCCGTATTGAATACTTTTCGGAAAGCGGCTCAATGGCGCGGCGCAAGAAGCTGTCGCGGCTGGGCGCAGTGCTGGTGGCGCTGCTGTTTGCGCTCATCGGCGTGCTGAGCGCGCGGCTGGTGTGGGACGACTACCGATTTGGCGAAACCTCGCCGGGCATCGGGATTCCGCAGTGGTGGTACACCATCTGGCTGCCGATTTTGTCCATCGGCATTGCACTGCGCGCCGTCGGCCTGTTCATCCGCCGGGGACGCCGCGCATGATCGCCACGCTTTTGTTTGCGGCCTTCATCGCCATGATGCTGGTGGGCGTTCCGATTGGCGCGGCGCTCGGCCTGGCCGGCGCCACGGCGATCGCGCTGGCCAATGGCGACTCACAGTGGTTCGGCCTGCTGGCCGTGCCGCAGAACTTTTACGCCGGCCTGGGCAAATACCCGCTGCTGGCGATTCCGATGTTCGTGCTGGTCGGATCGATCTTCGACCGCTCCGGCGTCGCCCTGCGGCTGGTCAATTTTGCCGTCGCCATCGTCGGTCGCGGCCCCGGCATGCTGCCGCTGGTGGCGATTGCGGTGGCGATGTTCCTGGGCGGAATTTCGGGCTCGGGCCCGGCCTGCGCGGCGGCCGTGGGCGGCGTGATGATCGCGGCCATGAACCGAGCCGGCTACCCTGCCGCGTTCTCGGCCAGCGTGGTCGGCGCGGCGGCGGCCACCGACATTTTGATTCCGCCATCGGTGGCCTTCATCATCTACTCGGTGCTGGTGCCGGGCGCTTCGGTGCCGGCGCTGTTTGCAGCCGGCATGATTCCAGGCATTCTGGCCGGATTTGCCCTCATCGTGCCGGCGGTCTGGCTGTCGCGCAGGCACAAGATGGGCGCGCTGGAAGCGAGCATGCCGCGCCCGCCCTTCTGGGCCAGTTTTCGGGATGCGGCCTGGGGCCTGGCTGCGCCGGTGCTGATCCTGGGCGGCATGCGGGCCGGCTGGTTCACGCCGACCGAAGCAGCGGTGGTGGCGGTGTTTTACGGCCTATTCATCGGCATGGTGGTTTACCGCACGATCTCGGTTCGCGACCTGTTTCCCATCCTGCGCGAATCGGGCGAGTTGTCGGCGGTGATCTTGCTGGTGGTGTCGCTGGCCGGCATTTTTGCCTATTCGCTGAACACGCTGGGCGTGATTGATCCGCTGACCAACGCCATCGTCAATTCGGGACTGGGCGAATACGGCATTTTGTCGCTCTTGATTTTGATGCTGATCACCGTCGGCATGTTCCTGGACGGCATTTCGATCTTCCTGATCTTTGTGCCGCTGCTGCTGCCGATTGCCCAGTTTTACCACTGGGATCTGGTGTGGTTCGGCGTCATCCTGACGCTGAAAGTGGCACTCGGCCAGTTCACCCCGCCGCTGGCGGTCAACCTGATGGTGTCGTGCCGCATTGCCAATGTGCGCATGGAAGAAACCGTGCGCTGGGTGGTCTGGCTGCTGGCGTCCATGTTCCTGGTGCTGGTTGCCGTGATCGCCTTTCCTGAACTGGCCCTGTGGCTGCCGCGCAAGCTGGGCTACTGAGTTCAACCCCTTTTTTTACCCAAGGAGACTTCCCCATGAAACGCAAGAATTTTCTCGGCCTGGCACTGGCCGCCACCGCGCTGGCCTTCAGCGTTGCCGCGCCCGCGCAAACGGCGTACAAGTCCGAATACAAGATGTCGCTGGTGCTCGGGCCCGCTTATCCGTGGGGCAAGGGCGGTGAAATCTGGGCAAATCTGGTCAAGGAACGCACGCAGGGCCGCATCAACATCAAGCTGTACCCGGGGGTGTCACTCCTCCAGGGCGACCAGACGCGTGAATTCAGCGCCATTCGCCAGGGCGTGATCGACCTGGCCGTTGGCTCGACCATCAATTGGTCGCCGCAGGTCAAGGAACTGAATTTGTTCTCGCTGCCCTTCCTGATGCCCGACTATGCGGCGATGGATGCGCTGACGCAGGGCGAGGTTGGCAAGGAGATTTTCAAGATCATCGACAAGGCCGGCGTGATGCCGCTGGCGTGGGGCGAAAACGGCTACCGCGAGATCAGCAACTCCAAGCTGGCCATCAAGAAGCCGGAAGACCTGAAGGGCCTGAAAATCCGCGTCGTCGGCTCGCCGCTGTTTCTGGACACCTTCACGGCACTGGGCGCAAACCCGACCCAGATGAGCTGGGCCGATGCCCAGCCGGCGCTCGCCACGAGCGCAGTCGATGGCCAGGAAAACCCGATCGCCATTTATACCGCCGCCAAGCTCCACACCATGGCGCAGAAATACGTCACGATGTGGGGTTATGTCGCCGACCCGCTGATCTTTGTCGTCAACAAGGACATCTGGGCGTCGTGGACGCCAGCCGACCAGGCCATCGTCAAGCAGGCCGCAGTGGATGCCGGCAAGCAGGAAATCGCCATTGCCCGCAAGGGCCTGGTCGAAGCCGACAAGCCCCTGCTCAAGGACATCGCCGCCAACGGCGTGACCGTGACGCAACTCAGCCCGTCCGAACGTGAAGCCTTTGTCATGGCGACGCGCCCGGTGTATGACAAGTGGAAAAACCAGATTGGTGCCAACCTGGTCAATACGGCTGAAAAATCGATTGCCGCGCGCAAGCCATAAGCGCTGTGCCGAATGCCAAAAGCCCCGGTTTTCGGGGCTTTTTTTTGCTCGAACGGCGGGAATTTTTGGCTGATGCGAAATCATCCTCGCCTTCCATCACAGCATTCGACAGATTTTTACTCCTGAATTTATAGCTGCTCGCGCAGACACAGCAAGCGCAAAATGCCTTTTTAATGATGAACCCATCGTTTGCGGGTCCAAACCTGTCCGCGTCAGCGCAGGTAGTCGCCGTTTTCTTCCGGTTGAAAAACAATCTTGAGGATTTTTGCCGAGGCCGGTTCGCCACCGGGTGTGCTCCAGCGGGCGGTCTGGCCCTTTGCCATGCCCAGCAAGGCCGTACCGACCGGAGACAACACCGACACAAAACCGGTGTTCGAATCGGTATCGGGCGGATAGCACAGTGTCAGGGTGCGTTCCTCGCCCAGCATTTCGTCGGCGATCAGCACCCGGGAGTTCATGGTCACCCGATGGGGCGGCACGTCATAGGAAGAAACCAGTTCGGCACTGTCGATCACCGACGCCAGCTCGGCCGCAAACGCCATGTCGGGATGGTTGAGCAGCTTGCTGATACGAACCTGATCGAGTTCGGTCAGAACGCGTGGGGGCTGTGGGGAAGTAGCCATGAATGAACTCCTGAATCAAAAAGCCGGAACAGGCTTACCGGCAAGCCAGCGCTGTAAACGAGGCCCGGTGATCCAGAAAAAAGCGCAAACAAGTCAAGGGAGGATGGATCGCCGGGCACCACAATGTGTCACAGGATGGTGCGGCCACTGCGGCGGGCAACCCCCTGCCCCTGCGCGAACCGCCACGGGGGCAGCAGGCGCATGAGCGATGGCATGGAGGGTGAAAGTGAACGTGGGCTGCATAAAGGTTCATCCTAGCATCCACTCTTGTGCAGCGAAAGAGGACCAGTCCCCTTTGGGCTCAATGCGACAGGATCTTGTTCAAAAAGTCCTTGGTGCGTTCCTGGCGGTTTTCCGGATGGCTGAAGAACTCGTCTTTTGAGCAGTCTTCCAGAATCTTGCCGCCCACGTCCATGAAGATCACGCGGCTGCCGACCTTCTTGGCAAAACCCATCTCGTGGGTGACGACCATCATGGTCATGCCGTCGGTGGCCAGGCCCATCATGCAGTCGAGCACCTCGCCGACCATTTCGGGGTCAAGCGCCGAGGTGGGCTCGTCGAACAGCATGGCAATCGGGTCCATGCTCAACGCCCGGGCAATGGCCACGCGCTGCTGCTGTCCGCCCGACAACTGACCGGGAAACTTGTCCTTGTGCAACATCAGGCCGACGCGGTCCAGGTATTTCAGGCCATGCGATTTCGCTTCGTCAGGCTTGCGGCCCAGCACCTTGACCTGCGCCAAGGTCAGGTTCTCGGTCACGCTCAGGTGCGGGAAAAGCTCGAAATTCTGGAACACCATGCCAACCCTGGAGCGCAGCTTGGGAAGGTCGGTCTTCGGGTCATGCACCGCTTGGCCATCAACAAAAATCTGGCCTTTCTGGAATGGCTCCAGGGCGTTGATGACCTTGATCAGCGTCGATTTTCCCGAGCCCGAAGGCCCGCAAACCACGACGACTTCGCCTTTTTCAATGCGGGTGCTGCATTTGTTCAGCACTTGCACATCACCGTACCATTTGGAAACTTCCTTCAACTCAATCATCTTTTTCTCCGATGTTCTCTTGGGTGTTACTGTATCAAGCTGGGGTTAGCGGATGATGGCAATGCGGTTGTTCAGCCGCTTGACCATCCAGGACAGGCTGTAGCACAGCACGAAATAAACCACGGCAGCCAGCAGGTACGACTCTTCAGGCCGGCCGTAAATCTTGCCAGCGGTGGTGAAGCCCTTGAGCAGGTCGTAGGCACCAATGGCATAGACCAGCGAGGTGTCCTGGAACAGGATGATGGTCTGCGTCAGCAGCACCGGCACCATGTTGCGAAAGGCCTGCGGCAGGATGATCAGCCGCATGTTCTGCCCGTAAGTCATGCCCAGCGCCCGCCCGGCATTCACCTGGCCGCGCGAGATTGACTGGATGCCGGCACGCACGATTTCGCTGAAATACGCTGCCTCGAAGGCGATGAAGGTGATGGTGGCCGAAAGCTCCGCGCCAATGGGGCGGCCAATGATGGTCGGCACCAGCAGGAAGAACCACAGAATCACCATGACCAGCGGAATCGATCGCATGCCGTTGACATAGATGGTGGCGGGAATCGCCAGCAACTTGCTGCCCGACAGGCGCATCAGTGCCAGCAGCGTGCCCAATACGATGCCGCCCAGCGTGGCGATCACGGTGAGTTGCACGCTGAACAAAAAGCCGTTGATGACGAACCTGGACAAGATGTCCCAGTTCAGAAAAGTCAGGTCAAATCCGAACATGTCAGTGTCCTCCGCCGGTAGCGCCGACCACGATCAGGCCCGGTATCTGCATTTTCTTTTCGACCAGCGCCATCAGCCGGTTCACCGCAAAAGCGGAAATCGCGTAAAGCGCGGTGACGGCAATGTAGATCTCAATGCCGCGCGAGGTTTCTTCCTGCGCCTGCATGGCAAACATGGTGAGTTCGGCAATTGACACGGCAAATGCCACCGACGAGTTTTTCAGCAGGTTCATCGACTCGCTGGTCAGTGGCGGCATGATGATGCGAAAAGCCATCGGCAGGATCACGTAGCGATAAGTCTGCACTGTCGAAAAGCCCAGCGCCATGCCGGCATATCGCTGGCCGCGCGGCAGCGCCTGAACGCCAGCGCGCACCTGCTCGGCAATACGCGCCGAAGTAAAGAAGCCCAGCGCCAGTACCACCAGAACAAAACCGGGCACGTCCTTCATGGCGGGGAACATCTTGGGTACGACGAAATACCACAGAAAAATCTGCACCAGCAGCGGAATGTTTCGAAACAGCTCGACCCAGACATTGCCCAGCCGCACCAGCCACGGGCTGTTCGGCAGGGTGCGCAAGGTGCCCATCAGCGAACCGAAGATCATGGCGACAACCCAGGAGGCGATGGCCACCGACAAGGTCCAGCCCCAGGCGGTCATCATCCACTCCAGGTAGGTGCGTCCGCCACCGTCATCATTTAAAAAAACTTTCCAATCCCACGTCATGGTGACTCCTGCCTGTTGTGATTTGCCAGCTGATTAATTCCCCGGGTCAAACAACAAACCCCGCCAGCGTGAACACGAGCGGGGTCTTTTGACCTTGAAGTCCAGTATTACTTCGTGGCGTAATTTTCCATCGGCTTGTCGTTCGGCGTGGCCCAGGCCTCTTTGGTGCTTTCGCTCACGGGGAGGCCGACGCGGGTGTTTCTCGGTGGAATCGGCTGCATGAACCACTTGTCCCAGAGCTTGTTGATTTCGCCGTTCTTGATCAGGGCGTCAATGGTGTTGTCGCCAATCTTTTTCAGGTTGACGTCGTCTTTGCGAACCATGATGGCGATCGGCTCGACGCTGAGCACTTCGCCCACGATCTTGAAATCAGCCGGATTCTTGGAAGTCGCAATATTGCCTGCGAGGATCGCTCCATCCATGACAAACGCATCAGCGCGGCCCGATTCCAGCAGCAGGAAGCTGTCGGAGTGGTCCTTGCCATAAATTTCCTTGAAATCAACGCCCGTGGCGCGCTGGTTCTTGCGCAGCGTCTGCACCGACGTGGTTCCGGTGGTGGTGGCGACGCTCTTGCCGTTGAGCTGGGCAATCGAGGTAATGCCTGAATTGGCCTTCACCGCGATACGAACTTCCTCGACGAAGGTAGTGTGCAGGAAGGAAACATCCTTGGCGCGGGTTGCATTGTTGGTGGTGGAGCCGCATTCGATGTCGACCGTGCCGTTTTGCACCAGCGGAATCCGGTTCTGCGACGTGACCGGCAGGAATTTGACTTCAAGTTTGCGGCCAACCTCTTTTTCGAGGTTGGCAATGATGCGGTTGCAGATTTCGACGTGGTAACCGACGTATCTACCATCACCCAGGGTATAGGACAGGGCGCCTGACGAATCGCGAACCCCCATGGTGACAACGCCGGAAGCCTTGGCCTTGGCGACGGTATCGGTCGCCTGGGCAAAAGCTGCGCCTGACGCGAACAACGCGAGCGCCAGAGTGGCTGTCTTGAATTTCATGAAATCTCCTGTGATGAAACAATTGGAAAAACTATTCTATAGAGCCGACAGCAAGGCCGTGCCAAGGTTTACCCGCTCTGGCAACATGACCCTACCACCCGGGCATCGCCTGCAAATACCTGCTTTCCAGCTTTAAAACCGGACTTGCAAGCATCTCTTTCTCAAAAGCAATCTTTGTGCCGTTCACTTTTTGATGCCCCAACTGCGCATCGGGTGGCGCTTTGAAAAAAATCTCATCTCCAAAAAATCTCTTGTTGATAAAAAGACAAAGAGTGTGACCATTCTCGGGTGATGAATCGCATCAAAAATCGAGCGTAACGGACTGTAATTTTACTGTTCCGAAACCGCAAATGCTATTTGTGCGAAAAACTATGCAAAATATTTATAACACCCCCGGGTTGTTACCTAATTGCGGGCAATGGCTTGGCGGGCGCCGTCAAGACACCCAGGCCAACTGCATTGCCCTTGCTGTCGGCCTGCGACTGCAAATAAATCCACAAATCCTGGGCGTGGCGTTTGGCAGCATTCCGCGCGTTCGGGCGTTCACGGTAGACCCGGACCTCCATGGTCATTTCAAGGCCCGCGCCGGCACGGACCAGTTTGCGGGAACGAAGCTCTTTTCTCACGGCGCTGAGGGGGAGAAATGCCACGCCATGCCCTTCCAGCGCCATGGCTTTCAGCCCCTCGGCCATGTCGGTCTCGTACACCCGGTCGAGATGGATGGGGACGCCTGACTGCTTGAGGACCAGTTCCACCATGTGTCCCAGATACGCTCCAGGCGCATAGCCCAGGTAAGGCAGGGGCTGGCCGGCGTTTCCGGGAAGCCGGAATTCGGGCGTGCCATCGGCATTGGCCCGACAAAACGGCGCCAGCACTTCCTGACCCAGCAGCACCATCTCGTAGCGATCGGCGTTTAACTGGATGGGCTGCGAGTCATGATGGTAGGAAATCAGGAGGTCGCAATTGCCTTCGGTCAGCCGCAGCACTGCGTCATGCACGTTGAGCGCAATCAGCCGGCTTTTGATCGGGCCGAACTTGTCGCGCAGGCTGCTGACCCACGCGGGAAAGAAGGTGAAAGCCAGCGTGTGCGGCACGGCAAACTCGATGAAGTCCTGGCCTGCCGCCGTGTGGCCACGCAGCATGGCCCGGGTGGACTGCAGGCCCTGCAGCATTTCCAGCGACTGGTTGTAAAGCGTCTTGCCGGCCGGCGTCAGCCGTGTCGGGTAAGAGCTTCGGTCCACCAAATCAGTGCCGGCCCAGGCTTCGAGCGCCTGGATGCGCCGCGAAAAAGCCGGCTGCGTGACATGCCGCAGTTGCGCGGACCGGCTGAAGCTGCGGGTTTCAGCGAGCGAGACAAAATCTTCCAGCCATTTGGTTTCCATGCCCGGATTATGCGGCGGGAAACTGTGCAGGCGGCGTGCATTGCACCGTCAAAAGCAACAATGGGCCGGCGCTCATTGAATCATATTTTGATAGCTGAATATGCCCGTCATTAAAGCGCTAGACGCCGATTTCATCCAGAATTCGTTCGCTGGCCTGCTGCTGCATGGCCCACATGTCGGCATACCGGCCATTCGCTGTCAGCAAGGCGGTGTGGCTGCCTCGCTCGACGATGCGGCCGGCATCCATCACCAGGATTTCATGCGCATCGACCACGGTGGACAGCCGGTGCGCAATCACCAGCGTGGTCTTGTTCTGCGCGGCGGTGCGCAATTCACTCTGGATGGCGCGCTCGTTGGCCGAGTCCAGCGCTGACGTGGCCTCGTCAAAAATCACCACCGGCGGGTTTTTCAGCAGCGTGCGGGCAATCGCCACGCGCTGCTTTTCGCCGCCCGACAGCTTCAGGCCGCGCTCGCCGACCATCGTCTGGTAGCCCGTCGGCGTCGAGACGATGAAATCGTGGATGCGCGCAGCCCTGGCGGCTTGCTCGACCTCTTCGTGCGTCGCGCCGGGTTTGCCATAGGCGATGTTGTATTCGACCGTGTCGTTGAACAGCACCGTGTCCTGCGGCACGATGCCGATCGCCTGGCGCACGCTGGCCTGCGTGACCTGCTTGATGTCCTGGCCGGCAATTGTGATGCAGCCCTGCTGCACGTCGTAAAAGCGGTACAGCAGCCGCGCCAGCGTGGACTTTCCGGCACCTGACGACCCGACCACGGCCACGGTCTTGCCGGGCGGAATTTCAAAGCTCACGTTGTGCAAAATCGGCCGCGCCGGGCTGTAGGCGAAGCTGACGTTTTCAAACCGCACGGCCGGTGTGGCCTCTATATGCAGCGGCTGCGCGCCCGGCTCGTCGGCAATTTCACGTTCGCGCTCCATCAGCGTGAACATCTTTTCCAGATCGGTCAGGCTTTGCTTGATCTCGCGGTAAATCACGCCCAGGAAACCCAGCGGAATGTAGAGCTGGATCATGAAGGCGTTGACCATCACCAGGTCGCCCAGCGTCATTCGGCCATCGACCACGCCCTGCGTGGCGCGCCAGAGCATCGCCACCAGGCCAAAGGCAATAATCAGCTGCTGGCCGGCGTTGAGCATGCTCAGCGTGCGCTGGCTGGTGATGGCGGCGGCGCGGTAGCGCACCAGGTTTTCGTCGTAGCGCCTGGCTTCGAACTCTTCGTTGTTGAAATACTTGACGGTTTCGTAATTCAGGAGCGAGTCCATGGCACGGCTGCTGGCCATCGAATCCAGCTCGTTCATGGTCTTGCGAAACTGCGTGCGCCAGTTGGTCACCAGCACGGTGAAGGTGATGTAGAACACCAGCGCAATCAGGGTGATGCCGGCAAACCAGACATCGAACTTGACCGCCAGCAGGCTGAGCACCAGCGTCACCTCGATCAGCGTCGGGATGATGCTGTAGAGCGAATACGAGATCAGCGAATGCACGCCGCGTGTGCCGCGCTCGATGTCGCGTGTCATGCCGCCGGTTTGCCGCTCCAGGTGAAAGCGCAGGCTGAGCGCATGCAGGTGCCGGAACACTTCGAGCGAAATGCGCCGCGCCGCGCCTTCGGTGGCCTTGGCAAACACCAGTTCGCGCAGTTCGGTGAACAGCGTGGTCGACAGCCGCAGCAGTCCGTACGCCAGCAGCAAGGCAATCGGCACGACCAGCACTGCCTGCACGTCGCCAGGCTTGAGACTCAGGGTATCGACCAGGTCTTTGAGCAGCAGCGGCACGCCGACGTTGGCCAGCTTGGCGCCGACCATGAAGGCCAGCGCGGCCATGGCGCGCCACTTGTATTCCCACAGGTAGGGAAACAGCCTTTTCAGCGTTGCCCAGTCGGAACGCACAGGCGCGGGCGCGGCCATGGCGCCCGGGGTCGCCACGGCAGGCGCCGGGTAGGAATCAGCAGTGGAAGCTCGGGAGCGCATAAGTCACAATCATTGGAGTCATTTTTCAAACCTCAGAGATTGTGCCTATGTCCCTCGAATCAAGCGCCCTGCCGGCCAATACCGCGGCCACCCTCGACCTGGAAACCCGCGCCCTGCACGGCCAGTTGCCGACCGACAAGGAACTGGTGCTGAAGGTCATTCCAATGCCGCGCGACTGCAATGCCAACGGCGACATTTTTGGCGGCTGGGTGATGGCGCAGGTGGACCTGGCGGGCGCGGTGCTGCCGGCACGCTATGTCGATGGCCGCATGGCAACCGTGGCCGTCAACCAGTTCATCTTCAAGCAGCCGGTGCGGGTTGGCGACATCTTGTCGTTCTTTGCCACCGTGACGCGCATCGGCAACACCTCGATCACGGTGCAGGTCGAGGTGTTTGCCGAAGGTTTCCGGGCGCAGGGCCGTTATTACAAGGTCACCGAAGCCAGCCTGACCTACGTGGCGATTGACGACGCCGGCAAACCTCAAAAGATCGCCAAGCCTTGATTGCTATTTAATAAATAGCATCTTATGCACGCCAGATAAGCGCAAAAAGCACTTTTAATATAAAACAGTTGACGACAAGGAGTTGGCATGAGTTCAGGCACGTGGCAGGAGGTGGCTCAAACCATCGCCTCTGAATTTTCCGACCTGCCCGATGCCGCGCAGGTCACCCGCATCTTGCTTCGCCTGACGCTGGCGGCCCTGCTGGGCGGCTTGCTGGGGATTGAGCGCGAGCAAAAGGGCAAGGCCGCTGGCGTGCGCACCCACATGCTGGTGGCCATGGGCGCCGCGCTGTTCGTGCTGCTGTCGCAGCAGTCGGGCATGGAAGACGATGCCGTCAGCCGCGTCATGCAAGGCATCATCGCCGGCATCGGCTTCCTGGGCGCGGGCACCATCCTCAAGGGCGACAACGAAGACAAGGTCAGGGGCCTGACGACGGCCGCCGGCATCTGGCTGACCGCTGCCATAGGCGTGGCCGCCGGCATGGGGCGCGAGTCCACGGCCGTGCTCAGCACGCTGCTGGCGCTGGCCGTGTTGGCCCTGATGCCGCGGCTGGTCAGGCTGCTTGAAAAACCCGAAGCGCTGGTGGTCGATGAAACTGCCGGCCAGGACAGGCCTTGAGTCCGCCGGCAAGCAGCGTCAGCCGGTGGTGGTGTGCGGTTATTCAGGCGGACCACTCGAATCGGCCCGCGTTTGTCGGCCACTTGCAGGCATGAAGCGCTAAAAGAAAAGGTTTTCAGGGAAAACCACGGCAAACACGCTAAATTAGGCCCTATGAAAAAATTTCTGATCTTCGGCGGAACCGGCTTTGTCGGTACCCAGGTTTGCGAAAAACTCAACCAGATGCAATGCCGCGTGACCGTGGCCACGCGCCGCCGCGACAGCGCCCGGCACCTGCAATTGCTGCCGCTGGTGGACGTGGCAGAAATTGACATCAATGACGCGGCCGCCCTGGCAGCACTGGTGGCCGGGCACGATGCGGTGGTCAACCTGATTGCCATCCTGCACGGCTCGGAAGACGCATTTCAAAAGGTGCATGTGCAGTGGCCGCTGAACCTGGTGCGCGCCTGCAAGACCGCCGGCGTGCGGCGGCTGGTACACATCAGCGCATTGGGCGCTTCCACCGAATCGGCATCGATGTACCAGCGCAGCAAAGCGCGCGGCGAAGCCGCCCTGCTCGGTTCGGGGCTGGACGTCACAGTGCTGCGCCCCAGCGTCATTTTTGGTGCGGGCGACAAGTTCCTCAACACCTTCGCCAGTCTGCAGCAGGTGTTTCCGGTGATTCCGCTGGCCGGCAGCAACGCGCGCTTCCAGCCGGTGTGGGTCGGCGACGTGGCCAGCGCCGTGGTGCAATGCCTGCAGGACACTGACACCATCGGCCAGGTGTATGAAGCCTGCGGCCCCGATGTGTTCACGCTGCGCCAGCTGGTGCAGCTGGCCGGCCGCTACGCCGGCATCGGCCAGGGCAACGGCCGGCCGGTGATCGGGCTGCCCAACGCACTGGCGCGGGTGCAGGCGTTTTTCATGGAGCTTGCGCCTGGCGACCCGGTGCTCAGCCGCGACAACCTCGACGCCATGAAGACCGACAACGTCGCCAGCGGCAAACTGCCCGGACTGCAGGCGCTGGGCATCACGCCGGCGTCGCTGGCGGCAATTGGCCCGACTTACCTGGGCGCGCGGGGTTTGCGCAGCGGCCTGATGGCAAAACGCAAAACCTCCGGCCGGTTCTGAACCGTTGCCTGGCTCCCGAACTTTGCCCTCACCAGAAAACCCCATGCTCAAGCTCTACATCGGCAACAAAAACTACTCGTCCTGGTCGATGCGGCCCTGGGTGCTGCTCACGCAGGCCGAGATTGCGTTTGATGAAATCTTCGTCCGTTTCGATTCGTTTGACGAAGGTTCGGACTTCAGAAAGCAGATCAGCACCGTCAGCCCGGTGGGCAAGGTGCCGGTGCTGGACGACGACGGGTTCAAGGTGTGGGACACGCTGGCGATTGCCGAATACCTGGCCGAGCGTTTTCCTGAAAAGAACCTCTGGCCGCAAGCCGTTCAGGCCAGGGCGCGGGCGCGCAGCATCTGCGCCGAAATGCACAGCGGCTTTGCCGCCCTGCGCAGCGCCTGCCCGATGAACATTGAAGCCAACCTGGCAGACACCGGTGCGTTGATCTGGCGCGACAAGCCTGCGGTGCGCACCGACGTGGCACGCCTGGTCGCCATGTGGCGCGAACTGCTGGCCGGACACGAGGGGCCCATGCTGTTTGGCGACTTCTGCATAGCCGACGCTTTTTTCGCGCCGGTCTGCATGCGGCTTAAAACCTACGCCCTGCCGGTGCCCGACGACATTGCCGCCTACATCGAACGCTTGTCCGCCATGCCCGGCGTCAAGGCCTGGACAGCCGGCGCGCTGGCAGAAAACGACTTTCGCGAATTCGAGGAACCGTACCGGCTGCAACGCTGACCTGGCGCACGCCGGGCATCAAGCCTGCGCTTTCATGGCCCCGCGAATGTTCATCGCCGCCAGGCAGACCTGCAACACGATGAGTGCTGGCGCGCCGGTGTGAACGCCCCAGACGATCCACAGCACATTGCTGGCCAGAAACAGCCAGAAGCCCCAGTTGCGCTTGCCTTTGTGGCTCGACGCCACATACCAGGCCGCCACCACGGTGACCAGCATGGCCGGCCATTGCACCAGGTTCAGCAGGTCCATGCGGACTCCTGGCTGGCGGCGCCCGGCAGGCAAGGCGGCAGGCGGTGCGTCAGGAAGATGGGACGGGGATTTTCAGGGTTGGGGAAAAGCATGGCGATGGTGTCCACCTAAAAGCAGTCCGGCCACACGGTATGGCGAGGCCCGGGGAACCGATAGCATCCCCGCAGCAAAGAGCAGCCAATGCTGGTGATTTTCGACAAATGCCGTAGGAAATTGGCGCTTGGGACAACGGGGCAACTGCGTGCCGGAGCAGGGCCGCCCTTGTGCAGACGCTAAACTGCCTGCATGAAAATCTACATGGTCGGCGGCGCGGTGCGCGACAAATTGCTGGGCCTGCCCGTACAAGACCACGACTGGGTGGTGGTGGGCGCCACGCCGCAAGCCCTGACGGCGCAGGGTTTCCTGCCAGTTGGCAAAGACTTTCCGGTGTTTTTGCATCCACAGACGCGTGAAGAATATGCATTGGCGCGCACCGAGCGCAACAGCGCGCGCGGCTACCGGGGCTTTACCGTCCATGCCGCGCCCGATGTGACGCTGGAGCAGGATCTGGCACGACGCGACCTGACTATCAATTCCATAGCTGCTCCCGCCCACTCACAAAGCGCCAATGGTACTTTTGAGCCTGATTTCGATGCGCTGGTCGATCCCTACGGCGGCCAGCGCGACTTGCAGGCCAAAGTATTGCGCCATGTCACCGACGCGTTTCGCGAAGACCCGGTGCGCATCTTGCGGCTGGCGCGGTTTGCGGCACGCTTTGCCGACTTTTCCATCGCGTCCGAAACGCTGGCGATGATGTGCGACATGGTGGACGATGGCGAAGTCGATGCGCTGGTGCCCGAGCGCGTCTGGCAGGAACTGGCGCGCGGGCTGATGGAGCGCACGCCCTCGCGCATGCTCGAGGTGCTGCGCGAGTGCGGCGCGCTGCGCCACCTGCTGCCCGAAGTGGACCGGCTCTGGGGCGTGCCGCAGCGCGCCGAATACCACCCGGAAATCGACACCGGCGTTCACCTGCTGATGGTGCTGGACATGGCCGCGCAGCTCGACGCGCCGCTGCCGGTGCGCTTTGCCTGCCTGTGCCACGACCTGGGCAAGGGATTAACGCCAGCCGACGTGTTGCCGCGCCACATCGGCCACGAGGAGCGCAGCGCCAAATTGCTCAAGGGCGTGTGCCAGCGCCTGCGCGTACCCGTGGAGTGCCGCGAAATTGCCGACGTGGTGGCGCGCGAGCATGGCAACATCCACCGCAGCGCAGACTTCAGCCCCGCCGCCATGGTGCGTTTGCTGGAGCGTTGCGACGCATTTCGCAAGCCGCAACGCTTTGCCGACATCTTGCTGGCTTGCGAATGCGATGCGCGCGGCCGCCTGGGGTTGCAGGAATCAAGCTATCCGCAGCGCCCCCGGCTGCTGGCAGCGCTGGCGGCAGCCCAGAGCGTGGCAACCGATCAGGTCGCCGACCAGGCCATGGCGGCTGGCCAGAGTGGCCCGAAGATTGGCGAGTGGATTCACCGGGCGCGGGTGGAGGCCGTCGGCCAGCACCTGGTTTTTGCATCCGCGCTTGCGGCGTCGCCCTGAGCCCTCAGGAAACGATGTAGGCCGCTGCCCCGGTCGAGAGCAGCGTGCCGTCTGCGCCTAAAAATTCCATGCGCGTGCTGGCAACGCGCGAGCCCAGGCGCATCACTTCGGCGCGCAACTCGAAATGCACACCAATGCCGGGGCGCAGGTAATCGACGCGCAAATCAATCGTGCCGAGCTTGTGAAAGCGCTGCAGCCGCTGCTCCGGGGTGTCGTTCATGTGCCGGGCACCCATCGCCACCATCACCGCCAGCCCGCCCATGGCGTCCAGTCCGGCGCTGATGACGCCGCCATGAATACGGTTGTAGGCCGGATGGCCGATGAGTTCGTGCCGCATGTCGATGCGGGCGGTGACGCGGTCGGCCTTGAGCGAGGTGATCTTCAGTCCGAGCATCTGGTTGAAAACAATTTTTTCTTCGAAGATGGCTTTGAGTCCGGTGATGAACTCCTCTTCAAACTCGGGCAGGGGCGCGGCAGCGGTCAAATGTTGGGTCATGGCGTGCATTGTCCGCGAGCACTTGCCGGACCGTAAGGGCTTTGCAGCGCACCGGACCTTAAAAACTGCCATCGTGCCAAAAAAAACGGCACCCGAAGGTGCCGCAGTTTGATGCCGGGGCGTTGAAAGCCCCGGTTTTTTTGTCAGTGCTTACTCGGCTTTTTGACCAGCGGTGGACAGCGAGGCCATGTTGGACTCGACCATTTGCGCAGCCTGCTTGGCGCTTTTCTGGGCGGTTTCAACAGCATTGTTGCCGGCCGTCATGGCGGACTTGATGACTTCAACGGCGGCTTCGGAACCGGCTGGTGCATTCTTCAGCGAGGTTTCCAGCAGTTCGGTGACGGTCTTTTGCGATTCAGCGCTGGCCGCTTCGAACACCTTGGTGAAATCGGCGCTGCTGCCGGACACGATGTCGTACAGGTGGCGGCTGTAGGAAGCTGCTTTTTCAGCCATTGGCTTGGCCATGTCCGATTGCAGGGACATCAGACCCTGGACGTCCTTGACTTCGGTCAGGGCTTGCAGGTGGCTGATGGACTCGCCGATCATGGCTTTCGAAGCGGCCATGTTCAACTCGATCAGCTTTTCAAAGCTGGCGAATGTTTTTTCAGACAGTCCGGCAAAGGCTTCGACGTTGGATTTTTGGGTGGCGATCAGCTGGTCGTTGTTGAAGTTCATGGTAGCTCCTTGGGTTGAGATTAAAAAATGTTGCAGTGCAGCAATTACACCATTACATGTCATTTAATGCAAGCCCACTTTTTATTCGTAGTTGTAAACAGTAAAAACCCTCGCACTTTTCGGCATGGCTTGATGACCATGGCCACCCCTTGTTGACGATATAGTGGTTCGATGCCTACCCGCCCGTTTCGACCCATGCCAACCGTTGCCAGCCGAATGCACTGCCAGCCGCTGGCTTCATGATGCCTCGCCTGCATGAATTCCTGAGCCATTGGGGGTTGACGGTTCATGGCCTGGTGACGCTGGCGGGCCTGGTGGTGTATGTCATCGCCTCGCATACCCGGCGCCAGCGCAGGCATCCGTCAGCTGCCATCGCCTGGGTGGTGTCGCTCGCCTTGATGCCTTATTTGGCGCTGCCGCTGTACCTGTTGTTCGGCAGCCGCAAGGTGACGCGCGGGCCGCTGTTGCGCGACACGCCCGCCCTGCCGGTCAATATGCCGGCACTGAATGCGCCGGCGTATCGCTTCCAGCAGCTGGCCGCTGCCATGGGCCTGCCGCCCGCTGCGGCCTACGAGCAGCTGGCCATTCACCAAAATGGAAAGGAAGCGCTGGCTGCACTTCGCAGCGTGCTGCTGGAGGCCAGGCAAACGCTGGACATCTGCACGTTTTTGATCGGTCGCGACGCCCTGGGGCGTGAAGTCAGCGACCTGCTGATGCAGCAGGCGCGCCGCGGCGTGCGGGTGCGGCTGCTGGTGGACGGCATTGGCGTGTACCTGGGTGGACGGCCCGACTTGAAGCCGCTGTCGGCAGCCGGCGTGCAGGTGGCGCTGTTCGTTTCGCCATTTCGCTCGCCGCTGCCCGGCCGCACCAACCTGCGCAATCACCGCAAGATGGTGGTGGCAGATGGCCATCGCATGTGGTCCGGCGGGCGCAACCTGGCAGCGGAATATTTTGTTGGCGACGCGGCCGGCCAGCCGCCAAGAGCGCCCTGGATCGACCTCAGCTTTGACTTTCGCGGCGACCTGGCGCGCCAGGCGCAGCAGCGCTTTGACCAGGACTGGGACTTTGCCACGCAGGCAGTGAAGAAGGTTCGGCCCTCACCCTCACTCGCGCTGGCCGGGCCGACCTTCGACGTGGCGGGTGCACAGCTGATTGCCAGCGGTCCTGACCAGGCAGAGGACACGCTGTATTCGTTGCTGATCGCCAGCTGCTTCACGGCGCGCAGCCGCATCCTGCTGATCACGCCTTACTTTGTGCCTGATTCCACGTTGCTGATGGCGCTGACGCTGGCCGCCCGGCGCGGTGTGGCCGTTGACCTGATCATGCCGCGCCGTTCCAACCACATGCTGGCCGACATGGCGCGGCCGGCCGCCCTGCGCGAAATGGCGGCCGCAGGCGCCAGCGTCTGGCTGGTCGATGGAATGGTCCATGCCAAGGCCATCGTCATCGACACCGAACTGGCGCTGGCCGGATCAGCCAACCTCGATGAGCGCAGCCTGTTTCTGAATTACGAGTTGATGATTGCTTTTTTCAGACCCGCCGATGTGCATCGCTTTGCCTGCTGGATCGAGCAGCAGCGCGCCATGGCCCGGCTGTACCGGGCAAAAGTCCCCAGTGCAATGGTCGAGTTTTCAGAAGGCTTGATTCGCTGGCTGGCGTTTCAGCTTTGAGCGTCGCGCGGCGCAGAACATCCGTTCCCGGTCAGTGCGCTTATTTGATCGGTAAGGGCGCGAATGACTTCACCAGATCATCGAGCGCCTTCATCTGCGCCAGGAAAGGCTCCAATTGGTCCAGCGGCAAGGCGCTCGGCCCGTCGCATCGGGCGTTATCAGGATCAGGATGCGCCTCCAGAAACAGGCCTGCCAGCCCCACCGCCAGGCCAGCGCGCGCCAGTTCGGCCACCTGCTGGCGACGACCGCCAGACGCCGCGCCTCCGGGGTCGCGCTGCTGGAGCGCGTGTGTGACATCAAAAATGATCGGCAAGTCGTTGCAAGCCTTTTTCATCACGCCGAAACCCAGCATGTCCACCACCAGGTTGTCGTAACCGAAACAGGTGCCACGGTCGCACAAAATCAGCTGCTCGTTGCCGGCTTCCCTGAACTTTTCGACGATATTGCCCACCTGCGCGGGGCTGAGGAACTGCGGCTTCTTGATGTTGATGACCCGTCCTGTCCTGGCCAGCGCCACCACCAGATCGGTTTGCCGCGCCAGAAAGGCGGGCAGCTGCAGCACATCGACCACCTCGGCGACAGGCGCAGCCTGCCAGGTCTCGTGTACATCGG
Source organism: Polaromonas sp. CG_23.6 (assembly GCF_029892315.1). Lineage (NCBI taxonomy): Bacteria > Pseudomonadati > Pseudomonadota > Betaproteobacteria > Burkholderiales > Comamonadaceae > Polaromonas > Polaromonas sp. CG_23.6. The sequence goes on from NZ_JARXUY010000001.1 coordinate 3,913,458, forward strand.
TGATCAGCGGAACGCCGAATTCCGCCTTCACCGCTTCAAAAATCCGCAAGCCTTCTTCCAGTCCCGGGCCACGGTAGGAATGGATGGACGAACGATTGGCCTTGTCAAAGCTGGCCTTGAAAACGTAGGGAATGCCCAGCTTTTGGGTGACGCGCACATATTCCGCGCACGAGCGCAGCGCCAGGTCACGCGACTCAAGGACGTTGATGCCGCCGAACAGCACGAAGCTGCCAGCGTTGCTGACGTTGATGTGGTTGTTGATGGTGATCAAGTGAGTCTCCAGACAGTCAAATTTTTCATAAGGTTTCTTGAAATCATTCAATGAACCGAGGCTGTTGGACCTAGCAAAAGCATTCCACCAAGACAAGGCTCGGCGGCAGACCTTGATTGCTATTGTCTGTCCAGTTCAGATCACCACTTGTTGATAACCAGTTTGCAGCGCTCATCAGCGCAGAAATTTTTTGTTACTCTTTTTGGATGACTATCAAGCCCCCCCCGGTACAGCGCAGTCCACCAGCCTATGCGATACCTTGCACTGCCTTGGTTGTGTTTTACCTTTCCAAAAATTCCGACACAAAGACCTACAAAGTTTCTTGAATCGACTTGCCAACAACACTCAAACTAAGTGTGACGCTTTGTTTCTATAGTCTGGACACGTATTGAAGTGCCCTGGCAGCCAAGCCGCTTGTCCAATCCTCCAAGATCGAGAAAATCGACCCCCTTAACCCTTACCCCTCAGGAGACACTTCATGACACTACAGCAGCTACCCGCCTTTTTTGGCAAGTCCTACCTTTTTGTCGGGCTTGCGGCATGAACCAGACCCTCCTCTCCCTTCTGGCGTTTGCGCCACTTGTGCTGGCGGCCGTGCTGCTGGTCGGCCTGAACTGGCCGGCCAAGCGGGCCATGCCGGTGGTGCTGCTGGTCACGGTGCTGATTGCACTGACCGCATGGGACATGTCGGTCAACCGCGTGCTGGCGTCGAGCCTTCAGGGCTTGATACTGACGGGCGCCATCCTCTGGATCATCTTTGGCGCCATATTGCTGCTCAACACGCTGAAACACTCCGGTGCCATCAGGGCCATACGCGGCGGCTTTTCCAACATCAGCCCGGACCGCCGGGTTCAGGTCATCATCGTGGCGTGGCTGTTTGGCTGCTTCATCGAAGGGGCCTCCGGGTTTGGCACGCCGGCTGCCGTCGCTGCGCCGTTGCTAGTGGCACTGGGCTTTCCCGCCATGGGCGCGGTGATGCTGGGCATGATGGTGCAGTCAACCCCCGTGTCATTCGGCGCGGTGGGCACGCCCATCGTTGTCGGTGTATCGGGCGGGCTGGACAAGGCCGGCATTTCCCAGCAGCTGCTGGACAAGGGTTCGGACTGGGAAACGTTTTACCGGCTGATCACGTCGGAAGTCGCCATCACGCATGCCCTCATCGGCATTGCGATGCCGCTGCTGATGTGCGTGATGCTGACGCGGTTCTTTGGCCGCAACAAATCCTGGACTGAAGGTTTGGCGATAGCGCCTTTTGCGCTGTTTGCGGGCCTTTCCTTTGTGATTCCCTATGCGGCGGCAGGTGTCTTTCTCGGCCCCGAGTTCCCCTCCATCATTGGCGCACTGGTGGGCCTGTTGATCGTGGTGCCCGCCGCCAAGGCAGGTTTTCTGCTGCCCAAAAAGACCTGGGATTTTGCCGATGCCAAGGACTGGCCCGAGCAGTGGATGGGCAGCATCCAGATCAAGCTGGACGACATGACGGCCAAGGCGCCCATGTCTGTCGGCCTGGCCTGGCTGCCCTACCTGCTGCTGGCCGGCCTGCTGGTGCTGTCGCGCGTCAATGCGGATGTGAAGGGATTCTTTCTCAACAACCTGGCGCTGGGCTGGAAAAATATTCTGGGCGAGACCGGCTTGTCGGGCAGCATTGAATTTTTATACCTGCCAGGCGGAATCATGGTGATGGTGGTGCTGGCAACATTCGTGTTGCAGCGCATGAAGTTCCGGGAACTCCAGGCCGCGGTCAGCGAGTCGTCGCGCACGCTGCTGGGCGCCGGTTTCGTGCTGATCTTCACCATTCCCATGGTGCGGATCCTGATCAACTCGGGCGTCAACCTGGGCGGCCTGCCATCCATGCCACGGGCCATGGCCGAACTGGTGGCCAGCGGCGTGGGCCATGTCTATCCGTTCTTCGCCCCAGCGATCGGCGCACTGGGCGCCTTCATTGCCGGCTCGAACACGGTGTCGAACCTGATGCTGGCGCAGTTCCAGTTTGACACCGCCCACCTGATCGGCGTCTCGGGAGCCATGCTGGTGGCCGCGCAGGCCGTGGGCGCCGCAGCAGGCAACATGATCGCCATCCACAATGTGGTGGCGGCTTCGGCCACGGTCGGGCTGCTGGGACGTGAAGGCGCCGTGCTGCGCATGACCATCATTCCCACCATCTACTACCTGATCATGGCCGGCCTGCTGACGCTGATTGCCATCCATGTCGTCGGCGTTACCGATGCGCTGATGTAATTCCCATTCCTGCGCAGGTGCATCGCGCACCTGTTGGACATTAAAAAAAGCCGCTGTCGGTTTCTGACAGCGGCTTTTTTATTCATTGCAGATTCTTTGACGCTATCAATAAAATAGCTGCCAGAACACGCCAGATAAGCGCAAAAAGCTGTTTTTACTTAGAATTTGGCGTGAAATCACTCAGATTGCCGAAAAATCCGGCTTGCGCTTTTCCATGAAGGCGGTGAACGCCTCGCGGGCGGCAGGCTCCTGCAGCATGCGGCTAAAACTCGCGCCCTCTTCGGCCATGCGCTCGGCGACCATGCCGGCATTGCCCTTTTTCATCAGTCGCTTGGTTTCCATCAGCGACGTGATCGGCTTGGTGGCCAGTTTCATCGCTTGCCGTTGCGCCAGCGCATTGGCCTCGGCAGGCGGCACGATGCGGTTGATCAGGCCCATGTCCAGTGCCGTCTCGGCCATGAAGGGCTCGCCCAGCAGCAGCGCTTCGGCGGCGCGCGGATAACCCATCAGTTGCGCGGCCAGAAAGCTCGACGCCGCTTCCGGGCACAGTCCCAGGTTGACGAACGGCATCGAAAACGCAGCGTTGTCGCCGGCATACACCAGGTCGCAATGGAACAGCATGGTGGTGCCGATGCCGACCGCCGGACCGCACACGCTGGCGACAATGGGCTTGGGAAAGCTGCTCAGGCCGCGCAGGAAACGAAACACCGGCGCGTCCGATGTGGCGGGCGGAGTGTTCAGGAAGTCGCCAATGTCGTTACCGGCTGAAAAAATCGTTTCATGGCCCTGGAAGACAACGACGCAAACCGCCACGTCATGGTTGGCCGAATCCAGCGCGTCGGCCAGCATGTCGTACATGGCAGCGGTGATGGAGTTCTTGCGTGCCAGGCGGTTGAGCGTGATGGTCATCACGCCGCTGTCGGTGTGAACCAGGATGTCGTTGGAAAGTTCGGTCATGGGTTTTTCTGTAGGGTTGTAAAAAATACGATTCTGGCAGCATGCGAAAAGTTCAGGCGCTCAGGGCTTCAAGCACACAACCCGGCTGGTCCTTGGCCTCTTGATCGGCGGCCAGGACCATCAGCTGTCCGGCTTTCAGACCGGGGGCTTGCAACACGTCGGCCACCGTGGCCGGGTCCGCCATGTGTTTTCCGCCTCCCAAAAGGGCCACGGTGCAATTTTAAAATGATCAGACGCGCTCAAAAATACCGGCAGCGCCCTGCCCCATGCCGACGCACATCGTGACCATGCCGTATTTCAGCTGGTGGCGGTGCAGCGCATGAATCACCGTGGCAGCGCGAATCGCCCCGGTGGCGCCCAGCGGATGGCCCAGCGCAATCGCGCCACCCATCGGGTTGACCTTGGCCGGGTCCAGCCCCAGCGTGTTGATGACCGCCAGCGACTGCGCGGCAAACGCTTCGTTCAGTTCGAACCAGTCGATGTCGTTTTGCGTCAAGCCGGCGTAGCGCAGCGCGGCCGGAATGGCTTCAATCGGGCCGATGCCCATGATGTCGGGCGGCACGCCCTTGGCGGCGTAGCTGACAAAGCGGGCCAGCGGCTTGAGGCCGAACTGCTTGACGGCTTTTTCGCTGGCCAGGATCAAGGCACCCGCGCCATCAGACGTTTGCGAGCTGTTACCCGCCGTGACCGAGCCGCGTGCGGCAAACGGCGTCTTCAGTTTGGCCAGGCCTTCGAGCGTGGTGTCGGGCCGGGCGCCTTCGTCCAGGCTGACGATGCGGCTTTTGGCAATGACTTCGCCGGTTTCCAGGTTAGCCGTGCGGTCCGTCACTTCAACCGGGGTGATTTCGTCAGCGAACTCGCCAGACTGCTGCGCCTTGAGCGCCTTCATGTGCGACTCGTAGGCAAACTGGTCCTGCTTCTCACGCGAGACTTTCCACTGCTGCGCGACTTTCTCGGCCGTCAGCCCCATGCCATAGGCAATGCCGACGTTCTCGTCGTTGGCAAACATGGCCGGCGACAGCGACGGAGAATTGCCCGACATCGGCACCATGCTCATGCTTTCGGTGCCGGCGGCAAACATCACATCGGCCTCGCCCACGCGGATGCGGTCGGCCGCCATCTGGATAGCCGACAGGCCCGAAGCGCAAAAGCGGTTCACGGTGATGCCGCCCACGCTGGTCGGCAGGCCGGCCAGCACCGCACCGATACGCGCGATGTTCAGACCCTGCGGGCCTTCGGGTATCGCACAGCCGCAGATGATGTCTTCAATCGCTTTCGGGTCCAGCGTCGGCACCTGGGCCAGCGCAGCCTTGAGGACATTGACGAGCAGGTCGTCAGGCCGGGTATTGCGGAAAAAACCCCGGTGCGAACGGCCAATGGGCGTGCGTGTGGCGGCAACGATGTAGGCGTCCTGGACTTGTTTGGCCATGATTGAAATTCCTTTGGTTCTTTAGCTTTTTCGGGGACCAGACGGAATCCAGGCCCACACAAATTCACATTCGACAGGCTCGACGCCCGCTTCATCGGTCACCGTCACCCGCACATTGACTTCGCCCTTGTCGCTGGCCTGCATCAGCGCCTGCTGCTCGGCCGTGAGGATGGCAATCGCACGCATCGCTCCGCTGGCGCGCTTTTTGAACGCCATCTTCAGCTCTTTGGCCAGCGGAATGCAGTCGTCGCGCACATTCATGCCGACCACCATGCCGGTGGCGGTTTCGGCCAGCAGGTTCATGGCCGACGCATGGATGCCGCCAATATGGTTCTGCACCTTCTTCTCATTCTTCAGTCCGACTTCAACGCGTTCCCGGCTCATATGCAAAAAGTCGATGCCGGCTGTCCCGGCAAAAGGCACGGCGCGGCGCAGCACCACGCCTTGATACCAGATGCGGGCAAAAGACGGCACATCGACAAGCCGTTCCAGCTGGCGCTCCAGCCGGTTTGGCGGATGCTTCACAGTGCGCAGTTCAGCCATCAGTTGCGCACGGGCTTGCCGGTGCTCATCATGCCCATGATGCGTTCCTGCGTTTTCGGATGTTCCAGCAGCGCGCAAAACGCCTGGCGCTCCAGCGTCATCAAATATTCCTCGCTGACCAGCGTGCCGGCATCGACATCGCCGCCGCAGACCACGCCGGCGATCAGGCTGGCAATGTGAAAGTCGTGCGCGCTGATGAAGCTGCCGTCACGCATGTTGACGAGCTGGCCCTTGATGGTCGCCACGCCGTTGCGGCCCGCCACCGGGAACAGGCGTTTGTGCGGCGGGCGGTAGCCCGAGGTGTAGAGCGCGCGCGCTTCGTTCAATGCGACAAACAGCAGCTCGTCCTTGTTCGGCACGATGACATCGCTGTCGAGCAAATAGCCCAGCCTGCGGCTGTCGATGGCGCCAGTGCCGACGCTGGCCATGGCCGCGGCGGTGAACCCTTCCGTCAGGAAAGGCAGCACGTCCTTGTTGCTCGACCTGGCCGCGTTTTCAGCGGCGCGGCGCGCAATATAAGCCAGTCCACCCGCGCCGGGCACCAGGCCGACACCGACTTCGACCAGGCCGATATAGCTTTCCATCGCGGCGACCCGTTTGGCCGAATACACCGCCATTTCGCAGCCGCCACCCAGAGCGAGGCCGCGAATTGCCGACACCACTGGCACGGCCGCATAGCGCAGCCTGAGCATCACGTTTTGCAGTTCGGCCTCGACGCCGTCGATCATCGCCGCGCCGCCCATCATGAAGGCCGGCAGCATCGACTGCAGGTCGGCGCCAGCCGAGAACATCGCATGGTTGGACCAGATCACCAGGCCCTTGTAGCTTTTTTCAGCCAGGTCCACGCCCAGCGCCAGGCCTTCGGCCACGTCGGGGCTGATGGCGTGCATCTTGGTCTTGATGCTGGCGATCAGCACATCGCCCTGGTCGGCGTCGAGCGTCCACAGGCGAATCGCATCGTCTTCGTGCAGCGTCGTGCCGGCAGTTTCAAACGCGGGTGCGTTGGAACCCAGCACGGCTTCGGGGAAAAGCTGCCGCTCATAGACTGGCAGCTTGCGCCGGGGAATGAAGGCCTGGCTGGAGGCGCTCCAGGAGCCCTCTGGCGTGTGCACGCCGCCGGCGTCAGCCACCGGGCCGGTGAACACCCAGTCGGGCAGCGGCGCAGAACCCAGCGCCTTGCCGGCGTCGATGTCTTCCTTGATCCAGTGGGCCACCTGCAGCCAGCCGGCTTCCTGCCACAGCTCGAACGGCCCCTGCTTCGCGCCGAAACCCCAGCGCATCGCAAAGTCGATGTCACGGGCGGTTTCGGCAATGCTGGCGAGGTGCACGGCGGCGTAATGAAACTGGTCGCGCAAAATGGCCCAGAGAAAGCGCGGCTCGGCGCCTTCGGCATGGCGCAGCAGCCCCAAGCGCTCGCCGGCCGGCTTTTTCAGCATGCGGCCGACCACTTCATCGGCTTTGGCGCCGCCCGGCACGTATTCCATGCTTTCCGGGTCCAGCCGCAGGATGTCGCGGCCGACCTTTTTGTAAAAGCCGGCGCCGGTCTTCTGGCCCAGGCTTTTGGCATCAAGCAGTTTGGCCAGTACCGGCGGCGTGCCGTACATGGCGGCGAACGGGTCGGCAATTTTTCCTTCGCCCAGGTTGTCCTGCAGCGTCTTGATGACATGCGCCATCGTGTCCAGCCCGACCACGTCGGCGGTGCGGAAGGTGCCCGAACTGGCGCGGCCCAGCTTCTTGCCGGTCAGGTCATCGACCACGTCATAGCTCAGGCCAAAGGCTTCGGCTTCCTTGATGGTGGCCAGTATGCCGGCGATGCCGACGCGGTTGGCGATGAAGTTGGGCGTGTCGTGCGCGCGGATCACGCCCTTGCCCAGCGCGGTCGTCACGAAGGCTTCCAGGTCGTCGAGCACAGCGGGTTGCGTGGTCGGTGTGTTGATCAACTCGACCAGCGCCATATAGCGCGGCGGGTTGAAAAAATGGATACCGCAAAATCGCGGCTTGATGGCTTCAGGCAATGCTTCGCTGAGCGTGGTGATCGACAGGCCCGAGGTGTTGCTGGCGACGATGGCGCCTTCGGCAATGAAGGGCGCTATTCTTTCGTACAGGTCGGTCTTCCAGTCCATGCGCTCGGCAATGGCTTCGATGATCAGGTCGCATTCCTTCAGAACATCCATGTGCTCTTCGTAGTTCGCCTGCTGGATCAGGCTGGCGTCTTCAACGACTCCCAGCGGCGCAGGCTTGAGCTTTTTCAGCCCCTCAATGGCGCGGCTGACAATGCCGTTTTTCGGGCCTTCCTTGGCCGGCAGGTCGAACAGCACGACCGGCACCCGGCAATTGACCAGATGGGCGGCGATTTGCGCGCCCATCACGCCTGCGCCCAGCACGGCGACTTTCTTCACTTGAAATCGGGACATTTTTTTTCCTTGTCGATTACTGATTCAGCGCATCTTTCAAGCCAATGACAGCGTGGAGCCGGCGCTGTCGGGCCAGAGATGTCGCCCCTGGAAAGGGAATGAGGCTACACGCAATGAGCCTCAGGCGGGGTGGGTCAATTGACGCGAACCCAGGTCTGGGTGCGCCCGAAAGGCCCGAACGAGCCCCGGACATCCAGCTTTTTGCCGTCCTCAACCGGCGTCATTTTGAGCGTGTAGTTTTTTCCGTTTTCAGGGTCCAGAATCTTGCCCCCCTCCCACACGCCCGCGCCTTCGGCCTTTTTGGCGCCCCGGATGATTTCGAGGCCAAGCAGCGGCTGGTCCTTGCGGTCGTCGCTGCATTCGGTGCAGACATCGTCGGGTTTGGCGGTCTTGAGCAGGCGCTTTTCTATTTTCCCGCTCAAAACCCCCGACGTCTCGGCAATGCGGACCTCGGCCTTGGCCTCGCCTGTCTTGTCGTCGAAACTGCGCCACAGGCCCACGGGCGTGCCCTGGGCCATCGCGGGCCCGAAAGCAGCTCCTAAAACAATAGCTATCAATGCACGGTACATATGCGCTCCAGCATTAAAACGTTGATAAATCAGGCCAGCGCCGCGTCAGTGTCCATCAGCGAGCGGCTGCCGCTGCGCGCGGTGCGCATCAGCGTCGCGGTCTCGGGAAACAGTTTGGCGAAATAAAAGCGCGCCGTCTGCACCTTGGCCAGGTAGAACGGATCGGCATTGCCGGCGGCAATCTCACGCAGCGCAGTTTGCGCCATACGCGCCCAGAAGTAGCCAAACACCAGATGCCCGGCTACGCGCAGATAATCAACCGCCGCCGCGCCCACTTCATCCGGATTCTGGAAGCCCTTGAAACCCAGTTCGGTGGTGAACTTGGTCATCTGGTCCGCCAGGTAGGCCAGCGGGTTGATGAACTCGGCCATCTTCTCGTTCACGCCCTCCTCGGCAATCAGCGCGCCAATTACCTTGCCGAACTTCTTCAGCGTCGCGCCGTTGTTGCCCAGCACCTTGCGGCCCAGCAGGTCAAGCGACTGGATGGTGTTGGTGCCTTCATAGATCATGTTGATGCGGTTGTCGCGCACCAGTTGCTCCATGCCCCATTCCTTGACATAGCCGTGGCCGCCGAACACCTGCATGCAGGCATTGGTGGCAATGTGGCCGTTGTCGGTCAAAAAGGCTTTCACGATGGGGGTCAGCAGCGCGACTATTTCGCCCGAATCCTTGCGGACTTTTTCGTCCGGGTGATACAGCTCCTTGTCAAGCAACAGCGTGCAGTAGATGCCCAGCGCCCGGCCGCCTTCGGCATAGGCCTTGGCGGTCAGCAGCATCTTGCGCACGTCGGGGTGCACGATGATCGGGTCGGCCGGCTTGTCTTTGGCCTTGGTGCCCGAGAGCGAACGCATCTGGATGCGGTCCTTGGCATACGCCAGCGCGTTCTGGTACGCCACTTCGGTCAGGCCGAGCGACTGGTTGCCCACGCCGAGGCGGGCGGCGTTCATCATCACGAACATCGCGGCCAAGCCCTTGTTGGGTGCACCGACCATGGTGCCCACGGCGTCTTCCATCACGATTTGCGCGGTGGCGTTGCCGTGAATGCCCATCTTGTGCTCCAGACCGCCGCACCAGATGCCGTTGCGCGAACCGAGCGAGCCGTCTTCATTGACGTTGAACTTGGGCACGATAAACAGGCTGATGCCCTTGCTGCCCTGCGGCGCATCGGGCAGGCGGGCCAGCACCAGGTGCAGGATGTTGGCCGTCATGTCGTGCTCGCCGGCACTGATGAAAATCTTGTTGCCGGTCAGCTTGAAAGTGCCGTCGGCCTGCGGTTCGGCCTTGGTGCGCAGCATGCCGAGGTCGGTGCCGCAATGCGGCTCGGTCAGGCACATGGTGCCGGTCCATTCGCCGCTGACCAGCTTGGGCAAATACAGCTTTTTCTGCGCGTCGGTGCCGTGGGCATGCAACGCTTCATACGCGCCGTGCGACAGGCCGGGGTACATCGTCCAGGCCTGGTTGGCCGAGTTCAGCATTTCATAAAAACACTGGTTGACCACGAACGGCAGGCCCTGGCCGCCGTATTCCGGATCACAGCTCAGCGCAGCCCAGCCGCCTTCCACATACTGCGCATAGGCTTGCTTGAAACCCTTGGGCGGCGTGACTTCATGGGTGGTCTTGTCGAGCGTGCAGCCTTCCTCATCGCCACTGATATTGAGCGGAAACGCCACTTCGACGGCAAACTTGCCGCCCTCTTCCAGCACCGCGTTGATGGTGTCGACGTCGATGTCGGCATGCGGGGGCAATACCTTCAGCTCGTCGGTGACCTTGAGCACTTCGTGCATGACGAACTGCATGTCGCGCAGGGGGGGGTTGTACTGGGGCATGGAAATCCTTTGGCGTTGGGGGTGTCAAGCGGGTTTGGAAAAAGAAGAACCAGGGAAAGCAGGGTCGGGCACGGCCGTACGGGCATGGCGCGCCATCATGTTGGCAAAGGCGGTCTTGGCCCGGGCGATGGAGCCGGGTGTCTTCAGGAAGCGGGCTTCATAGTGCAGTGCCAGGATGAGACCATGAACCTCGAACACCACCTGATGCGCATCGGTTTGCTGATGGAAATGACCCGCTTGCGTCGCCTGCACCACCGCGCGGTGCATGGCCGCCAGCCAGATACGCACCGAGTCGGCGAGTGCGTCGCGCACCGGACCGGGCCGGTCGTCGAATTCGACGGCGCCGCTGATGTAGATGCAGCCCGAATCAATCTCCACCGACGTCCGGTTCATCCAGCTGTCAAACATCGCATGCAGGCGCGGCAAGCCACGCGGCTTGTGCAGCGCCGGAAAGAAGACCTCTTCCTCGAACCGGACATGGTATTCACGAACGACCGAAATCTGCAGTTCTTCGCGCGAGCCGAAATGAGCGAACACGCCCGATTTGCTCATGTGCATGACCTCGGCCAGAGCGCCAATGCTCAGGCCTTCCAGGCCGATTTGCGTCGCCAGCCCCAAGGCTGCCTCGACAATGGCGGCCTTGGTCTGCTGGCCTTTTTGCGCGCTTTTGGACGTGCCCGTGGCCCCTGAAGTGCGGACGCTTTTGACAGAAATTGAAGTGACAGACATGGAGGGGGAAAATAAAAGAACGATCGTGCTATTTTGCAGCAATTTCATCTCCTGCCAACCATTAACCCTACATATTTTTGGAGTTCAGTCCTTTGGAAGGTGCGTGCGCCCTTGTCTTGACTACCGGAAATATCGGCACCAGAAAGAAACACGCCGGCAATATCAATTGCGGGAGTCTGGAAAAACCGTGATCGCGGTCACGGTCGTCTTTGGCCTTTAATCCTCAACTTGCCTGCGCAAAAGCCCTCGCCAACCGTTCTATGCCTTCCTGGATCTGCCCCACGTCAGGAGCAGCAAACGACAATCGCAGCGTGCCAAGGTCGGGCGCTTCCGGATAGAACGCTGCACCCGGAACATATAAAACGCCGCATTGCACGGCAGCCTCAAACAGTTGCTTTGCGTTAACGGGCACTGTGCTGCGCAGCCAAACGAACATGCCGCCCTGCGGCTGCACAAATGCTATTTTTTTGCCGAGCCTGGCATGCAACCCATCCGCCATGGCTTGCATGCGCTGCTTGTACTCTGTCCGGGCGCGCTCCACGCCAGCCGGATACCGGCCTGCTCCCAGGTATTCAGCAGCAATCTGCTGTGCCAGCGGCGACGTGCACAAGTCCATCGTCTGTTTGGCAACGACACAGCGGCGCAGTACATCGGGCGGCGCTGTCAGCCAGCCAATACGCAGTGCAGGCGCCACCGTTTTTGACAGGCTTGACAGGTAAAGCACCGGATTGCCGTCCCCGGCGATGCGCTGGCCCACAGCGTAGAGTGAGGGCGGCCGGTCATCGATGAAACTCAGCTCGCCATAGGGGTCGTCTTCAACGATCAGGAAATGGTATTGAAGCGCCAGACGCACCAGGGCCTCACGCCGCGCAGCGGGCAGCAAGGTGCCGCAAGGGTTGGAAAACGTGGGCACCGTATAGACCAGCCTGGGCCGTTGCGCCATGGGCAGCAGGGCCAGGCGAGCGGCAAGTGCATCCACATCAAGACCCTGCCCGTCAACCGGGGCGGCCATGATTTTGGCATTCGCCAGACGCAAGGCCTGGATGGCGGCGGGGTAAGCCGGGGTTTCGACGCAGACCGTGTCACCGGGCTCAATGAAGATGCGCAGCAGCAGGTCAAACGCCTGTTGAGAGCCGGTGGTGACGATCAGATCAGATGGGCTGCACACCATGCCGCGTGAGCGGCAGAGCAAGGCCAGCGCCTCGCGCAGCGCCGGCATTCCCTCGGTGGCGCCGTATTGCAGGGCGCCGCCGCCCGACAGCGCTCTGGCCGCCGCTTCTTGTAATCCTTCAGCGTCAAACAGGCTGGGCGACGGGTAGCCACCGGCCAGCGAGATGATGCCGGGCTGGCTCAAATACGGGAACAGTTCACGTATTGCAGAACCGGCAGGATTGACAAAACTGGAAGCAAAAGGAATAGGCAGCATGCGTCAGGTAGTCAAGTAAAAGAAAGTTCACCCGTGTCGGCAAGCGCTGGTGCGCAGCCAAAATCGGCTGCAACGGACAAGCCCAAAAGATTCAATAACCGTCGAACTCCAGAACCCAGCGCCCGCACCGCCTGAGTGGTGTCGTGCAGGTTTTGGCTGCCAATGCCATGAACTTGGCGCTGAAGCTGCACCATTGACTCCTGCCCCAGCGGCGTTGCGCTCATGCGCTGACTGGCGCCTGAAATGCGCGACGGACCTGTTCGATGGAACGGGTCTGCGCTTGTGCATAAAGCTCGATTTCGTCATGCACAGCCGCACCCAGCGCCGCTTCAAAAGCGGCTTGGTCGTCTTGTGCGGCGTAATGCTTGCGCTCGACGCTGCCCAGGTTTGACTGGAATATTCCGGCGGCACTGACCGGCAAGAAATCTTCATACACCATGGGCTGCGCACGCACCAGACCCTCGGCCATCAGATCTTCAAGTTCCCGGCTCGACGACTCGAAATCGGCCGCCCCGACAGCGGCTTTGCCTTGCGCTGTCAGCACATAGCGAAAAAACCCCAGCCCTTCGCGGCGCAGCGTGTCGTAGTCGTCAGGGAATGCCTCAAAGGCCAGTGCCAGCCGTCTGGCATAGGCTTCAGCATCTTCGTTGGCAACAGCGCCATCGCGCACATCCGCCAGAAGCTGGTCGTAGCGCTGGCGTCCGGCACGCGTGAGGGCGATGCCGCGATGCTCGATCTCACCAAACCGCGCCGTGTGCGTGCCCGAGCGCCGGCCATCGTCCCCCTGGAACAACACCTTTTCTTCCAGCGCCTTGAAGCTGGTCTGGCGTAGCAAAATGGCGCAACGGCGGCGCGGCGGGCCTTCAATGAATTCCTTCGCGATGATGCCGCACCGGGGCATGGCGGCCTGAGCGGCATCGATGTCAAGCGTGCGCGGCGTCAAGTGGTTGATGTGGGGGCCTTTGAAGCACACCACGTCGGCAATCAGGCGGTGCGCCTGTTGCAGCTTGTCGTAGGTCTGGCCATCGACGGTGGCTTCGGCATGCCAGCAAAAGGTTTGCAGCGCCTCCGCCACAAATTCATCAGCTTCTTTTGCCGTCAGGCCGCCTGCCCGTTCAAAACGCTCGATCAGCGCCAGTGCGCCTTTGGTGAAGATACGACGGCGCTCAAGGATGGAGGCGGCTTTAATGCGCAGAGCTTCGTCGGCGATTAACTCCAGACGCAGCAGCGAGGTAAACACCCGAAACGGGTTGGACATCAGCGCAGCGTCTGCCACAGGCCTGAATGCGGTTGAGTGAACCGGGACACCGGCCACAGACAGGTCATAGTAGCCAACGGGCTGCATCCCCATCACAGCGAACAGACGACGCATGGTCGCCAGTTCTGCTGGCGTGCCCAGTCGAATTGCGCCATGACGTTCAGCGTCGAGCCGTTCGATTTCCCCAGACTCGCTTAATTGCCTGGCGAGACCCGGCTCGGCTGCCAGGGTTTGGGCATTGACTTCAGCCACCAGTTGCACCAGCGCGCCATATTGAGGCACCTCCTGACGATACATACGGGACATGGCCTGCGAAAAACGGGTACGAATATCGTTGCTGCTGACGAATTGAGATTCGCTCATGGTGTAGTGGGTTCGGTTAAAAAATCAAGGCATGAACCCTTGGGCATGCCGCAGTGGAATCATCTTTCGTGGGCTGATGGTCAATCCTATTGAAGACTGCAAGCACGGTCAAACGATATTACGGTCGTCAATCATTCCTGCTTAGAATGATCTGCATGCTGCTTTCAAGTCGTTTTCTTCCTTCGATGTCGCTGTTGAGGGCCTTCGAATCTGCCGCCCGCCACCAGAGTTTCACCGCTGCTGCGGCTGAACTCCACCTCACGCAAAGCGCCGTCAGCCGCCAGATCCGGGCGCTGGAGGAACTGCTGCACTCCAGCCTGTTTGTGCGCGAACGCCAGACCGTGCGGCTGACGCTTGCCGGCCAAGCCTATGCGCAGGAAATCCGTGTGTCGCTGTTGCGCATCTCCAATGCAACGCTGGGTTTTCGCACCAATCCCAAAGGCGGCACGCTCAACCTCGCCATACTGCCAACCTTTGGAACGCGCTGGCTGGCGCCGCGGCTGCCCGACTTTCTGGCACAGCACCCCGGCATCACGCTGAACCTGACGACGCGTCTCGCGCGCTTTGATTTCGAACTTGAAGCCGTTGACGCAGCCATTCACTTCGGCCTGCCCCACTGGCCTGGCGCAGAGCTTGAATTCTTGATGCGCGAAACGGTGATTCCGGCCTGTAGCCGGGCACTCCGGGAACAGTACCGGTTTGCCGCGCCAGCTGATCTGCTCCAAGCGCCATTGCTTCATCTGGTGTCGCGTCCTGAGGCGTGGCAGCGCTGGTTGCAAGCCCACGGTGCCCTCGCCAGTGAAGCACGTGGCATGCTGTTTGATCAGTTTGCAGTGGCAACACAAGCCGCCATTTCCGGGCTGGGTGTTGCACTGCTTCCACGCTTCCTGATCGAGGCTGAACTTGCGCGCGGAGATCTGGTGGAAGCGGTCTGTGATGCGCAACCCATAGAAAGCGCCGAGCGTTATTACCTGGCCTGGCCCATGAACCGCAGCAGCTACCCGCCGCTGCAGGCCTTCCGGCAGTGGATTTGCGCCGCCGCGTTGTTGCCGTAACAGCACAGCAGCAACTCATTTCATTTCTGCATCAAACCCGCACCTGCAGGCCAAGCCGGCAAAGCACGCAGTTGGTTAGGCAATGGAGTTACTTGCCGTCGGCATACGACTCCAAGGGCTTGTCATTGGGTTCGCGCAACAATTGTTTGAGCGTGTTGCTCATGGGCAAATTAAGGCTGGTGTTGCTCGGCGGAATCGGTGACATGAACCACTTGTTGTAGAGTTTTTCCACATCGCCCGACTTCATGAGCTTGCGCAAGGCGTCATCAACCGCCGTCTTGAAGGCCGGATCGTCTTTGCGCAGCACCAGCGCTATGGGCTCGGCACCCAATGATTCGCCCACGATGTGGTAACCCGCCGGATTGCGGTTCCCGGCAATAACGCCCGCCAGCAGGTTGTCGTCCAGCACAAAGGCATCGGCACGCCCCGACTCCATCAGCAAGAAACTGTCAAAGTGGTCTTTGCCCAGCAACACAGGGAAGTCGATATTTTTGGATTGCGACAGTTTGCGCAGCATTTGCACGGCGGTGGTGCCTGCCGATGCGGCAACCGTGCGGCCGCCGAGCTGGTCAAACGACGTGATGCCGGAATTCACTTTGGTCGCCATGCGAACTTCGCTCACATAGGTGGTCAAGGCAAACGCCACCTGTTGCTGGCGTGTTTTGTTGTTGGTTGTGGGACCGCAACCAATATCAACCGTGCCGTTTTGCACCAGTGGAATGGTGTTCTGGGCCGTCAACACGCTGTATTCAAACTTCACCGCCGGCATGATGTCTTTCAGCACGCGTTCGCAAAGCTCGACATGGTAGCCAACGAACTTTTCGTTGGCCCCCAGTGCAAAGGCCATGGGCGCTGAAGATTCGCGCACCCCAAGCACGGCCTTGCCGCTGGTTTTCATTTTGGTCAGGGTGTCAACGCTCTGCGCGAAGGCCGGCAAAGCCAAGGCAACAAAGGTTGCAGCAACGAGGGTTTTGAGCTTCATGGACGTCTCTGAATTTTTTTGTAATAAATCGGGATCAAGGTTTGGCCATCACCCAGCAAGTCATCATGGATGCGACGCATCCATGACCTGATTGAATATCCCTCAAAACCCCTTGATTGAATAGCAATGAAATGGAAGAAGGTGATGCCAATCTGGAATGATGTCGAAGCACTTCGGGTTTTACGAAAGCGGCGTTGACTGTTTGTGTTTTCAGCTTGTTGTCCGGGGCCGGGGCGCCACCCGCGCCATCTCTTCGCGCAGCATGTCCACCAAAGCTGTTGCAGCAGGAGACAGGCTGCGATAGCGCCGGGTGACCAGCCCGATCGGGCGGGAAATGTCAGGCTCGACCAGCCGGCGGCGCACCACGCCGGGCTGCGGCGCCACGGCTGCCGCCAACTCGGGCAGCGCGGCAACCCCCAGCCCGCAGGCGACCATGGCGGTGATGGTGGCCAGGTGTTCCACCTCGTAAGTCGGCGCAAAACGCAAGCGGTGCTCCAGCAGCGCAGCGTCGGCATACTGGCGCACGCTGGCGGGCAGCGGCATTGAAATGTGCGTCAGCGCGGCCACGTCGATCCAGCGCAGCGGTCCGTTGCCCTGCGCCAACGCATGGCCGGGCGGGATCAGCAAGACAAAGCCATCGGAGGCCAGCGGCTGGTAGTCGAGGTCGGCATAGGCGGGATTGGCTGCTGTGAGCGCGAAATCCACCTGGCCAGCGCGCACCAGGTCAAAGGCCGGGCCCGACAGCGTGTCCACAATCCGGAACTGAATGCCGGGGTGCTGTGCGCTGAAGCGGGCGCAGGCAGCCGGCACCACTGTGGCCGCCAGTGAAGGCAGCGCGGCCAGAGTGACTTTGCCTGACTGCAGTTCCACCACGTTGCGCACCGCGCGCACCGCCTCGTCTGTCTGGGCGCGCAGCAGCAGCGCCTGCTCGGCAAACACCTGTCCGGTCGCCGTGAGCTGCACATGGCGTGTGGTTCGGTCGAACAGCCGCACCGCCAATGCGTCCTCCAGCCGCGTGATGACGCCGGAAACGGCCGACTGCGACAGGTTGACTTGCGCGGCGGTGCGGCGAAAGCTCAGGGTGGCGGCCAGGGCCAGAAAAACATCGAGTTCGCGGATTGACCAATTGATCTGCATAGCGAATCAGTTTATCCATAAAAACGTTTGGACAGCGCAATGCCCAACTTCTAGACTCGACTGAAAACCCACTTGCCCGTTTTGCAAAAAGGACCTCTTTTGAACCTGCTTCCCTCCCATCCGAAAAACGTACATGCCGTGGTCGTCGGCGGCGGCACCATGGGGGCCGATGTGGCCATCGTGCTGGCGCGCGGTGGCTGCCGCGTGACGGTGATTGATCCAGGCGAAGCCAAGCGCGCGGCACTGCAGGCGCATGTACGGCAAGGCTTGGCACCACTTGGGCTGGAACGCCGCGCAGACCAGGTGATGGCGGTGGCCGACCTCTCTTCTGTCGCCTGGCACGACGTGGCGCTGGTGGTGGAATGCATTCCGGAAAATTTGCCGATGAAGCAGCAACTGTTCGCCGAACTGTTGACGTATGCGAAGGTCTCTGCGGTTTTGGCCAGCAACAGCTCGAGCTTTCCGATCAGCGCTATTGCCCAAGGGCTGGCGTCGCGCCAGCGCATGCTGGGCCTGCACTTTTTCATGCCGGCCCACCTGGTGCCGCTGGTTGAAGTGGTGTGCGGGCCGGACTCTGACCGTGAACTGGCCGACAGCTTGTCCGCCTTCATGCGTGGCTGCGGCAGCGTGCCGGTGCTGGTGCGCAAGGACAAGCCCGGCTTTCTGGCCAACCGCCTGCAGCATGCGCTGGCACGCGAAGCCTTTGCCATGATCGACGAAGGCATTGCCACGCCGCAAGATGTGGACGCAGCCGTACGGTTCGGCTTCGGCTTTCGCTACCTGGCTGCAGGGCCGGTGCTTCAGCGTGACCATGCCGGACTCGACGTGCACTGCGCCGCTGCCGCCAGCATGTATCCCAGTCTTTCCAGCACCACAGTACCTGCCAACGTGCTGCAGACGCATGTCGATGCCGGCAGGCTGGGCATGAAAACCGGTGCCGGTTTTTACGAATGGCCCGAAGCGCGCCGCCTCGCGGAACGCGCGCGTTACGACCGCCTGCTGCAGCAGGGGCTGGACTTGCTGGCCAATGAACTTCCGCAAATTGACAAAAACTTTTGACCTTCCATCCTATGACGTTTGAACCGCTCATCATCACCGTGGCGCCCAACGGCGCCTACAAGCAGGCCCACGACCATGCCGCCGTTCCGCTGACCGCCGCCAGCCTGGCCAGCACCGCCAAGGCCTGCCTGGATGCGGGCGCCGCCATGCTCCACCTGCACATCCGCGACGCGCAGGGCGGGCACAGCCTGGACGTAGAGGGCTACCGCAATGCCTTGCAGGTGGTCAAGGCCGCCGTGGGCGACGCCATGGTGCTGCAAATCACCAGCGAAGCCGCCCGTGTTTACCAGGCCCCGCAACAAATCGCCATGGTGCAGGCACTGCGCCCTGAAGCCGTGTCGGTTTCATTGCGCGAACTGGACCAGCCCGACATTGGCGACGCCGGACTGGCGGCATTTTTTCAAGGGCTGGCGCGCGAGCGGGTCATGACGCAGGTCATTCTTTACGACGTGGCCGACCTGCAGCGCTGGCAAGCCCTGCGCGAGCGCGGCGTGATTCCCGAGGCGCCCTGGTTTTTGCTGTTCGTGCTGGGCCGCTACACCAGCGGGCAAACGTCCAGCCCGCGCGATCTGGTGCCTTTTGTCCATGCCCACACCGGGCCAGAGCCGTGGGCGGTGTGCGCATTCGGGGCCACCGAACATGCCTGCGTGACAGCCGCCGCCGCCTTGGGCGGGCATGTGCGGGTGGGTTTCGAGAACAACCTCCAGCTTAAAAACGGCCAGACCGCACCCGACAATGCCGCATTGGTCGGGCAGGCAGCAGAGGCAGCGCTCAGCCTGGGCCGCCCGCTGGCCAGCGCGCAAGACATACGCCAGCGCTTTGGCGCAGCCTGAAACGCATCATTCACAACCATAACCATAACGACAACGGAGACAACATGAAACGCACTGCTTTTGTGAAAATTGGCGCCCAACTCAGCGCCAGCATCGCCTTGGCCCTGCTGATGCCACTGGCCAGCCATGCGCAGGACAACTACCCCAGCAAAAACATCCGCTTCGTGGTGCCCTACCCGCCCGGCGGCCCGACCGACCTGATGGCCCGGCTGCTGAGCATGGAATTGCAAACCCGGCTGGGCGTCACCGTCATCGTGGACAACAAGGGCGGCGCAGGCGGCAACCTGGGCAGCGCCGAAGTCGCCAAGCAGTCGCCTGCCGACGGTTACACACTGCTGCTGGCGGCCAGCGGCCCGATGGCGGTCAATTCCACCCTGTTTCGCAGCATGCCCTTCAACTCGCTGACCGATCTGGCACCCGTGATCCAGATCTCGGCGTTTCCGATGGTGCTTGAGGTCAATCCCAAACTGAGCGTGAAAACGGTCAAGGAACTGGTGGCACTGGCCAAAACCAACAAGCCGGATTTGAGTTTTGCATCGGCCGGCAACGGCACACCGCAGCATCTGGCAGGGCAGATGTTCAACACCCAGATGGACATCAAGATCGCCCACATTCCCTACCGGGGCGCAGGACCGGCGCTGAACGATCTGCTGGGCGGCCAGGTCAACGTGATGTTCGATGTGCTGGGCAGCTCCCTGCCTTACATCCAGACCGGAAAACTCATCCCGCTGGCCGTGACCTCGGCCAAACGCAGCCCGCTGTTGCCCAATGTGCCGACCATGGCCGAAGCCGGCGTGGCAGGGTACGAATTTACCGGATGGCATGGCGTTGCCGTTCGCGCCGGAACGCCCGCGCCCATCATCGACAAGCTCAACAGCACGCTGAACGCCATCTTCAAGGAGCCCGAGTTCCACAAGAAGTGGGAAGCGCTGGGAACACCCGTGGTGGGCGGCACTGCAGCCCAGTTCGGCGAGTTGATCAAGACGGAAACCGTGCGACTCGGCAAGGTGGTCAGGGACTCGGGCGTCACTCTGGATTGAGCATTCAGTCGCATGCGGTCACCAGGCGGCATCGGGCTGACCCTTTAGTCCTGATTTGATAGCTGCTCATGCATGCTGGCATTGCGCAAAAGCACTTTTTAACCAAAATTTATGCCTTGCTGGCCGAAAAACCCAGCCAGCAGACAGGTTCAGTGCGAGCGGATCATCGTCCCGTAAGCCTTGTCGGTCAAAATTTCCAGCAGCATGGCATGCGGCACCCGGCCGTCGATGATGTGAACAGCATTCACGCCGCTTTTGGCGGCATCCAGCGCGCCCTCAATCTTGGGCAGCATGCCGCCTGAAATCGTGCCATCGGCAAACAGGGCGTCGATCTCGCGCGCCGTCAGGTCGGTGAGCAACTCGCCGGCCTTGTTCAACACGCCGGGAATATTGGTCAGCAGCACCAGCTTTTCAGCCTTCAGCACTGTCGCCAGCTTGCCGGCCACGACGTCAGCGTTGATGTTGTAGCTTTCGTTGTTTTCGCCAAAGCCAATCGGGCTGATCACGGGAATGAAGGCGTCGTCCTGCAACGCCTTGACCACGCTGGGGTCGATGCTGACGATCTCGCCGACAAAGCCGATGTCGTGCTCCTTGCTGGCATCGTCCTTGTCCAGCATGGTCAGCTTCTTTGCGCGAATCAAGCCGCCATCGCGCCCCGTCAGGCCAACCGCCTTGCCACCCGCCTGGTTGATGAGGCCGACGATGTCCTGCTGCACCTGTCCGGCCAGCACCCATTC
This sequence comes from Polaromonas sp. CG_23.6, assembly GCF_029892315.1. Lineage (NCBI taxonomy): Bacteria > Pseudomonadati > Pseudomonadota > Betaproteobacteria > Burkholderiales > Comamonadaceae > Polaromonas > Polaromonas sp. CG_23.6. The sequence goes on from NZ_JARXUY010000001.1 coordinate 3,934,321, forward strand.
GACCACCTCCATGGTTTCGTCGTCGGTCACGCGCATGCCCTGGATGAAATGGCCTTTCTTGCCCAGCCGGTTCAGCGCCATTTCAATCTGCGGTCCGCCGCCGTGCACCACCACCGGATTCATGCCGACCAGCTTGAGCAGCACCACGTCTTCTGCGAAGTCGGCCTGCAGCGCGGGATCGGTCATGGCGTTGCCACCGTACTTGATGACGATGGTTTTGCCATGAAACTGGCGAATGTAAGGCAGCGCCTGGGCCAGAATCTCTGCCTTGTCACGCGGGCCGATGTGCGACAGGTCGGGGTCGGAAGAAGATGAGTCGCTAAGCAAAGGAGAGGTCATGTCATCAAGCCTGGAAATGTTAAATCTGCAAATTGTGCCGCATGGGCGTGATGAAATGAAGACGCCCTGCCCGCCAAAATGACGCCAGCCCGAATCGGTGGATGCGCCCGCGCCGGAAAACCGGTGTCAGACATCATTCGGCAGGGCAGCGGTCTTTTGGGCAGACTCGCCAGCGCCACAGTCTCCATGCGGGCGATAGCCATGCACCAGCCTGACCAGGATGGCGCGCATTACCGGCGCATGGTTCAGCGTGGCGGCCTGGCGCATGTCCACCAGGATGGGCGCGAGCTCTGACCAAGGAACAAAATCCTCGTGCGCCTTCATGATCCGCTGATGCGCCGTTTTTTCAGGGTTGTCGCCAATCAACAGTTCCTCGTACAGCTTTTCGCCCGGTCGAAGACCGGTAATTTTGATTTCAATATCGCCTTCGGGATTGTCCGCATCGCGCAGGCTCAAACCGGACAGCTGCGCCATACGCCGCGCAAGATCGACAATTCTCAAAGGGCTGCCCATGTCGAGCACAAACACGTCTCCGCCCTGGGCCATGGCACCGGCTTGCAGCACCAGCTGGGCCGCCTCGGGAATCGTCATGAAATAGCGCGTGACCTCCGGATGCGTGACCGTCAGCGGGCCACCGTCGCGCAACTGCTTGCGAAACAGCGGCACCACACTGCCACTGCTGCCCAGCACATTGCCAAAGCGCACCATGGCAAACACGGTGCGGTTCGGGACGTCCGGACTGTAGCTGCCGTCGGGCGACACAAAGCGCACCGCCGGGCTGGCCGCCAGCGCCTGAAGCACCAGTTCGGCCATGCGTTTGGTCGCGCCCATGACATTGGTCGGGCGAACCGCCTTGTCGGTGGAAATCAGCACGAAATGCGCCGTTCCGCTTTCCATGGCCGCGCGGGCAGCGTTCAGGGTGCCAAAGACGTTGTTCAGTACACCTTCGGACGGATTGCTTTCGACCAGCGGCACATGCTTGTAGGCCGCGGCGTGGTACACCGTGGCCGGCCGGTAAAGCTGGAAGATTTCCTTAAGACGGCCAAAATTTCCGACGCTGGCGAGCAAGGGTGTCACCTCGACCTGCAGCCGATGCTCGGCGCACAAACCCAGCAGCTCGCGGTGAATGGTGTAAAGGGCAAATTCACTGAGTTCGACCAGAACCAGCTGGCGCGGCTTTTCTTGCAAGATCTGGCGACACAACTCGCTGCCAATGCTGCCGCCTGCACCCGTCACCAGCACCACCTGGTCGGCCAGGTTGCGCGCCAGCAGGCTCGAGTCGGGGGGTACCGAAGGCCGGCCCAGCAGGTCTTCCACATCGAGTTCCTGAAAATCCTGAATCGCCACCCGACCCGACGCCAAGTCGCCCATTCCGGGCAGGGTCCGGACGTGGACCGGCAATTCGCGCAGGCTGGCAATGATTTCATTTCGCCGCGCACGGTCCAGCGAAGGCATGGCCAGCAAGATGTCGGTGATGCCCATGCGTTCCACTGCATCGGCCACCTCGGCGGGCGACATAATGTCAACGCCGTTGATGCTTCTTCCCGCCTTCTTTTTGTCATCGTCAACAAAGCCCAGCAGCACGAACTGGCGCGCCACCGCCAAGGCAGAGGCAGTTTCCACTCCTGCCTCGCCAGCACCGTAAATCAGCAAGCGGCCAACCGCATGACGTGCCTTGCTCGACCAGCCGGCAAGCCAGAACCGCGCCATCGCCCGGCTGGTACCGACCAACAACAGCAGAAGCATGGGCTGAATCAGGCCCAATGTACGCGGGACAAAATCCCATTTGAAAAACAGCAAAGCCACAAAAAACAGCAATGCATACAACGCGACCGCCTTGGCCGTGGTCGCCAAGGCCGCCATGCCGGTGTAGCGAAAAATGGCGCGGTACAGTCCAAAACGCACAAAGACAGGAAGCGCCAACACGGGAGCAAGGAGGTACACGTAGGCTTGTTGCGCAACTGGCAATCCGGTCTGGTCGACGCGCAGGTAAAAAGCGATCCATACCGATACCAGCGTCAGCACCAAGTCAAGTGCAATGACAAACACCCTTTTGGCGGAGCGCGGCAATGCCAGCAAGGGTGCGGCAGTCAATCGATTGAATAGCATTTGATCTTTTTGTAATTAAACCGGAAGGCCAGCAAGCAGCGGACGAGAACAGGTGCTTTCAGCTTTGGAAACATGCCACGCCCTGTTTCCTATTGGAAATCAGTTTGCACATTTATCATTCAGCCCGCTGGCAATTAGTGGGCAACGCCATCGCGCCGTATTACCTTGATGAAGGTCAGCCACAAAATACGCATGTCAAACCACAGCGACTGCTGCTGAAGATACTCGACATCAAGCCTGACCTTGTCAGGAATGGGTAACTCATCGCGTCCATTGATTTGTGCCCAGCCCGTCAGACCCGGCACCAGTTCATGCACACCCCGCCGGGTCCGCAAGTCAATCAGGTCATGTTGGTTGAAGAGCGCAGGTCGCGGGCCGACAAAGCTCATGTCCCCTGCCAGGATGCTCCACAACTGCGGCAGTTCGTCCAGACTGCTTTTGCGTAAAAAGCTGCCAATCGGCGTCAGGTGTGCTTTCGGGTCGGCCAGCAGATGCGTGGCAACCGCCGGTGTGCCCACCCGCATGCTGCGAAACTTGGGCATCTTGAACAGTTTGTTGTGGCGTCCCACCCGGTCGGACCAGTAGAGTGCGGGGCCGGGAGAAGTCAGGCGCACCAGCAGCGCCACCAGCAAGACAGGCACAACCAGTACCGCCGCAGCCGCCAAGGCAAGTAGCAAGTCAAACATTCTTTTCATGGGCGAAAACCTTCTGCCGCTTTTTTCAACCCCTGGTCCAGCGTCAAGGGAGGAGTCCAGCCCAAGAGCTGGCGTGTCTTTTGGATATCTACCTGCAATGAGCCGCACAGCCGCTGAGCCATGTCGCGCTTGCCGAGTAATGCCGCTGCTGCTTTCAATACACTGGCCGGCACCGGAATCAAGCGCGCCCGACTGTCCAAGGCCTGTCCCATGCGGCGCAGCAATTCCGTTGTTGAAACATCTTCGCCATCGGACACCAAAAAGGTCTGGTTAGCTGCCGCCGGATGGGTCAGGCACGTCACGATCAGATCGACCAGGTTGTCCAGCGCCACCAAGCTGCGCTGATTGTGAATGGCACCCAGCGGCAGGGGCACACCACGTCGAAGCCAGCGCATCATGGCGGCAAAGTTGGCTTTGACACCGGATCCGTAGACAAGTGGCGGTCTGATTATGACAACCTCCATGCCGGTTCGCGACGCAATCTCGCGCAGCCCCTGCTCTGCCTCCATTTTGGAAATTCCATAAGCATCCAGTGGCGCAGGCACATCGTCGGCCTTAAACGCACACCCCAGAGCCGTTGTTTCGCCATTAACCTTGACAGAGCTGATAAACACAAACCGCCGCACACCAGCTAAAGCCGCTTGACGGGCTAGGTTCAAAGTGCCTTGCACATTGACGCGGCGAAATTTCTGCAGTGGATCTGTGGCTGTATCCGCCATGACATGCACGCGGGCAGCCGTATGCACGACAACAACGATCCCAGCAAGCGCCGCCCGCCAGTCGCATTGCCCACTCAAACCTTGCAGCACTTGGCGCTCGACCCCGGCGGGCAAGACGCACTCGCTGCGTACCGCGCCTCGCACCGTTATGCCATACCCCAGCGCCTGTGCGCACACGGCGCGACCCACAAAACCATTGGCCCCTGTGACCAGTGCATGCAGCGACGTCACGAGCGAAGCCCGCCAAGCAGGCTCATGGCCAGGCACGACAGCGCAAATAGCAGCTTGTCGCGCCCACGCCGGCGGCATTGCCCGCCATGACAAGCCAGCCAAAACACTCCAGCCCTTCCGCCGCCTGACCAGCGCTTGACGAAAGCGTCGTCGCCCAAACCGACCAGATCGGCAATTAAGGCCGACTGCGCCAAGCCCCAGCCGCCCAGCACCTTGCGCGCTCGGTGGCGCCAAGCGCGCCAGCCTTTGTTGACGCCGACCTGGTTGTTCGCGTGCTGGCGGTACAGCATGCCCGCGTAGTCATCAATCACCCAGCGGTAACCGTTCGCACGGGCAAAAGCATAGGCAAACCAGTCGTGCAGGCCAACCTGACGGACTTCAGACCAGCGGTGCCTAATCAAGGACTGAATGGCACAAGCCAAGTCTTTGCGCAAGACATAGGTACAGCCCGGCCCAGCAGCTTCAAAAAGGAAATCCCATTTAACCTGGAGTTGGGATTTTTCTATCAGCAGCTTGCGCCCATCGGGCCAAAATGCCATTACATTGCTCGAATAGGCATCGGCACTAGTCGTTGAAAGCAACTGATGCGCCCGCAACAGCTTGTCGGGCAACCATATATCGTCCTGATCGGCAAGACTGACATAGTCAAAATCTGAAAATTCCACGTCGGCCAGCAAACGGAAAAAATTCGGTCCCGCGCCACCAAAACGCTGACCCACAGGCAGCAATGTCAAACGTGGTTCGGACAGTGCCCATTCGGCAAGGCAATCTTCAGTCCCGTCTGTTGACTGATCCACACTGATGAATATCTGAAGATCAACATTCCTCTGAAGGAAAATAGATTCAATTTGCTCCGCGATGTAGGCCATGCCGTTATAAGCGGCCAAGCACACCGCAATACGCAGTTTTTTTTCTTCAATCACCATCAAATATTTCCTGCTTTGTCATTTCGATCAAGGCTGTTCTGCGGGACAGAGGTCAGGCCATCGATCAAAATGCCCCACAAACTCGCCCAGTCAGCGGCAAACGGAGCTTTAGGGTTGGCATGGTGATTTCCAGTCGGTTGCCATGTTTGCGCCACCATAGATTCCATGAGATCGGCTAGGCTTTCTGAGGATTCGGCTGGAAAGAAACTCACAAGGTCGTAGGTTCCGACGGTTTCCCGCGCATATGGGAGGTCGGCCACAAGCAACGGCCGCCGTTGTGTTTTGGCTTCGGTAATAGGCAACCCCCAAGTTTCCAGCTTACTCGGAAACACCACCGCGGAAGCCTCACGGTATTGCGTAGCCATCTCATCTTTGGTCTGTCGGCCTATGAATCGGACTTGCGCCGTCTTTCCGTACTTGCTCAGTAGCCAACGGGAATATCGATTTTCGCTGCCATCAAGCGTCAACCGCACCTCAAAGCCACTAATGCCACGAGAAGCCAGTATCTGAACAGCTTTGCACAATGTCTCGATATTTTTAAAAACTCGTGGCAGCGCGGGATAGATGAAGACAAATGTCGATCCTGGCGTCGGGGTGGAAGCGCGCTCGTCAATCCGCATGGATGGGTGAGCGACAACGACCGGAAGTTGCCCCATACGCCTTATGAACTCAGACCGAAGCCAGTCTTGCTGCACGATAACGCAGTAGTTGCGACGGATAAACACGCGGTACAGAAAAGCGTATAGCTGATTGAACATGAAAAACGTTGGCTCCATTAGGGCCTCACGTAACCCGATGCTATAAAAGGGCGAAGGGTTATGGCAATACACAGCTTGGCGCGTGACCGATACGCGTGGCGTGATGTCGTGCAGCGATAGCCATAGCGCAGGTTTGACTTCTCGAGAAATGCGCTTGAACCCGAACCATTCCCAGTACAGCCTATGAAACCAGGACTTCTTCGAACTTGGAATTGATATCAGACGGACTCGCGGTTCGTGGATCAAATCAGCGCGATGAACGAGGGCCACCACCTCCCATTCGGCTGGTAGCGCGGCTATTGCAGATGCAAGGCACTCACGCAGCACGGTAAGTGGCCCACCCTCCGTGAAATTGACCGCCGAAACAACGATGCGTAACGGATTTATATTCTTCGCCATATTTTAGTTTCTGCATCGAACACGCGTATCACGCGTGCCGGATTGCCCGCTGAGATCGAGTTCGGCGGGATGTCGCGCGTAACAACTGAGTTAGCACCTACGATGGCACCGTCGCCAACAGTGACGCCTGGCAGGATGCAGACCTGTTCGCCGAGCCACACATTATTGCCAATGCGGACGGGCCGTGATGAAAGTGGGCGGTCTGCGGGAGGGATTCCGGGCGCGGATGCTTCGTCCTCCATTTGGTAATTACCGTGATTGTGATCGCTAATGAAGACGCGGCTTCCAATCAAAACGTTATCCCCGATCGAAATACTCTCCAGCGCACCAATATGCACAAAGTCATTCAATTGAACGTTTTCTCCAAAACGAATACACCCGCGACTACCAAAGGCATCAAGGCGCACCAAATAGCCACATACGAAGTTTTTTCCAAATATTATTGCACCTCGCCCACGCAAAAATATTGGCAACCTAATCAAACGACAATCATTAAAAAAAATAAAGGTATTGATACGACAAAAAATCAACCATAGCATTTGCAAAAATCCATATGTCTTTATTTTTGACGGATTAAATCTCATGGCAATTTGTACTCCTATTTTTTATCCAATTACATCCATTAAACGCCTTATTTTATTATATCTGAAGTAGTAATGAACCGACATCAAAAATAAAATCATAGTTCCAGAATAATAGCCTGTTCCTCTAACATATATTTCCAACATAAAAGTCACTATCACGCAACAGGAAAAAGTATACGCAGGCGTAGAATACAATCCATTAGCTATAGCTCTCAATCTTACTGCAACCCTCCCTATAAATAAAGAAAGCCCTCCAATAATTAGCACACCTAAAATCCCAAACTCTGACACCACTTTTGCCAATAAAAAACCCCCATCATTTTGGTTCAAATCACCTCCACTAAGGCGATAAATAGCTTCTGCAGTTGGAACAGAAGTTGGCTGCAGACCTAGTTGCTGAAACCCAAACCCCCAATAATTTGTCAACTGCATTGATTCCTTAACAAGCTCCCATCCTTGCAAATACACCAAAGTTGAAAGATTAGTGGTTTCATCAGTAAAATCCAGGCGATCGCCAAAGTAAGACAAATCCAACGCTGAGCCAGCGACAAATATAACAACAATTAAAATGGGAAAAAAAATTAAACGAACACACACCAAGAAAACCACAAAACATCCGACCATCATCGTTAAATTCTGAACCCAGTAAGCCAAAATAACGCTTGCGCAAAGGATTACATAACGGCGCCAGCCATTCGAGGTCACACACGCAAACATTAAAAATGGTAAGAATGTGAGGGCAAAATGCGACGGCTCAGAAAATGGAAAAACAGCCTTATTAACACCAAAAATGTTACTCGGATAGATATTTGAAATAGATACTACTAATATAAAACCCATCAAAAAAAATACACTCCAACAAACTGTATTAACATTTTTTGAACTCGAACCAAAGAAGGATATCGATAAAGCTACTGCTCCAAAAAATAAAATAAATAACAAAACTAGGGAAGTCATAGCCTTCCATAAACTTACTGAAAAAACAATATCTGCGAATATGAGATGATCAATAATGATTCCAGCACAAAGGAGCAAGAGGATCAGATCAGATTTGTAAATATTTAACAACTCGCTTTTAACAGGCAGCGACGCCGCAATTGCCAGCAAAGCAGCTAGCGCTGCCCCTATGGCTAACGAGCTCAGGTTTGCCACAAGAAACAACGCAGATGGCAGAAAAATTGCCGCATAAAACCCAACGTTTCGCTTTAATATCATTTAGACACTTTTCGCGCCCGTAGCCGACTAAACACGCGGCTCCATCCCACCTGTACTGGAACGAGGAGGCGCCCAACGAGTCCACCCGCCACATACCAGATCACACCGGCCGAACGCACCCGTCCGGAAAGCAAGCGCTCGCAGTAGGCCGTGGTCAGCTTGCGCCATAGACGCGCGTCGACCAGGCCATCAGTGAGGTAGCGACCCCTTAACTGCAGCGCATGTGCTTGGCAAAACCGCAGTAGCGGTACATCCACCTCAAGCAAATCGGCATTGGTCTGCTCAATGGCTCGCTGGATCATCGGCATTTCGGCAAGCAAACGGACGAACCACCTCACTCCCGGCGCATTCAAGTAAAAGAGGAAGGTAGGTACGAAGTGGTCCAGTGAACCGTCGCCAAAGGAAAACTCACTCTGAGAATAAGGGCCGATCAGCAGAGGAAAGTCAAAATTAACATCCTTGGCCATATTTATGCGGCTACATAGCGCAGCCATCAGGTGCGGGCTATCGTGCTTGGGGATCAGTGTGTCATTGACATACAGCACACCGTCATGCCCTCTTTCAGAGAAGTACATACTGGCCTCACGATAGGAAGAGAAGTCGAAGTAGGTGTCGTCAACTTTGCGACAATCGTCCAGACGCAGGCCCAGCGATTCGCACAGCGCACGCACCGCAGCAGGCGTCAACGAGCTGGACGATGCCACCAGCGCCAGTACGTCGAGCACGGCACCAAGACTGGCCTGTAACTGCAGGACGCGGTTCACTAACGGACGCAGATGGCGTGGGTCGTATAGAACCAAACATAGTCCAAATTTTCCAGAAATTTGAGTCATATTGACTTAAAAAAATATTGCCTTTTGTTAGCAGAGAGGTATCAAGTTGGTGCGCCACAATTATGTCTTGGCGAGTGATTGCTAAGTTTTTCCGCTAAATTCAAAAAACTCAGCCATTTTGGCGAAAGAATTAGCAGCCATAACTGAGTTTCGAATAGTTTTATATCGACCACTATATCTTTTAAAAAATTTCTTATCAGTACTTATTTTGATTATTTAAATATAATAAATTATATTCTTGAGTAAAATACTTTTTTACCCAGATAAAGCAATGCAAAAAGATCGACTATTACTCTTGATGTCCAAGCCAAAGCGGCACCCATAAGCCCTGCGTATTTAAGACAAATAAAAAGCAAAGGAACATAAAAAACAAATTCAAGTAAATGCAATTTGGCAGTTGCATGAGCGCTACCTTTTGCCTGAATAGCAGCGAAAGGCACACTTGCAACTCCATTAAAAATTAATCCAATAGCCATAATTACAACAATTTTCCAGGAATGCTCTGCAAAATCTAGTCCAAGCCACAGCGCCATACCCCACTTTGATCCAAGCGCGATAATAAGGCAAGTTGGAACAAGAATTGTTATAATTATTTTTAAGCTATTTTTATACAACCTATCAGCTTCTTGAATATTTGTTGTCAGGAGCGAAGCAAGCCGAGGAAATAATGCAGCAGTTAAAGCGCCAGGCACGATCAGTACACGAATTAACAATTCAAAAGGCACCGTGTAATATGCGACCACAGTGGCACCAAGTACTCCTGAAATAATAAATCGGTCTGCGGTTACCATTAGCGGACTAATAATATTGGAGATGGTCATCCAAGCGCCAAACGAAAGGAGGGGCCGCATGTCTTGCTTATTGAACTTAGCGAACATCCATCCTGCAGGCATTTTCAGGTGGACTAGCCAAGCATGTGCAGCTAATACGATCAGGCGCGCTATGATTAAACTCGCCACCATCCACACCAACGAAGTACCGATAAACATGACGCTTAATGCCGGCAAAGCGAAATTTGCGGATCCCAGACAGATACGTAACAGATTGACGCCCTTGAAGTCTTCGAATCCTTCTAGAATACCTCGGAACCCGGTGGTAACGGTTGTTAATGGAATTCCAATACTCGCAACAAGTAAGGCCTGAACGGTATTCGGTTGCAGAGCAATACTAATTTTCAACCAATGAAGAGCAAGCGGTTTAGCCAGAAAAGCAAGTAAAATGCCTCCTACTAACCCGGTGACTACCGTGAACCACAAGCCTGTTTTTATCAAACTTGGCAAATGCGAATTCTGCTGATTTCCCCTAGCTACCGAGACCTGCTGGGTAAGGGCACGACCTAAACCGAAGTCAAAAAGGCTAAAGTAGCCTATCAGCGCCCAAACTAGCGTAAGAATTCCAAAAGCTTCGACACCGATATTTTTCAGTAGATAAGGAATGGTTACAGCACCGAGCAAGAGAGGCAATCCTGTTCCCACGAGATTCCAAATGGTATTGCGTTTGAGCGACACTATGCAGCCTCAGGTTAAGTCCAAGCGTCTACCCTGAAGATCTTTGGCTGATAGTTGAGGAACGTCAATTTCATAATGTCTCAATCGCCAGTCAATAGCAATACTGGGGTCATCCCACGCAATGCAGCGCTCATGCGCGGGCGCGTAGTAGTCGGTAGTCTTATACAAAAATTCTGCCGACTCGCTGGTCACCATGAACCCGTGCGCAAAGCCTGCGGGGATCCAGAGTTGTTTGTGGTTTTCTTCGCTCAGTTCCATGCCGACCCACTGGCCGAAGGTGGGTGATGCCTTGCGGATGTCCACCGCCACATCAAACACCGCCCCGCGCACTACGCGCACGAGCTTGCCTTGGGGTTGCTGGATTTGGTAATGCAGTCCGCGCAGCACGCCCTTGCAGCTGCGGCTGTGGTTGTCTTGTACAAAGTTCAGATTCAGGCCGGTAGCTTCGTTGAAGGCTTTCTGGTTAAAGCTTTCATAGAAGAAGCCGCGCGCGTCGCCAAACACTTTGGGTTCGATGACGAGGACGTCGGGGATGGCTGTGGGGGTGACTTGCATGGGGCGGATTCGGGGCGGGTTCGGATTTGGTTAAGGGTCATGGATCCCGGGTCAAGCCCGGGATGACAGACGAGGGGCCTTGGTTAACAGGCCTTGAATCATGACGGAGCACTCTCGCTTAATAGACGCTGCAAATATTGGCCGTAGCCGTTTTTGGCCAGCGGCTGGGCCAGCTTTTCGAGTTGTTCTGCAGTGATAAAACCGTTGCGAAAGGCGATTTCTTCGGGACAGGCGATTTTCAGGCCTTGCCTGCGCTCCAGCGTGGCGATGAACTGGCCGGCTTCCAGCAGGCTGTCGTGCGTGCCAGTGTCCAGCCAGGCGTAACCCCGCTGCATGATCTGCACGTTGAGCGAGCCCTGGTCGAGGTAGGCCTGGTTGACGGCGGTGATTTCCAGTTCGCCGCGCGCGCTGGGTTTCACGGCCTTGGCAATGTCAACCACCTGGTTGTCGTAGAAGTACAGGCCGGTGACGGCAAAGTTGCTTTGGGGCTTGAGCGGCTTTTCTTCAATACTGATGGCTTTGCCGGCCTTGTCGAAGGCGACGACGCCGTAGCGTTCGGGGTCGTGCACATGGTAGGCAAATACGGTGGCACCGCTGGCCTGGCTGTCTGCGCTGGAAAGCAGGTTGACCAGGTCGTGGCCGTAAAACAGGTTGTCGCCCAGCACCAAGGCGCTGGGGGCGTTGCCGACGAACTGCTCGCCAATCAAGAACGCCTGTGCCAGACCATCCGGGCTGGGCTGCACAGCATATTGCAGATTCATCCCCCACTGGCTGCCGTCGCCCAGCAGTTGCGTAAAGCGCGGCGTGTCCTGCGGGGTGCTGATGACCAACACGTCGCGAATGCCAGCCAGCATCAAGGTGCTCAGCGGGTAATAGATCATCGGCTTGTCGTACACCGGCAGCAACTGTTTGCTGATGGCGAGGGTGGCCGGGTGCAGCCGGCTGCCGGAGCCGCCGGCGAGGATGATGCCTTTGCGTTGGGTCATGAGGATGTAGTTTTCTTGTGGTGTCTTAAAGGATTTCTGCCAGCATGCGGTCCACGCCCTGCTGCCAGGTGGGCAGAGTCAAACCGAAAACTGTCTGTAGCCGGGTGCAATCGAGGCGCGAGTTAAGTGGTCGCTGCGCTGGCGTCGGAAAAGCGCTGGTTGGCACGACGGTGACTTCAGCAGCTATTATTTTCATAGCTTTCTGCGCCCGCTGCGCCTGCGCAATCACGTGTTTTGCATAGCGATTCCAGGTTGTTTCGCCTTGAGCGGCCAGATGGTAGATCCCGGCGTCCTGCGGGCGGAGCAGTACCTGCCGAATGGCGTGGGCAGTGACATCGGCAATCAGCTCGGCGCCGGTGGGGCTTCCGAACTGGTCGTCGATCACCGTCAAGCGCTCGCGCTCTTGCGCCAGGCGCAGCATGGTCTTGGCAAAGTTGCCGCCGCGCGCGGCATACACCCAGCTGGTGCGAAACAGAAGATGCTGCCGGCAATGTTCGACCACCAGTTGCTCGCCTTCGCGCTTGGTCCGGCCATACACGCCCAACGGTGCGGGCGGGTCGGTTTCTACCCAGGGCCGGCTGCCGCTGCCATCGAACACGTAGTCGGTCGAATAATGCACCAGCCAGGCGCCCAGCTTGTTCGCCTCTTGTGCCAGCACGCCAGGCGCCTGGGCGTTGATTGTGCGGGCCAGCTCGGGCTCGCTTTCAGCCTTGTCTACTGCCGTATGGGCGGCGGCATTGACGATTACATCGGGGCGTAGCGCGCGAACCGTGTCAGCAATTCCTGTCAGGTTGCCCAAGTCGCCACACAGGTCCTGGCTGTGTCGGTCCAGCGCAATGAGTTCCCCCAGTGGCGCCAGGCTGCGCTGAAGTTCCCAGCCGAGCTGACCGTTCTTGCCAAACAGCAGGATTTTCATGCGCTGGCGTACTGGGTCTGCACCCAGTCGCGGTAAGCGCCGCTTTGCACATTGGCTACCCACTCCGGGTTGGCCAAGTACCACTGCACGGTTTTGCGGATGCCGGACTCGAACGTTTCAACGGGCTTCCAGCCCAGTTCGCGCTCTATCTTGCTGGCGTCGATGGCGTAGCGGCGGTCATGGCCGGGGCGGTCCTTGACGGTGGTGATCTGGGCGCTGTAGCTTGTGCCGTCAGCCTTGGGGCGCGACGCGTCAAGCAAGGCGCAAACGGTGTTGACAATCTCGATGTTGGGCTTTTCGTTCCAGCCGCCGACGTTGTAGACCTCGCCCGGTTGCCCGGCTTTCAGCACGCGGCGAATGGCGCTGCAATGGTCCTTCACATACAGCCAGTCGCGCACCTGCATGCCATCGCCATACACCGGCAGGGGTTTGCCAGCCAGCGCGTTGACGATCATCAGCGGGATGAGCTTTTCCGGAAAGTGGTACGGGCCGTAGTTGTTTGAGCAATTGGTGGTCAGCACCGGCAGGCCGTAGGTGTGGTGGTAAGCACGCACCAGGTGGTCGCTGGCGGCCTTGCTGGCCGAGTACGGACTGTTGGGCTCGTAGCGGTGGGTTTCGGTGAAGGCGGGGTCGGCAGCGCTCAAGGAGCCGTAGACCTCGTCGGTGGAGACGTGCAGGAAGCGGAAAGCTGCCTTGGCCTCGCCCTGCAGGCCGCTCCAGTAGGCGCGCACGGCTTCCAGCAGGCGGAAGGTTCCGACGATATTGGTCTGGATAAAGTCTTCGGGGCTGTGGATGGAGCGGTCTACGTGGCTTTCGGCAGCGAAATTCAGCACGGCGCGGGGCCGGTGTTCAGCCAGAAGGCGGGCGACCAACGCGCTGTCGCCAATGTCGCCCTGCACGAAAATGTGGCGCGGCTCTCCTTGCAGACTCGCCAGTGTTTCCAGATTGCCAGCGTAGGTCAACTTGTCCAGGTTGACGATGGGCTCATCCGTTTGCACTAGCCAGTCCAGTACAAAGTTTGCGCCGATAAAGCCTGCGCCGCCAGTTATGAGAATTGTCATGAGGGTACTAAAAATTTACTGGACTATTTAAATACGGGAATTTAGAAATCGATTTGCACTTAATCCTGCAATCGTTTTATTACTTGATGCCGATGAGCTATTTGAAGCCAAAAGAATTGCGAATACGCAAGATTTTTTCGGAGTTCTGCAGACTTGGTGTGGTGCCAAGAAAGCCTTGCCGGATAAAAACGAACAGTAACAAAATCAAACCTGCCGCTAGCGTAGCACCTATGGCAATCAGCCCTTTCTTCGGTTGGCTGGGTTTCTGCGCCATAGTTGGTGCTTGCACAAGTTGCGCATTGCTTAGACCTTCCAGTTGAGCTTCCAAAAGACTGACTTGGCCTTGCGCTGTGCCTGTAGCACTTAATAACTCGGCATAGCCCCGTGCCAATTCCATCCCGCCTGTAGTGCCCGAACTATTGGATTCAAGGCGCTTTAGAACGCCAACTGATGCATCCTGGGCATTTTTGAGCCGAATTTTCGCTTCTTCCAGTTGCATGCTGAGTCGTGCTCGAACACTGCCTTTGGGACTACTCTCAACATAAGTTTGCTGAAGCAAGGCAGAGCCAATTGCTTGCGCCTGTGACGCAGTGTGGGCAGAAACAGTCAGCGTGAGTAATTTATCGACTCGCCCTACATTCGTTTTAGTTTGCTCGCGTAATTTGGTACGCGCTTCTTCGACGGTGACGTCTTTTGCCAAACCAAGAGAGGCAATGACTGGATCTAGAACAGTTGCCGTGGTCATCAAGCTGGCAGTGGCTTGATCAGCCTGAAGAACCGCCACACTTTGAAAAGTTTGCGGAAGCAGAAAACTGACACCCAAGGCACATATCCCCACAATCAACGGACCGACAACCAGCAATTTGATGTTTTCAGCCAAAGTAACCAATAAATCCAACAGACCGACTTCATTTTGAACAGTGCTGACACGTTTCGGGGCATCTTGCATTTTTTCCTGTCTCCGATCTCAAATTCCCCATTCTACTTTGGACAGTTTTTTGCTAATCAGCAAGCTCCAGACTTGAACCTTGCGATTTGGAACCAAAAATGCAGAAGCTATAGCGCTCATTTGCTTGGCAGACCAAGAGCAGTAACTTTTTTTGGTGTCTGATGTCACGCCCTTTTAAATAAAAACACCATATCGACACATATCGGCAAATAGCCACCAATCATTGGATAAATTGCAAGCATCAAATTCTCTCAAAACTTTACAAAACTTAATCTTGCATACGCATATTTTTGTGATAGTCCAGATGAAATTATTTTTTAGATGCAGCAAAATCTCTAGTAAGGCCTAACAGATCCAAGCAATAAAGCTAAAGTTGTTTCTAACAATTTATAAGAAATATGCGCTTCGATAAAATTTAAAGCCCTAAGATATTCAGTTAATTTTTGTCTAAATAATCGATTAACATTACTTTCTTTTCAAGGAGACCTCTTTTCATGCAGAAATCAAATGAGCTACAGCAACAAATCAATGAATTCGAAGCCAAGCTAAACGATTTAAGGAAACAACAGGATTTTGAACGAAAAGGCGAGCGTGCCGAAGCTGTCACGGCAGCTAAAGAATTGATCAAAAATTATGATCTGACCGCCTCTGATTTGGGGCTTGCGGGGAAAGGGGCTATTAAGCGGATTTCGGGAGACAAACGCAATGTTGTCGCCCCCAAATACCAAGACCCCGAGAGCGGAAAGACATGGACCGGTCGCGGCAAGTCGCCAGCTTGGTTGAGCGCTAAAATGTCGGCCGGCCAAGACAAACAGGAATTTTTGATCAAAAGTTAATACATCAGCTTTTCCATATCTGCTGGTGTTTGAAGCGATCCAAGAACCAACTCTACGCGCAGCTTTTAGTTCGTTGATATTTGATGGTTCTAGGAGTTTTTGATACTTGGCGTTTCTAAGCGCTTGGCGAAAACCGACCAGTGAGCAAGCAATGGCAAGTGTGCGCCGCGCACTTGTATATGCTGGATATCAGCGTGTGCAGCACTTGCTTTGCAATGTCCATTCAGGTCAAGTTCGGTATTGTCTCGAAAATTCAGTTTTGCACTGATTAGACGTCCTCAAATTTTTGCCATGCCTAGATTGTCAAAACACTTTTGTGAGACGGTTCACTCGTAATAATGAGACTGGTTTTTAGCTGTTTTTGATAGTGCGGCGAATTGAGCGCAGGCTTGTTGCCAAGCAAATCGTAGAGGTTATACCTGCCATCAATACTTATTGAATTGGTGGCGATTGGCTATGTCAGTCGACTTTGCACTACAGATCAAAATACTGTTTCTTGATTAGTGGCTTGCCGATCAACCTGCTGGCGCTTGGCAACGAAATAATTCGTCAAAAGCTCCGTGCGGACACGGTTGTCAAAGGCTTCCTTCTGGTTTGTACCCTTTTCGCTTCTGCACAGATTGAGCGAATTCTTCTCCTCTTTAATACCCTGCATGCAGTTTCCTTGTGCACTTCGGTAATGCTGCTGAGTTAGAGTTTGCAAACAAATTGAACCTGGAGAAACGGGGTGATAAAAATGCCTTCTCAGCACGACTGAATGTTTCCTGAGGTCACATTTGAAATGTTCAACCGGTTTGGCGAATCCAATGCTTTGACCACCCTGATCTCCGCCAAACTCGGCTTCAGCTCAGGCGATCTTTATTACCATACCCCGCCAAGCACGAACTGATCAATTCGCTGTTAGACCGCTGCGAGCATGCGCTCAATGAATTGATCAATGCCAGTGATGGCAGGTCCCGTCAGAACCATGTTTGGGGCCATGAGCCATGCTGGTGCAATAGCCATTAACCCCGCGAATTCGACGCAACATCCACCAGTATGGTGGTGGAGCTGTTGACTTACTGGCCGAGCTTTGAATATGTGCGCCATCTGCGCCATGCTATGCAACCCAAGAATGCCAAATCGGCCCGGATACGCGGCGCGCACCATGTCCTCAGCCTGCTGATACCCTGTCTGGAGCCTGCCCAGAAAAGCCACTTGCAAAGCCAGGAGGTCACCTGCAAAAGTCCGGAAAACCTGTCAGCCTGAACTATGCTGGCACGGGCCACCAGATTGCATAAAAATGAGTCAAGGAGACAAGTTCATGGACAAATGGAACCCTTTTCCCTACCCCGGCGCCTATGCCTTTGACACAGCCAGCCTGACGCAAAGCTGGACTCGACTGCACCAAGGCGACTGTGAATCGCTACCCATGGATGCAGCGGTGCTCAAGGCCTGGGTGCTGTTCCACAACGGTGAATTCCAGAAGGCAAACGCAGCTGGGCTGAAAGCCGCCGGTGACGGCATCACGGTGGCCAACAAGGCGACCTGCATCTACGCCAATTACCTGGAAAACAAGGAAAAATCCAAGCTCGACCTGTTTCTGGAGGTGGCGCAAAGGGCTGAGGCGCTGCAGTCGGCAGACCCGAAAAATCCTAACGCCTGGTATGCGCAAGCTTATGCCTTGGGGCGCTACAGCCAAGGCATCAGTGTGGCAAAAGCGCTGGCGCAGGGACTGGACAGCAAGGTCAAGACCGCACTGGAGCAGACCCTGCAACTCGCGCCCCGGCACGCCGATGCACACATTGCGCTGGCCACCTTTCATGCCGAGGTCATTGACAAGGTCGGTTTGCTGATCGGCAGCATGACTTACGGCGCGCGCAAGGACACAAGCATGGCACTGTTCAGGGAAGCGCTCAAGATCAACCCCGGGTCGGCCATCGCCATGACCGAATATGCCAACGGCATGGTCATGCTCGAAGGCGACAAGCGGATGACAGAGGCCACTCGGCTTTACGAACAGGCTGCAGCCTGCAAAGCGCTTGATGCAGTGGAGCGGCTGAACATCGACATGGCCCGGGTGGAACTACAGGACTGAAACGCAGATCCTGCGATTTAAAGAAGCTCAGCAAGCAGCTCTTTTTTTAATAGCTGTCAACACACGTCCTGCTTGCGAAAAATACCTTTTTTACTATTATTTACCGATCATGACCCAAGCCATGGTTTGGGTCGGCAACCTTAGCGCGGGCAGCGCACCTGGCCGCAGTAGCGCTCACAGAACGGGCAACCGGACATGGGCAGCCAGGCGGGTATGTTGTAGAACTGACGGAAGGCCTCGCCCAGCACCCCCTGGCGGTAGGCGGGGTAGTTGAATCCGCTGCCTTCGACCACATAGAAGGTCACGCCGTCCTGGATAAAACTCTGCACGGCAACGCTGTCAAAGTAGGGCTCGAAGGCTTGCAGATCAGGCGGGTCGGGCGTGAGGATTCGCACAGCGCGGCCCTGGTAGAGCGAAAAATCCACCAGCATGTCGTCCTGCCGCGCATGGAACCGGCCCACGCCGAACACCGGCATGTACTGGCGGCGCTCGAAACCGTAGATTGACGCGGCGGTATACGAATCAGCCATCAGCACCGCGTCCGGGCGGTCGGCCTGCTGGAGGATTTCGGCGGTCTTGACGCTGCGAACGATTTGCGGATAAATTTTTGCGCTGTGCCAGGTGTCCAGCGTCGTCAGGTACAGGCCGGCGACCCCCACCACATGCAGGCCAGCAAACAGCGCCAGGCCCTTGGCGCAGGTCTTGAGGCGGTCAGCCGGCAGCGCAAACGCCAACCAGGCAAAACCGAAGGGGTAAAACGACAGTACCCAGTGCAGCCCAATGACTTTTTTCGCCGACAGCAACAGGAAAAACAGCAGGGGAACGACCACCAGGCAGGCCAGCAGGCGGTGGGAACGGGCGCTGGCACCGAGCGCCTGGCGGTGCTTCACGGCCAGCCAGACGGCCACCGGCGTGGCAAGGTAAACCATCATGCCGACATACATCAGCGGCTTTCGCCATTCGAATGCTGCGTCCTGGTTGCGGTTGTAGACGTTGAACATGATGTTCGACCAGCCGTGCGACATGTTGTAGGCAATGTTGATCGCCGGGCCAGGCAAGGCACAGGCCACCAGCAACGCCAGGCCCGCAAGCCGCTCACGGCGATACCTCAAAAAATACAACAGGTAGGTCAGCCCCAGCACCACCGAGAAATACTTCGACAAAAAAGCACAGCCCAGGAACACGCCGGACAGGCCGTACAACCCGTAGGCAGCGCGGTCCAGCCGGATGCGCTGCTCGGCCCGCATCAACGCGGCCACCGACAGCATGGACCAGAAAATCAGCGGCGTGTCGGTGGTGATGATGGCGTAGAGCCAGTTCAGCGGCGCCAGCCAGAACAGCAACACCGCCCAGGCAGCCCGCACCCGGTCCAGCGGCGCCAGCGCCCACCACAGCGCCGCGCCCAGCGCCAGCGGCAGCAGCACCGCCGGCAGACGAATCGACACCATGCTGTCACCCAGGGTGGCGCGCATGAACGCAATCAGCCAGCCGACCATCGGCGGATGGTCGGAGTAGCCCCAGTCGGGGTAAACACCCCACCAGTAGAAAAACGCCTCGTCGCCGGACATCGGAAAGGTGGCGGCAATCCAGAAACGCAGCAGCAGCGACGCCAGTCCGGCCACCAGCAGCCAGCGGATCAGCGTAGCGGAAACCGCCTGCGGGGAAGAAGCAGTGACAGGGTGGTGGGACATGGTCAAGGGTCGGATAAACAGCGGGAAAACTGCAGGCCGGCGGCAGGCGCGCAGCAGATAAATGGCTGGCGATGACGAGCCGCAGCGCAGTCAAAAGAGAAAAAAATGAAACGGAAAGCAGCTAGCGAAAACTGATGTCCCGGGCGATGGCCGCACTATAAAGCAAGGCCAGCACACCCAGGGCCACGGCCAGCCACAGCGTCAGCAGCCGGACCATGACGGTCATGCCCAGCGCGCTGCCTGCTGTTGCACCGTAGGCCACCAGCAGGCCGGTCAGAACGGCCTCGGTACCGCCCAGACCCGCCGGCAGCGCCGACAAAGCGCCGCCGACCATGGCCACGGCATAGAAACCGGTCGCCGTCGCCAGCCCCAGCGACAGGCCCATGTCGCTGCAGACCAGCCAGACTGCCACGCCCTGCGCAAACCAGGCAGACAGCGTCAGGCTGAACCAGACCAGCGGCCGCTGGCGCAGGCAGGTCCAAGCGTCGTGCAGCCAGCCTGGCAGCTGCAGCCCGCCCCGCCGCAGCCAAAACAGCGCAACCACCGCCAGCATGGCCACAACTGCCCCGCCCATCAGCAGCCATGCCACCCAACCCGGCATCCGCTGAATCACGCCTTGGTTCCATGCCCAGGCAACCGCAGGCAGGCACAGCAGCAGCAGGCACAGCAGGTCGGCCAGGCGTTCGGCGCCAAAGAGGGCCAGGCTTTGCCGCACGCTCAGGGGTTCACGCGCCAGCACCAGACCCCTGACAGCCTCGCCAACATTGCCGGGTGTGGGCGTGAACGCATAGCCAGCCAGGTACAACCGCAGCCCTGGCAACAGGCCAAAGTGGCGTCCGTAATGCGCCATCCAGAAGCGCCAGCGCAGGCCGCGCAATCCGTAGTTCAGCATGCACAGACTGGCCGCCTGCAAGCCGTTCAGCGACCACAGGCGGGCCAGCGACATGCGCGGGCTCTCGCCCCACACCAGCAGCGCCGTCGCATACACCGTGGCCACCAGCCCCAGCACCAGCAGCAGCTGCTTCACTGGCAGCTTGAACCGGGGACGCAATGGCGAAGTGCTTGACTCGGGACGCTGCCTGTCCGCCGTCAAAACCGGTGGCTCAGGAAAATCAGCAGCCACAACGCGCCGGCACCCAGCAGCCAGGCGTCGCGCAGCAGGTCGCGCGCCACATCTTCGCCTTGGCCGCGATGCACCTGGTAGGTGTAGCGCAGCAGCGCAAAAACAACCACTGGCACGGTGTAGAGCAGCCGCTCACTGTGCTGCAACTGCGCCTCGGAGCTGGTGGCAAACAGGCTGTAGGTGGTCAGCGTCGCCGTCATGGTGGTGGCGATAAAGGTATCGATCAACGCTGGCGGGTAGCCTGCCATCACCGTTCTCTGGCTGGCTTCTTCGTGGAAGCTTTCGGCCTTGCGCTTGCAAAAACCGAGATACAGCGTCATGAAAATCCCGGTCAGCAGCAGCCAGCGCGAAGGCGCGATCCCGACCGCCACCGTGCCGGCCAGCAGCCGGAGCATGAAGCCGGCCGCAATGATGGCCACGTCGACCACCGGGACTTGCTTCAGGCGCCATGAATACGCCATGTTCAACACCGCATACAGTGCCAACAGCAGCAAAAGCGTGTAATTGCCGGCCGCCAGCAAAACGCCTGCGGCCAGCAGCGTGGCGGCCAGCAACATTGCAGGAACCGCCGTCACCGCGCCGCTGGCCAGCGGCCGCTTGCGCTTGACCGGATGCAGGGCGTCGCTGGCGCGGTCATGCCAGTCGTTCAGGATATACACCATGCTTGAAGCACAGCAAAAGGCCGCGAAGGCGCGCAAGACCGCAAGGTCCAGGGTGATGACGTCCCAGCTCTGGCTGAACACCAGTCCTGCCAGTACAAAAATGTTCTTGACCCATTGGTGCGGCCGCATCAGGCGAACGAGCGAAAACAGGCTTGAAAAAGAAAGAGGCATCAATGGAAAAGGCAAAAGCATGCTAGCGGGATCGGCTTTCAAGCATAACTGACTCGCCAGATCGGCAATGGCGGATCATCGGCCCCAAAAAAAGCCTGAACACGTCAGGCTTTTCGTGCACCACCCAGGGGGCACTTCAGGTCCGCACGCGGCCGTCGCCGGTCAGCATCGAAAGCTCGACAAAGCGCGACGCCACATGGTTACCGGGCCCGAACGACACCGAAAAACCGCCAAAGGACTGACTGCCGATGTTCTCCAGGCCAGTGATCAGCGATTCGCGGGTCGGTTTGCCTCCGGCCCGCTTGAGGCCATCGACGAACACCTTGGCGGCCAGGTAGCCTTCCATGCTGGAAAAGTTGGCCTGCACCTCTTTGCTGCCCACGGCTTTCACCGCGTCGGCGAATTCACGCGCAATCGGACGCGCAGGGTTGTAGGGCGACGGCACGACCTGCGACACCACCACGCCCGCACCGTCCTTGCCCAAGTCGTCAGCCAGTGCCTGCGTGCCGACAAACGACACGTTGTAAAAGGTGCCGCCGTAGCCGGCCTTGCGGGCCTCGCGGATAAAGGCCGCGCAGGCCTTGTAGGCGCCGATCTGCACCACCGCATCGGGCTGGGCCGCAACCAGCGTCTTGACGGCTTGTCCCACATCGACCGAATTGCGCTCCACCGTGGCTTGGGCCACCGGCTTGAGGCTCAGGCGCCCCAGCGCCAGGTGAACACCCTCCAGGCCGGCCTTGCCGTAGGCATCGTTCTGGTAGAAAACGGCAATTTTCTTCAGCCCCAGGGTGGTCAGCTGTTTCACAATCAACTCGGTTTCGTCGTTGTACGATGCCCGCACATGAAAGGCATAGCGGCTGAACGGTTCGCGCAGGCCCATGGCGCCAGTGAACGGCGCGACAAAGGGAATTTTTTCCTTGATTGCAATTGGCAGCGCCATGAGGCTGGTTGGCGTTCCGATGTAACCGAACAGCGCGAACACATCGTCGGCAATGAATTTTTTGGTGTTTTCAACGCAGCGCGCGGGTTCGTAGCCGTCGTCCAGCTTGCGCAGCTCGATCTGCTGCCGACCAACGCCGCCCTGTGCATTGACTTGGTCGAAATACACCTGCGCGCCCTGATTGAACTGGATACCCAGTTGAGCAGCGGGTCCGGTGAAAGCCGCCGATTGCCCGAGGATGATCTTGCCATTGGACTGGGCGCGAGCGCTGTTGACTCCTGCCACCAGCACTGCGCCGGTGCCGATGGAAAATTTTCTGCGAGTAAGCATCACGGGATTTTTCCAATTTGTATTAAATTGGTAACTAATGTATCAAAAACTTTCTTCATACTGCCTTGCGAAGAGGTATTTATAACAGGTGCCGAATGCCGGTTCAGTGCAAATTGCACATCGCCAGGACAATTGGTTATAAAGTTCGGGCATGAGCTTTTTAACCCCCATGGCCACGCTGCATGCTGCACCAATCCAGACCCGTCCCCCTGTTGTGTTGAAAATCCGCGGCGCCTGCCCGCACGACTGCCCTGACACCTGCTCACTGCTGACCACCGTGGAAAACGGCGTGGCCACACGCGTGCAAGGCAACCCTGACCATCCGCAGACCGGCGGCGTGCTGTGCAACAAAGTGTCGCGCTACACCGAGCGAACCTACCATGCCGAACGGCTGCTCCAGCCCCTCAGACGCACCGGCCCGAAAGGCAGCGGGCAGTTCGAGCCGGTCAGCTGGGATACCGCCCTGGGCGAGATTGCCGAACGATTGAGCGCCATTGCCGCGCGAAATCCGGAAGCCATTCTTCCTTACAGCTACTGCGGCACCATGGGCCAGGTGCAAGGCGAAGCCATGGCAGGGCGGTTTTTCAACCGGCTGGGCGCGTCGCTGCTCGACCGCACCATCTGCGCCGCTGCCGGCACTGAAGGCTTGACGCAAACGCTGGGCGGCAAGGTCGGGATGCGGGTGGAGTTCTTTGCCGAATCAAAACTCATCATCATCTGGGGCAGCAATTCGATTGGCAGCAACCTGCACTTCTGGCGCTATGCGCAAGTGGCCAAGCGAAACGGCGCAAAACTCATCTGCATCGATCCGCGCTTGAGTGAAACGGCTGAAAAATGCCATGAGCACATCGCCCTGCTGCCAGGAACCGATGCAGCGCTGGCGCTGGCGCTGATGCACGAGCTGATCACCCATGAGTGGCTGGACCACGACTACATCGCCCGCCACACGCTGGGCTGGCCAGCGCTGCGCGAGCGAGCGCTGCAGTGGAGCCCCGAGCGCGCCGCCAGCGTGTGCGGCGTACCGGCCGAACAGATTCGCTCCCTGGCGCGCGACTATGGCCAGTGCTTTGTGGAAAAACAGCCAGCGGCGATTCGCCTGAACTACGGCATGCAGCGGGTGCGCGGCGGCGGCAACGCGGTGCGCGCCGTGGCCTGCCTGCCAGCGTTGACCGGCGCCTGGCGGCACCGGGCCGGCGGCCTGCTGATGAGCAGTTCGGGCGTTTTCCCGGTGGACCGGGCGGCGCTGCAACGGCCCGACCTGCTGGCCGGACGCACGCCGCGCACGCTCAACATGAGCACCATCGGCGACGATCTGCTGCGCGCCAGCTCACCCGCCTTCGGCCCGAAGATCGAGGCGTTGATCATCTACAACAGCAACCCGGTGGCTGTCGCGCCTGACTCCGGTCAGGTCGTGCGCGGCTTTGCGCAGGACGACCTGTTCACCGTCGTGCTGGAGCAGTTCCAGACCGACACTGCCGACCAGGCCGATTTCATCCTGCCGGCGACAACGCAGCTGGAGCACTGGGACATCCACACCACCTTCGGCCACACCGACGTGTTGCTGAACCGCCCGGCGATTGCGCCGCAGGGTGAGAGCAAGCCCAACACGCAGATTTTTCGCGAACTCGCCGCGCGTATGGGTTATGCCGATCCCTGCTTTCTGGACGACGACGAAACGCTGTGCCGTGCGGCATTTGGTGACCAGGTGGCTTTCCAGACGCTGCTGGACCAGGGCTTTGCCACCTTGCCGCTGCCGGACGCGCCGTTTGCCGAAGGCGGTTTTCCCACGCCATCGGGCCGATGCGAGTTCTTCAGCGAACGGCTGGCCGCGCAGGGTCTGGACGGCCTGCCCGACCATGTGCCAAATTACGAAGCAGCAGGCACGTCCAGCGAGTTTCCATTGGCCATGATCTCGCCGCCGGCACGCAACTTCATGAATTCGACCTTCGCCAATGTCAAGACCCTGCGCGCCATGGAAGGCGAGCCGCTGCTGGAAATGCACCCGGACGATGCTGCCGCACGCGGCATTGCCAACGGCAGCACGGTGCGGGTGTTCAATGCGCGCGGCGACTACCGCGTCAAGGCCGAAGTCTCGCTGCGCGCCCGGCCCGGCGTGGTCGTTGGCCTGGGCATCTGGTGGCGCAAGTTGGGCCTGGGCGGCACCAACGTCAACCAGCTGACCAGCCAGCGCCTGACCGACCTGGGGGGCGGGCCGGTGTTCTACGACTGCCTGGTGCAGGTTCAGGCGGATTGAACGGAAACCCCTGCATGGCCTGGACAGGACACAAGAAGCTGTTGGCGGCTGCCCTGGCAGGGGTCAGCCTGACAGGCTGCGCCAACCTGGGTTATTACTGGCAGTCGGTCAACGGCCACCTGACAATGCTCCATGCCGCCCGTCCCGTGAACGACTGGCTGGGTGACCAACAGACGCCAGCGCCGCTTAAAAACCGGCTGGCCCTGGCGCAGCGCATCCGCCGCTTCGCCGTGACCGATCTCGGGCTGCCCGACAACCCGAGCTACCAGCGTTATGCCGACCTGCACCGCAGCGCCGTCGTCTGGAACGTGGTGGCGGCGCCCGCGCTGTCGCTGACGCTCAAGACCTGGTGTTTTCCGGTGGCCGGCTGCGTCGGCTACCGGGGATATTTCAGCGAAGCCGAGGCCCGTGCCGAAGCAGACCGGCTGGCTGCCGAGGGACTGGAAACCAGCGTCTATGGCGTGCCGGCCTATTCCACGCTGGGCTGGATGAACTGGGCCGGCGGTGACCCGCTGCTGAGTACCTTCATCAACTACCCCGACGGTGAACTGGCGCGGCTGGTGTTCCATGAATTGGCGCACCAGGTGGTCTACGCGCCCGGCGACACCGGGTTCAACGAATCGTTTGCCACGGCTGTCGAGCGGCTGGGCGTGCAGCACTGGCTGGATACGCCGGCAGGCGGGGGAAGCGACGAAGCCCGCCAGGCGTACCAGCGCTTTGACGGTCGCCGCCGGCAGTTCCGTGCACTGACGGCAGCCACGCGCAGGGAATTGACCGCCATTTATGAATCAAATAAGGCTTCTGCGCAAGACCCACGGGCGCAACTAGCTCTTAAAACGATAGCACTGGCGCATTTCAGGGCCGACTATGCACAACTCCGCGCCTCGTGGGACGGTTATGCCGGTTACGACCCGTGGGTGGCGCGCGCCAATAACGCGTCCTTCGGCGCCCAGGCGGCGTATGACGAAGGAGTGCCCGCTTTCGAAGCCTTGTTTGAACATGAAGGCCGCGACTGGCAACGTTTCTATGGCGCCGTCAGGGATCTGGCCGCGCTGCCCCGGGCCGAACGTGATGCGCGTCTGAAGGCCTATCCCCTGCCCGCTTGGGCCAAGATGGCTGAACCCGGCAATCTGCTGCTCAGGCAGTGAGCGCCTGCAGCGGCAACGTGAAGTAAAACGTCGCCCCCAGCCCGGGCGTGGCTTCGGCCCACAGGCGGCCACCGTGGTGTTCGATGATGCGGCTGACGGTAGCCAGCCCGATGCCGGATCCAGGAAATTCCGGGGACGAATGCAGGCGCTCAAAAGGAAGGAACAGCTTTTCAGCATGCGCCATGTCAAATCCGGCGCCGTTGTCACGGACGAAGAACACCGGCTGACCGGCGGCGTCCAGTTGCTGCCCGACACTGATCCGGGCCTCGGCCTGCAGGACGCTGAATTTCCACGCATTGCCCAACAGGTTTTCCATGACCACCCTCAGCAACGGTTTGTCCGCTTGGGCCAGCAGTGCAGTTTCGACCTGGGTTATGACCACGCGCTCCGGCTGGCGCGCTTGCCACTCGTCCAGAATACGCTGCGCCATGGCGGACAGATCGACCTGCTGGTAGCTCAGGGGGGTTCGCGTCACCCGTGCCAACGACAGCAAATCCTCGATCAGGCTGCCCATTTGCGTCACACCTTGCTGGATACGGGTCAGGTAATGCTGGACCTTTTCATTGTTGTCACCCGTCAACTGCTTGGCCAGCAGCGAGCCGAAGCCTTTGATGGTGCTCAGCGGCGTGCGCAGATCATGCGACACCGAATAGGAAAAGGCTTCCAGTTCGTCGTTGGACCGGCGCAGGGTTTCCTCGATCTGCTTGAACTCGGTCACATCGGCATCGATGCCGACCCAGAAGGCGACCGCACCGTGTTCGTCAAGCACCGGGGAAACCCGGTAAGCCATGGTGTGAACGCTGCCGTCCTGGCACAGCCAGCGCCGGATGCCGGAAAAAGGCAGATGGCCGGCGTGGGCCAGCGTCCAGTTTTGCTTCAGGGTGGCAATGTCTTCAGGGTGCAGGACGGAGAGCCACTTTCCGCCTGTCCAGTCGTGCAGCGTGCCACCCATCAGGTCGAACCATGCATGGTTCATGTAGTTGACATGGCCATTCGGGTCGGTGGTCCAGATGATCTGCGGCGCCTGCTCTGCCAGGGCGCGGAACAGGGCCTCTTGGCGCGCCAGCGCGGCCGTGCGTTCGGCAACCTTTTTTTCCAGCCCGATGTTGAGCTGGCTGACTTCGTGCATCAGGCCGGCATTCTCTACGGCAATACACGACAACTGTGCCATTTCTGTCGCCACGTACTCGTCTTGCTGGGTGAAATCGCCCTCGTACTTTCCAGACAGCTGAAGAACGCCGATATGACGGCCATCACGGCCGGTCAGGGGAACAGCCAGCCAGCCGCCCATCATGCGGTTCCTGTCTGCAGGGCTGCCGACCTGGCACCAGCCGGGATGCGCCTGCACCTCGGCCTGTGTCAGCCGCACTGAACGGGTGCGGTTGGTGCCACGGTTGTAGATGCTGCTGCCCTGGGCCAGCGGCAACTCGCTGCGGTACGCTGAATAGTCGCCGGACAGCGACAGTGCATGCACCGCCTGGGTCCAGTTGCCGTCAACGGCAAGACTGACAGCGGCCTGGTGCGTGCCGATCACACCGCGTGCCTGGTCCGCCAGTTCCTGCACTATGCCGTCGATCGTCAGGTGCACGGTGATCGCCTGGGCGGCGTCGGCGGCTCGCTGCAGGGTGAACAACTGATCGCGCACTTTCGCTTCGGCCCTGACCCGGGCCGTGGTGTCCAGCGCCACCAAAAAACACGCCGGCTGGCCGCCAAACTGGATCGGCCGCGCCACCACATCAACGCAAAACTGCGAACCGTCCTTGCGCCGATGCCGGGACGACGCCTGGCGCTTCTGGACTGCTTCGGCTCCCTGCTGAGGCAGGCACATCAGCTCGGTACCACCTTGGATGTCTGACAGCGTCATCGCCATGAACTCGGCTTCGGAATAGCCATAGTCATCAATGGCCGCCTGGTTGACCTTCAAAAGCTGGCTGCCGCAGGGGTCGAACACCCACATCGGCAGCGGCGCAGAGGCAAACAGCGCGGCATAGCGCCTTTCGCTGTCCACCAGCGCCTCTTCAGCCCGCTTGCGCTCGGTCACGTTGCGCTGCACCGAAACCCAGTGTGTGAAATGACCCTTGGCATCGGCCACGGGAACGATGTCAATTTCTACCCAGAAAACCTCTCCACTTTTGGTGTAATTGATCAGTTCGGCCCGGACCGGCTGCCACTTTCCGAGCGCAACGCCGATACGGTCCAGTTCGCTGCGTTGCGTCAATGGGCCCTGCAGCAGGCGCGGCGTCTTCCCTATCACTTCTTCGCGTCGGTAGCCGGTGTGGCGCTCAAACGCGGCATTCACAAAAACGATGCGCGGCCCTGGCTCACCCAGCGGTTCGGCGTCGGTGATGACCACCACATCGTTCAGGTGAGAAATACTGGTTTCAAGCAGTCTCAATTGCGTCTGCGAGGCATGCAATTCGGTAACGTCCCGGACAATTG
Organism: Polaromonas sp. CG_23.6; assembly: GCF_029892315.1. Taxonomy (NCBI): domain Bacteria; kingdom Pseudomonadati; phylum Pseudomonadota; class Betaproteobacteria; order Burkholderiales; family Comamonadaceae; genus Polaromonas; species Polaromonas sp. CG_23.6. The sequence continues at coordinate 3,962,775 of NZ_JARXUY010000001.1, forward strand.
CAGTGCGAAGCATACCTTCAGGCGTATCGACTTGCGAGATCGAGACCTCGATCGGAAACTCGTCGCCATTGGCCCTCAGCCCATACATGACCGTGCCCAGGCCGACCCCGTATCCGTACGCCGCGCCAGTGCCCGCGAACTGATCGGGTGAACCCACAGGGTTGTGACGAAAGTTTCCTGGAATCAACTTTTCAAGCGGCTGCTGCAGAACTTCCTGCCGGGGCCAGCCGAACATCTTTTCGGCCGACGGATTGAACAGGATGATTTCGTGCTGCGCATTCACCGTGATGATGGCGTCCATGGCCGACTCCAGCACACCCGCCAGCAGCGACGCAGTGATGGCAGGCGCCATCGCAATGGAGGCCTGCGTCATGCCGGCTGGTGCGTTTGCTCCGTCGATGGGCCGTTGTCTTGAACCGGGCTGGAGGGCGTGATCTGGCCCGTGGTTTGCGTGGTCAGCCTGATGGAAAAACCCATCTGCGCCATCGCGGCGCACACCTTGTTCGCCAATCCAGTTCATTGCAGCCCCTTTTTCGGGGTGTTCACAAAGAAGGAAAAGGCTTTGCGCTGCATGTCGGGGCAATGAACCCTGTTGTGCGGCAGCCCCGCAGGTTCCCCCTTGGTGAATTTTCTGGTTTTTACAAAACAAGAGGCGACACAACTGGCGCGGACCTTGCTATTGACACCAGAAACGACAGCTTCAGCGTCCTTCAGAAAATCTGCGGCGGAAGTAGCAGACAGATTTGTGTACATGGGTGAATTTTTTTGTTGGGAGCTCAAGGTATTTCTTCCGGAAAAGAAATCCGGAAGTTGTTTACCTGCATTTGTCTGTTTGGAAATATCCAATATTCAAGAAACAAATGTTATTTTTGTAACTTATCAGCCAACCCATTACCAAGTCTGTTCGGTATCGAACAAACTTACCAAATTATCCACAAAAATGCCAATTGACACATCTGGTTATTGCCAACACCTTGCGCATTGAAGTACTTATTTTTTTCATATTCAAGATTTCACACAAACTTGGTTGCCACTGAAATCAGTGTCAGCGTGGCAACGGTTTTAAGATGTCGTCCACGGCTTGCCGCTTGCGCAATAACGAGCGGCAAGCGCCGAACATCAATATTCCGGAAAACCCATGGCTGACATTCACATTGATCGCACGCACAACCTGGGCCTGCATGCAGCACGCCAGATTGCTTCCCAATGGGCCGAAAAGGCCAAAGTGGAATTTGGCATGCAATGCACCTACGAAGAAGGAGCGAGCAGCGACCTGCTCAGTTTCAACCGCTCCGGCGTCCACGGCACGCTGAGCGTGACGGAAAACAGTTTTGAACTGGCGGCAAAGCTGGGGTTTTTGCTGAGGGCCTTCAAGGAAAAGATAGAAGCCGAAATTGTCAAAAATCTCGATGCACTGATTGCCAAAAAAGCAGGACTCCGCAAAAAAGCAGCTTGATCACCAAAGACCGCCATGCGCTACAACCTTGCCCGGTTTGACCTGGTGTCAATCCGCCTGGCGGTGGACTGCGCCCAGACCGGCAGCCTGACGGCGGCAGCGCGAGGCGCGCACCTGGCGTTGGGTGCGGCCAGCCGGCGCATTCGGGAACTTGAAGTGGCACTGGGCGACACGCTGTTTGACCGCCATGCGCGCGGCCTGCAGCCGACGGCCGCCGGGCGCGTCTTTGTCAAGCACGGCTTGAGGCTGCTGCAGACCATGGACCAGCTCGGCGCCGAACTCGCCGATCTGCGCCGGGGCACAGCGCGCCACATCCACCTGTGCGCCAGCAGCGCGGCCATCAGCCAGTTTTTGCCACCTTTGCTGGCGCAATACGGCCAGTTGCACCCGCAAGTGCAGATCGACGTGGAAGAGCAGGTGTCCGACGCCGTGGCCGCCGCGCTGCGTGAACAGCGCACCGACGTTGCGGTGTTTGTCGAGGGACCAGACACTGCCGGGCTGGACACGCGGCTGTTTCGCCAGGACGAGTTGGTGCTGGTGCTGCCCGCCGGGCACCGGCTGGCCGGCACCCAGACACCGCTGGCCTTTGCCGACGCGCTGGACGAGGAATGGATCAGCCTGACCGCCGGCGCGGCAATGCTGCAGCAGCAGCAGCAGTCGGCGCTGGCCGCGCACCGGCCATTCAAGCTGCGCATGCAGGTGCGCAGTTTCGATGCCGTGTGCCACATGGTGGCGTCAGGCCTGGGCATTGCCATCCTGCCAAAAGCGGCCTGCCTGCCCATCGTCAAGGCCATGAACATCAGCTGGCGTCCGCTGGCCGAACCGTGGGCGCAGCGCCGCCTGCTGGTGGCCTGTGCAAAGGGCCAGCTTGACGCAGGCATCTTGTCGCTGGTGGATTTCCTGGCTGGGCCTTCGCAAAATGCGAACGCCTGCACGTCAAAGCAGGAATAGACAGCGCACGGCGGCAGCGGCACACTCGCCGCCATGCCTACCCAAGACTGCTCAACCCCCTCTCCCGTGCCGGGTCCGCTGGCCGGGCTGAAGGTGCTGGAACTTGGCCAGCTGATTGCCGGCCCGTTCGCCGCCAAGACACTGGCCGACTTTGGCGCCGACATCATCAAGATCGAAACGCCCGGCACCGGCGACCCATTGCGCAAATGGCGGCTGTTGAAGGACGGCATCTCGGTGTGGTGGCAGGTGCAGTCGCGCAACAAACGCTCGGTGGCGCTGGACCTCAAGCAACCGGCGGCGCAGGACATCGTGCGCCGGCTGGCCAGTGAATCAGACGTGCTGATCGAGAACTTCCGCCCCGGCGCAATGGAAGGCTGGGGACTGGGGCCGGACGCGCTGCTGAAACTCAATCCACGCTTGATCATGCTGCGCATCAGCGGCTATGGCCAGACCGGCCCCTACCGCGACAAGCCCGGATTCGGCGTGGTGGCCGAGGCCATGGGCGGCCTGCGCCACCTGACCGCCGAACCCGGCCGCGTGCCGGTGCGCGTCGGCGTCAGCATCGGCGACACGCTGGCCGCGCTGCACGGCGTGATCGGCATCTTGCTGGCGCTGCAGGAGCGCCAGCGCTCGGGCCAGGGCCAGGTGATCGACGTGGCGCTGTATGAGGCGGTGTTCAACTGCATGGAAAGCCTGCTGCCCGAATACAGCGCGTTCGGCGCGGTGCGCGGCGCGGCCGGCAGCGCCTTGCCCGGCATCGCGCCAAGCAACGCTTATCGCTGCAAGGACGGCGGCTATGCCTTGATTGCAGGCAATGGCGATAGTATTTTCAAACGGCTGATGAACACCATCGGCCGCGATGACCTCTGCACGGACCCGTCGCTGGCCGACAACGCAGGCCGCGTGGCCCAGGTGGAAAAAATCGACGACGCCATCGGCCAGTGGACTGCCGAGCGCACGGTGGGCGAGGTGCTGGCGGCACTGGACGCCGTCGCCGTGCCGGCAGGCCGCATCTACACCGTGGCCGACATCGCCGCCGACCCGCATTACCAGGCGCGCGGCATGCTGAACGAAGTGCGCATGGACGACGGCAGCCTGCTGGCCGTGCCGGGCATCGTGCCCAAACTGTCGCGCACGCCGGGCAGCCACCGCCGCAACGCGCCGCAGATCGGCCAGGACACCGACGCCGTGCTGCGCGAGATGGGCCTGTCGCCCGACCAGATCAAGGCCCTGAAAGACCAGGGCATCGTTGCAGGAGCAAGCCAGTGAACCCGATGACCCCCGTCAAACGCATTTTTTTCAATGAAGTCGTCACGCGCGACGGCTTCCAGAACGAGCCCCGCTTCATTGCCACCGACGACAAGGTGGCGCTGGTCGATGCGCTCGGCGAATGCGGCTACGCCAAAATCGAGGTGACCTCGTTCACCTCGCCAAAGGCGATTCCGATGCTGCGCGATGCCGAGGAAGTCATGGGCCGCATCCACCGCACGCCCGGCGTCGAATACACCGTGCTGGTGCCGAATCTGCGCGGTGCCGAACGCGCGCTGGCGTCGCGCGCCGACGAACTGAATCTGGTGATGTCGGTGTCCGAGACGCACAACCTGGCGAATTTGCGCATGCCGCGCGACAAAAGCCTTGCGGCGCTGTCAGAGGTGATTCGCGATGTCGATGGCGCCACGCCCATCAATGTGTCACTGTCTTGCGGCTTCGGCTGCCCGATGGAAGGCGACGTGCCGCAGCGCGAGCTGCTGCGCTGGGCCGAGCGCTTTGCCGGCTTGGGCGTGCGCGGCTTGAGCATTTGCGACACCACCGGCATGGCGCATCCGGCACAGGTCAGCCGCATGGCCGAGGCGCTGCAACAGCATTTTCCGGCCTTGCAGCTGACCCTGCATTTTCACAACACGCGCGGCATGGGGCTGGCCAATGTGCTGGCCGCCGTGCAAGGCGGCATCACACGCCTGGACGGCTCGCTGGGCGGCCTGGGCGGCTGCCCGTATGCGCCCGGCGCCAGCGGCAACGTGACCAGCGAGGACGCGGTTCACATGCTCGACGCCATGGGCTACGACACCGGCATCAACCTGCCCAAACTGCTGGCCGTGGCGCGCCTGATGCCACAGATCGTCGGCCACGACGTGCCCGGCCAGGTGGCCAAGGCCGGCCGCATCACCGACCTGCATCCGGCGCCAGCCAATGTGGCCGAGCTGCGGGCGCAATTTGCATGATCAGCCACCTTGACCACCTGGTGCTGACCACCACCGACGAAGCGGCCTGCGTGGACTTCTACACCCGCGTGCTGGGCATGGCGCTTGAAACCTTTGTCGGCGGAACGCCGCCGGTGGTGCGCAAGGCGTTCAAATTCGGCGCGCAAAAAATCAATCTGCATGTCAAGGGCTGCGAGTTTGAACCCAAGGCCCATCTGCCGGTGCCCGGTTCGCTGGACCTGTGCTTTCTGGCGAGTATTCCGCTGGCAGACGTGATCGCCCGGCTGGCGCAGGCGCGCTGGCCGGTGATCGAAGGCCCGGTGATGCGGACCGGCGCGACGCAAAAAATCCGCTCGGTGTATGTGCGCGACCCGGACCTGAACCTGATCGAGATTTCCGAGCCCGCCTGAGCGCATTCCCACCATTAACAGGAGACAGACATGACCCTTATTTCCCGCAGAACCCTCGTCACCGCCGCCGGCCTCGGCGCGGCCGCCTGGCTCAACCCGGTGCGTGCGCAGCTCGCCGGCAAGACGCTGACACTGGTGGTTCCCACGGCGGCCGGCGGCACCACCGACATTTCCGCGCGCATGCTGGCCGAGCCGCTGGGCAAGATCCTGCAGACGTCGGTGGTGGTGGACAACCGGGGCGGCGGCAACGGCAATATTGCCGGCCAGCTGGTGGCGCGCGGGCCGGCCGATGGCACCAGCCTGCTGGTGCAGTATTCGGGCTACCAGTGCATCACGCCGCTGATCCAGCCGGTCGCGGGCTTTGACCCGGCCACCAGCCTGAAGCCGCTCGGCCACCTGATTGATGCGCCGCAGCTGCTGGTGGTGCGCGCCGATTTTCCGGCCGACACGTTTGCCGAGTTCCTGGCATACGTCAAGGCCAACCCGGCCAAGGTCAACTACGCGTCCAGCGGCAACGGCTCGCTGCAGCATGTCACCACCGAGCTGCTGAAGGACCTGACCAAGACCTTCATGGTGCACATTCCCTACCGGGGCACCGGCCCGGCGCTGAACGATCTGCTGGCCGGCACGGTGGACTTCACCATCACCACGCCGCCACCGCTGCTGCCGCACATCCGCGCGGGAAAGCTCAAAGCGCTGATGGTGACCGGCCGCACGCGCCTGGCGGCCCTGCCCAATGTGCCAACCGCTACCGAAGCCGGCGTGCCGCTGGTCGCCACCTCGTGGTTCGCGGTCTATGGCCCGAACAGCTTGAGCGCCGACCTGCAGGGCCGGCTGTCGCTGGCCATCCGGCAGGTGGTGGAATCGGAAAATTTCAGGAAACGCGCCGAAGACCAGGGCGCCAAGGCCATCGCCATGGACGGCCCGGAACTGGCCGTGCTTGGCGCCAGCGAACGCAACATGTGGAGCCGCGTGATAAAGCTGGCCAACATCAAGGCCGACTGAAGCCGCCAGGCGCACAAAAAAACATCAAATCGATAGCAGGATTCTCCCGTCCCGCTTGCGCAAAAGACCTTTTCTATTGATAAATGACGGTGCCAGCCGGATCAGCCGAGTTCCTTGATCTGGTCGATGTACTGCTGCATTGCCGCGTCTTGCGAAGTGCCCTTGAGCTTGCTCCAGGCGTCCCATTTGGCGCGCGCCACCATGTCGCTGAAGCCGGGCTTTTTCTCCAGGTTGTCGCCCGTGCTGCCTTGCTTGTAGAACGCATAGAGTTTCAGCAGCGTGGCGTTGTCGGGCCGCTCGCTGAGATTTTTGGAATCCAGCATGGCTTGGTCGAAAGCCGCTTTCAAGTCTGACATGGGAAATGCTCCGTTGGTTTTTTGCAGTCAGTTTCCAAAGGGAAGGCTTTGGGTAACTGCCGGTTATCTTAGCGACAAGTTCCACGAAAAAATGGCAGATGGTGACTGACGCTGGCGTGACATGAGGCGTGAAGGCGGGTGGCTCCAGCACAGGTCTTTTACACATTGATCATGCGTAAAAAACCTTCCTGCGCTTTATCCACGGGCAAAAATAGCTATTAATTCGATAGCATCAGGCTTTGAAGCGCCGTGAAGCAATTTCCAGCAGGCCGTCAAAGATCAGGTTTTCGACCAGCTCGAAATTGATGGTCATGCTCGGCGCCATTTTCCAGCCGGCACCGCCGGTCATGATGCATTCGGGCGCTTCGCCGCAGTGGCGCGTGACGTTGTCCACCATGCGCTGGACCGCGCCGGCAATCGCAAAGGTGCCGCCGCTGGTCAGCGCGTCGCTGGTGTTGGTCGGAAAATCCCGCACCTCGCCGGTCGGCACATGCAAGCCTGCCGTGCCCGATTCGAGCGCGCGCAGCATGATGCCGTGGCCTGGCAGGATGATGCCGCCCAAAAACTTGCCCGACGCGTCGATGGCTTCGACGGTGACGGCGGTGCCCACCATCACCACCAGGCAGGGCTTGCGAATGCCGCGCGCCAGCAGCCGGTGGTGTGCGCCGATCATGGCCACCCAGCGGTCGGAGCCGAGCCGCGCCGGATGGTCGTAGCCATTACTCAAGCCGGCTTCCTGCGGGCTGGAAATCACCCAGCGCGGCAGCACGTCCCAGATTTCCATCTGTTCGGTCAGGCGCCGCTTGACGGCGTCGCCCGCCACCACGCAGCCCAGGATGGCCGAAGGCTCGGCCAGCCCCTGCCAGTCTTCCTCAGCCAGGCGGTCAATGTTTTCAAGGAACACCGCGCCATGGGCCAGCAGCTTGGCGCCCACCACCGGGGCGTCGTAGTGGGACCATTTCAGGCGGGTGTTACCCACATCAAGCGCTAGGAAAGTCATGGGGCTGAATTATGAACAGGTTTATTCTGCGGCCAGCGCCTCATCAATGAAGTTTTCCCGTCACGGGGTGCCCTGCCGCGCCCGTTCAGATCAGGCCGAACCAGCAGGCGCGCTGCACTGCTGCCAGCTTGTTCTCGACTTTGAGCTTGCCCATGGCGTTGGCCAGGTGAAAGTTGACGGTGCGCTCGCTGCACCTCAGCACCTCGCCGGTCTTGCGCGCCGTCATGCCTTGGAACGCCAGCTCCAGGCACTCCAGTTCGCGCGGGCTCAGGGGGTTTCGTGCCTGGGCCAGCGCCCGCTTGAGCAGCGGCCAGATGTTCAGTGCCGACCAGACCAGCTGCGACGGCTCGCTGCGGTCAGCCCACTGGCGCGCGCTCAACAGGTAGCATTCAAACGCGCGGCCCATGGTCAGTGGAAAAGCGATACGCACAACGCTTTGAAAGCCATGCGCCAGCCACAACCTGCGCCAGTGGCCCATGTCCCCGAAGGCAGAGCGGGAAATATCCTGCCAGGCGACCAACGGGGCATCGGAGTCCCGCCACAGCGCGCCGAAGTCCTGGCTGGCCGCCAGCGCATGCGCCGCTTCAAGCAGACGCGGCGGATGCAAGGCCAGCACCAGCCGGCGCTCCTCTGCGGCGAATGGGTCGGGACCCAATACCACCAGCGCCTCGACCGAAAACTCGCGCAGGCACGACAGCCAGTCGCTCATGATGCCGTCCAGACAGATATTGTCAAAATTAGCCGGTGGTTGCATGGGTGGTCAAGGGAAAGAACAGAGACAATGATTCAATAGGCCAGAAAATTTTATGGGCTGACACACAGGCTCTGGTTGTACGCCAGATGAAAAAAATTCACCGCACCTCACAATTTTTACAGCGTTCGCCAAGTCGCTGGACACTGCTGCCGCTAGAGCCGCTGGAGCCGATTTTGCATGCGTCGCCGTGGCGCATTCGGCTGCTGGGACTGGCATCGGTGCTGGGTCAGCCGCTGTTCGGCTGGATCTGGTCCCGGTGGCTGGTGCAACCCTACGAAAACCTGTGGCTGCGCGGTTTGATGAGCCTGCTGGCCGCCACACTGCTGTTGCCTGGGTTGACCCAGGATTTTTCCAGGCCCGCCACGCGGTGGCTGGTCACTGTGGTGATGTGGATCGAAATTCCGCTTTTTTTCAGCTGGATGTACTTTTGCAACGCTGGCAGCGCCGCCTGGCTGGCAACCACATGCATCATCATTGTGTGCTACTACCAACTGACCGACTGGCGCATTGCCACGGCAGGCATCGTCAGCGGCGCCTTGCTGTCATGGGCGCTGTTTGCAGGGTTGATGCCAAACGGTCTTCAGGCCAACCCCGTCGATATGGTGGTCATCGCCTTCAGCTGGATCTGCGCGCTGCTGCTCGGCCTGTCGTCGGCCAACCTGCGGCGTGACCAGCTGGCCCACATGCTGGCCACCATGGGCATCATGGCGCATGAGCTGCGAACGCCGCTGTCCACGGCATCGCTGATCGGGGATGCGCTGCAGATGGAAATCCGGCGTGAGCAAGCGCACCCGCGTGCGGCCAAGCTCGAGCAGCTGGGCCAGCGCCTGCAGGCATTGGTGCGTGCCATGAACCACCAGATCGACACCCAGATCGCCAACGCCAAGCTGCTGCAGCTGCCGCATTACAGCGAAGTGGTCGGCGCCGCCAGCCTGGTCACTGAAACCCTGGCGGCCTATCCCTACACCTCCAACCGGCAGCGCGAGTGCGTCACGGTGGTCATCACCCATGACTTCAACTTTCATGGCCCCCGTGCCCAGTTTTCCCAGGTGCTGATGAACCTGATGAAAAACGCCCTGCACTCGCTGGCCGCCGCCGATTCGTCTTACGCGGCCGGAGCACTGTGCATCACGGTCGACTGTGGGCCTGACGGCGGCAGCATTGCCGTGGCCGATGACGGCGTCGGTGTGGATCCGGCCTTGCTGCCGCATATTTTCAAGCCTTTTTTCTCCAGCAACCGCAGCATCGGGCATGGCCTGGGCCTGGCTTTTTGCCAGCAGGTGCTGCGCAGCGCAGGGGGTAGCATCCAGGTGAAGTCAGGTCATGCCACAGGCGCTGTCTTTACGCTGAACCTGCCGCTTGCACCTGCCTGAACGCTGACTTTGCCTGCATTTCAATTTTCTTGATAAAGCCCAGCACTATGTCCTTCCCCCTTTACCGCCGTCCCGGCGGTGTTATTTTTCTCGACGATGACCCGGATTACCTGGAAATGCTGGGTGAGGTCATGCCTGCCGACTGGCCCGTGCAATTGTTCCTGCGGCCCGTTGCCTGTATCGACCTGTTGAAGCAAGACAACGCGCAGCGTGAAAATGACGCCTGGCTCCAGCAGGAAATCATTCACCGCTGGCGCGAAGGCGCCCTGCTGATCCCGCAGATCCTGGGCTACTGGCAGGGCGACGGGGCTGCGCGCTTCGGGCTGGTGCAGGTTGCCGTGGTGGACTACGCCATGCCGGCCATGAGCGGCCTGCGCGTGCTGGGCGAATTGCAGGACTGGCCCGGCTCGCGCATCCTGCTCACCGGCCGCGCTGACGAGCAGTTGGCGGTTTCGGCATTCAACCGGGGGCTGATCAACCAGTTCATCCCGAAACAGACGCCCGACCTGCGCGCCAGCTTGACGCGCGCCGTGGAGGAACTGCGCCACCAGCCCGACCAGCGCCATCAGCAGATCTGGTGCGCCACGCTGTCGCCCAGCCAGCTTGCGCTGCTGGCCGACCCGGTCATTTTCCAGGCGCTGCAAGACCTCACGAAGCAGCAGGGCTGGACCGAACATGTCGTCATCGGCGCGCCGCTCGGCATGCTGGCGCTCAATGCCCAAGGCCAGGCCAGCTGGCTGCAGCTGGAGCCGGCGAGCAACCTGGGCGAACTGGCCGAGATGGCGCTGTCCCAGGGATGGGACGCACGCGTCGTCCAGGACATTCGCAGCGGCAGCAAGCTGATCGACCTGGAATTGAAGCTGGCGCTGGGCGCCGGCCATCAGCCTGGGCCTTGCGAAGCATTCGTGTTGAACGGCGAAGCCGGCCGACTTCACGCCGCCATCTTTGCCCTTGGCGAGGCATTCAGCCCGGGTTTGGGCACCAGCTACACGCGGTTTTTGGACCACCATGGTGAAAGAAACCTGCCGCAAGATTAGCCTCACACCTGTTCGGTGCGTGCGCGCCGGGCAATCGGCCAGTCCCAGGGCTTGAGCACCGGCAGCAGCGTACGCGCCGTGTGCTCGATGCGGTCCATCTCGGCAGGGGTAAGGCCGGCGTTGAGCGTCAGCCGCACCATGGCGCGGTTGCGGCTCGTGGCGGGAGCACAAAAGATCGCGCCGAAAATCTGGTGCGCTTCCAACTCGTCGCGCAGCTCCATGGTGGCTGGCTCGGTGCCGGTTTCCAGCGCAATGATCTGCTGGCTGCCCTGGTAGATCGGATAGCCCATGTCCAGCAGGCTGGCGCGCAGCCGGCGCGTGTTGGCATGCAGCCGCACCCGCTCGGCGTCACAGCCCCGAACCACTTCCAGCGTTGCCGCCAGTCCGGCAATCTCGTGCGGCAGCAGGCAGGAGCTGAAGATGTTCGGGTAGCTGTTGTGCAGCACGTAGTAGCGCATGGCGGCAGGAATCGTGAAAAAGCCGGCACGGCCGGCAAACGCCTTGGCCAGGCTGGCGGTGATGAAATGCACGCGGTCTGTCAAGCCCAGTTCGGCACACAGGCCAGCGCCTTGCGGACCGTGGGTGCCCAGCGAATGCGACTCATCGACCATGAGGGTGCAGCCATGCTGCTCAACCACCTCGACCATGCGGACCAGCGGGCACAGCGCGCCGGTGGTGCTGTACACCGAATCGACCACCACCACACCGGGGCCATGGCGCTCAATCATGCGTGACAGGTGCTCCGGGTCGTTGTGCCGGAATGCATGGGCTGGCGCACGTGCGGCGCGCGCGCCTTCCCAAAGCGAGGTATGCGCCAGGCTGTCAAGGTAGACCGGCGTCTGCTCGTCGGCAATTGCCTGCAACAGTCCGACATTGGCCGAATAGCCCGACTGGCAGATAAAACCGTCTTCCTTGCCGACCCAGGCGGCCAGTGACGCTTCAAGCGTCCGGCACGGATGGGCGTCGAGCAAAAAGACGCCCGACTGGATCACGGATTCGTTGCTGTGTTGCAGGCTGCCAATCTGCGCCCGGACGATGTCCGGATGGCCGGCAATGCCCAGGTAGTCGTTGCCATCCAGCCGGATCGAATTGGGTCCGGGGTTGCTGCCATGCAGGATGGGTTTGCCGCCCCAGTGGCTTTGCCAGTGGGCCATGAACTTCTGTTCAAAGCGTTCCTGCAACCGTGGCAAAAGGGGCGGGTTGCGGTGAGCGACAGGGGTGGTGCGATCGAGTACTTGCATAAGACTGTTCCTTTGTTGAAAACAGACTTATTGAAAACTTTCTCACAAATAGTCACGCCATAACCCCTGCTACATCTGACAGGTCGTATGACTCGTACCCGCTTAAAAAATGCTTGCAATGTGTCGCTGAAAAATTTCCGTCCGAGCGTTACTTTTGCATCCACGGCAGGCCGCGCATTCGCCATCCGCCCTGCTTGCCACGCTGCGCCTGCTCGTCGGCGTCGCCTTCAAAACCTTCCAGAATGTTGTAAGCCTCCAGCCCCAGTTCAGTGGCGCGGCGGGCAGCGTCCACCGAGCGAACCCCGCTTCGGCACAGGAAAACGACCTTGGTGCCCGCAGGAACCGCCGCCTTCAAGGCCGCGTCAAAACCGGCGTTCAGCGCCATGCCCGGCCACAGTTTCCAGGACAACGGCACGGCACCCGGAACAAAACCCACCCATTCACGTTCGGCATCGGTTCGCACATCGACCAGCACAGCCTGGCCTGCTTGCTGCCATTGCCAGGCCAACGCTGGCGCGATATCACCGGCATAACCAGTCGCCGCCTGCACGCTGATGTCTGCAGCAGTGCCTGTTGAATCGGTTTCCATCAAAACTCCTGTCATGTTGAAGCCGGGGGCCGGTCCATTCCCGCGACGCGGACGGCGCGGCCTCTGGCATGAAAATAAGTGTATTCGTTCAAGCTGCAAGAACATTGGCGCGCAGAATGAGCGGCAATCCCCTCATTTTCTGGAGGTCCTGATGAACTCGAAAACGGCTGATGCCCCCTACGGAAAAAATGGACTTGATGTTCCAGCCAGCAAGGACGAACGCAAGGCGCTTGCCGAAAAACTGCTGCTCTGGCAAGTCCCGCAGGCCGACGAAACCGACAAAGACAAAAATAAAAAAGCCAAGCGCTGCAATCTGGCCGATTTCGACCCGGGTGCCAAACCTTTTTCATCCGATGACAAGTCACGCGACAAGGAAACGGTGGATGCACTGGCACTTGAACTGGACGGGCTGCAAAACCTGTTTTATGCCGACCGGCGCTTCAAGCTGCTGGTCATCCTTCAAGGCACCGACACCTCGGGAAAGGACGGCACACTGCGCGGCGTGTTCAGCCGCATGAGCCCGCTGGGCGTGCACACGGCAGCCTGGAAAGCGCCCAGCGAAGACGAGCGAGCCCGCGACTACCTGTGGCGCATCCACCAGAAGGTGCCGGCCGCCGGCGACATCATGATCTTCAACCGCAGCCACTACGAAGACGTGCTGGTGCCGCCGGTCGAGGGCTGGATCACGCCTTCGCAAACTGCCCAGCGCTACCAGCAGATCAACGACTTCGAGCGCATGCTCACGGAAAACGGCACGGTGGTCCTGAAGTTCATGCTGCACATCAGTTTTAAGGAACAAGGCGCGCGGCTGCAGGAACGGATTGACGACATCACGAAACACTGGAAGTTTGCCATGGGCGATCTGGAGGCGCGCAAAGAGTGGAAGGCCTACCAGCAGGCGTATGAAGACCTGCTCAATGCCACCAGCACGACGTGGGCGCCGTGGATGGTGGTACCGGCCGATTCAAAGACCCACCGCAACCTGATGATCGCCCTGCGCGTTCGCCAGGCGCTGGAACAACTTGACCTGCGCTACCCGCCCGAAGACCCGGCGCTCAAGGGCCTCAAGGTGGATTAAGAAACAAGCAGCGGCTTGCGCCAACCAAGGCGCTCTCACAACGTATTTCTTAAGCGTTTCAGGCCTTTTCCGCAATACCCACATGCATCAGCAGCTATTGTTTCAATAGCAGACAGCATCTGGCATCAATGCCCGCCGCCCAGGTAGGCGGCTTTCACTGCCGGATCGTCGCGCAATTTGGACGCCTCGCCATGCACCGAGATGCGGCCGTTTTCCAGTACATAGCCGTAGTCGGCCACCTTCAGCGCGGCGGCGGCAAACTGCTCGACCAGCAGCATGGTGACGCCGCGCGACTTCAGGTCGGCAATGATGCGGAACACCTCTTCGACCAGGATCGGTGCCAGGCCCATCGACGGCTCGTCGAGCAGCACGATCTCGGGGTTCAGCATCACGGCGCGCGCCATGGCCAGCATCTGCTGCTCGCCACCCGACAGCGTTCCGGCCAACTGGGTACGCCGCTCTTTCAGGCGCGGGAACATGTCCATCGCGCGTTCCAGGTCCCCCGCCACATCGCCTTTGGGGCGGCTGCCGGTCAGGCGCGGAAACGCGCCAAGGATCAGGTTGTCGGTCACGCTCATGGTGGCAAACACGCGCCGGCCCTCGGGTGAATGCGCCAGCCCCTGCTTGGCGATGGCGTAGGACTCCAGGCCATCAATGCGCTTGCCGTGCAGGTTGATCTCGCCGGCGGTCGGCTGGATCATGCCCGAGATGGCGCGCATGGTGGTGGTCTTGCCAGCGCCATTGGAGCCGATCAGCGTGACCACCTTGCCTTTGGGCACTTCCATCGAAATTCCGTGCAGGACCTGCACCTTGCCGTAGCCGGCTTCCAGATTCTTGATACTCAACATGGTGTTGTTTCCTTATGCCGCCGTGCCGCCGAGGTAGGCCTCGATGACCTTTTCATCTGCCTGCACATCGGCAGGCTTGCCTTCGGCAATTTTCTGGCCGAAGTCGAGCACCGAAACGGTGTCGCACAGGCCCATCACCACGTCCATGTGGTGCTCGATCAGGATCACGGTGATGCCGTGGTCACGGATCTTGCGGATGATGGTGATCAGCTCCTTGATGTCGGGCGCGGTCAGTCCGGCGGCCGGCTCGTCGAGCAGCAACAGTTGCGGGTCCAACGCCAGCGCACGGGCGATTTCCAGCAGACGCTGCTTGCCGTAGGGCAGGTTGCGAGCTTCCTCGGTCGCCAGATCAGCCAGGCCGACGAAGCGCAGCAACCCCATGCCGCGCTGGATAGCCGAGGTTTCCTCGCGCTTGTAGCGTGGGGTATGCAGCGCCACATCGACGATGTTGCTGTCAAACGTGTGGTGCAGGCCAACCTGAACGTTTTGCAGCGCGGTCATTTCACCGAACAGCTGCACGTTCTGGAAGGTGCGCGCAATACCCGACAGCGCGATGTCGGAAGAGGTGCGCCCGACCACCGAGCGGCCGGCAAAGTTGATGCTGCCAGCGGTTGGCACATAAATGCCGGTCAGCACATTCATCATGGTGCTCTTGCCCGAGCCGTTCGGGCCGATCAGGCCGTGAATGGTGCCGCGCTGGATGCGCAAATCCACCTGGTTGATGGCCTTGAGGCCGCCGAACTGCATCAGCACGCCCTTGGCGATCAACAAGTCGCCACCCTTTTCGACAGCGCTGGCGGCAACCGAAATGGCGTCCTTGCCGGTGTCTGCTCCCGCCTTGTCCAAGTCATCGGACACCGGCTTGCGGACATGGAACAGGGCACGCACAAAGCCGACGATACCGTTTTGCAGGTAATACACGACAAACAGAATCATCAGGCCGAAAATGCTCAGCCGCCAGTCGGTGATCGACTGCAGCCAGAAGGCAAAACCGGCCAGCGCAATGGTGCCCACCACCGGAATCGCCATGGCCTTGGGCGTGGTGATCTTCCGGATCACGCCCACCACTGCGCCGATGGTGATCAGCGTAGCCAGCGCCGTCGCGACGATGCGAAACAGTTCCAGGTCATCAAGCAGCTTGGGAAGAATCACAATGATGGCCGCGCCCAGCAAGGCGCCCGAACGGGTCTTGCGCCCGCCCATGATGACCGCCAGCAGGAACAGCACCGTCAGCTCGAAGTTGTAGGTATTGGGCGAGATGTACTGCTCTGAATACGCATACAGGCAACCAGCCAGGCCGGCAAATCCGGCGCTGATGACAAATGCATAGACCTTGTAGCGGTAAACCGACACGCCCATGCAGTCAGACGCCACCGGACTGCCGCGCAGTGCCTCGAAAGCGCGGCCGAGCTGCGACTTCAGAATGCGGTCGACCACGACCAGCGACAGCACCATCAGGCCGAAGGTCAGCCAGTAAAAACCATGCTCGGTCAGTTTTTCGCCAAATATCGAGGGTTTGGGAATGGTGATACCCAGGGGTCCTTCGGTCAGGAAGGTCATCTCGTTAATCAGTATCTGGATGATGGTGCCAAAGGCCAGCGTCACCATTGCCAGGTAGGGCCCTGTCACCCGAAGCGCGGGCAGCGCCAGCAGCGCGCCAAAGGCCGACGTGACCGCAATGCTGGCGGGAATGATGACCCACAGCGGTGCGCCGAGTTTCATGAACAGCACGCCGGCGGTGTACGAGCCAACGCCGAACAGGCCGGCATGGCCCAGCGACACCTGGCCGGTGTAGCCCACCACGATGTCCAGGCCATACAGCAAGATGGCGTAGATCATGATCGTGCCGACCATGTGGACGTAGTACGAATTGCTGGTCATCAGCGGCACGGCCGCCAGCAAGGCCAGCCCGAGAATGGCAGCTGTTAGTGTCTTGCGGTTCATCTTCAAACTTTCTTGATCGCGTTTTTGCCAAACAGGCCGGCCGGCTTGAACGCCAGCACCAGCAGCAGCAGCACCAGGCCCGGGACGTCCTTGTAACCAGTGGAGAGGTAAAAGCCGGTGGTGGTTTCGGCGACGCCCAGGATTATGCCGCCGACGATGATGCCCATGCCGCTGGTCAGCCCGCCGATGATGGCGACAGCGAAGGCCTTGAGGCCGAGCACCGACCCCATGGTCGCGCCGGTCAGCGTCAGCGGCGCAATCAGCGCGCCGGCAAATGCGGCAGTCGCCGACGACAGTGCATATGAAAAGGTGATCACCAGCCCGGTGTTGATGCCCATCAGCTTGGCCGCGTCGCGGTCGTTGAAGGTGGCGACCACCGCCTTGCCATAAATTGTCTTGCGGTTGAAGAACTCGACCGCCAGCATCATCAGCACAGCGCCGACCACCACCAGGATTTCCATCGGCAGCACGTTGGCGCCCAGCACCTTGATCGGCGCTTCGGGCAAGGGAGATGGAAATTTCAGGTCGTCGCGGCCCCAGATGTTTTCGGCGACGTTCTTGAAAATGATGCCGAGCGCAATGGTGGACATGATCCAGCCGAACTCGCTCTTGATCTTGATCGCCGGGCGCACGCCGATGCGCTCGACCAAACTGCCCTGCAACAACCCGAAAACAATCACCAGCGGCAGCATCAGCCAGTAATTCACACCCATGGTAACCAGCGTCAACCCGACCATCGCGCCCAGCATGAGCGCATCGCCCTGGCCGAAGTTCAGGGTGTCGGAGGTCTGGAACGTGAGCTGGTAGCCGAAGGCAATGACTGCATAGATCATGCCCAGCGCGACACCGCTGTAAATGAGTTGGAGCAGGATTTCCATATATTCAATTCCGCAAAAAAATCGGTGTGGTCAGGCCACGCACCGTGGCAGCTGACAATAAAAAAGCACCGCGTCACTTGGCGCGGTGCTTAGGCTTCAGCAGTCTTTGAGACTTACTTTTTGACGCGTATTTCAGATGCCTTTTTCTGATCGTCAGGATAGGCATACACCACGCGCTGGCCCTTGACCTCGCCAAACACCGGAATGTTGGCTGTGATGGCTTCGTGGTCCTTGGCCGTGAACGGCTTGTTGTAGGTGGTGATCACGCCTTCAACCGGCGTCTTCAGGTCTTCCAGCGCTGCCTTGATCTTGGGGCCGTCGGTCGAATTGGCCTGCTTGATGGCGGCGGCCAGCAGGTAAATGGAGTCGTAGCCCTGCGCTGCCGACACCGGTGAGTCGATGCGCTGGTTCTTGGGGTTGAAGGTTTTCAGGTAATTAATGATGAATGACTGACGCTTTGGGGTGGTTGGCTCCTGGATGAAGGTTTGCGGCATGCGCGCGCCCTCGCCGCCGGGGCCGGCATTGTCGATGTAGTTGGCCATCGACAGCGTCCAGCTGCCGACCATCGGTACTTTCCAGCCGAGCTTGGTCATGCCATTGGCGATCTGCGCCAGTTCGGGGCCGATACCATAGGTCAGGATGGCTTCGGCGCCGGCTTCCTTGGCCTTGAGCAACTGGGCCGTCATGTCCACATCCTTGATGTTGAACTTCTCGATGGCTACCGGGGTGATGCCTTTGGCCTTGAGAGCGGTCTCCAGGTCGGCGCGGCCGAGCTGTCCATAATTGGTGGAGTCGGCCAGAATGGCGACCTTTTTAAAGCCGCGCCGTGTGACGGCCTCTTCCACGATCATCGGCGCCTGAATGTTGTCATGCGCCGCGTTGCGAAAAATGTAGTTTTCAGGCTGATCCTTGAACTGCTGCGTGATCAGGCTGCCGGTGGCCACATTGTTCATGACCGGAATTTTGGCTTCCTGGAAAAAACGTTGTGATGCCAACGCCACGCCGGTGTTGATGTAGCCCACGGTGGCCGCAACCTTTTCCTTATTGATCAGCTCCTGCGCAATTTGCACACCGCGCTCGTTTTTCGCTTCGTCATCGCGCTCGACGACCTGCAGCTGACGACCGATCACGCCGCCAGACTTGTTGATTTCATCGACCGCGAGCCGGACACCGTCACGCATGCTCACGCCCATGGACGACGAACCGCCGGTGAAAGGACCTGTCACACCGATCTTGATCGGATCTGCGGCCATGGCCATGCCGGTAAAACTCAGGATAGCTGTCGCAACCGCCAATTTGGCAAAACTCAGGCTCATGGGTGTCTCCATCAAAGGTAGAAAATACTAATAAAAAAACAAACAAATAAAGCCAGTGCGTTGCCGGCCAGTGCCCACGGCACTTGACAGCGCTGCGCTATCGATGGCGTGCCGGGTGGCGGCCAATACCAGCTTGCGCTGTTGGACGGATTATTAAATTTTTTACTCCGTCGCAAAGGTCTGTTTTCCCCTACGCATTACTACTTAAAATACGCCAGCGCTGTGGCTATGGCCTGACGGCGGGCTGGTTGCTGCGGCCTTCACGCAGTTGCGCCTGGCCATGACGGCCAACGCCGGACAAAGTCAGGGCTTGTGGATTTAGCCGCTGCGGTGCGCAGGCAGTGGCGTATTTTGTGGACACTTGCATGCAGCTTCGGCTCAAGATATTTTTGCTGTCGATCGTGCCCATGAGCATTGCTCTGGGCTCGGTGATCCTGACGGTGCACAACCAGACGGTCAAGCTGGCAAAGCAGGAACGCGATCTGGTTGAATCGACCTATCTGGCCAGCCGCGAGGCCGAGCTGCGCGCCAATGTCAAGCTGGCCCAAAGTGCGATAGCGCCGCTGCTGAAGGACGCTGCCAACCCTCTAAGCCAGGCAGAGGCGATCGCCATCCTGAGCCGGCTGGAGTATGGAAAAGACGGTTACTTCTTTGTCTATGACATGAATGGCAAGAACGTGATGCATCCGCGCCAACCCGAACTGGTGGGCCAGAACTTGTGGAGCATGAAGGATCCTTTCGGCGACTTCCCGATTCAAAAGCTGCTCGAATCAACCCGCAATGGCGGCGGCATCGTGCGCTATTACTGGGAAAAACCATCATCGAAGCAGGTGGCCTTCAAGCTCGGCTACGTGGAGCCGGTGCAATCCTGGGACTGGATGCTGGGTACCGGCCTTTACCTTGACGACATCGAGCAGGCCTTGCAAGGCATAGACGCGCAGGCACAGGCCAACATCCGTGAAACCGAAATCCGCATGTACGCAATTGCTGTTATTTCCATCATCTTGATGGGTATGGCCGGACTGGCGCTCAATATCAGCGACAACAAGGAATCGGGGGCCAAGCTGCGCTACCTGGCGCAGCGGGTGGTGCAATCGCAGGAAGAAGAACGCTTGCGGGTGGCCAGAGAATTGCACGACGGCATTGTCCAGGTACTGGTGTCGTCAAAATTTTTCCTGGAAACCGCGCAGCTTCAGCTGGAAAACCGGCTGACGGCGGCAAACCAGGCAAGCGAAGACATCGATGTCAGCAATGTGGCGCGGTCCGGGGCAGCAGCGAAAGGCACGCTGGCCGATCTGCAGATCATGGGACCGCTCAAACGTGGCCTGGAGCGGCTAAGCGAGGCACTTCTCGAAGTACGCCGCATCTCCCACGGCCTGCGCCCCGCACTGCTCGACGACTTCGGGTTGGGCCCGGCTATCGAGGTGCTGGCCAACGAAGTGCAGGAGCAATGCAGCATGAAGATCGTGTTTTCAACCCACGGCAAGCCGTGCGCCATACCAATGAACCAAAGCACCTCGCTGTTTCGTATTTCGCAGGAAGCCCTCACCAATGCCAAGCTGCATTCGGGCGCTGCCAATGTGCGCGTCAAGCTGGTCTACCATCGCCACCAGATCAGCCTGTCGATCAAGGATGACGGCAAGGGATTCAATCTGCGGGAGATACAAACCGACCAGCGCAGCGGCATAGGCCTGCGCAACATGCGCGAACGCATGGAAGGCCTGGGCGGCGCGCTGAAAATCTATGCCGATGACGATGGCACCGAAGTCCAGGCGTGGCTGGACACGGCAAGCGCTGATCGATAAACAGCAAGGTACTATGACGAACAAAATCCGCCTCATTCTGGTCGATGACCACCCTTTTGTGCGCGACGGTGTGCGCATGCGGCTGGAGGCCACGGACGATATCCGGGTGGTCGGTGAAGCCGGCAGCGTTGATGAGGCCATGGAGCTGGCTGCCGAGCTGGGCGAGGACGATGCGCCGCACATCGTACTCACCGACATCAGCATGCGCGGCGCCAGTGGCATTGAGCTGGCGGCGCTGTTTCAACTGCATTTTCCTGGCATCGATGTGCTGGTGCTGTCGATGCACAACAGCGTCGAGTACGTCAAACGCGCCGTGGAGTCCGGTGCAAAAGGCTACGTGCTCAAGGACGCCCCTGCCCTGGAACTGGTCAATGCGATTCGCGCGGTGCATGCGGGTGAAACCTTTTTCAGCCCTGAACTTCAGCATTACCTGGAAGGCTTTCCAGTCCCCAGCGGCGCCGGCAGCCCCCTGACGCCCAAGGAGTCGGCTACGCTGGCATGGCTGGCCTGCGGCTACTCCAACAAGCAAATTGCCCGGGAGCTCGGCATGTCGGTGCGCACGGTGGAAACCCATCGGCTCAACTTGCGCCGCAAGCTGCGCATCACCGGCCAGGCCGAACTGGTGAAATATGCAATAGACCACATGCTGCCGCTGAAAAAGCTTCAGGCAGACCAGACCCTGCAGGAGCAAGCTTGAAGATGCGCACCAAGAGCCTAAAAGGATTTGCATGTTTTTTTGATTGACGTTTACGTAAACGTAATAACATAGCGTTCCAGCATATCCCAGTGCGCGCAACCCTACAGGAAACAATTTCCATGACCGACCTGTCCGCCGACTACAAGGCCCTTGCCAGCTACCGCCCCACCAACAAAGTGCGCTTTATCACCGCTGCCAGCCTGTTCGACGGCCATGACGCGGCGATCAACATCATGCGGCGCATTCTGCAGGGCATGGGCGCCGAGGTGGTTCACCTGGGCCACAACCGCAGCGTTGACGAAGTTGTGACGGCGGCACTGCAGGAAGACGCGCAGGGCATCGCCATCAGTTCCTATCAAGGCGGACATGTCGAGTATTTCAAGTACATGGTGGACTTGCTGAAAAGCCGGGGCGGCGAGCACATCCAGGTGTTTGGCGGCGGCGGCGGCGTCATCGTCGGGCCGGAAATCCGCGAACTCCAGGCTTATGGCGTGGCGCGCATCTTCAGCCCCGAGGACGGCCAGCGCATGGGTTTGGCCGGCATGATTGGCGAAATGGTGATGCGTTGCGACAAGGACATCAGCGGCTACGCGCCCAGCCACGTTGAAGCCATAGAAGGCCACAACGAGATGGCTTGGCGCGCGCTGGCCCAGCTCATCACCGCACTTGAAGAAAACAAGGCAGATGAGACGCTTGTGCAAGCTGTACGGGCGCAAGCCGCTACTAAAAAAATACCGGTTCTGGGCATTACCGGCACCGGCGGCGCAGGCAAATCCAGTCTGACCGACGAGCTGATTCGCCGCCTGCGACTCGACCAGGGCGACGAGTTGCGCGTGGCGCTGATCAGCATCGACCCGTCGCGGCGCAAAAGCGGTGGTGCGTTGCTCGGCGACCGCATCCGCATGAACGCCATCAACCCCTGGAGCCAGGGTCAACGCGTGTTCATGCGCTCGCTCGCCACGCGCGACTTCGGCTCTGAAATCAGCAAGGCGTTGCCTGACGTGATTGCCGCCTGCAAGGCCGCCGGCTTTGACCTGATCATTGTGGAAACCTCCGGCATCGGCCAGGGCGACGCGGCCATCGTGCCGCATGTCGATGTGCCGATGTATGTGATGACGCCCGAGTTCGGCGCGGCCAGCCAGCTGGAAAAAATCGACATGCTCGACTTTGCCGAGTTCGTGGCCATCAACAAATTCGACCGCAAGGGCGCGCTCGACGCCCTGCGCGACGTGGCCAAGCAGGTGCAACGCAACAAGGAAGCCTGGACCACGCCGGCCGACCAGATGCCGGTGTTCGGCACCATGGCCGCACGCTTCAACGACGATGGTGTGACAGCGCTCTACCAGGCGCTCAAAATCCGGCTCAGCGCACTGGGTCTGAACCTGACCGATGGCGCGTTGCCGCTGGTCAATGTGCGCCACAGCACCAACCAGACGCCAGTGGTTCCTGCCGCCCGCACCCGCTACCTGGCCGAGATCACCGACACAGTGCGTGGCTACAAAAAGCGTGGCAAGGAGCAGGCCGCGCTGGCCCGGCAAATCCAGCAGCTGCGTGCCACCTCCGGCATGCTCAGCGCCAGCAAATCAGACAAGACGAATGCCGTGGAAGCGGTGATCAGCCTCGCCGTGGAGCGCGAGCAGATTCAAGAGCCCAGCGCCAAAAAGCTGCTGGCCCAATGGCCTGAAATGCAGAAAGCCTATGCAGGCGACGAATATGTCGTCAAAATTCGCGACAAGGAAATCCGCACGCAATTGACCAGCAAGTCACTGAGCGGCACCACCATCCGCAAGGTCTGCTTGCCGACCTACGAAGACCATGGCGAGATTCTGAAATGGCTGATTCTGGACAACGTGCCCGGCAGCTACCCTTACACCGCCGGCACTTTTGCCTTCAAGCGCGAGGGCGAAGACCCGACCCGTATGTTCGCGGGCGAAGGCGACCCGTTCCGGACCAACACGCGCTTCAAGCTGCTGAGCGACGGCATGGCCGCCAAACGACTGTCCACCGCGTTTGACTCGGTCACCCTCTACGGCAACGACCCGGACCCGCGTCCCGACATCTACGGCAAGGTCGGCAACTCGGGGGTGTCCATCGCTACGCTGGACGACATGAAGGTGCTGTACGGCGGGTTTGACCTGTGCAGCCCGACCACCAGCGTGTCGATGACCATCAACGGCCCGGCGCCCAGCATTCTGGCGATGTTCATGAACACTGCCATTGACCAGAACATCGACAAGTTCAAGACCGACAACGGCCGCGACCCGACCGACACCGAAATCGCCAAGATCCGCGAATGGGTGCAAGCCAACGTGCGCGGCACGGTGCAGGCCGATATCCTGAAGGAAGACCAGGGCCAGAATACCTGCATTTTCAGCACCGAGTTCAGTTTGAAGGTGATGGGCGACATCGCCGAATACTTTGTGCACCACAACGTGCGCAACTTCTACAGCGTGTCGATCAGCGGCTACCACATCGCGGAAGCCGGTGCCAACCCGATCAGCCAGCTGGCCTTTACGCTGAGCAACGGCTTCACGTTTGTCGAAGCCTACCTGGCGCGCGGCATGCACATCGACGACTTCGCGCCCAACCTGTCATTCTTCTTCAGCAACGGCATGGACCCCGAATACACGGTGATGGGACGCGTGGCGCGCCGCATCTGGGCCGTGGCGATGAAGGAAAAATACGGCGCGAACGAACGCAGCCAGAAACTGAAATACCACATCCAGACATCGGGTCGCAGCCTGCACGCGCAGGAAATCCAGTTCAACGACATTCGCACCACGCTGCAGGCGCTGATTGCGATTTACGACAACTGCAATTCGCTGCACACCAACGCGTTTGACGAAGCCATCACCACGCCGACCGAAGACTCTGTGCGCCGCGCGATGGCGATCCAGCTCATCATCAACCGCGAATGGGGCCTGGCGAAGAACGAAAACCCGAGCCAGGGTGCCTTCATCATCGAAGAACTCACCGAACTGGTGGAAGAAGCTGTGCTGACCGAGTTCCAGAACATCGCCGACCGGGGCGGCGTGCTGGGCGCCATGGAAACAGGCTACCAGCGTGGCCGCATCCAGGACGAGTCCATGCACTACGAGATGCTCAAGCACACCGGCGAGCTGCCGATCATTGGCGTCAACACCTTTCGCAACCCGCATGGCGACGCGGTGCATGACAAGCTCGAACTTGCCCGCTCGACCGACGAGGAAAAACAAAGCCAGCTCAAGCGCCTGGAAGACTTCCACACCCGCCACGCCCATGAAGCACCGGCACAGCTCAAGCGCCTGCAGCAGGCGGTGATCGAGAACAGTAACGTGTTTGACGTGCTGATGGACGCGGTGCGCGTCTGCTCGCTCGGGCAGATCACCAATTCGCTGTTCGAAGTCGGCGGCCAGTACCGTCGCAATATGTGATCTTCCCCAGCGCCGGCCTCGAATCCGGCGCTGAAAAAAAAACCCGGACAACCGCAGCGGATCGCGCCTCGGTAGTCCGGGTTTCTTTTTGGCCGAGCAATAAGATGCCCGGGCCAGTCCCTTGGCTTAACCCTGGTGGGGACGCTTGCCTGGGTTCTTTTTGCTGCGGGTGTGGGCACCGCGCTCAAGGCTGCATTTCTGGCCGTTGCCAGTGGTGATGGTGTAGCCTTTTGGCGGCACAGGCTTGGCTGCGCAGATGTCGGCCTCGACTCTGATTTTCTTGGACATGGAAGACTCCGGGTTAAAAATGGGCTGAACGGCTGATTTTAAGCCACTGTGCGCTGGCACCTGTATTTACCTGGTCAATTCGCCAAAGACCACCTTGATGCCAGCAGCAACGGCGGCGCCAGGCGCAGTCTCTCGCGCTTCATGCCGACTGCATCATCGTCTTAAGCATATGACTGGGAACAAATCGGGCGCCAAACAGGCGACATTGCCGACGGATGTCCTGCCCGCCCTGGAAAAAGAATCGCCCGAGCAGCATGCGGGAATCGCTGTCCAGCGGCACTCGGGGGGGGCGCGGCGCCACTGTGAACCCCACGCGCAGCCCTGCCGCCACGGCCACATCGACGGCAACAGAAGAGTTGTTGCCGTTGGGATATGCAATGGCAACAGGTCGATAGCCCACCAGGTCGGCCAGTGCGTTCTGGCACGCCGTGATCTGGTCAACCATTTCGGCAGGCGTACAGTTCGTAAGGATGGCATGGTCGCGCGTGTGGTTACCCACATGGACCCAGGGATTGAGCGCGAACTGCCCCAGCTCACGCGGCGTGAACGGGCGATCAATGTCGCCTTTGGGCTTGAGCACCGCCGGGCCGAAACGCTCGACAAGACAGGCATCAATCTTTTCAGGGGTCAGCATCTTGAGTTGCTCTATCTCGGACTTCTGCCGGTCCGGACTGAGGCCGCTGCGCGTCAACTCGCGGCTGAAGGCATCCCACCAGAAGGCCTTGTTCTGTTGCACATGGTCAGTGGACACAAAAAAAGTCGCGGGAACACGGAACTGGTTCAGCACATCGAGCGCCAGCATATTATTGAAGTAACCGTCGTCAAACGTGATCGTGAGGTAGCGCCGGCCCGGCAAAAGCCCGGCATCGATCTGGGCAGGCGACACGACGGTGTAATCATTTTCAAGCATCTCTTCGACAAACCCACGAAAGTCCGCCACAGTCACGTGCTGGTTCGGTGCCAGGTCGCGGCTGGCAAGCTGTGCCCGGCTCTCGTACAGCGAGTGAAACAGAACGTTGACCAGGGCATTCGGGGCAACGGCGCCACGGTCGACTGCTATTGCAATGTCATCCACTGCTTTCAACCCTTGTTTCATTAGTTGCTTCAGCATGTTCGCCTTGAAGTATTCAAATTGACCTCCTTGCGGCTTCCAAAATGTTTTACCTGTAACAGAATAAAAATTAGCAAATACGTATATGTTGCTAGTGCATTATTGCGCAACACTGTCTGCCAATTTGCATCACTCTTGTCCAAAATAAATGAAGGATTCTCACCATTCGAAACGCCAGCAATCAAGGGCAACACTAACACCTCAAGTCGACGCAAGCTATATTTATATCGCCTGCCCCTGGTCGCCCGGTGGAGGCGGCATGTACAAGGTGGCCGACTACCTGATCCAGTGCCAGGCCGAGCACTTGCCCAATGGATCGGCGCGTCTGCGCGCACTGGACACACGCGGTTCGAGTGGCCCTCAATATTCTCTTTGGGTCCTGCTGATAGCCATTATGAGGATTGCAGCAGGCCGGCTGCAGGGCCGCCTGGCAGGCGTGCATGTCAACGTGGCCACCCGCATGAGCCTGTTCCGCAAAGGCACCTTGATCGTGGCATGCGCAGTGATGGGCGTGCCAACAGTGCTGCACCTGCATGCGCAGATGAATGGGTTTTATGACAGGTTGCCAGCGGTGCTTCGCTGGCTGACACGCTGGGTTTTTTCCTTGCCGCAAGGTGTGCTCGTGATCGGTCCTGGCGCCAAGGCCTTTGTCATCGATGTTCTGCATGTGCCGGCTGACAGGGTGCAGACCATCATCAATGGCGTGCCGGAGCCCGACAGCGTGCCGCAAGCGGTGCCTGGCAGCCCGCTGCATCGCGTTCTCTTCCTGGCCAACCTGTCGGATCGCAAAGGATTGCTGGACCTGCTGCAGGCGCTGGCGCATCCGGCGCTCGACACATCCGGCTTGATCGTCACAATTGCGGGGGGCGGCAATGTGGCCGCTTACCTTGCCAAGGCGCGCGCGCTGGGCGTCAGTGATCTGGTGCGGTTTGAAGGTTGGTGCGACCAGCGCAAGGTCAGCCGTCTTTTAGCGAATTCCGACTTGCTGGTATTGCCTTCGCACGACGAAGTGCTGCCACTGGCCATCCTGGAAGCTATTGCCCATGGCGTGGCTGTCGTCACGACGGCGGTAGGCGAGATTCCATCCTTGCTGACCGATGGCATCAACGCTGTATTCGTGACAGTAGCCAGTCCCGCAAGCATAGCCGCCGGCATGCAGAAGGTTTTAAAAACGCCGGGTCTGAAGCAAACCCTGGCAAGAAACGGCCGTGCGCTGTATAGGCAGCATTTTTGCCTGTCGCGTTTTTTTTCTAATATTGCCAGCGTTCATCAACAGTGTTTCGGGGTGGCCAGTTGCATGAAGGAAACGTCGCCATCGGTAAAGGATTTGCAGGAGCAGGCCGACGGTGACGCGTCGGTTTCTGATGACAAGCCGGCGCATACAGAACTCAACAGCCGTCCCGCATCGCATTGAGATGGCTGGTCCGGTCTCAGAAGGCTTGCCGGCAAGGCCCAAGCTGAGGGCACAAGGCGCGTTACAACTGGCGCACATGCCTTCATTGCAGCCAGGAACGCAATGGCAGGTTCACCAGCAGGTTTTGCGGCTTGACCCGAAGCACGCCCTCTGCATTCATCATCAGCCCCAGATAGACCGGCTTGCCCGCCACGTCGGTGCGCATCTCCTGCGGGTCTACAAAATCAAGGCGAAACAGGCTGACCAGCCGATTCAGCCTTTGGGCTGCCACGTCCCGGCCTTCATACAGGTCGTTGAGCAGCGCCGTTGCTTCAGTGTCCAGCCCCAGATGCCAGCGCCAGGCATCGTCATCGATCTTTTGTAGCGGCCGGATGGTGACGCCGACGCCCAGGAAATGGCGAACCCATTTTTGCAGCACACTGGCCAATGCCTTAAGGCCAGAGCGCGCCCGGGTCATTTTCAGCACCAGGCCATGGCTCAGGTCCGTCGTGACTTCATGCGTGAGGTCGAGCAAAAAGGCATGGCGGTCGGCCTGCGTCCAGTAATCCGGCGCATTGTCCTCGCCTAGCACCTTCAGGCTGATGGTTGCCAGAGGCGCCTTGGCCTCCGCCAGAAAGCGTCCGAAGTCACCCAGCCCCCCGGTTTCGCTGAACATGTCAATCACGTCGCGGTCACCGCTTAGTACCTGGCCGTCCTGCGTGCTGATGCGCTGGGGGCGAAACAGCATTTCACCAGCGCGCACTTCGTAGGCATCGTTTGATTCATGCAGCAGGTTGTGGGTGATGGCCTGCGCCAGCAAATCGATGAACAGCGGTGGAATGGTGATGACCCCTGTTCCGTCGCGCGCGAACAGGCTCAGGTAATAAGCTTCCAGCGTGCCGGCGGCCAGCAGGCCATCGCGAAAGCGCAGGAAGAACTGGTAACTGGCGCGGACATCGGAGTCTTCTACCTTTTCCAGATCGGCAGGCGTGACCAGCCCCGACGGCAATGCCAGCAGGGCCGCATGCAAAGCGCGTTCGGCCGGGCAGGATTCCGGCATCAGCGCCAATTCAGGACGGCCCAGGAAAAGCCGCAGGTAGTCGTCGGTCGGCAGCAGCCAGCCACGAGGGTTGCGCTGAAGCGGGGTGAAGCCGCTGGAAGGCCAGAAGTTTTGCATGGTCGCCATGGTCGCACAGTGCAGCAGAGCCATCCGGAAAGACCGTAAATTTTTTTTAATAGCAGTCCATGCTTATCAGTCATGCGGAAATTGCACTTTTCACTCAAAAATGTCACCCAATTGGCTGGTTGCCATGGCTGTTCAGCCACCATTAAAGCCGGCGCCTGGCACAGACTGTTGGCCATGACCATTGAAGCTTTGTGGCGAACAATCTGCTGAATTCAAGGCTTTGCTTTCAATCCAGTGGACGCATCCGGAAAAGGCATCAGGCGTTAACTTTTCATTACGAAAAACTACTTAAGGGTCTAACCCGGTATTTTCACCAGTGGTGTCTGGCTAAGATCAAGGCCTGTGTTTCACGAAACCAAACTGACTTTTTTCAAGACGTAACGTGAAGTCAATTCAACCTGCCGGAGAGCCAATTTGCCAGTGGATTTCATTCTTGAAACGCGCAGCCTGACCAAGGAATTCAAGGGATTCATTGCCGTCAACAACGTGGACCTGAAAGTTCAACGCGGGCACATTCATGCGCTCATTGGCCCCAATGGCGCCGGCAAGACGACCTTCTTCAACTTGCTGACCAAGTTCCTGACGCCCACGCGCGGCAGCATCACCTTCAACGGCACGGACATCACTTTTGAAAAGCCGGCACAAACCGCACGGCGCGGCATCGTCCGTTCATTCCAGATTTCCGCTGTGTTCCCGCACATGACGGTACTGGAAAACGTGCGCGCTGCGCTGCAACGCAACGAGGGCACTTCGTTTCATTTCTGGAAAGCCGAAAGCACGTTGTTCCACCTGCACGATCGAGCCCTGGAACTCCTGGCTGAAGTCGATTTGAGCGACTTTGCCAACGAGCTTACCGTCAGCCTGCCGTATGGCCGCAAGCGTGCGCTGGAACTGGCAACCACACTGGCGCTGGAGCCCGAGCTGATGCTGCTGGACGAACCCACGCAGGGCATGGGCCACGAAGACGTGGACCGGGTCACGCAACTGATCAAGAAAGTTTCGGCCGGCCGCACCATCTTGATGGTCGAGCACAACATGAACGTGGTGTCGTCGATTGCCGACCGCATCACGGTGCTGCAGCGCGGCGCCATCATTGCCGACGGCCCGTATGACGAAGTGGCCAAAAACCCGCTGGTCATCGAAGCCTACATGGGCAGCGCAGACACCGAACTGCAGGGAGCACACTGACCATGGGCAAAGAATTCCTGCGCATCGAAGACCTTAACGCCTGGTATGGCGAGTCGCACATTTTGCATGGCGTCAACCTGACAGTGAACGAGGGCGAAGTCGTCACCCTGCTCGGCCGCAACGGCGCTGGCCGCACGACCACGCTGCGCGCCATCGTCGGCCTGACCGGGGCGCGCAAGGGCTCGATCAAGATCAACGGCGAGGAAGCCCTGAAACTCGCACCGCACAAGGTGGCCAGGCTCGGCGTGGGCTACTGCCCCGAGGAGCGCGGCATTTTTGCCAGCCTCTCGACCGAGGAAAACCTGATGTTGCCGCCGACGATTGCACCGGGGGGCATGAGCATCGACGATATCTACGCCATGTTCCCCAACCTGAAGGAGCGCGCCAGCAGCCCCGGCACCCGTCTGTCGGGCGGCGAGCAGCAAATGCTGGCGGTGGCGCGCATCTTGCGCACCGGCGCGCGGCTGCTGCTGCTCGATGAAATTTCTGAAGGCCTGGCACCGGTGATCGTTCAAAAGCTCGCTGAAATGATCCTGGCGCTCAAGGCCAAGGGCTACACCATCGTGTTGGTCGAGCAGAATTTCCGCTTTGCCGCGCCGCTTGCCGACCGTTTCTATGTCATGGAGCACGGCCAGATCGTCAAACAGTTTGCCCAGTCCGAACTGGCCCAGAACATGGGCATGCTCCAGGAATACCTGGGCGTGTAGGCCACAAGCCTGCCCGCCTGTTTTCAACCCTTTCAACCCGATCAACCACGTATCCAGGAGACAAAAAAATGAAACTCAAACTACTTGCCCTCTCAATGACTCTCGGATTTGCCGCTGCTGCTTCGGCACAGAACACCGGTCCGGTCAAGATCGGTTTCATCACCGACATGTCCGGCCTGTATGCCGACATTGACGGCCCTGCCGGTGCCGAGATGGTCAAGTGGGCAGTGCAGGATTTCGGCGGCAAGGTCCTGAACCGTCCGGTTGAAGTGCTGACCGCCGACCACCAGAACAAGGCCGACGTTGCCTCATCCAAGGCCCGCGAATGGATCGACAAGGACGGCCTGTCGATGCTGATTGGCGGCACCAACTCCGGCACGGCCCTTGCCATGGCCAAGATCGCCGAGGAAAAGAAACGTCCTTTCATGGCAATTGGCCCCGGTTCGGCGCGTTTGACCAATGAAGCCTGCTCACCCTACACGGTGCACTACGCCTACGATACAGTAGCTCTGTCCAAGGTGGCGGGCACGGCCCTGGTGAAGTCCGGCGCCAAAAACTGGTTCTTCCTGACAGCCGACTATGCCTTTGGCTATTCGCTGGAAGGCGACGCGTCCAACGTGGTCAAGGCCAACGGAGGCACCGTCGCCGGCGCAGTGCGTCACCCGCTCAATGCGTCTGACTTCTCCTCCTTCTTGCTGCAGGCCCAATCGTCCAAGGCACAGGTTCTGGCGCTGGCCAATGCGGGCGGCGATTTCACCAATGCCATGAAAGCCGCGAAGGAATTCGGCATCACCAAGTCCATGAAGGTGGTCGGCTTGCTTGCGTTCATCAATGACATCCACAGCCTGGGCCTGGCCAACACCGAAGGACTGCAGCTGGCCGACAGCTGGTACTGGAACCAGGACGATGCATCGCGTGCCTTTGCCAAGCGTTTCTTTGACAAGTACAAGCGCATGCCCTCCAGCCTGCAGGCAGCCGACTATTCGGTCACGACAACTTACCTCAAGGCCGTCCAGGCCGCAGGGACGACCGATGCCGACAAGGTCATGGCGACGCTCAAGGGCATGAAGATCGACGACTTCTACAACAAGGGCCAGATCCGCGCCGACGGCCGGATGATCCACGACATGTACCTGTACCAGGTCAAGTCCTCGAAGGAATCGAGCGTGCCCTGGGACTACTACAAGCTGGTGGCCAAGGTTCCGGGCGACCAAGCCTTCACTACGGTGGCCGAGTCCAAGTGCGCACTGATCAAAAAATAAGCTGAAGCACGGGGCGGCTGGTCGCAGGAAGCGACCAGCCGCTTTTTTTAAATTTGGCAAGGTATGAACTGACGGTCACCCATGGAAATTTTCGGCATTCCCCATCAAGCGTTCCTGGGCCAGCTGCTGCTGGGCCTGGTCAACGGCGCGTTTTATGCCATGCTCAGCCTGGGACTGGCTGTCATTTTCGGCCTGCTCGGCGTGGTCAATTTCGCGCACGGCGCGCTTTACATGCTGGGCGCGTTTACCGCCTGGATCATGCTCGACAAATTCGGCATCAACTACTGGTTTGCCTTGTTTTTGGCACCCCTGGTGGTGGGTGCATTCGGCGTGGTGATCGAGCGGCTGTTCCTGAAACACCTGTACAAGCTCGACCCGTTGTATGGCTTGTTGCTGACCTTTGGCCTGGCGCTGGTTGTCGAAGGCGTTTTTCGCGAACTGTATGGCGCATCGGGCCAGTCGTATCCGGTTCCCGAGTTGCTGTCGGGCGCGACCAACTTGGGGTTCATGTTTCTGCCGAACTACCGGGCCTGGGTGGTGCTGGTGTCACTGGTGGTCTGCCTGGGCACCTGGTTCATCATCGAGCGCACGCGCCTGGGTGCTTATCTGCGCGCCGGGACTGAAAATTCTGCACTGGTGCAGACCTTCGGCATCAACGTGCCGATGATGGTCATGCTGACCTATGGCGCAGGCGCAGCACTGGCCGCACTGGCCGGTGTGCTGGCCGCCCCGATCATCCAGGTCAACCCGCTGATGGGCTCGAACCTCATCATCGTGGTGTTTGCGGTGGTGGTGATCGGCGGCATGGGCTCGATCTTGGGCTCGGTCATCACCGGCCTGGCACTCGGCCTGATCGAAGGCATGACACGGGTTTTCTACCCCGAAGCCTCCAACATTGTGGTCTTCGTCGTGATGGTTCTGGTACTGATGGTTCGCCCGGCCGGCTTGTTTGGCAAAGAAGCGTGAACATGGCCCCCACGCTCCCCACTTCGTGTGGTTCGCGACCCCCCGAGGGGGCTCCCCCGCCTGCAGTCCGGCAAAGCCGGTCCTGCGGCCGGAACTTGGGAATACAAGCCGCCGCACCGCATGCGCTGAATTTTGGAAACAAGCAATGAACACTTCGAAAAAAATTACCCGCATCACCTATATTGCACTCCTGGCGTTTCTGCTGGTCGCGCCGTTTATCGGGCTGTATCCGGTGTTTGTCATGAAGCTGCTGTGCTTTGCGCTGTTTGCCTGCGCGTTCAATCTGCTGCTGGGCTTTACCGGCCTGCTGTCGTTCGGCCATGCGGCGTTTTTCGGCTCGGCGGCCTACATCACGGGCTGGTTCGTCAAGTCGCAGAACTGGACGCCTGAAACAGCAATTCTGGCCGGCACCGTGGGCGCCGGGCTGATTGGGCTGGTGGTCGGCATGGTGGCGATTCGCCGGCAGGGCATTTACTTTGCCATGATCACGCTGGCCATTGCCCAGATGGTGTATTTCGTTTGCCTTCAGGCGCCGTTCACGGGCGGAGAAGATGGCCTGCAGGGTGTGCGGCGCGGCGAATTATTCGGCATGATTTCACTGCGGCCAGACAACACCATGTACTACTTTGTGGTGGCTGTTTTCGTGTTGTGCTTCCTGTTCATCACGCGCATCGTCAACTCGCCGTTCGGCCAGGTGCTCAAGATGATCCGGGAAAACGAGCCCCGCGCCATTTCACTGGGCTACCAGGTGGACCGCTACAAGCTGCTGGCTTTTACCTTGTCTGCGGCACTGGCCGGCCTGGCCGGCTCGCTCAAGACGCTGGTCATGGGCTTTGCCACGCTGTCCGACGTGCACTGGTCCATGTCCGGCGAGGTGATCCTGATGTCGCTGCTCGGCGGCGTGGGCACCTTCTTTGGCCCGGTGATGGGCGCGGGCATCGTGATTTCGTTGCAGAACCTGCTGGCCGACAAGGTCGGTTCATGGGTCACGGTCATCATCGGCGTGATCTTTGTGCTGTGCGTGTTGACCTTCCGCAAGGGCGTAGTCGGCGAGTTGCAGGCATTCCGCGAGCGCCGCAAGGCGGCTGCACAACTGGCGGAAAAACAGGCTTGAGGTTGCCATTTCCGAAAAAGTGCGCGCAGGTCAACTTGCTGCGCACTTTTTTATTTTGCTAGACTTTTGATAGCACCTTCTGCATATCCGCCTTGCGAAAACGCACTAAAAGCCTATATTTTCCGTCAAAACGGCAGCATCAGGCCCTGGTAGTCCAGCATGTTGCCGGTTTCGGCGGGCGTCACGCCGTTCAGCACGCTGAGCAGATCGCCGGCGGCTTCTTCCGCTGGCCGCACCTTCAGGCCGGTCTTGGCGAACGGTTGGCTCAGCGCGGTATCGACGGTGCCCGGATGCAGCGCGACGCAGACCGACTGGCGGTTGCGGCGGGTCATCTCAATCGACGCGGTCTTGACCAGCTGGTTCAGCGCCGCCTTCGATGCGCGGTAGCCATACCAGCCGCCCAGCGCGTTGTCGCTGATGCTGCCAACCTTGGCCGACAGAAAAGCCGCCACGCATCGGCCCTGCTTGGGAAGCAATGGCAAAAAATGCTTCATCACCAGCGCCGGGCCAATGGTGTTGACCTGGAACACATGGGCCAGGTAGCCGGCGTCCAGCTGGCTGAAACTGCGTTCGGGCTGGCCCTGCGGGCCGTGCAGAAAACCGCTGGCGACCACCAGCAGGCGAAGCTCCACTTGCTGCAAAGCACACTGCGCTGCCACCCAGTCCGCCGCCATTTTCAAACTGGCTTCATCGCCATAGTCGATGGCCGGAAGGCTGCTGCGGCTCAGTGCCAGCACCGCCGGACAGGGTTGCGGCCCGCCAGCCGTGCCGGAAAGATTAGCCACCAGCGCCGCGCCCAGGCCGCCAGCCGCGCCGATCACCAGCGCCGCGCCAATGGACGACTCGCCTGTGCCAGCCGCAGGAAAAAGGGTGGAATCATGATTTTCAGCAGCCGTCATATTGCTCCTTTATTAATAGCTAAAAAATCATGCACAGCATGCGCAAATGGCTTATTTGATCATTAAAATCTTCAGCGCCTGGCTCAAGCCTCGTCGTCCATCAGCCGAACGCGCACGCTTTTCCCCTTGACCTTGCCCATGGCCAGCTTGTGCAGGGCGTCGGCGGCAATGCGGCGGTCCACCGCCACATAGGTCGAGAACTCGTTGACGTTGATCTTGCCAATCTGTTCGCGGGTGAACACCGTGAAGCCATCGGCCTCGCCGGTCAGCGCGCCAAGCACGTCGCCGGCACGGATTTTTTCCTTGCGGCCGCCGACGATCTGCAGCGTTGCCATTGGCGGGCGCAGCGGCTCTTTGGCGGTCGGCGTCAGTTCTTCAATCTTGTGCCAGTCGGATTCGGTTTTTTGCAGCAGCTCGATCTTGCCGACAGAGCCCATTTCGTCCATCGTCGCCAGGCTGATGGCCCAGCCTTCCTCGTCGGCGCGGCCGGTGCGGCCGATGCGGTGGATGTGGATTTCGCTGTCCGGCGTCACATCGACGTTGATGACCATTTCCAGCTGCGAAATGTCCAGCCCGCGCGCGGCCACGTCGGTGGCCACCAGCACCGAGCAGCTGCGGTTGGCAAACTGCACCAGCACCTGGTCACGCTCGCGTTGCTCCAGCTCACCGTACAGCGCCAGCGCGATGAAGCCCCGGTCCTTCAGCAGTTGCACCAGCGCCCGGCATTGCGACTTGGTGTTGCAAAACGCCAGCGTGCTGACGGGCCGATAGTGGTTTAGCACCAGCGCCACCGCGTCCAGGCGCGCCTCGTCGTGGTCGGTGTCTTCGACCTGGTACCAGCGCTGGCGGATCTTGCTTTTTTCGTGCTGCGCCTGCACCGTGATGGTTTGCGGATTCTTCATGAACTGCTGGCTGATCTTGGCGATGCCTTCCGGGTAGGTGGCCGAAAACAGCAGCGTCTGGCGCTCTTTCGGGCACTGTTTGGCGACAGTGGCGATGTCGTCGAAAAAACCCATGTCGAGCATGCGGTCGGCTTCATCCAGCACCAGCGTGTTCATGGCTTCAAGGTTCAGATGGCCGCGCGCCAGGTGGTCCATGATGCGGCCCGGCGTGCCGACGACGATGTGCGCGCCATGCTCCAGGCTGGCGATCTGGTTGCGCAGGGCAACCCCGCCGCACAGCGTGACGACCTTGATGTTTTCCTCGGCGCGCGCCAGGCGGCGGATTTCGGTGGTGACCTGGTCGGCCAGCTCGCGCGTCGGGCACAGCACCATCGCCTGGATGGCAAAGCGGCGCGCGTTCAGGTTGGCCAGCAGCGCGATGCCGAAGGCGGCGGTCTTGCCGCTGCCGGTTTTTGCCTGGGCAATCAGGTCCTTGCCCAGCAAGGCGACTGGCAGGGCGGCGGCCTGGATCGGGGTCATCTGGGTGTAGCCCAGCTGGGTCAGGTTGGCCAGCACATGGGCCGGCAGGGAAAGGGTCGCGAAGTCAGTAGGGGAAGATGTCATGGGACGATTATCGTGACTTGGCCTGACACCCCACTGGCGGCCCGCCCGACAGGCTGATTTGCTAGACTTGCCAAGGCCCGACCGCCTCACGCCCCCCCCCATCATGAACTTCAACGCCGCCGCTTATACCCCGCTCATCGAAAGCATAGGCGCCCATGCGCTGCCCCTGTTCCTGGGGGTGCTACCGGCGTTGATGCTTTCAGTTGCAGCCCTTTGGGGCCTTGCCCAGCGCTACGCGGTGCCGCGTGACAACATGCGCTTGTCGCCCAGCGCCTACCTGCTGATGCGGCTGGGCCTGGGTTTTGGGGTGGTCGTGGGCGGGGCGTTGCTGTTCGCCGTGCTGGCCGAGCAGCTGTTGGAACCAGGCCACGCGCAGCGCATGGGCGCACTCGATAACCTGCTTTCAGTCGCTGTGGGCCGCAGCTTGCCTGCTTCGGCGCTGCAGTTTTTTGCCGCTTTCACCCACTTGGCCGACACCGCCTGGCTGAGCCTGCTGGCCGCTGTCGTCGCAGCCCTGCTCATTAGTCGACAGCGCCGCTGGCTGGCGTTGGGCTGGATAGTCGCGATCGCGGGCAACGCATTGCTCAATACCGCGCTCAAAAGCATTTTTGCGCGCACCCGGCCCGTTCACGACAACCTGCTGTACACGGCCAGTGGCTGGAGCTTTCCCAGCGGCCACAGCTCGGGTGCGGTGGTGGTGTACGGCATGCTGGCGTATGTGTTGCTGCGTACCTGGCCCCGAGCGCAATCCAGCCGCGCGGTCAGCCTGCTGATCGTGGTGGTGGCCAGCGCCATTGCCTTCACCGTGGGCTGCAGCCGCGTTTTTATTCAGGTCCACTATGCGAGCGACGTTCTGGCGGGTTTTGCGTCTGGCAGCGTGTGGCTGGCGGTGTGCATTGGCAGCATGGAAACGGTGCGGCACCGGTATGGAAATTTGGTCGGACGCGTTTGACAATTACGCCTGGCAAACCCAACAGGCAAGGGGCTTTTAACGTCAGCCACTGTTGGCCCGGCCCAAAAACATCGCAAGGGGCGCTTGCCGCTGCGAAAGGCAAGCGCCCAGTGGCTGGAATCGTCCACAAACACGGGCGAACCAGCACGCGGCCCACCAGGTGGACGCCGCGCTCCGGCATCGTCGCTTCAATCCCGTTCCGGCTCAGCCGGTCAGCGGCTTAACACTCCGACCAGCGCCGCAACAGGTTGTTGTAAAGCCCGGTCAGGCGCACCAGTGCCGGGTCGGTCTCGCCACAGCGCTGGCGCAGGTCGATCAGGGCCAGGTCCATCTCATGGAGCTGGCGTCGGCATTCAGTGTCCTTGACCACGCTCTGCATGAAAAAGTAGCAGGCCACGCGCTCGCCGCGTGTGATGGGTGTGACCTGGTGGATTGCGCCCGATGGGTAGATCACCAGGCTGCCTGCAGCCAGCTTCACGCACTGATCGCCTTGGGCGTTTTGGATACACAACTCACCGCCCTCGTAGCTGGCAGGGTCGCAGAGGAACAACGTGGCCGAAATGTCCGTGCGCAGCACGCTGCCGTCGGGCAGGTAGCGCAGCGTGCTGTCGGTGTGCCAGCCGTAGTGGCTGTGCTCTGTCGTGTAGCGGTTGAAGTTGGGCGGCACCACCTTGTACGGCAGCGCCGCCGACAGCAGCATCTCTGACCGATTGAGGGCGCGCATGACCGTTCGGCGCAAATCCATCAAACCGCCAAAGTCTTCGGGCAGTTGCAAGTTGTGCTTGACCGCCAGGGCTTGCGGTCCGGCGCTCAGGCCGCTGGCCCAGGGCGCACCGGCGAGCTGGCTGTGCACGGCGGCGACCTCTTGGCGGGTCAGCAGGTTGTCAAACGTGAGCAGCATGGACACGCTCAAAAATCGTGTCGCAAGGTGGCAATCAGCTGGCGTCCGTTGCCCGGAATGCCCTGCCCGCCGCCTTCAGCCAGCTGCTGGATGTAGCGCCTGTCCAGCGCGTTGTAGAGGTTCAAGCGGAGCTGCGTGCGGGGCGTGAATTTGTATGTGGCGTACAGGTCGGCCACGGTATAGCCAGGAATGCTTGCCTTCAAATTGCCCGTGGCTGATGGCTGCACGCCGCTGGTTTGGTCTGCAACGTACTGCAGGCCACCGCCCAGTGTCCAACGGTCGCCAATGTCGTACGTGGTGAAGACGTTGAACGAGTGCTTCGGCGTTCCGCCAAGTTGCTGGCCCACCGCAAAGGCGTTTGTGGGCGATGACGTCACCCGGGATTGGAGATAGGTGTACCCGCTGTAGAGCTTCCAGCGTTTGCTTACATTGCCGGCGGCCAGGACCTCAAAGCCATTGATGTGGTATTTGACGTTGGGGATTGTCACGTCACCCGCGACCGCCGCCGGAAACCGGCCTGCGGAGGTTTCAGTGCGAAACAGCGCCGCATTGAGGTCCAGGTTGGAGCCAATGTCCCATTTGGCCCCGAGCTCGATAGATCGCACCTTCTCGGGCGGGGTGTCAAAGCTGGCACCCACGATGGGCTCGGTGGCGCCCCCACCGGCGAGCTGAACCTGGTTGCGGTCAAAGGAGCCGGAGATGTTGAAAGCGCTGCCGTAGGCGGCATAAAGAGAGGTTGCCGGATTGAGCTTGTAAACCAGACCCGCGCTGTAGCTGAACACCTCGTCCTGGCGGTCGTGCGTGGTGTTGGCGACGGCATTGGCACCGGTGAAGCCGCGCCGCATGGCTTTGGCATCGACGCGGTCCCAACGGCCGCCCAAACTCAATTCCCATTTCGGCGAGAGCGTCAGCGTGTCAAGCAAGTACAGACCGACATCTTTCGTCTCAAAGCGGTAGACCGAACCGTCGTACACCGGTGCAGAGGCACCGATCACGCGCTGGGCAGGGTTGTAGAGCGAGGTGCTGGGGCCTTTTGTATCAAGGCGGCGACGGTTGGAGTAGCTGTACTGCGCCAGTTCCACGCCGGTCACCACATCATGCTGCACGCCCCCGGTGGCGAAGCTGAACAACAGGTCGGTCTGGTTGTTGAGGCCCTCGTCCGTCTGGTCGCGCGGCTTGGTATCGCCGCGTGCGGTAGTCGCATTGACGATGCGCGGCGACGAGGTGATTGAATCGTTGCCGACACGGCTCAGGCGCGTCTGGTTGCGCAGCACCAGGCCAGAATTGAAGCGGTGCCGCACGGTCAGCCCCAAATTGTTAACCATGACGTCCTTATAGTCGTCGAGGTGGCCATAAAAGTTGTTGAAGTTCAGCCCCTGCGGCACCACTCCCCCTTTGCCCAGAACATTAGTGCGGTCCAGCGGCAAGCCTGCATCCGGGAGGTCGTCTTGCCGACTGTGCAGAAAGTCGGCGGTGATCTGGGTTGGCCCGTTAAAACCCCAGGTGTAAGCGGCGTACAGGCCGTAACGGCTTTCCTCCGCCACATCGCGGCCCGGTTTGTCGGAGCGGTGGGTCATCAGGTTGATGCGTACTGCACTGTTGTCGCTCAGCGGTCGGTTCAGGTCGGCCGTGGCGCGAAAGTAATTGTCGGTGCCCACACTCACTTCGGCGCGGTTGAGCGCCTCCAGGCTGGGCTTCTTGGTGACGAAATTCACGGTGCCGCCAGCCGAGCCCCGGCCCGAGAAGGCAGAGTTGGGCCCTTTCACCACCTCCAGCTGGTCAATATAGAACGGGTCGCGAAAGTAGTTGCCCAGGTCCCGCGTACCGTTGACATTGAGGTCGTCGCGCGCATTGAAGCCCCGGATCTTGAGTTGATCGCCGCCGGGTGGGTTGCCTTCGCCGGCCTGCAGGCTGATACCGGGGATGTTGCGCAACGCGTCCTTGATGGAGGTGACGTTCTGCTCTTCGAGCAGGTCGCTGGGCAACACGCTGATGATGCGCGGCGTGTCCTTGAGGTCACGGGTGTACTTCAGGCTGTCCATCTGCTGGCCGCGAAAGTCGGTCACCCGAACCTCGTCCAGCGTGGGCGTGGCGCCTGCGTTCGGTGCAGCGCCACGGCCTTGCGCATGGGCAACGTGCGTGCCGGCCAGAGTGGTGGTGGCGATGGCAATTGCGTGCAAGAGCAAGGAGCGCTGTGCTGAATGGCGACGGGCGAAAGATGTAGAAGATGGCATCAGGCTTAAACGTTAATTAAATATTAATGAGATCGATTTGCATTTGTATTGTGGTGGATAAGAAGCCAATCAACACTAAAAGCCACTCATCCCAAGGGGCCATGGGCGTTAATGGCGAGCCAAACTCGCCATTACAAGCATCGAGCCGGCGCCCCGGCCCGTGCGCGACGCCACGCGGCAACCCGCCCAGGGCTGACGCGTCCCATCGGCCATGGGCCATCGGTTAACGAGGTGCCGTGGCCCAACGCACTGTTGCCGTCTTCCAACACCCCAGGCATGCCCGTCTTTCTTTCTTTCGCCATCGGTCGGTATTTCAGCGGGCGCGCTACATGCCCCCACCGCAAAATAAGCTGTGCACAGTGATAAGGTCACGCTTCATTCGCGTGAACAGGAAACATCTATGCAGACTTTTGACTTTGACCTTTTTGTGATCGGCGGCGGCAGCGGCGGCGTTCGTGCGGCACGCATGGCGGCGCAGCGCGGCGTCCGCGTCGGCCTGGCCGAAGTGGCCGACATGGGGGGCACCTGCGTCAACCTGGGCTGCATTCCGAAAAAACTCTACAGTTACGCGGCCCATTTCGCTGAAAGCTTCGAGGAATCGCATGGCTTCGGCTGGGTCGGCGAAGCGCCCGTGCTGAACTGGGACACCCTCAAGTCCAACCGTGCCCGCGAGATTTCGCGCCTTAATGGCATTTATGTCCAGCTGCTCAAAAGCGCAGGCGTGCAGACCCTCAACGGCTGGGCCACGCTAATTGATACGCACACGGTGGACGTCGGCGGCAAGCGTTACAGCGCCAAAAATATTCTGATTGCCACGGGCGGCAAGCCCAGCATTCCTGAATTTCCGGGGAGCGAACACGTCATCAGCTCCAACGAGATGTTTGACCTGTCGCCCTTCCCGCAACGCCTGCTGGTGGTCGGCGGCGGCTACATCGCCTGCGAGTTTGCCTCGATCTTCAATGGCATGGGTTCCGACGTCACGCAGCTCTACCGGGGCCACCAGGTGCTGCGCGGCTTTGACGAACAAGTGCGCACCTTCATTGCCGGCGAAATGGTCAAAACCGGCGTGAACCTGCGCCTCAGCACCGACGTGGTGTCTATCGAGCGTATCGACAATTGCCTGCAGGTGCACTTGCTCGATGGCAGCCACATCACTGTTGATACGGTGCTGTATGCCACCGGCCGCGTGCCGCTGGTCGAGGGCCTGGGCCTGGACGCCGCTGGGGTGCAGCAGGGCAAGGCCGGCGCCATCGAGGTGAACGACCAGTACCAGACCTCGGTGCCGTCCATCTACGCCGTTGGCGACGTGACGGCACGGGTGCAGCTCACGCCGGTGGCGCTGGCCGAGGCAATGGTCGTGGTCGATGCATTGTTCGGTCCGGCAGCCGGCAAAAAACCGCGCGGCATGAGTTATGACTTTATCCCGACTGCGGTGTTCACGCACCCGAACATCGGCACAGTGGGCTATACAGAACTTGAGGCGAGCGAAAAATTCGGCAAGATCAGCGTCTTCTGCAGCGACTTCAAGGCGCTCAAGCACACGCTGAGCGGCAGTACCGAGCGCTCGCTGCTCAAGCTGATCGTCGAAGACGCCACAGACCGCGTGGTCGGACTGCACATGGTCGGCCCCGACGCCGGTGAAGTCGTGCAGGGCTTTGCCGTGGCGATGAAAGCCGGTGCGACCAAAGCGGTGTTTGACAGCACCATCGGCATCCACCCGACGATGGCCGAAGAGTTTGTGACCATGCGAGAGGCGGTCAAGCGCTAAGCCTTTGCAAAATTTTGCTATTTATTCAATAGCTTAAATCTCTCACCACCATTGCGCCAAAAGCACTTTTCATCTAAAAAATTGCTACGTTCACGCCGCCGCCCGGGGCTGCGGCGCAGGCGTCAAAACGCCCGTTCACCCCGGTGCCACGCGCCCCGCACGATGGGCATGTCGCCGCTCATCCGAACCCGGATCAGGTCAGCCCGCAGGCCGGGCGCCAGTTCACCTCGATCCGTCAGGCCAATGGCGCGGGCCGGGTTGCGGGTGATGGTGTTGATGGCTTTGGGCAGGCTCCAGCCCACGGTATCGCGCAGCAAAAAGGCCGCCTGCAGCAGGCTGGCGGGGACGTAGTCGGACGAAAAGATGTCAAGCAGGTCAAGCTGCGCCAATTCTGCTGCCGACACATTGCCCGAATGCGATCCGCCCTTGACCAGGTTGGGGCCCCCCATGACGATGGCAATGCCCAGTTGGCGAGCTGCCTGGGCGGCCGCCACCGTGGTGGGAAATTCCGAGATGGCAATGCGTTCCCGGCCGGCCTGCTCGACGTGCTCAACGTCAGTGTCGTCATGGCTGGCGAGTGGCTTGTTGCGGGCATGGCTTGCAGCAACGATGGCGGCACGGTTGGGAATGGCGTAGCGCGCCTGGTGCGCTTTGAGCGCCACCACCAGCGCCTCGTAGTCGGCGTCGCTGTAACTGCCATTGCGCTCGGTGTAATGGCGGTATTTGCCCAGGTCGCGCCACTGGCGCTGGCCGGGGGTGTGGTCCATCACGCTGACCAGTTCAAGCAGCGCATCGTCGGCGTAGCGGGCAAACACCTCCACGATGTCGGGCGCCGACACCTCGCAGCGCAGATGCAGCAGGTGCTCGACCCGCAGCAGCCCTTCGTCCCGGCATTCATGCAGGGCCTGGATAGCCATGTGCTGGGTCTGGCTGCGCGCGCCATCCAGGTTGCCGATCACGATGGAGTCGAGCACCGTGGTGATGCCGGCCGCCGCGCACTGGGCATCGTGCGTGACGGTGGCGGAATGCGCGTTCCAGAGCACGCCGGGGCGCGGCATCAGGTGTTTTTCAAGGTTGTCGGTGTGCAATTCAACCAGTCCCGGCAGCAACCAGTCACCGGCCCAGTCGTCAGCACCCGCGACCGATGTGCCGCCCCGCTCGACGCTACGGATGATGCCGCCCTCCAGCACCATGCAGCCGGTGAACTCCTCGGTGGCTGTCACAATTTTTGCGTTTTTGATGATCTTTTGCGTCATGGGCTGTGTTGTCCGGTTCAAAGAATTGGGAGAGTGTGTTCGACGTCAAAGCATCGGCTGGCGACCGCGCGGCGTACTTCGTCGTCATGAAAAATGCCGACCACGGCAGCGCCGCGCGCGCAGGCTGCAC
Organism: Polaromonas sp. CG_23.6; assembly: GCF_029892315.1. Classification (NCBI taxonomy): domain Bacteria; kingdom Pseudomonadati; phylum Pseudomonadota; class Betaproteobacteria; order Burkholderiales; family Comamonadaceae; genus Polaromonas; species Polaromonas sp. CG_23.6. The sequence continues at coordinate 4,005,987 of NZ_JARXUY010000001.1, forward strand.
GGATCAGCGCCACCACGATGCGGCGATTGTCCGCATCCAGCGAGGCGGTGGGTTCGTCCAGCAGCAGCACCGGGTGGCTGGCAATCAGGCCGTGCGCAATGTTCACGCGTTGCTGTTCACCGCCTGAAAACGTCGCTGGCGGCAGGTGCCACAGGCGCTCGTGCAGGTTCAGGCGCTCCAGCCACTGGGCCGCTTGCCGGCGCGCCTCGTCGGTTGCAACGCCAAGCCGCTGCAGCGGCTCGGCCACGATATCGAGCGTGGACACCCGAGGGATCACACGCAAAAACTGCGACACGTAGCCCAGGGTATGTCGGCGCACGTCGAGCACCTGGCGCGGCGCCGCCTCTGACAGGTTGACCCACTGGTTCTCGTGGCGAATGCGCACCTGGCCGCCGCTGACGCCGTAGTTGCCGTAGAGGCAGCGCAGCAACGAGCTTTTGCCGCTGCCGGAGTGGCCGCTCAGCGCCAGGCATTCGCCAGCGCGCACGCTCAGGTTGACACCGGCCAGCACGGGCAGCGCGATGCCGCGGCGCCCGTGCAGCGTGAAGGTTTTTGAAAGGTCATGGGCTTCAAGCAAAGCAGTCATGGAGGGTTGCCAAAAAGTGTGAAGAACAGGCCTCAGGGGGTGAGGATGGAGGAAACCAGCAGTTGGGTGTACGGGTGTTGCGGGTCGTCAAGCACGCGGTCCGTCAGGCCCTGCTCGACCACCCGCCCGTCTTTCATGACCAGCATGCGGTGCGCCAGCAGTCTTGCCACGGCCAGGTCATGTGTCACGATCACGGCGGCCAGATTCAGCTGGTCGACCAGTTCGCGCAGCAGATCGAGCAGACGCGCCTGGACCGACACGTCCAGCCCGGTGGTGGGCTCGTCCATGAACACCAGCCGGGGATGGGTCACCAGGTTGCGCGCAATCTGCAGGCGCTGCTGCATGCCGCCGGAGTAGGTGTCGGGCAGGTCATCGATCCGGCCTGCATCCAGCTCGACGCGCTCCATCCACGTCAGCGCCTGGGTGCGCAGCTGGCCATAGTGGCGGCTGCCCAGCGCCATCATGCGCTCGCCGATATTGGCGCCGCCCGAGACATTCATGCGCAAGCCGTCGCGCGCATGCTGCTCGACATAGCCCCAGTCCGTGCGCGCCAACCAGCGCAGCCTGGCCTCGGACAGGCCGGCCAGATCGACCATGCCCGCAGTGTCCGCCCCCAGCGGCGCAGACTGCACGCCCATGCGGGTTTGTCCGTCTTCACGCAGGTTGTAATGCACCGAACCCTCGTCGCACGGCAGGCGTGAAGCGAGCAGGCGCAGCAGCGTGGACTTGCCCGAGCCGGACTCGCCGACCACGGCCAGCACCTCGCCCGGATACAGCTCGAAATTCACGTCTCGGCAGGCCCAGCGCAAGCGGTTGCCCTGCATGAACTGTTTGCCGGCACCGCGCACGGATAAAAGAAGGTCGTTGTTCATGCAGCCGCCTTCACTGCGACGGGTGTTTGCCCGGATGAATCGAATGCTGTCTGCGCCAGGGCATCGGCCAAATGGACCGCTTGCTGGGCCCCGACGTGACCGGCATCACGCCGCTCGCTGCAATAGTCGCTGTCCGAGCAGACAAACAGGCGGCTGCCCTGGTCGTCGACGATCATTTCATCCAGAAAGCTGTCTGCTGCCCCGCACAGGGCGCAGGCATGGTCCCAGCGCTGGACTTCGAACGGGTGGTCCTCGAAGTCAAGGCTGCGCACGCTGGTGTACGGTGGAATGGCGTAAATGCGCTTTTCGCGCCCCGCGCCAAACAGTTGCAAGGCCGGGTTCATGTGCATCTTGGGATTGTCGAATTTCGGGATTGGCGAGGGCGAAGTGAGGTAGCGCTCGTTGACCAGCACCGGGTAGTCGTAGGTTTTCGAGATGGCGCCAAGCTGAGCGATGTCTTCGTAGAGCTTGACATTCATCAGTCCGTATTCGGCCAGCGCATGCAGGGTGATGGTTTCCCTCAGGCGCGGCTCCAGCCTGAACAGCGGCTCGGGCATGGGCACCTGGTACACGATGATCTGCGCCTCGGTCAAGGCTGTTTCGGGAATGCGGTGACGGGTTTGAATGATGCTGGCATGGCTCGTCTTTTCGGTGGTCGGCACGCCGGTGGTACGGGCAAAAAAGCGGCGGATGTTGACGGCATTGGTGGTGTCGTCAGCGCCCTGGTCGATCACCTTGAGCACATCGTCGCGCCCAATGATGCTGGCCGTGACCTGTACGCCGCCGGTGCCCCAGCCGTAGGCAAAGGGCATCTCGCGCGAGCCAAAGGGAACCTGGTAGCCGGGAATGGCCACCGCCTTGAGCATGGCGCGACGAATCATTTTTTTGGTGCGCTCGTCAAGAAACCCGAAGTTGTAGTGTTCGTCCATCATGCGGCTTTCTGTGTCAAGGGTGCCGGGCTGTGCCCGGCGTGTTCACCCGCGGCCTGCTCGCGATTTGAGTCGTGCGGCGGCGCTTGGATGTGTTCCTGGGCATGGGCCATGCGCAATTTGCGCACCAGTTCGAGCTCCGACTGGAAGTCCACGTAGTGCGGCAGTTTGAGGTGCTGCACAAAGCCGGAAGCCTCCAGGCTGTCGGCATGCGCCAGCACGAATTCCTCGTCCTGCGCGGGCGCCACGGCCAGCTCGCCCAGTTCACGGGCTCGCAGCGCGCGGTCCACCAGCGCCATGGCCATGCTCTTGCGCTCGGCGCCCCCGAAGGCCAAACCGTAGCCTTGGGTGAACTGCGGCGGCACGTCACGGCTGCCAGAAAACTGGTTGATCATCTGGCACTCGGTGACTTCTATATCGCCGATGTCAAGGGGGAAGCCCAACTCGTCGGGCAGTATTTCCACCGAGATTTTTCCGCGCCGGATTTCGCCGGCAAACGGATGCGCATTGGCATAGCCGCGCTGCGTCGAGTAGCCCAGCGCCAGCAGCCAGCCTTCGTCGCCGCGCGCCAGCGCCTGCAGCCGAAGCGGTCGATCAGCCGGAAACATGAGCGGCTCACGCGTCAGGTCACCGGGCTCGGCACCTGGCGTGGGGTACGGCGTCTCCAGCAGTCCTTCGCGCGTCATCAGGTCGTTCACTCTCGGCAGGCTGGCGGGCAGGGTCTGGGTCGAAGAAGTCGGGTCGCCGGGGCCGGCGTTTCCAGCGTCACTTTGGCCGCCTTCGTCCGCATGGCTGCCCGCCGCTTCATCGGCGAGCAGGGAAAAATCAAGCAGGCGCTGCGTGTAGTCGTAGGTCGCGCCCAGAATCTGCCCTCCCGGAACGTCCTTGAAAGTGGCAGACACACGGCGCATCAGCTGCATTTTTGCGGTGTCCATCGGCAGGCTGTAGCCAAAACGCGGCAGCGTGGTCCGGTAGGCGCGCAATAGAAAAATGGCCTCGACCAGATCCCCGCTCGCCTGCTTGATGGCGAGCGCCGCCAGCTCAGGGTCGTAGAGCGAGCCTTCCGTCATGACGCGGTCCACCGCCAGCGGCAATTGCGACCGTATCTGCGCCACCGACAGCACCGGCAAAGCGGCATCGCCACGGCGCTGCTCGGCCAGCAGGCGCCAGGAATTTTCTATGGCGATCGCGCCGCCCTTGACTGCAACATACATGTCAAATACCCTTCAGACGCCGCACACGGGTGGTGCGCGGCAAACCCAGCGCGGCGTCTGCGCAGGTAAAGATGATGTCCACGCCTTGCGGAAACGACGCCTGACTGGCTTGCCATTGCGTCCAGAAGTTTTCAGGCAAGCCGGCAATCTGCACGGTCTGCATGTCGCGAATGCCGGGGCCGCGCCACTCCAGGGCAGGACCGTCATCAAGCGAAGGAACCTCTACCAGCAAGGTGGCAGAACCTTCGGGCGAGGTCATCGACCCCGGTGCAAACATGTACTGCGGCGGCCATGCCGTGGTCACGCCCAGTACCGCAAAAGCAGCTTCGGCAGGGTTTTCCGCCAGCGGTGCGCCGGTATGAAAGCGCAACCAGCCTGCGGTCCGGGCATCGGGCTGCTGCCACCACACGGGGGTGTCATCGTCGGTCAGTGCCAGCAGCAGGTGCGCCATCGCCGGACCAAGGGCAAGACCTTTCACGGGCTGGCCCACCGTCAAGCGCCGTCCGGGACGCGCCAAGGCGTCAAGAGCCCCGCGAAAAGCCCGTTGCGCGTCATGCACAGGGTCGGCAAAGCCAAGGCTGATGGAATTGGTGTAGCTCATGTTTCGCCCCGGACAAAAGTGAAAAATTCGACCTTGGAAGTGGCTGCCGCCTGGCTGGCCGTACTCCGTTGTGCCGCCTGCTGTATTGCCAGCGGCTCTACCACCTCGCGCTGCAAACGCGCATGGCGCCCGGCATCCTGGAGCCATGCATCAAAAATGGCAATCAGCTCGGCCTTGCGGCGATCACGCCCCAGCGCATAACCCACCCCCAGGGCACTGGCACCCACGCGCAAGGCGCAGCGCGTGACACTGGCCTCCCCCAGATTGAAGGCGTCGCCGGTGCCGCCAACACGTCCGCGCAGCATGACCATGCCGGGCTCCGGCGCCCTGACATGCGCAAGGGGCGGCAGGTCGCCGAATGGCATCAGTGCAGCCTCAAGCTCAGGCCGGCTGGCCCGTGCCAGTATGGCCAGCCATCGTCTGCGCGGCTCGTTACTTGTGTTCATTGCCTGGTTTGTCATACAGATGTCTAAATCAGTCACTAGAGTTAAGTTTGTTGCTGCCAACGCATCCGGCGTGTGCAGAGTAGCTAGTTCAACTGGACAACATGACCGAATGATGACAACCAACCCACCCCTTTTCAGCACTCCGGGTCGACGCAGCGGCGTGGCCGTCTGGAAGAAAATTGCCGATCAACTCAGCACAGAAATACGTGACCGCAGCTTCTGCGGGACTGGCCGTCTGCCCAGCGAAACCGAGCTGGCGGCACGCTTTGGCGTGAACCGCCATACACTGCGCCAGGCGGTGGCCGCGCTGCAGCTGGAAGGGCTGGTTCGCATCGAACCGGGGCGCGGCACTTTTGTTCAGCACGCCTTGCTCGACTACGAGTTGTCGCGCCGCACACGCTTCACAGAAAACATGAAACGGCAGGGTTTGTTGTCCAGCCAGCAGTTGCTGACCGCACGCAAAATGCCGGCACCAGAGCGGGTGGCGCACGAGCTCAAACTCGGCAAAGGCGACCAGGTGCTGATGGTGGAAATACTCGATGAGGCGAACGAGCAGCCGCTGTGTCTGGCAACGGCCTATTACCCGGCACAACGATTTGACGGGTTGCTGGACATGCTGAACGACGGCACCCGAGCCACCGAAATACTGCGCCACTTCGGCGTTGAAGACTATCTGCGCGCCGAAAGCCGCATCACCACGCAAATGCCTTCGGACGAAACGGCACGCCTGCTGAAACAACCCGTATCCCGTCCGGTGCTGTGCGTAGAAGGCCTGGACGTGGACATGGACAAGCAGCCCATCAAGTACGGAGAAACGGTCTTTTGCGGCGACCGCTTTCAGCTTGTCGTCAGCGCGGCAGGTGTGTCATGAGCCCGCGTTATGCCGTTTATTTTGCACCCGGCAAACACTCGCCCTGGCGAACATTCGGCGCACATTGGCTGGGCCGTGACGAATACGACAACACCGCGCTGGCCCAGCCACGGCTGGCAGGGATTTCACCTGAGGCGCTTGCCAGCATCACCCAGGAGCCCAGGCGTTACGGCTTTCATGCCACCTTGAAAGCCCCTTTCCGCCTGACGCCAGGCCACGATGAACAGGCACTGGTCTCGCGGCTGAAGACGCTCGCCCACTCGCTCAAACCGCTGCCTTTGGGCCCGCTTCGCCTGGCAGCGCTTGACAGCTTCATGGCCCTGACGCCTGACACACCGCCCGCAGGCCTGTCTGCACTGGCCGCAGCCTGCGTGCAGGAACTTGATGACTTGCGTGCGCCGCTGCTGCAGGCCGAGCTTGCGCGCCGCCGGGCCGAACCACTTGACGCACGGGAGGCCGAACTGTTGGCATGCTACGGCTACCCCCATGTGATGGAGCGCTTTCGGTTGCACATGACGCTGACGGGTCCCGTGGAGCCGTCCATGGCACAGCGCGTGTCTGACGCCGTAACGCCCGTGACATGCCGTCTCAATGCCGAATCCCCGCTGTGGCTGGATCAGCTCTGCCTGTTTGTTGAACGAACGCCGGGTGCGCCGTTTCTCCGACTGATTGACCTGAAACTGCAGCCATGAGCGGTGCATGGATTTTCATCTGCGGCCCTTCCGGTGTGGGCAAAGACAGCGTGATCGCCTCAGCGCAACAGACGATGAGGGAACGCAGGGACATCGTTTTTTCGCGCCGCTTGGTGACGCGGCCTGCCCAAACCGGTTCAGACCACGACCCGGTGAACGAAACAGACTTCCTTGGCCTGATGCACACCGGGGGGCTGAGCTGGCACTGGAAGGCGCATGGGTTTTATTACGGCATTGCCCAGCGCTACGCCGCCGATGTGCAAGCCGGACGCCTCGTGGTGGTCAATGGCTCACGTGCGCATGTCCATCAATTGGCGCCATCAGCCAATGTTCGGGTGGTGCACATCACGGCCGACCCCGTGCACCTGGCCGAGCGCCTGAAGCTGCGCGGCAGGGATGCCGACAGCGCGGTCGCCCAACGGCTCGCGCGTAACAGTTTGTTTGACGGCCTAAAAGCCGAATGCGTGATCGCCAACGACAGCAGCGTAGGAGTGGCAGGCCAGCAGCTGGCCGATTACCTCACCGGCCCGGACCCCATGCGCTGAAAAAGCGCATGGTCTGGATCAGCTGGGGCGCGGGGCGAAAGCCCTGCCCGCACACGCCAAAATACCCGCATAGTGGGTCCAGTCGGGCGGCTTCGCGGCGGGGTCCTTGGCCAGATCGTCCCAACGACGCAATTCCACCGCCTCCCTCGCATGCGGACTGGCGATGAAAGCGGCTGCTTGTGCACTTGAAAACGCCCCGCCCTGAACCATCAGGCTGCGCCAGGAGGCTGATGACAAACCAGCCCGGTAGTGTTTTTCCACATGACAAAGATAGCGTTTGGCCTCCACATGCAGGCGGATGGGCTCGATCACGGCAGCACAAAACACGCCGCGCAAAAATGGAATGGCCACGTACTGGTGCAGGTCGTCCTTGCCAGACGTTTTATCCACAGGTTCAGGGGCCAGCAAATGGCCAAGGTCATGCAGCAAGGCTGCAGAAATCAGCGCGGGCGCGCTGCCGGCTCGCTCGGCCAGGTGCGCGCATTGCAGGGCATGCTGAAGCTGACTGACGGCTTCCGAGCCATATTGCACCCTACCCTGCACACGAAATAACGCCGTGATCTGCTCAATCGTCAAAGCCATGACACCCCCTACACCAAGGCGGTGCGGATGCGGGCCGACACCAGGTCAATCACCGTGACCGTCACCACAATAATGACCATCACTGCACAGGTTTGTGCATATTGGAAGCTCCGGATGATTTCCCACAGGATGACGCCAACGCCACCAGCCCCGACCATGCCCACAACAGAGGCCGAACGGACATTGGATTCGAAACGGTACAAGGTATATGAAATCCACAGCGGCAAGACCTGCGGAATGATGCCGTAGACAATTTCTTCCAGCGCATTGGCGCCGGTCGCACGTATGCCTTCGACCGGCTGAGCGTCAATCGACTCCACAGCCTCGGAAAAAAGCTTGGCCAGCACTCCCGTGGTATGCACAAACAAGGCCAGAACACCGGCAAACGGCCCCAGTCCCACGGCCACGATGAAGAGCATCGCAAACACCATTTCGTTGATGGCGCGCGCCGCATCCATCAGCCGCCTGACTGGCTGCCGAATCCAGGCTGGTGCGATATTGGCCGATGAAAGCAAGCCCAGCGGAACGGCAAACACCACGGCCAGCGCCGTACCCCACAAGGCAATCTGCAGGGTCACCACCATTTCCTGCATATAGAAGCGCCACTGGCCGAAGTCCGGCGGGAAAAAATCCGCCGCGTATTGCGCCATGTTGCCGGAATCACGCACCAGGTCCAGCGGACGCATGTCTGCGCCCTTCCAGGAAGCCGCCAGCAGCGCGAGAACACCGGCCCAACCGAGCATCGCCAACAGGCTGGTTTTTGGCAATCGGGTGTGGAGGGAAGGAGCCACCAAGGGGGAAGCAGGAGAGGTCATGTCATCAAAGCCAAAGTCAAAAAATCAAGGTAAAGCGACATCCTCACTGGCCCAGGTCGGTCAGCTTTTTGTCAATCTCTGCGAGCTTGACCTGCTTGTCGGCCGCCGTCATGCCGGCATCGGCTTCGAACTTGTTTCTTTCCTTGAACAGTTCAAGCTGGCGAATCGGAACCAGCTGCGCGTTGGTTGAGGCCTTGAAGCCCGAGAGCTTGGAGAGCTTCATCAGGTTGTCCTTTTCCTGCTGGCTGTTCTTGCCGTAGTTGTAGAAGAAGTCACGCACGCTTGTCTTGGTGGCTTGCGGTAAATCCTTGCGCATCACCAGTGGGTCCAGCGGAATCAGCGGCGAGGTCCAGACGACGCGGATGTCGTTGAACTTCTCGGGCAGGCGCTCCTTCATCTTTTCAAGGTTTTCGCTGTTGTTGGTGGCGACATCGATCTGCTTGTTGGCCACTGCCAGCCCGTTGCTTTCATGGTTGGCGCCGCGTGTCACCTTGAAAAAGGTTTTGGGGTCGATCTTGTTCTTCGCAAAAACGTAGTACCCCGGAACCAGAAAACCCGATGTGGAGTTGGGGTCGCCGTTGCCAAAGGACAAATTCTTTCCGTTCTTGAGCACGTCGTCGATCGACTTGAGCGGGCTGTCCTTGTTCACGATCAGGTGCGAGTAATAGCCCTGGGCGCCGTCGGCATTGACCATCTGCGCAAAAACCTCGCCACTTGCGCGATCCACGGCTTCCATGGCGGACTTGTTGCCGAACCAGGCAGCCTGCACCTTGTTAAAGCGCATGGCTTCAACGATTCCGGCGTAGTCGGAAGCAAAAAAGGCATTGATTTTCATGCCGGTCTTTTGGGCCATGTCGTCCAGAATTGGCTGCCAGTCGGACTTCAGGTTCTGGGATGACTCGGTGGAAATGATGCCGAAATTGAATTCCTTCATCGTTTGTGCAGCCGCAGGTCCTGCCGCTGCCAGGCTGACCAGCGCTGTGGCGGCCAGTGCGGCCAGTAATTTTTTAATCATGGTGGTTTTCTCTTTAGGTTGAATACATGGACGAACAGATGAAAAAGCGGCTCAGGCAACACGTGCCAAGGGCCTCATGGCGGCAGGCCATACCAGGTGCGGAACGGGTTTGAGCTTGTCCTCAAGGCTGGAAATATGGTCGCCCAGCGACAAGATGTCGTCGGCTTCTGCGCCATACAGCCCTCGCAGGACTTCAGGCGTCAGGCCCACCGAGGGGCCGTCGTACACCACTTTTCCCTGATGCAGCGCGATGGCGCGCGCACAGTACTTCATGGCAACATTGACCTGGTGCAGCGAGACCACCACCGTGCATTGGTCTTCCCGGTTGACGCGGGCCAAAACCTCCATGACCTTGCGTGCCGACTCCGGGTCAAGCGAAGCAATTGGCTCATCGGCCAGCACCACCCGGGCACCCTGCACCATGGCCCGTGCAATCGCTGCGCGCTGCTGCTGTCCGCCTGAAAGGGTAGAGGCACGCTGCGCCCAGCATTCGGCGATGCCCACCCGGCGCAGCGCTTCGATGCCCCGGGCTTTTTCCTCGGACGTGAACCAGCGGATCAGGCTGCGCCACAGGGGGACCCTGTGCAGCGTTCCCGCGAGCACGTTGATGATCACCGGCAAGCGGCCAACCAGATTGAACTGCTGAAAAATGAACCCGACTCCCGAGCGCACGGAGCGGATGTCAGGGGCTATCTTTCCATTGCACTGCACGGTCCGGCCATGAATCTCGACGGAGCCTGCGGCATGGGCATCGCCCGCCATCAGGCCCGCCATATGCCGGAGCAAGGTCGATTTTCCGGAGCCGGAGGCCCCGATCAGCGCCACCATTTCTCCGGGTGCAATGCAGAGGTCAATCTGTTGCAAGGCTTTTCGGCCATTGGCAAAGGTTTTGCTCAGCGTATTGATTTGAATGGCAGCACTCATGGTCTTTCTCCAGATGTTTGAATGTTCGAATCTAGGGTCGCAATGTGTCGTTTTCGTGTCTATCCCGGATAAGCCGTTCCGAGCAGGGCATGAATCCCGCCGTACCGCGCTACCGCTGAGCCGGGGCACAATAAGAGGCATGCCCTACCTGCCCCCCTTCATTGCCCCCACCCGTTACCGCGACCCGGCCGCCGCGCTGGCGCAGGTGCGTGCCATCTACGACCAGCAAATCGGCCACCTGCGCAGCGCGATGCAGCGCTACCTGGACGGCGACACCCTGCCCGGCCATGTGCGCGCCTGCTACCCATTCGTCCGCATCCACACCGAGACGGTGGCCCGGGCGATCCTGGAAACGCCCGACATCGTGCACCTGAGCTACGGTTTTGTCGCCGGACCGGGGCACTATGAAACCACCCTGACCCGGCCCGACCTGTACGCCGACTACTACCTGGCGCAATTCCGCCTGCTGATGCAAAACCACGAGGTCGAACTGGAAGTGGGCACCAGCACCCAGCCAATCCCGATCCACTTCTCGTTTGCCGAGAACGACCACATCGAGGGCACGATGAGCGCGGCCCGGCGCATGCTGATGCGCGACGTGTTCGACCTGCCCGACCTGGCCGCCATGGACGACGGCATTGCCAACGGCACCTACGAGCCTCTTGCCGGCCAGCCGCAGCCGCTGTCGCTGTTCACCGCAGCGCGCGTCGACTATTCGCTGCAACGCCTGCGCCACTACACCGGCACTTCGCCGCACTGGTTCCAGAACTTCGTGCTGTTCACCAATTACCAGTTCTATATTGACGAATTCGTCCGGCTGGGGCATGCCGAAATGGCCAACCCGGCCAGCGAATACATTGCCTTCATCGAACCGGGCAATGTGGTGACACGGCGCACCGGCCTGGGCGCGCAGGACGGCGACGAACTGGGCTTGGCACCACCGCGCCTGCCGCAAATGCCGGCCTACCACCTGGTGCGGGCCGACCGCACCGGCACCACCATGGTCAACATCGGCGTCGGGCCGGCCAATGCGAAGAACATCACCGACCATGTCGCCGTGCTGCGTCCGCACGCCTGGATCATGCTCGGCCACTGCGCCGGCCTGCGCACCAGCCAGCAACTGGGCGACTACGTGCTGGCCCACGGCTATGTGCGCGAAGACCATGTGCTGGATGAAGAGCTGCCGCTATGGGTGCCGATTCCGGCGCTGGCCGAGATCCAGAAGGCATTGCAGCAGGCGGTGGAAGACGTGACGAATGCAGAAGGCGCCGACCTCAAACGCATCATGCGCACCGGCACCGTGGCCTCGACCGACAACCGCAACTGGGAGTTGCTGCCCGGCAACCAGGTGCAGCGCCGCTTCAGCCAGAGCCGGGCGATTGCGCTGGACATGGAAAGCGCGACGATTGCCGCCAACGGTTTTCGTTTCCGGGTGCCTTACGGCACGCTCTTGTGCGTGAGCGACAAGCCACTGCACGGCGAGATCAAGTTGCCGGGCATGGCGAACCAGTTCTACCGTGACCGGGTGGACCAGCATCTGCGCATTGGCATGCGGGCGGTGGAGTTGCTGCGCGCCGAGGGCATCAGCCAGTTGCACAGCCGCAAGCTGCGGAGTTTTTCTGAAGTGGCGTTTCAGTAGTTGTTGCTTTGGTTTGAAGAGTGGGACTCGGTGTCGAAACAGGCGACTTGGGGCAGTTCCGGGCATACGCTGGCAATGGCGCGGATGGCCGACAGGTTGTGCGCCTGATGCAGCGGCGCAAGCGGTGTGAAGCCGTCGAGCTGCACCAGAATTTACGGCGTCACCACGACGGGTCGCACAAACTTTTCGCTGCCATGCACCACCCGGTGACCCACCGTCCCCAGCGCGCGGCCGTTGGCAATGCGCGCCAGCGACGACTCGGGCTCGACCACGTCGTAGGTGGCGAACTTGACGCTCGACGAGCCCGAATTGATGACCAGCAGCGCCTGCGTCATGCCTGTGCCGCCAACATGATGTCAGACGCCGGATCAGGCACCACCAGGATGCTGGCGTCACTGGCACGAATCCTTTTGAATGGATGGTTTTCAAAAAAACCGGTCAGCGAACCGGCTGGGGAGCGCAGAGAATTTTCAGCGCTGGCGCAGGACTTCAGCCGCGAAGCGCCAGGTTCAGATGGTCCACCAGTTCTGCCCAATCAGCATCCTCAAGCTTTTCTTCCTTGAGGAACGCGGCTTGCGAATGGTTCCAGAACGGCGCGTCGGCCAGATCAATGTCGCTTCTCAGGGGGGAATGCGTGGCGATGAACTGCTGGATGGCGGCCTCGTCGTTGGGCAGGCCAAGTTGCGCAAAAAGATCGCTGAATTGATGAATAGGCTGGTCCATGAAATTCCTTGAAGTGGTTGTGAAACTGCGCAATGCCGGAGCAACACCGGGTTCGATACCGCAGCGGCAAAAGCCGGATTTTAAGCAAAGCCCGAGCCCGTCATGCCGTTGTCCTTGTCGCCCGCGCCATGCGGAATTCTTCGGGCTTTGGCGCGCTTCACGTCACGCCGGTCTGGCGCTCCCGTCGTGCAGGCAGCGCATGAAGTCATGGCTGTCTATCAGCGCAAACTGGTTGGCATCCGGCAACTGGTAGTGCCACCATTCACGCGGATGGTGGACAAAGCCGGCTTCCAGCATCACCGTCAGCAGCCGCATGCGGTTGACCTGGATGTGCGCCGGATGGTCGACGTGGAAATGGTGCGACGCCGGGTGCATGGTGTCCACCGGCGTGCCCATGTCGAGCGCCTGGCCGTCTGCGCCGACCAGCGTCAGGTCGATGGCGACGCCGCGCGTGTGGTTCGATCCCTTTTTCGGGTCGGCAATGTAGTCCGGGTTGGGCGCCACCGCCCACAGCGCTTCCTGCGCCTCTTGCGGCCTAAAGGCGTCGAGGATTTTCAGCCGAAAGCCGAAACCCCGGGCCGCCGCAATCGCCCGGCGCAAGCCGGCTTCGGCCTGCGGATGCAAGAAGCACAGCGGATGGTCGTAGATGACCTGGCCGGTGAAGTTGTTCTCGCTGGCATACATCAGGTCGATCAGCACCGCATGGTTCTGTTCGGTGATGTGGATCAGCTCGGGGGGGTTATTCATGGCAATGAAAAAGCAGGCTCAGCCGGCCAGGCCGACATAGACGTTCTGCACGTCGTCGTTGGCGTCGATGGCGGCCAGGAAGGCCTCGACCTCGTGCAGGTCGCCGGCGCTCAGGGATGCCGGATTGACGGGGTTCTTCGGTTTGTAGCCGAGCTTGGCGGTCAGCACGGTAAAGCCCTGCGCAGGCAGCGCGCGGCTGACCAGGTCCAGGTCGGCGGGGTCGGTCAGGAACAGCGTCGTGCCGTCTTCATGGCCTGGCTCCAAGTCCTGCGCGCCGGCCTCGATGGCAGCGAGTTCCGGGTCGGCGCCAGCCGCCAGCGGCTCGGCCTCGATCATGCCCATGTGGTCAAAGTCCCAGGCCACCGAGCCGGCGCTGCCCAGTTGGCCCTTGCGAAACAACACGCGCATTTCGGACGCGGTGCGGTTGACGTTGTCGGTCAGGCATTCAACCATCAGCGGCACTTGGTGCGGCGCAAAGCCTTCGTAGATGACGTGGTCGAAATGCACCGTTTCGCCGGTCAGGCCGGCGCCTTTCTTGATCGCCCGGTCCAGTGTTTCCTTGGGCATCGAGAGCTTGCGAGCCTGCTCGACCACCAGGCGCAAGCGCGCGTTTGACGCCGGGTCAGCACCGCTGCGCGCCGCGATCATGATGTCCTTGGACAGTTTTCCAAATACCCGGCCCCTGGCATTTGCCGCCAGATCCTTGCCTTTTGCTTTCCATTGCGCGCCCATGACTGGTGTTCCTTGAGGTTGTCGCGCTTTGCGCCGACGGGGGGTTGTTCGGTAGCCCCGGGCCGAGCGCGCCGCCAGCAAAAGGCATGGCGCGTGACCGAGGGGGATTACGTTATACACCCAGCCATGCGCGCTTTTGGCGGCGCTGAAGCCATCTGCGCTGGCAGCTATCGGCGCGTTGCGTGAATGGCCGCACGGCGTTACACCCGGATTCAGTGCCAAAAAAGGCATTTGCGCAATGCTGGCTTGCATGAAGCGCTATTACTTTTGAAGTAACCAATGCTATTGGCAGCTTTACGGGCCAGAGCGCGCCCCGTTCAGTTGCCAAGCTCGGCCTGTGGTGAACTGACAAGCGAACCTGACGCGCTCCCCAGCAAGCGGTCCAGTATCGACCGGCATGGTCAGGTGGTAGTGGGGGTGAAAGCCGGCTTGGGACTCGCATCAAGGTCGCGCGGCTGGCCGTAGCCGGTGATGGCGATCAGCGGCGGTGGACTTCTTCACCAACAGCCGGTAGTCGGCATCGGTCACATGTCGGCTGACCCGCAGCGCCACCCAGGGTGCCGAGTCTCGCCAGCGCGTCGCCGTGATTGCACCCGCATCAAGCCGGGTGATGTCTTGGTTGTTGATGAATTCAGGTGAAGCCTGCGCGGGATGGGTCTTTGGTTGGATCAGCACAGCCTGGGAGGGCTGAACCGGGGTTGCCCGGCCAGCCAGATCAAGACAAATCAGGCGCGCCAACCGCCAGGCCGCATGCTCAAGCCAACGGGTCCTGGTCAGCCCGGGCAACGGCCGCCACGCCGGAGCGTTCCCCCATTTCACCCCGCATCAACGGCAAATGTTCCGGCCAGTCACGCTGCATGCAGTCCACCAGTGCCTCGCGCACCTTGCAGCGCAAATCCCAGTTCAGGCTGGAATTACCCGACGTCACCAGCACCCGCACCTGCATGCTGCGCTCGCCCGCCTCCACCACCTGCAGCAGGCACAGCCGCTGGTCCCATTCGTGCGCGGCCTCGCAGGCGCGCTGGGCGGCTTCGCGCAGCGGCGCCAGGGGCATGCGGTAGTCGACCCACAGGAGCACCGTGCCGATGATCTGCGCATTGTTGCGCGTCCAGTTCTGGAACGGGTTTTCAATGAACCACTGCAGCGGAATGATCAGCCGGCGCTCGTCCCAGATTTTCAGCACGACGTAGGTGCCGGTGATTTCCTCGACCCGGCCCCATTCGCCCTGGATGATGAGCACGTCGTCGATGCGAAACGGCTGCGCCAGCGCAATTTGCAACCCGGAGATCAGGTTGCTGAGAATCGGCCGCGCCGCAATGCCCGCCACCAGGCCAAAGACGCCAGCCGATGCCAGCAGGCTCGCGCCAATCTGGCGCGCGCCCGGAAAAGTCATCAAAATCAGCGCCAGCCCCGCCACGACGATGATGAGCATGGCGGTGCGGGCCAGCATCCGGGTCTGGGTATGGATGCCGCGCGCCTGCAGGTTGTCTTCCACATTGAGCGGGTACAGGCCGATGATGCCCTGGGCCACGCCGCGAACAGCGCGCAGGCCCATCCAGGTCAGCGTGACAAGCAGCAACAAACCGTTGGCATGGCGAATTCCGGCGATCAGCGGAACGTTGTCGGGCGCGCCCTGCCAGACCGCCTGCAGCGCCATCAACGGCAGCAGCACCTGGGCCGGCGCACGGCATTGCTGCGCTGCCCGGTTCAACACCGGCATGGACCGCGTCAGGCGCAGCACCACGCTCGCGCTGACCCGGTGCACCAGCAGCGCCAGCACCACCGCAACCAGCGCTGCTATTAAAACGTGCAACGACGAATCGTCGGTCCAGGACATCAGCTCGGAAAATCGCACGGGCCAATTCCCTTCCCAACTGCCCGCCATCAGGCGACGCGGGGCGTGACTTTCGACGCAGCCAGCCGGGCCCGGCTGCGTGCCACCTCGACATCGTCATCGAAGGCCAGTGCCACGCCCATGCGCCGCTTGACGAAACTCTCAGGCTTGCCGAACAGGCGGATGTCGGTTTGCGGCACCTGCAGCGCATCGGCCACGCCGTCGAACACGATGCCCGCCGCATCGACACCGCCATAGATCACGGCGCTGGCACCCGGGCTTTTCAGCGCGGTGCTGACCGGCAGGCCCAGGATGGCGCGCGCATGCAGCTCGAACTCGTTTTGCCACTGGGTGCACAGCGTCACCATGCCGGTGTCGTGCGGGCGCGGGCTGACTTCGCTGAACCAGACGTCGTCGCCCTTGACGAACAACTCGACGCCGAACACGCCCAGCCCAGCGGGCTGACCGTCAGGGCCGGCGCCCAGGTTGTCGGTCACGGCCTTGGCAATGGCGCGGCTGCTTTCAAGCGCACCCGGGCGCATTGGCTGCGGCTGCCAGCTTTCGACATAGTCGCCGCTGACCTGCAGGTGGCCAATCGGTTCGCAAAAATGCGTTTCCACCTTGCCGTCTGCCCCCAGCGCGCGCACAGTCAGCAGCGTGATTTCATAGTCGAAGTCGATGAAGCCTTCGACGATTACCCGGCCGTGGTTGACCCGTCCGCCGGCCATCGCATGGTCCCAGGCAGGTGCCACGTCTTTGGGCAGGGCAATCTTGCTCTGGCCTTTGCCCGACGAGCTCATCACCGGCTTGACGACGCAGGGATAGCCGATCTTGTTGTCGATAGCGCTTTGCAATTCTTCCAGTGAATCGCAAAACACATACGGACTGGTCGGCAAGCCCAGCGTTTCGGCAGCCAGCCGGCGGATGCCCTCGCGGTCCATGGTCAGGCGCGCAGCGCGGGCCGTGGGCACCACCCGCACCACGCCGGCGGTTTCAAGCTCTTCCAGCATGGCGGTGGCAATCGCCTCGATCTCGGGCACGACCAGGTCGGGTTTTTCGCGCTCGATCAGCGCTTTAAGTTGCGCCGGGTCGCTCATGGTGAGGGTGCGCGCATGGTGCGCCACCTGCTGGCCAGGCGCGTTGTCGTAACGGTCGACGGCGATGGTTTCCACGCCCAGGCGCTGCAGCGCGATCAGCACTTCCTTGCCCAGTTCGCCCGAGCCAAGGAGCATGACTTTGGTGGCATGGGGAGACAAAGGGGTTCCAAAAGTGGTCATAGGGACAGGAAAAGTAGAGAATGAAAAAGGCCTGGTCACATGCCCGATGGGCAAGCCGGGCTGCTGGCAGCTACTGTACTTCACTGCAGTTGTGCAGCCGGAAAACGATAATGCGCGCCACGCGCTGCCCCGGGCGTCAAGTTACCTGTGTAACATCTGCACACAACCCAACACAGAAAGAATTGACTATGGAAAAACGTGATTTTCTGGGCCTCTCCATGGCGGGCACCTTGGCCGCTGGCACACTGGCCTTGCCCTCATGGGCGCTGGCGAAAGACAGTCGCAAACCCTTTTCGGGGCCAGTGCTGCTGACGGTCACCGGGCGCATCGGCGCGGGCAACCGGGGGCCGCTCGATCCGGCCCTGGACCGGATGATGACCAAGCAAAAAATCACCTTCGACAAAGCGCAGGTATTTGATTTTGCCGCCCTCACTGCCCTGCCCGCCTTCAGCATCCAGCCAACGCTGGAGTACGACGGCAAGCCCCATGCCCTGAAAGGCCCGCTGCTGGTCGATGTGATGAAAGCCTGCGGCGTGAAGGCGACCGAAAAAACAGCGCTGTTTCTGCGCGCCGTGGACGGTTATGCGGCGCACGTTACAGCGGCCGAGGCAGAAAAGTACCGTTTCATCGTCGCTACCCACCTGGACGGTCAACCCATACCGCTGGGCGGCCTGGGGCCGCTGTGGAGTATTTTTGACGCCGACCGCTTTCCCGACACGGCCGCCAAGCCTTTGGGGCAACGCTTTTCCAACTGCCCTTGGGCCATGTACCACATTGAAGTCCGGGAAGGCTGAGCGCAGGCCGGCGCCGCGCCGGATGGGCACAATAGACGCATGACCGAGAAGCTCTTTGAAGTCGTGGACCTGACCAAACGCTATGGCAGCGCCACCGTCGTTGACCAGCTGTCGTTTTCCATCGCGCCCGGCGAATGCCTGGGCGTCATCGGTCCGAACGGCGCGGGCAAGACCACCACCATCCGCATGTGCCTGGGCTTGACCAGCCCCGACTCGGGAAGCATCCGCTACCTCCCCCCCGGCCAGGGCACCCGCCTTTCAATGCCCCAGGACGCGCTGGCGATCAAGGCGCAACTTGGCATCGTCAGCCAGTTCGACAGCCTGGACCCGGATTTTTCATGCGCCGAGAACCTGCTGGTGTTCGGCCGCTATTTCGGCCTGAAGGACTGGGTGATCAGGGAACGCATCCCGAAACTGCTGGAATTCGCCGCGCTGACGCACAAGGCTGACGCCAATCTCAGCGAACTCTCGGGCGGCATGAAGCGCCGGCTGAGCCTGGCCCGGGCGCTGGTCAACGATCCGCAACTGCTGCTGCTCGACGAACCCACCACCGGGCTCGACCCGCAGGCACGGCACCTGATGTGGGAGCGGCTGCAGCGGCTGGTGCAGCAGGGCAAGTCCATTTTGCTGACGACGCATTTCATGGACGAGGCCGAGCGCCTGTGCAACCGCCTTCTGGTGCTCGACCACGGCAAGAAAATGACCGAAGGCACGCCGCGCGAACTGATCGCCAGCAACCTGGAGCCCGACGTGGTCGAGGTCTATGGCGCGGGCGCGCTGTCGCTGGTCGAATTGCCACAGCATGCGCCACTGCGGGCCATGGCCGCGCGCGTCGAGGTCAGCGGTGAAACGGTGTTTTTCTACACCGCCGACGCCAAGCGCCTGCTGGCAGCGCTGACCGACCACCCCACGCTGCGCACACTGCACCGCCCGGCCAATCTTGAAGACCTGTTCCTCAAACTCACCGGACGCCAGATCCGCGAGGCCGCATGAAGACCGACGCCACGACCACACCGCCGCACACGCCCCAAGCACAGCCCCGGCAGCCATCGCTGCTGCGGCCGCCGCAGATCAGCGGGCGCTGGTGGCCGGTGTTCCGGCGCAACCTGCTGGTCTGGCGCAAGCTGGCCATTCCCAGTCTGGTCGGCAACATTGCCGAGCCGCTGATCACACTGGTGGCCTTTGGCTATGGCATTGGCGCACTGATCGGGCAGGTGCAGTTGAATGGCAGCGCCGTGCCCTACATCGTGTTCCTGGCGAGCGGCTCAATCTGCATGAGCGCGATGAATGCCGCGTCGTTCGAAGCGCTGTATTCGGCGTTTTCGCGCATGAATGTGCAGCGCACCTGGGACGGCATCATGAACGCGCCGGTGCGGCTTGACGACGTGGTGTTTGCCGAGATGCTGTGGGCCGCCTTCAAGTCGCTGTTCACCAGCGCGGTGATTCTGGGGGTGATGCTGGCGCTCGGCATCAGCCACAGCCCGATGCTGATTTGGGTGCTGCCGCTGCTCGGGCTGGTTGGCGTCGTGTTTGCCAGCATCGCGCTGATCTTCAACGCGCTGGCCAAGGGCTACGACTTTTTCACGTACTACTTTTCCCTGTTCCTGACGCCGACGATGTTCCTGAGCGGCGTATTTTTTCCGCGCGACCAACTGCCCGGCGCACTGCGGACAATTTCAGACTGGCTGCCGCTGACCGCCGCCGTCGAACTGATCCGCCCGCTGTTCCTTGGCCAGTGGCCGACACAGGGCCCGCGGCACCTGGCAGTGCTGGTGGGCTATGGTGTCGCCGCGTTCTGGATTGCGCTGGCACTGACGCGCAAGCGGTTTCGCAATTGACCGCTGGGGCAGTGATGGAGCGGGGCACACAAGCCACGGCAATTTTTAATGATAAAAAATGGCTTTTGCGCAATAGATGCTTGCACAAGCAGCTATTTTTTGCATAGCAAAAACCACACCTTCACACAGCGCCGTTTCCTGAACGGCCTAACGGCCTGACAGCTTGCGCACCGCTCACGACTGACGGCGCATTCAACCGGCTATCGCGACAGGCGGTATTGCCGTAGACTGAACCGATGTCTTCCTCTGCAGACTTGCCAAAACGCGACATCGTGGTCATTGGCGCCTCGGCCGGCGGGGTGGAGGCACTGCGGGGGTTTTTTCATGCCCTGCCCGCCGATCTGCCAGCGGCTTTTCTGGTGGTCCTGCATATTCCGGCGGACACCGCCAGCCAGCTGGACCGGGTGCTCCGCGCGTCAACACGGCTGGCCGTGAAGATTGCGCAGGATGGCGAGGCGATCAGCAACGGGCAGGTGTATGTCGCCTCGGCCGACCGCCACCTCATGCTCACGCCGCAGGGCATCCGGCTCAGCCGGGGCCCGAAAGAAGGCCGGTTCAGGCCGTCCATCGATGTGCTGTTTCGCTCTGCCGCCACTGCCTTCGGCCCGCGTGTCATCGGTGTGGTCCTGAGCGGCGCGCTGGACGACGGCACGGCCGGGCTCTGGGCCATCAAGGACCACCAGGGCCTTGCGCTGGTGCAGGACCCTGACGAAGCCATGTATTCCTCCATGCCGCAAAGCGCCATGGCGCATGTCCAGGTTGATCTGGTCGGCACGCTTGAGGCCTTGGCCGCCAAGGTTAGTGAACTGGTTGGCACCACGGCACCCGAGGCAATACCCATGACCAACACACAGCTTGCAATGGAAAACCACATTGCCATGGAAGGTAATGCGCTCAGGGCCGGGGTCATGAACCTGGGCAAGATTTCAAAATACACCTGCCCTGACTGCCATGGCGTGCTGGTGCAGATCGAGGAAGGGCCGATCGTGCGCTTTCGCTGCCACACCGGCCACGCGTTTTCGCTCAAGAGCCTGCTGGCCCAGGTTAACGAAGCCATCGACAACGGCCTGTGGGCCACGCTGCGCGCGGTCGAGGAGCGCGTGATGCTGCTGCGCCAGATGCAGGCGCTGGCGCAGGAGTCGGGGGCAATCGAAGAGGCGGCCGAATGGTGCGGGCAGGCCGATCAATCAGAAAAGCGGCTCCAGCCACTGCGCGAACTGGTGCTGGACCCGGAATTTTTCGGGCACACCCCCGGGGTTTAGCTTGGCACCGCCCTGCACTGATCGCAAGTTATGCCGACGTCATTTACTATTTAATTCATAGCGGCTTAGGCTTACCAAGATTGCGCCAGAACCATTTTTGGCCAAATTATTATTTGCCTCATGCAGTTCTTTCCAAGCGGTCTGCAATTTTTCGGGTCAGGGTGATGGGGGGGGGCTAGCCATGGACGCCGGTCAAGCTCTTGACGAACTCCAGCAGCTTCAGCCTTTGCACCTTGCCCGAGGGACCACGCGGAAGGTCATCCACAAAATGGATCACTTTGGGGCACTTGAAACGGCCCAGATGGGTTGCGCAGAAAGCGCGCAAGGCAACTTCGTCGGGCTGGCGGCCTGGCCGCAGCACCACGCACACCATGATTTCCTGCCCGTAGTGCTTGTCGGGGATGCCGGTAGCCGCCGCGTCGAGCACATCGGGATAACGCAGCAAAACCTCATCGATCTCGCGCGGCGCGATGTTTTCGCCCCCTTTGATGATGAGCTCCTTGATGCGCCCCGTGATGAAGAAGAACCCATCGGCATCGCGGTGCCCGAGGTCGCCGGTGCGCAGCCAGCCATCGGGCGTGAGGGCCGCCTGGGTGGCCTGCGGGTTCTTGTAGTAGCCCCTCATCACCTGGCCACCGCGAATCACCACTTCTCCGGTATCGCCGTCGGCGAGCGTCTGGAATTGCGCATCGACCACCCGCGCCTCGCAGCCCGAGGCCTTGCCCACCGAGCCCAGCTTGCGCAACTCAATTTGCAGCGGGTTCGAGAACGAAGGCGCTGCGGTTTCCGTCAGCCCCATGGTTTCGATCACGCCAACGCCAAACTTTTTCTCGAAACCCTGCAAATGCTCTGGCGGCAAGGAAGCCGATGCCGAACGGCAAAAACGCAGCGGTCCGGTGACCTCTGGCGAAGGCGCGGGGGCTTCCAGCAAATACGACACCATGGTCGGCACCAGGTTGATCCAGGTGCAGGCGTTGCGAGCCACTTGCGGCCAAAACCGCCCCACCGAGAATTTGTCTGCCAGCACCAGGCTGCCGCCCGATGCAAGAGGCGCCAGCATGGTGACGACAAATGCATTGATGTGGTACAGCGGCAGCACCGCCAGTACACGGTCTTGCGCGCCAAGCTGGTGCTCGGTGGCAATGGCGGCGGCATTGCAAGCGAGCTGCGTATGCGTGAGCAGCACACCCTTGGGCAAGCCGGTGGTGCCCGACGTGTACATGAGCAGGGCAGCATCATCGGATCGCACACGGTTGGCCGTGTCAAGGTCATGGCTGGATACGCCGCTGACCGGCTCTTCGCCAGGCAGGCTGGCGAGGCTCTCAGTAGTCACCAGCAGTTTCACCGGGCGCGCGATGGTCTTGAGCAAGGCCTGTACCTGCCCGGCCCATTGCGCTGTGGCAATCACCAGCTTGCAGTCCGAATGCTCCAGCACATAGCGCATCTGCTCGGGCTGGGCCAGCAGGTTGACCGGGTTCACGCAGTGGCCCGACCACATGCCGCCCAGCAAAATGCGCAAGGTGTTGAGTCCATTGGGCATGACCACCGAGACCGTGTCGCCCTTTGCCAAGCCTTGCTGCGCCAGCACCCGGGCCACCCCTTGGCAGCTTGACAGCAAATCAGCGTAGCTAAGGGCTGCATCGCCTTCTC
Source organism: Polaromonas sp. CG_23.6 (assembly GCF_029892315.1). NCBI lineage: Bacteria > Pseudomonadati > Pseudomonadota > Betaproteobacteria > Burkholderiales > Comamonadaceae > Polaromonas > Polaromonas sp. CG_23.6. Next base: position 4,028,575 of record NZ_JARXUY010000001.1, read on the forward strand.
CTTCCTGCGCATAGACCGCGTCGTGCCGGGCATGCGCTTGTTGCTCGATGAGCTGGCGCAAGCTGCCCTTAACGAAGACTGTGCAGGCCTGGGCGTCTGCCGTGCTCATAGGGCACCATACTTGTCGAAATAGCTGCCGAAAATTTCGCGTTCGGTGGGCATTTTTTCCGGGATCGGCATGGAGACGCGTGTGGTGTTCAGGTAATGCCGGTAGTTCATGTTGTCGGAGAAGTTGTTGCCGCCCCAGGTGCCGCAACCCATGGAGAGTGAAAACGGCAGGCCGTTGTCGAAACTGCCACCCGCAGCGATGCAGTGGGCCTGCTCGACGATGACGCGCGACACGGGCAGCCGCAGCCCGAGCGCCAAGGCCCGATCCGGGTTTTTCGTGTGCAGCCCCACAGAGTGCCCGGCACCTTGCCAGGCGTACAGACGCTCCACCATCTGCATGGCAGCTTCAAAGTCGGGCACGGTGTAGAGGGTAAGCACCGGGCTGAGTTTTTCGCCTGAGTAGGGGTGATCTGCGCCCACGTCGTGCGCCCCCTGGTCTACCATGAGCACCAATGGCTTGGCGGCCGCCAGATCGTCAAAGCCTGCCAGCGCTGCAATGTGCTGCGCCGACTTGCCGGTGACGTCGCCCGAGAGCTTGCCCTGCGGCCACATGACCCGCTGCAGGTGCTCCGCCTGCGCGGCGCTGAGCAAATGCGCGCCTTGATCGCTCAGCGCCTTGAGCAGCGCGTCGCGCACGCTGGCCAGCACCACCAGACTGTTTTCCGACGAACAGCTGGTGGCGTTGTCGAAAGTCTTGGAGCGCACGATGCGCTCGGCAGCGGCCTGGACATCGGCGGTTTCATCCACGATACCGGCGACATTACCGGCACCCACACCAAAAGCAGGAGTGCCGCAGCTGTAGGCTGCACGTACATTCGCCTGCGAGCCGGTGGCCACTACCAGATCGCACAGCGCCATCAATTCGGCGGTGGCTTGTTTGTTGATGGGTGCGGGCAGCACCTGCACCAGATCGCGCGGCGCACCGATGCGGTCAAACTCGGCATGGATGAAATCCACCAGTCGCTGCGCCGTGCCCTGCCCCTTGGGCGAGGGGGCGACGATGACGGCATTGCGCCCTTTCAGCGCATTGATGATCTTGTTGGCCGGGGTAGCACCCGGATTGGTGGAGGGCGTGACCGCACACACCACGCCCACAGGACGGGCGATTTCCACGATGCCCAGCGCCTTGTCTTCGGCAATCACGCCGACCGATCTGGCACCTTGCAGGTCACGCAGCAGCCCCAGCGTCTTGCGGTGGTTTTTGCGCACCTTGTCGGCCACATTGCCGACACCGGTTTCAGCCACGGCCATCTCGGCAAGCGCCTGATTGCGGGCAGGTTCAATGATGGCCCAGCCGGCGGCAGCCACCAGTTCATCGATGCGCGCCTGGTCGTACTGATTGGCCACTTGCTGTGCGGCGCGGGCGCGCTGCACCTGATCGGCGACGGGTCCGGTTGCGTCAGAGGTTTGATTTGTTTGCATGGAGATTCCCGGTTAGGCTGACAGGCTCGCGCCTGGCCAGCAGTTGTGTTGTCCTGGGTTCAGGCGGTTAGTTTGTTGCGTCGCGCAAACAGTTTCAGTACTTTCCCACCAATGCCGGGCACCAGTGCCCAGATGACGAACACGAGGGAAAAAGCCATGATGCTGCCGCTGATCGGACGGGTCAGGAAGATGGTCGGGTCGTTGTCGTAATTGGCCATCGAAGTCATGAAATAACGTTCCGCCAACGGGCCCAGAATGACGCCCAATACCAAGGGCGCAGAAGGAAAGCTGAAGTGCTTCATCACGTAGCCCAGCACACCGAATCCCAGGCAGATGTAAACGTCGATGATGTTGTTGCGCACACCATAAGCACCCACCACACTCAACACCACGATGAAGGCCCCCAGAACAGTGGGCGGCACTTTCATCAAGGTGGCAAAGCCGCGCGCCACCAGCATGCCCGCACCGATCATGAACAGGTTGGCCAGGATCAGGCTCGCAAACACGGTGTAAACCAGGTCGGTTTGGGTGGTGAACAACAGCGGGCCCGGCGTGATGCCGTGCAACACCAGGGCGGCAAGCATGATGGCTGTCGCGGCACTGCCGGGGATGCCCAGCGTCAGCAGGGGAATCATGGCAGCGCCGGTAGTCGCGCTGTTGGCCGCTTCTGGCGCCACCAGCCCGGCTTCCACGCCCGTGCCAAACTCATGCCCGCGTGGCGAAACCTGTTTTTCGATGCCATAAGCGACTACAGCGCCTACCGTCGCCCCCGCGCCGGGCACCGTCCCAAGCAGGCAGCCAATGGCGGTTCCGCGCATGGCAGGTGCCCTGAGCGCCCAGAGATCCTTGAGCGACGGCAGGCGCATGCGCACATTCTTGGCATCGCCTTGCCCGTGACCGCGCTTGCCCAACATCTCCAGCACCTCTGTCAAGGCGAACAAGCCGATCATGACCACCACAAAGTCAATGCCGTTTTGCAGCGCAGGCAGACCGAAAGTCAGACGCGGCATGCCGTACAAAGGATCGACCCCAACGGTGCCAATCAAAATGCCGCAAAACAGCGAAACCATACTCACGGCCGGTGCTTCTTTGGCAATCGCAATAACGCTGATCAGGCCAAGAAAGGTGGCGGCAAAGAACTCTGGCTGGTCAAATGTGAGTGCAATCTCGGCGAATGGAGGTGCGCCAAAAGTGAGCAGCAAAGCACTGGCTATACCCCCCAACGCAGACGCCAGCAGCGCCAGCATCAGCGCCCGGGAGGCCTCTCCGCGTTTGGTCATGGAGAAGCCTTCCCAACAGGTGGGCAACGATGCCGGTGTGCCTGGTATGTTGATCAGGATGGCTGAGATCGAACCGCCAAAGACGCCTCCGGCGTAGATGCCGCCAAGAAACACCATGGCGCTCACGGGTGTCATGGCGTAGGTGAAGGGCAATGCCATGGCCATGGCATTGACGAACGAGATACCCGGCAGTGCGCCAGCGATGGTGCCCACGGCAAGGCCAATGAGCATGATGCCGAAATTCATCGGCTCCAGAGCGGCCAGCAGTCCGTGAAACAAATTGATCAAAGTGTCCAAAGCGTGTGCTCCCTCAGTAGATACCCAACAGGCGGTACAAGGCGATCGAGGCTTCACCCATCACACCCTGGCCACGATCCAGCGGCATCGAAGCCAGCTTCACGAACAGGTACAACAAAAAGGTGGTTCCCAGCAGGCCGATCAGCCCGATCTGCAACGGTTTTCGCATGCCGCCCAACAGGCACCAGCACACGAGATACAACAGTGTGGAGGCAGCAAACCCGATCACAGGCAGCAAATAGCCATACACCAGGATGAAGCTGACGCCCAGTCCAATCAGCGTCGAAAACGGCGTTTTCAGCGCATCCTGGGAGGGGGCATTGATCAGCGCTGTGGCGTTGACAGAGCCCTTGGCGCGCAGGACCGTCACCGCGCGCTGCAGCGTCCAGAACAAGCCGAATGCTGCAATGGCCCACATCATGAGGGTCGGCCAGGTGGCGGGCCCTACCAGCCCCCGCGTGATCTGAGCCGCCATCTCGGGAGACTCGACCACGCGCGAGCGCAGCAAGAGTGCCGCCACCACAAAGGCCAGTGGCCCGGCGAGCTGCCGCCGCCAGATGCTGACAGTCATTTGAATGCCTTCAGGTACTCGCTGACTTTGGTTTGAAACCCTGCGACGTAGGTTTGCGCTTCGGCCGGGGTGTAGCTGCGAGAAACGCAGGTATAGGTGTCTGCGCAGACAGCCTTCCATTCAGGCGTTGCCAGCGCGGCGTTGACCGCTGAAGACAGTGTTTTTAGCAACTCGGGAGGGGTTTTGGCACTGACCGCGATGGCACGGAAGTTCGGCAGATCACCAATCTCGAATCCCAGTTCTTTGGACGTAGGCACCTCCGGGAACGCTGGATGGCGTGTGTCGCTGAACACCACAAGGGGGCGCATCTTTCCGCTCTTGAGAAAGGGGCCCACGTCACCAGGCTCTTCATAAATGGCGTCGGTGTGCCTGCCCAGTGGTGACGCATAACGCTCGGCAGGCTTCTCAAAAGGGACGTTGGTTGTCTTGTAGCCCTTGGAGGCAAAGTATTTCAGCGTGATGTCGTCCTGGGTGCCGTAGCCGGAAGTCGCGATCTTCAGAGCACCTGGTTTCTTTTGCGCATAGGACAGGAAGTCTTTGAAGGTCTTGTGTACGCTGTCATTGGGCACAAACAACATGGACGGCGAGTCTTGCACGATGGCCGCAATGGCAAAGTCGCTGGGTTTGGAGGTGCCCAAGCCTGCAGCCCACGATGACACGGTCAGCGCGATCAGCGTGCCGGCGGTGTAGCCGTCTGCAGGCGCCGAAAGCAGCTTGGAAAGGCCAGCATTGCCCGATGCGCCGCTTACATTTGAAACCGGCACGGGAACGCCCATGCTCTTTTCCAGCAATTGGGACATCTTGCGGCCCATGGTGTCGGCACCGCCACCCGGACCAAAGGTCACCACCAGTTCGATTGGACGGTTGGGGTATTTGTCCTGGGCCAGAGCAGGCAAGGCGGTCAGCCCGAGAGCTGATCCGGCCATGAAGGCCATTGCGAAATGATGTCGTTTCATGTTGTCTCCTAAATAGTTGATTTACAGGAAGCGGCTTACCACCGCAACATTTCATGAATCCTGCTGCACGCGTCCTCCAAGCGCCCGCGTAATTTTTTGCGCTGTTTCCCATACCAATTGACCCAGTTGCCGGACCCGTTCGTCCCCCATGCGGCTGGCAGGTGCGGACAATCCCACGGCAGCCACCGCCACACCACTCGCATCAAAAATTACAGCGCCCAGGCCGTGCACCCCTTCGCGCCACTCTTCAAAGTTGGTGGCATAGCCGCACGCACGGATCCGGACCAGCTCTGCCTTGAGCTTCTCCAGCGATCCAATCGTTTTGGAAGTTGGGCACGGCAAAGGATTGGGGAGATGATCCAGTGCGCGCAAGTCGCCATAGGCCAGCAGTGCTTTTCCCGTGGCCACACAGTGCGCTGGAGCCCGGCCGCCAACTTCGGAATAGGCGCGTACCGGTTGCGGGCTGTCGATCTTGTCGAGATAAACAATTTCCGCGCCTTCCAGCACAGACAAGTGGATCGTTTCCTGTGAGGTATGGGCCAGTTGCAGCAGATGCTCGCGGGCAAGGCGCCGCACATCGAAGCAACCGGCCACCTTGCAACCCCATTCGAACAACTTAAGCGTGCAGTGGTATTCGCCCGTTTTCTCCGACTGCGCGACAACTCCCAACGCGCACCACGTCTGCAAAGTGCGATGCACGTTACTGCCTTGCAAGCCCAATGCCTTGGACAGACCCGACACAGTCCAAGGCCGTGCCGACTCGACCATAAGCTGCAGCAAGTGCACGCCTTTGATTAATGTTTTATCCATTCTATTATTTGGAATGATGTTTCATATATTCAATGTAGAGGCATGAACATCAACTGTCAATCAAGTAATAACCCTTGCAAGTGGCCACGGGAACCTGAATCGATCTTCTGGATCGACTCGGCCATACGCCTGGGCGACCCGGTGCTTCATCACAAATTAACTGACGCCTGACAAGGGAGGATGGAACACTGCAGCGCTACCTTGGCAGCACAAGAATGATCTTGGCTGCAGGACATTGCGCATATGAGCGAGCGCAAGATTGAGCGACTCAAAAAAATTCCAGGAATATCTGGAGATGGCACTGAACCGCCAGGTATCGCAGTTCAAGCCCTGGAGGAAAGCTGACTATGGGATTGCCCGAGGGCCAGCGCAGCTCTGGTGGCAACCATGGAGCATGGCGCTGGGGAGCTAAAGCCGGCAAAACAAGGTCTTGACCGACGACTTGACAGCGTCAAGACATTTGAAGCCAGATCGCCACCCGGCAGGCCCATGCAAACAGTCTAAAGGCCAAGGTCAACTGGCAATTCACGGCCAAGAATGGCCGCTTCAAGCGCAAGCGGCTCTACCCGACACTTGCGCTTGACGAGACAGTAGCTGGCAACGCATAAAAATGCGTGGCAACCTGCCGACTCAAACCAAAAAATTTTTAATTCGCAGCAAAACAGTACATCAGCCCTGCGCCACCGGTGGACTTGAGCGCGTCCATGCCGCAGCCGCGCGTGCCGTGCGATGCATTCCACGAAACGTTAGCGACCGGATCGGGGTTGGTGCCGTCGCGGTCATGGTGGCCCACGATGGCCGAGCCTTCTGCGCTCTGGGTCCAGTTGCCGCAGGTGGTGTCCTTGGCCGCCGTGGCCAGTCGGCCGTCCGGGGTGGAGCCGGTCAGGATGTCGTGCATGTTGACCGCATCGCCCCGGCCATTGACGACCTCGCCTTTTTCCGTCAGCGCGGTCTGCTTGGTGAGCTGGTTGCTGGCGCTGTGCAGGTTGTCTACGCTGGTGGCCACGATCACGCCCTTGGCATTTTGCCAGGGGCCACGGCCGATGCGGTCACGCGCATCGACCGCCGGGCTTGAGGCGCTGGGTGCGGCGCTGAGGTAGGCGCGCCAGTTCTTGTTGCCGGCATTGGCCGCCGTGGCCAGCTGCTGGCAATAGGCGTCGGCACCGGCCAGGCCGCCAAAGTTGGCGCCTTGACCCGGATTGGCGCTGGTGACAAAGAAACTCATTGCATTTTGCGGCGTCGAAGGCATGGGTGCGCAGGCAACGAGCATGACGGAAGTGGCAAGAAGTGCAAATTTCAGACGTGAATGCATGATGGGTCCCTTGAAGAATTGATAAAGGGGGTTTGTAAAGAAGAGGAAAGCGCCCCAGCACACTACGGCAGGCGCGCCTTCAGTTCAAGAGCGCAATCCCCTAACCTGTTTCTCGTCCTGCGTTGGCAAAGGAAAAAGATACTCGTCGCCGTCAAGCCCCGGGAGAGCCCGTCAAAATTTCCCCATCACCGGATCGTCTGCAAACTGCGCCTTGAAGGCGTCGCTGCTCCCTTCGAAACGCACCGTGCCGCCTTGCAGGAACAGCAGCCTGTCGGCCACTTCAATTTCTTCCATCAAGTGCGTGGCCCACAGCACGGCGACCTGGCTCTCGCTCACCAGCTTGCGGACAGTGGCGAGCAACTGCTGCCGCGAGCCCGGGTCCAGGCCGACCGTGGCTTCGTCCATCAGCAGCACGCGCGGCCGGTGCAGCAATGCACGCACCAGTTCGACCTTGCGACGAGTGCCGCCCGACAGGCTGCGCACCACGGCACCAGCCTGCCCGTCCAGTGCCATGCCCGCCAGGGCTTCGGCAATCCTGTCGCGCGCGCTGCGGCGGGGCAGGCCGTGCAGGTCGGTGTGGAACAACAGATTCGCCTGCACGGACAGGTCAAGGTCGAGCGCGGTTTGCTGGAACACCACGCCCAGCCCGGCCAGCGCGCGGCTTGCATGGGTGCGCATGTTGAAGCCCAGCACCTCGATGTGTCCGCTGTCCGGACTGAACAAACCGGTCAGCAGCTGCATCAGCGTGGATTTCCCCGAGCCGTTGGGCCCCAGCAGGGCGACCATTTCGCCGGCAAACAATTGCAGGCTGACGCCCAGCAGCGCCGGCTTGCCCGCATAGGACTTGTGCAGGTCGCGGGCTTGCAGCAGAGGCATGTTGACAGGTAAAGGAAGATTCATGAATTTGAGAGGGTCGTTGCCGCCAAGAGGTGCATGCGGCGCAACAATGCCTTTTCATGCGCCAGCGTTTTCAGGAGGGCCTGCGCATAGGCCCGGGTTGAAAGATAGTCCGGATTCTGATCGTAACGGGTGAGTGCCGCCTTGCAGGAACGCACCCTGCAGCAGTTTCACGATACGCACAGGCGAACCGCGGGGCGTATAACGAATGCCCGAAATCCAGTTCGCTGCAGCAGACTGAGGGGGAAGGCAAAAACAAAGGCATGGCATCAGACAGGTCAACAGGTTTGAACCCAATAGACCCACAACTGTTAAAAACGCAGGATGAACCCACAAGCAGACCCCTTGTTTTGGCCCCGCTTTTGCTTTCAGCGTCGATGCGTCCTGCAGCGTGCTCATTCATTACATCAACGCGCCAGAAAAACCATGCATCCCACGGCTCTCGAATCCCGGAAAAGCTATCGACCGGCCCGCTTCCTGCGCTCGACGCTGACGCTGGGCGCCAGCATCGCCGTCAGTGGCTTTTTGTCGATGGCGCGGGCCCAGTTGCCTGCGCCGACGCCCAACCGCGTGTATGTGTCCAGCGAGAAGGACAACCGCATCCAGGTGTTTGACACGCAGGGCCTGCGCCTCTCGGCCATCGACGTGTGCAAGCGACCGCGCCACATGCAGTTCAGCCCGGACCACCGGCAAATTTATGTGTCCTGCGGCGACAGCAACCAGATGGGGCGGGTGGACCTTGCCAGCGCCAAGATGACCGAAACCATGCCACTGGGCGACAGCCCTGAAATCTTCGACCTGAGCCCCGACGGCAAGACCGCTTTTGTCTCGATTGAGGACGAGAGTGTCATGGCAGCCTATGACCTGCAAAGCCGGGCCAAGCTGTTTGAAGTCAAGACGGGTGTCGAGCCCGAGGGCATTCTGCTGATGCCCGATGGCAAGCATGCCTATGTCACCTCCGAGGTGGCCAACGTGGTTCATTTGATCGATGTCGCACAGCAAAAAGTGGTCAAGAATATCCGCGTCGGCAACCGCCCCCGGCGCCTTGTGCTGGCCGCCAATGGCAAGGAACTGTGGGTCAGCAACGAACTGGGCGCCAGCGTCAGCATTTTGAGCACCGAGGACCAGACCGTCAAACACACGCTGCAGTTCAAGCTCAAGGGCATGCGTGCCAGCGACATCACGCCGGTGGGCATGGCGCTGAGCCCGGACGGAAAAACCGTATGGGTGACGCTGGGACGGGCCAACCATGTGGCCGAGGTGGACCAGGCGAGTCGCCAGGTGCGCAACACCATTTTGGTCGGCAAGCGCGCCTGGGGCGTGGCCGTGCACCCGGACGGCAAGACCGCGTATGTGACCAACGGCCTGTCCGACGACATGACCCTGGTCGATACCGTCGCCGGCAAGGCGGTGCGCAGCGTGGCAGCCGGGCGCGTGCCGCACAGCGTGCTGGTGCAGCCCTGATGGCTTGCACTGAAGGCCCGCGGAATGCCTGGCGGCGGGCGGTGGCCCTGGCGGCTGCAGGGCTGCTGGGCGGGATCTCTGTGGCGGCCCTGGCGGCACCAACCCCTGTCACGGTGGCGGTCATCAGCCAGTCGGACGATGCGCGCTATGCGCCCCACCGCCTGGAGCAGGCTTATCCCGGACATCCGCACGGACGCCCGCTGGCGGCAGCCCGCATGGCGGCAGAGGAATCCGGCATTGAACTGGAGGTGCTGGGCCTGAGCCTCAAGGTGATCGGGTTATCCATTGCCGACACGCAGGCCCTGCCGGCGGCGCTGGCGCAGCTCAAGGCCGCCAAGGTGCAGCATGTGCTGGCCGACCTGCCTGCGCCCGCACTGCAGCAGCTGGTACAGCAGGCACCCGCCGCACTGGGCGGCGCCATGGTCTTCAACATCAGCCTCGAAGACGATGTGCTGCGCGGCGAACAATGCGCGGGCCACCTGCTGCACACCTTGCCAAGCGCGCAGATGCGCAGCGATGCGCTGGCCCAGTACCTGGTGGCGCGGAACTGGCGCAAGCTCCTGCTGCTGCAAGGCCCCGAGCCGCAGGATGCGCTGCAGGCCCAGGCCTTGAGCCGGTCGGCACAGCGCTACGGCCTGAAAATTATTCAGAACCGGCCCTTCAAGCTCGGCGCCGATCCGCGCGAGCGAGACCTGGCCAACACGCGCCTGCTCACCGGTGATCGCGAGCATGAGCTGGTGGCCGTGGCCGACAGCGTGGGGGAATTTGCGCGCACCCTGCCCTACGCCACACAATGGCCGCGCCCGGTGGTGGGCAGCAGTGGCCTGATGGCGCTGGCCTGGCATCCGCACGGGGAACGCAGTGGTGCACAGCCGTTGTCGCGACGCTTTTACAAGCTGACCGGCCGACCCATGCAGAGCCATGACTGGGCCGCCTGGGTCGCTGTCAAGGCCGTGGCAGCGGTGCTGGCCGACGACCCCAAGGCCGGCCTGGCGCAGCAGCTCAAGCGCTTGCGTGGCGGCAACGTCTACCTCGATGGCGCCAAAGGGCAGCGCCTGTCATTTCGGCCATGGGACGGGCAGTTGCGCCAGCCGATGTTCCTGGCACACGGCGACGGCGTGGCCGGCGTGGCGCCGCTTGAAGGGGTGTTGCACCCTACCGAAGTCCTTGACACACTGGGCATGGATGAAAAGGAATCGGCATGCAGACAGAGCCCCTGAACCCGCGCTTGGCCAGTCCCGCGGCCACCGGCTTGCCGGATGACGCACCGGCCCGGCTGCCACACCTCGCGCGCGCGCTGCGCGCTGTGGTTGGCCGCGAGATCAACAAGTTCCTGCGCCAACCGTCGCGGCTGGCGTCCGCGCTGGTGCGGCCGCTGCTGTGGTTCGTGGTGTTCTCGGCGGGCTTTCACAGCGTGTTCGGCGTGTCCATCGTGCCGCCCTACGAAACCTATGTCGAATACCAGGTCTACATGGTGCCTGGCCTGCTGGCCATGGTGGCGCTGTTCAACGGCATGCAAAGCTCGCTGTCCATGGTTTATGACCGTGAGATGGGCGTGATGCGCCTGCTGCTCACCGCACCACTGCCGCGCGGCTGGCTGCTGGGGTTCAAGCTGCTGGCCGGCACCTGCCTGTCGGTGTTGCAGATGGCGGTGTTCCTGCTGATCGCGCGGGCCTTTGGCGTCACGCTGAGCTGGCAGCATGTGCCGCTGCTGTTTCTCGCCATGGTCAGCGGGGCCACGTTGCTGGCCGCACTGGGGTTGATGCTGTCGGTCTACATCAAGCAGCTGGAAAACTTTGCCGGCACCATGAACTTTGTGATTTTCCCGATGTTCTTCATCAGCCCGGCGCTGTTCCCGCTGTGGCGGCTTGAAGAGTCGGGCGCCTGGTGGATGCTCAGGCTGGCCCAGTGGAACCCGTTTACCCATGTGGTCGAAACACTGCGCTTTGCCATGTACGGGCAAGTCAACATGCTGTCCTTGTTAGTGGTGGTGGCAGGAAGCGCGTGTTTTTTTTGCCTCGCCTGGTGGGGCTACGACCCGCAGCGCGGCTGGATCCGGCAGCGCGGCGCGGCTTGAACGGCACCCGGCGCACAGCGGCGTCCTGCCCGTTCGGGCGATATTCGCCGTACGCGGCAGGGGTAAATTCATTTTTGAACACTGTCACACCCTGCAGGTGCGGCACTTCACTTTTGAGTCCGCCGTGCGTTAAACACATTTCCCATACAAAACCGCAGCCAGATTCCATCGAACCTGACCACCGGTTCAATTTTCCGGGTGCAGCGCGCGCGACGCTGCGTCGGTGCGAAAGATGATGGGCTGCTCGCGCCCTGCCGGTGCCTGGCGCACCAGTCGCACGACCTTGTCATGGTGCGGCGACTTGCTGCACACCGGGTCGGCCTGCGTGGCATCGCCGGTGATCTGGAAAGCCTGGCAGCGGCAGCCGCCGAAATCCTTGTGCCGCTCGTCGCAGTCGCGGCACGGCGCTTGCATCCAGGATTCCCCCCGGTAGGCATTGAAGGCCTGGCTGCGCACCCAGATATCGCCCAGCGGCTGATCCTGCACGCGTGGCAGTTGCAGGCCCGGCAGGTTGCGCGCGTTGTGGCAGGGCAAGGCCACGCCATCAGGCGCGATCGCAAGGAACACCGAACCCCAGCCATTCATGCAGGCCTTTGGACGCTCTTCAAAGTAATCGGGAACGACAAACAGGATCCGGCAGCGCGTGCCGTACTCGGCGCGGTAGCGCTGCACCACGGCCTCGGCTTCAATCAGCTGTGCGTGCGTCGGCATCAGGTGGTCGCGGTTGGTCCAGGCCCAGCCGTAGTACTGCGTGTTGGCCAGTTCCAGAAATTCGGCATCGAGGGCCAGCGCCATCTCGATGATCTTGTCCACATGCGGCAAGTTGTGCCGGTGCAGCACGCAGTTGAGCACCATGGGCCAGTCGTGCTGCTTGATCAGGCGCGCCACGCGCTGCTTGAGCTCGAAGGTTTTGGTATGGCTCAGGAAATCGTTGAGTTCGCGCGTCGAATCCTGGAAGGACAGCTGCACATGGTCCAGTCCGGCGTCTTTCAGCCGGCGGGCGCGGGCTTCGGTCAGGCCCACACCCGAAGTGATCAGGTTGGTATAAAAGCCCAGTTGCCGGGCTTCCTGCACCAGTTCTTCAAGGTCATCCCGGAGCAATGGCTCGCCGCCTGAAAAACCAAGCTGCGCCGCACCCAGCGCACGCGCCTGGCGCATCACATCGACCCATTGCGCAGTGCTCATCTCCGCTTGCAGACGGGCGTGCTGCGTCGGGTTGTAACAAAACACGCAATGCAGCGGACAGCGGTAGGTCAGCTCGGCCAGCAGCCACAGCGGCGGCGGCACGGCATCGTTAACCATGCCGGACAAAATCCCTTCAGACAATCCAGCCACGGCGCATTCCTTCGTGCAGCAGGTCACGCACCTGCGGCGCAATGCCTTTGGCATTGAACAGGATTTCAAGGTCGGCCACGATGGCGTCAATGCTGCGTTCGCCATTGCAGCGACGCAGGATTTCGGCAGAACTGTCGTTGAGTTTGACCATGCCTTCCGGATACAGCAGCACCCAGGCCGACTGCACCTTCTCGTATTGCATGCGGTACAGCCGCGACAGTTTGGGCAGTGCCGGCAAGGTCTGCGGCGCTTGTTCGCCAGGCACAGCGGGCGAAGCAGGCGATGAGGCTCCAGCGTTCATGTCAGTCCTTGGCGGGGGTGGCGTGGGGTTGATTGGGATTGAGGCAGACCTTCTCGATGGCGTCGAGCATGCTCCACAGAATGTCGAGCTTGAACTGCAAAATATCCAGCGCCCGGTGCTGGGCCGGGCGGGTCGTGAAGTGGTCGATTGTGACCTGCAACCCGTGCGCCACATCCCGGCCCGCCAGCGGAATACGGCTTCTGAAGTAATTCAGCCCCTCTGCGTCGATCCACGGATAGTGCGTGGGCCAGCCGGCCAGGCGGTCCTTGTGGATTTGCGGTGCGAACATTTCGGTCAGCGACGAGCACACGGCTTCCTGCCAGGGCGCACTGGCCGCGAAATTCACATAGGCATCGCAGGCAAAACGCACAGCGGGCGCGACGCCCTGCAGCGACCAGAGCTCTTCACGCGGGATACCGACGGCTTCGCCCAGGCGCGTCCACGCCTCAATGCCGCCAGCGGCCGAACCGGTGTAGTCGCCATAACCGTCATGGTCCAGGATGCGTTCGATCCACAGCCGGCGGTGGTCGCGGTCGGGCATGTTGGCCAGGACAGCAGCGTCCTTGCGCGGAATGCAGATCTGGTAGTAAAAGCGGTTTCTGACCCAGTGGCGTATTTCTTCAGGGGCGCACTGGCCGCTGTTCAAGCGGACATTGAAAGGGTGGTGGATATGGTAGCCCGCGCCCTGGGCGTGCAGGCGAGCCTCGAACTCTGTCCGCGTCCAGGCCGCGGCCAGGTCGCCGGCCAAATCGGGCTGTTGGGTTTGCGCAAGTTCCATGAAATAAATCGGCAGTCAGAAAACCAGTTGCATGCCATCCCAGGCGACTTCGATGCCATGCGCGGCCAGCAGGGCGCGTTCGGCGGAGTCTTCCTGGAGGATGGGATTGGTGTTGTTGATATGAATGAGTATTTTGCGAACGCCCGGCGGGAGTCGGTCAAGCTGGGAAATCATGCCCTGGGGACCGCTTTGCGGCAGGTGGCCCATTGCGGCAGCGCTCTTTTTTGACAAGCCCAGGCGCTGCATTTCGTCTTCGGTCCAGAACGTGCCATCGACCAGCACCATCTGGCATTTACCCATCAGGTCCAGAAGATCAGGCGTGACCTCGCCCAGGCCAGGCGCATAAAACACGCGCGCGCCGCTTTCAGGATTTTCAATCACCAGGCCAATGTTGTCGCCCGGACGCGGGCAATTGCGAAACGGAGAATAAGGCGGAGGCTTGGACGACAGGACGATGGGCCTCAGCGCCAGGCCAGGCAATCCGGGGACGGTTTGCAAGCTGGCGTCGGGCCGCAGCGGCAGCGCCTGAATGCCGCAGTAATGCGACAGGATGCGGGTGATGGGGAAGCCTTCACCAAGCTCTGAAAGCACTTCAGGGGTAGCCAGCAGGGGCAAGGGGCTGGCGCGTTCGCGCAGCATCAGCAATCCGGTGACATGGTCGATCTGCGCATCCATCAGCAGCACGGCGGCAATGCCGCTGTCGCGCACTGTGCGGGCAGGCTGCAATTCGGGATGGGCGCGGATCTGGGTCAGGACATCGGGCGAGGCGTTGACCAGCAGCCAGTCCTCACCGTTGGCGCTGACGGCAATCGACGACTGGGTGCGGGCTTGCGCATTCAACGTGCCGCGCCTGAATCCATCGCAGTTGGGGCAATTGCAATTCCACTGGGGAAAACCGCCGCCTGCTGCCGAGCCTAGAACGCGTAAATGCATGAATCAAATTCCGGAAAAAAAGAAAACCAGCCAAAACCGGCCGGAGAGCGCAAAAGCTTGCGTTCCCCGGCGGTATAAATGGCTCAGCGGTTTGCGATGTACATCGTGATTTCGAAACCGAAACGCAGGTCAGTGAAAGAAGGGGCGGTCCATTGCATGATGAGTCTCCAGTGGTTGGAATAAGGGATGATTACAAACCTGTCACCGCTTTCGGCAGCAACCGGCTCGCCCACTGTAATGCAACTTCAATGCCAAATCAAACCACGCCCCCTACCCCTCCAGCCGTAAAGGCCAAACCGGATACCGGCTGGCATTCACCCCACTTTGTGGCAACCGGTCGCGGTGCGCGCATGGCTTACCGCGACTGCGGGGCGCCAAACGGCGAATGCTGGCTGGTGGTGCATGGCGGGCCTGGCGCCTCGTGCCATCCGGGTTTGCTTGCACCCTTTCAACTCAGCCGCCAGCGCGCCGTGCTGCCTGACCAGCGCGGCGCTGGCCGGTCGCGCCCGGCAGCCCGGCTGGCGGGCAACCACACCGACCAGCTGGTGGCTGACCTGGAGACCCTGCGCCGCCACCTGGGCATTGAACGCTGGGCCTTGCTGGCGGGCTCGTGGGGCACCGTGGTGGCCTTGCGCTATGCCCAGGCGCACCCGGACAGGGTCACGCGGCTGGTACTGCGCGGCGCTTTTGCGCTCACGCGCCGGGAAATTTTTGGCCTTCTCCGCCCCGATCCCAGGCGCGACCGCGCGGTGTTGCAGAGCCCTTACTGGCCGCGCGCGCCCTACAGCGGCGACGCGCGGGTGCTTGCACGGCTTGGGCAGATGCTGCAATCGGCAACGCCCGGTGTCGCCGCACGGAACGTTGTGCGCTGCTGGAATTTGCTGGAGTTGCGCTCGGCGCTGAGCGGCTTGTGGCGCAGCGTGGTCCACTCGGCCAGTGTGGAGAATGCGCCACCGGGCGACCCGCGACAGCGCGCCAATGCGCACCGCCGCGCCTGGGCGCAGATCAAACGCCAGCAGCGGCGCAGCCTGGCCAACCTCCAACAGGCGCGTACCAGCCGCACGGACCAAAGTGGCTGGAAAAAATTCCGGATTCAGGGCCATTACCTCAGGCACAAAGGCTTTGTGCGCCCCGGCACGCTGGACAGCGCCGTACGCCGCCTGGCGCTGCGCGCAATTCCCAGCGACTGGGTGCATGGCCGCTTTGATGCGGTCTGTCCACCCAGGAACACCCGCCGCTGGGTGGCACAGCAGGAAGCGCTGCGAAACGGACTGGCCAGAGCGCACTGGCCGCTGGCAGGCCATCTGGCCAGCGAGCCGGGTGTGCGCGACACGCTGGCAAAGGCAGTCCGCCAGCCCCGCACGGCCCCTTGAAATTTTCAAGACACGAAACCGGCCGGAGCCAGACCCACAGGGCTTGACTTCAGGAAGTCGATGATTTTTTGTATCAAAAAGGCATTTTGCGCTTATCCTGAATTCCTCAACAGCTATTAATTCAGTAGCAATAAAAGCCAATCGTCCAGAGAAAATCCGGGGTAATTTCGCGCTGACCGACACCCCATAGCGCAGGACGACGGCACAGCATCATTTCCAGACATCCGGCGGCAGCTGGTCTTTTTTGCGGTAGATGGTATTGCGCGAAACCCCGAGCGCCTTGGCAGTAGCCGACACGTTGCCCTGGTGCTGGCGCAGCATCCGGGCCATGGCGGACAAGGCGACATCCTGCAGGCTGTGACCAGCGGCTTCGCAGACCGGCCGTTCATGCACCGGGACATGCCGAATCTCCGGGACGGCGCTGGCGGCCGGCGTTTTCTCCAACGGCTGGCCGGCGGGCGGTTGCGCCAGTTCTTCAAGAAAGTCGTCGGGCAGGTGAATGCGCTCGATCAGCCCCTCGCAGCCGATCATGACCACGGCAGTGCGCAGCAGGTTGTGCAACTGGCGGAAGTTGCCAGGCCAGTGGTAGGCGCGGAACATGGCCTGCACGTCGGCCGCCAGCCCGACCTTCGCACCCTTGTCGCACAGGCTGCCGATGATCTTGCTGAGGACCAGATCAAAGTCGGTTCGCTCGCGCAGCGCCGGCAGGCGCACCACCAGACCGTTCAGCCGGTAATACAGGTCTTCCCGGAACTCGCCGCGCGCGATCATGTCCTTGAGGCTTTTATTGGTGGCGCACACGATGGCAATATCGACGTCCACTTCCCTGCTGGCGCCGAGCGGACTGACGCGGCGGTCCTGCAGCACGCGCAGCAGGCGTGCCTGCAAATGCCGGGGCATGTCGCCGATTTCATCGAGAAACAGGGTGCCGCCGTTGGCCTGCTGGATTTTGCCGATGGCGCCTTTCTTGCGCGCCCCGGTGAAGGCGCCGTCCTCGTAGCCAAACAGTTCGGACTCGATCAGGGTTTCGGGAATGGACGCGCAATTGACCGACACAAAGGGCTTGGCAGCCCGGTCGGAGTCGCCATGAATGGCCTGCGCCATCAGGTCCTTGCCGGTGCCGGTTTCTCCCAGGATCATGATCGGGATGTCGCGCCCGCGCACCATGCGGAGCTTGCGGATCACTGCCGACACCTGCGGGTCGCCGGTGTCGAGGTAACGCAGCGTGGACAACTGCAGCTTGCGCGTCGCAGTGTTCCGGTTGATGTCCGGGTCGGCCGGCAGGCCTAGCGCGGCGACATGGCTCGCGTCGTGACCCCCAAACCACTGCACTGCCTGCTTGATTCTGACCCGGCAGGACACCGTCACGCCGTTGTGCAGGCACATTGCATGCAGCCGGGGAATACCGCCCCGGCAGAGCTCGTAAAGTTGCGACATGGCAATGCCGAACAGTGACGAAAAAGTGTGTGCCTTCAGCGCGTTGTGGGACAAGCCCAGCTGGAACTGCGCGCTGCGGTTGGCCGACAGGAAGTGCCCTTCAGGGGAAAACACCACGATGCCCTCGACCAGCGTGCCGATGAATTCGGGACGGCTGTGGAAATGCAGGCGCACAGCCTTCGGGAAGATGTCGGCGAACATGTGGTTTTCAACCATTTGCGCCGTCATTCGCACCAGCGCCATCGTGTGCGGGTGAACGCTGCGGTGGTCGCCGCTCACGTCCAGCGCCCCGATCAGCTGGCCGTAGGGGTCCATGATGGGTGCGCACGAGCAACTCATGAACTTGTTGGCGTTCATGTAGTGCTCGCCGCCATGCACCATGACGGGCAGCTCCTCGCGCAGCGCGGTGCCGATGGCATTCGTGCCTTTGCTGTCTTCAGACCAGTCCACGCCGGGCGTCAGCGCCACCTGCGAGGCCTTTTCCAGAAAGTCGCTGTCGCCCAGCGAGTGCAACACCACGCCCTTGGCCGACGTCAGCAGCACCATGCTGTGGGTGTTGGCGATCTGCCCATACAGCGTTTCCATGGCGGGCGCGGCATGCAGCATCAAAAAACGGTTTTCTTCCACCGTCTGCGTCAGGACGATTTGGCTGGGCAGAGAAAAATCGGGGGGGTCGGAACTGGCAATACCGAAGGACTGCGAACGCTGGTGAGACGCGTCGATCAGCACGCGCTTTCGTTCGTCTTCTGTTTCGTAGCCGCTTGGCGAGTCTGCGCGGGAAGGTGAATAGCGGGTAGCCGGAATGCTCATCCTCCTCTCCTTGAATTGCGTGTGCGACCTGCGCGAAATATGGCGCGAGACCTTTTGGTGTCCTTGCCTTGCGATTCGGCCCGGCCCGTCTTACGGCGGACGAATGCTTGGAACGACCCCATTCTGCAACACGACAACAAAGGCGCACAACAGCACCAACCCTTGAGCCCAAAGAAGTTCTCGCCTTTTTCTGGCGATTCAATCAAACGCGAATGTGTGACCTACCGGCACACGCAAGGCATCAATCCCGCCAAAGCTGGCTTGCCTTGAACCAGGTCAGAGATTCACAAGGCTTGTGCCCCGGATTGCGCGGCATCCTGCCTTTCGATTTCTTCCAGTTCCGCTTCGGTGAAGACCCGCGAACGCGTGTGAAACGCCTTGCCCTCGGGGCCTTCGAGCGAGAACGTGCCGCCATGCCCGTCAATGACGTCGATGATCAGCTGCGTGTGCTTCCAGGACGCGTACTGCGACTTGCCGATGTAAAACCGCGCACCGCCGATCTCGCCCAGAAAGACATCGCCTGCGCCCATCGTGATCTCGCCCGGCAGGTAGCAATTGGCCGCACTGTTGTCGCAGCAGCCGCCGGACTGGTGGAACATGACGGTGCCATGTTTCGCCTGGAGCTGCTCGACCAGTTCGAGCGCCGCCGGGGTGGCAATGACTTTTTCAACCATCTCGATCTCCCGTTAAAACACCATGAAACGCAAAAAGGGACGGTTGCCCGTCCCCGTGAATGCTGCGCGGCCTTGGGCCGACCGTTCAGCAACAGGTCAAAAATATCAGAAGAACCCGAGCTTTTGCTCGCTGTAGCTGACCAGCAGGTTCTTGGTCTGCTGGTAGTGGCCCAGCATCATCTTGTGGTTTTCACGGCCCAGACCCGATTCCTTGTAGCCGCCAAACGCCGCGTGCGCCGGGTAGGCGTGGTAGCAGTTGGTCCAGACGCGGCCGGCCTTGATGGCGCGGCCCATGCGGTAGGCGACATTGCCGTTGCGGCTCCACACGCCGGCACCCAGGCCGTAGAGCGTGTCGTTGGCAATGGCCAGCGCATCGGCCTCGTCCTTGAAGGTGGTCACGGCCAGCACCGGGCCAAAGATTTCCTCCTGGAAGATGCGCATCTTGTTGTGGCCCTTGAACAGCGTGGGCTTGACGTAATAACCGCCTTCGTAATCGCCGCCCAGCTCGGCCTGCTCGCCGCCAATCAGCACCTCGGCGCCCTCCTGGCGACCCAGTTCGAGGTAGGACATGATCTTGGTGAGCTGCTCCTTGGACGCCTGCGCACCCATCATGGTGTCGGTGTCTAGCGGGTTGCCCATCTTGATGGCGGCGACGCGCTGAAGCACGCGCTCCATGAAAGCGTCGTAAATCGATTCCTGGATCAGCGCACGCGACGGCGCGGTGCAGACCTCGCCCTGGTTGAAGGCAAACAGCACCAGGCCTTCGATGGCCTTGTCCAGGAAACTGTCGTCCTTGTCCATCACATCGGCAAAAAAGACGTTGGGCGATTTGCCGCCAAGCTCCAGCGTGGCCGGAATCAGGTTGTTGGCCGCTGCCTGCGCAATCACGCGGCCGGTCGAGGTGGAGCCGGTGAAGGCGATCTTGGCGATGCGCTTGCTGGTGGCCAGCGGCATGCCGGCTTCGCGGCCGTAGCCATTGACGATGTTGAGCACGCCGGCGGGCAGAAGGTCGGCAATCAGTTCGGCCACCAACAAAATACTGATGGGCGTGGATTCGGCGGGCTTGAGCACCACGCAGTTGCCGGCGGCCAGCGCCGGGGCCAGTTTCCAGGCGGCCATCAGGATCGGGAAGTTCCAGGGAATGATCTGGCCGACGACGCCCAGCGGCTCGTACAGGTGGTAGGCGACGGTGTTCTCGTCGATCTCGCTGATGCCGCCTTCCTGCGCGCGGATGCAACCGGCGAAATAGCGAAAGTGGTCAATGGCCAGCGGAATGTCGGCATTCAGCGTTTCGCGGATCGGCTTGCCGTTGTCCACGGTTTCGGCCCAGGCCAGCAGTTCGAGGTTGGCTTCGAGGCGGTCGGCCACCTTGAGCAGCACGTTGGAGCGCTCGCCTGCAGAGGTGCGGCCCCATGTGTCGGCGGCCGCATGGGCGGCGTCAAGGGCGCTTTCGATGTCTTCGGCGGTGGAACGGGCGACCTGCGTGTAAGGCTTGCCATTGACCGGGCTGATCACGTCGAAGTACTGCCCCTTGGCCGGCGCAAGCCACTCGCCGCCGATGAAGTTGTCGTACCGGGCTTTGTAGGTGTGCGGGGCGTCCGGGGCGCCGGGTGCTGCGTAGATCATGGGTCTCCTTTTTCGGGTCAATGGCGAAATGGCCTTCCTTGCGGGTACTGCATCAGTATCAAGGAACGTGCCAGCGGGGCGAAGACGGAAAACCCGCATTGCTCGCCCGTTTCCCGGATATTTCGCTATCCTTTTGCAGCCCTTGCCTCACGGCGCACAGGCCATCGGATCAATTTTGCTCCTTAATTCATAGCTGCTTGCATCTACTGAAATTGCGCCAGAGCCATTTTTAATCAAAAATAGCTTTCACTGAATCAAAACCAAAGCGCTCTTGCGCAGTTTGTGTCACATGCGCCGGCTTGAGGCGCCATGCAACGTTCCGTTCCGAGACACCTGTGACAAAACAGAACACTCACCGGCCGCCTGCTTTTTTTAGCTTTCGCTTCACGCACGGCTGTCGCCCACACCGACTGGGTACTTTGGGCAGCACTGGTTTGCGCGTGCTGATGCAGAATTCCGCCCCGGCCAGCTGTCACGCTGGCCCGGCGTCCCCGGCCGCCACCGCGAAGCGCGCCGTCAACTCGCCCAGGCCCAGTTCGGCCAGCACCTGCTGCAAGCGCGTCTGCGCGGCGCGGGTCTTTGCCGCATGGGCTCCGTTCGACAGGGCCGGGCGGCTGGCCAGAATGAGTTCGTTTTTCATCGAATGCTCCCAGCCAACCAGTTCGGTCACCGTGACCTGGTAGCCGTTGGCCTCCAGCTGCAGGCAGCGCAGCACGTTGGTGATCTGGCTGCCGAATTCGCGGGTGTGCAGCGGATGGCGCCACAACTCGGCCAGCGGGTTCTTGTTCAGGTTCAAGGCGCGTGTTTTTCTCAGCACGCCGGCCACCTCGGCCTGGCAGCAGGGCACCAGCACCATGTGGCGCGCCTGCTTGGCCAGGCCAAAGGCGATGGCGTCGTCGGTGGCGGTGTCGCAGGCATGCAGCGCGGTGACGATGTCCACCTGCGGCGGCAGGTCGGCGGCGCTTGTGGCTTGCTGCACCGACAGGTTCAAAAAGGACATGTTCGCAAAACCCAGCCGCAGCGCCAACGCGCGCGATTTTTCCACCAGTTCGGCGCGGGTTTCAATGCCGTAGACATGGCCGTTGACCTTTTCGCCCTGGTGCGCCACGTTGAAGAACAGGTCGTACAGGATGAAACCCAGATAGGACTTGCCGGCGCCGTGGTCGGCCAGCGTGAAGCCGTGGCCGTTGGCCGACACTTCCTTCAGCAGCGGCTCAATGAACTGGTACAGGTGATAGACCTGCTTGAGCTTGCGCCGCGTGTCCTGGTTGAGCTTGCCTTCACGGGTCAGGATGTGCAGCTCCTGCAGCAGCTCGATTGACTGGCCGGGCCGGAGTTCTTCAATCACCTGGACCGGCTTTGCCGCATGGGCGGCAGCCAGGGCCTTGCGCGAAGTCTTGCCGGTGGATTTGTCGCTGGGTTTTACGGGGGTAGGTGAACTGGATTTTTGCATGGCCATCCAGTTTAGCCGCGTGCTGTTTTTGCAGCCTTTGCCTGCCCCAGGAGGATCCCGTGCTTGAGTTTTCAGCAACCAAATTGCACGTAATTAAGTTGTGTGCAATAATAAAACCCATGTCCGATCAATCCCCGACCGATACACAGGCGAAAGCCGACGCCATGCTGCTGCTGGACAACCAGTTGTGCTTTGCGCTGTATTCGACCTCTCTCGCCATGACGCGGCGCTACCAGCCGCTGCTGCAGGCGCTGGGCATCACGTATCCGCAGTACCTGGCGCTGCTGGTGCTGTGGGAGCGCGACGGCTTGTCCGTGTCCGAACTGGGTGAGCGGCTTTTTCTCGATTCGGGAACGCTCACGCCCTTGCTCAAGCGGCTTGAATCGGCGGGTCTGGTGTCGCGCCTGCGTGCGGTTGATGACGAGCGCTGCGTTCACATCACGCTGACGCCTGCCGGCCGTGCGCTGAAGGCGCAGGCCGCCAACATCCCCGACTGCATCCGGCGCGCCACCCATTGCACGACATCCGAACTGCTATCGTTGACACGGCAGGTACAAGCCCTGCGCCAGCAATTGCGGGCCTGAGCATATAGCCTCAATCCCCCTATTCCGATTTTTCAACCCGCCCCGATTCCGGGGCATTTCCAAGGAAACGCATGACCACGAAACTTGACCAGGTGCTTTACACCGCCCAGACCAACACCACCGGCGGCCGCGACGGCCAGGCCAAATCCAGCGATGCCCGCCTGAACGTCAACCTGAGCTCGCCCGGCACCACCGGCAACGGCACCAACCCCGAGCAGCTGTTTGCTGCCGGTTATTCCGCCTGCTTCATCGGGGCGATGAAGGCCGTCGCCGGCACGAAAAACATTACTTTGCCCGCCGACATCAGCATTGACGCCAGCGTGGACCTGGGCAAGATTCCGAATGGCTACGGCATTGCCGTTCGCATGGAAATTTCCCTGCCCGGCATGGACGCTGCCGCAGCGCAAGACCTGATTGATGCCGCGCACCAGGTGTGCCCGTACTCGAACGCCACACGCGGCAACATCGACGTGACGCTGACGCTGAAATAAGCGCGCAGGCCCAGGCCGCACCCCAGGCCCGCCCGCTTGACAACCGGCGGGCTTTTTTGCGCCTGCCGCTGGCGCTTGAAACAGGCCCTGCGGTGGGGCCACAATCGGGCATGACCGATTACAACAAGGCGCCTGCAGCACGCCACGACATCCATGTTTACGAACACCTGACGCCCGACGTCGTGCTGGACGCGCTGGCCAGCGTCGGATTGGTCGGCGACGGCCGCCTGATGGCGCTGTCCAGCTATGAAAACCGGGTGTACCAGGTGCACCTGGAAAGCCCCGTGGGCAGCGCCGAGCGGGCAGGCGAGATCGTGGTGGTCAAGTTCTACCGTCCCAAGCGCTGGAGCGACGCGCAAATCCTGGAAGAACATGCGTTTGCCGCCGAGCTGATGACCGCTGAAATCCCGGTGGTCGGCCCTTTGCTGCTGAACGGCACGACGTTGAACCCCTTCAACGACTTCAGCTTCAGCGTGTCGCCCAGCCGTGGCGGCCGGCGCCCCGAGCTGGACAACCTTGACGTGCTCGAATGGATTGGCCGCTTCCTGGCGCGCATCCACACGGTGGGCGCGGGCCGGCCTTTCGAGCACCGCCCTGCCCTGAACCTGCAGACGTTTGGCAACGACTCGCGCGATGCCCTGCTGGCGGGCGGCTACCTGCCGCTGGACATGGAGTCACGCTGGCTCAAGGCCTTCGACGAAGCCATGGTGGTTGCGAAAGGTGTGTTCGACAGCGTTCCGCAGGCGCGCCAGTTGCGCCTGCATGGCGACTGCCACCCCGGCAACATTTTGTGGACGCCCGAAGGCATGCCGCTGGCCGGGCCGCATTTTGTCGATCTGGACGACGCGAGGAGCGGCCCGGCGGTCCAGGACTTGTGGATGCTGCTGTCGGGCGACCGGCCCCAGCAGCTGCGCCAGCTGGGCGCGCTGGTCGATGGTTATGACGAATTCGGCCAATTTGACCGGCGCGAGCTGGTGCTGATCGAGCCGCTGCGCACGCTGCGCCTGGTGCATTACAGCGCCTGGCTGGCGCAGCGCTGGCACGACCCGATCTTTCCAATCAATTTTCCGTGGTTTGGCTCGAGCGACTACTGGAAAGGCCAGGTGGACATGCTCGTCGAACAGACCGAGGCGATGCAGGCGCCGCCGCTGGTGGCCTGAGGCGGCGAGGCGGCGATTTCGCCTTCAGTGGCAGCCGGCACTACCTTGCAGGCGCTGACGTCGCCTGGGCAGGCACAGGCTGAGCGCCTTGTGGATGCGCCTGTCCATGCCTGAGCATCCGCCGGCCCACCGAGCCAGGGGCTGGTGCATGGCAGCGATGCTTTGCCTGGCGGAAGTCGCCAGCGCCTGGGCCGCTGCGCCGGCAGACGCTTTGGCCCGTGCGGCAATCTCCGGCACGCTTGCCGAGCCGCCCCCCCCCCCTGCTGGTGCCGGTGCAGGGCATTACCCCCCGCGAGTTGCGCGACACCTTTGGCGATGGCCGGGAAGGCGGCCACGAGGCCATCGACATCCTGGCGCCCACCGGCACGCTGGTGCTGGCGGCAGACGACGGCCACATCGCCAGGCTGTTCCTCAGCAAGCCCGGCGGCATCACCGTCTACCCGTTCGACCCAAGCGGGCGACTCGCCTATTACTACGCACACCTGGAACGCTATGCCGACGGGCTGGCCGAGTGCCAGGCGGTACGGCGGTACGGCGGTACGGCGCGGCAGCGTGATCGGCTGCGTTGGCGCCACCGGCAATGCCAATACGGACGCGCCGCATCTGCATTTCGCCATTTTCTGGCTCGGCCCCGAAAAGCAGTGGTGGAAAGGCGAGCCGGTCAACCCCTTCCCCTACCTAGGCGGGCGCCAGCCTTGAAGTCGGCTTGCCAATGCGCCTTCATGGCACCCTGAAAATGGCCATAATGCTATTAATTAAATAGCTGCTTGCGTTTTACTGACGGGCGCCAATGGCATTTTTAATGATGTACAAGGCAATTCTTCAGCGCGCTTTTCAGGGGAAAGCGCAAGACAGGTATTGCGCTAATCCGGGGCTCTACTGTCATCCCGGGCTCGACCCGGGATCCATGCCTTTTCCCAAGGCGGCGTCATGGATTGCGGATCCCCGGATCAAGCCCGGGGCATACTCAATCCGCAATAAAAAAGAGAATGCGAAGCGCTTCAGGGTACTGAATAGTTACCAAAAAAAAAGGCCCCGGCGTGATCCGGGGCCTTGTGCATTCAGTGCGGTGACGCGTTCACACCAGCAGCGCATTCACCCGGCGCACATAGGCCGCCGGATCCGCCGGCATGCCGCCTTCGGCCAGCAGCGCCTGGTCGAACAAGATGTTGGCCAGGTCGTCGAAACTGGCCGATTCGCTGCTCGCTTCGAGCTTCCTGACCAGCGGATGCTGGGCATTGACTTCCAGAATCGGCTTGACTTCTGGCACGCTCTGGCCAGCCTGCTTGAGCATGCGCGCCAGTTGCGTGGACATGTCGCCGTCCTGCACCACCAGACACGCCGGTGAATCGACCAAGCGGCTGGTGGCGCGCACGTCGGACGCCTTGTCTTTCAGCGCTTCCTTCAGCTTGTCCAAAATTGGCTTGAACTGGGTTTGCGCTTCTTCGGCGGCTTTTTTCTCGTCCTCGTCCTGCAGCTTGCCCAGATCGACCGCGCCCTTGGCGACCGACTGCAGTGGCGTGCCGTCAAACTCATTCAGGTAATTCAGCGCCCACTCGTCGACCCGGTCGGCCATCAGCAGCACCTCGATGCCTTTCTTGCGGAAGATTTCCAGCTGCGGGCTGTTCTTGGCGGCGGCCAGCGTGTCGGCGGTGATGTAGTAAATCGCGTCCTGGCCGTCCTTCATGCGCGCCTTGTAGTCGGCAAAGCTCACGCTGGTGGTGTCGGTGGTCGAGCTGGCAAAGCGCAGCAGCTTGGCCAGGCGCTCGCGGTTGGCATGGTCTTCGCCCAGGCCTTCCTTCAGCACCGCGCCGAATTCGGCATAGAAGGCCGTGAATTTTTCCGGCTCGTTGTTCGCCAGGTCCTCGACCATCGACAGCACGCGGCGGGTGTTGCCTTCGCGAATGGCTTTGACGGCGCGGCTTTCCTGCAGCAGTTCGCGCGACACGTTCAGCGGCAGGTCGGACGAATCGACCACGCCTTTGACAAAACGCAGGTAGCTGGGCAGCAGCGCCTGGGCGTCATCCATGATGAAGACGCGCTTGACGTAGAGCTTGACGCCGGCGGCCTTGTCGCGCTGAAACATGTCCATTGGCGCCTTGGCCGGGATGAACAGCAACTGCGTGTATTCGGTCGCGCCTTCGACGCGGTTGTGCGTATAGGCCAGCGGCGCTTCGCTGTCGTAGCTGATCTGTTTGTAGAACTCGGCGTAATGCTCGGGCGTGATGTCTTTCTTGGCGCGCGTCCAGAGCGCGGCGGCCTGGTTCACGGTGTCCCATTCGCCGGTTTTGGCCATCTCGCCCGGCTGGTCGTTTTCGCCTTCCTTCCACTCTTCTTTTTCCATCATGATGGGCAGCGAAATATGGTCGGAATACTTGTTGATGACGCTTTTCAGCTTCCAGGCGTTCAGGTACTCGCTGGCGTCTTCTTTCATGTGCAGCGTGATGCTGGTGCCGCGTTCGGCGCGCTCGATCTCGCCGACCTCGAATTCGCCCGTGCCGTCGCTGACCCAGCGCACGCCTTGGGCTGCAGGCAGACCGGCGCGGCGGCTTTCGACGGTGATCTTGTCGGCGACGATGAAGCCCGAGTAAAAGCCGACGCCGAACTGGCCGATCAGCTGCGAATCGGCCTTCTGGTCGCCCGACAGGCTGGACACGAAGTCGCGCGTGCCGCTCTTGGCAATCGTACCGAGGTGGTCAATCGCCTCCTGCTGCGACATGCCGATGCCGTTGTCGGTGATGCTCAAGGTTTTGGCGGTGGCATCGAAGCTGACGCGCACCTTCAGTTCGCTGTCGTTTTCGTACAGGCCGGCGTCGTTCAACGATTCAAAGCGCAGCTTGTCGCAGGCATCCGAGGCGTTGGAAATCAGCTCGCGCAAAAAGATTTCAGGGTTGGAGTACAGCGAATGCGTGACCAGCTTGAGCAGCTGTGCAACTTCGGCTTGAAAGGGACGGGTTTGTTTTTGCATGGGTTTGGCTCAGTCAGGATGAATAAAAGACAGCGCAACAGATGCGCCCGCAACCCGCTATTTTCAACCCTGCGCCAGCCAGTGGCCGCAGCGGCCGTGTCCGGAAACTTGTTTTTATGCAAAATATATCGATTGCGCAATACCGGCGGGCATTTATAGCTATTTTTTCAATAGCAGCTGAATCGCGCTGATGTTTCTGGGCGAAGCCGCTGCGCCTCTGGCGCAACTTCAAACCGGCAGTGTCCGGCGCGGTGGTTATCTGCCGTTTAGCAAGCTTTTTCAGACGGGTATTTACCCGATTGGTATTTACCCGAAACCGTAGCGCATCCAGGCATCGAGCTATTGATTTTTTGGAAATGATGGCGGTTAATGAGACGCCATGCTGTGTGGCTTCATGCATTGACAAAACCATCTAAACAGGAGACTTCATGAAAGTTGCGAAATTGTTGCTTGCGCTGGCGGCGGGTGGGCTGGCGCTGGGGGCTGCGGCCCAGGCACCAAAGGACAATATTGCCAATCTCAAGCAAATGAAGGTGTCGGGCACGGACCTGAACATTCCGTCGGTTCCCCAGGAAGGCAAGAACGCCGATGCGATTCGCGCCAACCTGAAAAAAATCAAGCTGCCGCCGGGCTTCAAGATCGATTTGTATGCCGTGGTGCCCGATGCGCGCCATATGGCCGTCGCGCCATCGACCAACATGCTCTTTGTCGGTACCCGAAAAACCACGGTCTGGGCTGTGACCGACCGGAACAGCAGCGGCACGGCCACCGAGGTCAAGGCTTTTGCGCCTTCGCTCAATTTCAAGGTGCCCAATGGCGTGTGCTGGACCAAGGACGGTTTCCTGGTGGTGGTGGAGCACAACCGCGTGCTCAACTTCCCGGCGGCCGAGTTTTTCTATGAAGGCCCGGATGTCGCCGTGATTGAAGTCGTGGGCCAGGGCAATCTGATTCCGGTCGAGGAAGAGTCCTACAACCACGGCGCCCGCACCTGCCGGGTTGGCGACGATGGCAAGCTGTACATCACCCTGGGTCAGCCGCACAATGTGCAGCCCGCCGGCAAAGTGGATCTGTACGACAAACTGGGCATTGGCGGCATTATTCGCATGGACGCGTTTGATGGCTCCAAGCGAGAAGTGTTTGCCCGGGGCGTGCGCAACTCGGTCGGCATGGACTTCAATCCCAAGGACAAAACCTTGTGGTTTACCGACAACCAGACCGATGGCATGGGTGATGAAACCCCTCCGGGCGAGCTGAACCGCGCGACTGCGGTTGGCCAGCACTTTGGCTACCCTTACTGGGTCGGCAAGGTCAAGGTGGCCGGCTCGTCAGCGGCACTTGATCTCAAGGACATGAAAGAGCCTGCCAAGGCGGTGTTTCCCCAAGTCGAGTTTCCAGCGCATCAGGCGCAATTGGGGATGAACTTCTACAACGGCAAGCAGTTTCCAGCCAAATTCCAGGGAGGCATGTTCGTTGCTGCCCATGGCTCATGGAACCGCACCAAGGCCACTGGAGCGCTAATCAACTTCGTTCCTGTCAACGCCGATGGCTCGGCTGGCAAATCCGAGGTATTCGCCGACGGCTGGCTTGACAGCGAAACTGGTGTTTACCGCGGTCGCCCGGTGGATGTGGCGCCGATGAAAGACGGCTCGCTGCTGATTTCGGATGACTATGCGGGCGCCATTTACCGCGTAACCTACGCTAACTAACTGACTTTCAAAGACCCGGTGTTCAGGCTGGCGCAACCAGCCTGAACGGGTCTTTTCATGGGCTACCCAGGAATTAAAAAAATGAGAATGCTGAAGATTCTGCTTGCACTGGGGGCCTCCTGCGCCCTGACGCTTGCAGCAGCCGCCGACCTCGAGGCCGGCAAAGCCAAGGCCGATGCAGCCTGCGCGGTCTGCCATGGCGTTCAAGGCGTCGCAACGCTGCCCAATGCGCCCAATTTGGCAGGCCAACCCCAGATTTATCTGACCGAGCAACTCAAGAATTACCGCAGTGGCAAGCGCACCCATGAGGTCATGAGCGTGATTGCAAAACCCCTGAGCGATCAGGAGATTGACGACCTATCGGCTTGGTACGCCTCTTTGGCAATGGTTCTGCGCGACAGCAAATAGCCAGCCAGTTTCGTTTTAAATACCGATCTTGTATAAATCCTAAGCTAGCGCCCGTCTCAGAACTGCTCGTGCGGCGCCAGGTAGCGCCACTGGCCAATCGGCAGGTGGCCCAGGTTGACACGGCCGATGCGTACGCGTTTCAGGCCGGTGACAAACAGGCCGACCTGTTCGCACATGCGGCGAATCTGGCGCTTCTTGCCTTCTTTCAGCACAAAGCGCAGCTGCTCGGGGTTTTGCCAGCTGACCTGCGCCGGGCGCAGCAGCTTGCCGTCCAGGCTCAGCCCGTGGCACAGCGCGGCCAGCCGCTCCGCCGGAAACGCCGCCTGCACGTTGACGTTCTCATGCCCGTAGCTGACGCGCACCAGGTATTCCTTTTCCATCTCCGAGTCCTCGCCGATGAGCTGGCGCGCCACGCGGCCGTCCTGCGTCAGCACCAGCAGGCCAATCGAGTCGATGTCCAACCGGCCGGCCGGCGCCAGACCGCGCAGTTGCTCAAAGCCCCAGCGCATGCGGCTGTTGCATTCGCGCCAGCGGTTTTCCGGCTGCACCAGCGCAACGGCAGGCTCGTGGCCGTCCTCGGCCTGGCCGCTGACGTAGCCGACCGGCTTGTTGATCAAAATGGTGACCTGCTGGCGCTGCTGCTGCTCGGCTTCGCGGGCAACGTCGATGCGCGCAGTGGCCGCCACCGGCTGGCCCATCACCGCAGGCACGCCGTTGACGCGCACCCAGCCCCGGGCAATCCAGTCGTCGGCCTCGCGGCGAGAGCACAGGCCCAGGTCGGCCATGCGTTTGTTCAGGCGGACCGTTGGCGCGGGCGCATTGGCATCGGCCGGCACGGCGCGCACACGCACGGCGCCGGAAGCGGGAGGTTTGGGGAAATTTTGATCGGACATGGCTGGACGGTATTTTAGGACGGCCCTTGCCCTGGCCTGTCAGTCTGCACGGGGAACGTGGTTTTTCGCCCAGTTGCCTTTGCAGTTGGCCTGGGTGGGGCGGGCTGCGGCAACCCGCACAGCCGCGTGACTTGGGGCCGTTACCGACAGCGCATTTACTTTTTGCCCGGCGCAGGTATATTTTGCGTTCCGCTGCGCCAATGCAAACCCTGCGCAGAAGCCGGAGCTGCTGCCGCCACCTCATCGACCCACGCCATGAACGCTTTTTCATCCACAGAAGCCGACCGTCCGCCTGCGGCAGATGCCGGCGTTGACCCGCCCCGCTGGCGGCTCAAACGGCGCTGCGCGCTGACGCCGCGCCAGCTCTTGATGAGCTTTGTTGCGCTGGCAATGTTCAGCACAGCCGTTGCCCTGCCCTTCGGCTGGTACGGCGTGTGGATGATTCCCCTGTGGTGCCTGCTGGAGATCAGCGTGGCCGGAACGCTCTACCTTTTTTATATGGTGCATGCGGCAGACGGCGAGCAGATCAGCTTCGGTCCGGATGGCCAGCTGGACATCGAGGTGGTGCGCGGGCTGAACACCCGGCACTACTGCATGAACCCGGCCTGGGCCCGGCTGGAGCGCGGCGGTGCCCGAAAGGACCGCTTGTGGCTGTGCTGCAGTCCGCTTCGGATCGAGGTGGCCACGCAACTCGGCGCCAGTGAAAAGCGCCGGGTGGAGCGTGAGCTGAAGCTGGCGCTGGCAGAAAGACGCAGCGGCATGGACCGCGTGCTGTATTTTCCAACGCCGGTCCAGCCCGTGGTGATTCGCTCCTGAATCAATAGCTGCAAGTTCTTTGTGGGCTTGCGGGTAAGCCATTTTTTGCTTGAATTTGAATAATGCACAGGCCGTTCACAAGCCTGAACCCGATGACTTGCCCACGCTCGCATCTTCGCCCGCTAAGCGAAAACAGGAATGCAGGCCAACGGAGGTCATTCACCCTGTACCGTGATGTCATTCCGAACCGCTGCGCAATCCTGACAAATTTCAAGTCTCGGTTAGTGCTTGCCAAAAATCTTCCGCCCCTGAAAACAGGGGGCCCAAGATGACGTATCAGGCTCAGCGCCTTGCGTCGATGTCCCGGATGAGCTGCTTCATCTCTGCAATCTCGCGGACCTGGGCTTGGGCAATGCCATCGGCCAGCTTGCGAACTCTGGGGTCGGAGATGCGGGCGCGCGTGCTGGTCATGATGGCAATTGAATGGTGGGGAATCATGGCGCGCATGTACGACACGTCATCGACCGTCGCCTGGCTTCGGACCAGCCACAACGATCCGGCAAAGACCACGGCACTGACCACCGCAATGCCCAGGTTGGCGCTGCGATTTTCAAGCATGTGGGTCATGAACGCCAGCATGACGATGGCCATGGTGGCGCCCATGAGCAAGGCCATGTACGCCCGCGTCTCGCTGAAGAACACATGGTCCAGCTGGTAGGTGTTCAGGTACATCAGACCGAACATCACAAGGGTCGAGACGACGATCATCGCCACAAAACGTCGATAGGGATTCATTTGCCTTCACCTGTGAAAGTTTGCATCTTCCCACCGCACTGCACAGACAGGCGTAGCCAAAAGTCGGCTACGCCTGTAGGCTTGCATGGAACGACCAGCCACCTGTTGAAGGGGCAATCCAAGGGCATGTTTTGCGCCAGCGTTGCACGCTGGATGGGCGCGTTTGTCTTGATGAAGCAGTCAATGATCAGTGATTACTGATTGCTGATCAGCAATCTGTCCTATTCGCGCTGGAAAGGACTGCCTACAAAAATCAGAGCAGGGGCATCAACACCATGAAGGTGGAATTTTTCCATCTTTTCAGGAGACACACATGCCCGGTTTCGCCAAGAAAAACGTTTTAGCCGCTGCGGTTATCAGCGCTCTCGCGCTTGCCAGCGCTTTGCCTGCGCAGGCTTCCAGCCACCGTGAAGCACCGTTCATCACCAACCAGCCCAAGGTGGACGGCACTGACCTGTATATGTTTCGCAGCTACGAGGCGGGCCGTCAGGACTACGTGACGATGATTGCCAATTACATTCCTTTTCAGGATCCGCAAGGAGGACCGTTTTTTTACCAGTTTGACCAAAACGCCTTGTACGAAATTCATGTTGACAACGTGGGGGATGCAAAAGAGCACCTGACGTTCCAGTTCCGGTTCAAGAACACCTCGAAGAAACTCACCCTCAAGGTGGGTGACAAGGATGTGCCGATTCCGCTTATCAATTCCGGTACTGTGAGCGAAGTCAACGATGCGAAGCTCAATGTGCGTGAAACCTACACCGTGGACCTGGTCAGGGGCGACCGCCGCAGTGGCTCCAAGACCAGCCTGACAAACGCAGCCGGCGGCGGGACCGAATTCGACAAGCCGGTCGACAATATCGGTGACAAGACATTTTGCGGCGCCACCTGTTACGAGGTCTATGCCAACAAGCACATCTACAACGTCGCGATTCCTGGTTGCGCCGCGCCAGGGCGCGTTTTCGTCGGCCAGCGCAAGGAGCCGTTTTACATCGCCGTTGGCAAGATTTTTGACCTCTTCAACCTCAATCCGCTGGGCGCTGAAGTCAACGGCAATAAAAACGACCTGGAAAACAAGAACATCAGCTCGATTGCCCTGGAAGTGCCGATTTCCTGCCTGACCACGGCAGGCGAGCCGGTCATCGGGGCCTACACCACGGCCAGCGTTCGGCAGGGACGCCTGATCAATCCTTCGCCCAAAGGCCTGAACAATGCCACCAAGGAAGGCGGCCCCTGGGCGCAGGTGTCCCGCGTCGGCATGCCGCTGGTCAACGAGGTGGTGATCGGCATGGATGACAAAGACCGTTTCAACGCGTCCAAGCCGTCGGGCGACGCGCAGTTCATCAACTACGTCACCAACCCGACCTTGCCTGCCGTGGTGCAAACCTTGTTTCCCGCAGCCAAGGCGCCCACCAACTTCCCGAGGACCGACCTGGTCACAGTGTTCCTGAAAGGCCTTGAAGGCCTGAACCAGCCGAAAAACGTCGTTGCTTCGGAAATGTTGCGCCTGAACACCACCATTGCCCCGGTTGCCCCGGCGGCTCAAAATCCGCTGGGCGTGGCAGCGAACGACAAGGCCGGTTTTCCGAACGGACGGCGCCCTGGCGACGATGTGGTGGACTTGTCCCTGCGGGTGGCCATGGGTGCGCTGTGCGCATTGACAGGTGCCGGGGACACCCTCAAGGTAGGCTGCAAGCCTGCCGATGCACCGGCAGGCGCGCTGCCCCTGACCGACGGCGTGCGCAAGGATGCCACCACGTTCAAGTCAGCGTTCCCGTACCTCAACACGCCAATTCCCGGCAATTTCAACAACTAAGGAAAAAATGATGAACCATCAGCTTTTTTTCAAGGGCGCCGCTGCCGTGGCACTGGCTTTGGCACTGGGCGCCTGTGGCGACGGTGGCACGACGGTGGGTGGCGGTGGAACCGGTGGCGCAGGCGGCGGGGGCGGGCCATCCGGCTCCTTCATTGCTGCGGTCAATGCGCTGATTGCCAGCACGTCCGAGACACTGGAGCCCCGGGAGATCGAGTCCATCGGCGTGACGTCCCCGGAAGACACCGAACCTGCGGCGCTGAACAGTTGACAAGCCTGCCACCGGCCTTGTCTGGCATCACGATCGGGCGACGGCGAGGCGACGGCGCCATGGCCTGAAGCCTGCGCATCAAGCTGGTCCGGACGCAGCCCGGCCATGGATTGACTTCCATGGCCGGGCGCTTTCATGCTGGCAACGGTCAAGGTGCATTGCCGCATACCCGTACTGCCAGGGGGGTCGCCAAGGAGCGTCGCTTGACCTTCCCACGGTGGAAAGGTCGAAAGTACCTCTTTTCCAACCCGTTCCCATCAAGGACCCACCCATGAACACGTTTGAAGTCAAGGACATGACCTGCGGCCATTGTTCCAGCACCATCACGAAGGCAGTGAAGGCGCGGGACCCCGGCGCCACCGTGCAGATCGACATCAGCGCCCACCGCGTCCAGATCGAATCCGACACCGTCCCTGCCGGGCAATGGAGCGATGTCATCCGGCAAGCGGGCTACACCCCCGTGGCCATTCAGGACGGAGCCCAGGCTGCGGCGCCCGCGGCCGCACCGGTACGCAAGGGCTGCTGCTGCGGCTGAATCGTGACGTCGGCGCCCTGACTGAACTGCCTGGGTGTAAGCTGCCGCACAGACGCCTTGAATCTTCAGGTTTACAAGCAAGCCATTGCCTGGCGTGTCGATTCGATGTCAGACAGACCCGGCCGTATTGCCTGCATTGCTGCGATTTCATTCTTCATACCTACTCCGGGAGCCTTCACATGTTGTCACTTCGCGCACTGGCCTTTGCAGCCGCCGCCTTCACCTTCGGCCTTGCCGGGTGTGCCCAGACATCCGTCGACCGGAATGCACCCCCTCCCCATGCCGCGCCCGCTGCGGGCATGCCCATGGGCGGTTCCGGTGAACACATGGCCCGCATGGATGAGCAGATGAAAACCATGCATTCCATGCACGACAAGATGATGCAGTCCATGACGCCCGAACAGCGCAGCGCCTTGATGGCCGAGCACATGAAGGTCATGCAGGACAGCATGGCCATGATGGGCGGCATGATGGGAAAAGGTGGCATGGGTGGCATGGGCGCCATGTCGGGCATGCATGGCAAAGGCGCCATGGAAGGGGGCATGGGCATGGACCGTCAGATGATGGAAAAGCACATGCAGATGATGCAGTCCATGATGCAGATGATGACCGACCGCATGCCGCCAGCCCCGGCCAAACCTTGAAGGAGTACGCAATGAACACCCCCCGGCCTCCGGCCACGACCCCTCCCGGTGAATCCTACGGCTTTTATTGCACCCTGGCGGACATGCGTTTTCCCGAGGCCATCGCGCGGGTCACCGACGCACTCATGGCCGAAGGATTCGGCGTGCTGACGGACATCGACATCCAGGCGACGGTGAAAGCCAAGCTGAATATCGACATGCCCGCTTACCGCATCCTGGGCGCCTGCAACCCGCCGCTGGCACATCGTGCCCTGACGGCCCAGCCGGACATCGGACTGCTCCTGCCGTGCAACGTCATCGTGCGGGAAGAGGCCCACGGCGGCCAGACGGTGGGGTTCATGGACCCGGTGGCGGTGATGCAAATGACCGACGACCCCGAGGTTGCCAAGGTGGCGGCTGAAGTCCGGGCGCGTCTTGAACGCGTGCGTGCGGCGTTGGCCGCTCCTGTCCCCACCTGAGCTTCGCGCCGGTCTGCGCCTGTCGGGCCGGATCGGCCATTCATCCTGTGCGGCCGTGGCCGCCCCTTCAGAAGGAACCCTAGATGGACATGCCTGTCACACCATTGCCGAGCGCAGCCCCCGCAAAAACGGATCCCCTTCACGGTGCGCCGGAAGGAGCCGTCAAGCTGAAAGACCCGGTCTGCGGGATGGACGTGACGGCGGCGTCGCCGCACCATCTGGCGCACGAAGGCAGGCCTTACTACTTCTGCAGCGCCCGATGCCAATCGAAATTTTCGGCCGATCCGTCGGCCTACACCGCCAAGCCGCCTGCACCGAGTGCACCGTCGAAGGCAGCGCCGGCAGGGACGATTTACACCTGTCCGATGCATCCCGAGATCCGGCAAGACCATCCGGGCAATTGCCCGATATGCGGCATGACGCTGGAGCCCGTCATGCCCACCCTCGACGATGACGAGAACCCCGAACTCGCGTCCTTCACCCGCCGCTTCTGGTGGACGCTGCCGCTGACAGTGATCGTCACGACGCTGGCCATGTTCGGCCACCGGCTGGGCTGGTTCGACATGGTCACGCAAAGCTGGGTCGAGCTGGTTCTGTCCCTGCCGGTGGTGCTGTGGGCGGGCTGGCCGTTCTTCGTGCGCGGCGCGCAGTCGGTGGTGAACCGGAGCCCGAACATGTGGACCCTGATCAGCCTGGGCACGGGCGCCGCCTTCGTCTACAGCGTGGTCGCGACGCTGGCGCCTGGTGTCTTTCCGTCTTCGTTCATCTCGATGGGCCGCGTGGCGGTCTACTTCGAGGCGGCGGTGGTCATTATCTCGCTGACACTGTTCGGCCAGCTGCTCGAATTGAAGGCGCGGTCCAAGACATCGGCAGCCATCAAGTCACTGCTTGGCCTGTCGCCCAAGACGGCGCGCCGCGTGCAGCCGGACGGCCGCGAGGAAGACATTCCCCTGGCCGACGTGCACGAAGGCGACAGCCTGCGCGTTCGCCCCGGCGAGAAGGTGCCGGTCGATGGCGTAGTGCTCGAAGGCAGCAGCGCACTGGACGAATCCATGCTGACGGGCGAGCCGTTGCCGGTGACCAAGCGGGTCGGCGACAAATTGATCGGCGCCACGCTCAACACCAGCGGCGCCTTGCTGATGCGTTCCGAGCATGTTGGCTCGGCGACCGTGCTGTCGCAGATCGTCCAGATGGTGGCGCAGGCGCAGCGCTCCAAGGCGCCGATGCAGCGCATGGCCGATGTCGTGGCCGGGTATTTTGTCTATGGCGTTGTGGGCATCGCGCTGCTGACCTTCTTTGCCTGGGGCTTCTTCGGCCCGCAGCCGAGCTGGGTCTATGGCCTGATCACCGCGGTGACGGTGCTGATCATTGCCTGCCCGTGTGCGCTGGGGCTGGCCACGCCGATGTCCATCATGGTCGCCACTGGCCGCGCCGCCACGCAGGGCGTGCTGTTCCGGGACGCCGCCGCCATCGAGAACCTGTGCAAGGTCGACACGCTGATCGTCGACAAGACCGGCACGCTGACCGAAGGCAAGCCGGCTTTCGAGGTGGCGCTGGGTGCCAATGGCTTCAGCGAAGACGAGGTGCTGCGCCTGGCCGCCAGCCTGGACCAGGGCAGCGAGCACCCCCTGGCGGCCGCCATCGTCAACGCGGCACGGGAGCGCAAGCTGGCGCTGGAAAAAGCCGAGGACTTCGATTCCGCGTCGGGCATCGGTGTGAAGGGCGTGGTCGGCGGCAAGTCGCTCGCCATCGGCAACACGACGCTGATGCAGCAGCTCGGCATCGACGTGGCACCCCTGGCCGACCGGGCCGAACAACTGCGCAGCACGGGCGCCAGCGTCATGCACTTGGCGGTGGATGGCCAGCTGGCAGGGCTGCTGGCGGTGTCCGATCCAATCAAGGCCAGCACCGAAGAAGCCTTGATTTCGCTGCGCAAGTCGGGCCTGCGCATCATCATGGCCACCGGCGATGGCCTGACCACCGCGCAGGCCGTGGGCAAGCGCCTGGGCATCGACGAGGTGCATGGCGAGGTCAAGCCGCAGGACAAGCTGCATTTGGTCGAACGCCTGCAAAAGGAAGGCCGCATCGTGGCGATGGCCGGCGACGGCATCAACGACGCCCCGGCGCTGGCCAGAGCCGACGTCGGTATTGCGATGGGCACCGGCACCGACGTGGCCATGAACAGCGCGCAGCTCACGCTGGTCAAGGGCGACCTGCGCGGCATCGCAACGGCGCGGGCCCTGTCGGTCGCCACGGTGGCTAACATGAAGCAAAACCTCGGCTTTGCCTTCATCTACAACCTGCTGGGCGTGCCGCTGGCCGCCGGCTTGCTGTTCCCGTTCACCGGCTGGCTGCTGTCGCCGATGGTCGCTGCGGTGGCCATGAGCCTGAGCTCGGTCTCGGTGATCAGCAATGCGCTGCGGCTGCGGATCACGGCGCTCAAACCGGACGAATGATCTAACCGGGCGGGATGGGAAGGCTTTTGCGTACCTGATAACCGTTAACGACAGTTTTCGAAAGGCCACGTCTGTGCATGCAGGGCAGTTGCTGAATTTCAGGCGACCAGCCGGTAGCCCTCGTCGGTTTCCGTCAGCAGGCACTGCGGCTGGGCCGGGTCAAGCTCCAGTTTTTACTGCAGGTGTTGTAGCGGTAGGGCTCGCGCTTGAATGCCGTGCCGTCAACTTTGTCACTGCGCATTTTGAGCAGGTCCTGCACCGCCATGACAAACCATGGCGGTACATCACCAACGTGCAGTTCACCAGCCACGGGGTTGTATTCCCCAGTGGCAGGGTGCTATTTGAAATTGGCCAGGAAATGGGCCAGATCGTCAAGATCGTCGTCTTTTAGTCCATACAGGGACGCGGCCATGATGGTGTCGCGTCCGAGGCCAGGGTGGTCGCGGAACTGCTTCATCGAGTAGACCAAAAACGCTTCCTGCTGCCCTGCCAGTCTCGGGATCTGCTGGCGCCCGGTATAGTCCGGCAAGTGGCAGCTTGCGCACAACATTTTTTGGGCGGTAGCCTGACCGCGCTGGTAGGTCACGCTGTTGACAGGCTTGGGTTCCCGTACCGGCGTCTGCGCAGAAAAATAGCTTGCCAGCGCCACAAGCTCTGCATCTTTCAGCCCATCCAGCACCCCTTTCATTTGCGGAATATCGCGCAGGCCTTCCCGGATCAGCACCATCTGGTTTTCAAGAAACAGCTTGGGCTGGCCAGCCAGCGAGGGGTTCAAGGGAATCTGCGAGTTGCCTTGTGCGCCATGGCAGGCCATGCACAGCGGCAGTTGCGGGGGTTGCTGGGCCTGGCCAGGAACCAGGTAAAAAAGCAGGGCGACGGCTGACAGCGCCCTGCTGATGGTCAACGTGCCTGATCGCTTACTTGGCATACGAAATGCGGTATATCGCGCCAAGTTGCTCATCAGAGAGCAGCATGGAACCATCGGGCATTTGCAGCATGTAGGTCGGGCGGCCCCAGAAGGCTTGGGTTTTTTCGTCCAGGAAACCCGTGATGAACGGGGTGACCTTCGGATTTTTACCATCGGCGTCCGTGCGAACCATGACCACGTCGTAACCGCTTTTCTGGGTGCGGTTCCACGAGCCTTTGCGGGCAACGAGCATTGCATTCTTGTACTCGGCCGGGAACATGTTGCCGGTGTAAAACTGCAAGCCCATTGCGGCTGCGTGGGCGCCCATGCCTTGCACGTACGGCGTCACGCCCTCACACGGCTTGTCCTTCTTGATGTCGGGATCGGCAATGCCACTGGCGTGACAGTACGGAAAACCGAAGTTCTGGCCCACCTTGCTCAGGCGGTTGAGTCCGTCTTGCGGGCTGTCGTCGCCCATCCAGTCCCGACCGTGGTTGGTGAACCAGAGTTCCTTGGTCACAGGATGCCAGTCAAAGCCTTGCGTGTTGCGCACGCCGGTCGCAATCACTTCCATGTTCGAGCCATCGGCATCGTAGCGACGGATCTGGGCGTACTCCTGGGTAGGCAACTCGCAGATGTTGCAAGGCGCTCCAAACGGAACATACAGCTTGTCATCCGGGCCGAAACGCAGGTACTTCCAGTTGTGGTGCTGTTCAGGCGGCAAATTGAACTTGGCGGTCAGGTCAACCGGCTGCACATCGGGGTTCTTTTCTATGCCGTCATAACGCAGCACCTTGTCGATGGCCATGACATAAAGCGCACCGTTGTGCATGGCGACGGCCGGCTGGTTCAGCTTGTCAACGACCACGCGGCTGGTGCGCTCGGTGCCGTTGTCGGTGATTTCATACACGCGGCCAAGTGCACGCGTGCCGACGTAGATTTTTCCACTCTCGCCGCGGGCCATGGCACGGTTTCCAGGTGTGCCCGACGACCAGACTTCTGCCTTGAAACCGGGCGGCAGCTTGAGCTTCTGGATCGGGATGTCGTCCGCGGCGGTGGCCGTGAATTTGCCGGCATGGGGCGCGAGCTTCGAGCTGGCCATCTCGCCTGTCATGCCTTGCTTCCAGATCGGCGGGGGCGGGGCAGCTTGTGCGAACGCCTGGCCAACGCCGAAGGCGAGTAGTGAGCCCATCAAGGCAAAGTTTTTGATCATTTTTTGTCTCCGTTAATCGGTTTTGTTTGGGGTTTAGCTCGTTGTCCATTTTTATAATAGCACCGGCCTGGCGGCACCAAGACCTCCGGAAACCGGCATTGCCGGCTTGAAACTCAACGTACGCATCCTGGCGATGCGTCATGAAGCACGTGACTTTGACCATCGGAATTGAACATTAAAAAGTCAGCTTCTCGGAGCAAGAAAGCGCTGTCTGGGTCGTTGCGCTCCCGGCCAACGCCGCATTTTCGGCGGTCATCGGAAACGGCAACCAACGCAAACGCGGCCCTCTGAAAATTGCTTCGCAACACGACAACAAACGAAATTAAAGCTACTTTTTCAATAGCTGTAGTTGCCCGCCGATATTGCGTCAGGACTGGTTTTTATCCTGAAATATGCTGGACCGCAGTGCGGCAATGTCGAGTACGCGCAAACCGCCGTATTCGACGCGAATCGTGCCTTGCGCCTCCAGGGTTCGCAGCGACTCGTTGACACGCTGGCGCGACAGGCCGACCAGGTAAGCCAGTTCTTGCTGCGTGATGCGCAGCACCTCTCCCACGCCCGGATAAAGCACCGGGTTGAACAGCGCGGCCAGGCTGCGCCCCACGCGCAAGTCGGGGTTGCTCATGCGGTCAATCTCGCGCGCTGAAATGAACTGACCCAGGCGCTCGTTGAGCTGGTTCATCACAAAACGGTTAAAGCCGATCGAGTGGTCAAGCAGCCAGTGAAAACTGTCAATGGGCAAGCCGGCCACCACGCTTTTGCGCAGCGCCTGGATGTTGTAGCGGTACGGCTCGCGCTTGAGCGCCGTGCCTTCGCCAAACCAGCCGCCGGGCGGCATGCCGGCAAAAGTCATGGTGATGCCCTGGGCATTGTCCGAACTCATCTTGAGCAAGCCTTCGACCACGCCAAACCAGTAGGTCACAGGCCTGCCCACACGGCAGACGTAATCGCCCGCGGCCGCATCGCCCACCTGCAGGCTCGCCACCGCGCGCAGCCGTTCATCGGGACGCAGCAAGGGCAGCCAGGGAATGCCGCGCAACTCGTCTGGCGAGGGAGTTCGGCGGCGCTGGTGAAGGGTCAGGTCAGTTGACATGGGTCATGAAAACACCTGGATGTCATGCAGGCGTCAAGTTAAACCCTTAAATTGTCGGCCAAATGCTGATTTATTGTCAATTAAAAACCTCCGGCCGACGTGGCCTCAGCGGCGCATTGCCCCGCAACCCCGAATGCGCATGGCTTTGCATGTCGGCAACTTCATTGGCCAAAAGCGGCTAACCCCGGGCTGTCCCCACTAGGACTTACCCGTAAATTGTCGTTGCAACGACACCAGGGCGTCAAACGCAGTCCTAATATTCGATACACAACAGCCGACTTTCTTAAACAGTCGGCCCCACACGGAGACACGGACCGGATGCAGACCACATTTCCCCAATTGCTGCTCAAACATGCCGCCGAGCGCCCGGATGCACCGGCCATGCGCGAAAAAGAATACGGCATCTGGCAGGCGCACAGCTGGTCGGCCCTGGCCACCCTGGTCGGCCAGCTGGCCGCCGGGCTGAGCCAGGCTGGCCTCAGGCGCGGCGAACACATGGTGGTGATTGGCGCCAACCGCCCGCGCCTGTATGCCACCATGCTGGCGGTGCAGTCGCTGGGCAGCGTTCCGGTGCCGCTGTACCAGGATGCGGTCGGCGCCGAATGCGTCTTTCCGCTGAACAACGCAGAAGTGCGTTTTGCCATGGTCGAAGACCAGGAGCAGGTCGATAAACTGGTCGAAATCAGGGATCGCTGCCCGCAAATTTCGAACATCTACTATGACGACCCGCGCGGCCTGCGCACTTATGACGAGCCCGGGCTTGATTCGCTTGATGCGCTGATCGACTCAGGCAAGGCCTTCATCGCCCAGAACCCGAACTGGTTTGCGGCTGAAGTCGCCAAGCTCCAGCCGAACGATGTGGCGGCCATGTTTTTCACCTCGGGCACGACCGGCAACCCCAAAGGGGTGGTGCACACCCACAGCACGCTGCTTGACCGCGCCAGCGCCGGCGCCGAATTCGACAAGCTGACAAATGCCGAAGAAGTGCTGGCCTATTTGCCACCCGCCTGGATTGGCCAGAACATCTTCAGCTACGCCCAGTGGCTAGCCTGCGGCTACGTGGTGAACTGCCCCGAGTCGGCCAGCACCGTGACGATCGACCTGAAGGAAATCGGCCCGACCTATTACTTTGCGCCGCCGCGTGTCTTTGAAGGCCTGCTGACCAGCGTGATGATCCGCATGGAAGACGCTGGCGCACTCAAGCGCAAGATGTTCGAGGCTTGCATGAATGTCGCCCGGCGCGTTGGCCCGGCGCGCATGAATGGCGAAGCCGTCGGCAGCCTGGACCGGCTCAAATAC
This sequence comes from Polaromonas sp. CG_23.6, assembly GCF_029892315.1. Lineage (NCBI taxonomy): Bacteria > Pseudomonadati > Pseudomonadota > Betaproteobacteria > Burkholderiales > Comamonadaceae > Polaromonas > Polaromonas sp. CG_23.6. Next base: position 4,070,939 of record NZ_JARXUY010000001.1, read on the forward strand.
GCCATCGGCAACGTGCTGGTCTATGGTCCGCTGCGCAACACCCTGGGCTTCAACCGGGTGCGCGTAGCCTACACCGCCGGCGAAGCCATTGGCCCCGACCTGTTCAGCTTTTACCGCTCGATCGGCATCAACCTCAAACAGCTTTACGGCTCGACCGAAACCGCCGTATTTGTCTGCCTGCAGCCCGACAACCAGGCGCGCGCCGACACTGTGGGCGTGCCAATTCGCGGCGTCCAGATCAAAGTCGCCGACAACGGCGAGATCATGGTCAAGTCGGCCGGCCTGCTCAAGGAATACTACAAAAACCCGACAGCCACCGCCGAGGTGCTGACCGCCGACGGCTGGTACCACACCAGCGACGCCGGCTTCCTGGATGCGCACGGCCACCTCAAAATCATCGACCGCGTCAAGGACGTTGGCCGCATCAAGGGCGGGCCTAACGACGGCGCCATGTTTGCGCCCAAATACGTCGAGAACAAGCTCAAGTTCTTCCCCTTCATCAAGGAAGTCGTGGCGCTGGGCGACGGCCGCGACCGCGTTTGCGTCATGGTCAACATCGACTTCGATGCGGTCGGCAACTGGGCCGAGCGGCGCAACCTGCCCTACGCCGGCTACACCGACCTGGCACAAAAGCCCGAGGTCTACCAGCTGATGCAGGAATGCATTGAAAAGGTCAATGCCGACCTGGCCAGCGATGCGCTGCTGGCCGGAAGCCAGGTCAGCCGTTTCCTGATTCTGCACAAGGAACTCGATGCCGACGACGGCGAACTGACGCGGACCAACAAGGTCAAGCGTGGGTTCATTGCCGAAAAATACGGCGTACTGGTCGAGGCGCTGTATGCCGGTAAGGCCGAGCAATACATCGAGACCGTCGTCAAGTTCGAGGACGGCCGCACGGGCAGCGTCAGCGCCACGCTCCAACTGTCGGACGCAAAAACCTTTTCCCAGGTCAAAGCTGCGGCCTGAACAAAAAAAACCATGACAAAAAAGAAGACCGGCGACGTCATCCTGGACGTCAACAACATCAGCCTGCGTTTTGGCGGCGTCAAGGCGCTGACCGACATTTCCTTCAATGTGAAGGAGCATGAAATCCGCTCCATCATCGGCCCCAACGGCGCCGGCAAAAGCTCGATGCTCAATTGCATCAACGGCGTCTACACGCCGCAGGAAGGCTCGATCACCTTTCGCGGCCAGAAGTTTTCACACATGTCCTCGCGCCAGGTGGCCGAAATGGGTGTGGCCCGCACGTTCCAGAACCTGGCGCTGTTCAAGGGCATGAGCGTGATCGACAACATCATGACCGGGCGCAACCTGAAGATCAAAAGCAACATCTTTCTGCAGGCGCTGCGCATCGGCCCTGCCGAGCGCGAGGAAACACGCCACCGTGAATATGTCGAAGGCATCATCGACTTTCTGGAAATCCAGGCTTTTCGCAAGACGCCGGTTGGCCAGTTGCCCTATGGTCTGCAAAAACGCGTCGATCTGGGGCGCGCGCTGGCGATGGAGCCGCAGGTGCTGCTGCTGGACGAGCCGATGGCCGGCATGAACGTCGAGGAAAAGCAGGACATGTGCCGCTTCATCCTCGACGTGAACGAGGAATTCGGCACCACCATCGTGCTGATCGAGCACGACATGGGCGTGGTGATGGACATTTCCGACCGTGTCGTGGTGCTCGACTACGGCAAGAAGATTGGCGACGGCGAGCCCGAAGAAGTCCGCGCCAACCCGGACGTGATCAGCGCCTACCTCGGCACCAGCCATTGATATGACCCCGATACATGCCCCCACGCTTGCCACTTCGTGTGCTGCGCTGCCCCCCGAGGGGGCCGCTGCGCCTGCGGTCTGGCAAAGCCAGTCCCGCGGCCCCTGCTGGTGGGAAACGGATGCCATCACGCTTGCTGCGCTGCTCCGCACTGAATCTTTAGGAGTTTGATTTCATGGCATTTTTTCTTGAAACCCTGATTGGCGGCCTGATGGCCGGCATGCTGTATTCGCTGGTGGCGCTCGGCTTTGTGCTGATCTACAAGGCGTCGGGCGTGTTCAACTTTGCGCAGGGCGCGATGGTGCTGTTTGCGGCGCTGGCGATGGCCCGGTTCTCGGAGTGGATTCCGAAGTGGACCGGCATCGACAACCTGATCGTCGCCAACCTGATCGCCTTCGCGATTGCCGCCGTGCTGATGTTCGTCGTCGCCTGGCTGATCGAGCGGCTGGTGCTGCGCCACCTGGTCAACCAGGAAGGCGCGACGCTGCTGATGGCCACACTGGGCATTGCCTATTTCCTCGAAGGCCTGGGCCAGACCTTGTTCGGCAGCAACATCTACAAGATCGACATCGGCATGCCGAAAGACCCGGTCTTCCTGCTGGACTCGGTGTTTCCGGGCGGCATCCTGGTCAACAAGGAAGACGTGATTGCCGCCGCCATCGCGGCTGCCATGGTCATCTTGCTGAGCATCTTTTTCCAGAAAACCACCACCGGCCGCGCCCTGCGCGCCGTGGCCGATGACCACCAGGCGGCGCAGTCCATCGGCATTCCGCTGAACCGCATCTGGGTCATCGTCTGGTGCGTCGCCGGCGTCGTGGCGCTGGTGTCCGGAATGATCTGGGGCTCCAAACTGGGCGTGCAATTTTCGCTGACGACGATTGCACTGCGCGCCCTGCCAGTGGTGATTCTGGGCGGCCTGACCTCGGTGCCGGGCGCCATTCTGGGCGGGCTGATCATCGGCGTCGGCGAGAAGCTGTCCGAGGTCTACCTCGGCCCGTATGTCGGCGGCGGCATCGAGATCTGGTTCGCCTATGTGCTGGCACTGGTGTTCCTGTTGTTCCGTCCGCAGGGGCTGTTCGGCGAGAAGATCATCGATCGCGTCTGAACTGACAAGAAGAACAAGGAACCCACATGCTCTACCGCGAAAACGGCCAGTTCAAGACCACCTACCGGGCTGACCAGCAGATCTTCCCGATCACGCAGGACCGCATTGCCATCGGCCTGGTGCTGCTGTTTGCCTTTGTCGCCGTGCCGCTGATGGCCAGCGACTACCTTTACGCCTCGATTTTGATTCCGCTGGTCATCATGTCGCTGGCGGCGATCGGGGTGAACATCCTGGTCGGCTACTGCGGCCAGATCTCGCTGGGATCGGGTGCCTTCATGGCGGTCGGGGCTTACGGCGCCTACAACTTTTTCGTGCGCATTCCAGGCATGCCGCTGATCCCGACGGTCATATTGGGCGGGTTTTGCGCCATGGCCTTTGGCATTTTGTTTGGCCTGCCGAGCCTGCGCGTCAAGGGCCTGTACCTTGCCGTGGCCACGCTGGCGGCGCAGTTCTTCAGCGACTGGATGTTTTTGCGCATCAAGTGGCTGACCAACGATTCGGCATCGGGCTCGGTGTCGGTCACCGGATTGCAGGTGTTCGGCCTGCCAATCCAGAGTCCGGCATCCAAGTACCTGCTGTGCTTGAGCATCCTGGTGATCGTCGCGCTGCTGGCCAAAAACCTGGTGCGCGGTGCCATCGGCCGCGAATGGATGGCCATTCGTGACATGGACGTAGCCGCTTCCGTTATTGGCATCCGGCCGATGTACGCCAAGCTCAGCGCCTTTGCCGTCAGTTCGTTCATCATCGGCATGGCTGGCGCGCTATGGGCTTTTGTGTACCTGGGCTCCTGGGAGCCAGCAGCCTTTTCCGTCGAAATTTCGTTTCGCCTCCTGTTCATGGTGATCATCGGCGGCCTGGGCTCAATCATGGGCGCGTTCTTTGGCGCGGCATTCATCGTTGTGCTGCCGATTGCACTGAACCGCTTTTTGCCGGCCTTCATGGGACTGTTCGGCATCGATATTTCGACCGCTGGCGTGTCGCATGCCGAACTGATGATTTTTGGCGGGCTGATCGTCTGGTTCCTGATTGTCGAGCCGCACGGCCTGGCCCGGCTGTGGTCCATGGGCAAACAGAAACTGCGCCTCTGGCCTTTCCCCCACTGACTGCATTCATAGCAGGACCCTCGTTTTTTCACCGTGCTTCCACATTTTTATTCCAAGGAGACATCCATGAAGCTTTCGAAACTCGTGATTGCCGCGACCGTGCTCGCCGCTGGGGCGGCGTCGCTGTCCACCAGTGCTTTTGCGCAGGCCAAGGAGCAGTTCTTCCCGCTGCTGTCCTACCGCACCGGCCCCTACGCGCCCAACGGCACGCCCTGGGCCAATGGCAAGCAGGACTACATCAAGATGGTCAATGCGCGCGACGGCGGCATCAACGGCGTCAAGCTGACGTTTGAAGAATGCGAAACCGGCTACGCCACCGACCGCGGCGTGGAATGCTACGAGCGCCTGAAAAACAGGCCCGGCGTGGCGCTGATCGACCCGCAGGCCACCGGCATCACCTTTGCGCTGACCGAAAAAGTTCCGACCGACAAAATCCCGCTGGTCACGCTGGGCTACGGCCTGTCGGTGGCGCAGGACGGCCAGGCCTTCAAGTGGAACTTCCCGCTGATGGGCAGCTACTGGACCGCCGCCGACATCCTGATCCAGCACATCGGCAAAAACGCCGGTGGCCTGGACAAGCTCAAGGGCAAAAAGATTGCGCTGGTCTACCACGACAGCCCGTTCGGCAAGGAGCCGATTCCGCTGTTGCAGGAACGCGCCAAGATGCACGGCTTCGAGTTGCAGCTGCTGCCGGTGACGGCGCCCGGCGTCGAGCAAAAGGCCGCCTGGCTGCAGGTGCGCCAGGCCAAGCCTGACTATGTGCTGCTGTGGGGCTGGGGCGTGATGAATTCCACCGCGCTGAAGGAAGCGCAGGCAACCGGCTTTCCGCGCGAGAAACTGTATGGCGTGTGGTGGGCCGGCGCAGAGCCCGATGTGCGTGACGTGGGCGAAGGCGCCAAGGGCTACCAGGCGCTGGCGCTCAATGGCTCGGGCCAGGAATCCAAGGTCATGCAGGACATCCTCAAGCTGGTGCATGAAAAGGGCCAGGGCACGGGTCCAAAGGACGAAGTCGGCTCGGTGCTCTACATGCGCGGTGCGATCATCCAGATGCTGAGCATCGAGGCCGTGCGCCGCGCGCAGGAGCGCTTCGGCAAGGGCAAGGTCATGACCGGCGAGCAGGTGCGCTGGGGCCTGGAAAACCTGAACCTCGACCAGAAAAGGCTTGACGCCTTGGGCTTTGCCGGCGTGATGCGCCCGATCTCCACCAGCTGCGCCGACCACATGGGATCGACTTGGGCACGCGTGCAGACCTGGGACGGCAAAAAATGGGCCATGAGCTCTGACTGGTACCAGTCGGATGACCAGATCATCAAGCCTCTGGTGAAGGCAGGCGCCGACAAGTACCTGGCCGACAAGAAGCTGACGCGCCGCGACCCGGCAGACTGCCAGTCCTGACGGGATGGGTCCCTGGCGCGGCAGCAACGTCGCGACAGGGACCTGGCGGCTTCCTTGCGGAGCCGCCAGGCGAGAAGCTTGCGTGCAAGCTTCTCGCCTGGCACAGACACAGAAGAGAAACCTATGGAACCCAAAAAAATCGTTCTCAACGTCAACGGCATCGAGGTCATCTATAACCATGTGATCCTGGTGCTCAAGGGCGTCTCGCTGCAGGTGCCCGAGGGCAAGATCGTCGCCATTCTGGGCGGCAATGGCGCCGGCAAGACCACGACGCTGCGCGCTATTTCCAACCTGCTGCAAGGCGAGCGAGGCGCAGTCACCAAGGGCTCGATCGAACTGCGCGGCGAACGCATAGAGAACCTGTCGCCGGCCGATCTGGTGCAGCGCGGCGTGGTGCAGGTCATGGAAGGCAGGCACTGCTTTGCCCACCTGACCATTGAAGAAAACCTGTTGACCGGCGCCTATACCCGCACCAGCAAGGCTGAAATTGCGGCCAATCTGGAAAAGGTCTACGACTACTTTCCCCGTCTGAAGACGCGGCGCACGTCGCAGGCCGCCTACACCTCGGGCGGCGAGCAGCAGATGTGCGCGATTGGCCGCGCCATCATGACCAACCCGAGCATGGTGCTGCTTGACGAGCCGTCGATGGGCCTGGCCCCGCAGATCGTGGAAGAAGTGTTCAACATCGTCAAAGACCTGAACACCAGGGAAAAAGTCACTTTTTTGCTGGCCGAGCAGAACACCAACATGGCGCTGAAGTATTCCGACTATGGCTACATCATGGAATCGGGCCGCGTGGTGATGGACGGCATTGCCAGCGACCTGGCCAATAACGAGGACGTGAAAGAGTTCTACCTCGGCGTCGGCGGCGGTGAACGCAAAAGTTTCAAGGACGTGAAAAGCTACAAGCGCCGCAAGCGCTGGCTGGCCTGATGTTGCCCCCACGGTCGCCCACTGCGTGTGGCTCCCTGCCCCCCGAGGGGGCCGCTGCGCCTGCGGTCTGGCGAAGCCAGTCCCGCGGCCCCTGCTGGCTTAGAACGATATCGCTCCTACGTTTGTCGATTCCCGGACTGCGCTGTCTTCTCCTAGAGGGCTGGCACATGCATACCTCTTTTTCCACCTGGTTTTTCTCCTTCTCCGCTGGGAGAAGCTTGGAATGGGGGCCTCCCCGAATCCGGTTCGGGCTCGCCAGATGCTTCTAACACCGTCCGCCTGCGTGCTTTAACCTTTAACCCAATACCTTTCATGACATCACTCCACATGGATGCGCTGGAAACCCGCGCCCCAGCCGAACGCGAAGCCGCGTTGCTGGCCGCCCTGCCTGCGCAGATTGCCCATGCGCGCAGCGCTTCATCCGCGTTTGCCGAAATTCTGGCGGGTATCGATCCGGCTGCAATCACCAGCCGCACCGCGCTGGCCACGCTGCCCGTCACGCGCAAGTCCGACCTGCTGGCGCGTCAGCAGGCCAGACGTGCTGAAAACGTGTTCGGCGGCTTCAGCACCTTGGGCTTTGGCGCTGCCATGCCGCGCGTCTTTTCGAGCCCCGGTCCGATGTACGAGCCGGAAGGCACGCGCCGCGACTATTGGCGCATGGCACGCGCACTGTTTGCGGCGGGCTTCAGGCCAGGCGAGCTGGTTCACAACTGCTTCAGCTACCACTTCGTACCGGCCGGCTCCATGATGGAAAGCGGCGCGCACGCGCTGGGCTGCAGCGTGTTTCCCGGCGGCACCGGCCAGACCGAACAGCAGGTCCAGGCCATGGCCGAACTCAAGCCTGCGGGCTACATCGGCACGCCAAGTTTCCTGAAAATCATTGTCGAAAAAGCCGCTGAAATGAAAGTCGCGTTGCCCAGCGTGACCAAGGCGCTGGTGTCGGCCGAGGCTTTTCCACCCAGCCTGCGCGACTGGCTGGCCGAACGCGGCATTGCCGGCTACCAGTGCTACGCCACTGCCGACCTGGGGCTGATCGCCTATGAAACTGAAGCGCGCGAAGGCCTGGTGGTTGACGAGGGCGTGATCGTTGAAATTGTCCGTCCGGGTACCGGCGACCCGGTGCTTGAGGGCGAAGTCGGCGAGCTGGTCGTGACCACGCTGAACCCCGACTATCCGCTGATCCGCTTTGGCACCGGCGACCTGTCGGCGGTGCTGCCGGGCCAATGCCCGAGCGGTCGCACCAACACCCGCATCAAGGGCTGGATGGGCCGTGCCGACCAGACCACCAAGGTGCGCGGCATGTTTGTGCATCCAGCGCAAGTCGCCGAGATTGCCCGGCGTTTTCCCGAAGTCATCAAGGCCCGGCTGGTGGTCAGCGGCGAAATGGCAAACGACAGCATGTGCCTGCGGGTGGAGACCCGTTCTTCACCGGCAGGGCTGGACCAGCGCATCAGCGACGCCATTCGCGACGTGACCAAACTGCGCGGCACGGTAGAGCTGCTGGTTCCCGGCAGCTTGCCCAACGACGGCAAGGTCATTGAAGACGCTCGCAGCTACAAATAGCGAACACAGGGGATTCCCTTGTAAGTAGTTCCCGCGATATGCGACACAAAATGATCTCTTAGACTCATCTGGTCAAGAGTTCCACCCTATCCACTTATTCGCCTGGAGACGTTCATGAAACGCCTGTTAGTTCTTGCTGTGGCAGCAGCTGCCTTCTTCTCGGTCAGCGCCCAAACCTTTCCGGGCAGCAAGCCCATCACCTTCGTCGTGCCCTTTGCCGCAGGCGGCCCGACCGACCGCGTGGCGCGTGATCTGGCCGAAGCCATGCGCAAGTCAATGGGGGGCGGCGCCAACTTCGTGGTGGAAAACGTCAATGGTGCCGGCGGTACCATCGGCGCCAACAAGGCTGCCAAGGCAGCGCCCGACGGCCACACGCTGCTGCTGCACCACATCGGCATGGCGGCTGCGCCCGGCCTGTACCGCAAACTGCAGTACAAACCGCTGGAAGATTTCGAATACCTCGGCATGATCAATGAAGTGCCGATGACGCTGATTGGCAAGCCCCAGATGGAGGCCAACACCTACCGCGATCTGGAAAACTACATTCGCGTCAATGCTGGCAAGCTCAACATCGCGCATGCCGGGCTGGGATCAGCCTCGCACCTGTGCGGCCTGATGTGGCAGTCGGCCATCAATGCCAAGGAACCGATGACCACCATTCCATTCGGTGGCACCGCGCCGGCGATGAATGCACTGGTCGGCGGCCAGGTCGACATGATGTGCGACCAGACCACCAACACCACCGGACAGATCGAAGCCGGTCGCGTCAAGGCCTATGCAGTCACGACCACCAAGCCCCTGACAAACAACAAAGTGCTCAAGGACCTGCCGACCCTGCAGGAAATGGGCTTGAAGGGCTTTGACCTGACGATCTGGCACGGCCTGTACGCACCCAAAGGCACACCGCCTGCCGTGCTGGCGCAGATCAACGCTGCGCTGAAGAAAGCGCTGAAAGACCCTGACTTCATCCAGAAGCAGGAAGGCCTGGGCGCCGTGTTGGTGGCCGACAACCGTGTCGAGCCTGCTGCGCACAAGGCCTTCGTGACGTCCCAAATCAACAAGCTCAAGCCGGTGATTGAAGCCGCCGGCAAATTCGCCGACTGATCGCTCCCGACCCGCTGCATTGCAAAGCCGCCCGGCGAAAGCCAAGCGGCTTTTTCATTGGTGCCCGGATTAACCCTGTTGAAACTGCGGCCGGTCACCGCTAAGGTGGATGCTGGACTATTTACGGAGACCCTGTTGACACCAATTTTCAAGCCAAATCGCCGCTCTGCGCTCGCATACACTGCACTTGTAGCTACTATTTTCGTAGCAAACCCGGTCTTGAGCCAGACGACATGGCCGACCCGCCCGGTCAAGATCATCGTGCCGTTTGCACCGGGCGGCACCACCGACATCATGGCCCGCGCCATGGCACCCGAGTTGCAGAATGCCTTTGGCCAGCCCTTTGTAGTGGAAAACCGCGCCGGTGCGGGCGGCAACATTGGCGCCGACGTGGTGGCCAGGGCGGCGCCCGACGGCTACACGCTGCTGATGGGAACCGTCGGCACGCACGGCATCAACAAGTCGCTGTACAGCCGCATGACGTTTGACCCGCAAAAGGACTTTGCGCCCATCACGCTGGTGGCCGGCGTTCCCAATGTCATGGTCGTGAACGCTGAAAAAGCCAAGGCAGCCGGCATCAACAACGTCGCTGACTTCATCCGTGTGGCCAAGGCCAATCCGGGAAAGCTCAACATGGCGTCGAGCGGCAATGGCACCTCGATCCACATGGCAGGCGAGCTGTTCAAGACCATGAGCGGTACCTACATGATCCACTTTCCCTACGGCGGCTCAAGCCCGGCGCTGATGTCACTGGCATCCGGCGACATGGACGTGATGTTCGACAACCTGCCGTCGTCGATGCAGCTGATCAAGTCGGGCCGGCTCAAGGCGCTGGCCGTGACCAGCGCGCAGCGCTCCCCCGCGCTGCCCGACGTGCCAACGGTCGAGGAAGCCGGCGGCCCGGCGTTCAAAGGCTTCGAGGCCAGTTCCTGGTTCGGCCTGCTGGCGCCTGCAGGCACACCGCCTGACATCATCAGCCGCATCCAGCAGGAAGCGGCCAAGTCGCTGAAAACACCGGCCATCAAGGAAAAACTGCTCGCGCAGGGTGCCGTTCCCGGTGGCAACACGCCCGCGCAGTTCACAGACTTCATCAATGCCGAGCACAAGAAATGGGCGCAGGTGGTGAAAACCTCAGGCGCCAAGGTCGATTGACGCGGCACTTGCCACCAGACGCAGAAAAAGCCCCGTTGCCGGGGCTTTTTCAATTCACCGCAGTGGCGGCCCGAGCATGCTCAAACGCCCCAGACCACTTCCTGGCTTGCCTGGATGTTCCAGCGCAGCATGTCGATGAAGGGCTTGGCGCGCTGGTGCAGTCCAACGCCTTCGGGCACGCCATCGCCGTCCTTGTCGTCACCCGACTCTTCGAGCTTGATCGCGGCTTCAAGCGCCTTGATGGCGGCAGGCATCTGCTCGGGCAGGATAATGCCGCGCGGGCCAGGCGTCTTGCCGATGATTTCCAGCATCTGCCGGCCATTGGGCTCCAGCATGATCACATCACCCATATTTTTTGACTTGAATCTGTACAGCATCGAATACGCCTCCTGAGGTTGAAACACTGGTGTGATTATCCGCAGCTTCTGCGCACGTGTATGTAGGTGGCTGCCATGTCACGCAGCGGCCAGCGGGCCTTGCCAGGCGGGCGCCCTTCAGGCTGCCGGTCATCGCGCAAAATAGCGGCTATGTTCAATATTGTCACCGTCCAAAAACCCGCCGACCAGTCGCTTCGCCAGGACGGGCTGAGCCTGCTGCTACCGGCTGATTTCTATGCCAGCCTGATGCTTGAGGCGCCGCAGTGGCAGCAAGGCTGGGATGCGCTGAGCACTTCCTGGGACCGGCTGCCAACCGATGCGCACCTGAAGGATGGTGGCAATTACCGGCGCCGCCGCCATGCCTGCTTTATCCAGAACCTGGACAGCAACGCGCTTGCGCAAACGCCGCACCGGGCGCACTGGCAGCCGCTGGACTACAACGCGCTGCATGGCGGCTTCGAGCGCTGGTTCGACCCGGTCGAGGCGGCCGTCGCCGAAGCACCCGCGTGGCGGGAACTGCTGGCCAGCCTGGGCCGGCTGTTTGCCCAAGTCAGGGCGGTGCCACGCTGGCACATCGAAGCGCACCAGTTCCGCATCGACACCACCGAGGGCGTGGGCCGGCCGACGCCCGAGGGCGCGCACCGCGACGGCGTGGATTTTGTCGTCGTGTTGCTGGTGGCGCGGCGCGGCGTCAAGGGTGGCGAAACCCGCGTCTTCGATGCCCACGGCCCGCACGGCATGCGTTTTTTGATGGAGGAGCCGCTGACGGCGCTGCTTATGGATGACGAACGTGTGATCCACGAAACCACGCCGATTTTCCCGGCCGACGGCCAGGACCGTCAGGGCGGCGTGCGCGACACACTGGTGCTGACCTACCGGGCTAAGGGCTTCCAGGCGCCCTGACAGGCCGTGCGCCTGCATCGCCAGGCGTCCATTTTCATTTCCATCTCCATTTCCATTTTATTTCCTGCATGTCCGCAAGCCCCGCGCGGGGCTGCCGTAAACCCGCTTGACGAATTTACTTTAACCTTAAACAATTAAGGCTAGATCAATTCACGAGGCACGCATTGCATGCACATCCTTTGCCTGGGCGGCGGTCCCGCCGGTTTGTATTTCAGCCTGCTGATGAAGCGGCAAGACCCGTCCCTCCAGGTCACGGTGGTTGAGCGCAACCGCCCTTTCGACACCTTTGGCTGGGGCGTGGTGCTGTCAGACCAGACGCTGGCCAATCTGCAGTCCGCCGACCCGGACAGTGCGAAACTGATTGGTGACGCGTTCAACCACTGGGACGACGTCGAGATGTTCTTCAAGGGCACCGCAGTGCGCTCGGGCGGCCACGGCTTTTGCGGTATCGGCCGCAAGCGGCTGCTCAACATCCTGCAGGACCGTTGCCTGGCGCTCGGCGTTGATCTGGTGTTCGAGACCGACGTGAGCGACGACCAGGCAATCGCGGCGCAGTACAACGCCGACCTGGTCATTGCCTGCGACGGCCTGAACAGCCGCATCCGCAGCCGCTATGCCGACACCTTCCAGCCCGATGTGGAATTGCGCAACTGCCGCTTTGTCTGGCTGGGCACAAAGCAGACGTTTGACGCTTTCACCTTTGCTTTCGAGCAGACCGAGCACGGCTGGTTTGCCGCCCATGCCTACCAGTTCGACGCCACCACCTCGACCTTCATCGTCGAAACGCCCGAAGCCGTCTGGAAGGCACACGGTCTGGACCAGATGAGCCAGCAAGACGGCATTGCGTTTTGCGAACGCCTTTTTGCCAAATACCTGAATGGCCACCCGCTGATGAACAACGCCACGCATGTGCGCGGCTCGGCCATCTGGATCCGCTTTCCGCGCGTGGTCTGCGGGCGCTGGGTGCACCATGAAACCCTACACGGCAAACGTGTGCCCATCGTGCTGATGGGCGACGCGGCGCACACCGCGCATTTTTCGATTGGCAGCGGCACCAAGCTGGCGCTTGAAGACGCCATCGAGCTGGCGCGCTGCTTTGCAGCGCACCCCGAAACTGACGACGCGCTGCAGGCGTACGAAGCGCTGCGCTCGATCGAGGTGCTGAAAATCCAGAACGCCGCTCGCAATTCGACCGAATGGTTTGAAAACGTCGAACGCTACAGCGGCCTGGAAGCCGAGCAGTTCTTCTATTCAATGATGACGCGCTCGCAGCGCATCAGCCACGAAAACCTGCGCGTGCGCGACGCCGCCTGGCTGCAGGACTATGAGCAGTGGCTGGCAGGAATGACCCCCACGCTTCCCACTTCGTGTGGTTCGCTGCCCCCCGAGGGGGCCGCTGCGCCTGCGGTCTGGCAAAGCCAGTCCCGCGGCCCCGTCTTGGAAAATAAGGCTTCGTCGGATGGCGGCCCTCGAAAGGCTAAGGACGAACGGGGAAGTGTGGCGAGCGTTAGGGCCACTCCGCCCCCGCCGATGTTGCTGCCGCTGACAGTGCGCGGTCTGACGCTGAAAAACCGCATCGTCGTCTCCCCCATGGCCATGTACAGCGCGGTCGATGGCGTGCCGCAGGACTTTCACCTGGTGCATCTGGGCGCGCGGGCGCTGGGCGGGGCGGCGCTGGTACTGGTTGAAATGACGTCGCCCGAGCCCGAGGGCCGCATCACGCCGGCCTGCACCGGCTTGTGGAATGACGCGCAAATGGTTGCCTTCAAGCGGATTGCCGATTTTGTCCATGCTGCAGGCACGGGCGCGAAGATCGGCCTGCAACTGGGCCACAGCGGCCCCAAGGGTTCGACGCAGGTGGGCTGGGAATCACCAGATGAACCGGTGCTTGAAGGCAACTGGCCGCTGCTGGCCGCCAGCGCCGTGTCCTATGGTCCGACCAACCAGATGCCGCAGGCCATGACGCACGCCGACATGGCGCGCCTGAAGGACAAGTTTGTGCAGTCCGCACAGCGGGCGGTCGAAGCCGGTTTCGACTGGCTGGAACTGCACTGCGCCCACGGCTACCTGTTGTCGAGCTTCATTACGCCGCTGACCAACCAGCGCGGCGACGACTATGGCGGCAGCCTGGAAAACCGCTGCCGCTACCCGCTTGAAGTGTTCAGCGCGATACGGGCGGTGTGGCCTGCGCACCTGCCGATGAGCGTGCGCATCTCGGCCCACGACTGGGCGCCCGGCGGCAACACCGACGACGATGCCGTGCAGATCGCCCGGCTGTTCAAGGCGGCCGGTTGCGATGTCATCGACGTGTCGTCGGGCCAGACGACGCGCGCGGCCAAACCGATTTACGGACGCATGTACCAGACCCCGTTTGCCGACCGCATCCGCAACGAAGTCGGCATCCAGACAATGGCCGTCGGCGCGATTTCCGAGGCCGACCAGGTCAACAGCATCATTGCCGCCGGCCGCGCCGACCTGTGCGCCATTGCCCGCCCGCACCTGGCCGATCCGGCCTGGACGCTGCATGAAGCAGCCAAACTGCAAAGCCGGCAGGTGGACTGGCCCAAGCCGTATTTGAGCGGCCGGGACCAGCTTTACCGCGAGATTTTCAAGCAAAAAGAGGCTCTGGCGCAGACGGGACCTGCGCAAGCAGCTATCAAATAAGGAGTTTGAAGATCGAAAAGCATTGTCATCCCGGAAGCGTTGCCATCCCGGGCTAGACCCGGGATCCACCTGTGCAAAGCCGACCGCAGCCTGGAACTTTCAAGCGGGTGCTGAATGGGTTGGAGTCATGGGGTTGTGGATTGCGGGTCAAGCCCGCAACGACAAAAGAGAAGATGAAGCGCATGCAGGGCGCTGGGCAGCTGTTTAAAAACTCAGGAAGAATTTGGCTTCAGCGCAATCCTGCCGAGCGCAAGCAGCTATCAAATATATAGCATTAATGACCGACAGGAAAAAACCGATGGACATGGAAGCACGCGGCCACAGCGAACACCCCGAAGCCCTGCGCCTGTGGCTGCGCATGCTGACGCTGACGCAGCTGATTGAAAAGCAGGTGCGCACCCAGTTGCGCGAGCAGTTCGGCACCACGCTGCCGCGCTTTGACTTGATGGCGCAGCTTGAACGCCAGCCCGAGGGGCTGAAGATGAACGAGCTGTCGCGCCGCATGATGGTGACCGGCGGCAACGTCACCGGCATCACCGACCAGCTGGTGGCCGAAGGGCTGGTCGAACGCATCAAGGTCGAAGGCGACCGCCGCGCTTACCGGGTGCGCCTGACGCCGCCCGGCCGCGCCCTGTTCGCCGACATGGCGCTCCAGCATGAAGGCTGGATCGTCGCCGCTTTCGACGGCCTGTCGCCTGCCGAGGTCGAAGCCCTGCACCAGCTGCTGGGCAAGGTCAAGCAGCATTACCACCACGACACCTCACTCGACACCCCACTGGAAACTGCATGAAACACTACATCGGCCCGGCCAACCCCATGCATGCGCAATTCGATGCGCTGGGCGCCTACCAGGCGCAGCATTTCGCCTATGCCTTCGACGACGGCGTTGCCACACTGACGCTGAATCGCCCGGAGCGCAAGAATCCGCTGACCTTTGCGTCCTATGCCGAGTTGCGCGACCTGTTTCGCGCACTGAACCACGCCACCGACGTGAAGGTCATCGTGCTGACCGGCGCGGGCGGCAACTTCTGCTCGGGCGGCGATGTGCATGAAATCATCGGCCCGCTGACCAGGATGCGCATGCCCGCGCTGCTTGAATTCACCCGCATGACCGGCGACCTGATCAAGGCCATGCGCGCCTGCCCGCAACCCATCGTGGCGGCCATCGACGGCATTTGCGCCGGTGCCGGCGCGATGATGGCACTGGCGTCCGACCTGCGGCTGGGAACAGCGCAGGCCCGCACTGCCTTTTTGTTCACCCGCGTCGGTCTGGCCGGCGCGGACATGGGCGCTTGTGCGCTGCTGCCGCGCCTGATTGGCCAGGGCCGGGCGTCGGAATTGCTGTTCACCGGCCGCGCCATGAGCGCTGAGGAAGGCCTGCAATGGGGCTTTTTCAATGCGCTGCATGCGCCCGAGGCGTTGATGCAGGCGGCGCACAAGCTGGCGCGCGACCTGGCCAGCGGCCCGACCTTTGCGCACGCCATGACCAAGACCATGCTGCACCAGGAGTGGGCCATGACGCTGGACCAGGCGATTGAAGCCGAGGCGCAGGCACAAGCCATCTGCATGCAGACGCAGGACTTCACACGTGCCTACGACGCCTTTGCCGCCAAACAAAAACCGGTGTTCCAAGGCGACTGAACCCGCCCCAAACACACCCACGCAGAAAGACCTTGCCCATGACCCCCACAACCACCCACCTGGCGCTGCCTTTCTTTGACGACGTTCACCGCGAACTCGGTGCGCGGCTGGCCGACTGGATTCCCGGCCAGCAGGTCGATGAACACGACGACCGGCGCGCCTGCCGCGAATGGGTCCAGCGGCTGGGCGATGCGGGCTGGCTGCGCTACTGCGTACCGGCGGGTGCTGACGGCGCATGGGGTGGTGCGTTGCCCGCGCTCGACTCGCGCGCGCTGGTCATCCTGCGCGAAACGCTGGCCTTTCATTCGCCGCTGGCTGATTTTGCGTTCGCCATGCAAGGCCTGGGCAGCGGCGCCATCACGCTGGCCGGCACACCGGCGCAGCAGGCCGCTTACCTGCCGCAGGTCGCCAGCGGCGAAAAAATAGCCGCCTTTGCCCTGAGCGAAGCCGATGCCGGGTCGGACGCCGGCGCCATGACGACCCGCGCGGCCCAGGCCGAAGGCGGATGGGCCGTCAACGGCAGCAAGACCTGGATCAGCAATGGCGGCATTGCCGATTTCTACGTCACCTTTGCCAAGACCGACCCGGCAGCGGGCACACGCGGCATCACCGCCTTCATCATCGACGCCAGCGTGCCCGGCCTGGACGCCAGCGAGCACATCGCCGTGATGTCGCCGCACCCGCTGGCCACGCTGAAGTTCACCGATTGCCGGCTGGAAGGCGATGCGCAACTGGGGCTGCTCAACGGCGGCTTCCGGCTGGCGATGCAGACGCTGGACATCTTTCGCGCCTCGGTGGCCGGTGCGGCGCTGGGCATGGCACGGCGCGCACTGCTTGAGGCGGTGCGACATGCCAAAACCCGCCAGATGTTCGGCCAGACGCTCGCCGACTTTCAATTGACGCAGGCCAAAATCGGTGAAATGGCGGCCTTGATCGATGCGGCGGCGCTGCTGACCTACCGCGCCGCCTGGCTGCGCGACGAAGGCGAACGCCGGGGCAACCCGGTGCGGGTCACGGCAGAAGCCGCGATGGCCAAGATGACCGCGACTGAAAATGCCCAGCGCGTCATCGACATGGCGCTGCAGCTGCACGGCGGCCTGGGCGTGAAGGTCGGCACCAAGGTCGAAAGCCTGTACCGCGACATCCGTGCATTGCGCATTTACGAAGGCGCCACCGAAGTCCAGCAACTCATCATTGGCAAGGCGGTACTGCAATCATGAACACGACCTCCCCTTCAACGACCGCTCCGGCAGGCAGTGCCGCGTCTGCACAGACCGACCGCTTTGTGCATGACCGCCTGCCGCCGCCAGACCAGTGGCCCCGGCGTGTGTATCCGCCTGACAGCGACATTCCGGCGCAGGCCAACCTGGTCGAGGTGCTGTTCAACCGGGCTTTTCAAAACGGCAATGGCGACCGGCCGATGCTGCGCTCGGACCGCATCACGCTGAGCTATGCCGATGCCCTGGACCGCGTCAACCGTATCGCCCAGGTGCTGACCGAGGATTTTGGGCTGCAGCCCGGCAACCGCGTGCTGCTGCGCGGCGGCAATTCCATCGGCATGGCGCTGGCCTGGCTGGCCGTGGTGCAAGCCGGCGGAGTGGCTGTTGCCGGCATGCCGCTGCTGCGCGCCAAGGAACTGGGCGAAATCATTGCCAAGGCCCAGCCCCTGCTGGCGCTGTGCGACGGCGCGTTGCTGGAAGAACTGCAGATTGCACAGTCACGCGGCGGCACGCTGCAGACCATCATTCCCTTCAACCTGATGAACGCCCCCGGCTCGATGGCGGTGCTGTCGGCGCAAAAAGACGGCTGTTTCACGCCCTGCCCGACCGCCAGCGACGACATTGCCCTGATGGCCTTCACCTCGGGCACCACCGGCAGCCCCAAGGCGGCAGTGCACAGCCACCGCGACGTGCTGGCCGCTTGCGAAGCCTGGCCGCGCCATGTGCTGCAGGCCCGGCCTGACGACATCGTCATGGGTTCGCCGCCGCTGGCTTTCACCTTCGGCCTGGGCGGCCTGTTGATCTTTCCAATGTGGGCTGGCGCGTCGGTGTACTACCCGTCGATTTCCTACACCCCCGAGGCGATGGTCCAGCTCATCCAGCAGGTCGGAGCGACCATTTGCTACACCGCGCCAACGTTTTACCGCCAGATGGCCGCGTTTGCCCGGCTGCATGGCGTACCGGACCTGCGGCTGTGCGTGAGTGCGGGCGAAAGCCTGCCGGACGCCACGCGCCAACTCTGGAAGGACGCCACCGGCATCGAGATCATCGATGGCATCGGCGCGACCGAGATGTTTCACATCTTCATTTCCTCGACACCCGGCGACGTGCGTCCGGGCGCCATCGGCAAGGTCGTGCCCGGCTATAGCGCGAAAGTGGTGGATGACAACGGCGCAGAAGTGCCGCTTGGGCATATCGGCCGGCTGGCGGTGATGGGCCCGACCGGCTGCCGCTACCTGGACGACGAGCGCCAGCGTAATTATGTGAAGGATGGCTGGAATTTCCCCGGCGACGCCTTCACGCAAGACGCGGACGGTTACTTTTTCTACCAGGCGCGTGACGACGACCTGATCATCACCGCCGGCTACAACGTCGCCGGCCCGGAGGTCGAGGACGCACTGCTCAAGCATCCGGCGGTGGCCGAATGCGGCGTGGTCGGCATTCCCGATGCCGACCGGGGCATGGTTGTGAAAGCCTTCGTGGTGCTCAGGCCTGGTTACATAGGCGATGCTGCCTTGGCCAAGGCCCTGCAAGAGCATGTCAAGGCCATGCTCGCGCCGTTCAAGTACCCACGCCAGATCGCCTTCATGGCGCAGCTGCCGCGCACCGAAACCGGCAAGCTGCAGCGCTTCAAGCTGCGCAAGCCATGAAGTTCACCGTCCACAAGCGCGTGCGCTTTCAGCACTGCGATCCGGCGGGCATTGTTTTTTACCCGCAGTTCTATGTGCTGCTGCATGAGGTGCAAGAGGATTTCCTGGCGCATATCGGCTTTCCCGAGCACGACCTGATTGCCAAAGGGATGGGCCTGCCTATCGTCGACATGAAGACCGAATTCCTCGGCATGTGCCGCCATGGCGATGTGCTCACCCTGACGCTGG
The DNA here is from genome assembly GCF_029892315.1 of Polaromonas sp. CG_23.6. Taxonomy (NCBI): domain Bacteria; kingdom Pseudomonadati; phylum Pseudomonadota; class Betaproteobacteria; order Burkholderiales; family Comamonadaceae; genus Polaromonas; species Polaromonas sp. CG_23.6. The sequence continues at coordinate 4,089,738 of NZ_JARXUY010000001.1, forward strand.
AACTGACGCGCATCGGTGGCGCCAGCCTTGGCATGCACTATGAAATTCATGCGCCAACGCATACCCCAGGCGCACCACCAGCTATTAAATTAAGAGCGCAAGGCGTGGTCGTCCATTCAACTGTTCCGCAGGGCAAGACGGTGCGCATTCCGGACGATTTGCGCCTTGCCCTGCAGCCCTTCCTCCAGACACCTTCGGAATCCACACCATGATCACCAGACTTCAGCCACCCGAATGGGCAGAACCCAAAGGCTATGCCAACGGCATCCTCGCGCGTGGCGACCTGCTGTTTGTCGGCGGCCAGATCGGCTGGAATGCGCAGCAGCACTTTGAAAGCGATGACTTTGTCGCCCAGACCCGGCAGACCCTGCAAAACATCATGGCCGTCCTGAAGGCTGGCGGCGCCGGTCCCGAGCACATGGTGCGCATGACCTGGTACATCGTTGACCGGGTCGAATACTCCACCCGGCTGAAAGAAATCGGTGCGGTTTACCGCGAAGTCATGGGCCGAAATTTTCCGGCCATGACCTGCGTGCAGGTCGCAGCGTTGATTGAAACCCAGGCCAAGGTAGAAATCGAAGTCACGGCCGTGTTAGCGGGCTGAAATCAGGCGCCGCCTTCAAGCAGACTGGATTTTCAGAAAATACATGGAAAAAAAGGGACCAAGAACAGAATAAAAGCTGTGTAGCCTCGCTTCACTTCTACGCAATCGCAACAATTTGTTGCCGCAGCTTCACGGCGCGTTAACACAATCACTGAAAAAACTGTCGTGTTTTTAAAGCTCCAAGACCGCGCTGTCAATTCGCTGCAGAACTGTTTTCTCCTCTTGCACGGTCCTTTTTCAAGCCTTTTTAACGAATTCTCTACCACAAGCGGCACTTCATGACGTGGCCACCCGGTCTTGTGGTTACTTGTTATTTCGCTAGAAACCGTGTGTTACTTCACGCTGGTTGACCCTCATTAGCTCGACGGACAAAATCCGATCACTTTTCGTTCACCGGCTTATAGGCCGCCTTCGAATGAATTGCAGCCTGGGAAAGCATCGCCTGATAACGCGTGCCAAGCCCTGGCTTCGCTGCCCGGCGCCAAGCTGAATTTTCAGCATTGTGTGGTTGCCAGGCTTCCATTTAATCCGCAGTCGTTCGGTTCATTCATTGGATCAAATGATCCTTTCACGCCCAAAACTCAACATGATGCATTCACGTTTCAAATTCAATTCGATCACCAAAGCCCTGACTGGCGCCCTTGTCCTTTGCCTGGGCCAGGCAGCCAGCGCTGCAGAAGTAGTCCCGTATTTTCATTCCTGGGGCGGTTCGCTGAATGATGCGAAACAATCTGCCGGCATGAACAGTGCCATCCTTTCCTTTGCCGTCACCAACGGCAACTGCGCGCTGGTTCCGGATCTGACGAACAAGCTCCCGGACGCACGCAAGTTCGTCGAGTCCGGCGGACGCTTGCTTATTTCCTTTGGCGGTTCGAATGGCGTGTATGCCGAAGTTGCCTGCAGGGACGATGACCAGCTGTTCAGCCTGATGGAAAACCTGATGCGCGACTCGAACAACCGCCGCTTCGATTTCGACATCGAAGGCCCTCAGCTCAAGGATGTGGGCGCCACGGCCCGCCGGGCGCGTGTTCTGGCGCGGCTGCAGGCGAAGTATCCTGACCTGTATATTTCCTTTTCCCTGCCTGGCTGGCTGCTAGGCTTCAATCCCGACTCCATTAATTTATTGAACACGACCGTTGCAGCTGGCGTGCGAATCGACATGGTCAATGTGATGGCGCAGAGCTTCGGCGTCTCGAACCTGCGCACCATGGTCCCCTCGAACAGCGTTGGCGAAGCGTCGCTCATGACATTCCGCGCTGCAGCCAACCAGATGACGTCGATCTTTCGCAACAAGACCCAGTCACAGCTTTACGCGATGATGGGCATCACGCCGATGATTGGCAAGAACGACGACGGTTCGAGCTTCACACTTGACGATGCGCAAATGGTTGCCAACTTTGCCAAGCAAAACGGCGTAGGCATGATTTCCTACTGGTCCTTTCAAAGAGACCGCGCACAGGCTTACAACGGCTCGACCAACCTGTCATCGTTCAGTGGCGTGGCGCAGTCTGACTTCCAGTTCTACAACATCTTCAAGTCTTCTGGCGGCTTTGTGGCCTCAGCTTCAACACCAGCCCCAACCCAGCAAACCGCCATAGCGGGAAGCTGCAGCGCTGCCGGCTGGAGCCAGGGCAAGCAGTACGCGGCGGGCAGCATCGTGACCTATTCGAACAACAAGTTGTATAAGGCCAAATTCGCCAACCCTGGCTACAACCCGACCATCAGTACTTACTACTGGTCGCAGTACTTCTGCTAAAGGCTTGGGGGCCGGCCTGAATCTGGTTTCAGGCTTGCACACTTCACTGCGACAGGCCAAAGTCCGAGACAGGGCTTTGGCCAGATGCACCGGCTGGAATTCGCAAACGCATGGCGGACGTTTTCAATTCGGAGCCGCCAGGTATTTTCGGCTCAGGGTGCGTCCTGATGATTGACACTTTCCTCAAATACGTAGGACGTGAACTCGTCGAGTTCCGTTGACTTGTCAAAAAATGCATTGGCACCGGCAGACATGCACAGTTCACGCATTTGCGGGGTCGGATAATTCGTCAGCACGACAACTTTCTGCGCAAGCGTCGGGTGAAGGCGCTTGATCACCTCCAGCCCGTTGCCCTGGGCAAGCCACAGGTCCACCACCACCACATCCCAGGAACACTGGTGCGTGCTCAGCCAGCGGCAGGCCTCGCATTCGCTTCCTGATGAGCCGATCACACGCGTGCTGGTCAATTCCTCAAGGGCTTCGGCCAGCCACTCCAGAATGATCGGGTTGTCTTCAACAATGTAGATTCTCAACTGCATGAACAAGCGTAACCAGCGTCCTGCCGGAAAATGTAGGACGCCTGCTTTCCTGCGCCTAAGGCGGGCGCGCCCTTTCCGTCCTTTTCCTGGCCAGGCCAGCCGTCTGCTGCGCACCAAATGCGCGCACGTTGACCGCTATGTGCGGCAACGCACATACTGTTTCATTGCGATGTGTTAATTTTTGTGTGAAATACCTGAGAGGCTTGACAGGTATTTTCTTGCCAGTCCATCTGTTTTCAGAATAAAAAAGGCTTGCAGCGCATGTTCAGAAAGCGCCAGCAGCTATAAATTCTATAGCAGTTAATGCCTAGGAAGATTCACTGCTGCAAGGAAAATCCAGCGTGATTTGCGTTGGTTTCCACAGATCCGATAGCGCTTGTGCATTGGGCGATCGCAACGTCAGTGGACTCCGTTCATTGCAAACAAATGCTTGACGCAAGGAACATTGACACCATGATGAACGAGTTTTTAGCCAACAATCGCGACAGCCTGATTGCCCGGTGCATCGAAAAAGTCGCCAGAAGGCCCAAACGCGCCGCGACCGAGCAGCAGTTGAAAAACGGCGTTCCGATGTTCATCGACCAGTTGACCCGGACACTGAAGGCCGAGCAAGACAATCAAGACGGCATCAGCCTTCAAATTTCCGGCCCGTCGGGCGGCGATGTCTCCAGGTTGTCCGAGATGGGGCTGACCGCGACGGCGCACGGCAAGGCATTGCTGCACCTAGGCTACAGCGTGGACCAGGTCGTGCATGACTATGGCGACCTCTGCCAGGCCATCACCGACCTGGCCTTCGAGCGGGATGCGCCTTTCAGCATTGACGAATACCGCACCTTGAACCGTTGCCTGGACAATGCCATTGCGGACGCCGTGAGCGAATTCAGCGCCCAGCGCGATGCGGCCCTCACGGCGCAGCGCGTCATCCATGAGAACCAGCAGCTTGGCTTTTTGATGCACGAGTTGCGCAATGCGCTTGGCACGGCCAGCCTTGCGGCCACCGCCATGGAGATAGGCAACCTGACACCGGCAGGGGCCACAGGCGCGGTGTTGAGGCGCAGCCATGCGGCCATGGCCAGTCTCATCAGCAACGCCCTGGCCGAGGTGTCTCTTAAAAACAAGGCTTCCGGACAACAGCCGCTCCTCTCGCTGGCAGCTTTCATTGCCGACGCCAAAAGCGACGCTGACCTGTATGCAACCACGCAAGGGTGCCGCTTCACCGTGGCCGATGTAGACCCGCGCCTGGGCATCAAGGTCAACCACGACCTGCTACTGGCCGCGCTGATGAACCTGCTGCACAACGCCTTCAAGTTCACGCACCGGCATACCGAGGTGACGCTGGAGGCTTACGCAGTCGGCGAGCGCATCCTGATCGACGTGAAGGACCACTGCGGCGGCCTGCCACCCGGAAACACAGAAAAGATGTTCAAGCCGTTCAGTCAGCGCAGCGATGACAAAACGGGCATGGGCCTGGGCCTGTCGATTGCCCGAAAAAGCATTGAGGCCGACGGCGGCACCCTGAGCGTTCGGGACAGGCCGGGCACAGGATGCACGTTCACCATCAACCTGCCACGCCACTCTCTGGACTGAGCAGGTTGGGGCAGCAAAGCCTGTCCGGACGATGAAGGACTTTGGGCTTCATTCCGGGATGGGTGTGCCTTTAGCCGCATGCCCGGGCAAGTCGCACCCAGCGGGTGCAGCAATATGCGCGCGTATCCTACAGCTATCCGTCCGTAACGGCGTGAAACTTACTGATGAGCTTATTTCCAGCTCGATGGACTACACAATGACATACTTCCGCCCCTCTACCGCCCCACGCCGTCTTGTCGCGCTGGCCCTGGCATCCCTTTTTCTTGCGGCTGCCCCCGGCTTTGCCAAAGACCGTGGCGATGAAGGAAACGACGAGGGAAAACACGCGCAGAAAGAATACCAAAAAGCCCAAAAACACGCCGAAAAAGAATATTACAAAGATCGCAAGGATGACCAGAAGCAGTATCAAAAGGCCGAAAAGCGCGCCGAAAAGCGCCAGCGTGAAGACATCAAGCAAGGCCGCTATTTTGATGACCAGCAACGCACGGTTGTCCGCCAGTATTATTTCCAGACGTACGGCAATGGGAAAAACTGTCCTCCGGGACTGGCCAAAAAACACAATGGCTGCATGCCTCCAGGGCAACTCCGGAACTGGCAAGTCGGCCAGATGGTGCCCAGGGGCGTCATGGTCTATACCGTTCCCCAACCGGTGATTCGCTTGCTGCCGCCTGCCCCCTACGGCTATCGCTACGCCCGAATCGGTGGCGATATCGTCCTGGTGCAGCAGCAAAACAACCTGATCGTGGACATCATCATCGGCCTGCTCGGCTGATCTGATTCGAGCCCGCTGCGTTGCGGACATCAAGAACGACGCAGTTGCAATGCCTGCGCAGCGGTCAGAGGAGAATGCCTTCTGCCATCCACGACAAACTTTACCCGGTCCGTTATTTATGCCTTCGCCACAGGCATGTCTGCCCAGCACGTCGTATACCCCGGCGTGAGCCTTTCTTGCTTCATGGCCCAGGTCTTCGGGTCTGCTGCCAGCGTGCCACTTGCCATCTGCACCGTGCCCCGGCCATAGCGCTGGTTGAGTTGGTCCATTGCGGTCATCAAGCGCTCTCTCTGGATTCTTTCAGGGACACCGCCGTGGTCCAGATCCAGCTCTGCCTGTTGAACCGTATTGGCTTGCAACTCCAGCAGCATGGCTCCTGCCTTGGCCAGCTGGTAACCCGGCCGGTAGATGGCACGAAGCCCCCTGAGCGCTGCCGCGACGATCACACCCGTATCCGCACTGGGCCGGCGAAGCGGCATGCTGATCGAGCGGCTGTACTGGGGCGCTTGCCGAAACGGGCTGGTGCGGACAAAGACCAGCACTTGATTGCACAAACTGCCCTGACGGCGCAACTTGTGCGCTGCCCGGCTGGCAAATTCAGTCACGGCTTGGCTCAAGTCGATCAGGTCCGTGACCGGCTGCCCAAATGAACGGGTGCAGGCAATTTCCTGCTTGCGAGCCGGTGCAAGCTCAAGCTCGATACACGCCATGCCCTGCAACTCGCGCACTGTGCGCTCCAGCACCACCGACCAGCGCCTGCGCACCATCGCCGGGTCCAGCCGGGCCAAATCCAGCGCCGTATGCACACCGTTTTCCTTGAGCTGCGCAGTCATGCGTCGCCCGACACCCCAGACCTCGCTCGCCGCCGTGGCGGCCAGCGCCTCATTGAGCGCCGCGGGCGTGAGTTCGGCCAGGTTGCACACCTGGGCCAAGCCTGCCGGGTAGCTGCCGGGTTTGCGTTCGGCGGTCTTGGCAATATGGTTGGCCAGCTTGGCCAGTGTCTTGGTGGCGCCCATGCCGACGCAGCAAGGAATGCCAATCCAGTCCAGGATGCGCGTCCTCACCTTGAAGCCACGGTCTGCCAAGCAGCCTCGCACACCCGCAAGGTCAATGAACGACTCGTCAATCGAGTAGATTTCCTGGGCAGGCCCCAGTCCGGCGGCCAGGCTCATCATGCGGTCACTCATGTCGCCATACAAGGCAAAGTTGGCCGACAAAGCCACAAGGCCCGCCGATTCGGCCATATGCTCGATTTCGAACCAGGGCGCGCCCATGGCAATACCCAACGCCTTGGCTTCGTTGGACCGCGCAATGGCGCAGCCGTCATTGTTGCTGAGCACGACCACCGGATGGCCTGCCAGGCTGGGACGAAACACCCGCTCGCAGCTGACATAAAAGTTGTTGCCATCGATCAGGGCGTACATGGAAACAGCACGTTTTGCTTGTTTTCAGGCAATGAATTGCTTGATGCAAGCAGTGACTACGCCCCAGACTTCAAGAGTCTGGTCGTCATGCGGAACGATGTCAGGATAGGTGGGATTGGCAGCCTGCAGTTTGATGCGTCCACCCAGCTGGTACAAGCGCTTGACGGTGAACTCGCCATCCACCACAGCCACCACGATATGCTTGTGACGGGGTGCGACAGCACGGTTCACGACCATGATGTCATTGTCAAAAATGCCCGCTTGCACCATCGAATGCCCCTTGGCACGCAATAAAAAGGTTGCCTGCGGATGCGTGATGAGCACCTGCGTGAGGTCAATGCGCTGGGCGCCCAGGTCTTCGGCGGGTGATGGAAAACCGGCACAAACCCGGCTGATCAGCAGCCTTGCCAACAGCGGCGCGTCGGAGACAGGCACCGGTTGAGTTAGCAAAAATATACTGTTCATGCATACAGTATAGAGCGCTGCAGGTTTTTGACCAGTTTGTTTGCAGTTCGACTTTTGAAAAAGTGATGGGCGCAACATCAGGCGCAAAGTTGAAGACTGAATCGCCCCGGGTTTGAACTGAATCGCCCCGGGTTTTGAGGAGGCTCAAATCTCTGAGAGGATTGAGCCATGAAGAAGTCAAACAAGTTTTCACCCGAGGTTCGCGAACGCGCAGTGCGTATGGTGCAGGAGCACCGAAGCGACTACCCTTCGCTGTGGGCGGCCATAGAATCCATCGCCCCCAAAATTGGCTGCGTGCCGCAGACGCTAAATGAATGGGTCAAGCGCGTAGAGGTCGATACCGGCGTACGCGACGGCCTTACTAGCGCAGAGGCGCAGCGTGTCAAGGAACTGGAGCGCGAGAACAAGGAACTGCGCCGGGCCAACGAGATTCTCAAGCTGGCAAGTGCTTTTTTTGCATCGGCGGAGCCGGGCCGCCGATGCAAGTCCTGAGACAGTTTATTGACAAGCATCGCTATACCCACGGGGTCGAGCCGATTTGCAAGGTCTTGCAGATTGCCCCGTCAGGCTACCGGCGCCATGCGGCACACCAGCGCAACCCTGATTTGCGCTGTGCACGTGCCAAAACCGAGGCCATCCTCAAGCCAGAGATCGAGCGGGTCTGGCAAGCCAACATGCGGGTCTACGGCGCCGATAAAGTCTACAAGCAAATGCGGCGAGAGCGCATCACGGTGGCGCGCTGCACCGTCGAGCGGCTGATGAAACACTTGGGCTTGCAAGGTGCCAGGCGCGGCAAGGTGGTACGCACGACCATTAGCGATACGACCGCTGCCCGACCACTGGATCGTGTCAACCGGGTGGGGGTTGAATCGACCGGCACTTATGGCGCTGGTCTGCTGCGCCATCTTCAAGCTGCCGGGATCGAAGTCCTGGAGGTCACTTCGCCAGATAAACAGGATCGCCGTCGCCGTGGAAAGGACGACGACCTGGACGCTGAGAATGCAGCGCACGCCGCATTTGCCGGCAAGCGCACCGTTACCCCCAAAACGCGAGATGGGATGATCGAATCCCTCAGAGTCCTTAAGGTCTGCCGCAAGACGGCCATCGCGGCGCGCAAGGTGGCCTTGCAGCTCATTCAGAATACGATCATCTGCGCGCCTGATGAACTGCGCGAGCCGCTGCGAAATATGACGCGCATGCAACTGATCAGGACGCTGGCCGCCTGGCGACCCGATCTGTCGGACTATCGCCGTGTCGCATCTACCTACCGGATCGGCCTCAAGTCGCTGGGTCGGCGCTATCTTGAGCTGCACGATGAGATTGCCGACCTGGACGTGATGATCGGCGCCATCGTCCAAGAGCTGGCCCCAAATCTTCTGGCGTGCAACTCGATTGGAAAGGAGTCGGCTGCCCAACTCCTGCTGACCGCTGGCGACAATTCTGAACGAATCAACTCTGAAGCGAGCTTCGCCGCGCTGTGCGGCGTCAGCCCGGTGCCGGCCTCGTCTGGCAAGGTCACGCGTCATCGCCTAAATCGCGGCGGCGATCGAGCCGCGAACAGCGCATTGCACATCATTGCCATTGGACGGCTTCGCACTGATCCGCGTTCGCAGGCCTATGTCGCCCGCCGAGTCGCTGAAGGTCACTCCAAGCTGGAGGCGATCCGTTGCCTCAAACGCTTCATTGCTCGGGAGGTATTTGGCCTGATCCGTCAACGCGCAAAAGAAATTGCGCAATCTCAAATTGCCGCTTGACAAACAGAAGGGCGTCATGGGTTCGCAATACGTGTCCATCCGCTACAGCGAACGCCTGGCCGAAGCGGGCATAGAGCCTTCTGTGGGCAGTCGGGGGACAGCTACGACAACGCTCTGGCGGAGACTATCAACGGCCTCTACAAGGCTGAATTGATTCACCGCCGGGCACCTTGGAAAACCAAGGAATCTCTGGAACTGGCTACCCTGGAATGGGTGTCCTGGTTTAACCACCACAGGCTGCTCGAACCGATTGGATATATTCCCCCTGCCGAAGCTGAAGAAAATTACTATCGGCAATTAACCAGTCAGGCTGCGATTTGTACCTGACTTAACCCAACCGGCCTCCACGAAACCCGGGGCGATTCAAAAAGCAAGTTTACCCGGACGCTTACGGCGTTCATTCCATTGCTTACAGTGAGGGTGCTGAATTCAAGGTGTATTGCCCGGTTGCTTATCGCTTACCAAGCGTTGTCCAAGAAAACAAAAGCAAGCCAAAAGAAAAAGCCCGGTCGATCATGAGATCAACCGGGCTGGTTCAGGGGC
>NZ_JARXUY010000002.1:0-193269 GCF_029892315.1 Polaromonas sp. CG_23.6
GCAGTTCGAAAAGTAATATGTTTGAAGAACACCAACCCTGTGAATTTTGGGCAGCTTTCGTGAGACTCGACCATTGGCCAACCGAAGCTGGCCAGACTCCACCCCAGCAGGCAAGCCACCAGGATGGGCTTGACGATGGTGGTCCACTTGATTTTTGAAATCGCACCGCTGCGGCGCTCTGTTCCATCGCATGCTACGCATGGGCCTTTTTTTGCACGCCTGTAAAAAGGACGTTGTCCGTGGTACGTCTCAGGCAAGGCGTGAAGTCGCCATGAATCGGCATTCGTTTTATGACCTACAAGGCCGCGTGTCCGGACGCGCAGGGCGGTGGGCCATGCCGAGCTTGGTCTACAAACCCTTGTCGAAATCAGCCCCTCACGCTCTCATCGCCCGCCACGTTGAGGCGACGGCAGCCATAGGCTGTTCACTGACAAGACTCACTGTTCAGGCGCAGTACGATATGAACTGGTACAACTTTAGAAAAAATCCAGCATGAACGAACTCGTCAAGCTCCTCCAGCAAATTGCCGCCATGGAAAAACAAGCGGTCCAGCTGCAAAAACAAAACCGGCCCGCCGTGCTAGCCCAGTTGCGCGAACAGATGGCTGCCTACGGCATCACGGCCGAAGAGCTGAGCCGTCCGGCTCCCAAAGCCAGGGCCAAGGCGCCCCCGGCCAAACCGGTTAATCCGGTGAAGGGCAAAAAGCCCGTCGTGTCCTCGCCAGCCAAGTACCGCGGACCCCAAGGCCAGTCGTGGACCGGCCGGGGAACCGCGCCCAGGTGGCTCAACGACCTGGTGGCAGATGGCAAAACCCGAGAAGATTTTTTGATCCGCAATGATGACGCGGCAGCTTCTAGCAGCGCAACCCCAGAGTAAAAGAGCAGGCGGCTTGGATGGGGGTGCCTTTCATGCATCGCGCCAAACTTGCTTGCCATGGGAAAACTGTGCAGGTATGCGACGGTGGGCAAAACAGTTGGATTTGCGTTGCAGTTCCAGCCATGGCAACATGGCTCAATCCGGCCGAGATCGCGGTGTTTGAATAAAAAACTGATACTTTAAAATGAGCTCGGGGATAGTGGTGCATTAAACATAATTCTTGGAACCGCCCAGGCTTACAGAGTTCATCTTCCACGAAATAGGTTATGTTAAATAACTACTTCTGATACGGTGTACTTAAGCTCGCGAGATGAGCTATGCTGTAACCATTTGAAACTCTGAGTTTCAGGAAGCCTGCTGAGCTCCTAAAGGCTAGTCATTGGTACCTCTTCGAGGCGTGGTGTAGGCTTTCACTAGAAAAATGGTTCAATTCTTTAACGTTCACTGCCATCAACTGACATTGCAGCCCCGGCTGCACGGCGTCTGTGCGGGGTATGAGTCTGGAAAGTGGCGCTCCGACCAGCTTTCTCGCTACCTAATGGAATGGTTGCCCGAGTTTTCTCTGTCGTACACAGAACGCAAGTCCATCAACGACACCAACTCCGTGGCGCAGATCCGCAAGGCGGCACAAATTGTCTATGACACGGACAAGTACGACAAGCGTGGAGAGTTTGGTGAACTCCTCCTTCACGCCTTGATGCGCGAATCTATGGGAACCGAGCCCGCGATCAGCAAGATTTTCTTCAAAGACGCTGTCAATTCCACTGTCAAAGGGTTTGATTCGGTGCACGTACTCGACACACCAAAAGGCCTCGAGCTCTGGATCGGTGAGGTCAAATTCTACAAAAGTATAACCAAAGCGATTTCTGATGTGATACCTGAGCTTGAAGCCCATTTCAAGGATGACTACCTCCGTAAGGAATTTATCCTCATCACTGGCAAGCTCGATCCACACTGGTCAGGTACCGGTCGGGTGACTGACCTGCTGCATCGAAACAGATCCCTTGATGAGGTTGTTACCTCCATCGTTGTACCCGTGTTGTTGACATACGACAGCGCCACAACGAAAGGCTTCACAGAAGCATCGGCCGCATACAAGGCAGCTCTTGAAGCAGAACTTCAAGATAACCACAGAAAGTTCGTTGCCAAGAATACGGTGTCGAAGGTCCGCATTGAGCTTTTCCTCTTCCCTATGGCGGATAAAAGCGACCTTCTGATTCGTCTGAACAAACGCCTGCAAGCAGCTAGAGATCTATGAGCTACAAGGAACTGCGTGCGACCCTCGATGAGACTGACCACGACAAATCGTTCGACGCATTCGCCTTCCTCGGGAAGCTATCTAGTTTCACTTCATTGGCGACTGATGAAGACCAAATGCAGCTTGCGCGCGAGTTGCTCATCCGCGTTCTCGACCGTGAAGCTATGTTCGAGCCGTACTCACTGATAGTTCAGACGCTGTTGCGGACAGTTGGCCTTTTTCCGTACCTTGACGCTAATAAATCGGGGGTGGCTACGCTTATCGCGACAGAGGCTCACCGGCCGGATGCTATGCCCAAGGACATTGTGTTCACGACGAAGCAGGCCGAGGTGTATCGAACCTTGATGGCGGGGCGGAACGTGATCCTGAGTGCACCGACCAGCTTCGGGAAAAGCCTCATCATCGATGCGATAATCGCCAGCGACCGTCACAACAACATCGTCGTCGTTGTGCCTACGCTGGCTCTCGTTGACGAAACGCGTCGACGCCTAATGAGATTTCGTGATCGCTACAAGGTGATAACCCACCTCAGTCAAAAACCAGCCCAACGGAATATCTTTCTTCACACGCAGGAGCGCGTAGTCGAGAACACCCAGATCGAGAACATCGACTTCTTCGTGATCGACGAGTTTTACAAGCTCCAGATTGACGAGGGCCAGACTGACGAACGGGCTGTGCTCCTCAACCATGCGTTCTACCGACTCGCGAAGCAGGCCAAGCAGTTCTACATGCTCGGACCCAATATCAACGAATTGCCGGACGGCTTCGGCGCGAACTACAACTGTACCTTCATCCGCACTGACTTCAGCACGGTTGCATGTGATACCCATCTAGTGCCTGCCGGCAGTGATGCGAGTACCCGCTTAAAAAATTTGGTCCCGCAGTTGTCCGGGCCAACCTTGGTCTTTAGCGGATCCGTCAAAGGTGCAAGGGTACTGGGCAAGGCCGTTGCCGAAGTGCTCAACAAGTTCGAGCCGAGTGAAATGTTGCAAGACGCCATAGAGTGGCTCAGCAAGAACTACAGCCCCAAATGGGGCTTAGTACAATCGTTGAAAAGAGGGGTAGGTACACATCACGGAAAGCTGCCGCGCTCTGTTGCTCAGATGCTCGTGCGACTTTTCAACCGTGGACACTTGGACTACCTTGTCTGCACTTCAACGTTAATTGAAGGTGTCAACACTGCAGCACGTAACGTAGTGGTCGCCGACAACAAAATCAGCAATCGAAAATATGACTTTTTCACTTTCAACAACATCCGAGGCCGTTCTGGAAGGATGTGGCAGCACTTTGTTGGGCATGTATACCTGTTTAACGACCCTCCTCAGTCGAAACTGGAGTTTGTTGATGTCCCCGTCTTCACCCAGAACGGCAATGCTCCAGATGCGCTACTGATCCAACTTGATGAGGAAGACCTCTCAGACATAGCAACAAAACGAATGCGACAGATCTGGGAACAGGATTTTGTGACACTCGAGACCATCAAGGAGAACGCAGGACTGGAGCCTTGGGGGCAGATCAACCTTGCGCGCGAAATAACAGAAAACATTGATCAGCTTGGCCCTATGTTGTCATGGTGTGGTATGCCCAATTACGATAACCTAAAAATTGTGTTCGACCTCGCATGGCGACATCTGGGTGGGCGCAGCGGTGCTGGAGTGAATACTGCGGCTCAACTCACCTATCGAATTAATCAATACCGCAGCCAACCAAGCTACACGGCTCAGCTTCGCGAAGCTATTAAGGGGAAGTCCGGGGATGAGGCAGATGAGGCTCTTGAGACGTTTTTGGAGTTCGCGAGGCAGTGGGTCAACTTTAAAGCCCCGCGTCTGATGGGTGCGGTCAACCGAATTCAGGCCGAGGTTCTTCGGCGGCATTCCTATACGCCTGGAGACTACGCATTCTTCTGCGGTCAACTTGAATCAATGTTCATGAGTCCTGTTATCACCGCTCTAGAAGAGTATGGAGTTCCGATTCAACTTGGCGAACGCCTTATGCCAATTTTGGGCGCTCCAGATACGCTGGACGACGCTCTCGCGGCTCTGGCAAAGCGGTGGCCCGAAGACATTGTCGGAATTTCCCGCTTCGAACGGGCGCTTATCCGACCGCTGTGTCGTACAGATGTACCCGATCAAATCAGCGTAACTTGACCAACCTGTACAAGGCATACACTGCCACTGAAGCGGTAAATCTAATATGTGGCTGAAGGCAAAGATTTATGGAACCGCTGCTTTTGCCTGCGACGGAAGGACCGCAATCAGTTGCAGGCGTCATTTAGTTCAGCCGCCGTGCATTTCCGCAAGTGGCAGATCAGTGCGCGCATACACAGCCTTTGATTGATTGTGCTTTTTTTCTTTACTTCAATACCATCCAGTAACCGCCCTTTTGCGGGCCGACATGTTTTAATTTTCCGTCCTTGACCAACCGGGCGCTGGCGCGCTCCACGGCGCTGAGCGATTTTTCAATCTCTGCTGCGACTTCGGCCAGCGTCATGGAGGGGTTGGCCGCCAGGCATCGCAATATTTCTGCCGGCGTTTTGACCGGCACTTTGACCGGCGTTTTCACCAGCGCGCCTACCGGCGTTTTAGGCGGATCAACCACCTCAGGAAACGCAAACTCGACCCAAAACCCCGCGCTGTCGCATTCAAACCGTGGCGCAGGCGTGCCTTGCGCTTTACAGGCGTTGCGAATCAGGTCAATGCCGCGCCCCCAGGATTCGATCTTGCCAGCGACAAACAGCACATTGGCCACATCTGGGTTGGCAGGCTGCGACGCATGCTTAGCGAGCAGGCGGTCCAGCGACCAGTCGGGCGGCAGCTGGCCAGGGTTCCATAGCATGAGTTTGTGGTCATACACGCTGACTTGCACCGGGATGCCGGCCGCATAGTCCTTATGCGCGATGGCATTGATCAGCGCTTCGCGCAAGGCCGCCTCGGGCACCGGCAAGCGCTCGAGCCGCTGTGAGCCTTGGTACGAAATGCCCGCCCGCAGGTATTTGGTCAGCAGCAAGTCGAGCGCTTTTTCCACCTGTGCGACCAAGTCGCCCTGGACCACGTCATGAAAGAGCAAGTCCGAGTCGGTGCGAAAAAACCCGATCTTCACACAAGCGCCAGTGGTGAACTTCTCGGGGTCCGCATGAAACAGCAGCGTCGCTGCGCGCTTGAGATAAGGCCCTTCGAGCAAGTGCAGTTTTTCGATCAGCAAGGCATCGCTGTCGGCGGCAGACGCAGCACTCAGGCGTCCGCTTTGCGCTGCCAGCTTTCGAAAGGCCTGGAGCGCTGCCGAATCAAGGTCTTTCACACCAACGTGCAGCATTGGCACGCCGTCCCAGTGCCGCCCGAGCTTGCGCAGCAAAAAGCGGTCCAAGGCCGCCCCCTTGAGTTCTTGCTTGGTGCTGCCGCTGCGCAAGTGGTATTCACCCTTGTAGCTGATCGGGCTGGGGTACGGATCGACCTCGATTTCCAGCCAGTCAAGTCCCGCTTGCGAGTGCAGGTTGACCGCCACCACGATGCCCAGGATGTCGCGCACCTTGTTCGGTATGTCCTCCAACAGCCGGGCAGCATTGTCGATGCCAACCACTTCGCCCTGGTCGTTCTTGCCGATCACCAGCGTGCCGCCCTCGGCATTGGCAAAGCCGCAAATCCACCTCAGGTACTCATCGCGCCAGGATTGCTTCCATTCGGTGTTCTGGCTTTCTTTCATACTAGGCGAATGCTGCCAGTCAGCAGCCCTTGCATCATCTCTTTGTCAAGGCCGCATATCTTTTTAGGGCAAGCTTGGAACACGGCGTAGCTAGCAAACACCGTAGACACGCTGCACTTCTTGTAGCGGCCAGGGTTCATGCAACCGCGCAATCTGCCGCCGGCTTGCCCGAAGGATGAATAGAGGCCTGATTTTTTAATGACCATGAGATGTATTTGATTGAAAAGCCAGTCCGTGCTCAAAGGCAGTGCAGACCACACTAATAACAACGTTAAAGCGATGCCAGGTGCAGCAGTTCGGCTTTAAAGCTGCTTAGCGGTGCCTTTTAGGATGAAATCCTTTGTAGGTTGAGAGAAAAAGTATTCATTGAGAATACGAGCCTACCGCGAGCCGTCCGAGGAATGAACCAGACGTATTTCTCCATGCGCCTTTTCTGAACTGGGCGTGCTGCCTTTGCGGCCGCCATTCAACAGGTTCAGCATGAGGTTAAAGGTCAGTGCATCGATTTCCTCAATGGGAATGAGCAGTTCACCGGCCACATCAAACTTCGAAACGCCCTCCTCGCGCAGCGCCTTGAACACCTTTTCAAGGATCAACGACTTCTCGTGGCTGGCCTCTTCGGGCTCCTTGGTGCGATAGCCCGCCTCGGCCAGTTGAATGCACAGCGTCCGGTAAACCCAGTCCGACGTCATCCCCAGCGCATGGAGCCGGTAATTCAAAGCGGCGACCGAAACTTTCCAATAGTGTTTTGCGCGCACCAATCCGGGCAGGGTGGCCACACGCGGGGCGTTGGCCAACACGCTCTTTCTGGGCATCAAAAACGCCGAGGCAAAAGCATTGGCTTCGCGCTCCAACTCGGGCCCCTGCGTTTGCCCGTGGCGATGCAGGGCCAGGTGCCCGAGTTCGTGCGCAGCATCGAACCGGCAATGCTCGGCCGATTTGTACGTGTTGAGGAACATGAACGGCTTGCCGCCATGCCACATCGAAAACGCGTCGACCTCCTTGGCATCGACCGCCAGCGAAAAAACGCGCACCCCCTTGGACTCTAAAAGGGTGATCATGTTTTTGACAGGCAACTCGCCCAGGCCCCAGTGCGACCGGAATGCCTCGGCCGCCACTTCCGGGCCATTGGCAGTCGATTTCGAAGGAAAGGCAGTTTTCTCTTCGTAAGCTTCGCGCCGCGACGGGTCTGTCAAAACGCCTGGCTCGCGGCCCAGATCGGGAAGGTTCGGCTCGGGCAGGTTGAATTTTTTTTCCAGCCATTCATTGAGCAGCAAACCAATCGAGCCTGATCCCAACGCCGAATCACGTTGGCGCGCGCTCATTTTTGACATGGAGCGAAAGCTCGCGATGTCCATAGTTAGCTCTTCAGGATCGGCTGCATAAAAAAACGCTTGCGGAAAATTCAACGCTTTCGTCATCCGCTGAACGTTGGAGAGCTCGGGCTCCTGGTCACCCTTTTCATAGGCCGATACCGAGCGCTCGCTCACGCCCATGCTTTCGGCAATCTCTCGCTTGGTCAGGCCTCGCCGGCGCCTAGCCAGCGAAAACCGCTTGGGATTGAACATTCAGAGCCTAAGCTACCTTGCGAGTGACCACAATGTCGTCTTCGGGAATCTGGGGCATCGACATTGGCATGGGATCGTTGTCCAGCGAAATGGCGCCCAGCAAGATGCGCTCGGACCATCCAGTTACAAAGCGCTCGGTGTCATCAAAGCCGTTGGGACGCGACAACTCCAGCCGAATTGCGTTTGCGCAGCGGTGGTGCAGCAGTATCCAGGTATCTGTTGGGACAATGCTCTCTGGCGCGGCAGGGACTGTTTCGGGAAAAAGATCAGCCGTTTGGTTGTCCTTGACGGCCTTGGCCGTGCGCGGGCCTTTTTCACTTTTGTTCGATGGAACGCGCAGCCGGTCGCCCGTCGCTTCATTGCCAGAGGCCACAGCAATGCTCATGTTCAATTTTGGATTGAAGACCAGCTCGTAGTTGCCTTCATTTCGCACTTCCCAACCGCGAGGCGCCAAAAAGTCGCGAAGCGCAGCGACCGTCTCAGCCGTCAAAACACCGTAACGAAAAAGAAGCGGATGGTGCGATGTCAGGCGCGCAAAGTACATATGGGCCTGAACCATCGCATCGGTCAGCACCTGTCGGTCCAAATCAAGGCTCGCCAAGCGGGCATCGACGGTATGTGGTTCATCGAAAATGATAGTGGCGAGCATGGAAAGCTTCCTGAATAGACTTCCGGTAATCTTACCGCAATTGAGGTTTAGAAACCGGAAGCCTGCTGCCTAAATACGCACCATCTATTTTGAGCAAGCGCAGTACCGGTTGACGGTAGCCAGTAAGGCACCCCAGTGCTCTGCAGTCTTTGCCAGCCTCGCGCCGCCTTTACTTCGCCAGCCTTTTTTCTCTGGCAGCAGCTGAATTTATGATGCGGGAATATAAATAGCTGCGCTATTGCGCTCTTATCGTGCGGCGCGACATTGCAGAATTTCGTTAAATCAGAAATTCGCTCAGCAACTCCGGGTAACCCTAATCCGTCCGCACTGCTTGGCACACCAAAGATCGCTGCTGTAGGCCTCAAGCGGCACGAAATGTATGCAGCAACATGGTGGCCTCTGGTTGAATTGTTCCGTTATCCTCAAGCGACCCGCCCCGTGTCAGAAAAGGTAACCGACCCATGCCCTCCTCGCTTGCCGAGCCATCCCTGACGACCGCAATGCCTGCCGACGCCGGTTTGGTCCCTGCCGCTGACACGATTTTCCCGCATCCCGAGGGCTTTGCCCTGCTTCGCCTGGTGCTCATCGACTCCCTGAGCCCGGGGCGGATCGTGGAACTCCCACTGGCCGGCGGTGCAGTCCTGACCGGCCGCAACGGGCGGGGCAAGACCTCCCTGCTGCAGTTGCTCTTGCTGTTCTACGGGGAAAGCCCGAACCGCATCGTCACTGCCGAGGCCGGGCGCGAGACCTTCACCGGCTACTATCTGCCGCGCACCACGTCGTACCTGGCGTTCGAGTACCAGCGCCATGGCGGCCACAAGCGCATGGTGGTCGCGTATGCCGACAAGTCCGGCGAGCGCGTGCTGTACCGCTTCATCCGCAGCCACTTTGACGTGTCCCAGTTCATCCGCGCTGACGGCGAGTTCGTCAAGGTCCCGGACTTTCGCACCCACCTGCAGACGCACGGCTTTCAGTGCTCGGAGCGCCAGATCGAGTCGCAAAGCGACTACCGCAACATTATCCAGGGCATTCCGGGCAATTCCACCGACAAGCAGCACCAGCTCTACCTGCGCCAGCTCACCCAGGACTACGCCTTCACGACCACCAGGCAGCCGCTGCGCCAGATCGAAAAGATCGTCAGCGGCATGTTTCGCCGCAAGACCAACTTCGAGGACCTGCAAAGCATGGTGATCGACTGCGTGGCCGACGAGATGGCGTCGCACGCCATTTCCGGCGACCGGCGCAAGATTGAGGACTGGCCCCGGGGCTACAAAGCCTATGCTGCCGTCATGGCGCTCGAGCCCAGGATGCAAGCGGCTGAACTCGCCGAAAGCCAGTTGCAGGCGGCCGAACTGGCGCTGGGCGACATTGGCGCTAAGTACCGCAGCTTGGGCCTGCATTTGGACGAGCAAGCCAATCAAGCATCCAAAGCCATGCGCCAAGTCGAGGAACAGGCGCAGGAAGAGGAAAAAGGATTTCAGCAGCAGCGCCAGCAAATCACCGCCGAGAAAGCTACCACGCAGCGCCAGGCCGAATTCGCCGAGCAGCAGGCAAGCGAGCTTCAGCGTCAAGCGCAAGCTTATGCGCAAGAAGGCATCGAAGCGCTGGACGCGCGGGTGCGCCAGGCGCCGGCGCTGCGTAGCGAGCGGCCGCTTCTGGAAACCCGGCGCCAGGCCTTGCTTGGCGCGCAGTCGGACATCGCCGGGCGCTACGAGCGGCTCAAGCAGATCGAAAAGGACGCGCACAACGGCTTTCGCGACGCCGAGCAAGCCCGCCGAAACCAAGCCACGAAGGCGTGCGAGCTCGATCTGGCCGAACTGGCAACAGCGCAGGATGCGGCCGAGCAGCTGATTCAATCGGAATTGGCAGCAGCGCGCGCGCCGCTGGACCAGGCCGTCCAGACCGCCAACAGCGAGCACGGCCGCTGCCAAAGCGGCGTGGAGCATCCCGCGCCCGATGCCGCCATCGCCACCCTGGTCGAGTGCAAGCGCGATGCGCTGGACGCGGCGCGGCAAGCCGCCAGCGTGGTCGACGAGCAGCGCCGGGCACTAGACGATCTTCAGCGCAAGGCGCTGCAAGCGTTCCTGGACCGCGAAAGCGACGTGTCCGCAGCCAGCCGGCAGCTTGACAAGGCACAAGCCGAACTCGACGCCAAGCGCCTGGAACTGGCACCGCCCGAAGGCACGCTGCTGCACTTCCTGCGCCAGGAGCACCCGCGCTGGTCGCTGGACATCGCCAAGGTCCTGCGCGGCGATATGCTCGGACGCACCGACCTGGCGCCAGCACTGAACGAGCCCGAGGGCACGCTGTACGGCTTGTCGCTCAATCTCGAGCGCCTGGACGCCCATCCTGCCTCCGATGTACGCAGCGCAGAGCTCGATGTCGAGCGGGGGCAAACGCGTGTGAAGGAAGCAAGCCAGGTGCTCGGGCAAGCCCGCGCCCGCCTGGCCCAGGCGAACGACACACGCATTGCAGCCGAGAAGGCCTGCCAGCTGCACCAGCAGCACACGCAAAAGGCCAAAAATCAGGCGCAGTCGGCAGCGGCCGAACTGGAAGAAGCCAAAAGGCAGCTGGAGGTGAGCCGGGCAGAAGCACTGGCGGCAGCCCGGCAGCGCCTGGACAGCGCCAGGCTGTCTCTGGACAATGCCCGGCAAGCGCTCAGGCGGTTTGACGAGGCGACTAGCGCCGAAGCCGCCAAGGTGCGCACCCTGCATGCGCAACAGCGCCAAGCGCGCCAGCTGCAGCGCGATGCCAAGGTCCAGCGGATCGATGCGGCCGTGGCCCGCCAGGAAGCCGAGCTGGCCCAAAAACTAGCAGGGTATGACAGCGAGCGAGATGAAGCGCTTATGGCCAACGGGGTCGACCCGGCCAGGCTCGCCGCCATTGACCGCGAGATCGATCGGATCCAGACCGAACTGAGCGCCATTGGCATCTTTATCGAGCGCGTGCAGGAATGGCGCTTTTGGAAAGAGCATCAGTGGCCTGCGCTGCAAGAGCGCTTGGACGAAGCGGCCCAGGCACGGCAAGCCGAGCAGCAGCGCATTGCCACCATTGCCCGGATCGACAGCCAGTGGACAACCCGCAGCCATCAGTTGCAGCAAGAGATCGGGCAATTCAGGGCAACCCTTGCGAGCAGTGCCGAGCAGCGCAGGCTCGTGCAAGGGCGCCTGGACAGCCTGCAGGGCTACCCCGAGGTGTGCGTTTCGGCCTACGACGCGTCCTGGACGTTCGATGCCTTGTGCGGGCTGGCGAACCAATACGTCCAGGACACCGTGCGCCTGGGCGGCAGCATCCGCCGCACGATCTCCGACGTGGCCTTGGGCTTTCGACTGCACCAGGGCACGCCGCCCGAGCAGTATTTGCAGTCGGCACTTAGCACGCTGTCGCCCGCGCCCAGCCGGGAATGGCTGGCGCCACTCAAGGCCTGGTTTGCCACGGCGCACCATGAATACCGGCGCATCCTCCTGATGCAGGCCGTGAGCATTGCCAGCGAAGTCAATGCGTTTCACCGCACGATGGAAGAATTTCACCGCCGCGTCCAGCAGTTCAACCGCGAGCTGCAAGAGCACCTCGACACCAGCCTGGCCTTCGAATCCATTTCCAAAATCAGCGTCGAGGTGGTCTCGACCATCCGCGAGCTCCAATACTGGCCGGCGATTTGCGAAATGGCCGAGGCCCACCGCGCCTGGGCGGGCAGCAGCACGACTGCCTTGCCGCCGCCAGAGTTTGCCCAGACCATTGAGAGGCTGCTCGAGCACTGGGAGGTCAAGACCGGCATCCGCGCCGACCTCAAGGGCCTGATCCGCATCCAGGGCGAGGTCACCGAAAACGGCAACCGCCGCGTCTTCAAACGGGCCTCAGACCTGGAGGCCGTCTCATCGAACGGGCTGTCGTACCTGGTGCTGGCAACCATTTTTGTGGCCTTCATCAACCGCATTCGCCGCAATGCCCAGGTCAACATCATCTGGGCGCTCGATGAACTCAAGGACTTGGATGGCGGCAATGTCGTCGGCCTGATCGAGCTGCTCAAGCGCAACAACATCACGCTAGTGTGCGCCTTTCCCGACCCGGACCCGGACACGATGGCGCTGTTCCGGCACCGCTTCACGGTCGAGCCCGATCGGCGCCTGGCCGAAGTGCGGGTGGCGTTCGGTGAATTTGGCGCGCCCGATACCCTGGAGGCATCAGACGCCGATCACGCAGCCGATGCGCTGGAGGTGGACCATGTTTGAGCGGGTGGTGCAGTCGCTGCTGTCGGGCCAGTTCGTCTGCCCGGTCTCGGACCATGAAGGCTTTTCCTTCCTGAGCGAAGCGGGCAGCCACCAGGCGGTCAATGCCTACCTGGGAAAAATCGGGCTGCACCTGGCCGCCACGCGCCACGGCGGCGCCTATTTTGCCGCCCACAACGCCATCGGCGGGCCCGAGCGCAAGGCGGCCCGGGAGGTGTTCACCGACATCAAGCAAACGCTCAGGCCCCTGGTGAGCTTTCTCGACCTGGTCATGCGCGCCATGCAAAGCGACGACCTGCTAGCCGTGGGCACGCCGATCGAGGTCAACAAGCTCATGGCGGCGATCGACGCCAACCCGAGCTTTCGAAGCGACCTGCAAACACTCGCTGGCCAGCTCAAGGTCCAGGCCGACGGCACCGACCGTACGCGGCTGGACAAGGTGCTCAAGAGCTTTCACGAAAAGGGCTACCTGTTGCTCTCCAACCCCGAGCGCGAGATCTACCAGGTCACTGGCAAGATCGAGTTCATCCAGGAGGCGATCGAATTCCTGATGGAGCATGACGCCATCCGGGATGACAGTGATGGCAGTGGCGGCTCAGAAGGTGGCAGCGGCGATGGCAGCCACCAGGGCCGCAGCGCGCAAGAGGCGCTGCTGTGAGCCAAAGCGTCGCGAGCATCGTGGCCTACCTCGAGCTGCTCCATGCCAACCGGCACCTGGTCGCCGCGGCCTACAGCCATGGTGGCGTGGCGCTGGACGAGGACAACCAGCGCAGGGTCCGCCAGCTGCAGCAGCAGCGGGTGCTGGTGCCCTACCTGCAGGACGATTTCCGGCTCAGTCCAAGCCTGGGCCGCCACCTCGACGAGGTGTTCCAGCGCCAGCGCAGCTATGCGGTGGGCGCCAACTTTGGCGAACTGGTCCACCGCCTGGAGCAGCTGCTCGGAGAGTACGTCAGCGCCAGCCATGAAGGCCGGTTGGAGGACCAAGGCGAGTATCAGTCGGAGTTTGACATCGGGGTGTTCGAGCTCGCGGCCCTGGTGGGCGATGAACTCCTCGGCTTGCGCGTTATCACGGAAAACCAGTTTGCCAACGTCAGCACGCTGGCCGAGAAACGGCGGCAAAACGAGTTTTACCTGGGCCGCGCCGAGAGAATCGGCGAGACGCTGGCGCTGCTCGAAGGCGAAAGCCTGCTCGGGACTCTGGCGGGCGCATCCATGCTCAAGCCCTTGCTGGAGGTCTTTCGGCACCAGGTGCTCAACCGCCTGCCGCAGTGGCGGGCCACCCACATGGACATCACGGCCGTGCTCAAGGCCTATTTGTACCGACTGCGCCAGGTCGAGCCCAATGCCCGGCGCATCCGCGCCTTCGCACACTTCCTGAGAAAAACCCCCGACTACCAGCCGCCCGAAGCCGAAAGCCTGCAGGCGCTGCCGGCTTGGTCGTCGCGCTTTGCCGGGCTGCGCCTGAAAGTTCACCCCGACCTGGCGTTGTCCAGCACCCGAGAGGCGCTCGCGGACACGGCCAAAAGCATTGCCTCGGCGAAAATCAGCATCGCCCGGCAGCGCCTGGCAGGACGCCTGCTCGAGGGCGGACTTGACAAACCTGTGCGCTTTATCAGCCCCAAACCGGTGCAGCTGGCCTTTGGCCGCTACTTGCTTGAGGCCAGTGCGGCGGCGATGCCCTTGTCGGCGGTCGGCTGGAAGCGCCAGCAGCGCGATTTGGGCAGTCTGGACGAGGACGCCTGGCTGCTCTACGCCCTGCACGCGGTGGACCTGTTGGGAAATAGACTCCAGGGGCGCGGACACCGCCTGCAGGTGGAGCGGCGCCAAGCGCCTGCCAGCCACGCGCGCTCGGGCAACCTGGTGGTGACGGACCTGGCGGTATGGAAAAAGGATTGATTCTGAGCTTGCTGCGGGTGTACCACAGCGACAAGCCACGGCAGGCAGCGACGGTGAGCCTCACGCAGTTCGTGGACGACTACAACATCGGCCAGCGCGTGGGCGCCTCCTTGGCGTTCTCGGCGGCCGACCGGGAGGCGATCGGCCAGTTGCTGCTGAGCGCCGAAGGCATCGATGCGGCAACGACCCAGCCCGGACAGTGGAATGGCCTGAGCCGAACGGCCAGCTTGGCGCATGGCGGCAACGAGAAGATGACGGATGCTGCTGTGCGGCGGGATCGGGTGGCCATCAAGGCTTTGCCCGCTAGAAGCCTACTGCTGGACGGGCAGCGCATCGCGCTGCCCCTGGGCGCCAACCTGGACCTGGCCTGGCCCTGGGTGGCGGCGCATTGCGGGCACACGTCTGCCTTGTTGGTGGAGAACTGGGAAGCGTTCGAGGCCGTGCACCAGGTCACGTTCGATCTGTCCCGCGCCGGGGACAACCCGCTGGTGGTATTCCGGGGAAGTCCGGTCTACCGGCCAGACCATGCGCTGGCCCTGCTGGAGGCGTTAAGGCTGCCGGTGTTTGCCTTGGTGGACTACGACCCGGCCGGCTTGGCCATTGCCCAGGGCCTGCCGCATTTCGCCGGGCTGATGGCGCCGCCCCTGGCAGAACTCGAGAATGGCTTGAGAGCCTGTACCAACCACGCCCGCTACCGCAGCCAGCTCGCCCAGACGCAAGCCATGCTCGATAGTGCGGCGCATCCGGAAATTGCGGCTAGCTGGAAGGTGCTGCAGGCGCACGGAAAGGCCCTGCCGCAGGAGTATTTTTTGATGCCGAAGGCCGGCTGACGCCGAGTTCAGAGTCTATGCGCCGTACGTGTTGCGCTGCTCGCGCGCATGAGTTGGCGATGCAATCGGTTTACCGTATTGCGTTGTGGCGCCGCTTACCGGGTAAATGTCAAGTCGGCTGTCAGATCTCAGGCGCAACGGGGCCAACCTAGCGTTCACGGTGGCTGTCAAGGAAGTCTGGCTTGAAGTGAAGTGAAGTGAAGTGAAGTGAAGTGAGTCAAGCTACTTTTTGCGTGTGTTTCGAAGCTGCTTGATGTGTGAGGTTTCTGGGTTGAGGTGAACGGGGCCTGGGTAATGCACCAGCGTGGTGAAGTCCCGAATGACGTCCCCCGTTTTTCAAACAGTTCTAAACTGGAGTTGGGCGGTTTTTTGGTCATCCCCCAGCAATTAGGGGCAACCCGGAGAAAATCAGCCCTGAGTTGATAACACCCTCTAAGCTATCCTTCGCTATCAGGCAGGTCTGAAACGTGCATATCGATGGCCTTAAGTAGCTCTTCTGAATCTTTTTCGCACCTTTGACCTACCATGCGCGCTACGAGTTCTCGCTCGATAAAGTACTGATAGAGCTCTACTAATCGATGAAGTGAAGCATTATTTAACTTCAGCGTATCCGTAGCAATTCCATTTGACTCCATACGCCCTCGCACGAGGTGAAGTATCAAATACATAGCACTTGACAAATGAACTTTTTTGGTCTGTTCCGAAGATTGAAAGAGCTCAATTACGCGCAGATCGCGACCAATTTGATGAAGAATTGGGTTAGCCAGTGAAGTGGGCATGGCTGCTTCATAACTTTTGTCAGCAATGTGTCTTGAAAGTTCTTCAAGGTTGGTAGCTGGAATGTTGCTCATAAATTAAGCCTTTTATTTGTAGGACGACTCGTAATGCTACTCTAAGTCTGTAGACTTAAAAGCATCATAAATTGAAGCTACGGATCCATGAGGGATCACAAAGCGACAATTGAATCAGCTAGACATCGGCTCGCCAGACATCTTCGCGCACTTCGTGCTGCAAAGGGACTTTCGCAGGAAGCTTTGGCAGATCTTGCCGAGCTTCATAGAACATATGTCGGCTCGATTGAGCGGCGGGAAAGAAGTGTGTCGCTCGACAATATCGAGCGCTTGGCTATGGCGCTGACGGTTGATATCAGCGAACTGCTCAAGCCATAGCAATTTCACAGCAGTACGGATTTTCGTTGTTCCGGGCCGAAAAACTTCAGGTAATACCACCTGACTCAGTAAAAATAACGCCCGTCTTTGCTTCAGGAAGCCGCGCCCAAAACGCGTTACCGCAGTCGGCCCGATGCTATGGCATCGATCGCAGCTATTAACAGCTGCAGGCTGCACCTGGCACGCGGCCCAGCAAGGGCTGCACGGTTTCGCCGCACAAAATCGGTGGTAATTCAGTATCGAGGAAAACTAGCCTGGTCTTCTCTCACCTCGACAGCCAACAAGAAGCACGGCTAGGAGTCTGGGCGCCAGAAGGATTTCAGCAAACCCGTCTTTTGCCATAAATCACCCAAAGTTCGCTGGGCTACGGTGAACGTGTCTGTCAACGGGAATGCGGGTGGTGATGTGAGCGGCATTGAGCACCTGCAAAGAGCGTCTGCTGTGCGTATTCGCGGCGCTCTTGCCTTAACTACCCTGCATCGCCCCCATTCTGCGCAAGTTGAGCGCCAGGCAAACGAGCTTGAACTCGGCTTTTACCTTCGCCAAGCCCCGCATACTGAACTGGCGAAACCCCAGAACGTTCTTGATCCAGCCGTTGGGCGGCTCGGCAATCCACTTGCGTTTGCGGTAGTCTTGCTTGGCCTGCTCGGTCTCGAACTTGGCGGCCATCGCCACCGTGTGCGGGTGACGCGACACTAGCTTGACAGCCGCCGCTGTTCGGCTCACTGAAGGTCGAGCGCTTGCACGGGCAACGCTTCGTGACCCGGCGCCAGGCCAAGGATGAAACCATCGCGTGGCTGCTCTGGTACAACAAAGCCCGGCTGCATTCAACGCTGGCTTACGTCAGCCCGATGCAGTTCGAAAGCGAATGGCTTGCAAGGCAAGCCAACTCATGAGCTCGGTTATGGGATACGCAATCCAGGGGTAAGGTCACTGGCAAGTACGGGCGACATGGATATTCTGGCGGGCCTGTTAGGGCATTCCAATATTGAGTGCAGCCAGCGCTACGCGGACGTGCAGCCCAGTGTTCTGTACGCGATGTTTGCAGACGCTATTTAGTTGACCGATAACTGGATAACGGTTAATATATGTAATGTCAATCCAATCATTTAGTTGTTCCGACACGCAGGCGCTATTTACCGCAGGCAAGTCTGCGCGATTCGTCAACATCAAGAAGGTGGCCGAGCGTAAATTGGCTCAACTGGATGCTGCGCCATCGATTGCATTCATGGGTTCGCCGCCAGGTAACGATCTAAAAGAGTATGACGGAGCTTGGCATGTGCGGATAAATGGGCAATGGCGATTGATATTTAAATGGGGCGAGAGCGGTCCGTTTGATGTGCGGATAGATGACCCTCATTGAGAACAAATTTGAAGGAGCTAAATCATGTTTAAGAATGGAATGCGGCCAGTACACCCTGGCGAAGTTCTTCAAGAGGACTACCTAAAGCCCTTGGGACTCAGCGTTAATGCGCTTGCGAAGGCGTTGGGCGTTCCCACGTCGCGCATGAACGACATTGTGAAAGAGCATCGTGGGGTTTCAGCAGATACGGCGTTGCGCCTTGAGCGTTACTTTGGTTCGGATGCGCAGGGTTGGTTAAACATGCAAACTGCTTATGACCTCAAGACCCCGGGTGTCAGAATTGTTGTCGCATCCAATTCTTTGATGGCTAACTGCCCGACAGCTTCATTTCATGACCAGAACACCGCATTCACATCACTCTCCCGAATTCAAAGAGCAGGCACTGCTCAAAGCCAGGCATCGCGGAACGCGTTCCGTTATCAGCGTTGCCGGCGAGCTCAACATGTCCGCCGGCACGCTCAGGAAGTGGCTGCAAAGCGCAAGCAAGAAAACTGGCACGACAGCCCACCCGGTGCCCGCTGCAACTGCTGTACTGGACGGCCCAGCGTCTGCCTGGTCGCCCGCACAGCGTTTGATGGCGTTGCAGCAGAGCTACGCACTGGACGACATGGCCCGGGCCGGCTGGTGCCGCGAGCATGGCGTGTTCGAGCATCAGCTGGTGCAGTGGCACCAGGAGTTTTGCACGCCTGCCGTGCCCGCTTCACGCGAGGCGAGCGGCGCCTTTCGCGAGTTGCAGCGCCAGCACGATCAGTTGCAGCGAGAGCTGCGGCGCAAGGAAAAGGCGCTGGCCGAGGTGGCTGCCTTGCTGGTGTTGCAAAAAAACTTCCAGGCGCTGTTGGAGGGCGCGGACACATGAGGTCCGTCCAGCAGCGCCAAACCTTGCTTGGTCTCATTGATCAGGCCTGCGCCGATGGCGCCCGCCGGGACGTGGCCTGTCGCCAAGTGGGCCTGTCATGCCGCAGCGTGCAGCGCTGGCAACGCTCTGGTGTGGCCGAGGGCGACCAGCGCCCATCGGGCAAGCGGCGCTACGTGCGCCCTGCCAACCGTTTGCGCGAGGACGAGCGCCAAGCCGTGATGGCCACGCTCAACAGCGAAGCGTTCAAGGACTTGCCGCCCAGCCAGATCGTGCCTCGCTTGGCCGACACAGGCGTGTATGTGGCGTCCGAGTCCACGATGTACCGAATACTTCGACAGCAGGGCCAGCTGGCCCACCGGCGATCAGAGCGTGCAGCGCAAAAGCGCAGCCGCCCGCGCGCCCTGGCCGCGACCGGGCCCGATCAGGTGTTCTGCTGGGATATTACGTATCTGCCGACCCAGGTGCGCGGCCAGCATTTTTATCTGTACCTGTTCGAGGATCTGTTCAGCCGCAAGATCGTCGGCTGGCAGGTGTTTGACTGCGAAAGCGCCGCTCTGGCCAGTCAGTTGCTGACCGACATCTGCCTGCGCCAGGGTATCGTCCCGGGCCAGCTGACGGTGCATTCGGACAATGGCGCGCCGATGAAGGGCGAAACCATGCTGGCCACCATGCAGCGCCTAGGGGTGGCACACACGCGAAGCCGGCCATCCGTGAGTAATGACAATCCGTACATCGAATCAGCGTTCAGAACCCTGAAGTACCGCCCCGAGCTGCCCGTCAAACCGTTTGAAAACCTGCTGGCCGCAAGGCGCTGGGTCACCGAGCTGGCGCACTGGTACAACCACGAGCATCGCCACAGCGCCATCGGCTTCGTGACGCCGGCGCAGCGCCATGCCGGCCTGGACCGGGCCCTGCTTGAGGAGCGCGCGCTCGTCTATGAACGGGCCCGCCAGGAAAATCCCCAGCGCTGGTCAGGACAGGCTCGCCAGTGGACGCATGTCGATGTCGTTCACCTCAACCCAGAAACCCCACAAATCAAGGAGCTTCGAAACACGCAAAAAGTAGCCTGACTCACTTCACTTCAGGCGACAACTTCCTTGACAGCCACCGAAGATAGCTCAGAAGGTTAGTGCGAAGACCATTGCCAAGGCCATTGTGCCCATGGCACTTGCTGCATGAGCACACAAAAGGACTACTTGCAAGCCACCAAAAAGGCTTTGAGGGCGAAGACATGGGATGCCCTGGCAGAGATGGCGGGTGTGGCCCCGCGTGCGCTTAAAACGTACCGGATGCCCGATGACTCTGGTGAGTACCGGGGGATGCCAAACCCCGTGAAAAAGGTGTTTGATTTGTTGCTTGAAAAGAATTCAAAAAAGAATGTCGAGTAGCGCGTACAATAGTACGCAATGCGTACTATTGTACGCGCAGGTGAACACACTATTTCAAGGAAAAAAGCGTGAAGAAAATTCTTGTTGCCGCATTCAAAAGTGATGAGTTTGAGCACCATCTGAAAAATGTGATCGCTGTCAATGACAAGTGCGCAGTTGAGGACATTACGGATACCACCATCATCCACGAAGCGAAGTACGTGCTGTCCAAGTTTGTTGATGGATCAGAGGGTTTTGAGCAGCATGAAGAATGGTGCGGTGAACACGGTCCAGTGCAGCAGAAGCGGGCGAAAAAAAACGTGACGGCCATCAAAAAATTCCTGGAAAAGCATGTCCTGGTGGCAGTCGCCGCTTAACAAGGAAAGCATCGTGCAAAGTATCAACGCAACACCGCAGGCTGATATTCCGATGACTGGGCTAAGCGCCTACATTGGAGATTTGGCCAAGCGACATGGCATTGCGTATGTGAAGACCGGCAGCAGTGCTTTGGCTGAGGTGATAACGCGTTTGGCTGGCGACGATGTAAAGCCTGACGAAACTGAGAGGCTCGTCATCGCACTACGCCGCGCAAACGTCATCAATGGCCGGATCATGGTGACGCTTCTCGGGCGTTACTTTGATGAGACGCGCAATGTTTGACCCTTTCAATGATTTCGACACGGAGGGGTATCTCCGTAACGTCCGAAAAGACAAGGACGCACGGGACATCAAGCGCTTCGAGCATGACTTGTTTGAAGCCAATATTGATGCTGCATTTGCTCATCTGGCGTCAAGTGAAAAATTGACGTACAAGGACTTCCTTGCTGTCCATCGCATCTTGTTCGCCGACTATTACCCGTGGGCTGGGCAGGATAGATTGATGACGCTTCCGAACAGTGCAGTCAAGAAGGGTGACGTGCTTTTCTCGCATCCGCAATCGTCTCGGCTGGCTGTGGAGCATGGTCTGAGTCTGGGACAAGACGCGGCATCGATGGCTCAAAAGCCTGGCGAGGTTATGGGCTTGTTTGCTTATGGGCACCCGTTTCTGGATGGCAATGGTCGAACAATGCTGCCCGTTCATATCGAGTTATGTCACAGGGCAGGTTTCTCTATCGCTTGGCAAAAAACGAACAAGGTTGATTATCTCGGCGCTCTTAGTAAAGAAATCGAGACGCCTGGTCAAGGTTTTCTTGACGCCTACTTGTTGCAGTTCAAGGTAAGCGGTTGGGCATCCCATCTTGAAGGACTGCGAATAGGTTGAGATAGTGTGCGCGATGAACATCATGCACACCATGGCGAGCCCGACTCGCACCACTGAGGTTGCCCCTGTAAAACGTAGTTCTTAGCTCTTGTATAAATTGGACAAGGAGTTAAGAAATGGCAAGTGATCAAACGCGTGGAAAGTACACCTCGGAATTCAAGTTTGAAGCTGTCCGGCAGGTCAAGGCTGGGCAGGCAATCTCGGTGGTGTCGAAGGTTTTGAATATCCCAAAGGCCAGTCTGAGCAACTGGGTGCGTCAGGACAGGCGGGGAACTTTGAGCGGTGCCGGCGATAAACCCATTGGTAATAGCCCGGCGAATACCGTTCTTGCTGAAATTTGAAGTGGCGCCCAAGATCGCGGCAGTTGCACTCCATTGGTGGTGTGCACTCAAGCCTGTGAAGTGGACACCATGCAAGAGTCGAATTCATCGCCCGTCATCGCCACAAAACCCCCCTGTGTCAGACTAGTTGCCGCTCCCCCGTGATTGCGGATGATCCGCATTGGAGCGCTATTTATGACAACAAATCGACATTCAACTGAATTCCAGGAACAGGCCCTGAGCAAAGCCAGGCAACGAGGCACACGCAGCGTGCAGGACGTTGCTGATGAATTGAATCTGCCGGTAGGCACCTTGAGAAAATGGATCAGCAAATCCAACCGAAAGCATGAAGTCGGTGGCCCCGCAGCGCAACTGCCTGAGGACTTACCGGCCCAATCCTGGGGCCCTGCCCAGCGCTTGCTTGCGCTGAACCAGACGCATGCCATGACGCCCACACAGCTGCATGCCTGGTGCCGGGAGAAGGGGTTGTTTGAGCACCAGCTCAAGGCCTGGGGTGACGCGTTTTGCAGCGCCACAGCGCCTGAATCGCGCGAAGCCAGGACGGCACTGCGCGAGTTGCAAGTCAAGCACGATGGGTTGCAGCGTGAACTGCGTCGAAAAGAGAAGGCACTGGCCGAAGCCGCAGCCTTGCTGGTGCTACAAAAAAAGTTCCAGGCCCTGTGGGAGGACGAGGAGAAATGACCAGTTGCCAACAGCGTCAAACGCTACTGACGCTGATAGGGCAGTGCTGCGACAACGGTGCACGTCTGCAAAAGGCCTGCGCCCTGATTGGGTTGGATGCACGTACTGTTCAGCGCTGGCGACACCCTGAGAACCAGCAGGGCGACCTCAGGGTCGGGGACAAACGCCGCATCACCGTGCCGCCTAACAAGTTCAGTGAGGCGGAGCGACAAGCGGCTTTGGAGGTGGTTAACAGCGATCAATTCAAGGATCTGCCGCCAAGCCAGATTGTGCCTCGCCTGGCTGACCAGGGCCTCTACGTGGCCAGTGAGTCGACCCTGTACCGGCTGCTGCTTGAAGCCGGCCAGTTGAGGCATCGCCGCCTGGAGCGGGTAGCGCAAAAACGCAGCAAGCCACGCGCGCTGGTGGCCAACGGGCCCGATCAGATTTACTGCTGGGACATCAGCTACTTGCCCACCGAGGTGCGCGGTACCTACTTTTACCTTTATCTGTTCGTGGACCTGTTCAGCCGCCGTATCGTTGGCTGGCAGGTCTACGACTGCGAGAGTGCCGAGCTGGCCAGTGGGCTACTTCAAGCCATCTGCGAGCGCCAGGGCATCGCGCCCCATCAGCTTACCGTTCACTCGGACAACGGCTCGCCGATGAAGGGGGAAACGATGCTCGCCACCATGCAGCGCCTGGGCGTGGCGGCTTCTCGCAGCCGACCAGCGGTCAGTAACGACAATCCTTACTCCGAGGCTCTGTTCAGAACACTGAAATACCGACCTCAACTGCCCGTCAAACCGTTCAATGGCCTGCTGCAGGCGCGACGCTGGGTGACAGAGTTGGTGCACTGGTACAACCACGAACATCGCCACAGCGCCATTCGATTTATAACCCCAGCGCAGCGGCACTTAAAACTCGATGAGGCCATTCTGGCTGAACGCGCCAAGGTCTATGCTGCGGCCCGAAACGCCAACCCCAACCGCTGGTCAGGGGGGACTCGCAATTGGTCGCCAATCACCGAAGTGCACCTCAACCCGCAAACACCAAAGGAGCAAAATCAACCAGAAAAACTAGCCGCTTGAGCATCGAACTTTTTGCGGCAACTACCTTGACAGCGCCCGGTCATGAGGAAGTTGTCGGGTAAAGCCGTTTGAGTTTGACGCGGGCATCCTTGGTGGTGAATTGCCAGTTGACTTTGGCTTGAAGGTTGTCGCGGCGCGCCTGCCAGGCAGCGACCTCGCTGCGCACGGTATCGATGTTGTCGATGCGCCGATCCAGGCACTGACTGACCATGACATTGATCTCGATTTCTGCCATGTTTAGCCAGCTGCCGTGCTTGGGCGTGTAGACGAACTCGAAGCGATCCCACAGCGCCTTGGCTTTCTCAGGGGCAAACGCCTCGTAGAGCGAGCCCGGGGTATGGGTGTTGAGGTTGTCCATCACCAGCGTGATTCGCTCGGCATCGAAATAGCTGGCAGCGATGTCTTGCACGAAAACGGCCCAGTCCAGTTTGGTACGCCGTTCGGTGACCTTCGTCAGGCGCCGCCCGGCCAGCGGCTCGCTGGCCATGAAGACGTTGCACACGCCGCAACGCTCATACTCATAGTCATGGCGCTCGGGCCGCCCGGGCGCCGCGGCAATGGGCTCACGCGTCTCGCGAATGAGCTGGCGGAGCGTCTCGTCCATGCACACCACGGGGTGTTTCGCATCGTAGGGCCGGCTGTAGATGTCGAGCACCTTTTCCATAGCTGCGACGAATTCAGCGTTGGCCTGGGGCGCGATCACCCAGCCGACTTTCCTCCAGGGCTTGAGTTCGTTTTTTTCAGCGTCCGCCGCACCGTCTCGTGGGATACCGTGTCGATCAATTCGAGCTCGACCAGCCGGTCGGCCAGCAGGCGCAGCGACCAGCGCGCTTGGCCTTCAGGGGGCGCCGAGCAGCTCAGGGCCAGCAACTGTGCCTCCAAGCGGCCATCGATCTTCAAGTCGTACTCGCCTTTTGAAGGCTGGCGGTTAAGCGTCACGTCCAGGCCTTCGAGGACAAACTTCTTCTTGATCCGGTCCACCTTGCGCTCGCTCACGCACAGCATGGCCGCGATGTCGCAGGTGCGGGGGCGTTCGGTTCGCTCCCCGGACTGGTCGCAGTTGAGCAGGATCAAGGCATTGATGACCTTGGACGTGGCGTATGTGCCTTTGCTCGCGATGCCCTGAAGCTCGGCTCTTTCTGGCTCGGATAAGGCGACTTTGTAATGTTCCATCCCCCATTTTTCACGCCACATAGCTCATGACGCGACACTAGTTGTCGCATGAAGGTGGTGTATCAGGCTGCTTTTTTGAGAGTTTCAACCTCCTTGTTTTGCGGTGTGTCCGGATTGAGGTGAACCTGATCCACACGGCGCCAATTGCGGCACTGTTTGGACCAGCGCTGAGGGTGAGTCTGGCGGGCCAGTTCATAGACCGCAGCACGCGCATCAAGCAAGTGCTTGTCTTGCTGCGCGTGGCGCTGGTTTGGCGTCACGAAGCGGCGGATGGCGCTGTGCCTGTGCTCGTCGTTGTACCAGTGCACCAGATCCGTGACCCAGCGGCGCGCCTGGAGCAGGCATTCAAAGGGTTTGACGGTAAGCGACCGGGCAATACACCTTGAATGGATGCTCTCAGTTTTGCAAGATCATGTGCACGCAAATCCATCGTGCACACCATGCTCAAGACCTCAGAGATTTCAAGATATTCGCTACCCCGCACCCACCGCACCTACACGGCACAGTTTAAAGCCGAACTGGTAGCGGCTTGTGGGCAGCCCGGCGTTTCCATTGCCGCCCTGGCCGGGCAACATGCGATGAATGCCAACGTGCTGCACCGCTGGCTCAAGGAGCATCGCCGCAGCGGGCATCACCGGCTGGCGGCCCACAGTCCTGCTGCTGCCCCTGAGACAGCTTCTCCTCTTGCCGCGTTCATCCCCTTGCAGCTGCCCGCGCCCGCGCAGCAGCCCGAAACCCGGGAGATCAAGGTAGAGCTGCGCCGGGGTGCACTGTCGATGGTCGTGACCTGGCCCGTCAGCGCGGCAGCCGAGTTGGCGAGCTGGACGTAAGCAACCACGTTTTCGACCAGAATGAACTGCGTCTGGCGGGCCCCTCAAGCCCGAGATTACTGCGAATGCACATGCATTCAACTGCCGACCTGCATTTCATGGACACGAAGCGGCAATAATTGAGAATGAATTTCAGCTCAGACATGCAAAAGCAGGCACCCTGCGATTTACTTCGAACTGCAGCCTGGCAGCGACTCTGTTGAAGAGCGCAAATGGCTGGCAATAGCTCCGATGAATACCTGAGCTCGACTTTCAAATCGGATGTGGCCACTGGCGCGTCACCGAGTGACATACGTGAGCCGATGTGGGGTTCATGCCTTTAAATGCGGCTTGAGGTGCACCGCCCGCCTTCAGCAATCCAAAAATCGTAAGCGCTTTGCATGCCCATCCACATTTCCCGGCGGGTGCCCAACGCATTTTCCAGGCGGACCGCCAGATCGAAAGTTATCGGTGCATGGCCATTAATGATTTGCAACAAAGTAGCCATGGCGAGATGAACCTCCTGAGCAAACCGCGTGATCGCCAAGTCGTCCAGACCGTCCAGATACTCAACCAGAACGGCTCCTGGATGAGGAGGGTCATGCATGTGAGTCATGGCACTTCCTGGTGATTTTCTTGTCCTTGTTTTACAAATCAGTTTATTGGCACTTTATGCCCAAAATAAACCGAGCTGAAACTTGGGTTTTTTTAATTGCCAACTAAACGGCCGCTTAACGAACACTAGCGAACACGATCTCATCGAAAGGATTTGACCTGGTTCAGTCAGCAACAGACTGAGTCTGGCAAGGCATGTAAAAGGCAGGCAACTCAATTTCTACTTTAAGACCAAATTCAATACTGGGTGAAGAAAGTCATTAACTTTTGATGAGAAAGTCGTCTTTGGTATAGCCCGCTGCCAGTTGAGCCGCCAGCCAGGCAGGAGATTTTCCGCGCCCGGTCCAGGTTTTTTCGCTTTCGTGGTCCTGGTATTTGGCCGCGACCACGCCGCGTTTGTCACCAGCTGCACGCTTGGCGGGTAAACCTTTGCCCGATAAACCTAAATCAGCAGCAGTCAATTCATGATTTTTGATCAGTTCTTTGGCTGAAGCAATGGCCTGCATGCGTTCACCTTTTTGCTCTTCATCCAGCTTTTTACGCAATTCATTGAGGGCAGCTTGAGCTTCCTGGATTTTCTGTTGCAGTGTGGAATCTTGTGTCACTGGTATATTTCTTAAAAACGTAAAAATCAATTATAAATACCTGCCGAGGTATCAGGAATCAATGGAACGTAAATCCAAGTTAAAGCAGCGCTTGTCGCACTTGCCAGCCGTTTCGTCACGAAAGGAAAATGCGTACAGGTCATCGGTTTCCATGACAGGCACCGATAACATCACGCCAGTCGTTGCTTCAGGAAATCGCCAACAAGAGGCGCTTCAGAATGGTGGTCGGAGTTCCTGACCCAATGCAAGTGCTTTGATGACTCTGGCATGCGTGGCCATCACGCGCTGGGCAGCGGCCATCACCACCCGGGAACCCTCTTTGCCAGAGAGGTCCATTTTCACTGGGCGCACCGGTTCTCGTTTCTCTTTGATAACCAAGCCATAGGTGTTTTTCATCGTGTGCATACCCCTGACTGCGCCAGCTTAAGCCCTTGTTTGATTAGCGCCCCATCATCTTCGCGCCCAAGACGCGTCAGGGATGCCGCGTGAATTCTCCATTATCAATGACCGCCACCGGAAACAGTTAGGAGCGCATCAGATTGGCTGCCAGTTCTTTTCTAATTCGGTTTCAACTCCCTGCCAGAGCGCTGTCAAAGCCTTTTCGATCCCCTGCCAAACCTTTTCCAATCGCCTGCCCATCGGCTTTTGATTGCCTGCCAATCGCCTTTGAATCCCCTGCCGATCCGCTGCCAAACCCTTGCTGATCCCCTTCCAATCCCCTTCCAATCCCCTTCCAATCCCCTTCCAATTCCCTGCCAATTCCCTGCCAATCCCCTGCCAATCCCCTGCCAATCCCCTGCCAGATTACCCCGAATGAACAAGGACAGGATGCTAGATATGTGCCTGACGGCACAAATCCAGAGTTTCCCACGCTAGGTTGTTACGCACCCGTCGCGTTACCTCAGGGCTTCGCCCCGAGACCCTTTGTGCAAAAATAAAAGCACTTTTATGAAATCATCCAGGCATGACCAAACTGTTTAAAAAAAAGAGCCCTTCCGAACTGCGTTCGATTCGGCGACCAATTCTTTTAACAATAGAAGAAGATGAAAAAATTCGCCATTCAGCAAAAATCAGAAACATGTGTGTTGCTGAATTCATGCGTCGCGCCGCTCTTGGCCGAAAAGCAGATGTGTCCTATGACAACCAAATTGTTTTGCAGTTAAGCGATGTGGTCAGGTCCATACGCGCAATCCACAAGGCTATGGTTGACTTAAAAATCGAGCCACCAGAAGGTATTTGGGGGCCGGTAATGGATGAGGCTTTGAACGCGATGCTGCGTATCGGTAAGTGACCATAGTGCCAAAGGCAGCAAGAGTTTTTTGCTTGGTATCGAACGCCGCACAGGCTAGGCAAACATTAACTAAGAAATTTGCTTAGGCCGCAAAGCAGCCTGATCTCCATTGTTCACACAAACCCGTCAGGTCAAAGTCGACACTGGGAGCCTCTTGCTCAGAGCCGTGGCCCCTCTTGGCGTTGCAAAAACCAAAACACGGGTCGCTTTATTAGCGAGCTAAGTGGGTCTCGGGACGAAGCTCTGAGGGACCGCGACGGGTGCGTAGCGACCTAGCGTGGAAAACTTTGGATTTGTGCCGTCAGGCACATATCTAACATCCTGTCCTTGCTGGTGACGGGTTTTTTTCCATACATCTTTGGCACATTGATAATCGAGCTTCCTTTCTTTGTGAACCGAGCTTTGGTGCACTGATAATCGAGCTTCCTTTCTTTGTGAACCGAGCTTTGGTGTCCTCAAAGCCGTGTTTGTGTCGAGTCAACATGAAAGAAACAAGACTTTTTTGTCTTCACTATGCAAACAACCATCATTTAAATTAAATTAATATGCTTGTAAAAAGCAAAAGAAATAATGTTGGATGCAGTCGATTTCATATTTCCAGTTAATCTGACACAGCGCCAAGCGGTCGGACCCTTCATGCCATTTCGTTATACACAAGTCCCCTGAGCCTGAAGCTCGCGTGAGAACCTGATGCCGGCGGCAAAGTCCAGAATGCGCTGCATACCAAGCCAGATGGTTTTCACGCCCGGCTCACCATCACCCGTGCGCGCTAGAAAGCCACCGAGTCTGGCAACCAAGCGCACCACCTCGTTGAGCGTGGGCGGCTTGCTTGGCAGCTTCTGCTTGTTCAGGATGTAGGCGGCTTTCCACTCATCGGGCTCGAACATCAACTGGGCATCCAGGTCCGGGCAACTTCGCCCCAGCCGCATCAGCCGGGCGATACGCCAGGCCACCACCATGTACAGCACCAGCGCGCGCTCAATCTTCTCGATGCTTCCCAGTTGCAGCGCCTCGATGCGGCAGCCGTTCTTCAGGACATGAAAGAACATCTCGATTTCCCAGCGGGCCCGGTACCAGTCAATCATGCGCGCGGCCTGCTCCAGGCTCTGCACCGGTAGATTGGTCAGCAGCCGCCACTCGACAGGCTTGTCGCCTGCGGCAGGCTGCATTTCCTTGGCCACGATGCAACTGGCCTGCACAAAGTGGCCTTTGCCATCGGGCAGTTCGAGCATTTGCGCCCACACCTGCTGGACCACTTCACGGGCGCGCTGGCCCTTGCGCGAGGCCATTACAAAGCGTATTTCGCCCAGAGGCTCGCTTTGCAACACAGAGATCCAGAGTTTGTCGCCGCTGGACAGGGTGCGGTTGTGTTGGGAGCGCAGCAGCCAGTCCACAGGCGTGCCCAGCGCGCGCGCACGCCGCATCAACTCCATGATGTCGGCCTCGCGGTCAGCCAGGTACACCAACCGGGTGCCGGACAACTCGGCGGCCATTTCGGCCAGCCGCTCGTAACCTTCCACCCAGCGCACACTCTCCTTGATGCCGGGGCGGCTGCCGTCCTTGTTTTTGGGTTCGCGTGCCCACATCCACGCGTCGAGCACGCCCAGCGGTTCGCGCGAAGTCGACACGGCGTAGGTCGGATGCGCGTACATGCCGCGCTGCGCTTCGTAGCTCAGCGGCCCCAGGCCGCTGGCCTCCTGCCCGTTGAAGTCCAGCTCGGTCGTGTCCTGAATGCACAGCACCACCTCGTGCCCGGCCATGCGCGTCTTGGCGCAGTCCGTGTGCGCGCCCAAAATCGCACGCCAATCGACTTCCTCGTTGCCGAAGAACCGGTACGCCGCCATGGTGTCGGCCCAGTCCCCGCAGGCTTGCGGCACGCTCGCCATGGGCTGGGCGCTCAAGCGCTCCACCAGCCGGATGGCCCGCTTGTTGCGCCGCTCATCGCCCAAGTCTATCGTCTCAAATTCAGTGCCTGCCCAGCCCATCGTTTTCCTTCAAATCTTTCTTGAGGGGAATTTTGCCGGAGTTGTGTATAACGAAATGCCTTCATGCTTCACGCAAAAGCTGGAAATTTCGCGGCGGACAAATTATTGCTTTCGCCAGATAACTCAATGGCGAATCTCAGCAAATTCTGATGTTGTCGAACGCTAAGGTCTGGTTTTAAACCCAAGGCGTTGCCGCAGCAGACATAATGACAAAAGTCACCGGCGCCAGTGGCTTTGAAACTTGGCGCTGGGTTTATTTTTGTTGCTGGGCCGTAATCACTGGATAATGCGTCTGCGTCGCCACTCTTGGTCCGACAGGGCCGCATTCTGGAATGGAAATTTCCCAGCATTTATTTTACTGGCGGTTATGTGGGGGATGAAAAATAACCAAGCAAAGCGTTGCTCTGCGTCATTAAATCAAACCCACTCTGTACTGCCGGCCAGCGCGTGCACCCTGACTGTCGCCTACAGGCTGACCGTGCAACCTGTGCACCCCTGGCATTTCGTGCATCAATATAATTTACCAATATCTGACTCATTCCGTTTCCCTTGCTTGACCTCACCGCACTTGAGATTTAAGGAGGGAGGAGCATATTCAGCTGGCATATTGTCCATATTGATCACATCTTTGGTGGAATCAATTCCAATAAACCTGGCTTGACCAGCAACGGATTGCCAACGCAGGCGGCCTTGACTTGGGCTTATCCCTCCCAGCGAAACCGAAGCATCGGGTTGCTCAATTTTTCACTGTCCATGCCATACCGGTGGTACTTCACGCCTTCCTCGGTCTCGTAAATTTCGGCCACCTGCACGCCCGGCACCGACGGCTCCTCGGCCATCCACACGGCCTTGAGCGGCTCCATCTTCCAACTGCGGGTGCCATTGAGATGGCTGGGCGTCACCACCAGGAGCGAGTCAATCTCGAGCTGGCCCAACTCTTGCGCCGCGATCATGCGCTCGACTTCCTCAATGCGGCTGAACATCATCGTGCTAGCGTGCATGATCGTCTCCTTGTTGCCCATCGGGTAAGCCTGCCGGGCCATCACCATGAACCATGGGGCATTCAAAACCACTTGGGCTGCCAGCCAGTAGGTTTCTCCGGGGGTAGTCGACAGGACCGAAAGCGAAGATTTGTCAGTTTCTTTGGTGCAAAACATAATTGGGCAATGGACTGGATCCGTAATTTTTCTTTTGGGCCCAGCAACTTGCTGGGCTTGTCCATGCAATTGTGACTTAAAAGCGGCTGACTTAAAAGCGGCATGTTTGCAAAATGTTCGGGTGTCCTCAACGCCCAACCCTCTTCGGCCCCCAACCCCAATCCCCAGCGCCAGGGCGTTGCTGGCGGCCAACGTGGTCTTGCTGCGCCACGCCAAAGGCTGGTCCCAAGAAGCCCTGGCCTTTGAATGCGGGCTTCACCGGACCTTTGTCGCGCATGTCGAGCGACAGGCCCGAAACATCGCGCTAGACAACGTCGAACGCATCGCGGCCGCGTTCGGTGTTCAAACGTATGAGCTGCTGCTGGCGCCCGGTTAAGCAACACAGTCAAGCAACACCCCAAGCCGTACGCCATGGGTCAAACTGGCCCGGCAGGAGGGGGAGTGACGGGGACGCCGTCGATGACCTTTGGCGTCCCCTTTGCCGCGTGGTTGGCGCTGGGGATTCCTGCGGCACTGCCATGGATGAGGTTGCGCCGGCCTACACCGATCCGTTCACCTTTCTGATGACGCACCGGGCGCACGGTGGCATCTTCAGGCCATGGGGCAGGCCAGCCAAAGCCGCGTACCAAACCGGTGGCGCTTTGCGCAAGGCTGGTGCCCTTTGGTAGCCGCCGTCACAACCCAAACAGGAGGATCCCCATGCGCCCAGCATCCATGCCCCCGCCCAAACTGCCGCGCCTGAGGCGCCAGTTGCGCCGGCTCCAGCAGGCGCTTGAGGTCAGCGCGCAGGACACGGCGCTGTTGTGGCAGTTGTGCGGCCCGAGCCGCAGCCAGCGGCACTGAAATGCGCACCATGTCCAGGACCTACCGCCAGGACGCTGCGCCCCGGCTCAAACCGCGCCAGCGCAAGCAGCAAAAGCTCCAGGAGCTGCTTGATTGGGACCGGCCGCAGCCTGAACTGCGCCCGGAACCTGTGCAGTTCAAGCCGCTAGGCTAGGCGGCTAGCCATGCCCAATCGTTGAGCTTTTGGTCAGGAACGGCTACGCTTTGGATTTGACTGCAGACCCAATACATGAACATGAACATGAACAGGATGAAGTTTTCTTTCTTTGGGCCGATAGTTGCGAAAACTAGTGTTGCTCAGCTTTGCCCTTGAACTGAAGCGGTGAGGTTTGGCTAAAGTTTCCTGCGGCCGTGCAGGAAGCGCTAAAAAAGCAGTCGACCCGCTCAGACTGCCTTGGCAATCGGCATGTCCGCCCACGCGGTGGTGTAGCCCGGCGTCAGGCGCTCCTGGCGCATGCCCCACTGGCGGGTGCGGTCATCGATCCCCTGGCTGGCCAGGCGCACCATGCCTTTACCGTATTTGTCGTTGAGCGCATCCAGGGTTGCCATCAGCTTGACCCGCTCGCCCGTCAATTCAGGCTCCAGGTCCAGCTCGCCCTGGTAGAGGCTGCCGGGCACCAGGTCCAGCAGCATGACGCCGGCTTTGATGAGCGCAAAGCCGGGCTGGTAGATCGCGCGCAGGCCCAGCACGGCCGCCTGCACCAGGCAAGCGGTGTCGGCCGTCGGGCGGCGCAGCGGCACCACCACGCTTTGCGAAAAGCGCGGGCCCGGCCGGTGCGGCGAAGTGTGGGCGAACACCAAGACTTCGCTGGCCACGCTCGCTTGCCCGCGCAGCTTTTCAGCTGCCCGCGCGGCGAACTCGCTCACCGCTTCCAGGAGCGGCGCGAGCTCGCTCACCGGCCGGCCAAAGCTGCGGGTGCAGGCAATCTCTTTTTTCGGGCTCGGCTGCTCTTCCAGCGCAATGCAGGGCAAGCCCTGAAGCTCCCGCACGGTGCGCTCGAGCACCACGCTCCAGCGCCGGCGCACGGTCGCCGGGTCCATGCGCATCAGGTCCAGCACGGTGGCAATGCCGCCCTCCTCCAGCTGCGCGGCAATTCGCCGGCCGACGCCCCAGACTTCTTTTACTGGGGTGGCAGCAAAAATAGCATCAAGGTCACTCGCCGGCAAGGCAGCCAGATTGCACACCTGGGCCAGCTCGCCCGGATAGCTGCCCGGCCTGCGCTCGGCGGTCTTGGCATGTTGTCGCCGACCGAAAGTTGACCACCTAGAGGCCGAAGTGCCGATTCAAAATTGACCAGGGTGTTCCACTGACCTGCTGAATTTTTCAGCAGGAGAACAAGGTGATTACCATGGACATGATAGGCAAGGTCAGGCGCATGAAACTGCGCGACAAATTTTCCAACAGCGCCATTGCAAAGCTCACCGGGCTGTCGCGCAACACGGTCAAGAAGTGGCTCAAGGCGCCAAGCAGCAAGGCACCCAAATAGGGGTCGTCACAGAAAACGGAAAATAAAGCACGTTAAGGCTGATGGGGCGACATCGCCTTGTTCTTGGCCAAGAGCCGTGCGACCGTTGAAGGGTGAACATTGAACAGGCGTGCGGCATCGGCTGCAATTTTTTGCCCGGACGCGACCAACTGCACGATTTCCTGTTGCTGGCGTGGGGTGAGCTTGGGGCGCCGGCCCCCTACACGGCCTTCCTTGCGCGCGACGAGCAAGCCGCTGCGTGTGCGCTCTCGCAGCATGGCACGCTCGAATTCGGCGAACGAGCCCACGATCTGCATCATCATCCGGCCTGCTGAAGTGGTGGTGTCGATGGCTTCGCCCAAGCTGTGAAAGCCGGCGCCCAACAGCTGCACCTTTTCCAGCAGCATCAGCAAGTCCTTGAGCGAGCGCGACAGCCGGTCGAGCTTGCAGACCACGAGCACATCGCCGTGGCGTAGCTGATCGAGTAGCCGATGCAGCTCGGGGCGATCCCAACGTCCTGCCGATGCTTTTTCTTGAAAAATGCGTGTGCAACCGGCCGCTTGGAGCGCTGCAATTTGCGCGCTGTTGTCCTGATCCTGGGTGGAAACACGGGCGTAGCCAATATGCATCTTGAGGTTTTCTTCAAAAGGATGGGGAGCACCTATAAACCTGTTGCCATTCGTTTGAGTAATGCAATATATTTGCGCAACTCATGCTCTCCCGTGGGATTCGAGCATTGCAGCATAGCTGCGCAAACGATCGTTTGCGCACCAGCATAACCAGGAACCCTTGATGCCTCGTCGTTCCATTCTTTCAGCCGCCGAGCGTGAGAGCCTGCTGGCACTGCCCGAGGGCAAAGACGAGCTTATCGGGCTTTGCACCTTCAGCGATACCGACCTGGCCATCATTGGACAGCATCGTGGGCCAGCCAACCGGCTTGGCTTTGCCATCCAGCTGTGCTACTTGCGATTTCCCGGCGCCATTCTGGGCGCCGATGAATCCCCATCGCCTGCCTTGCTGCGCATGGTGGCCGCGCAACTGAAGGTGCCAGTAGCTTGTTGGGATGAGTACGGCCAGCGCGATCAGACCCGCCGTGAGCATCTGGTTGAACTGCAAACGGCGTTTGGTTTCAAGCCCTTCACCATGCGCCATTACCGGCAAGCCGTCCA
This sequence comes from Polaromonas sp. CG_23.6, assembly GCF_029892315.1. Taxonomy (NCBI): domain Bacteria; kingdom Pseudomonadati; phylum Pseudomonadota; class Betaproteobacteria; order Burkholderiales; family Comamonadaceae; genus Polaromonas; species Polaromonas sp. CG_23.6. The sequence continues at coordinate 34,224 of NZ_JARXUY010000002.1, forward strand.
AACGCTGACAGAGCTGGCGTTGCAGACCGACAAGGGCATTGTGCTGGCCAGCACGCTGGTCGAAAACCTGCGTCGTCAAGCCATCATTCTCCCGGCCATGAATGCCATTGAGCGAGCCGGCGCCGAGGCCATCACGCGTGCCAACCGGCGTATCCACGCAGCGTTGGCCGATTCACTGACGCTGGCACACCGCCAGCGTCTGGACGAGTTGCTCCAGCGCAAGGAGGGCAGCGGGCTCACCTGGCTGGCGTGGCTGCGGCTGTCGCCGGTCAGGCCGAACTCGCGGCATATGCTGGAGCATATCGAGCGCCTCAAGGCCTGGCAGGCGCTGGACCTGCCCACCGGCATCGAACGGCTGGTCCACCAGAACCGGCTGCTCAAGATCGCCCGCGAGGGCGCCCAGATGACACCCGCCGATCTGGGTAAATTCGAGCCGCAGCGGCGCTATGCGAGCCTGGTCGCGCTGGCCGTGGAGGGCATGGCCACCGTCATTGACGAGATCATTGACCTGCACGACCGCATCATCGGCAAGCTGTTCAATGCGGCCAAAACGAAGCATCAGCAGCAGTTCCAAGCGTCCGGCAAGGCCATCAACGACAAGGTTCGCCTGTACGGGCGCATTGGTCAGGCGCTGGTGCAAGCCAGGCAAGGCGGCAGCGATCCCTTCGCGGCCATCGAATCGGTCATGTCCTGGGACGCGTTCACGGCCAGCGTGACGGAGGCGCAAAAGCTCGCGCAGCCCGAGAGTTTTGACTTCCTGCCACATGTCGCCGAAGGCTACGCCATGCTGCGCCGCTACACCCCGCAGTTCCTGGAGGTGCTCCAGCTGCGGGCCGCGCCCGCTGCCAGGGATGTGCTTGAGGCCATTGAAGTGCTGCGCGGCATGAACACCGACAACGCCCGCAAGGTGCCAGCCGATGCGCCCACCGGCTTCATCAATAAACGCTGGGAGAAACTGGTGATGCCCGATGTGGGCATTGACCGGCGCTACTACGAGCTGTGCGCGCTGTCCGAGCTCAAGAACGCGCTGCGCTCGGGCGATGTCTGGGTGCAGGGCTCGCGCCAGTTCAAGGACTTCGAGGACTACTTGGTGCCGGCCGGCAAATTTGCCAGCCTCAAGCTGGCCAGCGAGTTGCCGCTGGCCGTGACCACCGACTGCGACCAGTATTTGCAGGAGCGCTTGTCCCTGCTGGAGCAGCAGCTGGCGACGGTCAATGCCCTGGCGGCAGCCAACGGCCTGCCCGACGCCACCATCACCACCGCGTCCGGCTTGAAAATCACGCCGCTGGATGCCGTGCTGCCCGATACGGCACAAGCCTTGATTGATCGGGCCGCGATGCTGCTGCCGCGCGTGAAGATCACCGACATGCTGATGGAGGTGGACGAGTGGACCGGTTTCACCGGCCACTTCACGCACCTCAAGACAGGAGAGCGCGCTAAGGACAAAACCTTGCTGCTCACGACCATCCTGGCCGATGCGATCAATCTGGGATTGACCAAGATGGCCGAGTCCTGCCCTGGCACGACCCATGCCAGGCTGTCGTGGCTGCAGGCCTGGCACATCCGGGACGAGACCTACGCAGCGGCGCTGGCCGATCTGGTCAACACGCAGCTGCGCCAACCCCTGGCGGCCCACTGGGGCGACGGCAGCACCTCGTCGTCCGATGGCCAGAACTTCAAAACCGCCAGCAAAGCCCAAAGCACGGGCCACATCAACCCAAAATACGGCAGCAGTGTCGGCGCCGATTGAATATTGACCCACCCTGCCGATCCAATATTGACCCAGGGCGGGTTGCTGGTGTTGGAACCAGCAACTGTGGATAAGTGTACTCAGCGGCTGGTTTTTGATTTTTCCTTGTCCTGGGTTTTTTGAATTTACAGACGGCACGGGGAAAGGAGCGAAGGGCGTAGCCCGTAGCGGATTTCCCCGTGCGCGCCCGGCTCACAGCGGCTCGCCTGGCAGCGCTGCTTTTGCCTCCTTGCGCGTTTGCTCGCGCGCCTTGATACGCGACTTGGCGGCCAGGGTGCTGTGCTGGAAGCGGTACGACTCGTTGCCCGTCTCCACAATGTGGCAGTGGTGCGTGAGCCTGTCGAGCAGCGCGGTGGTCATTTTGGCGTCCCCAAAGACACTCGACCATTCTGAGAAGCTCAGGTTGGTGGTGATGATCACGCTGGTGTGCTCGTACAGCTTGGAGAGCAGGTGAAACAGCAAGGCGCCGCCCGCCTGGCTGAACGGCAGGTAGCCCAGCTCATCGAGAACGACCAGGTCCATGCGCATCAAGCTCAGGGCCATGCGTCCGGCCTTGCCGTCACGCTTTTCCTTCTCCAGCACATTGACCAGATCGACCGTGGAGTAAAAGCGCACGCGCTTGCCCTGCGCCACAATGCCCGCCACGGCGATGGCCGTGGCCAGGTGTGTCTTGCCCGTGCCGGGCCCACCGATGAGCACCGCGTTTTGCGCCGTGTCGGTAAATGCCAGCGTGGCGAGTTGCCTGACCAGCGGCTGATCGACCCTGGACGCGCCAAAGTCAAACCCGGCCAGATCGCGGTGCATGGGCAGCTTGGCCGCGTTCATCTGGTGACTGACCGAGCGCATCGCCCGGTCGGTGTGCTCGGCCTGCAGCAGGTGCTCGACCAGCCAGCGGGAGGTGGCCGTTGACGATTGGCCCTGACCCATCAGGTCCGTCCAGGCGCTGGCCATGCCGTGCAGGCGCAGCTCTTTGAGCTCAGCGGTGACATCACGCATGGTGGACCGCCGTCGCGCCGCCTGGCGCCCCAATGACACAGCGCAGGGTGTCGTAGCGGCCGGTGTTGGCCAGCGGCGCATCGACGAGTTGCAGCGTCGTTTGCACCGTCTCGGGCAGCGCGCAGGCATTGAGCCGGGCCAGCACGTTCAGCACATGCTCGGCGCTCAGGGCGCCGGACTCGACGACCAACTCGACCGCCACCAGCACCGCTTCCAGCCCGGCCGTCGGCACGGCAGCAAGCACCTGCGCCATGATCCGGTCCCCGCCGGGGTGGCGCAGCAGGCCGAGCTTGAGCTGCTTCAAGGGCGCGGGCATGTCGGCAAAGGGCGCGCCGTTGCGCAGGGCGCCGGGCTTGCGCTGCACCAGCGCGATGTAGTGCTGCCAGTCATACACCGTCTGCCCCCGGTTGACGACCCGCTCATGGCTGGCGACCACGGCATCACCGGCCACCACGCAGATGCGCGTCGGGTACAGCCGGGTGCTCACGCGCTGGCCGGCGAACTCGCACGGCACCGAATACCGGTTGCGCTGCACGCTGACCAGACAGGTGCTCGATACGCTCGCCTGCCTTTCCACGTAGCCGTCAAAGGCCGCCGGCATAGGCATCATCTCGGGAAGTTCTTGCGCCAGCATCTCCTGCACGCTGAACTGCTTGTACTCGGGGTGGCGGATCTCGCTCCACAGGGCCCGGCAGCGCTCGCCCAGCCAGGCGTTGAGCGCCTCGAACGAGCCAAACTGGCACTTCTGCGCATCGAGCCAGATGCGCCTGCGGCTGTCTTGCACGTTTTTTTCCACCACGCCTTTTTCCCAGCCCGAGGCGACGTTGCAGAAATCGGCATCGAACAAGTAGTGCGCGCACATCACGGCAAAGCGCGCATTGACCACCCGGCCCTTGCCTTTTTGGACCTTGTCCACCGCCGTTTTCATGTTGTCATAAATGCCGCGCCGGGCAATGCCGCCCAGCGCCGCGAAGGAGCGTGTGTGGGCATCGAACAGCATTTCATGGCCCTGGCTGGGGTAGGCCACCAGCCAGAAAGCGCGGCTGGCGCACAGCTTGAGGTGCGAGACCTGCATCTTGTAATAAATGCCGCCCACCACCAGGCCCTCTTCACTCCAGTCGAACTGGAAGGCTTCGCCCAACTCGAACCTCAGCGGCACGAATGCATGGGGCGCCTTGCCGGCACTGCCGCGCCAGGCGCGCGTGAAGTCCGTCACCGCGCTGTAGCCGCCCGCATAGCCGACCGCCTGGATTTGCGCAAACAGCGCCTTGGCCGTGCGCCGGTCTCGTTTGCTGCGGTGGCCATCGGCCTGGAGGGCCTGCTCCAACTCCCCGGTAAAGCGCTTAGTTTGCCCAACGCCTGGGGCCTGCTGTAGACAGGCGCCTGCACCTCTTGTGGCGCCCTGAGCCAGCGGCGCAGCGTGTTGCGCGACAACCCCGTGCGCTTGGCTATTTCATGCAGCGACAGCTGGTCGCGCAAATGCATCCGTCGAATCTTGCCTAACATTTCCATGGTGATCACCTTTTTCGCTCCTGCCTAAAAATAAGGCAGGGCAAGTAAAACACCTGAGTCAGTTTTGGATCGGCACAACCTCTATAAGTGGGTCAGTTTTCGGTTGGCGTCAACAGCGGTGGATGTCAAGCTAGTTGTCGCAAAAAGTTTGATGCTCAGGCGATCTTTTGGGTGAGTTGGTTCTGGTTTTGTTGTGTTTCCGGATTGAGGTGGACTTCTGCGATTCGGTCCCAATTGCGGGTCGGACCGGACCAGCGGTTTGGGTTGGCATCGCGCGCTGCAGCATACACTTTGGCGCGGTCATCCAGAAGTGCTTGATCGATTTGCATGTGACGTTGAGCGGGCGTCACAAAGCCAATCGCGCTGTGCCGATGCTCGTGGTTGTACCAATGCACCAACTCTGTCACCCAGCGTCGCGCCTGTAGCAAGCCATTGAACGGTTTGACGGGAAGTTGAGGCCGGTACTTCAGTGTCCGGAACAGGGCCTCCGAGTAAGGATTGTCGTTACTTACCGCCGGTCGGCTGCGAGACGCAGCCACGCCCAGGCGCTGCATGGTGGCGAGCATTGTTTCCCCCTTCATCGGGGAGCCGTTGTCCGAGTGAACAGTGAGCTGATTGGGCGTGATGCCCTGACGCTCGCAGATGGCCTGGAGCAGCCCGCTGGCCAGCTCAGCACTCTCGCAGTCGTACACCTGCCAGCCAACGATCCGGCGGCTGAACAGGTCCACGAACAGGTAAAGGTAGAAGTAGATGCCGCGGACCTCGGTGGGCAAGTAGCTGATGTCCCAGCAGTAAATCTGATCGGGCCCAGTGGCCACCAGCGCGCGTGGCTTGCTGCGTTTTTGCGCCACCCGCTCCAGGCGGCGGTGCGTCAACTGGCCGGCTTCACGCAGCAGCCGGTACAGGGTCGACTCACTCGCCACATACAGGCCCTGGTCAGCCAGGCGCGGCACGATCTGGCTGGGCGGCAGATCCTTGAACTCATCGCTGTTGACCACCTCCAGCGCAGCTTGTCGCTCCGCCTCACTGAACTTGTTGGGCGGCACGGTAATGCGGCGTTTGTCGCCCACCCGGAGGTCTCCCTGCTGGTTTTCCGGGCGTCTCCAGCGCTGAACAGTACGCGCATCCAACCCAATCAGGGCGCAGGCCTTTTGCAAACGTGCGCCGCTGTCGCAGGACTGTCGGATCAGCGTCAGCAGGGTCTGACGCTGTTGGCAACTGGTCATTTCTCCTCGTCCTCCCACAGGGCCTGGAACTTTTTTTGTAGCACCAGCAAGGCTGCGGCTTCGGCCAGCGCCTTCTCTTTTCGACGCAGTTCACGCTGCAGCCCCTCGTGTTTGACCTGCAGCTCACGCAACGCTGTCTTGGCTTGGCGCGATTCAGGCGCTGTGGCGCTGCAAAAAGCTTCACCCCAGGCCTTGAGCTGGTGCTCAAACAACCCCTTCTCCCGGCACCAGGCATGCAGCTGTGTGGGCGTCATGGCATGCGTCTGGTTCAGCGCAAGCAAGCGCTGGGCAGGGCCCCACGATTGGGCCGGTAAGTCGTCAGGCAGTTGCGCTGCGGGGCCACCGACTTCATGCTTTCGGTTGGACTTGCTGATCCATTTTCTCAAGGTGCCGACCGCCATATTCAGTTCATTGGCGACGTCCTGGACGCTGCGTGTGCCTCGTTGCCTAGCTTTGCTCAGGGCCTGTTCTTGGAATTCAGTTGAATGTCGATTTGTTGTCATGAATAGCGCTCCAATGCGGATCATCCGCAATCACGGGGGAGCGGCAACTAGTCTGACACAGGGGGACAGCAGCAGCCCTGGGCGAACTTTCTACACCCACATTTCCGACCAGTACGCCCCGTTTCATACCAAGCTGGTCAATGTCGGCGTGCGCGACTCGACCTACGTCCTGGACGGCCTGCTGTACCACGAGTCGGATCTGCGCATCGAGGAGCACTACACCGATACGGCCGGCTTCGCCGATCATGTCTTTGCCCTGATGCACTTGCTGGGCTTTCGCTTTGCGCCGCGCATCCGCGACCTGGGCGAGACCCGGCTGTTCATCCCCAAGGGCCACGCCAGCTATGACGCGCTCGGGCCAATGATCAGCGGCGAGCGGCTCAACGTCAAACATATCCGTGTCCACTGGGATGAAATCCTGCGGCTGGCCACGTCGATCAAGCAGGGCACGGTCACGGCTTCGCTGATGCTCAGAAAACTCGCCAGCTACCCGCGCCAGAACGGCCTGGCCATCGCCCTGCGCGAGCTCGGGCGCATCGAGCGCACGCTGTTCATCCTGGACTGGCTGCAAAGCGTGGAGCTGCGCCGGCGCGTCAATGCCGGGCTGAACAAGGGCGAAGCGCGCAATGCGCTGGCCAGGGCCGTATTCTTCAACCGGCTGGGTGAAATCCGCGACCGGGGATTCGAGCAGCAGCGCTACCGCGCCAGTGGCCTGAACCTGGTGACGGCGACCATCGTGCTGTGGAACACCATTTATCTGGAGCGGGTGGTCAATGCCTTGCGCGGGCACGACCCGGGCATTGATGACACGCTACTGCAGCACCTCTCGCCACTGGGCTGGGAGCACATCAACCTGACGGGCGACTACCTCTGGCGCAGCAGCACCAAGGTCGGCGCAGGCAAATTTAGGTCTCTGCGCCCGCTTGCCAAGTCTTAACGTGCTTTATTTTCCGTTTTCTGTGACGACCCCGTCTACGGCGTCGATAAGGTCTACAAGCAAATGCGCCGAGAGCGCATCACGGTGGCGCGCTGCACCGTCGAGCGACTAATGAAATTTCTGGGCCTGCAAGGGGCCCGGCGCGGCAAGGTGGTGCGCACGACCATTGGCGATATGACCGCTGCCCGACCACTGGATCGTGTCAACCGGCAATTCAAGGCCGATCGTCCCAACCAGTTGTGGGTGTCGGACTTCACGTACGTGTCAACTTGGCAGGGCTGGCAATACGTGGCCTTTGTGATTGACGTTTACGCTCGCCGAATCGTGGGGTGGCGCCAGAGCAGTTCCATGCGGACAGACTTTGTTCTGGATGCGCTGGAGCAAGCCCTGTATGACCGCCAACCGCAATCGGGCGATGCCCTGATCCATCACTCCGACCGTGGGTCGCAATATGTGTCTATCCGGTACAGCGAGCGCCTGGCCGAGGCGGGGATCGAGCCGTCGGTGGGCAGTCGGGGTGACAGCTATGACAACGCTCTGGCCGAAACAATCAACGGTTTATACAAAACAGAGTTAATTCACCGCCGGGCACCCTGGAAAACCAAGGAATCCTTGGAGTTGGCCACGCTCGAATGGGTGTCCTGGTTTAACCCATTTCGTTATACACAACTCCGGCAAAATTCTCCTCAAGAAAGATTTGAAGGAAAACGATGGGCTGGGCAGGCACTGAATTTGAGACGATAGACTTGGGCGATGAGCGGCGCAACAAGCGGGCCATCCGGCTGGTGGAGCGCTTGAGCGCCCAGCCCATGGCGAGCGTGCCGCAAGCCTGCGGGGACTGGGCCGACACCATGGCGGCGTACCGGTTCTTCGGCAACGAGGAAGTCGATTGGCGTGCGATTTTGGGCGCGCACACGGACTGCGCCAAGACGCGCATGGCCGGGCACGAGGTGGTGCTGTGCATTCAGGACACGACCGAGCTGGACTTCAACGGGCAGGAGGCCAGCGGCCTGGGGCCGCTGAGCTATGAAGCGCAGCGCGGCATGTACGCGCATCCGACCTACGCCGTGTCGACTTCGCGCGAACCGCTGGGCGTGCTCGACGCGTGGATGTGGGCACGCGAACCCAAAAACAAGGACGGCAGCCGCCCCGGCATCAAGGAGAGTGTGCGCTGGGTGGAAGGTTACGAGCGGCTGGCCGAAATGGCCGCCGAGTTGTCCGGCACCCGGTTGGTGTACCTGGCTGACCGCGAGGCCGACATCATGGAGTTGATGCGGCGCGCGTGCGCGCTGGGCACGCCTGTGGACTGGCTGCTGCGCTCCCAACACAACCGCACCATGTCCAGCGGCGACAAACTCTGGATCTCTGTGTTACAAAGCGAGCCTCTGGGCGAAATACGCTTTGTAATGGCCTCGCGCAAGGGCCAGCGCGCCCGTGAAGTGGTCCAGCAGGTGTGGGCGCAAATGCTCGAACTGCCCGATGGCAAAGGCCACTTTGTGCAGGCCAGTTGCATCGTGGCCAAGGAAATGCAGCCTGCCGCAGGCGACAAGCCTGTCGAGTGGCGGCTGCTGACCAATCTACCGGTGCAGAGCCTGGAGCAGGCCGCGCGCATGATTGACTGGTACCGGGCCCGCTGGGAAATCGAGATGTTCTTTCATGTCCTGAAGAACGGCTGCCGCATCGAGGCGCTGCAACTGGGAAGCATCGAGAAGATTGAGCGCGCGCTGGTGCTGTACATGGTGGTGGCCTGGCGTATCGCCCGGCTGATGCGGCTGGGGCGAAGTTGCCCGGACCTGGATGCCCAGTTGATGTTCGAGCCCGATGAGTGGAAAGCAGCCTACATCCTGAACAAGCAGAAGCTGCCAAGCAAGCCGCCCACGCTCAACGAGGTGGTGCGCTTGGTTGCCAGACTCGGTGGCTTTCTAGCGCGCACGGGTGATGGTGAGCCGGGCGTGAAAACCATCTGGTTGGGCATGCAGCGCATTCTGGACTTTGCCGCCGGCATCAGGTTCTCACGCGAGCTTCAGGCTCAGGGGACTTGTGTATAACGAAATGGGTTTAACCATCACCGACTGCTGGAGCCCATCGGATACATTCCCCCTGCCGAAGCTGAAGAGAATTACTATCGGCAATTAGCCAGTCAGGCTGCGGTGTCTGCCTGACTTAACCCAACGGGCCTCCACGAAACCCGGGGCGATTCACTCAAGAAACGCACGTAGCTTCGTTTGTTGACACGTTGATAGATTTCAACTCAATTCTCCTATGTTACTCGCCGGATGTAGCGGAAGCGGAACCGTCATCCCGCTACGGGCGTCATGTTTACTGAGGCTGATCAAGAAACACCTTCGTTACACCCAATAGGGGTGCTTTTTGCTTTAATGAGTAATGTCACTAAGCTATAAGCTCTGCACGAGTAATACTCCAGATCCTAAATCGGCGATCCAAGCTGAGTTAGAACGCATTGAAGAAGATTGCATTGATTAAGGCAAAGCGAATTTCAATGCTGGCAGCCGCTGGGCACGCTATCACAGCATCTTTAAATCTTAAGAATAGGAAATGATTATTGGCTATACAAAAAGCGGGTGTACCGCCTGTACACCGCAGAAGGCCTGTCGATCAGAAAGCGTAAAAAGACCAAGCGTGTTTGGGTGTCCGCCGCAGAATGGACGCCTTCGGACAACATGGCCGAACTGCCGGTAATTCCGGCAACCATGAACTTCATAACGGCAATGGCGACGCTGGCACCGGTCGCGCCATTAATCGCCAGCTTGGAGTGCGCCATCGCGGCATGCGCGTCAGGCCCGTGCGTTGGCGCGGCTCATGTCATGCGCCCTAGGACCCAGCGTCCCGCCGCAGCTGCAGTAGCAGTGAGTGCCGTGCCCCAAGCGATATCTACTAAGGTCAGGCGCAACGGCCAGCCCCTCAAAGTGGCCAGGTTGCTGAGGTCGTAGGTGGCATAAGCAAAGAAGCCAAACAGTGCTCCAGCCAAAATTGCGCGCGGCCAGGGCACGTGTGCCGGAGCTGTAAGGCCGCCGGACCAAGCCGCAGGTGCAAGCGCAAAAAGCAATACGCCGGCCGGATAGAGCAAGTAGAAGACGCCGCCCGCCACCAAGTTGGGGGTGTCTGCCATCAGATGTCCGATGGCGTCGCGGTAGAAGGACTTGGCGATGAAACCGAGCCAGACGACATCCAGGGCCAGGAACGCCAACGCAGTAGCACCGTATGCGGCGAGGTAATTCAGCATGTTAGTTTTGTCCTGCTTCAATCTGGTGGTAAAGGAATTCATTGACGCGGTTAGGCGTCAACCGGTTTTTAAAATCATGCCGCATAGAAGTGTTCATCTTGCTCAAGCCGGTGGCATGGGTCTGTGCGGAAGGCAGCACAGCATGTTGGCGTCTTGCACGTCGGCCCGTCGTGCAAGGCAATCATGTGCTGTGGTTTACTTGACTTGTCTGCCGCCGCCTACTGGGGAAGAAAGCATTCGTGCGGGCGATGTAGTCGCGGTAGCCGGGGCGTCGCTCGCCAATGTCCATCTCCTGCAACGCCACGCCCGAAACCTTGAGAAGCAGAATCGTCATGAGCACCGGAGACGAGAGGGCCCACCAGTTCTGTCCCGACAGCGCGATCAGATAGATGCCCCACCATACACAGAACTCGCCGAAGTAATTGGGGTGGCGGGAGTTCCGCCATAAACCACGGTCCATAACCTGCCCTTTATGGGCTGCGTCGGACTTAAAGCGGGCTAGTTGCCAGTCTGCTACAGCTTCGAACGAGGCGCCAGCTACGACGACACACACACCCAGCGAATCAAGCCAGTGCCATGGTCGCAAATTCACGACAGCAGCGAGCACCGGCCAAGAGACGACCCACGCCAGCGTGGCCTGCAAAACGAACACCAGTACCAGACTTTTCCATCGAAAATGGGGCTCGTTGCGAGTGCGAATGGCCTTGTAGCGGCGGTCTTCGGGTTTCCCCCTGTGGCGCCAAGTAATGTGAGTCGCCAATCGCACCGCCCACAGTGCTACCAGAGTGACCACAACGATCGTCCGGGGGCCGGTTTGGGAGGCGGCCAGCGCGTAGGCCGCTCCGCCAATCAGGATGTACAGCGGCCATGCGGTGTCCGCGATGCTGACATCGTTCTTGCTCAGGCTCACCATCCACGCGCAGAGTGCCAACAAGTAAATCAGCAGCAAGGCTTGCAGCGCAACGGTCAGCATATCGTGTGGCCTACACTAAGCCCGGGTCATAATCGGGGCACCCCGACCGCTGTCATTTTGGCATCAGCACCGTATCGATGGCATGGATGACACCGTTGTCCGCCGCCACGTCGGCGGCAACCACCTTAGCTTTGTCGACCATCACGCCGCCAGCTGTGCTGATGGTCAATTGCGCGCCCTGGACCGACTTGACCTTGCCAGGCTTGATGTCCGTGGACATGACCTTACCAGGGACCACGTGGTACGTCAGCACCGACTTGAGCTTTGCCTTGTTTGCCAGCAACTTGTCCAAGTCCGCCTTCGGGATCTTCGCAAATGCTTCATCTGTGGGCGCAAAGACAGTGAAGGGCCCCGGGCCCTTGAGTGTGTCCACCAATCCGGCTGCCTTAAGCGCCGTGACTAGGGTCTTGAAATTGCCTGCAGCCACGGCTGTGTCGACAATATCCGCTGCTTGGGCAGATAGTGAGGCGAGGGCAATTACTGCAGCGGCGAGGAAATTTTTTTTCATAGTGCTCTTTCGATTGAGGGGAGGAGTACCCCGATGCTAGGCGGCACCGGCAGTGGTTTAAGGGACTGTCGGTATCAGGCCGGCGGCATCAGCACCGCATCGACCACGTGAATCACGCCGTTGCTGCAGTCGATGTCGGTCTTGGTTACGTGCACGCTGCCATTGAGATTCACACCGCCCTGCGTGCTGATCTTCAAATCGGCACCGTTAACCGTCTTGGCCGTCTTGCCGTCCATCTTCATCACATCGGCTGCCATGACCTTGCCGCTGAGCACGTGATAGGTGAGGATGGCCGTGAGCTTAGGCACGTCTTTGAGCAGCTTGTCCACGGTGCCTTCCGGTAGTTTGGCGAAGGCGTCGTCGGTGGGCGCGAACACCGTGAAAGGTCCGGCGCTGTTAAGCGTGTCCACCAGTCCGGCGGCCGTCAACGCGGCGGCCAAAGTCTTGAAGCTTCCGGCCGCAACGGCCGTGTCGATAATGTTCTGCATGTCAGTTGTCCTAGTTTGGGTGGGTTGCTCAAAGAGATGTCTGGCGCGACCCAGGGGCAGATAAAACCGCCGCCCAAAGAAAGTATGGCGGCTGGAGCACAACATGTGCGTAGGACAGCGCGCATAGGAGCCTTAAGGTGCGATGCAAGGTTTTGTCGCATTGGCGGTCAAGCAGCTTGCGCGGGTTCTGTCGCGTTAGCCACTGATGAACGTGATTTTGGCGGGGACGAGTGCCAGTTTCTCAAACGGGACGGATTTTTCCTGCCAACGCATAAAACTGGTCGGCAAAAGACAGCTTGATGCAGCCTTGCAGCAGTAACTGACCTTTGCGGATCATGTGCATGAGTTCGATGCCGGTCAGGACATTTCTGGCGGCCCGAAATGACTTGAAGTTCAGCATCGGTTTAGTGATACGTTTGACAGCGCGATGGTCCTGCTCCACGATATTGTTGAGGTATTTCACTTGTCGCAAAGTGACCGGTGTTTCACCTCTGTCATTGATTTCATCCATGGCCGCTTTGTTGGCGGCGCTCTTGTCCATGGTGACCTTCTCGGGAACACCGTTGGCCTTCATGGCTTTGTCAAAGAACCGCAGGGCTGCGGCCTTGTCGCGCCTGGCCGTCAACAGAAAGTCAACCGTCTTGCCGGCCTTGTCCACTGCACGGTACAGGTATTTCCAGACGCCGTTGACCTTGATATAGGTTTCATCCATGCGCCAGCTGCCGCCCACCGCGCGCTTGTGCTTGCGAAAGACTTTTTCCAGCAAGGGCAGAAACCGGATTGCCCAGCGGTTGATCGAGGAATGGTCGACAAACACGCCGCGCTCGTGCATTATTTCCTCCAAGTGGCGATAGCTCAACGGATAAGCCGCGTACCAACGGAGGCATACCAAAATGATGTCGATCGGGAAGCGCATTCCTTTGGTGGTCAGCTTCGCGTTTCAAGCCTTTTCAGTCAAACACTCAGCATAGACGATCAAGCTGCTTGACCGCGAATGCGACAGAATCTTTTAAAGCGAGTTCATCGCTTTTTTCATTAAATGCAAAAATTAGCCTATTTGACAGGCTTTAGCGTAACTGTGTCTGCTCTTTGTGACTCTACTGCTTCTTTTGTAAAGGCCATCGGAAAATAGTTGCCCGTAGCCCAACCTTCAAGCAGATTTGCATAATGAGGACTGGCCGGGTCAGCCGACTGTCCTGGCGCGCTAATCACTAGCGAATTGTCCCAATTGTCAAGATCAATTACCTGCCGGTAAGATGAACCGGAAATCTGCCGATAATCAGAATTTCGATAGGTACCACGATGCACTGTATCGTTGGTTCCTCCTATTGAATAGCTTCTCGTTGCATAACTGACGGCAGTACTTTTGGGGAGAAACGGTGCAAGTTCGTGATCAAATTGAATATGATGTAACTTGCCCCAAGCCCATTGGGACGCGTCTTGCCCAAGACGGGCTTTGATTTCAGCCACTGCGGCTTTTAGAGTCCCTAGCAATACCACATTACGTCCTGTTGTAGGGTTTGAGCCGAAAGATGCGTCAGGCACTTCAAGCCATTTCGTTATACACAAGTCCCCTGAGCCTGAAGCTCGCGTGAGAACCTGATGCCGGCGGCAAAGTCCAGGATGCGCTGCATGCCCAGCCAGATGGTTTTCACGCCCGGCTCACCATCACCCGTGCGCGCTAGAAAGCCACCGAGTCTGGCAACCAAGCGCACCACCTCGTTGAGCGTGGGCGGCTTGCTTGGCAGCTTCTGCTTGTTCAGGATGTAGGCGGCTTTCCACTCATCGGGCTCGAACATCAACTGGGCATCCAGGTCCGGGCAACTTCGCCCCAGCCGCATCAGCCGGGCGATACGCCAGGCCACCACCATGTACAGCACCAGCGCGCGCTCAATCTTCTCGATGCTTCCCAGTTGCAGCGCCTCGATGCGGCAGCCGTTCTTCAGGACATGAAAGAACATCTCGATTTCCCAGCGGGCCCGGTACCAGTCAATCATGCGCGCGGCCTGCTCCAGGCTCTGCACCGGTAGATTGGTCAGCAGCCGCCACTCGACAGGCTTGTCGCCTGCGGCAGGCTGCATTTCCTTGGCCACGATGCAACTGGCCTGCACAAAGTGGCCTTTGCCATCGGGCAGTTCGAGCATTTGCGCCCACACCTGCTGGACCACTTCACGGGCGCGCTGGCCCTTGCGCGAGGCCATTACAAAGCGTATTTCGCCCAGAGGCTCGCTTTGCAACACAGAGATCCAGAGTTTGTCGCCGCTGGACAGGGTGCGGTTGTGTTGGGAGCGCAGCAGCCAGTCCACAGGCGTGCCCAGCGCGCGCGCACGCCGCATCAACTCCATGATGTCGGCCTCGCGGTCAGCCAGGTACACCAACCGGGTGCCGGACAACTCGGCGGCCATTTCGGCCAGCCGCTCGTAACCTTCCACCCAGCGCACACTCTCCTTGATGCCGGGGCGGCTGCCGTCCTTGTTTTTGGGTTCGCGTGCCCACATCCACGCGTCGAGCACGCCCAGCGGTTCGCGCGAAGTCGACACGGCGTAGGTCGGATGCGCGTACATGCCGCGCTGCGCTTCGTAGCTCAGCGGCCCCAGGCCGCTGGCCTCCTGCCCGTTGAAGTCCAGCTCGGTCGTGTCCTGAATGCACAGCACCACCTCGTGCCCGGCCATGCGCGTCTTGGCGCAGTCCGTGTGCGCGCCCAAAATCGCACGCCAATCGACTTCCTCGTTGCCGAAGAACCGGTACGCCGCCATGGTGTCGGCCCAGTCCCCGCAGGCTTGCGGCACGCTCGCCATGGGCTGGGCGCTCAAGCGCTCCACCAGCCGGATGGCCCGCTTGTTGCGCCGCTCATCGCCCAAGTCTATCGTCTCAAATTCAGTGCCTGCCCAGCCCATCGTTTTCCTTCAAATCTTTCTTGAGGGGAATTTTGCCGGAGTTGTGTATAACGAAATGACTTCAAGCCTGTCGAATACTTGTGGCTTGGTCAGATTAGTAAATACTTTGCGACCGGCTGGCGGGATCACTAACTCCGAGACTTTGGCGATCACTTTTGGTTGCCAAAACTCGTAAATCGTCGCCGCGACGGAATCTTTTGAAGAGACAAAGTTCCACGATCGAAGCAAATCTAGAGCTTGTGAAACGTCCGGATCGGGAGAAACCAAACCATTTAGGAACGGCACCAATTTGCGCGCAGGTAAATTCATTTCGTCATACTGTAGCTTCACGGAGTCTGCGACTGTTGTTTTTGCGGAAGCGGAAAGCACTTCAACGATTCGGTCATGTCGATATGGTTCGGCCCAGCCATCTCGCGCTGACATGTTTCTATATGTGTAATCCAGCGGTAAGTTGAATTCATTTGCAGTCGCCAAAAAGCCAGCAGCAGGGTTGTATGTACTAGGAAGCAGCGTACCCGTCAAATGTCCTTTCCATTCGTAAGTGCCATCACCTGATACCGGGAGTAAGCCGGACCAATCTGACTTCCCGCGAATCGGAGCCAATGCCCCACCAATCCAGCCGATGTTGCCATCTACATCGGCATATACCATATTTTCACCAGGTGTAAAGTGATGCGCCATGCCATCAGTGAACTCGTTCCAGTTTTGCGCTTGGTTAAGCCTCAAACTTGCGAGATAGGCAGCTGTGCCAGGAAATTCAAGATAGGCAGCTCGAACTGCATATGCTTTATGGTTAACCGCATCCTCATACAGAACTGGGCCGTGACGAGTAAATTTTAAACTCGCTTGTACGTCCGCTTGACCACGCACCTTGATGGTTTCCGGTACGACTTTCATCACTTCCCAACCTCCCTGATATCGGTATTGATTGGGCGCCGCTGGATTGGTATCGTAGACATAGAGATCTTCTTCATCACCAAAGGCGAAGATGGTCAGTCCGAACGCAATGCGCTCGTTGTGGCCCATGGACAAGCCTGGGAGCGCAGGCTCTCCAGCTCCCGTCATATTCCAACCTGGAGCATTTAAGTGCACCATATAACGAAGCGATGGCATGGCAATTGAGCGATGCGGATCGCCAGCAAGTATTGGTTTCCCGGATTGAGTTTTACTCCCCGAGATCGTCCAGTTGTTGCTCTCATGGGTCAAGGCTTCGCGCTGTTCGTCTGTCGGATCTGTATTACCGATTCCCGTCGACAACGAAGCAACAAATTTTTCTAGCGCTGCTGTATTGAGAGGACTTCTCGGAAAATCACTTGCTTGAAACGGCAAACCCTTATGGGCAAGGTTGTAATCTACCAAGATCGAGGAGGTAATCAATCCCAAATTCACCCCGGCCGGGACTTTAAGATCTATGGGCGGCTGAAAGGAACTTAATTCCTGCACTTTCGCAACACCAAGGGCGTTAATACGCTCCGACAGATTCACCTCCTTAACAACATTTCTTGTAATGCCGTAAATCCGAATCAATGATGAGGTTGGACTCCAATTTCCAGGTTCAGTGCCTGTCAACTTGAACTCGACTGGCATTTTTATCGGATCAGCCTTTGCCTCGGCAATATAAGCATTAATTCCGTCGGAAAATGCTGTGAGTATTTCTTTTCCTTCTGGATGATAGCTTGCATACTCCGCATCAAGATTCCCGCGAAAGAGGAAAAGGCGCGCCGCCCTATCCTGCGATGCAAAGCGCGGTCCAAACTGCTCCGCCATCTTACCCTCACCTTTCCGGCGCCACTGATCTAGCTGCCAAAGGCGATCACGCGCTGCATTCCAGCCTTGCGCAAAAAACAAATCATGCTGGTTCTGCGCATAAATATGCGAAACACCAAATTTATCGCGAATGATTTCGACATCTTGTGTAACACTTTTTAAATCCGTCGTGCTATTTAAATCCCCATTATTGTTATTGCTTGTGGCACATCCCGCCAATGCTACCAACGCTGTAATAATAGTTGCAGTACGTTGTTGGATTAAAATATAAGTCATAGATTTTTTAGCGTTAAATGAATATAGATTGACTTTAGACCAATGGAGAAATTTCTTCAAAATTGTTACAAGAGCTTAGCAGGCTGCTGAAATACCTCCCAGGTGGTCCACGCCCCCAACCCCTGGGACGTTTTAGCTTGATACCGATTCACTGACCCAGCCAGAGCCAATCTACCCAAGTTAAGGATTTGACTCTGGAAGTCAGAAAAATAGTTGGGAATCGATCAAATAAAGCTTGACAAAGTGCAGTAATTTTTTTGCCAGTGAGAATTTTTTATCTCATTGGCGAACATGTCTCTTTCTGCTCTTTTTTCCGATATTTCTGCGCACCTGACGTCCCCCGAGTTTCTCAAGTCCGCTCGTCATCCCGCGCATCCCACTGCATTTACGCGAATACGCAAGTTGCCATTGCCGTCTCTGGTGGCGCTGCTGTTGTGCGGCATGCGCATGAGCATCCAGGCCGAACTCGACCAGTTTTTCGCCCATTTACGCCAACAAGCCCAGCTCGTGCGCAACGTTTCTGAACAAGCCTTCTCTCAGGCGCGCGCGAAACTGTCCTTGGACGCCATCCCGCAGCTCAACGACTGGCTGATTGAGCGCGCCCGACACTATGGCTTTTTGCCCCTGTGGCGTGGTTTACGCTTGGTCGCCGCCGATGCCTCCACTGTGCGCTTTGGCGTGCGCACCAGCAATGTCAATTGTCCTGCGCTGGCCGATCAAATTGCCTTTGGTCTGTTTCTGCCCACGGCGGAGTTGATGCTTGCCACCTCGCTGTACAGCGTGCGTGACAACAACGAGCGTCAGATGCTGTTCGAGCACCTTGATCGCCTGTCCAGCAGTGATTTGCTGCTGATGGATCGGGGCTATCCCTGCTGCTGGCTGGTGTCGGTGTTGAACCAGCGCAGACTACCGTTTTGCATGCGCGTGGAGAAATCCGGAAGCGGCAATTTCGCCTGCGTGCGCGACTTCCTGCGCAGCGGATTGACAGAAAAAAACGTGATGCTGCGCGCCCCCAATAAACGCGATTGCGAAGACTACGAATGCCCGCGCGAACCGCAAACCGTGCGTCTGGTACGCCACATCGCCCCCAATGGAGCTGTACGTGTCTTGATGACAAACCTGCTGGATAGACAGCGCTTCCCGGCGGCTTGCTTTAGCGACCTGTACCACCAGCGTTGGGGTATCGAAGAGGCGTTCAAACGTCTCAAGCACAGGCTTAATCTGGAGCATGTATCGGGCTTGTCACAGCAAGCCGTTGTTCAAGATGTCGCGGCAAAAATCTTGTGCGACAACTTGCAGGCATTGACCTCCAGGGCCGCCCATGAGGGCGCCCACCTGCCTGAGTCAGGGCGCATCAATCATGCCTATGCACACACCGTCCTCAAGCCCCTGCTGCCAGGTTTGCTGCTTGCCAAGAAAGTCGGAAAAATGCTTCGTGAGGTGCTGCGACTGATCGCCAAAATGACATACCGCCACCGCGATGGCGTGTCAAAGCCGCGCAAGCCCAGGCCAAAACCACACAAATACATGACTCAGAAAAATTGCTGATGTGACTCGATTTGTCTTAACTTGGGGAGATTGCAGCCAGAGCCCACTTCATGCGCGGAGCCGACACCTTCACCGAGAGCCTTTTCACCCTGCGCAAGCTGGAAGACTTCGTACCTGCCGACCATCCCCTTCGAGCTATTCGTCAGATGGTCAACGCCGCGTTGGTGAAGATGGATGAGCTTTTCTCTGGGATGTACGAAGCTGACATCAAAGGCGGTCGCCCCAGCATCGCGCCCGAAAAGCTCCTGCGCGCCATGCTGTTGCAAGTGTTCTACAGCGTTCGTTCTGAACGCCAGCTCATGGAGCAAACCCAATACAACCTGCTGTTTCGATGGTTCATTGGGCTGTCCATGGACGACGCCGTTTGGGTGCCCACCGTTTTTACAAAGAACCGTGAACGCCTGATCAAGCACGACGCCATCATCGAACTCTTCAACCTGGTGCTGGAGCAGGCCGAGGACAAGGGTCTGCTCTCAGGCGAGCACTTCAGCGTGGATGGCACCCTCATACAGGCGTGGGCCGGTCACAAGAGTTTCGTGCGCAAAGACGGCAGTGATGATGACGGCGACAGCGCCAACTTCAAGGACCAGAGCCGCAGCAACGACACGCACGTATCGAACACCGATGCCGATGCACGGCTGTACTGCAAAGGCGACAACGCCAGCCGGTTGCGCTACATGGGTCACACCCTGACTGACAACCGCCATGGACTGGTGACCAACGCCATGGTCACCACTGCCGATGGCTTTGCCGAACGCGAAGCGGCCAAGGCGATGATCAACGACGCCCGGCAGGCCACCGACAACGCGCAGGCAGAAATCACTCTGGGTGCCGATAAGGGCTATGACGCGAAAGAATTCATTGACGCCCTTCAGGCAATGAACGTCATCCCGCACGTGGCGCAAAATACCTCGGGGCGCCGATCGGCTGTGCCAGATGCCATCGCTGCCAGTGCGGGTTACGCCATCTCGGTGCAAAAGAGAAAACTCATTGAGCAGGGCTTTGGCTGGGCCAAGACCGTGGGCCGCATCCGCCAGGTGATGGTGCGCGGACTGAAGCGGGTTGATCAGATCTTTGTGCTGACGATGGCGGCCTACAACCTCACGCGCATGCGCACCTTGGGGAAAATCCGTCTGCAGACGGCGTGAGGGGCGGGAAATGTGGAAAAACCAGGCTCAAAACGTCGAAAACGGGTCCAAAGCGAGCAAAAATTTCATAATGCGAGTGCGCTGAGTGAAAAATCAACCCACCCGGGCAGGGTGTTGCGTTTACCCGCAGAGTATTTCAGCAGCCTGTTAGGTGATCTCGGATGAATATTCGGTTTTACGCGTTCCTTTATGTTGGCGCCGATTGAATATTGACCCTCACTATCCCTATCTGGAAAGTGTGAAAGACCATGTGGTGGCTTTCGTATGACCCTTCAACTTTGCCAAAAATCGCAAAATACTAAGATGGAACACGCCTTATCAAACCACTATTAAAGACTGGCAAAAACGCCGGCTATATAAAAGACTGATCCCTTCCCTTTATCTCGGGACCATACATCTAAGCCAATTCTCGCGCAACAAGGCAGAATAGGGCAACCCGACTACTCTTTTCTTATCATGCCCGCCCCATTGAATCCCGAGTTTGAAGAAAAACAGTTAAACGAAGACCGGGTGGCTTGGTGCCAGGCGTACATCTCGGTCTGGGCACAGCTGTCCAAGGGCAGCTTTGACAAGCAGGCTGTCGAGGAAGCCGCGGACGCGCACTGGCAAAGAAGTCCGCAAAGTGATCCCGTGCACATAGCTGCTGTCGAATTCACCAAGTAAATGTCACGTATCGACCAGTACGCGCCGATACCCGCTCTTGAACATGTTCGTTGCTGGGGTAGCCCAGAAGCAAAATGGTCGTGCCTGTGTGTTCCCCGAGGTTTATGTAGCGCCTGACTGCTTGAACGGGTCTTCGCCGAATGTATGAACTACCGCCTAGCTGTTCAAGTTTTTGGCTGCACCCCCCTGCCTGATATGGCTCAATCACAACCGCAAGGTGTTTCCAGTCATGCCAGCAACCAGCCATTTCGCGGTTGGAGCAGCAAGCTCTTTGTGTTGCGAAAAAACCTTGACCAGACCGGGTAGCTTCTGCCGGAATGGTAGTCACCTGACACCATTTTTTTTGCACATTCCGGACTTAGCGAAGCAACTCACTTGGAATGGGGCGTTTGAGCTGCCGGCATGAACTTGTCAGGACGGCGATCAGGAATGAATCCGTCGCGATTGGGCATTTTGACCTGAGCCAGCGAAGTCTTGCCCAGCATGGCGTCCGGCGAAACGACTTTAGCCTCCGACAGGATATAGGCTGTTACAGCATAGACTTCATCGTTCGACAGGCTGCCCGGAGAGTACAGCGGCATGGCCCTTTTCACATAGTCAAACAGGGTCGTGGCATACGGCCAGTAACTCTCGACCGTCTTGACGGGCGCTTTCGTCGGATCACTGTTAACCAAGGTCTGGCGCCCGCCGATCAGCCGGTCTCCAAGCCCTCCTTGCAGCTTGTCGCCATGGCATGCCACGCATTGCGCCTGATAAATGACTTTTCCTTGTTCAACCGTACCCTGCCCATCCGGCAGACCACGGCCGTCGGGTAACGGGGAAACAAAGCTCTGGAGATCCTCGGGGGTAGCGACGCTGCCGAACCCGAACGTGGCTGGCTCGCTGGCGGTTGCGCCCCAACAAACGCAGCTCATGACGAAAGCTGCAACCAACCGCAGAGAATGATTAGTAGTGATGGACATTCGATACCTTTCCGTCGCTCGCAACTTGCCAGCTCTGAATGGCGTTTAAGTGATAGATCGAGCCGAGCGGCCCGTTGAGTCCGCGCTTGGCGATGAGTTGTCCCAGCGTCGGCTGCACGTAGCCCGTGTCTTCAACGCAGCGGCTTTGAAGGATGGCCGGTTTGCCACTCCACATCCATGGCAGTCGAAAGCGGGTGTGGCAAATAGGCAGCACCGGGCCTTGCAGCGCAGCCGCACGCCAAGTCAACCCACCATCGGTCGAGACGTCCACGCGCTTGATCGCGCCGCGGCCGGACCATGCCAACCCAGTGATTTCGTAGAACCCCGGGCCGTCGAGCAGCATCTCGCCTGAGGGCGTTGTGATGACTGACTTGGCATCCATTTCCATCGAGAACTGCACGGCCTTGCCATTGGGCATGAGGTCGGTGTATTTGGACGTTTCTTCCCGCGTCATGAAAGGGGTGTCCGAGACCTCGATACGCCTGACCCACTTGATGTGTGTGTTGCCTTCAAAGCCCGGGACGATGAGCCGCAAGGGGTAGCCTTGCTCAGGACGCAGAGCTTCGCCGTTTTGCCCATAAGCGAGAAAACAGTCCTTCAAGGCTTTTTCCATCGGAATACTGCGCGTCATGGCTGAGGCATCTCCGCCTTCAACGAGCAGCCACTTTGCGCCGCTACGCAGTCCCGCTTCGTTGAGGATGGCCGAGAGCGGAACTCCTGTCCACTCCGAGCAGGACGTCAAGCCATGGGTGCCTTGCACGGTCTTCATCGTTGGCTTGGACCACTCGGTCAGGCCATTGCCCGAGCATTCGATGAACAACACCCTGGAGATTGAAGGAAACCGCCGCACGTCGTGCATCGAGTATTTACGGGCCTGCTTGACCATGCCGTGCACGAAAAGCGTGTGTTTTGAGGGATCGATGACGGCCGTGCCGCCATGACTTCTTTCAAAGTGAAGGCCAGACGGGGTGATGATGCCGCAGCTTTTTTCCAGCGGAGTCAAGGTCCAGGATGACTGCGATGTCGCCGTCTTGAACCGTGTGCGCACCTCGGTCTCGAACTGCGAGCGTGAGCCATAGCTCTCGTCCGCCAAGGGGTAGCCTTGCACTTTGGTCGCGTCGGCTGGCACGTCATGCACATCAGAACCGGGCGGCGCAGCAGCGCGGGCGCCATGCATCGCAACGCTCGCCATGCCAGCCGCAGCAACCGAGCCGCTGATCAGGAAGCGCCTTCTGGCGGGGCGGCTTTCGCTTCCTGCGTAATATGCAGACGCGGGGTCGCTTCGGGCTGTGCTCAAGCGGCGGGCTTCGCCGTCAACCATCACATCGGTGCTGGATGGCTGGCTTTTTGCCGATTGATCGACGACTGTGCTGCGACTGTTCATTAGTCTGCCTCCTGTGTGTTTTGTATTCACGTTTGCCAAGTTACCGAGATGGGCGCTTCATCATCACCCATACCTCACTGCAACAAAATTGCATTTTGACAGTCTGACCTCAAAACTGATGCACTGCAAGCACCACAAGAATCGACACCACACCATCAGGACAGTACCGGGCAACGTCCGGACATGCGCTACCGTCTAAGAACGTGTTCAAAGTCTTTCATGAGTATGAGAAGCTCATGGGATGAGAAAGAGTTACCCAAGCGACATCAGTCGAGAACAATTCGAAGCCATCAAGCCGCTGTTGGAAAGCGCGCGCAGAAAAACAAGTCCGGTGGCTGTCAAGGAAGTTGTTGTTGTCGCATAAAGTGAAGTGAGTCAGGCCGCTTTTTGCGCGTGTTGAGGCTCCTTGATTTGTGTGGTTTCTGGGTTGAGGTGAACGACATCGACATGCGCCCACTGGCGGGCCTGCCCTGACCAGCGTTGAGGATTTTCCTGGCGGGCCCGTTTATAGACGAGCGCGCGCTGCTCAAGCAGAGCCCGGTCCAGGCCGGCATGGCGTTGGGCCGGCGTCACAAAGCTGATGGCGCCGTGGCGATGCTCGTGGTTGTACCAGTGCGCCAACTCCGTGACCCAGCGCCGCGCGGCCAGCAGGTTTTCAAACGGCTTGACGGGCAACTGGGGGCGGTACTTCAGCGTTCTGAAGGCCGATTCGACATAGGGATTGTCATTGCTCACGGACGGCCGGCTGCGCGTGTGGGCCACGCCCAGGCGCTGCATCGTGGCGAGCATGGTTTCGCCTTTCATGGGCGCGCCATTGTCCGAATGCACCGTCAGCTGGCCTGGAGCGATGTCCTGGCGCGTGCAGATGTCGCGCAACAACTGGCCGGCCAGCTCGGCACTCTCGCAGTCAAACACCTGCCAGCCAACGATCTTGCGGCTGAATAAGGGCTCTGTCGCATTAAGCGGTTTTTGTCATCAAATGACGTTGATTTCATTGAAGATTTTTTAGTGATAATTGCTTAATGCGACAGAGCCCAACGTCGCCAGCTCGCAGGTGATCCAGCATCCGGCCCAGCTCCGGGCGGTCGCGCTGCGCTCCGTGAGCTTTTCAGAAAACAGCTTTGTGCAGCCTGCAGCTGCAAGCTCGGTGCGTTGGTTGGTTAGGTCCTGCGCGTCTGTGCTGACGCGGGCGTATCCGAGGTGCATGTGTGTCCCAAGTGTGGCACAGGTGTTGCAATAACTTGCGACTTAAATACGCGACACGATAGCACCAGTGACAGCGGAACACGAGTTGGGTGTCGCACTTGTTAGGACTTCTGCTACAACCACCATTGAATTACAATGTAATTCAAACTCCAAGGAGAAATTCCATGGCTGCAAACCAGCTTGTACAGACCCGCATTGACGGGGCGATAAAAGAAGAAGCGGCCGCCGTTTTGGCCGCGATGGGCCTGACCGTGTCTGACGCGGTGCGCTTGCTGCTGACGAAGGTCGCGCAGGAAAAGGCGCTGCCCTTTGAGCTCTTGATTCCGAATGCCACCACTATTGCCGCGATGAAGGAAGCCCGCGCCGGCCGCCTAGTCAAGTTCGATAGCGTCGATGCGCTGATGGCCGATCTGCATGCGGACGATTGAGAAAACGGGACAATTCAAGCGAGACTACAAGCGCGAAGCCAAGGGTCAGCACCGGGCAACGCTCGATACTGAGTTCGTTCCAGTTCTCGTTGCCTTAGCGAACGATGTGCCGCTGGAACAGCGTCACCATGACCACGGGCTAACCGGCAATTGGAGCGATCATCGGGATTGCCACCTCAAACCTGACTTGGTGCTGATCTACCGAAAACCCGACGACGACACGCTCCAGCTCGTCCGACTGGGCTCTCATTCTGAGCTTGGCCTATAGAGCCCTTCGCGCCTTGCCTGGAAGTGCTGGGGGTTGGCCAATTGCTTGACATAAGGCCCGTCGTTGCTTCAGGAAATCGCCAGGAAGAGGTGCTTGAAAATGGTGCCCGGGATGGCTAACGCGATGCAAGCGCTTTGATGACCTTGGCATGTGTTGTCATCACGCGCTTGGCAGCGGCCATCACCACCCGGGAGCCCGCTTGGCCAGACAGGTCCATTTTCACCGGGCGCACCGGTTCTCGTTTGCCCTTGAGAGTTAAGCCATAGGTGTTTTTCATTGTGTGCATCCCCTTGACTGCGCCAGCTAAAGCCCTTGCTTAATTCGCGCCCCATCACCATCTACACAGCGGAACTGTCAGATTCTGCCAGGCGTTCGATCAGCAATGCCAGCACCGCGGGGTCTGACAGGCCCTTGTCGCCATGGGTATGCACCAGCTTGTCCAAGTCACCAGCGCCCCAGCCTTCGGGCTGGTCATCGATCGCGACCCAGTGCGCAAGTCGGGCGCCGGTAGCATACCGTTTGATTTGCTGGTAGCGCGTTGCCTCGTCCCACCAGGTTGCCAGGCTGCGAAAGCCGTCGCGCTTGAACGTGTCTTGCGCGAAAGCAATTCGGGGAATGCAGATCGCTGAGCAGGCTTTTTCGCCCTCCTGCCTTGCGCTGGCATCAGCCGCCCAGCCCGCCCCTGCCTTGCACTACGGTGTTTTTAGCTGCCACCTGGCCGCCTTTGTACTGAACCTCGATCACATCGCCGCACTCATGGGACGGAGCGTGCATGGTGGTATGCAGGATATAGGCGCCAAGCCGGGTGCTGAGTTGCGCAAAGCCGGGCTCTGCCTCGCCCAGGGTGGCCGAAATTTTGCCGAAGTAGATGTTCTCACTGCCCTCGGCAGAGGGCGTGACGAATTGGGCGTTTGCATCGATGGCCAGCACCATTTTGCGTAGTCGCTCATGGCGGGTGTTTAGCTGCTCTGGCGTGGCCGGGGTGGGCAACAACGCCGTCTCCTGCGCCGCCATCTGCGCCATCGTTTCGATGGAGGAGGATAAAGCTGGGGTGAGAAGGTCCGTCTCCTCGGCTTCGACGCCCACAACCACGGCAGGCGACTGCACCGGGGGCTTGGAGAGCGGCACCTCCTCGCTCATCGGAGGGCCGGGTTGGCGGACTGCCCCCGATTCATCGCCGCGTTGACGTCGGCGTAAAGGGCGCGTGAGCGGTGGGCGCGCCGCCTGCGCGTCAAGCCCGGCAGCGGGCCGGGCAAGCGCCGGTACCTGAAGCACCGCGGGCAAAGGCGCCAGCAGCGCCGGTGGCGCTTCCTGGACCACAAACGGCTCTGGCGCGGCAGGGACAAGCACCACCTGCAATGCCTGGCGGGCAAGCCGGTGGCGCTCGACCACCTGCTGGAGTTCCGGGTTGAGGATCGAGATCCCCATGTCGTCGGCCAGGCGCGCCATTCTGTGTTGACGCCAACCGAAAACTGACCCACTTATAGAGGTTGTGCCGATCCAAAACTGACCCAGGTGTTTTACTTGCCCTGCCTTATTTTTAGGCAGGAGCGAAAAAGGTGATCACCATGGAAATGTTAGGCAAGATTCGACGGATGCATTTGCGCGACCAGCTGTCGCTGCATGAAATAGCCAAGCGCACGGGGTTGTCGCGCAACACGCTGCGCCGCTGGCTCAGGGCGCCACAAGAGGTGCAGGCGCCTGTCTACAGCAGGCCCCAGGCGTTGGGCAAACTAAGCGCTTTACCGGGGAGTTGGAGCAGGCCCTCCAGGCCGATGGCCACCGCAGCAAACGAGACCGGCGCACGGCCAAGGCGCTGTTTGCGCAAATCCAGGCGGTCGGCTATGCGGGCGGCTACAGCGCGGTGACGGACTTCACGCGCGCCTGGCGCGGCAGTGCCGGCAAGGCGCCCCATGCATTCGTGCCGCTGAGGTTCGAGTTGGGCGAAGCCTTCCAGTTCGACTGGAGTGAAGAGGGCCTGGTGGTGGGCGGCATTTATTACAAGATGCAGGTCTCGCACCTCAAGCTGTGCGCCAGCCGCGCTTTCTGGCTGGTGGCCTACCCCAGCCAGGGCCATGAAATGCTGTTCGATGCCCACACACGCTCCTTCGCGGCGCTGGGCGGCATTGCCCGGCGCGGCATTTATGACAACATGAAAACGGCGGTGGACAAGGTCCAAAAAGGCAAGGGCCGGGTGGTCAATGCGCGCTTTGCCGTGATGTGCGCGCACTACTTGTTCGATGCCGATTTCTGCAACGTCGCCTCGGGCTGGGAAAAAGGCGTGGTGGAAAAAAACGTGCAAGACAGCCGCAGGCGCATCTGGCTCGATGCGCAGAAGTGCCAGTTTGGCTCGTTCGAGGCGCTCAACGCCTGGCTGGGCGAGCGCTGCCGGGCCCTGTGGAGCGAGATCCGCCACCCCGAGTACAAGCAGTTCAGCGTGCAGGAGATGCTGGCGCAAGAACTTCCCGAGATGATGCCTATGCCGGCGGCCTTTGACGGCTACGTGGAAAGGCAGGCGAGCGTATCGAGCACCTGTCTGGTCAGCGTGCAGCGCAACCGGTATTCGGTGCCGTGCGAGTTCGCCGGCCAGCGCGTGAGCACCCGGCTGTACCCGACGCGCATCTGCGTGGTGGCCGGTGATGCCGTGGTCGCCAGCCATGAGCGGGTCGTCAACCGGGGGCAGACGGTGTATGACTGGCAGCACTACATCGCGCTGGTGCAGCGCAAGCCCGGCGCCCTGCGCAACGGCGCGCCCTTTGCCGACATGCCCGCGCCCTTGAAGCAGCTCAAGCTCGGCCTGCTGCGCCACCCCGGCGGGGACCGGATCATGGCGCAGGTGCTTGCTGCCGTGCCGACGGCCGGGCTGGAAGCGGTGCTGGTGGCGGTCGAGTTGGTCGTCGAGTCCGGCGCCCTGAGCGCCGAGCATGTGCTGAACGTGCTGGCCCGGCTCAATGCCTGCGCGCTGCCCGAGACGGTGCAAACGACGCTGCAACTCGTCGATGCGCCGCTGGCCAACACCGGCCGCTACGACACCCTGCGCTGTGTCATTGGGGCGCCAGGCGGCGCGACGGCGGTCCACCATGCGTGATGTCACCGCTGAGCTCAAAGAGCTGCGCCTGCACGGCATGGCCAGCGCCTGGACGGACCTGATGGGTCAGGGCCAATCGTCAACGGCCACCTCCCGCTGGCTGGTCGAGCACCTGCTGCAGGCCGAGCACACCGACCGGGCGATGCGCTCGGTCAGTCACCAGATGAACGCGGCCAAGCTGCCCATGCACCGCGATCTGGCCGGGTTTGACTTTGGCGCGTCCAGGGTCGATCAGCCGCTGGTCAGGCAACTCGCCACGCTGGCATTTACCGACACGGCGCAAAACGCGGTGCTCATCGGTGGGCCCGGCACGGGCAAGACACACCTGGCCACGGCCATCGCCGTGGCGGGCATTGTGGCGCAGGGCAAGCGCGTGCGCTTTTACTCCACGGTCGATCTGGTCAATGTGCTGGAGAAGGAAAAGCGTGACGGCAAGGCCGGACGCATGGCCCTGAGCTCGGTGGATGTCAAGCTAGTTGTCGCAAAAAGTTTGATGCTCAGGCGATCTTTTGGGTGAGTTGGTTCTGGTTTTGTTGTGTTTCCGGATTGAGGTGGACTTCTGCGATTCGGTCCCAATTGCGGGTCGGACCGGACCAGCGGTTTGGGTTGGCATCGCGCGCTGCAGCATACACTTTGGCGCGGTCATCCAGAAGTGCTTGATCGATTTGCATGTGACGTTGAGCGGGCGTCACAAAGCCAATCGCGCTGTGCCGATGCTCGTGGTTGTACCAATGCACCAACTCTGTCACCCAGCGTCGCGCCTGTAGCAAGCCATTGAACGGTTTGACGGGAAGTTGAGGCCGGTACTTCAGTGTCCGGAACAGGGCCTCCGAGTAAGGATTGTCGTTACTTACCGCCGGTCGGCTGCGAGACGCAGCCACGCCCAGGCGCTGCATGGTGGCGAGCATTGTTTCCCCCTTCATCGGGGAGCCGTTGTCCGAGTGAACAGTGAGCTGATTGGGCGTGATGCCCTGACGCTCGCAGATGGCCTGGAGCAGCCCGCTGGCCAGCTCAGCACTCTCGCAGTCGTACACCTGCCAGCCAACGATCCGGCGGCTGAACAGGTCCACGAACAGGTAAAGGTAGAAGTAGATGCCGCGGACCTCGGTGGGCAAGTAGCTGATGTCCCAGCAGTAAATCTGATCGGGCCCAGTGGCCACCAGCGCGCGTGGCTTGCTGCGTTTTTGCGCCACCCGCTCCAGGCGGCGGTGCGTCAACTGGCCGGCTTCACGCAGCAGCCGGTACAGGGTCGACTCACTCGCCACATACAGGCCCTGGTCAGCCAGGCGCGGCACGATCTGGCTGGGCGGCAGATCCTTGAACTCATCGCTGTTGACCACCTCCAGCGCAGCTTGTCGCTCCGCCTCACTGAACTTGTTGGGCGGCACGGTAATGCGGCGTTTGTCGCCCACCCGGAGGTCTCCCTGCTGGTTTTCCGGGCGTCTCCAGCGCTGAACAGTACGCGCATCCAACCCAATCAGGGCGCAGGCCTTTTGCAAACGTGCGCCGCTGTCGCAGGACTGTCGGATCAGCGTCAGCAGGGTCTGACGCTGTTGGCAACTGGTCATTTCTCCTCGTCCTCCCACAGGGCCTGGAACTTTTTTTGTAGCACCAGCAAGGCTGCGGCTTCGGCCAGCGCCTTCTCTTTTCGACGCAGTTCACGCTGCAGCCCCTCGTGTTTGACCTGCAGCTCACGCAACGCTGTCTTGGCTTGGCGCGATTCAGGCGCTGTGGCGCTGCAAAAAGCTTCACCCCAGGCCTTGAGCTGGTGCTCAAACAACCCCTTCTCCCGGCACCAGGCATGCAGCTGTGTGGGCGTCATGGCATGCGTCTGGTTCAGCGCAAGCAAGCGCTGGGCAGGGCCCCACGATTGGGCCGGTAAGTCGTCAGGCAGTTGCGCTGCGGGGCCACCGACTTCATGCTTTCGGTTGGACTTGCTGATCCATTTTCTCAAGGTGCCGACCGCCATATTCAGTTCATTGGCGACGTCCTGGACGCTGCGTGTGCCTCGTTGCCTAGCTTTGCTCAGGGCCTGTTCTTGGAATTCAGTTGAATGTCGATTTGTTGTCATGAATAGCGCTCCAATGCGGATCATCCGCAATCACGGGGGAGCGGCAACTAGTCTGACACAGGGGGAGCTTGATGCGCATGGACCTGGTCGTTCTCGATGAGCTGGGCTACCTGCCGTTCAGCCAGGCGGGCGGCGCCTTGCTGTTTCACCTGCTCTCCAAGCTGTACGAGCACACCAGCGTGATCATCACCACCAACCTGAGCTTCTCAGAATGGTCGAGTGTCTTTGGGGACGCCAAAATGACCACCGCGCTGCTCGACAGGCTCACGCACCACTGCCACATTGTGGAGACGGGCAACGAGTCGTACCGCTTCCAGCACAGCACCCTGGCCGCCAAGTCGCGTATCAAGGCGCGCGAGCAAACGCGCAAGGAGGCAAAAGCAGCGCTGCCAGGCGAGCCGCTGTGAGCCGGGCGCGCACGGGGAAATCCGCTACGGGCTACGCCCTTCGCTCCTTTCCCCGTGCCGTCTGTAAATTCAAAAAACCCAGGACAAGGAAAAATCAAAAACCAGCCGCTGAGTACACTTATCCACAGTTGCTGGTTCCAACACCAGCAACCCGCCCTGGGTCAATATTGGATCGGCAGGGTGGGTCAATATTCAATCGGCGCCGACACTCGCAGATCTCAAGGGTCAGCCACTGCTCCAGCTCTGCCATCGTCAGCCGTGCATTGGACTCGGACGGATAGTCCCCCCTGTCCTGCGTGTTTGAACCCGTGGTTCCCGGCAGCAAATGCACGCGGCCCATCAGCGTGCCAATCAGGCGCTCAATGTGGCCGCCGTAGTGCGGTGTGGCGATGGGACGAAGAATCAGTCGAATGTCATGCTCGTCACAGCCTCTGCGCAGCGCGGCTGCGGTAAAGTCAGCACCGTTGTCTGTATGCACGGCTGCAGGCAGACCCCAAACGGGCCAGATGCATGCCAGTCCCCTGGACTTGAGCCAGCTCTCTTTGGGAAGGATGGCCTGCGACAGGCACAGGGCCACAGAGGTTGAAGATGGCGCTTCCATCGAGAGATAAAACCCGACCACCACGCGCGTGGCCACATCGACTGCCAGCGTGAGCCACGGCCGGCCTATGGGCAAGCGACTGGCCTCATCCACGACGATGGCGTCCACCGGGGTGTGGTCGATCTGCACGACTTCCAAGGCATGCTGGACTTGGTAGTTTCCGGGGACAAAGTCCGTTTGGGTTGCTGCCTCTCCTGGCTGCAGCCTGGCTTTCGCGGCTTGACCAGGGTCGAGCTCTT
Organism: Polaromonas sp. CG_23.6; assembly: GCF_029892315.1. Taxonomy (NCBI): domain Bacteria; kingdom Pseudomonadati; phylum Pseudomonadota; class Betaproteobacteria; order Burkholderiales; family Comamonadaceae; genus Polaromonas; species Polaromonas sp. CG_23.6. The sequence continues at coordinate 65,314 of NZ_JARXUY010000002.1, forward strand.
TGAGCCGGGCAAGTATGGGCTTGCGCGAGGGAGACCTCAAGCCCAAGGCCGCGCAGCGCAAACCCACCATCCGCACGACCTCCTCTTTTTTGGCGCGCACTTTGGTCAAATACACCTCCTGGATGACCTCGGCAATCAATTTATCGAGCCGATCATCGATGCGGTGGGCACCAACGGGCGTTCCGCGGGCACGAGGCAGGAGCGTGGAAGTTTGAGGCGCCTGTCGGTACAGCGCAAGCCAGCGAAAGACGGTGCGCCGGGATACTTCGAACTCAGCCGAAATTTGCGCGACTTGCCGGGTAGCATTTTGTGCCTCATCGATTCCACAGAGGGCTTCCTTGCGGCGTTGGGCCAACGCCCATTGGGAATCCGTGGCAGCGGAAATGATGGACTCGCTGGAGGCCTTCAGGCGAACTGCCGGAGGTGGCGCACTCAGATCCGCGGCACAAGCGGCATGAATTCGTCCATTGGCAAGATCACGAACCATGACCGATCCGGCAGGCTCGACGCTGATGATGGCAACAAGGCGGTCGCCGGCAACTGCCAGCGCATTAGATACCACCTGAAAACGTCCCATCGTCATGTCCTTGCAGGTCAATGCGCACATAGTGACACATTGAAGGTAGCAAATGCAAGGTTGTGCCAATTGAAAGGGCTACATTTTGAAAATGCTTGTCTGGGCAGATTTGCCTGGATGACGCCTTTTTACCAGGCGCCTCCAGTGAAAATGACCTATGTGCGTGGTCTATTTGGTGACAATTGAAAGTTCAAAAGTGACAGATTGAAGGTAAACCGACAAAAAGGCTGGGACATGCAGCACCGCATCGCGCAGCTGCAAAGTAACCTCGGCGACGTGGACACGCTGAGCGCCTGGCTGAGCGCCACGTTGCCCCTGGGACCAGGTCAAGCGCATTTCGTTATACACAACTCCGGCAAAATTCCCCTCAAGAAAGATTTGAAGGAAAACGATGGGCTGGGCAGGCACTGAATTTGAGACGATAGACTTGGGCGATGAGCGGCGCAACAAGCGGGCCATCCGGCTGGTGGAGCGCTTGAGCGCCCAGCCCATGGCGAGCGTGCCGCAAGCCTGCGGGGACTGGGCCGACACCATGGCGGCGTACCGGTTCTTCGGCAACGAGGAAGTCGATTGGCGTGCGATTTTGGGCGCGCACACGGACTGCGCCAAGACGCGCATGGCCGGGCACGAGGTGGTGCTGTGCATTCAGGACACGACCGAGCTGGACTTCAACGGGCAGGAGGCCAGCGGCCTGGGGCCGCTGAGCTACGAAGCGCAGCGCGGCATGTACGCGCATCCGACCTACGCCGTGTCGACTTCGCGCGAACCGCTGGGCGTGCTCGACGCGTGGATGTGGGCACGCGAACCCAAAAACAAGGACGGCAGCCGCCCCGGCATCAAGGAGAGTGTGCGCTGGGTGGAAGGTTACGAGCGGCTGGCCGAAATGGCCGCCGAGTTGTCCGGCACCCGGTTGGTGTACCTGGCTGACCGCGAGGCCGACATCATGGAGTTGATGCGGCGTGCGCGCGCGCTGGGCACGCCTGTGGACTGGCTGCTGCGCTCCCAACACAACCGCACCCTGTCCAGCGGCGACAAACTCTGGATCTCTGTGTTGCAAAGCGAGCCTCTGGGCGAAATACGCTTTGTAATGGCCTCGCGCAAGGGCCAGCGCGCCCGTGAAGTGGTCCAGCAGGTGTGGGCGCAAATGCTCGAACTGCCCGATGGCAAAGGCCACTTTGTGCAGGCCAGTTGCATCGTGGCCAAGGAAATGCAGCCTGCCGCAGGCGACAAGCCTGTCGAGTGGCGGCTGCTGACCAATCTACCGGTGCAGAGCCTGGAGCAGGCCGCGCGCATGATTGACTGGTACCGGGCCCGCTGGGAAATCGAGATGTTCTTTCATGTCCTGAAGAACGGCTGCCGCATCGAGGCGCTGCAACTGGGAAGCATCGAGAAGATTGAGCGCGCGCTGGTGCTGTACATGGTGGTGGCCTGGCGTATCGCCCGGCTGATGCGGCTGGGGCGAAGTTGCCCGGACCTGGATGCCCAGTTGATGTTCGAGCCCGATGAGTGGAAAGCCGCCTACATCCTGAACAAGCAGAAGCTGCCAAGCAAGCCGCCCACGCTCAACGAGGTGGTGCGCTTGGTTGCCAGACTCGGTGGCTTTCTAGCGCGCACGGGTGATGGTGAGCCGGGCGTGAAAACCATCTGGCTTGGTATGCAGCGCATTCTGGACTTTGCCGCCGGCATCAGGTTCTCACGCGAGCTTCAGGCTCAGGGGACTTGTGTATAACGAAATGCCTTTACCGGGCTGTTGACAGGGCTGGCGATACGGTGGACTTCCTGCTGACTGCCAAGCGAGATATGGCTGCTGCCCGCCGATTTCTGGAACGTGCCATCAACCTGCACGACGTGCCAGAGAAGATCACCATCGACAAGAGCGGCGCCAATACAGCCGCCATTGAAAGCGTCAAGGCTGACGCTTGCGTCGATATCCTGATGCGTCAAAACAAGTACCTCAACAACATCGTTGAACAAGACCACCGGGCCATCAAACGGCTTACTCGTCCAATGCTGGGTTTCAAGTCATTTTGGAGTGCCCGCATTATCATTGCAGGCATCGAAACCATGCACATGATCGGCAAGGGGCAGATGAACTGCCCCGCCGGCAAACCCATGTCCGCAGCGCAGCAGTTCTACAGCCTCGCTGTTTGATCTCCAGCTCAGCGACGCAACTTTTTTCGGCTAAGCTCCACTATTGCGACAGAACCGTGAATCCCGCATCCTTGAGTCCGTCGACCAACCAGTACCAATTGAAAGTGGATTCAACCACGACACCTGCCAATTCTGATTGCCAGGGTTTGACAAGCCCAATGATCTTTTCAAGATCATTGGGTAAGCGCTTCTCGGCCACAACGTGATCTTGCTCGTCGAGCACCGACACCACGCTATTGTTTGAATGAAGGTCAATTCCGCAGTATTTCATCTCAGGCTCCAGGTCAGTTAAAGAAAGTTTGCAAACTCACTTTAAGTCCACCACCTGCCTCGGGGGCAGGATGCCGGCTAGATGATTTTCAGAACCCTTTTTCGCGTCCCCGCCAATAGTTGAATATTTCAACCTGCTCAACAAATCTAAGTGACAGCACCCCGTCCATCGAGCACCGGCATCAAGTCATAAGTCAAATGAATGAGGCCGGTCAATGCAGCTTGATGCGCGGATTGCGTGCCCAGTTGATCGTTTCGGCCCAGGTCGACAGCCATGTATGGAACAGGCCGTTGATTGCGATTTGATGATGCTTGTGCAGCCACCAGTACATCCATTTGGCGATAGTGCCTTCAATGAACACAGAGCCGCGCGCAATCGTGCCCATCAGGCTGCCGACCGTATTGTATTCACCTAACGAAACCAGCGAGCCATAATCCTTGTAATGGAATGCCAGCAAGGGCTTATTTTCCAGTGATCGAATCAATGATTTTGCCAACGTGCTGGCTTGTTGGTGCGCCGACTGCGCCCTCGGTGGCACATTCGGCAAGCCTTCGCCTTGCGGGCAGGCGGCACAATCGCCGAATGCAAAAATGGAGGGATCGCGGCTCGACTGCATGGTGTTTCGTACCACCAATTGATTCAGGCGGTTGGTTTCCAGCCCATCGATGTCTTTCAGGAAATCGGCCGCCTTGATACCCGCCGCCCACACAACGATGCCGCTGGGGATGAATTTGCCGCTGGCCATTTGCACCCCGTCTTGTGACACGTTGACGACTTTTTCGTCGGTGTGGACGTCGATGTCGAGCTTGCATAACTCGTATGCGACCGAGGTGGAGAGCCGTTCCGGCAACATCTGCAGCAAACGCGGTGCGGAATCGATGATAACGATTTTCAAGTCTTTTTCAGGATCGAAATGCGTCACACCGTAACTGGAAAGAATTCTGGTCGTCATGCGCAGTTCGGCCGATAGCTCCACGCCGGTCGCGCCGCCACCAATAATGGTGACGGTAAAACTGCCTTCGCCAGACGACTTGGCGGCAGTCTGGGCGCGGATGCAGCTGTTGATCAGGCGTTGATGAAAAAGCTCGGCTGCGACGGGCGTGTCGAGCAGGATGCAATGCTCGCGCACGCCGGGCGTGCCAAAATCATTGCCTTGGCTACCCAGCGCGAAAACCAGGCTGTCGTAAGGCACCAGTTGGCGCGGCAATAATTCTGCACCGTCCTCATCTCGCATCGGTGCCAGAACGACCTCTTTGCTGGCGCGCTGCAGGCCTTCCATGCGGCCAAGACGAAAAGAGAAGTGGTGCTTGCGCGCCAGTGCGAAATACTCCATCTCGTCCGCGCGACTATCGAGCGTGCCCGCAGCGACTTGGTGCAGCAGCGGTTTCCACAAATGGATTCGCGCGGCGTCAACCAGCGTGATTTTCGCTTTACCAGTCTGGCCAAGTTTTTTCCCCAGTGTGACCGCCAATTCCAAGCCGCCGGCACCACCGCCTACGATAACAATTCGGTGCAAACTGCGTGCGAGTAACTGGTTCATGTTCATATTCCTGACGCTGTTTTACTCTGATTGTCCTGATTCCGCATGCGAATTGTGGATGCATGCATACGGTACGAATTTGAATTTGAATAATCAACTACTTAGTCAGCCCTACTGAGTTCAACCAAAACTCCTGAGTTGACCCAGTTCAGGTGAAAGTCCCCGTTTTTGACTAACTTTCCCGTAAGCGGGAGAACAAAACGTGGTGAAGCACGCCGACAGTTTCTTAAATCGCGGGCAAGTCTGGCGTTGACTAACTCTTCGTCGAGCGCGACGAAGGTGGTATTGCGGCGCTCGGCCAGATGCCCCAGCCGGGAATCACGGCACCACTCCGGTCGCAACCGATCGCCTTGATCTTCCATACCCCGTTGATAAACTTCAGGTTACCTGCATGCTCGCCCTGGCCTGAGATGACGCGATAAACTTGGCCATCCAACCTGCCGAGCGTCGGCTTATTCAATGCAGTTCAGCCTCTTCGTTTTGCCTTGAGTTTTTCGAGGTTGAAGAAAATCAACCTCAGGTTTTTCCTCGGCAAGTTGACACAACCTAAACGAGCGCACGGCTTGACGGTTAATGCTACAAAACCATCGATCACGCCGCCTTTCTGGACGCCAGTTGACGCAGCACGTACTGCAGAATGCCGCCGTGGCGGAAGTACTCGACTTCCTTGGGCGTGATCAACAACACCTGCGCCTTGAAGGAAACCAGGCGCCCATCACCGCCGGTGGCAACCACATCGACGATTGGGCTGGCACCATCGCGCAGGCCGGTGATGTCGAACGACTCATCGCCCTTCAAGCCCAGCGACACGGTATTCTGGCTGGTCATGAATTGCAGCGGTAATACGCCCATGCCGACCAGGTTGGAGCGATGGATGCGCTCGAAGCTCTCGGCGATCACGGCCTTGACGCCCAGTAGCAACGTGCCCTTGGCCGCCCAGTCGCGCGATGAGCCCATGCCGTATTCCTTGCCGGCGACAACCACCAGCGGCACCCCGTCGGCCTTGTACTTCATCGCCGCGTCGTAAATCGCCAGCCTCTCGTTCGACGGGTAGTGGATGGTGTCACCCCCTTCTTCCCCGCCCAGCATCAGGTTCTTGATGCGGATGTTGGCGAAGGTGCCGCGCACCATCACGTCGTCATTGCCGCGACGCGAACCGTATGAGTTGAAGTGTTGTGGCTGCACGCCGCGCGATTGCAGGAAGCGACCCGCCGGTGAATTGGTCTTGATGTTGCCGGCTGGCGAAATATGGTCGGTGGTGATCGAGTCGCCAAACAGGCCAAGCAGCCGCGCGCCATGGATGTCCTCGATGCGGCCGACGCGCATTTGCATGCCGTCGAAGTAGGGCGGGTTCTTGATATAGGTTGAAGCCTCGTCCCATGCGAACGCTTCGCCATCTGGCGAGGTGATCTGGGTCCAGCGGCTGTCGCCGGCAAAAACATCGGCATAGTTGCGCTTGAACATTTCCGGGCCAACACTTGACGCTATCAAGTCGCCGATTTCCTTGTTCGACGGCCAGATGTCGCGCAGGTAAACCGGCTTGCCGTCGCTGCCGGTGCCCAGCGGGTCGATGGTCAAGTCGATATTCACCGTGCCTGCCAGCGCATAGGCCACCACCAGCGGCGGCGATGCCAGATAATTCATTTTCACTTCCGGATGTATCCTGCCTTCGAAGTTGCGGTTGCCGGACAGCACCGCGGCTACGACCAGGTCCTTGTCGGAGATGCGCCGAGACACGTCGTCGGGCAGTGGGCCAGAATTGCCGATGCACGTCGTACAACCGTAGCCGACGATGAAAAAGCCGAGCTTTTCCATGTCATCCATCAAACCCGCCTTGTTCAGGTAATCGGTGACCACCAGCGAACCCGGTGCCATCGACGTCTTGACCCAGGGCGCGGCCTTTAGACCCCTGGCCACGGCATTGCGGGCGAGCAGTCCGGCCGCCAGCATCACTGCGGGATTGGAGGTGTTGGTGCAGGACGTGATCGCGGCGATAACCACGGCGCCGTCCTTCAGGACGAAGCCATTGTCTTTGATCGACACCTGGCTCGAGGCGTTCACTGAAGCGTCATGCTCGACGGTGACGTCACCGCCCTCATTTTCGAAGCGTTGCACGGAACTCTTGAGCGGCTTGCGGTTGGCGACCATGCCAACCAGATTGGTCGTGAAATTGTTTTTCATGTCGGACAACAGCACGCGGTCTTGCGGTCGCTTCGGTCCGGCGAGCGACGGTAGCACCGTCCCCATGTCGAGGTGCAGGGTCGCGCTGTACTCGGCTTCCTGGTCACTGCGCCACAGGCCTTGCGCCTTGGCGTAGGCTTCGACCAGGCCAATCTGTTCCTCGCTGCGCCCGGTCAGGCGCAGGTAGCTTAACGATTCGCCATCGATCGGGAAGATGCCACAGGTGGCGCCGTATTCCGGGGCCATGTTTGCGATCGTCGCTCTGTTAGCCAGCGGCAGGTCATTCAATCCATCGCCATAAAATTCGACAAATTTGCCGACCACGCCGAGCGAACGCAGCATCTGCGTGACGGTTAGCACCAGATCGGTCGCGGTCGCGCCTTCAGGCAGCTTGCCGGTGAGTTTGAATCCGACCACCTGCGGGATCAGCATCGAGCTCGGCTGACCCAGCATCGCGGCCTCCGCTTCGATGCCGCCTACGCCCCAGCCGAGAACGCCCAGGCCATTGATCATCGTGGTGTGTGAATCGGTACCGAACACCGTGTCCGGGAAGGCGTACTTAACGCCGCCCATGTCGCGTGCCATCACCACGCGCGCCAGGTTTTCCAGGTTCACCTGATGCACGATACCGGTGCTGGGCGGCACCACCTTGAAATCGTTGAAGGCTTTCTGGCCCCAGCGCAGGAAGCTGTAACGCTCGCCGTTGCGGGAAAATTCGATCTGGGCGTTGATGTCGCGCGAGTTGGGCTTGCCGAAAGAATCGACCTGTACCGAATGATCGATCACCAGTTCGGAAGGGATCAATGGGTTGATGTTAGCCGCCGACCCGCCAAGCTTGACGACAGCATCGCGCATCGCCGCAAAATCGACGATGCAGGGCACGCCGGTGAAGTCTTGCAGTACCACGCGTGCCGGCATGAAGGCAATTTCGGTCTTCGGTTCGTCCTTTCCGTTCCACTGCGCGACGGCCTCGATCGAGGCCTTGGTGACCGACACGCCGTCTTCGCAGCGCAGCAGGTTTTCCAGCAGGATTTTCATCGAAAACGGCATTTTTGACAGATCGAAGCACTGTCCCAGTTTCGCCAGGCTGAAGATGGTGTAGTCGATGCCGTTGACGGTGAGATTGTCGCGGGTTGAAAATGAGTCGTTCATTGGATGGTCCTGACTAGGAGAAGAAAAGGATTGGAATGAATAGTGGAAATTTTTAGGCGAGTCCGTCGGTTTTTATTTAGCTCAGACTATTCCTGCCTTATACGCCTGCTGATCGGCATGGTAAGAACTGCGCACCATCGGGCCCGACGCTGCATTTAGAAACCCCATCTTGTAAGCTTCTTCCTCATACATCTTAAAAGTGTCCGGGTGCACATAGCGGCGCACCGGCAGGTGACCGCCGGACGGCTGCAGGTATTGGCCAATGGTCAACATCGTGACGCTGTGCGCGCGCAGGTCGCGCATCACTTGCAAGATTTCGGCATCGGTCTCGCCCAGCCCAACCATGATCCCGGACTTGGTCGGTATGCCTGCATGCCTATCCTTGAAATGCTGCAACAGGTTGAGCGAATTTTGAAAATCGGCGCCGGGACGGGCTTCCTTGTATAGGCGCGGCACTGTTTCGATGTTGTGGTTCAAGACGTCGGGCGGCGCGCCGCTGAGGATTTCCAGCGCGAGGTCAAGTCGACCACCGAAGTCGGGGGTCAGGATTTCGATGCGGGTGTTGGGTGACTGTGCGCGGATCTGGCGGATGCATTCGACGAAGTGGCTAGCGCCGCCGTCGCGCAAATCATCGCGGTCAACCGAGGTAATGACGACGTAATTGAGTTTCATCAACGCAATGGTTTTGGCGAGCCGTTCCGGTTCGTTGGCATCGAGTGCGTCGGGGCGACCCGTACTGACGTTGCAAAAGCGGCAGCGGCGCGTACATTTGTCGCCCATGATCATGAAGGTCGCCGTGCCCTTGCTCCAGCACTCGCCGATGTTGGGGCAAGAGGCTTCTTCGCACACGGTGACCAGTTGGTGGGCGCGCACGATGTCCTTGATCTCGCGAAAGCGGCCAGCGGGAATCGCCGCCTTGACGCGAATCCAGTCGGGCTTGCGCAGGCGGTCTTCGGGGTCGACCGGTTCGCGCTTGGTCTTGAGGCTGCCTCTTTGCTGGTCTGGCCGGGGAGACGTGGCGGAGGCCTGCGGCAGCACCGACACGATGCCTCTGAAGCGGATGGTCTCAAGGGTCATGTTGCGTATGTCCTGGTTAGCTTTGCCACGCTCAGGGCGTTGCAACAGCGATTGAAATGAGGTTCGGTCTTCTGGCGACTATCAGGTGATCAGTTGCTCGCCGGCCGCGGCACGCGGGTAGAACGGCTTGCGGCCGGCCGCGTGGTCGGTCGCATCGACGATTTCCGTGATTTCCGGGGCCACCCGCTTCACCATGACTTCAAAGCCCTGGCGCAACGTGACCTGCGACGATGCGCAGCCCTGGCAGCCGCCGCTCATGGTGATGAAAAGCCTGCCGTCGCGAACGTCCAACAGCGAAATCTTGCCGCCGTGGCTGGCGATGGAACGATTGACTTCCCGGTCCAGCAGCGCCTGAACCGCCGCGCCAAGCTCGGCGTCTGACGGGGCCTGCAGGCTGGTGCGGCCCGCCGCCTCCAATACCGCTGGCATGCCGCTCAGCAGTTGGGTGCGGATGGCCGCGCCGATGGCGGCTTTGAGTCCCGTCCAGGCGGTGCCTGGCACCTTGCCGATGGTCACCACGTTCCCGGCAATCAGCACGCTGGCGACACCGTCAAGCGCAAACAGCCGCTCGCCCAGCGGCGACCCGGCTGCGCGTTCTCTGCCGGCAAAAAAGGAGGAGCCGCCCGGATGTACGCTGGAGCTGACTGTGAATTTGCAGCTGTCGGGATCGACCAGCGATGCCTCGGCGCGGATGCTGACCGGCTGATCCGCCCGAATCTGGTCTGGCGCCAGGGTTTCAGACATCTTCGACGCTTTGCAGACCAGCCCGTTCGCCCAAGGCGCGCAGGTCGTTGAAGGCATAAATCCCGCTGTTGTGGCCGTCGTTCCAGTCGAACTGGATCGCGTAATTGCCGATGCTGGTGATCTGGCGCGGGCTCACATCGGCCCGCACCGTCCGGGGGTCGAGCAGCTTGCGCCCGCTCATCTCCTCCACACAAAGGGCGCAGCGACAGGCCAGGCGCAGGTCGCGCACATCGAGATCGTCGCGATGGCCGTCTTCCCACAGCAGCGACAAGGTGCGCGGATCGCGGCGCAGCAGACCCACCGGGATGGTGCGCGCGCCGGCAGGCTGCACAGCGCCTTCCATCCAGGCTGGCGCACCCTCGTCGCTGTCCCACTTCCAGACAAAGGGCTTGAGCACCGTGACCGCTGCGTGCACCTGCTCGACCAGCGCGTCGGCGATGGCGGCATACACCCGTGCGCTGAGCGACGCCGGTTGCGCGACCACGATGGGACGCCCTTCATCGCCGCAAGTGACGACCTCGGCGGCCAGGGGCAAGGCGCCCAGGAACGGCACACCGAGTTCCTCGCTCATCAGCTCGCCGCCGCCGTGCCGGAAAATATCCGTGGTCTCGCCGCAGTGCGGACAGGTGAAGGTGCGCATGTTCTCGACGATGCCGAGAATCGGGACCTGCACCTTCTCGAACATGCGCAAGCCCCGGCGGGCGATCTTCAGGCTGACGGCCTGGGGCGTCGTCACGATCACCACGCCCGACAGCGGCATGCTTTGCGCCAGCGTCAGCTGGGTGTCACCGGTGCCGGGTGGCAGGTCCAGGATCAGATAGTCCAGATCGCCCCATTGCACGCCACCAACGAACATCTTGAGGTATTTGCCCACCATCGGCCCGCGCAGTACGGCCGGCTGGTCGTCACCGGTCAGCATGCCCATGGACACCACCTTCAGGCCGTGCCGCTGCGCCGGGATCATCCGGTTGTCTGCCGTCATCGCTGGCGGCTCACCGGTCGGGATGCCCAGCATGCCTGGGATGCTGGGGCCCAGGATGTCGGCATCGACCAGCCCGACGCGCGCCCCGCGCTGCTGCAACGCCAGCGCCAGATTGACGCTCACCGTGGATTTGCCGACGCCGCCCTTGCCGCTGCCGACGGCGATGATGTGACGGATGCCCGGCAGTTTCCCGGGGCCGGCGGCTGGCTGGGGTAAAGCGGCTGGTGCGGATTGTTGCGCGGGGTTGGTGGTTTGCATGGCGGTGTTTCTGCCTTATGGGTTCAGGGATGAAGGGCGGTCATGGCGTGTCGTGGGCTGCCGGCCTGTCGCGGCAGCAGGCTAGACCGAAACCACGGCCAACTCCGGCTCGATCGTGCGCACCAGGTTCTCGATGGCGGCGAGCGTGCCGGAGATCGAGCTCGGGCAGCTGCCGCAGGCGCCCTGGTAATGGATGCTGAGGTAGTTGCCGGACAGGCCGACCACATGCAGGTCGCCGCCGTCGGCCTGCAGCGACGGCCGGATGCGCTGGTCCAGCAGCTCGCTGATCAATTCCAGCCGCTCCTGCTCCTCCTCACTCATGTCGTCTATTGCCACGCGCGCGGCAAATACGGCGGCGGCCGACTGTGCAGCGGCCGCCGGCGCCGCGCGCAGCGGCACGGCGATCAGGCGCACCAGCTCCGGCCAGTCGGCGCCGCCGTCCTGCGTCACGGTCAGCCAGCGGTCCACGTAGAACACGTTGCTGACATGGGCAATAGCGAACAGCGCCGAGGCCAGCGCATCGCCTTTGGCTTGGTCTGCATTCTCGTAGGAATGCGAGACACCCCAGGTCAGCGGCTCGTGGAGCGTGAACTTGACCGCATTCGGGTTAGGGGTGTCGTCTATTTCGGCAATTTTCGGCATTCAAGTCTCCTGAAAAATGGGCGCCGGGCGGGCGCTGGACCAGGGTAATTTCAAGGTCATGACGCCCCTGCCGGGTTGACCAGCGTCTGCAGCTCGCCCGACTCGTAGAGCTCGCGAACGATGTCGGCGCCGCCCACCAGCTCGCCGTTGACATAGAGCTGCGGAATGGTCGGCCAGTTGGCATAGGCCTTGATGCCAGCCCGGATGTCCGGGTCGGCCAGCACGTCGACGGCGGCAAAGTCCTGCAGGCCGCAAGCCTGCAGCATCTGCACCGTGGCGCCTGAAAAGCCGCACTGCGGGAACTGCGGCGTTCCCTTCATGTAGAGCACCACGGCGTTGGTGTGGACTTGCGCGTGAATTTTGTCGTGAACGTTCATGTGGGTTCCAAAGTTATTGAGTGATCGATTTCGCCCAGGCCTCGGGCGTGAAGGTTTGCAGCGACAGCGCGTGGATCTCCGAGCGCATGCGATCGCCCAGCGCCTGGTAGACCTGCTGGTGCTGCTGGACCAGGGTTTTTCCCGCAAACAGCGGGCTCACGACCACTGCCTCGAAGTGCTGGCCGTCATCGCCCAGCACCTCCGCGTGGTCGCAGGCCAGGCCGTTCGCGATGTAGTTTTTAAGTTCAAGGGCAGTCAGCATGGGGGCCTTTCAGGGGGTCAGCAGTCATTAACAACATCACGCTTCGGTGCTGGCCGTGCCCTGCGAATTGAAGGCGGCCTGCAGCGTGTGCCACGGCAAGATCGCGCACTTGACGCGCGTGGGCAGGTCGCGCACGCCGGCAAACACCGCCAGCCGCCCGATCTGGTTAGGCTGATTCAGGTCGAGCTTGCCGGTGGCCATGGCCAGGAATTCCTGGGTCAAGGCCTGCGCCTGCGCACGCGTCTTGCCCTTGATGGCGACCGTCATCATCGATGCCGACGCCTTGCAGATGGCGCACGACTCGCCGTGGAACGCGATCTGGTCGACGGTATCGCCATCCAGATTCAACCCCACGCTCAGGTGGTCGCCGCACAGCGGGTTGTGGCCCTCGGCCTGGTGGCTGGGGCGGTCCAGCGTGCCGTAGTTGCGCGGCTTTTTGTTGTGGTCCAGGATGACTTCCTGGTAGAGCGCCTTGTAGTCAGCCATCAGGCAAACACTTTCTGCACGCTGCGGATGCCGGCGACCAGCGCATCGACTTCGGCCATGGTGTTGTAGAACGCAAACGAGGCGCGCGTGGTGGCAGGCACCTTGAAGCGCGCCATCACCGGCTGCGCGCAATGGTGGCCGGTGCGCACCGCAATGCCGTCCTGGTTCAGCAGCGTGCCGACATCGTGCGGGTGGATGCCGTCGAGCGTGAAAGACAGCACTGCCGCCTTGTCCTGGGCCGTGCCAATGAGGCGCAGGCCGGGCAGGTCGCTGAACTGGCTCGTGGCGTACTGCAGCAGCGCATGCTCATGGGCGGCGATAACGTCCATGCCGATGGCCGACAGGTAATCGACGGCCGCGCCCAGCCCGATGGCGGCGGCAATTGGTGGCGTGCCGGCCTCGAACTTGTACGGGATCGCGTTGTAGACCGTCTTCTCGAACGACACCGACAAAATCATGTCTCCGCCGCCCTTGAAGGGCTGCATTTTTTCCAGCAGCGCGGCCTTGCCGTAGAGCACGCCAATGCCGGTCGGCCCGCACAGCTTGTGGCCCGAAAAAGCATAAAAATCGCAGTCCAGGTCCTGCACATCGACCGGCAGGTGCGGCGCGGCCTGCGCGCCATCGACCAGCACCGGCACGCCGCGCTTGTGCGCCAGCGCGATCATCTGTTTGACCGGGTTGATGCTGCCCAGCGCGTTCGAGACATGGCTCACGCCGACCAGTTTGGTGCGGTCATTGAACAGTGGCTCGAACTGGTCCAGGCACAGCTCGCCGGCGTCGTTGATGGGCAACACGCGGATGATGGCGCCGGTTTCTTCGGCCAGCATCTGCCACGGCACGATGTTGGAATGGTGCTCCAGCGTGGTCAAAATGATCTCGTCACCGGCCTGGATGAACTTGCGGCCATAGCCGTGCATGACCAGGTTGATGGCCTCGGTGGTGCCGCTGGTGAAGATGACTTCACGCACGTCGGGTGCGTTGATGAAGCGCTGCAGCTTGGCGCGCGCTTCCTCGTACGCGGCCGTCGCCCGTTCAGACAGCGTGTGCACCGCCCGGTGGATGTTGGCGTGCTCGGTGCTCTGGTAGCGCACCAGCCGGTCGATGACTGGCTGCGGCATCTGGCTCGACGCGGCGTTGTCCAGGTAGACCAGCGGCTTGCCTTCAACCTCAATTTGCAGGATGGGAAAGTCGGCGCGCACGCGTTCGACATCGAAGGCGGGCGTGACGTGTATTGGCTCGGCGCGCGCGTTCATGGCTGGCTGCCGGTTTGCGCCAGCATGCGCTGCTGCAGCTGGTGTTTTAAAGAGGCGACGGGAATACGCTCAAGGATCTCGGCGCCGAACGCGTAGGTCAGCAACTGGCGCGCGGCGCTGCCGGACAGGCCACGGCTTTGCAGGTAGAACACTTCCTCGGCATCGAGCTGGCCAATCGTGGCGCCGTGCGTGCATTTTACGTCGTCGGCAAAAATCTCCAGCTGTGGCTGGGTGTCCACTTGCGCCCGGCTGCTGAGCAGCAGGTTGCGGCTGGACTGCGCGGAGTCGGTGCGCTGGGCGCCCGGACGCACGATCACCTTGCCGTTGAACACCGCATGCGCGCTGCCTTCGGCAATGCACTTGTGCAGCTGGCGGCTGGTGCCGTGCGGCTGGGCGTGGTCAATGCAGCTGTGGGTGTCAGCCAGCTGGCTGCCAGCGAGCAGCGCGAGGCCGTCCACAGCGCATTCGGCGCCCTCGCCCAGCACCACGCTCAGGTGGTAGCGCGACAGCTGCGCGCCCATCGCCACGCTCACCGACTGGTAGTTGGCCGAGCGCCCCACCGACACCGCGCCGTTGGCGATGTGAAACGCCTGCGGGCCGTCGCGCTGCACGCGCACATGCGTGAGCTGCGCCTGGTCGGCCAGCACGATTTCCGTCACCGGATTGACGAGGTAGGCCGCATCCTGCAGCGCCACATAGTCTTCAACCAGCGTCGCGCGGCTGCCCGCTTCGGCCAGCACCAGGCAGCGCGGGTGGCTGAGCGCGCCCGCCTGCGTCGCCACGAACAGCAGATGCACCGGCGCGGCCAGCGCCACATGGCGCGGTACCAGCACGACCGCCGCGTCCTGCATGAAGGCGGTGTTGAGCGCGGCAAACACGTTGTCGCCCAGCATCTGCCGGCGGCCGAATTGCGCCTCCAGCGCGGCGGCATGGGTGGCCATGGCGGTCAGCAAGTTGGTCACGACCACGCCGCCCTCGGGGGCTGGGCTGGACAGCTGCGGCGCGTAAATGCCATCGACAAACACCAGCCGGCACGCAACGTCGTCCAGGCAAAACGGCGCGATGTCCTCTAGCTGCAGGCGGCTGGCCGCCTGCACCGGCTGGAACGTCAGCCGGTGCAGCGGCGCCAGGCTGGTGAAGCGCCAGGCCTCGTCGCGCAGCGTCGGCATGGCCAGCGCGCCCAGCGCGGCATGCGCCTGTTCGCGCAGCGCGTTCACATGCACCCAAGGGCTGGGCGCCAGCAGCGGCTGGTTGGCCAGCAGCGCGCCCAGGTGGTCCACCGTGGGGGGGCGAAGTGCGATGGCGCTGTTCATGCGCTGACCTCCACGCCGCTCGCCGCTTCGTGCTCGGCGCTGACCCAGTCGTAGCCGCGTTGTTCCAGTTCCAGCGCAAGCTCCTTGCCGCCGGTCTTGATGATGCGGCCGGCTTCCATCACATGTACAAAGTCGGGCACGATGTAGTTCAGCAGCCGCTGGTAATGCGTGACCAGAATAACGGCGTTCTCAGGCGTGATCAACTGGTTCATGCCTTGCGACACGATGCGCAGCGCGTCGATGTCGAGGCCGGAATCAGTCTCGTCCAGAATCGCCAGGCGCGGCTCCAGCAGCGCCATCTGCAAAATTTCATTGCGCTTTTTCTCGCCGCCCGAAAAGCCTTCGTTCACGCTGCGGTCCAGAAAATCGGGGTTCATCTCCAGCAGCTTCATTTTCTCGCGCACAAAGTCGTCAAACTCCAGCGGATCCAGCTCTTCCTGGCCGCGCTGCGCCTGCAGCGTGTTGTAGCTCAGGCGCAAGAACTGGCTGTTGGCCACGCCGGGGATTTCGATCGGGTACTGAAAGCCGAGGAACATGCCGGCCAGGGCGCGTGCCTCGGGCGCCAGCGTCAGCAGGTCCTGGCCTTCAAACTGCACTGTTCCCGCCGTGACTTCATAGGCCGTGTGGCCGGCCAGCACCTTGGCAAAGGTGCTCTTGCCCGAGCCGTTCGGACCCATGATGGCATGCACTTCACCGCGCCGGACGGTAAAGTCCAGGCCCTTGAGAATGTCGATGCCGTTGACGCTGGCGCACAGGCCGCGCACGTCGAGTAAAACCGGGCTGTTGGGGTGGATCATCCGACCGCTCCTTCGAGTTTGAAGCCGAGCAGCTGGGTCGCTTCGACCGCGAACTCCATCGGCAATTGTTGAAAAACGTCCTTGCAGAATCCATTGATGATCATGGACACGGCGGCTTCGGCGCTGATGCCGCGCTGGGCGAAATAGAACAGCTGGTCCTCGCCGATCTTGGAGGTCGACGCCTCGTGCTCGACCTGGGCGGTCGGGTTGCGCACCTGGATGTAGGGAAAGGTGTGCGCACCAGACTTGTCGCCAATCAGCATCGAATCGCACTGCGAATAATTGCGCGCCCCGGTGGCCGTGGGCATCACCTTGACCAGGCCCCGGTAGCTGTTGCTCGACTGCCCGGCCGAGATGCCCTTGCTGACGATGGTGCTGCGCGTGTTCTTGCCCAGGTGGATCATCTTGGTGCCGGTGTCGGCCTGCTGGTGGTGGTTGGTCACCGCCACCGAATAGAACTCGCCGACCGAGTGGTCGCCGCGCAAAATCACCGACGGGTACTTCCAGGTGATGGCCGATCCGGTCTCGACCTGCGTCCAGGAAATGCGCGAGTTCGCGCCCTTGGCCAGGCCGCGCTTGGTGACAAAGTTGTAGATGCCGCCGACACCGTTTTCATCGCCCGCGTACCAGTTCTGCACCGTCGAATACTTGATGTCAGCGTTGTCGAGCGCCACCAGTTCCACCACCGCCGCATGCAACTGGTTGCTGCTGAAAGCCGGTGCCGTGCAGCCCTCCAGATAGGACACCGAAGCGCCCTCTTCCGCCACGATCAGCGTTCGCTCGAACTGGCCCGATTCCTCGGTGTTGATGCGAAAGTAGGTGGACAAGTCCATCGGGCACTTCACGCCTTTGGGGATGAAGCAGAACGAGCCGTCGGTGAACACCGCCGAGTTGAGCGCGGCGTAGTAGTTGTCGCTCGTCGGAACTACCGTGCCCAGGTACTGCTTCACCAGTTCCGGGTGCTCCAGCACGGCTTCGGACATCGAGCAGAAAATGATGCCGGCCTCGGCCAACTTGGCCTTGTAGGTGGTGGCCACTGACACGCTGTCAAAAATCACATCGACCGCCACGCCGGCCAGCGCCATGCGTTCGTGCAACGGAACGCCGAGCTTTTCAAAGGTGCGCAGCAACTCGGGGTCCACCTCGTCCATGCTGCTGAGCTTGGGTTTTTGCTTGGGCGCGGCGTAGTAGCTGATGGCCTGGAAGTCGATCTTCCGGTAATGGACGTTGGGCCATAACGGCTCGGTCATCAGCAGCCAGGCCTGGTAGGCCTTGAGCCGGAAGTCGAGAAGCCACGCGGGCTCGCTTTTCTTGGCCGAAATCATGCGGATGGTTTGCTCGCTCAACCCCTTGGGCGCGACATCGGATTCGATGTCGGTGACAAATCCGTGCTTGTAGGGCTGGTTGACGAGTTGCTGCAGCAGTGCACTCATTGGGGTCCTTCTGGCTGGTGATGTGGCTTGAAGAAAACGCGGGCGGTCAGGCCTTGACGTTGATTACGGTGTGGCAGTCCCGGCTTTTTTCTTGACGTTGAAACTTTCGCCGCAGCCGCATTCGTTTTCAACATTGGGGTTGTCGAACTTGAAGCTTTGCTTCAGGCCGTCGGTGACGAAGTCGATGCGCGAGCCGTCAAGGAATTCAAGGCTTTCAGAATCGACCACGATGCGCGCGCCATGCGACTCGAAGCTGTGGTCGCCCGGGCCGACCTCGTCGATCAGGTCAAAAGTGTGCGCCAAGCCGGTGCAGCCAACCTTCTTGACGCCAATGCGCAAGGCAATGCCCTGGCCGCGTTTTTCAAGCTGGCGCTGGATCTGCAACGCTGCGTTTTCAGTCAATGTCATGGTCATGGGTCAAACTCCTTGGTTGCTACCGGGCTGCTGTCAGCGACCGCCTGGCGGGTCTTTTCGGGAGGGATATCTCTGATGGAAAAATAGATACCCGACTTATTTAGTCAACTATAAATATCTTGACCAGATTAGTCAACCATCGGCCTTTTGACATTGGCGTGGGAAGGGGCTTGGCGAGACCGTGCGCGGCATGACGTGCCGGGGTTCTGTCGCGTTGCCGGCTGATGAACGTGTTTCGGGCAGGACGAATGCCAATTCCTCAAACAGGGCGGATTTTTCCTGCCAATGCATAAAACTGGTCGGCAAACGACAGCTCGATCAAGCCTTGCAGCAGTAACTGACCTTTGCGGATCATGTGCATGAGTTCGATGCCGGTCAGGACATTTCTGGCGGCCCGAAATGACTTGAAGTTGAGCATTGGTTTGGTGACCCGCTTGATGGCCCGATGGTCCTGCTCCACGATGTTGTTGAGGTACTTCACTTGCCGCACGATGATCGGTATTTCGCCTCGGACATTGATCTCATCCATGGCCGCCTTGTTGGCGCCGCTCTTGTCCATCGTTACCTTTTCCGGAACACCGTTGGGCTTCATGGCTTTGTCAAAGAACCGCAGGACTGCGGCCTTGTCGCGCCTGGCCGTCAGCAGAAAATCGACCGTCTTGCCTTCCTTGTCCACCGCCCGGTAGAGGTATTTCCAGGTGCCCTTGACCTTGATATAGGTTTCGTCCATGCGCCAGCTGCTGCCCACCGGGCGCTTGTTCTTGCGAAAGGCTTTTTCCAGCAAGGGTAGAAACCGGATCGCCCAGCGGTTGATAGAGGAATGGTCTGCACACACGCCGCGTTCCTTCATCATTTCCTCCAGATGCCGGTAGCTCAACGGATAAGCCGCATACCAGCGAATGCACACCAGAATGACGTCGATTGGGAAGCGCATTCCTTTGGCAGCCAGCATTGCGTTTCAAGCCTTTTCGTTCAAAGCACCCAGCATAGTCGAGCAGGCTGCTTGATCGTCAACGCGACACAACCAGCGGTCTCCGCAGATGGCAGATGGCAGATGGCAGATGGCAACGAGTGTTGCGGCACAACCACCCATGTGCGCCGGGGCTTCTCACCTTTTAGGCGGCATATGCACAGCGACTGACGTAATCTCGATGCAAACGGACCCCCTTGCCAATGCAACGCGTAACCGCTTTGTAGACCTTTCTTGCTCACTATGTCACCGTTAACCCGCCGCATTCTTCAAGCCGTCTTGTACGAGATAATTGCCATCGCAGTCGTGGGACCCGTGCTGAGCTTTGCCTTCGACGAGCCGCCAACGTCCACATTTGGGTTGGCCGTCGTGCTATCCACCATTGCTCTGATATGGAACTACGCGTTCAATTTAATCTTCGAGCGATGGGAGTCGCGACAAACCGTGCGCGGGCGCTCATTCGCCAGACGGCTTACGCATGGGACCGGCTTCGAGGGTGGCTTAGTGATCATTCTTGTTCCAGTCATGTCGCTCTGGCTGGGCATCCCCCCAGCAGCAGCATTCGTGGCCAATCTGGGCCTCCTCCTTTTTTTCTTCGTCTACGCTATCGCGTTCACATGGGCGTTCGATCGAGTCTTTGGACTGCCTGCATCGGCATTGAAGAAGGACTCAAATGCTGCTGACGTCTAGGAAAAAGGGGCAAGGATCCTGGCATGGGCATGTCTGCTTTAGGCTCTTTCCTGACCGCCATGAATGACTGCTGAGGTGTGGGGAAGGCGTAGGAGTTGAACTACCAGAAAGCTGTCGTTGGCCACAGGCAGCAAACGCTGCAATGCCGACCTTGGTTTCGTATCCAATAAAGGATCGTTTTATTGACGGCTGACCACCCCACCGGGTTGACAACATAACGCTATTTCGTCGATTCAGGAAGTCTCGCCCAAGACGTGTCAGGGCTGCTGCGCGATTTCTTCAAAGTCAATGACCGCCACCGGGAACGTTTGTCCGGTCTCCAGTTCAGGTTCGTAGCCGTACATCTTCTCCATCTGCCAGTAATTGCCAATCGGTGTTCCGGACCAATCGTGCTTGGTCTTAGCCACCTGAACGATGCCGACTCCCATGGCGTAGTCCAGGCCTCCTTCACACGGCAACATCACTTCGAGTTCTTGCGGCATCCGCTGCAGCTACGCGATCAAGTCACTGACTTTCATTGAATTTTCCAGATGGGCTGCATGAATTGGTGCCAAATTCCGATTCCAGCTTGATCCCGGCCAGTCCTGCCAGGTCTATCCAATCTTGATCAGTTGGGTAATAGGGGCCACCAGCCGCATCCTCTAGCAACGCACTACGGTCGGTCACAGCCCGTTGAGCAAAGTGAACATCATGTTCGGCCTAAGTTACTCAGTAACTAAAATTGAATCCTGTCGTGCATGGGCTTTGCATTAAATTACTTCTGTAAAGATCACCAAAATATAAAGCTCAGATGACCGCTTCGGGCACGCTGCAGGTCACTATGGATGATCACTGATCGGTCGGGAAAACTTGGAAAGTGAACTTCCAGAAAATTACCGGTGGTGACCGGTAGGTAATGCCGAATGGCTGTTATTCACAGCGAAATCTCGATTGAATTTATGGACCGCCACAACGGGTAGCGCTCAAAGTGTTCAGAATCGACCGTATATGGTCAGCCGTAAAACGTATGTCCGTAAATTAGCTTTACTTGGTTTTGAACACTCCGCATGATTCGGACATCATTTACGAACATGCAGGACTTTTCCCATGACCCGAGTTTTCGTTTACTGCCGAGTTTCCACAGCAGACCAGACCACCAGCAACCAAGATCAGGAAATCGCCGGCGCAGGCTTTGAGGTCACCGCCCCGCGCACCATCACGGAAACTGTATCGGGCTCGGTCGCTGCATCTGAGCGCAAGGGCTTCCGAAAACTGCTGGACAAGCTCGAGTCGGGCGATGTCCTGGTGGTGACCAAGCTCGACCGGCTGGGGCGTAACGCCATGGACGTGCGCGTGACCGTGGAAGCTTTAACGGAATTGGGGGTGCGTGTGCATTGCCTAGCCTTGGGCGGTGTTGACCTCACCAGTGCGGCCGGAAAGATGACCATGGGGGTGATCGCCGCTGTGGCTGAATTTGAACGCGACCTGTTGATCGAGCGGACCCAAGCGGGGCTTGCGCGCGCGAAATCTGAAGGCAAGACACTGGGCAGGCCCCAGAGCCTGAGCCCCTTGCAAGTGCAAGCGTTGAAAACGCGGCTCGCGTCCGGAGAATCCATTGCGTCCCTTGCCCGAGCGTTTGGCACCAGTCGGCAGACAGTCATGCGGGTCCGGGATGGGGCGATCAGTGCTTGTGCGATGGTTTAGCCCGTGAAAAGGGTCACCCGCCCGCACTGACCTCGTTGAGCGCCTGAATATCTGCTGCCGCCAGCTGCAGCCGTGCCGGCCAAAACGGGTGATCCCATCACTGCTTTAGCGCTCAAGAAACGTGCAGCGCTCAACTGAAGCTTTTTCTCCAGGTTGCGCAATTTCAGCGCATCAAATATTCCGTAATTGGCCTATCAGTGCAGAGTATTCATGCTCAGCTTGTACGCCACGCCATCGCGGCCTGGGTCCGCACCGCCATGCAGGCCGTCGGGCTGCACCTGCACGCCGTGCACCCAGCCGATGGTGTAGTTATAGGGGTTGCGACCGATGGTGTAGCCCTCGGCCTCCAGGGCGCGCGTGGTGTAGCGCGGAATCCGATTGCATACGTCGATGGAATTGCTGGTGGACGAAAAGCGTGGTGCCGACACGGCGGCCTGCATCTCCATGCCGCGGTCGATGACGTTGAGCAGCACATGCAGCACGCCCATGGCGATTTGCGTCCCACCAGGCGAGCCGAGCACGATGTCGAGGGCGCCGTCCTTGAAGGTCATGGTAGGGCACGACGAGGTGAAGCGGCTCTTGCCCGGCTTGATGCTGCCCGCGCGACCAGGCCGTGGGTCGAACACGCCCATGCAGCCGTTGTAGAGAAAGCCCATGCCTGGTGTGATGATGCCCGAAGGCATGGCCAGCGAGTGGGTCATGGACACCGCGTTGCCGTCGGCATCCACCACGCTCAGATGGGTGGTGTCGCGCGGCACGGGCGCGCCGTGGTTTACGCGCTCCACGTTGTAGCGGTGGCCTGCGCGAATCTGCTCGGCCACGCCGCGCGCTATGTCCTTGGACAGCAACTGGTCCAAGGGCACGTCCAGAAATCGGGGGTCGCCAATGTGACGATCTTTGTCGATTGTGGCCTTTTTCATGGCCTCGCACACGAGCCGGATGTACTCGGGGCTGTTGTGCTCGATGGTCGCCAGGTCGAAGTGCTCAAGGATGTTGAGCATCTCCAGCAGCATGGCGCCTCCGCCCGGAGGCTGGTTGGTAGTGATGGTGCGGTCGCGATAGGTGCCCACCAGAGGCGGGTTGCGCTGCACCTCGTACTTGGCCAGATCGTCAAGCGAGATCAACGCACCGAGCGATTGCAGATGCGCCACCATCTGGCGTGCTAGGTCGCCCTGGTAAAACGGGTGCGAGCCTTCTTCGGCAATCTGGCTCAGCACCCGGACCATTCCTTCATTGCGCAGGGGAGCTCCGATGGCCTTGGGGCGTCCGTCGGCGCGGCAGTACAGGGCGCGGCTGTCCTCGCAATACTGCAGACGCTCGAGGTTGCCAACGCGGCCCATGCTGGGCTCATCGATCCAGAAGGCGTGCATGCCCGGCCGCACGAAGAAACCTTCTGATGCCCAGCGGATCGCGGGCTCGACCACCTGATTCCATGGCAATCGGCCGTGCGCCTGGTGCATGGCTTCCAGTCCCTTAAGCGTGGCGGGCGTGCCGATGGACTGGGGGCCGATGTCGTTGACGCGACCCTTCAGGATGAAACCAAAGCCGTCTTTGGTCTCGGCTTCGAGAAGGTGCTCCCACATGTCTTCCCTGGCCGCCAGCGGCGCAGGGGAGTGGAAGTCGAAATACTCGTGCACCCTGGCGCCCGGCAGGTAAACGGCGGCGGTACCAAAGCCAGCAATACCGCACATCAGCGGGTCGACCACCGTCTGCGCCAGGGCAGTAGCCACTGCGGCGTCCACCGCGTTGCCGCCAGCGCGCAGGATGTCAATACCGGATTCGGCCGCCTCGGGCTGGGGGCAGACCACCATTGCTTGTGTTTTCATGGCTTCAAAGAAAAAGCCCCGTGCGGCATCAGCGATACGGCAGGGGGTAGATGTAAAGAACTAAAAGGAGAAACGGTTTACGTTACTGGCCGCTCAGGTTCAGTGTTTCCAGCGTGGGACCCCAGGCCTTCATGTCGCGCTCCGTGGTCTCCATCAACAGCGAGGCAGGGCCGGGGAGCGGTATCACGCCCATGCCCTTGAGCTTGGCCTGCACCTGCGGGTTTTTGTGGAACTCTTCAGTGGCCTTGTGCAGTTTGTCGACCAGGCCCGCAGGCGTACCGCTGCGCGCCACAATGCCGCTCCAGCCCATGTTGTCAAAGCCCTTGACGCCCAACTCTGCGGCGGTGGGTACGTCGGGCAGTTCGTTTAGGCGCTGTGGTGCGATCACGGCCAGTGGCACGAGCTTGTTGTTCTTGATGTGAGGCAGCGCTGTGCCGAATACGGGGGCCATCACCTCCGTCTGACCGCCGATGGTGGCCATCACGCCGTCGGGCTCGCCCTTGAAGGGGATGTGCGTCATGGAGATGTCCAGGGCCTTAGCCAGAAGCTCGACCGCCAGGTGCGTGGAGTTGCCCAGTCCGGCCGATGCGAAGTTCAGCTTGCCCGGGGATTGCTTGGCTTTTTGCGTAAGTTCGTTGAGTGACTTCATACCCGTCGCAGGGTTTGTCACCAGGATGAACGGCACGGTTGTCAGCATGCCCACGCCCGTGAAGTCTTTCTCGGGCGAGTAGGGCAGGCTTTTGTACGTGAAGCGGTTGAACACCATCTGGGACACGCCCCCGAAGAACAACGTGTAGCCGTCGGCCGGCTGGCCCAGCACGTACTGGGCCGCAATGATGCCACCTGCGCCCGGCTTGTTTTCCACCACCACGGTGCCGCCAATGGATTTGCCCACGCTTTCGGCCCACATGCGGGCGATGGTGTCAGAACTGCCGCCCGCCTGCTGCGAGACCACCAACCGCACGGGGCGGTTTGGGTAGGCAGCCTGGGCATACACGGTGGTGGTCGTGATGGCCGCTACCGCGAAACCCATCAGGAACTTTGAGACGTTGTTGCTTGCTTGGGACACTGGGAACTCCTAGGGGATCTGCAAAAGAAGATGAGGATGTTGTCAGGAAGAAGGATGAGAACATTTTCATGATGAAACCGGCTTACTGTCTAGCGAAAAGGCAAAATAGCTGTATGAAGGTTTACTCATGATTGATCGTTTCGAGGGCACATCCTGGGCGCGGCGCGTCAAGGTGCGGCACCTGGAGTCGTTTCTGGTGCTGGACGAGGCGGGCACGCTGACCGCGGCGGCGGCGCGGCTTCACATGACGCAATCGGCCATGTCGCACTGGCTGGCCGAACTCGAAAGCGTAGTGGACACGGTGCTGGTCGTGCGCGGGCGCAAGGTGCAGCTCACTCCTGCGGGACAGCTACTCAAGCGGCTGGCCATCAGCGTGCTGGGCGATATCGCCCGCACCGGCCGCGAGTTGAATGCAGTGGCCGAAGGTCGCGTGCCGCGCTTGAACGTGGGCAGCGTCTGGGCGGGCATTGCTGGCGGCCTACCGGAGGCAGTTATTGCCTTTCAGCAGGAGCACCCCGACGTGGTGGTGTCCATCCACGATGGGCCTTTTGACACTTTGCTCCAGGGTCTGGAAAACCGCGCCATGGATGCGGTCATTGGCGTTCTGGACGCGCGGGCGCACCAGCCGGGGCTCGCTCACCAGGTGCTATTTGACGATCAGGTGGCCATTGTCATTGGCCACGGCAGCAGGCATTGGACGTGCAGCGAGACACTGGGCTTCGCCGACGTGCTCCACGAAAAGTGGGTGATGCCGCCCGGTGGCACGCTCACGCGCATTCAGATGGATGCCTACCTCGTCGAGCGGGAGGCATCGTGGCTGGTGCCAAAAGCCGAAACCGCGTCGCTGGCCATGATGCAGGCACTGCTGCAAAAGGGCGACTATGTTGGCGTGTGTTCAGAATCCATGGCGGACTATATGGCCTCGCTCGGGCTGTTCCGAAAGATCGCCATCGAATCCAGCATCCGCTTCGGACCCATCACCGTGGTGTGGAACCGTGAGCACATCTCGGCCACACTCATGGAGTTTGTCACCTGTCTGAAGACCCATGCGCAGGACTCACCGGCCCCGCGCCCTTTCACACCGCCAAGTGCTTAGAACGTGTTCACGATCTTCTAAGTAACAGAGCCAGGAACGCCAAGTGAATGAACTGCAGGCTGGTGTCGAGCTTTCTCTCGCAGTTCTTCCATAGCCGCCTGTTCTTGTCCAACCAGGAAAAAATGCGCTCCACAACCCAGCGCTTGGGGATCACGGTGTCATCAGCGGAAGTAAAGTGATACAGGCAGCGGTTTAAAACGGACACACCTATTTTGAGAAGATGGCTGCCTTTAGGGTAGCTGTGATAACCAAAGAGGTGTTTGTGGAAATCGAGTTACTTAAAAAGCATGGATTTAGCCTGAGGCAAATTGTCGGCTCTGCAGCATTGAGCAACCATCACAAAAAAATTTTCAATGAAATCAATGTCATTTTATGAAAAAAACCGCTTAATGCGACAGAGCCGCGAGACGTGCTGGACGTTCATTTACCTAAAAGTGTTATCAGGCGTCTGGCGTAAGGCATCGATTTGCTTGATTTTCAAAAAATCCAGTATCAAAATTAGGCCAAATACCTTGACCTAAAAACGTTCTTGAAGTGTCGCTTGGCCTAAAAGTGTTCTCGAGATGAACGAATTTGCATCCGGGTGGCCATTTTTTGGGCTGGAGCAGCGCATTTGACCGCAAGTTTGCGTCAGCGGTTGGTCTGGAACTTTTTTAGGCCAAAGATAGCAACACTTTTAGGCAAATGAACGGCAAATGAACGTCAACCGTTCATTCACATAAAACTGTTCCCAGCACGGCTGGCATTGGGCGTTGATTTGCTTGCATTTCCAAAAATCCAGTACCAAAATTATGTAAAGTTCTTTCACACAATAACGTACCCCGCATGGAATTTCACATAAAAACGTACCCGGACTGAACGCAATCCTCAGGGATGAGAAGCGCCGCGTGGGGTAGCAGACCCTTCGTCCACGCAGGTGCATTTTTATGTGAAATCCGGGTACGGTTTTATGTGAATGAACGGGTGTCGTTCATTTTCATAAATCCATACCCAACCTGTGCACGCAAGGAGTTGATTTCCTTGAACTCCGGAAAATATGGGCTCAAAATCATGAAAAAATATTTTTCACAATAATGTTCCCCGCATGGAATTTTTCATAAAAATGTTCCTGAGTTGAACGAAATCACATGGCGATGAGAACTCAGGCGGGCCTGTTGCCGCAGCCTACGAAGATCGAAGCGGGCTGTCGGCTTCCTTCGTCGGTGCCAGGCACAGATTGATGAAAAATCTGGGTACGGATTTATGAAAATGAACGCATGCCAGGGGGTTTTCAAGACACCCCCCTAAGATAACGCTCATTATCTCAGGGTAAAATCCAGTGGTCAAAACCTCCGCCTGCCTGCAGCCTATGAAAAACTCCAAGCCTGACAAGGCCTTGCGCGGCCCCGCGCCAGCGTTCCCACCCCCGGCGCGTGCGCTGGTACAGGGCTGGGGTGCGGGCCACCGTCACCCTGCTCCGCGCCGCGCCAGTCGCCCGGCACGCGACAGCAGCCCCGCCAGCGGTTTTTACGCATGCGCCCTGACACCACCCCTGGCCAGGGTGCAATCGGCGCGCCTGGCGCGTCCTGGCAGGCCGCGTTTTGCCTGTTCGCTGCCGACCCGAGCACGGTGTACGCGCCTTTTCTGCGACGCCGGGAGGCCGGAAGGCGCGCACCCCGCACGCCCGGCTAATCCTTTCACCCCCCGATGGACCCGTCCATGACGCCCCTGCCCGCCAAGCCAACGCAGCCCGCGCTGGCGCATCCCCGCTTCGTGCGCCGCCTGGGCCCGCACCACTTTGCCCAGTTGCGCGCCGCCGCCGAAGGCTTGAACCTAGCCGAATGCGCCCGGCGGTACCTGGGCATCGAGCACGGCCATGAAGCGAAGACGGCGCACCAGGAAGCGGTCGACGCGGTGCGCGCGGTGGCCAGGCGGCGGGGCGAGTCCGCCTGGCGCTTAGTTGGCCTCACGATCCGGGTCCCCGGCGGCGAAGTGCGCCCCTCGCTCGACGCCTTTGCGCAGCAGCACGGCCTGGACGGCTTTTCCGAAAGCGAGGTGCTCACGCTCTATGCCGAAGCCTTTCCCCTGGAGCGAAAAGCCGCGCGCAGCCAGCGCCTGCGGGAGCGCCAGTTGGAACTCCTGCGCCGCCTGGAGGGCGTGGCCGCCGAGACGCCGCAGCCCTCCGACATGGTGGCCGGCTGGTTCGAGGAGGCGCTGGCGACAAAATTAGTCACGGCGGGCCTCTTGACACTGGGGGCCCTGAACGCCCGCATCTCGGCGGGCGGGCGCTGGTTTGCTGCGCTGCCCGCGGTCGGGGTTGCCAAGGCTAGGCGCATCGAGCGCCACCTGGCCACGCTCTTGCCGAGGGACGTGCAGCCGCCCAGGCCGCTCTTTGCACTGAGCGCGACACCGGCGCTGTTTGGCGCGCCTTCGCCTGCGCGCACTTCCCGCGCTCCTGACGCGCCAACGGACGAGGCGTCAGGCCTTCGCGCTTTGGAGGAGGTCACGCAGACCGCTGTGGCGCGCCCGCTGCTGGACGTGAATTCAGACGGGCAGGCGGTGCAAAGCTGGATCCAGGCGCGGGCGGGCTCGCTGGCCACCGTGCGCGTCTACCAGCGCGAAGCCCACCGCCTCTTGCTGTGGCTGCAGTATGAACGGGGTGGCGCCAGGCTCGCGCAGATGACGGTGGCCGACTGCGGGGCGTTCATGGCCTTCCTTCAGAATATTCCGCCGCGCTGGATCTCCCGGGCTCGGGCCGCGCCCGGCCAGCCCGGCTGGGCGCCCTTTCGCGGTCCCCTGTCGCACGCGAGTTGCCGCCAGGCAGTAGTGATCATCGCTTCGCTGTTTGCCTGGCTGCAGTCGGCGCAGTACTTGAGTGCCAACCCCTGGGTGCTGGTGAACCAGGCCACGGGGGACGATCCGGGCCACAAGATGCTGGACACCAAGGCTTTCAGCGAAGCGGCGATGCTCGAAGTGCTGCGCTTCGTGGACGGCCAGGCGCCCTCGCCTTCCAGCGCGCGCATCCGCTTCATCCTGCTGTTCGTCGAGGCCGTGGGCCTGCGCTCGGCCGAGCTCCTGTCGGCCACGCTGGGCGACCTGCGCCTGGAGCCCGAGGGCTGGGTGATGCAGGTGCGTGGCAAGGGGGCGAAGAACCGGATCGCCGCCGTGCCCGGGCAGGCGCTGGCCGCGCTGCAGGACTACCTCCAGGTGCGCGGCCTGGGTTCAATCCAGGAGGCCCCGCCGGATGCGCCCCTGCTGGCAAGTAGCCTGGATCCCATGGCACCCATCGGCTACCAGGCGCTCTACGAGCATGTCAAGGGCTGGCTGGCCAAGGCGGTGCGGGCTTCCAGCCTGCCGGCCAACGAAAGAGAAAGACTGGCGGGGGCCACCACCCACTGGCTGCGCCACACCTTTGGCACCAGAGCCATTGCCCGGCAAGTGCCTCTGGACGTGATCCAGGCGCAGATGGGGCATGCCTCCATCCAGACCACCACGGCGATCTATGGCCGGGCACCCATCAAGCGGCGGGTGGATGAGCTGGGGAAGGCATTTTCCGGATAGGTTTGCGGGGGCCTACAACATCCTACAGACAAGGCCGCAATCTGTGTTCACGCCCGCTTGTCCAAAAATTCTTGTATCAGCTTGACCAGCGCTTCGCTGTCACCGGCAGTCATAACTGATTTGAAGCGAACCATAGCGCGACCCTTGCTGTCCATTGAAAACGTCGCCATATTTTTCCCTCGACTTCCGATTACGATTTTCTTAGTCTTCCTTTCTGCGTCGGTCACTTGGCGCCCAGACGCTGAATCAAGGTGCTGCCTTTGAGGTAATTCTTGTTCAGAAACCAGCAGTTCAAAAATTTCCTTTGAGGAAAGCTTTTCCTTGAACTCTTTCAATTCCCTTGCGCGATGAGTAACAGCCTCTGGGTCAACAAGCAACCGGTCTGTGAGAGGTTTGGCCCAGCGATATTGAATCTCAAGCGGTGTGGGAAAGGCATCAACAACGGTAGAAGGCAGCCTGGCAAGGGAAAGCGCTTTGCCAATTACTCCCGTATCACGGCCAACTGCTGACGCCAGGCGGGCATTGGAAGAAAATAGACCCCCGTCCAGCGCTTTCGCGTACATCACTCCCTGTTCCCAAGGTGAGAGATCAGCGCGCAGCCTGTTTTCCCGGTCCATGTCGACAAAGAGTTCTTGCTCGGTGGTTTCCTCAATCAGGGCAAGCACTGGAATCCCCAGGTCTAAACATGCTCGATGGCGCCGGTGCCCAAAAACAATTTCGTATTCGTAGGGGGGGTTGAACGGTTCAACCCCCTCTTTTTCCGGAGATTTCGAAGGCTGCGATGCAATCTTGTTGTGGTCTTGCTCAATCGAGTCATTGGGCAGGGGACGAACTTTGATGGCCTGGACATTGCCGCCCGCGTTGTCAATCTCTGCTCGTAAGCTAATAAACTCCTCAGTTCGAAAGGAGTCTTCATGACGATTAGCCCATTGCGATGGTTTGATTACCTGCGGATCGAGCAACCGCGCTGGTTTGGCTCCTTCATGTTTTGCATACTCAGCACGCAATGATTCGAGTTCAAGCCGGACCTTGGATTCATCAACAACGAATTGCGCCATTCCACCGATTGCTGTTCGAGGACGGCCCACACTGGACGCTTGAATTGCTGATGCGCCAACACTTGCGGGCAAAGTTACTGAGTCACCCTTCTCAAATAATTTACGTGCCATGTTCAGTTAAATTTTGATTTACGATTGGACGAATCACGTAGCCATACGGCATGAACAAGGCGCTCCACATAAGCGACCAAACTGTCATAGGCTTCACGCGCGCGCTTGTAGGTTCGGGCAGAGCCGTCGTATCGAGATATATCGTAGACAGTAGCAAACTCTGCGCTTGATGTTGACGTAACGATTGTTTTTGGAATCTCGACAGGCAGTACCTTGTCACCATAAGTGGAGATAATCCACTTGCGGACCATCGCGCTTGCAGCGTCAGTTTCGACCCTTGACAGCAGAACGTTGATGAAATCGTATGTTTTGTTCAAATGTCCGCTGCCTGAAAGACTCTCAGACAGATCTGCAAACAAACTCCAAAACTGAGCACCCGATGCAAAGTCGAGTGCATTTGGTGGCAGCGGCATGATGATCCCATTGCTGGCCATCAATGCATTCACAGTGCCATACGATAAAGCTGGAGCAGTATCAATGATGATGACATCGTAGTCTTCACGGACATCATCTATTCCAAGATTCAAAACGTTCCAAAACTCAAAGCCCGCTTCGCGTACTTGTCTGGACGGAAGGGTAAATTCAATGCTGAATAACAATGGGGCGGCCGCTACAAGGTCAATTCCATCCCAATATGTAGGCCTAATAGCGTAACGAATCGATTCTTCTTCCCCGGAGACCAGAAGCAAAAATGTGTCCTTGTCTTCGACATCCAAATCCGGGAGCAAGCCGGTCAACGTGGTGAGCGAGCCTTGAGGGTCTGCATCAATCAGGAGAATGCGGTGCCCCAGCAATGACAGGCCCTGTGCTAAAGCCATGGCTGTGGTAGATTTTCCGACACCCCCCTTGAAATTGGCAATGCTGATGACTACCGCTTCAGCGCCTTCAGGACGAAGTTTGTCTTTTCGCACATCTCTTACCCAGGTCCGCGCTTCTGCTAACGTAAATTCCTTTCCTCGGCGCTCGGGCCTGGTTACGCCTTGAGGAAGGGTGCCTTGTTCATCATTCTTCATTCTGTAAGCAAACGGACCACGGTCTATTCCGCAAAGCGTGGCTACTTCCGTCTGGTTGTAGGTGGGACTTACTTTTTTCGCTGTTGGTGCGAGCATGGTCGTTCTTACTGCACTGACCATGTCACTGGCCCTTGCTGCTTGCTGAACGATATCGCTCATGGTCATGGGCTGCAGTAAGTTCTCGCTAACAGATTTCATTTGCTTTTCTTTTATGTAATTGCACGCACGATGCGTGTTTGCACAATTTTCGCTTGTGAAGCTAATTTGTGCAAACTTTTTCTGGAAAAATCCTGCATTCACTCATGCGAAGGCTTTTGTTTTCAAAAATCACTCCTGATGGACTGTCTACAGGGATTTATAAGTTTGTAACTCTTCAAAACCCTCTAATACCTTTAGGTATTGTTTTTCTTTTTAAAATCAACAACTTAGATTGTTTTTTTGAGCCATTACAGGATACTTCCGAGGCACTTCGGGAGCCTTTTGCAGGGGATACAGGACATTTCTGCGGAACTTCAGGATGCTGGCAGGGTGGATACAGGAAAGAAACTGCACACTTAAAAGGCCGCTTTTTGCTACCTGAGCAACGGCATTTTTTACTTTTAGCGGAGCTTCAGCGCTAAGCCGGCTTCCCTCACATGAGACGTTTCAGGAAAAATCCTCGCGATTTTTCTCCTCTTAGCACTTTTCCAGCGCCGCAGTGAAGAAGAAATTTACATGAAATCTTTTATTCATCTAAAGGAATCCTGCGATACAGTCAAAGGCATGAAGTCCCTAGATGCCGTCAAAAAGCCTCACGTTCGCGATGTTGACCTGAAAAAGCCCGTCACGGCGCTAGCCATTACGGCCAGGAGCGAGCGCATCTCTGCATTGGCCAGGAAAACCTATAACGTATTACTTCACCTGTCCCAAAATGACAAGGAAGCAGGACATGATCGCGAAGTTCATACGGCCCCGCTTTCAGACATTGTTCATTTGCTTGAATACGATTCAAATGACTTGAATCTGATCAAAAAGCATCTGAAGTCGATGATCTCGACGGTGGTTGAATGGCAGTCGCCGACGACAGGCGAGGGTACCGACTGGGATGCCTGCGGTTTGCTAGCGCATTGCAAGATCAGAAAGCAGCGCGCCGAGGTGTGGGTTGACTGGTCATTTGCTGTTAACTTGCGCAGCGAACTGCTCAATCCGACAATCTTTGCCCGCATCAAAATGGAAGTGGTTTCCCAGCTGCGTACCCATCCTGCAGTCTTTCTATACGAATTGGCCTGTCGCTACCAAAACATAGGCCGCAGCCCACGCCAGCCTTGGCGCTGGTGGCATGACCCCATGACAGGCCGGATTCCCGATGAGGCCAGGCTGGAAAAACTTGAGTACTCTTTTTTTAAACGGGACACTTTAAAGCCAGCCGTTGCTGAAGTAAATGCTGCCTCGCCTTTTGATATAGAGTTGGTTGAGCATCGTCGTGGTCGCTACATATCGGAAGTGCAGTTTTTTATCAAGAAAAAGGCAGTTGATGCCTGTGCAGACCGAAAGGCCCCTGAAAAAGTCGATCTGCAATCCATTCACTTGGCGCGCCAATTGGGTATACCTGATGAACGCATTGAGCATATTGTCGAGACCTACGGTAACGAAGCGCTGATCACGGCCTTGCCAGAACTGTCCCGGCGCGTTCAGTCTGCCTATCCAGAGCCCGTGCGAGATCCCACGCGATACTTGGTGTCGATCATGCCGGGACATGCTACTCAGGCGACGCGGGCCGCAGCTGAAAAAGCTGCCAAGGCCATTCCTACGAGTAGCCAGGCGCTGGCTTCCAAAACTCAACGCCAACTCGCTTGGCGCAACGCTTGGACCAGCCAGCGTCTGGCCGTCATTGAATCAGACTTCAAGGCCATGTCTGCTGCCGAGCAAGAAGCATTAACCCAACAGGTGATCAACGCCATGGAAACAGCGGGCCTTCATTCTCAGATCATCAAAAGGCTTCGAAAGGATGGGTGGCAGCATCCCCTAGTCAAGTCCAAGTTTCTCGGTACCTATGCCGAGGCGGCTTTTGGTGAGAACTGGAATCAGCCGAGCGACAAGGAGCTACTAACAGTCGCTGCGACGATGGGCGATATTGGCGTAGCCTGAACATTTCAATGTTGAAGATGATGATGCGCTTTCCGTGCGCCAGGCATTGACAATCCGCTTGCACATATCTTCGGTCGACTGACGATAGGCTGGTCAAGATGGCTCGGCAAATACTGCCTTGCTGACTGCAGCTACGTGCTTGCTGGCCGGCGGGTGCTTGCGACAAATGAGAAAACTCTTTGGGTTGTTGATGAGCCAGAGGTACGTGCCGGTGCTTAGCACCGTCAGGCTCTCGGGCTACGCCCCGTGCCCGGAGTCCCGGTCACGGCCCTGGCGGGCTTCGATCCTTCACGCCTTCGGCCCTGCCGGGCCTGCGCGCTGCGCTTGCCCACTCGATGCGGGAGCGGGGAGGGCGGGTTTGCTGATTTCCTTCACCGTACCACGGCGTTCTCGCCGTCAAGGTCTGCGTGCGCTGTGCGCGCTGGCGTCCTGGCGGCCGTCTTCGAACCTTGACCGCTGCGCTGTGAACCGAGCCGGAACCGGGCAATCCCGCCGGAGACTGACATGTCACACGAATTTCCTTCATCTTCTCTTGATGCCTGCGCTCTTTTGGTTCGCGAGCAGACCGGGTCGTACCCAATCTACCCAAGTTAAGGATTTGACTCTGGAAGTCAGAAAAATAGTTGGGAATCGATCAAATAAAGCTTGACAAAGTGCAGTAATTTTTTTGCCAGTGAGAATTTTTTATCTCATTGGCGAACATGTCTCTTTCTGCTCTTTTTTCCGATATTTCTGCGCACCTGACGTCCCCCGAGTTTCTCAAGTCCGCTCGTCATCCCGCGCATCCCACTGCATTTACGCGAATACGCAAGTTGCCATTGCCGTCTCTGGTGGCGCTGCTGTTGTGCGGCATGCGCATGAGCATCCAGGCCGAACTCGACCAGTTTTTCGCCCATTTACGCCAACAAGCCCAGCTCGTGCGCAACGTTTCTGAACAAGCCTTCTCTCAGGCGCGCGCGAAACTGTCCTTGGACGCCATCCCGCAGCTCAACGACTGGCTGATTGAGCGCGCCCGACACTATGGCTTTTTGCCCCTGTGGCGTGGTTTACGCTTGGTCGCCGCCGATGCCTCCACTGTGCGCTTTGGCGTGCGCACCAGCAATGTCAATTGTCCTGCGCTGGCCGATCAAATTGCCTTTGGTCTGTTTCTGCCCACGGCGGAGTTGATGCTTGCCACCTCGCTGTACAGCGTGCGTGACAACAACGAGCGTCAGATGCTGTTCGAGCACCTTGATCGCCTGTCCAGCAGTGATTTGCTGCTGATGGATCGGGGCTATCCCTGCTGCTGGCTGGTGTCGGTGTTGAACCAGCGCAGACTACCGTTTTGCATGCGCGTGGAGAAATCCGGAAGCGGCAATTTCGCCTGCGTGCGCGACTTCCTGCGCAGCGGATTGACAGAAAAAAACGTGATGCTGCGCGCCCCCAATAAACGCGATTGCGAAGACTACGAATGCCCGCGCGAACCGCAAACCGTGCGTCTGGTACGCCACATCGCCCCCAATGGAGCTGTACGTGTCTTGATGACAAACCTGCTGGATAGACAGCGCTTCCCGGCGGCTTGCTTTAGCGACCTGTACCACCAGCGTTGGGGTATCGAAGAGGCGTTCAAACGTCTCAAGCACAGGCTTAATCTGGAGCATGTATCGGGCTTGTCACAGCAAGCCGTTGTTCAAGATGTCGCGGCAAAAATCTTGTGCGACAACTTGCAGGCATTGACCTCCAGGGCCGCCCATGAGGGCGCCCACCTGCCTGAGTCAGGGCGCATCAATCATGCCTATGCACACACCGTCCTCAAGCCCCTGCTGCCAGGTTTGCTGCTTGCCAAGAAAGTCGGAAAAATGCTTCGTGAGGTGCTGCGACTGATCGCCAAAATGACATACCGCCACCGCGATGGCGTGTCAAAGCCGCGCAAGCCCAGGCCAAAACCACACAAATACATGACTCAGAAAAATTGCTGATGTGACTCGATTTGTCTTAACTTGGGGAGATTGGGGTCGTACCGGCCGGCACAGACCGCGCTGGTCGGTGCAGAGCCGATGGTTCAGGCGCAGGCCGCCGAGGTGCAGCGGCTGCAGTTTTTCCTTTCCGAGGCCGCCTGGGACGCCGAAGCGATCAATGCCCAGCGCCTGGCACTGCTGGTAGATGAGCCGGCCACGGCCCCGGCGGCGCACGGAGTCCTGATCATCGATGACACGGGCGATCGCAAGGACGGCAGCGCCACCGACCATGTGGCGCGCCAGTACCTCGGCTCGGTGGGAAAAATCGACAACGGCATCGTGGCGGTGACCACGCTGTGGGCTGATGAGGCGCGCTACTATCCGCTGCATGTAGCGCCGTACACGCCGGCCGTGCGACTGGCGCACGGCAAGCACGATGCGGCGTTTCATACCAAGCCGCAAATTGCACTGGAGCTGGTCGAGCGCGCGCAAGCAGCGGGCATCGCGTTCAGCTCTATCGTGGCAGACTGCTTTTATGGCGACGACAGGGCTTTGGAGAAGGCACTGCTCGATCGCCGTTTGCCGCATGTTCTGGCGCGCCGCGGCGCCTTTGGGCGCGGCTGGGCACCGGCCGAGGCGGACCATTCGTTTGCCGATGCGGCCGAGGCGCTGCCGCTGAGTGCCTGGCGTGAAGTGACTCGCCGCTTCCGGGACGGTCACACCGAGCACTGGTGGGCCGCCGAGCTGACCCTGTTCGGCTATGGGCCGGACCAGCCGGTGCGCGCTGTGTGCGCCACGACCAATCGGCGTGCGTTGCCGGCCCTGTCGACCTGGTACCTCACTACCAACTTATCACGCGAGCAGGCCCCGCTGGGCGAAGTCGTGCGGCTGTACGGTCTGCGCAATTGGGCCCGGCAAAGCTACAAGCAGATGAAAGATGAGCTCGGCTGGGCCGACTTCATGGTTCGAAGCGACCGGGCCATTCGTCGCCACTGGACGCTGGTGTGCTGCGCATTTGCCTTTTGCTGGTGGCACGCTGCCTGTCAAGCCTGCGCGGACGACTCGTCCACGCAACTCACTGGTATCGCCGAAGCGCCGTCCGAGGCGGGGGAAAAAAACCGGCCCCGTCAAGGCGCTGCCGTGCTGGCCGCGCCTGCTGCGCGCGGTGCGCGCCTGGCTGACCCCGGCGTACTGGCTGGCACGCTGCTGGGCCGCCTTTGCCAGCGCGCCCCCGCCGGCCGAGCTCGCCGAACTGCTCGGCGCCCTGAACGCCGGCCACGGGATTAACCTCTATCTCCAGCTTTAACAAACTACCGCTAAAGTAGCTGATTAACCCGAGCCTTCACGGCCGACTAAAACTGGCTGCCTGTCCTAGCCCGCCTCGCCGACGGGTGTTATGTTTAGATTTTGAGCGTTATCTTAGGGGGGTGCTGGAGTTGGGTCTCGTTGGCTGGCCTAAAGAAGCACCTCCACGCCGTAGGAATTTAGCATCCCCTGCGCGTGCGGGTGCGTGAACTTCAAGGCGTTGTTCAACAAATTCATCAGGGCCGCCAGCATCAGGTTGTGGTTGCCTCCAGCTCGGCCCCGTCTTTGGCGTCGGCGATGAATTCCACCAACTAGAGCAACTGCAGACGCAATTGTGGGCTCACAAAGCCTCGAATCCATAAAGTTCGGCCGGGTTGTCTACCAGCAGGCGTTGACGCATGGGTGCATCGCCTGCCAGCCGCAGCGTCCAGTCCAGCAGGGCCGAATTGCTTGGCACGGGCATTACATTGAGGTGCGGCCAGTTGCTGGCCCACAAGCAGCGCTCGGGATGGGAAGCCGCTAGCGCCTGAACCAGCGGTGCGATATCGGTATAACCAGGCGGTCCGCTGCCCGAGCTTTCATACGGTGCCGACAGCTTGATCCAGGCCTTGCCGTGGTCTAGTATGCGACGCAGTGACGCGAAAGCAGAATTTTGTGTGTCCACAGGACCGAGAAATTTTCCGATGTGGTCGATGGCAAGCCGGCACGGCAGGCGCAATAGCATGGGCTCGTGTTGCGGCAACTCGTGCCCATTGAGCTGCAGGTTGATGTGCCAGCCCCGAGCAGCCAGGCGTACGGCCATCGGCTCAAGATGGCTCCACGGTAGCAAGCCGCCGGGCAACATCATGAAGCGTACGCCACGGATGCCGCTTTGGTGCAACTGGTCCAGTTCTTCATCGCTGACCGACAGCGGCACGGTGGCCACGCCGCGCGCGTCCATACCCCCTTGAGCGAGTTCGGCAACGGCGGCCTGTGTGCAGGCGTTGTCAAAACCATAGCCTGTGGGCTGCACGACCACGGCGCGCTGCAAGCCCAGTGCGCGCTGGACCTCGCGGTAGCGGGTGGCTGGGGCAAGGGGCGGCGTGAAGGTCGCCATCGGTGCCAGTGCATAACCCCTTTCAAAGACATGAAGGTGGCAGTCGCAGGCGCCTTGTGGCAGCATGGCGGTCATGGGCGTGTTATTTTTAGACGGGTTTGGGTGCGGCCAAGGCGTGGCTCCAGCATTTCAGCCGGAGGGCGTGTTCTGGGTTCACCGCGCCGGCCGGCAGTTGTCCCTGCAACAGCATGCGTAATTGAGTAACGGTTTCCATCGCTTGGTGCTCGATGGCTGGCAGCGTCAGGCCACCAATGTGTGGCGTCGCGATTACGCTGGGGTGGCGGGCCAGCTGTGGTGTCGGCATCTGATCGGGTGCCAGACCTACGTCGAGCGCGCAGCCGGCCAGCTTGCCGCTGTCCAGAGCTGCCAGCAACGACGCCTCGTTGACCAATTCGCCGCGCGATGCGTTGATGAAAAAAGCCCCTGGTTTCATGGCCGCAAAAGCGGCTGCGCCGAAAAGGTCCACAGTTTCAGCATTAGCCGGCGCCAGGCAGGTCACAAAGTCGGCGCCCGCCAGCAATGCGGGCATCGCGACTTGCTGCACGGCATCGCACTGCTCGATAAGCTGCGGCGTGGTGACGAGCACCTTCATGCCGAAAGCCAGCGCCAAATCACACAAATAACGTCCGATGCCGCCAAAGCCAACGATGCCCAGGGTGGCCCCCCGCAGTTCGCGACCCATGAAGGGCGTCAGCGGTCCGCCGCGCTGCCAAGCTAGGGCATGGCGGGTCGTACCTCGGCCCAGATCGATCATCATGCCAATGATCAATTCGGCCACGGCTGCGTTGAAACCTGGGCTGGCCCGCGTCACCAGCACGCCGTGGGCGCTGGCCGCAGCGACGTCGACGTTGCGGATGTCCATGGCGCAGCGCAGGAAAACCGCCAGTTGTGGCAGGCCCTGAAACAGCGCCTCGGGGCCGGGCGTCTGGCGGTACGCGATCAGCGCCTCGCAGTCTTGCGCGGCCTCGATCAGTTCGCCTGTGGAAAGCTCGCGCGCCTGCGGGTTGAATCGAATATCGGCCGTGGCACGCAAGGCTGCCGTCGCGCGGTCGCCGAAATACATCGCGAGCTGATCAATCGGGTGGCTGACAAATATGGTGGTCATACGGAGGGTTTCGCAGTATGGAGTTTGTGGGCCTGGTGCTTACGGTCAGCTGTGGGCGGCGACGCAACGGATCCGCGTTCAATCAGCCCGGCAGGCGCAAAGACCAGCTCGCAAGTGCCGCTCCCTGTCCAAGGTGTCATGACTTGCTCCACCATGGCGTGCGCCATTTCGCGAATCGGCAATTGCACTGTGGTGAGCGTCGGGTTGGACACTGCCGACAAAAACAGGCCGTCAATCCCGATCACAGAGACATCGTGCGGCACGCGCAGCCCGGTTTCGCGCAGTCCCGCCATCAGCCCGATCGCCAGCAGGTCGTTGAGCGCCACAATGCCAGTCGGCCGCTCGGTGTCGCTGCCCAGGCGCAGCCCGGTGGTTCGGCCGACCTCCGCGATGACCGAGTCGCCGTACTCGTTCAAGGCCCCGCCGTCGAGTACACGGGCGTCCTTGTGCAAACCGGCCGCCTCGGCCGCAGCGTGAAAGCCGGCGATCTTGTCGCTGCGGCTCAGCGTCAGGCCGCTGACGGTGGCAAAAGCGAGTCGGCGGTGGCCCTGGTCAATCAGGTGCTGCGTTGCCAGGCGCGCGGCTTCAAAATTGTCAGGCGTCACATGGCCCACGCTGGCCGGCCGCCCGGCAACGGCACGGCGGTCGTAGCTGACGATGGACATGCCGCGCGCTGCAGCCGATTCGAAATGCTGCTCATCGGCCAGCGACGAGATCACAATGACGCGGCGCACGCCATGGTCCAACAGGTCTTCAAAAAACGCCGCTTCCTTGGCTTGGTCGCGGTAGGTGCTGCCAATCAGGAGCCGGTAGCCGAAGCGTTCCTGCGCCGCCGCCTCGACCTCGCGCGCGATCGAGCCATACATCGGGTTGGCCAATGACGGCACCAGCAGGCCCAGCAAGGGCGTCTGCCCTGTCTTGAGCTGGCGGGCCAGCTTGTTGGGGCGAAATCCCAGCAGGCCGATGGCTGCCTCGACACGCGCCAGGGTGTCCGGCCGCATGCGGTTGCCGCGCCCGTTCAGCACGTTGGATACGGTGCTGACCGACACGTCGGCCTGCCGTGCAACGTCTTGAATGGTAGTCATGTTGATCTTTTTCTTGGCGCCCGCACTGTCGCTGCCGCGAACGAAATGATAGCCGTGGCTAGGGCGTTCATCGGGCCGCAGCCAGGCGGGTCTGCCAGGGCTTCACTTGACTTCAGCGATGCGTTTCATCAAGTCGGCAAACTGCACGCCGTATTTGGCGCGCACCGGCGCCGTCGCTTCGTAAAACGGCTTGTTGTCGATGTCGATGAACTCGACCCCTGCAGCCTTGAGCTTGGCGACGTACTCGGTCACGCTTTTATTCCACAGTTCGCGCTGCTCGAGCTGCGCTTCGCGGCCAAACTTCTTCACCAGCGCTTGGTCGGGTGCGCTGAGCTTGTCCCATGTGACCTTGGACATGACGAAAATTTCCGGGATGATTAGGTGACGCGTCTGCGTGTAGTACTTCATGCCGGCGGTGTACTGATTGGAGGTGAAAAACGTGGGCGGATTGTTCTCAGCACCGTCGATCACGCCCGTCTGCAGCGCGCTGAATACCTCGCCGTGGCCCATGCTGATGCCATTGCCGCCCATCGCGTTCATTGTGTCCACAAACAGTGGGTTGCCCATCACGCGGATCTTCTGGCCCTTCAGGTCTTCGGGCTTGCGCACCGCCTTGCGTGAATACAGGTTGCGCGTGCCGCTGTCCATGAATCCCAGGGCGATTAGCCGCGCCGAACTGCTGCTGATCTTGTCCAGCAATTCCTGCCCGATCGGGCCGTCAATGATCTGGCGCAAGTGCGCTTCGTCGCGAAACATGAAAGGCATGTTGAAGATGTTGACCTCGGGCACAACCGGACCGAGCACGCCCAGCGAAATGCGCGCGATCTGTATGGCGCCGATCTGGGTTTGCTCGACCACTTCCTTTTCGCTGCCCAACACGCCGCCGGGAAACATCTGCATTTTGATACGGCCACTGGTGGCAGCTTCAAGCTTCTTACCAAGGTTTTCAACGGCCACCACATTGGGATAGCCGGTAGGGTGCACATCGGCCGCCTTCAGGACAATGTTTTGGGCCGACACGCACAGCGGTGCAATCAGTGTCAGCGCAGCGAGCGAATGGCGAAGGATCTTGAACGGGGGCATGGACTTCTCCGTAATGAAAATAGCGGCTTTCATGACAGGGTCACTTCAGCCAAGGGGGAAATAGAGACCGAAACACTGGACTTGAGAAGTCTGTGTATCGATTTACTAAGTTATTTAGTGTATCGATACACTCAATCTAATCCATAAGTAAAATCCCTGTGTCCGGGGTTTTTTACCGACTTACAGAGAGCCAGCAACTGGGGAGTTTGCGCAAATAAGGAGTCGTCGTAACAACAGTTTGGAGTAAAAACTGCCCGATTGCGTCCGTATCCCGGCCGACCCTCCTGATGAGTACATGACGGGCAAAACGACTGCCATCGCCTCCACCCCCTCCACGGTCAATCTCTTGTCCAGTTTGACGTTTGCTTTTCAGCATGGGGTCTCTTCAGGAAAATAAAGCACTACAAGGGCGTTTCCCGAAGTCAAACAACACTTTCCCCTCGCAACTTGTTGCACCCCGCCGCCAACTGATTTTCTCCTCAGTCTGCGAGCACTTCCCGAGGAAGATTGACGATAAAGTCCGTCAGGCCCATGGCATCGCTGGCCGGACGCATGTGGGAAACCATGGCGCTGGAAGCAGCCTCGGCATCGCGCCGTACGAAGGCATCGACGATCTTGCAGTGCTGCTCGAACGATGCCTTAATGCGTCCCAGCGCGCCAAAGGCATGGCGGCGGTAGTAGCCGGTGCGGGTGCGCATTCGCAGTACCTCCTGACGCAGATACGGGTTGCGCGCTGCGCGGTAGATCAGTTCATGAAACCGCAGGTTGGCCTCCTGCCAACCTGCAATGTCCTCGGCTTCCATCACTGCACGACTTTTTTCATGTGCCTGCACGATGGCGGTCAGCTCTTTGGGGGTCATGCGCTGGCAGGCCAGCCGTACCGTTACACCTTCAAGCTCGGCCAGCAGTTCCCAGAGCGACAGCAACTGTTGCAGGTCCATCTTGGCCACGATCATGCCGCCACGCGGCAGGCTGGTAATCATGCCTTGAGCCTGCAACTGGATTAGCGCCTCGCGGATCGGCGTGCGCGACACCTGATATTGGGCAGCCAGCTCGGCGTCGTCGATTGGGTCGCCCGGCAGCAAGGAACCCTGCTTGATGGCGTCCTCGATTTTCATGCGAATCTTGTCGCTGGCCTTGACGAAAGCGTGCTTAGGATTCCTCATGCCTACAAGTTTCCCACATTGCAGTGCATCTTTAATTAAAGTATATTTAT
The DNA here is from genome assembly GCF_029892315.1 of Polaromonas sp. CG_23.6. Classification (NCBI taxonomy): domain Bacteria; kingdom Pseudomonadati; phylum Pseudomonadota; class Betaproteobacteria; order Burkholderiales; family Comamonadaceae; genus Polaromonas; species Polaromonas sp. CG_23.6. Next base: position 107,234 of record NZ_JARXUY010000002.1, read on the forward strand.
ATCTATGTACTTTATTTTTATATAAATGGCTGTCGAACTCGGCATCAGGTTGGCGAACGGCACGTCCGCTGCAAGGAGCGCTTCGGCTTCGTTGTATGCACACGTTGCCGAGGCCCTGCTGGCAAGCAAGAACGAGGCCGCCGAGCCGGAAATCCTCCGACTATCGAAAGTTCTAGCCCGCCTGCAGGCCACTGCCGAATTAGCCCTAGCGCAATCGCTTGACGCGACTGGCAAGACGTCTGCCTCCTTCACTAATTTGCTGGACGCCCTGTCGCATGACTGAGTGCCCTAGCACCATCGCCGGTCTGCAGCAGGCCATTGCCCAGGGCCATGTAACGGCTAGCCAGGCCATCGAGCGCCAGCGCCTCGGCCTGCTACGCGCTGATCGCGATTTGCATGCGGTCATCGATGTGCTGCCTGCTGATTTGATGCCGCCAGCGGCCACTGGCTCGCTGGCCGGTGTCGGCCTGGCGCACAAGGACATCTTCGACCTGCCCGGCCGAGCGCCCGGTTTGGGTAGGGGCTATTTCAAAAACATGGATGCCGAAGCGACTGGCCGCCCCTCCGCTATCGTGCTTGAACGCCTGTCGCGCCACGGCGCTGCCCACCTGGCCACGCTGACCATGGCTGAATACGCCTGCGGGGCGACCGGCGACAACCCTCACCTGGCGCGCTGCATCAATCCGCTACATGCCGATGCAGTAGTTGGCGGCTCGTCGAGCGGCAGCGCGGTGGCCGTCGCCTGTGGCATGACCTACGGCTCACTCGGCACCGACACCGCCGGTTCAGTGCGCATGCCGGCAGCAACGTGCGGCGTGCTCGGCCTGAAAACCACCCACGGCCTGTTGCCGCTGGACGGCGTGTTTCCCCTCGCGCCCAGTCTCGACAGCGTTGGCGTGCTGGCCCGCACGGCCGATGATGTGCAGTTGATCCTGCAAGCCGCCTGCGACGGCATGGGGCTTCGCGCTGCAACCGGCGCAACACGCAGTCATGCCGCGATGGCGTGGATTCCGTACGCGCAAGTGGATCGCGCCATCTCCACCGCCATGCACGCGCTGGCTGCCGCGTTCGAGATGCCTGTGCAGAACACTCTGGACAGTCACCCCGTGCTGACGCAACTCGCCGAGATCGTGTTGCACGCCGAGGCCGCACAGACACACCAGGCCGCCCTGTTGGCACGCACGCTCTCGCCGTCGGTCGCGGCCGTCGCGCTGCCGGGCGCGGTGATGCCTGCCGACTGGCTCGCTGCCGCGCTGGCCGACCGGGCACGGCGGCTGCATGACTTCGTTCAAGCCCATTTCCAGGACCATGACATCCTCGTGGTGCCCGCGCTACCCGCTCCCATTCCGGACTGGCAGGCGGTCACCCCGGGGCAGGCAACGTTCGACGTGCGCCGACTGCTGGCGCTGCACCGGTTCATGGGCTTCATCAATTACCTCGGCTTGCCCGCGCTGGCTGTGCCCATTGCGCTCGATGCGCGCAGCCTGCCCATCAGCGTGCAACTGGTCGGCCGGCCCTTTCACGAACTCACGCTGCTGCGCTTCGCCGCGCGGATTGAAACACAGCATTTCCGCATGCAAGGCGCCTTGCCTGCTTTTTCTCCAGAGGATTGATCCAAAACATGGCAAAAATTCAGGCTTCCACCGCCCTGGCCAGGTTCCGCGTGCTCGACCTGTCGCGCGTGCGCGCCGGCCCCAATTGCGTGCGCATGCTGACGGACTTCGGCGCCGACGTGATCCGCATCGAGCCGCCGCGCGGCATTGACCCCAACGAGGCAATGTTCGCCGCCAACCGGGAAGGCGGCGACTTCCAGAACATCAACCGCAACAAGCGCTCGATGACATTGAACCTGAAGCGCCCCGGCGCCTTGTCCATCTTGATGCGCCTGGTCAAGGAGGCTGACGTGGTGGTCGAGAACTGGCGGCCCGACGTCAAGAAGAAGTTGGGCGTTGACTACGAATCGCTGGCCGCCGTCAACCCGCGCATCATTCTGGCCAGCATCTCCGGCTTCGGCCAGGACGGTCCGCATGCTTCGCGTCCAGGCTTTGACCAAATTGTGCAGGGCATGGGCGGACTGATGTCAGTGACCGGCATTCCTGGCTCTGGACCGGTGCGCGCTGGCCTGGCCGTGGCCGATATGAGCGCCGGACTCTACGCTGCGTTAGGCATTTTGACCGCGCTGCTGGAGCGCGAAGTCTCGGGCAAGGGTCAATGGGTGCATACCTCACTGTTGCATGCGCAGATCGCGATGATGGACTTCCAGATGGCGCGCTACCTCAACGAACAGGATATTCCCATTCAGCAGGGCAACGACCACCCGACGAGCAGTCCAATGGGCCTGTTCGAAGCAAGCGACGGCGTTTTCAATCTGGGCGCCTCAGGCGAAGGCAACTGGGTGCGCCTGTGCAGCGTGCTCAGTAAACCTGAGTGGCTGCAGGACCCCGAGTTCACCACCGAAACGCTGCGCGTGAAAAACCGCGGACGTCTTAATGTGGAACTGGCCGAACTGTTCACCCATCGCAGCGTGGCGGAGTGGGTCACTGGTCTCACCGATGCGGGCGTGCCTGCAGGCCCGGTGTACACCGTGCCGCAGGTCTTCGAGGACGAGCAGGTGCAGCACTTGGGCGTGACGGCCTCGCTGATGACCGGCTTCGGCAAGGAGATGCAGTACATCACCCAACCGGTCACGCTGGCACGCACACCGTCCCGCGTCGTGGCACCCGCGCCGGGATGGGGCGAGCATACTGACGAGGTGCTCGCCGAGGCCGGCTATTCGGACGAGGAAATCCGGCAGTTCCATGCCGACACGGTGGTCTGACCATGACAAACGTCCTTTGTTCAATCGACGGCCACGTGGCCACCATTACCCTTCGCAATGAAGGCCGCTACAACGCAATGTCCATGGCAATGTGGCAGCAGTTGGGAACGACGCTGACCGCGCTCGAAGGCGATACGAATGTGCGCGCCGTGGTTCTGCGGGGCGACGGTGATAAGGCCTTCGTTTCGGGCGCCGATATCTCCGAGTTTGGCGAAAAGCGCAATGACCCGGCAAGTGTGGCTGCCTACGACGCAGCGGTGGCCAACGCACAGTCTTCGCTGGCAGGCTTTCGTTGCCCCATCATCGCAGCCATCAGCGGCATCTGCTATGGCGGTGGCCTGGGCCTGGTGCTGGCATGCGATATCCGATACGCCTCATCAACCGCAAAATTCCGCATGCCCGCCGCACGGCTGGGCCTGGGATATGCCTATAGCGGCATGAGGCGCATGGTTGCCGTTTTGGGTGTGGCCAGAGCCAGCGAGGTCTTTTACACCGCCAACGTCTACAGCGCAGACGACGCACTGCGCATCGGCTTGGTGGCAGGTGTGCATGACGATGTGTTCGAAGCGGCCTCAAAAACGGCTGCGATGATTGCTTCAAATGCCCCCCTGACCATCCGCTCAGCCAAGCAGGCTTTCAACGCCTTGCTGGCCGGCGGTGAACCCGCTGATGTGGCAGCCGTCGATGCCGCGGTCAAGGCCTGCTTCAAGAGCGAAGACTATGCCGAAGGCCGCGCTGCATTTGCCGAAAAACGCACGCCGCAATTCGTAGGCCGTTAGACCTCGCTACTTTTTAATGTGTCGCTTTTTTTCAATGTCACCGTCCTGCTAACTTTTTTACCAACCTGGAGTGTGGAAGATGAAACTCAGTACCGCCATCACCGCAGTGCTCACCGCCGTTTCGGCGCTTGCGGCCACCGCCGCCCATGCCGTTGGGCCGGCACCCGCTCCCCTGGCTCAGCGTGAAACGCTGACCATTGGTTTCGTGAAGGTTGGCCACCTAGCGCCGCTGCTCAACATTGAGGAGGAACTTAAGAAGTTCAACATCGACGTTAAGCGCGCTGAGTTCGTGCGCTACGCCGACGCGCGCACTGCATTGATGTCCAACTCCGTCGATGTCTCGGCCGTTGGCCCTGGCGATCTGGCCATCGCGGCGTCGCAGGGCAGCAAGAACCTCATCGGCTTGACCGGCGTGGCCGGCTCGGGCAAAAACCTAGTGGTGCGCAAGGGCGTGGTCATCAATGATTGGAAAGACCTGGCCGGCAAAAAGATCGGCATCGCGCCTGGCTCTGCCGTGTGGTTTCAGTGGGCCATGACAATGATCGAAAAGGGTGTGCCTTACAACACGTTCACGCCGGTCAATATTCAAGGCGGCGGCACCGCCTTTATCCAGGCGCTCAAGAAGGGCGACATCGACGCCATGGTTTTGTGGGAACCGTTCGAGTCACAGGCTGTAGCCGAAGGCGATGGCTATTTCGCCAAGGGTCTAGAGTACAGCAAGTCCAAAGCAGTTGGCGCCGAGCTCGGCATGCTGGCGGCCTCAGGCGAGGCCATGACGAACAAACAAGAAGCCATTCGTCGCTTCCTGTGGGTCTATCTCAACACAGAAGAGCAAATGGCCAAGAACAACAACATGTTCGCCGATGCCTATGCTAAATACTCCGGCCTGCCGCTGGCAGTGACGAAGGAGTCGTCGAAAATCATCAAACTCGGCGGCGTGCTCACGAAGGAACAGGTCAAGCTGCAGGCCGAAGCCGCCTTCAAGCAGGGCATTGTCCTAAAGGACGTCGGTGACGAAGCCGCCGCGCTGTATGACGATTCCATGGCTCAAAGCATCAAACGCGGAACTGTCCCATGAAACGCTTACAACAGATTCTCATCGGCCTGGCTGTACCTTTGCTTGTGCTATTGGTCTGGCAGATCGCCGGAAGTCGCGAAAGCATGGCTGGCATCGTGCCCACACCTCTGGCTGTGCTTGAAGGCTGGAAGGACTGGATTTTTGGCGAGCCAGGCTTGGGCCTTAATGCCTACAAGGGAACATGGCTGTCGAATGTGCACTACTCTGCGCTGCGCGTAGTACAGGGCTTCGTCTTGGCCGCGCTGCTGGGTATTCCACTGGGTTTGATGATTGGCTGGAGCCGGCTGGTTTCACAGCTGTTTGACCCGCTGGTGCAAAGCCTGCGGCCAATCCCCATCACCGCCTGGCTGCCGTTTTCCATCGCGCTCTTCGGAATTCGCGACATCGGCTCGATCTTTCTGATTTTCCTCGGTGGCTTCTACGCCATCGTGGTCAATGCCACGCAGGGCGCGCGTGATGTCGAACGTAACCTGGTGCGCGCCGCGCTGATGATGGGCACAACGCGCGCTCAGCTGCTGCGCCGAGTGGTACTGCCCTCGGCCATGCCGTCGATCTTCACCGGCCTGCGCATCGGCTTGGGTATCTCGTGGACGGCAGTGATCGTCTCCGAGATGGTGGCTGTGAAGTCGGGCCTGGGCTATGTCCTGTGGGACGCGTATTACGTCGGCCGCATGGACATCGTACTGGCCGACATGGTCTCCATCGGCGCTATGGGTTACCTCAGCGACCGCCTCATCGTGCTTGTCGAACGGCGCGTGCTGCGCTGGCGCATTCTCCAAAACCATTGAGTCCCAATGCCTGCCATCCACATCCAAGAACTTAGCAAGATTTACCCCGGCGAGCCACCCGTGCTGGCGCTGGACAAGGTCGACTTGACCATAGAACCCGGCGAATTCGTAGCACTGCTGGGGCCGTCGGGCTGTGGCAAATCCACGCTGCTGAACCTGGTCGCCGGTTTTGAAAAGACCAGCAGCGGCAGCCTGACCGTGCACGGCAAGCCCGTGGACAAACCTGGACCCGACCGCGGCGTCGTGTTTCAGGAAGCCGCACTGTTCCCCTGGCTTAGCGTATGGGAAAACGTGATCTTCGGCCCCAAGACGCAAGGCGTGCCAGCCAAGGATTACGAAGCCCGCGCCAACGAGATGCTGCGCATCGTCGGTCTGGCGGACTTCAAGCAGCACCTGCCGGTGCAACTGTCGGGCGGCATGCGCCAGCGTGTCGGTATCGCCCGAATCCTGACGATGGGCTCTCAGGTGCTGCTGATGGACGAGCCCTTTGGCGCGCTGGATGCTCAGACGCGGCTGAGCATGCAGGAGCTGCTGCTATCGGTGTGGCAGCAACTCAAGCCGACCATCGTCTTTGTCACGCACGACATCGACGAAGCGCTGTTCCTGGCCGACACGGTTTACGTGATGTCGGCCCGACCGGGCCGCATCCAGGCGCGCATCACCGTACCGCTGGCACGCCCACGCACCATCGAAGACACGACCGGCGAAACCTTCAACACCATGAAGCGAGAAATCCTTAAGCAGATTCGCCACTAAAACGGAGCAAGACAAAGGAGACAACCCATGGCCAACCCACGCATCCCCTACCGCTTTTCCAACGAAGGCCCCGCATTAGCGTCGCACGCCGGCGGCAACATCTTGGTCCACCTTGTCGTCAATGTCGAGCATTGGGAGTTCGACGCGCCCATGCCGCGTACCATCATCACACCGCCGCACGGTAAGGAAACCGTGCCCGACGTGCCCAACTTCAGCTGGGTTGACTACGGTATGCGCTGTGGCCTGCCGCGCATTATCGAAGCCATCACTTCGCGCGGCCTCACCGCGTCCACCAGCTTCAACGCCAGCGTGATCGGCGCCTATCCTCGCGCAGCCGAGGCCATGCACACGGCTGGCTGGGAATTCATCGGCCACGGCATCCACCAGAAGGCACTCAACCATGCCGGCGCAGAAGCAGAAGTGGTCACCACCAGTCTAGACATGATCGCCGCCTTCACTGGCACGCGCCCGCGTGGCTGGCTCGGCCCGGGCCTGCGCGAAAGCCACACGACGCCCGAGACGCTTAAGGCCGCCGGGGTCGACTACGTATTCGACTGGGTCGTCGACGACCTACCCAACTGGCTGTCGACCGCCAATGGACCGCTGCTCAGCCTGCCTTACAACCTGGAACTCAATGACTCCATCATTTATGCAATTGAGAAGCACTCGTCAGAAGAAATGTTCACGCGCGTGAAAAGTACCGCCGAACTCTTCGTGCGCGAGGCGCAGCGGCGCCCGCGCATCTTGACACTGGGCTTGCACCCGCACCTCATCGGCGTGCCGCACCGCTTCGGCTCGTTCGAACGCATGCTCGACCTGCTAATGGCCACGCCCGGCACCAGCTTTGTGCAGGGTCACGACATTGCCGACTGGTACACGGCTCAAGTTCCCGCTGCGCCAGACTGCGCAACCTGATCACGAAAGCTCACATATGGATCTCCAACTCCAAGACCGGCGTGTGCTGGTTACCGGCGGCTCACGCGGCATCGGCCTGGCCACTGCACTGTCGTTCGCCCGAGAAGGCGCGCGGCCCTTGCTGGTCTCGCGTTCCCCTGAAGCGCTGGAGGCGGCCGTCGCCACCATCCACAGTCAAACCGGCGTGCGTGCCTCGGTGCTGGCGCTGGACATGGGCCAGCCCGGCGCCGAGGCCAAGTTGCTGTCACAGGCCGGCGACATTGACATTTTGGTCAACAACGCAGGCGCCATTCCGGGCGGTGGGCTGACCGACATCGACGAGGCGCAGTGGCGCGAAGCCTGGGAGCTCAAACTTTTCGGCTATATCAATTTAGTGCGCGTCATGCTCCCGGTGATGGCGGCACGCCGCAGCGGTGTGATCGCCAACATCATCGGCATGGCAGGGGCCGCACCGCGCAGCGAATACATCGCCGGCTCGACGGCCAATGCCGCGCTGATGGCTTTCACCCACGCGCTGGGCGCGACCAGCCCGCGCAACGGCGTGCGCGTGTTCGGCATCAACCCTTCGCCCACCCGCAGCGACCGCATGGAAACCATGCTGCGTGCAAAGGCAGCTGCAACCCTGGGCGATGAAGCGCGCTGGATGGAACTGACCACTGCCCTGCCATTCGGCCGCCTGGCCGAGCCGCGCGAGATCGCTGACATCACTGCTTTCTGCTGCTCGCCGCTGGCGGGTTACCTCAGCGGCACAACGATCAATGTGGACGGCGGGCAGATGTACGCATCTCCTGCCTGAACCACAACCCAAAGACAACGAGTTTTTCAAATGATGTTCAAACAACGAAATCCCAAATACGAATTTGCCGACCTGCGCGACGGCGTGCGATCGGTGGTCACCCAGTTCGATGCGCGCTACTGGCAGGACGTGGACGATGCCCGAGCCTTCCCGGAAGCCTTTGTCAACGCCCTAACGGCAGCCGGCTGGCTGTCGGCGCTGATCCCCGAGGCATACGGTGGCTCCAGCCTGTCGCTGACCGAGGCCAGCGTGGTGATGGAAGAGATCAACCGCGCCGGCGGCAACTCCGGCGCCTGTCACGGCCAGATGTACGTGATGGGCTGCATCGTGCGCCACGGCTCCGATAAGCAGAAGCAGGATTTGCTCCCCCGGATAGCCAGCGGCGAGATCCGTCTGCAGTCGATGGCGGTGACCGAGCCCACCACCGGCAGCGACACGACCAAGCTCAAGACCACTGCCGTGCTGAAGGGCGACCGATACATCGTCAACGGCCAGAAGGTCTGGACCTCCCGGCTGCAGCATTCGGACTACATGCTGCTGCTGGCGCGCACCACGCCACTGGCCGAGGTGAAGAAAAAGTCCGAAGGCCTATCAGTTTTTCTGGTGGACCTACGCAGCGAAATCGGCAAAACTATCATCGTACGGCCGATACGCAATATGGTCAACCACGAAACCAACGAGATCTTCATCGACAAGCTGGAGATTCCGGTCGAGAACCGCATCGGCGAGGAAGGCAGGGGGTTGAAGTACATTCTTGATGGTCTCAATGCCGAGCGTGCACTGATCGCCGCCGAATGCGTGGGCGACGGCTACTGGTTTGTAGAAAAAGCCACGGCCTATGCCAACGACCGGGTGGTATTCGACCGGCCGATTGGCAAAAACCAGGGCATTCAGTTCCCCATCGCGCGCGCCTACGTCAACGTCGAGGCGGCCAGCCTGATGCGCTACGCTGCCTGCGAACTCTTCGACGCCGGCAAGGACTGCGGCGCCGAAGCCAATATGGCCAAGCTGCTGGCGGCAGACGCGTCGTGGGAGGCGGCCAACGCTTGCCTGCAGACGCACGGAGGCTTCGGCTTCGCGGCCGAATACGATATCGAGCGCAAGTTCCGCGAGACACGGCTCTACCAAGTTGCGCCGATCTCGACCAATCTGATCCTGTCGTATGTTGGCGAGCATGTGTTGGGCATGCCAAGATCGTACTGAGATGACGTTTACCACTGATTTCAGTGCCTGGGTCGGCCGATGCCAGACGGTGGTCGATACCATCAGCCCGGTGCAGGTACGCCAGATGGCGGTTACGCTGAACGACAATGCCATGCTATCGCAGCCGAACGCGGCCGCACTGCCAGCCGGCTGGCACTGGCTGTACTTCAACCCGCTTGAAATGCAGTCGCGCTTGGGCGTTGACGGCCACCCTGCCCGCGGCGACTTTCTGCCACCGGTGGCCCTCCCGCGCCGTATGTGGGCCGGCAGTCGGCTGCAGTGGTCGCGTGCATTCGCCGTGGGTAGCGTGGTCACCAAGACGTCCGAGATTTTGAAGGTAACGCAGAAGTCAGGTCGCAGTGGAGAGATGGTTTTCGTTACGGTCGCGCATAACTATGTCGACGGCCTTGGCCCGTTGCTGCGGGAAGAACACGACATTGTCTACCGCGGTTGGCCGTCAGCCGATGAGAAAATGGCTCTCGCTGCTCTGGGCGCACGAGCAAGAGCGGGTGGTCACGTCTTTGAGCGCACAAGTGCCAACCCAAAGGTTGTGAGCGCCGACGCGGTGACCCTTTTTCGCTATTCAGCGGCCAGCTTCAATGGACATCGCATTCATTACGACGTGGACTACTGCCGCGAGGTGGAAGGCTACCCGGGTCTGGTGGTGCACGGCCCGCTGATCGCCACGCTGCTGCTCGGCCACATCGAAACCAAGATTGCGCCGGGCCAATTCATCCGAGCCTTCGAATTCCGCGCCTTGCGGCCAACTTTCGACTTGGCCCGTTTCCATTTACATGCCGAGGGCAACAGCGAAAACTTCAACGTGTGGTCGACCAACAATATCGGCGAGGTCGGCATTGACGGCTGCGTTACATTGGGCTAACGCTGCAGTCCAAAGCATTGCACCAATCACAGTTTCAAATTCAAACGCAACACATGGATCATTGAGCAATAGCGAGCGAGGAGTGGCGATTGAGCAATAAATTGCGGTAGATTTTAGGTGGTCTGGCTCATTTCGTTATACAAAACTCCTGCAAAACCTCTCTCCGGATAAAAGTTGAAGGAAAACGATGAGTTGGCCAGGCACTGAATTCGAAACGATAGACCTAGGCGATGAGCGGCGCAACAAGCGGGCCATTTGTCTGATCGAGTACCTGAGCGCACAGCCCACAGCAAGGGTGCCGCAGGCCTACAGGGACTGGACCGACACCATGGCGGCGTACTGGTTCTTCGGCAACGAGGAAAGCGACTGGCGGGCGATTCCGGGCGCCCACACGGACTGCGCCAAGACGCGCATGGTCATCCACGAGGTGGTGCTGTGCATTCAGGATATGACCGAGTTGGACTTCAATGGCCAGGAGTCCAGCGGCTTGGGGTTGCTTAGCTACGAGCCGCAGCGCGGCATGTATGCGCACCAGACCTACGCCGTTTTAACATCGCGTGAACCACTGGGCGTCCTGGACGCGTATATGTGGGGGCGAGAACCCAAGGATAGGGACGGCAGCCGCCCCAACACCAAGGAGAGCGTGCGCTGGGTTGAAGGCTACGAACGGCTCGCCGAGATGGCCCCGCAGCTGCCGGGCACCTGAATGGTGTACGTGACTGACCGCGAGGCCGACACCATGGAGCTGATGCGGCGCGCCGATGCACTGACCACGCCCGTGGACTGGCTGCTGCGCTCCAAACACAACCGCACCCTGAGCGGGGGCGACAAGCTGTGGAGCCGGGTAATTGCGTCTGAGTCGTTGCGCGAAATACGCTTCGTGATGGCCTCGCGCATGCGCCAGCGCGCCCGTGAAGTGCTCCAACAGGTGTGGGCGCAAACGCTGGAACTGCCCGATGGTCGGTGCGGCTATGTGCAGGCCAGCTGCATTGTGGCTAAAGAAACGAAGCCTGCCTCAGGCGACAAGCCGGTGGAGTGGCGGCTGCTGACGAATCTTCCTGTGCAGAGCTTAAAGCAGGCCGCCCAGATGATTGACTGGTACCGCTCCTGCTGGGAAATCAAGATGTTCTTTCATGTGCTCAAGAACGGCTGCAGCATAGAGGCGTTGCCACTGGGCAGCATTAAGAGGATTGAGCGTGCGCTGGTGCTGTACATGGTGGTGGCCTGGCGTATCGCCCGGCTGATGCGCCTGGGGCGAAGTTGCCCAGACCTCGATGCCCAATTGATGTTGAGCCTGATGAGTGGAAGGCCGCCCTTATCCTGAACCAAAAGCGACATCCAGAACAGGCGCCCACGCTCAACGAGGTGGTGCGCCTGGTCGCCCGGCTCGGAAGCTTTCTTGCTCGTGCGGGTGATGGCGAGCCAGGTATAAAAACCATTTGGTTGGGCATGCAGCGCATCCTGGACTTTGCCGCTGGCGTCAGGTTCTACAAAAAACTTCAGGCGGCGGAGAGTTGTGTATGACGAAATGCCCTAACCCCCATCACAAACAAGCTCAATCCCTTTGCGCTTTGTCGCAAGCTACTTATCAACGCATCTCGCACCGCCTACGCCCAGCTTCAGCTTCAGCTTCAGCTTCAGCTTCAGCTTTTTCGGGCAGCTGCGTAACATCAGTTACACAGTAAAGCTAGAGAGTAAGGTGTAATTTTTTTACTGTATACGAGGCAATCTACGAACCTTTACCATGGAAATAAATTACTCAACCGCCACCGTTGCTGCAGGCCATCGCTTTGAATATTGGAGCAATGTCGTCTGCAGTCACTTCATTCCCGCGTCGAGCCGCGTGTCAAACCGGGAGAACTTCAGTGCGAGCTTCTCAGTGCGCGCACTTGGCAACCTAACGCTCGCCGAAATTTCATCTCCTCAGCACTACTGGGAGCGCACGCCGCAACATTTACGGACAGGCCCAAATGATGATTTCATGCTCAGTCTCATGGTGGCGGGTCGTGCCTTCTTGTCGCAATCGGGCCGCAACATGGTGCAGCAAGCAGGCGACATTGCACTGTATGATGCGGCGCGTCCATTTACGTATGACCTCGAACCGAAGTCAGTGCTGCTGCTGCGTATACCCAGAAAACAGCTGCTGTTTCGAGTGCCTGAAGCAGAAAAATATACCGCTATGCGACTTGACAAAAGTCATTCGATTTCGTTCTTGCTCGCCAGCACGATGCGTGAGGCGGCTGTCATCGACGTTACCGGACACCAAGGTGTACAGGTGCCGTTGGCAGCGTCGTTGATCGACTTGCTGGCCGTTGTGTTGCGGACGCAGGTGGCTGGTGGAACTTCCATGCTGTCGTCTCGCGAGAAGTTGTACAGGCTATCAAAGGACTTCATCAACGAATATCTCGACGACTGTGAACTCGATGTTCAACGCATCGCCGCCGCGCAGCATGTGTCGGCTCGAACTATCACGCGTGTATTCGCCGAGCACGGCACAACGCCTATGCACTGGATTTGGCAGCGGCGTCTCGAAGCCAGCCATAGCGCACTGGTTGAAGGTCGCGTGCAACAGGTCACGCAGGCAGCGTTTCAGAACGGTTTTAGCGATCTTTCGCATTTTTGCCGTGTTTTCAAAAAGGCGTATGGCATCACGCCACATACGCTGCTGCGGCATAACTGATTGTGCTCGCTAGTCGCGACAGGGCTGACTGGCGCCGCAGCTAAAGATGCCGGCAGCGCCCGGTGCGAGGCGCTGCTTCGCAGACCACTCATTTCAGCATACCTCCAAACTCCACGCGGGCACATCTACCCTGACGTAATGTCAGATTTACAGAAATTTCAAAGTTGGCGGTATCAACACACCTGATGGCGGAACGGGACAAGCTGTACGCACAGTTGGCGCGTAGAGTACATATGTTGACTACACCTTACCTGTCGTTATACCTTCCACTTTCACTACACACACCATGACACAAAAAGATCTGCATTACCTTGAATTGTTGGAGATTGGAAAACTCATCCAGTCAAAAGAACTGTCTTCCGTCGAGGCCACTCAAGCGCAGCTCGATCGCATCGGAAAACTCAATGGGGTGCTCAAAAGCTACGTCACCGTGATGGCTGACAGCGCACTGGTCGATGCCCAAAAGGCGGATGCCGAAATTGCTGCCGGGGAACTACGGGGCCTTCTGCATGGCGTGCCCATCGCGGTCAAGGACTTGTGCTGGACGAAAGGCGTCAAGACGGCCGCCGGCATGACCATCTATGAAGACTTCGTGCCCACGGTCGATGGCACGGTCGTCAAGAAACTCCGTGAGGCTGGTGCGATCATTCTTGGCAAGCTGCAGATGACAGAGAGCGCTTACGCAGACCACCATCCAACTATCTCACCACCGGTCAATCCATGGAATGCGGCGCACTGGACCGGTGTGTCTTCGAGCGGCTCGGGCGTCTCCACAGCTGCGGGTCTTTGCTATGGCTCCCTCGGAACCGACACGGGGGGATCAATCCGCTTTCCATCGGCAGCCAACGGGCTCACCGGACTAAAGCCTACGTGGGGCCGCGTCAGTCGCTACGGTGCATTTGAGTTGGCTGCCACACTTGACCACATCGGGCCGATGACGCGCAGCGCGGCCGACGCTGGAGCCATGCTCGGAGTAATTGCTGGTTCGGATATCAACGACCCGACGGCCAGCCTGCGTCCAGTGCCCAACTACGTGGCAGAAATGCCGCAGGGCATTAAGGGGTTGCGCGTGGGTATCGACTCCCGCTGGAGTAGCGACGGCGTCGATGAGCCGACCAAGCAGGTGCTGGCCGCAGCAATTGCGGCCGTGAAAACGCTTGGTGGTGAAATTCGTGAAGTTGTTGTTCCAGATCCGGCGCATGCCATAGAAGATTGGTTCCCGCTGTGCGGCATGGAGGCTGCAGTGGTGCACGAGAAGACCTATGCCGCACGCAAGTCTGAGTATGGCCCAGGCCTGGCCGGTCTTATCGAACTCGGCCTAGCGCAGAAGGGGACTGACTACCAGAAGATCATGCTGAGGAGACTCGACTTTACTGGCCGTGTGAAGGCGATGTTCGAAGATATCGACCTGCTACTGGTGCCTGCTACTGGTATTGCCTCACCGACCGTGGATCGCATGTCAAAGATGGGTACCGACGCTGAATTGATCTCCGCGGTGTTGCGCTATACGTGCCCATTCGACATGACAGGCAGCCCGACCATCACGCTGCCCGGTGGCTTTACCGAAGGCGGCATGCCGCTCGCATTTCAGTTCGTCTCGCGGCATTTCGAAGAAAGCTTGCTGCTGCGTGCAGGCTGGGCCTTCCAACAAATTACCGATTGGCATCGTCAGCATCCGAGCCTTTGATTTCATTGTTCCTTCTCGTCCCTTTCGTTCATTTCACATCGACCTCCCAAACTCCTGAAGTACACCATTATGAAATTCTGCAACACGTTTTTTTCAGTCGCTGCGATACTGACTGTGGTGGGTATTTCGTCTACTGCACTGGCTGCAGATCCTTTGAAGATTGGCCTGATGGAAGACGTCTCGGGCGATCTGGCCTTTATGGGCCTGCCCAAGATGCATGGATCGCAACTTGCGGTGGAAGAGATCAATAAGGCGGGCGGTGTGATGGGTCGTCCGCTGGAACTTATTCACCTCGACCCCCAGGGCGGCAACGCGCGATATCAGGAATTTACGCGGCGCTTGCTGAACAAGGACAAGGTCGACGTTCTGATCGGCGGCATCACATCGGCGGCGCGTGAGGCGATCCGGCCGATCGTTAATCGGACGCAGACCCCTTACTTCTATACCAACCAGTACGAAGGCGGCGTCTGCGATGCGAACATGATCAGCATGGGTGCAGTGCCCGAGCAGCAGTTCTCAACCCTTATTCCTTACATGGTTGAGAAGTTCGGCAAGAAAGTTTATGTGGTCGCAGCCAATTACAACTTCGGCCAGATATCCGCCGAATGGAACCGGTCAATCCTGAAGGATGTGGGCGGCACGATCGTCGGTGAGGAGTTCATTCCATTGGGCGTATCGCAGTTTGCACAGACTATCCAGAACATCCAAAAGGCCAAGCCCGACTGGCTGCTGATGCTCAACGTGGGCGCAGCACAAGATTCATTCTTCGAGCAGGCGACGGCAGCCAAGCTGAACCTGCCAATGGGCTCATCTGTGAAAGTAATGCTTGGCTACGAGCACAAGCGTTTTGCGTCCCCTGCGCTGAATCAGATGAATGTGACAGCCAACTGGTTCGAAGAAATTGACACCGCGCCGGCTAACGATTTCAAGAAGCGCTGGCATGCCAAATTTCCGGATGAGCCGTACATCAATGACGCGGGTTATAACGCGTACTCCGCAATTTATATGTACAAAATGCTGGTTGAGAAAGCCAAGTCAACTAAGTTGGCGGACCTGCGTCAGGTTATTGCAACAGGTGAAGCATGCATTGACGCCGCCGAGGGGCAAGTTTGTATCGATCCTAAAAGTCAGCACACCTCACATCAGATGCGCTTGATTGCGGTCGATGACAAGCATAAGGTAAACGTGCTCAAGAACTATGGCCTGATCCAGCCCTACTGGCTTGGGCAAGTCGGTTGCGACCTGACGAAGAAGAACGCTAAAAAGCAATATACGCCGTCAGACTTTCCCAAGAAATCCTAAAGAAAGGTAGCGCCAGGTGCTCGCCGAAATATTCTCCTACGTTTATCAGTTTGCCGACGTCTTTGCTTTTCTGATTCTGGCGGCAGCGGGGTTGGCAATTATTTTTGGAATGATGGGTGTCATCAACATGGCGCATGGCGAATTCATCATGTGTGGTGCATATGTGACCGTTTCGCTTGTGCATGCAGGCCTACCGCTGCCAATTGCACAGGCTTGCGGGACGATTGCGGCCGGTGCCATTGGCGTGCTGGTTGAATGGAGCCTAGTGCGCAAGCTTTACAAACGGCCACTGGATTCCCTGCTGGCCACATGGGGCCTGAGCCTCATGGTCACGCAGGGGATGTTGATCATCTTCGGTTCGTCACTCCCGGGTATCGGCACGCCAGATGGCAGTTTCTCAATCGGCATCTACACATATTCGAACTACCGCATGGTGTTGTTCGGCTGCGCTGTGGCTGTGCTGGCCTTCATCTACGTCATCTTTATGAAGACCCGCTTTGGCGTGCATGCACGGGCCACCATGCAGAACGCGTCGATTGCGCAGGCAACTGGCGTAAAAGTAGGCAACGTCTACGCGCTGAGCTTCGGCATTGGTGCTGCTCTTGCCGGCTTCTGTGGTGCGATGTATGCACCGACCATGACGCTGATTCCGACCATGGGGGCCACATTTCTTATTGAAAGCTTTGTTACCGTGGTGGTAGGTGGCGCGAATGTCCTACTCGGCACTGCACCAGCTGGCATCCTACTGGCTATCGTTCGAACCGGACTCAACGGATGGGGCGGACAGATTGTCGGACAGATCGGCATGCTTCTCGCAGTGATTATTGTCATTCGAATCCTCCCCGAAGGTTTGTCGGGCTGGTTCGCCCGCAGGACTCGATAAATTGCTACTGACCTAAAAGTTTCTCATGTTCAAACTTATCAATGGCCCGCAGACACTTGGCACTAGCCGATTTTTTTGGATGAGTTTTATGGCAGTGCTGACCGTCATGCTTATCTACCCCCTATTTGCTGATGCTTACAGCGTCGGCAACATGGCCTATTTGCTGCTCTGGGTCTTTATGGCCATGGGGCTTTGCCTTGTGTGGGGCTATGGCGGCATGCTGTCATTTGGACAAACCCTTTTCTTCGGTATAGGCGGTTATGCTTATGGCGTTTTGGCGATTAACCTTGGCGGTGAAGCCGGCACAACGGTTTTAGCGTTGCTGGCCGCGTTGCTGGTCGCCGGAGCGGTGGCCGCAATACTGGGCTACTTTATGATCTGGGGCCAGATCGGCGGCGTATTTTTCGGCATTGTGACGTTGTCAGCGGCACTGGTCCTTGCTTTTTTTCTTGGTCAAACGGCCGGACCTGAATGGCACATCGGATTGGCGCGATTGAACGGGTTCAACGGAATGGGCGGTATGGCGTCGCTCAATATTCCCTGGGTCGGCGACGATCCACTTATCTTTGAAGGCTTACCGCTATATTACTTGGTAGTCAGTCTGTTATTGGTGGTTTACCTAAGCTTGCGAATTTTTCTCAACTCACGCTTCGGCAACGTCATAGTGGCTATTCGGGAAGACCCACAGCGTGCCGAACTGCTGGGCTACGACGTACGCAAATACCAGCTCGCAACATTTGTTATCGGCTCGATGCTAGCCGGGTTGAGCGGTGTGCTTTACACCTCGTGGGGCCAGTTCATCACGCCTGCCAGTGTTGGTCTTCCCGCCGCAGCCATGCCGATTGTCTGGGTAGCGTTTTCGGGACGAAGCGACATAACGGCGACCCTGGTCGGTACTTTTTTGGTGCTGTGGGTGTTTCAAATTCTTACGATTTACAGCCAGCAAGCCGCACTGCTTTTAATGGGGACCATGTTGCTGTGCACCGTCATGGTCGCGCCCCAGGGTTTTGTTATCGGTGTGGTGCAGTCGATCAAGCGCGTCTTTGCTTTTCGCAGCAAGCAAGGTGCCCAAGTGGCTGATGAGGGGAAGGCATGAGCGCGCTATTGCAGACAACTCGACTGTCGAAAAAATTTGGCGGTCATGCAGCGGTGTCGGAGGTTGATTTAACGGTGAAGAATGGGGAAATCCATTGTCTGATCGGACCCAATGGCGCCGGCAAGAGCACGCTCTTTAAGTTAGTCGTTGGTACGCACGAACCTACGTCTGGCCGTATTGAATTCATGGGTAAGGACGTGACGCACGAGCGACCGTACCAGCGAGTCAAGCAGGGGATGAGCATCAAGATGCAGGCGCCGAGCGTTTTTAAGGAGTTGCCCGTGCGGCAGAATCTTCACATTGCGTTGCAACATCATGTGCGCGGTGCCGATTTGGCGCGCGAGGAAGATCGGTTGCTTGAACTACTCGACCTTACGGGTGAGGCGACAAAGCTGGCCGGCGTGTTAGCACACGGACAGCAGCAATGGCTTGAAATTGGCATGGCAATAGCGCTCAAGCCTGTGCTCCTGTTGATGGACGAACCGACAGCAGGCCTCTCACCGGAGGAAACCTTCAAAACCGGTGAGCTGATCCAGAAGCTCAATACCGAAGGCATGACTATGTTGGTGGTCGAGCACGATATGGCGTTCATTCGCCAGATCGCACATCGCGTCACTGTGCTGCATTTCGGCAATGTATTTGCCGAGGGTTCAATCAACGACATTATCTCGGACGCGCGCGTGGCCGAAATCTACCTTGGCAAAACCCATGAACACTGAAGTCGTTCTTGAAGTTCAGGGCTTGCGGGCTGCATATGGCGAGACCCCGATTCTGCAGGGCGTTGATCTCACCGTCGGAAAAGGCGAGATCATTGCGTTGATCGGGCGCAATGGCGTTGGCAAGACGACGACGATGCGCTGCCTGATTGGTCTCTTGCGGACGCGAGGCGGCAGTATTCGCCTGCTCGGGCACGACATCACGTCGTTGTCGAGCGATGCGCGTGCCCGACGCGGCATTGGCTACGTGCCACAAGGACGCGAGGTGTTCGCGCGCATGACGGTAGCCGAAAACTTGATGGTTGGTGAATTGGTTGGCGGTCGCGATAGTAAGAAGCAGCCCGAGCTGGTGTACCAATACTTTCCGCGCCTGGCAGAACGCCGGACTCAACTCGCTGGCACCATGTCGGGTGGTGAGCAACAGCAGCTGGCTATCGGCCGTGCGCTGGTTGGAAACCCTGCGCTGATGCTGCTCGACGAGCCCTCGGAAGGCATTCAGCCATCAATCGTGCAATTGATCTGCAACGTGCTGAGAACGATCCGCAAAGACCTTGGGACGACGATTCTGTTCGTTGAGCAGAACCTAGATACCATCCTTGACATGGGCGAGCGCGCCTATGTGATGGAGAAGGGGCGCATTGTCGGCAACATTGACGCGGATCACATGAATGCCGCAAGCGTGCGCAGTCATTTGATGATCTAACTCAAGGAAAAAAGAACATGTACTGGCTTTCACAATCAATCATGCACACACGTGGACTGGCCCGTGGTGCCGTTGGCACAACACACGAACTCAATGAGACTCGCCAGGGCGTGTTTCACTACACCATCGGGCCTTACTCAGAGCCCGTGATGCATATTGCACCGGGGGACCGCGTGATTGTGGATACCCGTGATGCATTTGACGGGAAAATTCAAACGGAGCAAGACCTGCCAAGCGCCAAGTTGCGTGTCCCCTTTTTGAATCCGCAAAACGGCCCTATCATGATTGAGGGCGCAGAGAAAGGCGATGTTGTCGCGGTCTACATTGAGTCCATGCTGCCGCGCGGCCCCAACCCACGCGGTACCTGTTGCTTGATCCCGCGTTTTGGTGCCCTCACGGGAACTGACTTCACGGCGATGCTGAACGACCCATTGCCTGAAATTACACGCAAGATCGACCTTGATGAAGAGGGCGTGTACTGGAGCCGACGCGTCACTTTACCCTATCGACCGCACATCGGAACGTTAAGTCTGTCACCTGAAATCGACTCGATCAATTCCCTCACACCAGACAACCACGGCGGCAACATGGACGTGCCCGATATGGGGCCGGGCAGCATCACGTATTTGCCGGTGCGCTCACCGGGTGCGCGCCTGTTTATTGGTGACGCCCATGCCTGCCAGGGTGATGGCGAAGTTTGCGGCACCGCCGTTGAATACGCCAGTCGCACTACCATTCATGTCGACCTCATTAAAAACTGGGAGATCAACTGGCCCCGGCTCGAAACCGAACACCAGATCATGGTCATCGGCAGTGCCCGACCCCTGGAAGATGCCACACGTATTGCCTACCATGAACTTGTCATGTGGATGGCCAAAGAGTACGACTACGATAAATGGGATGCTTACATGATGCTTAGCCAATGCGGCAAGGTCCGGCTTGGCAACTTCGTCGACCCTAAATACTCGGTTGCAGCAGGCGTTGAAAAGAAATACTTGGCCATGCCCTAACTCTCGTTTTATTCAATATTAAAAAAAGGACTACACCATGGATTTGGGACTTAAAGGCCTCAGGGCAGTCGTTACCGGCGGAACCAAAGGCATTGGCCGCACCATCGTTGAAACCTTATTGAAAGAGGGCGCGCAGGTCGCCTTTTGCGCTCGCAATTATGAAGAGGTGGCGGCCACCGAAGCCGAATTCTCACGCTATGGCGTAAAGGTGTTGGGTCGTTCAGTCGATGTAGGCGATGGCCCGACGCTTGCAGCTTTCGTGGCCGAGGCGCAGCTGGCATTGGGTGGTATTGACATCGTGGTGGCCAACGTCAGTGCGCTGGCCATTGGCAACGACGAGGTGGGTTGGAAAAGCGGTTTTGATGTTGACATGATGGGCACCGTGCGCCTCATCAACGCGGCGATGCCCAGCCTTGAAAAGAGCGAACACGCGGCCATCATCACGATTGCCAGTGTGTCCGCTCGCGAGATCGACTTTACCGCCGGACCCTACGGCTCTTTTAAGGCCGCGATCGTTCACTACACGCAGGGCCTAGCCTTTCAATTGGCGGGTAGAAAAATCCGGGCCAACTCGGTATCTCCTGGTAACACCTACTTTCCGGGTGGCATTTGGGAGCAGATCGAAACCGGCAACCCTGCGTTGTTCAAAGAATCGCTTGCATTGAATCCAACGGGTCGCATGGCAACGCCGCAGGAGGTAGCCAATGGCGCGGTGTTTCTGGCCAGTCCGGCAGCGAGCTTTATTACCGGCACCAATCTGCTGGTTGATGGCGCGCTGACACGCGGCGTTCAGTTTTAAGAGTCTGTTTTAGGCTCTGTTGACGTAGCGAAAGCTCAATGAGAATCAGGCCGAGGAATTTTCGTTGACGCGGCTGTCCTTGGCGGCTTTGCACCTTACCTGATCGAGCACATCAATCGATTTGGCGATTACTTTTTGGACTTAGAGCGGCAGGTGACGCCCATGCAATTCGAGACGATTCTTATTTGAAACCAATCGGCTACGTCAAAAACGCCGGATTGCGTCCGAATCCGGGCCGCCCCTCAAAACCGGTTCTGTCGCAATAGTGGAGCTTAGCCGAAAAAAATTGCGTTGCTGAGCTGGAGATCAAACAGCGAGGCTGTAGAACTGCTGCGCTGCGGACATGGGTTTGCCGGCGGGGCAGTTCATCTGCCCCTTGCCGATCATGTGCATGGTTTCGATGCCTGCAATGATAATGCGGGCACTCCAAAATGACTTGAAACCCAGCATTGGACGAGTAAGCCGTTTGATGGCCCGGTGGTCTTGTTCAACGATGTTGTTGAGGTACTTGTTTTGACGCATCAGGATATCGACGCAAGCGTCAGCCTTGACGCTTTCAATGGCGGCTGTATTGGCGCCGCTCTTGTCGATGGTGATCTTCTCTGGCACGTCGTGCAGGTTGATGGCACGTTCCAGAAATCGGCGGGCAGCAGCCATATCTCGCTTGGCAGTCAGCAGGAAGTCCACCGTATCGCCAGCCCTGTCAACAGCCCGGTAAAGGTACTTCCACTGGCCGGCCACTTTAATGTAGGTTTCGTCCATCCGCCAACTCTTGCCAACGGGGTTCTTGCGCCGACGAAATACGGCGGCCAGCACCGGCACCATCTTGATTGCCCAGCGATGCACAGTAGCGTGGTCAACGAAAACACCGCGTTCCCGCATCATTTCCTCAACATGGCGCAGGCTCAACGGATAGGCCACATACCAGCGCACGCACGTCAACATCACCTCGAGGGGATAGTGAAACCGTTTGAGGACCTTGCGCAGGGCGCTGTTGATTGAACTTTTGCGGAAATCAAGCATGCGCTGGATTGTCGTTCACGCTTATTGCGACAGAACCGCAAGACGCGGCCCACGGGCTGTCCGGGTAAAAGTTGCTCTAACAGGATGTCGATGAAGCGATGAACAGATGAAGATCAGGCGCCGTTTCCCCGCTTCATCTGTCGCCGTTTTGAGTGCGGCCGCTCTGCTCATGGCCGCGCTGTACCTCGGCTTTCGCGTTCTCGACCCGGTGCCCCCCAACCGGCTCGTACTCGTTGCCGGAGCGGCGGGGTCCAGGTACGACGGGTTTGCCAGGCAATACGCACAGGTGCTCGCTCGTCAAGGCATCACGCTTGAAATCCGCCATGCCGCCGGTGCGGTCGACGGCCTTGCGCAGCTGCGCGATGCATCTTCCGGCGTGCAGGCGGCGCTGACGACGTTTGGTTTTACCGAAACCCGTGACGCCCTTGAACTTGCGTCGCTCGGCGGCGTGTACGACGCGCCGATCTTCGTGTTCTACCGGGGCGCTGAGCCGATCACGCGATTTGACCAGTTGCGCGGCAAACGGCTGTCCATCGGCGTGGCCGGAACGGCCCTGCGCCCTCTTATTCGTGCAGTGCTTCAGGAAACCCAAGCGCTCGATGCGTCAACGCAGCTCGTTGACATGGAGCCTGCCCAGTCGCTCGATGCGCTGATCGCAGGCGGTTTGGATGCGGTTGTCCTTGCGGCATCCCTTGGTAGCCCCCTGCTGCAGCGGGCACTCGATGCGCCCAGCATTCGGATGATGAACGTCGCACAGGCCGAAGCCATCGCCAAAGCCGTTCCGGGACTTCGGCACGTGGTCCTGTGGCGAGGCCTTATCAGTCTGGGCCGTGATGTGCCGAGCGAAAATATCGACCTGCTGGGCTCGCGCAACCGGCTGCTTGTGCGCAAGGACCTGCACCCGGCGCTGCAGTACATGCTGTTGGAAGCGATGCGCGAAGTCCACTGGCAGCCAGGCCCGTTCAACCGTATCGGCGAGTACCCGTCCGAGCAAGCCAGCGACTTGCCGCTGTCGCCCACGGCGCAGGCCTTTTATCGCGACGGGCCGAGCTTTTGGCGGCAGTACACATCGTTCTGGCTGGCCTCGCTCCTGGACCGGGTCATGTTCTTTGTTATTCCCATTTTTGCGATGCTGGTTCCTCTGATCAGCTTCGCACCGCGCACCTACCGGTGGCTGCGCATGCGTCGCATTGACCGGCTGCACGGATCGCTCGCAAGCATCGAGAGCGAGCTTGAACTCGATGGCAATGCATCACAGCTGGTGCAGACGCGCGGCCACCTGTCAAGCCTCGAGTTGGCCGTGCGGTCACTGAAGGTAGCGCGGCCGTTCGTCGCCGATCTTCACCGCCTGCGGGTTCATTTGCGGATGGTCCAGGAAAGCTTGATGCAGCGAGAAGCCCGCGTTGCAGCGGAATCCACCCGCCCAGAATGCAGCTCTCCGAATGCTCCCGTACCCCTGCCGGAGAACTGTCAGCATCTACACAGTGCAATGTAATCTACCAAAACTCAACCAACTCAATCAAAACCACCCCCCTGGCCCGACCTCCCCGCGCCTGCGAGGGGGATGAGGGGGCGGGAGGGGAGGTTTTTCGGGGTGGGGGTTGGGTGGGGTTACGTTGATTACATTCCTGTTTGGTTGTTTGTGCCGCTGACTTTTATTGCCCTCGGCTGGGCCTGACAGCCCTTATATCGGCCTGATCTCGATTTCCGAGGGCGCAGGCATCGGGTTCGGGCAGCGCTTGACCCAGGCCACTGCTTCTTCGAGCGATGGCAGCTCCCACAGCCAGTAGCCGGCCACCAGGTCCCCGGCGAAAGGTCCGTCAACGACCGTGCGCGAGGGGCCCTCGAAGCGCACCCGCTTGGCCTCGCGGCTCGGGCGCAGGCCGTCGCAGTCCTGCAGCACACCTGCTTGCCTGAGCGCTTCGTTGAAGACTTCCATCGCGGCCATCTGCTCCTTCATCTGCGCCTGGCTCATCGCGGCCAAACGCGCCTCGAGATCAGGATTGGACTTGACCAAAATCATGAACTTCATCGCTGCCTCCAGTGAGTGGGTTGAAAATTTCATGTTGCTGCCTGGTCAGTTCCAGGCGATCAGACGGCAAAGTCGCGGGGTGTCAGGCGGGTCCTACGCCAGGGTGTGGACTTGGAACCTCCCATGGCCATCACCATGAGTTTGCCGCCGCGGATACCAAGCCAGGGTCGATGAAGGCCAGCGGAGTGTTTGAGGGCAGCAGACGCACCGCCGCAAGCCAAGCAAGGGGTGAAAACAAGCCATGCCAGGATGAGCTTGGGCTCCAAGCACAGTACGATGCGGGCTGGTTCAACTTTTCAGAAAAAACCCACATCATGGATGACCTCATCAAGCTCAGGCAGCAAATTACCGAGATGGAAAAGCAAGCCCTTGAGCTGCAAAAGAAGAACCGCCCGGCTGTGCTGGCGCACCTGCGCGAGCAGATGACGGCCTATGGCATCACGACCGAGGAGCTTGGCCGTGCAGCGCCCAAGCCTGCCAGGCCCAAGGCAGCGCCGGCCAAGGCGGCTACAAGCGCGCCCAAGGGCAAAAAGCCGGTTTCATCCGCGCCAGCGAAGTACCAGGGTCCGGATGGCCAAGTGTGGAGCGGCCGGGGACCGGCGCCAGGGTGGCTCAATGCTTTGCTGGTCCAGGGCAAGACGCGCGAGGATTTCCTAATACAGACAGATGCGAGCGCCTCTGGCAGCACAGTGGCAGAGTAAAAAACCAAACGAAGCGCAAGGCAGACTCTTTACGCATGGCCCCCGCCCGGCCAGAGAATTGAAAATCCTTATATTGGTGGTTCGTTGCCCCCAGGCCACCAAGGTTTACCTTGTAAAGAAGCTAACCCATGCGGTTGGCTTTTTTGTTTCCGAGGACAAACAGTCCTCGTGTTCGGTCCATTTCCGGGCTACAGCTTTTTATGGAAAGCTTTCCCCACTTCTCCCCCCTCTGTCGATTTTTTTCCTCGTGTACATGTGTTCGCCAGTTGATGTTTCATGCTGACACTACTCGCACGCCGATACGAGCATGGGTGTTCGATGGGCCAGTTTTCCAGTTGTGCCAGAAGGAACTATCAGCGGTTATCCCAGCCAAAAGCCAGATAGGAAACTTTTCTTAGGCTTTCTTCACAGTTACGGGACAATACACAGACTATGGCAACCGCAGATCAGCTCAAAGCACTGCTTCGCTCCCACCTAGAAGGCGATGATCGCCATTTCTATTCGGTAGCGATGCAGGTGGCTGCGCACGAGGCAAAGCAAGGTCATGGACGGCTTGCTGAAGAGATGCGCGAACTGATCGATGCAGCCAAGGCAAAGCGCGTGCCTAACGAAATTTCGGCTGCTCCAGTGCCTCTGGCAAGGCCGAAAGGCGAACTGGCTTCGTTGCTAAGTGTTTCTTACCCTAGTCGCCGCTTTGGCGATATGGTGCTCTCCAATGACGTGGAACACAGCTTGCAGCGCGTTCTCAAGGAGCAGCGGTACATGACAAAGCTGCGTGAACATGGGTTGCATCCACGTCGAAAAATTCTATTGGTGGGACCTTCTGGAACAGGAAAGACAATGACCGCTGCGGCCCTGGCCGGTGAGTTGGGGGTGCCTTTGTTTGTTGTTCGCCTAGATGCGCTCATCACAAAATTCATGGGTGAGACGGCTGCGAAACTGCGACAGGTCTTCGACGCGGTCCAGTCAACGCGGGGGGTGTATTTCTTCGACGAGTTCGATGCTATCGGCAGTCAGCGAGGTTTAGCCAACGATGTTGGTGAGGTTCGTCGAATTCTCAACAGTTTTCTGTTGATGATTGAGCAAGACGACTCAAGCAGCGTGATCGTGGCTGCGACCAATCATCCCGAAATTTTGGATCAAGCTCTCTTTCGACGCTTCGACGATGTGATCGAGTACCACGTTCCCTCGCCTGACGAAATTCATAAACTGCTGCAAGTGAGAGTGGCTCGCTACATGCGCGGCACGAAAAAGGTCTGGAACGATCTTGTCGCTGCAGCGGGCGGGCTTAGCCATGCCGACATATCGCGGGCTATAGATGACACGCTTAAGGATGCTGTTATGCGGGATGTCGACCAGATTGTGCCGGCAGCATTGCTGAAGCTACTGGAAAGCCGGCAGGCTGCAAAAAAGCGTACTGACGGTCATGGAAAACAATAATTAGATATCTATGGCCACAGGCGCACTCCGACCCCATATCTTTCTTCAAAACACCAGCAGAACAGAGCACTTTACAGCGCCTTCAATGGGCGGAGGCAGCCCTACAGTGGTTCCGCCGCAAAATCGACAGATGCACGCAGCGGAACTTCGACAGCAGTTTGCACAAGTCGAAGTGGCCCAGCAAGCACTCATAGCTCAACAGCAGCAAGCTAACGTTCAAACAGCCATCGGCGTGCAGGTCGAATTCGAAAGCATGCATGGAGTAAAGATGGCTGCTGAAAGCTTGGCTCGGGATCACAGCGGCATTGAGCTAATGAATGGTAAGCGGCCAGCGATGACATCTTGAATAAGCATGTCGAAATATGCTACGGGTTAGCGAAGCGTCAGCCCGCAGGCTGCCAGTGATGGGGCAGCAGCTCGTCGATGCGGCTGTTGAGGTGGCCAGGCAGTCGTGTGAGCACATCCTTCAGGTACGCCCACGGGTCCAGGCCGTTCATCCGGGCCGATTGCACCAGGCTCATGACGACAGCGGCGCGCTGGCCGGCGAGCTCGCTGCCGGCGAACAACCATGCTTTTCTTCCCATTGCCCACGGGCGCATGAGATTTTCAATGTGGTTGTTGTCGATGGCCACGTTGCCATCGACCAGGTAGGCCGTCAGCGCCGTCCAGCGGTTCAGGCTGTAGTCGATGGCGCCGGCGATGGCGCTGCCGTCGGGCACGCGCTGGCGCTCCAGACGCAGCCAAAGATGGAGTTCCTCGCAAAGCGGCCCGGCCCTGGATTGCCTCATTGCCAGACGCTCGTGCTCGGGCAGTTCCCGGGCTTCTTTCTCGATTCGGTACAGCCAGGCGATGCGCTGCACGGCCTGGGCGGCCACCGGGCTCTGGTTTTCCTTAATCAGCTCGTCAAATTTTCTCCTCGCGTGCGCCATGCAGCCCGCCTCGATTCGCCTCTCTAACTTGAAGACGCTCTCGTAAGCTTTGTAGCCGTCGCACACCAGTGTGCCCGACCAGCCCTTGAGAAATTCAACAGGGTATTTGGCTGCCCGGCCAATGCAAAAGTCGTACACCACGCCCGGCAGCACATCAAAAGCACTGCGGGCATACGCCCAGACGTAGGCCCGCTTGGTCTTGCCCGAACCCGGGTCCAGCATGTTCACCGGCGTTTCATCAACATGCACGACCGCCGCGCCAAGCACGAACGCGCGGTGCGCCTCGTACAGCGGCATCAATCCAGCGCCGGCCCGGCCCGACCATGCCGCCAGCGTCGAGCGCGGCGTGTGCACACCCGAGCGTGCGTTGATTTGCTCTTGCCGGTAGTACGGAAGGTGGTCGACGAAGCGGCCCACCAGGGTGTGGGCGAGCAAGCCCTCGGCGGGCATGCCCTTGTCGATGATGTGCGGCTCGACCGGCTCCTGCACCAGCGACTGGCAGCACTTGCACGCCCACTTGCCGCGAATATGGCGATGCACGAAGAACTGCGCCGGCACGATGTCCAGCTTCTCGCTGATGTCCTCGCCCACGCGCACCATCGACTGGCCGCACCCACACGTGGTGCTTTGCGGTTCGTGGCGGTGCTCCACACGCTGCAGGTGTTCGGGCAGCGCCTGGCGTCTGGGCTGGCGCCGGGGTTCGACGACAACAGCGGGGCCCGGCGCGCCGCTTTGGCCCTGCAACGCTTCGAGCTGGGCCTCCAGGCTGGCCTGGTCAGCGGCCAGTGTTTCCTCGAACAGCTCGCGCTGCTCGGCGCTCATGCGCTCGGTCCGGGCGCCAAAGCGCCAGGCCTTCAGGCGCGCGAGCTCGTGCGTGATGCGCTCAATCTTGATGTCGCGCAGCCGGATGGTGCGCGCCTGGAAATCGACTTGTTGTCTCTGCTCAGCAATGTGCTGGCCTTGTTCGGCGATGTACTCAAGCATTTGGGCGGCCATTTCGGCCAGTGCACCGAAACTCAGACCGTGCAGGTCCTGGGCTTTGAATTCGTGCACGTTGAGCATGCCTGCATTGTGCAAAACCGCCTCTCAGGGCGCCATTGGGACATGTGCCGATTGCTTGCCTCCCGGCAGTGCCCCACATTTACCTACATGCGCGTAATCACCTGCATCTGCTCGAGCCGCTGCCAGGGCAGGCCCAGCACCAGGGCGTCAAATTGTGGTTGCGTCAGCGTCATTGGGGCCGCTGCATCAAAGACCTCGCGTGGCCAGGCAAAGCGGCCCTGGTTCAGGCGCCGGGCCGCGCACCACACGCCAAAGCCGTCGTGCACGAGCAGTTTCATGCGCGTGGCCCGCGCGTTGGCAAACAAATAGCCGTGATGCGCCTGAGCGGCGCCGAACACCTGTACCACCCGGGCCAGCAGCCGCTCGGGGCCGGCGCGCATGTCCACGGGAGAAGTCGCCAGCCACAGCGCGTCGATGCGAATCACCGCAGCCACTCGCGCAGCCAGGCCGCGCACTCGCCGGCACATTGGACGGGCCAGCTCACCGTGACAGTGGCCGCCCCTGGGCGGCGCACCTCCACGCGGATTTCTGGCAAAGTTGCCGCCGCCGGTGCGGGCATCTGCACGGCAATGAATTCGGTGCCGGACTTGGTGTTTGCCAAAGTAGGGCTGCCAGCGCGCAAATCAACGCATTGGGCATCCTCGCGCAGCCAGCGGTAAACCACGTTGGCGTTCAACCTGTTGCGCAGCGCTATCGCGGCCACGGAGGCTTCGGCCTGGCGGCAGGCCTGAAGCCATTTCGTTATACACAACTCCGGCAAAATTCCCCTCAAGAAAGATTTGAAGGAAAACGATGGGCTGGGCAGGCACTGAATTTGAGACGATAGACTTGGGCGATGAGCGGCGCAACAAGCGGGCCATCCGGCTGGTGGAGCGCTTGAGCGCCCAGCCCATGGCGAGCGTGCCGCAAGCCTGCGGGGACTGGGCCGACACCATGGCGGCGTACCGGTTCTTCGGCAACGAGGAAGTCGATTGGCGTGCGATTTTGGGCGCGCACACGGACTGCGCCAAGACGCGCATGGCCGGGCACGAGGTGGTGCTGTGCATTCAGGACACGACCGAGCTGGACTTCAACGGGCAGGAGGCCAGCGGCCTGGGGCCGCTGAGCTACGAAGCGCAGCGCGGCATGTACGCGCATCCGACCTACGCCGTGTCGACTTCGCGCGAACCGCTGGGCGTGCTCGACGCGTGGATGTGGGCACGCGAACCCAAAAACAAGGACGGCAGCCGCCCCGGCATCAAGGAGAGTGTGCGCTGGGTGGAAGGTTACGAGCGGCTGGCCGAAATGGCCGCCGAGTTGTCCGGCACCCGGTTGGTGTACCTGGCTGACCGCGAGGCCGACATCATGGAGTTGATGCGGCGTGCGCGCGCGCTGGGCACGCCTGTGGACTGGCTGCTGCGCTCCCAACACAACCGCACCCTGTCCAGCGGCGACAAACTCTGGATCTCTGTGTTGCAAAGCGAGCCTCTGGGCGAAATACGCTTTGTAATGGCCTCGCGCAAGGGCCAGCGCGCCCGTGAAGTGGTCCAGCAGGTGTGGGCGCAAATGCTCGAACTGCCCGATGGCAAAGGCCACTTTGTGCAGGCCAGTTGCATCGTGGCCAAGGAAATGCAGCCTGCCGCAGGCGACAAGCCTGTCGAGTGGCGGCTGCTGACCAATCTACCGGTGCAGAGCCTGGAGCAGGCCGCGCGCATGATTGACTGGTACCGGGCCCGCTGGGAAATCGAGATGTTCTTTCATGTCCTGAAGAACGGCTGCCGCATCGAGGCGCTGCAACTGGGAAGCATCGAGAAGATTGAGCGCGCGCTGGTGCTGTACATGGTGGTGGCCTGGCGTATCGCCCGGCTGATGCGGCTGGGGCGAAGTTGCCCGGACCTGGATGCCCAGTTGATGTTCGAGCCCGATGAGTGGAAAGCCGCCTACATCCTGAACAAGCAGAAGCTGCCAAGCAAGCCGCCCACGCTCAACGAGGTGGTGCGCTTGGTTGCCAGACTCGGTGGCTTTCTAGCGCGCACGGGTGATGGTGAGCCGGGCGTGAAAACCATCTGGCTGGGCATGCAGCGCATCCTGGACTTTGCCGCCGGCATCAGGTTCTCACGCGAGCTTCAGGCTCAGGGGACTTGTGTATAACGAAATGGCCTGAAGCACCTCGGCCCTGAATTGGGCGCTGTGTTTGCGCCGCGCCACTCTCTTCGTTTCCATAGTGCCCACTTGTTTGTTTCGTGGACACTATGTTTGACCGCTTTCTTCCCAGTCTCAAGATGGCATGGCTGGCCGCTTACAATGAATGTGCGTAAGGTGGGTGACCAGGTTTTTGCTACCGTGTTTGTGCCAGACGGAAAAATCCTTCACTTTGAGAATTTGTTGGTGGACTACGTTGCTGAGCGAAAAAATTCGCTTCAGCGTCCTATAGACAACCAAAAACTCGTCGACGCCATCCGGTCAGTTCGTGTTGCCACCT
Organism: Polaromonas sp. CG_23.6; assembly: GCF_029892315.1. NCBI lineage: Bacteria > Pseudomonadati > Pseudomonadota > Betaproteobacteria > Burkholderiales > Comamonadaceae > Polaromonas > Polaromonas sp. CG_23.6. Next base: position 137,774 of record NZ_JARXUY010000002.1, read on the forward strand.
TCGACGCTGTGTGGACTGACTCTACTGAGGTACTTCCGACCGACGACCAGCAGGCGATCTGGTGGGAGGTATGGTTGCCCGCCGGCCAACATCGGCAGCAATCTATTGATGATTTTCGCCACCTTGCTTCGCTGGCTGGAATGCAGACCCGAGAACGAGCGCTGTTCTTCCCGGAGCGATCAGTCGTAACATTGCATGGGACAAAGGCGCAGCTACTTCAAGCCCCGCTTCTGCTGAACTCCATCGCTGAGCTACGGCGTGCGAAAGACACTGCCGCTTTCTTTGACTCCCTTAATCCTCACGAACAGGCTGAGTGGGCCAATGAATTGCAGTCGCGGCTTGGTACCGGTAATACTGAGGAAAATTCGCTCTATGTGACACTTCTAGACACCGGCGTTAACAACGGCCATCCGCTGCTTGCGCCATTTGTGGCTAGTGCCGACCTGCATAGTGTGGAGCCTGGTTGGGGCGTTGCCGATGCTGACGGTCATGGAACTGAACTTGCTGGACTATCATTGCTCGGCGATCTCGGACCTGCATTGGCTGATGGTATGCCTTTGCTCGTTGCTCATAGACTTGAATCAGTTAAGGTTCTGCAGCACGCTGGTGGAAACCAAGGTGAATCATACGGCGACTTGACAATAGAGGCTGTGGGACGCGTTGAAATATCCGCCGCAAATCGACGACGAATCTTCAGTATGTCTGTGACCGCTGATGACGGGCGTGACCGAGGTCGACCGTCTTCTTGGTCGGCAGTCATTGATCGCCTGGCTTCTAATTATGAATATCAGGGAGCGACCCCACGTCTGTTTTTCCTTTCAGCAGGTAATACTCAAGACACCGCTGCATGGGCTGAGCATCCAGCTAGTCTGGCAACCAATGGAATTCAAGATCCATCTCAGGCATGGAACGCCATTACGGTCGGTGCCTACTCTCAGTTGACCAACATCACTGAATCCGACATGGCACATTACCAAGCCATTGCAGCTGTGGATGATTTGAGTCCATTCACAACCACTTCGTGTACATGGTCCTCGGACTGGCCCTTCAAGCCAGACATCGTTATGGAGGGGGGAAATGCAGCGATTGAGCCGGGTGGATTTACTAGCACAGCGTCGAGTCTTTCGTTACTTACCACCCATTGCGAGCCTTTGCTAAGGTCTTTCACAACCACACACGCCACTAGCGCAGCTACGGCGCTCGCAACCAAGCTTGGTGCAGAAATTGGGGTGGCCTATCCTTCGTTTTGGCCAGAGACTGTGCGAGCCCTTATGGTTCATTCGGCGCGCTGGACGCCAAAAATGCTGGATCAATATCTCGGCCATCAGAAAAGTCGAGCTTCGCTCACGAACTTGCTGCGCCATTGCGGCTATGGTGTGCCAAATGTACAACGGGCATTGTGGAGCGCCTCAAACTCGCTGACGCTGATTGTGCAAGACCAGCTGCAGCCCTATGAAAAGGTTAATAGTGCCATCAAGACGCGGGATATGCATCTCCATGCTTTACCATGGCCGACCGACATACTGGAGAGCTTGGGCAACGTGAATGTCACCTTGCGCGTGACACTTTCTTATTTTATTGAACCCAATCCTGGTGACAGAGGATCAGCCAATAAATACGCGTATCAGTCGCATGCACTACGCTTCGCCGTTCGCCGACCGTTGGAAAATGAAGCCATCTTTCGAGCCCGCATAAATGCTCGCGCGCGTGATGAAGAGGATGGGCTTCCAGTGCAAACTGTTGGTGATGCAGGCTGGTTTATCGGCGAAACGTTGCGGCGCCGTGGATCATTGTTAAGCGATACGTGGACCGGGTCAGCTGCCGAGTTGGCAAATCGTGGACAGATTGCCATTTATCCAACGATGGGCTGGTGGCGGAACCGACCTGCGCTTAATCGGCACGATCAAACGGCTAGATACGCACTGCTGGTTTCAATTGAAGCGCCAGAGGTTGTTCAAGACCTTTATGCCGCAGTCGAGCAAGAGATCGAGCAATCGCTCATCGTTCCTATTACGGTGAGCTAGAAGGAGTTATCGCAGTTTTTCCAGTCATACAGGTTCAAGTAACGGGGCCGCCTACAGTTCAAATTACTTTATACAAGTAACGCTCTCTTTCTATTGGTTGGTAGGGCTAACTTCAATAATAAAAAATCATGTCCAAAGTGATCGAGCTTCCGCTCAACCGCGCCATCGTACTGCGCAACATAAACTGTGCTTACTGCAGTAAGAGCTTTGGACCAGACTTGGCGACGACTAAGGAACATGTCATCGGTAGACGTTTTGTACCACGAGGCGTTTTGTACCACGAGGCGTTTTAGCTGATCAATGGAACCTGATCCTGGTAATAGCCCGGCGAATACCGTTCTTGCTGAAATTTGAAGTGGCGCCCAAGATCGCAGCAGTTGCACTCCATTGGTGGTGTGCACTCAAGCCCGTGAAGTGGACACCATGCAAGAGTCGAATTCATCGCCCGTCATCGCCACAAAACGCAGGCATAGCGCGGCCTTCAAACGCAAGCTCCTGGAGCTGATTGAGCAACCCGGCGCATCCGTGGCCGGCGTTGCGCTGGAGCACGGCGTCAATGCCAACTTGGTGTTCAAGTGGAGACGCGCCAAGCGCGAGCGCAAACGTCCCGCAGGGCCTGTCCGCCAAACTGTGCTCTTGCCGGTAACCGTTGAGTCTCAAGAAACACTTCTGGCTGGCGCGCCTGACGGGCACGCTGCGATTGACAAGGAGGGCGTCATCGAGATCGAGATGGTCGGTGCCCGCGTGGTGCTGCGCGGCCGCATCGATCCGGCCAGTGTGCGCAGCGTCCTGATGGCACTACGGGAGATGGCATGATCGGTTTGCCCTCGGGCACGCGGATATGGCTTGCCGCCGGACGGACGGACATGCGCAGGGGATTCGATGGCCTGGCAGCCCTGGCGCAAAGCGCGCTGGATCAGGAACCGTTTAGCGGCCACGTCTTTGTGTTTCGGGGCAGGCGCGGCGACATCGTCAAGCTACTGTGGTGGGATGGCCAAGGCATGTGTCTATTTGCCAAACGGCTGGAGAAGGGCCGCTTCATCTGGCCGCAGGCCCAATCCGGTTCGGTCTCGCTGACCCCGGCACAGCTGTCGATGCTGCTCGAAGGAATTGACTGGAGAATGCCGGTTCGCACCTGGCAACCCACGCTTGCGGCGTAGGCGCTTTACGCTGCAGGAATGGGGCCTTCGGTTGACAGTGCAAGTCCTCTTTCCCGTTGGTAAATGCGCTGGCAAAGTAGCGTTCTATGAGTTCCCAGGCGCTGCCAAAAACCATCGAGATGCTGACAGACGATGTCACGCAGCGCGACGCCACAATCAAGGCGCTGCGCCTGACCATCGAGAAGCTCAAAATCGAACTCACGCACTTGAAACGCATGCGTTACGGCCGCTCCAGCGAGAAGATGGACGCCGCCCAAACCCAACTCGAACTGCTCAGTGCGGCACTGGCGCCGCTGATGCCCCTGGATACACCCCTTGACGCGCTGGGTGATGCCAAAGGCAGCCATGTGTGTGACCTGGAAGCCGAACGCAAGAAGCGGCGCAACAAACCTGCGAATTCACAGCAAAGCGGACTGCCTGCGCACCTTCCCCGCGAAGAGGTGGTTCACAGCGCCTGCGCCGCCGATTGCAAATGCGGCGCCTGCGGCACGGGTCTGCAGCAAATTGGGCAGGACGTCTCCGAGGTGCTGGACTACGAGCCGGGCAGCTTCAAGGTCATTCGCCACATCCGCCCGAAGTTTGCCTGCGCCCAATGCCTTGCGGTGACACAGGCGCTGGCGCCCAGGCGCCCGATGGATCGCTGCACGGCGGGTGCCGGCTTGATTGCCCACGTGATGGTGGGCAAATACGCCGATCACTGCCCCTTGTACCGGCAAAGCCAGATTTACGCGCGCGAAGACGTTGTCATTGCTGCCTCCACCATGGGCGGCTGGATGGGCAGCGCAGCCGCGCTGCTGACCCCCTTGGCCCAGGCGATTGGCCGCTATGCGCTGCAGGCATACAAGGTCCACAGCGATGACACGCCCACACGCGCGCTGGGCGCGGGCAAAGGCAAGGCCCACCTTGGCAGGATCTGGGCGTATGTGCGCGATGACCGCAGCTGGGGCGACGGCGCGCACCCGGCGGTATGGTTCCAGTATTCTGAAGACCGCCGGGGCGAGCATCCCAGGCAGCACCTGGGCAACTTCAGCGGTGTGCTGCAAGTCGACGCCTTCGCAGGCTACAACGCGCTCTTCAATGACGGCCGCGTCCTGGAAGCTGCATGCTGGGCCCACGCGAGACGGAAATACTTCGAAATCCACAAGCAGCAGGACCTTTTACCTGGAACCCTGGCACATCAGGCCTTGCAAAGGATTGCCAGGATCTATGCGGTGGAATCCGAGGTCCGAGGGCACAGCGCACAGTGGCGACGAAGTCAGCGGCAATTGCGGACGCGCCCGGTTCTGGAGGAAATGCACGCATGGCTGCACGCCGCGCTGGGCCAGATATCGGCCAAATCGCCCATGGCGCTGGCCATCGGGTACAGCCTGAGCAACTGGCGGGCGCTGACGCGTTTCCTGGAGGACGGGCGCATTGAGGCGGACAACAATATCGCCGAGCGCGCCCTCAGAGGCGTTGCCATTGGCAGGAAAAACTATCTGCACTTTGGCTCTGATGGCGGGGGGCACACGGCGGCGGTGATTTACACGCTCATTGGCACTGCCAAGTTGTGCGGCATCAATCCGCAAGCCTATTTGCGCTATGTGCTCGAGCGCATTGCAGACCATCACATCAACCGGATCGATGAGTTGTTGCCCTGGGCCGTGGCACAGCATCTGGGGAGTGGCGTCATCCAGCCGCTGCCGCTGGCCGCCTGAGCGGCATTGGGCGATTTGCTTGGAATATGGCGCCGATGCGAGAATTGTTTGCATGACCGCGCAACTCTTCAAGCTCCCGTCAAAAAACCGTTCGAAATCTACGAAATCCTATCAGCTGCGAGTCGAACTCAAGAGCGTAAAGCCGGCCGTGTGGCGTCGCATTGCTGTGCCCGGCACCATCAAACTCTCCAAACTCCATCACATACTGCTGGCGGCCATGGGCTGGCAAGGTGGGCATTTGCACGAATTCATCTTTGCGGACGCCATGTATGGGGAGGCGCAAGTCGAAATGGAGCCCGGCGTGGAAGATGAGTCCCGCGTATCCCTGGTCAAGGCCATGGACGGCGCCAGTTCGTTCACCTGGATCTACGATTATGGGGACCACTGGGAGCACAAGATCAAGGTCGAGCGCATCGTCGACCTGGGCGTGCCGCTGGACACGGCGATGTGTATCACCGGAAGAAACGCATGCCCGCCGGAAGACGTTGGTGGAGCACCAGGTTATGAAGAGTTCGTCGATGCCATTCGTGATCCCGCAAACCCAGAGCATCAAACCATGCTTGAGTGGTGTGGGGGTGCGTTCGACCCCAGCGCGTTTGATCCATTTGCTGCTCAGCAGCGGCTCGACGAAATCAAGCTCTGATCGACAACTTCGTCAAGTACGGTATTCGCCGGGCTATTACTGATCCTGAATGTCTGCACACATTGCAATGGCGAAAAATCCAAGCTGGAAGACGACATTTCGGTCATCTCAATGATGCCTGATCAGTTTGGACGCTACCCAAGTGATGATCCGCGACTAAAAGCTGAGGTTGCTCGTAAGGCGATCAAGTCGAGGAGTCGCCGAACAGGAAAGGTTGTCGCTGATAGCCATGAGCAGATCGAGATCAAAAACGCCTTTGGACCGGCAACTTTTTCCTTCAATTTCACGGCGCCAGCTCAAGTTGAGGAGTCGCGACTTTATCAGTTAGCGCACTATCACTTTCTCGGCTTCTTCTATTGGATAACTTATCAAGTTAAAACAAAACGAGGCGGATTCGTTAAAGGTGGGTTTTTCCCAATAGCGGCCATCCATCGGGGAGATTGGGGTTCGCCGCGTTCACGCTGGTTCATGGATCTCGTGCGAAATTGGGAGCTAAGGGTTCATGCGATTGGTGCCAGCACTTTTTTCAAACTGCTAATTCGCCGTCATCCCGAACCACTGGCAGTCTGGTCGTGGGCTGTTGAGTGGAACCAATCCATACGGGTCATTGGCTTTGCGGGCGATGAGGATGGCATACGTTCCATTATTTCGGCCGCGCCCATTCATCAAATGGAGCTAGTCCAACAGAGTGATCACGAATCTTTTCGGATCCGGACTGAAATTCCATTAGCTGAAGTCTTCGACGACCTATTCACAATACTAATTAACATCGACGAAACCTAATGAGCACCGGTACACTGTGCTGCTGCGGGGTGGCCTTGCGCTTATTGGCGTCCATCCAGCCTAGCGACGATACACAATCTATTTTTTCTTTTCTTCGGCCTTAGCGTTACGCCTCAATTTTGAAAACGATTTGCCAGCTAAGGTTTTCTCACACTGCTGGGTATCCTTGGCGCCTTTGCTACGCACCGTAGAAGATTTTGAGCCCCAAGACAGGCCCTAACCACCATGGATTGAAAGAAATTACTCCACCCCCAGCGCCTTGAACACTGCATCCACCGGGTCCGAGTAAAAACTGGTCTGGAACTTGGCAAACAGCTCGCCCGGCACCGATGGCAGGTCAATCACGCTCGACATCGGCAGCAAGATGCGTTTGGCGCCCGCATCAAACGCGACCTGCATGCTTTCGGCCAGGTTGCGCACCGGCACGATGGCCCGTCGGTAAGATTCGTGCAAAACCGGCCACTCACCCTTAATCTCTAGTTTTTGCTTGGCCGCGATGTTGTTTGGACTTGTTATGGTTCAGTGTCCTGACACTTTTAGCACCTTATGACACCGACCACAGCGCGCGTAATTTATCCAGAGCTGCCTGATCCGCTGACCCAAGGCGACTTGCGGCAACTCTTCAATACGAGTTTCGATGAGCGCAAGTGGGCGTCAAGCGTTGCGCGAACACCCGCGTCCCAGGTAGCATTACTGGTTCACCTGAAGATTTTCCAGACCATTGGACGGTTTCTGTCTGCCGCCGATGTCCCGCTTGCGGCCGTTGAGTACGTGGCTTGCCGAATGGCCGTTGAATCCGAAGCAACTCTAATTTGCCCGCACCGAACGCACTATCGGCACCGCCAGGCGATCCTCCGTCGCTTAAAAGTAGTTGCGTGGGGAGCCGATGCGCGTGCGCTGGCCCAAGCAACGATGTGTAAGACCGCCCAAGCGCGTACCGATCCAGCTGACATCATCAATTCGGCGATTGACGCACTCATTCGGCATGATTTTGAATTGCCGCCTCTGGCTACGTTACGTCGGCTCGCAGGTACCGCGCACAGCAACATTAATGCGGGCCAATGGGCCGAAGTGTGTGGCCGCCTCAGTTCGGCGCAACAAGTTGTACTGGAAACCCTGTTGGTCGTCGATCCGAAGACACAGAAATCACCATTCGCCAATCTATGCTCAACGCCAGGCAGGCCGTCACGCAAAAATCTCAATGTTCTGATTGATCGCTATCAATGGCTTCAAGGGCTTCCAAATCCAGCCACGGCGCTGCAGTCCATCGCCGATTCGAAAATACTGCAATGGGCCAATGAGGCCAGGCGGCTCAACGCACTGGAGTTACGGGAGTACATCACCGCACGGCGCCACACGTTGCTGATGGCGGTGATTCACGATGCGCGCGGCCAGGTCCTTGACGGCCTGACACAAATGCTGCTCAGGCTCGCCCGAAAAGTCGAATGGAAAAGTGAGCTACGCCTGACAGAGTGGTATCAAACACGGCGCAATAAAACCGATGCCCTTATCCGCGCGTTTCGGGACACGCTGATCGTTCACGGTACGGAAGTTGACCCAGTACAAAAAGTGTCCAGAGTAGAGACTGTGTTCGCCGCCCAGGGAGGCCAAGTGGCGCTCGTAAAAAGCTGCGACGAACACCTGCATCATGAAAAACAAAACTGGCGTCCACTTGCTCGAGCTGTGTTTGTTCCGCTACTCAAACCCATGAGTTTTTGGATGATGGCCTTGTCGGCCAGTGGCGACGGTTTTTCCAGGGGCAGCAGCCGGCCAAAGCTCACCACGAATTCCCGGAACTCTGGACTTTCACGCCACTTCGGCAAGGAAAAGGGTTCGAACCGGGAGGCAATCTGCGGATCGGTCTGCATGGCATACAGCGCTTCATTGGTGCCCAGTGGCACGATCGGCATGCGCAATTCATTGCTGATGAATTTGAGCTGGTTCAGCAGTTGACGCTGTTCGCGGACTGAACCGGCCAACAAGTGATGGACCTCGTCGATGATCATCAACTTTGGCGGCTGGCGGTGCAGCAGGCGCAGTCCGAGCAACTCCATATCGGTGCCGCGGCTATTGACTGGCGGCTGAATACCCAGGCCTTCGATGATCTGGGCGTACAGCTTGTTGTCGCAAGGGTTGGCAGGCATCTGAAGGTGAACCGTTTTACGGATTTCCACTTCATTGAACTCATTGCATATGTTGGGGTTGCCCTGAACAAACTTTTCGACAATCATGGTTTTGCCAATGTTGCTGTCGCCGTGCAGCAGCATGCAGGGCATGCGCCCGCTGGGTGGGTGATTGAGCAAGTGCGCCATTCTGGCCAGCGCCTCATTACCTCGGGAGTACGCCACCCACTTGGGCGCATACAGTCTGGACACGCGTTCATCGATCGAGCCTTCCAGGTAAGACCAGACCCCGATATGCAGATGATCAAGGCCGATTGCCATGGCTCAGTTGTCCCATATTTCAGCGTCCGAAGGCTTTACCGGCTGCGAATAATCTACCCCGCCTGCGGCAGTAGCTGCTCTGCCCATCGTTGCGGACTGGGCATCTTTGTATCGCTGCGACTGTCGCCTTACCGCCTTTGTTTTGGCCGTGGCACGCTCGATCAAGGCACGCTGGGCAGTCACGGCCTGGAATATGGCTTCCTGAGTGGGGCGTTGTGACCCTGTTCGCGCAACGCATACAAGGCGGCGCGCTGCTCCCACAGCGTGATGGGCGGCAACGCCAGATCAGCGTACGGTATCGGGCAGTAGCGCCGGTCGGGTCCGTACACAAACACCCTGGACAGATTTCGCGGATCGTAGCGCACCAGCACAGGGGAGCCAAGTTGCACGATGGATGGCAGCACGTTGTCACAGTAGCGGATGTTGAACAGGTGCAATCCATCCCGGCGCAGTTTGCGCTGCAACGAGGGCAGAAAGCTGATCATGAATTGATCGGGTTGCTCAGGCAGCGACCGGGCGCGCGCAGTCGGGCCACTTGTCGCGGCCTGCCACGCCGCCAAGGGGCTCCGGCGAATTGCCTTGTGGACGTGTTCCCGAGAAGGTCACGATGGACAAAAGCGGCGCCAACAAGGCGGCCATGGATGAGATCAATGCCCGAGGCGAAACACCGGTCATCGTGCGACAAGTGAAGTACCTGAACAACATCGTGGAGCAGGACCATCGGGCCATCAAACGAGTCACCAGGCCGATGCTCAACTTCAAGTCATTTCGATCGGCCAAAAATGTACTGGCTGGCATCGAACTTATGCACATGATCCGCAAAGGTCAGCTACTTCTGCAAGGCGGTAACGAAAGATCTTTTGCCGACTAGTTTTATGTATTGGCAGGACAAATCCGTCCCATCTGAGGAGCAGGTATTCGTTCGCCTCCAAAACATGTTTATCAATCGGCAACGCGACACCCATTAGCCGGTCGGTGTCAAGCGAGCATAAAAATTCATGACGGCGTCAGCCGTCTGTCTTCAATCTATCCCTTTCCAAGCTGTTTACAGTTGCCAACCGCGTCCGTTTCTTCGATTCTTGGCTGCGACGAATCGCGCCAGACACCCATCAGGATCAAGCGAGCGGCCCTGTCACTGCCTCTCGCCCTGGCGGCTTGGCCGCCCCAGAAGAACGTTGGTGCCGAAATGTGTCCAATGGTTGATCACAGATCCGTGGCTGCCGACATATCGGCTCCAATCCATTAATGGTTCACATCGCGGGCGATCCGCATTACTGCAAACGGGTGACGGTGGCTCGCCATCCAATTCAGAACCGTCGGCTGCTACTCCAGTCGCGTTACCGGGCTTGACGGCCACCGTCGTGACTCATGCGAAGCAGCGCGTCACATCAAATGGCAGGCCTTCCTTCAGCATGTGAAAGCACGCTCTGGCCAATTTGTGGGCAAGGGCCTTGATGGCCACCACGTTGTTCGTCTTGGCCTTCTTTCTGTCGTAGAACCGTTTTGCCTCAGCATTGAATCGCATCGCATAAACAGCAGCCTCCCCAAACGCCCAGGCAAAGTACTTGTTACCGTTCTTCGTATTGCCTGCGCCTTTCTTCTTGCCATTGCTGGTATGCACGCTGTCGACGCAACGCGCGTAAGAGGCAAAGTTGCCAGCAGCTTTGAAGCGATCAATCGGGCCTGTCTCCAGCACGATGGTGGTCGCCAGCACCTGGCCAATACCCGGCACGCTGGTGAGCAGTTCATACTCCGGGCGTGTCTTGACGGCTGCCTGCAATCGCTTTTCAAGCAGATCGATCTGCTCGGAAAGCGCCGTGATCACCGCCACGTTGGCTTTGACCGCCAGTGTCACATCCGGCGGCAAAGGCATCTCATTGACCCGCTCCGTGGTCAAGCGTTTGACCTGATTGCTGCTGTTGTGTTCTCCATTTTGGCGCGCCGTGATGTTCTCGACGGCCAGAATGTGGGCCGTGCGGCTGCGTACCAGTTGCATCCGCTTTCGCGCCAGATCGCGTACGGCGCGGTGCTCTGGTGCCAAGATCGTTCCCGTCGGCAAAATCCCCAGCCGCAGCAAGTGCGCCAGATAACGCGCATCGGCTTCGTCGCCACTGTGCTTGAGACCATCGTGTTTCTTGATCGCTGTCGTGTTGGCCAGATGCACGGTAAAGCCCGCTGCTTTCAAACCGTCGACCAGCCAGTACCAGTTGAAGGTCGATTCGACAACGACCCCTGCCAACTCCTCGCGCCAGGGCGCCAGGAGTTGCACGATCTTCGCCAGGTCGTTGGGCAGGCGTTTTTCTGCTACCACCCGGTCCTCCTCATCCATCACCGTCACCACACTGTTGTTCGAGTGCAGGTCAATTCCGCTGTATTTCATCTTGGCCTCCTGTGGGTTAAAGCAAAGTTTGGAAACTCACTTTAATTCCGCCACCAGTCTTCGTACAGGGTGGCCGGCTAGATGATTTTCAGAACCCTCGAATTCGCCAACAGTATCCTCAGGTTACATAGCCATTCTCGAATAATACCTCCAGGAATTACCCCAGATGTGTCAACAGATGGCGCCAGAAGTTCAGGCGTGCTTCCAGCGTTGACACCAGGATGTGCTCCTGTAGAGTATGCGCGCCGTCGCCATCGGCCCCCAGTCCATCAAGTGTGGGCACGCCAAGTGCCGATGTGAAGTTGGCGTCACTGCCGCCACCTGTCATGGGCGCATCTTCGAGGGTAAACCCAGCGTGACGGGCCGAGTCTTGTGCGCGCGCCAGAAGCGCAACTACGGCGTCGCTCTTGATCATGGGCGGACGGTTCACCTCGACGTCGATGTCGAGTTCCATATCCGGACCCAAGGGTTTGAGAGCCTGCATCTTGTCCACCAGTTCGTCGGCCGCACGAAGGTCAGGCAGGCGAAAGTCCACCACGCAGCGGCAAAGCGCGGGCACGGTGTTGGTGGCGGTGCCTCCCTCGATGGTGCCCACACTGACGGTGACGCCGCGCGCGTAGTCGGTCATGGCCTCCAGTGCGAGGATCTGGTGCGCCATTTCGCGGATGGCGCTGCGTCCTTTTTCATGTTGCACGCCGGCATGCGCGGCCCGGCCCTTTACGCTCAGGCGCAGCATGCCCGTGCCTTTGCGAGCCGTCACGCACTTGCCACCGTTGGCGCGCGCCGGCTCGCACACCAGGGTGTAGCGCGCGCAGGCCGCAAAAGCCTCGATGTGCGGGCGCGAGGCGTGGCTGCCGGTTTCTTCGTCGGGCACGATGACAAAGTCCACCGGCAATGCGGTGGTGGCGGTGCCGGCTAAGTCGCGCAGCGCCGTCAGCGCGAGGTAAATGCCTGCCTTCATGTCGTAGCCGCCAGGGCCGTACAGGCGGTCGCCTTCGATGCGGCAGGGGTTATCTTGCAGCGTACCGATCGGGTGTACGGTGTCGGAGTGCCCCAGGATCAGCAGGCCCGGCCGCTCGTCGCCGTCAGCGCGGTTGCTGATGTGCAGCAATGGTCCCACGTTGGGGCCGAAGGACGTCTCCGTGGCCTGCAGGCCGGCTTCGAGCGCGTAGCTTTGGATAACCGCGACCATGCGCGCCAGTCCTTCGGGGCTGCTGGTGGGCGATTCGCATTGCATCCATGAGGTGATGCCGTCAACAAGGGATTGGGTGGTGGTGGAGGTCATGGGCGCAGTCCAGGGAGGTAAAACGATAAATGGGAGGAGAAGAGCTGTGTCAGGCCATATGCTGGCCTGCGAGGGCCGCGAGTTGGTCGCTGTCAGGCAAACGGTGGTGAAACCACAGGTGCGCGCACACGGCCGACATGGCTTGGCCATCATGGCCAATGCCCGCGATAGAGTGCAATTGCCAATCAAACGGCAGGCCACGGCGTGCCGCTTCGGCTTTCGCGGTGGCGTAGTAGTGCAACGCGCGGGCGTGGCGGTGCGGTCCCTGGCGCAGAGCTGCAGGCTCGGACGGCAGGTGCGGGTCATTTGTCTCGGTGTCCTGGTCGCCCGCCAAAATGGTCAGCGGGGACGCGAACAGGCGCGCCAGGCTGTCGGCATTTGCGGGTGTGCCGCCCAGGCCTTCGGGAAATGGAAGTTCGAGCAGGGGCAGCGTGTACCAGCCCGGGTTGCCGGCCGCGACCTGCGTGAATACGCCCGGCGTAAGCACACTCATAAGCCGGTGCACAAACTGCCCGCCCGCCGAATGCCCAAACAGGTATAGCGGCTGATTGGCCAGCAGGCCCGAGGTCTTGAGATCGTCCACCAGGCGGGTGACGACGGTGTACGACCACCTATCGGGCGTGGTGGCAGCGGCCGTGTCGGCAAGGGCCGCACGGTCGGTGGTGGCGAGCAGGTTGCCGTTGTTATAGCTCACCACGTCTGGCCATTGTTCGTTAGAGAACGTGGGAGCGATGATCACCAGGCCGTGCTCGTCGGCAGCGGGTATCCAGAAGTCGCGGTAGTCATCACCGTTGCGCAGCACCCCGTGCTGCACCAGAACGATGGGGCTGTTGGCCGTGGCGTGGGCCGGCCGATACGTGTTGAGCGTGATGGAGCGGGAATTGGGCGCCGCGCTGTTGCGGTATTCCACCGCGTGGCGGCCCGCGCCCTGCACGGCGTCGCGCAGTATCTGAAGGTGAAGTTTGTAGGACATAGAGTGAGGTTGGGGATGCAAGCGCACGCCGTGTTCAGGCCGCGGTGTGGTTCAAGTGGCAGGCCGACCAATGGTCGGGCGCGACGCCCTCCAGCTGCGGCACTTCTTCGCGGCAGCGCGCCATGGCGTGAGGGCAGCGCGGGTGGAAGGTGCAGCCCGAGGGCGGCGTGAGCGGCGACGGTATTTCACCGATGATGGGCACGAATACACGCTTGCGGCGCTCAATATTGGGCACTTCGGCAATCAGCGCCTGGGTGTAGGGATGGTTGGCCCGGTCGAAAATGTCTTCGGTGGACGCGATCTCGACGATCTTGCCGAGATACATGATGGCCACCCGGTCAGAGATGTGGCGCACCACGCCCAGATCGTGGCTGATGAATAGATATGTCAGGCCATGCTGCGCGCGCAGGTCCATGAACAGGTTGATGACCTGCGCCTGGATCGATACATCGAGCGCCGCGACGGGTTCGTCGCACACCAGAAATTTGGGCGATACCATGAGCGCGCGCGCAATGCCCACGCGCTGGCGCTGGCCACCGGAAAGCTGGTGCGGCAGACGGTCGCGATACTCGGCGGCCAAGCCCACCTCGGCCAGTGCCTGGTCGATGCACACCGGAATGTCGGCCGCGGGCGCGAGCCGGTGCACATAAAGCGCCTCGCCCAGAATCTGGTGCAACCGCTGGCGCGGATTCAGCGAGGCTTGTGGGTCCTGGAACACCATCTGCACGCCTAGCGTGTAGGCCAGCTTGTCCTTGCGGTTCAGCTTCTCAACGGGCGTTCCCTGGTATAGCAGCTCGCCTTCGGTCTGGCGGTGCAGGCCAGCCACCACGCGGCCCAGCGTGGATTTTCCACAGCCCGATTCGCCCACCAGGCCGAGCACTTCCCCCGGCTGAATGGCCAGGCTGACGCCGTTGACGGCGTACACGGTGCGCGGCTCGGGCGCTTTACCGGCCAATTGCAAGGCGCGCTGGATCAGGTCCTGCTTTTTGATAAAGCGCTTGTGCACATTGCGCAGTTCGATGACGGGTGGCGTGAAATGGCTCATGCGGTGGGACTCAGTGCAACGAGGGGCGCAAAGCAGCGGTAGGTGCGCTGGTTTACCGTGGTGAGTTCGGGCTCGCTGGTGGCGCATTGCGCCAGAGCGTGGGTGCAGCGCGGCTGGAACGCGCAGCCGCTCGGACGGTTGCTGAGCGAGGGCGCCATGCCGCTGATCTGCCGCAGGCGTTGGCCCGGCTGGATGGCGCCGGGCAGCGAGTCGAGCAAGCCCCGGGTGTATGGGTGCGCGGGGGCATCTAGCACCTCGGAGACGGGGCCCGACTCCACGATCTTGCCCGCGTACATCACTGCCACCTGGTCGGCCAGTTCGGCGATCACGCCCAGGTCGTGGGTGATCCAGACCAGCGACGTACCATGCGTGCGGCAGATTTCCTGCATACGGAACAGGATCTGGCCCTGAATGGTCACATCAAGCGCAGTCGTGGGTTCGTCGCAGATGATCAGCTCGGGCTGGTTGAGCATGGCGATGGCAATCGCCACACGCTGGCGCATGCCGCCCGAAAACTCATGAGGATAGCTGCGCAGGCGTGTTTCGGGTGACGGAATGCCCACCATCTCCAGCGCCTCGCAGCAGCGCTTGAGCGCCTGGGCGCGTGGCACGCTGGCATGCGTCTGGATGGCTTCGAGCATCTGCTCCTCGATGCGCAGCACCGGATTGAGCGTCATCAGCGGGTCCTGAAAAATCATGGCGATGCGGTTGCCACGCAGTTGGCGCATCTGCTCTTCGTTTAGGTCGCGCAGGTTCTGGCCTTTAAAAAGTACCTCGCCGGCGATGACTTCACCAGGCGGATCGATCAGGCCAAAGATGGAAAAGCCGGTGACCGATTTTCCTGAGCCGGATTCGCCGACCAGGCCGACGATTTCTCCGGGCTGGATGGATAAATCCACGCCACTGACGGCAGGCCAGGCGCCTTCTTCGGCATGAAAGACGGTGTGCAGGCCACGCACTTCAAGCAAAGGTTGGGTGGTCATGAGTTCCTCGGGTCGAGCGCTGCGCGCAGGCGGTCGGCAATCACGTTGATCGTCAGGATAAGCAGTACTAATGCCAGGCCAGGGAACATGCTGATCCAATAATCGCCCGACAGCAGGTACTGAAAGCCGGTGGCAATCAACAGGCCCAGCGAGGGCTCGGTGATGGGCACTCCCACGCCAAGGAAAGAAAGCGTGGCTTCGAGCACGATGGCGTTGGCGACCTGGATGGTGGCGAATACCATCACGGGACCCATGCAGTTGGGTAGCAGGTGGCGCAGCATGATGCGCCATGCCGGGAAGCCCAGGTTTAGCGCCGCCTCGATGTATTCCTTGCGGCGCTCTTGCAGAGCGCGACTGCGCATGATTCGTGCGTAATGTGCCCATTGCACGACCACGATGGCGATCACCACCTTGTCCACGCCCCGACCCAGCATGGCCAGTAGTACCAGCGCCACAAGGATGGTGGGAAAGCCGAGTATGAAGTCAACCAGGCGCATCAACAGCGTGTCGATGAGGCCTCCGGCATATGCGGCCACCAGTCCTACCAAGCTGCCGATCATGGTGGCCAGCGCCACGGCGCTCAGGCCGACGGTCAGGCTGATGCGCAGCCCGTAAAGGATGGCACTGAGCATGTCGCGGCCCTGGCTGTCGGTACCCAGCCAGTAGCGAAAACCGTCCGGGCTGGCAGAGCCCGGCGGCAGTCGGCCGTCCATCAGGTCGAGCGCTGCCAGGTCATAGGGGTTTTGAGGCGCAAAAAAGGGCGCCAGCAGCACGATGGCCAGCAGCAACACAAGCGCAATCATCGAACCTTTCACGCTCGGGTGGCTGCGCAGCTGCTTGAGAATGACACGCCTGCGGGGCGTATCTGTCAGCGGTGCTGTCGTGGGGGCTGTCAGTGGCAGGTTGGCAGTGGATGGGTATTCTGGAATTTGCATATAACGCTTGTGTCCGCTCTTTATTCGGACACTTGAAGCTGCACACGCGGGTCAAGCGCGGCGTACAGCATGTCCACCAGCATGTTGATCATCACAAAAATGAAGGTCACCAGCATCACATAGGCCACCACCACCGGACGGTCCAGTTGGTAGATGCTGTCAATTAGCAGCTTGCCCATGCCGGGCCAGGCGAACACTGTTTCGGTAATGGTGGAATAGGCAATCAGTGATCCGAACTCCATACCGATCACGGTAATTACCGGGATGAGGATGTTGCGCAGAATATGCCGAGTGAGGATACGCCGGGGGCGGATGCCCTTGGCACGCGCAAACTTCACGTACTCTTGGGTCTTGGCATCCACCACGCCCGTGGCCGTCAGGCGCAGCACCAACGCGATGTTGGCCAGCGACAGGTTGACGGCAGGGAGTATCACGTGGGACCAGCCATCGGCAGTCAGAAGCGAAAGCGGCACGCCCAACACCGAGACCGTGTCACCCCGGCCGGCGGCCGGCAGCCATTGCAGCCACACGGCAAAGCACAGGATCAGCACCATTCCCTGCCAGAAGTTGGGCAGTGAGAATCCCAGCACCGAACCTGCCATTAGCCCGCGTCCCGTCGGTTTGTCGCTTTTCAGGCCGGCAATCAGCCCGAGTGGGATGCCGATGATGATGGTCAGCGAGATGGCAACAAACACCAACTCCAGCGTTGCCGGGATGCGCTGCACGATAAGTTCGATGGCGGGAATGCCGTGCACGAACGAAGTTCCCAGGTCGCCGTGCAGCGCGCGGGTGAGGAACCCTGTGTACTGCAGCCACACGGGCAGGTCCAGGCCCAGTCGCTGGATCATGGCCTGGCGGTCGGCTTCGCTCGCCTCGGCACTCACCAGCAGTTCGATGGGGTCACCAACGGCATACACGGCAAAGAAAACGACCAACGAGACGGCCAGCAAAACGAACAGGCTCTGTGCAAGCCTTCGCAAAATGAAGACGAGCACTTAGGCGTCCCCTTGAAAATAGATGAAACCCACGCCAACGCGGCGCTCTTGGTGAATCGCCTCGGCTCTGAACGGCGGGGTACTTGCAGTCATTGCAGTAAACATGGGTACAGATGCCAGCCAGAGGTGTCTCAGGAAAATCCAGGTTGCCAGTGCAAAAGGGGGTGCTATCAAGACACCCCGTTTTTGTTGTGTCACCAGGTCATTTCTTGATTTTTACGGACGTGGCCAGTGTGTACTGGTCGCGACGACCTTCGTAGGTCAGGCCCTTGCGGAAGGCCCAAATACTGCTTTCAAAGTGCAGCGGGATCAGCGGCACGTTATCCAGAGCGATCTGTGTGGCTTCTTCCAGGCCCTTCTTGCGCTTGGCGGCGTCAACCGTGTTGGCTGCAGGAAGGTACACCTTGTCGAACTCTGGGCTAGAGAACCCACCGTAGTTGCTGGTGCCCAGGCCCTTGGGCGAGTCGAGCGTGGCTACCCACAATTGAAACAGTGCTGACGCTTCGCCGCTTTCCGATGGCCAGCCGCCCATGGACAGGCTGAACTCACGCTTGGCACGCTTGGGAAAGTAGATCGAGGCCGTCATCGCATCCACATTGGTCTTAATGCCGATACGAGTTAAGTACTGCGCCACTGCCTGGGCAACCTGGCTGTCATTCACGTAACGGTCGTTGGTAGAGGACAGCGTCAGCTCAAAGCCATTGGGGTAACCGGCATCAGCCAGCAGCTTCTTGGCAGCCACGGGGTCGTACTTTATATCGGGTTCCTTAGGCAAAGCGCCGAACATGCCGCCTGGCATGTATTGGGAGGCGGGCGTAGCCACGCCGTCCATGATGCGCTGAACGATGGCCTTGCGGTCAATGGCCATGTTCATGGCCTGACGTACACGCAAGTCCTGCAATGGGTTCTTGTCGTCGGGGCTCTTCACGAACGGGCTGGGATTGCGACCGATATCGGGCTGCAAAAACACCAGGCGCGTTGAAGGTGTGGCCACAAAGCCGAACTTGTCGCTTTCCTTCACACGCGTCAGGTCGCGCGCGGCCGGGTTTTCGATCACGTCATAGTCGCCCGACAAAAGACCGGTGAGGCGCGGACCGGCGCTGGCCACGGGCACCATCTTCACGGTCTTCCAATGGGGTTTGGCGCCCCAGTAACCTTCATTGCGCTCAAGTTGGATGCCGGTCCCCTTTACATAAGACTTGAGCAGGAAAGGCCCAGTTCCAATCGCCATCTTGCCGGTGTTGAAGTCGGTGACCGTAGGCCATGGACCGGTGACGCCGCAGCCCGTCTTGGGGGCAAATTGCAGCTTGCCGTGCGGAACAATTCCGCTCCAAATAATCGGAAGATTGCGCGCCATTTCGGCAGGCATTAGCGGCAGCGGTTCGGATGTCTTGATGATGACGGTCAGATCGTCCGGCGTCTTCACCTCAGTGATACGCTTGGTCGTGTCCATGTACGACTGCGACACGTTGGTTTCGTTGTTGAGCGTGCGGCAGATGGTGAAGAGCACGTCTTTTGCGGTGAAGGGCGAGCCGTTGGAGAACTTCACCCCCGGGCGCAACTTGAACTCCCATGTCAGATCATCCAGATTCTTCCAGGACGTCGCCAGCGCGGGTACCAACTCCATGTTGGCATTGCGCCCCACCAGCGAGTTATAAACATGCGCCGAAAACGCATCGTTGGCCGTCATCTTGTGGTAATGCGGATCAGCCGCGGTCGGCTCTGCAGCCAAGGCAATGGTGAGTGACTGCGCCTGCGCTACACCTGCCAAACCAACCGACATTGCTACGCCGCCAGCTAAGGCGAATACGGTCTTTTGAATTCCCATAATCATTTCAGATTTCATTTTTAAAAAATATTAGATAAACGCCTCAGGCGCAGAATTAGTGGACTTGAGCCCTAGAACCAAGGCCCAGAGCCTGGCTCGATGGCATTGAACATAAACGACAATCTAAGCCGTGCTTGTTGTCGCCGATGCCAATTTGACTAGGTCAGGATGCGGCTTCCGCATGCCCGGCACGAAAAGGGAAAACAGTGCATTTTGGCTTGATTTATTTTCTAGTTGACTGAAATTCCCCAAATTAAAAGGTGCGTTTTTGATCGGTTTGGCGCCGTGGTGAGACCTTCAATTTTCGGTAAGTTGATCACGCAAAAAAAGTTTCTGTCGATCCGGGAATCCTTGCTGATGTCGCGGCCAGAAAATGGACGGAGTTGATTTGATCGCCAACTTCCCTCGCTGAGCAGGTGCCGCCGACCCAACATCGTGAGCTGGGGGTCAATGGGGAGAGGTCAGGTGAATAAGCTCATCCGGCGTGGGGTACTCACGCCTGCTCAGCGATGCTCTATCGCCCTTTATCAAAGCATTTCATCCCTTTTTGGCAGGCTGCCAGCAGCTGCCTGAAGCACCCAAGGCGTTGCCAAGACTGCGAGCAGGCGGATCAGCATAATTTCTTGCGGCTGCCACTTCGAGCGTATGCCCAACACGTTGAAGGTCGCGATGCAGCGGCCTTCGACCAGCAGCGGGACGTTGATGACCGAATGCAGTCCCAGCGATCCGATTAACGCATGGTCGTCGAATACTTCCGCCAAAATCGCGTCACCTTCGCCCACAAAGACCTCGCAGCGCCGCAGCAGCTGCCGCACCCAGGGAGTTATGGCCTTACGCTTGCGTCCGGCCACAGGATAGACCTCTGGCCTGGAGGACCACAGCCGCTCCAACTCTACCGCTTCGTTGCCGATGCGCTTTGGTGTGACGTTGAGGTTAACTGTGAGCAGTCCATCACCGAGCAGCCTTTGGCGCACCTGCTCAAGGATTCGCAGCGCCGCGTCCGGGCTGCAGGCGCGCGGCAAGTCGTCACATAGCGCCGCGCAGGCAGCAGCCGGCAGTTGCAAAGCCTCAGTCATTTTTGATACCGAGTTCGCGAATTATCTTATCGTAGCGGTCGGCATCGCGACGCAGCACGATCGCGAACTCCTGTGGAGTGCCTCGCACTATCTCGACGCCGATCGCATCCATGCGGGCGCGGATGTCCGGATTGGACAATGCCTTGTTGATCTCGGTGTTCAACTTGACCACCAGATCTTTGGGCATGCCGGCAGGCCCGAAGACGCCATACCAGACACCGAGTTCGTAGCCCGGCAGCGTTTCGCCCACGGTCGGCACATCAGTCAACAGGGCGGAGCGCTTTGCCTCGGTCACGCCCAGCAGGCGCAGCTTACCGGCCTTGACGTGCGGCAGGGTCTGCGTACCGGCGGAGAACAACAGCTGGGTCTGACCACCGACGGTGTCGAGCACGGCAGGCGCACCGCCCTTGTAGGGCACATGCAGCATCTCGATGCCTGCGGCCTTTTCGAAAAGCACTGCGCTCAGGTGATTGGTCGAGCCGGCACCGGCCGAGGCGTAGGCCAGCTTACCGGGGTTGGCCTTGGCGTAGGTGATCAGTTCCCTGACGTTTTTTACCGGCACCAACGGGTTGATCACCAGGGTGTTGACCACGTTGGCAATCTGTGCGATCGGCGTGAAGTCGTCCACACCCCGAAACGGCATGTTGGGCATCAGCGCCGGGTTCATCGCGTGGGTGCTCATGGATCCGACCAGCAGCGTGTAGCCGTCCGGCTTGGCCTTGGCAACGACGTTTGAGCCGATGTTGCCCGAGGCACCGGCGCGGTTGTCAACAATGACCGGCTGGCCAAGAGACTTGCTCAGCTGTTCGCTCAGTGACCGCGCCAGGATGTCGGTGGATCCTCCGGCAGCCCAGGGCACGATCAGTGTGATTGTGTTTTCAGGCCAGGCCGCGCTGGCTAGTTGGGCAAAGCCGTACAGCGCTGCAATAGTCAGGATTCGTCGAGTACGGGAAAACATGGCAATCACTCCTTCAGAAAATGGATGGAAATTCACTTACATGGCTTGGCTTCAACGACCCACGGCATAGCCCTGCATGCCACGCGGGTTGGCGGCCGCGCGCAGCACCAGCCGCCCCTGCGGGTCGCGGTCGCGGCTACAGGCTGACATACGGCCCTCAGACCAAGGGTCGCCGACCCGTACGTTATGACCTGCGGCGCGTAGTTCGTTGATCACTGCGGGTCCGAAGCGCGACTCAATCGACAGCCTGTTCAGGATGGTCTGTCTCGGCCAAAAGGAAGAGGGGAAATGGTCTACATGCCAGGCAGGCGCATCAATCGCTTCCTGCAGGTTCATGCCGTGCACCGCGTGGCGCAAAAAGAACGCGGAGGACCACTGGTCCTGCTGGTCTCCGCCGGGGGTGCCGAACACCATGTAGGGCTCACCGTCGCGCAACGCCAGCGAGGGCGAGAGTGTGGTGCAGGGCGGCACGCCCGGGGTGACGGTATTGGGCAGGCCATCGTCCAGCCAGGTCATCTGCAGCCGCGTGTTGATCGAAAAACCCAGCGCAGGAATCGCCGGACTTGACGATAGCCAGCCACCGGAAGGCGTGGCAGCGACCATGTTGCCGTGCCGGTCGATCACATCAATATGGCAAGTGTCGCCGACAAACAGCTCGCGCTCCAGCCACTCGGACACTGGCGGTAATGCCGCGAAGGTCGGCTCGCCGATGCCAAATCGGGTGTCGGCAGTGAGCAGGGTGCGGCGGCCAACATCGAGGTCCGGCAGGCGCGGCAGGTGGCCGCCGGGGGCGCCGGGCTGCAATTGCTGCGCGGCGCGCTCGCAGACACCCTGCCAGCGCTGCCGCAGGTAGTCGTCTGATAGCAGTGCCAACTGGTCAGCGCGCGAGGCACCGGGCGCGGCGCCGTACCAGGCCAGCCGGTCAGCCAGCGCCAGTTTGGCGGCCTCGGCGATGCGGTGCACAAACCCAGCGCTTTCCGGCGCGTGCTGCTCAAGTCCAGCGTGGCGCAACATGCCGACCTGCTGCAAAAATGCCGGCCCCTGGCTCCAGAAACCACACTTTGCCAAGGTGTATTGGCCAAAGTCCAGCGTCAGCGGCACCTCCACGGCCGGTGTCCAGCGTTCAAGGTCCTCGAAGCGCAATAGGCCGGCGTGTCGCTCACCTGTGCCGTCCTCAACTTTTTCGGTGCGGTAATAGTGATCAATCTCTTTTGCTACAAAGCCCTGGTACCAGGTCTGGATGGCGGCGTCTATCACTGCACTCCGTGTTTGTGCCAGGCCCTCGGCGGTGCGGATAATGCGTTCATAAGTCGCCGCGAGGGCAGGCAGGCGAAACAGCGCGCCCGGAGCCGGCACGTGTCCGCCGGGCAGCCAGACCTCAGCTGAAGAGATCCATTGTTGGCGGAACAGGTCCTGCACCGCCAAAATGGCCTGCACCGCGCGCGGGATTAACGGAAACCCGTCGCGTGCATAGGCCAGAGCTGGGGCCAGCACCTCGGCCAGCGACCAGGTTCCGTGATCGCGCAGCATGACCAGCCAAGCGGCAAAGGCCCCTGGCACGGTGGCAGGCAGCAGCCCGATCCCGGGCACCTGTTCCATACCAAGTCCGCGAAAAGCGGGGGCCGTCGCTGCCGCTGGAGCTGGCCCTTGACCGCAGATTGACAGCATGCGTCGCTCGCGCTCGCTCCACATCAGGATGGGGGCTTCGCCGCCCGGGCCGTTGAGGTGCGGCTCGACCACCTGCAGGACAAAGCCGCCGGCCACAGCGGCGTCGAAAGCGTTTCCGCCGCGTTCCAGCACCCCCATGGCAGTCTGCGAGGCCAGCCAATGGGTTGACGCGACAACCCCAAAGGTACCGGTGATTTCGGGTCGGGTAGTGAAAGAACTCATGCGTGTTTTGGTAATAAATTTAGTTCAGTTTAAAAGTAAGAAATAGAATTAGGTACATATTTTGTTATGGTTGCATACTTAAAATTCTATGCAATAGTTGCACTATGGTTTCCTCCTCCGATCCGCTTGCCCACCGTCTGGAAACCCGCCTCAAGATGCGGCATTACGCACTGCTGGTGGAACTGGACCGGCACCGCTCCATCACCCGCGTGGCCGAGCAGCTCGCCTTGACGCAGCCTACAGTCACGCGGGCGCTGGCTGATATCGAATATATTTTCATGACGCCCCTGTTCATTCGCCAGCGGCGCGGCCTGGAACCCACGCCCGCTGGCGTTGTCGTGTTGGAACGCGCTCGGCTGGCCATGGCGGACATCGCAACGCTGCAGCAAGAACTGCAGGTGGTTGGCGCCGGGCGTCAGGGTCGGCTGCGCATCGGCGTCATTCCCTATGTTTTGACGCAGGCACTGGACGCAGCTTGGACCCACCTCTTCGCTTTGCGGCCCCGGCTTGC
Organism: Polaromonas sp. CG_23.6; assembly: GCF_029892315.1. NCBI lineage: Bacteria > Pseudomonadati > Pseudomonadota > Betaproteobacteria > Burkholderiales > Comamonadaceae > Polaromonas > Polaromonas sp. CG_23.6. The sequence continues at coordinate 161,384 of NZ_JARXUY010000002.1, forward strand.
CTTACTGGCGCATGAGGACACCACCCATAACCTTATTCAAGCAGTGCGAAGTCGAACGCTGGACTGTGCCATCTGCCGCTTCTCGCACGACAGCAACGACGGCGATCTGGTGCAGCAGCTGCTATACAAGCAGCAGGCCTGTCTGGTGGTGGCGCAATCCTGTGCCGGCCGGCTCGCGAAACAGGCCACGCTGAACATTGCCGAGCTTTCCGGGATGGACTGGATTTTCCCGCCACCCGACACGCCGATCCGGCAAGTGATCCACGGCATTTTTACGGCGGCCGGTCAGACAGTGCCAGTCCCTCTGCTTGAGGCCTACGCGCCGCACACCATTGCGTCGGCCCTGCAACAGTTGCCGCGCGGCATCACAGTGCTGCCGCACGACATTGCGCGAGCAGTGGCCAGCATCAGCGGCGCAAAGGTGTTGCAGCAGCCCCTGCACTGGAGCCTGCCGCCCGTCGGCTTGGCGTGGCTGCGCGATTCACCCAAAGCAGCTGTGATCGCCGCGCTGGCGGCTGCGGTGCGTCAGCCAGTTGTCGCCCCGAGCGATTTGACCAAGGCCGCCGAAAATCAGTGACCGCTCTGTAAATCACGAATATCCAGGGTATTGCAAGATGCCGGGCAGATGTCGCTGGTTAAATTGTCGTCGGCGACAACAGTTCGATGACCGGTTTAGATCGACCAGTTCAGAAACCTCTACAGCCGCAGTCAGTCTGAAGGAGACTGGCGGCAGGCTCAAGAAGAGGCGCCCCCCGTTATCTAGTTGCCACAGCAGCCAGATAAATTTTGGGCTGTAGTCGACTTGCCATTTTTATGCCTGACTCGGATCTATTGGGTCATGCCAACGCAATTACTTATCTTTGGCGCTATCTTTTTGTAAAGTTATTTTTTAAATGTTTGATATACGCGCTGCCGTCATTGCCAACGGTATGCACGGAAATGCACACAGGATGTTTGCAACTTCACTAAATTAAACGATGGCTGACGCTGTCGTCGACTTCAAATTTTGAAACACGGTTTAGATATCTCATCCCATGGATTTGATGGTATGGCTAGCATTTTGTTTAGTGTGCCAGCTCAAATTACCTTTTGGAAAGAACGCCTGTCCCTTGTTCTTCACTGTCCCTGGTGTGTTGGGGGGTGCGGCGGAAATCTTGGACTACTTGGAGGTAGTTCATTTATTCATACGAAGACCGCATTCGAGCCGTCAAGCTCTATATAAAACTCGGCAAACGCACTGGCACGACCATTCGCAAGCTGGGGTACCCGATCAAGAACGCTCTGAAGAGCTGGCATCAAGAGTATGAACAAGGCCGAGATTTGCCAGTGGGCTATGCGCGTTCGAAGCCGAAGTATTCAGACGAACAGAAGAAAGTGGCCGCCCAGCACTACCTAGACCATGATCGCTGCCTGGCTGGAACCCTGAAGGCTATGGGATACCCGTGCCGCGAAACGCTCGTAACCTGGGTCGATGAGTTGCATCCCGAAACGAGGAAACGCATTGTCGGCAAAGCGCGCAGCGCCCTCAAGCGCTAAAGCAGGCAGCCGTCATCGAGCTGTGCACCCGGCAGACAAGTGCGCAAGCCATTGCACATAAGCTGGCCATGAGCAGGGGCGTGCTGTACAAATGGAAAAACCAACTCATGGGTCTTGAGACTCCCGCATCCATGAAACCCAACAACGATTTACCGCCAGATCCTGAACGCTCGAGCTCGAGCGGCAAGTCCAATCGCTTCAACGCGGCATTCGGAAATTACAGCTTGAACACAACCATCCACTGAGGATGAAATAATTTCCTCCGTTATCCATAACTCAGCTTGGTTTAGCAAACGACCGCTACAGGGTTGATCCTTAGTGAAAATGATCGATAATTTCATTATCATTGATCAAATTGTAAATTTATAGTCATTTATATGACTGTGTTCCACACTAAAGATGAAATTTTCTACCGGTAACCCATCTATGGCGCAACGCATTGCGCGGGTCTTGCCCGAACTAAGCCGCTCCCATCGTCAGATGGCCGACTATGTGCTGGATCATCCACTCAAGGCAGCTACTATGCCGATCGATGAGCTGGCGGCCACAGTTGGCGTTTCGGTGGCGACTGCAAACCGCTTTGCACGAGCCTTGGAATTTGAGGGGTATTCCCAGTTCCGCGCAGCACTGGTGTTGGGTTTTGAGGCCACGCTGGCACCGGTCGAAAAGCTGCGCAGCCAACTCGAACACCCCACTACAGTGGCCGATGTGTTTGCCAACGCATTGCAAGAAAGCCAGCGTAATGTAGAAATGACACGACAAGCCCTTGATGCCAAGAGTTGTGAACAGGCGGTAGAGGTCATACTGAACGCGCAGCGCATTTATATCATTGGCTTTGGAGCCAGCAGCTGGTTGGGCGGGCTGCTGCAGCGCAATCTTGACCTCTACTGCAACAACGTTCAACTGCTGGCCAGCATAGAAAGCTCGTCCTACAGCGCACGTGTGCTGACGCGGCTGCGATCTTCAGACTTGCTGATAGCGATTGCCTTCCCGCGTTATTTTTCTGACACCATCTTGCTGGTTCGACGCGCCCGCGAAGCCGACGTACCGGTGCTGGCACTGACCGACCGTGTCACCTCACCGCTGGCGCCTCTGGCCAGCGTCGCGCTTTACGCACACACCGAAAGCCAGTACTTTGCCAACTCCGAAGCCACAGTGCTGGCCCTGATAGAAGCCTTGTGCAGTGCCGTCGCGTACCGCGCCAAGGACTCACTGAAGGCAGCAACTCAACTGGCCGAGTCGGTGTTGCCCTGGTTGCACGGCGACCATAACGAGCGGCTGCGCGCTACTTTGGATAACGCCACACCCCTACCCCGCAATGCACGGCAGTCCGAAACCCCTAAAAAACCACCAAAGGCTTCCCCGTGACATCGTCCAAACCTCTTCCCCTCATTGCCATTCACGGCGGTGCCGGCACCATGAGCCGGTGCGACATCAGCGCCGAGCAAGAAGCTGCTTACCATGTCGCACTGCAGGATGTTTTGCGGCAGGCTCAACAACTGCTGACTAACGGCGGCAGCGCCCTTGATGCGGTCAGCCTCGCGGTGGATATGCTGGAAGACTGCCCGCTCTTCAACGCGGGCCATGGCGCGGTTTTCACGCACGACGAAACCCATGAGCTGGACGCCTCCATCATGGATGGCGCCACACTGCGCGCCGGTGCGGTGGCTTGCGTTAGCCGCTTGCGCCGTCCCTTGCGCGCTGCTCGCGCCGTGATGGAGCACAGCGAACATGTGCTGTTGGTGGCAGAGGGTGCCGAAGCCTTTGCCTCATCCCTGGGGCTGGAGTTGGTGACACCCGATTACTTTTCGACCGAGGCACGCCGCGTGCAATTGCACCGCGCGTTGGCCAGCAACGCCACCGTGCTGGACCACGACGGCGCGGCGTTGGTGTTTCGCGCTGCGGCCGCCGGCAGCGCCCCGCTGGACGAAAACACCAAATTTGGTACTGTAGGCGCCGTTGCACTCGATGCGCAGGGCAATCTGGCCGCAGCCACCTCCACCGGCGGGATGACCAACAAGCGGCCAGGCCGGGTCGGCGACACGCCGCTGATCGGCGCCGGCACTTACGCGGACAACCGCACGGCAGCGATTTCCTGCACGGGCACCGGCGAAATGTTTATACGCACTGCCACCGCCTATGACATCTGCGCACGCATGGCCTACGCCGGGCAGTCACTGGACATGGCCGCTCAAGAGGTGGTCATGAACGTGCTGCCCACACTAAACGGTCGGGGCGGCCTGATTGCCGTTGATGCCCAAGGCAATCTGAGCCTGCCCTTCAATACCGAAGGCATGTACCGTGGCTGGGCGCGCGTCGGTGAGATCCTGCACACAGCCATCTTTCGCTGAGATCGCTGCGTACCAGCACGCTCTTTGCACATCACACACCTCTTTTCCTCTACAAAGCGCAGCGCAATGCATTCCAACAGGGCCGAAGCCTCTTCACCTAGCGTCTTGGACCTGCCGGAAAATCGGGTTGTTTCGGTCAACGACCTGTCGGTTCGCTTCAGTACCTCTGAACGCACCGTCGATGCGGTTCGCAATCTCTCCTTTCATGTCGATCGCCGCGAGGTGCTGGCCATCGTGGGCGAGTCCGGCTCCGGGAAATCAGTCACCTCTTTGGCGCTGATGCGTCTGGTTGAGCATGGTGGCGGCCGCATCATCAACGGCAGCATGGCATTTCGGCGTCGAAATGGTGAAGTGCTGGATCTGACGCAGGCGCGCGAGCAAGCTATGCGCGGCATTCGCGGCGCCGATATTGCAATGATTTTTCAGGAGCCCATGACATCGCTCAATCCGGTGTTCACCGCCGGCGACCAGATTGCCGAATCAATCCAGGTTCATCAAGGCAAGAGCGCCGCCGCTGCTCGCGCCGAGGCTTTGCGCATGCTCGAGTTGGTGCGTATTCCCGAAGCCCGCAACGTGTTGGACCGCTACCCGCACCAGCTCTCGGGCGGTATGCGACAACGGGTCATGATTGCCATGGCGCTGTCGTGCAAACCTTCACTGCTGATTGCCGATGAACCAACAACCGCGCTGGACGTGACCATCCAGGCACAAATCCTGCAGCTGATTCGCGAATTGCAAGAAGAAATGCATATGGGCGTGGTCTTCATCACCCACGACATGGGCGTGGTGGCCGAGGTGGCCGACCGGGTGCTGGTCATGTACCGCGGCAACAAGGTCGAAGAAGGCGGCGCTGAAGAAGTCTTTGCACGACCCAAACACCCCTACACCCGCGCCCTGCTGTCGGCCGTGCCGCGCCTGGGTGCCATGACTGGCCAGGATCTGCCGCTCAAATTCGAGTTGCTGCGCCGCGAAGATGACACTGCTGCGCGCGAGCCTGTGCAGCCACAGGACACCGTGAAGCAGGACAGCGCACCCATCTTGCAGGTGAAAGACCTGGTGACGCGCTTTGACATCCGCAGCGGCCTGTTCAGCCGCGTGACCCGCCGAGTGCACGCGGTAGAAAAGATCAGCTTCGACTTGCGACCCGGCGAGACGCTGGGACTGGTGGGCGAATCGGGCTGCGGCAAGTCCACCACCGGTCGTTCGCTGCTGCGCCTGGTTGAAAGCCAAAGCGGTGTCATCGAGTTTGGCGGCCAAAACATCCGCGAGATGCCGACCAGCACACTGCAAAGCCTGCGCCGTAACATCCAGTTCATTTTTCAGGATCCGTTTGCCTCGCTGGACCCGCGTCTTACCGTCGGCTTTTCCATCATGGAGCCACTGCTGGTGCACAAGATAGCCAAAGGCAAGGAGGCACAAGCGCGGGTGGACTGGCTGCTCGAAAAAGTCGGCCTGCCCGCTGAGTCCGCCCAACGTTATCCGCACGAATTCTCGGGCGGTCAGCGCCAGCGGATCGCCATTGCGCGTGCGCTGGCGCTCAACCCCAAGGTGGTGATTGCGGACGAATCGGTATCGGCACTGGACGTGACGATTCAGGCCCAGATCGTCAACCTGATGATGGACTTGCAGCGCGATCTGGGCATTGCGTTTTTATTCATCTCGCACGACATGGCTGTGGTCGAACGCATCAGTCACCGGGTGGCGGTGATGTACTTGGGCCAGATCGTTGAAATCGGCCCACGCCGCGCTATTTTCGAAAATCCGCAACATCCTTACACCCGCATGCTGATGGCTGCTGTTCCAGTGGCCGATCCAACCCGGCGCCATCTCAAGCACGAACTGTTGACCGGTGATATTCCAAGCCCGATACGCGCGGCGGGTGACGAACCAGTGGTGCCACCGCTTGTTGAAGTGAGTCCTGGCCATTTCGTGGCGCAGCACCGCATCGCCGGTGTGTATTGAGCTTCTGGCCGGGTACAACACCAGGCTGTTTCTCTTAGTTCTTGTGTCTGCTGTTTAACCTGAATCAGGAGTTTTTGATGACAAAACGTGAAAAATCATATCGCCATCGCGCGATTGCCGGCAGCGTGGTTGCCGTGCTGACGCTGGCCGCTGCAGGCTCTGCACTGGCGGCCAAAGACGCTGTGCTGGCCATCGGTGGCCAGCCCGAAACACTAGACCCGTACAACACCAACACGACGCTCACCACGGCGGTCACCAAATCCTTTTATCAGGGTCTGTATGAGTTTGACAAGGATCTGAAAATTCAGCCCGTGCTGGCTGAGAGCTTCACTGTGTCCAAGGACGGCTTGGTCTACACCTTCAAGCTGCGAGCAGGTGTGAAGTTCCATGATGGCACCGACTTCAATGCCGAAGCTGTCAAGGTCACACTGGACCGCGTGACCAATCTGGACAACAAACTTGCCCGCATCAACCAGTTCAACCGGATTGACAAAGTTGAAGTCGAGTCGCCGCTGAGCGTTCGCATCACGCTCAAAGAGCCATTCGCGCCCTTCCTCAATTCATTGGCGCACGCCTCGGCAGCCATGATTTCGCCGGCTGCGCTGAAAAAGTACGGCAATAAAGACATCGCTTTTAACCCTGTCGGCACTGGCCCCTTCACCTTCGTCGAGTGGAAGCAGACGGATTACGTCAAAGGCAAAAAGTTTGACGGCTACTGGAAAAAGGGTTATCCCAAGGTGGACACCATCACCTGGAAACCGGTGCTGGAAAACAGCACGCGCGCGGCCATGCTGCAAACCGGCGAGGCCGACTTTGCCTTCCCACTGCCTTACGAACAGGCTGACGCCTTGAAGAAAAATTCGAATCTCAACCTGGTCGCGAGTCCGTCCATCGTCACGCGCTACATCAGCTTCAACATGCTCCAAAAGCCATTTGACAACTTAAAGGTGCGTCAGGCGATCAATTACGCTATTAACAAGGAAGCGTTGGTCAAAGTTGCCTTTAATGGCTATGCATTCCCAGCGGAGGGCGTCGTGCCACAAGGGGTGAAGTACGCCCACAAGATGGCCCCGTGGCCGTATGATCCGAAGAAGTCGCGCGAACTGCTGAAAGAAGCAGGCTATGCCAACGGCTTTGAGTCCGTTTTATGGGGTGCCTACACCACCACGACCACACAAAAGACCTTGCAGTTTGTGCAGCAGCAGCTGGCGCAAGTCGGTATCAAAATCACCGTGCTGGCACTTGAGCCGGGCCAGCGAACTGATTGGGTTCAGGCCGCACCAGATGCTAAAACCGCGAAAGTGCGCATGTACTACGCCGGCTGGTCAGCATCGACCGGTGAGGCCGACTGGGCGCTGCGCCCACTGCTGGCCACGGAAGCCTGGCCACCCAAGCTGAACAATACGGCTTACTACAGCAATGAAAAAGTCGACGCCGACATCGCCAAAGCATTGACATCGGTGGACGAGGCCGAAAAAACCAAGCTTTATCGCGATGCCCAGGAGCAAATCATGAAGGACGCGCCCTGGGCGCCCCTGGTGACCGAGCAATTGCTGTACGCCACAGCCAAGCGCCTGAAGGGCGTCTATGCGATGCCCGACGCCAGCATCTATTCTGAGGAAATCGAGATCAAGTAAGCCTCTTTTGGCTGGTCCTTGAGGCGCCTGCCGTTTTGCGTGCGTTAGCCGTGGCTAGCGCACGTTGCTGATTTTTTTTGCGATACTTTTTTCATGCTGAACTATTTTCTGAAACGGCTGATGGGCCTCACGCCGACGCTGCTGATTGTGGCGATCCTGGTGTTTTTGTTCGTGCACATGCTGCCTGGCGACCCGGCGCGCATGGCGGCTGGTCAGGATGCGGATCAAGCCACCGTCGAGCTGGTTCGCCAGGAACTCGGCCTGGATAGACCCTTGCCCGAGCAGTTCGTCACCTATTTCAAGCGTGTGGCACAAGGCGACCTGGGCACCTCGCTGCGGACACGCCGGCCGGTGTCCACTGAAATCGCCGAGCGCTTCATGCCGACTCTGCTGCTGACACTGACCAGCATGGTCTGGGCGGTTATTTTTGGCATGGCGGTTGGCATCAGCTCGGCCGTGTTTCGCAATCAGTGGCCTGATCGCCTGGGCATGACGATTGCCGTGTCCGGCATTTCATTTCCGGCCTTTGCACTTGGCATGCTGCTGATGCAGGTGTTTTCGGTAAAACTGGGATGGTTTCCTACGGTAGGCGCTGACACTTGGAAGCACTACGTGTTGCCCTCGATCACGCTGGGGGCCGCCGTGGCGGCAGTGATGGCACGCTTTACCCGGGCATCGTTTGTCGAAGTGATTCAGGAAGACTTTGTGCGCACAGCCCGCGCCAAGGGACTTAAAGAGCGCACGGTAATTTTCAAGCACTGCTTGCGCAATGCGCTGATCCCAGTCGTCACCATGATGGGCTTGCAGTTCGGCTTTTTGCTCGGCGGCTCCATTGTCGTCGAGGCGGTGTTTAACTGGCCTGGCTTGGGCCGTTTGCTTGTCGACGCAGTGACCATGCGTGACTATCCGGTGATTCAGGCCTTGGTGCTGCTGTTCTCCCTCGAATTTATTTTGATCAACTTGGTTGTCGATGTGCTGTATGGCTATATCAACCCCACCATTCGCTACAAGTGAGTCGGCCATGACGCAGTCTTCTTCCACCGCCCTCATCGCACCCAATGCGACCACACCGCAAAGTGCGCCAGTGCGCACGCCCTGGAGCGAGTTCTGGCGCAAGTTTAAAAAGCAGCATGTGGCCGTCGTGGCGCTGGTATTTGTCGCAGTCCTCGTGCTGGTGGCCATCCTGGCACCCTGGATTTCGCCCTACGACGCAGAGAACTTTTTCGACTACGACAAGCTCAACGACACCCCTTCCTGGCAGCATTGGCTGGGCGTTGACCCGCTAGGCCGCGACATCTTCAGCCGGATTCTGGTCGGCTCTCGCATTTCGTTGGCAGCCGGCTTTTCGTCGGTGGCGATTGGCGGACTGATTGGCACGGCGCTGGGCTTGATGGCTGGCTATTATGAAGGCTGGTGGGACCGCATCGTGATGCGCATCTCTGACGTGCTGTTCGCCTTTCCGGGCATCTTGCTGGCGTTGGGCGTGGTTGCCATTCTGGGCAGCAGCATGGTCAACGTGGTGATTGCTGTGGCGGTGTTCAGCGTGCCGGCCTTTGCCCGACTGGTGCGCGGTAACACGCTGGTGCTCAAGCAGATGACGTATATCGAGGCGGTGCGCAGCATTGGTGCGTCGGATTGGACGATCATCACACGCCACATTCTGCCCGGCACGATCTCGTCCATCGTCGTTTATTTCACGATGCGGTTGGGCACGTCCATCATCACGGCAGCCAGCCTGTCATTCCTGGGCATGGGGGCACAGCCGCCCACACCCGAATGGGGCGCCATGCTCAACGAGGCCCGCGCCGACATGGTCAACGCGCCGCACGTGGCACTGTTTCCCAGCTTGGCGATTTTTCTGACCGTACTGGCCTTCAACCTGTTGGGCGATGGCTTGCGCGATGCGTTGGATCCGAAAATTGACCGGCTTTAAAAAGCAGACTGCAGCATGATGCCTCGCCCTTTATTGCCCCAGGTCGGCAGCCTTCAGCCCGGCGTTCGCAATGCCATCACCGATGTGGCTGGCGTGACCGTCGGCCATCACACGCTCGATGAAAACGAGGTTCAAACCGGGGTAACGGTCGTGCGCCCACACGGTGGCGATCTGTTCCGTGACCGCGTGCCAGCCGCCGCTGTGGTAATCAACGGTTTCGGCAAAAGTATTGGGCTGGTGCAAGTCGAAGAACTCGGTGTGCTGGAAACGCCGATTGCGCTGACCAATACCTTTTCAGTCGCTGCTGTCGCTACGGCGCAGATCCGCCAGTGCATTGCGGCCAACCCTGAAACTGGTCGCGCCCTGAGCACAGTGAACCCCCTGGTGTTCGAGTGCAACGATGGCTATCTCAACGACATTCAACGCATGGCTGTCACCGAACGGCACTACCTGCAGGCCTGCGAGCAATCGGGTGCAGTGGTCGAGGAAGGCTCGGTCGGCGCAGGCCGCGGCATGTCAAGCTTTGGCCTCAAAGGCGGCGTGGGTACGGCCTCGCGGCGGGTGCCAGCACACAGTGGTGGTCAGCACACAGTGGGCGCACTGGTATTGGCCAACTTTGGCCGCCTCCCCCAGTTGATTTTGGCGGGTCACGCCTTGGGCGAGCGGTTGGCCCGTCTGGTGGACGGCAAACGTGAGGCAGTGCCGGCAGAGCCTGAGAAAGGCTCCATCATTTTGCTGATTGCCACCGACGCCCCGCTGGACGCACGCCAGCTGCGCCGCCTGGCCCTGCGCGCTGGCGCGGGTCTGGCGCGAACCGGCTCCGTGTTTGGTCATGGCAGCGGCGACATTGCGCTGGCGTTTTCGACCGCCTACACGGTGCCCCTGCACGCCGACCAGCCCATGCCAGCGCTGGCCATGCTGCACGACGGACTGATAGATGGGTTGTTTCAGGCAGTTGTTGACAGCACCGAGCAAGCCATATTGCATGCGCTCTGGTGCGCCCGTGCGGTGACCGGCCGCAACGGCCATGCGCGCCAAGGGCTTGCGGAGCTGCTGCCCGGTGGCTTCGCGCCCTGATACCGCCCCTTCGTTCACCTACTATTTGGAGACGGCCCCATGAAAGTTTTGATTTCTACCGACATCGAAGGCGTTGCCGGTGTGTTTCACCATGAACAGGTGCGCGCTGGCAATCCCGAATATGAACGCGCCCGACGGCTGATGACCCATGAGGCCAATGCCGCGATTGCCGGTGCCTTCGACGCCGGTGCCACCAAAGTGCTGGTCAACGATTCGCATGGCGGCTTTCGCAACATGCCGCCCGACTTGCTCGATCCACGCGCCCAAGCCGTCATGGGCAAGCCGCGTTACCTCAGCATGATGGCCGGCGTTGACGATGGCGTAGATGCTGTCTGTATGGTTGGCTACCACTCACGGGCGAAAGGCCGGGGCATTCTGGCGCACACCATCAACAGCTTTGCCTTCAGCCGAGTCTATTTCAACGAGCGCGAACTGGGCGAGGCGGGCATTTATGGGGCGCTCGCTGGCGAGTATGGCGTGCCGGTGGTAATGGCCAGCGGCGACGATGTTTTCATCGAGGAACACCGGCCGTTGTTCCCGCATGCGACTTTTGTGCAGACCAAGCGCGCCACTGGCCAGACCAGCGGCATCAGTCTGTCGCCAAGCGAATCCTGCAAGGCCATACGGGCCGGGGCTGCTGCAGGCGTAACGGCCACCATGGCTCAGCAGGCCGCAAGCTTCGTGCTCTCAGGCACGATCAGTGTGCGCATCGAGACCCAAAGCCCAGCGCTGGCTGATCTGTTTTGCCAGTGGCCCAGCCTGGTACGCCTCAAGAGTGACCAGATCAGGTTCGAGGCCCCAACTGTGGAAGCTGGCGTGCGCATGATTAACTGCCTGTCAGCGATGTCGACGATGTTGCGTTAATGGTTCTATCGCATTGAGCGTCAATACCTCTTGCAGGCCTATGTTGAGTACCAAAAAATGCGCTTTCCAATTGACGTCATTTTGGTATGTCTCCATGGACACGAGGCCTATTTGTTGACCTGTCGCCATTTCGAAAAGATGATGCAGGAGCACAGCCTGATGCTCAGAGCGCTCTTGGATTAATCGCTGGGCTGTCGGGCTTGTGCCTTCCTAAAGCGCCTTGCAGGCATAACCAAGCTTTGGACCCGAGGTGAAACGCCGATCAGCGTGCGGAAAGTCAAATTAGCTGAACCACATCGTCGCGCAGAATCATGGGGCAGAAAAGCAGTCTACCAAACCAGGTTCACACCCTCTCCATTCGCAGAGCGCCGAGCGCATGGCACGTGCAATCAGCTGCTGACGCTCGCGCGGCATGCGATCAATGGTGGAGGCCACACTGATCGCCGCCACTGGTGCACCTTTGGCATTAAGCACTGACATGCCGACTGCCAACACGCCTTGGGTGGCATGGTTGCCAATGACTGACCAACCGCGCTCGCGTGTGGCGCGCACAAGAATTTGCATACGTTCTGGCGTCATGCCGCCATAGCCATCAAGGGTGGGTGCATTGGCAACAATTGCGGCGCTGACTTCTTCGTCTGGCAGCGCCGCCAGCAAAGCCAGTCCGGCTGCCCCCACACCCAGTGGCTGCCGTGTACCGACTTGAATGACCAGCATTTGCACCGGGTGCGTGCCTACATGGCGCGCAATGCAGTGCGACAAAGATCCCTGACGTACAACCGCAAACGCAGCATCACCGTAAACCGCACTGACTTGGGCCAACAAGGGTTGGAGCGACATAGCAATATTGGAAACACCCAGCGGCTGTGCAAGCGCGGCAAGCCGTGTGCCCGCCACGTAACGAAAGCGCCCACACTGGTCATGGCCTGCGGCGTGCTGGCCCAGGACGGCCAGTGGTCGGCGCCCGCGCGCCAGCCCGACTTCTTATTTCCAGTGCATGCGCTGTCCAAGGTGTTTCGAGGCAAGTTCATGGCCGCGCTTACAAGGTAAGCGTCCGACGAATACCATTCTTGCGCGAGGTTGATGGGCCGGGCAGTATCCGGGGAGTTGCACGCCATCATGGTGTGCACTCAACCCGGACAAGTGCACACCGTCATGGAACCTCCCAAAGATCCCCTCAAGGCCACCAAGCGCAGACACAGCGCAGCCTTCAAACGCAAGCTCGTCAAGCTGACCGAGCAGGCCGGCGCCTCGGTCGCGGCCATCGCGCTGGCGCACGGCATCAATGCCAATTTGCTGTTCAAGTGGCGGCGCGCACAATCTGGCCGCCCGGCGCGGCTCAAGCCCGTCACGCAGGCCGTACTGCTGCCGGTCACGATGGATCCCTTGCCACCGGCAAGCGCGGTCATCGATTTGCCAGCGCCAACGGTGCGGGCACCGGCGGCCGGCGTCATCGAGATTGAAGTGGGCGGCGCGCGCGTGCGACTGCGCGGCAGCGTCGATCCGGCCAGTGTGCGCTGCGTGCTCCAGGCCCTGCGGGACGCGCCGTGATCGGCCTGCCGGCGGGCACGCGCGTGTGGCTGGCCGCTGGCCTGACGGACATGCGCCGAGGCTTTGACGGCCTGGCCGCCTTGGCGCAAGGCGCGCTGGCGCAAGATCCCTTCTCGGGCCATGTGTTTGTCTTTCGGGGCCGGCGCGGTGACATCGTCAAACTGCTGTGGTGGGACGGCCAGGGCATGTGCCTGTTTGCCAAGCGCCTGGAGAGGGGCCGCTTCGTCTGGCCGCAGGCCGACGCCGGGGCGGTCTCGCTGAGCCCGGCGCAGTTGTCCATGCTGCTCGAAGGCATCGACTGGCGCATGCCGGTGCGCACCTGGCAGCCCACGCTCGCTGCCTGAGTTCATGAACGGATGACCTGCTCTGCCGAAGGGGCGCGCACGGGGAGCCGGGTGGAGGTAACACCACATGCGGGGGCTACCCGCAACCGTGAAACCCCTTCTTTTGGCGTGCCGGTTTTGCTGGCAAAGTGGCGCCCATGAGTTCACACGCGCTGCTGCAACAAATCGATGCCTTGAAGCAAGGCGTCGCGCAGCGTGACGAGCAGATCGGCGCGCTGCGCCTGGCCATCGACAAACTCACGCTGGAGCTGTTCCATCTCAGGCGCATGCGCTACGGGCGCTCGAGCGAGAAGGTGGACAGCGCCCAGTCACAAGTGCAGGCGCCTGGCGTGGCACTCGTGCCAGCGGGTGACGCGGGGGAGGCCTTGCAAGGCGCCCCCGTCGCCGACCTTGAGGACGCCCGCAAAAAGCGCCAGGCCGCTTCCCGCCGCACCGCCCCCCGCCAACTGCCCGGGCATCTGCCGCGCCAGGAGATGATTCACCTCGCATCAAGCGACTGCACTTGCCCGGGGTGCGGCACCGAACTGCGCCAAATTGGCCAGGACACCTCCGAAGTGCTGGAGTACCAGCCTGGCAGCTTCCGGGTCGTGCGCCACGTGCGCCCCAGACTCGCCTGTGTCCGCTGTCACACGATCGTGCAGGCTTCCGCGCCGAGCCGTCCCATTGATCGTGGCCTGGCAGGCGCCGGACTCATCACGCAGGTGTTGGTGGGCAAGTTCTGCGACCACCTGCCGCTGTACCGCCAGAGCCAGATCTACGCCCGCCAGGGCGTGGTGCTTGAGCGCTCCACGCTGGCGGACTGGGTGGCCGGCGCGGCGCGGCTGCTCCAGCCTTTGGCCGATGCCGTGCGCCGCTACGTCCTGCGGGCGGGCAAGATCCACACCGATGACACGCCCGTGCCGGTGCTCAGCCCGGGCCGTGGCACGACCCGCACGGCCCGGCTGTGGGTGTACGCGCGCGATGACAGGCCAAGCGGCGATGCGTCGCCGCCAGCGGTGTGGTTTCAGTATTCCCCGGACCGCAAAGGCGAGCATCCCAGGGGCCACCTCGCGGGCTTTGCCGGCACCTTGCAGGCCGACGCGTTCGCGGGCTACGACGCCCTGTTTGCCGATGGCCAGGTCGTCGAAGCGGCTTGCTGGGCTCATGCCCGGAGAAAGTACTATGAAATCCACAAGGGACAGGACGAGATGCCCGGCACGCTGGCCCATCAGGCGCTGCTGCGCATCGGGGTGCTGTACGCCATCGAGAAAGACATTCGGGGCAAGCCCGCAGAGGAACGCCGGCGCCAGCGGCAAAGCCGCGCCAAACCCCTGGTCGAGGCGATGCACGGCTGGCTCCATGACGCCCTTGGCCAGCTCTCGGCCAAGTCGTCCATGGCGCAGGCCATTGGTTACTCGCTGAACCATTGGCAGGCGCTCACGCGTTTCGTGGACGACGGGCACATCGAGATGGACAACAACGCGGCCGAGCGGGCGCTGCGCGCAGTCGTCCTCGGGCGTAAGAATTACCTGCACTTTGGCTCAGACGCCGGCGGCGAGCGCGCCGCCGTGATTTACACCCTGATCGGCTCGTGCAAGCTCAATGGCATTGATCCCCAGGCCTACCTGCACCATGTGCTGGAGCGCATTGCCGACCATCCGATCAACCGGATTGACGAGTTGCTGCCCTGGCGGGTGGCCGAGCGGCTCCGGCCTGCGTGGCCAGCAGCCCAGCAAACGCAGGACATGGCGCGCGCAGCCTGATGCGGGCCACGGCCTGTCCACCGATTTCGCTACAGTAGCCAAACATGACTGCCAAGCTGCACCGACTGCCAGGAGGCGCGAAGAAACCCGGGGCCAAAACCGCAGCCAATGCAAATGGCGAACTGCGGGCGTACCAACTCCATGTCGAGCTTGAATGGGTGTACCCCAAGGTCTGGCGCCGCCTCTTGGTGCCCACCACGATCGACCTCTCGCGCCTGCATGTCGCGCTCCTGTGGGGCACGGGCTGGCAAGGCGGGCATCTGCATGAGTTCGTCTTTGCCGATGCTAATTACGGCCCGTTGGAGCCGGATTGGGACTTGCCTGAAGGCGTGATCGATGAGGCCAGCGTCACGCTTGAAGAGGCGCTGTGCGCGCGCAGGACGTTCCTCTACGTCTACGACTTCGGGGACAACTGGCGCCACAAGGTCAAGGTGGAAAAAACCGTCACGCTTGACGCGCCGCTGTCGCTGGCGTTGTGCCTGGCCGGAGAAAACGCCTGTCCGCCTGAGGATGTAGGCGGCGCGCCGGGCTACGAGGACTTCGTGCAGGCATTGGCCGATCCAGCCCACCCGGAGCACGACGAACTTAAAAAATGGATCGGCCGCCCGTTTGACCCTGCCGCATTCGACGTGGCCCAAATCAACCAGTGGCTCAACCACACAGAGTCTTGAGTTTCAATACGGGTACTGGGCGGACGCTTACCTTACAAGCGCGCGCAAGGCCGGAAAGACCGAACGCGACCCGCAGCGCCAAGCGCCTGCCTGGCGCGAGCGGTACCAGCAGCTCTACCGACATGACTGGGTCGTGTATGCCAAAACACCGTTAGGCGGGCCGGCGCAGGTGCTGGATTACCTGAGCAGCTACACGCACCGCACGGCCATCAGCAACGAACGCATCTCATCGGTCGGCCCCAGCGAAGTCGCCTTCAAGGTCCGCGCCGATGCGCATGGGGGAAAACGCATCGTGCGGCTGCCCGGCGTAGAGTTCGTGCGCCGCGTCCTGCAGCATGTGCTGCCCAGCGGCCTCAAGCGCATTCGCCACTACGGGGTGCTCGCTTCGAGCTGCAAGGCGGTCAAGCTAGGTGCTGCGCGCCTGGCCCTGGAGATGCCAGTCATCGACCCTCAGATTACTGAGCCGGTCAAAGCCTTCATGGCAAGGGTGGCCAGGTTTGACGTGGACCTGTGCCCGTGCTGCGGGGCGGGACGGCTGCATGTTAGCGGGACACTGCCAGGTGCCAGACAGTTGCCAGCGCCCGGCACCACGACCATGTGGCCACAAGGCCGTGGGCCGCCATGACGACGGAACCCGGATCCTCACTGCCGCTGCATGGCACGCCCTGGCGTTGCCGGCCGTACTGTGCGCGGCATTCCCACATCTCAGCGCGAACCATCCCAAATGACCACGCCATCCCAGATTTGAGGCCGTGTTGCGTGAGCGGCGGCCTTGCACCTCGCCCGTTTGCAGCGCCAGCGCCCTCTTGAACTGATCCGGCCGGCACGGCGAAGCTTTCAATCCCCCTTTTCTTGCTACCGTCCAGGGGGGCGGTTCAGTCCAACAGGTTTATCTGCCGCTGATCAGCAGCAGTGAGCCTGGCTTGCAGCGCGGCAGCGGCCGATAAACGCTATTCGTTTTCGATGATTGGCTGGATGAAAGGATCAAAGGATCAAAGGATCAAAGGATCAAACGTTAGCGATAACCTTAGCTCAGATCAAAATCCGCTCTACATCGTCAAGCGAAATCTGATCGTTTCGTCGGCATATAGGCCTGGCGCTTACGCTTTCATGTTTGGCCATATGCTGGGCAATTTCTAGCTTGCTGCCATTGCGTAGGCATTCACTGATACGGGTAGCCCGCAAGGGGCCACTGCCCCCGCAACGCTAAAAGATGCTGCGCTACTACCGTAAGTTGAAGTAGGCCTGCTGCACCTGTCCGCTATTCAAGGTCAGCTGCAAGGCGTAGCAACCGGGCGCCGAAGGGCTGGCCCAGTTGTAGTGGTACTGGTGGCCTCCCGCGTCATAGGTCAGCCCGCTTTTGCCCGGGTTCTGCGCTTTCATGCCATCGGCCAAGGTGCTGGTGAACGAGCCACACTGGGCGGCCTTGAAGGTTACCGACTGCACGGCGTCAAGCGTTGTGACAAATTTTCCGTCCTTGTCCTTGAGCTGCCATTTGAGAGGGTAGTTGCGTCCCGCCTTGCCCATGTTGACCCCCATCGGATTGTTGACCGGGGCCTGAAATCCGCTGAGGGTGTAGGGGCCAGTAGCCGAGGCAATGGATACGTTAGCGGCAAGGCTGTGAAGTGAGCCGGCTGCAATTGCTGTCACGCCCGCTAAACCAGGCGGAACGATATTCGGTCCCAGGAAGCTGCTGCCCCAAGCCACTACCGTGCCATCGCTTTTAAGCGCCAAGGAGGGGGCGGCGCCGGCTGCAATCGCTATCACGTTCTTCAAGCCCGCGGGAACATCGGTCTCCCCACTGAGGTTCGAGCCCCATGCCACAACCGTACCATCGCGCTTAAGCGCCATCACGTGATACCAGCCCGCAGAAATCGCTTGCACATCTTTCAAGCCCGGCGGAATGCCAAGCTGTTGAAGGGGGCCAAAGCCCCATCCCCAACCTACAACCGTGCCATCTTTTTTGAGCGCAAAGCTGCTACGAACGCCAACGGACACCGCGGTCACGCCGGTCAAGCCCGCGGGTACGTTGATTTGACCCTCATCGTTGTTGCCCCAAGCCACAACCGTACCGTCGCTTTTAACGGCCAGGTTGTGCGCGTAGCCGGCCGCAATCGCGGTCACGCCGGTCAAACCTGCCGGAATATTGTTCTGTCCAAAATAGTTCCAACCCCAACTCCTTACCGTGCCATCGCCCAGGAGGGCCAGGCCGTGGTAATTGCCTTGTGCAATCGCAACCACATTGGTCAGGCCCGGCGGAACGTTGATGGCTCCAAAGTCGTTCTTGCCCCAGGCCACGATCGTGCCATCGGTTTTGAGTGCCATGCTGGAGTGAAAGCTGGCCGAAATCGCTTTTACGTTATCCAGGCCTACCGGAGGCGATGCCTGCCCAAACTCGTTGTAGCCCCAGCCCGTGACAGTGCCCGGAGCAAGGGTTTGAGCGAATGCATGAGGCGCTACGGTAGCAACCCAGAGCGGTGCAAGGCACAGCAAGAGTGCGCGACGGCCATGCCGCGATAGCCGGTTCAAGCCACTTGTGCCAGAAGAATCTGGATGCTTTTTGATGTGCAGAATCATGGTGTCTTTCAGCGGGGAATTAAGAGGAAAGGGTCGTAGCCCATGTCATGGGGTCATATTCGAGACGGATACAGTACACCTGCAAAATTCAAAAAGATACTCACTTGATTTACAACTGTTCACCTCCGCGCTGCTTCATCAGCCTCCACCACTGTCAGCATTGCTGCAGTCTTAAAGTACTATTTAGTAAAGACAAAACACAAAAAGGTTGAGCCAAATACCTCGTATGTTCTCGGTACAGGGATAGCTCTAGCGGTTACGTAAGACGTCAGTGGTGACACGTCTTACGTTCAGTGCGTACCTAATTAAGTGGATAAAGCAACTTCTTTTCTGTAAAAAACAGCGGGGGCGAAATGTGTGAGCCATTGATTTTTGACGCCAGGCGCTGCAGCGTGTTTGAATCGCCTGACTTCGTTTTACTGAAGGATCCCCCATCATGACCTCTGCTTTTGCCTATGCCAGCGATGCGCCCTCACGGGGCGCGATCGATGCTTTGAGCGGGACGGCGCTGCTGGAGTTTGGCACCGATTGGTGCGGTCACTGCCTGGCCAGCGCGCCCATCGTTTCCAAGGCATTGGCTGCCCACCCTGCGGTCCAGCACCTCAAGGTCGAGGATGGCCGCGGCCGGGCGCTGGGCCGGTCGTTTCAGGTCAAGCTGTGGCCGACCCTGATTTTCCTGGCCAATGGGAAGGAAGTGGCCCGCTTGGTGCGGCCAACAGACGGGCATGCCGTGGCGCAGGCGCTGGCGGCCATTGATCCGATTGATCCTGCCAAGTGATGCGCAGCCAGGGCTTGGCTGCCGCTGCCCTGGCAACTTAGCATTGAACGCCAAGCACGCGCGGCGCAAAAGCCCAGCGCTGACGATGGACCCTTTCTATCCCCGAAGCGAAGCGCTGCTGCCTGTGAAGCAGCACGGGCCCCGGTGCAATATTGCCCTCGGGATCTATAAGCTATTTTCTTGTTTACGCTTCCACGCGCCAGTAATGCGCATTGAACGGGCTGCTCATACGCAGCGCCAGCGGTGAAACGTCGTACAGCTTGTCGGTCGCCATGGGCTCGTCGCCTTTCATGAGGATCGGTTTGGAGAGGCTTTTTTGGCCTGGTGGAGCAGGGGCCGGTTTGCGGGCAACGGCAAAGGTATAAAAGCATCGAAAAGGAAGCTTGCGTTCTGCCGAGTAGTCGGCGGCATCGCGAAAAATGTCCAGGAGCTGCTCGCGCGCTTCTTTGTCAAATTTGGCATGCGCCGGAATCTGTTCGATCACCACAACAAAGCGCACCTCGATCGGCACGTCGCGGTTTTGGTTGATCCCGTCCATGGCCGCCTTGTTGGCGCCACTCTTGTCCATCGTGACCTTCTCTGGATCTCAGTTTTGGCGCATCGCCTTTCGAAAAAGCGGGTCGCTGCCACCATACGCGCCTGGCTCAGAGCAGGAAATCGATGGTGACGCCTTCCCTTGTCCACCGCACGATACAGGTACTTCAACTGGCCATTGACCAAGATGCAGGTCTCATCCATGCGCCAACTGGCGCCAACTGCCCGCTTGTGCTTTCTGAATACCTTCTCCAGCAATGGCAAAAACTTGATCGCCCAGCGGCTGACGCTGGAGTGATCAACATGCACGCCACGTTCGTGCATCATTTCTTCCAGGTTGCGGTAACTCAGTAGGTACGCTGCGTACCAACGGACGCACAGCGGAATGATTTCCTTCGGAAATCGCATCCCCTTCATCTTCAACATCCCCCGTTCCAACCATTGAATTTCAGGCTGTCAGCATAACGCCATCATTGGCTAGCACTGCTAATGCGACAAAACCAAAAAGCTTTGGTAAGCGACAACCAATTTCAATACTAGGGAAATTACTAGTTGACCGATCAACTAGTAATTCATAAAGTTATTCCAGAAGTAGGGTGAGCAGTTGGAAACAGCCGATTGCACCGTCATCAAAGTTTTATCCAAATTCGCAAAGCACAAAAGGAAACTATATGCACGGTGCATTGGGTCAGGCCCTCGACACGGCCTTCCGGGAATTTGGGCAGGCGACAGCAGTATCTGGTGCTTCCATGACTCTTACATACCAACAGCTAGCCGACCATGCGCATGGAATCGCTGTAAGACTTTTAGCTAAAGGAATGACAAAAGATGAGCCTGTTCATTTGTGCGTTTCGAATCAACCTTTGGATATTGCTGCCTTACTAGGTATTTGGCTTGCGGGTGGCGTGGCTGTTCCGATCCATCGCACGACACCGCCATCAATTGCGGCAGGATTTCAACAACGAACGCATGCGCGGTTCCTCGTCGATTTTCGGACGCAGATCGACGACGCTAACCCGCTGACTCTGATCGCGACTGAAGCTCCGCCGGAGCGATCGCTGTTGGATGCTGCTGCCTTAATCGTCTTCACGTCGGGTTCGACCGGGGTTCCCAAGGGAGTGGTGGTTACGCACGAGGCATTTCTTGGAAAGATGGAGCAGGTCGACAGCTTGCTAAACTTCAAGTTGGGCGAGCGGACCCTGTTAACCCTCAACATCACCTTTAGCTTTGGACTGTGGGTCAGCCTCCTAACTCTATTGCGCGGAGGGTTGCTGGTAATGCAGTCGAAGTTCGAGCCCGACACTTTCCTCGACGCTCTTGTCACGGAACGAATCACGCGCGTAGGAATGGTTCCGACAATGATGCGTGTGCTGTTCTCCGATGCGCGGCACGAAGCAGCGATTGATCGCGTTACCCAACAGGGTTGCCTACGTCAAATTCTCATCGGCGGAGAGTCGCTTGGCCGCTCCCTCGCAAATACGATCCGAAAAAGTTTTTCGAAGACTGCCCTAATCGACATTTACGGGCTGACCGAAACAGCAACATGTGACTTCTTTGCCTTCCCCTCAGACTACGCGAGGTACCCCGGGAGTATTGGAAGGCCATCGCCGAATGTGCGCTTTCGAATCGTTGATGCGGAAGACCAACCTGTCGACGCAGGAACAGTCGGGGAACTACAGATTCGCAGTCCATACCTTATGCAAGGCTATCTCGACGATTCCGCTCTGACTACGGCGGCCTATCGCGAGGGCTGGTTTAAGACTGGTGATCTCGGGCGCGTACTGGACGGCCAGGTAGTGGAGCTTATGGGGCGGCTGAAGGAAGTGATCAGCCGCGCAGGCAATAAGGTTACACCGGTCGAAATCGAACAATCGATCTGCTCGCATGCGGATGTCGCTGCAGCGATGGCGGTCGGTATCGACGATCCCCTGCTCGGACAGCGAATTCATCTGCTGTTAGTGCCTCGAAGCGGCTCAACGCTTAGCTTGAACGCGATGCGTAAGCACCTCGAAATGCACCTCGAGCGGTTCAAGCATCCTGATTTCTATTATCGGGCCGAGGCTCTACCCCTCGGTCGTACGGGAAAGGCGGATCGCGAGCAGTTTAAGGCTTCGATCGCCACGGGCGCAGTTGCGCCGATCCAGCTTTGAGTGTGTGCATCCCAAATTGCATTGAATCACCGAAACAATCCTGACTGAAATACCATGACTTTCTACCAATCAATCGTTTTAGACGTTAGCGACCATGTCGCGCATATCATCCTTAATCGCCCCGAAAGACTCAATGCCTTGAACAAGGCCTCGCTTGAGGAAATCAACCTCGCGATGGATCAGGCTGAGGCCGATGCCAATGTGCGCGTCATCATCGTCAGCGGTAGCGGCCGCGCATTTTCATCAGGATTCGACCTCAAGGCACAGATGGAACAGCAGCCTGAAGGCGCAAAGGTTTGGCGCGAAATCCTAGACCTCGACTTCAACACAACGATGCGCTTCTGGAACAGCCCGAAACCGACCATCGCTGCGGTCCACGGTGCCTGCCTGGCCGGTGCCTTTGAACTGGCAATGGCGTGCGATATTACGATTGCGTCCGAAGACGCAGTCTTCGGCGAGCCTGAACTCAAGTTCGGCGCAGGCATCGTAACCATGTTGCTTCCATGGATGACCAGTCCCAAGCAAGCCAAGCGCATCATTCTAATGGCCGACGATCGCATTTCAGCGAACGATGCGCTCACCATGGGACTTGTGAGCCGTGTGGTCGCACTGGGCACGCACGTTGAAGAGGCGCTGCGCGCTGCACGCAGCATAGCGTTGATGGACCCAAGTCTGGTGGCCGAAACGAAGAAGGCTCTTAACCGCACGTACGAGATCCAGGGAATGTCGACAGCGCTAAAGGTGGCGCTCGACATCGACCACACTATCGAATCACACGGCTCTCCCGACAAGCGTGCGTTCATGGACATCGCGCGCGAGCGAGGCATGCGTAATGCGATTGCATGGCGCGACGAACGGTTTGCCAAAGGGCAATCGTGAAAATTCCTCCCGTTGCATGGATTGTTCTCGCACAACTGTGCGGTACGTCGCTTTGGTTCAGCGCCAATAGCGCAGCTGACGACCTGCAGCGCATCTGGGGCCTTTCAACGGGCGATTTAGGCTGGCTGACAAATGCTGTTCAGGGTGGATTCATCATCGGTACGCTGACGTTCGGATTGACCGGTTTCGCTGACCGCTTTCCAGCGAGTCGCATCTTCACGATTTGTAGCTTGCTGGGTGCGATCTTCAACGCAGGATTCGCATTCGCCAGTAACGATCTGCCTTCTGCGATGTGGTTTCGATTTGCGGTAGGCATCACGCTGGCCGGTATCTATCCTCTTGGGATGAAGTTAATCGTGAGCTGGGATCCGCTGCGCGCGGGCCAGAGTCTCGGATTGCTCGTTGGCATGCTAACGCTAGGCACCGCACTCCCACACGGAATTCGAATGATGGGCGGCGCGATCTCTTGGCAGGGGGTCATCCTAACGTCTTCGGCACTGGCAGTGATTGGCGCCGTTGTGATCGCACTGCTAGGCGATGGTCCACACTTAAAAGTCAAGAGTCGCGTACAAAACGTCACCCACCAACACGTATTTAGTGCTTTCCGAGTGCCTGACTTCCGTGCATCAGCGTTCGGTTACTTCGGGCACATGTGGGAACTCTACGCGTTCTGGACGCTGGTGCCTGTGTTGCTGGTGCCTGTGTTAAGTCGTGAGGGAGCCTCGTCACCAGCGTTGATATCGGGGTGGGCTTTCGCCGTGATCGCGATGGGCACGATCGGATGCACCGCAGGGGGAG
Organism: Polaromonas sp. CG_23.6; assembly: GCF_029892315.1. Lineage (NCBI taxonomy): Bacteria > Pseudomonadati > Pseudomonadota > Betaproteobacteria > Burkholderiales > Comamonadaceae > Polaromonas > Polaromonas sp. CG_23.6. The sequence continues at coordinate 184,768 of NZ_JARXUY010000002.1, forward strand.
TGCTTAGCCGAAGATTTGGTAGTGCCAAGGTCGCGTGGTGGGCCTTAATTACGTCAGGAGGGGTCTGCTTCCTCTACCCGTTTCTCGACGAGTTGCCGTCTGGTATTGTGATCACTGTCATGCTGATTTGGGGACTTGCTGTGGTTGCCGATTCCCCTCAGTTCTCGGCGCTTTCAATCAAGGCCTGCCCTCCTGATCTGGTGGGCAGCGCTCTGACTATCCAAAATAGTATCGGTTTTCTTCTGACTACATTTTCGATACTGCTCGCTACGTCAGCGCAGCCATTGATAGGCAGCAAAATCGCGTGGATCTTGCTGCCAGGGCCAGTCATCGGTCTTATTTGCATGCGTACTCTTTTGAGACCTTCCGCGCCACCGGCGAATACCACAAGAGTTGTTTGATCCAATGACGCCTGACCACTATTGCGGCAATGCACACCAATCGAAACACGAACAATAACGACTACAGCCTCTACTATGAACAAGATTCCAGAAAAAACACCGCTAAAGCGCCGAGGTGACATCAAGCGCAAGTTGCTTATCGATGTTGGAACAGCTTTATTCACCCAAAAAGGCTTCTTCAATACCGGCCTCGACGAAATCGTACAAACGGCTGGGGTTCCAAAAGGTTCTTTCTACTACTACTTCGGCACTAAGGAGGAGTACGTGTTTGAAGTGATAAAAAACTACGAAACCTACTTCGCCAAAAAGCTGGATCGCGCGTTAAACGAGGAAAGCCTAACGCCGCTGAAACGGCTGAAATCTTTCACTGAAGAAGCGACTAATGCTGTGCAGCGTTTCGAATTCAAACGCGGCTGCCTGGTAGGCAATCTGGGCCAAGAAATGGCTAGCCTGGAAGACGGCGTTAGGGTGCGTCTTCTTGAGTTGCTGAACGAATGGCAGCATCGTTTCAGCTCATGCATCGACGATGCTAAGGCCGCCGGAGAAATCTCTACATCGGTTGACTCGCAACAACTCGCGCAGTTCTTTTGGAGCGCTTGGGAGGGTGCGGTGCTATGCGCCAAGCTTGAGCGCTCTACCAAACCCCTTGAAAATATCAGCATGCTTTTCTTCGACCACATGCTCCTACCAGTTCGACCCACGCTGTCAGAACGTGCACGTACCTGATTTCTAAATGTTTGAACTTTATTAAAGGAATCTATGTTTTCTGCCATTTATCTCGAACAAAACACTGACAAGATCACATCAGCATCCGTAAAGAAGCTGGATGACAGTGCACTACCGGTGTTTGAGTCCAACGCTGTCACAGTCGATGTTGCGTTCTCAACGGTCAACTACAAAGATGGCCTCGCGATTACAGGAAAATCGCCAGTAGTCAGAAAATTTCCAATGGTTCCCGGAATCGATTTTGCTGGTACCGTCACCGCAAGCGAAGACCCCAATTGGGTAATGGGTGACAAAGTCATCCTCAACGGCTGGGGCGTTGGTGAATCGCACTGGGGCGGGCTCGCGCAGAAGGCACGTGTCAAAGGAGACTGGTTAGTACGCTTACCCGAATCCTTAACAGCCTTTGATGCCATGGCAATTGGCACGGCAGGTTACACCGCGATGCTGTGCGTGCTCGGACTCGAACAACAAGGGTTAAAGCCGGACGACGGTGAGATCCTGGTAACGGGTGCTACCGGTGGCGTAGGGTCGGTGGCGGTGTCGTTACTTACAGGGCTGGGCTACCGTGTCGTTGCGTCCACAGGTAAGGCAACGGAGCACGGCTATTTGGAATCGCTCGGCGCCAAAGAAATTATTGACCGTAATTCACTTTCCGTCGCTGGCAAGCCTTTGCAGAAAGAGCGATGGGCGGGTGTGATTGATACGCTCGGCTCGCACACACTCGCCAACGCATGCGCATCAACTCGATATGGTGGCACAGTGACCGCCTGCGGCCTCGCTCAGGGAATGGATTTCCCAGTCACTGTCGCGCCTTTTATTTTGCGCGGCGTGAAGCTCATCGGAATCGATAGCGTGATGGCGCCCCAGAGTATGCGCAAACAAGCGTGGGCGCGACTCGCTAAAGATCTGGATCGCAACGCGATCGCAGCTATTGCACAACGTGTCAATTTGGCCGATGCACCTGAAATTGCAAAAAATATTCTCGCCGGCACTGTTCGTGGGCGTTTTGTGGTTGATGTTAACGCTTAAGGTCGTCAAGATTACGCGTGATCGCCCGCCAATAGTTCAATAAACAGAAAGCAGAGATTATGAAAACGAAACATAAACGTTTGGTAGCTGTAGCATGTTCTTTAGTAACACTCGCGGGAAGCGGCGCAGCAATCTCACAAAACTCCAGCAATGTTGTCCGCATCGGGTTCATCACCGATATATCCGGACTCTATTCGGACATTGACGGTCCTGGCGGCGTGGAAGCGATCAAGATGGCTATCGCCGACTTCGGTGGTGAGGTCAACGGCAAGAAGATTGAATTGTTGGTGGCTGATCATCAAAATAAAGCCGATATAGCCGCGTCCAAGTCCCGTGAATGGATTGATCAGCAGAACGTCGACGTCTTGATCGGCGGCACCAATTCGGGCGTGACACTGGCGATGAACAAAGTAGCAGCTGAAAAGAAGAAGCCAATCATCGTGGTTTCCGCAGGTACATCGCGCCTTACCAACGAAGAGTGCACGCCGTACACCGTGCACTACTCGTACGACACGGTCGCACTGTCGAAGGTCGCGGGTTCAGCGATCGTCAAGCAGGGCGGTGACTCCTGGTACTTCCTCGCTGCCGATTATGCCTTTGGCGCCTCTCTTGAAAAGGACGCGTCTGATGTAGTCAAAGCCAACGGAGGAAAGGTTTTAGGCAGTGTCAAACATCCACTGAACACCTCAGACTTCGCATCTTTCCTACTTCAGGCGCAGAGCTCAAAAGCCAAGATTCTTGGCTTGGCGAACTCAGGAGGTGATACGGTCAACGCCATCAAAGCAGCCAACGAATTCGGCATCACAAAAACCATGAAACTGGCAGGCCTGCTGATGTTCATCACCGACGTACATGCGTTGGGTTTGAACGCCACAAAGGGTATGTATCTGGCCGACGCCTGGTATTGGGATCGCACCCCCGAGACGCGAGAATGGTCCAAACGTTATTTTCAGAAAATGAATAAGGAACCCTCGTCAACGCAGGCTGCGGACTACTCGGCCACTATGACTTATCTGAAAGCCGTGAAGGCAGTTGGCTCTACCGACGGCGACAAAGTCATGGCCAAAATGAAGTCAACGAAGATCAACGATATGTTCGCTACAAACGGAACTATCCGAGCCGATGGCCGCATGGTCCACGACATGTTCTTGATGCAAGTCAAGGACCCCAGCGAGTCAAAGTATCCGTGGGATTACTACAAGTTGATCACAATAGTACCAGGCGATCAGGCTTTTGCGACGAAGTCTGAGTCGAAGTGTTCATTGTGGAAATGAGGGTTGGCGCCCTGAGCACCGGACGTTGACGATACAGGCACTGGGGCGACGACAAGCGCACCCCATGCACCTGGCCACAGACCGATTCACGACCGAAGAGGAGACAATTTGATGGAAAATCGAACCCCTGCAGCCACTGCCGATGCCGAGCGCATGCGCAGCCTCCGAAGACGCTTTTTGATCAACGGCACGGCAGCCATCGTCGGTGCCGCAGGTACCGCGCGCGCAGCGGCGCCGCTGAGCGCGGTTGAACGCGAGGTGCCAGCCGATGCGACCAAGATCCAGGGCTATCCGCTGGAGGACTCCAGCTATGGCTCGCGCTCGCAGTTTGAGACTGAAGTGCGCACACGTTTCAAGACTGCGACACCGCAGTCGTCGTGGACCTTGACGCCGTTGCAGAACAGCATCGGCATCATCACGCCTTCGGGCCTTCACTTCGAGCGCAGCCACGGCGGCACTGCGGTGATCGACCCGGCCAAGCACATGCTGTACGTGCATGGCATGGTCAAGCAGCCACGCAAGTTTACGATGGCCGACATCCGGCGCTTCCCGTCGCTGTCGCGCATCATGTTCATCGAGTGCTCGGGCAACGGCCTGACCGAATGGTCCAAGCCGACACTGAAGACGGTGCAGGGAACGCATGGCCTCACCTCGTGCTCCGAATGGACCGGCGTGCCTCTGGCCACGGTGCTGCGCGAAGCGGGTCTTCGCACCGATGCTAAATGGCTGCTGGCCGAAGGCGGCGACGCCTCGGTAATGACACGCAGCATCCCGATGGCCAAGGCGCTGAAGGACTGTCTGGTGGCTTACGGCCAGAACGGAGAAGCGCTGCGGCCCGAGCAGGGCTATCCGCTTCGGTTGATCGTTCCGGGCTACGAAGGCAACACCCACATCAAGTGGCTGCGCCGCATCGAAGTCTCCGACACGCCCTTCATGACGCGCGAGGAGACCTCCAAGTACACCGACCTGATGCCCAACGGCAAGGCGGTGCAGTTTTCGTTCGAGATGGATGCCAAGTCCGTCATCACTTCGCCCTCCGGCGAAATGCAACTCGATGGTCCGGGCTTTCAGGAGATCACTGGATTAGCGTGGTCCGGTCGCGGGGCAATCAAGAAGGTAGAGGTCTCGACCAACGGCGGCGCGACCTGGAAGACGGCAGCGCTGCAGGGCCCTTTTCTGCCCATTTGCCACACGCGCTTTCGATTGCCTTGGCGGTGGGACGGCAAAGCGGCCATCCTGCAAAGCCGCTGCACTGACGACATGGGCTACGTGCAACCCACACTCGGGCAGGTGATTGCCGCGCGCGGCGGTGCGCTGAATGGTCCAACCGGCTCCATCTATCACTTGAATGCCATTCAGAGCTGGCAGGTCGCGAACGACGGAAAGGTCTCCAATGTCCACCACTATTGAGCGCGGACTTCGTTTCGCCGCCTTCTGTCTACTCACCAGTTCGTGCTTCGCGGCGAGTAACGACGCCGCCGACGGATTCGGCATCGGCAGCACTGCGACCGCCGACGAATTGAAGAACTTTGTCTCACCGCTGCCCGATGGGCGCGGCCTGCCGCCTGGATCGGGCTCGGTCGTGCAGGGAAAAGCGATCTACGAGGCACAGTGCGTGGCCTGCCACGGCGACAAGTTGCAGGGCGGTATCGGAGACAAGCTCATCGGTGGTCGCGGCAGCCTGGTCAACAGCGACGCCAAGAAGGCGCCCGTGAAGACGATCGAGAGCTACTGGCCGTATGCGACTACGCTGTTCGACTACGTCAAGCGTGCAATGCCTCTGTACACGCCAGGCAGTCTGAGCAACGACGAGGTTTATGCCATCTCGGCCTACATCCTCTCGGAGGCGAAGATCGTCGGTCCCGATGTCACGCTCGACGCCCGCACGCTGCCCCAGGTGCAGATGCCGAACCGAAATGGCTTCGTCGCGGATCACCGGCCGGAAAGTTTCGTACCCGCTTCCAAGGCGCCGCACTCGAACTGAGCAAGCTAGAGGGCTCACGTGCCGCCGGGTTCATTCGCACATCAACAACGCTTTGTTTCCGATGCGGCGATACCGATGCACAGCGTCGCACTCCTCGAAGCGGTGGCTCTGAACGGCAGACTCACGCCCAAGGCCTGAACGGACCGCGAAGGCATGGCCCGGCCGGCACTCGATCTGGTGGCCAGCTAGGTGCTCACCGCCTACCAAGTCACGCGCAAGCGCAGGGCGATCGAGCGCAAACCGACAGACCCGCCCGAACCCCGGACGACAACTCGGCACGACGAGTTTGAAGATGGGAGCCCGTTGGACTTTTGAGCGGTTGTGGATCGCATCGCAATCAACTCGATCGCTTGAGTTGCGCGTAGAAGTTTTCATGCGGCCCCACAGCGAGCAGCACCACTTCGTCAGGCGAGTGCTTGTCAGGCTTCAAGCTGTACGCCAGCAGCGTCTCTTGCTGGTTGAGCTTGAATTTATAGACAAAAACACCCGACAGGTCACCCTTTTTTTCTTCGCCGAGCGCCGGATCATCGGCAACGCTTTTGACCGCCTGGTCCAGGACCTTCTTTTCTCTGGCGTGAAGCTTCTTGGCAATGCGGGCAAACGACGGCGTCGCGACAACAGCCAATGCCACCGGACTAACCGAACGTATACGCTGAAACCCGGCCTGCTTTGGCCTCTTCAAGCGAGAGCATCGTGTCCTGGATCAATCGCAGCGGCAGTTCCGGATTTTCCAGCACGGCTTTTCCGATGCGGGCCCAATACTCGATTTGCTTGGGCACCGAGCGGTGTTCAGCGGCCGCAACGGCTTTGGCGTCCTGCACCAATTCATCAGACAATTTCAAAGCCACCGCCATCTTCATCTCCTTGTTTGACGGGCTAATATGGCATAAAAAGCAACTTTTTGCAACCCGTCACGATGACAAACCTCTGGCTTGCCATGGTGTACGTGAAGTTGCCAACGGCATGACATGCGCCTTTCTCTTTCCAGACTGATTTATCCCATTTCCGGCAGTTGAAGCCAAGTAACCCGGCTGCAAGCTAGACTGGGAGCCAGTTTCAACGAATTTGCAGGAGTCACCAAGTGGGTGAAGCAAAAAGGCTCGAAAAACTGGCGTTGACACCCTGATGGGGCCGCTGGCCAACGCGCGCAGAATCACGGCGATGGCCGAGTTTACCCAGGATGCGGTCGAGCGTGGCGCTACGCTGCTGGCCGGTGGCATGCGCATCGGCGAGTCGGGCAATTTCTGGCAGCCTACCGTACTGGCCGACGTACCGCAGGGCGCCAGGATACTCAACGACGAACCCTTTGGCCCGGTGGCCGCCATTCAGAGCTTCAACACGCTCGATGAAGCCATCCTCGAGGCAAACCGTCTGCCTTTCGGCCTGGCCGGCTATGCCCATTTCGTTATACACAACTCCGGCAAAATTCCCCCCCAAGAAAGATTTGAAGGAAAACGATGGGCTGGGCAGGCACTGAATTTGAGACGATAGACTTGGGCGATGAGCGGCGCAACAAGCGGGCCATCCGGCTGGTGGAGCGCTTGAGCGCCCAGCCCATGGCGAGCGTGCCGCAAGCCTGCGGGGACTGGGCCGACACCATGGCGGCGTACCGGTTCTTCGGCAACGAGGAAGTCGATTGGCGTGCGATTTTGGGCGCGCACACGGACTGCGCCAAGACGCGCATGGCCGGGCACGAGGTGGTGCTGTGCATTCAGGACACGACCGAGCTGGACTTCAACGGGCAGGAGGCCAGCGGCCTGGGGCCGCTGAGCTATGAAGCGCAGCGCGGCATGTACGCGCATCCGACCTACGCCGTGTCGACTTCGCGCGAACCGCTGGGCGTGCTCGACGCGTGGATGTGGGCACGCGAACCCAAAAACAAGGACGGCAGCCGCCCCGGCATTAAGGAGAGTGTGCGCTGGGTGGAAGGTTACGAGCGGCTGGCCGAAATGGCCGCCGAGTTGTCCGGCACCCGGTTGGTGTACCTGGCTGACCGCGAGGCCGACATCATGGAGTTGATGCGGCGCGCGTGCGCGCTGGGCACGCCTGTGGACTGGCTGCTGCGCTCCCAACACAACCGCACCATGTCCAGCGGCGACAAACTCTGGATCTCTGTGTTGCAAAGCGAGCCTCTGGGCGAAATACGCTTTGTAATGGCCTCGCGCAAGGGCCAGCGCGCCCGTGAAGTGGTCCAGCAGGTGTGGGCGCAAATGCTCGAACTGCCCGATGGCAAAGGCCGCTTTATGCAGGCCAGTTGCATCGTGGCCAAGGAAATGCAGCCTGCCGCAGGCGACAAGCCTGTCGAGTGGCGGCTGCTGACCAATCTACCGGTGCAGAGCCTGGAGCAGGCCGCGCGCATGATTGACTGGTACCGGGCCCGCTGGGAAATCGAGATGTTCTTTCATGTCCTGAAGAACGGCTGCCGCATCGAGGCGCTGCAACTGGGAAGCATCGAGAAGATTGAGCGCGCGCTGGTGCTGTACATGGTGGTGGCCTGGCGTATCGCCCGGCTGATGCGGCTGGGGCGAAGTTGCCCGGACCTGGATGCCCAGTTGATGTTCGAGCCCGATGAGTGGAAAGCCGCCTACATCCTGAACAAGCAGAAGCTGCCAAGCAAGCCGCCCACGCTCAACGAGGTGGTGCGCTTGGTTGCCAGACTCGGTGGCTTTCTAGCGCGCACGGGTGATGGTGAGCCGGGCGTGAAAACCATCTGGTTGGGCATGCAGCGCATTTTGGACTTTGCCGCCGGCATCAGGTTCTCACGCGAGCTTCAGGCTCAGGGGACTTGTGTATAACGAAATGGGCTATGCCTTCACGCGCTCGTTGAAAAACGCAAATCTGCTGGCGCGTCGAAGTCGGCATGCTGTGGATCAACATGCCCGCTATGCCTTTGGCCGAGATGCCGTTCGGCGGCATCAAGGACTCGGGCTACGGCTCCGAAGGCGGATCCGAAGCGCTGGAGGCCTATCTCAATGTGCGTTCAGTGGCGGTGATGAACGTCTGAGTATGTCCATGTCGAAACCGTTCATGCTGACGAGAGGGTTTTTGGGGGGCGCAGCAAGCGATGCTTGAGAATGACCGCATGGAC
>NZ_JARXUY010000003.1:0-150258 GCF_029892315.1 Polaromonas sp. CG_23.6
TGACTTGCGCAACTTCACTTTCAACCCAGGCCAGAGCCGCGTTCACGATGACTGGAATCACTGTTCACGCCAGCGGAATCAGCGTTCACGCGCCCGGAATCGGTCCCCGCGAGCTACTCATTCCAGCGTTCACGTTCACTGGAATGGCTGTTCACGTTCGCCCGGAATACCCACCGCTGTAGTCGCCCCCTCCTGCTGTTCCCTGCCCCCACGCTGGCGGGCATGTGTTTTTAAAAGCCAGCACCTTGTCGAAACGAATGGGTTTGCCCCCGGGGGTGGACCTGCGCGTGCCCGTGTCAACCTTTCCAAAGAGGAGTTCAGTATGGGAATCATCGGTTTTTCAAATGCAGCGCCAGCACCCGCCCTGCCCTTCTGGATCACCCCTGTGCAGGCCTTGGTGCCGTGGCTCAGCCGAATCAAGGACTCGCTCGGGCACTTGGCGCATGAAGTAATGCAGGTAAGCGTCCGACGAATACCATTCTTGCGCGAGGTTGATGGGCCGGGCAGTATCCGGGGAGTTGCACGCCATCATGGTGTGCACTCAACCCGGACAAGTGCACACCGTCATGGAACCTCCCAAAGATCCCCTCAAGGCCACCAAGCGCAGACACAGCGCAGCCTTCAAACGCAAGCTCGTCAAGCTGACCGAGCAGGCCGGCGCCTCGGTCGCGGCCATCGCGCTGGCGCACGGCATCAATGCCAATTTGCTGTTCAAGTGGCGGCGCGCACAATCTGGCCGCCCGGCGCGGCTCAAGCCCGTCACGCAGGCCGTACTGCTGCCGGTCACGATGGATCCCTTGCCACCGGCAAGCGCGGTCATCGATTTGCCAGCGCCAACGGTGCGGGCACCGGCGGCCGGCGTCATCGAGATTGAAGTGGGCGGCGCGCGCGTGCGACTGCGCGGCAGCGTCGATCCGGCCAGTGTGCGCTGCGTGCTCCAGGCCCTGCGGGACGCGCCGTGATCGGCCTGCCGGCGGGCACGCGCGTGTGGCTGGCCGCTGGCCTGACGGACATGCGCCGAGGCTTTGACGGCCTGGCCGCCTTGGCGCAAGGCGCGCTGGCGCAAGATCCCTTCTCGGGCCATGTGTTTGTCTTTCGGGGCCGGCGCGGTGACATCGTCAAACTGCTGTGGTGGGACGGCCAGGGCATGTGCCTGTTTGCCAAGCGCCTGGAGAGGGGCCGCTTCGTCTGGCCGCAGGCCGACGCCGGGGCGGTCTCGCTGAGCCCGGCGCAGTTGTCCATGCTGCTCGAAGGCATCGACTGGCGCATGCCGGTGCGCACCTGGCAGCCCACGCTCGCTGCCTGAGTTCATGAACGGATGACCTGCTCTGCCGAAGGGGCGCGCACGGGGAGCCGGGTGGAGGTAACACCACATGCGGGGGCTACCCGCAACCGTGAAACCCCTTCTTTTGGCGTGCCGGTTTTGCTGGCAAAGTGGCGCCCATGAGTTCACACGCGCTGCTGCAACAAATCGATGCCTTGAAGCAAGGCGTCGCGCAGCGTGACGAGCAGATCGGCGCGCTGCGCCTGGCCATCGACAAACTCACGCTGGAGCTGTTCCATCTCAGGCGCATGCGCTACGGGCGCTCGAGCGAGAAGGTGGACAGCGCCCAGTCACAAGTGCAGGCGCCTGGCGTGGCACTCGTGCCAGCGGGTGACGCGGGGGAGGCCTTGCAAGGCGCCCCCGTCGCCGACCTTGAGGACGCCCGCAAAAAGCGCCAGGCCGCTTCCCGCCGCACCGCCCCCCGCCAACTGCCCGGGCATCTGCCGCGCCAGGAGATGATTCACCTCGCATCAAGCGACTGCACTTGCCCGGGGTGCGGCACCGAACTGCGCCAAATTGGCCAGGACACCTCCGAAGTGCTGGAGTACCAGCCTGGCAGCTTCCGGGTCGTGCGCCACGTGCGCCCCAGACTCGCCTGTGTCCGCTGTCACACGATCGTGCAGGCTTCCGCGCCGAGCCGTCCCATTGATCGTGGCCTGGCAGGCGCCGGACTCATCACGCAGGTGTTGGTGGGCAAGTTCTGCGACCACCTGCCGCTGTACCGCCAGAGCCAGATCTACGCCCGCCAGGGCGTGGTGCTTGAGCGCTCCACGCTGGCGGACTGGGTGGCCGGCGCGGCGCGGCTGCTCCAGCCTTTGGCCGATGCCGTGCGCCGCTACGTCCTGCGGGCGGGCAAGATCCACACCGATGACACGCCCGTGCCGGTGCTCAGCCCGGGCCGTGGCACGACCCGCACGGCCCGGCTGTGGGTGTACGCGCGCGATGACAGGCCAAGCGGCGATGCGTCGCCGCCAGCGGTGTGGTTTCAGTATTCCCCGGACCGCAAAGGCGAGCATCCCAGGGGCCACCTCGCGGGCTTTGCCGGCACCTTGCAGGCCGACGCGTTCGCGGGCTACGACGCCCTGTTTGCCGATGGCCAGGTCGTCGAAGCGGCTTGCTGGGCTCATGCCCGGAGAAAGTACTATGAAATCCACAAGGGACAGGACGAGATGCCCGGCACGCTGGCCCATCAGGCGCTGCTGCGCATCGGGGTGCTGTACGCCATCGAGAAAGACATTCGGGGCAAGCCCGCAGAGGAACGCCGGCGCCAGCGGCAAAGCCGCGCCAAACCCCTGGTCGAGGCGATGCACGGCTGGCTCCATGACGCCCTTGGCCAGCTCTCGGCCAAGTCGTCCATGGCGCAGGCCATTGGTTACTCGCTGAACCATTGGCAGGCGCTCACGCGTTTCGTGGACGACGGGCACATCGAGATGGACAACAACGCGGCCGAGCGGGCGCTGCGCGCAGTCGTCCTCGGGCGTAAGAATTACCTGCACTTTGGCTCAGACGCCGGCGGCGAGCGCGCCGCCGTGATTTACACCCTGATCGGCTCGTGCAAGCTCAATGGCATTGATCCCCAGGCCTACCTGCACCATGTGCTGGAGCGCATTGCCGACCATCCGATCAACCGGATTGACGAGTTGCTGCCCTGGCGGGTGGCCGAGCGGCTCCGGCCTGCGTGGCCAGCAGCCCAGCAAACGCAGGACATGGCGCGCGCAGCCTGATGCGGGCCACGGCCTGTCCACCGATTTCGCTACAGTAGCCAAACATGACTGCCAAGCTGCACCGACTGCCAGGAGGCGCGAAGAAACCCGGGGCCAAAACCGCAGCCAATGCAAATGGCGAACTGCGGGCGTACCAACTCCATGTCGAGCTTGAATGGGTGTACCCCAAGGTCTGGCGCCGCCTCTTGGTGCCCACCACGATCGACCTCTCGCGCCTGCATGTCGCGCTCCTGTGGGGCACGGGCTGGCAAGGCGGGCATCTGCATGAGTTCGTCTTTGCCGATGCTAATTACGGCCCGTTGGAGCCGGATTGGGACTTGCCTGAAGGCGTGATCGATGAGGCCAGCGTCACGCTTGAAGAGGCGCTGTGCGCGCGCAGGACGTTCCTCTACGTCTACGACTTCGGGGACAACTGGCGCCACAAGGTCAAGGTGGAAAAAACCGTCACGCTTGACGCGCCGCTGTCGCTGGCGTTGTGCCTGGCCGGAGAAAACGCCTGTCCGCCTGAGGATGTAGGCGGCGCGCCGGGCTACGAGGACTTCGTGCAGGCATTGGCCGATCCAGCCCACCCGGAGCACGACGAACTTAAAAAATGGATCGGCCGCCCGTTTGACCCTGCCGCATTCGACGTGGCCCAAATCAACCAGTGGCTCAACCACACAGAGTCTTGAGTTTCAATACGGGTACTGGGCGGACGCTTACGAATAACGCAGCTGTGCGAGGCGCTGTCGCTGCCTTGCGTGGCGCAGGGATACGGCGCAGCCGCACAGCATGCAGCCAAGACCGAGCTGGGCTACAGCGACTTTCTCGAAGGGCTGCTCAAGGAGGAAGCGGCCGGGCGAAGGGTCCGAAAGCAAACCATGATGACGCGCCTGGCGGGCTTTCCCGTCATCAAGACGCTGGACGACTTCAGCTATGACTTTGCCAAGGGGGTCAAGAAAAGCCAGATCGAGGAACTCGCTGGCCTGGGCTTTGTCGAGCGCCGGGAAAACGTCGTACTCGTCGGCCCCAGCGGGGTGGGCAAGACGCACCTGGCCATCGCGCTGGGCTACCGGGCCGCGCAGGCGGGCATCAAGACGCGGTTCATGACGGCGGCGGATCTATTGCTGGTGCTGACGACGGCGTACCTGCAGAACAATTTGAAAAGCGTCATGAACCGCACGATCAAGGCGTACCGGCTGCTCATCATCGATGAGATTGGCTATTTGCCGATGAACCGTGAGCAGGCCAATTTGTTCTTCCAGGTCATCGCTGCACTTTACGAAAAGGGCAGCCTGATCGTGACGAGCAATCTCCCCTTTGGGCAGTGGGACACGACGTTTGCGCAGGATGCGACATTGACGGCGGCGTTGCTCGACCGCCTGCTGCATCACGCGCACATCGTGCCCATTGCCGGCGAGAGCTACCGGCTCAAGCACCAACGCCAGGCAGGCAGGCATGGTGCATGCCGTAGAAAGGAGTGAGATCGGATGAAACGGCGCCCGGCGGGCCTCGCTGCGGTCGGGCTACGCCCTTCCTGCACGAGGCCCGCCGGACAGAAATGAAATACGTTGGGTGTATCCGTATTGAGTCGCTGCTTCTTCAAACCTGTATTCGTATTCAATTGCTGTTGATAACCTTGTCCCAAACTCCAAACCGGGTCCAACTGGCAAAGCGCTTGAAGACGCTATTCCAATGTCCGAATCTATCCGGTAGAAGTCGCCACTGTGCCCCTGCGCGCAAGATCCACAGCACCGCCTGGACAAAGCGGCGACAAGTCGCATCGCATCCCATGCGGATACCGGGAATTTTCTTCAGGGCCACTGCCAACTTGGCCCACTCTTCATCGCTGACCTTGCTTTTGTCCATACCGACCACAAAAGCGTCGGAATTCTACTTAGGGCTTACGTCAACAGAGCCTAGGCTTTGCGCGCCCGCTCGGTATTTATATATTTAACTTGCTGGGCAGCTGCTGTACGATGTGTGGCCATCCGTAGCTGCAACGTCTTGGCGGTCGAGGAGCGCTGCGCCGAAACGGCAGGCTTTACCGATCACTTCTTTCATGTGATGCCCCTGCTGGGCTTTCGTTTTTCGTCACGCATCCGAGATCTGGGCGACTTCATCGAAACCTAGAATTTGGTCCGTTGATTAAAGACCCTGAAGAGGCTAACGCCCTATGAGTACATCTGCAAATGTTGAACCTCATAATCCAATCGCTTCAACATTGATTCGATTCATCAAATGTCGGGACTGAACACTTAAAGCATCACATCGCCCCCATTGGGCGACAACGTCTGCCCCACATAGAACGACCCCGCCTTCGACGCCAGCAGCAGCGCGGTTGGTGCAATCTCCTCGACGTGCCCGAACCGTCCAATCGGCAACTGGCTTTGCTTGCGGTCGAGCCACTCACGACTGTGTGCTCGAAGCAGCTCTGTATCCACCGGCCCAGGCGCAATTGCATTGACAAGGACGTTGTACGGCGCGCCTTCGAACGACAAAGCACGGGTGAAGCCAACCACGCCCGCCTTGGCAGCGCAGTAGTGGGCCAAACCGGCCGCTCCCTTGTAGGCTAACTGTGACGCAATGTTGATGACGCGGCCGTACTTCCTCTCGCACATCTCTCCAAAGAAGGCGTGCGTCGCCAAGAAGGTGCCTTGCAAATTGATTCCGATGATCCGATCCCAATCATCCTGGGTGGTTTCAGCGAACGGCTTGTCACTTCCGCCAACACCGGCGCTATTTAACAGGATGTCGACGTGGCCCAGCTCCCTGCGTGCCCAAGCCGCCATGTCGTGTACCTGGCTTTGACTGGAAACATCGCACGAGATGTTACTAACCGAAAGACCCTCCGCAGACAGCCGTTGCACCAGCCGCTCGGCGTTCTCATCGTCGCCGTATTGGCACAAGGCCACTTGGGCGCCATGACGAGCGAAGGTTTCAACAATCGCCGCGCCGATGCCGCGGCTCCCGCCTGTCACCAGCGCCTTGCGCCCGGTGAGGTCAAAACTATTCTTCACAGTTGCTCCTTGTTCTTGAACCCGCTCAGCGGGTCGCAGTCTCTACATGGGGATGGGTGGCGATCCAGTGATTCGCGATATCGATGCGCTTCGCAATCCAGACGTCGGGATGTTTCATCACATGGTCCAGGAATCGTTCCAGTGCAACGGCTCTCGCGGGATGGCCGATCAGCCGCATGTGCAAGCCGACCGACATCATTTTTGGATGGGTTGCTCCCTCGCGATAAAGCATGTCGAACGCATCGCGTACAAAGGCGAACCATTGATCGGAGTTGGCAATGGAGCCGCCGTACTGACCATCGTTGTTGGTCAATGAATACGGTACGACGAGATGGGCGCGCCCCTGGACGATCTTCCAGCAGGGAAGTTCATCGCCGTAATAGTCTGAGTCATAAACGAAGCCGCCCTCCTCCACCAGCAGCCGCCGGGTGTTTTCACTAGGTGCGTACCTGCAGTACCAGCCTTGGGGACGCTGCCCGGTGGTGCGTGTTAACGATTCCACTGCCTTGCGAATATGTTCACGCTCTTCTTCCTCGCTGAGCAGATAGTGCTTGATCCAGCGCCAACCATGGCTGCATACATCGAAGTCCGATTCGCGGATAGCTAAGGCTGCTTCCGGATTGCGCTCCAAGGCGAGCGCACAGGCGAAGACGGTTGCAGGAAGCCTTCTTTCTCGGAACAAACGCATGATTCGCCAGAAGCCGACCCGGCTGCCGTATTCGAACAATCCCTCTGCAGCAAGATCCCTGCCTCGGATGCCGGTGTTCAGCCCGTTGGACTCGGTGAACCATGTTTCCGTGAAGCCTTCGCCGTCGTCCACGGACGGCTCAGAGCCCTCTTCGTAATTGAGAACGAAGTTAATGGCCAAACGCGCGCTTTGGGGCCATTTGGGATCGGGAGGGTTCGCTCCGTAGCCGACGAAGTCGCGTGTCGATGGGTTCATTTTATTGCCTTGGTGGAATTAGGACAGTGAAGTGCGCAACGCCTCGAAGCTCCTCGTCCGATGGGGTTTGATCGCGCCACATAATGATGGCATGCCGCGTCGGCTCGTCGAGCACGGTCAGCGCGTGGTGCCAGACACCCGACCGATAGGTGATACCTTGCCAGGCTTGAGCTACGAACGCCTTCGCGCGCGCGACGTCGGGGCCTCCGTTCAGCGCATCGGGGCAGACGAGGACCGACCAACGCCCACCTTCGAGGTGAAGGAACGATTGAGAAGAGTAACGGTGACGTTCCAACTGGGACACGTACATTCTGTCGCCTGCAAGCGGCGTGTTGCTTGCGAGCGAGATGCTCGGTCGGGCCGCCGGGCGGAGGCTGCTCAGTGCTTCGTCGAAGTACGTGCGGCCGACGCCTTGCGGTGCGGTCAAGACCTCGCCGAATGGCGCAAAGAGTGAGGCGGTGAGCGGGACTGCAACTATCTCCATGGCACTGCTCCGGCGGACGATGGCTGCGTGCCAGAACGCCCTCGCTTCGATTGGTCGTCCAGCCAATTTGCGTAATGGCGCAGGCCATCTTCCAGTTTAAGCATCGGGCTGTAGCCAAGATCCGTCCCAGCCGAGGAGATGTCAAACTCATGCTGGATTTCGTCAACCGGATCGGCGCCGGGTTGAAGCGCAATGTCGGCTGCTGGAAAGATTTTCCGAACGATCTCCGCGACATCTTCAAGCGTGACCCGCGTTCCGCCGGTCACGTTGTAGCTGCGTCTTGCAAGAGACTGCGTTTCATAGGCCAGCAGCAGCCCGGACACGGCGTCGTCGACGTGAATGTACTGGCGCGGGAAATCCTTGCCGAACGCCATGCGCGTGGGTCGGCCGGACTGCGCATCTTCGATCATGGTGCGAATGACGCAATCCGTGCTTCGTCGCGGCCCATAGACCCACGAAAGCCGGATGCTGACGCCATCCAGTCCGTATTGGTGGGCATAGGCATCGACAAGGTATTCGGAAGCCACCTTGCTGGCACCGTACAGGCTGGCCGGACGCAGCAAGGTTTCTTCTATGACCGGGCCCGCCTGCGTCTGGCCGTACACGCTGGTCGACGAGCAGTAGACAAACCGGCGCGCGCGATGAATGCGTGCGAGCTCAAGCATGTTCGCGGTTCCCACCACGTTGACCTGCACCATGGAATAGGGCTGGTCGCGCGCCACCATCGGGCCGGAGAATGCGCCGCAGTGGATGACCCCGTCGAGTTGTTCACCAGCGAGCTGGTGCAGCCTGTGGATGTCGCCTAAATCGCATGCAATGACCTGCACACCCTCAAGGTTCTCGGCGCCTACCCTGTCGACGGCGACGACTTCCGCACCCGCATTCAGCAGCCTGCGGGCCACCGAACTTCCCACCAGCCCGGCAGCACCGGTCACCATAACCCTTCGCTTGTCGGTCCTGTTCATATGGCTCTCGCAAGCAGCCTGGCGTTTCGCAGGCCGGTGGATTCTTCGATCGGCAGTTCGGCCTGCAACAAGGTCTTTGTGTAGTCCTGCACTGGGCGAGCAAAGATCTCTTCCGTTTCACCACGTTCTACGATTTTTCCGTATCTCATGACGGCGACGTAGTGAGCCAGCGATCTGACGGAGTTCAGATCATGCGTTATGAATAGTGCTGACAGCCCCATCTCCTGCTGAAGGTTGCGCACCAGATCAATGATCTGGCCGCGAACACGGATGTCCAGAGCAGTCGTGGGTTCGTCGAAGATGATGAAGTCCGGACGTGCGGCGAGAGCGCGAGCAATGCCAACGCGCTTCTGCTCGCCCGCGGTGAGTTCGTGCGGGTACGCGCTCGCTCGTTTCGCAGTGAGCTGCACCGACGCGAGCAACGCGATGACACGTTGCTCTCGATCGGCGCTCGACAAGCGAGGACCGAGCGACAGAGGCTCTGCAATCAGGTCGCGCACCTGCCATCTCGGATTGAGTGAGACGTAAGGCTCTTGGAAGACCATTTGGATTCTCTGCCGGACAAGCCTGAACTCGCTCTGACTTGTTTCGAGAATGCTCTTGCCGTCGAAGCGGATGGTTCCGGAGTCGGATGGGATCAGACGGACGAGACACTGCCCCAGGGTGGTCTTACCGGACCCGCTTTCGCCGACCAAGGCCAGGGTCTCGCCACGACCGATGGCAAGGGATACATCGTCGACGGCCCGGACGACAGTTTTCGAACCGTCAACGGCGAAGGTCTTGGTTAGGTTGACGATTTCGAGCAAGGGCGACGCTGCGGCGGATGCGGGCGTAGCACTGGACTCTTGCGACCCTCCCCTAGGCGTGGGTCGGATCTTCGCCGCGTCGAGCAGCGCCTTTCCGAGCGCAGTCCGCGGACCATCGCCGAAGAAGGTCTTGACAGGCTGCAGTTCGAGAAGTTTGCCTTCGTGCATGATCCCCACGCGATCACAATAATGGGCGACCATGCCTAAATCGTGCGTGATCAGCACGACGCCCATGCCGAGATCGCGTCCTTTCTGAACCATCAGGTCAAGCACTTGAAGCTGGATTGTCGCGTCGAGGCCCAATGTGGCATCATCGGCGAGCAAAACCTTCGGATGCGAGATCAATGCCATCGCAATCACGACGCGTTGAGCCATTCCCCCAGAAAGCTCGTGCGGATACGCATGTGCGCGCGCTTCGGGATTGACGATGCCTACCTGCTTGAAAACCTCGATCGCTTCCTTCCACGCTTTGGCCTTGCCGATCTTGCGGTGAGCCATGAGCACCCGGCTGATCTGCTTTCCGACGGGCTCGACTGGGTCGAGGAGCAACTTCGCATTAGTACCGATGAGCGCCACCTCCCCGCCGCGTAGTGCCCGCTTCTCGGCATCGGACATCGTGAGAACGGATTTCCCGTTCACGAGGATCTTGCCCCCGACGACTGTGCCGCCACTGGGCAGCATGTCGATCAAGGCCCTTGCCAGCACTGACTTGCCAGCACCTGTTTCACCCACAATGCCCAAGATCTCGTTGGCTTTAAGCGAGAAGCTGACCGAATCCAGTGCAAGCGCATCTGGCGAATCCTGGAATTTGACTGAAAGGTTTGAGACATCCAACAAAGTTTCATTCGCCTGCAGCTTGTTCATTGTCTTCCTCCGGAGTTTGGATCGGTGATCAATTTGGCTGCATCGCCGAGCAAACCAAACGTCAACACCGAGATGACGATCGCTAGCCCTGGAAACAATGCAACCCACCACACACCAAGGATCATCTGTTGAGCCCCGCTGCTCACCATCAGACCCCATTCGGGTGTGGGCATGCGTACCCCGGCTCCGACAAAGGACAAGCCTGCTGTGAGCAAAATCGCCATGCCGATGCTGATCGAAATCTGCACGATGGCGGGTGTTAACGCGTTGGGAAGGATGTGCCTGAACATGATGGTGAGATCGGTCGCGCCGCTGCACCGCGCCGCTGCAATGAAGGGGCGCTCACGCAGTGACAACACTTCCGCGCGGATCAGCCGCGCAAACATGGGAATGAAGAGCACCGCAAGGACGATGGCGACGTTCCATATCTCCTGGCCCATCACGGAGACCAATGCCATCCCCAGCACGAAGATGGGGAAGGATTGGATGAAGTCGAAGATGCGCATGACCAGTGAGCTCAACCATCCTTTGTAGAAGCCGATTCCCAAGCCGATGGGGACACCGATGACAAAGGCCAGCGTCACGGCCAGGACACTGATAAGAAGGTTGATGCGGGTCGCGAAGACGACACGCGAGAAGATGTCCATGCCCGATACATCGGTACCGAAGATATTTCTCCACGACGGCGCTAGCAGGGATCTGCCCGGATCTGCCTCGATCGGCGAATAAGGCGCGATCCATGGCGCGAAGGCAATGGCCACTATCTGCAGCGCGAGCAGTGCTAGGCCAAGATAGAGGCCCCAGCCGGCTCGGCGGCGCGCAACCTCGATGAGTCTGTTCATACTTCAATCCTTGGATCAGCAATTCCGTACAAGACATCGACCGCCGTATATACGATCAAGATGAACGCTGCTGCGACGAGTACGAAGCCTTGGAGCGCGGGATAGTCGCTGTTCGTCACGGCCGAAACTGCGTACTGTCCGAGGCCACCCCAGGCAAAGATCGTTTCGACCAGTACAGCAGCGCCTAACAGGAAACCGAAGAGGAAGCCGACCATGGTTATGATCGGAGGCAGGCTGTTCCTCAAGGTGCTGAGGATTAAAGTCCTTTCGGAGAGACCAGACGCTCTTCCGTGGCGGATGAACTCGCTGCGGTAGATGTCCGCGAAGACTGTTTGCGTCATCTTCATTAAGGCGCCCGCGTTGACGATTGCGAGTGTCAGCACGGGCAGGAATAGTCTTCCGACCGCTGATCGAAACGCGACCAGATCGCCGGCAATTAACGAATCCACAGTCAGGAAGCCTGTGATAGCTGGCGGCGCCGAGATCATCGCGTCTAGCCGCCCGAAAGGTGCCGGAGCGACGCCTGCGATATAAAAGAGAAAGTAGATCAACAGCAGCCCAACCCAGAAGTCGGGGATGGCTCCTGCAGCAAGTCCGTACACCCTTCCAATCCGGCTAGTCAGGCCTTGAGGTCGAACGACCGAGATGATCGCCAGGCCAACGCCGACCACTATCGTGAGGACCATGGCGTAGACGATGAGTTCGAGAGTGGCGGGCACCCGGTCCAAGAGATCCGAAACCACGGAGTTGTTGGTGAACATAGAGATGCCCAAGTCACCCCGGAGCACACTGCCGATGTACTTCACAAACTGTTCCCAGAGGCTTCCGTTAAGGCTCAACCGCTCCCTCAAGCTGGCGATCTGTTCGGGCGTTGCCATGTTACCCAACATCAAGAGCGCTGGATCCCCGGGGAGCATGCGAATGAGCAGGAAGGTCGCGAGCAGGACGCCGAACATCTGCGGCAGAAGGACGCCCAAGCGGGCTAAGATAATACGCGCAGGTCGTGGAAGCGAGCGCAAGGAGGTTCCAAATGACATCAACGTTTCCTAGAAGAAATTTTGAGAGTAAGCAGACGCCCGAGCATCTGCTCTTCGGCCACCCATCTACTTCTTGTAGAAATCGAACCAGGTGTTGCCGTTCGGCGTGTACCAGCTGTAGCCGGCAACGTTGCTGCGCATCGCAAGTTGGTAGCCCGGATTCATCAGGAAAACCCACGGTGCTTCATTCATAACAATTTCCTGAACGCGCGTCATACCGGCCTTGCGCTTCGCTTCGTCTATCGTGGCGAGACTTTCGTTAATCAGCTTGTCGACCTCTGCATTCTTGAACTTCGAATAGTTGATTAGAGACGCGCTGTTCAGCCAGAGGTTGGAGACATACGCCGCATCGGGAACGATGGCCATATCCCTGAAGAAGTACATTGGCAGCGCACCCGATGAGTAGCGCTCCACGAACGTCGAGGCGGGCAGTTTTGTCAACTCGACGTCCACGCCAGCGCGTGCAAATGAGGTTTTCAGGATCACCGCGATTTCTTCTTCGGTCTGATCGCCAGTGCGATAGGCAAGCTGGGTCTTAAAGCCTTTCTCCAGTCCAGCCTCTTTCAGCAGTTCCTTCGCCTTGGCCACGTCATTGGTGTACTTGAAGTATTGGTCCGTATAACCGGGATAGATTTCCGACACAGGACTTTTTGTGAACCTTGCCTTATTAAAGTACACGGCTTTGAGAATTTCGTCGCGAGGGACTAAATAATTCATCGCCTGGCGTACTTTCACGTTGTCGAAAGGTGGCTTCGCATTGTTCATTTCAACACGATGGATATAGTTGCCGAATACCTGCCATACCTTAACCTGCGGATTTTTCTCCAGTGTTGCAAGCTCGCGCGGTGCAAGCCACTCCGCCACGTCGACGGAGCCGGTCTGGATCGCCGCAAGCCGGTTCGCTGCCGTAGGCAGTTCCCGGAAGATCACTTTTTTAATTTTCGCAGCGCCGCGATAGTAGTTCGGATTGGCCTCGTACACGACTTCCTGGCCGGACCGGAACTTCGTGACTTGGTAGGCAGAAAACGAAGCCGAGTGCGTGGCGAGCCACTTCGAGGCCCACGGGTCTTCCTCAGTGACATGCTTCTTCATCTCCGTGGAATCCAAGATCCCAAGGTCATTATTAACCCAAATTCGCTCAATGAGAGGCGACGCCTTCGGTAACGTGACCTGCACGGTCATAACGTCAATTTTTTTAAACGAGGCATCGAAATTCTTCACGCCGAGGATCTGGCTCATGTACCAGCGGAAAGACGCGTCCTTGCTCCAGCCGCGATTGAATGACCACATGACATCGTCAGCGGTCATCTCGTTGCCAACGTAGCTCTTCACGCCCTTTCGCAGATGAAAAGTGATGGATGTCTTGTCCGCAGACAACTCCCAACGCTCAGCCAATGCGCCAATGATCTTGTCGAAGTTTTCGACCTGAACGCCGTCGGTCGTCTTTGGAGCATAGGCCAGCAGACGTTCGTACACATTGCGTCGCGCTTCGTGAGACGCCTCGGTCGGCGGGTATTCTTGGTCCAGCGACTCGGGAGTCCGAGGTCCGGCCACGACGAGCGTCGACTTCGCATCCTGAGCCCAAGTGTTCGACATGCCTGCTGCGCTGAAGATCATGGATGCGATGAGCGCCGCTGCCCGGCCGCCTGAAGGTAGTCTAATGTTCGCCTTGGTAGTCGAGGAAGTGATCGGTGGCAGGGCGTTCTCAGATAGGGGGTGGGTCATGACAATTCCTGTGAAAGTGACTCTGTTGAAAAAGGGCGCAAGAAAACCGGTGTGTTGACGGGGTGCGGCATTAGCGTCGGTGCACCACAAGAAAGCAATTGGCCCCTGCCGCGCGCCGGCAGGAAGGACTTGCCGTTCCAGATGACCTGGCCGCGCGAGATCGTGGTCGCCGGCCACGCGCGCAGCTGCATGCCTTCATAGGGCGTGTAGTCCACGGCGTGGTGCAGCATGGCGTTGTTGAGCACCAGATCCCGCTCGTCCCAGATCACCAGGTCGGCGTCGCTGCCGATGGCAATCGTCCCCTTGCGCGGATGCAATCCATAAGCTTTGGCAGGATTGGTCGCGGTTAGCTCCACAAACCTGTTCAAGCTGATCCGTCCACCTAGCACGCCCTCCGAGTAGAGAAGCGCCATACGTGTTTCCAGGCCGGGAATGCCATTGGGGATATGCCGGAATGGCATTTCCTCCCCGTTAGGTTTTTTCCCCTCGGGGGAATCGAAGTTGAACGGCGCGTGGTCTGAAGAAAACACGGTGAATAGGCCATCGCTCAGGCCATTCCAGATCATTTCCTGGTTTGCTTTGTCGCGCGGTGGCGGACTGCAGACGCAACGCGCGCCGTGATAACTGTCGTCGATGCCGAGGTCTTCCGCAGTGAGAAACAAATACTGCGGACAGGTTTCTGCGTACACCTTCAAGCCATGGCCGTGGGCCCAACGAATCTGCTCCACTGCCTCATGCCCCGATACATGAACGATCAAGATGGGCACGTCGACCAGTTCAGCCAGTGCGATAGCGCGATGGGTTGCTTCGCGCTCAACGAGCATCGGCCGTGAGTGTGCGTGGAAGCGTGGGGCCGTTTTGCCAGCGCGTTCCAATCTGCGCGTCAGCCACTCAATACATTCGGCGTTTTCTGCATGCAACATTGCCATGGCACCGTGCTCGCGTGCGACGTCGAGTAGGTCGAGAATCTGGCCGTCGTTCAACTTCAAGTCGTCGTAAGTCATGTAAGCCTTGAACGACGTGAACCCCTCCGCGATCAGCGCCGGAAGTTCCTCGTTCAATACGGTGGGCGTTGGGTCGCTAACGATCATGTGGAACGCGTAATCCACGTGCGCACGTCCCTCGGCACGCTGGCGATAGTCTTCCACTGCCGCGCGCAACGACTGTCCTTTGGCTTGCGCGGCGAACGGAATGACCGTGGTCGTTCCACCGCAGGCTGCTGAACGCGTGCCGGTGTCGAAGTCGTCAGCCATGCGGACCGGGGCCTGCATGGGCTGGTCGAGATGGCAATGGGCATCCACTCCACCTGGTGTCACGACCCGACCGCACGCGTCGATTTCTTCCCGCCCTTGATTCAAGCCCGCGCCGAGTTGAACGACTTTGCCGTCCTTAACGCCAATGTCGGAGCAGAAGACATCAGTCGCCGTCGCCACGCGTGCATTGCGGATGACGAGGTCAAAAACAGTTGAACTCAAGCTTTACTCCTTGTTGACAAACAAGTCTGCATAAACCATTGATACATCACTCGCTTTTGCGAGGTTTATCGTTTACACATCCATCTGTTGCCGTAGTTTTTTATAAGCAATGGACGCCATAGTACGGATTAGTTGGTACGCTTACATGAGTGTTTACACTTAGTTCAACACTCTTATAAACTCCATCGCCTTGGGTTACCTAAACCTTTAGGAGCAGAAAAGTAGACCTCCTAATTAATACACAGGAGATTTAACAAGCTTGTTAACAACAACAGTCCAACTTTAAATCCATCGCTGCTAGAATAGATTTTTGGAAAGAGCCGAACAATGCCAGTTGATTCCATACACAAGCGGGGCGAGCGCGAGCAGGCTGGGGACGAGATTTATGAAAAGATCTATCTGTCCATCTTGGAGCACCGCTTGCTGCCAGGCACGAAACTTGCCGAAGAGAGAATGGCTCAAATCTTTAAGGTCAGCAGGGCACGTATCCGCGAGGTCCTCGCACGCCTGGCCCATGAGCAGATTGTCGAAATCCTGCCGAAACGAGGTGCCTACGTTGCAAAGCCGACCGTCGAGGATGCACGCGGGATTTTCGAGGCCCGCCGGGTCATCGAGCCGGCTATCATGCTGCGTTTGGCCAAGGGTGCTGACGATCGTCAAATAACGCTATTGAAACGCCACATCGACTTTGAAGGGGACGCGCGCCAGCGTAATGACAAGCGCGCCATTATTCGGTTGTCGGGAGAGTTCCACAACCTTGCCGCCGAGCTTGCCGGGAACGCTGCGTTGACCCGCAGCCTGCGTGAACTTGCGACCCTCACCTGCTTGATTATTCTCTTATACGACGCGCCGCCAACCCTAAGTTGCAGAGTCGACGAACATGCTCGGATCGTAGACGCTATTGTCATGCGGGACGGTGAAACTGCCGCAAGTTTGATGCTCGAGCATCTGCAGCACATTGAAAACAGCGTCAATTTGCAAGGTGCGGTTGACGAAGCAGACTTGGAGTCAATCTTCGGTTGAACGCCAGCATGCACGCGCTCCAAGAAGCATGGAGCGGCAAGTTTAGAGAAGAAGGGCGTTACACCGTCCTGACCTCACTGAGCAAGTCGGGGTGACGAGCAAGCATTTTGAGCAACGTGACCAAAGCCATCGGGGGCTCGGTCTTGCCGTTCTCGTAACGCCACAAGACTGACGCCGCCGCGCAAGATTTCAGGCACCTAACGCTGGTCCAGGTCGAAATTCCTTTGTATCTGGGCGCTGTAGGCCGGATCGCGGTGAAGCGCTTTTACTTGCCGCTGAATCAGTCGCTTGTCTCGCTATCGCGGTCGCCATGTTCCCGATTCAACACCACCTCGCTGCAAGCCGGACAGAAGTCCTCTGTCACTGTTGGAATGCTGGTGGTCTCGCCCTTGTAGGTGTAGGGCATGTTGCATTTTTCCTGGAGTAGTTTAGCCGTTCCCCAACATGGGCATTTCATGGTCACAGCTCCTAGAAGAAAACGATCAAAATAGCATCGATCACGGTGAGTTTTAAATACACCTCGCAGCCGTCGTTCATTTTCATAAAACCGTACCCAGCCTGCGCACGCAAGGCGTTGATTTCCTTGAACTCCGGAAAATATGGGCTCAAAATCATGAAAAGATATTTTTCACGAAAACGTACCCCAAGTGGAATTTTTCATAAAAGCGTACCGGAGCTGAGCGAAATCATGGTGAGATGAAGGTCACCTGACAGGTGACAGCCCTCGTTATTTAGGCAGGCACTGATTTATGAAAAATCTAGGTACGGATTTATGAAAATGAACGGTGCCGCCAGCCGTGCCTGACACATACCCCTAAGATAATGTGAGTAATCTTAGGGCATAGCTCAGAAGTTTGGCTCGATAAGTGTTCATTCATCGTTCATTTGCCTAAAAGACTACTGTCGCGTCATGATGTAGTTGTCGGGTAAAGCCTTTTGAGCTTGGTGCGGGCATCCTTGGTCGTGAACTGCCAGTTGACTTTGGCCTGAAGGTTGTCGCGGCGGCTCTGCCAGGCGGCGACCTCGCTTCGCACCATCTCGATGCTGTCGATGCGCCGATCCAGACACTGCTTGACCATGACGTTGATCTCGATCTCGGCCATGTTCAGCCAGCTGCCATGCTTGGGCGTGTAGACAAACTCGAAGCGGTCCCACAGCGCCTTGGCCTGCTCGGGGGCAAACGCCTCGTACAGCGAGCCCGGGGTGTGCGTGTTCAGGTTGTCCATGACCAGCGTGATGCGTTCGGCATCGGGGTATCTCGCAGCGATGTCCTGCACGAACAAAGCCCAGTCTGCTTTCGTTCGGCGCTCGGTGACCTTGGTCAGGCGCCGCCCGGCCAGCGGCTCACTGGCCATGAAGACGTTGCACACGCCGCAGCGCTCGTATTCATAGTCATGGCGCTCGGGCCTGCCGGGCGCCGCTGCAATGGGCTCACGCGTCTCGCGAATGAGCTGGCGCGGCGTCTCATCCATGCACACCACCGGGTTCTTTGGGTCGTAGGGGCGGCTGTAGATGCCCGGCACTTTTTCCATCGCCGCGACGAATTGGGCGCTGGCCTGCGGGGCAATCACCCAGCCGATCTTCCTCCAGGGCTTGAGCTCGTTTTTTTCAGCGCCCGCCGCACCGTCTCGTGGGACACGCTGTCCACCAATTCGAGCTCGACCAGCCGATCGGCCAGCAGGCGCAGCGACCAGCGGGCTTGGCCTTCAGGGGGCGCCGAGCAACTCAGGGCCAGCAGCTGCGCCTCCAGCCGGCCATCGATCTTCAGCGCGTACTCGCATTTGGCGGGCTGGCGGTTCAACGTCAACTCCAGGCCTTCGAGAACAAACTTCTTTTTGACCCGGTCCACCTTGCGCTCGCTCACGCACAGCATGGCTGCGATGTCGCAGGTGCGGGGGCGTTCAGTGCGCTCCCCCGCTTGGTCGCAGTTGAGCAGTATCAAGGCATTGATGACTTTGGATGCTGCGTGCGTGCCTTTGCCTGCGATGCCCTGCAGCTCGGCTCTTTCCTGCTCTGACAAGGTGACTTTGTAATGTTCCATTCCCCATTGTCCGCGTCAAACTTCTCGTGACGCGACACTAGCATTGGAGGTCATCATCCTGACCAACTGCCGCACCAACGAAGCCCTCAAGTCGACATGGACGGAATTTGACTTCGATGCGGCGCTCTGGACCATCCCCGCAGGGCGCATGAAAGGCGAAAAGGAACACTTTATTCCCCTGAGTGATCCAGCGCTGGCCGCATTTAGACTGGCGCGAGCAAAGGCTGGCGAGAGTGCGTTTGTTTTTCCGGGCGCAAGGTCGAAAATCAAGCCGCTGTCGAATATGGCCTGTCTTGAACTGCTCAAGCAGATGGGGCACGGCGATGTGACGGTTCACGGTTTTCGCAGCAGCTTCAGGGATTGGGCTGGAGAGTTCACCTCACACCCGCGCGAGGTCATCGAACATGCCATGAGTCATCAATTGAAAGACAAAGCCGAGGCCGCCTATGCGCGCGGCACGATGCTGGAGCGGCGGCGAGTATTGATGGTCGACTGGGCAGCATACTGTGCACAGCCTGCCGTAACTGGAGGCGTGGTGTCGATTCGACCAATGGTCGCTTGATACATTTCACTACAGCCAGAATTGTTGATCCGGCCCTCAAACTTTTTTTATTGTCACAACATGCCTCCCTAGGAAACGAGCTGAGAGTGCTCAAACTTCCGAGGGGGTGGATCAATAGATTTACAAGGTCGGATAAGCCCAAGTAGACAGGCACCGGCTTAAGCGTGCGCGACGGGTGGGCATATCTTCCTGGTTGACTCTTCTTCGGCCGGACGCCACCCGGAAGCGCGCAGTTCCTCGATCATCAGTTGGGCGATCCAACTTCGTCGGTCATCGCCCATGCGAGCGCGAATTGCACCGACGCTGATGGCGGCGAAGGTGCCGGGCGTAACCTCGAAACCGACACCAATGCCGCTAACGCCGTCGGCCACCAAGTTGTCCGTCGTGGCATAACCGGCGCGCCGTGTCTGGGCAACGAAGCGGCGCAGCTGCGCGAGGGAAGCACGCTCTTGTGGTAGGTCCGCACGCTGGCGGCTGTGGAAGGCAACGATCTCATCATCGGTTAGCGTCGACAGCAGCGCACTGCCTGCCGATCCTACCCCTAGCAGACGAAGACCACCGACCTTCAACACCAGCGCCTTGATTGGGTACGCTCCTTCCTCATGATGGAGGCAATGAGCGTGGTCGCCGTTGCGCACGACCAAGTACACCGTATCTTCGCTGCGCCGGGCCAGCCGGATCATCATTGGACGACAGCGTTCCAGTATGGGCACACGATTCATGGTGGCCAGGCCAAGTTGCATCGCTTCCAGGCCCAGCCGGTACAACTTGCGGTTGTCGCGTTCAACCAGCCCGGTCTGCACTAAGGAGGACAACAAACGATACACAGTAGTGCGGTCCAGTGCCGTCATTTCCACCAGCCCGGTCAGGGACAAACCTTGCTCATGATTCAGTCCTATACGCTTGAACAGATCGATGGCACGTAGTACCGACTGCGCACCTTGAACACTTTTACCCATGATTACCCTTCCAATATGTGCGCATTGTGCACATCATGTTGGTCTACGGGCGCTGTCAAGGTAGTTGCCGCAAAAAGTTCGATGCTCAAGCGGCTAGTTTTTCTGGTTGATTCTGATCCTTTGGTGTTTGCGGGTTGAGGTGCACTTCGGTGATTGGCGACCAATTGCGAGTCCCCCCTGACCAGCGGTTGGGATTGGCGTTTCGGGCCGCAGCATAGACCTTGGCGCGTTCAGCCAGAATGGCCTCATCGAGTTTTAAGTGCCGCTGCGCTGGGGTTACAAACTGAATGGCGCTGTGCCGATGCTCGTGGTTGTACCAGTGCACCAGCTCTGTCACCCAGCGCCGCGCCTGCAGCAGGCCGTTGAACGGTTTGACGGGCAGTTGAGGGCGGTACTTCAGTGTTCTGAACAGAGCCTCGGAGTAAGGATTGTCGTTACTGACCGCCGGTCGGCTGCGAGAAGCCGCCACGCCCAGGCGCTGCATGGTGGCGAGCATCGTTTCCCCCTTCATCGGCGAGCCGTTGTCCGAGTGAACGGTAAGCTGATGGGGCGCGATGCCGCGCCGCTCGCAAATGGCCCGCAGCAACTGACTGGCCAGCTCGGCGCTCTCGCAATCGAACACCTGCCAGCCCACGATCCGGCGGCTGAACAGATCGACAAACAGGTAAAGGTAGAAGTAGATGCCGCGTACCTCAGTGGGCAAGTAGCTGATGTCCCAACAATAAATCTGATCGGGCCCGGTAGCCACCAGCGCGCGTGGCTTGCTGCGTTTTTGCGCCACCCGCTCCAGTCGGCGGTGCGTGCCTTGACCGACTTCACGCAGCAGCCGGTACAGGGTCGACTCACTGGCCACATACCGGCCCTGGTCAGCCAGGCGCGGCACGATCTGGCTCGGTGGCAGATCCTTGAATTGTTCGCTGTTGAGTAACGCCAGCGCAGCTTGCCTCTCAGCCTCGCTGAGCTTGTTGGGCGGCACGGTGATGCGGCGTTTGTCGCCGACCCTGAGGTCGCCCTCCTGGTTTTTCGGGTGTCTCCAGCGCTGAACAGTACGCGCGTCCAGCCCAATCAGCGCACAGGCCTTTTGCAGACGTGCGCCTCTGTCGCAGGACTGCCGAATCAGCGTCAGCAGGGTCTGACGCTGTTGGCAAGTGGTCATTTCTCCTCGTCCTCCCACAGGGCCTGGAACTTTTTTTGTAGCACCAGCAAGGCTGCGGCTTCGGCCAGCGCCTTCTCTTTTCGACGCAGTTCACGCTGCAGCCCATCGTGCTTGACTTGCAACTCGCGCAGCGCAGTCCTGGCTTCGCGCGATTGCGGCGCTGTGGCGTTGCAAAACGCCTCACCCCAAGCCTTCAACTGGTGCTCAAACAACCCCTTCTCCCGGCACCAAGCATGCAACTGTGTGGGCGACATGGCATGCGTCTGGTTCAGCGCAAGCAAGCGCTGGGCAGGGCCCCACGATTGGGCCGGCAAGTCCTCAGGCAGTTGCGCTGCGGGGCCACCGACTTCATGCTTTCGATTGGACTTGCTGATCCATTTTCTCAAAGTGCCGACCGCCATATTCAGTTCATTGGCAACGTCCTGCACGCTGCGTGTGCCTCGTTGCCTGGCTTTGCTCAGGGCCTGTTCCTGGAATTCAGTTGAATGTCGATTTGTTGTCATAAATAGCGCTCCAATGCGGATCATCCGCAATCTCGGGGGAGCGGCAACTAGTTTGACACGGGGGGTTGAATCGCCCCGGGTTTTGAGGAGGCTCAAATCTCTGAGAGGATTGAGCCATGAAGAAGTCAAACAAGTTTTCACCCGAGGTTCGCGAACGCGCAGTGCGTATGGTGCAGGAGCACCGAAGCGACTACCCTTCGCTGTGGGCGGCCATAGAATCCATCGCCCCCAAAATTGGCTGCGTGCCGCAGACGCTAAATGAATGGGTCAAGCGCGTAGAGGTCGATACCGGCGTACGCGACGGCCTTACTAGCGCAGAGGCGCAGCGTGTCAAGGAACTGGAGCGCGAGAACAAGGAACTGCGCCGGGCCAACGAGATTCTCAAGCTGGCGAGTGCTTTTTTTGCATCGGCGGAGCTCGACCGCCGATGCAAGTCCTGAGACAGTTTATTGACAAGCATCGCTATACCCACGGGGTCGAGCCGATTTGCAAGGTCTTGCAGATTGCCCCGTCAGGCTACCGGCGCCATGCGGCACACCAGCGCAACCCTGATTTGCGCTGTGCACGTGCCAAAACCGAGGCCATCCTCAAGCCAGAGATCGAGCGGGTCTGGCAAGCCAACATGCGGGTCTACGGCGTCGATAAAGTCTACAAGCAAATGCGGCGAGAGCGCATCACGGTGGCGCGCTGCACCGTCGAGCGGCTGATGAAACACTTGGGCTTGCAAGGTGCCAGGCGCGGCAAGGTGGTACGTACGACCATTAGCGATACGACCGCTGCCCGACCACTGGATCGTGTCAACCGGCAATTCAAGGCTGATCGTCCCAATCAGCTGTGGGTGTCGGACTTCACGTACGTGTCAACTTGGTAGGGCTGGCAATACGTAGCCTTTGTGATTGACGTCTACGCTCGCCGGATCGTGGGCTGGCGCCAGAGCAGTTCCATGCGAACAGACTTTGTTCTGGACGCATTGGAGCAGGCCTTGTATGACCGCCAACCGCAATCGGGCGATGCCCTGATCCATCACTCCGACCGTGGGTCGCAATATGTGTCTATCCGGTACAGCGAGCGCCTGGCCGAGGCGGGCATCGAGCCGTCAGTGGGCAGTCGAGGTGACAGCTATGACAACGCTCTGGCCGAGACAATCAACGGTTTATACAAAACAGAGTTGATTCACCGCCGGGCACCCTGGAAAACCAAGGAATCCTTGGAGTTGGCCACGCTCGAATGGGTGTCCTGGTTTAACCATCACCGACTGCTGGAGCCAATCGGATACATTCCCCCTGCCGAAGCTGAAGAGAATTACTATCGGCAATTAGCCAGTCAGGCTGCGGTGTCTGCCTGACTTAACCCAACGGGCCTCCACGAAACCCGGGGCGATTCAGGTCTATTAGACCTTTGAAATTACGGCTAAGTGCAATCTAGGGTTGGAAACCTGAATTTTCAGTCGAATTTTCCGTTATCCGCCAAATCGATCAAGGTTGGAATGTGGGGTCCGTATTCAATCGTCTCAGAGGCTGGCTTGGTTGGAACTTGCGTCTCGGTACCTGGCAGAAGGCGGACGCCGCTTCCAACTTTTCTGGCCTCTTTGGCGTACAGAGTCTTGGCTCGAATGATCTCGTAGCTGTAACCGCGTCCGATTCTATTGGCCATTTTGATTAGGCCATTGAGACATTCCGTATAGGCATTCGTGATCTGAGTAGGTGAATCCCAGTAGGCGAAGATGTCGTCATAGTGGTTATGAACCGTTTTTGCTAGAGAATGGAATCTCTCCATTTCCTTTTCTGGGAGCGAGTTCTCCCAGGCCTCGAAAGCCCGCATCGCTGATGCTTTGACCGGGTCGTCATAAATCCTGAAGAACATCTCTTTGAAATCGTATGCCAGGCCCAGTTCAGGAATCGTCTGACGCACAACCTCCAACGCGCCTTTTTCTGCAGGTGTCAGATTGCCAGGCCGCTTCAACGTCAACCACCGGATCGACTTCTTGATGTGGACACGGTCGTTTTTTGAAAGCGTGGCCTGGTACTTCTTGCGCTCATCGTCGAGGGCTTCCGACGCCATTTTGACAACGTGGAACTTATCGATGATCAGTTTGGCATTGGGAAGGTGCGGGCTAAATGAACGCTTGAACGGACGCCATATGTCTGTGCAAATCCACTCGACCTTCTCCCGGTCGCGCAGCTTCTCAAAGAACGGCATCATGTGATCCTGGGTGCGCAGTTCCAGCATTTCAAAGACATTGTTGGTGGCCAGGTTCGTAATCACGCACCGATAGGCCCCGGCCAGATTCACCTCATCGATACCCATGATGATCGGGGTTTCATAGCGAACCGTGCTTTCCAACTCCACGATCAAATCCTGAGCGATGTTCTTGATGGTGTTGACGGCCAGCCCTGTTTGCTCAGCTAAAGCGTGAAACGTCATACCAAGGCAGCGTTGGCGCACAGCATCTACCAGCCGCTTTGTTGCCCGTCTGCGCTCATCCAAGAACAGTAAATCTGGGGTCGATATCGTTCCGCAGGAACTGCAGCGATAGCGTGGCCGGGAGATTTCCAACCGTACAGGCTGCATCTGCATCGGGGTGTCAGCGAAGATATTGGTTCTTCGCCCATGGCGGTGCAGTGGCTTGCCGCATTCCTGACACGGTGGAACGGGGCCTTCCAAGGCTTCGGCAACGATAGTGATCACACGATTGCCAAAGTGCAAATCAACCGGGTTTATGCCCGGCAGGTTAAGCAGGTCAAACACCGCGCGCTCCTTAACCGAGGTCTTTCATGTCGCCAATGTTGATGTCTTTGCGGTCGCGGATCAACTCGTAGATCATGTCGGTTAAGGCCCCCATAGACTGGCGATCTGACTTCAGTACCAGCGTGGCAAGCTTCTGGTGCGAGGTAAGTGCTCTGACAACACCTTGTTGGACAGCGCCCGGCAAATTGCCCTGGAGCGCTTGTTCGCGGGTATTGTTCTCAACCTGGGCCATGACGACATCGTTTTCGCGGGCAATGGCCACAATATGATTTACAAACGTTGCCTGGTCGCGCAGTGGTGTTGCCTCACCGAAAAGACGATTAAGCCGGTCAATAATCTCCGTCAGGTAGTGCGGGTCCTCTCCCTTGCCCCCGCCGCCTCCAGGACCTATTGGGTGCAGAACGCTCGGATCGTCTTTTTCGCCGGATGCGTCCTCTTTGTGCTTGATGTCAAAGCCGGTCAGTACCAGTCCCTTGAGGTCCACGGATTCAGGTGGCTCGCCGTTCAGGCGCTTTTGAAGCAACTTTGCAAAGGCGGCAAAGTTCTCAAGTTCAGGATCACCAAAATCCACGAGCTGGGCAATATAGGAGTAGGTGCGAACAAAGCGGCCCAGTCCAGATTTGAACGTCATTAGGGTTTTGATCTGATCTCCATGCTCGCTGCGGTGATGGTCCGCGGACTTCATGCCAGCGCTGTCGCCGGTGCTTTTGGCCCGCTCAAATGCAGACTCCCACGTCCCGATTGCGTCGCGCAGCATTTTTAGCCGCTGATTGAATACGCGGGTTGGCCGCTCGGTAGCGGCGTAGAGCGCCTTGTGCTGGGGTTCTTGCGCCTGGGTGATGTCACGGATGGTCTTGAACCGCGCTTCCTTGAAATCCTCAAGGTCTTGATCTTCATAGAGGCCTTGTGAGTCCAGGGTTTCCCGAATCTCATAGACCACGTTGAAATCCTGTACGTCGTCGATCTGAGCGCCATCGTCATACATGGCGAAAGCCCTGCGCACGTTGGCCGGGTCATTCACGAAGTCAATGATGAAGACTTCATCCTTGCCCGGTGCCATGCGGTTGAGCCGGGAGAAGGTCTGCACAATCTCAACATCATTGGCGATTTTCTTATCCACGTACATCGCCACCAGCTTGGGTTGATCAAACCCGGTCTGGAATTTGTCCGCAACCAGCATGACGCGGTATTCGGGGCGCTCGAACGCGATCCGCAGATCCTGACCTGCTACATCCGGGTTCATGCTGACTTCGGTGAATTCCTCGCCTTCATCAATCATGAAGATTTCAGCCGCATCGCCAACGTCATCCCCATGCATGATCTGCTTGCCCGTCAGCTTTCCAGAGAAGGCGACCAGGGAACGGATGGCGGAATACTCGGGGTGCTTGGCAATATAGGCATCGAACCCTTTTTTGTAGCGGATCGCTGCAGCCCGCGAGCTGGTGACGACCATTGCTTTTGCCTTGCCGTCGAGTCGGTACGCCACGTTCTTGCTGAAGTGCTCAATGATGAATTGAACTTTTTGGGTCACATTGGTCGGGTGCAGCGACATCCACTGGGCCAAAGCGCGTTTGGCGTTCTTGCCACTGACCCGCTTGGTGTCCTCAATCTGTTTGGATAGATTGAAGGCTGTCTTGTAGGGGATGTAGCCCTGGAGCACATCCAGAATGAAGCCTTCCTCAATCGCCTGGCGCATGGGGTAGCGGTGAAAGGCCTGCGGGAGGTTGGTTTTCGATGCTTTCTTGGCCGGATCGGCCGGGCGACCAAAAAGCATGAGGGTGGAATGCTTGGGTGTGCCGGTAAAGGCAAAGTAGCTGATGTTGTCCGGCCGTGCCCGCGACTTCTGCAATTCCTCCAGTAATTCTTCCACCGTAAGAGACGCCATCTTTCCATTGCCGCTCATGGCAAGGGCGGCCTGCAACTTGGCCGCAGTCGATCCCGTTTGGGATGCGTGGGCCTCATCAATGATCACGCCAAAGTTTTTCCCTTTTAACGCCTTGTCGGTGACGATGGCCTCCATGGCGTAGGGGAAGGTCTGGATCGTGACGACGATGATCGGCGTGCCGGCAATCAAAGCCTCAGCAAGCTGCTTGCTTTTGGACTTCGAGGATTTCTGGCGGTCAATGGCCGCAATGACCCCGAACTGGTGGTCAATTTGCTTCACCGCATCCTGAATCTGACCATCCAATACCGTGCGGTCGGTGACGATGATGACGCTGCTGAAGATGGAATCGCCATTGTCTCTACGCAGCTTGACCAGATCATGGGCGGTCCATGAAATGGTACTGGTCTTGCCGGAGCCCGCACTGTGATCAGCCAGATAGGACATGCCAGCGCCATGTTTGCGTGCATCGGCAATCATGCCGTTCACGGCGGACCACTGGTGGTAGCGCGGGAAAATCAAAGTTTCGCGCTTGGACCAATTGCCCTTGATGTCCACAACATCCTTCTTTTCCACATAGACGAAGCTATGAAAGATGCGTAACCACGCATCGGGCTGGCAAACCTGCTCCCAGAAGTACGCAACCGGGTATTCCTTGTCCTGGCGCACGGGGTTGCCAGCATGCCCCTCATTGCCTTGGTTGAACGGCAGAAAGAAGGTGTTTTCGCCATCGAGCTTGGTCGCCATCTGTATATCGGAGTCCGACATCGCGAAATGGACTACAGCACCGCGCTTGAAGGTCAGTAGCGGCTCTTTGCGTTTGGTCTTGGCATCAAAAGGCAAGCGATCCGTCTTGTACTGGTCCATGGCCGCTTCAGCGGACTGGGTGAAGTCGGTTTTGAGCTCAACCGTAGCCACCGGCAGGCCGTTGATGAACAGCACCAGATCAATGGCGAGTTTTCGGCTGGGGTGGTACTGGAGCTGGGGGACAACGCGCAGGATGTTGGCGGCATAGCGTTTGAGCACGCCTTCGTTGCGTTTGTCTTCGGGTGCGGCTTCCGATAAATCGAGGTGACCACAACCGGCAATGGAGAACCCGTTGCGAAAGACATGCATGGTGCCGTGCTGCTCAAGCGCCTTGGCCAGCCGGTCCATCAGGATTTCACGCGATCGCTCGCCGTTGTCCTTGCAGAGCTTGGCCCACTTTTCTGGCTGAGTGGCCTCCAGCCAAGCAATTAGGTCATCTGGGTACAACGCCCGCTCGGTGTCGTACTGCAGGGTGTTGCCGACTTTCCAGCCTTGCGCCGCAAGCTTGGAGACGATGTAGGCCTCGAAATGCTTTTCCTGGTGCGCGGTATCAGTCATTTTTGTTCCCTTCGGTATGGGTCGCTGTCGGCTTCAGTCTCGGCGGCACTCCCCATTAACTCGGATTCGATCTGCTTTATGGTGGGCAGATACTTGGCCACGTCGTCTGGCAATTGCAGCTTGTATTCAGCAATACCGATGGGCTGGGTCATACCGCGCAGAGCGTACTCAGCCACCACACGATGTTGCTGCTTGCACAGCAGCAGGCCCAAAGTTGGCTTGTCCTCGTCACTCTTGATCTTTTCGTCCACCAGCGTGACGTAAAAGTTGAGTTGGCCCGCGTGCTCGGGCTTGAACTCCCCGGCTTTTAGCTCCACGACTAAAAATCGGTGCAGGCGGTAGTTGTAAAACAAAAGGTCAATGAAGAAGCCCTGGCCATCTACTTCCAAAGGTACTTGCCTGCCTACGAAAGCAAAGCCTTCACCCAGCTCCATCAGCATCTTGGTGACGTGACGGGTCATTGCGGTTTCAATTTCGCGCTCGTGTGCTTCGTTGGACACGCCCAGGAAATCGAACAGGTACGGATCTTTGAGGGTTTGCTGCGCCAGTTCAGAATCCGGCGATGGCAACCGCTTGTCAAAATTGGTTACTGCTTTCCCGGTACGTTGCTGCAACTGGGTAGAGATGTGGTGCCACATCACGTTGCGCGACCAGCCATGCTCGATGGCCTTGGCGGCATACCACTGGCGCTCTTCACGGGTTTTGAGCTTGGTCAGCAGCAGCAGGTTTTGGCCCCATGGCAATTGTCCAACAAGCTGTTGGACAATTGATTCTTCTGGCCATGCCTCGTGAAATGCCCGCATGTACATGAGGTTGCTGCGGGAGAATCCCTTCATGTCAGGGAAGGCTAAAGTGAGATCCTTGGCCAACTGGGTGACAACCTTCGCGCCCCAACCTTGCGCTTGCTGCCGATCCAAAATGTCACGTCCGATTTGCCAGTACAGCAATACAAGTTCACGGTTGACGGATAGGGCGGCTCGTTGCTGTGCTGACTGGATGCGGGTCTTTAGCGACGCAAGCCAATTTTTGTAGTCTGGGATTTCGAGTACGCTCATTTACGCAGCCCTTCGCAGATCGATTTGTCCCGTTATGGCGGCGGTGATGAAGGCGGAACGGCGTTCGCGCAGGAGGGCGATGCTGCGTTTGGATTTTTCGGATAGAAGGTCGATGCGTAGTGTCATTTTTGCCAACTTTGAAAGTATCAGGGCCTGTTCCTCTGCAGAAGGTATTGCGAGGCGGAATTCGCCAACGATTTCGCAATTCATGGCAGCTTGATTACTTCCACGGCCAGCCTCCCTAATCCATTCGTACGCAGCGCCAAAAAAATAGACCAAAAACATGGGCATTAGCCTTTGGCCAGTACAGATTGCCGCTAAATTCTGGTTGATGGTTGCTGCTATTTTCAGGATGGCCGCAAGCCCTCGTGTCTTACCCTGCCCAACCATTCCAACGAGAACTGTATCAACTGGCAACAAGCGAAGAGAGCAAGAGCGCAACGCAAGCTCAGTGATATTTTCGGTGGCTTCGTTGACAAAACCTTGATTAACTTCACCTGAGCCAACCCAAGGAATATTGCCAGCTTCCCAAAACGCAACATTACCTTTGCTTGGAGTGGTTCCATTTTCGACGGTTGCAAAATGGCCGAGACGTGACACAGCCCAATGCTCCGGCACCTCCCCAATCCACTCCACCCCAGAATCCTTCATCTTCACGCTGGGATCAAGGCCCTTCGTGACCGCGTGCGTGATTAGCGCCTGACGCTTTTCCTTCAGGAGTTCGATGAAGCGGGTTTTCTTGGTGATTAGGGAATCGATGCGGGTGGTTTCGCGGTCGATGCGATCGGCAATAAGACTGCGCTCACTCTCTGGTGGCAGGCAAACAGTCAGGTCCCCAATTGCGTCCTGTCCAAGACCATATCGTGTGATGCCTGGTGCTTCCAAAAAGAAGTGGGCCTTTGTCGGTGCAGACATCAGGACCCGGTGAACCAACCTGGACGTTGGCAAGTTGTCCGGACGAATGATTGTCAGGTGGTATCCGCAGACAACGCCAGGCATATCCTGTGCAACCAGCGATGGGATTCCAATGTCTGTCGGGTCTTCGGAATCTTTGGTGATCAGCACATCACCTTTTTGCAACGTGAATTGCTCGATTTCTGATAGGCTACCCGTAGCCTTCATGAAGGGCATGCCAGGTGTGATGAACTCGTTTTTATATACGTCGGTGTAGTTGCAGAGGCTCACCTCGTCCTGGCCCTCGTAACTCTTTTTGTCTACGTTGCTGTTTGAAAAAGAGGCAACATGCCGAAGGCGTTTGACTTCCCAATGCTCCGGCACCCGGCCAATCCACTCCACGCCTGAATCCTTGTATGCGGGATACGGTTTGTAATGGCTCATTTGGCAGCCGCTCGACCGGTCGCGAGCAGCAACTTTCCATGTCGCTCGTAGGTTTTTACATGAACGCCGCAGAGTCTATGCCCTTCGACGATCTGCTTGCCTTCGTTTTCGCATTGCACGCTGCAAATAGCGTCGTGACCCTTGTCCCACTCGCAACAAGTCGCCTGTGGTGTTGGCTTATGCCATCCTGAGTAAGGAACACCAGGGATGTGTTTTGTTGTCACCTGAATTTTTTGGCACACCAGCTTTTTAGCTTTGGCGTTTTCCTTCCACCAAGTTTCAAAATCGAATCCCGGTCGCCCATCTCTGTACTTCCAGGCGTACCCAAGAATTGCGTTCGCACGATCGTGCGATACAAATCTAATGTGCCCGCGACCCTCGATATGTATCACTGCCCATTGTTCGATGGTCACAGTATCGACACGGCTCATTGCGTCACCTCACCGAGCAACTCAGCAATCTCAGCCTCCACCTGCTTGAGGTCAGCATCAATATCAATCAGGTTTCGAGGCGGCTCGTACTTGTAGAAGAACCGGTTGAAGTTGACCTCGAAACCAACGCGCCCAATATTTTTATCGGTCTCGTCCCGGAATGTCTCGTCGATATAGGCATCGGGCACATGGGGCAACACCTCTCGTGCGAAGTAATCCCGGATGTCTTCCGTCAGCGGCACGTTCTCGTTATCGGACAAATCAGGATCGGGCACGACCTGGCCATCCGAATCCAATACAGCTTCTCCCGCAGCGTCACGCTCCCCCAAAGCATTAACCAGCGCTTTGACAAATGGCTTGCCAACTTTTCCGAAGGCAGGCGAGGACAGCATAGACTGAGCCACAAAAGACTCTGCCCATGAGAACGCCTGGCTCAAGCCGGTATACCGCTGTAATGCCTCAATCCATGCAGCCTGCTGCTCAGGAGTGAGCTTGGCCCAAGCCTTTTCCAGCTTGAGCTTTTCAATGGACTCCGCATTGATATGCAGGGCCATCCGAAGCGGGCGCAGCACCTTGATGCGGCGGTACCCAAAGGTTCTGTAGTCCACCATGCGGCTCAGCTCGTTACTTTCCGCAGCGGAATACAGGTCAACGATCTGACGGATCTGCTCCTCGCTGATGATGCGCCGCTTGTTACCTTCGTTCTTGATGGGAGTCCACAGCTCAGATGCGTTGAGCAACTGGACTTTATGGCGACGGTGCGCGGGTTTCTTGTTCGACAGAATCCAAAGATAAGTGGCAATTCCTGTGCGAAAGAAGATTTCCGTTGGCAAAGCAACAATCGCTTCCACCAGGTCGTTCTCCAGCAACCAGCGGCGAATTTCAGACTCCCCGGAGCCAGCGCCCCCA
Source organism: Polaromonas sp. CG_23.6 (assembly GCF_029892315.1). Classification (NCBI taxonomy): domain Bacteria; kingdom Pseudomonadati; phylum Pseudomonadota; class Betaproteobacteria; order Burkholderiales; family Comamonadaceae; genus Polaromonas; species Polaromonas sp. CG_23.6. Next base: position 31,161 of record NZ_JARXUY010000003.1, read on the forward strand.
TTGAACAGAGGCGACCCTGACAATACGATGGCGGCACGCCCACCGCCATTTCCAGGCAACTCCATTTTGCTGGCCAGGTTGAGCAGGAACAGCATGGAGCCATCATTGATACGCGGCAAGCCTGGGCCAAACCGGCCGTCGAACTTCTTTTCCTTGTACTCGTCCGATACCGCCTTCTGGTCCTTCTCCCATTTCTTGCCAAAAGGAGGGTTCGACACACCGTAATGGAACCGCTGGCCAGCGAACTGGTCATTAGAAAGCGTGCTGCCAAGCTTGATGTTCTTGGACAGGTCGCGGCTTGGATCTGACTCCAGCGTGCGCAGCAGCATGCCAGTTAGGCAAACAGCATGAGTTTCAGGCTCCAGCTCCTGTCCGTAAGGGATGATGACTGGCGGAACCTTGAATCGGTTGCCGTAATCAGCCACATGGTTCATGGCGTCCGAGATGAATCCCCCGGTACCGCATGTCTGGTCGTACAGGGTGCGGATGAGTCCGGGATTGGACTCGAACAAGGCATCATCAGGGTCAAGCAGTAGTGATGTCGCAAGGTGAACGACATCGCGTGGAGTCATGAAGTCCTCAGCACCTTCGTTGACTTCTGCGCCAAATCGGCGGATCAGGTGCTCATACAAGTTGCTCATCACCCGGTCTGGCACCACATCCGGGTGAAGATCGATACCGGCGAAGTTATTGCAAATCTTGAACAGGAGTCCAGCCTTGTCCAGCCGGATTACCGTATTGGAAAAGTCGAACTGCTCAAAGATGATGCGTGCGTTGTCCGAGAAATGGGAAACGTAGTCTTGAAGGTTTTGCCGGGTCTTGGTGCCCCCCAGAGTCCCCAGAGCATATTCAGATGTGTTGTAAAAGGAGAACCGGGTGGACTGCCTCAGGATCAGGTCAATGTCGATCCCGGAATCCTTGTGGAGTGCATTGGCATCCAGGACATCTTGCCGGGTGGTTTCGAGAACGCATTCCAGGCGACGCAGCAAAGTGAATGGCAGGATGACCTTGCCAAAGTCCGTGTGCTTGAAGTCGCCCCAAAGGTCTTCAGCATTCTTCCAAATGAAATCTGCGAGCGATGCGCCGCTACCTGACTGATCTGCCATTTTGAACTCCTACCTGATTTTGCACAAATGAGCATATCAGAATTTTGAAAAGTTCAACCAAGTTTTGCACAAATCAGATTAAATCAATAATTCAGACTCCAACCTCAGAATGCACATAGCCGAAATTACGTATCGAACGCATTAGGGTTCGTCAAACGTGCACATCATGCACATTTAGGAAGAACGTTGTTGAGTGCTTGGGAGGCTACGCCGATACTTCTCTCCAACTATTAAAAACCCAGGAGACATTACCAATGAAGCGAGTCTTTTCAATCGCGCTGGCCCTCACTGCAGCATTCATCCAGCATGCACCCGTGCAGGCGCAGGCCTATCCGACCAAACCCGTCCGGGTGGTAGTTGGCTACCCACCCGGCGGAGCCTCGGATATCGTGTCGCGCATCGTGGCGCAGGAGCTTTCCCGGATCAACAATCAACCCTTCATCGTGGAGAACAAGCCGGGCGTAGGTGGCATGTTAAGCATGAGTAATGTGGCCAAGAGCGCGCCCGATGGGTACACGCTTGGTCTCGGGGTCAGCGGCACTCTTACCACCGGCCCACACCTTCAGAAAACCAAACTCTACGATCCGCTAACGGACTTCGAGTCCATCGGCATGGTGGCCAAGGCGCCGATGGTGCTGCTCGCCGGTCCGGGCTTCAAGTACGACAACGTGAGCGCACTAATTCGCGAAGCCAAGGCCCGCCCAGGCGAAATCATGTTCGCTTCTGGTGCACAGGCGTTTGAACTGGCCCTTCAACTCTTCAAAGCCAAGGCAGACGTCAACCTCGTATCCGTCCCCTATCCTGGCGGTGCGCAAGCATCAATTGACGTTTTGGCCGGCCGCGTGCCCTTGATGGTCGACACCATAGGTGCCCAGCAGGAGAACATCAAGGCAGGCAAGCTCAGGGCACTGGCCATGCTGGACAGCAAACGATCCCCCTTGTTTCCCGATGTTCCCACCATGGCTGAATCTGGAGTGTCCGGCTATGAAGCCGTCGGCTGGACCAGCCTGGTTGCAGCCAAAGGCACGCCGCAACCCATCGTACAGAAACTGAATCTGCAGTTGCAGCAGATCATGGCTATGCCGGAGATCCGCCAGAAGTTACTTGTTATCGGGTTTGAGCCGTCCGGCGGCTCCCCGAATGACCTCGAGCGAACGATCCAATCTGAATATGTCAAATGGGGCCAGGTAATCAAGGCTGCCGGCATGACCGCGCAATAGCACTGCTGCGCGCCTTCACAACGTATCAATCCAAGTTTCGTTAACGGCTACGGCTGCCGTCTGGGCGGAGCCTCGCCCATAAATTCATGAATCTACTCCACTCCACCTCCCTCCCTCCCTCCCTCCCTCCACATCAACATCATGACAACACCTACGATTACCACCACCGACGCTTCATGGGAAAACGAACTACTGGAGTCACTACCCACAGGAAATATTCCCACGCTTCTGATGGTACTGCTACACCTTACGGGTGACACCCGCTGGCTCGACGCACAGTACCAGTGCACCCGCATTCACGGCTTGGACGACAACGACTCCGGTGGGCTGCCCGACGAAGTCCAGCAGGAAGTGCGCGATGCGGCCCGGGAAGCCATCTTGGCGTGGAAAGCTGGAAAGCCTGCTGCCCTACACGCACCGGAAACGGGGCAACTGGTAGAGATGATGCAGCGCAGCATCGGGGAAAGCATTCCCGAGTCCTACGGCCCAATGGTGGCCGCCTGGCTGGGGCTGGACCCGGAATTTTCCCTTGACCAGAAAGCGGCGTTCCAGGTTCCTGCAGGCTTTCACGCCGTGGTGATTGGCGCCGGCGTCGCCGGCATCTGCGCGGCCATTCGCCTGCAGGGCGCAGGCATTCCCTACACCGTGATTGAGAAAAACGATGAAGTCGGCGGTACTTGGTACGAGAACCACTATCCCGGCGCCGGCGTGGACACGCCCAACCACATTTACTCCTATTCCTTTGCCAAGGCTGACTGGTCGCGCTACTTCGCGTTGCGCGGTGAGATACAGGACTACTTCGCCGAGGTGGCCACGCAGTTCGACATCCGCAAGAACATCCGCTTTAACACCCGCGTCGAATCGGCCGTGTACGACGAGTCTCGCATGGACTGGGGCGTGCGCATCGTCGATGCCAACGGCAAGACTGAGAACCTGCGCGCCAACATTGTGATCAGTGCCGTGGGCTTACTCAACGTGCCCAAGATGCCTGACATTAAGGGGCTGGACACCTTCCGGGGATCCTGTTTCCACACCGCCCGCTGGCCCGATGGCCTGGACGTGAAGGGAAAACGTGTGGCCGTCATCGGCAATGGCGCCAGCGCCATGCAGGTGGTTCCTGCGATTGCACCCGAGGTTGCCAGCCTCACAGTCTTCCAGCGCTCCAAGCAGTGGGCGGCACCCTTTGAACGTTTTCAAAAAGAAGTGCCTCCCCCCACCCGCTTTCTGTTGCGGGAGGTACCGTACTACCAAGAGTGGTACCGCCAGCGCCTGGCCTGGGTGTTCAATGACCGAATCCATTCCTCCCTGCAGATCGACCCTGCTTGGTCGCATCCGGAGCGTGCTATCAACCGCCGCAACGACAAGCACCGTGAATTCTTCACTGCCTATGTCAAGACCGAACTGGGTGACAGGCAGGACCTGCTGCCCCAAGTGCTGCCCGACTACCCGGCCTTCGGCAAGCGCATGCTGATGGACAACGGCTGGTACCGCACCATGACGCGTGACAACGTACGGCTGGTGAACAACCCAATCCGGGAGATCGACGGCAACACCGTCGTGACAGCCAATGGCGAGCGCCACGAGGTCGACATCCTTGTCGTGGCCACAGGCTTCGATGCCATCAATCTGCTCTCCTCTTTCAACCTGGTCGGCCGCGGCGGCCGTTCGGTACGTGAGGCCTGGGACGCCAACGGCGCTGAAGCCTACATGGGCATGACCACACCCGGTTTTCCCAACTTCTTCATGCTCGCCGGCCCGAACACTGCGCTGGGCCATGGAGGCAGCGTGGTAGCGGCACTCGAGACGCAAATGCGCTACGTCATGGGCCTGCTCAAGCAAGCCATGAGTGCCAACGATTTTCCTTTTGAGATTGAGGTACGCAAGGATGTACATGATGACTACAACGTCCGTGTGCAGAAAGCACATGACCACATGATCTGGACGCACAAGGGTATGTCGAACTGGTACCGCAATAAAAAGGGACGCGTGGTTGCCCCCACACCCTTTCGCAATGACGACTACTGGCATATGACACGAAAAACCAACTTGGGCGACTTTATTGTCCGGTCAAAGCTGGCCGGACAGGACGTGAGGTCCGTAAGCCTTGTTGGGGAGTCCTCGTGACTAGCGCCGCACCCGGGCCTCACCTGCTCAGTGGGCTGCGCATCCTGGACCTAGGCACCATGGTGGCCGGACCCGTCGCCTGCACGCTGTTCGCCGACTTCGGCGCGGAGGTGATCAAGGTCGAGGTGCCCAAGCGCGGCGACACGGTGCGCGACCTGGGCCCGTTCGTGGATGGCAAATGCCTGTACTGGAGCGTGGAAGCGCGCAACAAGAAGTCCGTCACGCTGGACCTGCGTGTGCCCGAGGGCAAGGAATTGCTGCTGCAGCTGATTGAGCAGGCCGATGCGGTGGTGGAAAACTTCCGCCCCGGCACTCTGGAGAAATGGGGCCTGGGCTACGACGTGATGAAGGCACGCAACCCCAAGTTGGTATTGCTGCGCATCTCCGGCTTCGGCCAGACCGGCCCTTACCGCGAGCGCGCCGGCTACGACCGCATCGCGCTGGCCTTCGGCGGCCTGATGGGCATCACGGGTTACGCCGACCGGCCGCCGGTGCGCATCGGTACCTCGATCGCCGACTACCAGTCGGCCATTCTGGGCGCTTTTTCCCTCATGATGGCCATCTATCACCGCGACATGCACGGCGGCGAGGGCCAAGAGATTGACCTGGCGATGTACGAATCCATTATTCGCTTCACAGAGGTGCTGGTGCCGGCCTACGACCGCATGGGCACGGTGCGCGAGCGGCGCGGCAACAAACACTTCGCGGCGGCGCCGGGCGAGCACTTCAAGACCAGCGACGACCGCTATTTGATCCTCACGATTTCGGCCGACGCCGGTTTCCAGCGCTTGGCCACGGTGATGGGTCGCGACGACTGGCTGGCCGACCCACGCCTGACCACGCACGAAAAGCGCTGGGAACACGTGGACGAACTCAACGCCGACCTGGCCGCCTGGATCGAGGCCGAGCCGGTGGACGAGCTGTGCAGGAAGCTCGACGACGGCAAGCTCGCCTACTCATTCATCTACAGCATCGAGGACATCATGAAAGATCCGCACTACCAGGCGCGCGGCACCATTACCTCGGTGCCCGATGACAAGATTGGCCCGGTGCGCATGGCCGGCGTGATCCCCAAGTTCTCTACCACGCCTGAACAACCCATCGCGTGCGCGCCTGACCTGGGCCAGCATAACAACGAGGTATACGGCGGCTTGCTCGGCCTTCCACCGGAGCGCATCGCGGCGCTCAGCAAGGCGGGCGTGCTGTGAAGCGCGTTGCCGTCTTGGGCGGCGGCGGCGTGGCAGGCATCGCTTGGGAAACCGGCGTGGCCGCTGGACTGGCGCGCGGCGGGGTGGACTTCGCCGCGGCCGATGGCTTTATCGGCACCTCGGCTGGCGCCAGCCTGGGCGCGCAACTCGCTGCGGGCCTGAAACTCGAGGACCTGCTCGCTGCCCAGCTCGATCCACCGCCCGGCTCGAAGGAAGCGCTGCGGCCCTATTCCCAAGCCGCCGCCGATGCGGCCAACCGCAAACTCATGGACAAGGTCGGCGGCGACTTGGCCGAAGCACGCCGCCGCATTGGCGCCTTCGCGCTGCGCAGCAAAACGGCGCCGTTCGCAGAACGGCGCGCCATCGTCGCCGACCGCCTGCCGGGCGCGCACTGGCCGCAACGCTGGCTGGGCGTGGTTGCAGTGAACACGGAGAGCGGCGAGCACCGGCTGTTCGACGCGGACAGCGGCGCAGATTTCATCGATGCCATCGCCGCCAGCAGCGCCGTGCCCGGCGCCTGGCCCGCTGTAGCCATCGGCGGGTGCCTGTACATGGACGGCGGCATCCGCTCGCTGACCAATGCCGACCTGGCGGAGGGCGCGCGCCACGTCGTCGTGCTCGCCCCGCTTGGCTGGGGCGACGGCAACCCGGTCAGTGGCCACCTGCGCGACGAAGCCGCGCGGCTGCGCGCCTCGGGCTGCCGCGTCGACGTGATCGTCCCCGACGCCAGTTCGCTCGAAGCGCTGGGCGACAACGTGCTCGACCCGACCAGGCGTGCACCCAGCGCCGCTGCCGGCTTGACGCAGGGGCTGGCACTGGCGTGCACGCTGGCCGCCTGGAACACAGGCTCCCTTTTCACCACAACAGGAGACAAACCATGAACTTCACCCGCCGACAGATTGCCGCCGCCGGCTTCGCGCTGCCCTTCGCAGGGCTCGTGGCCGCCCAGGAATGGCCCGACCAGACCATCAAGGTGATGGTGCCCTTCCCGCCAGGCGGATCTACCGACATCATCGGTCGCATGGTGGCTGAGCACCTACAAAAGCAGCTGGGAAAGACCGTGATCGTCGAGAACCTGCCCGGCGCTACAGGCACCATCGGCACCGCGGCCGTTGCCCGTGCCAAACCCGATGGGTACACGCTGCTGATCGGATCGGTCGGCACCATCGTGACAAACCATTTCGCGTATGAAAAGCTGCCGTTCACAATGAATTCGATCGTGCCGGTAATCAACCTTGCGGAAACACCGAACGTACTCATGGTACGGCCCGATCTGGGCGTGAACTCGCCCGCAGAATTGGTGGCATTGATGAAATCCAAGCCCGGCCAACTGCAGCATGGCAGCTCTGGCATCGCCTCGAGTTCACACGTGTCGTGCGAACTGTTCAAGCTGCAATCTGGTGTCTCCGCGGTGCACATCCCTTACAAGGGCGGCACGCCCATGTTGACAGACCTAGTGGGCGGCACCATCGATTTCAGTATCGACCAGATCTCTTCAGCCCTCAAGCTGATTCAGGCTGGCCGAATCAAGGCGTTGGCAGTCACCTCGCGGCAACGCTCGGCGCAGCTGCCCGATGTGCCGACGCTCAACGAAACGATTCTTCCCGGCTTTGTCATGGCGCCTTGGTTCTCCGTGGGCGCACCCGCCGGCACGCCCAAACCGGTCATCGCCCGCATCAATGCGGTGCTCAACGCCATGCTAGCGGATAAGGCTGTACTGGCCAAGCTAGAAGGCTACGGCATCGTCCCCGTCGGCGGCACCCCTGATGACCTGGGGCAGGTGATGAAAAAAGAAGCAGCAATGCTCCGCGAGCTTGCTACCAAAGTTAACTTTCAGAGCACCTGAATACCAAGGAAAACCATGGTTATCGAACAATACAGCCCGGCCCGCATCGCCGACCGCTTCATGATCCAAGACCTGATGTACCGCTGGTGCCGCGCCGTCGACCGGCTGGACAAGCAGGGCATGCTGGACATCTTCCATCAAGGGGCCATCGACAGCCACGGCCCCTACATCGGCCCAGTCGAAGGGCTGATCGATTGGATCCTGGTACGACACAAGCCCATCGCCATATCCAGCCACTTCATCGGCAACTTGCTGGTGGAATTCGTCACCGAAGACTTGGCGCTGGTGGAATCGTATGTACGCACCATCCAGCAGTACCCGCCAGAGGGCAAGGCACAGCTTGCTCAGCTGACCGGCGGCGCCTCGGGCAATCCTGAGGCTGCGACGGACATGTTTACCTCGTCGCGCTACATGGACCACGTCGAACGCCGCAACGGCGAATGGCGCATCGCCCGGCGCGACCTGATTCAGGACTGGAAACAGCTGGCGGAGGTCCAGCACAAGGCCTTGCAGCCACATGAAGGCTGGATCATCGGCCGCCGCGACGGTCAGGATGCGCTGGACCTGGCCCGCCGCGAGCTTAAGCTTAGCCTGACCGACCGCTAAAAAATGGGACCATTACAGGGCCTAAAGGTCGTGGAAATCGCCGGCATGGGGCCGGCACCGTTTTGTGCCATGCTCTTGGCCGACATGGGTGCGGACGTAGTGCGGGTGGAACGCGCCAATGGGCCTGAACGCGGCATTCCGACGCCTACGCGCTTCGAGGTGCTGAACCGAGGGCGTCGCTCTATCTCGCTGGACCTGAAAACCCAGGTTGGTTTGCAGACTCTGCTGCAATTGGTGGGCAGAGCCGACATGCTGCTGGAAGGGTTCCGCCCCGGTGTGATGGAGCGCCTGGGCGCGGGTCCCGAGCCTTGCCACGCCGCGAACCCGCAGCTGATCTATGGCCGCATGACGGGATTTGGCCAAGACGGACCGCTGGCTGGCGCAGCAGGGCACGACCTCAACTACATTGCAATGACTGGTGCGCTCGCCGCCATCGGCCCGGCAGATGGGGAGCCGGTGGTGCCACTGAACCTGATTGGAGACTTTGGAGGTGGTGGCATGCTGCTGGCCGTCGGACTGCTGGCGGCCTATGTGGAGGCGCAGCGTTCTGGCCGGGGTCAGGTGGTAGATGCCGCCATGACCGACGGCGCGGCACTGTTGATGGCCAGCACCTTTGGCCTTAAGGCTGCAGGCCTTTGGCGCGCCGAGCGCGGCACCAACATCTTGGACGGTGGCGCACCTTGGTACGGTGTGTACAGGACGGCAGATGCTCGCCATGTATCGCTGGCGGCAATCGAACCGCGCTTTTACGAGGAACTGTTGCGATGCATAGGCTTGGATGCCGCTACGCTGCCGCCGCGGGAAAATCGGAACCAGTGGCCGGAGATACGCACGGTTTTATCAGAATGCATCGCTCGCCGGACCTTGGATCAATGGCAGGAACTTCTGGAAGGTACTGACGCCTGCTTCGCACCCGTGCTATCCATGGAGGAAGCACCCGTACATCCGCACATGGCAAGCCGCGGCACCTTTGTTAGTCCGGACGGAGTGCTGCAGCCTGCACCGGCACCACGCTTCAGCCGCACTGCATCCACCTTGGGCCGCCCACCCCCCACACCAGGAGAACACACGGACGAGGTTTTACGAGATTGGGGCGTAGCACTTTGAAACCAGGTTGCCCGCGAAAACACGCGCAAAGGGAAAACTCCGAAGATCGGCATTGAAGACAGATTCAAATCTGCTTAAGAGGTAAATCCTTCCACCTTTGGGCGCCTGTCACACTGACGCATCCTGACAAGGAGTTCGGGGAAAAAGCAGGAAAACTTTTCAAGGAGGCATTGTTGGCAAGAGAAAGCATCCAGTGGGACGGCAGCAATTCTGTAATAGCCCGGCGAATACCGTTCTTGCTGAAATTTGAAGTGGCGCCCAAGATCGCGGCAGTTGCACTCCATTGGCGGTGTGCACTCAAGCCCGTGAAGTGGACACCATGCAAGAGTCGAATTCATCACCCGTCATCGCCACAAAACGCAGGCACAGCGCGGCCTTCAAACGCAAGCTCCTGGAGCTGATTGAGCAACCCGGCGCTTCGGTAGCCGGCGTTGCGCTGGAGCACGGCGTCAATGCCAACTTGGTGTTCAAGTGGAGACGGGCCAAGCGCGAGCGCAAACGTCCCGCAGGGACTGTCCGTCAAACTGTGCTCCTGCCGGTAACCGTCGTTGAGCCCGAAGAATCGCTGTTGGCCAGCGCGCTTGGCGGGCACGCTGCGATTGACAAGGAGGGCGTCATCGAGATCGAGATGGGCGGTGCCCGCGTAGTGCTGCGAGGCCGCATTAATCCGGCCAGTGTGCGCAGCGTCCTGATGGCACTTCGGGAGACCGCGTGATCGGTTTGCCCTCGGGCACGCGGATATGGCTTGCCGCCGGGCTGACGGACATGCGCAGGGGATTCGATGGCCTGGCAGCCCTGGCGCAAAGCGCGCTGGCGCAGGAACCGTTTAGCGGCCACGTCTTTGTGTTTCGAGGCAGGCGCGGCGACATCATCAAGCTGCTGTGGTGGGATGGCCAAGGCATGTGCCTGTTTGCCAAACGGCTGGAGAAGGGCCGCTTCATCTGGCCGCAGGCCCAATCCGGTTCGGTCTCGTTGACCCCGGCGCAGCTGTCCATGCTGCTCGAAGGAATTGACTGGAGAATGCCGGTTCGCACCTGGCAACCCACGCTTGCGGCGTAGGCCCTTTACGCTGCAGGAATGGGGCATTCGGTTGACAGTGCAAGTCCTCTTTCCCATTGGTAAATGCGCTGGCAAAGTAGCGTTCTATGAGTTCCCAGGCGCTGCCAAAAACCGTCGAGATGCTGACAGCCGATGTCACGCAGCGCGACGCCACGATCAAGGCGCTGCGCCTGACCATCGAGAAGCTCAAGATCGAACTCACGCACCTCAAACGCATGCGCTACGGCCGCTCCAGCGAGAAGATGGACGCCGCCCAAACCCAACTCGAACTGCTGAGTGCGGCACTGGCGCCGCTGATGCCCCTGGACACACCTCTTGACGCGGCCGGTGATGCCAAAGGCAGCCATGTGTCTGACCTTGAAGGCGAACGCAAGAAGCGGTGCCACAAATCTGCGAATCCACAGCACGGCGGACTGCCTGAGCACCTCCCCCGCGAAGAGGTGGTTCACAGCACCTGCTCCGCCGACTGCAAATGCGGCGCCTGCGGCACGGGTCTGCAGCAAATTGGGCAGGACGTCTCCGAGGTACTGGACTACGAGCCGGGCAGCTTCAAGGTCATTCGCCACATCCGCCCGAAGTTTGCCTGCGCCCAATGCCATACGGTGACACAGGCGCTGGCGCCCAGGCGCCCGATGGATCGCTGCACGGCGGGTGCCGGCTTGATTGCCCACGTGATGGTGAGCAAATACGCAGACCACTGCCCCTTGTACCGGCAAAGCCAGATTTACGCGCGCGAAGACGTCGTCATCTCAGCCTGCACCATGGGCGGCTGGATGGGCAGCGCGGCCGCGCTGCTGACTCCCTTGGCCCAGGCGATTGGCCGCTATGCGCTGCAGGCACATAAGGTCCACAGCGATGACACGCCCACACGTGCGTTGGGCGCTGGCAAAGGCAAGGCCCACCTTGGCCGGATCTGGGCGTATGTGCGCGATGACCGCAGCTGGGGCGACGGCGCACACCCGGCGGTATGGTTCCAGTATTCTGAAGACCGCCGGGGCGAGCATCCCAGACAGCACTTGGGCAACTTCAGCGGTGTGCTCCAGGTCGATGCCTTCGCAGGCTATAACGCGATCTTCAATGACGCCAGCGTCCTGGAAGCTGCATGCTGGGCGCATGCGCGACGCAAATACTTCGAAATCCACAAGCAGCAGAACCTTTTACCTGGAACCCTGGCACATCAGGCCTTGCAAAGGATTGGCAGGATCTATGCGGTGGAATCCGAGGTCCGAGGGCACAGCGCAGAGTGGCGACGAAGTCAGCGGCAATTGCGAACGCGCCCAGTTCTGGAGGAAATGCACGTGTGGCTGCACGCCACGCTAGTGTCGCGTCACGAGAAGTTTGACGCGGACAATGGGGAATGGAACATTACAAAGTCACCTTGTCAGAGCAGGAAAGAGCCGAGCTGCAGGGCATCGCAGGCAAAGGCACGCACGCAGCATCCAAAGTCATCAATGCCTTGATACTGCTCAACTGCGACCAAGCGGGGGAGCGCACTGAACGCCCCCGCACCTGCGACATCGCAGCCATGCTGTGCGTGAGCGAGCGCAAGGTGGACCGGGTCAAAAAGAAGTTTGTTCTCGAAGGCCTGGAGTTGACGTTGAACCGCCAGCCCGCCAAATGCGAGTACGCGCTGAAGATCGATGGCCGGCTGGAGGCGCAACTGCTGGCCCTGAGTTGCTCGGCGCCCCCTGAAGGCCAGGCCCGCTGGTCGCTGCGCCTGCTGGCCGATCGGCTGGTCGAGCTCGAATTGGTGGACAGCGTGTCCCACGAGACGGTGCGGCGGGCGCTGAAAAAAACGAGCTCAAGCCCTGGAGGAAAGTTGGCTGGGTGATTGCCCCGCAGGCCAGCGCCCAATTCGTCGCGGCGATGGAAAAAGTGCCGGGCATCTACAGCCGCCCCTACGACCCAAAGAACCCGGTGGTGTGCATGGATGAGACGCCCCGCCAGCTCATTCGCGAGACGAGTGAGCCGATTGCAGCAGTGCCTGGCCGGCCCGAGCGCCATGACTACGAGTACGAGCGCTGCGGCCGGGCGCTGTCAAGGTAGTTGCCGCAAAAAGTTCGATGCTCAAGCGGCTAGTTTTTCTGGTTGATTCTGATCCTTTGGTGTTTGCGGGTTGAGGTGCACTTCGGTGATTGGCGACCAATTGCGAGTCCCCCCTGACCAGCGGTTGGGATTGGCGTTTCGGGCCGCAGCATAGACCTTGGCGCGTTCAGCCAGAATGGCCTCATCGAGTTTTAAGTGCCGCTGCGCTGGGGTTACAAACTGAATGGCGCTGTGCCGATGCTCGTGGTTGTACCAGTGCACCAGCTCTGTCACCCAGCGCCGCGCCTGCAGCAGGCCGTTGAACGGTTTGACGGGCAGTTGAGGGCGGTACTTCAGTGTTCTGAACAGAGCCTCGGAGTAAGGATTGTCGTTACTGACCGCCGGTCGGCTGCGAGAAGCCGCCACGCCCAGGCGCTGCATGGTGGCGAGCATCGTTTCCCCCTTCATCGGCGAGCCGTTGTCCGAGTGAACGGTAAGCTGATGGGGCGCGATGCCGCGCCGCTCGCAAATGGCCCGCAGCAACTGACTGGCCAGCTCGGCGCTCTCGCAATCGAACACCTGCCAGCCCACGATCCGGCGGCTGAACAGATCGACAAACAGGTAAAGGTAGAAGTAGATGCCGCGTACCTCAGTGGGCAAGTAGCTGATGTCCCAACAATAAATCTGATCGGGCCCGGTAGCCACCAGCGCGCGTGGCTTGCTGCGTTTTTGCGCCACCCGCTCCAGTCGGCGGTGCGTGCCTTGACCGACTTCACGCAGCAGCCGGTACAGGGTCGACTCACTGGCCACATACCGGCCCTGGTCAGCCAGGCGCGGCACGATCTGGCTCGGTGGCAGATCCTTGAATTGTTCGCTGTTGAGTAACGCCAGCGCAGCTTGCCTCTCAGCCTCGCTGAGCTTGTTGGGCGGCACGGTGATGCGGCGTTTGTCGCCGACCCTGAGGTCGCCCTCCTGGTTTTTCGGGTGTCTCCAGCGCTGAACAGTACGCGCGTCCAGCCCAATCAGCGCACAGGCCTTTTGCAGACGTGCGCCTCTGTCGCAGGACTGCCGAATCAGCGTCAGCAGGGTCTGACGCTGTTGGCAAGTGGTCATTTCTCCTCGTCCTCCCACAGGGCCTGGAACTTTTTTTGTAGCACCAGCAAGGCTGCGGCTTCGGCCAGCGCCTTCTCTTTTCGACGCAGTTCACGCTGCAGCCCATCGTGCTTGACTTGCAACTCGCGCAGCGCAGTCCTGGCTTCGCGCGATTGCGGCGCTGTGGCGTTGCAAAACGCCTCACCCCAAGCCTTCAACTGGTGCTCAAACAACCCCTTCTCCCGGCACCAAGCATGCAACTGTGTGGGCGACATGGCATGCGTCTGGTTCAGCGCAAGCAAGCGCTGGGCAGGGCCCCACGATTGGGCCGGCAAGTCCTCAGGCAGTTGCGCTGCGGGGCCACCGACTTCATGCTTTCGATTGGACTTGCTGATCCATTTTCTCAAAGTGCCGACCGCCATATTCAGTTCATTGGCAACGTCCTGCACGCTGCGTGTGCCTCGTTGCCTGGCTTTGCTCAGGGCCTGTTCCTGGAATTCAGTTGAATGTCGATTTGTTGTCATAAATAGCGCTCCAATGCGGATCATCCGCAATCTCGGGGGAGCGGCAACTAGTTTGACACGGGGGGCGGCGTGTGCAACGTCTTCATGGCCAGCGAGCCGCTGGCCGGGCGGCGCCTGACCCAGGTCACCGAGCGCCGTACCAAAGCAGACTGGGCCGTGTTCGTGCAGGACATCGCTGCGAACTACCCCGACGCCGAGCGCATCACGCTGGTGATGGACAACTTGAACACGCACACGCCGGGCTCGTTGTATGAGGCGTTTGCCCCCGAGGAGGCCAAGGCGCTGTGGGACCGCTTTGAATTCGTTTACACGCCCAAGCATGGCAGCTGGCTGAACATGGCCGAGATCGAAATCAACGTCATGGTGAGCCAGTGCCTGGATCGGCGCATCGACAGCATCGAGATGGTGCGAAGCGAGGTCGCCGCCTGGCAGAGCCGCCGCGACAATCTTCAGGCCAAAGTCAACTGGCAGTTCACGACCAAGGATGCCCGCACCAAGCTCAAAAGGCTTTACCCGACAACTACAGCATGACGCGACACTAGGTCGCCTCCTGTTGCCAGCGGCCTGGATCCCCCATCGCTCCAGGATGTGCAGCGGTTACTACGCCTGACAAGCTGGTTAGGGCGTGTCATCAATTGAAAACGGCATCAACGCTATTGAAGAGCACGATTTGCCCCTTATCTCGTAAACATGACCAGAAGATATGCACTGCGAGATGATCAATGGGAACGCATCAAGGACTCGCTGCCCGGACGCGAAGAAACTGTTGGCGTGAGCGCCCGGGACAATCGGCTGTTTGTCGAAGCCGTGCTGTATCGCTACCGCGCTGGCATCCCGTGGAGGGACTTGCCAGAGCGCTTTGGCGACTTTCGGGTGGTGCATCTGCGTCACTCGCGTTGGAGCAAGACCGGGGTATGGCGGCGCGTGTTTGAGGTCTTGGCGCAGGATGCAGACAACGAGTACGTCCTGATCGATTCGACCATCGTCAAAGCCCACCAGCACAGCGCGGGGGCTAAAAAAAAGGGTCCAAAGATAGCCAAGCCATCGGGCGCAGCCGTGGCGGCTTGAGCACCAAGATCCATGCCACGGTCGATGCGCTGGGGAACCCGACCGGTTTTCATTTGACGCCCGGGCAGACCCATGATCTGGACGGCGCAGACGTGTTGCTCAAGGACACGGCGGGCGCCACCGTCATCGCTGACAAGGCCTATGACGCACAAGAGCGGGTGGTTGAACCGCTGGAAAAAGCGGGCAAGGCGGTGGTAATTCCGTGTCTGAGCACCCGCGCGCATCAGCGCATCTATGACCGCCATTTGTACAAGGCGCGCCACCTGATCGAGAACTTTTTTGCCCGGCTCAAGCAGTACCGTGCCATAGCCACGCGCTACGACAAAACGGCGCGTAACTTCCTTGGCGCCATTCACTTGGCTGCAGCGGTAGTTTGGCTTAATTGATGACACGCCCTAAACTCAGGTCAACAATTTCCACGGAATCGCCTGCCAGCCGATGAGTCTGATATCAAGTATTCGAGTCGCTGGCACCACCCGCACAGTTTCCGCAGAAATTCACCCCTGCGAGTTCAAGAACGTTCAGCTCTGGCAAAGAGACATCCACACGCCCCATATCAAGCCGAAGGGTGGCATTGGCTCGGATTGGGACTGGCCCGCATACTTCATTGGCTGCAATGTGACTGAAGCGGCAGCAGGTCGGCAGGCACTCACGTTTCAAATCCGCGTCGAGGGGCGAGACGGAGATGCGGTCCCGGTAGCCCAAGCTATTTTAAGTTTGCCCTATGCCTTTCCGGGAACTCCGGCAGGGGTCAAGCTCTCAAAACGTTGCGTGTTCATTTGGTACATTGCGGCAGCCCCGCAAGCAGCCCTGCGGTATTTTGGAGTCAACGACAAGTTTGCAACGCTGGCTCCCTTGCTCGACACGGCGATCCAGGTCAGCTTGGCACACGACTTTGAAGGCAGAATTGGCCTGCATGCAGCGCTCGGCGCCGACGCTCAGGCCAGCGAGGAGTTAGCTAAAAAGTATGAGCAGCAGGGTCTCATGCGTCGAAGAAAGGGATCAGGATTCTTCAGGCCGCCGTTTCGACGCGAAGACGGTCGCCTTTTTTACTTTGACGCTGACGGCGCCCGCGCTTATGCCGCTGCACAAGACGACTTGCGTTGATTGCCGCTTGATGCTATAAAAACTGACAAATATTTTATGACTACTCTTTTTAATCGCAGCCAACGCTCATTGCAACCTCAAGCCGTCAAAGGGCTGGGAGATATTCTTTCCGAGGACAGTACTACCCGAGTCGTAGAGATCGCGTTCATGGAGCGCTATGCAAAGGCTGCCTTCAAGGTGTCTAAGAGGACGCTGCAACTTGCCCGGTTGCAGAGTGAGCAACCGGCTGCCAAGTCCGGTTCCCACATCCATGGAGTAGACAAACTCGAAGCTCAGGTGATGACGGATTTCACCCTAGTGCGTAGCCCAGCTTTCGCGAAAATTGCTCGCGAAATGGAGAAAAATCTTCCAGCTGACGCGACCTTTGGCAAATTCCGGGCCAACGGGGGCTGACCATAACGCGGCAATCAGTATGGGTTGGATAGAGAAGGAAAAAGTGGCGAAGGCGACTTTGGAGGCTTTTATCGTTTCCGGCGTTTGACCTAGTGTCGCGTCACGAGAAGTTTGACGCGGACAATGGGGAATGGAACATTACAAAGTCACCTTGTCAGAGCAGGAAAGAGCCGAGCTGCAGGGCATCGCAGGCAAAGGCACGCACGCAGCATCCAAAGTCATCAATGCCTTGATACTGCTCAACTGCGACCAAGCGGGGGAGCGCACTGAACGCCCCCGCACCTGCGACATCGCAGCCATGCTGTGCGTGAGCGAGCGCAAGGTGGACCGGGTCAAAAAGAAGTTTGTTCTCGAAGGCCTGGAGTTGACGTTGAACCGCCAGCCCGCCAAATGCGAGTACGCGCTGAAGATCGATGGCCGGCTGGAGGCGCAGCTGCTGGCCCTGAGTTGCTCGGCGCCCCCTGAAGGCCAGGCCCGCTGGTCGCTGCGCCTGCTGGCCGATCGGCTGGTCGAGCTCGAATTGGTGGACAGCGTGTCCCACGAGACGGTGCGGCGGGCGCTGAAAAAAACGAACTCAAGCCCTGGAGGAAGATCGGCTGGGTGATTGCCCCGCAGGCCAGCGCCGCCTTCGTGGCTGCCATGGAACAGGTGCTGGACATCTACAGCCGCCCCTACGACCCAAAGAACCCGGTGGTGTGCATGGATGAGACGCCGCGCCAGCTGATTCGCGAAACGCGTGAGCCCATTGCAGCGGCGCCCGGCAGGCCCGAGCGCCATGACTATGAATACGAGCGCTGCGGCGTGTGCAACGTCTTCATGGCCAGTGAGCCGCTGGCCGGGCGGCGCCTGACCAAGGTCACCGAGCGCCGAACGAAAGCAGACTGGGCTTTGTTCGTGCAGGACATCGCTGCGAGATACCCCGATGCCGAACGCATCACGCTGGTCATGGACAACCTGAACACGCACACCCCGGGCTCGCTGTACGAGGCGTTTGCCCCCGAGCAGGCCAAGGCGCTGTGGGACCGCTTCGAGTTTGTCTACACGCCCAAGCATGGCAGCTGGCTGAACATGGCCGAGATCGAGATCAACGTCATGGTCAAGCAGTGTCTGGATCGGCGCATCGACAGCATCGAGATGGTGCGAAGCGAGGTCGCCGCCTGGCAGAGCCGCCGCGACAACCTTCAGGCCAAAGTCAACTGGCAGTTCACGACCAAGGATGCCCGCACCAAGCTCAAAAGGCTTTACCCGACAACTACATCATGACGCGACACTAGTAGCCTATTAAGCCCCGGGTGTCAGAATTGTTGTCGCATCCAATTCTTTGATGGCTAACTGCCCGACAGCTTCATTTCATGACCAGAACACCGCATTCACATCACTCTCCCGAATTCAAAGAGCAGGCACTGCTCAAAGCCAGGCATCGCGGAACGCGTTCCGTTATCAGCGTTGCCGGCGAGCTCAACATGTCCGCCGGCACGCTCAGGAAGTGGCTGCAAAGCGCAAGCAAGAAAACTGGCACGACAGCCCACCCGGTGCCCGCTGCAACTGCTGTACTGGACGGCCCAGCGTCTGCCTGGTCGCCCGCACAGCGTTTGATGGCGTTGCAGCAGAGCTACGCACTGGACGACATGGCCCGGGCCGGCTGGTGCCGCGAGCATGGCGTGTTCGAGCATCAGCTGGTGCAGTGGCACCAGGAGTTTTGCACGCCTGCCGTGCCCGCTTCACGCGAGGCGAGCGGCGCCTTTCGCGAGTTGCAGCGCCAGCACGATCAGTTGCAGCGAGAGCTGCGGCGCAAGGAAAAGGCGCTGGCCGAGGTGGCTGCCTTGCTGGTGTTGCAAAAAAACTTCCAGGCGCTGTTGGAGGGCGCGGACACATGAGGTCCGTCCAGCAGCGCCAAACCTTGCTTGGTCTCATTGATCAGGCCTGCGCCGATGGCGCCCGCCGGGACGTGGCCTGTCGCCAAGTGGGCCTGTCATGCCGCAGCGTGCAGCGCTGGCAACGCTCTGGTGTGGCCGAGGGCGACCAGCGCCCATCGGGCAAGCGGCGCTACGTGCGCCCTGCCAACCGTTTGCGCGAGGACGAGCGCCAAGCCGTGATGGCCACGCTCAACAGCGAAGCGTTCAAGGACTTGCCGCCCAGCCAGATCGTGCCTCGCTTGGCCGACACAGGCGTGTATGTGGCGTCCGAGTCCACGATGTACCGAATACTTCGACAGCAGGGCCAGCTGGCCCACCGGCGATCAGAGCGTGCAGCGCAAAAGCGCAGCCGCCCGCGCGCCCTGGCCGCGACCGGGCCCGATCAGGTGTTCTGCTGGGATATTACGTATCTGCCGACCCAGGTGCGCGGCCAGCATTTTTATCTGTACCTGTTCGAGGATCTGTTCAGCCGCAAGATCGTCGGCTGGCAGGTGTTTGACTGCGAAAGCGCCGCTCTGGCCAGTCAGTTGCTGACCGACATCTGCCTGCGCCAGGGTATCGTCCCGGGCCAGCTGACGGTGCATTCGGACAATGGCGCGCCGATGAAGGGCGAAACCATGCTGGCCACCATGCAGCGCCTAGGGGTGGCACACACGCGAAGCCGGCCATCCGTGAGTAATGACAATCCGTACATCGAATCAGCGTTCAGAACCCTGAAGTACCGCCCCGAGCTGCCCGTCAAACCGTTTGAAAACCTGCTGGCCGCAAGGCGCTGGGTCACCGAGCTGGCGCACTGGTACAACCACGAGCATCGCCACAGCGCCATCGGCTTCGTGACGCCGGCGCAGCGCCATGCCGGCCTGGACCGGGCCCTGCTTGAGGAGCGCGCGCTCGTCTATGAACGGGCCCGCCAGGAAAATCCCCAGCGCTGGTCAGGACAGGCTCGCCAGTGGACGCATGTCGATGTCGTTCACCTCAACCCAGAAACCCCACAAATCAAGGAGCTTCGAAACACGCAAAAAGTAGCCTGACTCACTTCACTTCAGGCGACAACTTCCTTGACAGCCACCGTATTTCGGCATGTCACCCGCGGCCAGTTGACGTCGCACCGTGTTGACCGCGCAGCCCACCTCCCTGGCAATTTGCCTCAGGCTAAATCCATGCTTTTTAAGTAACTCGATTTCCACAAACACCTCTTTGGTTATCACAGCTACCCTAAAGGCAGCCATCTTCTCAAAATAGGTGTGTCCGTTTTAAACCGCTGCCTGTATCACTTTACTTCCGCTGGTGACACCAACCACGATGGCTACCAACAACTGCTCTGCTGGGCTCAGAAGTTTGGAGTGCTCCGTCGTGCTGGCGTCGAAGGCACAGGCTCCTATGGAGCAGCTCTGACGCAGGTCCTTCAGGCCAATGGCCTCACCGTCATCGAGATCAACCGACCCGACCGTTCTCGCCGTCGCGGCCGTGGCAAGAGTGACGCCACCGATGCCGAGAGCGCTGCAAGAGCAGTTCTTGCGGGCGATGCCACATCCATTCCTAAGGCCCGCAACGGGCTGGCAGAGGGGCTGCGTACGTTGAACCTGGTACGCCGCAGCGCAGTCAAGGCCAAGACCCAGACCATCAATCAAATACGTGCGCTGCTTGTGAGTGCACCGCAAGCGATCCGTGACCTTGCCTACAAACCCGATGCATCAAAATGCGTGGCAGCGTGTGCTGGCCTGTTACAAGACACAGTTTCGGCGGCGCTGGCAAGCCTGCAGACCGCCCTACGCCTTCTGGCAAAGCGGTGGATGGTCCTGAATGAAGAACTACGCGAACTCGATATGACACTGGCTCGCTTGACCAAAAAAGCAGCTCCGAGACTGCTCTCTCGGTTCGGCGTCGGCCCGCAAACGGCGGCCACGTTGCTAATAACGGCGGGTGACAACCCCACCCGTTTGCACAGCGAAGCCGCGCTGGCGGCACTTTGTGGAACCAGTCCTCTGCAGGCTTCGTCAGGCAAGGTTCAACGCCATAGGCTCAATCGGGGCGGAGATCGCCAGGCCAACAACGCGTTGTGGACCATTGCAATGGTTCGTATGCGAAGCGACGCGCGCACGCGGCAATATGTAGAGCGGCGTACCGGTGAAGGCCTGTCAAAAAAGGAGATTCACCGTTGCTTGAAACGCTACATTGTTCGGGAACTGTACCCTCTCATCTTGGCTGATTTAAAAGACGCTGCATCTATTGCTTGACATAGGAGCGTCAACGCGGTGATGGAGCGTTTATTCCTGAATTTGAAGATGGAGCGCGTTTGGCAGAACGACTATGCCAATCACGCAGAAGCCATCACGGACATTGCAGACTACATCGTCAACTTTTATAACGCTGTGCGTCTGCATTCAACTCTGGGCAACTTGTCACCCATTGCTTTCGAGCATCAATCGGCAACTATCAAACTTATCGAGCTGTCCGAAATAACTTGACCACCACAAACTGTCAAAATGCAATTTTGTTGCAGTGAGGCGTGGGTGATGATGAACCGCCCACCCTCGGTAGCCTGGCAAATGGGAATACAAAACACATAGGAGGCAGACTGATGAACAGTCACAGCACAGTCGTCGATCAATCGGCGAAAAGCCAGCCATCCAGCACCGATGTGATGGTTGAAGACGAGGCCCGCCGCTTAGACACAGCGCAAAGCGATCCCGAGTCCGTATATTACGCAGGAGGCGAAAGCCGCCCCGCCAGAAGGCGCTTCCTGATCAGCGGCTCGGTCGCTGCGGCCGGCATAGCGAGCATTGCGATGCATGGCGCTCGCGCCGCTGCGCCGCCCGGTGCTGAGGTGCATGACGTGCCAGCCGACGCGACCAAAGTGCAAGGCTACCCGTTGGCCGAAGAAAGCTATGGCTCACGCTCGCAGTTCGAGACAGAGGTGCGCACACGGTTCAAGACGGCGACACCGCAGTCTTCCTGGACCTTGACTCCGCTGGAAAAGAGTTGCGGCATCATCACCCCGTCGGGCCTTCACTTTGAAAGGAGTCATGGTGGTACGGCCGTCATCGATCCGTCCAGGCACACACTCTTCGTGCACGGCATGGTCAAGCAGGCCCGTAAATACTCGATGCATGACGTGCGGCGGTTTCCTTCCATTTCCAGGGTGTTGTTTATTGAATGCTCGGGCAATGGCCTGACCGAGTGGTCCAAGCCGACGATGAAGACCGTACAAGGCACCCATGGCTTGACGTCCTGCTCGGAGTGGACAGGGGTTCCACTATCTACCATCCTCAATGAAGTGGGGCTGCGTGCCAGCGCGAAGTGGCTGCTCGTTGAGGGCGGAGATGCTTCAGCCATGACGCGCAGTATCCCGATGGAAAAAGCCTTGAAGGACTGTTTTTTAGCCTATGGACAAAACGGCGAAGCCCTGCGTCCTGAGCAAGGCTATCCCTTGCGCCTCATCGTCCCGGGCTTTGAAGGAAACACGCACATCAAATGGGTCAGGCGCATCGAGGTTGCGGACAGTCCGTTCATGACGCGAGAAGAAACGTCCAAATATACCGACCTCATGCCCAATGGCAAGGCCGTACAGTTCTCGATGGAAATGGATGCCAAGTCGGTGATCACGGCTCCATCAGGCGAGATGCTGCTCGATGGCCCGGGATTCTACGAAATCACAGGGTTGGCATGGTCCGGCCGCGGCGCGATCAAGCGCGTAGACGTCTCGACTGATGGTGGGTTGACTTGGCGTGCGGCTGCGCTGCAAGGTCCAGTGCTGCCTATTTGCCACACCCGCTTCAGGCTGCCATGGATGTGGAACGGCAAACCGGCCATCCTTCAGAGCCGCTGCGTTGAAGACACCGGCTACGTGCAGCCGACGCTGGGACAACTCATCGCCAAGCGCGGACTGAACGGGCCGCTCGGCTCGATCTATCACTTAAACGCCATTCAGAGCTGGCAAGTTGCGAGCGACGGAAAGGTATCGAATGTCCATCACTACTAATCATTCTTTGCGGTTGGCTGCAGCTTTCGTCATGAGCTGCGTTTGTTGGGGCGCAACCGCCAGCGAGCCAGTCACGTTCGGGTTCGGCAGCGTCGCTACGCCTGAGGATCTCCAGAGCTTTGTTTCCCCGTTACCCGACGGCCGCGGTCTGCCGGATGGGCAGGGTACGGTTGAACAAGGAAAAGTCATTTATCAGGCGCAATGCGTGGCGTGCCATGGTGAAAAGCTGCAAGGAGGCCTTGGAGACCGGCTGATCGGCGGACGCCAGACCCTGGTCAACAGTGATCCGACAAAAGCGCCAGTCAAGACGGTTGAGAGTTACTGGCCTTATGCCACGACCCTGTTCGACTATGTGAAAAGGGCCATGCCGCTGTATTCGCCGGGAAGCCTGTCGAACGATGAAGTTTATGCTGTAACAGCTTATATCTTATCGGAGGCAAAAGTCGTTTCGCCGGACGCCATGCTCGGCAAGACTTCGCTGGCTCAGGTCAGAATGCCCAATCGCGACGGATTCGTTCCTGATCGCCGTCCTGACAAGTTCATGCGGGTAGCTCAAACGCCTCATTCGAAGTGAGTTGTTTCGACAAGTCCGGAATGTGCAAAAAAAGTGGGGTCAGGTGACTACCATTCCGGAAGAAGCTACCCGGTCTGGGCACGTTTTTTTCGCAATAGAAGGAACTGCCGGCTCCAACCGCGAAATAGCTGGTTGCTGGCAAAGTTGGAAACATTTTGCGGTTGTGATTGAGCTATATCAGGTAGGGGGTGCGGCCAAAAACTTGAATTACTAGGCGGTAGTTCATACATTCGTACTAAGACCCATTCAAACAGTTAGGCGCTACATAAACCTCGGGGAACACACGGGCGCGACCATTTTCCATTTGGGCTACCCAGCAAAGAACATGTTCAAGAGCTGGCATCGGCGCACACTGGTCGGTACGTGCCGTCTACTTGGTGAATTCGACAGCAGCTATGTGCACGGGATCACTTTGCGGACTTCTTTGCCAGTGCGTGTCGGCCGCTTCCTCAACCGCTTGCTTGTCGAAGCTGCCCTTGGACAGCTGCGCCCAGACCGCGACGTACGCCTGGCACCAGGCCCCCCGGTCTTCGTTCAACCGTTTTTCCTCAAACTCGGGATTCAATGGCGCAGGCATGATGCGAAGAAATTAGCAGGGTTGTCATATTCTGCCTTGGCGCACGAGACTTGGCTTAGGAAGTCTGTTGAAAAAACTTAAAATGTCAGCTTTGCTAGACAACATTACCGGTAGCGGGCCTTGGTGATGCCTCACATGACAGGGCTGGCAGGATCGACAGCGCCAAGCGCTTGCGCCACGGCCTCCCCATCCATTGGCCGAACCAGCCGGGCCACTTCCTTGCCATCGGTCAGGAAAATCAGGGTCGGCCACAGCTTGACCTTGAATGACCGACCCAGTGCCCGGCCACTGCCGTCCTCCACCTTGAGGTGCTTAACGGCGGGGCGGGTGGCCAGCGCCTTGGCGATGATTGGCCCGCTGGCAAGGCAAAAGCCGCACCAGTCGGTGCCGAACTCCAGCAGGGCAACCCCGGGCAAAGCATCGATTGCCTCGCGTGTGGGCGCGTCGTTGGCATAGCGAAGAGCAGGTGTCATGATTTCAGGTCCTTCAGTGAGGCGATCAAAACACGTTTGAGCGCCTGCTCACATTGCATCGATGCAGTGATGAATCCGGGCCACCAGTGCATCGAAATCCGGTTGGCCTTGGTAGTACAGCGCTTGTGTTTTGCGGTATTCCAGCGCGAAACGCGCACGTTGCGCAGCGTCGGCCAGGACAAAAGCGGGGTTTCGGGCGATCACCTGCTCGTCACCGCGGCGAAAGCGCTGCGCCTTGCGCTCTGGGTAGGCAGGCTTCCGCAGGAAGGCCTGCACCTCCTCCAAGCCGAGCAAGCAGTACACGTCATAGTAGTGGCGCAGGAAATTGCCGGGGAAGTCCTGCGCCTCGCCCAGCCGGCGGTACTTCGTGGAAATCGTCTGGAGTTTCTCGACGAAGGTGTGCGTCGGCGCGTAACACGGTACAGCCACCGCGCGGTTGTCGAACACTTCTACGCCGCGGTCAGAGGCGACGTCCAGGGCCCATGACGAGATGGTGACCGGTCGATTGGGCGCCGTGTCATCGAATCCCAGTTCCAGCAGAATGCCGTCCTTGATGCCTGCCAACGCCGCTGCACTCGGGGTATAAACTAGGCGAATGCCCGCGCTGCGCATCTTGTCGTCGTCAAACTGCGTGTCGCGCTCCACGCTGTCGATGCCTGGGATATGAATGCGTGCCGTCAGTTCGTCATAGTAAGCGCGTCGCGAGGCGACGTGGGCAGGTTTATCCTGGTTGCGACCCACCTTCACCTCCATGCCGTCTGGGGGCGCGATACGAATGTCGATGTCCTCGGAGAAGCGGTGAATGATGCCGAAGCCCTTGGACAGGGAAGTTCCGCCCTTCAGCTCGAACGCAAAGCCCTGGGCCTGCAGGCCCCACAGGCAATGCATGATCCAGTAGTCCTTCTCGACCAGCATGGGATCGATTCCGCGCTCGTCTGCGACGATCGCGAGCAGTTAGTGGAAGTCCCGCCGTGCGTGCAGGAACTCAAGCACCCACCCACTCCCGCAGGCGCTTGCGTGTGGCGACGCTGCCAAAGCGGTCGGCGGCACGCTGAAGGCAGGCCGGATCGAACGACGCCAGCTTGGTGCGCGCCTGGCGCAGCACGGCGCCCTGGTCCTCGGCCAGTTCCTCCAGGTTGTTCAGCAAGTCCACGTACAGGAACTCGGGCGTCAGCTTCTTGGGAAAGCGCGGCTTCATGCGGAAATCGAACTGCCGGTTGCCGAGACGGAAGACGCCGTGGCGCTTGTGGTTGTAGACCAGCGTGCGGTTGTAGAGCTGGGTGGTGCCCAGGCCAACGGCGTTGTAGGCCGATGGGGAAAATACCAGGAAATCCTTGTCCCGCAGGAACCCCCCCACCACCTGCGAATCGGCAGGCGGCAGCGGACCGAAAGTGGATTGCTGAGGTGCGTGGTACAGGCCCTGAGCGAGTTTCTTCAGCTTCCCGGTGGCCACCAGCGCACGCAGGTGTCTGTCCACAGCGGTGGACAGACGAGCGAGGTCCTCCCGCCGATAGACGCGGCCGGCTTGCAACTCGTCCGCAAGGTGAGCAGCAGCGCCTCGCAGAGGCTGGGCACGACTCGCAACACTGATAGACATGTCTGAATTCCCATTGAAGTTTCATGCATTTTACTGCTTTCCTAAAGACATCGTTCCCCACTTGAGACGCACCTCAGCTACTGACAGGTTCAAGCCAATTTGATGAAACAACCCATGTGCGTTCGACAAGGTTACGGCACATCGCCATGCGCCCGCTGTATTTACCTTTACAACCGGCGTAGCCCCCAAATACATCCCCCTGCCCGACCTCCCAGCGCCGCGCCCTTGAGGGAGCAAAGGAAGACATCAGGGGGAGGGTTGATCAATAGGCGGGGTTGGGTAGGCGTAAGGATTAGTTCGTAAATGAGTAAGATCGCCCGCAAACCCGCGCCAGGCTTAGGTTTCGAACCCGACTCCATAGTCCACAGGCAGGGGATGGCGCTCTTTCATTTCGTAAAGTCCGAAGCGATTGAGGTGATGCGTGCGGTACGGGCTCAGTCCTGCGAGCAGCTCAGGCGTGAGTTTTATGCCATCCGTTTGCAGCTCCTTCAACGCCCGCGTGATGGTGTGGCAATTGTGGAAGATCACCAGGTTGGAGACCAGGTGGTTGTATTTGATGATCTTGAGTTGATCGTCGCGAACGTTCCGGGTGATGGTGTCGGCGCCGAAATAGGCCCACTGGGAAAAATTGTTGAAGCCTTCGCACTTGTTCTGCGCGGCTTGGATGATGCCGCGCAAGTCCTCATCGCCAATGTAGTCGAGCAAGAACGTGGTGCGAACCACCCGTCCGAGCTCGCGAAACGCGAAGTACAATTTGTTTTTGCGGCTGGCCGTGCCCAGTTTTCGCAGCACCGTCGAGGGTGAAATCCGTCCGGCCCGGATGGATTGGGCCACTTGCAGCATGTCGGGCAAATGGCAGGCGATCAGGTCCCAGTCGATCGCTTCCCTGGTGAACAAGGTGTCGATATGCTCATACGCATCCTGGGGCGTGGGCCGGAACCATTTGAGGTCTTTCCAGTTGCGTATGCGCGGCATCAGCTTGATGCCCAGCAGGAAGGCCAATGCGTAGACCGGCGCACTTTGCGCCTGCGTGTCGCCGTGCAAGATGTCGGGCTGAATGTCCGATGCGTTTTTGCTCAGGCCATCGAGGATGTAGATGGCCTCCCAAACCCCGCACGGAATGAAGTGCGAGAACAAGGCGATATAGGTATCGCTGACGTGGTAGTAGGCGATGCCGCCATGACCGCCGTAGCGGATGTGCCGCTCGGAAAGCAGGTTGTTTTCGTACAGGTTCCACTGGGTGCCGTCGGCCGCAGCGCGCCGCGTGTCGCCCCAGTACCGGGGCAACTGGAACTGGTTATAAGCGTTGATGGTGTCGGTAATCGCCGCCTCCAGTTTTTCAGTGCTCGCCTGGCGCTGATCGACGAAAGAGATCTGCCGCGCGCTGATGTCGGCGATATTGCGGGCAGTCTGGGTCGGCCCCAGTCCGGTTCCGTACGCAAACGTGGTCAGGATTTTTCGCCGCGCCTCTTCCTTGAGTTTGCCCTGGTGTCCGCTGAGCGGTCCAAGATGCCGGTCCCAGCCGATCCATTGCGACGTATCGGCAAGGACATCGAGCAGCGACAGTCCCAGCCCATCGAGCTTGGCCGTCAAGGCCTGGTCCAGCAGCGCGAACCCTTCGGGGGGCGGCGCTTTGGCAGGGCGCCCCAGCTTCGCACGGCCATCAATGATCCTGAAGAATGGATTTTCAGGATACATATCGTCGGCCTTGCGCGCGGCCACTTCCAGCAGGCCACGAACGTGCTGCACGAACGCATTCTCCTGAACCGGCAGGCCGACCTCTTGGCCATACACCTCGCGGGTGCGCGCGCACTCGTCCAGCGGCACCAGCTCATCGCGAAAGTCGGCGTATGCATTGGCGCCCACCACGCACATATCGCCCGATTTAAGCTCCCGAACCATCTGCGCGCAAACACAGGCCTCGAACTGGCGCCGATGCAGCCGCGTGGGCGCTTCGCGCTGGGCCATGCCCGTGATGAGTTTCCACCATTTCTCCGGCACCCAGGCCAGCTCTAGCAAGCTCAAACCCCCAGCCGTAGCGCTTTGCAGCACAATCCACTCACCCGAGCGTGCCCGCTGTGCGAGCATGAAGGTGAAGGCGCGCTTGAAGCTGGCATCCTGGCTGGTCGAGACAAATTGCAGTGCGCCCAGGATGCGCAGCAATTCGCTGCGCCGGTTGGCAAAGACAGGCGCCATGAAGCGGCATTCGTTCTTGCCACCGTATTCGGCATGCAAGCGCGAGAACTCGCACAGGTCGGGCCGCGAAGCGATGGTCTGGCGAACTGCCAGCAACTGCGCCTGGCCCGGCTCGGCCGACTTGAGCAAGGCGTCGAGCGAGGCGTAGCGGCGCAAAATCTCGTCGGTCTTTGCCTGGTTGTCCACCAAATACTGCTGCAATGCTTGTGCAGCCGCATGCGATACCCGGTCCATCTGTTTGCAAAAGATGATGCACAGGTCATCGGTCACGACGCCGAGTCGATGGTGCAGCACGGCCAGTGTCACCGCGTACCGCTTGGAAGCTGCCAGGTCAGCCATGCTGGCGGCATCCAGCGCACTGCCCTCCAGCGCCCATTGACTCACCTTGATGAGCGGAACCGATTTGAGTATGGCGTTGTAGCGGGAAAGCCCGCTCAACTGATCAAAGCGTGCCAGCAGCTCGCGCATGCCGTGAACGGTTGGCTTGACGGGGTCTTGCTTGAGGTCGTTCCAAGGACTGACCCGTCGGGGATTGTCCCCGACGACAAACAGCGCATCGAGAAATGCCTCGCCAGCTTCGTCCAATGCGCCATGAACTTGCCCGTACAGGGTGTGATTGGCCGCTGCGCGAGCCGCGCGTGCTTGCCGGACCAGGGTGTCGAATGCGGGCAACTCGTAGCGGCTTCGCACCAGCATCTCGATGCCGACGTTGACGATGTCGGCCACATCCTCCTTGGTCATCGCCGCATCGTTGACCGCCTCACGCAGCAGCGCCTGGCCGGCGGCGGCAAAAGGCTTGACGTTGAGAAATTTTCGCACGGCCGCCAGATGCTTTCGCCGCGCCTGGGATGCATCGTAGCGGCGCAAATCTTCTCGATCAATGCGCCGCCCAATGGCCGTGGCGATATGCTCGACGATCACTTGCGGGATCTGGCTCGACACTACGAAATATCCCAGGCGCTGGAAGGACTTGAGCAAAAGCAAAAAACCCAGTCGCGTCGTGGGTGCGCGCGCAGCGAGGGCGCCATAGGCTTGCTCCTCCTCCGTTGGCGTATAGAAGCGCTCCAGCTCCGCAGGCGATGGGCGACTTTTAAAGCGTGGATAGGCGGTATCGCTGGGTTGCAAGTGGGCGGTCCTGGCAGTTTGAAATCCAAAGCTGTATCGTTTAAAGTAAACTTTATTTGCACTGCCATTCTGGCACGGCCCCATGCGCCCTGGCGGGCGGTTTTGCGCGAAGGATTCAATTGGGACAGCGAGCGGCCATTTACTGCCGGGTTTCCACGGCCGACCAGACCTGCGAGCGCCAGGAGGCGGATTTGCGGGCGTTTGCCGCAAAAGCGGGCTTTGAGGTCGTCGGGGTCTGGAAGGAAACGGCCTCGGGCGCTAAGGATGATCGCGCCCAGCGCAAGAAGGTCATGGCGCTGGCCCAGGCGCGCGATGTCGACGTGGTGCTGGTCACCGAACTGACCCGCTGGGGCCGCTCGACGATCGATCTGTTTCACACGCTGGGCGAACTCCAGGCGTGGGGCATTTCCCTGATCGCCCAGACGGGCCTGCAGTTCGATCTGGGCACGCCGCAGGGCAAGCTCATCGCCTCGCTCATGTCCGTGCTGGCCGAGTTCGAGCGCGACCTGCTGCGCGAGCGGGTGCGCTCGGGGATTGCCGCAGCGCAAGCGCGCGGCGTACGCTTCGGGCGCCAGCCCGGCCAGCGCGTGAAAGCCGACCGCCATCAAAAGCGTGCGCTGGAGCTCGTCGCTGCTGGGCAGTCGTACCGGGAGGTCGGACTGCGTCTGGGCATCAGCAAAAACACGGTCTTGGACATCGTCAAGCGCGACCGCGCGAAACAAGCCGCGATTACAGGCTGAAGTTCAGTGGATAGTTTCACCAAAACGCATCTCTCAAATCCCTGAGATCCAAGCCGGGCGCGGGTTTGCGGGCGATCTTACTCATTTACGAACGAATCCTTACGCCTGCCCGGGTTGGTTCTTGGCGCTTGGGGGTGGGAATGGATTGGTTGTAAAGGTAATATAATGGGGTTGTTGGTTAGATTGTTTGCTTTGACCAGGACCCTTGTTGCATGCACCCTGCTCCTGCGCTTTTTGTTGATGCTGCTGCTCCCGAAGACCTGGGCGGCATGGCCTTTTTCGAGGGTTGGCAGTCAAGCCGGCTTCTTGACTCGCACCGCAAGCCCATGGGCGCTGCGGGCCTGGGCCAGGCCGGGTTCGTCTGGCGCAAGTGGCTGGCGTTTTGCACTGGCCGCGATGTCTCCTGGCAGGCGGCCAGCCCGGGCGATGTGCAGTCCTTTGCTGGCGACATCTCGCCTCGCAAGCCCGGCGCCCGAGCGGTCTCGCCCGTCACGCTCAGGCGCTACTGGCGCATCTTGAATGACCTGTATGCGCATGCGGTGCTCTCGGGCACTCTAGCGCACAACCCGGCCTCGGAGGTGATGCCGGCCACCAGCGAGAAAACCGCGTCACTCGCCCTGCCCCCGCATCTATGGGCGCTGCTGCAGGAGGGCTTGCCCTGCGGTTACCAGTTCAGGGCCAGGCGGAACCGACTGGTGCTGCTGCTCATGATGCGCTGCGCGCTAACGGTCAGAGAGGTCATCAGCTTGACCCTTGGCAGTGTGCAGGTGCATGAAGGAACGCCAGGGGAGATTGCTCAGCGCCTGGCGCTGGAGGGCCTGCCCCTGCTGCAGCCCGAAAGTGCGTTCTGGACGCCGCTGGCCTCGTCTTCCCCTCCCCCCGTCTACAGCTTGCAGCTGGCAGGCGCCCGCCCGGTTCAGACGCGTCAGCTGATGCTCGACAACCGCACCAGCGCCGCCCTGCACGACTGGCTGGAAGTGAGAAAACTGGGCAAGGCGGGCGCTGGCGACCGGCTCATTGTCGGCAGCGCCGAGGGCGCGGCCATCACCCCCAAAAGCCTGTACAACCTGTGCCAGGCGCACATGGCACGGTGTCTGGTGGGTTTTGACATCGGCCAGATGGGGCCCAACACGCTGCGCAACACCTGTATCAGCTGCTGGCTCAACCAGGGCGTGCCGTTAAATGAGATCCTGCGCCGCTGCGGCCTGAAGGACGATCAGGTGCTCATCCGGCTGCAAAAGCACCTTAATCCCGCTGTCATTCTTTGAGGCCGCCGCCATGCCAAAAAGCCAGCCCAACGGGCAACGTGGGGAGTCAATGAGGACGCGGTGGCTGCAGGTGTGCCGCGCGCGCGGCACGCCGGCGCCCGATCCGGCCCGGGTCGTCCCGTTTCTGTCTGGCTTGGACGAGCAAGCGCACGAAGCACTGGCGCAGGCATTGGTGCTTTGCCTCAAGGGCCAGGAAAAGCGTCGGGAACTCGAAGTCCTTGCCTGGGCTGCGGGCTGCACCCGGCCGGCCTTGCTGGCGCAGCTGCAGGCGCAGGGCATCGTGTGCACTGGACATGATCTTTTCAGCGTCGGCCTGGACCTGATGGCCTCGGGCTGGGACATGTCGGCGCGCCTGGCCCAGCTGGCTCAGCATCCGGATGACGTGACGTCGCTTCGGCAAGCCCTTGAACTGCAGGCGTCAGCAAACAGTACGGCGCTTGAGGCCCAGACGCTACCGACAATGGACGACGCGGCAGCGACCCTGGATCCGGATCAAGAAACGGCTCCGGACTGGGATCAAGGAGCCGATACCCCACCCGAGCCGTCAGAACTTTCCGGACCGTTCATTGGAACCCGGCATGCCCGAATGGACGAACCTGCGCCGACCCGCGCGCCCGAGCGGCTGCAGGTCAAGCTCTTTGGCAGCCAGGCGGCGCACACGCTGGAGACAGTACCGCACCGCCGCAGCAGCAGTTTCATGGGCGTGCAGGTGGTCACCATCGAGTCGGCCCGCGCCTTAGGCAAGGATGGCAGTGATGGCAGCGGCGGCTACGACTGGGGCCGAAAACTCACCGTGCAACTCACCCCGGAAGAAATGCCCGGGGCCATGGCCGTGCTGATGAACCTCAGTGCATCAGTGCGGTTCGGCCAGCATGGCGCGGCCAGGGACAAATTTGTCGAGCTGCGCCGCCAGGACGGCGGCATGGTGCTCGTCACAGGCCAGGGCAGCGCGGTGTACGCGGTGCCCGTCAAGACGGGACAGTTGTACTACCTGCTGGGCCTGTTTGCGCAGGCCATGGCCCGGGGCCTGCCGGGCGGCTCCGTGGCCGAGGTGCTGGCGCTGGTCAAGGCCAGCCAGTAAAGCTTTGGCTGAGACTTTGTTGTCGTCAAGCACGATGGGCTCGCACATGTCTTCCCACACAAGACGGGAGTTGTCGTGATCGCTGCGAAACCACCGAAAAGTTGCTTGACAGAACTTTCTGGACCCGGCTCCACCAGGGTTCGAAAAGTTTGATGCCCTGATACCACGCATGTCATCAATTAACCCCTTCTCCAGCAGCAGCTAAAGGGAGGTGGCGCCCAGGATCCTGCACGCGGTTTTTATCAAAGTGTGTGGCGATGGCGAGGGACTGCTTGAGCCGCGCAAAGAAGTTAGCGTTGGCGCCAGCAGTTGTTTCACAAACCAGATTGGCGATGTGCGCGACCAGATTTTTTTGCAGCGGCGCCAAGTGGTGATGCTTGAGTTCCTGCTGGATCGGGCTAAGCTGTCACCCGCTTTGTGGGCGGTGTTTGCGCAAAGCTTCAGCGCAATGGGTGCAGGTGGTGTTCAATGACGCGACATGACTCAAACGATGCACCCCGCCTGCGACAAAGCCATCGCCCAAGGCGCGCCACAGCAGGCCGCTGGCGTTACTCGAACACCTCACGCCAACTGGGTGCTGGCAACCTGCATCCTGGCATCCAGTCTGGCGTTCATCGACGGCTCGGTGGTCAACGTGGGCCTGCCTGCCATCGGGCAAAGCCTGTCGGCCGGCGGGGCCGGTTTGTCGTGGGTGGTCAATGGCTACACCTTGCCCTTGAGTGCGCTGCTGTTGATTGGCGGTGCCCTGGGCGACGTGTACGGGCGCAGGCGCTTGTTGATGCTGGGCGTGGTCTTGTTTGCATTAGCGTCTGTGCTGTGCGCCGCCGCGCCCAGCCTGGGCTGGCTGGTGGCCGGCCGGGTGCTGCAAGGCCTGGGCGCGGCCCTGCTCATGCCCAACAGCCTGGCGATTTTGGGGGCCAGCTTTTCCGGGGTGGCACGGGGTCGCGCCGTGGGCACCTGGGCGGCGGTGGGCGCTGCGGCGGGCGCCGTGGGGCCGCTTCTGGGTGGCTGGTTGATTGATACGATGGGCTGGCGGGCAATTTTTTTCATCAACCTGCCAAGTGCCGCTGCAGCCTTGGCGCTGGCTGCCCGCTATGTGCCAAACGAACTCGCCGCCAGCCACCCGCCGCTGGACTGGCGCGGTGCAACACTGGCCGCTGCGGGCCTGACGGCAATGACTTGGGGCCTGACAGTCGCCTCGTCCTCCTCACCAGAATCTTCTTCGGGCGGCTCTCAAGCCATGGCTGTAGCCGCGCTCGGGGCGGGAGCGGTCCTGCTGGCGCTGTTTGTGTGGGCTGAGAACCAGCGTGGCAATGCGGCCATGATGCCGCTCGCCTTGTTCAGCTCAGCGCCTTTTATTGGCTTGAGTTTGCTCACCTTACTGCTGTATGGCGCACTGGGCGGCTTGCTGGTGCTGGTGCCGTATGTGCTTATCCAGGCCAGCGGCTATTCGGCCACGCAAGCCGGGGCCGCTTTGCTTCCGCTTCCGCTGGTCATTGCGCTGACCTCGTCGCGGATGGGCCAACTGGCTACCCGCAGGGGGCCGCGCCTGCTGCTTTCAGTGGGGCCGATGATCGTCGCGGTGGGCTGCGTGCTGGCCACGCGCATTGGCGGGCCGGGCAGCTATTGGCTGACCACCTTGCCTGCGATGGCCTTGATTGCCATCGGCATGGCCTGCGCCGTGGCACCGCTGACCACGGCGGTGCTGGCATCGGTATCGGCCCAGCACACGGGCGTGGCATCGGGCCTGAACAGCGCGCTGGCCAGGCTGGGCGGTTTGATTGCAACCGCCGCGATGAGCGCTGTACTGGCCGCACAGGGGGCAGAGTTGCTGGCCTTGTACAAGATGGCTGCTTGGGTCGCGGCAGGGGCGGCTGTGGCGGCGGGCTTGAGTGCATGGATGTTGCTGAAAGATGCAACTGGCGCTGTCAAGCCTTCTAACTAGTGTCGCGTCATGATGTAGTTGTCGGGTAAAGCCTTTTGCGCTTGGTGCGGGCATCCTTGGTCGTGAACTGCCAGTTGACTTTGGCCTGAAGGTTGTCGCGGCGGCTCTGCCAGGCGGCGACCTCGCTTCGCACCATCTCGATGCTGTCGATGCGCCGATCCAGGCACTGGCTCACCATGACGTTGATTTCGATCTCGGCCATGTTCAGCCAGCTGCCATGCTTGGGCGTGTAAACGAATTCAAAGCGGTCCCACAGCGCCTTGGCCTCCTCGGGGGCAAACGCCTCATACAACGAGCCCGGCGTGTGCGTGTTCAAGTTGTCCATCACCAGCGTGATGCGCTCGGCGTCGGGGTAGTTCGCAGCGATGTCCTGCACGAACACGGCCCAGTCTGCTTTGGTACGGCGCTCGGTGACCTGGGTCAGGCGCCGTCCGGCCAGCGGCTCACTGGCCATGAACACCCCGGGTGTCAGAATAGTTGTCGCCTCCGATTTTCCGCGGATTATCCGCACCGGAGCAACATTTCATGCCCAGAAAACCTCACTCACACCACTCTCCCGAATTCAAAGAGCAGGCCCTGCTCAAAGCACGGCATCGCGGCGCGCATTCACTTTTAAGCCTTGCCAGCGAGTTGAACATGTCGCCCGGCACCCTCAAGAGATGGGTACTGGACTCAGGCAAGGCGGCCGGACAGGCACGCGGGGAGCCAAGCCTTGCACTGGACGGCCTGGCTATGGCTTGGTCGCCATTGCAACGGCTGACGGCCTTGCAGGAAAGCTATGGGCTGAGCGATGCAGCGCTGGGGGCGTGGTGCCGCGAGCGCGGCGTGTTCGAGCACCAGCTGACGCAGTGGCGCGAAAACTTCTGCACCCCGATCACGCCCGCCTCGCGCGAGGCCAGCGGGGCCTTTCGCGAGCTGCAGCGCCAGCACGATCAGTTGCAGCGCGAGCTGCGGCGCAATGAGAAAGCGCTCGCCGAGGTGGCAGCGTTGCTGGTGTTGCAAAAAAACTTGCCAAGGCGCTGCTGGAGGGCGCGGACAAATGACGTCCGTCCAGCAGCGCCAAAAGTTGCTTGGCCTGATTGACAAGGCTTGCGCCGACGGGGCGCGCTTGAAGCGGGCTTGCCGTCAGATCGGCCTGTCGTGCCGCAGCGTGCAGCGCTGGCAGCGCATCAGTGCGCCTGAAGGGGACCAGCGCGAATCAGGCAAGCGGCGCTACGTGTGCCCGCCCAACAAGCTGTGCGAGGACGAACGCCAGACCGTGATGGCCACGCTCAACAGCGAAGCGTTCAAGGACCTGCCGCCGAGTCAAATCGTGCCTCGCCTGGCTGACACAGGCGTCTATGTGGCCTCCGAGTCCACGATGTACCGACTGCTGCGACAAGAGGGCCAGCTGGCCCATCGGCGCTCGGAACGTGCCGCGCAAAAGCGCAGCCGGCCGCGCGCTTTGGCCGCGACCGGACCCGATCAGGTGTTCTGCCGGGATATCACGTATCTGCCCACCCAGGTGCGCGGCCAGCACTTTTACCTGTACCTGTTCGAGGACCTATTCAGCCGCAAGATCGTGGGCTGGCAGGTGTTCGATCACGAAAGTGCTGCTCTGGCGGGTCAGTTGCTGAGCGACATTTGCCTGCGCCATGGCATTGCGCCGGGTCAGCTGACGGTGCATTCGGACAATGGCGCGCCCATGAAGGGCGAAACCATGCTGGCCACCATGCAGCGTTTGGGTGTGGCCCACACGCGCAGCCGACCGTCCGTGAGCAATGACAACCCTTACGTGGAATCGGCCTTCAGAACGCTGAAGTATCGCCCCCAGCTGCCTGTCAAGCCGTTTGAGAACTTGCTGGCCGCGCGCCGCTGGGTGACGGACCTGGCGCACTGGTACAACCATGAGCATCGCCACAGCGCCATCGGCTTCGTGACACCGGCGCAGCGCCATGCCGGCCTGGACGGAACTCTGCTTGAGCAGCGTGCCCTTGTCTATGAACGGGCCTGCCAGGAAAACCCTCAGCGCTGGTCAAAGCTGGCTCGCCAATGGGCACATGTTGATGTCGTGCATCTCAACCCGGAAAACACACACATCAAGGAGCCTCAACACACGCAAAAAACAGCCTGACTCACTTCACTTTAGGCGACAACTTGCTTGACAGCCACCGGGATGCAGACAACGAGTACGTCCTGATCGATTCGACCATCGTCAAAGCCCACCAGCACAGCGCGGGGGCTAAAAAAAAGGGTCCAAAGATAGCCAAGCCATCGGGCGCAGCCGTGGCGGCTTGAGCACCAAGATCCATGCCACGGTCGATGCGCTGGGGAACCCGACCGGTTTTCATTTGACGCCCGGGCAGACCCATGATCTGGACGGCGCAGACGTGTTGCTCAAGGACACGGCGGGCGCCACCGTCATCGCTGACAAGGCCTATGACGCACAAGAGCGGGTGGTTGAACCGCTGGAAAAAGCGGGCAAGGCGGTGGTAATTCCGTGTCTGAGCACCCGCGCGCATCAGCGCATCTATGACCGCCATTTGTACAAGGCGCGCCACCTGATCGAGAACTTTTTTGCCCGGCTCAAGCAGTACCGTGCCATAGCCACGCGCTACGACAAAACGGCGCGTAACTTCCTTGGCGCCATTCACTTGGCTGCAGCGGTAGTTTGGCTTAATTGATGACACGCCCTAGGCAAAGCCGAGTTCTACAATCTTTGAGCAGATCATGCGCAGCGTCCATTGGTCATGCCCATCGGGCGCCTTGGAGCACGCAATGGCCGTGATCATCGCTGCCTGTTTCGCATTCAGCTTGGGTTTGAGGCCTGGGCGAGGCCGCTCACAAAGCGCGGCCTCCAAGCCACCTTAGGCCATGCGCGTGCGGGTCTTCAAAACCGTTGGCAACGTCACGTCCAGGGCCAAACAAACCTCCTGATGGGACAAGCCCTTGACCAGTTTGGACAAGATGCGTGCGCGGGTGAATAGTCACCTGATTGGCGGCACGCGGTGGGTTTCCAGCCCGCTGTCCTTTTCCACGCCCAGCATCCTCAGGCGGATCATTTCGATCGCATGCACCGGCTCCAGGCCCTTGGGGCAGACCTCGGCGCAGTTCATGATGGTGCGGCAGCGAAACAGGCGGTAGGGCCCGCTCAGGTTGTCCAGCCGCTCCTCGGTAGAGCGGTCGCGGCTGTCGGCAATGAAGCGGTAGGCCTGGATCAGCCCGGCGGGGCCGACGAACTTCTCCGGATTCCACCAGTACGACGGGCACTGGCTGCTGCAGCAGGCGCACAGGATGCATTCGTAGGCGCCGTTCAGCTTGTCGCGATCGGCCGGCGACTGCAGCCGCTCCTTCTCCGGCGGCGGCTCGGCGTTGATGAGGTACGGCGTTACCGAGTGGTACTGCCGGAAGAAGTTGGTCATGTCGACCACCAGGTCGCGAATGATCGGAAAGCCCGGCAGCGGGTGCAGCACTACCGGCTCCTTGAGACCGGCGACCCGCGTGATGCAGGCCAGGCCGTTGCGGCCGTTGATGTTCATCGCGTCCGAGCCGCAGACGCCCTCGCGGCAGGATTTACGGAGCGTCAGCGTCGGGTCCTGCGCCTTCAGCCGGACCAGCACGTCGAGCAGCATGTGGTCGCTGTGACCGAGTTCGATCTCGTAGTCCTGCTGATAAGGCTTGTCGTCCGTCTCGGGGTTGTAGCGGGAAATGGAAAGTTTCATGAAGCGCTTTCGATCATTGTTTTTGGGTCCGGCGACGCACTCAGCCCTGCGCCCGCCAGAGGATCCAGAGCAGCCACGCGGCCAGGCCGAGAAGTCCCGCGATCAACACGCCCAGCATCACGGGACGCAGCCGGGCCGGCCGCACATAGTCGAACAGCACATCGCGCAGCCCCACCCCCATGTGCCCGAGCAGCGCCGCGAAAAAGACAAACAGCGCGATCGACACGCCCGGATGAGCGATCCAGGCGTGCCATTCGCTGTACGTGCGTAGCGGACGCAGCGACAAGGCGCCCACCACGAACACGATGAAGAGCAACATATAAACGGCACTGACGCGCTGCACCAGCCACGCCGACAAGCCGGAGGTGCGCGCCTTCATAACCACACGCTGGCTGCGACCAGCGCCACGGCCAGGCCGCCGAGGTTCACCCACCAGGCGCTGCGCCGCGCGGTCACAAAGGTCGAGCCGACGCTAACGTCGGTCAGCAGATGGCGGATGCCGGCCAGCATGTGATGGGCCAGCGCCCAGAGCTCGATGAACAGGATCGCCTTGACAGCCGGATGGCCGAACAGCCGGGTCGCGTCGTCGAAACCCTGCTCGCTGCGCAGCGAAAGCTCCAGCAGATAGACGACGACGGGAACACTTGCCGCCAGCAAGACGCCTGTCACCCGGTGAGTGATGGAAGCGAGCGCGCCCACCGGCATCTGGATCTGGACCAGGTTCAGGAAAACAGGACGGGAAGAGCGTTTCACGCGCATACCTTTAATTGAACCCTGACAGCGCCGCCGCATTGCAAAATGTAGCCGCAGCGTTCGGCAGCAGCTCGCGCGTGCAATGTTTCTACGTTAGCATCATTTGCCCTGCGACGAATCCAATTCACCTATTCCGGATGCAGAGGGCCGCCGTAATGGCCCGTCTGCATCGCGCCGCCCTCGTTCTCCCAGCGGGCAGCTGAACGCCGGTCCGATGTGCTGTCCCGCAGGGCGCGCTGCCCCGCCGCAAGGCACGCGGATGCCGACAGCCGCCGGCCAAGGTAACGCAGGGCGTGCCAGCCCGCCAGCAGGCCGCCGGCGCATAAAAGCAGCCTCATGGCCAGACTCGCGCGAACATCCCCATTTCCGGCGCCGAACTCGTGTTGGTTTTTCGGCTTCCTCTTGCAGGTCAGCATGGTCGAATCCTCACAATCGTCTTTTTTAACGTCATCCATAACGATTTCCATTTCATTCAAATCGGCGCGCGGTATCCGTAGAATTCGTGGTCCTCGTTGTAGCCGCCTTGGCCGGCACCCAGGTCGGCATAGTCGCGCACCACCTCGATGGCTGCGATCCACTTGACCATCTTGAAGCCGAGCTCGTTCTCGCAGCGCAGCCGCAGCGGCGCGCCGTGCAGCACACTGACCGGCGCACCATTCATTTCGTAGGCCAGGATCGTCAATTGGTGACGCATGTTGGCCATGCTGTGCGCGTCGTAATAGCGTCCCCCGTCGGCGCCGTCGGCGAACGAGTAAAGCACCACATAGCGGGCCTCGGCCGTCGGCTTGACCAGATCAAGCAGGTGGCGCACCGGCACGCCGCCCCATTTGGCAACGCCCGACCAGCCCTGAATGCAGAAATGCGTGGTGATCTGCTCCTGCTTGGGCATCGCCTTCAAGTCGGCGATTGAAAGCTCGACCGGGTTTTCAACCAGGCCGCCAATTCTCAGCCGGTAATCGGCAAATTCATTCTTGACCAGCTCGTCGAATTCTTCAGATTTCGGCATCGTGCCGTTGGGCCAGAAGTGCGGCGAGATGTCCTTCTCAGTGAGCTGGGCCGTCGGGTCCCACGATCGCGTCGCGCGGCCGAACGGCCAGCTCAGGAACGTGCCGATTCGCTGGACCTGACGCGCATGGCTCAGCGTGAGGGGCGAGGCCAGCCACCAGGTCACTGCCACCAGCAGCATGGCGGGGATGAAAAAAGCAAAACCGCTCCAGGAAGCGTCCTGCACGCCGGCCCACATCATGTTGAGGTTGACGCGCGCGCCCGTGATGAACACCAGCGTCACATGCGCCAGGATGAATAGCAAAAACCACCACAGCGCGATGAAGTGGATCGAACGCGCCTTCTGCCGGTTCAGCACCCGGCCGAACCAGCCCAGGTGGTTCGATATGGCCGGGCTCTGCATGAGGCCGGTCAGGATGGAGGTGGGAGCAGCAATGAAAGTAGTAATGAAATAGCTGAGCTGCTGCAAGCTGTTGTAGCGTGTCCAGCTCTCGTCGTCGGGGAACGTCAGCGAAAGGTACTGGAGCGCCGTCGAGGCCGCGTTGGGAAAGACCTCCCATGTCGTGGGCACCAGCCTCTGCCACTGACTGGTCGTGAACAAGAGGACGTAAAAGGCGGCGCCGTTAATCATCCACAGCAGCGTGAACGAAAAGTGCCACCAGCGGGCCAGCCCAATCGAGTGGCGCAGGCCCGGTATGCCAAGCCACGACGGCAGGCTGACCGAGTCGTCTTTGGAGGTCCAGATGCGGTCGGCCGGCACCGCCTTCTGGAAACGAAACCATTCGGTGCCGGGCGTGCAGTCGCGCCGCCAGTACAGGCGCGGATGGTCGGCCAGAATCTGAACGCCAGAGCGGATGATGAATACCATGAAAAAAAGGTTAAGAAAGTGCAGCAGTCGCAGCCAGCCGGGAAACCCAGTGGTAACGGCCGTTGCCGCCGATGGAATGCCTGGGTAGCGCACCAGGAAGCCCTGCACCGCCGGCATTTCCCGCAGTGCCTGAGACACGGCCACGCCGATTACCAGCAGCACGAACAAGAGCGGTAATGCCCATAAAACGTTCACCCAATGCTGGCCGATCCGAACCCTTGGAACCACGCCCGCTTGTGGCGGGAGCCAGTGGCTCAGCCGTACCCGATCGTCGGCTGCGCTAAGGCGCATCGCCAGTGGATCGTGCGCTTGTGGCATCGGACGAGGACTGATCATGTGCGCTCTCTTATCCTTTGGTCAGGGAGTCAAGCCCGTTGCTCCGGCGAAGACAAAGTCTCCCACAGCGCCCGATGCTGGGCCGTAGGACATAGCCTATGGCTCTTCCCCGAACATCCCCTATAGCAGCGGGTAACGGCGAAGAAGAAGATCAAAGTTGTTTATTTCCTAACCTCTTCGCGCAGGGGGTTGCGGGTGGCAGGCACATGCGAAATCCGCGCAAATACCCCGGCGGCAGAGCGACCCGGCGGCAAACGCCGCGAGACTTTTATCCAACCTTCAGGAGTCGACGCCATGGCTATACGCCTGCAACAGATGCACCCCGCCCTCGTTCACCTGCCGATCACCCTGCTGCCGCTGGCCATCGGCGCCGACCTGCTCGGCTGCCTGACTGACAACCGGTCGCTCCATTCATTCGGCCGCAAAGCCATCGCGGTCGCGGCCGTCGGCGCCGTCGCCTCGGCGGTTACCGGGCTGATCGCCGGTGAGGAGGTCAATGTCGAGGGCGACGCGCGTGACATGCTGATGACGCACCGCAACCTGAACTTCGTCGCCACGGTAATCGCCGGATGCATGGCGGTGCGGCGCTCGCAGAGTGAGAAGCCGGACGCGCTCTACCTCTGCGCCGGTGTCGCGGGCGTCGGCATTCTGGCGTATACGGCGTACCTGGGCGGCAAGCTGGTCTACGAAGCCGGCGCCGGCGTCGAGCCGGCGCACGGCGTCTACCGGTCCGACGCGCCGATGCTGGGTGACGGGCCAGTGGGGCCGTTCTTCAAGACCGCTGCCATCGACCTGTGGCACGGCGTGCAGCACATGGTCGAGGAGGTGCGGCAGGGCAAGATCGTCCCGACACTCATGGCGCTGTGCCGCAAGAAGTCCGCTACTCAGCCAGACGCCAGCACCACAACGCCCGCCTGAGCGAAGCCGGAACGGAACATTAACTAATGAGCGCGACACGCATTCCCGCCCGCCACGTCGTCCTGAAGCGGGCCTACGAGCCCGCCGCCGCCGAGGACGGCAACCGCATCCTGATCGACCGGCTATGGCCGCGCGGCGTCTCGAAGGCTGACTTGGCGGTGACGCAGTGGATGAAGGAGATCGCGCCCAGCACCGAGCTGCGCCAGTGGTTCGGCCACGACCCGGCGCGCTGGGACGAGTTTCGTCGCCGTTACCGGGACGAGTTGCACCGCAACGCCGGGCTGCTCGGCCAATTGCGTTCCTTGGCGCGGGCCGGCCCGGTCACGCTCGTTTATTCCGCCCATGACCAAGCGCACAACGACGCGGTGGTTTTGCGCGACGTGCTGCTGTGGCGCTGACTGCCGGCCTTTACTGGTAGCCGATCCCCATCACGTAGTCGCGCAGCAGCGATTCTTCGTACTGCTCTTGCGTCAACAGCTCGCGCAACGCATCCCGTGCGTTGATGACACCCGACGGGATGGCGTGCTGATCGACCACGGGGACATGGACAAAGCCCCGCGCTTGCATCATCGCCAGGACATCTGCCAAGCCATCGGCGGGATGGCAAAAAGCGACATCGCGCGTCATCACGTTGACGGCCGTCATGGCGCATGCGCTGCCCGCGCAGTGGCCGAGGCAGCGAACGACGTTGGTCTTGGTGATGACACCCGCCATGCGGCCATCGGCTTCGCAGACGACTACCAGGCTGATGTGGGTGTTGGACAGCAGCGTGGCCACGTTCACCAACAGCGCGTCGACGGGAACCGTGACCAGCCGCGAACGGGCGACGGCTTCGATGCTGCTGACAAGCTTGGTGTTCATTTTTTGCTTCCTGAGGCCACGGTTTCAGGGATGCCAGCGACCTTCATGCAGACAGTAGCACGAAGTCGAGCGTCGATCGGCCCCGCCTTCAGTGGGGTCGGCCAAGGGCCAGCTCACAAGGCGATTCACCGCGTCGCAAAATGCAAAATTAATGCCAAGGAACACCCGATGATAAACAACCAGGGCAACCCGCCATCGCACCGATCCGGGTTGCCCGACGACCCCCCCCAGTCGATGCTGGGCGAGGAAGATCCGCAGTCCGCCCTTGATCTGTGTATCCTGGCACACCCGACGTTCGCTGTCGAATCCGGCATGGATGTCGAGACGAAGGAGGACGATGCCGTCATGGCAGCGCGCGCACTGCAGCTTCGCGAGGCGCTTTCACGGTGCGACAACAACGGGGGCGAAGGGCTCGCCTGCCCGCAGGACACCTTCATCGCGGGCGAGGTGCAAACCGAAGTGCATCTCACCAACGCCGAACTGAAGCAACTGCAACTCCGCGTGATCGCGCTGGAGAACCTGGTGACGGCGCTGCTGGCCGAAGCTTCCGACCGGCAACTCGACTTGGCCGGCGCCCTGGCGGCCTACATCACGCCGAAGCAGGGTTTCACGCCGCACCACCTGACGACCCACGCGGCGCGCCAA
Organism: Polaromonas sp. CG_23.6; assembly: GCF_029892315.1. Lineage (NCBI taxonomy): Bacteria > Pseudomonadati > Pseudomonadota > Betaproteobacteria > Burkholderiales > Comamonadaceae > Polaromonas > Polaromonas sp. CG_23.6. Next base: position 74,207 of record NZ_JARXUY010000003.1, read on the forward strand.
ATGAAGCACCTGATCCGCCGGGCCGGCGTGCTCAAGGCGATGCCGCCTTCCTGAACCTAAAGTCGCTGCGTGGGCGAAGGGCAGCGGTAACGCGTCCGGACCGCTGCATCGTGCCCTATCGTCATGCGTTGTCCACGTCGTGTGAAATTGCATTGAATCGGCCCTGTCGCACGCCGGGCGTGCATCGATACCGCTCATTTTGATAGCATCATCGGTAGCCAGCGCCGTTCCGGCCAAGGCCAGATCGTAGCGCGTCAGCGCGATGCCGGTGCCCTCGGTGGTGCCCTCGCCGACCATCGCGACGACGTGGCTGCCTCGCGCAGCCACGCCACCTCGGCGCGGTAGTGGCTACCCGAGCGCGATGCGGTGATGGACTACAAAAATACGCGAGGACTGCCGACGTCTGGATAAGAACTTGTGAAGGAGCATTACTCACTGACCTTACGCAGCCGCCTGAAATTTCTGAAGCTGGTCAAAAGCGCTGCGGGTGGCATTGATGAGAAGTTTGAACCTTAAAGCGAAGGAGTTGATCTTGCTTTTAACGCTCAAGCATTCGAGCTTGAAGACGGCATAAATCGCCATGAAGACGTGGTTGCTTTGGGTTCTCAACGTCTGCGTTGGGGATTTGGCCATGCCCGCATTGGACTTCAAGGATTTGTGAAACACCTCCACTTGCCACCGTTTTTTGTAGGTCGTGGTGATGGCGTCGTAGTCGCACGTGAGGTCGCTGCAAACCAGGTGCAATGTGCCGGTGCTGCTGTCTTTGTTTTTAAAGACCTGGCGGACCAAACGGACTGCTCTGGCAGACCCCTTGAGCCAGCCTTGCACCGTGCATTGCTCTGAAAATTCCAGCTCGTCTACGCGCACGAAGCGCTTTTTCTTCCAGTCCTCCTGGCTCAACGCCACCAGCCGGTTGTCCTTCAGTGCTGCGATGAAGTGCTTACCCCGGCTCGTAATGAAATCAAAATTCTCCTCGGAGGAAAACCAGCTGTCCATCAGCACGAAACGAAATCGCAAGGCGTTTTGCAGGCAGGCATGGATCATCTCGCGCATCATTTCGTTTTTTGTTTTCTCACTTTTGCGTTTGACTTGGCGGCTCGCAACGTCGCATTGAAGAGGCTTTTGCACCAACTCGAACGCCACCGGAATAGACCTGCCGCCGCAGTGGTACAGCGCGTTGAGCAGGTTGATGCCCTTGACCGTGCGACCACTGCAATGATCGTAATGCCAGCAGATCAAGTCACTCTCGTCCGTCCAGGCTTTTTCCTGGATGGTGTCGTCAAAAATCAGCACGCCTTCAGCCGTTTGCACTTCCCGCACCATCGCCTTGACTTGCCGCCACAAGTCCTTAGACGTGTAGTCCTGCCCGGATAAAAACCTGGTAATCCGGTCGTGGCTGACATCGCCCTGCACCATGGCCGAAAGCCCTGTCGCTGTTGTCGCGCCAAAGCTGCTCAGCAGGTAATCCGTGTACAACTCCAGTTCAGAATTTTTCATGCGCGTAGGCTAACAGGACAGGCGGCTGCGTAAGGTCAGTTACTCATACGCGTTTTCGAAAGTTTTTTTGAATGAATATCCCCGCCGTGTCGCACAAGCCTCTTGTCTGCACGATTGGTCATTCCAACCGGTCGATAGAAGATTTTGTCGATTTGCTTCTGGTCAACGGTATTGCGCATGTGCTGGATGTAAGAACCGTTCCGCGTTCGCACCACAACCCGCAGTTCAATTTAGACACGCTGCCCGCAACACTGGGCAGCATTGAAATTGCCTATTCCCACCTCCCCGGTTTGGGTGGCTTGCGCCATACGCGTGCTGATTCTCCCAACACCGGTTGGCACAACCGCTCGTTTCGCGGCTATGCCGATTACATGCAAACTGCTGAGTTCAATGACAATATTCAACAGGTGGCGGAACTGGCAAACCGTGAGCTTTGCGTGCTGATGTGCGCCGAAGCGGTTCCCTGGCGCTGTCACCGGTCCCTGATTAGCGACGCACTTCTGATACACGGCATTCGCGTCGAAGACATTGTAGGACCCAAGGGACGCAGACCCCGTATTCTTACCGCGTTCGCCCAAGTGGAAGGCCTGCAAATCACCTATCCACCGCCAGCAGGCATAGCCAGACAGTCCGATCTCGTGGACCAGGCTGAAGAGGTGGGTAAATCCGGCACAAGTGCCTGACCTGGAACGGTGCAGCATGGCGCACAAATTCAAAGTCGGCGATCACGTGACCTGGAATTCAGAGGCCGGGCGCGTCAGCGGAAAAATCGTCAAAGTGCATACAAAAAATGCCGTCCGCAAAGGCTACACGCACCACGCCAGCGAGGATGAGCCGCAGTATGAAATCAAGAGCGACAAGAGCGACCACATCGCCATGCACAAGGGGGCCACATTGCAACACGGCGGGGCATAGTGAACGAAACGCACCACGCCACCCTGGACGGCTTGCTGACGGCCGTGCGCAAATGCCGTGCGTGCGAAGGCCAGCTGCCACTCGGCCCGCGACCGGTGCTTCGCGCCAGTAAAACAGCGCGAATTCTCATCGTCGGCCAAGCGCCCGGCCTGCGCGTGCATACCTCGGGAGTCCCGTGGGATGACCCCAGCGGCGAGCGCTTGCGCATGTGGATGGGTCTGGACAAAACCAGCTTTTACGATGAGTCCCAAGTTGCCATCATCCCCATGGGTTATTGCTACCCGGGCCGGGGCAACGGCGGCGACTTGCCACCGCGCCGGGAATGCGCAAAGTTGTGGCTTGATCACTTGCTGGCCAGGCTTCCGCAGATTGAGATGACTTTGCTCATCGGCCTTTATGCACAGCGCCACTTCCTGGGAAACCGGCGTAAGTCTTCATTGACGAACACCGTCAAGGCATGGCGCGAGTTTGCACCGGACTATCTCCCCCTGCCGCACCCGTCGCCGCGCAACACCCCGTGGTTCAAGCGCAATCCATGGTTTGAGCACGAACTCCTGCCCGGTTTGCGCGAACGGATCAAGTTCCTGCAACATCCCGCTGCTGGCACTTCGCCAGATCAGCGCGCCATATTACTGCCGGCAGCAGTTTTCCTCAACAGACAAAAAAATGCATAAATTGGTGTTTTTCAATCTGCCCCAGATTCAGATGCCTGTGGGTGCGCTGACCTCGATTACCCTATAGAGTCACGCGCATCTTACTGGCCTGCGGCCATTCCACTGAGCGCCTGGATTCTTGATCTGTCGTCTGCAACGGGACCGTTGTGGATCGCCACGAACGACCGCTGACTGGCAAGTCAACCAATAAAATTCAACATTCATAAAGCTGCTGCCCGCGAATACCGGCTCTGTCGCATTAAGCAATTATCAAAAAAAATCTTCAATGAAATCAACGTCATTTGATGATAAAAACCGCTTAATGCGACAGAGCCTGGCGGTCGTCAGTGGGCTTGTCAAACGCGACCCAAAATGCCATGCATTCGCCACTGCTGCCCGTTTGTGAGCGAGGAGTTTCGGCATTGCCCCTTGATGGGCCACTCCACCTGGGCGACGACACGGGCGCAGCGGGCAGCCCAGCTGGCCGGTGCTTTTTACGGCCAGGGCAAACGCCCAGCCGGTTACTCGGCAACCGAGCGCAGTTCCGAGGCAAGGCACAGCAACTGGTTTTTCTGCCCTTCACCCAGGGCGGCGTAGTCAATCAGAAAATCGGCCAGCCGCTCATCATCGCAATAGAAATACGCCACAGGCACGTGCAGCGCAAGGGCCAGGCGCGCCGCCGTGTCGAATGGCGGCTCATGAACACCGGTCTCATAGCGGCTGATCCGCGCGCTGCTTGAGCCCTCATCCATGCCGATGATCACGCCCAGCTTGTCCTGGGCAATTCCTGCACGGCTGCGGGCCGCGCGCAGGCGCCTGCCAAAAAGCGTGGTAGAAATGGAGTGCCTGGGCATTCAACGATATTCGTAGAAAGAGCTGTTCTTTTCTCTACGTTATTCGTAGAATAAAGAGATCATCGAATCGCCGGCCAGCCTGATGTGCGTCCAGGATTCGGATGCAACCAGAGCCGTTCACAGTCCGGCTGCGCGCCAGATACACCGCGCAAACGACTGCCGGGAGCCTGCAGTGGCCTGGATGACGGATAAAGCAAAACACAACCAATGGGAGTGATCAATGGCCGAACTGGGTGTACTTCAGCGCGTGGAGCTTGGCGGCGTGTGGCCGCACGAGGCGCATCATTTCGCAGCCTGGCTGGCCCAACCGGGCACCCTGGCAACGCTCAGTGGCGTCTTGGGCCTTGAGCTCGAGCTGACGGGCCAGGAGCTTGCCGTCGGGCCCGTCGGGCCCATCGGGCCTTATGCGGCCGACATCGTGTGCAAGGACACGATGAGCAACGCCTTGGTGCTGATCGAAAATCAGCTTGAGAACACTGACCATCGCCACCTGGGCCACCTATTGACCTATGCGGCGGGCTTGATGAGTATTCCGGACCAACGTGACCGGTGATTCCGGGATCGTGACCGACGTTCCGGTGAACGTGACCGGGAGGATTCCGGCAACGTGACCGCTGATTCCGACGAACGTGACCGATGTTTTTGGTCACGCCTGTCGGCACGGCGGTATACGCTGTCGGCACGGTGTTGCGCATAAACGAAACCGGGCGTGGCGTGTAGCTTCGATGCTTTTTGCAAAGAAACACATGCCCGCCTTAAGGATCAATATGCGCAAACTCAAAGACGCCCTGCGTCTGAAATTCGAGGGTGGACAGTCCCACCAACAAATCGCCGGCGCCCTGGGGCTCTCCAAAGGTGTTGTCACCAAATACGCGGGTCTGGCCGTCGCCGCCGGGCTGGACTGGCCGGCCATTTCAGCCCTGGACGAAGCCGCGCTGGAGCGACGCCTGCTGACGTCCTCTCGCGCCAGCCAGACCTATGCGCAAGCCGACTTCGGACGGCTTCACCAGGAGCTTGGCCGCAAGGGCGTGACGCTCATGCTGCTGTGGGAGGAATACTGCGCCCAGGTTGGCGACGAGCACCATGCGGACTTGCCCCTGAAGCCCTGGCGCTACTCGCAGTTTTGCGAGAACTACCGCCAGTTTGCCAAACGGCTCAAACGCTCGATGCGCCAGGTCCATCGCGCTGGCGAGAAGATGTTCATCGACTATGCCGGCCCCACCATTGCACTCGTGGCCGGTGGCCAGGAGGTGGGACGTGCCAACCTCTTCGTCGCTGCCATGGGCGTGTCGGGCTACTGTTTCTGTCTGGCAACGCCCGCGCAGACGGCACGCGACTGGCTGGGCGCCACCGCGCAGGCGTTGACCTTTTATGGCGGCGTGCCCCAGCTCATCATCCCCGACAACCCGCGCGCCCTGGTGACCAGGGCCGACCGCTACGAGCCGCTGCTCACCGACAGCGTGCAGGACTTTGCCTGTCACTACGGCTGCAGCGTGCTGCCTGCACGCGCTTATCACCCACAGGACAAACCGAAGGTCGAGTTGAGCGTTTTACTGGTCGAGCGCTGGATCCTGGCACGCCTGCGCAAGCATCAGTTCGCCAGCGTGGAGGAGGTCAACGACGCCATCACCCCCCTGCTGCACTGGCTCAACCAGCGTGCCTTTCAAAAGCTGCCGGGCAGCCGCGCCAGCGTGTTCGCGCAGATCGACGCACCGGCCCTGATGGCCCTGCCGCTGCAGCCCTGGGAATGGGCGGTCTTCAAGACGGTGCGCGTGCACATCGACAGCCATGTCGAATTTGAAGGCCACCGCTACAGCGTGCCCAACGCCCTGGTGGGCCTGGCGCTGGAGCTGCGCGTCACCGCCCATGCGGTGGAGGTCTTGCACCGTGGCAACCGGGTGGCCAGCCACACGCGCTGCGTCCACAAAGGCGGTTTCACCACCGTGATTGAACACCTGCCCGAGCGCCACCAGCACCAGGCGCGGTGGACGCCCGAGCGGCTCATCGCCTGGGGCGCGCGTATCGGCGTGGCCTGTGCGGCGACGGTACAAAAGATGCTGCAGCGCCAACCCCATCCCGAGCACGCCTACCGCGCCTGCCTGGGCCTGCTGTCGCTGTCCAAGCGTTATGGCGAGGCCCGGCTGGAGGCGGCCTGCACCATGGCCCTTGCCCTGGGCACCAGCAAGTACACCCACATCCGCGACATCTTGCTCAACCGGCGCGACCTGCTGCAAGCCAGCACCACGCCAGAGTGGACATCTCCCGCACACGCCCATGTGCGTGGCGCGAACTACTACCAATGAAACCCCTTACAGAGAATTCCAAAATGATGATGCACACCACCTTGAATCAACTGCGCAGTCTGCGCCTGGAAACCATGGCCCAGGCGCTGGAGCAGCAGCTCACGCAAAGCGGCATCGGTGCCATGAGCTTTGAAGAACGGCTGGCCTTGCTGGTCGACCGTGAGGTGCATGGCAGACAGGACCGGCGCTGTGCGCGGTTGCTCAAGACCGCCAAACTCAAATACCCGCAAGCGGCCATTGAAGATTTGGACAGCCGCAGCACCCGGGGCATTGAACGCAGCGCGGTGATGAGTCTGGCCCTGGGGGAGTGGGTCAATGCCGGGCACGCCGTGCTGATCACCGGGGCCACCGGCGCGGGCAAGTCCTGGCTGGCGTGCGCACTGGCCCAGCATGCCTGCCGGCGTGGCCACAGTGCGTTGTACCTGCGGGTTCCCCGGCTGGGCGAGGAATTGCGCATTCGGCACGCCAACGGCACGTTTACGCGCTGGCTGGACACGCTCAAAAACACCGACGTGCTGCTGCTCGACGACTGGGGCATGGCCGCCATGGACAGTCAAACCCGGGCCGATCTGCTGGAGATCATTGACGACCGGGCCAGCCAGCGCGCCACTATTCAATCACCAGCCAGTTGCCGATTGAGCACTGGCACGAGTGGATAGGCGACCAAACTGTGGCCGATGCCATGCTCGATCGCCTGATGCAAAACCATCACCGTTTCACGCTGACCGGCGAATCTCTGCGCAAAAAAAGCCTGCCAGCGCAAGGGAGCACCGACCACTAAGCCACCACGCTCAGGGGCCTCCGGCGGCTTGGCAGGGGCCTATTCGTTTAAAAATTTCAATTCCAGAGAAGGACAAAACAGCCGGAAAAGCAAGCCGGCATAAAATCAAAACGCGCAACACCGACCCCCGGTCACGTTCGCCGGAATGCCGGTCACGTTGCCGGAATCAGCGGTCACGTTCACCGGAATACGCACTTGAAGGCGCAGACGGTCATTTGGATTGCCTCGAAGTTCTCGGATGAGCATCGCGCGGCCATGGACTGGCTCAACACCATCACCCAGGACGAGTGGCGGTTCTTCGGCCTTGAAATTGAACTCTGGCGCATTGGCACGTCGCCGCCAGCGCCCAAGTTCAGCATCATCTGCCAGCCCAACAAGTGGAGCCGAGCCGTTCGCGATCAAGCCGCCAAGGCCGAGGCCAGCAGTCCAACCCAGGCATTGCAGCTCAGGTTCTGGAGCGGATTTCGTGACCGTATGCTCGCCAAGGGCCAGCGCGCGCCCAAGCCTTCGGCGCAATCGTGGCAGTCGTTTGGTGTGGGGCGCACCGGGTTTTCACTCCAGGGCGTGGTCCGGCGCGCAGAGCAGCAGCTCACGGTGCGGCTCTACATCAATTGCGGTGGATGTCAAGGTAGTTGTCGCAAAAAGTTTGATGCTCAGGCGATAAGTTGAGTTGGTTGATTCTGGTTTTTTTGTGTTTGCGGATTGAGGTGTACTTCTGTGATTCGGGTCCAATTGCGGGCTGGGCCGGACCAGCGGTTTGGGTTGGCATTGCGCGCTGCGGCATACACTTTGGCGCGGTCATCTAGAAGGGCTTGATCGATTTGCATGTGCCTTTGGGCAGGCGTCACAAAGCCAATAGCGCTGTGCCGATGCTCGTGGTTGTACCAGTGCACCAGCTCTGTCGCCCAGCGCCGCGCCTGTAGCAGGCCGTTAAACGGTTTGACGGGCAGTTCAGGCCGGTACTTCAGTGTCCTGAACAAAGCCTCCGAGTAAGGATTGTCGTTACTGACCGCCGGTCGGCTACGAGAAGCCGCCACGCCCAGGCGCTGCATGGTGGCTAGCATCGTTTCCCCCTTCATCGGCGAGCCGTTGTCGGAGTGAACGGTGAGCTGATGGGGCGCGATGCCCTGGCGCTCGCAGATGGCCTGCAGCAGCCCGCTGGCCAGCTCGGCACTCTCACAGTCGTAGACCTGCCAGCCAACGATCCGGCGGCTGAACAGGTCCACGAACAGGTAAAGGTAGAAGTAGATGCCGCGCACCTCGGTGGGCAAGTAGCTGATGTCCCAGCAATAAATCTGATCGGGCCCGGTGGCCATCAGTGCGCGTGGCTTGCTGCGTTTTTGCGCCACCCGCTCTAGGAGTCTGGGCGGCAGAAGGGATTTTCCTGATGCGGGTTGTTGAAGTTTGAGATCCAATATTGGGCATGAGTGCGAGCTACATCCCCTACCACCCTGAACAGCAACAACTCTTGCCCAGCGCCATCCAAGACTGGTTGCCCCCAAGCCATCTGGCCTACTTCATCAACGACACCGTAGCCAGCCTGGAGCTGAGCGCCTTTCATGCCCGCTACGCAGCAGGTGGCCCACGCAACCAGCCGTTTCACCCGGCCATGATGGTCAAGGTCTTGGTTTATGGGTACGCGACCGGCGTATTCAGCTCACGCAAGATCGCCAGAAAGCTCCACGAAGACGTGGCCTTTCGCGTGCTGGCAGCCGAGAACTTTCCCGCCCACCGCACGATACGGGAGTTCCGTGCCTTGCACCTGAGCGAGTTCACCGAACTGTTTGTCCAGGTCGTGCGCCTGGCGCGCGAGATGGGCTTGGTCAAGCTGGGCACCATTGCCGTGGACGGTACCAAAATCAAGGCCAATGCCAGCCGCCACAAGGCCATGAGTTACGCCCGCATGCAAACGACTGAAGCTGCACTCAAAGCCCAGATTGCAGCCTTGCTGCAAAAAGCGGCCAACACCGACGAAGCCGAGAAGAACGAGCCCGACCTGGACATCCCCGCCGAGCTTGAACGCAGGCAAGCGCGCCTGGCGGCGATTGAGGCGGCCAAGGCACGATTGGAGGAGCGCCAGCGCCAAAGCGACGCGCAGCGTGGGCGCAGCCCGGATGACGAGCGCCAACCCAAGGACAAAAATGGCAAGCCCAAGGGTGGCAAACCGTATCAGCGCGACTTTGGTGTTCCTGCTTCCAAAGCCCAGGACAGCTTTACCGACCCCGACTCACGCATCATGAAGCGCGCCGGTGGCGGCTTTGATTACAGCTACAACGCCCAGACCGCAGTCGATGACGCGGCGCACATCATCGTAGCCGCGGAGGTCGTGAACACCGGCTCGGACGTGCAGCAACTGCCCATGGTGCTGGCGGCCGTCAAAAACCATACCGGTTCAGCAGCGGGCCAGGTATTGGCCGATGCGGGCTACCGCAGTGAGGCGGTGATGGCCGAATTGGCAACAACCCAACCCGATACCGAGTTGGTGATCGCGCTGGGGCGCGAAGGCAAGGTATTGCTCAAGCCCAGGGATGCCATGCGTTACCCGCACACGGTGGCGATGGCCGCCAAATTCGAGACCGCACGAGGCAAGCATGACTACCGCAAACGCAAGTGGATAGCCGAGCCGCCCAACGGCTGGATCAAGAACGTTCTGGGGTTTCGCCAGTTCAGCATGCGGGGTCTGGAAAAGGCGAAAGCCGAGTTCAAGCTCGTTTGCCTGGCGCTCAATCTGCGCAGAATGGGGGCGATGCGGGCGAGTTGAGGAGCAAAGTACAACGATTTTTCCAAAATCACGCACTTGGGCCTGATGGAAATGGTCTTTGCAGACTGTGCCGGCGATGTTGACGGACACGTTCATCATCGGCCAGACCGCATGAGTGGTCTTTTAACCCATTCGTGACCGTTTAAATCCTTCTGGCGCCCAGACTCCTAGTGTCGCGTCACGAGAAGTTTGACGCGGACAATGGGGAATGGAACATTACAAAGTCACCTTGTCAGAGCAGGAAAGAGCCGAGCTGCAGGGCATCGCAGGCAAAGGCACGCACGCAGCATCCAAAGTCATCAATGCCTTGATACTGCTCAACTGCGACCAAGCGGGGGAGCGCACTGAACGCCCCCGCACCTGCGACATCGCAGCCATGCTGTGCGTGAGCGAGCGCAAGGTGGACCGGGTCAAAAAGAAGTTTGTTCTCGAAGGCCTGGAGTTGACGTTGAACCGCCAGCCCGCCAAATGCGAGTACGCGCTGAAGATCGATGGCCGGCTGGAGGCGCAACTGCTGGCCCTGAGTTGCTCGGCGCCCCCTGAAGGCCAGGCCCGCTGGTCGCTGCGCCTGCTGGCCGATCGGCTGGTCGAGCTCGAATTGGTGGACAGCGTGTCCCACGAGACGGTGCGGCGGGCGCTGAAAAAAACGAACTCAAGCCCTGGAGGAAGATCGGCTGGGTGATTGCCCCGCAGGCCAGCGCCGCCTTCGTGGCTGCCATGGAACAGGTGCTGGACATCTACAGCCGCCCCTACGACCCAAAGAACCCGGTGGTGTGCATGGATGAGACGCCGCGCCAGCTGATTCGCGAAACGCGTGAGCCCATTGCAGCGGCGCCCGGCAGGCCCGAGCGCCATGACTATGAATACGAGCGCTGCGGCGTGTGCAACGTCTTCATGGCCAGTGAGCCGCTGGCCGGGCGGCGCCTGACCAAGGTCACCGAGCGCCGAACGAAAGCAGACTGGGCTTTGTTCGTGCAGGACATCGCTGCGAGATACCCCGATGCCGAACGCATCACGCTGGTCATGGACAACCTGAACACGCACACCCCGGGCTCGCTGTACGAGGCGTTTGCCCCCGAGCAGGCCAAGGCGCTGTGGGACCGCTTCGAGTTTGTCTACACGCCCAAGCATGGCAGCTGGCTGAACATGGCCGAGATCGAGATCAACGTCATGGTCAAGCAGTGTCTGGATCGGCGCATCGACAGCATCGAGATGGTGCGAAGCGAGGTCGCCGCCTGGCAGAGCCGCCGCGACAACCTTCAGGCCAAAGTCAACTGGCAGTTCACGACCAAGGATGCCCGCACCAAGCTCAAAAGGCTTTACCCGACAACTACATCATGACGCGACACTAGGTTGCTTCGTGGTGGGCGTGCGGCCGTGCCGCCCTTGTATCCCCTTGTATCGGTACCTTCGCGGCTTTCGCTACGGGCGCATCTTGCGGATCGTGTACGTGACCACGCCGCAGATGGTCAAGGTCTGGCCCTCCTTGAGGAGGATGGGCGGGAACGTCGGGTTGGCCGCGCGCAGCGAGACCGAGCCGCCTTTGCAGCAAAAGTGCTTGACCGTGAACTCGCCATCGACTTCGGCCACCACCACGTCCATGTGCTGGGGCGCGAGCGCCCGGTTGACCACCAGCAGGTCGCCGTCGCAAATGCCTGCCTCCACCATCGAGGTGCCGCGTACATGCCAAAAGAACGTGGCCGCCGGGTGCGTGACCATCAGGTCGTTGAGGTCGCAGCACTTGACCGCGAAGTCGGCTGCCGGCGAGGGAAAGCCCGCCCAGACCGTGCCCTCGACCATGGGAAGCGGCAAAGGACCGCTCGATTCAAAGCGTGTGGCGGTGGGCGGCAAATTACTGTACATATACACAGTAGTGTAACCCTGGCGCTTTCAGGGACATACACGGTGCAATCCCGGATGCCAACGAATCACGACTTGGAGTAGGAAAGGAAATCCGCGCCGGCCCATGCCGGCAAACCCAAGGGGGCCAGGCTGGGTGCTGTGCCACGCGCTATCGGGTCAGCTGCTCAGCTTGAACTCGAAGTAGGCCTCGGCCGATTCGCCCAGCGAGCGAAAGCCGGCCTGCCGGGCCAGGTCCGAGGCCTTTTGCCATCGGGTGGCCTGGGACACCTCTTCCTTGCCCACCTGATCGTTGCCGCTTTCGCTGACGCTGAGCCAGGCGCGGTAGGCGGGTATCACCTCATCGGGTCCGCCCAGGGCTTTTTCCAGGGCGCGGCGGTACTGCTCCTCGGCTTTCGCACGGGTATTGTCTGGAATCTCAGGGAAGTCTTGAAGGGTGATGCGGTAGGTCATGCTGTTCAAAGTCATGCTTCGATCTGATGCTTGCGCACAACCTGCACGGTGTCTGTACGGGGGTCTATTACTGCGCTGATAAAAAAGCTCTTGTCGACGAGCAAGCCCAAGGCTTTCTTCAAGTCGGCTCGGAAGTGCCACAACTCTTTGGCATCAGAGTCGGTCAACCGGTGAAGTGTTTCTACCTTCATCGGAAATGGCATCGAGTGCGTTTGATAGAAGGTATGCAGCCACTTGGCCAGTGGCGGCAAGGACATACGCAATTCCCAATCTAGCCGCGAATAGCTGGAAGGCAAGAACAGAGCTGCAATTTTTGGCTCCAGCAAGACAGTCCAATTTCGCAGGGCTTTGCCAGTGGAATCATCACGCCAAAAAAATGAACGTATGAGTGACCCTGCGTAGCCCTCTCGCAAGCCTTCACGGTCAGTGATACTAATGTCCAATGTCGTTGCAGACAGTCTGGACAGGCATGAAATCAGCCGCTCCTTGCTGGCATTGTTGATGCTCCATGTAAGCGACTTGAGCAAAGAGTGCCCGGTAAATGAAACGTTTGTTCCGAGGTCATGCGGCCTGGCCAAGTGCAGGATTTGTAGCAATACGTCGGCATCATCTTGGCGCAGTTCGAAACCGGTGTAGGTGATACCAATACCCCCTACTGCTGCGATAACCCTTCTTTCATAGCTCTTACGCGCCCCTGCCCGAAGGTTCGTTACGTTGAACAATGCTGAGCGAGCCATTGCATTTGGAATGCCCCGCTGCTTGTTGGGCCACAGCGGTAACTGCAGAGGCAGGACCATCGGTGTTGCACTAGTTTGGAGTTTGCTGGAAGGCATAAAAGTAGTTTCCGCTAGGTGAACCCGCACTGTCTAGTGTTAAAACATAGTGCAAGACCGATGAATAGCAGTCCAAGACCGATGAATACTAGTTCAACGCCGTTGTGCGTACGATTCATCCAAAGCTGGGCTGATAACTAGTCCAAGACCGAGAGCCGGCATAGTGCAACACCGAGCACTCATTTTTCCAACTAGTTTATGACCGATGTGATACATAGTCCAACACCGTGGCAAACATAGTGCAACACCGTGGAATACATTCTGATTAGCTGAATAAAATCAAGCAGTTAAGCCAGTTTTCCACAGCCCTCTAATCTTTCTCTAATCTTCTTTTAATAAGAAAACAGTTCATCGGTCTTGCACTATGTTATGTGGATAACCCAAAACCAAACAGCCGTTTGTCAATGCGATACGGGTTCATTAGCACTAATCTGCACTCTGGGCTGCAAGCCACATATCGATAGCTTCACTAATGCAGTCCTGTGAGCTCTTATTAAGTTTTACGCCATGAATTTTCAGATCCACATATTGATCACGATTTAGCTTGACTGTCATTGCCTTCCAGTAACTCTGTCCGCCTTTCGGTTGCGACTTTTCCGGCATGGGTTTAAGCAAAGGTGCTGGCTCTATCTTGACCAGCTCGGGCTTCGCTGGTGTAGCTGCGGCAGCACTTCCTTTGATAGAAATGAGGCCAGACAAACTGCTTGATGGCTTTTCACTCATCTTTTTACCTATAAATTTTTATTTACGTACTTATTTACGTAATTGCGCAGATACGTATTCCCATAATTCCGCCACCTCTTTGGCTGAATTTCCGTTCGGCTCGACTTCCTGAGCTGTGCGTCCGTCAATTCCGGATGTAGCAAAGACAGTTCGCTGAAACAACATTACGGGCGCAACGGTTCCATGCTGAGATAACTCAATTGCTACCTTGCTGGAAATACTTGCTCGATTAGCTGCACCGTTGATAACGAAGACCATCTTTTTTTTAGCTTGCTCAACCAGTTGAATAGTGGCACCCACTGAGCGCAAATCATCTGGACTTGGCCGGACGGGAATAAGCACTAGGTCGGCATTGGGCAGCACTGCTTCCAGGGTAGCCGTGGACTCGCTGTTCAGGCCGGGCGGTGTGTCAATAACGACAAGCTTGACGCCAGCGTTACGCAGACCTTCTAAATGGCTTTTGAGGTTGTCGATGGTGACGGATGCGAAAACAGGCGTTTGACTTTCTCTGGCATTCCACCACATAGCCAAGCCCGCCTGTTCGTCGGTATCAATCAGCGCCACAGGGCCGGCACCGCTAATTTCTGCCATAACGCCAATGCTTCTGCTTAGCGTCGTTTTTCCTGCGCCTCCCTTGCGTGAAGCAATTACCAATGTTTGCATAGCAAATCCAATACTAAAAAGACAAGTCTAGTCTTATTGCATCATGAAAAACTATCTTTCTTAAATTATTTATTTACGTACTTATTTACGTAAATACGTAAATATTTTTCATGTAGTAGCGGTGGCACTTGGTCGTGTTCGCTCTTCTGTGGTGTCATAGCTCTGCGCGAGTATATGAAGGCATTTGCTTATCAACATTCGGGGACCTGATTCAGGCTTTCACTGCGAACAGTTACCCGAACGCCTTACCCAGTTCATCCACACGCCGCTGGATGGGCGCCCGGCCATAGATCGCCGTGGTGGTCTGGATCGACGCATGCCCCATCTGCGCCTGGATGACATCGAGCGGCACTTGCCTAGCAATGGCCCGTGTCCCGAAGGTGTGGCGCAGCCAGTGCGTCGTTGCCCCGGCCAAACGCTCACGTTCGTTTGCCGGCAGGTTTGAGGCCCGCACGGCCCGGGTGAGCCAGCCCTTGACATGCTCGTAGATGGCCTGGTAGCCCACCGGTACCATCGGGTCTACTGCGCTGCCCAATAGTGGCGCAGTCTGTGGTGCGGCCTGGATCGAGCCCAGGCCGCGCACCGCGAGGTAGTCCTGCAGCGCATGGAGCGCCTGTCCGGGCACGGCCGCAATCCGGTTTTTCGAGCCCTTGCCATGCACCTGCATCACCCACCCTTCGGGCTCCATCCTCAGATCGCCGAGGGTGGCTGAAAGGAGCTCGGCCGAGCGAAGCCCGACGGCTTCGACAAACAGCAGGATAAAACGGATGCGCGCGCGGGAAGGCGAGGGCGCCTGGGCGTCGATGAAGCGCAGGACCTCAAGCATCGCTGCCTCGCTCAGCGCCTTAGTGTCGAGCATCTTCTTGCCTGGATCGTCACCCGTCGCCTGGTTGACCAGCACCCAGGGATTGGCGCTCAAATACTGCGCAGACTGCAGCCAGGCAAAGAGCGAGGCAACGATCGTGATCGCCTGGCGGCAGCTGGCGTGCGAGAGCGGGCCGCGAAACGGCGCCCAGCCGGGCTGCCCGGGGGCGGCGCGCGCCCGGGAGATCCAGCGCGGCGGGATGTTTTGCAAAAACGCCATGAACGCGGCGCAGTCTGCTACCCCCATCTGCGCGAGCGTGGCGCCCTGGCGCTCATACTGCAGCCACAGCAGGAGCCGGTGCGCTTCCCGCTGATAGACGCGCACGGTGGCCAGAGACCCGGCCCGCGCCTGGATCCAGCTTTGCACGGCCTGCAGGTCCGAGGCCACGTCCAGCAGCGGGCGCGCCAAGAGAGTAGTCGTCCCATTCTCCACAACAACGTCGCCTGGTGCCGAACCAGCGACCCCACTTGAAGCGCGGGACACCTGAGAAGGCGAGGGCGCTCCAAACAGCGCCGGCGTGGCCGACAACGCAAACAGCGCCCTGGCGGGCTGCACGTCCCTCGGCAGGAGCGTGGCCAAGTGGCGCTCGAGGCGCCGCGCCTTGGCAATGCCGACCGCCGGCAGCGCAGCGAACCAGCGCCCGCCCCCCGAGATGCGGGCATTCAGTGCCCCCAGCGTCAAGAGGCCCGCCGTGACTAATTTTGCTGCCAAGGCCTCGTCGAACCAGCCGGCGACAAGGTCCGAGGGCTGCGGGGTTTCGGCGGCCAGGCCCTCCAGGCGGCGCAAGAGCGTGAGCTGGCGCTCCCGCAGGCGCTGCCCGCGCGCGGTTTTTCGCTCCAGCGCAAAGGCTTCAGCGTAGAGCTTGACCACCTCGCTTTCGCTGAACCCGTCCAGGCCGTGCTGCGCTACAAATGACTCCAGCGACGGGCGCGCCTCGCCTTCCGGGGTCCGGATCGTGAGGCCCACCAGGCGCCAGGCGGACTCGCCCCGGCGCCTAGCCACCGCGCGCACGGCGTCAACGGCTTCCTGGTGCGCCGTTTTCGCTTCATGGCCGTGCTCGATGCCCAGGTAGCGCCGGGCGCAGTCGCCCACGTCCAGGCCTTCGGCAACGGCCCGCAGATGGGCGAAGTGGTGCGGGCCCAGGCGGCGCACGAAGCGCGCGCCAGGCGCTGCAGAGGAGGGGGTAGGTGGCATGGGCGGGGTGGGCAGGGGGAAGCTGGTGGCAGTGCTTGGAAAAAATCACATTGTCATACCAAACCCAGTTTTGACCGGGTTATTTTAGCCTGAGATAATGCATCTTATCTTAGGGCAGTAGGCCGAGACAATCCTAAACACTCGTTCATTCACATCGTTCATTCACATAAAACCGTACCCAGATTTCACATAAAACTGTACCTGCGTTTACCAACGCTCTGCTGACCAGCAAGGATGCGCTCATCCCTGGCTAATTTCGTTCAGTTCGAGAACGGTTTTAAGTGAAACTCCATGCGGGGAACGTTATTGTGTGAAAGAACTTCACACAATTTTGGTACTGGATTTTTGGAAATGCAAGCAAATCAACGGCCAATGCCCACTGCGCTGGGAACAGTTTTATGTGAATGAACGATTGATGGTGCTACTCAATTTGGTATTGCGCAAAGCGCATCAGCTCGTCGAAGGACAATAAACTCGCACTTTGCTTTCTCGTGTTGCCCACCGCGTTAACTCAGCGCGCGTTTGCCGATCCGCTCGACAATCAGGTCATGCAGTGCCTGCGCTGCCACCGACAGGCTGGCATCCTGCCGCTGTACCAGATGCACGCTGCGCGTGAGTGAGGGCAAAAGCAGCGGTCGCGTCACCACCTCGCCCTGAAAGTGAAAAAGTGTCAGCGTTGGCACGACGCTAATGCCCAGTCCGGCCTCGACCAGGCCCTTGACGGTTGCCAGGTGCTCGACCTCGAAGACGGCATTCAGTCGCAGCGGATACAAGGCCGCGTCCAGCGCCTGGCGCACGCTGCTATTGCGCGTCATCTGGATGAAGGGCCAAGGAGCCAGTTTCGCCGCCGTCAGGCGCGCCTGGCCGGCCAGCGGATGATCTTTCAGGCACACCAAGTGAAACCCGTCGGAGCACAGCTCGTGCGTGCGCAGGTCGCTCAGTTGGGCACTCACGCCAGCGCCGGGCACAGCCAGCGCAAAATCAACCTGGCCGCTACGCACCAGGGACAGGCACGGATCGGACAGCGC
This sequence comes from Polaromonas sp. CG_23.6, assembly GCF_029892315.1. Taxonomy (NCBI): domain Bacteria; kingdom Pseudomonadati; phylum Pseudomonadota; class Betaproteobacteria; order Burkholderiales; family Comamonadaceae; genus Polaromonas; species Polaromonas sp. CG_23.6. Next base: position 91,590 of record NZ_JARXUY010000003.1, read on the forward strand.
ATCGTGCAAATCGAGCGTGATGCTCGGCCAGGCCTTCATGAATTCAGCAAACACCGCTGGCAGCCAGCCTGCGGCCAGGGATGGCAAGGCGGCCACGCGCACACGGCCCTTGCGAAGCTGGACATGGCTGGCCAGATTCTCAAGCGCATTGCCCATGTCATCGAGCAGCTGGCGCGCCGAGTCTTCAAACAGTTCGCCCTCTGGCGTGAGGCGCACGCTGCGCTTGTCCCGGTCAAACAGCCGCGTGCCCACGCTTGATTCAAGCGTTGCAATGAGCGCGCTGAAGGCCGGCTGGGACAGGTGGCAGGTGAGCGCCGCACGCGTGAAGTTGCGCTGGTCAGCCAATGCGGCGAAAGCACGCAGTTGGCGCGAGGAAAGGTCAGGGATTCTCAAAAGTTCTCCTTGAGCAGTTATTTGAATTACAGATCATGCCATCTGAACTTTCGATTTTGCGTATGAACTATATCCATCTAAAGTGTGCTCCACAAAAGAGAAATAGGAGACAACAGACACATGAACGCCATCGTTCGCCCATCAATTCTTGTCGGTTGTGCGGCCGGTTTTTCCGGTGACCGCACCGATGCGGCGGGGTCCGTGGTCGACACGCTGATCGCGCGTCTCGCACAAGGCGCGGCCGAGCAGCGCGCCTTCCTGATTTTCGAAACGCTCGCCGAACGCACGCTGGCCCTGGCCCAGTTGCGCCGGCGCGCCGACCCTGAAGCGGGCTACGAGCCCTTGCTCGATGCCATGCTGCGCCCCGTGCTGGCGCGCTGCCTGACACACGGCATCCGTATCGTGAGCAACTTCGGCGCGGCCAATCCCCGCGCGGCGGCGCGGCACATTGCCCGCATGGCGCGCGAGCTCGGCGTCCCTGTGCCCCGCATTGCCGTGGCCGAGGGCGACGACCTGTCCTCGCCCGAGCAGCGCGCCCTGATGCGCGAGCAGCTGGGCGAGCGGATGGATGGCCTGACGGTGGTGAGTGCCAATGCCTACATCGGCGCCGAGCCGATTGCGGCGGCGCTCGATGCCGGCGCGCAGATCGTGGTGTGCGGCCGTGTGGCCGACCCCTCGCTCACCGTCGGCCCGGCCATGTCGCACTTCGGCTGGAAGGCCGACGACTGGACCGCACTTAGCCGCGCCACGATGGCCGGGCACCTGCTCGAATGCGGCGCGCAGGTCTGCGGCGGCTATTTCGCCGACCCGGGCTACAAGGACGTGCCCGGGCTTGAGCGCGTCGGCTTTCCGATAGCCGAGATCGAGGCCGATGGCAGCTGCATCATCGGTAAGGCAGACGGCACCGGCGGCCTGGTGACGGAAGCGACCGTCAAAGAGCAGCTGCTCTACGAGGTGCATGACCCGGCCGCCTACCTCACGCCCGATGTGGTCGCCGACATCGGCGAGGCGCGCGTCACGGCACAGGGCACTGACCGGGTGCTGCTGAGCGGCGTGCGCGGCCACGCGCGTCCGACGCACTACAAGGTCAACGTCTGCTATGAAGGAGGCTGGCTGGCCGAGGGCGAGATCTCATATGCCGGCGCCCGCGCCGAAGCGCGCGCCCGCCTGGCGGCCGACGTGCTGCGCAGCCGACTGCCGGGCTTGGCTTTGCGGGTCGACCTGATTGGCGCGCTCAGCGTGTTCAATGATGATGCCGGCCGCGCGCTGGCTGCCATGCCCGACGGCGGCATGCGCGACGTGCGCTTGCGGGTGGCGGCCACGCACGCCGACCGCAGCGAAGCCGAGCGCCTGGGGCGCGAGGTCATGGCGCTCTATACCTGCGGCCCGGCCGGCGGGGGCGGCGTGCGCTCTACCCTAACGCCGCGGCTGAACACGATTTCGTGCCTGCTGGCGCGGGAGGCGGTGCCGGTCCGATTTGAAATGGTGGCCCCATGAACCGCACCACCGTTCCCCTGTACCGCGCAGCGCATGGCCGCACGGGCGACAAGGGCGACCGCTCCAACATCAGCGTCATCGCCTGGCATCCCGAGCTGTTCGCGCTGCTGGTCGAACAGGTCACGCCCGAGGCGGTGGCCGCGCAGTTTCGCCATCGCGCCCCGAGCCAGGTGCAGCGCTTCGTGCTGCCCGGGCTGCACGCCATGAACTTCGTGCTGGACGCGGTGCTCGACGGCGGCGTCAACGATGCGCTCAACCTGGATACGCATGGCAAGGCGCTGTCGTTTTGGCTGCTGGAGTTGCCCATCGACGTGCCCGATCACCTGCAGCACCTGCTCGCAGGCCCCCTTCCCGAAAACTGATTTTTACAACACCCACGGAGACAACCCGACCATGACCCGCTTGCATTCCATTGCCTTCGCCGCTGCCGCACTGGCGCTTGCGCCTGCATTCACCAGCGCCCAGACCTTTCCGGCCAAAACCATCACTTTCGTGGTGCCGTTCGCCGCGGGCACCGCCACCGACCAGATTGCGCGGGCTGTCGCCAATGGCGTCACCTTCGAGACCAAGCAGGCCGTCGTCATTGACAACAAGGCTGGCGCGAGCGGCTTCATCGCCTCGCAGCAGGTGGCCAAGGCCGCACCGGACGGCTACACCGTGCTCATCACGACGAACACGACGCACGCGGCCAACGAGCATCTGTTCAAGAAGCTGCCCTATGACCCAGTCAAGGACTTTGCACCGATCGCTGCGCTGGGCAAGGGCGGGCAGATCATGGTAGTCAATCCGGCATTTCCCGCCAAGACCGTCGCGGAGTTCGTCGCGCTGGCGAAAAAAGACCCCGGCAAGTACACCTTTGGCAGCGGAAGCTCCTCCAGCCGCATGGCGGGCGAGCTGCTCCAACAAATGGCGGCCATCAAGCTGCTGCACGTGCCCTACAAGAGCAACACCCTGGCGGTCACTGACCTGCTGGGTACGCAGATCGACATGATGATCACGGACGCGGCCACTGGGCTGCCGCAGGTCAAGGCAGGTAAGCTGCGCGCGCTCGGGGTATCAGGCGCTCAGCGCTCCCCCCTTGCGCCGGAAGTGCCGACCCTCGCCGAGGCCGGTGTGAAGGGCTACGAGATCGGCTACTGGTTTGCCGCCTACGCGCCTGCCGGCACGCCGCCCGCCGTGGTCAGCCGGCTCAACGAGCTGCTGGTCAAGGCCGCCCGAAGTGAAGCGGCCAAAAAAGCTTTTTATGAGCCCACCGGCACCGAAGTGTTTACCACCACGTCCCAGGAGTTGGCCAAGTTTCAGACCGGCGAGTCGCAGAAATGGGGCCGCATTGTGAAGGCCGCCGGCATCGAGGCTGAGTAATCTGGGCAGGGCCTGCGGCGCAATGCGTAGCTTGCAGGTCCTTTATTTTCCTCATGGCGCACGCCGCGCCACCGCACGAGCATTTCATTTCTTATAAAACGGCAGGAGACAAACAATGTATTTCAGAACCCCCTTATTGGCCCTGGTCGCGGCAGCGGCGCAGGCATAAGTACAGGCAGGGCCAGCACGCCTGCCGTCAAGCTCAACGTGACCGCCACCGAAGACTTCACCGGCAGCTACGGCAGCGTCGGCGCGTATGAAAAACTGACCGGCACACTCTCGGGCGAAGTCGACCCTGCTGATCCCAAGAACGCGGTGATCCAGGATCTGGCGTTGGCGCCGCTCATCGCCCGCGGGATGGTCGAGTACCAGGCCGATTTTGTGATGCTCAAGCCCAAGGACATGGCCAAGGCCAGCGGCGTGCTGCGTTACCACGCCCCCAATCGCGGCAACATCCTGACCATGGTGAACCCGGCTGCCACGCCAAGCGACGCGGTATTTCTGGAGCGTGGCTACGTGCTGCTCTACTCGGCCTGGCAAGGCGATGTACCCAAGAGTTCGCCTGCCCGCCTCACGGTCACCGTGCCCGTGGCCAAGAACAAGGACGGCTCGTCCATCACTGGCACTTATCGCAGCGAACTGATTCCTTCTGCTGCTGCGCCGGTCATTACGTTGCCCGGGGGCGTGTTCAATGGCTCCATTGATTCCCTATGCCCCGGCCAGCCTGGACAACACGCTGCCGGGCTACTCCCTCATGCGCCGGATCAACGACACGGATCCACGCGTTCCCGTACCCGCAACGGACTGGAAGTTTGCCGACTGCAACACCGGCAGTAACCCATTCCCGGGCACGGCCGATGGCAGCAAGATCTGTGTCAAGGGCGGCTTCGATCCGAAGTACCTGTATGAAGTAGTTTATGTCGCAAAAGACCCCAAGGTCATGGGCGTAGGGCTGGCTGCGCTGCGCGATACGGTGAGCTTTTTTCGAAAAGCCTCGGTGGACGCTGGTGGCGTTGCCAATCCACTGGCAGGCCGTATCAACAGCGTGATTGGCCAGGGCACTTCACAGTCGGGCAATGCGATGAAGACCTTCCTGCACCTGGGCTTCAACCAGGCGCTGGACGGCAGCAAGGTCTTCGATGGCCTTTTCGCCCATGTGGCCGCTCGCCAGACGAACGTCAACACCCGCTTTGCCGTGCCCGGCGGCGGCGGCGCCATCCGAACTGACCACACCGCGTTTGGGCAGACCGCGCCCCGTGCGCTCGACAAGGACTATGTCGATCCGCTCACTGGCCGCAAGGGGGGCGTGATGACCCGGTGTGCGGTCAGCAACAGCTGCCCCAAATTCTTTCTCGGCTTGTCAGGCACGGAGTTCTGGCAACGGTTCTGTCGCGTTGCCAGTTGATAAACGTGTTTGGGTAGGAACGGATGCCAGCTCCTCAAACTGGACGGATTTTTCCTGCCAATGCATAAAACTGGTCGGCAAACGACAGCTCGATCAAGCCTTGCAGCAGTAACTGACCTTTGCGGATCATGTGCATGAGTTCGATGCCGGTCAGGACATTTCTGGCGGCCCGAAATGACTTGAAGTTGAGCATTGGTTTGGTGACCCGCTTGATGGCCCGATGGTCCTGCTCCACGATGTTGTTGAGGTACTTCACTTGCCGCACGATGATCGGTATTTCGCCTCGGACATTGATCTCATCCATGGCCGCCTTGTTGGCGCCGCTCTTGTCCATCGTTACCTTTTCCGGAACATCGTTGGCCTTCATGGCTTTGTCAAAGAACCGCAGGGCTGCGGCCTTGTCGCGCCTGGCCGTCAGCAGAAAATCGACCGTCTTGCCTTCCTTGTCCACCGCCCGGTAGAGGTATTTCCAGGTGCCCTTGACCTTGATATAGGTTTCGTCCATGCGCCAGCTGCTGCCCACCGGGCGCTTGTTCTTGCGAAAGGCTTTTTCCAGCAAGGGTAGAAACCGGATCGCCCAGCGGTTGATAGAGGAATGGTCTACACACACGCCGCGTTCCTCCATCATTTCCTCCAGATGCCGGTAGCTCAACGGATAAGCCGCATACCAGCGAATGCACACCAGAATGACGTCGATTGGGAAGCGCATTCCTTTGGCAGCCAGCATTGCGTTTCAAGCCTTTTCGTTCAAAGCACCCAGCATAGTCGAGCAGGCTGCTTGATCGTCAACGCGACACAACCCGTTGTTTTCCTTGATTACTAAACCTTAGCCGCGTCGTCTGGCAACCAGACAACTCAGCCACTCACCCGCCCTGTTGCAATGGCGATTTTCCTGTGATCACTCCTACACCATTAACGTAGTTGATTTCAACCAAATCCCCCACTACCAGCATTTTTCCCTGCAGCTTGTCCAGACTGTGCCAAACGACGAAATTTGGATCGCGACCGGTCTTTTGAGCGATACGATTTGGTTCTACTGCGACTACCGGGCCGACATGCAGCCCGGATGCTTGAATAGCGGTCGAAGACGCTTCATACGAATACCCGCGCTTTTCTTCAAGTTTTCGGTACTTCTCTGCAATGGCGGGATCAGAAAGCTCCCCGTCAATCTGGTTGACATCACCGAGCCCATCCAATCCCTTCATCCCAAGAATGTCAGCACCCCATGCGCTTCGATCCAACACTGGACCCTTGAACTGCAACAAGTAGGCGTCAAGAAAACCTTGACCAGGCGTCTCGATTTCTTTACTAAGAGCGCCGAGATAATCAACCTTGTTCGTTTTTTGCCAAGCGATAGAGAAACCTGCCCTGTGACATAACTCGATATGAACGGGCAGCATTGTTCGACCATTGCCATCCAGAAACGGGTGCCCATAAGCAAACAAGCCCATAACCTCGCCAGGCTTTTGAGCCATCGATGCCGCGTCTTGTCCCAGACTCAGACCATGCTCCACAGCCAGCCGAGACGATTGCGGATGCGAGAAAAGCACGTCACCCTTCTTGACTGCACTGTTCGGAAGCGTCATCAATCTATCCTGCCCAGCCCACGGGTAATAGTCGGCGAACAAGATGCGATGGACAGCAAGGAAGTCCTTGTACGTCAATTTTTCACTTGACGCCAGATGAGCAAATGCAGCATCAATATTGGCTTCAAACAAGTCATGCTCGAAGCGCTTGATGTCCCGTGCGTCCTTGTCTTTTCGGACGTTACGGAGATACCCCTCCGTGTCGAAATCATTGAAAGGGTCAAACATTGCGCGTCTCATCAAAGTAACGCCCGAGAAGCGTCACCATGATCCGGCCATTGATGACGTTTGCGCGGCGTAGTGCGATGACGAGCCTCTCAGTTTCGTCAGGCTTTACATCGTCGCCAGCCAAACGCGTTATCACCTCAGCCAAAGCACTGCTGCCGGTCTTCACATACGCAATGCCATGTCGCTTGGCCAAATCTCCAATGTAGGCGCTTAGCCCAGTCATCGGAATATCAGCCTGCGGTGTTGCGTTGATACTTTGCACGATGCTTTCCTTGTTAAGCGGCGACTGCCGCCAGGACATGCTTTTCCAGGAATTTTTTGATGGCCGTCACGTTTTTTTCGCCCGCTTCTGCTGCACTGGACCGTGTTCACCGCACCATTCTTCATGCTGCTCAAAACCCTCTGATCCATCAACAAACTTGGACAGCACGTACTTCGCTTCGTGGATGATGGTGGTATCCGTAATGTCCTCAACTGCGCACTTGTCATTGACAGCGATCACATTTTTCAGATGGTGCTCAAGCTCATCACTTTTGAATGCGGCAACAAGAATTTTCTTCACGCTTTTTTCCTTGAAATAGTGTGTTCACCTGCGTTTACAATAGTACGCATTGCGTACTATTGTAAGAGCTATTCAACATTCTTTTTTGAATTCTTTTCAAGCAACAAATCAAACACCTTTTTCACGGGGTTTGGCATCCCCCGGTACTCACCAGAGTCATCGGGCATCCGGTACGTTTTAAGCGCACGCGGGGCCACACCCGCCATCTCTGCCAGGGCATCCCATGTCTTCGCCCTCAAAGCCTTTTTGGTGGCTTGCAGGTAGTCCTTTTGTGTGCTCATGCAGCAAGTGCCATGGGCACAATGGCCTTGGCAATGGTCTTCGCACTAACCTTCTGAGCTATCTTGAGGTCATAAGCAGTTTGCATGTTTAACCAACCCTGCGCATCCGAACCAAAGTAACGCTCAAGGCGCAACGCCGTATCTGCTGAAACCCCACGATGCTCTTTCACAATGTCGTTCATGCGCGACGTGGGAACGCCCAACGCCTTCGCAAGCGCATTAACGCTGAGTCCCAAGGGCTTTAGGTAGTCCTCTTGAAGAACTTCGCCAGGGTGTACTGGCCGCATTCCATTCTTAAACATGATTTAGCTCCTTCAAATTTGTTCTCAATGAGGGTCATCTATCCGCACATCAAACGGACCGCTCTCGCCCCATTTAAATATCAATCGCCATTGCCCATTTATCCGCACATGCCAAGCTCCGTCATACTCTTTTAGATCGTTACCTGGCGGCGAACCCATGAATGCAATCGACGGCGCAGCATCCAGTTGAGCCAATTTACGCTCGGCCACCTTCTTGATGTTGACGAATCGCGCAGACTTGCCTGCGGTAAATAGCGCCTGCGTGTCGGAACAACTAAATGATTGGATTGACATGACATATATTAACCGTTATCCAGTTATCGGTCAACTAAATAGCGTCTGCAAACATCGCGTACAGAACACCGGGCTGCACGTCCGCGTAGCGCTGGCTGCACTCAATATTGGAATGCCCTAACAGGCCCGCCAGAATATCCATGTCGCCCGTACTTGCCAGTGACCTTACCCCTGGATTGCGTATCCCATAACCGAGCTCATGAGTTGGCTTGCCTGGCAAGCCATTCGCTTTCGAACTGCATCGGGCTGACGTAAGCCAGCGTTGAATGCAGCCGGGCTTTGTTGTACCAGAGCAGCCACGCGATGGTTTCATCCTTGGCCTGGCGCCGGGTCACGAAGCGTTGCCCGTGCAAGCGCTCGACCTTCAGTGAGCCGAACAGCGGCGGCTGTCAAGCTAGTTGTCGCATGAAGGTGGTGTATCAGGCTGCTTTTTTGAGAGTTTCAACCTCCTTGTTTTGCGGTGTGTCCGGATTGAGGTGAACCTGATCCACACGGCGCCAATTGCGGCACTGTTTGGGCCAGCGCTGAGGGTGAGTCTGGCGGGCCAGTTCATAGACCGCAGCACGCGCATCAAGCAAGTGCTTGTCTTGCTGCGCGTGGCGCTGGTTTGGCGTCACGAAGCGGATGGCGCTGTGCCTGTGCTCGTCGTTGTACCAGTGCACCAGATCCGTGACCCAGCGGCGCGCCTGGAGCAGGCATTCAAAGGGTTTGACGGGCATGGCCGGGCGGTACTTCAGCGTTCTAAACAGCGACTCCGAATACGGGTTGTCATTGCTCACCGACGGGCGGCTGCGACTCGGTGCCACACCCAGGCGCTGCATGGTGGCCAGCATGGTCTCGCCCTTCATGGGAGCGCCATTGTCTGAGTGCACAATGAGCTGGCCGGGCACGCAGCCTTGCCTGGCAAAAATGTCCTGCAACAGACCACTGGCGAGTTCTGCGCTCTCGCAGTCATACACCTGCCAGCCCACGATCTTGCGGCTGAACAGATCGACAAACAGGTACAGGTAGAAGTAGCTGCCGCGCACTTGCGTGGGCAAGTAGGTCCCAGCAGTAGATTTGCTCGGGAGCGGTGGCCGTCAAGGCACGCGGCTTTGTGCGCCTTTGAGGCGCACGTTCGAGCCGGCGGTGCTTCATCTGACCGGCTTGGTGCAGCAGCCGGTAAAGGGTCGATTCGCTGGCAATGTAGCGCCCCTGATCGGCCAGGCGCGGCACGATTTGGCTCGGTGGCAGGTTTTTGAACTCCTCGCCGTTCAGAAGTGCCATGGCTGCTTGACGCTCGAACGCGCCAAGCTTGTTGGGCGGCTCAGCGCGCTCGTGCAGACCGCTCGCGCGGCGGTCACCATCTTGGCCATCCGAATGCTGCCAGCGCTGCACGGTGCGCTCGGACAGGCCAATCTGGGTGCGGGCCCGCGCTAATCGCGCACCGCCCGTACAGGCCTGCTCAATCAGCTGCAACAGGTCTTTGCGTTGTTGGGCGTCGCTCATCAGTCCTCGTCCCCCAACAGCGCCTGGAACTTTTTTTGCAGCACCAGCAGGGCTGCCGCTTCCGCCAGTGCCCTCTCTTTTCGCCGCAGGTCGCGTTGCAGTCCATCGTGCTTGACTTGCAGTTCACGCAACGCCGTTTTGGATTCACGTGAGTCGCTTGCAGGGACACTGCAAAATGCGTCACGCCAGGCCTTTAGCTGGTGCTCAAACACACCCTTTTCCCGGCACCAGGCATGAAGCTGCGCCTGGGACAAGGCGTGCGTTTCAAGCAGGGCCTGCAAACGTTGGGCAGGTCCCCAAGATTGCGCTGGCAGGTCATCAGGCAGTTGGACTGCTGGCTCACTCACTTCGCCCTTTGTCCGGTTGGACTTGCTAAGCCACTTCCTCAGCGTGCCGACAGCCATATGCAAATCATTGGCTACGTCCAGCACGCTGCGCGTGCCGCGATCCCTCACTTTGATAAGGGCTTGCTCTTGGAATTCAATTGAATGTAAATTTCTGCTCATAGATGGTGCTCCTATGCGGGTCTTCCGCAATCATGATGGGGCGACATCTAGTCTGACACGGGGGGCCAGCGTGCCTTTCAAAAGCTGCCGGGCAGCCGCGCCAGTGTGTTCGGGCAAATCGACGCACCGGCCCTGATGGCCTTGCCGGTGCAGCCCTGGGAATGGGCGGTGTTCAAGACGGTGCGCGTGCACATCGACAGCCATGTCGAATTTGAAGGCCACCGCTACAGCGTGCCCAACGCCCTGGTGGGCCTGGCGCTGGAATTGCGCGTCACCGCCCATGCGGTAGAAGTCTTGCACCGTGGAGAGCGGGTTGCCAGCCACATGCGCTGCGCCCACAAAGGCAGCGTTACCACCATGATTGCACACCTGCCCGAGCGCCACCAGCACCAGGCCCAGTGGACGCCCGAGCGGCTGGTGGCTTGGGGCGCGCGTATCGGCGTGGCGTGCGCGGCCACGGTGCAAAAAATGCTGGCGCGCCAACCCCATCCCGAGCACGCCTACCGCGCCTGTTTGGGCCTGCTGTCTCTGTCCAAACGCTACGGTGATGCCCGGCTGGAGGCGGCCTGCACCATGGCCCTTGGCCTGGGCACCAGCAAATACACCCACATCCGCGACATCCTGCTCAACCGGCGTGACCTGTTGCAGGCCAGCACCACACCCGAGTGGACCAGCCCGACTCACGCCCATGTGCGTGGCGCGAACTACTACCAATGAAACCCAACACGATAGAGCCCAACATGATGATGAATACCACCCTGAACCAGCTGCGCGGCCTGCGCCTGGAGACCATGGCCCAGGCGCTGGAGCCCCCTGTGTCAGACTAGTTGTCGCCTCTAAAAAATACTCTTTTAGACGCACCGACAACAATGAAGCAAAAATATTCCGAAGCATTTATCGAACAAGCAGTGGTCAAGTTGCTTTCCCGTGGCAAGCGCACCGTGCGCGAAGTCGCGCTGGAGCTCAACGTCAGTTACCACACGGCCAAGAACTGGATGAAACGAGGGCATCCCGACAGGGCCGGCACCTTGTCCGGCAAAGAAAAGCGTCCCCAGGACTGGAGCGCTTCTGAGCAGCTGCAAGCCTTGAACGAAACCCATGGCTTCTCAAGCGAGGCGCTGCAGGCGTGGTGCCGCGAGCGCGGCGTGTTCGCCCACCATCTGGCGAGCTGGAAAGCGGCTTTCTGCGCGCCAGCCAAAGCGCTGGCGGATACGGGGCCATGGCGCAGCCTTAAGGACGAAAACGAGCAGCTCAAGCGCGAGCTGCTGCGCAAGGAAAAGGCGTTGTCGGAGGCAGCAGCGTTGCTGATGCTACAAAAAAAGTTCCGGGCGCTGTGGGAGGACGAGGTCAAATGACCAGCCTCTTGCAGCGCCGCCAGGTCATTGCGCTGGTGGCCCAGGCGACGCAAGCGGGCGCGCGCCAGGAGCGCGCCTGTGCCGTCATTTGCCTGAGCCGGCGAACCCTGCAGCGCTGGCAGCGCGAGCAGTGCCGGGCAGACCGGCGCCCCGCGCGGGTGCAGGCACCCACCAACAGGCTCAGCCAGGCCGAGCGCCAAGCCGTTCTGGCAGTGGCCAACTCGGACGAGTTCGGCCACTTGGCGCCCAGCCAAATCGTTCCCCGGCTGGCTGACCGTGGCGAATACATCGCCTCGGAGTCGAGCTTTTACCGCGTGCTCAGGGCTGCCAGGCAGCTGGGCCACCGCAGCGCCCAGCGGCCCGGCCAGCCGCGCAGCAAACCGCGCGCGCTGTGCGCTGCGGCACCCAACCAGTTGTTCAGCTGGGACATCACCTACCTGCCCACGCTCGTCACGGGGCACTACTTTTACCTGTACCTGTTTCTCGACATCTTCAGCCGCAAGGTCGTCGGCTGGCAGGTCTATGAAAACGAAAGCAGCGAACTGGCCAGTGAGGTCATGCGTGACATCTGCCTGCGCGAGCGCATCGCGCCCGGCCAGGTGGTGCTGCACTCGGACAACGGCAGTCCGATGAAGGGCGCTGCCATGCTCGCCACGCTGCAGGCTCTGGGGGTGATGCCTTCGCTTAGCCGTCCGTCGGTGAGCAACGACAACCCGTATTCGGAGTCGCTCTTCAGAACGCTGAAATACCGGCCCGACTACCCCGCCTGCGCGTTCGAGACTGTGCTGGCCGCACGCCAGTGGGTGAACGCATTCGTGAATTGGTACAACCTGGAACATCGCCACAGCGCCATTGGGTTCGTCACCCCGCACGAGCGCCATACGGGCCAGGACAGCGCGCTGCTGTCAAAGCGCGCCGACGTCTATGAAGCGGCCAAGGCGGCCAACCCCCGGCGCTGGAGCGGCGCCACGCGCAACTGGCAGCCCGTGCGTGAGGTGTACCTCAATCCCGATCAAAAGCATGACCAAAAGGAGAGCAGCAAGGAGTTCAACAAAGCCGCTTAAATTCAAGACTCACAGGCGACAACTAGCTTGACATTCACCGGGAGCAGCAACTCACGCAAAGCGGCATCGGCGCCATGAGCTTTGAAGAACGGCTGGCCTTGCTGGTCGACCGTGAGGTGCATGGCAGACAGGACCGGCGCTGTGCGCGGTTGCTCAAAACCGCCAAACTCAAATACCCGCAAGCGGCCATAGAAGATTTGGACAGCCGCAGCACCCGGAGCATTGAACGCAGCGCGGTGATGAGTCTGGCCCTGGGGGAGTGGGTCAATGCCGGGCACGCTGTGCTGATCACCGGAGCCACGGGCGCGGGCAAGTCCTGGCTGGCGTGCGCGCTGGCCCAGCATGCCTGCCGGAGTGGCCACAGTGCGCTGCGCCTAGCGGGTTCCCCGGCTGGGCGAGGAATTGCGCTTTCGGCACGCCAACGGCACGTTTACGCGCTGGCTGGACACGCTCAAAAATACCGACGTGCTGCTGCTCGACGACTGGGGCATGGCCGCCATGGACAGTCAAACCCGGGCCGATCTGTTGGAGATCATTGACGACCGGGCCAACCAGCGCGTCACCGTCATCACCAGCCAGTTGCCCATTGAACACTGGCACGAGTGGATAGGTGACCAAACTGTGGCCGATGCCATGCTCGATCGGCTCATGCAGAACCATCACCGCTTCACGCTCACGGGCGAATCGCTGCGTAAAAAAAGCCCGCCCGCAAAAGGTATCGCCGACAAGTAGGCCCCCACGGCCAAGGGGGGCCTCCGGCGGCCTGGCAGGGGCCTATTCGTTCAAAATATTCAATTCCACACAAGGGCAAAACAGCCGGGAAAGCAGGCCGGCATAAAATCAAAACGCGCAACACCGACCCTCGGTCACGTTCGCCGGAATGCCGGTCACGTTGCCGGAATCAACGGTCACGTTCACCGGAATACGCACAAAGTTTGGAAACTCACTTTAATTCCGCCACCAGTCTTCGTACAGGGTGGCCGGCTAGATGATTTTCAGAGCCTGGCGGTCGTCAGTGGGCTTGTCAAACGCGACCCAAAATGCCATGCATTCGCCACTGCTGCCCGTTTGTGAGCGAGGAGTTTCGGCATTGCCCCTTGATGGGCCACTCCACCTGGGCGACGACACGGGCGCAGCGGGCAGCCCAGCTGGCCGGTGCTTTTTACGGCCAGGGCAAACGCCCAGCCGGTTACTCGGCAACCGAGCGCAGTTCCGAGGCAAGGCACAGCAACTGGTTTTTCTGCCCTTCACCCAGGGCGGCGTAGTCAATCAGAAAATCGGCCAGCCGCTCATCATCGCAATAGAAATACGCCACAGGCACGTGCAGCGCAAGGGCCAGGCGCGCCGCCGTGTCGAATGGCGGCTCATGAACACCGGTCTCATAGCGGCTGATCCGCGCGCTGCTTGAGCCCTCATCCATGCCGATGATCACGCCCAGCTTGTCCTGGGCAATTCCTGCACGGCTGCGGGCCGCGCGCAGGCGCCTGCCAAAAAGCGTGGTAGAAATGGAGTGCCTGGGCATTCAACGATATTCGTAGAAAGAGCTGTTCTTTTCTCTACGTTATTCGTAGAATAAAGAGATCATCGAATCGCCGGCCAGCCTGATGTGCGTCCAGGATTCGGATGCAACCAGAGCCGTTCACAGTCCGGCTGCGCGCCAGATACACCGCGCAAACGACTGCCGGGAGCCTGCAGTGGCCTGGATGACGGATAAAGCAAAACACAACCAATGGGAGTGATCAATGGCCGAACTGGGTGTACTTCAGCGCGTGGAGCTTGGCGGCGTGTGGCCGCACGAGGCGCATCATTTCGCAGCCTGGCTGGCCCAACCGGGCACCCTGGCAACGCTCAGTGGCGTCTTGGGCCTTGAGCTCGAGTTGACGGGCCAGGAGCTTGCCGTCGGGCCCATCGGGCCTTATGCGGCCGACATCGTGTGCAAGGATGCGATGAGCAACACCTTGGTACTGATCGAAAATCAGCTTGAGAACACTGACCATCGCCACCTGGGCCACCTATTGACCTATGCGGCGGGCTTGAAGGCGCAGACGGTCATCTGGATTGCCTCGAAGTTCTCGGATGAGCATCGCGCGGCCATGGACTGGCTCAACACCATCACCCAGGACGAGTGGCGGTTCTTCGGCCTTGAAATTGAACTCTGGCGCATTGGCACGTCGCCGCCAGCGCCCAAGTTCAGCATCATCTGCCAGCCCAACAAGTGGAGCCGAGCCGTTCGCGATCAAGCCGCCAAGGCCGAGGCCAGCAGTCCAACCCAGGCATTGCAGCTCAGGTTCTGGAGCGGATTTCGTGACCGTATGGTCGCCAAGGGCCAGCGCGCGCCCAAGCCTTCGGCGCAATCGTGGCAGTCGTTTGGTGTAGGGCGCACCGGGTTTTCACTCCAGGGCGTGGTCCGGCGCGCAGAGCAGCAGCTCATGGTGCGGCTCTACATCAATTGTGGCGACTTGCCTGCGAAGATTGTCTTTCGCCATTTGAGGCTCAGGCAGCACGTCATTCGCGCAATGCTGGGCTTTGAACTCATATGGAATGACCTGCCAGGCAAGAAGGGCAGCGTGGTCTGCGTTGCTTGCGCCCATTGTCCTTTGGACGATGAGTCTCGATGGCCTGAATACCAAGCCTGGATAGCAACCATGGTGGCTAAAATGGACGGTATCTTTCGAGACATGATCAAAACGTTGCAGCCAGAAGACTTGCTCGACGTCGCGCAAAACGATGTGGACGGCGGCAGTGCAAGTTCCGTTGCGCATTAGTTGTGGCGCCCTGCATTCAAAAACACAGTGCGACCCGCAATCAACCACGTTTTCGACCAGAATGAACTGCGTCTGGCGGGCCCCTCAAGCCCGAGATTACTGCGAATGCACATGCATTCAACTGCCGACCTGCATTTCATGGACACGAAGCGGCAATAATTGAGAATGAATTTCAGCTCAGACATGCAAAAGCAGGCACCCTGCGATTTACTTCGAACTGCAGCCTGGCAGCGACTCTGTTGAAGAGCGCAAATGGCTGGCAATAGCTCCGATGAATACCTGAGCTCGACTTTCAAATCGGATGTGGCCACTGGCGCGTCACCGAGTGACATACGTGAGCCGATGTGGGGTTCATGCCTTTAAATGCGGCTTGAGGTGCACCGCCCGCCTTCAGCAATCCAAAAATCGTAAGCGCTTTGCATGCCCATCCACATTTCCCGGCGGGTGCCCAACGCATTTTCCAGGCGGACCGCCAGATCGAAAGTTATCGGTGCATGGCCATTAATGATTTGCAACAAAGTAGCCATGGCGAGATGAATCTCCTGAGCAAACCGCGTGATCGCCAAGTCGTCCAGACCGTCCAGATACTCAACCAGAACGGCTCCTGGATGAGGAGGGTCATGCATGTGAGTCATGGCACTTCCTGGTGATTTTCTTGTCCTTGTTTTACAAATCCGTTTATTGGCACTTTATGCCCAAAATAAACCGAGCTGAAACTTGGGTTTTTAAATTGCCAACTAAACGGCCGCTTAACGAACACTAGCGAACACGATCTCATCGAAAGGATTTGACCTGGTTCAGTCAGCAACAGACTGAGTCTGGCAAGGCATGTAAAAGGCAGGCAACTCAATTTCTACTTTAAGACCAAATTCAATACTGGGTGAAGAAAGTCATTAACTTTTGATGAGAAAGTCGTCTTTGGTATAGCCCGCTGCCAGTTGAGCCGCCAGCCAGGCAGGAGATTTTCCGCGCCCGGTCCAGGTTTTTTCGCTTTCGTGGTCCTGGTATTTGGCCGCGACCACGCCGCGTTTGTCACCAGCTGCACGCTTGGCGGGTAAACCTTTGCCCGATAAACCTAAATCAGCAGCAGTCAATTCATGATTTTTGATCAGTTCTTTGGCTGAAGCAATGGCCTGCATGCGTTCGCCTTTTTGCTCTTCATCCAGCTTTTTACGCAATTCATTGAGGGCAGCTTGAGCTTCCTGGATTTTCTGTTGCAGTGTGGAATCTTGTGTCACTGGTATATTTCTTAAAAACGTAAAACTCAATTATAAATACCTGCCGAGGTATCAGGAATCAATGGAACGTAAATCCAAGTTAAAGCAGCGCTTGTCGCACTTGCCAGCCGTTTCGTCACGAAAGGAAAATGCGTACAGGTCATCGGTTTCCATGACAGGCACCGATAACATCACGCCAGTCGTTGCTTCAGGAAATCGCCAAAAAGAGGCGCTTCAGATTGGTGGTCGGAGTTCCTGACCCAATGCAAGTGCTTTGATGACGCTGGCATGCGTGGCCATCACGCGCTGGGCAGCGGCCATCACCACCCGGGAACCCTCTTTGCCAGAGAGGTCCATTTTCACTGGGCGCACCGGTTCTCGTTTCTCTTTGATAACCAAGCCATAGGTGTTTTTCATCGTGTACATACCCCTGACTGCGCCAGCTTAAGCCCTTGTTTGATTAGCGCCCCATCATCTTCGCGCCCAAGACGCGTCAGGGATGCCGCGTGAATTCTCCATTATCAATGACCGCCACCGGAAACAGTTAGGAGCGCATCAGATTGGCTGCCAGTTCTTTCCTAATTCGGTTTCAACTCCCTGCCAGAGCGCTGTCAAAGCCTTTTCGATCCCCTGCCAAACCTTTTCCAATCGCCTGCCCATCGGCTTTTGATTGCCTGCCAATCGCCTTTGAATCCCCTGCCGATCCGCTGCCAAACCCTTGCTGATCCCCTTCCAATCCCCTTCCAATCCCCTGCCCATCGGCTTTTAATCCCCTGCCAATCCCCTGCCAGATTACCCCGAATGAACAAGGACAGGATGCCAGATATGTGCCTGTCGGCCCAATCCAGTCTTTCGCCCGCTCGGTCGCTGCGCGCCCTTTGCCGTCCCCTCAGGGCTTCGCCCCTAGACCCGGTGGTGATGACCCCTGTGCAAGATCGCCCATGCACAGGCTTCTCAAAAAATGACAAATCCTGTGTCAGGCCCGGCCGATCCAAAAGCCAGGCCTGCCTGCACTCCAGGGCCGACAGGGCCGTGCGGGTCGACGCGCAAACCCATCAGGGTCACACACCAGAGCTGTCATAGGCCAGCTTGCGCATTTCGCATTCCCCCTTCCAGTCTTCCTTGCACTGACCACCAGGCGGCGTGAGCGCGCCGCCAAGAGATTGAGGCTGTCCACCCCTTGACTTGCCCGGCATCGTTGCGAGAAGGCCCGTTCAGGGCATTGCACAGGCCTATGCACCCGCGCTGCTTGCCCACCACGTCTGCGCTGGCGCCCTCCCCTTGATTTACAGCAGGCTGCGGCGGCGCGGGCTGGGCGCGGCTTCTTTGCTGGGGAGCCGTGCGGTCCTGCCCAATCGGGCTTGGGATCTGCACAACCAGGTCTCGGGGCGAAGCCCTGAGTGGACGGTGACGGGTGCGCAGCAACCTAGCGGGCAATAAAACGGATAGTGCCGACAGGCACATATCTAGCATCCTGTCCTTGTTCATTCGGGGTAATCTGGATACGTTTTGGATACGTTCTGGAAATGAATTCGATGCGGTCTGGATATGGGCTGGAAGGGGCCTAGATGCGGATCGGAAAGGGTTTGGCAACCGATGGGATGTGGATCGAATAAGGGCTGGCGACGGATGGAATGCGATTTGGAAGCAGATCGAATAGGGTCTGGCAACCGATGAGATGCGGTCCGGATGCGGATCAATACGGATTCGAAGTGACTTGAATTAAAATTATCAATGTCATTTAATAAATTTAATGCTTGTATTGATCAAAATAAGAATTTTGAAACTGGAAAAAAGATGGGAGTCACATCGCGCCAAGGCCCTCAGCACAAATTAGCAGGGGGAGAGCTATCCGTAGCAAAAGGACTGCTTGAGGCGGCTGCCTTGCTCATGACGCCTGAAAATTTAAAGCAACGTAAAGCCTTTGAACAACTGATGCCCCGTATTTACGTTCTTGTAGAAAAGGGGTTTTCCATGCTTCAAATAACCAAGTTGTTGAACGAATGTGGCTTTAAATATCAACCGTCAACGGTAAAGGTTTATTACAACCAAATGCTTTCTTCTCGAATGGAAATTTGCCAACAGCGAATGACTGAGCAAATACTCTTAATGGCTGAGATACGGAAAGAAACCATAAATGTAGGCGCCGCCAGCGAAATAGTAAGCCGTGTTCAAGCCATGCTCGATAAACAACGCGCATCCGTTACTTCAAAGATTGACTCCCTAATAGGGCCTGTTGCTAGGCCGGTATCGGTTGTGAGTGCATCACCATCAGCAATTGCGCACTCAAAATCGCCATTTTCTTTGGTAGATAGTCCTATGTCCGCAAAGCCAGAAGTTGGAAATAAAAAAACAGGGCTTCACCCTGCCCCACAAATTCAAGCAAAGCCCGTAACCATACGCGACAACGATATAACGCCCACTGCGTCGGGCATCAAACTCGATTGGCAAAATAAGGTTGTATCTCAGAAGGAAGAGATTCCTTCTGTTAATTTACCTCTGCGCTGTTCGGTTTTGTCAGCTGACGTTGAATCATTTAAACGCCGCGATGACGTTGAAGAATATGTTTACCTTCCTGGAGATTTAGAGCATCCCTGTTTACCTGGAGTCATGCTTTCGCTGGAGCAGCGCATGTCCAGTGTTGCCCTGGAGTTCGTGAATACTGAAAATGGCGAAGTCAGGAAGGAAACGTCTCATGAAAAACGGTTTCGAGTTTTATGGCGAAAACCCATTCCAATGACTATATCCAGCTCAAGTCATGAGTTCACGAAGATGGACATGAGCTTGTTCCGTCAGCGATGAACAATCAAACCGATCAATCGGCAGGAATAGCCGCGGTAAGGATTTCATTTTATTGATATTCAGTCGGGCGATCATCCCGCACTGCCCTAAGATAATATGCAACGCCCAAGGCCTTCACTTGTTTCGCTCCTGCGCGCGACCTCCCTGCCCTCAGCGCCGTTTTTCAGTCCCACTTGTTTTGATGTATTTTTTGATGCAGAATAGAATCTATTTTAATGCTTGCTGCGGAGACTTGCTTGTGCGTACTACTGTCACCATCGAGGATTCTCTCTACGAAAAAGCCCTGGAAATGGCAGACCCCACCATGGACAAGTCTGACATTTTTCGAGAAGCCATCAAGACCTTCGTGCGAGTGCAAGCGGCCAAGCGACTTGCCTCGTCAGGTGGCGCGATGCCTGAAATGCCGGAAATACCACGTCGCCGTGGGGAGCCCGTGCATTCATGAACGTGCTTATCGACACCTCGGTGTGGGTAGACCATTTCAGAAGTAGCAATGAGGCGCTCGTTGACTGGGGGTGCGGACAAAAACTTGGACTACTTGAAAATAGTTAATGTACTCTTACGAAGACCGCATTCGAGCCGTCAAGCGCTACATAAAACTCGGCAAACGCACTGGCGCGACCATTCGCAAGCTGGGGTACCCGACCAAGAAAGCGCTCAAGAGCAGATGAAGTTTCACGAAACGTAGGTTTCATGGAATCTTTCTTAATTCGGTTTACTGTTCCATTGCTCCCTGAACCCAATATACCAGCGCTTGCAAGGTTTGCATTCAATTGGTTAAAATGACTGCATTGAATGCAATTTTATGAGGTGACGACATGGCCATGCTGACAGTACGCAATCTGCCCGACGATGTGCATCGCGCGCTGCGGATGCAAGCCGCGCTTCACGGGCGCAGCACCGAGGCCGAGGTTCGGGAAATCCTGGCCATCGCCGTCAAGCCAGAGGCACGCGTTCGCCTGGGCGAGACGCTCGCGGCGTTGAGCCGCGATATTGGACTGACCAACGAGGATTTCGAGGTTTTTGAGCAGGTCCGCGATAAGGTGCCGGCCCTGCCGCTGGGGTTTGAATGATCGTTCTTGATACTAACGTTGTCTCTGAAGCGATGAAGCCACAGCCGCACCCGGCCGTGCGCGCCTGGCTGAACGCGCAAGCCGCCCCAACGCTGTACCTGTCCAGTGTGACGCTGGCCGAGCTGCTGTTTGGCATTGCGGCGCTACCCGACGGCAAGCGCAAGGACATGCTGGCGAAGGCGCTGGACGGTTTGCTGGGACTGTTTCGGGATCGGGTGCTGCCGTTTGACACCGATGCGGCCAGGCGCTATGCCGAGCTGGCCGTGCTGGCCAGAACTAGCGGGCGAGGGTTCCCAACGCCTGACGGGTACATCGCCGCGATCGCGGCCTCACGCGGCTTCATGGTGGCTTCGCGTGACACGGCGCCTTTCCAGGCGGCCGGCGTGCCCATCATCAATCCGTGGGAAGCGTTAATCGGGTGCGAATGAATTTCGGAGACTGGCCGAAAAGATCATCGGCCCGATGCAATTCGAAAGCGAATGGCTTGCCTCGGCGTTGTTGCACGGATCACGCTGAAGACGAGGTTACCCCAACCCCAGAGCGGCTTATGCCGCCACGGTTGAAGTGCGCCGACAACCAGCCACCCGCTGCATGACGCTTACGCCTGCCTGCTCGCCAACGGCCTGGACGGCGCCGGCGAAGCCTTGCGTATCCTGGTCAATGAAGCGTCCCGCATTGAGCGCGCCCAGCACCTTCAGGCCACGCCCTACGAGCGCTCGGCCCAGCGTGTCGATTACGCCAACGGCTACAAAAACAAGACCGTCCTGACCCGCATGGGCGAAGTCACCTTCGAGGTGCCCCAGGTGCGCTCGGGCGGCTTTTACCCCAGCGCGCTGGAGCGGCAGCCGTTCGGAGCAGGCCATGAATCTGGCGCTGGCCGAGATGTACGTGCAGGGCGTCTCCACCCGAAAAGTCATTGAAGTTTTGCAAAAGCTGGTGGGGCCCGAGGTCAGCATCTCCAGCACGCAAATCAGCCGCTGCACGGCGCTGCTGGACACGGGCCTGCATGCCTGGCGTACGCGGCCTCTGGATGAGACACCGTACGTGATTCTGGACGCCCGGTATGAACGCGTGCGCGAAGCGGGCCGGGTAGTGGACTGTGCCGTTTTGGTGGCCATTGGCGTGACGGCTACAGGGCATCGCCGGGTGCTGGGTGTCTCGGTGGCGCTGTCAGAGGCCGAGGTGCATTGGCGGGCCTTTCTGGACAGCTTGATTGAGCGCGGCCTGCGCGGGGTCAAGTTTCTCGCCAGCGATGACCATGCCGGTTTGAAGGCCGCGCGCAAGGCGATGTTTCCCGGTGTGCCCTGGCAACGCTGCCAGTTTCACCTGCAACGCAATGCGCAAGGCTACGTCAGCCGGCTGGACCAGCGTACGCCGGTGGCCCGGCAAATACGCGGCATCTTCAATGCGAGCGATGCGATTGAAGCCCAGCGCCTGCTCAACGCATCACTCAAGGACTGGCGGGTCAGCCACCCGCAACTGGCCGCCTGGGCCGAAAACAACCTGCCCGAGGGCTTTGCCGTCTTCGACTTGCCCGAGGCCCACCGGGTGCGCATGCGCACCACCAACGGCCTGGAGCGTTTGAACAAGGAACTCAAGCGCCGCACGCGCGTCGCCACGTTGTTCCCCAACCCCGACAGCTGCCTGCGCCTGGTCAGTGCTTTGCTGGCCGAACAAGACGAGGAATGGATGACTGCAAAAATCTACCTGTCC
Source organism: Polaromonas sp. CG_23.6 (assembly GCF_029892315.1). Classification (NCBI taxonomy): domain Bacteria; kingdom Pseudomonadati; phylum Pseudomonadota; class Betaproteobacteria; order Burkholderiales; family Comamonadaceae; genus Polaromonas; species Polaromonas sp. CG_23.6. Next base: position 113,483 of record NZ_JARXUY010000003.1, read on the forward strand.
ATGAAACCCTGAGCCCTGCCAATCACCAACACCCAAAACCGAATCTCGGAAATTTACAGAAAAGAAGTTGCTTTATCCTCAAAAGACACTGAAACAGGTATCGAACCTGACCTAGATTTGGCGTCATATCTTTGACCTCAAAAATGAGCAAATCGGAAACTAACTCGTTTTTCTGCTGCTTGTAACTTGCAAACTTTTGCGTCTGCCAATATGAATGATAAAGGACGTTATCATTTGTGATTGAACGTGTCTGAACTTCAATCACCAAATACGACAAGTCTGGCCCTATCTGGACTGGCGAGCCTGCCGGCGCTGTTTCGGTCGATGCCTGCGGCAGCACCAGGGGGGCGGCTGCACAAAAACGCGCTAAGGAGCACGACATGCCCTGCCATCACAACCTGGACGAGTACCTGCATGCGGATATCGAACAAGCGCTGCACGAGAGCAATAAAAAGGGATTCCTGTTTCGCTCAGCCAAGGCCGCTCGGGCCTCCTGACTGAAAATACCGCAACAGCCAACAAACTGAAAAACAATAATAAATTTCAATCCTATAAAGTCAGATTTTCTGAGTTTTGAATGAAAATATGAATTCACTCAATAAATAATATAATAAAACTTTTAATTATCTTTCTTATAAGTTTTTATCGATCTCTCAAATTCAACAGCAATTTCTAATAATCTAAAATCAGAATTAGGTGAACCCATGAGTTGATAACCAATTGGTAATCCGTCAACAGGCAAAGATAATGAGATAGCGCATAGGCCTAAATAATTAGCAGGCTGAGTATTTTGCGTCATACCCAATGCTAATTTCAAAGCTTTTTCAGAGTCATCCAAATCGGATAAAAGCGGTGCAAAGTCAGCAGTTGTTGGAGTTGCCCATGCATCAAAACCAGCAAATTTCTGAGTTACTGAATAAATACTTTTCATTCTTCGATTTTCTAAAGAAAGAAAATCATAAGCTTTTGATTCCAAACCTGATTCTATTCTTTTTGCAATAATAGGATCAATCAAATGTTTATTTTCAAGAAATCTTTCTTTTCCTAAAATTGAAATCAACGAAGCAGGCATAGATACAGGAAAATACTCGGCGCGCTCTGCAGCTTCAGGAACATAAATATTTTCAAATTTGCATCCTTTGCTAGCAAGATAATTATTTACCTCTGTAAAAGAACTACTAATTTCACTATTTAGATCATTAAAAAAATGATTTGATGGAATACCAATATTTAAGCGATCTAATCTAACTCCTGAAGATTTAGGATCATATTTATAACCGAATATGATTGATGAAATAGCTTTAAAAGCAATCATCGCGTCTGCAGCAGATTTTGTTAGTAAACCAATGCTATCCACTCGTGGATCAAGTGGAAATGCACCGTCTGTAGGCCATAATCCAAATGTTGTCTTTAATCCAAATATTCCATTGAATGCAGCAGGTACACGAACGGATCCACCTGAATCTGATCCAATTGAAAATGCACATAAACCTGCCGCAGTTGCTACACCAGAACCAGAGCTCGAGCCTCCAGGCACACGACGGTTCTCTAAATCAGTTGGATTCCAAGGAGTACCCCTGGTTTTAGAATTGCCAGTTATTCCTAAACAAAATTCAACAGATTTAGTTGTTCCAAGAAGTACGCAACCAGCTTTGCGCAATGCTTGAATAAACTCACCTTCATTCACTCCTAAAATGCCACTGAGTTCAAGATCTGATCCTGCTTTAGGCGCAGGCATTTTATTAATATAAAAAACATCTTTAATCGCAATTGGTACACCCATTAGCGGGCCCAAATCTGTACCAGCACGTATTAGCAAATCCATAGCACGTGCTGTGCGCAAAGCATCTTCGAAAGATATATGCTCAAAAGCCTCTAATTTTGGATTAAGACGATTTATACGATCTAGGTAAATCTGCGTTACAGATTCAGAAGATAATTCACCACTTCTAAAGCGTTTAGCAAATAATTCGATACCACCTTGTCTAATAGGATCAGAATTTAATTCAAGCATAAATTTTCCTTATCAATTTTATTAAAAGATATATAAAAATATTACAATCCCAAATAGGCTTTTTTAATCATTGGGTGCCCTTGCAATTCTGCAGAAGGACCCTCAAGCACCAGACGACCGTTTTCTAAAACGTAAGCGCGATGGCTAAATTGTAAAACTTGTTTTATATTCTGCTCTACTAATAATACGGGAAATCCTAAATCAGCAATCTTTCGAATAGCATGCATGACCTGTTTCACGTATAGAGGTGATAAACCTAGACTAGGCTCATCCAAAATCAGAAGATCTGGTTCAAGCATCAATGCTCGACCAATCGCTACCATTTGTTGCTGGCCGCCAGAGAGTGAGCCTGCAAGCATTGGAGAAAAATTTTTAATATCGGGAAATAAAGAGTATACTTTTTCTAAATTATTATTTCTTCTAGGACGTAGTTTAGGTAAATATGACCCTAATAATATATTATCTTGAACTGTTAGATTTGGAAAAAGCTGACGTCCCATTGGGACATGTGCTAACCCCCTCATTGCCATTTGATGAGGTTCAAACCCAGAAATTTCTTCGCCTTTAAAAAGAATTTTTCCAGATATTGGTTTAATCATTCCTGATATTGCACGCAAAATAGTTGATTTACCACTTCCATTACCTCCTACTAAACCTATCAATTCACCTTTACGCACATTTAAAGATGCTCCAAAAACAACTTGTAGCGAACCATAACCTAAATTAAGTTCATTAACTTCCAGAATAATATTAGGCAATTCATCAACAGTCATTAGTCCGTTCCCAAGTAAGCATCAATGACTTGAGAGTCATTGATAACATCAATAGCTGAGCCCTCTGCAATTTTATTACCGCTTGCAAGCACAATAACATGGTCAGAGAGTTGTATTATGGCCTCCATAATGTGTTCTACCATTACTATTGAGATACCAGTAGAGGTCAATCCCTGTATTAGATTAATCATCTCTTTTAATGCAGGAGGATTTAAACCTGCCATTATTTCATCAAGAAATAAGATTTTCGGTTCTAGTGCCAGTGCTTTTGCAAGTTCCAAACGCCTGAGTCTAGCAAGATTCAAATCCGAGGATAATTGGTTGGCTCTGTCAAGCAATCCTACTTTCTCTAATACTTTAAGAGAAATCTTTTCAGCATCATTTTTTTTTGAATGATTCAAAAAAGCGGCTACTAAAACGTTTTCTAGAACGGTTAATTCTTCGTAAGGACGCTCAGTTTGGAAGGTCCGACCCATACCAAGTCGGGTTCTAATATACGCTGGCTGTGAAGTTATATCTTCATCAAAAATTGTCACTTTACCTGCTGACATAGGGGCGAATCCAGTAATCGCATTGAACAGAGTCGATTTACCTGCTCCATTCGGCCCAATCAAACCTAATATCTTGCCATGTTCTAAGGACAAAGATATATTATTAACTGCTATGACACCACCAAACTTAACAGTAATATTTTCGGCTTTAAGTACGATTTGCATATTTTTTCTTAATCAATCTGTGAGCATATTCACCCACAATGCCTCTAGGCATCGCTAAGATAACAACAAGGATGAGAACACCATAAAGCAACATATTGGCTTGTGCAAATGTGATTCTAAATACTTCACCCGCTACTACCAAAACTAAAGCACCTACTGCAGGGCCCCATACTGTCCCTCTACCGCCAATAATAACAGTTAAGGCTATTTGAATAGACAATAATAAATTAAAAATTATATGTGGCTCAATAAAGGATAAGAATATTCCATATATTCCACCTCCGATTGCAGTTAGTACACCAGAAATAACGAATGCTTTTAATTTTATAGATAATGGATTTATTCCTGCAGCCATAGCCGCCTCTTCATTATCACGTACAGCTCTTAATTGATATCCAAATTTTCTGCTAGAAATATATATGGTAATTCCGATAGTTAGTGCTGCATAGCATAATGCTAGGTAATACTGTGTTTTTTTACTGAATAAATCTATTCCAAAAGGCTGCGGTAAAGTATCTATAAATACACCACTTGCACCACCAGTTAGCCAACCTTCATTAATCGCAATCAATCTAAAGACTTCAGCGATAGCAATTGTTGAAAGTGAAAAATATGGTCCACTAAGACTAAAAGTTAATCTCCCCCACACCAAGGCAAGGATTGCCGCAAATACTATTGCAATTAGTATTGACCACCACGGCGCAAGATTGAACTGAGAGGAACCAAGAGCTACAAAGTATGCTCCAAGTCCAACAAAACTCGCATGTCCCAAACTTAATTGGCCAGCCCATCCTCCAAGTAAATTCCAGGATGTAGCCCAACCAGCAAATAGTAAAACTGTAATGCCAACGGTTACGTACGCAAAAGGCAAATTTGGATAAAATACACCTAATACTAATAGGACAGCAAGTAAAATGTAGTTCTTATTCATACTCGCTTCACCGTTTTTCCAAAAAGACCTTCAGGCTTAATTAACAAAACAATTAGAAATGCAAGCAAGCCATATGCATCTCTATAAGCAGAGCTTAAATACGAAGCACCAAAGACTTCAACTATACCTAGTAATAATCCACCAGCAATGGCTGCTCCAATATTTCCTAAGCCACCGAGAACTGTTACGACAAAAGCTTTAAGTGTGAATGAAGCACCAGAAGTGACAGGAGATGCAAACAATAGGGGAATCAGTGCAACGCCTGCAGCAAAAGCAAGCGACATTCCTAATCCAAAAACAATGGCTTGTATCTTTTTTGTATTTACGCCTACGATTTCTGCGCCTATACGATTCTCTGCAGTAGCACGTATAGCCCTACCGATTTCTGTTTTATTCAATATAAAAAATAAGCCGCCAATTACAATAAAAGTAATTGAGCCTGCCAAAATCAAAACAATTGATATTTTTATATCACTTATTGCAATCGTACTTGATGCGTAAGAGACATTGACTGACTGAGGTTCGCCACCAAAGACAAGAAATAGCATATTTGCAGCTACCAAGGAAATTCCAAGTGTTGCCAACATCATTGCTTCAGGCTGGGCGTCGATAATTCTACTCAATATAAATTTTTGAATAAATGCACCCAATGCAAATCCCACTGGAACAGCGAATATCAGTGATATGTAAGGATCCCATCCTAGTACACTATTAAAGACGACCGCAAAATACATTCCCATAACGACAAAATCACCATGAGCAAAGTTAATGGTGCGCATAACCCCAAAAACTAAGGTTAGTCCCACCCCTATAAGCGCATAAACTGCACCAATAAGAACTCCATTAGATAAGTTTTGAAAAAATGAAATATAGTCGATCATTGTCCAACTTTAGCCTTATATGTTTGTATTAATAATAAATACTATTATATTTTTAGAAGGATTCAAATATTAATTGAATTTATATTTAAATCCTTATTTCTATAATTTCATATCTATTTGTTTAGACGAGGCTGTTTGGAACCGAGATTTCCAGGATATACAGTTACATGCTCTCCGTTTTGTATTTGTATTATCAAACTTTTAATAGGATTTTGGCCTTGAAATCCATCATAAGTTTTGAACGTAACATCAGTGACAGGAGTTTTCATATCAGTTTTCTGAAGAGCATCGCGCACCACTGTGCGGTCCATCGATTTGGCTCGTCGTAACGCATCAGCAGCGATTTTCAAAGTAAGATATCCTTCAGCCTCATAAAAACTAGGCTCGCCATTGATTGAGGCTTTCAAATTTTTGTATAACTGGGAAGCACCCTCATATTTAACGTCAGGGCTCCAACTCACTGCTGATACTATATTTTCAGAAGCACTTCCTACTTGCTTAATGAAGCTCGATACAGAGGAAGCTGTATCGATAGCAACTACTTTTGGATTTAGACCAACTTCTTTAAGTTGACGTGCTATTGCAATGCCGTCATCAGCATATGAACTTGTGAGCAGAATATCTGGATCAGCTGAACGAAAATTATTTAATATAGGTCTAAAATCTGTTGTTCCTTGATCATAAGATTGAACACTAATTATTTCATAGCCACGTTTTTTTCCTTGTGCTTCTCCTTCTTTTGCGATGGAGGTTGGCCAAGCACCATTACCATGCATAATTGCTATTTTAGTTAACTTATTATTTTTCTTGTTTAAGTCATCAAAGTAGTCAAAGTAGGCATTAGCAACAATTGTTGAATTGTGTTTTGCCCTAAATACCCAAGGTGATCCTGGTTTTGTAATAGAGTCATCTGCACTCCCTAGAACAATCAATGGAATTTTTTGTCGTGTAGCTACTTTAGACAATGGCCCTGTAATTCCAGATGCATATGATCCAATAATCAAAGATACGTTATCTTTGTTCAATGACTCAAGTGCGGCCAGCGCGCTTTGAGCATCAGATCTATCATCTTGGGTAATAATTTCAAGTTTTTGACCGTTGATACCTCCATTTTCATTAATTTCTTTCAATGCCAATTCCATTCCAGCTTTATAACGCTCACCAAACGATGCGAAGTTGCCTGAGAGACTATTAATGACGCCAACTTTTACCTGAGCCGTTGCAGGAAATACTAACGTCGAGCTCGAAATTGCTAACATCCATGCTGTGACAACTGAAGTTGATTTCAATTTCATTATTTATCCTAATAAATTTTTACTTAATAATACTACTTTTCAAAGATATATATAACATTAGATTTTTTAATTTATTAATTCCTTTTTACATTTAATAAAACTTAAATTTTTTTGAATTGACAATCATTTTTAAATTTTTGTATTTGTTTTAATTTTTTATAAAGATGTTTTTTTATATCTGATGGTATTTATTTATAAACAGTCATTTAATATGAAATAAGTAAGCTTATATTTTAATAGTATTAGTTAATTAATATAATATTCTTGTAGTGTATATACTATTTCCTAATAAATTTATTGAGGACTCTAGCTTTAATTTTTGATTTACCAATACTAGGATAAATCATATATTTAGTTTTTACGAAGACTTTATATGTGATTTTTTTATCCATTTATTAATCAGTAAATATATTTTTACTTCAGTTAAAGCACCAAAGCAAAATTATTAAATTAATAAATCAAAAATATTTGATTTTAATTTAATTCATTTGAGTTCTCGTCCTGCAAGAAGATATTCAGTCGTTTTTGCAAAGCTTTTAGATGCTTACATGCTATTTTCCGTGCACCTTCTTCATCTCGCAAACGGATAGCATTTAACAATTCTTTATTATCAGTTTGAGCATAATTCAGGTTATATATATTTCGTCCAGATTTCTGCCAAGCTTGCTCTAGTAGAATATTTAGCTTAGCAGTTATTAAATTTAATAAATCTACTAAATACGGATTTTGAGTTGCCACAGCTATAGCTTGAAAAAAAGCCATATCTGCATGCGACGCTTGATTTTTCGTACAGACGACTTTTGTAATACCGGTAAAAGCACTTTCGATGGAAATGAGATCAGATACCGTATGACGTTTCGCTGCTAAACCGGCAGCTTCAATTTCAGTCATTTGCCACAACTCAAAGAGATAAGTCCATGTGTCTGATTTTTTTAAATAAGATTTGGACTCAAGTCTTAGTGTCAACGGCGTCTTTGACATCACAGCGGCACCACGGCCAGGTTTCGTGGATACCACTCCGTCAGCCCGCAACCTTGCTATAGCCTCTCTAACCGTTGCTCGACTCACGCCGAATTGACTGGCCAACACCTGTTCTGAAGGTAGGCGCTGACCAGTAACCAAATTACCACTATCCAACAAACCTAATAATGTTCGTTCAACTTGACAGCTTAGTGATTTGGTAGAAATTAATGGCAAGATCTGAAAAACTCGCATGAGCTTCAGTCTATTAGATAGTCTGACAATCTTTGTCAGGGTTATCCAGAGTGACCTTGCCCTTGGATTCCGTATTCCGTGTTCCATAACCGAACTCATAAGTTGGTTTTTCTGGCAAGCCATTCGCTTCCGAACTGCGTCGGGCTGACATAAGCCAGCGTTGAATCCAGCCGGGCTTTGTTGTACCAGAGCAGCCAGGCGATGGCCTCGTTCTTCGCCTGGCGCCGGGTCACAAAGCGTTGCACGTACAAGCGCTCAACCTTCAACGAGCCGAACAGTGTCTCGCTGCAGGCTGGTGTGGTGGCCTAATTTAAACGGGCACAACGATGGGTTTTTTCCAAAAAACCTGAATGGCATCAGACGTGAAGAATCAGAAATCCAGAAGAGCCTTTGATGCGAGTTTTAAACTCCAGGTCATACTTCAGTGGGCCCAGCACACAACGCAAGGCCTGAGCCCAGAGGGCATCCCTCATCGGCTCGGAACCACGCGCAGCACCCGCCCATTGGCGCTGTCGGTCAGCAGGTAGATCGCGCCCTCCGGCCCGGCGCGCACGTCGCGGATGCGCTCGCCAAGTTCCTGGAACAACACCTCCTGCGGCCCGGGCGATCCTTTGGCCAAAGGCACACGGCGCACGCTGCCTTCCTTGAGCGTCGAGATGAACAGACTGCCTCGCCACGCCGGAAACAGCGCCCCGTCGTACCAGGCCATTCCTGACGGGGCGATTGACGGGGTCCAGTCCACCAACGGCGGCTCGATGCCGGCCCGGGTGCGGTAGGGTGTGATGCGGGCGTAGGTGTAGTCGATGCCCCCGGTGGTGATAGGCCAGCCGTAATTGGCCCCAGGCTCGATGCGGTTCAGCTCATCGCCTCCCCGGGCGCCGTGCTCGTGGGCATACGGCACGCCGTCCACCACCACCACGCCCTGCGGGTGACGATGGCCCAGGGTGTAGATCTCCGGCCGGGCGCCCGGGCGCGTGAGAAAGGGGTTGTCGGTGGGCGGTTCTGTCGCGTTAGCGGTCAAGCTGCCTGCTGGTCTATGCTGGGTGCTTTGAACGAAAAGGCTTGAAACGCGATGCTGGCAACCAAAGGAATGCGCTTCCCGATCGACGTCATTCTGGTGTGCATTCGCTGGTATTCAGCGTATCCGTTGAGCTACCGCCATCTCGAGGAAATGATGAAGGGGTCACTTCAGGAAACGGATCGCAGAGTACGTTAACGCGGTTTTCAGCCTCTTAAAATCGGCTTCCTATAGCCGTACGGCATTCTCAAAACTCATGTTTTTAAGCCTTGGTTCAGAGAATGATTTTTGAGAAGGTTTGAATAAACTTCCACCCTCTGGAGGTCTAATTTCTCAAGAAAGCTGCTCAAAATCACCGTTTTCGATAAACGTCGATGCGGGCTATATCGCCAACGTACGCTGCGATCCGTTTCCTGAGGCGACCCCATGAAGGAACGCGGCGTGGTTGTCGACCATTCCTCAATCAACCGCTGGGCGATCCGGTTTTTGCCCTTGCTTGGAAAAAGTCTTTCGTAAGCACAAGCATCCGGTGGGTGGGAGTTGGCGCCTTGATGAAATCTATATCAAGGTCAAAGGCGCCTGGAAATATCTTTACCGCGCCGTGGACAACGAGGGAAAGACGGTCGATTTCCTGCTGACGGCCAGGCGCGACAAGGCTGCAGCCTTGCGCTTTTTTGACAAAGCCATGAGGGCCAGCGGTGTTCCCGAAAAGGTCACGATGGACAAGAGCGGCGCCAACAAGGCGGCCATAGATGAAATCAATGGCCGAGGCGAAACGCCAATACTCGTGAGGCAAGTGAAGTACCTCAACAACATCGTGGAGCAGGACCACCGGGCGATCAAACGCGTAACCAGGCCAATACTCAACTTCAAATCATTTCGGGCCGCCACAAGCGTTCTGGCTGGCATCGAACTCATGCACATGATTCGCAAAGGTCAGCTCATGATGGATGGCTGTAACGAGAGGTCGTTTGCCGACCAGTTTTATGCGTTGGCAGGACAAATCCGTCACGTTTGAGGAGCTGGCATCCGCTCCTACCCCAAACACGTTTATCAACTGGCAACGCGACAGAACCCGGCGTTCTGGGGTGCACTATAGTTTCACTCTGGAGCTCCCTGAAAACGCATCGATGCGCACGTCCAAAGTCATTCATGTCGTGTCTTGCCGAGCTGCGGTGGCTGTGTGTGGGGCAAGCGTTGTGGCACACCACGGTTTTAAAAATTTTCTGAATGATTGGGAATGAAAATGGTACTCATTGAAATTAAGGTCCCTGATATCGGCGACGTCCACACCAATCAGTGCTTTGATATTAGAGGTCGTGCGACGCTAACCGGTTTGCCATATCTCGGTGCGGCATGGCGTCGACATGGTTCCCCGGCTCCCGCTGACCTCGACACCGACATTTGCCACAGTGTGGCGGCACACCTTTTGGAGGCCTCTTGATTGATACGACCTTACCCCCCGTCCTCACCGGTCCCGCGGCCTGGGTTGGCTCAGACATGCAGGCCCGACCCGAAGATTGGCTGATTCACCTTTCGCAGCAGGATATTACCGAGTTGGAAGCGGCTGCACGTCACTATCTTTCGCTGGATCGCGACATCGGTGAAATCACCATGGCGGACTTTCCGTTGGGTGGTTTCGCAGGGCATCTGCAAGGGTTGAGGGACAAACTGATCCACGGCAACGGGTTTGAAGTTATTCGTGGCTTGCCCACTGAGACGTACCCCCAGGAAGTGGCCGCGACGATTTTCTGCGGCTTAGGCGCACATCTTGGGTCCGCCCGCTCTCAAAATGCGGCGGGGCACATTCTGGGGCACGTCCGCAACGTGGGCGCGGACCCGAACGATCCCACCGCCCGCATCTACCAGACCAATGCGCGCCAAAGCTTTCACACCGATAGTGCCGATGTGGTGGGCCTGCTTTGCCTTCGTGAAGGGATGGAGGGCGGGGACTCGCTGCTGGTGAGCGCCGAGTCCATCTACAACCAGATGCAAGCCGAGCATCCTGACTTGCTGGCCAAGCTTTTCGACCCCATCGCGACCGATCGACGTGGGGAGGACCCCGAGGGCATGGCGCCCTTTATGACCATCCCGCCACTGTCTTGGCACGCCGGCAAGTTGACCGTTTTTTACCAGCGCCAGTACATCGACAGCGCGCAGCGCTTCGAACATGCCATGCGCCTGACGCCGGAGCACATCGAAGCGCTAAACCTATTCGACAAACTCGCCAACAACACCGATCTCAACCTGACTATGCGTTTGCAGGCGGGCGATATGCAGTTTATCTACAACCATGCCCAACTGCACGACCGGACCAGCTTCACCGATTGGCCCGATTCGACGCGGCGTCGCCACCTGTTGCGACTCTGGCTGTCCATTGAGGGCGATCGTGAACTGCCCGAGTGCTTCACACAACGCTATGGCAGCATCGAGATTGGCAAACGAGGCGGGATCGTTACCAGCGGTACAAAGCTGCACGCGCCATTAGACTAGGGCGTGTCATCAATTAAGCCAAACTACCGCTGCAGCCAAGTGAATGGCGCCAAGGAAGTTACGCGCCGTTTTGTCGTAGCGCGTGGCTATGGCACGGTACTGCTTGAGCCGGGCAAAAAAGTTCTCGATCAGGTGGCGCGCCTTGTACAAATGGCGGTCATAGATGCGCTGATGCGCGCGGGTGCTCAGACACGGAATTACCACCGCCTTGCCCGCTTTTTCCAGCGGTTCAACCACCCGCTCTTGTGCGTCATAGGCCTTGTCAGCGATGACGGTGGCGCCCGCCGTGTCCTTGAGCAACACGTCTGCGCCGTCCAGATCATGGGTCTGCCCGGGCGTCAAATGAAAACCGGTCGGGTTCCCCAGCGCATCGACCGTGGCATGGATCTTGGTGCTCAAGCCGCCACGGCTGCGCCCGATGGCTTGGCTATCTTTGGACCCTTTTTTTTAGCCCCCGCGCTGTGCTGGTGGGCTTTGACGATGGTCGAATCGATCAGGACGTACTCGTTGTCTGCATCCTGCGCCAAGACCTCAAACACGCGCCGCCATACCCCGGTCTTGCTCCAACGCGAGTGACGCAGATGCACCACCCGAAAGTCGCCAAAGCGCTCTGGCAAGTCCCTCCACGGGATGCCAGCGCGGTAGCGATACAGCACGGCTTCGACAAACAGCCGATTGTCCCGGGCGCTCACGCCAACAGTTTCTTCGCGTCCGGGCAGCGAGTCCTTGATGCGTTCCCATTGATCATCTCGCAGTGCATATCTTCTGGTCATGTTTACGAGATAAGGGGCAAATCGTGCTCTTCAATAGCGTTGATGCCGTTTTCAATTGATGACACGCCCTAGCGGAACGGTTGCCTTTCGGTTTCCAGAATTTGGGGAAACCCAAATACGCCGCAAATGAATGAAACATCGGGTCCAGCACGGATGATGTCGATGTCACAGGCATAGACACAGCCGAACCAACAATGTTCCCTGAGACTCGCGTCCGTTCAACAATCCCGAGGCAAGCCACCGACCACGCCATGGAAGCACGCAACTCACGAATCCTGCGCACTGTGACGGCATGGCGCTTGAACGGCGAGCCGGCGGTCGTGATCTCCCTTACGGGAAAATTTCGACCTGCCAGATGTGGAGCCATCGACACCGCACCGGCCAACGAGTCGGCGCTTAGGCAACAAGTCACGGACCGCGACCGCGTTGTCAATGCTGTCCAAGGGGGTGGCTGTGAAGAGTAGTGCCGCCTGAAACCCTGCGGCATCAATCGTCAGCGACAAGGCAGATGCCGATGCGTTGGGCGTGCCGTCTTCGGAAGTCCGCCCTGGGCGCTTAGACATACGCAGACCGGCGGCCATCATTCTGAGCGCTGGCCTGGGCCGACGGATGGGTGGCCTGGCCAGGGCGGCGCTGCAGGTGGGTGAAACCAGCATACTTGAACGCCTGGTGCAGGCGCTGCGCACGTCTGACGTCGCTCAGATCAGCGCGGTCATCGGACCCTACCGCGAGCAGTTGCTGCCGCTGCTCGACCTTTGCCAGGTCCAAGCTATCGCACATTCCAGGTTCGAGCCCAGCCTGATCGACTGCCAGCGGCTCGCACTGAAATCGCACCAGGCGCCGTTTCCCGATCGTGATTTGTTGCTGGTGCTGGGTGACCTGGCGCTGCTGACCGGGGCCGATGTGTCGACTTTGATCGCGCATTGGGACCAGCGTGACGACCATGTTCATGCGCAGGTGCCTATGGTCAACGGGGTGCGCGGTCATCCGGTGCTGTTGTCCTGCCATGCCGTTGCACGGATCAATGCAATGCCCGATCACATGGTGTTCGCGACTGGCTGTGCGACCATGCGAACGCTGTGACGCAGTTGACGTCATCCGCAACGGGCTTCGTGCGCGACCTAGATACCCCGGATGATCTGGCCGCGGTTCAGTCAAACATCCAAGACTGACGACGCGGCATTGTTCAGATGGTGGTCGTGAAATAGCGAAATATTCCCTCTGCCGGGCTTCGAAATGGCGTGTTTTTCACCCATTTATATGAGGTGTGATGCACAAAGCGTCACTATCACCCCTCACTTTTGACCTTTGCGGCCGGCTGCCTCAGCATCAGCAAACCCATTGATAACGCTGCCGCCAGCAGCCTTCGCCGTGAATACCGCTGTATTTGTGATCGACGTACAACGGGGCCTGTTCGAGTCTGCACCCGCGCCAGACGAAGCCAATGCGGTGCTAGAACTCATCAACGGGCTGACCTGTCGGGCACGTGCTGCGTCCGTTCCGGTCGTGTTTATTCAACATAAGGCCGCCGGCACACCATTGCAATAAGGCGCAGAAACTTGGCAATTTGACAGCCGGCTGGCGGTCGATCCAGCCGATTTGCGGATCAGGAAGACAACACCAGACTCGTTCTTGCGTACGGAGTTAGGGAATAGGAAAATCAATCGGCATATTTTCGTGCCCACCGGGACGGACTCACCCGCACTAGTTGGTACACCGGGGAGTTCTTTGGGGGGTGTTGGCTTGGCCGGCCACACACTGCGCAACTGCGGCCCCGCGACCGGGCCTGAAGATCGCCTGGACATCGGGTAAACCCGCACTCTTCGTGGCCCCTCACCGGGCTCGACCCGAGTCAGGCGCAGCCTGTCCCCGCAGCCCTTGGGGGGGCCGGACCGCGATCACGCCGCCTGCTGAAGATCTCCGCGCGCCGGCACACGGGGTGGTGCCCGGGCCTCCAGCCCCAGGTGCCTGAGGATTCGCTCTATCACGGGTGCCTCTAGCATGGCGGCAATAATCTTGAGCTCGCCGCTGCAGTTCGGGCAGTGTTCCAGGTCGATCTGGAAAGCGAAGATTCAGCGAAGTGAACCGCCCCGGTTTTGAACTGACCCTTTGAAGTTGAACAAACTTCAAAGGGGTTTATGAAGAAGTACAAAACGGAGTTCAAGCTTCAGGTCGTGAATAGCTTTTTGGCTGGTGAAGGCGGTGCAAAGCTACTGGCACGGCGGTGGTCAGTGCCCGAGGAGAAGATTCGCACTTGGGTGAGCCACTACCGCCTCCACGGCATCGATGGGTTGCACCCCAAGCGCAGCACGTACAGTTTGGAATTCAAGCTGCAGGTACTGTCCCATCAGGACCGCGAACAACTTTCGAGCCGCTAGGTCGCGGCAGTCTATGACATCCGCAATCCCAACCAAATCGTGGTCTGGAGACGCAATCTCGACCAATGCGACGTGGAGGCTCTCAACAGGCGCCCCAACATGAAACCAGAACGACACTGCCCGGCGTCATCCAATATGATCGCCATCGATTCGGCGCAGGCCCTGCGCGAAGAGAACGAGCGACTGCGCGCGGAGGTGGCCAACCTAAAAAAATTACAAGCCTTGATCCGGTCCAAGAGATCAGTTGCGCCAACAAAGCGCGCCTGATTACCGGGTTGAGGCATTACCATAAATTGGCCGATCTACTGCAGGCTTGGCGCGCAGCACCTTCTATTACCAGTGCCAAGTGGCCCAGCGAGCCGACCAACACAGCGCCATGGAGCCCAGGATCCGCTCCGTTTATGACCAGCACAAGGGCCGCTACGGGTACAGACGAATCACGGCAGCGCTGTGCAATTCAATGGCAGAACCCGTTAATCACAAGTGCGTGCAGCGTCTGATGCAGAAGATGGGACTGCGCGCGTTGATCCGTGCGCAAAAGCGTTCCCGACATGCCCCTGGCATTAACGATGCGCACGTGCCCAATGT
Organism: Polaromonas sp. CG_23.6; assembly: GCF_029892315.1. Lineage (NCBI taxonomy): Bacteria > Pseudomonadati > Pseudomonadota > Betaproteobacteria > Burkholderiales > Comamonadaceae > Polaromonas > Polaromonas sp. CG_23.6. Next base: position 128,558 of record NZ_JARXUY010000003.1, read on the forward strand.
TCTGCAGCGCGATTTCTGCGCGACTGCGCCAAACCAGAAGTGGGTGACGGATGTCACGGAGTTCAATGTGAACGGCCATAAGCTGTATTTGTCGGCCTGCATGGACCTTTACAACGGCGAGATCATCGCGCACCGCATGGCCAAGCGTCCCAATTTCGAGCTGGTCTCCGGCATGCTGGAGGCGGCACTTTCGCGGTTAGGAGACACGCATGGACTGACCGTGCACTCAGACCAAAGGTGGCATTACAAAATGCAGCCGTACCGGGCGATGCTTGCGCATCGCGGGGTGACACAAAGCATGAGCCGCAAAGGAAATTTCTTTGACAACGCGGTGATCGAAAGCTTCTTCGGCACCCTCAAAGCCGAGTTTTTCCACCTTGCAACGCTCGATAGCATTGAGATGCTCGAAGCAGGCGTGCATGATTACATCTACTACTACAACCACGAGCGCATCAAGCTCAGGTTAAACTGACTCAGCCCGGTCGAATACCGGCTGAGAAACGCCCCCTGATTGACGGGATAGCAATCGTCCAACTTCTGAGGGTCAGTTCAAAGCCGGGGCGATTCAAGCTAATTATTTGGAGTCATAGGTGTCCGATTACGATATCCATCGATTGACTTCAGCGTGAAGAAGAGTATAAATACGCAAGGTAATTTAGCAACATCTAACAACAAAACAGGAGAGGAATGAAAGAATTCAATAATCGGCGTGATTTTTTAGTTAGCGCTATGAAATTGAGTGCCGTCATTTGTTCAATGGAAGTGCCGTTCCGAGCGCACGCCTCTCCACTTAATCCTTTAGCAGGACAGACTGCAACCATCATTGTTCCCTTCGGCCCGGGTGGGACCGCTGACATACTGGCGCGTATCATGGCTGACTCCATGTCCAGATCGCTGGGCATGAACATCATCGTTGAGAATAAGCTTGGTGCAGGCGGCTCGATTGCGGCAGCGCAGATTGCACGTGCCAAACCAAACGGTTTGACTTTCGGTATTGCCTCACTCAGTACGCATGCTGCCTCCCCGGCGGTTACGGCTAAACCATCCTACGATCCTGTCAAAGACTTTTCCGCCATCGGCCTAATCGCCAGGGTGCCACTGGTGTTAGTGGCCTCACCAAAATCGGGTATCACATCAATAGCTGATATTAAGGCCAAGCTAAAGGATAAGCCTGGATCATTGGCCTTTGGCTCTCCAGGTGTTGGCTCATTGGGTCATCTTATTTGTGAACAATTCCAGCAATTGGCCGGTGTTCAAATGCTACATGTGCCATATAAAGGTGGAGCAGAGGTGTCTCACGCGCTACTAAGCGGAGAGGTAGATATTTCGATTACTAATCTGCCGAACGAACTGGCCCATATTAAAGCCAAAAAGCTCACTCTTATCGCTATCACAGGTGAAACACCTGATCCTCAATTTCCTGATACGCCAACCTTGGCGCAGGCTGGATACCCGACACTAAATGATCAATCATGGTTTGGTTTCGTGGCGCCCAAGGGTATTGCTCCCTATATTCTGGCTGCGTATACCGACGCCTTGAATTTCGCACTGGAACAGCCGGACATGAAAGAGCGTATATCGACACTCGGCGGTACTGCGGCTCCCGGATCGGCGCAGAGCTTTTCACTCGAGATAAATCGGGCATACAAGCAGGCCAGTGATATCGCCAAATCACGAAATATAGCAATTAACTAATTTAGCAGAAGCGTTTTAAGATGATGCCCTTTCAGTTGTTTTCACCCCCCACGTCTGAGCAACGAACCGTCCCGGTATTTCTAGACTCACCCCACAGCGGTACCTACTACCCTGGCGACTTTAACTATACGTGTCGGCTGGAAGATCTTCGTGATGCTGAAGACACGCACGTCGAAAAGCTTTACGCCGATGCGAAAAGCCTCAAAATACCTTTCTTGTGTGCAAATTTTCCACGGTCGTATATTGATCCCAATCGGAATGAAGAGGATTTGGATTACACAATGATTGCCGACCTTCATAAGCCTGAAGGCATGCAACAGTGGGAGGAAAAACTCAAACTGGGCAAGGGGCTGATTTGGCGCTACCTTGATAGTGGTGAGCAGATTTATGATCAGCCATTGACGGCGAAAATGGTTGATGTGCGCTTGGATAACTTTTATCGACCCTATCGGCGTGCTCTGCGCCAGATTGCAACGGCCAAACTATTAGAGCATGGTACTTATGTGCATATCAATTGCCACTCCATGCCCTGTGTGGCTGGCCCCTTGGCAACACTAACTCCCGGCGTCGTTCATCCTGATGTGGTGCTTGGAGACCGTGGGCTAACAGCCTGTGCGCCCGAGCTGACCGAAGCCCTTAAACAGGTTTGCAAAGATGCTGGTTTAAATGTGATGGTTAATGATCCGTACCCGGGCGGACCCATAACCGGCGAGATGGGGTTAATGGGAATGGGCGGCCATAGCATTCAGATTGAGCTCAATCGTGCGTTGTATATGAATGAGAAAACTCGAGAGCTAGCCAGCGGTTACGAGGCCACCCGAGAGCTTTGCAATAAATTCATGCTATCGGCGATCGAGGTGGCTAATGATCTGTGCGCGAAGCTTAAGTGATGCGAAAGGGCTTAGTTACATATGGCAGTAGGCAGTAGCAAGGGATGGTCTGAATAACTCACCGCGACATTGAGTAGCGGATCGTTAGTTTTCAAGTGGTGGAATTTCACGCGCAATCTCCGGAAATCCCGTCGTTTGTACCGCCCACTCGGGGTTCTGTCGCGTTGCCAGTTGATAAACGTGTTTGGGTTAGGAACGGATGCCAGCGCCTCAAACGGGACGGATTTGTCCTGCCAATGCATAAAACTGGTCGGCGAAAGACATCTCGATACCGCCTTCCAGCAGGAGTTGACCTTTGCGGATCATGTGCATGAGTTCGATGCCGGCCAAGACGCTTTTGGCCGATCGAAATGACTTGAAGTTCAGCATCGGTTTGGTGACCCGTTTGACAGCGCGATGGTCCTGCTCCACGATGTTGTTGAGATACTTGACTTGCCGCACGATGACGGGTGTTTCGCCTCTGTCATTGATCTCATCCATGGCCGCCTTGTTGGGGTCTGAGGTGCAGTGGAACAGCAAAAGCAGTTAAGAGGACAAGATGAATAGCCAAATGAAATTTATCCCCTGGGCTGCCCTTACGCAAGACCGTCAGCCGGATCGCGCAAGGCCCGCAGTTCGCCCTTGGCAACGGCGTCAGGTACCAAGAACGAATACCTCCCCAGCATGTTGATGTGCTCGTGCAACAGCGGCGACAGGCGGGCCACGTCATCGTCGTTCACGGGGTAGCCCTGCGCACGCAGCTGACTCAGCGCGGCCTGCATATAGAGGGAGTTCCACAGAACGATCATGTTGAGCACCAGTCCGAGCGCGCCCAACTGGTCCTCCTGTCCTTCGCGGTAGTGGGTCTGAGGTGCAGTGGAACGGAAAACCCCGTTAAGCCATGCAGGCATAACGAAACATAATTCTCAAAATATATTGTTATGAGCACGCTGCTTTCCAACTACCAACAGCGAATTTATCTGGAATCGTGACCGCCACCTGCACTTTTAGGACAGGCCAAGATGGGTATACTCAATTTGGCTCATTGTAGGAGAGGTAGCCAAGAACAAATTTACTAATGTAAATTGGCTACAACCTATTTGGCTACTTAAATTGACCGCTTAACCCATCCCATTACACACAAGTCACCCATCGTTGAACTGCCGGGCATAACGGGCACCCTCGACGAAGATGGCAATCTCCTGCATGCCCAGCCAAATCGTCCTGGCACCCGGTTCGCCATCGTGCTTTCTGCCCAAAAAGCCGCCGCGCTGAGCAATCAAACGCACCACGGTGTTGAGCGTAGGGGTCTGGCGGGGCACGGGCTTTTTGTTCAGGATGAACGCCGCTCGCCACTCGTCAGGCTCGAACAATAGGTCGGCTGGTAAATCGGGCAACGTGCGCCCCAGCCGCATCAAGCGGTTGATGCGCCAGGCAATCACCATGTACAGCGCCAGAGCGGTCTGTAGCCGCCCAACATCGCTCAGCTGCAGCCGCTCGACCCGACAGCCCTCCTTGAGCACCAGGAAAAAAAGCTCAATTTCCCAGCGCGCGCGGTACCAATCGATGAGTTCGACTGCCGCTGCCAGTGTGCTTGCCACCCGGTTGGTCAGCAGCCGCCAGACCACCGGCTTGGTGCCTGCCGGTGCGTTGACTTCCGAGGCAATAAGGCAGGTCACTTCGAGCTGGCCGCCCTGGCGGTCGGGCAGCATCACGCGCTGGGCGCGCACCTCCTGCTCGACCGCGCGCGCCTTGCGCCCGCGACCGGCCGGCATCTCAAAGCGAATACGCCCCAGCGGCGCGCTGGCCATGACGCCATCCCACAGCTTGCCCCCTTCGGGCAGCACCCGGTTGTGCTGGCAGCGCACCAGGTAATCGGCCGCGTGATTCATCTTGCGCGCCATCACCAGCAACGCCAGGATGTCCGACTCGCGGTCGCCAATGCACACATGACGCGTGCCGGGCAACTCGCCAGCCTGCTCGGCGATGCGCTCGTAGCTCTCCACCCAGCGCACGCTTTCGAGCCCCCTGTGTCAGACTAGTTGTCGCCTCTAAAAAATACTCTTTTAGACGCACCGACAACAATGAAGCAAAAATATTCCGAAGCATTTATCGAACAAGCAGTGGTCAAGTTGCTTTCCCGTGGCAAGCGCACCGTGCGCGAAGTCGCGCTGGAGCTCAACGTCAGTTACCACACGGCCAAGAACTGGATGAAACGAGGGCATCCCGACAGGGCCGGCACCTTGTCCGGCAAAGAAAAGCGTCCCCAGGACTGGAGCGCTTCTGAGCAGCTGCAAGCCTTGAACGAAACCCATGGCTTCTCAAGCGAGGCGCTGCAGGCGTGGTGCCGCGAGCGCGGCGTGTTCGCCCACCATCTGGCGAGCTGGAAAGCGGCTTTCTGCGCGCCAGCCAAAGCGCTGGCGGATACGGGGCCATGGCGCAGCCTTAAGGACGAAAACGAGCAGCTCAAGCGCGAGCTGCTGCGCAAGGAAAAGGCGTTGTCGGAGGCAGCAGCGTTGCTGATGCTACAAAAAAAGTTCCGGGCGCTGTGGGAGGACGAGGTCAAATGACCAGCCTCTTGCAGCGCCGCCAGGTCATTGCGCTGGTGGCCCAGGCGACGCAAGCGGGCGCGCGCCAGGAGCGCGCCTGTGCCGTCATTTGCCTGAGCCGGCGAACCCTGCAGCGCTGGCAGCGCGAGCAGTGCCGGGCAGACCGGCGCCCCGCGCGGGTGCAGGCACCCACCAACAGGCTCAGCCAGGCCGAGCGCCAAGCCGTTCTGGCAGTGGCCAACTCGGACGAGTTCGGCCACTTGGCGCCCAGCCAAATCGTTCCCCGGCTGGCTGACCGTGGCGAATACATCGCCTCGGAGTCGAGCTTTTACCGCGTGCTCAGGGCTGCCAGGCAGCTGGGCCACCGCAGCGCCCAGCGGCCCGGCCAGCCGCGCAGCAAACCGCGCGCGCTGTGCGCTGCGGCACCCAACCAGTTGTTCAGCTGGGACATCACCTACCTGCCCACGCTCGTCACGGGGCACTACTTTTACCTGTACCTGTTTCTCGACATCTTCAGCCGCAAGGTCGTCGGCTGGCAGGTCTATGAAAACGAAAGCAGCGAACTGGCCAGTGAGGTCATGCGTGACATCTGCCTGCGCGAGCGCATCGCGCCCGGCCAGGTGGTGCTGCACTCGGACAACGGCAGTCCGATGAAGGGCGCTGCCATGCTCGCCACGCTGCAGGCTCTGGGGGTGATGCCTTCGCTTAGCCGTCCGTCGGTGAGCAACGACAACCCGTATTCGGAGTCGCTCTTCAGAACGCTGAAATACCGGCCCGACTACCCCGCCTGCGCGTTCGAGACTGTGCTGGCCGCACGCCAGTGGGTGAACGCATTCGTGAATTGGTACAACCTGGAACATCGCCACAGCGCCATTGGGTTCGTCACCCCGCACGAGCGCCATACGGGCCAGGACAGCGCGCTGCTGTCAAAGCGCGCCGACGTCTATGAAGCGGCCAAGGCGGCCAACCCCCGGCGCTGGAGCGGCGCCACGCGCAACTGGCAGCCCGTGCGTGAGGTGTACCTCAATCCCGATCAAAAGCATGACCAAAAGGAGAGCAGCAAGGAGTTCAACAAAGCCGCTTAAATTCAAGACTCACAGGCGACAACTAGCTTGACATTCACCGCGAGCACGCCGCCGCGCGGCGCATCGCCTTGCTTAAACTCGCGTGCCCACGTCCAGGCGTTCATCACCCCCAGCGGCTCGCGCTGGGGCGTGACCACGTAGGTCGGGTGCAGATACAGCCCGCGCTGGGCCTCGTAGCTCAGCGGCCCCAGGCCCGCCGTCGCCTGCCCGTTGTAGTCCAGCTCGGTCGTATCCTGCAGGCACAGCACCACCGCGTGCTCGCGGATGCGGCCCATCGTCGCCTGGCGGTGGGCCGTCATCACGTCTTCACAGCTGACCTGCTCGTTGCGCAGGAAGCGGTAGGCCGCCGCCGTCTCGGCCCAGTTCTCGCACGCCCCCGGAATGCTCGCGCCGGGCTTTTGCCCCAGCCGCTCAGCCAGCAGCACGGCGCGCCGGTTCAAACGCGGGTCGCCCAAATCAATCGTTTCAAATTCTCGTTCCGCCCAGCCCATCGCCTCATCCCTTCAGTGATTCAGCTGCCTATGGTACGGACTTGTGTGTAATGGGATGCGCTTAACCCGGTTTTCCGTTCCACTGCACCTAACACCCCTGTACACATCAAAGCAAAGTTGACACTGGGTCCAGAGCCGGAATGTCACCTTCGATCATTATGATTTCTCGATGAGTAGCTCAGTCAACGTTCCATGCTACATGTGATTTCATATCGTAGTGTTAGGCCAGTAACGGTCACGCACTTGCTTCTTGTAGAGCTTGCCAGTGGGATGGCGTGGCAACTGTGAATCAAAATCCACACTACGCGGGCACTTGAAGCTAGCCAAGCGGGAACGACAGTAACCTATCAGCTCCTGCGCGAGTTCCGGTCCCGCGTCCTGCGAATTCACCAGTTGGACTACGGCCTTGACCTCTTCGCCAAAATCATCGCTGGGCACACCCACCACGGCGACGTCGAGCACTTTGGGGTGGGCTATCAATATATTCTCAACTTCCTGGGGATAGATGTTGACGCCACCGGAGATGATCATGAAGTCGCGCCGGTCTAGCAAGTACAAGTAGCCCTCCTTATCCGTTCGCCCTATGTCTCCAAGCGTGGTCCAACCCTGTGCATTTCGAGTGTGTGCGGTACGTTCGGCATCGTTGTGATAAACGAACGCAGGGCCGTCCGAAAAATACACAAGGCCGGACTCGCCAATTGGCAACTCAATGCCATCATCATCGCAAATATGCAGCTGCCCCTGCGTGGCGCGGCCGACAGAGCCCTGGTGTTGTAGCCACTGCTGAGATGTGATCGAGCAAAAGCCGTTGTTCTCAGTGCCGGCGTAATACTCCTCCAAGATAGGTCCCCACCAGTTCATCATCTGCAGTTTGACCTCAATCGGGCAAGGTGAGGCTGCGTGCACGGCCACCTTCATCGACGACACGTCGAACTGCTCGCGCAGTTCGATTGGCAATTTGAGAAGTCGTACGAACATGGTCGGCACCCATTGGCTGTGCGTAAGGAAGTGGGTCTGAATCAACTCCAATGCGCACTGTGCGTCAAAGCTCTCCATGACCATTACCATACCGCCGAGCTTGATCACCGTCATGCTATGGCGTAATGGCGCAGCATGGTAGAGCGGCGCCGGTGAGAGATAGCGGCAATCCTGGTCATAACCGAACAGCGGCTGCAGCAAATCGACCAGCATGGTGCGCTGACCGGCACCCTGACGCGGCATAGGCCACTTCACGCCCTTGGGTCGGCCGGTCGTGCCCGACGAGTACAGCATGTCTAAGCCCTGCAGCGGATCATCTTGCGGCAGATCACTAGCTTGGTCGACCTGCTGAGTCCATGAAGGCAGGTCAGACGAAAGCAGGTCGATCCCAAAGCATTGCAGTTGCGCCGGCAACTGGGCCAGAAACTGGGCATCGACACAAGCAACCTCGCTTGAAATCAACAGCACCTTAGCACCGCAATCGGTCACGATGTGCGCAATCTCCACCGAAGTCAGGCGGGTGCTGATGGTGGTGTAGTAAACCCCGGCGCGGTCCATGCCGAAACAGGCCTCCAGAAACCGGCGGTTGTTTTTCATCAACAGCGCAACGTGCTCGCCGGGCTTTACGCCACAGTCATGCAACACGCGAGCCACCTGATTGGCACGTTTGTCGAGCTGACCAAAGCTGACCTGCTCGCCGCTCTCAGCCATCATGAAAGCGATCTTGTCCGGGTCCGCTTCTGGACTGTCAATTGGAAACAGCATTCGTTGTGCGCCCGGGATCATCAATGCTCCAGGCAAACTTTACCAAACTGCACGCCACTCTTGAGGTAGTCCATGGCTTCCTTGAGTTCGGAAAAAGCAAATACCCGGTCTACTATCGGCTGAACCTGGTGCTGTTCGATGGCACGTAGCATTGCCTCGAAGCCATCACGGTGACCCACAGTCACACCCTGCAGGCGAACCTGTCGGGTGATGATGTGGCCCAGCGAGGTCGCCATGGTCGAGCCCGACAAAATACCGATCATCGCAATGGTGCCGCCAGGACGGATGCAGCGCAGCGACTGAGGCAATGTTTTTTCACCGCCAAGTTCGACGATCAGGTCGTAGCCGCGCCCGTTGGTAAACTCTCGTGTGGCCTTGGCCCATTCGGGCACAGCACGGTAATTGAGCACCGCGTCCGCTCCTAGCTTTTTCACCTTGTCCATGCGCTCTTCGCTGGAGGTAATCACCGTCACGTGAGCACCCAGCAGCTTAGCAAACTGCAAGGCAAACAGCGCCACGCCACCACAGCCTTGCACTAGCACGCGGTCGCCGGGGCGACAAACACCGGCCGAGGTCAATGCGCTCCAGGCGGTGAGCGCCGCGCAAGGCAGGCCGGCAGCCTGGGTGTCCGAGAGGTGGACCGGTACTTTGACAACGCCTTGCTCTGACAGGCACATCAACTCGGTCATGGTCCCGTCAATCGGTCCTCCAAGTGATTGCGTCAGCCGTTCCAGATCGGGCTCACCCCCAATCCAGCTTTGAAAATAAGTGGGGCAGACGCGGTCGCCCACCGCTACGCGACTCACGCTCGCTCCAACGGCTGCAACTACGCCCACACCGTCAGACACGGGAATCAGCGGTAGTGTGCCGGTGTAACTGCCATAGCCGCGCGCTGGCACCACCAGATCGCGGTAGTTGAGCGACGAGGCCTTCATCCGTACCAGCACTTGATCCGGTCCGGCCACTGGTTCGGCCCTGGACGAGAGCTTCAGATGCTCCATGCCCCAATCGCCCTCTATTTGGAATACGCGCATGACTGATCCTTTGTGTGTTGTGTTGAAAGTCTAATCAGGCCATGCTGGCGCCGGCCTGTCTCTGGATGTCGCTCGCGATGCGCTCAAGCAGCATCTCGGTCGATCCGTCCACCAGCGCTGCGACCTGCGCTGCCGCCAGATGCCGAGTCAGCGGACGTTGCTCGTTCAAACCCTCGGCACCCATTGCGTGGAGTAGCTCGGCAAGATGATGCCGGGCCATGCGCGTAGCAAACACCTTGGCCTTGGCCGCGGCCACTTGAGCGCGTGCATGGTCCCCGTTATCGACAAGGGCGCTTGCATGGTCCACCAGTAAATTGGCAGCGTCAAGGTCGATGGCCGCGTCGGCTAGGCGCCAGCGCCAGCCTTGGTGCGCATGCAAGCTGACGCCAAACGCTTGCCTGGAAAGGCCGTACTCGCTGGTCAATGCCAGTGCACGATCGACCATGCCGCAGCACATCGCCGCCACATAGACACGTGCGCCGTTGAGTGAATTGAGAATGTCCTTGAACGCCACGCCGGGTTCTACAAGCATGTCCTGCCCCTTACAGTAGTAGTGCTCCAGCTTGAAACTACCACTTCCGATGCTGGAGACTGGTCCCTGCGGCAGCCGATCGGTACGCTCAAAACCACTCGCCAATGCATCCACCACAAAAGCGGCGATACCGGCCGCACCGACACCTAGTCGGGTCTGTGCATAGACAATGACAACGTCCGCATGCACAGCATTAGTGATCCAGGTTTTGGTGCCATTGAGCTGCCAGCCATCATCCGCCGCCTGCGCGTGAGTGAGCATGGCAGCGGCGTCGGAGCCGACATTTGGTTCCGTCAAGGCCGTGCAACCGGTCAGCTCACCATTAAGTAATCGGGGCACCCAGCGGCTGATCAAGTCAGGTGAGCCCATGCGCACCAAGTGCTCTGCCACGTTGTGGCTGTTGACTATAGCCATGGCGACGCCAAAATCAGCAGCAGCAAGCAGCCTTGTTAGTTTAACTTTGCTTGAGAAAGGTAAACCGAGACCGCCTAAACTACGCGGTATCTGCACGCCCATCAAACCCAAGCGTCCAGCCTCTCGCATCAGCGCCTGACTGCTGGTGCCCCGTAGATTTCGATCACTTGCCTGTGGCGCCACATGATGATCGAGAAAGACGCGAGCACGCTCTAGCAAGGCCGCTTCAATCGTTAGCATATCGACAAGTTTTTCAGCCACGGCGAAGCCCCAATGCACCGGCTAGGCGCAACCACAGTCTGTGGAAGACCGGTACAAGCCCACGTGGAAGGAAAATGGTTGAAAGCACTAAGATAAACCCGTACGTCACCAGTCTGTAGCTATCGGCAACGCGCAGGTATTCTGGCAAGAAGGTGATAGTAAAGGCTCCCACCACCGGACCAGCCAGCGTTCCACTGCCCCCCAGAATCACCGCCAGGATGGCATTGAGCGACTGGTCCACACCAAACGGCTCAGGATTGAGAAAGCCAATGTAATGCGCGTAGAGCGCACCGGCCAGGCCGGCCAGCCCTGCACTGACAACGAAGGCCAGCAACTTGTAGCGAAAGGTGCTCACGCCAATGGCATCGCTGAGACCTTCGTTCTGACGGATAGACAATAAAATGCGACCCACCCTCGAGTGCAATATCAACGCGCATAGACCCGTACTGAGAGCAGCCATTAACAGGGCCAGCAGGTAGTAATTGGAATTGCTGCGGCCGTCAAAATTGAAAGTCCAGCCCAAAAGTGAAAACTCGGACGGGCGCGGTACGTTCGAAATTCCAGCTTCGCCGCCAGTCAGTGAACTGAAGGTCAGAAGCACCGTGAAGATCACCATGTTGTAGGCCAGAGTGACAATCGCAAAGTAGTGTCCCTTGACCCGAAGGCTGGGGTAGCCCACTACGATGGAAACAAGCCCAGTGAATAACGGGGCCAGCAACATCGTCATCCAAACCGACCAGCCGAAATTGACCGTCAGGAGGGTCGAAAAATAAGCGCCTATGCCCATGAACCCAGCCTGAGCAATAGACACATAGCCGACCAGCCCTTGAATCAAGTTTTGGCCTTGCGCAAGCACGATCCAGACCAACGCGAGAATAATCAAATGGATGAAGTATGGAACCTTGATCAACACCGGCATTGCCGCTGCTATCAGGATTAGGACCGCCCAAGGGGTCATGTGTATGAGAAGTTTTTTCATCGTTTGCCCAGCAAGCCTTCAGGCCGAAACAACAGCACCACGATCATCACCATAAAGGCAATGACATCCTTGTAGGCTGACGAGATAAAACCGGCCGCCATGGCCTCGCTCACCCCCAAAATCAAACCGCCTACGATGGCCCCGGGTACTGAGCCAAGCCCACCCAGGATCAGTACTGCAAAACCCTTAACCGCCAGCCCTTCTCCAACACCGGGAGCGATGGCCAGCAGTGCACCAATGAGCGCGCCGGCTGCCACGCCCAACGACGAAGATATACCGAACACCACCAGCGAGACCAGGTTGACGTTGACACCCATCAAAACGGCTGCTTGGCGGTTTTGCGCCACAGCGCGCACCGACTTACCGATCTTTGTTCGGCTCATCAGAAGCGCAATCACGGCAACCAGTACGCAGGCCGTCAGAATCACCAGAAGGCGCAGTTCAGTCACCGCGATGCCACCTACATTGAACACACCGCGATACGGCGTCTGGATCACCACCTGATCGGCGCCGAAAGTCAGCAGGTTTAAGCCCTCAATCATCATGGTCAGACCCAAAGCAATGATGAAGGAATTGATGTGCGGCGCGTCGCGCACCGGTCGATAGGCCAACCGCTCAATCACTAATCCGACCATCGCGCCAACTACCATTGCCAGCGCCATAGCCGCAAAAAATGGAAGGCCAAAACGCTCACTGAAGGTAAATGTTAGATAACCGCCGAACATCGCTACCGAGCCATGCGCAAAATGCGCAATGCCAAGAATGCCGAACACCACCGTCAGGCCCAGCGCAATCAGCACGTAGACTGAGCCGATAGCTAGGCCGTTGACGACTTGTTGAAGAATCTCGATCATGGTTTGTCCCGATGTTCATTGCATTGCATTGCATTGCACTGCGCTTCGCGCGGTGTCATCGCGTTATTTGTAGAGACTGCGAAGGAAGGAGGAATAAGCCGCATTGTCCGAGGGCAACTCGGAGACATACACCCACTTGCCCTTTTGCCACTGGAATGCACCATTGGATGTGTACGCTTGCCCATTGACATCGAACATGGTGCCATTGGTGGGCAAGTACTTCATCACCGCCTCCTTCGGAATGGTCAGCTTCCGAATAGCTGCGGCCACCTTCTTCGCATCGCCTGCGCCTCCGGCCGCTTCGATGGCATTCTTCAGCACATAGACTTGGTCATATGCATACGGCGAGCTTGGAGCCGGTGCGCTACCGTATTTTTTGGTGTAGTTGGCCACGTAGATCTTGGCGTTGGCGTCCAGGGCTTCGACAGTCAATTCAGTCGGGCGCAGGTCCCAGACCCCTTCCATCTGCTCGCTTGATGCCACGCGCAAAAACTGCTCTTCACTGCCACTGGTAAAGCCATAACGCGGCATCTTCATACCCAACTCGGTGGCTTGGCGGTAAACAAAGGCAGCTGGCTCAACATAGCCCAGCACGAGCAGCGCGTCCGGATTGAGCGCCCGCACCTTTGTTAGCTGGGGCGTCATATCCCGGTCTTTCAGACCAAACGTTTCCTTGGCAACGATCTTTCCACCGGCCTTGACCAGCTCGCGCTCGAAGGCTTCAAGGTACTGGGAGTAGAACGACACATCCAACGAGCCAATTACGGCAATGTTACGAGCTCCGCGCTTGGCAACAAAGACACCGGCAGCTGCGCCTGTGAAGTCTGCTGGTGGTCGTGTTCGGAACAGATTGGGAATGCCCTGGGCAGTGATGGCACGCTCGGCGGCATTGCCTACCAGCATTACAGCGTCTTCCTTGTCAATAAACGAAGCCACCGCGCTGGTCGTCCCGGAGCAGCAGAAGCCGAGTAGGTATTTGGCGCCGTCGCGGTCGATCAGCTTGCGTACACTGTTGGTGGCATCGGTCGGGTTCGCCTTGTCGTCGTAGTCGGTGACCTTGATTTTGTAGGTATCTCCGCCAGCATGGATGCCACCCTTGGCATTGATCTCGTCTGCTGCCATCTTCACCCCATTGGCCTGCGGCAGACCATAAACCGCACCCGGCCCAGTGAGCGCGTCGTTGATGCCCAGCACCAGTTCTTTGTTGGCCGCTTGTGCGGACCAGGTCATACCCAACCCCATTGCGACTGACACCGCCCCCATTACCACTTGTTTATTGAACCGCTTCATACTTGTCTCCTGTTGATTAACTGACAAAAGTTGATTGCCTTGGCCGCGCTTAATAGCCCAGGTAGGCGCGGCTGACTTCGGGGTGATTCTGTAGTTCCTTGCCCGTACCGTGCAGAACAATCTCGCCGGCTTCAAACACATAGGCCCTGTCAGACAGGCGTAGCGCCATCGCTGCGTTTTGCTCGACTAGCAGGATAGTGGTGCCACGAGCCTTGATGCGGGCAATGGTCTGCTCCACCTCATCGACGATTTTGGGCGCTAGGCCCAACGAAGGTTCGTCAAAAATGCACAGCCGTGGGCGCGACATTAGCGCCCGTGCAATAGCCAGCATCTCTTGCTCTCCGCCGGACAGTGTGCCGGCACGCTGTCGCGCCCTCTGGCGAAGCACCGGAAACAGGTCTAACATTTCGTCCAAATCAGCGCGCTGCTGACTGTCGCGCCGAGTGTGTGCGCCCATCTCCAGATTCTCGACCACCGACATCTCGGCAAATACCTGACGACCTTCCGGGCACATCGTGATGCCACGCTGGACAATCTTGTGACCTGGCAAACCATTGATCCGTTTGCCCTCAAACTCGATGATGCCGCCGCGCACCTCGTTGAGACCGCAGATGCACTTGAGCGTCGTACTCTTGCCGGCGCCATTGGCGCCCACCAGGGCCACGCACTCGGCGGCATTAACTTCTAAGGTGATGCCATGCAAAACATCGACTTTGCCGTAACCGGCCCGCAACTGACTGACTTTGAGCATCAATGTGACCCTCCCAAATAAGCATCGATCACTGCCGGATTTGCCCGAATTTCTGCTGGCGTTCCCTCGGCAATCTTCTGCCCGAAGTTGAGCACCACGATACGCTCGCACACCTCCATGATCAAACCCATATGGTGCTCGATCACCAGCACCGCAACGCCGCGAGCTTGAATACGCTGTATCAGGCCGGTAAGCTCCTTGCGCTCCTTGGCCACCATGCCTGCTGCTGGCTCGTCCAGCAACACCAGCGCGGGCTCGCTGGCCAGGGCAGTGGCAATCATCAACAGGCGCTGTTGCGCCGATGACAGTGAGGATGTAAGTTCTCTCGCGACATCGCTAAGGCCGACAAACTCTAGGATCTCATCGGCCCGCGCCTGTTGACGCGCCTCTTCGCTGCGTGCGGCCGACAGCCTGAACACTGCCGCCCAAGGTGCGCTACAAAAGCGGCTGTGGCAGGCTGTTAGTACTTGGTTGCGCACACTGAATTCCGGAAACAGGCTGGTGGTCTGGAACGTGCGCGCCAGCCCTAACGGCACCCGAGCGCTGATAGCAAGGTCGTTGACATTTTTTCCGTCAAACTCGATCTCCCCACTGCTAACAGGTAAGGTGCCCGAGATCAGGTTGACTGAGGTGGATTTTCCTGACCCATTGGGTCCTATCAGGCCCAACACCTGACCGCGGTGCACGCTGAAACTCAGGCCGCGCACCGCCTGCACGCCGCCAAAGTTCTTGCGAACCTCGTGCAGTTGCAGCAAAGGCGTGCTCATACCTGCTGCTCCATGGTGTGGCTGTAAGCGAAACACTCGCCGGCAGTGGCTACGTTCACAGCACCGCTAATCTCGCAAGGTTTAGGGGCAAGCGCGTGGAAAGAGCGGCTTACAAATCGGCCCGGTGCATTTGAAGAATTCATACCCTCATTATTTTCATAGACCGGTCGTCTATAAAATAGGTACTTACCCTTCAGCACCGCTATGGATCAATTGTCAGACCGCGATCTTGGAGAAGTACAGGTCGACAAAGTGGTCTATAGGGGCAAGGCTGCGCATCAACTTAGAGCGCAGGATCGCTCCTTCCCAGCCAATCCAGAAAAAGCGTGACAACACGTGGGCGTCGTTGCTACTGGCAATGTCGCCCACGTCAATGGCTTCTTGCAGACAACTAGTCACGCGCTCCTCCCAAGACACCAGAACGGCTTCTAGCGTCTGGCGAAATTTGCTATCAAGGCTGGCCAGTTCTTGGCCCAAATTTCCGATCAAGCAGCCCCGGCGAAAGTCGAACTTGCTCATGCCGCACTTGGCATTGTCTACGAAGGCCTTGAGCCGTTCCAGCGGTGGGCGCGTCGGATCGTTAAAGATCCGGTCCATCTTGCGGGAGTAGTATTCAGCGTAGTTCTGGATGACGGCAGCGCCGAAATCGTCCTTACTCTTAAAAAAGTAATAGAACGAGCCTTTGGGCACCCCTACGCGCTTGAGTATCTCGTCGATACCGGTGATCTGAAAACCGCGCTCCGTCAATAGCTCAGTGCCGCACCATACCAGCGCACGCCGCGTGTCTGAACGAGCCTCGCTCCGCTGCTGACGGTTACGGGGCCCTGGAAGCTCGGCGGGACGAACATAGGAAAAAGTATCAGACATAAGCGAAATAAAAGTTGGATTGTTTACAACAATAGACCAGTCGTCTATGAAAGTCAATTCCAGTACTAATCCCTACTAATGTCGAGTTATCCCAAAAATGTCGGTGTGTCTTGCTCTAAAGAGATGCAACGATACGCCCTTAACGCGACACTAGGCAAAAACATCACGATTGACAACACGCGACGAAGCATCCAATCGGGTCAACGCATTCCGGCAATCTGGCTCAAAACGGCATCAGCACGCGCTTGCAAATAGGCCAGCGCCAGTAGTCGGTAGAAATGAAAGTATGCAATAGGCCCAGCGCACAACCCAAGGCTTGAGCCCAGAGGGCATCCCTCATCGGCTCGGAACCACGCGCAGCACCCGCCCATTGGCGCTGTCGGTCAGCAGGTAGATCGCGCCCTCCGGCCCGGCGCGCACGTCGCGGATGCGCTCGCCAAGTTCCTGGAACAACACCTCCTGCGGCCCGGGCGATCCTTTGGCCAAAGGCACACGGCGCACGCTGCCTTCCTTGAGCGTCGAGATGAACAGACTGCCTCGCCACGCCGGAAACAGCGCCCCGTCGTACCAGGCCATTCCTGACGGGGCGATTGACGGGGTCCAGTCCACCAACGGCGGCTCGATGCCGGCCCGGGTGCGGTAGGGTGTGATGCGGGCGTAGGTGTAGTCGATGCCCCCGGTGGTGATAGGCCAGCCGTAATTGGCCCCAGGCTCGATGCGGTTCAGCTCATCGCCTCCCCGGGCGCCGTGCTCGTGGGCATACGGCACGCCGTCCACCACCACCACGCCCTGCGGGTGACGATGGCCCAGGGTGTAGATCTCCGGCCGGGCGTTGGGGCGCGTGAGGAAGGGGTTGTCGGTGGGTACGCTGCCGTCGGGCTTGATGCGCAGCATCTTGCCCAGGTGGGTGTGCAGTCGCTGCGCATCTGTGCGCTCGACGTTTCCATCCCCCATGCCGAGCAGCAGCGTGCCGTCGGCCAGCCAAGCCATGCGCCCGCCGAAATGCTGCGTCTCAGCTTTTGCCGGCTGGGAGGTGAAGATCGGCTGCACCTCCCGCAATTGACGGCCGTCGAAGCGGGCCCGCACCACGCGCAGGTGGTTGGCCTCGGGCGTGCCATAGGCGAAAGACAGCATGACCTGGCCGTTGACCGCGAAGGCCGGATCGACCACCACGTCGAACAGACCGGCCTGGCCGCGCGCCAGCACCGCCGGCACGCCAGCAACCGGTTCAGGGCGTAACCGCGCACGGCCATCCGGGCCGGGCTCGATCAGGCGGAGCCGGCCGGCACGCTCCGTGACCAGCATGCGCCCGTCGGGCAGGAAGGCCAGCGACCAGGGGTGATCAAACCCACTGGCCACGGTCTCGACGCGGTAGTCGGCAGCGCGGGCAGACATCACCACCGCCAGTGCGCCTGCAATCAATGCAGCCATGTGTTTCATAATTTGTCATTATGAGAGACGCCAACGCCATAAATTCCCCGGACCGTCGCTGGACGCGGCATCTGGCGCCGCTGCTGCTGGCCTGGCTGCTGGCGGCGGTGTGGGGTTCGGTGGTGCAAACGCATTGGAACTTGCAGGCCCTGGTGGGTATGGATGTTGACATAACCGCTGCCGAGCGAGCCCGTACGACCTGGCAGGACCTGATCGGCTTTGCCCCCGTGTATGCCGGCATCCTGGCCGCTGGCTGGCTGCCAGCTTTGGCCGCAGCCTCTTTCCTGGCCCGCCGCTGGCCAAGCGGGCGCAGTCTTTTGCTGGCGGCAGCCGCCGGGGCAGGCATGGTGGCCGCAGTGCGAGTTGTCGACGCAGCCGCGCCCATGCCGGTGTTCATAGACGCCACACGCCACCTGCCCGGCCTGCTGGCGATGGCGTCTGGTGCCGTTATCGCCGGTCTGCTGTACGCCAGGCTCACCGCGCGTCATTGACCGGGGGTTCTTGCGAAGACCGTGGCGGCGGCTTTGCGGCTACTGCCTGCTTCAAAAATAATCGCGTTCAAAGGCATCAAGCCGCCCATCTGGTGCACTGAACACTTCCACCCCTTGATTGCTTGGCTTAGATTGGCTTGGCTTGGCTTGGCTTGGCGATGGGCTACGTGGTACGCAAACGACCTGACCCTGAAGTTTTATAGCTCGTCCTTGCTTTTTTCTAAAAGCTGTATGAAACTACAGTTACTGTATATTTATACACAGCTTTTCTGGATTGGCATCACAGCGCCAGTTTCAAATAGCCCTGACCCCAAGGAGACCTGACCAATGAACCCCTTCAATGATTTTTCCGGTCTCCCCCCTGATGGATCCCGGCTGACCGCCCGGCAGGCACAGATCCTCGAGCTGATCCGCAACGCGATTGCCCGCACGGGCGCGCCGCCCACCCGCGTAGAAATCGCGACCGAACTGGGCTTTCGCTCGCCCAACGCTGCTGAAGAACACCTGAAGGCTCTGGCCAAAAAGGGCGTCATCGAACTGGTCAGCGGCACCGCGCGCGGCATCCGTCTTCGCACGCTCGCCCGGCAAGCCACCGATGAAGCGCGAAACGAATCGCGATCAAATCCTTTGTTCCTGTCCTTGCAGGGCCTGGGCCGGATTTTCTTGCCACTGGTCGGCCGCGTCGCCGCCGGCAGTCCAATCCTGGCGCAAGAGCACATCGAGCGAACCTATCAGGTGGAAAGCCGCCTGTTTTCGCAAACGCCTGATTACCTGCTCACCGTGCGCGGCATGAGCATGCAGGGCGCCGGCATCCTGGACGGCGACCTGCTGGGCGTTAAAAAGGCCAAAGAAGCCTCAAACGGCCAGATCGTTGTGGCCCGCCTGGGCGACGAGGTCACCGTCAAGCGCTTTCACCGCACCCGGCGCGGGATCGAGCTGCTGCCCGAAAATTCCGACTTCCAGCCCATCGTGGTGCAGCCCGGCGAGCCGTTTGAAATCGAAGGTCTCGCCGTCGGCCTGATCCGGACGCGCATGCCGCTGCGTATTCCAGCGAACGTGAACGCTCATTCCAGGATGGTGAACGGCGATTCCGGGCAACGTGAACGCTGCGGCGGTGTTGATGTGTTGTTACGCGCTCAAATTGTAGGCTGAGGTGGTTTTTCAGCTTGGTGAATCCTTTCGTCGTGTGTGTTTGTCGGTTTTTTGGCGCCCCGTCATTAGCCCGTCTACTCCTTCAAATCGGCCGCATTGGGTTTTCCTGCGGCCAGCTTTTTTCTCAAAGACTCCCCCGTGATCGTCAAGCGGTGATGGTTCTGCATCAGCCGGTCAAGCATCGCGTCGGCCATCGTGGCGTCGCCAATCCACTCGTGCCAGTGCTCAATGGGCAGCTGGCTGGTGATAATCGTGGCCCGGCTTGATGCCCTGTCATCAACAACCTCCAGCAAGTCTGCCCGGGTCTGGCTGTCCAGAGCCGCCATCCCCCAATCATCCAGAAGCAACACATCGGTCTTGCGAATCTGCTCCAGCCACTTGCCGAACGTGGCGTTGGCGTGGCGAATACGCAGCTCTTCACCCAGCCGGGGAACGCGCTGGTAATGCGCACTGAAGCCGCGCCGGCAGGCGTGCTGCGCCAGGGCACAGGCCAGCCAGGACTTGCCGGCCCCGGTGGGGCCCGTGATCAAGACGGCATGGCCGCTTTGTACCCAATCGCCCAATGCTAGAGTCATGACAGTGCTGCGCTGGATGCCGCGCCCGGCGCGGCCGTCAACATCTTCAATGGCCGCTTGCGGGTATTTCAGTCGCGCCTGCTTGAGCAGGCGTACCTGACGGCGGTCTTGGCGCCAGTGCATTTCACGGTCGACCAGCAGCGCCAGGCGCTCCTCAAAGCTCATCGAACTCACGCCTGCCTGGCTGAGTTGATCCTGCAGGCCCGCAGCCAGTCCTTCGAGCTTCAATTCGCGCAGTTGCGCCAAAGTGGTGTTCATCATCATGGTGTTTCTTTCAATTTGTTGCTTACTGGTAATAGCCGGGGCCGCGTACATGGGCGTGCTGAGGGCTGGTCCACTCGGGTGCCTCGGCTTTTTGCAACTGATCGCCGCGGTTGACGAGGATGTCCTTGATATGGCTGTATTTGCTGGTGCCCAGTTGCAGCGCAATCAGGCACGCTGCCTCCAGACGGGCTGCGCTGTAGCGCCGGCTCAGTGAGAGCAAACCCAGACAGGCCCGGTAAGCGTGTTCAGGGTGGCGCTGACGCTCCAGCAGATGACGCACCGTGCGCGCTGTGGCCACCCCGATCTGCTCGCCCCAGGCAATCAAGCGGTCCGGGCTCCACTGTGCGTGGGCCCGGTGGTTCTCGGGCATGTGCTCGTCGGTGGTGGTAAAGCCGCCGCGCCGGCTGTTCCTGGCGTGGCTGGCCACACGTTGACCACGATTGAGGATTTCCAGCGCGTTGCGGGTTACGCGCAATTCCAGCGTCTGGCCCACCAGCGCGTGGGGCACGCTGTAGCGGTGGCCTTCGAACTCGACGTGGTAATCAATGTGCACCTTGACCGTCTTGAAGATCGCCAGTTCAAAAGCCTCCAGCGGTAGCGCCATCAGAGCCGGGGCGTCAATGGCTGCAAACACGCTGGCTCTGGAGCCCGGCAACTTCTGAAACGGCTTGTTGTTCAAGTGCTCCAGTAAAGGGGCCATGGCTGCGTTGACTTCATGCACCGTATGAAACGCTTGATGACGCAGCCGTGCCATGATCCAGCGCTCCACGATTTGCACCGTGGACTCGGCCTTGGCCTTGTCTTGCGGGTGGTAGGCGCGAGCCGGCAGTATGCTGCAGCCGTAGTGCACCGCAAAGTCCAGCACGGTGTCGGTGGCCCGCGGCTCGTAGCGACTGGCCTGTGCAATGACGGCACGTGGGTTGTCCGGAACAATCAGCTGCGGCACACCGCCGTAGAAGCCGAGCGCCCTGCAGCACCCTTCGAGCCAGTCGGCGGTGGTTTGCGCTGGCGTTGCCCAAGCAAACGCGTAGCCCGAGGCGCCCATGGCCGCCACGAAGATGTTGGCCTTGCCCCCACCTGACAGCGCAATGGTGGGGCCGGCATAGTCGATGAAGAGCTTGTCGCCAGCGCGGTGCACCTGGCGCATCGAGCGCTTGAGCGTCCTGGCAAAGCGGCGGTAGCTCTCGCAGAACTGAGAGTATCGGTAAGGCTTGACCTCACCGTCCTCGGCCCATTGGCCGCAGTATTCCTCCCACAGCAGCATCAACGTGACGCCTTTGCCTCGCAGCTCCACGTGGACCTGGCCGTAGTCGGGCGGGGCGTAGACGACCGGGCTTCTTGCCGGGCCCAGCAGTTGGCGCTCCAGCGCTCCTTCGTCCATGGCCGCGATGGCTGGCCAATCAAGCCCGGCAGTGCTGGCGAGCTTGACGTATTTGGAGATGACGCCTTTGGAGAGCTGAAGCGACGCGGCAATCTGCTCGTAGGGCAGCTTGGCGTCCAGGGTCAAACGGAGTATTTCCTTGATCTTGCGCATGGTGATCTTTCGGGCGGGCATCTGGCTTCCTGCAATTAAATGCAGTGAGGCTACCTACCCGCCAGGGTGGTCT
>NZ_JARXUY010000004.1:0-68655 GCF_029892315.1 Polaromonas sp. CG_23.6
CGGACGCGGTGGTGATGGTGGCGTCGGGCAGGCCGTTGGCTGCCGCCAGGGCATTGACCGTCGCCAGCTGCTGCTCCAGCAGGGACAAGCGCTCCTGCAAATACTGGTCGCAGTCGGTGGTCACGGCCAGCGGCAACTCGCTGGCCAGCTTGAGGCTGGCAAATTTGCCGGCCGGCACCAAGTAGTCCTCGAAGTCCTTGAACTGGCGCGAGCCCTGCACCCAGACATCGCCCGAGCGCAGCGCGTTCTTGAGCTCGGACAGCGCGCACAGCTCGTAGTAGCGCCGGTCAATGCCCACATCGGGCATCACCAGTTTCTCCCAGCGTTTCTTGATGAAGCCGGTGGGCGCATCGGCTGGCACCTTGCGGGCGTTGTCGGTGTTCATGCCGCGCAGCACTTCAATGGCCTCAAGCACATCCCTGGCAGCGGGCGCGGCCCGCAGCTGGAGCACCTCCAGGAACTGCGGGGTGTAGCGGCGCAGCATGGCGTAGCCTTCGGCGACATGTGGCAGGAAGTCAAAACTCTCGGGCTGCGCGAGCTTTTGCGCCTCCGTCACGCTGGCCGTGAACGCGTCCCAGGACATGACCGATTCGATGGCCGCGAAGGGATCGCTGCCGCCTTGCCTGGCTTGCACCAGCGCCTGACCAATGCGCCCGTACAGGCGAACCTTGTCGTTGATGGCCTTGCCGGACGCTTGGAACTGCTGCTGATGCTTCGTTTTGGCCGCATTGAACAGCTTGCCGATGATGCGGTCGTGCAGGTCAATGATCTCGTCAATGACGGTGGCCATGCCCTCCACGGCCAGCGCGACCAGGCTCGCATAGCGCCGCTGCGGCTCGAATTTACCCAGATCGGCGGGTGTCATCTGGGCGCCCTCGCGGGCGATCTTGAGCAGCCGGTTCTGGTGGACCAGCCGTTCGATGCCGGTGGGCAGGTCCAGCGCCTGCCAGGCCTTGAGGCGCTCGATATGCTCCAGCATATGCCGCGAGTTCGGCCTGACCGGCGACAGCCGCAGCCACGCCAGCCAGGTGAGCCCGCTGCCCTCCTTGCGCTGGAGCAACTCGTCCAGACGCTGGCGGTGTGCCAGCGTCAGTGAATCGGCCAACGCTGCGTGGATACGCCGGTTGGCACGCGTGATGGCCTCGGCGCCGGCTCGCTCAATGGCATTCATGGCCGGGAGAATGATGGCTTGACGACGCAGGTTTTCGACCAGCGTGCTGGCCAGCACAATGCCCTTGTCGGTCTGCAACGCCAGCTCTGTCAGCGTTTGGACGGCTTGCCGGTAATGGCGCATGGTGAAGGGCTTGAAACCAAACGCCGTTTGCAGTTCAACCAGATGCTCACGGCGGGTCTGATCGCGCTGGCCGTACTCATCCCAACAAGCTACTGGCACCTTCAGTTGCGCGGCCACCATGCGCAGCAAGGCAGGCGATGGGGATTCATCGGCGCCCAGAATGACGCCGGGAAATCGCAAGTAGCACAGCTGGATGGCAAAGCCAAGCCGGTTGGCTGGCCCACGATGCTGTCCAATG
The DNA here is from genome assembly GCF_029892315.1 of Polaromonas sp. CG_23.6. NCBI lineage: Bacteria > Pseudomonadati > Pseudomonadota > Betaproteobacteria > Burkholderiales > Comamonadaceae > Polaromonas > Polaromonas sp. CG_23.6. The sequence continues at coordinate 1,533 of NZ_JARXUY010000004.1, forward strand.
ATGGCCAGGTCGGTATCGCTGAAGGTGCAAAGCCCGATAAGCTCGTCTTTGCCCTCGGGCAGTGCCAGCAGGCTCTCACGCTCGGCGGCTGAAAGAATGGAACGACGAGGCATCAAGGGTTCCTGGTTATGCTGGTGCGCAAACGATCGTTTGCGCAGCTATGCTGCAATGCTCGAATCCCACGGGAGAGCATGAGTTGCGCAAATATATTGCATTACTCAAACGAATGGCAACAGGTTTATAGGTGCTCCCCATCCTTTTGAAGAAAACCTCAAGATGCATATTGGCTACGCCCGTGTTTCCACCCAGGATCAGGACAACAGCGCGCAAATTGCAGCGCTCCAAGCGGCCGGTTGCACACGCATTTTTCAAGAAAAAGCATCGGCAGGACGTTGGGATCGCCCCGAGCTGCATCGGCTACTCGATCAGCTACGCCACGGCGATGTGCTCGTGGTCTGCAAGCTCGACCGGCTGTCGCGCTCGCTCAAGGACTTGCTGATGCTGCTGGAAAAGGTGCAGCTGTTGGGCGCCGGCTTTCACAGCTTGGGCGAAGCCATCGACACCACCACTTCAGCAGGCCGGATGATGATGCAGATCGTGGGCTCGTTCGCCGAATTCGAGCGTGCCATGCTGCGAGAGCGCACACGCAGCGGCTTGCTCGTCGCGCGCAAGGAAGGCCGTGTAGGGGGCCGGCGCCCCAAGCTCACCCCACGCCAGCAACAGGAAATCGTGCAGTTGGTCGCGTCCGGGCAAAAAATTGCAGCCGATGCCGCACGCCTGTTCAATGTTCACCCTTCAACGGTCGCACGGCTCTTGGCCAAGAACAAGGCGATGTCGCCCCATCAGCCTTAACGTGCTTTATTTTCCGTTTTCTGTGACGACCCCTACCTGCGCAATGGCGGCAAGCTGGAGATTGCCCAGCAGATGGCGAACCATGAAAGCGCCCGCACGACGGGCCTTTATGACCGGCGAAACGACCAGGTCTCGCTTGACGAGGTAGAGCGGATTTTGATCTGATCCAGGGTTATTGCTGACGTTTGCTCCTTGGCCATTCCCAGAAGTTTAGGCTAAATTTAAACTGAACGGAGAACGTCTTCAATTTAACGTAGCCAACAGCGGAAAGTCCGACGAAATCTTTTTGTCTATGGGTTCCAGTGCTTGCAAGACCTGCGCAAACTGGTGGCGCTGCCTTTCGAAGAATTCTGCAGGTCCGGTCAGTGTAGGGACGCTTCCGAACACCTTCAGCATTGATTTCAATGTCATACGCAGATAGAACTCGAGATTTGCGCACAGCAGGCTGGCCATTACGACTTGGCCGCCAGCGTGCACGATGTCGCAGCGTGCACGGTAGATTCGCTCGATCTGCCACCGCACGCGTCGATCGTGTGCTTTCAGCATTGCAGCTGTTTTCGCATGGGTGCTTAGATTTTCAATGAAGGTCAAGAGGTGAGTCCAAAGATATGGACTGCCTTGGCATAAAATTTCTAGCGCTGGTTTTTGCGCTGCGTCTTTCAGCGCTTTGTAGAGGATTGCATTCGAGCAGTCTCTCACTTTGATCATCACGCCATCAATCAGCACTTCACCATCTATATCTGCAAGTGCACTTTGAAATGCAGTTAAATGTTTTGACAAATAGGTTAAGGCTAGGGTGGGTGCCAGCGCGCCTTTAACCGTCTCACCAATACTGCCGCTGGATTTTGCTCCACTGGTGAGATATTCAATGCCAGTCCACCAGTTCACAAGCTTGTTTTCGAACATATTTGCACTTGTTCCGATTCGATAAAGACGGAAGGCCGAGAAAATTCGGTCTTTCGATTCGGTTTGTGACGAGTCTCTAGTAGCGAGTCCATCCAAATGCTTGACAAATTCCTCAAGACTTCTCGTTGGAGGTTCAGCCTCAGGATTAGGGATCAATTGCGGAAGACTTATGAATAGGCATTTGTTGCCGTCTCTAAGGAGGAAGCGAGTATCTACAGAAATTTTCGGCGTATCGTATTCGAACCGCATTAGATCCAGGACTTGGCCAATCTGGCGGTACGCATCTAAGCCCGCAGATCGACCATCCCTACTGGTGACTACGGCGGAAGCAAATAATCGGCTACGGGCTTTCGAAAACTGAAGAACAACTTTTTTCGAGACATCGTCTGGTAAATCTATGCTGTCTTCGGAGATGGTGATGCTGCCGAATTCACCGCAAACTTTCCCTATCTGCGCGGTTGAAGCGCCAGAAATTACGAAGATGACGTGATGTTCTTTCGCCGGCGCCATAATCTCGTTTTTCACTCGTGCGAATCGCTCAACGAAGCTATAAGGGGCTGGTGCCAGTGGTGGCGGCATAACCTCAAATGCTGAAGCTGCATCTACAAACGCTTTGTTGGATTCTTGATTTGCGCTTTCACCATCAGCTAGATGGCGGTAAAGGTGAAAAAGACTCTCAAGACTGAACCCCTCGTCGTGCGCTACGCTCAAAATGTCACGGCAAACCCTCTGAATTTGCGATTGGCAATCTTCGCGTTGTGCTGGCGTTTCTCCTGCTGGAATCAGCGCCAATGAATTCTCGATCCATGCGAAGCAGTCTTCGAGAAAGTACATTTTGAGCGATGAGTCAAACTCTCTAATGAACGATTTGAGAAGCAAACTGTTCTTCTTAAAGCCGCCTTCCTTTTGCTGCAAAGCTTCGGAAATCAGCGACAACGCGTCGTGAAGCGCAGGGTAGTGTGAAGGGTTAGCTGTGATGACTGGATGCCCCTGAAAAATTTCCATGGCCTCTTCCGCGACCACTTTTCGATCACTGTCATCGGCTGGCGGATCGAACATTCGCCGAAGCTCACGTAGGATGTTGAGCGGGTTCATCACTCGGACGCGGTAGGAGTCGAGCGAATGTTGATGCACCAAATTGAACCAGGCACTCAAGAAAAAATGCTGTCGGGTGTTGATCCCAAGTGTTGTAGTTTGTAGGTGCTGATCGATCCGCATGTTGCTCTAAGTTCAAATTGTTGTGATAGCATAGCTTTATGACGTAAGGTTTCTTAAGAGCTACGCAACCGAAAAAGCCAGGAATTGGAGGTACAGGCTGGGTAAGACCGCTGTACTCTCCTCTTCCACCTACACCAAAATGGGCCGCAGTTTGCGGCCCATTTCTCGTTTTGTAAAAAACTTTTATAAATCAATGAGTAGAGTCGGACATGTACGGCAATCAGCCTATGTGGCAAACGTGTCAGCTGGCCATTGAACTGAGCTAACCCGTTCGGGGATCCAGCAGTGAAGGTAAAAAGCACATTGCCGAGAGGTACGGCGTGTCTCGCACGACCCTTTACAAGCGTGTAGGTGTCATGCTGCCGTTGAACTAGAAGGCGCCGGCGAACTGAATACTCAAGGCGACTCTTGGTGATCAGTAATGCTTGCGGAACAGTGTGAAGGGGCTAGGCCTTGGATGGCATGCCATGAGTATGCTTATCAACCAGAGCAGCGATCTCTTGCATGGCGTCCTTCATAGCCACATCGTTGATCATTTTCCATAGGAAAAAGTCAGAATTTTTTATTTCCTCCTCCAATGTTTTGTAGAGATTGAGCAGATTCATTCGACCGTTTAGTGTTGACAAAAACATCTGAGCGGAGAATGCCAAGGCTGCAGCCTTGAGCTGAACTTCTGCAGCCTCTGGATTTGCCTGCTTGGCAGCTAATTTGGATTGCCTTGAGGCCCCCTTAATACCTGCTGCAATTAAGGTGAATTCGATATCGAGATGATTTTTTATCGCACTAAAGAATCTTGAAAATACCGCTGATTCGATTGCATTAAGGGGAAAAATATTGCCCTCTGCTATCGGTATTGAGGCTCGGGTATCTCTGAACAAATTATCAGCTTTGCTTGCCTCGACAGCTATCTCTCTGCGGATGTTGTCAAGGTATCGCAGAAGCGGCCGATTGTGATTGAGCTTCGTCATGCAGGAGCGAACAGGTTGACGACGTTGTTTGTCGCCTCAGGTGTACTCATGCCAAGCAGATCAAAAAGTAAATGTGGCTGGACATGCATTTCCCGCGCCACTGTCGCGACCGGCACACCAAAGTGATCTGTCAGAACACGAAACCCTTCAGAGACCACTTCCGGAATTTCCACTGCAATATTCTTATCCTCAACTTCTTCAATCGCCTCGCCATGGCGATTCAGTCCGATATACCCAGACCGAAATTGCTCGTCAGTAAAAACACCAAGCTGGCGGCCACGATATAAAAGGGCGGCCTTGGATACACCCCAGCGCATCTTTAGCTCGCTCAAGCCGTCCCAATTCAGTCTGGACCGTCGGAGCGCGAGATGGCTCTCCGCTACGAATGAGGTTCGAGGCAGCAAAAAAGCACTGGCAAAACGATTTGCCTGCGCCTCAGTGAGCCTGTCACCTGTCAGTACGCCGATATGCAACGCAAAATGCCCCAGTTCATGCGCGACACCAAACCGCCCCCTGCACGCCGAGCGCCCTGCTCCATTCAACGCGATGACGGGCCGACTAGTCGCAAAGGAAACGGCATCCACTTCGTTCGCCATACCGTTCACCCTTATGACAACGGCACCGGCATTCTCTGCAACCCGGGTAACGTTGCTGATCGGCCCCCAGCCTAAACCCCATTGACCACGACAGCGCTCAGCTGCTTGCTCTATAGCTTCATCTGATGATGGATCAGCTTCTGATATTTGGTAAGGCGGCATTTCCAGATACTGGTCTAGTACGCATACAAGACGCTTTAGCATTTCACCGCGGGCTCGCGCATATTGACGGAGCGTCGCCTTCGTCGTCAGCTGCTTTCGAAAATGGCACTGCTCTTCGGTCAGTGGCATCGGATCGTGATGCCGTAAAAACTCTGGAAGGATCTGCAAGTCATCGACAAGGGCTTGCTCAAGTGCCGACGAAGCCGGCTCTGCACCGGTTTCAATTCGACTTAGAAATTGCTTCGACTTCCCCAGCCGTTCGCCTAGGTCAGATAGGGAAAGGCCATGGAAAAGGCGCGCAAGCCGAATATTGGAGCCTAGTACGGCGTTCATTTGCCTCCTGGAGCGGCTTGTACATCGGCTCCTAAGCTGCGGCGCTTCGGCGCAACGATAGGTTTCGAGATTTCGACGGGGTCTGGTACAGCTTGTTTAACGTCAATCAGCGTACGAACCAACGCCTTCGATTTCCAGCGGCAAACTAGGCCATCCGTGGCAGTGAATCCCAGAAGTTCCACGCACGGCCCAGAAAACTCATCCATTGCGCAGTCAATCACAAAGCAGAAACGTACGGCCTGGCCAGGCTCTGCAAACTCAATTAACGGCATCTGGAATCGATGCACTTCAAGCACTGCACGTTTTGTAGGAGCCGACGCATTGTCGTTGCTGAACCGGCAGGGAATCCCACCAATCGAAAACACTAAATCGAAGGTGCTATTTTCAATACTGAGCCAATCATGTGTACCTTTGAGGTACTCATTGACGATTCTTTGCTTTTGCCGCCCAAAGCGAGTTGTTCCCCGCGTGTACGGAGTATCAGTGTCGCGAACCAAGTCATCCTCAGTGGCATACCACTCCTCTAACAGCCATTCGGCTACTTTAGAGAGCCGTTCGGTGGTCAACGATGGCTGGAAATCAACAGGCGGTTGAAGTTTCATGATTGTGCATTTTGGTTAAATCGTCAATGCATTATGTGCGAAATTTTGAGTTCGTCAATCCCCGCCAACATTTTGTCGAATACGCACTACAACACCGTCTCAACTGTTGATAACGAATAGCGTTTATCGGCCGCTGCCACGATACCAGCAAGGCTCACTGCTGCTGATCAGCGGCAGATAAACCTGTTGGACTGAACCGCCGCCCTGGACAGCGGCAAGAAGAGGGGATTGAAAGCTTCGCTGTGCCAGCCGGATCAGTTCAAGAGGGCGCTGGCGCTGCAAACGGGCATGGTGCAAGGACGCCACTCACGCAACGCGGCCTCAAATCTGGGATGGCGTGGTCATTTGGGATGGTTCGCGCCGAGATGTGAGAATGCCGCGCACAGCACGGCCAGTAACGCCAGGGCGTGCCATGCAGTGGCAGTGAGGATCCGGGTTCCGTCGTTATGGCGGCCCCCGAATTTGTGGCCATACCGTAGTGGCGCCGGGCGCTAGCAACTGTCTGGCGCCCGGCAGTGTCCCGCTGACATGCAGCCGTCCCGTCCCGCAGCACGGGCACAGGTCCACGTCAAACCTGGCCACCCTTGCCATGAAGGCTTTGACCGGCTCAGTAATCTGAGGGTCGATGACTGGCATCTCCAGGGCCAGGCGCGCAGCACCCAGCTTGACCGCCTTGCAGCTCGAAGCGAGCACCCCATAGTGGCGAATGCGCTTGAGGCCGCTGGGGAGCACATGCTGCAGGACGCGGCGCACGAACTCCACGCCGGGCAGCCGAACGGTGCGTTTTCCCCCATGTGAATCGCCCTGGGTTTTGTGGAGGCCCGTTGGGTTGAGTCAGACCGACATAGCGGCCATGCTGTGCGTGAGCGAGCGCAAGGTCGATCGGGTCAAGAAGAAGTTTGTCCAGGAAGGCCTGGAGCTGACCCTGAACCGCCAGCCCTCCAAGTGCGAGTACGACCTGAAGATTGATGGCCGCCTGGAAGCGCAGCTGCTGGCCCTGAGCTGCTCGGCGCCGCCCGAAGGCCAGGCACGGTGGTCGCTGCGGCTGCTGGCCGATCGGCTGGTCGAGCTCGAATTGGTGGACAGCGTGTCTCATGAGACGGTACGGCGGGCGCTCAAAAAAACGAACTCAAGCCGTGGAGGAAAGTTGGCTGGGTGATTGCCCCGCAGGCCAGCGCCGCATTCGTGGCGGCCATGGAAAAGGTGCTGGACATCTACAGTCGGCCCTACGATGCAAAGCACCCCGTGGTGTGCATGGACGAGACGCCCCGGCAGCTCATTCGCGAGACCCGCGAGCCCATTGCAGCGGCGCCCGGGCGGCCCGAGCGCCATGACTACGAATACGAACGCTGCGGCGTGTGCAACGTGTTCATGGCTAGCGAGCCGCTGGCTGGGCGACGTTTGACGAAGGTCACCGAGCGCCGAACCAAAGCGGACTGGGCAGTGTTCGTGCAGGACATCGCGCAGAGCTACCCCGACGCCGAGCGCATCACGCTGGTGATGGACAACCTCAACACGCACACCCCGGGCTCGCTGTACGAGACGTTTGCCCCCGAGCAGGCCAAGGCGCTGTGGGACCGCTTCGAGTTCGTCTATACCCCGAAGCACGGCAGCTGGCTGAACATGGCCGAGATCGAGATCAACGTCATGGTGGGCCAGTGCCTGAGTCGGCGCATCGACAACATCGAGACGGTGCGAAGCGAAGTCGCTGCCTGGCAGAGTCGCCGCGACAACCTTCAGGCCAAAGTCAACTGGCAATTCACGACCAAGAATGCGCGAATCAAGCTAAAACGGCTTTACCCGACAACTACCTCATGACGCGACACTAGTGAGTAATAGCAAGAAAGCATGCTGAAACCACATGTGTTGCCGCCAAATCGTCGGCTTCAGCCTGCCTTCACTCGCCGTCAAAGTGAAAATAAAGGCGGCGCGTTGTAACGTTTCCCTGAAAGAGCTGTTTGCGGAAATGTGGACGCTCTACAAGAACAACTCAAAAAAAGAGCGCCTAGCGCGAAAGGACTGGCAGTGGCGCTTAACTTTTGAAAATCTTGAGCAATGTCACCGCAGGAGACGCAGAACCAATTTTTCGATCCGTTTTTGCAGCTTCGATGACTTCAACTAGCTCATCATATTTGTCAGCTTGTCGATCTTCTAAATTAGTCATGTTCATGCCCCAACGAGTAAAGGTTCGAAATTTCGCGGGTTCGCTGTAAAGAAGACGCGAATTCTTATGACGGGAATCTTTTTCTATTTTGTGAAAAAGAGCGTTCAGGGTTGCTGCTGGGCCCTCCAAGACCTGTAAAAACCAGCCTCCATTGTAAAACAGGCTACCCGTTACATCGATCAGTTCGTTATTGGCTTTGGATATATTTTGAATGGCGCTGAGTTCTGCCGAAGACATTTTCCGAACAGCTTGACTGATATAAATAAGTTGATTTATTGACATTTTTATTTTAACGATTGAAGAGAAGCGACAGGGCCTGGAGTTGCAGGATGAAAGAATATCGAATCACAAATTAACTTTGTTGCACAACGCAATGCTTTATTCGGCAACTCGCGAAAGCGAACGGCGTTCAATGTTCGAGCACCGGAATTGATAAGCAATTTCCTTTCTATAAATTTCCGAGATTTGGTTTGGGGTATCGATGATTCGTAGTTCTCGGTTTTCAGGGATCACGAAACCGTAAAACGGATTGGGGGTAGTGCGGATGATGAGGAGCGGGCAGATACGCTGTGATAACTGCCCTATTCACTGATCGTGTCAACGGCCGTGGCAGCGCCAAGAAAATGCAGCACACTTTCATCCATTTGGTTGTCAAACTGATAAGGATCGAACCGTTTGTATCCTCGCGACTCGAGTAGTTTTGTCAACGGCGCCTCGATTGCCACGAACTTCATTTCCCAGCTTCCAAAAGAGCGTTTTTCTATCCATCTTTGTGAACGCACAGTGATGTCGCTATGCCGGGGATCGTCTTTGATCTTTTGCAGAAGATCAAGGACTGCTTCCTCTTCACCCTCAATGCACTGGAAAAAGCAACCGTCGCCAAAATAAAGAACACCCGTCAAACCACTTCTCTTGTTGTTGATTCGGGACTTCAGGAGAATGCGACCCACAGTGGGCTCTATCCCCTTGAAGTTTTCCGGCCTGACCGAAGTTGAGCGGCTGATATAGACAAGCTGGGTAAGTTTTTTCATTTTTTTTGTGTGTGAATGCATCAACGGATGCCCTCATTTTCAACTCGTGAAGTGCTGATGATTTAAGCAAGTGTTTGGCTGAACCCTGCTAGGTTGCGGAGCTTGGCAAATAGAGTGGAGATATGAAAAAGCAATTTCGCGGATATGTTGAGATACATAACGGTTAATTGCGGCAGAAATTTAGGGGGAACCTGGGAATTTTTTTCCATACCAAAAAAATACATCAGAAATCGCTAACTCAGTGCCGCTTTAGGCTCACAACTGAAATGAAAAATTACGCGTAGAAAGTTAAGCTGCCTTATGTGTGAACTGATGCCGCACTCAGACCATCGAGATCGAGGCGTTTGTGACTGCCTGCTCGATTCCGCCAAGCTGCTTTAACAAGCCCTGTCACGTGTCGCCTTTCGGAAAAGGCCAAAAAGCAGCATTTCGTGTTGCTCATGCCAGAAGGCAAAGGTATGGTGCTCAGCTTTTGCGTTGGTCCGAGGAAATGAGGACCATCCAAGCTCACGGGGGGGGGATCAGGGGACCATTCGCAGGGTACAGACAGGCCTCGACAAAGAAATGACCTTTAGCAGGCCTATGCGAAATCGATAAAACCCTAAAAACCGCGATGAAAGCTTTGGGATTTGCATTCAAAACTCAGTAAGCTACCTTAAAAGTCGGCGAGTCCTCTGGCCGCGAGCCACGCCGGTCATAGACGCGCGTGGTGCTGATGCTCGCATGCCCGAGCCACTCCTGGACTTTGGCGATGTCGGCGTGATGTTGGGGTTTAGGGCGCAATGGAACGCAAAACACGGTTAAGGAATTTTGTTGCGCTGCAAAAGACGCGAGATGGTCGCGGGATGAACATTAAACAGTCGAGCTGCTGCTGCTGCGGTTTTCTGACCCGTGTGAATCAGGCTGACAATTTCTTTCTGCTGGTCGGGCCTGAGCTTGTGGCGTCGCCCTCCAAGCCGGCCTTGCTTGCGCGCTTCATCCAGACCGCTGCGCGTGCGCTCGCGCAGCATTGCACGCTCGAACTCGGCAAAGCTTGCGACGATCTGCATCATCATGCGGCCGCCGGCGGAGGTGGTGTCAATCGCTTCGGTCAGACTGCGAAAGCCAGCCTGCGCCTGAGCGATTTTCTCCATCAGGCTGAGCATATCCTTCAGTGAGCGTGACAGGCGGTTGAGCTTCCAGACCACCAGCACGTCATCCTTGCGCAACTGCCCGAGCAGGCGATGCAACTCCGGCCGGTCCCACCGGCCACCCGAGGCCTTCTCCTGAAATATCAGTTCACACCCGGCTGTTTTTAACGCGGCAATTTGTGCCGCCGTTTCCTGATCCTGGGTTGAGACGCGTGCGTAGCCAATCAGCATTGGTGCATAAACCTATTGCAAATTAATTCTATTTTGCAATACATTTGTGCAACACACAATGCCTTGATGGACGGTCCTTCAGTCATCGTTGCGCAAAGGAAGGTTTGTGCACGGTTTCTCCTATGGCAAAACGCATTGACCAATGCGACGAGCACGGTCTTAACTGGGTTTTGCGTTCCGCTGCTCCCTAAACCCCGATGCCCGCAGCTTTGAGCTAAATTGAGTAATTTTTTTAGGTAAACATTATTTTTAGATAGATAAATAAATAGATAGATAGCTATATATAATGATAGCTATTTAGGAGAGATGTCGATGATTTATGCAATCGTAAATACCAAAGGTGGAGTAGGGAAAACTACGACGGCAGTCCATCTAGCAACAATGCTTGCGCGTTTGGGCGAAACCTTGTTAATTGATGGCGATCCGCAAGCTAGCGCTGCGAGTTGGGCGGCGTGGCGGCGTGACAATTCGTCGCATGGTCCAAGCCCGACTACAACATGTCTTGCCGGAAAAGCGATTCTTTCTGAAGGAAAACAGCTTGCAGCCAAATATGAGCATGTGGTGGTTGATGCTGGCGGCCGTGATTCCGTTGGCCTGCGTTCTGCCCTGTTGTTGGCGAACATAGCGATCGTGCCAATTGGTGCAAGTAGCCTTGATGCTGCAGCCATGACGGATTTACTGGAAGTAGTCGAATTGAGTCGCGATTACAACCCAGAATTGGATGTGCGTATATTGCTAACCCGTGTTGATCCGCGTACCAAGGATGCCGCTGAAATGCTGAAATTTCTGGCCGAACAAAACCTCACGGTGCTGCCAACGAAAATTTGCGAGCGCGTTGCTTTCCGTCGCGCCATTGGCGAGGGGGTTGTTGTCCAAGAGTTGGGCAAGGATCAAGCTGCTATTGCTGAAATTGAAGCCTTCTTTCGTGAGGTTCAAGCATGAAGGCCAAACCCAATACTGATCAATTTAGGTTGAAAAAAGATCCATCTGAGTTTCTCGAAGGCGGTGCTGCTGATACTGCTGACAGGACAGAAATTACACAACCAGCACCTGAGACGCCTAAAAGGCTAATTGCTCAACCAGCAGTAGAAACTAAGGTGCATCGTGAACAAAAAATTTTCCGACTTCCTCTTGATGTGATTAATGAACTCAAACGTGAGGCATATGAACGATCTGTAAATGCAGGCTTTCGTGTAACTGAAACGGAACTAGTAGAGCAGTCATTACGAGAATTCTTGAAAAAATAGTTAGATGGATAGATAACTATATAGCTATCTATTTATATAGAGTTTATGATGGGAATAGACAAAATGATCGATCAAAAGCTGACGACAAAACGCACTCAAGAAGCATGGGTGAAAAAAGCAATTAAGACCGGAATGACAGAGGTAGAAGCGTTAGCTGTCGTGCAAAAGATGGCCGCTATTAAGCACGTAAAGTCAGCACCTAAACCGAAAATTCTGTCTAGTTTGAGCAATAAAACGAAACTGAATTCTGCAAAAAAAAGTGATTTTTTTGCAGATGTTCTTTTGCCTCTATCAGAAATAGAGCCTGCCTTATCAACTGCACTCACTGTTGAAATTAGCCAGCTGCCGCTGTGGCCAGAAGTGATGCGATCACTTCCAAACGAAATTCTTCGTTCTGCTCTTTTTAACGCACGAAATCGAAAAAATCCTCGTGCAATGATGAAAAGCGAACCCGTTGCAGTCATCGGTGATGGACGAATCAGTTACCGAGGTGAAGAGCTACGCCAGGATGATGAAACGGTATGGCTGCAACTTGTTCATCTGGCGCGTCGCCATGTAGCTGGCCAGCTTATCGAATTCACTGCGTACTCGTTCTGCAAGGACATTGAGTGGTCAATTAATAGCAAAAGCTACCTCCGCCTCAAGGAGTGTTTGCGTCGGATGCAGGCCACTAGCCTTGATGTTTACAGTAAGCGTCTTGAACGAGGGGTTAGTCTGTCCATGATTCCATTTTTTGAGTATGAAGATAGCGAAACTCAAAAAAAGCTCCAACGCTGGAGGGTGCGCATTGCTCCCGAGCTAGTCGAGCTATTTGGCGATAACTATTTCACCAGACTGGAATGGAAACAACGACTGCAACTACCCGATGGTCTTGCAACATGGCTCCATGGGTATCTTGCAACCCATCGGATACCGCATCCAATAAAAATTGAAACGATTGCCTTTGGTGCCGGATTGACCGAAACCAATAAGCCAGAACTTCGAAGGCTTGTAAAACGAGCACTAACAAATTTAGTCAACTGTGGATTTTTAACAGAATTCGATGTCTATGAAGATCTAGTCACAGTGAAACGGACTAACAATAAATATTCAGAATGCTGATGACGCTATTGAGTTTTGACCCATAAAAGTATGAATTCCAATGATTGAGAAGACGTTCGAGATGTAGTTTGAAGCATTTCAAACTCATATTTCAGGTGTTAAACAACTGTTAAATCCACTTTGGACAACTTATCCACACCCTTGAGTTTTGACACATGCCTGTTTTGGCTAAAACCTATGCGCGACAAGGAGTTTAGGGACATTTCACATTCGCCTTAGGAGTTATCCACACCGTTGATCTTTGACACATCAATCATTGAGTTTAGACACATGAACTATTGAGTTTAGACCCACTGTGGATAACTCTCAACGCCATGACTGGCGTGGCCTACAGCCCGATTGAAAACAGTGCTAACCCGTATTTAACCTTTACTTAACCTAGCACCGCCTCTTGGGGCTTCGCCCCGCCAGCTCCTCCGGCCTTCGGCCTGCGCCCGCGCTTCGCGCTCCCCACCCGGCATCCCCAACACAACAACAGACCCCTTGCAGAGGTCGCATAAACAGCCACAAGTGCGGGCACTTCGTGTACCGCAGCGATGGCCAGTGAAGCAAACAAACTTCAGCTTCTGATCGACTAACCCCCCGACCCCCTCTACACGAGGGGGCGAAATACCCTGTCGAGCAAGAGGGGAGGGTGCAAAGGCTGTTGAGTTCGCCAGAACAGGCCTTCCTGCGTCGATTGATTGGAAACCAAGGGGGTGGTAGCCATAAGCCTTTTGCGGCGTCCTTGAGGCACTATCCGGTTTTAGAACGTTGCGAAAAACGCTAGTCGATCAGATGGCGTTGCATGTAACCTATAAATCTGCTAAATTAGTTACATGTAACTAATGAAAAGGAGGTTTGCGATGGCTCTTTCCGTGGCTGTACGCGTTCAAAAGCGTCGCGATGCACTGCGCATGGCCGGGCTTCGCCCGGTTCAAATCTGGGTGCCTGACACCCGGCGTCCTGACTTCGCGGCCGAGTGCCGCCGTCAGTCCAGGCTGGCCGCGCAAGCTGACATGGCTGACGTGGACTTGCTCAACTTCATGGATGATGCGCTGGCCGATGCGGACGGCTGGAGCGCATGAGGCGAGGCGACTTCGTCACCATTGCCATGCAGGGTGATTTTGGTAAACCCCGGCCCGCCTTGATCGTTCAGTCCGACCAGGGGTTGTAAGCCGGAACCGCCGAAAATTCCGTCGCTCGTTCAGACGATCAACCGGCAAGCATGCTTAATGCGCTCGACTAAATGTCCGAACGCTCCGTTCACGTACTCCGATGCGGGGTAAAACAAGCAGTCGTGTCGCCAGCGTAAGCGTCCGCCCAGTACCCGTATTGAAACTCAAGACTCTGTGTGGTTGAGCCACTGGTTGATTTGGGCCACGTCGAATGCGGCAGGGTCAAACGGGCGGCCGATCCATTTTTTAAGTTCGTCGTGCTCCGGGTGGGCTGGATCGGCCAATGCCTGCACGAAGTCCTCGTAGCCCGGCGCGCCGCCTACATCCTCAGGCGGACAGGCGTTTTCTCCGGCCAGGCACAACGCCAGCGACAGCGGCGCGTCAAGCGTGACGGTTTTTTCCACCTTGACCTTGTGGCGCCAGTTGTCCCCGAAGTCGTAGACGTAGAGGAACGTCCTGCGCGCGCACAGCGCCTCTTCAAGCGTGACGCTGGCCTCATCGATCACGCCTTCAGGCAAGTCCCAATCCGGCTCCAACGGGCCGTAATTAGCATCGGCAAAGACGAACTCATGCAGATGCCCGCCTTGCCAGCCCGTGCCCCACAGGAGCGCGACATGCAGGCGCGAGAGGTCGATCGTGGTGGGCACCAAGAGGCGGCGCCAGACCTTGGGGTACACCCATTCAAGCTCGACATGGAGTTGGTACGCCCGCAGTTCGCCATTTGCATTGGCTGCGGTTTTGGCCCCGGGTTTCTTCGCGCCTCCTGGCAGTCGGTGCAGCTTGGCAGTCATGTTTGGCTACTGTAGCGAAATCGGTGGACAGGCCGTGGCCCGCATCAGGCTGCGCGCGCCATGTCCTGCGTTTGCTGGGCTGCTGGCCACGCAGGCCGGAGCCGCTCGGCCACCCGCCAGGGCAGCAACTCGTCAATCCGGTTGATCGGATGGTCGGCAATGCGCTCCAGCACATGGTGCAGGTAGGCCTGGGGATCAATGCCATTGAGCTTGCACGAGCCGATCAGGGTGTAAATCACGGCGGCGCGCTCGCCGCCGGCGTCTGAGCCAAAGTGCAGGTAATTCTTACGCCCGAGGACGACTGCGCGCAGCGCCCGCTCGGCCGCGTTGTTGTCCATCTCGATGTGCCCGTCGTCCACGAAACGCGTGAGCGCCTGCCAATGGTTCAGCGAGTAACCAATGGCCTGCGCCATGGACGACTTGGCCGAGAGCTGGCCAAGGGCGTCATGGAGCCAGCCGTGCATCGCCTCGACCAGGGGTTTGGCGCGGCTTTGCCGCTGGCGCCGGCGTTCCTCTGCGGGCTTGCCCCGAATGTCTTTCTCGATGGCGTACAGCACCCCGATGCGCAGCAGCGCCTGATGGGCCAGCGTGCCGGGCATCTCGTCCTGTCCCTTGTGGATTTCATAGTACTTTCTCCGGGCATGAGCCCAGCAAGCCGCTTCGACGACCTGGCCATCGGCAAACAGGGCGTCGTAGCCCGCGAACGCGTCGGCCTGCAAGGTGCCGGCAAAGCCCGCGAGGTGGCCCCTGGGATGCTCGCCTTTGCGGTCCGGGGAATACTGAAACCACACCGCTGGCGGCGACGCATCGCCGCTTGGCCTGTCATCGCGCGCGTACACCCACAGCCGGGCCGTGCGGGTCGTGCCACGGCCCGGGCTGAGCACCGGCACGGGCGTGTCATCGGTGTGGATCTTGCCCGCCCGCAGGACGTAGCGGCGCACGGCATCGGCCAAAGGCTGGAGCAGCCGCGCCGCGCCGGCCACCCAGTCCGCCAGCGTGGAGCGCTCAAGCACCACGCCCTGGCGGGCGTAGATCTGGCTCTGGCGGTACAGCGGCAGGTGGTCGCAGAACTTGCCCACCAACACCTGCGTGATGAGTCCGGCGCCTGCCAGGCCACGATCAATGGGACGGCTCGGCGCGGAAGCCTGCACGATCGTGTGACAGCGGACACAGGCGAGTCTGGGGCGCACGTGGCGCACGACCCGGAAGCTGCCAGGCTGGTACTCCAGCACTTCGGAGGTGTCCTGGCCAATTTGGCGCAGTTCGGTGCCGCACCCCGGGCAAGTGCAGTCGCTTGATGCGAGGTGAATCATCTCCTGGCGCGGCAGATGCCCGGGCAGTTGGCGGGGGGCGGTGCGGCGGGAAGCGGCCTGGCGCTTTTTGCGGGCGTCCTCAAGGTCGGCGACGGGGGCGCCTTGCAAGGCCTCCCCCGCGTCACCCGCTGGCACGAGTGCCACGCCAGGCGCCTGCACTTGTGACTGGGCGCTGTCCACCTTCTCGCTCGAGCGCCCGTAGCGCATGCGCCTGAGATGGAACAGCTCCAGCGTGAGTTTGTCGATGGCCAGGCGCAGCGCGCCGATCTGCTCGTCACGCTGCGCGACGCCTTGCTTCAAGGCATCGATTTGTTGCAGCAGCGCGTGTGAACTCATGGGCGCCACTTTGCCAGCAAAACCGGCACGCCAAAAGAAGGGGTTTCACGGTTGCGGGTAGCCCCCGCATGTGGTGTTACCTCCACCCGGCTCCCCGTGCGCGCCCCTTCGGCAGAGCAGGTCATCCGTTCATGAACTCAGGCAGCGAGCGTGGGCTGCCAGGTGCGCACCGGCATGCGCCAGTCGATGCCTTCGAGCAGCATGGACAACTGCGCCGGGCTCAGCGAGACCGCCCCGGCGTCGGCCTGCGGCCAGACGAAGCGGCCCCTCTCCAGGCGCTTGGCAAACAGGCACATGCCCTGGCCGTCCCACCACAGCAGTTTGACGATGTCACCGCGCCGGCCCCGAAAGACAAACACATGGCCCGAGAAGGGATCTTGCGCCAGCGCGCCTTGCGCCAAGGCGGCCAGGCCGTCAAAGCCTCGGCGCATGTCCGTCAGGCCAGCGGCCAGCCACACGCGCGTGCCCGCCGGCAGGCCGATCACGGCGCGTCCCGCAGGGCCTGGAGCACGCAGCGCACACTGGCCGGATCGACGCTGCCGCGCAGTCGCACGCGCGCGCCGCCCACTTCAATCTCGATGACGCCGGCCGCCGGTGCCCGCACCGTTGGCGCTGGCAAATCGATGACCGCGCTTGCCGGTGGCAAGGGATCCATCGTGACCGGCAGCAGTACGGCCTGCGTGACGGGCTTGAGCCGCGCCGGGCGGCCAGATTGTGCGCGCCGCCACTTGAACAGCAAATTGGCATTGATGCCGTGCGCCAGCGCGATGGCCGCGACCGAGGCGCCGGCCTGCTCGGTCAGCTTGACGAGCTTGCGTTTGAAGGCTGCGCTGTGTCTGCGCTTGGTGGCCTTGAGGGGATCTTTGGGAGGTTCCATGACGGTGTGCACTTGTCCGGGTTGAGTGCACACCATGATGGCGTGCAACTCCCCGGATACTGCCCGGCCCATCAACCTCGCGCAAGAATGGTATTCGTCGGACGCTTACTCGCCAGCCGCCATTTGAACCTGTTTCTCGCAAACCTTTTGGAGCTGATGCGCGTGACGTAAAACAGGTGTTTGGCGACAGGCCGCCGGGAACCAGCAAAAACGTTCGTGTGGTGCCTTAAAAATATGCGAAAAACCATGTCGCTATTTGCTACCATGCGGAAACCTCAACTTGATAGTTTTCCGCTTATGTTGGTTGGCTACATGCGCGTGTCATCGGACTCTGACCGACAGAGCACGGATTTGCAGCGCGACGCGCTGTTGGCCGCCGGCGTCGATGCACGGCACCTGTTCGAGGATCACGCCTCCGGCGCGAAGGATGACCGCATAGGCTTGGCGCAGGCACTCGAATTCGTTCGACCTGGCGACGTGTTGGTGGTTTGGAAGCTGGATCGGCTCGGTCGCTCGTTGTCACACCTGCTCGCCATCGTAAATACGCTTAAGGACAAACAGGTGGCGTTCCGGTCGTTGACCGAGGGCATGGACACCGCCACCGCATCGGGCGAGTTGCTGTTCCATGTGTTTGGCGCGCTCGCGCAGTACGAGCGCGCTTTGATCCAGGAGCGCGTCGTCGCCGGTCTGGCCGCCGCTAAGCGGCGAGGCCGCATCGGCGGGCGGCCACAGGCGATCACTGGTGAGAAGCTGAACACCATCACTGCCGCGCTGGACGGCGGCATGTCCAAGGCGGCGGTGTGCCGCAACTTCGGCGTCAAGCGCACCACCTTGATCGAAACCCTGGCGCGGTTTGGCTGGACGGGATCACGTGGAGGGTCATCACGATGACTGCCAAGAGCGAGCGCTTGACCGTCTTGCCGGATGCCGAACAGGAAGCTCTGTACGGCCTGCCGGACTTTGACGATGCACAGCGGCTGCAATACCTGGCGTTGACGGAAACCGAACTGGCGCTCGCCAGCAACCGTCCCGGCCTCGATACCCAAGTCTACTGCCTCTTGCAGATCGGCTACTTCAAGGCCAAGCATGCATTCTTCCGCTTCGACTGGAGCGAGGTCGAGGACGATTGCGCCTTCGTGCTGAGTCGCTATTTCCATGGCGAGGCGTTCGAACGCAAGCCGATCACCAAGCATGAGCACTACACTCAGCGCGAGGGGGTCGCCGAGCTGTTCGGCTACCGGTTGTGGACGGCCGAGTTCCTGCCGCAGCTTGGGCAGCATGCCACGCAGACCGCGAGGCGCGACGTGACGCCACGATTCGTGGCCGCCGAGCTGATCGTCTGGCTCAACGAGCGCAAGATCATCCGGCCCGGCTACACCACCCTGCAAGAGCTGGTCAGCGAAACGCTATCTGCCGAACGTCGGCGGCTGGGTGGCCTGCTGTCGGAAGTCCTGGACGACGCGTCCAAGGCCGCGCTGGTCCAACTCCTGATACGCGACGAAACCCTGTCTCAACTAGCGGCGCTCAAGCAGGATGCCAAAGACTTCGGTTGGCGTCAGATGATCCGTGAGCGCGAAAAGCGCGCCTTGCTGGAGCCGCTGCACAGAATCGCCAAGGCGCTGCTGCCCAAGCTTGGCGTCTCGCAGCAGAACCTGCTGTACTAGGGGTCTGAGGTGCAGTGGAACCGTAAAAGCAGTTAAGAGGCCAAGATAGATGGTCAAATAGGGTGAGGCCCAATTACATTGGCTTTTTGGTTCTTGGCCGCGTCATGGGGAGGTGGTCAAGTGATGTATACCCATCTTGGCCATCAACTCCATGAAAATTGCCCGACTCTACCTACGCGTCAGCACCGACGAACAAGACCTTGCTCGCCAAGCCGACATCGAGCACAGCGCGCGCCAGGCCGGCTATTACATCGCTGGCGTGTATCGTGAAAAGGCGTCCGGCGCACGTGCTGATCGTCCCGAACTGCTGCGCATGATTGCTGACCTGCAACCGGGGGAGGTGGTTGTGGCCGAGAAGATCGACCGCATCAGTCGACTGCCGCTGCCTGAGGCCGAGCGGCTGGTCGCCTCGATCCGCGCTAAAGGCGCGCGTCTGGCCGTGCCTGGCGTGGTCGATTTCACCGACCTCACAAAGGCTACTGATTCTGTAACCCGCATCGTGCTGGAGTCGGTGCAGGAATTGCTCCTCAAGCTGGCCCTGCAGATGGCCCGCGACGACTACGAGACACGCCGCGAACGTCAGCGCCAAGGTGTGCAGCTTGCCAAAAATGCCCATAAGTACGCCGGGCGTATCCCCGACACAGCGACTCACGAGCGCATCGTTGGGCTACGCCGCACCGGCTTGACAATCAAGCGCACGGCTGAACTTGCCGGCTGTAGTACCAGCCAAGTCAAACGAGTATGGGCCCTCCAACGTCAACCAGCTGGGGCCTGACCCCATGCCTGTTGGCTTTCTCACTCCCGCGCAGCGCGAGAACTATGGCAGCTACACCGGGGCGCCATCGCCCGAGGACCTGACACGCTATTTTCACCTCGACGATGCCGATATGGCGCTGATCGCATCCAAGCGTGGAGAGCACAACCGGCTCGGCTTTGCTGTGCAACTCGGCACGGTGCGCTACCTCGGCACCTTCCTGGACGATCCAATGGAGGTGCCGACGCCCGTGCTGCAGACGCTGGCCAAGCAGCTGTATGTTCCATCTTTCAACGCCATCCAGGCCTATGGCGATGGCCGCCAACGCTTGCAGCACACGCAAGAAATTTGCGCCCATTATGGCTACGTCGATATCACCAATCCTCGGGTAGGCTGGCGTTTGACGCGGTGGTTGTATGCGCTGTGCTGGACCGGCACGGACAGGCCTGGCATGTTGTTCGAGCGGGCAACCACCTGGCTGGTGACGCACAAAGTGCTGCTACCGGGATGCAGCATCCTCGAACGGCATGTGGCTCGTCTGCGCAACCGCGTGGAGGAGCGACTGTGGCGTTCACTGGCCAGCAGCATCAGCACGCACCAGCAGGCCCAGCTGGAGGGACTGCTGAGCGTCACTGCGGGAACACGAAGTTCTCTGCTGGATCGTCTTCGCACGGGTCCGGTCATGGTCAGCAGCGTCTCGTTGGTTCAGGCCTTGGAGCGGCTGAACTCGGTTCGCGATCTGGGGGTCAGATTGCCTGCCTCGGCACGGATTCCAGCCGCCCGTGTGGCCGCTTTGGCTCGGTTCGCGGGCGCGGCCAAGGTCAGCGCGGTCGCCAGGTTGCCAAACCTGCGGCGCCTGGCCACGTTGGTGGCTTTTGCGCATTGCTTTGAAGCCTCGGCACAGGATGATGTCCTGGAAGTGCTGGAGGCGCTGCTGCGCGAGCTGTTCGGCGAGGCAACCCGAGCCGAGAAGAAGGCCCGTCTGCGCACGCTGAAGGATCTGGATCGGGCCGCGGCGATACTGGCCAGTGCTTGCCAAATGTTGCTCGACCCCGAAATTTCGGACGCCGAACTGCGCACCAAACTATTCGGCAATATCCCACGCCAGACGCTCACGCAAGCCGTCGATGGCGTCAAAGCCTTGATCCGGCCCGCCAGCAACGTGTACTACAGCGAGTTGCAGAGCAAATACCGAACGGTTCGGCGTTTCTTGCCAATGTTGCTCAAGCATGTGCATTTCGGCACCAATGTGGCGGGCGAGCCGCTTGTCGCGGCCATTGATTGGCTGCGAGTCAATCTGATGCTCAAAAAGCCCGCCAGCGCCGCCCCGCGGGAGGTGGTTGGCAAGGCCTGGCAGTCGCATGTTTTTAGTGGTGGTGAGGAGGATGGCGTCGATCTGCGTGCCTACACCTTTTGCGTGCTGAACAAGCTGCAAACTTCGCTCAAGCGCCGCGACGTGTTTGTAGCGCCGAGCTGGCGGTATGCCGATCCGCGTGCTGGCCTTCTCGATGGCGCCGAGTGGCAAGCCACTCGCCCCATCATCTGTCGCACGCTGGGCTTGTCGGTCAAGCCCGAGCCCATGCTGGCCGCCTTGGCCAGCGAACTGGACCTGACCTATCGCGGCGTGGCGGCACGGCTGCCAGGCAACAAGGCGGTGCGCTTCGAGACGGTTGCGGGCAAGCAAGAGCTGGTGCTCAGCACGCTTGACATGATGCAAGAGCCGCCATCGCTGGTTGCGTTGCGCCAGAAGGTGAGCAGCATGCTGCCGCGCGTGGACCTGCCGGAGTTGATTCTGGAAATCGCCGCGCGCACCGGCTTCACCGACGCCTTCACGCACCTCTCGGAGCACACGGCTCGCGCTGCAGATCTGCACGTCAGCGTGTGTGCGGTGTTGATGGCCGAGGCCTGCAATACCGGGATGGAACCGCTGATCCGCAACGACGTTCCCGCCCTCAAGCGCGATCGGCTGTCCTGGGTGGATCAGAACTACGTACGTGACGACACGCTAACCGCTGCCAATGGTTTACTGGTGTCGGCTCAGAGTCGCCTGGCGCTGGCCCGCCTGTGGGGCAGTGGTGAGGTTGCTTCAGCCGATGGGATGCGTTTCGTGGTGCCGGTGCGCACAGTGCATGCGGGACCCAATCCGAAATACTTCGGCGTCGGCCGTGGCGTCACCTGGTACAACATGTTGTCGGATCAGTTCTCCGGGTTAAACGACATCACCGTGCCAGGCACGTTGCGTGACAGTCTGATTCTGCTGGCCGTTCTTCTTGAGCAGCAAACCGATCTCCAACCGACGCAGATCATGACCGACACCGGCGCTTATAGTGACGTGGTATTCGGCCTGTTTCGACTGCTGGGCTATCGCTTCTGCCCGCGCCTGGCCGATGTTGGCGGCACACGCTTTTGGCGAATTGACCCGCACGCAGACTATGGGTTGCTCAACCCGATGTCGGCCAACCTTCTGCGCATGAACCGCATCGCGCCGCACTGGGATGACATGCTGCGCCTGGCCGGCTCGCTCAAACTTGGCCAGGTATCGGCCAGCGGCATCATGCGCACGCTGCAGGTCGGCGACCAGCCCACCCGTCTGGCGCAAGCCATCGCCGAGTACGGGCGGATCGACAAGACGTTGCACACGCTGCGCTACATCGATGACGAGGCCAAACGACGGGGAACGCTGATCCAGCTCAATCGCGGCGAGGCGCGCCACAGCGTCGCGCGTGCAGTATTCCATGGCAAGCGCGGGGAGCTACGCCAGCACTACCGCGAAGGACAGGAGGACCAGTTGGGCGCGCTCGGCCTGGTGCTCAACATGATCGTGCTGTGGAACTCCCTCTACATGCAGGCCGCGCTGAGTCAGCTGCGTGCGCAGGGCTACTGCGTAAACGACGATGACGTGGCCCGCCTATCACCACTATTGCACGAGCACATCAACATGCTGGGTCGGTATTCGTTCCTGGTGCCCGACGCCGTTGCCAAGGGCGAACTGCGGGCCTTGCGCGATCCGGCTGACGGTCTTGCGTGAAGTCAGACCAGGCCCAAATTTCATTTGGCCATTCATCTTGTCCTCTTAACTGCTTTTACGGTTCCACTGCACCTCAGACCCCTACTACGCGAGCCTGGCGAACTTCTACACTGTGCACGACCTGCGCAACCTCAAGGCGGATCAGACCCATCTCTACCTGCTGTGCTACGCCTGGGTGCGCTACCGGCAGCTCTGCGACAACCTGGTCGATGCAATGGCCTATCACATGAAGCAGTTGGAGGAAGAGAGCAGTGCGGGCGCGCAGAAGTCGTTTGTAGCGCAACAGGTGCGCCGTCAGCAAGACACGCCGCAGGTTGGCCGCCTCCTGTTGCTCTATGTCGATGACACGGTGACCGACGCCACACCGTTCGGCAACGTGCGGCAGCGCGCGTACAAGATCATGCCGAAAGACACGCTTGCCCTCACCGGCCAGCGCATGAGTGTGAAGCCGGCGAGCAAGCTGACCCTGCACTGGCAGGCGGTGGACGGCCTGGCCGAACGCATCCGCCGCCATTTGCGACCACTGTATGTCGCGCTCGATTTTGCCAGCACCGCCCCCGACAGCCCGTGGCTCGCGGCGCTGGCCTGGGCCAAGAGCGTGTTCGCCAAGCAGCAGCGTCTGTCGCAACGGCCGCTGGCCGAATGTCCGGCGGCCACGTTGCCGAAGCGGTTGCGGCCTTACCTGTTGACCTTCGATACCAACGGCAAGCCGAGTGGACTGCACGCCGACCGCTACGAGTTCTGGCTGTATCGGCAGATCAGGAAGCGCTTCAAGTCGGGCGAAATCTATCTCGACGACAGCCTGCAACACCGCCACTTCTCCGACGAACTGGTTTCGATGGACGAGAAGGCCGACGTGCTCGCGCAAATGGACATCCCCTTCCTGCGGCAGCCGGTCGATGCCCAGCTCGATGCGCTGACGGTCGAGCTGGGCGCGCAGTGGCTGGCATTCAACCGCGAACTGAAGCAGGGTCAGCTGACGCACCTGGACTACGATAAGGACAAGCAGACGCTGATCTGGCGCAAGCTCAAGGGCGAGAACCAGAAGGTCCGCGAGCAGACGTTCTACGAGCAACTGCCGTACTGCGATGTCGCCGACGTGTTCCGCTTTGTCAACGGCCAGTGCCAGTTCCTGTCGGCGTTGACGCCGCTGCAGCCGCGCTATGCGAAGAAGGTGGCCGACGCCGACAGCTTGATGGCGGTCATCATCGCGCAGGCGATGAACCACGGCAATCAGGTCATGGCGCGCACCAGCGACATCCCCTACCACGTGCTAGAAACGACCTACCAGCAGTACCTGCGCCAGGCATCGCTGCATGCGGCCAACGACTGCATCAGCAACGCCATCGCCGCGCTGCCAATCTTCCCGCATTACTCGTTCGACCTCGATACGCTGTACGGTGCTGTCGATGGTCAGAAGTTCGGCGTTGAACGGCCGACCGTGAAGGCGCGCTACTCGCGCAAATATTTCGGTCGCGGCAAGGGCGTCGTCGCGTACACACTGCTGTGCAACCACGTGCCGCTCAACGGCTACCTGATCGGCGCGCACGACTTCGAGGCGCACCACGTGTTCGACATCTGGTATCGCAACACGTCGGACATCGTGCCGACCGCGATCACCGGCGACATGCACAGCGTGAACAAGGCGAACTTCGCCATCTTGCGCTGGTTCGGGCTGCGCTTCGAGCCACGTTTCACCAACCTCGAAGACCAACTCCAGGCGCTGTACTGTGCCGATGATCCGGTGCTGTACGAGAAGTGCCTCATCCGGCCGGTCGGCCAGATCGACCAGAAGCTCATCATCAGCGAGAAGCCGAACATCGACCAAATCGTCGCCACGCTGGGCCTGAAGGAAATGACCCAGGGCACGCTGATCCGCAAGCTGTGCACCTACACCGCGCCGAATCCGACACGGCGCGCGATCTTAGAGTTCGACAAGCTGGTGCGCAGTATCTACACGTTGCGCTACCTGCGCGATCCGCAACTGGAACGCAGCGTGCATCGCTCGCAAAACCGCGTCGAGTCCTACCACCAGCTACGCTCGACCATCGCGCAGGTCGGTGGGAAGAAGGAATTGACCGGGCGCACCGACATCGAATTTGAGATCAGCAACCAGTGCGCCAGGCTGATCGCCAACGCGATCATCTACTACAACTCGGCCATTCTGTCGCACCTGCTGACGAAGTGCGAAGCGAGCGGCAACGCCAAGGCCATGGCGCTGATCACCAAGATTTCACCGGTAGCCTGGCGGCACATCCTGCTGAACGGGCACTACACCTTCCAGAGCGGCGGCAAGATGATCGACCTGGACGCGCTCGTGGCCGGGCTGGAGTTGAGATGACGGAATTTTCGGCGGTTCCGGCTTAGACCCCCGACCAGTTCAACGAGCACGCGAGCGTGACTGTGTTGCTGGTGTCGAGCGCCCTGGTCGATGCCCCGCTGCTGCGAGTGACCGTGAAGCCCAACCCCGAGAACGGGTTGCAGAAGGTATCCCAGGTGATGGTAGACAAGACCATGACCGTCAAAAAAGACAAACTCGGAGAGGCTTTCGGGCATCTTAACGCCGATGGCATGCTGGAGATTGAGCGCTGCCTGGCGGTATTTCTCGGCATTGCGAAATAGGTGACCGCAGGTACATTGGGCCCAACCGAGGACCCCAGAGATTGCCGCAGCGACTTTTTCAAGCATCACTCCCAAACAAGCTATCGAACCAGGACACATTGATTTTCATGGACGGTGTGCCACCCGCAGATTTTCCAACGTGCCAACCTGTCACCGAGTTGCCCTTGCCATCTCGGGGTAGCTTCAGGAAACGGATCACAGCGTACGTTAGCGATATGGTCCGGATCGACATTTATCGAAAACGGAGGTTTTTGAGAAGGTTTGCTGAAAGCCTCATGCCGCACGCAGAATCAAGGCTCTTTGATTCTCAGAAACAGTTCTTGAAACTATATTCTCGAAGCTCTACCATCAAAACGAGTTTCGAGAAGGAATTAAAGATGGAACTACTCAATCGCGGTCCGGCATGCTGATCGGCTATGCGCGTGTCTCTACGCTGGATCAACACCTTGATCTACAGATCGACGCTTTGACCAAGGCGGGCTGCCACAAACTCTTTGAGGACAAGATGAGCGGCAGCCGGGCCGAACGGCCCGGCTTGGCCGCAGCGTCAAGCACCTGGTGGACCTGGTCAGCCAGTTGCACCGGCAGGGTGTGCATTTCAAGAGCCTGACCGACGCCATCGACACCGGTACCCCGCCAGCTGGGCCGCAAGGGCGGGCGCAAAAGGAGGATGACCCTGCCTTGATTTTACGTACAGCAAGAAGTTGGAAACTTCACCTGTATGGAGAATCAAAATGCAAGATAGAACAGTGCCCAAGAGGCAGTACACAGAAGAGTTCAAGACTGAGGCGGCAAGGCTGGGCGAATCGGTCGGGGTACATGAAGCGGCAAGGCGCCTAGGCGTGCCGGTAGCGACGCTGGGTAACTGGAAGCGACGGCGAGCGGCTGCAGGCCTTGCAGTACCCGAAGTGGCAGCCAACGCTTCAGCCTTGCCAGTGCGCCGGCCCGTGAATGAACTGGAAGCCGAGAACGGCCGGTTGCGCAGGCAGCTTGCCGACGCGAAGCTGGACGTGGAGATCCTTCGAAAAGCGACGGCGTACTTTGCAAGGGGGTCGCGATGAAGTACGCCTGGATCGAGAAAAATCGCGACGAGTACACGGTCAGCCGGCTGTGCCGGATACTGTCGGTTTCCCGCACGGGATACTGTCAGTGGCGCGTGCGTTCGCCCAGTGCCCGAGCGCTGGCCAACCAGGCGCTAGACGCCCAGGTCGCTGCTATCCATCAAGGCAGCCGGCGCAGTTATGGGCGGCCGCGCATCGTGCAACAACTGCGCCAGCAAGGCCAGTATGTGAGCGCCGAGCGGGTGCGCAAAAGTCTGCACCGCCAACGGCTGCGCCCTGTCTACCGGCGAGCGTACGTGATCACAACCGACTCGGCGCACTGCCTGCCAGTGGCCCCCAATTTGCTGGACCGCCGCTTCGACAGCTGGGAGCCAAATCAGGCGTGGGTGGGTGATATTACTTATGTTTCAACGAATGAAGGCTGGCTGTATCTGGCTGTGGTGATGGACTTGGCCAGTCGGCGTATCGTAGGGTGGTCAATGTCAGAGACCATCGATGCGAAGCTGGTCTGCGCAGCCTTGAGGTCGGCATACTGGCAACGCAAGCCTGCTGCCGGGCTGCTGGTACATACAGATCGTGGAAGTCAATACGCCAGTCATGAATACCGGCGCCTGGCGGCAGACTTCGGGGTCATCATGTCGATGAGCAGAAAGGGCAATGCCTGGGACAACGCGGCCATGGAGAGCTTCTTCAAGACGCTCAAGGTCGAGCGGATCTACCAAGTACGCTATGACACCCGGGCCCAAGCCCGGCTGGACATAGTGGACTGGATTGAGGGTTACTACAACCGCGTGCGCATGCATACGGCCATCGGGTTCCTCGCCCCAGTCGCAAAAGAACGCAGCTTTGTGGCTGCATGACTTGATGTACGTGAAAACGAGGCAGGTTCAGGATGACTGTCAGCAAGATCGAGTCAGCCAAAAAATTGCTGGCCAATGGCGTGCCGCCGCGCGACGTGGCCAAGAACCTGGGCGTGTCCGTGCCCACTCTGTACCGCTGGATCCCCGCATCCTCGCGCGCTTAGCGTGCTTTAAATTCCGAATTCTGAGACGACCCCCTAACGGGGTTTTCCGTTCCACTGCACCTCAGACCCCAAGAAGAGCGGTTGTGGCAACTGGGATTGCGTTCGTGCCACTTGTTCATCCAAAAAAATTCGGCGGCTTCACTTTTTGGTTTTTGGCATCCAAAAATCGACTTGTGCGATGTCTGCCCCAAACGTTGGTTTTTCAGCTTGACGGACGATGCAAAATGGATTTCCAGTGTTTGTGTCTGTGCGCTGTTCCCAGCCAGGCAGCTTGCAGCCAGCCACTTTGGCGCCGTCAATTGATCCCGCCCAGCCCGCCCGCTCACGCACAGCTGCAAGCTCAGCGCCAATTTTCTTGGTTGCCGCAGCCACCGCAGCAGCAGAGTCAAACTGCGCCGCCGTTGCCCGGTTTGCTGCGGCCTGGCTCGCCAGATGGGCCGCGCCGACTTCCTGGCGCAGGCCAGATACGTGCAGTGCGTTGTAGCCGATCCCCATGCCCACACCCGCCAGCAAGGCGGCCAGGAAAAGTCCGATGCCCATGAAAGCGTAGCGCTTCATCAAGATGGCTTGATCACGAATGACCATCGCCTCAACAGTTGCCTTATCGACCGCTGCAATGTCCTTGCCTGCGTTGATCACCGCATTTTTTGCTTCTTCATTCAAGTCTTTAAAGACTTCCACCGCTGCCCTGTGCATGTTGCGCTTTGCTTGCGTTAACTGCAGCTCAATGGCTTTTTCTACCTGCTTGTCCACATCCTTGATGACAAGCGATCCCATCTTGTTGATGGTTTCAACACCTTTTGAGCCGGCCGTTGTGATTGAACGGGAAACCTCCAGCAGCCGCACCAAAAATGCTTCATTCATCATGGAGATTTGCCAGACCGGATCGCGGTCATGCAGGTTCAACTCCTTGCGCATCCTGTGCAAATGCTGCTTTTCTGAATCGGTAGAAGCGCGCTGAACCACCACGTCAAAAGGCGACACATCCATTATTGGCTTCCGATCATTCCATCGAACATCAATTCAAGCCCGTTGGTGAACTGAAACAGCTCTGCCCTGTCGCCAATCGTCATTGTTTTTTTCATGGCTCCGATGCTCTCGCTCTGGTTGTAAAAGCGCGTCACCACACGGTTGGCCAGCTTGTACATGTAGCCCGATTGACCGCCCGCCGCCTCAATCATTTTTTTGGTATCTGATCCGTCGTAAATCTCAAAATCATCTTCATTGCCAAACACACCGCTTTTGACAATGTGCAGTTTTGCTTGGGGCATGATTTCCATGAAATTGCGGACCAGATTGACAGAGTCGAGATTTGCATTGATGACCCAGAACATCACAATGTTGAAATGCTGCTGCCTCATCGAATCGCTGAAAATCTTGTGAAATGCTTTCATACCGGCTTCATTTCTGGCCCCGGTGTTGATCACAATGTCTTTGCCGGACTGCTCATCACAGAACGTGATCAAGTCCAGCCAGCCTTCTTTTTTATCCAGATTCAAATTCCTGACAGGAATTTCATTTTCATAGGCATAAGCGACATCAGGATTGCTGGTGTCAGTTTCAACCAGTGCCACCTGTTTGTTTTTTTCCAGCAAATAGTGAAGCAGCCCGTTTGCCAGCATTGACTTGCCAACACCGCCTTTACAGCCACCGACAAAATAGATAGTTGACATTTTTATTGGCTCTTGTTTCTTAGACGTTGGTACGGCGGTTCAATCTGAACTCACCACTGCCTTGCTTGTGTGCTGGCGTTTCAGCTTGTGTTTCAGTTACTGCCTTTTCAGGTTCAACTGAAGACGATTCAGCCTGTTTTGTTGTGGGTGTTTTTGCACCCCGTTTGGGTACTGATGCTTTTGCACCCTGCTTTGCTTTGGGTACTGGTTTTGCCCGCTGTAAATAGTTCTTGAGTGTCGGCGCGGTGATGGCAAGACCGCCCTTGGTGATTTCTTCTGCAATCATGTTCAAGCTGTACCCGCGAGTCTTCAAAGACTCAATTTCTTCAAGCATCGCTGTAACAACCTCTTGCCTGCTTTTGACAACAGGGCGTTCAATTTTCGGGAGCGACTTCAAGTGATCAAACAGGTTTTTAACTTCTTCTGCTGTGTAGGAGATTTGCTTTTTTACTGATCTTGTCATTTTTATTTTCTTTGACAGTTGTTTGTGATTTTTGTAGGGTAGCAGAAATATTTGTTTACAGAATTATATAATTTGGTAACATTGACAGCAATGGTAAATATACAAGGTGGGGGTTGTCTGACATATGAATCGCTTCGCGCTTCCCATGCCAAACAACCCACGTCAACCCATTCGGCGCTTCGCTTCTCACCTGTTGACTCCCCTTGCAATGGCTGCGCCCTTGAACCCGCTGATGAATATCCACCAACCCAGGCACCAGGAGCCCCATGCCATTCGAGAAAATTGGTGAAGAAAGCCTGGACGAAAAAATTGCCGTTCGCCTGACCGCAGAAGAAAAGCAGCGCCTTGCACAAGATGCCGAAATGGCCGGCTTGTCCATGTCGGCGCTTGTCCGGGCCCGATACTTTGGCCGCAAGATTGTGGCCAACACCGATCTCGTGATGATCAACCATTTGAACCGCCTCACGGGCATGCTGAAGACCGTTCACAACGAAAGCCACGGCGCGTACAGCGCCGACACATCGGCGGCCGTTTTGCTCATCATCGAAACCATTAAAAAAATAAGCCGGTCGGCATGATCGGCAAAAAAGCACCCAACCCCAAAAAGTCCAGCAGCAAAGCGGTTCGTGTTGCAGCGTTGACTGCCTACATCACTCGTCCTGAACTGGCCAATGGCCGGGAAAAGTGCATCCACTATGAAGCTGAAAACTTCATCACCGATGATCTGAAGTCCCAGACTTTGGAGATGGTGGCGCTGTCGCATTCAGCCGTGCGAAGCAAGGACCCCATCGACCACTATGTGTTGAGCTGGCAAGAAGGCGAACAACCCAGCATTGGCCAGGCACGCCAAGCCGTGCACATCACGCTCAAGCACCTGGGCCTCGAAGGCCACCAGGTCATCTGGGGAATGCACTCGGACACTGACCATGTTCATATTCACATTGAAGTGAACAGGGTTCATCCGCAAACCTTCAAAGTGGTTGAAATCAACAAAGGCTTTCAGAACAATGCCATCCAGCAGGCCGCGGCCATGGTTGAAAAAGTTCAGGGCTGGAAAACGCACGCCAGCTCAAGATTCAAAACGGACGAGTTTGGACACTTGATCACTGACAGCAAAAAGCGCCCCCAGGTTTTTGACAAGCCAAACCAGTTAAACCAACTACACCAGCCAAAAGCGCCGACCGGGCCCGTCAGAGACAAAGAAATCCAGACCGGCGAAAAGTCGGCACAGCGTCTTTGCATCGAGCTGGCCGCGCCCATCATTGCCGCGTCCACCAGCTGGAAGCAGTTGCATGCAGCACTCGCCATAGTGGGCATTGACTACAGGCAAGAAGGCAGCGGCGCCAAACTGTTTATTAACCGTATTGGTGTCAAAGCCAGTGATGTGGTGGACCGCAAAAACAATTTTGGCGCATTGCAAAGACGCCTTGGACCTTACCAATCACCCCAACAACTTGAGATCAAACATGACCCCTTTCACAGAACTCGACTTGTCACGGACAAACGATTCAAAACCGGCTTTGACGAGCCGCACGTTGTTGCGGCTGGATTTACTACCTTCCACACTTTGCACGATCTGCCCGGCAGCCATTTGGATGTCGCCAAGAATACAAAACGAAAACAACACCACACTGAAAATTTATTGCAGTCTGATGAAAGTCTTGATTACAGAAGAGTTGATGGAGTGCGATGGGGAAGCCATCGCGACCGCGCAGATCGAGGCGCGAGAGAACGCCATCCTGGAGAAGCTGGAAGTCAAAGCGCACAGTTGGTCGAACGCGCAATCGAAAAAAATGGAGAAGGAGCAAGCCAGGGCGGACAAGGCCAAGGCCAGAGAGAAGGCCAAAGCCGACAAAGACAAGGCCAAGGCGGACAAGGACCAAGCCAAAGCCGACAGCCGCTTACTGGCCACCAGCCGGGTTGGCGCGAATACACCGCCATCCGTGACGCCCTGAAGGCGGCCAAAACGCACGACACGATTGGGCTACAACAACGCCACAGCGACGAACGGGCCGCGCTCCTGGCGAAGCTGAAAGCGCAGCGCACCGAGGCCCTGAAAAAAAGCGGGAAAGACAATGGCGCGGAGCGCAAAGCATTGGAAAGCCTCATGGCACTCGTGCAAGCCGCTGAACAGCTCGAGCTGCAAGCGCGGCAACGGAATGAAAAAAAGGCTTTGCAAGCCACCTACAAACCGCTGCCTGTTTACAAAGCATGGAAAGCTCAGCCGCAAATTGTCGGCCTGCATGTCCTGCACGTCACCGAGCGAAGCCCAGTCGCGAGCACCAGCTCAGTTGCCAACACGCTGCGAATCCTCACCAGCACGGTGGATGCGCGCCAGCACATCACTTACCAGTTGCTCCGAAAAGACGTGTTCAGGGACGAAGGACGAACGATCGCTATTTTGGATCTGAATTCCGACGCCGGCATTGCCGCCGCACTGGCGCTGGGACAGTCGAAATTCGGCAATGTGCTGACCCTTACGGGCCCGGCAGAGTTTCAGCACAACGCTGTCGCCCTGGCCGTGGCCAACGGGTTGACCTGCCGGTTTACAGATCCGGCCCTGGAGGTCCTGCGCGAGCGGCTGCACGCCGAAAAATACCAAGCCGAGCGCTTGGCAAGCAGAGCGCTGGAAAAGGCCAGCGAAGCGGTCTTGACGCCACCCAACCAATCTGCAGAACAGGGCATGGCGCCAGGCCCCAGGGCCAAGCCCATAAAACCGGTCTTGGTGCCTACCCCCGTCAAGGAGGCTGTTACCTCCCAGGCGCCCGAGAATGACCAGCCAGCCGCCCAGGCCGAAGCGGCTCAAGCTCACCGTTTGGAGCACGAAGGAAAAGCCGAAACAGCCGAAGCTGAAGCCGAGCAAGCCGCCCAGGCCAAAGCTGCTGAAGCTCAAAAAGTCGCGGATGCCGAGAATGCTGCCGAAGAACACCGGCTTTCAGAACCCGTCCAGCTGGCCGATATTCACAAGCGGATTGACGCGGCCAAAGCCGCCGCCGAGCCGCGCAGCAACTTGGCGCAATCAACAACAACACAGGCCGACCACCAGGCACCGGCCAATGGCGTTGTCGTGGCCTCCAACGAAGCATTCGTGGCCGTCCGCTGGCGGGACGAAGTGAGGCTGTACAAGACGGGTGAACTCACTGAAAACCTCCAATATGACGGCATTGACACTAGGCACGGGCGGTTTGCACCGGGCAACGAGATCGAGCGAAAGCACGGCAAGGACGGCATGAGAACGCTGCTCAGCGAAGAACGCCAAGCCATGCAGACCGAAGAGAAAAGGCAGCGTGTACTTGCAAAAAGCAAAAGCCAAGGGCGCTAAACCCCACCGGGATCAATCCATGACAAATTTGGAAAAGCCGCCGACCCCCCGTAAGGAACGAAAAATTCCTCACCTCACGCTGTATTTCCGGTGACGGCAAAGATCGGGACCGTAGGGATATACAGGCTTGATGGCGGTGGTCTGCGGCCTTGAAAAGATCCGCGTTCGCAGCCGCGGCATGAGTCACTAACCTTCAGTAGCCATTGGAAATCTGTCGATGACTTTTTTAAAAAGGTCAGACCCGTCACGGAATTGCTGCGTGACCGTGCAGTGGGTTCTTGCGCAGTAAGCGTTCAGTCTTTAAGCGTCCCGATGAACTTGCGCAAAAGTTCCGAAATTGTGGTTCTGTTTTTCGCGGCATAAATCTTCAACTTCTGGTGCTCGGCTTCTGTCACTTGCGCGTTGATGCGCACCAACACAACGGGTTCTTGTGTACCGGTAGTGGGCACAACTGCGAGCTCGGCGGGTTTTTCCTGCATGTTTTTTTCCATCCTGCGTTCTGGCATGTCACTTTGGCTACGAGTGTATGTGTAATTGAGTAAATCGTTTTTTCATGCGTTTCCCACTGTTGCTTTAATGATCATTTGCACATTGCATCATTTGTGTAAATGTGTACAATCCATGCATGCGGTGAAGGGTTTGCTGCATCAACCTGGGAGAAAACATGAAAAAAGACGTGGATCTTTCGTGCATTCGCATCGGCACCGAGGACGACCTGGCAGACGCGGTGGCGCTGGCATCCCGCTTGCTCAACAAAACATCGCCTGACCTGGACTTCGTGACGCGCCAGTTTTCATCCGATTTGCTGGTGGCGGTGTTGTTGACAACGGCCTACGGGACGCGCGACAAGACGCTGGCCGAGGTGCTGTTTTTCCTGGTCGATCCGACGTGGGACAGTGCCATGCAAATCCTCTGTTTTTTTCCTCACGAGCCGCAAGCGTTTCAGCAAAAAAATGCTGCCCGCTGGCGCAAGGGGTTGTCCAGCAAAATAACGAGAATTGCAGACGATGCAGCCCAAGGCATGGTCAACCGCTGCTACCTGCATTGGAAAAACGCCTTTGCCGTGGCCGGTGGGGTCGAGGTCATGGCCAAGCCACCTTGCAGCATTGCGGTGTTCAACCAGCAAGCCGTTGCCAAAGCCGTGCAAATGGTGAGCAGCATCCCGTCCGACAAAAAAGCTGGCGCCGAGCGCATCTTGCAAAACGCCCAAGCCGATGACGGCTACCGGGCAGTGGCCGATGCCTGCCAAGCCAGCGCCAAACTCGAAGAAGCCAAAGCTAGGTTCGAGAACCTCGTGGAGCCTATTACCCGCCTGCAAATTGATCTGGTCCTGGCCGCAGCCATGGACCCGGAAGACTTTCACATCAACCCCATCTTGCTGCTGGGAGAGCCCGGCATTGGCAAAACCTACTTGGCAACACAGCTGGCCGAGGCGCTGGGCGTTGCCACCGAAAAAATCAGTGCGGGCGGCGCACAAGGCGGCTTTCAGTTCACTGGCTCGCACAACAGTTGGTCCGGCGCGCGGCCAGGATCAATCGTCACATTGCTGGCAGAAGGCCGGTCAGCCTCCCCTGTGGTGGTCATTGACGAGGTCGATAAAATCGGGGCCAGCGTTCAGTACCCCGTGCTGCCGGTGTTGCTCGATCTGCTGGAGCCCAACACCGCCAAAGCATTCAAGGATCAATTTCTGGACATGGAATTCGACGCCAGCCGCATGATCTTTATCCTGACGGCCAACAGCCTGGATGGCGTGCCGGCGGCCCTGTTGTCACGGGTCGAGATTTTCGAGGTGCCGCGCCCCGAGCCTGCCCAGCGGCTGCGCATCATCGAGCAGGTAATGGATCAGTTGTGCCTTAAGACCAAAACGCGAATTGTGATGGACAAAGGCTCATGCGACTTGCTGGCCGAGCGCATGGACATTGACCTCAGAAGGCTCTCGCGGCTGGTCAAGGAAGCGTTTGCGAAAGCAATGCAGCTTGGCGCGCCGCTGGCCTACATCGTGATGCCTCAGTTTTCTGGGAAACGCTCGATCGGATTTTGACCTGTCAGGCAGCTATGTCGAGGCTGGCCGATTTAGGGAGCACTCGGGCGTGAGCCTCTTTGTCGGACTGCCTGACGTTTCCCCCGGATTCTGGACAGTTCAAAACTGAAGTTAAGGTAGCTTTTGACGGGTCATCTCTATATGGTGGATTGCGGCATGGCAACGCCACGCGGCTCTCACTGCCTGATTTTTAAGCGTCGCCCGCAAAGCCAGCCTTGGTGCCATTGCTGGCGCTTATCCCAGTAGCTATCAACAGCGTCATGCCCAGCGCGGGGGGACAACTCAAAGGCGCCCGATTTGACATAACGCCAGTCGCGGCGGCTGCCGCCTTGTTGGAGTAGTTTCAGAATTCGGAAAAATAAAGCACGGTCTCAGCTGGTGTGTCAGGTTGAAGTCTGAAAGTTGGGTGGGGGATCGTCAGAAAAAGCCTGAAGCAGCTCCATATCTGCTTGTCCTGATGCATTCTTAGGTAGGCACCGATCATTTCAAGCGTCAGCGCCTCCTGATCGCTCAACGCCGGGGCAAAGGCGTGCGCACCACCGCCGCATAGGCCTCACAGATTTCGCAATAGGCACGGATAACGAATTCATCGAGGGGTATATGCTTGCCCTTGTTCGACGTAGGCTTCAGACAAACAATTCACGTCGGGCTCGGCAAGGGCTTGCAACCAGAGGGCTTGGCTAAAATGACCAGCGTCAAAGAAAATCCTGATCGGAGACTCCATTGAAAACTAACGACATCCAGCCCGGCAACAGCGGGCATCGGCATGCTTGAGTCATCGTCCCTGGCCGAGCTGGCGAAAAGCGAACACTTTCTCAGGCGCCTCACGGATGTCACGCTGGGTGCAATTGAGGTTTTCGATCTCGACCAGCAGCGCACCTTGTACGTCAACCGATCCATCGCCACGCAGCTCGGCTACAGTGACGAGGAGATTGCGGACATGGGCGCCGGGCTTGTGCCAGCCCTGATGCACCCAGACGACTTGCCGCAATTCGTCGCGCACCGTCAGTCCCTGTGCAGTTTGGCCGACCATGAAACCGCCGACTTCGAGTACCGCCTGCGCGAGCACTCCGGCGGCTGGCGCTGGATGCAAAACCGGGATGTCGTCTTCGCGCGCCATGCCACCGGTGCAGTCAGCCAGATCATCGGCAATGCGCTGGACATCAGCGAGCGCAAAACTGCGCAGGAAAAAATTCGGCACAGCGAAGAGTTTCACCGCCTTGCGTTCGATCTCTCGCCCGTGGGCATGACCAATTTCGACGGCGAAAGGCGCTTCACCAAAGTCAACCAGAGGTTTTGCGAGATCACCGGCTATGCGGCAGACGAGTTGCTGCGGATGAATATCTGCGACTTTACGCACCCGGACGATCGGGCGACGAACCAGTTCAATATCGATCAGCTGCATGCCGGTGTCGTGGACCACTACGACATGGAAAAGCGTTACATCCGCAAGGACGGCTCCGTCTGCTGGGTGCGCGTGACGGTGCGGATGGTGCGCGATGCCACAGGCCAGCGGCTGTACAGCATAGGCGTGGTCCAGGATATCAATGAGCGTCGGCACAGGGAGCAGGCCCTGCGCGAGAGCGAGGCATTCAGCTGGAGCGTGCTGGAGAGCAGTCCGGATTGCGCCACTGTGCTTGACCGCGAAGGACGGCGGCAAACCATGAACCGCAACGGTCAGCACCTGATGGAAATCGACGACTTCGCGCCATGGCTCGGCCAGCCGTGGTGGAGTCTCAAGCCAGAGCCCTTCGCTGCGCTGGCTGTAGAAGCCGTGGAGCAGGCCAAACGCGGCGAAACTGCGCGATTCCAGGCGTTTCACCGACGGCCAAGGGTACGCCGAAGTGGTGGGACGTGATCATCGCACCGATCAGCGCCGAGCCAGGCGACGGCCCCGCAGAACGCCTGATTGCGGTTTCCCGCGACATCACGGCAGCCAAGCTGGCAGAGCAGGCGCTGCGCGAGCAGGAAGCGCGCTATCGCAGCCTTTTCGACGGCATGCTGGAGGGCTATTGCCTGGTTGAAGTGCTTTTCGACGCTGCCGGCAGGCCCGTTGACTTCCGCTTTCTGGAAACCAACCCGGCATTTGAAAGCCAATCCGGACTCAAGGACGCCAAGGGGCGTCGGGTTAGCGAGCTGCTGCCAGACCTGGAGCCATTCTGGATTGAGATTTATGGAAAAGTCGCGCTGAGCGGCGAGCCAGCAAGCTTTGAGAACGAAGCCAAGCCCTTGGGGCGCTTTTTGGAGGTAAAGGCGCACCGGATCGGCGGGCCGCAAAGCCGCAATGTCGGCATCCTCTTCAGCGACATCACCGAGCGCAAACGCGCCGAAGCTGCTGTGGCCCAAAACCTTGGACTATTTTCCAGGCTGCTTGAGCAGGCGCCAACCGGCATGTATGTGGTTGACGCCGGATTTCGACTGCAGCAGGTGAATGCGCTGGCGGCACCGGTTTTTGCAACGATTGATCCGCTGATTGGCCGCGATTTCGCCGAAATCCTGGAGATTTTGTGGGGGCCGGTGGTTGGCGCTCAAGTCACGGCGATCTTCCGGCACACGCTGGCCAGCGGTGAACGCTATGTGTCGCCGCCCTTTTACGAGCGGCGCGCTGACATCGGCGAGGACCAGGCTTTTGACTGGGAGACGCAGCGCGTCACGCTGCCCGACGGCCAGCATGGCGTGGTCGCTTACTTCCACGAAATCACCGCGCGCCAGCGGGCTGAAATGGCCCTGCGCGACAGCGAAGAGCGCATGCGGCTGGCGACCGAGGCGACCGGCGTCGGAGTTTGGCAATGGGACCTCAACACCGGCATGGTTCGCTGGGATGCCCAGATGTTTCGGATTTACGGTATCGCGCCCACGGCCGATGGCGTTGTCCAATATACCGACTGGAGCGGCTCGGTTCTGCCGGAAGACCTCGATACACAGGAAGACACTTTGGGCGACACCGTGCGCCGACTCGGCAGCAGCAGCCTTGACTTTCGCATTCAGCGCCGCAGCGACGGGAAATGCCGCCACATCCACGCGGCGGAAACCGTCCGCAAAAGTGCTGAGGGACATGCCGAATGGATGGTCGGAACGAATCTTGACGTGACCGAACGCAAGCTGGCTGAGGAGCGTATTGGCGCGCTGCTGGAAGCACTGCGGCTTGCCGACAGCCGTAAGGACGAATTTTTGGCGACCCTGGCGCACGAACTGCGCAATCCGCTGGCGGCCGTCAGCACCTCGCTGGAGTTGATGAAACGGGCGAACGGCAACGCCGCTCTGATGGAGCGGGCTTACGCCACCATGGCGCGGCAGATGGGCCAGATGGTGCACCTGATTGACGACTTGATGGACGTGAGCCGCATCACCCGCGATCGCCTTGAGCTCAGGCTGGAACGCATCGAGTTGGCATCAGTGGTGCAGCACGCCGTGGAAGCCTGCCGCCCGCTCTGCGAGCGCGCCGGTCACGAACTGAACGTCACGTTGCCGCCCGAGCCGGTCACCCTGAATGCCGACCCGATGCGGCTGGCGCAAGTGTTTAGCAACCTGCTGAACAATGCCTGCAAGTACAACCGCCCGGGCGGCCACATCTGGCTGAGCGCCGAGCGGCATGGCCACGAAGTCGCGCTGACGGTCAAGGACAGCGGCGTCGGCATCGCGCCTGACATGCTGCACCAGGTGTTCGAGCTGTTCACGCAGGTCGGCAGTTCGATGGAGCATTCCCAGGGCGGGCTGGGCATCGGGCTGTCGCTGGCCAAGCGCCTGACCGAGCTGCACGGCGGCACGTTGACCGCCTACAGCGAGGGCAAAGACCTGGGCAGTGAGTTCGTCGTGCGTCTGCCGGTGTGGCTGGAAACGGCAAGTCCCGCAGGGCCAGCGCCGATTGCCGCACCGGTCCCGCCGACGGTGGCCCTCCGCATCCTGGTGGTCGATGACATGCGCGACAGCGCCGACAGCCTTGCCATGCTGCTCGGTATGGACGGCGACGAAACGCAGTCGGCCTATGACGGCGTGGAAGCCGTCGAGCGTGCCGCCGCTTTCCAGCCCGATGTGATCCTGCTCGACATTGGCATGCCGAGGATGAACGGCTACGACGCCTGTCGTGCCATCCGTCAGCAGCCGGGGGGCAAGCACATCGCGATCATTGCCATGTCCGGCTGGGGCCAGGAGGAAGACAGGCGCAAATCCCAGGAGGCCGGGTTTGATCACCACCTGGTCAAGCCGGTGGATTTTTCGGCCTTGAGTAGGCTGCTAGCCGTTACCCAAAAGGCTTTGCCGCCGAGCCAGGACAACCCGCTGATTTGAAGAGCAAAACGGCTGCTGACGCAGGGTGTGCATGCGCCAGTAGCTATGCAATTCATGGCATCTCGGAAAATCCAGAGCGCTCAGGGACGCGGCGTCAGCGCAAAGAAGGGTCGTCACAGGAAACGGAAAAATCGTATGGTGAAGAATACGGTATCGAGCGCTGGCGCGGCTTTGCGGAGTGTTTTCACTCCTGCTGCCGGTTGCTTTTTTCAAAACTTGCCAAAGTCGCCAAATCGATGCGAGAACGGTTTTCTAGAAGATTGCAATGCTGCACTGCACATGGAATGGATGAATTCTCGAAAAAACTGCTCGAAACCGTTCGTTTACAAGAGTTAATGGTATTTAAAAATCCTTGGCGAAAAATTCCTGAAGCTACCCCAGTCGTACAAACGACTGATTCATGGTCGTGCGTATTCCAGCGAACGTGAACGCTCATTCCAGGATGGTGAACGGCGATTCCGGGCAACGTGAACGCTGCGGCGGTGTTGATGTGTTGTTACGCGCTCAAATTGTAGGCTGAGGTGGTTTTTCAGCTTGGTGAATCCTTTCGTCGTGTGTGTTTGTCGGTTTTTTGGCGCCCCGTCATTAGCCCGTCTACTCCTTCAAATCGGCCGCATTGGGTTTTCCTGCGGCCGGATTTTTTCTCAAAGACTCCCCCGTGATCGTCAAGCGGTGATGGTTCTGCATCAGCCGGTCAAGCATCGCGTCGGCCATCGTGGCGTCGCCAATCCACTCGTGCCAGTGCTCAATGGGCAGCTGGCTGGTGATAATCGTGGCCCGGCTTGATGCCCTGTCATCAACAACCTCCAGCAAGTCTGCCCGGGTCTGGCTGTCCAGAGCCGCCATCCCCCAATCATCCAGAAGCAACACATCGGTCTTGCGAATCTGCTCCAGCCACTTGCCGAACGTGGCGTTGGTGTGGCGAATACGCAGCTCTTCACCCAGCCGGGGAACGCGCTGGTAATGCGCACTGAAGCCGCGCCGGCAGGCGTGCTGCGCCAGGGCACAGGCCAGCCAGGACTTGCCGGCCCCGGTGGGGCCCGTGATCAAGACGGCATGGCCGCTTTGTACCCAATCGCCCAATGCTAGAGTCATGACAGTGCTGCGCTGGATGCCGCGCCCGGCGCGGCCGTCAACATCTTCAATGGCCGCTTGCGGGTATTTCAGTCGCGCCTGCTTGAGCAGGCGTACATGACGGCGGTCTCCCCCTGTGTCAGACTAGTTGCCGCTCCCCCGTGATTGCGGATGATCCGCATTGGAGCGCTATTCATGACAACAAATCGACATTCAACTGAATTCCAAGAACAGGCCCTGAGCAAAGCCAGGCAACGAGGCACACGCAGCGTCCAGGACGTCGCCAATGAACTGAATATGGCGGTCGGCACCTTGAGAAAATGGATCAGCAAGTCCAACCGAAAGCATGAAGTCGGTGGCCCCGCAGCGCAACTGCCTGACGACTTACCGGCCCAATCGTGGGGCCCTGCCCAGCGCTTGCTTGCGCTGAACCAGACGCATGCCATGACGCCCACACAGCTGCATGCCTGGTGCCGGGAGAAGGGGTTGTTTGAGCACCAGCTCAAGGCCTGGGGTGAAGCTTTTTGCAGCGCCACAGCGCCTGAATCGCGCCAAGCCAAGACAGCGTTGCGTGAGCTGCAGGTCAAACACGAGGGGCTGCAGCGTGAACTGCGTCGAAAAGAGAAGGCGCTGGCCGAAGCCGCAGCCTTGCTGGTGCTACAAAAAAAGTTCCAGGCCCTGTGGGAGGACGAGGAGAAATGACCAGTTGCCAACAGCGTCAGACCCTGCTGACGCTGATCCGACAGTCCTGCGACAGCGGCGCACGTTTGCAAAAGGCCTGCGCCCTGATTGGGTTGGATGCGCGTACTGTTCAGCGCTGGAGACGCCCGGAAAACCAGCAGGGAGACCTCCGGGTGGGCGACAAACGCCGCATTACCGTGCCGCCCAACAAGTTCAGTGAGGCGGAGCGACAAGCTGCGCTGGAGGTGGTCAACAGCGATGAGTTCAAGGATCTGCCGCCCAGCCAGATCGTGCCGCGCCTGGCTGACCAGGGCCTGTATGTGGCGAGTGAGTCGACCCTGTACCGGCTGCTGCGTGAAGCCGGCCAGTTGACGCACCGCCGCCTGGAGCGGGTGGCGCAAAAACGCAGCAAGCCACGCGCGCTGGTGGCCACTGGGCCCGATCAGATTTACTGCTGGGACATCAGCTACTTGCCCACCGAGGTCCGCGGCATCTACTTCTACCTTTACCTGTTCGTGGACCTGTTCAGCCGCCGGATCGTTGGCTGGCAGGTGTACGACTGCGAGAGTGCTGAGCTGGCCAGCGGGCTGCTCCAGGCCATCTGCGAGCGTCAGGGCATCACGCCCAATCAGCTCACTGTTCACTCGGACAACGGCTCCCCGATGAAGGGGGAAACAATGCTCGCCACCATGCAGCGCCTGGGCGTGGCTGCGTCTCGCAGCCGACCGGCGGTAAGTAACGACAATCCTTACTCGGAGGCCCTGTTCCGGACACTGAAGTACCGGCCTCAACTTCCCGTCAAACCGTTCAATGGCTTGCTACAGGCGCGACGCTGGGTGACAGAGTTGGTGCATTGGTACAACCACGAGCATCGGCACAGCGCGATTGGCTTTGTGACGCCCGCTCAACGTCACATGCAAATCGATCAAGCACTTCTGGATGACCGCGCCAAAGTGTATGCTGCAGCGCGCGATGCCAACCCAAACCGCTGGTCCGGTCCGACCCGCAATTGGGACCGAATCGCAGAAGTCCACCTCAATCCGGAAACACAACAAAACCAGAACCAACTCACCCAAAAGATCGCCTGAGCATCAAACTTTTTGCGACAACTAGCTTGACATCCACCGGTCTTGGCGCCAGTGCATTTCACGGTCGACCAGCAGCGCCAGGCGCTCCTCAAAGCTCATCGAACTCACGCCTGCCTGGCTGAGTTGATCCTGCAGGCCCGCAGCCAGTCCTTCGAGCTTCAATTCGCGCAGTTGCGCCAAAGTGGTGTTCATCATCATGGTGTTTCTTTCAATTTGTTGCTTACTGGTAATAGCCGGGGCCGCGTACATGGGCGTGCTGAGGGCTGGTCCACTCGGGCGCCTCGGCTTTTTGCAACTGATCGCCGCGGTTGACGAGGATGTCCTTGATATGGCTGTATTTGCTGGTGCCCAGTTGCAGCGCAATCAGGCACGCTGCCTCCAGACGGGCTGCGCTGTAGCGCCGGCTCAGTGAGAGCAAACCCAGACAGGCCCGGTAAGCGTGTTCAGGGTGGCGCTGACGCTCCAGCAGATGACGCACCGTGCGCGCTGTGGCCACCCCGATCTGCTCGCCCCAGGCAATCAAGCGGTCCGGGCTCCACTGTGCGTGGGCCCGGTGGTTCTCGGGCATGTGCTCGTCGGTGGTGGTAAAGCCGCCGCGCCGGCTGTTCCTGGCGTGGCTGGCCACACGTTGACCACGATTGAGGATTTCCAGCGCGTTGCGGGTTACGCGCAATTCCAGCGTCTGGCCCACCAGCGCGTGGGGCACGCTGTAGCGGTGGCCTTCGAACTCGACGTGGT
Source organism: Polaromonas sp. CG_23.6 (assembly GCF_029892315.1). Classification (NCBI taxonomy): domain Bacteria; kingdom Pseudomonadati; phylum Pseudomonadota; class Betaproteobacteria; order Burkholderiales; family Comamonadaceae; genus Polaromonas; species Polaromonas sp. CG_23.6. The sequence continues at coordinate 44,068 of NZ_JARXUY010000004.1, forward strand.
AATCAATGTGCACCTTGACCGTCTTGAAGATCGCCAGTTCAAAAGCCTCCAGCGGTAGCGCCATCAGAGCCGGGGCGTCAATGGCTGCAAACACGCTGGCTCTGGAGCCCGGCAACTTCTGAAACGGCTTGTTGTTCAAGTGCTCCAGTAAAGGGGCCATGGCTGCGTTGACTTCATGCACCGTATGAAACGCTTGATGACGCAGCCGTGCCATGATCCAGCGCTCCACGATTTGCACCGTGGACTCGGCCTTGGCCTTGTCTTGCGGGTGGTAGGCGCGAGCCGGCAGTATGCTGCAGCCGTAGTGCACCGCAAAGTCCAGCACGGTGTCGGTGGCCCGCGGCTCGTAGCGACTGGCCTGTGCAATGACGGCACGTGGGTTGTCCGGAACAATCAGCTGCGGCACACCGCCGTAGAAGCCGAGCGCCCTGCAGCACCCTTCGAGCCAGTCGGCGGTGGTTTGCGCTGGCGTTGCCCAAGCAAACGCGTAGCCCGAGGCGCCCATGGCCGCCACGAAGATGTTGGCCTTGCCCCCACCTGGGTAGGCGTAAGGATTAGTTCGTAAATGAGTAAGATCGCCCGCAAACCCGCGCCAGGCTTAGGTTTCGAACCCGACTCCATAGTCCACAGGCAGGGGATGGCGCTCTTTCATTTCGTAAAGTCCGAAGCGATTGAGGTGATGCGTGCGGTACGGGCTCAGTCCTGCGAGCAGCTCAGGCGTGAGTTTTATGCCATCCGTTTGCAGCTCCTTCAACGCCCGCGTGATGGTGTGGCAATTGTGGAAGATCACCAGGTTGGAGACCAGGTGGTTGTATTTGATGATCTTGAGTTGATCGTCGCGAACGTTCCGGGTGATGGTGTCGGCGCCGAAATAGGCCCACTGGGAAAAATTGTTGAAGCCTTCGCACTTGTTCTGCGCGGCTTGGATGATGCCGCGCAAGTCCTCATCGCCAATGTAGTCGAGCAAGAACGTGGTGCGAACCACCCGTCCGAGCTCGCGAAACGCGAAGTACAATTTGTTTTTGCGGCTGGCCGTGCCCAGTTTTCGCAGCACCGTCGAGGGTGAAATCCGTCCGGCCCGGATGGATTGGGCCACTTGCAGCATGTCGGGCAAATGGCAGGCGATCAGGTCCCAGTCGATCGCTTCCCTGGTGAACAAGGTGTCGATATGCTCATACGCATCCTGGGGCGTGGGCCGGAACCATTTGAGGTCTTTCCAGTTGCGTATGCGCGGCATCAGCTTGATGCCCAGCAGGAAGGCCAATGCGTAGACCGGCGCACTTTGCGCCTGCGTGTCGCCGTGCAAGATGTCGGGCTGAATGTCCGATGCGTTTTTGCTCAGGCCATCGAGGATGTAGATGGCCTCCCAAACCCCGCACGGAATGAAGTGCGAGAACAAGGCGATATAGGTATCGCTGACGTGGTAGTAGGCGATGCCGCCATGACCGCCGTAGCGGATGTGCCGCTCGGAAAGCAGGTTGTTTTCGTACAGGTTCCACTGGGTGCCGTCGGCCGCAGCGCGCCGCGTGTCGCCCCAGTACCGGGGCAACTGGAACTGGTTATAAGCGTTGATGGTGTCGGTAATCGCCGCCTCCAGTTTTTCAGTGCTCGCCTGGCGCTGATCGACGAAAGAGATCTGCCGCGCGCTGATGTCGGCGATATTGCGGGCAGTCTGGGTCGGCCCCAGTCCGGTTCCGTACGCAAACGTGGTCAGGATTTTTCGCCGCGCCTCTTCCTTGAGTTTGCCCTGGTGTCCGCTGAGCGGTCCAAGATGCCGGTCCCAGCCGATCCATTGCGACGTATCGGCAAGGACATCGAGCAGCGACAGTCCCAGCCCATCGAGCTTGGCCGTCAAGGCCTGGTCCAGCAGCGCGAACCCTTCGGGGGGCGGCGCTTTGGCAGGGCGCCCCAGCTTCGCACGGCCATCAATGATCCTGAAGAATGGATTTTCAGGATACATATCGTCGGCCTTGCGCGCGGCCACTTCCAGCAGGCCACGAACGTGCTGCACGAACGCATTCTCCTGAACCGGCAGGCCGACCTCTTGGCCATACACCTCGCGGGTGCGCGCGCACTCGTCCAGCGGCACCAGCTCATCGCGAAAGTCGGCGTATGCATTGGCGCCCACCACGCACATATCGCCCGATTTAAGCTCCCGAACCATCTGCGCGCAAACACAGGCCTCGAACTGGCGCCGATGCAGCCGCGTGGGCGCTTCGCGCTGGGCCATGCCCGTGATGAGTTTCCACCATTTCTCCGGCACCCAGGCCAGCTCTAGCAAGCTCAAACCCCCAGCCGTAGCGCTTTGCAGCACAATCCACTCACCCGAGCGTGCCCGCTGTGCGAGCATGAAGGTGAAGGCGCGCTTGAAGCTGGCATCCTGGCTGGTCGAGACAAATTGCAGTGCGCCCAGGATGCGCAGCAATTCGCTGCGCCGGTTGGCAAAGACAGGCGCCATGAAGCGGCATTCGTTCTTGCCACCGTATTCGGCATGCAAGCGCGAGAACTCGCACAGGTCGGGCCGCGAAGCGATGGTCTGGCGAACTGCCAGCAACTGCGCCTGGCCCGGCTCGGCCGACTTGAGCAAGGCGTCGAGCGAGGCGTAGCGGCGCAAAATCTCGTCGGTCTTTGCCTGGTTGTCCACCAAATACTGCTGCAATGCTTGTGCAGCCGCATGCGATACCCGGTCCATCTGTTTGCAAAAGATGATGCACAGGTCATCGGTCACGACGCCGAGTCGATGGTGCAGCACGGCCAGTGTCACCGCGTACCGCTTGGAAGCTGCCAGGTCAGCCATGCTGGCGGCATCCAGCGCACTGCCCTCCAGCGCCCATTGACTCACCTTGATGAGCGGAACCGATTTGAGTATGGCGTTGTAGCGGGAAAGCCCGCTCAACTGATCAAAGCGTGCCAGCAGCTCGCGCATGCCGTGAACGGTTGGCTTGACGGGGTCTTGCTTGAGGTCGTTCCAAGGACTGACCCGTCGGGGATTGTCCCCGACGACAAACAGCGCATCGAGAAATGCCTCGCCAGCTTCGTCCAATGCGCCATGAACTTGCCCGTACAGGGTGTGATTGGCCGCTGCGCGAGCCGCGCGTGCTTGCCGGACCAGGGTGTCGAATGCGGGCAACTCGTAGCGGCTTCGCACCAGCATCTCGATGCCGACGTTGACGATGTCGGCCACATCCTCCTTGGTCATCGCCGCATCGTTGACCGCCTCACGCAGCAGCGCCTGGCCGGCGGCGGCAAAAGGCTTGACGTTGAGAAATTTTCGCACGGCCGCCAGATGCTTTCGCCGCGCCTGGGATGCATCGTAGCGGCGCAAATCTTCTCGATCAATGCGCCGCCCAATGGCCGTGGCGATATGCTCGACGATCACTTGCGGGATCTGGCTCGACACTACGAAATATCCCAGGCGCTGGAAGGACTTGAGCAAAAGCAAAAAACCCAGTCGCGTCGTGGGTGCGCGCGCAGCGAGGGCGCCATAGGCTTGCTCCTCCTCCGTTGGCGTATAGAAGCGCTCCAGCTCCGCAGGCGATGGGCGACTTTTAAAGCGTGGATAGGCGGTATCGCTGGGTTGCAAGTGGGCGGTCCTGGCAGTTTGAAATCCAAAGCTGTATCGTTTAAAGTAAACTTTATTTGCACTGCCATTCTGGCACGGCCCCATGCGCCCTGGCGGGCGGTTTTGCGCGAAGGATTCAATTGGGACAGCGAGCGGCCATTTACTGCCGGGTTTCCACGGCCGACCAGACCTGCGAGCGCCAGGAGGCGGATTTGCGGGCGTTTGCCGCAAAAGCGGGCTTTGAGGTCGTCGGGGTCTGGAAGGAAACGGCCTCGGGCGCTAAGGATGATCGCGCCCAGCGCAAGAAGGTCATGGCGCTGGCCCAGGCGCGCGATGTCGACGTGGTGCTGGTCACCGAACTGACCCGCTGGGGCCGCTCGACGATCGATCTGTTTCACACGCTGGGCGAACTCCAGGCGTGGGGCATTTCCCTGATCGCCCAGACGGGCCTGCAGTTCGATCTGGGCACGCCGCAGGGCAAGCTCATCGCCTCGCTCATGTCCGTGCTGGCCGAGTTCGAGCGCGACCTGCTGCGCGAGCGGGTGCGCTCGGGGATTGCCGCAGCGCAAGCGCGCGGCGTACGCTTCGGGCGCCAGCCCGGCCAGCGCGTGAAAGCCGACCGCCATCAAAAGCGTGCGCTGGAGCTCGTCGCTGCTGGGCAGTCGTACCGGGAGGTCGGACTGCGTCTGGGCATCAGCAAAAACACGGTCTTGGACATCGTCAAGCGCGACCGCGCGAAACAAGCCGCGATTACAGGCTGAAGTTCAGTGGATAGTTTCACCAAAACGCATCTCTCAAATCCCTGAGATCCAAGCCGGGCGCGGGTTTGCGGGCGATCTTACTCATTTACGAACGAATCCTTACGCCTGCCCCACCTGACAGCGCAATGGTGGGGCCGGCATAGTCGATGAAGAGCTTGTCGCCAGCGCGGTGCACCTGGCGCATCGAGCGCTTGAGCGTCCTGGCAAAGCGGCGGTAGCTCTCGCAGAACTGAGAGTATCGGTAAGGCTTGACCTCACCGTCCTCGGCCCATTGGCCGCAGTATTCCTCCCACAGCAGCATCAACGTGACGCCTTTGCCTCGCAGCTCCACGTGGACCTGGCCGTAGTCGGGCGGGGCGTAGACGACCGGGCTTCTTGCCGGGCCCAGCAGTTGGCGCTCCAGCGCTCCTTCGTCCATGGCCGCGATGGCTGGCCAATCAAGCCCGGCAGTGCTGGCGAGCTTGACGTATTTGGAGATGACGCCTTTGGAGAGCTGAAGCGACGCGGCAATCTGCTCGTAGGGCAGCTTGGCGTCCAGGGTCAAACGGAGTATTTCCTTGATCTTGCGCATGGTGATCTTTCGGGCGGGCATCTGGCTTCCTGCAATTAAATGCAGTGAGGCTACCTACCCGCCAGGGTGGTCTTGACTTGCGCAACTTCACTTTCAACCCAGGCCAGAGCCGCGTTCACGATGACTGGAATCACTGTTCACGCCAGCGGAATCAGCGTTCACGCGCCCGGAATCGGTCCCCGCGAGCTACTCATTCCAGCGTTCACGTTCACTGGAATGGCTGTTCACGTTCGCCCGGAATACCCAGTCGAATATTGAGGTTTTCTTGCAAATAACTCACATGAAGAGGCACAACGTCCTCACTGGGAATGACCCCTGCACGCTTCAAAGCAATCAAAAGCAACGCAACCGGGTCCATTTTTACCAGGTCATCAGCTAAAGCTGTGATGACCTCTGTTGATGCGTCGTCTGGAGTTTTTTCGTAATCCAGACCACTGAAAATACCAGCAACAAGCTATCCGAAGGCAGATGTTTGTCCATGTCACTTTGTTTTCAGGCTGGCAAGGTAATATCTGTTGTGGAGCACATATTGCCTTTAACGCCACTAGGCAAAGGCCAGTGCAGCCTTGAAAGGCATCTTCCCATGACTTTTGTAGCCGAACCCAACCCCGGCAGCCTTGACTTCAGACTCTCGCCCACATCCCAAAGAATGCTTGAACTGCAGCACGAAGTGTTGGAACAGTGGAGCGAGCGCGTTCGAAGCGATATTGAGCCAGCTACCGCCCTCAAACAGCCCATTCTCATCAACACCTTGCCAGTGTTTTACGACAACCTGGCCAGAGCGATCACCCCCAGCTACCCGCGAGCGGATGCGATCGCCGGCACCACCGTTGCAATCGAGCATGGCGGTGAACGCGCCCGACTGACGAACTACAACCCCCAGGCCATCGTTGCCGAGTACCAACTGCTAAAAAGCGTGCTACTGGACGTTATGGAACGCCACGACGTGAGCTTTGACCATGCGCAGTTACAGGTCATCACCACCTCGATCGAGGGCGCCATCCGCCAGAGCGTTACGGCCTACGTGGTCGCTGTGGCCGCCCTGCGCGAGCAGATCGTCTCAGCCTTGATGCACGACTTCAGAAGTCCGGTAGGCGTGGTGAGCATGGCGGCCGAGCTCATTACGCGCACCACCTCACTAGCCCAGGCCCAGGCCAGCGCGAAAACCATCCTTGCCAATACAAAGCGCATGGACAAGATGCTGCGTGAGCTTCTCGATGGCCTGACGTTTGAAGGCGGCTCGCGCCTGAGCCTGGAGCTGTCCAGTTTTGACATGCTGGCGCTGGCCCAGGAGGTGGCCGAGCAGTTCGAGGCCCAGCACGGGCCCAGGTTCAAGGTCAGCGGGGCCACGGTTCAGGTGCTGTGGAGCCGCGAGGATGTCAAGCGAGCGCTGGAGAATTTGCTGGGCAATGCGGTCAAGTATGGGGAGCAAACAACCTCCATCGCGATCAGCCTCGAGCACATCGATGGACGGCTGATCGTGTCGGTGCATAACGTGGGCAACCCCATTCCCTTAAGCGAGACGGAGGATGCGTTTCAGATGTTTGCCCGGGCGCAGGCGGCTAAAGAGGGCGGCAAGGAAGGCTGGGGCATCGGCTTGGCCTTTGTCCGCAAAGTTGCCGAGAGTCATGGCGGCAGCTGCGCGGTGGACAGCTCGCTGGAGCGGGGGACCACTTTTTATATCGACATGCCGGTCGATGCCAGACCGTTTCAGAACGCCAGAATTCTAGGCTGAGTAGGGGACAGTGACCCGGCCCTCTACGCTTGATCGCAGCCTCTTCAAACCCATGGCAATGCCAGGAGCTTGCCGTGCTGCGGCGCAAGTTGCGCCAAGATCAGAACCTTTACACGTCTAAACGTCGCACCAGTGGCTCATTTTCTACGTGGAAACTTTCCCGAAAACGGTCGTTTTGTTGACACACTAAAAGCTCGGATTAGATTGAGTTTTTGGGCTGAAAAGTGTCAATAAACCGCTCCAGAAAACAATGACAGGAAAAGGTACCTTTCTTCATAACGATATCTCAAGGGTTGCAAAAGCCAACAAATTGACGATTTGAAATGTTTGTCGTAACATACAAACATTGCTTCCTCGAAAGGAGATCATCATGTCAGTCCACACGTTTTCCAGCCGGGACTTCACCCGTGACGTATCGGCAGCCAAGCGGGCTGCCATAGAGGGGCCGGTTTTCATTACGGATCGGGGGCGGCCTGCTTTTGCACTGCTCAAGATTGAGGACTACTACCGTATCGTTGGCCAGGGCGAACCCTCATTTCTGAGCGTCATGGATGGCATTTCTGGTGGAATCGGCATCGAGTTCAACCCGCCGCGACTGGACATCCAGATCCAACCCGCTGAATTTGATTAAAGGCGCTGGATGTTCATTCTCGATACCAATGTGATTTCAGAATTGCGCCACGGCAAGCCCAACCAGTCGCCCGAAGTGCGCCGGTGGGCTGCAGCGCAGTCCACGGGCAGGCTATTCTTCTCGGCCATCACGATTCTGGAACTGGAGCAAGGCATCTTGGCGCTGGAGCGCCGCACGCCGCCGCAAGGCAGCGCACTGCGCGTCTGGTTGACCGGTGTTCGAGCCGCATTCGCTGGGCGAATCCTGCCTTTTACAGACCACTCGGCGACGATCTGTGCCTCACTGCATGTGCCCAATCCTCGCTCGGAGCGCGACTCCATGATCGCGGCCACGGCCATCGAGCACGGCTTCACGGTGGTCACGCGCAATACGCAGGATTTTGTCAACACAGGGGTGACACTGTTGAATCCATGGCACGAAGCGGTGACATGAGATTTTTGCAGCCAGTTGCGCTAAATGTCGGGCTTGCTATGCCCACCAGTCATGCATTTGCCGACAGGCGTTATGTTCACTCAAGCATGAGTGACACCTTCCCTGGTTCTGGCAGGGCGTTCTCGCCTGTGTATTCAGTGAGTGAAAGCGAATCCAAACACACGGATCAGAGTCAAAGCGGTTGGCCTGGAAGTTGGCGCTCACTGGAAATTGACCCAGGGGGGGGGTGCGGCGGGGGGTCAATTTCCAGTCAGTGTTAACAACACTTTCCATCAACAGGACAATCAACTACAGATGAAACCGAAGCGAAAAGCACCTCTTTCGGGCTTGTCCCAAAGCCTTGCTGCGAGCGCCCCAGCACCCAGCAAGACAGAATATTTCGGATTTTTGCTGATGCCCGAGTTTTCTATGCTGTCGTTTGCCTCGGTCCTGGAACCTTTGCGCATGGCCAACCGGATCAGCAAGGTACAACTCTACAACTGGCAGCTTTTTTCCCCTGATGATGATGTCATCCGTCCGAGCAATGGCATCGAGTTTTTGCCTACCCGACAGCGTGAAGAAAGCGCCGACATCGACACGCTGATCGTTGTCGCCGGCATCAATCCCCTGAAATACTGCAATACCGCAATATTTGGCTGGTTGCGCGATATGGTTAAAAGAGGCGTGCGGCTTGGCGCCACCTCGACAGGGCCGTTGATACTGGCCCGCGCCAGGTTACTTAATGGCTATAAAAGTACCATTCACTGGGAAAATTTGGACGGATTTCGCGAGCAATATCCCGGCATTTTCACGAGCGAAGAACTGTTTGAATGTGACCGCGACCGATTTACCTGTTCGGGCGGAACTGCCGGTCTTGATTTGATGATGCATCTGATTGGCCTGCGTCATGGAAAGGCACTCGCGCAGTCCATTGCGGAGCAGTGCATTCATCCAAAAATTCGCCCTGCTCACGATCTGCAGCGGATGGCATTGCCGGTGCGGTTCAGTGTCGATCATCCACGGCTGGTTGAGGCCATTTCCCACATGGAAACCCACCTCGAAGATCCGCTGGCCTGCGCCACGATTGCCGAACTGGTGGGCTTGTCGCAACGACATTTCGAACGGCTGTTCCAGGATCGTTTGGGCTCTACGCCAGCACGCTTTTACAAACGCATGCGCTTGGAGCGTGCGACAGCGCTGCTAGAGCAAACATCCATGTCGATTTTGGAGATAGCAGTGGCCTGCGGATTTTCGTCCGCAGCGCACTTTTCGGCGTCTTATGTGCAGGTTTTTAGCAGCTCGCCCCATGCCATAAGACTGCGCTTGCGTGCCGTATAACGGACTGTAAAACCGGCGTCCGAATACCGATAAGGGATTACCCGCACCGTAGAGAAATGTCGTTTTTACATCGCTAAATGCCGTTTTTTTTGCATTGCGTTTGTTGATCAAAAATTACATTGAACCCCTGAGAAGAAAGCTGGCGCCACCCCGAGGGGCAACCAAAAAAAGGCTATGGAGACAATTCAATTCATTTTAGAAAATCTGGGATTGCTGGGCGCCAAGACGCTTGAGCATGTCCTGCTGGTCAGTGTCGCCGTCGGCATTGCGGTGCTGACGGGTGTACCCACAGGCATCGCCATCACCCAGAACGAACGCGCTGCAAAGTTTGTTCTCTACATCGCCTCGATTGTCATGACCATCCCGTCAATTGCCCTGTTTGGCTTCATGATCCCCATTCTTTCCAGGATTGGTCAGGGCATTGGCTACCTGCCAGCGGTGATTGCCGTGATGCTGTACTCCCAGCTGCCGATCATCCGCAACACCTATACGGCCATCAACAACGTTGACCCGGCGCTGCGCGAAGCGGCACGCGGCCTTGGCATGACGCCGATGCAGCGCCTTAGGCGCGTCGAAATTCCGCTGGCCATTCCGGTCATCATGGCCGGCGTGCGGACTGCGGTCGTCATGAACATCGGGATCATGGCCATTGCTGCGTACATCGGCGCTGGCGGTCTGGGGACCTTTATTAGCAGGGGCATCTCCCAGACCGACCCGCGCCAGCTGATCGCCGGCGCCCTGGCCGTCAGTTTGCTCGCCATCTTCGTCGATTTCTTTCTGGCCCGGCTGCAGCATTGGCTCACGCCCATCGGCATTCGCCGCTAGTTGATCTGCCAACCCCGCGCGCAGCCAGCACCCCTGTCGTTTTCAACGAGACATTTCATGATCAAACTAGAGCAACTGACCAAGGTATTCAATACCCCGACGCGGCAAGTTGTGGCGGCCGACCATATCAACATGGAGGTTGCCACGGGGGAGATCTGCGTGCTGCTCGGCCCGTCCGGTTGCGGCAAGACGACCACGCTCAAGATGGTCAACCGCATCATTGCGCCCACTTCCGGCCGGGTGCTGATCGACGGGCAGGACACAACGGACATGCCGACCGTCGAGCTGCGCCGCAAGATTGGCTACGTCATCCAGCAAGTGGGCCTGTTTCCCAACATGACCATTGAAGAAAACATTTGCGTCGTGCCGCGACTGCTCGGCTGGGACATTAACCGCTCGCGCAGGCGGGCCGCTGAATTGCTGGAGATGACTGCGCTTGATCCGGCAACATTTTTAAAGCGTTACCCGAAAGAGCTTTCGGGCGGCCAGCAGCAGCGCGTAGGTGTTGCTCGTGCGCTGGCTGCTGACCCGCCGGTCATGCTGATGGACGAGCCCTTCGGCGCGATCGACCCGATCAATCGCGCGTCCATTCAGGACGAATTTTTGAAACTGCAAAAGAAGTTGCAGAAAACCATTCTGTTTGTGAGCCATGACATCGACGAAGCCGTCAAGATGGGCAGTAAGATCGCCATTTTTAGCGCTGGCAAGCTCGAGCAGTTCGATACCCCCGACAATGTGCTGGCGCATCCAGCTCAGCCCTTCATCGCTGATTTTGTCGGTGCCGACCGAACCCTCAAGCGACTTGGCCTGGTGCGTGTGTCCGAATTGATGGCCTCAGCCGCGCCAAGCGCAAAAGGCGAAACCGACATCGTTTACGCCAAGGCCATGATGCGTGAATCTGGCGCTGCCTACCTGGTGGTGACCAACCCGGCAGGCCAACCTGAAGGCTTTGTCACTGCCGCCAGCCCGGAGCCGCGCGGGGGTACTTGCCGGGAGCATTCCACGGAGCTGACGGCCTGCGTTCTGATCACGGCCGACCTTCGGGCGGCAGTTTCAAAGATGTTTGAAAACAATGTCGAATGGCTGGCCTGCGTGGATGAGGACGGGCGCTTCGTGGGAACGCTGGACCAGCGCACAGTCACCCACATGCTGGGCAAAACCTACGCACAGGCGAAGGCTTGACCATGCCAATCGCAAGACTTCGATCCGTCGGCCTCGCGGCGATGCCGTGGGCGCTGGGCCTGCTCGTTCTGGCGCTGTTATCGATACCGCTGGGCCTTCCTGGCATGCTGCACACGTACGGAGGGGATATTGCGCACCTGCTCAAGCAGCACCTTGTGCTCGCAGCGCTGTCGGGCGGGCTGGCCATACTGACCGGAATTTCATTGGGCATCATTCTGAGCCGGGACTCAGTAGCGCGGTTCGCCGAGGCGGGGTTGCAGGTGCTCAATCTCGGCGCGACCATCCCGACGCTGGCCATTTTGGCGCTTTCCATGAGCTGGCTGGGCATTGGGACGCGGCCCGCTGTTTTTGCGCTGTGGGCAGTCACTTTGTTGCCGATTGTCCGCAACACCATCGCCGGCCTGCGCGGCGTTGAGCCTCATTTGTTGGAGGCTGGGCGCGGCATGGGAATGACGCCTGTGCAGCTGTTGGTCCAAGTGGAATTACCCAATGCCTTGTATGTCATTTTGGCCGGCGTGCGTACTGCCCTGGCCATCAATGTGGGAACGGTCCCGCTGGCCTTTTTGATTGGTGGTGGTGGCCTGGGGGAATTAATCTTCACCGGCATCGACCTCAATGAGCCGGCCATGATGCTGGCCGGTGCGCTCCCCACGGCGGGGCTGGCCGTGATTGTTGATTTTACCGTAAGCCTGATCGCTTTTTACCTGGTACCGCGCGGGGTTAACCCCCAGCGCTGAGAATTTTTCAAACAACCCACAGGAGACAACCATGACCACACGTACGACCTTCAAGCGCCTTGGCGCACTGCTTGCCGCTGGCGCGCTGGCGCTGAGCTTTCATTCAGCGCAAGCGCTAACAGTAGGAGGCAAAAATTTCACCGAGCAGCAGCTGATGGCCGAAATCACCACGCAGCTGTTGCAGGCCAAGGGGATTGCGGTTGAAAAGAAGGCCGGGCTTGGCAGTGCGGTGATACGCCAAGCCCAGGAAAACGGACAGATTGATGTGTACTGGGAGTACACCGGCACCTCGCTGATCACCTACAACAAGATCAATGACCGTCTGACGGCCGACGAGACCTACAAGCGCGTCAAGGAGCTCGACGCCGCGAAAGGTCTGGTTTGGCTGAATCCGTCCAAAGCCAACAACACCTATGCGCTGGCGATGCGCCGGGCCGACTCGGAAAGCAAAAACATCAAAACCCTGAGCGACCTGGCCAAGGCGGTGAAAGGTGGCGCCGGTTTGTCACTGGCTAGCAATGCAGAATTCGCCGCGCGCCCAGACGGGCTCAAGCCCTTGCAGGAAGCTTATGGCTTTGAGTTCAGCCGCGACAACGTTCGCCGCATGGACAGCGGGCTGACCTACCAGGCGCTGAAGGAAAAACAGGTTGACGTCGCGCTGGTGTTCGCCACCGACGGCCGCGTTCCTGCATTCGACTTTGTGCTGTTGAAGGACGATAAGACTTTTTTCCCCGCCTACGCTCTCACGCCGGTGATCCGCAAACAGGCGATGGACGCCAATCCGAAAATTGTCCCTCTGTTGAACGCCTTGTCTGCCAAGCTCGATGACAGCATCATGGGCAAGCTCAATGCCAGCGTGGACGTCGACAAAAAAACGATTGAAGCCGTGGCGACTCAATTTCTGAAAGATGCCGGCTTGAACTGAGCAGGCATAGCGCAATCAGCCCAAAGAAAACCATGAGCACAGACACTCGTCTCAAAGTAGGTATTGCGCAGATCGACTGCAAGCTGGGCGATCTGGCGCATAACCTGCAGGTCCATTTGCAGCTGATCGCCGAGGCCGGCAGTGCAGGCGTGGAACTGCTTTTGTTTCCCGAACTTTCCCTTACCGGGTACGGCCTGGGCAACGCTGTCCCCGAGCTTGCGCTGACGCGCAAATCCGTGACCATACAGACCCTGGCGCAAGCCGCAAAGGGAATGACCGTGGTGTTCGGTTTTGTCGAAGAGGCGCCAGCCGCGCAGTTTTATAACGCCGCCGCAATGGTCAAAAACGGGCAACTCGTGCACCTTCATCGCAAGGTCAATTTGCCAACTTACGGCAGGCTGGAAGAGGGTAAATTGTTTGCCGCGGGGCATCAGCTAGATCCCTTTAATGTTTCCTCGCACTGGACGGCTGGCCTGCTGACATGTGCCGACCTGTGGAACCCGGCGCTGGTACACCTGTCGATGTTGCAAGGTGCGACGCTTTTACTGGCACCTATCAATTCGGCCATCGGCGCTGTCAGCGACGAGTTTTCAAATCCCAAGGGTTGGGATCTGGTCACCCGCTTCTACGCCATGATGTACGGCGTACCAGTTCTCATGGCCAACCGCGTTGGCGCTGAAGGCGCTGCGCGTTTCTGGGGCGGCTCGCGGATTGTCGATCCTTTTGGCGAAATTCTGGCGCAGTCCGACGACAAGCCCTGCTTGCTGACGGCGGAACTGAACTACAGCGGCGTTCGAAACGCACGCTTTCAATTGCCGACCCTGCGCGACTCCAACCTGCCACTGGTCCGTCGTGAAATGGGTCGGCTGATGGCTCGGCGAGACCTTCCTGATACTGGCGAAAGGCCTTAAATGAAAGATTTTCTCTTGAACGCGGAAGACAAGTCCTTCCGGGAAGAAGCCCGCGGCCTGCTCGCTGCGGAGCTGCTGCCACGCGCTAACGCCATTGAAGAGCGCGAGGACTGGGACAGCGTCAAGGCAGCGGTGCGAAAGGTCGGTCAGGCCGGCTATCTCAAACTCATGTTTGCCGACCTGTACAGCGGGCTGCTCAAACACCCGGGCCTGACGCATGCGACCATTCTTTCTGAAGAGGCTGCGGCCATCAACTACGCCTTTGACACCACCATTGGCACGGCGATCTCATGCGCTTATCCCCTGCACCGGCATGCCACCCCCCGCGTTCGGGAACGCTACCTTCACGGCATCGTAGAAGGCCTTGAAGTGGGCGCCATCGGCGTCACGGAAGCCGGTGTGGGCTCCGACAGTGCCGGCATGCAGACCCGGATCGAATTTGATGAATCTACTAATGAGTGGGTCATCAACGGCTTTAAACGCTATATCTCCAATGCGTCGGTAGCCGACACCTACATTGTTTACGGCATCACCTCGGCAAATGTGCCAGCCCAGAAGGGCATGAGCGCGCTGGTCGTACCGCGTTCGGCGCCGGGGATGTCTTTTCCACGCAATTACCATTTCATGGGCCGGCGCGGCTGCATTGTCGGAGAAGTCGAATTTCGCGACTGCCGGGTGCCCGCCGACCATTTGCTGGGCGAGCGCGACGGTGGCTTTCGCATCATGCTGGGCATGTTCAATTTCGAGCGGGTCATCCTGGGCGGCTCGGCGCTGGGCGTTGCCCGGAGCGCCTTCGAAATTGCGGTCAAGCACGCGCAGACGCGGGAGTCGTTCGGCCAAAAGCTGGGCTGCAAGCAATTGATCTGGGACAAGATCGCCGAGATGAGCTGGCGCATCGATGCGGCGGAGCTGCTGACCTACCGGGCCGCCAAGCTCTATGACGCGGGAACACTAAGCCCGAAAGAGCTGATGAAACCCGCCTCCCAGGCCAAGCTGGTGTCCACCGAGGCCGCGCTGTATTGCGCCGACCAGACAGTGCAGATTCTGGGCGGCGACGGTCTGACCAAAGAGTACGGGCGGGCCGAACAGATTTACCGCGATGCCCGCGCCCTCACCATCGTCGGCGGCACCAGTGAAATGGTCAAGTACCTGATCGCTAGCGTCGACCTTCCCACCCTCAAGCCCAACCTGTGAATGCTGGAGACACATTGATGAACTCCCGATTGACAATCGCGTCCATGGTTATGCGGACGGTCGAGCGACATCCTGACCGCGAAGCCCTGGTGTCGGATGGCAGGCGCTGGACCTATCTGCACTGGAACCGCCGTATCAACCAGGCGGCCAACGTCCTTGCCGCGCTCGGCATACGTTCTTACGACCGGGTGGCCATTTTCATTCACTCCGGCGAAGCCGCGGCCACCGTATTTCTGGCCTGCCAAAAGCTGGGCGCCATTGCGGTACCGGTCAATTTCAGGCTGTCAGCCGGCGAGCTGGCCCATATCTTGAACGACTCTGGCGCGCGCGCGCTTATTTACGGTGCGGATTTGTCAGCGGTGGCACTGCTGGCAACGGCAGCCGACGACGGCCTGTTTAAGATTCAGGTGGGTGGGGCATCGGGCAGCGCCAGCGTTGGCGCAAGCCACGACTTTGATTCCCTGATGGCCATGGCGTCTGCGCAAGAGCCCAATGCCCATGTGCGCCCCGAGATGATCTCGGCGCTGGTTTACACCTCGGGAACCACCGGGCGCGCCAAGGGGGTGATCCATACCCACGAAAACGATGTGGCGATTGCCATGAACTGCGCGCTCGAATACCAGCTCGGCGCCGACGACCGTGCGCTGCACATTGCGCCGCTCTACCATGTCGGCGGCATGCAGGCCTATTTCACACCCCACTTGTTCGTCGGCGCTGCCAACATCATCGCGGCGCGCTATTCGGCAGCCGGCACACTGGCCGCCATCGCAGCCGAACGCATCACCAGCCTTTTTGCCGTCCCCACCCAAATTCAGGAAATGCTGTTTCACCCCGATTTCAAGGCCTACGACACGTCCTCGCTGCAGATGATCACCACCGGCGGCGCAGCCATTCCTTCTGCCACGATGGAGCGTGTAATGACCGAGTTCAGCCCGCGCCTTTACAACGGGTACGGCATGACCGAAGCCAGCCTGACGCTGCTGCTCAATCCGCGCGACGCGCTGAGCCGGCTAGGTTCTTGCGGCAAATCCACGTTGATCAGCCGCACACGCGTTGTCATCAACGATCCGGCGCGCGACGTGCGTCCCGACGAATGCGTTGCCGACGGAGAAGTGGGCCAGCTGATCGTGCAGGGCCCACAGATGACACCCGGCTATTGGAACAATCCGGCCGAGTCAGACAAGCGGCTTCGCCATGGCTGGCTCTACACAGGCGATCTGTTCAGATGCGATGAACAGGGCTACCACTATTTCCAGGGGCGGGCCGACGACATGATTGTCTCGGGTGGAGAAAATATCTATCCGCGCGAGGTGGAAGAAGTTTTGCACACCTGCCCGGGCGTGCGCGAGGCGGCCGTCATCGGGCTGCCCGACAACAAGTGGGGCAGCATCATCAGCGCCTTTATTGTGCGCAGCGACGCTGCGCTGACCAAAGACAGCATCGACGCATTTTGCAAGAGTAGCCAGCAGATGGCCGCCTTTAAGCGGCCCAAGCGCTTTTACTTTGTTGACAGCCTTCCCACCAACCCTAGCGGCAAAGTCATGAAGCGAGAACTGACCGCGCTGGCAACGGAGCTCACTCCCTCATGACCTCACCTTTGCTTATCGAGCTACAAGACGGCGTTTGCATCCTCACGCTCAATCGCCCCGAAACGCGCAACCCGATCTCGGACGGCGATACGATCGCGGCGCTTGAAGACGCCGTTCTCATGATCAATCGCGATCATGCGATCCGCGCCGTCGTGCTGACAGGCGCCGGATCGGCCTTTTCATCGGGCGGAAACGTCAAGCACATGCAGGACCGCGAGGGTATGTTTGGCGGCACACCGGCGCAGCTGCGAGAAGGCTACAGAAACGGCATTCAGCGCATTCCGCGCGCGCTTTACCACTGCGAAGTTCCCACCATCGCTGCAGTGAACGGACCTGCGATCGGCGCTGGCTGCGACTTGGCGCTGATGTGCGATATGCGCATCGCCTCCGATAACGCGCGCTTTGCCGAAAGTTTTGTCAAGGTTGGCATCATTCCTGGCGACGGCGGGGCCTGGTTGCTGCCGCGGGCGATTGGCCTGTCCAGGGCTTGCGAAATGGCGTTCACAGGGGATGCGATTGACGCCTCAACGGCGCTCGCCTGGGGCCTGGTGTCTCAGGTCGTTGCGCCCGGCCAGCTTATGAACGCGGCGCTGGCGCTGGCCCGCAGGATCACGGTCAATCCGCCAGACGTTTTGCGCATGACAAAAAAGCTGCTGCGCGAAGGGCAGCATTCGTCGCTCGAAAGCCTGCTAGAACTGTCCGCGGCGATGCAGGCGCTGGCACATCACACGCGCGATCATCAAGAGGCGGTTAATGCCATGCTGGCGCGCCGGGTGCCGGTTTTCACCGGAGAGTGAGCCATGCAGTTGTTTGAATTCATCCACCACACCCGCCACGAGCATCTGCCGGCCCCGGTGCTGGCGCAGGCCAGGCGCTGTGTTTTGGATCTGCTCGGGGTGGCCGCGGCAGGCAGCCAGTCGCTGCTCTCAAGCATCATCCGCCGCCATGCGATCGAGCACTTCGGCGCCGGCAAACGCAGTGCGCGCATGCTGTTTGACGGGCGCCGTGTCAGTCAGGTAGGCGCCGCGCTGGCCGGTGGTATGACAATTGACAGTTTTGATGCGCATGATGGCCATGTGCTGACCAAAGGCCATATCGGCGTGGCGGTGCTGCCGTCAGTCCTGGCGTTTGCCGATGCACTGAAAACGATGGATGGCCAAGAGTTTCTCACCCAGATCGTGATCGGCTATGAGATTGCCACGCGTGCCGGTGTGGCGCTGCACGCCAGCGCCAGCGACTACCACACGTCAGGTGCCTGGAACACGATTGCCTGCGCCGCTTTGGGTGCCCGGAACCTGCGGCTGGGGCCGCAGCCAACGCGCGAAGCCCTGGGTATCGCCGAATACCATGGGCCGCGCAGTCAGATGATGCGCTGTATCGATCACCCGACCATGGTCAAGGACGGCTCGGGCTGGGGAGCGATGGGCGGTGTCAGCGCCGCCTACCTGGCCGCAGAAGGCTTCACCGGTGCGCCAGCGCTGACGCTGGAAGCCGCCGAACTCGCGCCGCTGTGGGCAGACCTGGGCGAGCGCTGGCTGATACTTGACCAGTACTTCAAGCCTCATCCGGTGTGCCGCTGGGCCCAGCCTGCCGTCGAAGCGGCCATGGCCCTGGCGCGTGTTCACCGCTTGACGCCAGCAGCAATCCAAAGCATTGAGGTCTGGTCATTTCACGAAGCCTGTCGGCTCGCCACCCGCTTGCCGGCCACCACCGAGCAGGCCCAGTACAGCTTGCCCTTTTCAGTCGCTTCGGCATTGCGCCACGGCACCCTGGGCGCGGCCGAGCTGTCCGATGCCGCCCTGAATGACGTGCTAACGCAACGCCTGTCCGGCAGCGTGGTGCTGCATGAAAACAGGCTTTACAACGACCGCTTCCCGGCCGAGCGCTGGGCGCATGTGCGCGTTACCATGCATGACGGCCAGGTGATGGACTCGGAACCCGCGATTGCCCGGGGCAACCCGGAAAACGCGCTGTCTGAAGAGGAGATCGACCAGAAATTCAGGGCGTTGAGCGAGCCCGTCATGGGCCAGTCCCGCGCTAACGTCCTGGCTACAGCACTCGCCCAAATCGACCAGCCAGGCCACCCGTTCGACAACTTTCTGAACCTGGTTCTAGCGCCCGTGGCCGCTTCAGGCGCCACCGCCTGAAGCGGCCACGACGTATGCCGTCTCGTTTTGGGATACGGCCCTCAGCGCCTGTGGCAATCTCATCGCGGGCCCGCATTGCAATCCTGCTAACGGGATTTGCCGTGCTGATTACCGGAAACGGCTTGCTCGGCACCCTGGTGTCCTTGCGGCTGGCGTCGCCGGCCTTCTCAGCGACGGCCGTTGGCGTGGTGCAGTCCGCTTACTACCTGGGGTTCATGCTGGGGGCTATCACGGCCGGAAAATTGATAGGCCGGATTGGCCCACAGCGCGCGTTTTCGACATTTGCCGCGGTTGTGGCCTGCGCCAGTCTGGGGCATGCCTTTTTTTCAGGGCTGTTGGTCTGGTTTTTTCTGCGCCTCGTCACAGGCGCCTGCCTGGCAGGCATATTTTCGGTGGTGGAAAGCCAGCTTAATGCCGCCGCAAGCAACCAGGTGCGGGGCCGGGTGTTTGCGTTGTACATGATGACGACCTACCTTGGCGTGTCCAGCGGACAGCTGCTGCTAAACCTGGCCAGTCCTACCGGCAATGCGTTGTTCGCTCTGATCGCCGTGTTGTTTTCGGCTTCGCTCCTTCCCATCTTGCTGAGAGATTTTTCAGGTGGTCCCACCTTGCCAGGCCTGCTGCGCCCGCGGTTCAACCTGCGTGCGATCGTAAAAACCGTTTCCCTCGCCCCGCTGGGGATGGCAGGATGCGTTGTGGCAGGCCTGCTCAACAGCACGTTTTATTCCCTCATGCCACTGTTTCTCAAAAACATCAGCATTTCGGTCGGTCAGATCTCCGGGATCATGTTCTCGGCGTTGCTGTCGGCTTTGCTCTTTCAGTGGCCCATGGGCATGCTGTCTGACCGGTTCAACCGGCGCAAGGTGCTGTTCTTTGTCTGCTTCGTGATTGGACTCATCAGTTTAGGAGTGGTCTGCAATCAGGGCGCACTGGGCATCACAGCACTGATTTGCCTGTACGCCGGCATGATGTTCACAGTTTATGCATTGTCGGTCACATTGGTGAATGACGGTCTTGCGTCCGAGCATCGCATTGCGGCCAGCGCTGCAATTTTGTTGATGTTTTCTTTGGGGGGTTGTGTCGGTCCTGTCGTGGCATCGCTGGCGCTCACTTGGAAGGGACCCTACGGTATTTTCTGGTTTTCCCTAGGAGTCGCCTGGAGTTTTAATGTTCTGATTGTGGGAGTCTTTCGCCCCAGACGCCCAGCAAGTTAGCTGGAGACGGTAGGTGCTTGCCTACCGTCTGCCTTCCCTATCATCATCCTCAAGCGTTAAGTGGGGTGTTGACGCTGATGCGGTTTTAACCCAGGGGGCTGCCGGTTTCGACTGAGCCATCTGCAACCTTTGAAACCATCTATTGGGCAACGCTTTACGCCGCTTGCAAGTGCGTCAACGAATTGCGGCATCCAGGGTCAATTGCGCGTCAGCGTCAACAAAGGCCGTGTGGGCGCTGCTGTGCTCAAATAAGAATGCGCTCGACCTCATCGAGCGACACCTGATCCTGGCGCCGGTCATAGAGCCCAGTCGTGCGCGCGCTCTCGTGGTTGGCCATCTGCTGGGCCACTTCAAGCTTGCCGCCGTTACGAAGGTACTCCGTGATTCCGGTCGCCCGAAAGGAGTGGCATCCGATCTTCGTGGCGATCGACGCGGCGGCCGCGCGCCGCCCAATCATCCGGTAGACATCGGCCTGGCCCATCGCGTTCTCCGACAGGAGGCCCGAGCGGCCTTTGGAGGAGCGAAACAGGAATTCCTTCTTATGCCCATCGATCAGTGCCTGGTCGATGTAGGCATGCAGATACTCGTCCAGGTTGTGGTGGCAGGGCATTTCATGTTCCTTGCCTCCTTTTTCATGCAGCCGCACCCAAGTGCGCCGGCCCTGCACGTAGACATCTTCCAGGCGCATGCCGATGGCCGCCCCCACCCGCGCAAAGGTGTAGACCATCAGGGCGATCAGCGCCCGGTCGCGCAGGCCGATGGCCGTTGAGGTGTCGATGGCGTCCAGCATGGCGCGTGCCTCGTCGGCGGCCAGCACCGGCGTCTTGCCCTTGCGAACCGAATGGCGTGGCCCGCGCACCGAGCCGGCCGGGTTCGTGGGCACGATCTGCCCGACCACCAGCCAGTCGAAGAGGACGCGCAGCGCCGCCAGGTGCTGCTTGACCGAGGGCGCCGCCAGCTTTAGCTGGAGTTGCTCGATGTAAGCCGCCACATGCACCGGCTCGATTCGGGCCAGGTCCTGCAGTCCGTGCCCCGCGCACCAGGCGGCGAATTGCGAGACCACCCGGGCATACGCCCGGCGCGTGTTCGGGTTGCGGATGTTGGCAGTGAAAAATTCCAGCGTCCTGCGCGCGGCCGCAGGCGTCGGCCTGAACAGTGCCGGCAGGCTGGCCAGCTCCAGCGCAGCCAGACTTGTCGTGTTTGAAGTTAGATTTTCAATTGCATTCATTCATGAATGATAACGTCCTTTATCATTCATGATAGGATGCGCTGAAATGTCCCAGGCCATCACCCAAATCACGTCCAGCCCGCTGACCACCCTGCCAGCGCTTTTCACGCCGAACCCACAAGCGGCCAAGCGGACCCTTGAATTCTTCACCGCGCAGATCCGCAACCCCAACACCCGCCGAGCTTACGCGCGCGCCGTCAGCCGCTTTGCTGCCTGGTGCGCCGAACACGGTCTGCACGATCTGCAGGCCATCGAGCCGGTTCACGTCGCCACCTACATCGAAGGCCTGCAGCAGCAAATGACAGCGCCTTCGATCAAACTGCAACTCGCCGCCCTGCGCGTGCTGTTCGACTGGCTGGTCGTGGGCCAGGTGCTGCCCGTCAATCCAGCTTCCTCGGTGCGCGGTCCCAGGCATTCGGTCAAAAAAGGAAAAACCCCGGTGCTGGCCGCCGACGAGGCGCGGACATTGATCGATGCGATTGACACCTCGACCATCACAGGCTTGAGAGACCGTGCGTTGATCGGCCTGATGGTCTACACCTTTGCCCGCGTGGGCGCGGTGATCAAGATGCAGGTGGAAGATGTCTATGTGCAGGGGCGGCGCACTTGGGTGCGCTTGCATGAAAAAGGCGGCAAGGAGCACGAGATGCCGTGCCACCACAATCTGGATAACTACCTGCATGCCTACCTGGAAGCCGCAAAGCCTGGGGCGAAAGCCTACTTGTTTTGCACGGCCACGGGCCGCACCAGTGCGCTCTCAAGCAGGCCGATGAGCCAGTCTGATGTCTGGCGAATGATTGGACGCAGGGCCGAGCAGGCTGGTATCAAGACCAAGATTGGATGCCACACCTTCAGGGCCACTGGCATCACCGAATACCTGGGGTTGTCACAGGAAACGGAATTTAAAGCACGGTAACGATTTAGCCGTCTGAAGGCTCTCGCAAACGACCGTTTTCGAGCAGCTTTTCCGAGAATTCATCCCTTCCAAGTCCAGTGCAGCACCTGCGGCCTTCTCAAAAACCGTTCTCGCATCGGCTTCGGAAAGTTGATGTGTGTCGAGAAAAGAATGCAGCCGCAAAAGTGAAAACACTCGCAAAGCCGCATTAGCTCTCGATGGCGAATTCTTTGGCGTGCTTTAAATTCCGTTTCCTGTGATGACCCCATTAGGCGTTGCATGTAACCTATAAATCTGCTAAATTAGTTACATGTAACTAATGAAAAGGAGGTTTGCGATGGCTCTTTCCGTGGCGGTACGCGTTCAAAAGCGCCGTGATGCACTGCGCATGGCCGGGCTGCGCCCGGTGCAAATCTGGGTGCCCGACACCCGGCGTCCCGATTTCGCGGCTGAGTGCCGCCGTCAGTCCAGGCTGGCCGCGCAGGCTGACATGGCTGACGTGGACCTGCTCGACTTCATGGATGATGCGCTGGCCGATGCGGACGGCTGGAGCGCATGAGGCGGGGCGACTTTGTCACCATCGCCATGCAGGGTGATTTTGGTAAACCCCGGCCCGCCTTGATCGTTCAGTCCGACCAGTTCAACGAGCACGCGAGCGTGACTGTGCTGCTCGTGTCGAGCGCCCTGGTCGATGCCCCGCTGCTGCGCGTGACCGTGAAACCCAACCCCGAGAACGGGTTGCAGAAAGTATCCCAGGTGATGGTAGACAAGGCGATGACCGTCAAAAAGGACAAACTCGGGGAGGCTTTCGGGCATCTGAACGCCGATGGCATGCTGGAGATTGAGCGCTGCCTGGCGGTATTTCTCGGCATTGCGAAATAGGTAATCGCAGGCATATTTCACCCAACCGAGGACCCCAGAGATTGCCGCACCGACTTTTTCATGCATCACTCCCAAACAGGCTATCGAACCAGGACACATTGATCTTCCTAGACGGTGTGCCTCTTGCCGATTTGCCAACCGGCCAGCCGTAAACCATGCTTTTTTTATCCTCAACCACGGGGTATGGGTAGCAAGTTCCCTTTTCCAACTCCCATCCCTTGCCATTGCAATGGGCCAGCTTTTCCACGCTGCCGGCCTGCGCCAGCTCGTAGGCCAGACGCCCCTGATCGGTGTTGGCCCAGGCTGCCATTGCTTTTTCATCCGCCGCCGCCTGGTAGCCGGCCGCCTTGCCGGTTTCAAACCCGCTTGAATAGCCCGAGGTGTGCGTCAGCCAGGCCGTTCCTGCGAACGCCAGTGCGACCCCAAGCACCACGGCGCCAATCCACTTGACCTGGTCCACCTGGTGAAGCGCCTTGGCGTGACCGACCAGGGGTCGTCACAGAAAACGGAAAATAAAGCACGTTAAGACTTGGCAAGCGGGCGCAGAGACCTAAATTTGCCCGCGCCGACCTTGGCGCTGCTGCGCCAGAGGTAGTCGCCCGTCAGGTTGATGTGCTCCCAGCCCAGCGGCGAGAGGTGCTGCAGCAGCCTGTCATCAATGCCCTGCTCGTGCCCGCGCAAGGCATTGACCACCCGCTCCAGATAAATGGTGTTCCACAGCACGATGGCCGCCGTCACCAGGTTCAGGCCACTGGCGCGGTAGCGCTGCTGCTCGAATCCCCGGTCGCGGATTTCACCCAGCCGGTTGAAGAATACGGCCCTGGCCAGCGCATTGCGCGCTTCGCCCTTGTTCAGCCCGGCATTGACGCGCCGGCGCAGCTCCACGCTTTGCAGCCAGTCCAGGATGAACAGCGTGCGCTCGATGCGCCCGAGCTCGCGCAGGGCGATGGCCAGGCCGTTCTGGCGCGGGTAGCTGGCGAGTTTTCTGAGCATCAGCGAAGCCGTGACCGTGCCCTGCTTGATCGACGTGGCCAGCCGCAGGATTTCATCCCAGTGGGCACGGATATGTTTGACGTTGAGCCGCTCGCCGCTGATCATTGGCCCGAGCGCGTCATAGCTGGCGTGGCCCTTGGGGATGAACAGCCGGGTCTCGCCCAGGTCGCGGATGCGCGGCGCAAAGCGAAAGCCCAGCAAGTGCATCAGGGCAAAGACATGATCGGTGAAGCCGGCCGTATCGGTGTAGTGCTCCTCGATGCGCAGATCCGACTCGTGGTACAGCAGGCCGTCCAGGACGTAGGTCGAGTCGCGCACGCCGACATTGACCAGCTTGGTATGAAACGGGGCGTACTGGTCGGAAATGTGGGTGTAGAAAGTTCGCCCAGGGCTGCTGCCGTATTTTGGGTTGATGTGGCCCGTGCTTTGGGCTTTGCTGGCGGTTTTGAAGTTCTGGCCATCGGACGACGAGGTGCTGCCGTCGCCCCAGTGGGCCGCCAGGGGTTGGCGCAGCTGCGTGTTGACCAGATCGGCCAGCGCCGCTGCGTAGGTCTCGTCCCGGATGTGCCAGGCCTGCAGCCACGACAGCCTGGCATGGGTCGTGCCAGGGCAGGACTCGGCCATCTTGGTCAATCCCAGATTGATCGCATCGGCCAGGATGGTCGTGAGCAGCAAGGTTTTGTCCTTAGCGCGCTCTCCTGTCTTGAGGTGCGTGAAGTGGCCGGTGAAACCGGTCCACTCGTCCACCTCCATCAGCATGTCGGTGATCTTCACGCGCGGCAGCAGCATCGCGGCCCGATCAATCAAGGCTTGTGCCGTATCGGGCAGCACGGCATCCAGCGGCGTGATTTTCAAGC